>OZ246009.1:0-2250792 GCA_965230535.1 Parvicellaceae bacterium | reverse complement strand
TCTCGTAACACCTGTACGGCTCAGATTGGCTACCTTAACTTTAGAATATCCAATAACTGGTGCTTCATAAAAGCTCTCGCCAAATGGCCCCATATGGTACAGTTGATCATCTGGCATTTTCTCATTCTCAATAGTATATTCTACCGGTTGTCTTAATGGGTTAATCTCATTTCCGATTGTTGGTTCATAAGAAGCTACCCCGCTGCTTTCTCCATTTTCATCGACATAGGTATATTCTTGTCCGTACTCAAAGTCAGCATCTGAAGTCATGCTTGACCAAGCATCATTTGAAACGATTTTTTTAACCCTGTTTCCTCCACCAAGTTTCTTTCTATCCGGTGTGTTTAATCTTAAAAAGGATTGTCCGTCCTTGAATTTCAAAGCAAATTCTTTGTTGTTCAACGCCCTGTTAAGTCCATTGAATAAAGTCGACCAATCCAAGCCATTGGCCCCAATGTTATTAGGTGGATACAATGCATAAGGCACATTTAATCTAAGGTGTTGCCATGCCTGCTTCATAATAGGGTTGACCTGATAACTACCAGACTCATCACTCACATCCTCGGTTTGAATCTGAACCCAACCACGATCAAAATCCCCATTGCCATCAGAATCCCAGACTCCGTGTGCTTTATACTTCACAAAGCCCTGAACATACTCATAGTCTCCATTGCCATTCTTAGTCTCAAATTTTGTCTTGTGAAAAATATTGCCCCCTTGTTTACTGACAATTTCCTTTAAGTAATCATCATAAAATTCACTGGCCGAATTTGCTGCACTTAAAGTGTAAGGATCCTTAAGGTCTACATAGATGACATCATGTGCTCTCTTTTTATGTGTTTCTGACCTAAGAGTATTTCCGTTGTCCTGAGGGTCGTTTTCATCATCATGGGCAGCATTTGTCATGGAATGAATAGCAAACATTTCCATGGCAACCTGATTCTGCGTATAGGCATAGTCATCAGATTCGTAGGTTACTTCAATCGAACCACCAGAAGGCAAACCAACCTTAGTCATTGACCATGCAGCAGAGGCAGCATCTCGGTTACTTTGATTTTGCTCAGAATATGGGAAATCAGTATTGTTTAAATCTGTCAGACTGTAAACCGTTTCATCATGATACACACCCCAACGGTCTACTTTGCCTGGATTAAAATTAGGATTGGACCCACCATAGGTGAATTCATATGGAGTTAATTCTCCTTTTTTACTCGATGAATAAGTGAAATAAACCTTTTTCAAGGTTAGCTTACCACTTGTATTGTCATTGCTCCCTGCATACTTATTGCCATAGTAATCTTTGCACAAGGAATAATCATACTCAAAATGAACTGTCTGAATAGGCTCGGCGTCTTCTCCTTTAGTATGCAGGTCCTCCTTGTTATATAAAACAATTTTATCCAGTTTTTGCCCTCTATCATTAACATCTGTACTGAACTTCCCTTTTTCGTCGTCTATTGAGATCAAATCATCTCGATTTGAGGTATAAAACAAAGCGATATAGTTTTTACCCTCAATAGAATTGACATAGTACATTTCCTTCTCTCCATATACGTATTGTCCCAATTCATCATCCAAATAAGTTTTATTTATATCCTGATGGTTTGCCTGATAATTGGTTGTGGAACTTGTATTGTCATTGTATGGAGTTTTCCATTTAAAAGGGCTGCTCTCACTAAATTGACGGGTGTAGTTAAACTTAATATAAGACCCATAGTCATCTTCCGATAAACCATCTCCTGTTCTGTCATTATAGTCATGTGATAACATGGCTCGCATTAAAAATGCACTCGCATAACCGGGAATCTCTGTTGAATTGTACAAGTTGTCTCGTCCATTATCATTGCTTGTGCCAATATCAGAGGCAGACATTCCCACAAGTCCGTTAGTGTTATCAACGGCATTACCACTGGCATTAAAAGTGACTTGTTTTTCTTTTACAGTATATACAGGAATGTTATAAATACATCTTTCTCCGCTTGGTTTGGTTACCTGGAACTCACTGATGTGGTGGTCTTTTTTGACTGAAGTTGTTCTGTCTTTATCAACCCCTGTCGCAAGCGTTGGTATGCCTATTTCAGAATCTGCATTTTGATTATAACTGACAATATCCGATTCAAATCCACAGTTTGAAGATTCTTTTGCAGACAATTCTGAAATCAAAGTATTCCGGTTTTGTTTGCCGGCTTGATAGTTTTGGGTTGGAAGAGAATAGCTATTCCCACTTATATTTCCCGGAAAAGCCACCTGAACATTGCCCACATTATTATAACTGGCAATTTCTGATGAACCATAATCGTTATAAATACTCAATTTAACCGCTTCATCACCTCCATACTGATCAAAGAAACTGCTATTAAATGGGATTAATTCTCCAGTTTGCTTGTAATAATAGGTTTCGTTTTCAGCGTCTTCACCATACACATCCTTGTAGGTTAAGTTATCTGATGATGCATTGAGAGATACATTCCCCCATGGGTTTGACTCACTTCTGGTTTTATGATTTCCTTCTGAAGTTTCAAGTTTAAATGCAGGAATAGGAATTAATACATTAGAAGAGACTCCTACTCCAGCTTCCAGAGACGAATTTGTACCAGTCATTAAAGAAACGTTAGTAGCGTTGGCAACTGTTCCTACATCATTCCTGTGTGACCTGAATTGACCTGAAGCTCCCGCTCCGGACATTGAGAATAAATCATATGTTAGATTGGTAACAGGTAGTACCTTCATCTCTGTACTTACCTTGCCTTGATTTTCTCTGTTGAAATCAAGTAAAGAAGCATTAGATTCAATCCCCTTTTCCAGATTGTTGTATCCATAAGCCTTGTTGCTTTGAACCTCACCGTTTGTCTGAAAATTAGAGTTGTAAAGCTCTGTTAAACCATAAATCCAGAAAGTCCCGGGAACTCCTATACTGCCATAATACCCCCCCGCAATCCTATTAAAGTAACTTGTTCCAGTTGTTCTAAAATTAATAACTGGCGTATATGATTTTGTGCCAAAAGAAACACTCCTTCCACCACTAAATGAGCCACTGTAAACTGAACCAGTCAAGCCCATGCTTTGAGAAATGAATTTTTGCTTGGTTCCTCTTGTTGAGTTTGAAGTATTTACAGATGCGGAAACATCCAAGCCAAAGGCTTTCAGCTTTCCAGGGTTTTGATTAAATGCCGCTGAAATATTACCTCCCTTGCTCCAACCAATACCAGATCTTGAGTTGAAACTAAACCCTAAGTTTCCTCCTGCACCCAAACGCACCGCTTCATTTAAGATGTCTAACGAAATCCTTGCACTTGGAATTAATTCGTAATTACTACCAACTCCATAGTAAGTGTTCTTAAAAAAGCCCCCTTTCACTTCACTGCCTGCGCTAACAGAAAATAAGTTTGTATTTGGAAATGGTGCACTATACTGAACTCCAGCACCATAATTCTTAGCATTATTTGCACCAGGCAAAAGCCCTTTGGTTTTATCCTCTTTGGTCCCTAAAGTTCTGGTCACCACATCCCCATCAAAATCATCTGGTAAGCCTCTCATTTCCCGATTAATTGCCCCTGGATTTAAACTCCATCCCAAACCAACCCAGGAAGCTTCCTGATTCATGGATACATTTCCGTTGTATTGCAGAACTATTGGAAAACCATCCACATCCATCAAGGGGATCGAATAGGAAAAATCTCCGGTAAACAGGTCTACCATATTACCCGAACCACCGCCCCCAAACGTCTCTGTTTGACTAGAGCCCGAACTTTGAGAAAAGCTCACACTGGGCACACTCAATTGGAGCAAAATGCTCACAATGCAGGCCTTGGCCGTTAGTTTAAATCGTCTTTTTTTAACATCAAATATCATGTCCCACTTAATTTTAAGTTTGGTATATTTTTAAGGTCCGTCCTCTTTATTTTTTGAACTTTAAGTAACTTTTATTACGCTTGGAGTCGACCACTTCCAGGGTGTAATATCCCGCTGGCAAACTCATAGCTGAAAAATCCAGTTCAATGGCATTGTATCCGTATTCTATGTTGGTTAGAGGACTATTGGCTACCAATTGAGTCCCAGCGTCATCTACACCAGCAACCAGATCATTGTCCTCATCGTATAGATTGTAGGATAGTTTATGACTTGTGCCTACCTCATAGTTCTCCGTGTAGACAAGCTTAAGCACATCATCTTGCTCAATGGGAGAAAACGCCCCTCTGGTAGAATTGGATAAACTCAAATAGGATATTACCTCTGCATCTGGCGTTTTGGCATAGATGCTCATAGTCCAAACAGCTCCACCAAGAGATGCAGACTCAGAATCGTAAAACGCACCTACTGCCAAGTCCGGAAAACCATCCTTATTGACATCTCCTATGTGAGACAAACCAAAGCCCATAAAGTCACTTAACTTCATCGGACCATTAAATCGCCCATTGATTGCGTTGATTTTTTGGGTATCGACTACCGCGTTACTCGAGTCTAAACAAACGATCCACACAGCACCAGTGTTACCTCCTGTACCATCGGCATCATCTCCATGAGCACCAATCGCTAAATCAGGTATACTGTCACCATTAATATCCGGAATAGAAGACACTCCTCCACCAAAAGCACTGTTGGTTTGAATCCCAGGAATGTCAGTTTGGTCAATTAAAGTTTCTGTTTTGACTGTTCCTGTACTATTTAAATTAAGGATAAAAATTCCGCCAGGATTTGCCGTACCTCCTCTGTACCCCACAACAATGTCTTCATTGCCATCTCCATCCATGTCTCCAATGTTGTCGATATCCAATCCTAACCGAGAATAACCGGGAAGGGTTGACGTAAAACTTCCTTGGGTGTCACTAATTTTTTGATGACTACTCACCGTTCCATCAGAATTCATAAATAAGATATAAACTGCGCCTTTGTCTGTTCCACCGTCATCGTCTCTCCAGGCACCTACAGCTAAATCCATCACGCCATCGTTATCCAAATCACCAATACTAGCTACACTTCCCCCGAACCAATCGTTTGCCCCAAGAGTTCCTGTAAAACCTCCCTGAGTGGCACTGATTTTATTGGTGCTATCTACAGATATGGTCCCTCCTGCTGTATCCAGATATATTAAATAAACTGCTCCGGCATTACCAAACCCATCGTCGTCGTTTATGGCTCCTACAGCAATGTCTACTACCCCATTGCCATCAAAATCTCCTATGGTATCTACTGAAATCCCGAAATAATCTGATGTGCCTAATTGCGTGGATGGAAAGCTTCCATTATGAATCCACTGGCTTTTCTTAATATGGCCATTATCATCTGTAAACAAAACTGAAATGGCTCCAGCATTGGTAAACCCTACATCTCTATATGGCACACCAGAGATAAAGTCTGGATTACCGTCACCATCAATATCCCCCAATTCACATATAGAATAACCAAAGTTATCTCCATTATTTAGGTTGATATTTGTCGCTCCTTTTTTATAACCACTTACCTCACTAACCTTGTTGAGCCAAGCAACCGTTCCTATTGGTGTTTCATTCAAAAACTCATATCTAAAACGGTATAAATTACCTCTACTTGAATCTGCTAAATGGGCTCCAACGAACAATTCATCTATACCATCGCCATCACTGTCGGGCAACACAGCACAAGATGTTCCAAAAGCCGTTTTTTCAGGAAGTATCTCTGGAAAACCTGAGTTGCGATTACCATACTTTCGAATAGCAACTAGATCTCCACTACTATTTAGAGAACCTATAAAAACAGCACCACTTAAATTTTCATTTCCCTTATAATCGTAGTTGTACCCACCAATGGCTATATCTTTAAAGCCATCATTGTTGATGTCTCCCAAATAACACAAGCTCCTTCCAAAATATTCTCCTTGTTTGATATAATTTGATCTACCTACCAAAGGCACTGAATTTTTATTATAGGATTTAAGAGTTCCGTTTGAATTAAGGAATAGAGTATAAATAGCGCCACTGTTTGGCCATGTCCCTTCCCCTCTGAATCTATATGCTCCTACAACTATGTCATTCACTCCGTCCCCATCTAAATCTCCAACATTGGTAATAGCACTACCAAAGTAAGTGTGAGCAGGAAGCGTGTCATATGGAAAATAAGCATGGCCATACCAATTGGTGCTGGTCACAGCATAATTCGAATCCATGGTCATAATTATTACCGATCCATACTTGGGATTAGACCAGTTATCACCCATCATTCCTACGGCCATATCATTCACACCATTACCATCAATGTCCCCAATATTGGCAACCGCCGATCCAAAAAATTCTCCAGAATTAAACCACCATTCGTTACTCATCCCATTCACATTCTTTGTCGTACGATAAGAAGTGTCATACCCTCCAGTATCATTCATCATCAACAAGTACACCGCTCCCATATCTACGCCAGGATTAGCCTCTTCACTATGAGCACCAACCAATAGGTCATCTACACCATTGCCATCCATATCTCCCATATTGGCCATAGAAACACCAAAAAATGCCCCTACAGACACTGATGAAGGCGGAGGCACTTTTGTATAACTGGCTATGCTATCCAAGGTATCCATGAAAAGGATATAAACTGCTCCGGCATCTGTCAGGTGGTCATCATCTCCATGAGCTCCTACAGCAAAATCTACGTAACCATTGTCATCAATGTCACCCATCTGTACCATAGACCTTCCAAAATAATCTGAAACGTCCAGTGAAAACGGCAAGCCAGAACTATCACTATAAGGCTTCAAATTTTTAGAAACAGGAAGTTCTCCCTGAGCTTCAACCGTCTTACCGCTCAGCAAACAGATTAAACTAAACAAGCTTACGGTTACTATTCTTTTTATCTCAATCATCCTTACTCCTTTTTAAAACATCAAATGGAAAAACAACAGATAGCTGGCCTCTATCTCCCCTACACCTACATATGTGGCGATTAATACACCGTCCTGATCCTCTATTCGGCCAGAGGTAAACACACCCAAGACATCATTGTTGGTGTCATAAAAGGTTCCTGAGCTATAATGCCCTAAAACATCATTGTTAACATCATATAAAGTGTCTTCTGAAATGTGTGCCAAATCATCCTGATTCATATCATGAATGTCGCCGTCGACAAAATGAATCATGTCTGACATGCCAAATTCCGTCACATTTCCCGAGGAATCTACCTCAAACATGGTGTTGCCTTCAGCATCCTTAATTTGGGATTGAGCAGTTAGCCCTCCCATAAAACACATAAGTATCAATAATAAATGTCGCATAGTATTACCCATTTAGTTTAGCGCCCTGAATATCCTGTTATACAGAATCTCAAACCTATTGCTAAATAGCAGTAGGCATGTTAACCTCTGTTTAAGGCTTTTTAATGAAATCTTTTCCTGGCTTATAGTTGTCACAATGTTAACTATTAACCGTATTTTTTGCCTCCCTGAATTCAGTGATTTTAACCTCCCAGAACTCTGGTATTTTTGCTCTACCATAATTGTGGTAGATGTGGCTTTCATTTTTATCTAAGACAAAGTTGCAGGGTCAGAGCGTAATCTATTTATGAAGTAGGGTTTGACAGTTTATGGGATGGTGCTAAGATCTCTTACTTAATACAAGAAATGACAAAAAAGTAACCCGTGTTGGTGCCCGTGATAAGTTGTCTTTCTATATCCAAACTCTGGTTTTGACTTTGAAGTTTTAGTAAATTGTTTCTCACTAAATTCTCTAATGTGAGATTTATAGAAAACTTGCTCTGTCTATTGGCAATTAAATAATTAGCTGGTAAAGTTTGACCTGGACGCCACCCCCCCGAGAATCTATCATTATAAAACTGATTAAGAAGATTCACTTCAGAAAGAGTTAGATGCCTAAGGATTGTTAGAAACATATAGTATTGATCTTGATCCTTGTTGTTGGTAGCTGCTCTTATCAATAGATTTGCCCAGGTTTCTTGAAGTTTACGATTATCTTCCAATGAACAATATTCAAAAAAATCAACCAGAAACTTAGGCTTGATTTTGTTCACCTTGGAGCGAGTTTGTTCTATTGACATCTTTACCCTATTCAGAATTTTTATCTGATTGTTAAATCGCCAATTTTTGGTGCCGTCGGTATATAACAAACCAAGCCCCTCAGCAGGAGTTTCAAGAAATTGATCCAGCCAATTGATGGCTTTTTCGGAAACAGAGTTTAATGGTTTTTCCATATGGCGACGAAATTCTCTATAGTATTGGAGAATAACATCACTGAATTCAGTGATTTCGATAAAAGGTAGTTCGATAGGAATACAATGTTATAAGCCTTTCATTTGGAAACGAAACAGAACACAAGGTAAATACACCTATTTCAGTAAAGGTCAAGAATAACGCTCCACTGATTAGAATGTAATTCGACTCGGATTTCTAATTGAAGAAAAGCAAGCCATGCTTGAACTCAAAATGGAGGTCGGAAAGAGAAGGTTAAGTAAGAAGCTGAGAAATGAAGAAATGGATGTTGAGTTTATCAAGAAAATTCCTTTTTTGATAAGGAATGTCATAGGAAGATTGTAAGTTTTTTAGTTTTCAATGTCTTCTAAAAACTTTAATCATACCATTTTGATTCCCTAAGAGATCAGAGAAGAAACCTTTTAAATCAATAGTTGTCTCTGAACTAGCTCCCATGAAATCCATAACCAACTATTCCTCCACCACTTTTTTGTCCTATAATTCGCGTTATGTCTGTATCAGCCTTCAGTTTTGGATCACAAGGCCCCACATGAAGACCGTCGCTCCTCTCCTCTGGTGGAGATCTAAGTCAAATCGGACAGTCTTAATTTAGGCCGGATAAACGGTCCTTGAATTCTTCCATTGACACATTGCTCACAAAGAGCGGAATTTCTTCCGAATCCCCAATGTAGAACTCTTCCATTCCCAGATATGGCTGGCCGTCTTTATAGGAAATTGCAACAACATACGCTCTTTCTCCAATTGGCAGCCTGTTGTAAAACTCCTTGTCCTCGTTGAAACGATAGGTTCCGTTGCCTTCCTCGTACCCGGTCAGAAATGAGTTAAGTTCGGGGAATACCATACTTACAGAGATGAATTCAGCCCCCTCAGGTTCATTCACTTTTGCCAGAATGTTGACCTCTTCCGCGTTCTGGTCATTATAGAATCTATCGACATTGATCCAGCCAAGCTCTTGAGCGGTCACAACATAATACTTGATTTGATTCATGGCGCGTTCCTGCTTCAACCATTCTTCCTTTCGCTTTAAGGATGCTATAAAAGCTTGATCGTCTTTCTTTAAGGCCTTAATTACTTCCTGTTGTTTCTTGTGAAGCTGCATGTTGAAATTGGCTTCTTCCGGTGATATCCCTGATTTGATAAGCTTTTCAAGAGCATCATCTGCGCTGAGATCAATCCCATTATCCTTTATCTCAAGCAGTCCTGTCATTCCATCCTCATAGTAGTCTAAGAAATACTGCTTCTGCTCTTCACATTGTACTTTATATGTGGCATAGTGCGGTTTGTCAAAATACTTAGGGAAGAAATTCTTAATAAACTGATAAACCAGAGAATCTGAATACCATAAAGGTTTGTCCAGATTCGCCTCATAGATTTTCAGCGCGCCATGCTGATAGAGCGCGTACCGATCTGAAGTCATTTCAAATAAGCCATCCTCACCTTGCGAATCATAAGAATAAGTGTGATCAATGTATTGCAGTCTATACAGTCGTTCTGCAAATTCTCTTGTGGCTAAATGAGTTGATTTGTATTTACTGGATTCAATTATCTCAATCAACTTTGAGTAAAACTTGGCTCGATCTGCACTCACTAAATATCCCCGGACCGGAGCCTTTACAACTCCATTTTTGGTGGGATATAATTGGGCTAGTGAATCCATTCTATAATATTCCTGCCGATAGGGAAAAAGCTTAAAGGGAATCTCGAACATTCCAGATGCCATCAGCTTATTGTATTCTGCGGCAGAAGAATCAAAGGACATGTTATTCCCCTCTTTCCAGTTGATGTTCCCGGTTTCATCGTATTCGCCCACAAAGGCTGACATTTCTGTATCGACATTGCTTGACGGCAATTTTATCTCTACCGATTTACCTTCTGCTACTGCTACAGTTTGACCACTACTCGTGGCTTGTAGGTAGATCACGCCATCTGTCTGCAGCAACTTGTTGTCAGATACGGTCTGTGCATTCAGAAGAAGTAAATCTGACAAATCAGGCGCTTCAATTAACTCCAAATCGATTCGGTCTGAATTACCATCGAATGTGTTTGCGTCTAGTTTTATGATGGTTCCCTTGGCACCTATGATAACAGTGTCTTTGGTATTGTCAATTGTAAACTCCTGTGCGGATAATCCGTTTTGGTCTAATAACGGTTGTAGACTCCTATTGTAAGATAATGGCCTGTCACCGCTTGAACTATTGGAATCCTCATCGCTTCCGCAACCAACTAGCAGAAATGCCAAACAAGCAATTAGTAATTGTGATTTCATATAAACTCTAAGTTGCACTAAAGATACCATTTCCCATAATCTTATTCCAGCCTCTAACCGAAACTCCTCTACTCTTTTGTCCCATAATTCGTGTTATGTCAGTGGGATAAACCTAAATAGCGGTACTAAGCCTTCGCCAGTCAGTTTGCTTTAATGGCAATAAGCCAACCCACAAATGAAATTCACGAACACCTTAAAGAATTTTAACCATTTGTGAGTAAACTGATTGTACCAAAGCCAAGTAACATAACACAGGGTACATTATAGGACAAAACGAATATTTCCCAAGTCTGTAGGTCTTGGCACGTTTAGGTCAGCTATAATACATATTATGTATAGATGACATCATTGGGACTCTTTTTTTGCCCAAGCGGCCTAAACACGTTACTGTCATCTTGTGGGTCATCAAGATCAGATTCTTGATCCTCACTGCTCTGGAGTCATCCGTTCAACTATCTCGCATACTTCATCACCCCATGGGTTGTCTGGATTAAAACCTGTAAAACTATCAATCTTGAATGTTTTTAATTCACCAAGTAGTTTATTATGGTATGCTTGAATTAAATTCTTTGCATTGGACTTTCCATTTATCAACGCATGTTGAATCTGCAAAAGCTCAATACTTCCGTCAATAGATGAGAGGAAGTCTTTTATTTCTTCTGATTGATTTTGTGAAAGAACTACTTGATTACTATCATCACTTCCTTGTTGAATAGCAGAATTAATCATCTGGTTGATGTTAATTACATAGTTATTGATTATCGAATAGTTATTTATTACTTCACAAGTTAGAAGTAAAGAATCACAATTTTCTCACTGTTTTCAGTGATATTCCAAAATAATTCAACGGAAAAATTTAACCCACTTAAATTCGAAAACGAACAGAATTCGTTCACTTAGTTTAGAATACCGGATAAAGTTCATTATTGAATCACAATTTGTCTTTGGAAAACGCCGGAATTTAAACTAAATTTAATAATGTAGGCCCCCTTGCTAGGATGCATTGCGTTGAAAACAACTTGTGAATCATTATGGATTCGTTTATTATCAATTTGCCGGCCAGTCATATCAATTAACTCTACAGTTCCAGAGGCAGGTTTGGGAAAATAAACAAAAAATTTTCCGCCAGATGGGTTTGGGTATACTAAAGCTTGTATTGGTTGAATATCATCGGTGCTTAAGTTGTAGATATTATGACACGAAGAAGTATCAATACAATTGCTATTAGTCACAATAACTGCATAGCTACCGTTTTCAAATGGAGTATATGTTTGTGAAGTTGCTCCAAGAATTATGGTGTAATCATCACAGGTGACCCATTGATAACTAGAATTAACCGAATTAGCTATAAAAGTATTTCCTTGAATCGAAACAGATGTATCAACAGGTAAAATGGTCAAATCAATACTTATAATACTGTCACAGCCAGATTGATTTAAAATTGTATCTGCATATATTCCACTGGTAATGTAGGTTTCGTCGCCGGAAGGGACGGTGTAACTTCCACAGTTATTAATAGTAATAAAAGATGTGGATGAATTCAATATAGTCAAGTCAATGCTAATTACACTATCACATCCATTGACATTTGGCAAGGTATCTAAATACAAACCGCTATTGAAGTATATCTCATCTCCTGAAGGAACGGTATATTGAGTACATTCCACCACCGATATCTCAGCTATACTATTTTGTAGAATAGATAAATTTATTGTAATCAAACTATCGCAGCCATTAGAGTTGGTCAAAGTATCTTGATATATTCCACTTGTAAAATATGTTTCATCCCCCGATGGCGATATATAGCTATCACATTCGATAATGTTAAGTAAACTTGAACTAGAATTAGCAATGTTTAAATTGATTGTAATTACACTATCACAACCAAGGTAGTTCGTCAATGTATCGGTGTATATTCCACTTGTTGCATAAGTTTCACTACCGGAAGGAACTGTATAGGAACTACAGGTGCTGATTGAAATACTGCTCGAGTTGTCGTTTAAGACTAATAATTCAACTCTTGAGATACTATCACATCCGTATACATTAAAAAAGGTATCAATATAAACTCCAGACGTCTTTTCATAGTTATTGTGCACGTAGAGGCTATCTCCATGACAAAAGCTCAGAACTTCTGAAAAAGACTGCGGAGATTTAACATAAATGCTGTCAGTAAAAATATTGGAGCAACCTCTGTTGTGATTCAAGTATAGATAAAAAGAACTATCTGTCTCAGGGGTAATAATAAATGACGAATCGGTGGACAAAGTATCACCCGCGGAATTACTCCAGTAGATATTTCCTGAAGCTGTTGAATTTATTGAATAATCCGAAAAATCGCACAGAGAAAGTGTGTCTGTAATTTCATTTACATGAATCGGGGCAGGTAGAAGACAATACTTTACAAAAAAAACATCATTACTCTGAACCAAATGAACCCCAGCAGAAGTATCCAGATCTATAGAAGCCGCATGAGAGCCAAAAACATAAAACGCATTTAGATGCCTTTGTGCATAGCAAAATTCTATTCCTGGATTTGGCCAGACAAAACCTGCTTGGAATGCTCCAGTTGTTGGTTCATAAGAAGCTAGCCCCATATCATAATCTGGAAAATTACCTCCCGCAACTGTGTAATTGGTTAAACCATTATCCATATTAATTGAGCCAGTGGTAGCAAAGGTTACGTGCGTGTTGTTATCAGCGGCATCAAGACTTGATAAACGTCCATTATCATCGCTTTTGGGAAGATGTCTGATCCATGATACACCTCCGGTATCATCATAATTAATCATATAAAAGTCATAGTCAAAGATCCCTCCTAAATTGTTTAAATAGGCGGTATCACCATTGTTTTTAACTATTGACATTGGCCCACTAAAATGCCCTCCAACTGTATACGAATTATCACTATGAACATCTCCAACCGTTGCAAACGATTGATAGTCGTCCATTGTTTGTTTGACCCATAGGAGATCTCCACTTGAGGTGTACCTTCCAGTGAACCCCTTGTGATTATTGGTAGAAATCATATAGCTTCCAGGACCTGGATCTGCATCCATTATTCCCCTGTAGTATCCAGAAATATAAAAACCTCCTTGATTATCTAATTTCATATCATGAATCTCAGCTCCTTCCGTACTGCCAACAAAACTCCATGCGTTAAGAAGATTATTTCCAGAGTCATACTTTGCCACAAAACCAGCATTGTTATTGCTAGGAATTGGTAAATTGTATATTCCCGAACCTGTGTCAAAATCAACTAAACCCCAATACGTTCCAGCAATGAACAAATTGTCATTATCATCAAATTCCATACTGTAAATGTAACCGGCACTAGGGTTATTATAGACCGCATTAAATTGCATAGCAGATAAAAAATTTCCAGCTGAGTCATATTTTGCAATGAAAAAATCCCTATCTCCGTCACTCAAATTAAGAGTATGTCCTGAACCGTTAGGATCCAAATCGATAGTGCCTTCGAACATACCACTAATCCACAAATTGTTGTGATTATCTACTCTCAGACCATAGGAATAGTCATATCCTGTTGAGCCAACCACAAATCCCCACCTTACATTTCCATGTTCATCATAGCTTGCAACCCATATATCGTTGCTGCCGATATTACTTAGTTGATACACACCTGGTCCACCATCTATATCCATTGTGGTAGTCACAGTGGTTCCAATAAGGTATGAATTACCATATTCATCAAGATCAAATGCCCTGCCAGGTGAATTATACTCAACTGTTGGACCTTCAACTGCACCACCTGAAGTGCTCATTATGTTCTGAGACCAGCTCAATATAGACTGAGCTTTAACATTGTTGCATAATAAACTAAATACAAGATATAAGATCAAAATATTTAAGGCATCGTTTTTATTCATTACTGGATCATCTATGATTTGTATTAATTCTGCAAATTATGCTTTGTCGTAGACTCGTCGTCCTTATAATTGACAAGATAAGTTTTTTGACTTATGAACATCTCTTTATCAAGGCGGACAAAAGGTTTAAAAGTTAATATCTTATGACGTTAGAAGATGTGTTTGATCTTTCAAAAATAACCTATAATTTTATGATCCCTCAAATATTTTTTGAAGCATGTTATACCGTATATTCAAAATATTAGTTCTAATAACTTTCATTAATCTTGTTCAAATCAGAAAATCTAAGGCGTGTCATGCTCTACCACTTGTGAATATTACGCAGCAAATGACTTCACCAGACGGTCTTCAGTTAACCGCAGATTCTGACGCTGCTACATGTGGTTGTGGTCCTTTTTGGCTGGAAATAGAGATAAGAGAAAGCAATGATTCATTTGATGATTCAGGGCTATCTCCTGGTTTTTGGGGCCCATTAAATAGTCTTCCATACTTTCAATCATCCCAAATGATTAAGCCTGATTGTATTGCTCAGACTTATCCTTGGGTTACTATTCCCGATAGTCTTTTATGCGCCAATGTCACCTATAAGTATAGAATGCGGGAAAATCATAACGGACAAATCAGTCCTTGGTCGGCTACACAATATTTTACATCTTCTCCCTCCGCAGGATCGGGGGCAGGAAATGCCAATTATTCTGTTTCAAACACCTGTTTTGACAATACCGTACCTGTGTTTTTCAATAATACATCAGTTAGTAATGGTCCAAATACTTTCTGGGATTACGGAGACGGAACCCCAAATGACACAAGCATTAATGGGAGTCATATTTATTCTGCACCTGGTCAATATCAAGTCACTTTGAACACAGGGATTGGCGGAGTATGTGGCTCAATTGCAAGCAAGATTATTACGATTAACCCAACTCCCTTAGTGTCCTTTTATGCTACCGAAACAGGTGCATGCGATACCCTATGCACAATATTCGTTGATCAAAGTTCTATTTCCTCTGGTAGCATTGTTAGTTGGGACTGGGATTTTGGCAATGGAGACATTTCAAGTCTACAATACCCGATCCAAACTTGTTATCATGCTTATCTGGGAGGAGATTCAATCTCCTACTTTTCACCTCAGCTTCTGGTTACTTCTGACAGCGGCTGTTCAAATGTTATCACTTATCCGGGCTATATATCACTTCAAACTATGCCGAACGTTGATTTTGTAGCTAGTAACTTGTGTAATAATCAATCAGCTGTTTTCACAGACTTATCTACTCCAGATACTGTTACTAACAGTTGGCTTTGGAATTTTGGTGACGGAACACTTAGTTCTCAGCAAAATCCATCTCATTTATATGCAATAAATGGAACTTATAATGTTAAGCTTGTTGTAACAAACGCTTCATCTTGCTCAGACAGTGTCACTTATCCTGTGACAATATCCAGTCCTCCAAATGCAAATTTTACACTGGATGTTAATTCTGGATGTGACTCATTGTGTGTTACTTTTTCGGATCAAAGCACTGTGAGTGGAGCTAGTATTGTTGATTGGAATTGGATATTTAATGATGGAAACACTTCCAATACACAAAACGCGACTAATTGCTATCATTTGACACCAGCAGATCCGAACACACTTTATTATTCACCGCAACTGGTAATAACTACGAGTAATGGTTGTCAGGACTCAATTATCCTTTCAGATACAATATTGTTGAGACGTGGTCCTAAGGTGATGACAAATTATCAAACAACCTGTGATGGTGACTCTGTCCATTTTAATAATATATCGAGTAATGTAGATACTACAACTTCTTGGTTTTGGGATTTTGGAGATGGCTCACCATTGGATCTCTCCGAAAGCGCTTCCCATTTATACGCCAGTACAGGATCATATAATGTATCTTTAATGGCCTCAAATGGCTCAATGTGTAATGATACTTCAAGTTTCATAATCACTATAAACCCTAGGCCAATCGCCTCATTTAATGTGTCCAATTCTGACGGATGTCTAGAGGTCTGTACTAACTTTCAGGATGCTTCAAGCACAAGTAATGGGAATATAGCAACATGGTTTTGGGATTTTGACAATGGAAACTCCTCAAGTTTACCTTCGCCAAGCGAATGCTTTCAAGGTATCCAAGGAGACACAACGGTTCTTAGTTATTCTCCCAGCTTACTTGTTACTTCTGATAGTGGTTGTGTAGATTCTGTACAATATTCTAACTTAATAAATGTATTCCCCAGCCCAACTGTTCCAACGATAGGTCTATCAGGTGGTGATTTAGTTGTTTCAACACCCTACGGTGTGCAATGGTACTTCAATGGAAGTGCTATTTTGGGTGAAACAGATACCAACCATACTGCTCTTGCAAATGGGTATTACCAAGTGGAAGTGTCTAATATCTATGGATGTCATGCTATTTCCGATTCCGTATTAATGACAACAGTAGGAATTATTGATAACCCTGAAACACTTATTATTATCTACCCCAATCCCGCGACAACTAGCATCAAAATTAGAACCCAGAGCAAGGATATTTCAAAACTTACAATGATCAATTCTACTGGACAAGTTGTTAAAGAATTGTCTTTCAATGCTAAGAATGAGGGAACTAGTTTGAATGTTGAAGACCTAGCTTCTGGAATCTACACTATGATTTTTTCCTCAGAAGAAGGTATGTTAGTCAGACATTTAATGATTGAATAGGCAATCGTTGATCAAAAGCTTTTGAAGGAAGGTGTGCATTTTGAAGTTTGATTATGTCAAATAGTATATCACCTGTTTTTAAGTTAAATCCAAGAGTAGTTTTCAATTAATTAGGAAAACTCTCACTTAAATTCCAGAGGTTAGTTTAGAGGACTAATTTTGGTCTTTTTCTTTCTAATATGGGGGTGAGAGAAAATGATGTTCTTGATTTTATTTTGGAAGTATCACTCTTGCCTGGCTCTCGGCAGCCAGGTAAATAGCTCACACAAGCCAACCCGATTTCTTTCTAATGGTAATCTCGTTTGGTCCTATAATTAGTCGTTATGCTAAATTGCCGCTTCGGCAAACCCCGCAAATTGCTTTTCAAAATCTTCTACTTAAAAAATTGCAAAATATTTTTCACGCACAATTATCCATCGCTACCCAGCCCTAAGCTATCACACAATGCCATTTTCTTTTTTTGCCCACGCACGAAAAAATTATTCTTTCTAAAATTCTCGTATTCGATAGAATGTACAGGATTTAAAATTCTATGCGATTCTCAGCGATTAGGGTTTTGGGAGAAATTTGACGCATTTAGATTTTCTTAATTAGCGGTTGTCAAATTTCAATGTGTTGGTGTTATGTTCATTTTGCCTTGATGCAAAACGAACCAAAAAATCAAGAAGAAAATAAGCTTCGGACACTCTCTTGTCATTCTTAACGGTTTCCGCATTACGGCTGCTCCAACCTAAATAATGCCAATTCACGCTCTCGCTGGCCCGCATTTTCTTCGTGCCAACGCACCTTTTCTATTTAACATAACAGTCCCATCTCAAATGGCGGATCATTGGCGGTGTGTTATGCCATTCCTGATCAAGGTGGAACTTTTGATCTGTATGTGCTTGTCAATGATGATGGTGCAGCACCTCTTCCTATCTCTTTGCCCAGTTTCTATGCACCTGAGTGTGATTATGCCAACAACTTAGATTCCTTATCCATAGTGTGTAATCTTACTCCGGAGATTTCAATAGAGGGCAATTTCCTTGAGATCCTCAATAATGACCTAAGCCCAGCTGCAGCAGATGGCACAGATTATGGCAATGTATCACTTGGTAATTCAAACTCCCAGATCTTCAAGATCCATAATGCAGGTACCAGTGTGTTAACTTTAGCACCTCCGGTACTCGTTGGAGGATCGAATGCGGCAGATTTCACAGTAAGCACTCAGCCCTCCAATCTGGTTAACGCAGGTGATTCGACAACGTTTACGGTTCAATTTAGCCCGGGTGCGATTGGTCTTAGAACAGCCACTATTACTGTTCAAAGCGACGACTCTGACGAGCCGAATTATGTCTTTGGAGTGCAAGGTAATGGAGTTTGTGACATTCCGGTTGCTCCCACACTCACTACCTCACAAGACAGCCTTTGCTTTGGAGGAAGCACACAAATCTCTATAAGCGGAAGTTTAGATAACGCCAGTCAATGGTATTTATACTCAGGGGCTTGTGGAACATCTCCAATAGATAGTACAATGGGAACAAGTCTTAGCGTTTCCCCTCTATCTACCACAACTTATTTTGTGAATGGTTTGGGTAATTGCGTGACATCATCATCATGCGGTCAGGTTACTGTCACGGTGCTTCCAGAGAAAACGGGAACGGAGAATTCTATCATCTGTAATGAAGACAGTATAGTAGTGAACGGAACGGTTTACAATGCTGGAAACCCAAATGGCACCGAGATATTCGCAGGAATTGGCCCCCTTGGCTGCGATAGTACAGTTACTATTAATCTGAATGTTTTGCCAGCAATCACTGGATCAGAAACATCCACGATTTGCAATGAAGACAGCCTCATTGTGAATGGCACTGTCTATAACGTATTAAATCCATCAGGAACTGAGGTAATTGCCAGTGGAGCAAGCAATGGATGTGACAGTACCGTGATAGTAAATCTGAGCGTTCAAAGCAGTGTTGACACAAGTACCACCTTAAACGGATCAACCATAGCGTCAAATCAAGCGGGAGCTGCCTATCAATGGCTGGACTGCGACAATGGTTTTTCCCCAATTACAGGCGCCACGGATTCGAGTTACATGGCCACTGCTAATGGAAATTATGCCGTTTCAGTGACCATCGGCAGTTGTTCAGATACCTCTTCTTGTGTGAATATAATGGGAATAGGAATTAATGAGCTGGGGGCAGAAGAATTTGTCTTGATCTACCCTAACCCAACCAATAGCCTAATTACGGTCCAGTCTGTTAATTCCAGACATATGCGTTCGGTTACAGTTACGGACTTTTGTGGTAAGCAGATTTACTTTGCTAATATTGAGTCCGCCCAGGTTGAAATCGACCTTTCAGAACATGAACGTGGTACCTATATGTTGCAGATTGAATACGAGAACCATACCGTGATTAGAAAAGTGATCAGACTTTAAAAGGAGCTCTCCTTGCCTTCTACCCCATTTTATATGGAATAACAAGCGTGACTAAAGTCCCCTGCTCTCCATTTTTGCTCTTAATTTCAACTGAACCTTTGCTCTTAAATTCTTTGGACAACATAGCCAGTCTTTCTGAAGTAATTGTGGTGGCCATCGAGTTTTTATTCTTTTTGGAGAAGCTACGATCTATCCCAATGCCATTGTCTTCAATATTGCATTTCAACTGCCCTTCTTCCAGTTGAAGTTTTACTGTTATCTCTCGATCATCTTTTTGATATGGAAAGGCATGTTCAATGGCATTTTCAATGAATGGCTGAATGAGCATGGGGGGAATTTCAATATTCTTAGTGCTTAATTCAGGATCAATTGATAACTCGTATTTATATGGCGGATCGGCGTCCAGATTTTGGAGGGCCATATAACTTTCAATGGCTTCTATTTCTTTTGGAAAAGAGACGAGCTTATGTCTTGAATTCTCTAACACAGTCCTGAGTAATTTTGAGAATTTGGATAGGTATTGAATTGATTTTTCAGACTCCTTGTTCAAAATCATGCTTTGAAGTACCGACAGTGAATTGAACATGAAATGTGGTGTCATTTGAGATCTTAAGAGCTTTTGTTCAATAAGAATGTTCTGGGTTTTGGTCCTGGCATGTTTTAGCCTTAAAACAAATATTATTGTAACAGAAATAAGACTTATCAATAGAATAATGATAACTGCGATAAACGAATTGTGTTGAGATTTTCTTAAATCTTTAGAGGTTGATTCTACTTTTTTCGTCAGTTTGAGCTCCCTCTTTTCGGCTGATTCTAGTTCTTGTTTGTATTTATACTCATATTCTATTTGAGTAATTTTTTGAATATTCTCTTTGTTAAGAATGCTGTCGCTTAGAAGTTTAAATTGCTCATGATTTTCAAGTGCTTTTTGGTGCTCTCCGGTAGCTTTGTATATTTTCCAGAGTATTTCCTTTATGTCAACTTCAACATTTAAAACAACCATACCTTTGTAGGCTTCCTGACACTTAAGTGCATAGTCCAATGCTGGTTGATATTGGTTCTGTTCTAAATAGGTCTTCGCAACGCCTAAATATGAATGAATGGTACTTTGCTTATCCAGAATTGGGAGGCTAACCTTTATCGATTTCTGATAAAAGGATCTGGCTGTGTCATATTCATTTTGGGCCAGATAGATATCCCCCATGTTATTCAGACCAGTGGATAAATGATTCATGTTATTCAGTTCACGACTCATTTCTAAGCCTTCTTTAACGAGTTCAATTGACTTACCATAATCCTTTTTATAACAATAGGCCATTCCCATATTTACCTTGATCTGAGCTATTTCTCGTCTATCCAATTTTGGGGAGAGTAGTTTTAAAGCGTCCATATAACTCTTTATGGCTTTGTCGTACTTCTCTTGCTTTTTATACATGATGCCCAGGTTATTCAAGCTGTTAACCATGTTCAAACTATCTCCCATGCTTTCGTGTAGGTACAACGCCTTGTGAAAAAACTCAAAGGCTTTGGGATTGTTTCCCTGACTCATGTAGATAGTGCCAATATTATTGTATGAACTGGCAATTCCGTCTTTGTTGTCTACATCTTCATAGGCTACTAAAGCTTTTTTATAATAGACAAGTGCATCTTCATCCTTCCCCAGATCGGCATAGGAATTACCGATATTATTTAAACCTACAGCAACTGATGTCTTGTCGCCAAGATCTTCCATGTATTGAATGAATTTTTCGTAGTATTTAATAGCTTCAAACTGATCGCCTTGTTGGTAGTTGAGTATAGCAAGGTGATGATAACAATGTGCACACTTTTCCTTGTCATCTAAGTCTTTATAAACTTTTAAGGCTTTTAACAGATAGGTGCTGGCAAGATCAAATTTGCCTTCTATTCGCGTCAAAATCCCTCTGAGATAATAGCTTTTAGCAATTCCTTCTTCATAAGAGATTTGTTTACTGATGTCTTCTACTTCATCTAAATAATGGTAAGGGTGTTCTCCTTCCTGAACAAATAAACTTCCTGCCAGTTGGTACAGAATGTCTGCTCTGTCCTGATCTCTTTCCTGATGATTATCGAGCTCACTTTTTAAACTGTCAATAGAAAGTAATCGGTTTTGTCCGGAAACTCCCTGAATTATGCAGAAAAAACAAACTAAGAAGCTTATGATTTTAGGAACTATATGCATGGTTTAAATGTAGTACTTCTACAGAGAACTACGTTATACATGACATTAATGCGTCTATATATCACAAAAAAACGGCTACCAAAAACTGATAGCCGTCCACATAAAAAGTGTTTCTATTCAAATACTACCGCTTAATAAATCGCTTACTCACGATACCCTTGGGGGTTTGAATCTGCAAAAAGTAAATACCGGATGCCAGATCAGATACATCAACAGTATTTGTTGCAGTGTTTATGGTTTTAATAGTCTGTCCTGTGGTGCTTACAACAGAGATGGTATTGATATTCAAATTGTCTGTGTCAATGTTTAACACATTTATCACCGGATTAGGATAAATTGAAATTGTACCTGCAATATCAGAAAGATCCTCTACTCCAACTGTTGTAATAGCTACACATGCTGAGGTATCGGAGCAATTACCGTCTGTTACTACTACTGCATAGTTTCCATTAACTGTAGCTGTATAACTGGCACTGGTTTCTCCATTAATTGGGGCATTGTTATCGCAATCGATCCATTGGTAGGTAACACCAGTCGCATTAGAAGTGATGGTCAATCCATTTAGGCTTGTAGAGGTGTCCGCTCCACCCTGAATTGTAAGTGTAATGCTTAGTAAACTGTCGCACCCTTGTGCATTAACAATGGTATCGTTTACAGTATATGTTCCAGTCGTTGTATAGGTAGAATCTCCACTTGGTACTGTATAGGCCGTGCATTCGCTTACGCTAAATGAGGAAATTGTCGCATTACAGCTTTCAGCCGCACCAATATCTCTTACACCACTGATCAAGCCATTTTGGGCAGGACTTGCATCAGAAGGATCGCCCATATCTATGGCAACACTTCCTGTTAATGGCTTCATGGTTTGTGTGGTTCCTCCGTGGAAGTCTAAAGAAGACAAGTTTACATTGGCAGCAGTTTGACTTAACATGTCTGTGGTTGCCAGTTGTGAAAAAGGCACAGTTGGAAGGTTGTCACTAAAAATGTTGTATCCATTCGAAACCAAACTTAAGTTTCCTTCAATTCCTGTTTGACCATTTCCGTTTTCAATGATGATTGAGTTTTTTGGGTAAAGAACAGGATTCCAGGCGGCAATTATATAGATTCCCGGAGTAGCAGGTGCATTGTTAAAGGCCACTGTTGAATTAACAAGGTCAAGTTGTCCTGTAGTGCCAGCGGATATATCTATTCCTCCAGTTGCGGTCAAAGCTGTATTGTGCACAACGGTGGTCCTTGTCATTGTTACGATAGTAATTTCTGCCAGCGTATATATACCAGCTCCCCGGTTTGCAGTATTTCCTGAAACCGTACAGTTGTTTAATATCAAGTGATTCTCTGAGACCTGATTGGGTGCCATATATAATCCTCCGCCATTGCCAATAGTTGTGTTATTCCTTAGTGTAACATTGTCCATGCAGAGTCCTGGTTTCATTCCATAGCAAAAAATGCCACCACCACTGGAGAAAGCATCATTATTGTATATCATAGAGTTCTTAACATACACGGTGTCATCTAAAGCGCTAAAAAGTATGGCTCCTCCATTTCCATTGAGGGCGGCTCCTCCTCCATTTCCGTTAATCAATACCAGAGAATCTAAATACACGTCTCCATTTGCACCGAAATGAAAAATACGAGAGTTATTTGCTCCTGAGATGAATAAAGTATCTGTGGAAGTGTACAGGCCTTTAATAACGACTTCTTTGGTACCAAAATCAATTTCTGTGGTAAGCGATATAGAATCAACTGCAGTGGTTAACAGACTTGGACTAAAACGAATGGTGTCTCCGCTGGCTGCATTTACAGAAGCTTCTCTGAGAGACCCTGGTCCTGAATCGTTGGTGTTAGTAACTGTGATTGTGTTGGCCTGACTCATAAAACTTCCAAGTATGAGCATTGCCACGGGTAAAATGTTTTTCATGTTGCTTTTAATTTTATAGTCGCAATGACGAGAAAATTAAATAGCCGAATTAGAAATTGTTATGAATGACGTGTTTTTGTTGTGGATGGAAGGCTAGTTAATAGCAACATCATATATTCCATTTTGGAGCGTGATCAGCCAATCATTTAATATTTAGGTCTTAGCACATACTTTAATTGGGCAAAATTAACTTCAAGTTGAAGGATACCATACGGAGTCATGCCAATAACAAATTCGGAAGCATATTGAGAGGAACCAATGAATAACATGGTATAGCCGCTTTCATAGACAACTATGTCACCAGAACTAGGTTCATCATTCGTAATCGGCATACCTCCGTAATTAACCAAGTCCATTGCATCTCGATATTTATTCTGAATGATTCCATGCTCTAAAAGTATGTGAGACATAAGAGCAGGAGAGTTCATGCCGTCCACAAAAGACATCCCATAATTATTGAACTTAATACCTTCCCATTGTAATTCCTTCAGATGAAAGAATAACCCTTGTTCTGGGCCCAACTTGGTTCCAATATGTTTGAATTGCATGTCGTCAAAAGAGACTACATTGTCAATAAAATTGTCTGCCTTCTCTAAGTATAGATTTAAATTTTGAACTTTAATTTGTAAAGAGTCAAGTTCATTTTGTTTAGTGGATAATTCGTCTTCTAAGGTCAAAACCCTTTCTTGTTTGTTGTCTAGTTGAGCCTGTCTGTCATCTATTGTAGATTTGGTATACCATAACCACATGATCCCTCCACCTAAAAAAATGATAACATATATTGTTGTTCCTATGAAGAGCATTCGTTTTCTACTACTTGCGCTCTGTTTTAGTTTCTCTGCCAATTCTTCAGGGAGCATACTCTATTATATTTAACTAAATTGTTTTAAAATACCTTCGATTATTTTCTCTCGAACAGTTTCATCATCAGTTCTTAATGCTTCAGATTTTGCCATTTCAAGGTCGAGAACTTGTTTTTTACCCTTATAGATATGTCCATTCAAATATATTGGTGTCAGCATATTGAGGAATCCAAAGCCATATTGAGCATATTGCACAGAAAGATCATCAGAAATAAGATTAAGAAATGGAATCAATAGTAATGCTGTGCCTAAAAAAAGCATGATTATAGAAATCCAACGAAAGGCCCAGACTTTACTCTTGGCGTTACTCATAAGTATGTCTAGATATTCTATTGCAGTCATACCTTAAGCCTTCTTTTATAAGATGAGCTTACTTTTGCCATTTTTCTCCAGTATTAAATAAAATCTAAACTGTATATGCACAGGGCAAAATAATTTAGTATATGGAAAATTAATTCATGTGGCCTGTAAAAAACACCCTGAAAACCATGATTTTAAGAACTGTTTTCTGTTACAATAATAAGAGTAGCTTAAGCAAATATCTAAAGGAAGAATAGCCCATTGGATAAATTGTGTTATTCAGATGTAGTGCTTGTTTTAAGCTAATAAATTGACTAATGAAATTGAGCGTGCGATCAATTTGAAAACTTAAAAAGACATCACGGAAAACAGTGATTTTTACGCCTACTCTCCTTCAACCCTAACAAACTTATCACTCACAGTCCGCCCAAGAATATCGGTGATCTTTATTAGATACACCCCTGGAGGTTCATTTGCTAAATCAACCACAACGTGCTTTTGTCCCGGAATGGGAAGCATATGAGTGATTTTACCAAGTGCATTTTGAATGGTAATTTGCTCTATTGGAAGGTAGATTTTATTACGACGAACCAGCATAGCCACGTTTATGTGATCTGTGCATGGATTTGGGAAGAGTTCTGCCATAAGTGCGGCCTCTTTTGAAGATTGGTAGTTGATAAATCTGTTGTAGACCTCATTTGTGATGATCTCGTCGTTGTAATCGAATTGAATAGATGCGCGATTGGCGATTAAGGATTCTGATGGGGTGTTTTTCAGTGCTTTGACAGTGAAACTAACGAATCCCTGACTCAATTCTTCACTTTCCGAACTATCCGGTAGTATGATGTCATCAACCATCCATGTGAGTATGCCATCTTCAAGTGAAGCTGAGAATTTATGCGAGCATGTACCAAATTCCAGAGTGCTCAAATCGAGATATGGAGACAAGGTGTCTTTTATGATTACTCTACTTGCGTAGTAGTTACCCACGTTTTGAAATCTGATTTTGTAGTGTAAAACATCCTCATCGGTAATGTCTGCAATGCCGTTGTGAATGCTTGGTGAAACCAGTTTGTCGTTAGGATCTACAGAGCCTACTACCTCTCCCCTTTCTGAGTAGGTATTGTTGCTCATGAAACAATCGGTTTCGAAAGCCTGAATTGTGCTCGAAACGGTTAAACTGTCTCCCAATGTGGCATATAAATCAACAGAATCGATCAATGTGATGGTCACGCTGGAAAAAGCAGGAATGCTGGCTATCTCCCAACGATAGCTTATGGTTGAGTCGAGATAGTTAATACTGTTCCATTGGAGGTCGCTGGACAAAATCTCCAGTTCATCGTCTAATTCAATGTCTAGAATTACACTCGTAGCATCAACCGAACTGTTGTTTTTACAATTCACCACAATGGTGTTTTTGAATCCTCTTCTGAAGGCGGTTGCTCCGGAACTGACTTCAAGGTCTGTGCCCTGGCATAAAGTATTGAGTCCAAAGTTGACACCACAGGTATCCTCTCCATTAAGATTGATAGTAGTTGGTGTTGGACATGAATTGATCCATGTGGCGTTTTCTAAGACAGTAAACGAGTAATTGCCATCTTCCAGGTATATGCTATAAGAACCGTCTTCTTTACTTGTTACGTATCTTGGACCGGGTAGAATCTCTATCATTCGATTAGGCAGTGTTTGTTCTCCAGTATCTTTCACACAATTGCCATTTTCGTCGTTGAAGATCTCTCCACATACTTCATTCCCAAGAGGTTCTGTAATGGTATTGCAGCCACCTGCCATTAAGTTGGTAATGGATTGCTTTAAGCCCGATGGCCATTCAATAATTACGGAATCTGCCTGTGTGGCGTCTCCAAGTCCGAAATTAGCTGTCAATGAATTTTGACTACCGGCTCCACCTCCGGTTTGAGCACTAATTTCCCTCAACTGCCACACAGGTGTTCCGTTGATGTGGGCTAACACACGAACTTTTGCTCCAATAGCACTTTTGTTGCTCATTGTGCCTATCAGATCAAAGCATAAGAAGTTGTTGCAACTGCCCCTTTTGTTTTCGAAAACAACATCTGTTTCCATGTTTCTATTGCCAATAAAGACATCCATGTCTCCGTCCCTATCGTAATCGCTCCAGGCATTGGGGTAAGAATTCCCTAAAACCTCAGAAAGATTAATGTTTGACAGTGAAAAAGAACCATTTCCTGTATTGATGTATAATGCGCTGGGAGTTCCAAGATCCCGGGAGATGAATAAATCCAAATCCCCATCGTTATCTATGTCTATCCAGGAACTTCCGCTGCTGTTGTATAGATCCGTTGTTAAACCAGGAATCAAAACCTTGGTAAAAGACTGTCCCTGGTTGTTGTGGTATAAAAAATCGGCTTCTTCTCCGGTATTGGCCACGAATAAATCTAAGTAACCATCGTTGTCATAATCTCCCCAGCTACATCCCACAGAATTACCACCATCGGTGGCTACGTCTCCGGTACTTACTCTAATAAAATCTCCATTTCCAATGTTGGTGTATAAAGCATTGTTTTCACCATTTGTATTGGGAACAAAGGCATCTAGGTCACCGTCGTTATCATAATCTGCCCAGGTACTGCCAATCGACTTCATTGGATCCATGGTTATGGCACTATTCGAGATTTTCGTGAAACTACCGTCTCCATTATTGTGGTACAGGAGATTGTATTTAGTGGCCATATAGTCTGTCACGAACAGGTCAGTGAATCCATCGTTGTCGTAATCAACCCAGGTGGCGTTGTGGCAGTACCCGGAGTATTTATTGAGATTTAGTGAAGTGTCAAGAGAAAAAGTTCCGTTTCCAGCATTGCTGTAGAGCATATTGCTGGCTCCGACATTATTGGCCAGGAAAACATCTAAATCACCATCGTTGTCAAAGTCTGCCCAGGTACTGGATACCGTATTCATTGCCAATTGCGTAAGAGAACCCGCGTTTACGCTGGTAAAGGTTCCGTTGCCTTCATTTCGGTAAAGTAAGTTCCCCTGACTATTTTCATAGTTGGATACAAAACAATCGTCATAACCATCACCGTTGTAGTCAACCCAGGCCACACCCCAGGTGTTTGTGCTCTGGTTGGTCAACCCGGTATTGCTGTCTGAGTCAAATTCTATGGCAGGATCGTAGGCCAGATTTATGGTTGGCAATTGAAGCTGACACATTTCTGTTGCTGTCAACTGTACGGAAACATAATCCCCTGTTTTATAATAGCTTTCAATGTTTAGGTTAAACTTTAATTTGAATCTGCTATTGGCAATATCTCCTACCCCTGGCAAGCCGTTTTCTCTCAAGTAAGCCGAAAGGTTTTCCATTTTATAAACCAATCCCTGGTCATTCTCCGGATCACTCACAGATATGTCACTTGCCCCGGTTGGGTAACTCAATGTTGTACTTCCGGGGATATAGGAAATGGCGTTGTTCGTACTCTCGAAACGAATCCTCATACTGTCTAGATGACCAAATTTCACGCTGGCCATGTCAACTTCCAGTTGAAGTGTGTTACTACAGTTGCCTCCAAGTGTTTCTCCATAAATTCTGGTTTGAAATGCTGCGGGTTTTGGTTCTACATGCAGCGGATATGTAGTATATGGACAATAGAAGTAGGCGAATGAATCCGGATATGCAGAACACTCATAACCGGTATAGGCCACAATGTAATCAGGAGCACAGGCACTGTAGGTACATGTCAAATAGTAAGTTTCGCTGGAGTTTTTGTTGATGTCTCCAATTTTATAGATATCTCCATCAAGAAATAAGGTGTCTCCAACATCATTTTTAAGACATATGACTTCCATTTGTTCGCTTGGGCATTTGAAATGTAGCCATACATTATCTGCTTTAAAATTTGAGGCCGGATTGTTGATGGTGATTGGCCAGATAACTGATCTGTTTTCTCCATCCTGTATGGGATTTACAGAACTTAACGTAAGGTTGGTTGGGTTGTATTTAACACGGTCATTTAAGTCCGGATAAATCCAGTTACTTGTACCGCCACCTATATAATCCGACTGAGCAAATTTGCAACGCCACTCAACATCTTCGTATGTGTTTATGGCTACATCACAACTAGGCGCTAGTTCCACGTTAAGTGTTCCTGAAAAACCATCATCACTCAATGAGATTGTACCTCCATAGTCCTGGTACAGGGTCTCCAAATCGAAATGAAGTACCACCGGACTGCTTCCTGTTGGTGTGATGTTATACACACTCTGATTTGCTTTGCTATTGGTCGCTTTGGTACGTGACTGTGTAAAATAGGCATCAACAAATTCATAGTGATCTGGTATGGTCACAATGGCTTCTTTGAGGTGTGCCCAGTTTCTGTATTCATATGGAAAAAGATTTCCGCCTTGATAGTTGTCACAACAATCGCCAATACTCAGCCTGAAGGATTGTCGGATAGTTTTAGTACAAGTGGTGAAATTGTAGTTATTTCTGGATTCGTTCACAAACTCGTAACCTATGAGTGTATGTCGTCCTTTTCTTGAATCGCAGGAGTATTTGGTGGCAGATGAATTCCAGGGATTGGTGCTTTGACTCAGAAAAAACTGGTTTTCAATTAGTATTTCCTTTACGGATGGACCTAAGTTTGAGACCATTCTATAATCTACCTGCAGAGAAATGGAGTCCCCAGCCTCAAATGCAAAATTGGCAAAATCAGCGCAGCCTTGATTATGCAATTGAGGAGGAGATACTGCATACCTGCAAACTCTGTCTGTTCCACTGGTGTAGTGAGAAATCGTTACCTGATCGCATGAAAAAGATACTCCCTGACTGGCATCATAAATAACTACAGATGCTCTGAAGGGTTCCATCAAACTTCCCAACTCAATATCAGATTCGGCATATAAATAGTTGAATGACTGTCCAATGGAAGACATGACCAAACCTTTGGCAATTGTTCTAATCGTGTCTCCCATCATTGATCTGCCTATTTCTATTTTATTGAGATCTATGTTGCCGGAAGCATCAGCTAAACCATTGATGTCGTTGTCAGGAAGACCAAAGCTTGTCCTGTAAGTGTCAAATCCATAGAAATACAAGCCTTCACAGGCGCCAATTGGACAATGTAAGTCTGATTGAACCTGTTCATTACAAATCATCGCGACTTCACATACATTTGAGCAGGTATCGTTGGCCACGTAGAAAATAGACAAGTCTGTTGTTTGTGTCCCGGAGTTGATTCCCCCATTACAAAATCCCTGAAGAGATAGTTTTATTTCAGATTTAGGGATGATAAATGGGCTTGGTAATGGAAATGTAGCTTCAAGTGCAGAGCTGACTTGATTATAAGTCACATTGTTTGGAAACCAACTGATGTTATTTACTTCCCATTTCAAGTCTGAACTATTTCCCGACCACACCAATCCGGCTGGCAAAATGAACTGAAGTTTGTAATGAGCTCCCTGTCCCTGAGCTAAGTTGTTTTCCCAGCTGGATATGTGATAACTGTTCTCTATGATCTCACCTTCGAACAGATCTGTTGGTGTTTCGGTAAAAATAAAAGCGTTTAATTCTGTGGGCCCCTCTCCTGTTCCTCCTTTGGAATAATTGTTATTGAGACAAAAATCCTGATAAGTAATGCCATATTTCCAGCCCATATTGCCTTGCTCCAGGCACTCGCTGATACAACATTGGTACATGTCCCAAGATACAAGCACCTGGTCGCCGGGAGCAAGATCGAAAGGAGCAGAATACTCTACCTTTCCGATAGGTGAATTGCCCAGACATGCATATGGGCCATCATCTCGAGTGTTAGTTGTTTGAGGAGTAAATGAAATGATGGCCCCACCATTAATTGAGTAAGTAAATGAGGTTTCATCTATGCGACTAAAAATGTCTTCATCATAACCGTTTCCGGAAGATTTATAGATTTCCAGTGTCAGGTTGGTGGCCAAACCCTGACCATTATTTGTTAGCGTAAGAGAAGCTTTTGAGGGACTTCCAACACAAGTACTTGGTACATTATCTGAAGAAATGGAAATATTGGGATTCTTTTGGCCTATGGTGACATGCGCATTGGAATTGGTAGTAGAAATACTATCCGATTCGCATCCCCAATGAACAGCAATGGCAGAGCTCACGGTTACATTGTTACATCCACTCAGATCTAATGTTTCTGTGATTGTTAATGTTTCACCAAAGTCGAAATAAGCATCATTGTTTCCAATGGTCATTAAATCTGCTCCGGAAATATGAATGATCTCACCGTTACTGTCTATTGTTCCAATAGAAGTAGCGCTTAAACTCAATCCAACATTATTGCGGATGTCCGAAATGCGTAAGCTTTCACATTTGCCATATCCGGCATTTACAATCGTTATTTGCCGTTGTACCTGCTGGCCATTCAAACCGGTTATTGAAGTCGGAGAAACATTCGTAATGCTCATGGCAGGGTACAAAATGTTGTATGCATTGCTCAAATGACTTTCCTGGTCCTGATTGTCGCTGTATTCAACAGTGTTTCTGAAAACAGTACCAGATTGTTGTTCAGCGATGGCGGGTACCAGAGCTTTTATCTTGATCTCAAAAAAGAGAGAGTCTCCTGCCGATATATTGGCTGCATTGAATACCGGAGCTGATAAATCAAATATATTACTACTTACTATATTTCCATTCAGTTGCAGAATAGAACCGGGTACATATTCCATTCCTTCAGGTAAGTTACAGCTCACTAATGGAGAGATGGCGGCTCCGGTTTTTTGGTTGATTACTTTTACCAGAAAACTCTTGTGATCCCCACATACATCAATTTCATTAAATACAGTACTCGAAACAGTTACCTGAGCCTGAATGCCTGTAGAAAGAAATAGTGAAGTAAGGTATAGTAGTATTTGCTTCATAATTCATGGATTGATTCGGTCATGTAAATCCAAACTGAGCGCCAAATATTTAATCCATTGTTTTTGAGTTGTTTAAGTTTTTGAGTCTGTCTAAAAAAGAGATTGATGTCCCAAATTGGGAATATTCTCGTTTTTTTTGATTAAAATTGGTATATGTCGACAAAAGCCAATTTTCTCAAAATCACAATTGCAGAAGATGATGTTTGGTACGCCGAAATGCTCAAGCATCACTTAAGTTTAAATCCGGATTATGAAGTAAACATTGTCTCATCAGGTAAAGAATTGAAGGCCACGCTACATGAAAAACCTGATGTCATTACTTTAGATTATGGTCTGCCAGATGATGATGGACTCAAACTGCTGAGGTACATCAAAGAAAATTCGCCGGATACAGCTGTCATTGTTATTTCCGGGCAGGAAGACATTAAAACAGTTGTAAGCTTATTAACTGAAGGTGCAAGAGACTATATCGTTAAAGATGAAGAATGCAAAGAGCGACTCTGGAATGCACTTATCCATATTTCGGAGACGGCACATTTAAAAAGAGAAGTCGCTACTTTAAGACAAGAGGTTGAAACCAAATACGATTTTGGTAAATCAATTATTGGGTCGAGTCCTAAAATTAAGGCGGTCATGCCCTTGCTTGAAAAAGCGGCTAAAACAAAAATAAATGTTTCCATTACCGGAGAAACAGGAACCGGAAAGGAAGTTGTGGCAAAAGCCATTCATTATAATTCGGAATTTAAAAAAGCGCCTTTTGTGGCTGTTAACGTATCAGCAATTCCATCAGAATTAATAGAAAGTGAGTTGTTTGGACATGAGAAAGGAGCGTTTACGGGAGCATCAGCAAGGCGCATAGGAAAGTTCGAAGAAGCTGGTAATGGCACGCTCTTTCTGGATGAAATTGGAGAGATGGATCCAAATATGCAAGCCAAAATTCTTCGGGTATTACAGGAAAAGGAATTCACAAGAATTGGATCTAATAAAACGGTTAAAACAAATTGCAGAATCATTTCAGCCACACATAAAAACCTTCAGGAAGAAGTGGCAGAAGGTAATTTTCGACAGGATTTGTTTTACAGATTGATAGGTCTTCCAATAGAACTGCCTCCACTTAAGGACCGTGGTCAGGATATTCTCATGTTATCAAAACATTTTATTGAGCTCTTTGCAAAGGAAAATGGACTTGATAAAAAGGATGTTGCTCCTTCTGCAGTGGACAAATTGATGAACTATCATTTTCCTGGAAATGTGAGGGAATTAAAATCAATTATCGACCTGGCAATGGTTATGTCCAATGATGACACAATTTCGGATCAGCATATAACCTTTTACACAGCAAATCCCGTAAACGAATTAAGAACTTCTGAAATGACACTGAAAGAATACAACTTCAGAATTCTTCAGTTCTACATGGATAAATACAACAATAATGTGCTCAAAGTTGCTGAGGTACTGAATATTGGAAAATCTACCATTTACCGAATGTTACAAGAAATAAAAGAATCATGAAAGGAATAGTTTTTACAGAGTTTTTAGAAATGGTTGAAGAGAAATTCGGCTACGAAATGGTGGACGATATTATTGTGCAATCCAAGGTGCCTTCTAATGGTGTTTATACAGCGGTGGGTACTTACGATCATTCTGAAATGGTCTCGCTGGTAGTTGCTTTAAATAAGGCCTCTGGTGTGTCTGTACCGGATTTGTTAAAGACTTATGGACGTCATTTGTTTCATCGCTTTGTGCACTTATACCCCAAGTTTTTTGAGGGTGATTTAGATGCGCTCACCTTTCTGGAGGGAATTGACCATTATATCCACGCTGAAGTATTGAAATTGTATCCGGATGCACAACTCCCAAAGTTCATTACAAAAAGAGTTGGTGACCATCAGATTATTATGGAGTACCAATCTGAAAGACAGATGGCTGATTTCGCACATGGTCTGATTGAAGGATGTTTAACTCATTTTGAGGAGTCCGCAAGCATAGATGTAAAAGTGTCTGAAGAAACGGCATCAACCGTATTTTTTACCATAACCAAAAACGAATAGTTGTCTGAGATCGACATATTGAAAAGAAGGCTTGAGCGCGAAATATCTGCTCGAAAAGAAGCTGAAAGACTCTTGGAAGAAAAGAGTCGACAACTATATGCCGTAAATATTGAATTAAAAGAATTAAATGCCAGCCTGACAGAAGAGGTTAATATTCGTACAGCCGAGACCATTAAAAGCGAGAAGAAGTACCGAGAATTGGTCGAATCTGCCAGTGATGTAATTTACCAGTGTAACAAAAGAGGTGAATTTATCTATGTCAATCCGGTGGCAGAAAAAATAACCGGATATTCATTTGATGAAGTCAAGAACAGATCTTTTCATGAATTCGTTAGACCAGATTATTTAAAGAAGGTCGCTTCATTTTATGTCCGCCAACTCATCGAAGAAATTCCAAGCACTTATCTCGAGTTTCCTTTTATAACGGCCGAGGGTAAAACACTTTGGTTTGGTCAAACCGTCAACATCCATTATAACGATGATGGAGATATTGAATTTATGGTGCTCGCGAGAGACATCACAGATCTAAAGATTGCGAGAGAAGCCACTGAAAGAAGTGAAGAAAAATACAGAAGTATTATCGAAAACCTGGAACTGGGCTTAGTAGAGGTTGGTCTGGACGATAGAATTACAAAGGTCTACCCTCAATTCTGTGAAATGAGTGGGTATGACGAAAAGGACTTGATTGGAAAAAGGATCAAAGAAACTTTATTACCAACAGAATTTTGGGGTGTTGTTGAGAAGCAAGAAGCTCTGAGGCAGGAAGGAAAGCCCGGTGTATATGAGGTCCAGATTATCAAAAAAACAGGAGAACGCGCTTGGGTCATTATAAGTGGAGCCCCTTTTTTCGGTATAGATGGCGAAATCCAAGGAACTATCGGGATTCACTTGGATATTTCAGATCGAAAAGAAATGGAAGATCAATTGAGGGAATCTATTGAACTGGCCAAAAGTTCTGTTAGATCAAAGGAGTTGTTCATGGCCAATATGAGTCATGAAATCAGAACACCCATGAATGCGATTATTGGAATGAGTGAACTATTGGGCCAATCTTCACTTAACCCAAAACAAACGGATTACGTTTCCGCAATATCCACTTCTGCCAATAATTTGCTCATCATCATCAATGATATTCTCGATTTCTCTAAGATTGAAGCTGGTAAAATGGAACTGGACCCCACTCCGGTGAACCTCAAAGACACCATCATCAATGCGGCAAAGACACTTGAATTGAAGGCCGAAGAAAAAGGCGTTGGACTCATTGTTCATCTTGATGAATCATTACAAAATTATCTTGTCGACAAAACCAGGTTAAACCAGATCCTAATTAACCTGTTGAGCAACGGAATCAAGTTTACTGAGTCCGGAAAAGTTACGGTGGAATGTATGCTGTTAGAAAGAAAGGAGACCACAACGCGCATCCATTTTGCTATAACAGATACGGGGATTGGCATTGCTGAGGACAAGCTGGACGACATATTCGAAAGTTTTAGTCAGGCGGAACGATCTACAGCCAGAAAATATGGTGGTACCGGATTAGGTTTGCCTATCTCCAGAGAACTGATTCAAATGATGGGATCTGATTTATTTGTAGAAAGTAAATTGGGTGAAGGTACCTGCTTTTCATTTACACTGGAACTTGAAGAAACAGACCTTCCTGCAGAGGTAGTCAATCCTAAAAATGTAGATTTTTCAGCTTTGAATGGCATTCGTGTTTTGTTAGTAGAAGACCATCCTATTAACCGATTTATGGCTGTTACTATTCTGGAAAACTGGCAGTGTGAAGTAGAAATTGCGGAGAATGGCATTCAGGCCATTGAGCAGTTGAAAGAGTCGGAATTCGACATCATTTTAATGGATATTATGATGCCGGAAATGGATGGAATGACGGCCACTGGAAAGATCAGGTCGGAATTGAAACTCAATACACCAATCATAGCCTTAACGGCCAATGCGATAAAGGGTGATGATCAAAAATACAGAGATGCCGGGATGAATGGTTATGTGAGCAAACCCTTTGTTCAGGAAGAATTGTTCAATCAAATCACTCAACTGCTGTCATTAGAACAAAAAGAGCCCTCCTCTCCTGCTCCATCACTTAGTTCCGGAGAAAAACTTGTGGATTTAAGCAGGTTAAAACAAAGTACCAATGGTGATGAAGCTTTTATGAAAAAGATGATTCAGCTTTTCATTGACACAACACCAGGACAATTGGACAATCTTAAATCCAATCTTAAGCAGGGAGACCTTGAAGCTGTTAGAAAAATAGCACATGGTATGAAACCTTCCATTGATCATCTGGCATCTAAGTTTCTTCAGGATCTTGTCAGACAGATTGAAAATGGTGAACATAGCCAAAACGATTTTATGGACTTAACTGGTCGGTTAATTGCTCATATAGAACAACTCATTGAAGCCCTTAAGGCACATCTTTAGTTATCCCATTTTGGGAATTCTCTCCCGTTTTGATTTCAGCTTTATTCTTGCTTTGCTTTTAATCAATTGATTTTCAGTGATTTTTGGTTTCGGTCCGATTTAGGGAATTACTGTTCTCAAACAGAACAATATGAACCTGGAACTACTTATCATATCACGAAACAATCAGCCTCTTGAATTTTGGGAATATCACTTAACAGATTGTGACTTTCATCTGGAGCTTTTGAATTCTGTGAACAACAATATTCATTTCTCCCCTTGCTTTAATCAGGATATTATCATCCTTGACACCTATTTCAGAGAAGGTAATGCACTAACGTGGCTTTTAGAGGCAGTTAAGACCATAAGAGCATATAACTCATTCTCTGAAATAGTTTGTGTGTCTCCTCACTTCTCTTTTTCAAATGAGCAAAATGACAATTTCCTTGACGCCAGTTGCTTTGGCTTCAATAAAGAACTGCTTTCATACTTAAAGAATTTCGGAGCTAACAACCTTCAAAAAACAGCTTAATCAATATATAAACTCTAAAAACCATTCATTATGAAAACAAATTCCACCAATATTTTCATCGTTGAAGACGACCCGTTTTTCGCAAACATGTTAAACGAGCGCTTAAAAAAAGAATCCTATAACAATGTTCACGTTTACCACACAGGTGAAGAAGCCCTGAACAAACTTTACGAGCAGCCGGATATCGTCATTTTAGATCATGGTTTAGGCAAATTAAACGGCATCCAGGTCCTTAAAAAAATCAAAAGTGTTAACCCAAATATTCAGGTAATATTCTTGTCTGCACAAGAACAAATGAATGTGGCAATTCAGGCCCTTAAGTATGGTGCTTACGATTATCTGGAGAAGAATTCAGATGGACTTAAAAGGTTGTCATTTCTGTTAAAGCGTGTCATTTACCAGAACAACGCCATCAACGAAAACATCAGGATGAAACGTCAGTTCAGATGGTTTGTAGCGGGCTTAGTTGCACTGGAATTAGCCATTCTCGCTTACGCATTTAGCTATTAAGATTAATAACTCCACCAAAATTAACACCATGATAACCAATAGAATTATATTGCTTTTCGCTCTAATAGCAGCTTGTTCTTCTTGCAAAACCATCAACATGTATTCTAATCTCGATACAGGAAATGTTGAAGATTTATTAGACGACTCAAGAGATCTTCACATCATCAAGGTAGATGACAAAATAAGTTTGAGTATCTGGAACCACGATGATTTAAGTGTAGGATCGGTATTCACCATTTACAATTCTAATGAAGCATATGGTAAGTGGATTTTGGTAGACGAGAACGGAGAAATAAAACTTCCTAGAATCGGCGGCGTTTCTATAGCTGGGTTAACTTGCACCCAGGCTGCCGATTCCCTTGCAGTCCAATATTCGGAGTACCTAAAAGATCCTGTGATTGTAGTAAAGGTGCTTAACAAAGAAGTGACTGTACTTGGAGAAGTTCGTACTCCCGGAACATACATTCTGGAAAAAGAAAACAATTCGCTAACACACATTATAGGCCAGGCTCAAGGCTTTGAAAAGTACGCAGACATCCAACATGTTAAGATTGTTAGAGATGGGATTGGTTACCCAATTGACATGTCTAACTCACATGATACTTTGCTGCATAAAATCAACCTGAAAGCAGACGACATTGTCTACATCCCTTCAAGGAGAGGTAAACGATTTGAAGAAAAAGCCCCAGTCATCATTCCATTTGCGAGTGCAGTGACTGCAATAGCCCTGGTATTCTCAATAATCTCAAGATGATGAACGGCTTACAGAACTTAAAAAAACAGCTGCGACCTTTAGTAAAAGGTTTGCCTATCATAGCCCTGGTTTTTATCGCTTTTTTGTTTGGAGCTAAGAAACTGGTGGACTACTCCCCTAACATGTATCAGGCGACTGCGAAAATTCAGTTAGACAATCAGAAGTATGGATACAGTGGCAATAAGCTTTATAAGAACTTTGATGTGTTTACATCAGAAAACAAAGTAGAAACGGAAGCAGAGGTTCTTAAATCTCCTTTGATCATCTCCAAAGCATTGTCATCTGTTAAAGGCATGATGATGAGTATCTATAGAGTTGGTAAATTCAAGAGCACCCTACTATATACTGACGCGCCTTTTACAATTGAATACGATTCTGGCTTTGTGAGTGATAGAAATTTCAGTTTTGAATTGAAGATTTCGAACAAAAGTCATTTGTCTATCACGTTTGCGAACCAATCGAAAGTTAATGGATCACTTGGAGAGCCATTTTTCATAGACGGAAGATCGATTAAAATTTCAAGAAACCTTCAGGTATTTAACAAGCGTGGGCTCGACATAGATGATACTTATAAGATCACACTTTGGAACAATGACAAATTGGTAAATCACATAAGCAGTAACCTAAATGTGGTTCCGGTAGACAAAGAAGTGTCTGTTTTAAGAGTTGTGTACAAGGATGAGCACCCTCAATTGGTTGCGGATTTCACGAATGCAATTTGTGAGGCCTATATCAAGGATCATGTAAGTAGTAAAGCTGAAGCTGCTAACAAAACGGAGAATTTCATCGAACAAAAAATAAGTGAAGTACGACTTAAGCTAAAAGCAGCAGAGCAAGATCTTGAGCGATACAAAAAAGACCATGATGTGGTTAACACGACTCAGGAAACAGAGACCGGTTTAAGGCATATTTCAAAACTGGAAATCCAAAAAATCAATTTAGACATGCAGGTTGAAGCGATCAGAGAGCTTCAGCAATACATAGAAAAAGGCGATTACTTCAACGAAACTGCCATCAATTTTGGATTCGGAGATCTCTTATTGACAGAATTGGTTAAAAAACTCAAGCTGTGGCAGGACGAACGAAGAGATTTAATCACGAAATACACAGATTCTCACGAGAAAGTAATTGCTGCAAATGATAAAATTGAAGAGATAAAAGGCTACATAAAAGAAGCAATTGCCCAAAACTTAAAAGACATTGTTATCAGACAAAAAGACATTGAAGTTGAACTGGAAGAAGCCTCACATATGTTCGATGATTTGCCAACCAGAGAGCGTGACTTAAACATCTTAGACAGAGAGTTTAGATTGCTGGAAGACGTGTATAACTTCCTGTCTCAGAAGAAAATTGAAGCCAGCATTACTTCCAGCTCAAACATCTCTTTTCACAGAATCATTCAACCGGCCATTCCGCCTTCCTCCCCTATTTCTCCGAATAAAGTTCTAATCACTTTTGTAGGTGGACTTTTGGGATTGATTATAGGCATATTCTTCGTGTACTTCAGAAGCTATAGTCTGGCAAAAGTCGCTTCACGTGATGACATTGAACGTCATACCGGAATGCCAATCTGTGGTGTAGTAAGACAAAACAATCAGTTAACGGACGCGACTCAATTGGTTAAGCGACTTTTGATTAAGAAGCAGATTCAACCAGGTAGCATTATTACCGTTTGTTCTACCATGGCGTCAGAGGGCAAAACTTACGTTGCCAACCAATTTGTACAGGCATTGAGTAGTTTGGATTACACAGCCTTTAAGGTAGATTCTAACAACCTGGGATTTGACAATGAGACTTTAAACAAACTTCAGGAGAATTACGACTTCCTGTTGGTGGACACTTCTTCCACATCTATGGATATTTCTTCAATTGAATGGATGTGCAAGAGTACACTTTGTATGTACGTGGTTCGTGCCAATCATACCAAAATGGCGCATATGCAACAGCCTAAGTTAATTGCGGACGAGTACGGTCTGACTAACATAGAAATTGTGCTTAACGGAGCGCCTAAGACAAGCAATTATTCAGGTCATTATCAAGCTTCAGTATTCAAGTCTGTCAATCTATCATTGGGAGGCAAATTGTCAAACATGTTCAAAAGAATCTTTGCGAGATGAGAAGTGTAATCGACAAACTATATTCCAACAAATCAAAGCTCATGGTTTTCTTTGATCAGGGCATTGTAAGTGGCTCAAACTTTATAGTTGGGATTCTTCTTGCAAGATTTCTCGGGATTGAAGCTTATGGTGCATTCACAATTGCCTGGCTATTGGTTCTATTCACAAGCAGTCTGCACCAGGCGTTTATTACCATGCCTTTGTTCACTTTAATCAACAAGCAAAAAGACTCCCAAACTTATTTGAATCAACTTCACACCATTCAAATCATGTGTACGACTGGTGTTTTCCTAATCAACTATGCTGTTGTTCAGGGGATCATATGGTTTGATGCTACATTGATCTCTCCGGAATTGGGTTTATGGTTGCCTTTGGTGTCTGCACTCTTCATTCATAACGATTTTCTGAGACGTGTTGTATTTGCCAAACAACGTCCCCAACAAGTGATCGTAATGGATCTAATAGCTTCTGGAGCTCAAATATGTGCCATTCCGACACTCATGTTCATGGGTAGATTAGATGTGACTTCCGTTTTCATTATCATCAATACACTTTTGACCTTGTCAATAGTAATTGGAACGATCAGATACAGCAGATTAAAGGTAAATGTACAAGGCGTGAAAAAGGTAGTGTCCGCTCACTGGAAATTTTCGAGATACTTATTGGTAACTGCAGTGCTTCAATGGTTCTCGGGTAACTATTTACTCATGATTGGAGCCAGTTTGGTAGGCCCTGTGGCCATAGGTGCGATAAGAATTGTTCAAAATATGATGGGCGTACTTAATGTGATTTTCCTGGCAATGGAAAACATTGTACCTCTTAAAGCTTCAGAGATTCTATCTAAAAAAGGGCGCATTGCTATGATGAACTATATGAGTTCAATAGTGAAGAAATCTGTATTGCCACTGATTCTTATAACAGCGATCATTTCAGTATTCAGTCACACAATTATTACAGAATTATACGGGCATCAATATGCCAGATTCTCATGGCTTGTACTCGTTTTCTGTGGGCTCTATGTATTTGTCTTTTTCGGAACCATTCTAAGGTTTTTGATTAGAACCATAGAAGACAACAGAACCATTTTTATTGGCTATGCTGTGAGCTCTGTTTTGGTTGGCGGATTCGCAATTCCTCTTGTTGAAAAATTCGAGTTAAACGGTATTCTAATCGGCCTTTTTCTGTCTCAGATCATTTGCCTGAGCATTTATACATATTCACTTAAAAACGACATCAAATGGATCTTCAAATAATACATGTATTGTTAGGAAAAGCCAACCCAAATAGAATGAATGGGGTTAACAAGGTAGTTAACAAACTGGCCACACACCAAGCTCAATTGGGATACAAAGTAAGTGTTTGGGGAATCACCAAAGAGGTCGTTCACAACTATCCACAAAGAAACTATGCTACTGAACTGTTTCAGGATCAGATTTTGAAGTTTAGTTTGAGCAAAAAGCTACTCCAAAGGATTGAGATGTTGGATAAGCAAGCGGTTGTTCACCTTCATGGCGGCTTTTTACCTCAGTTATATGCCGTCGCCATGAAGCTGAAAAAACATAATATTCCATATATCTACACCCCTCATGGCGCCTACAACACAGTGGCACTTAAAAGAAGTCGATTCAAGAAAATACTCTACATCAACTTGTTCGAAAGAGCCGTTGTTAAAAATGCCAAGTGCATTCATCTGATTGGGGCAAGTGAAGTCGACGGTTTGAAAAAGCACTTCAAAAGTGCTCCTTACAAGCTCATCGCAAATGGACAGGAGCCATATTCTATTGTCATCAGTCCGTCGAAAACGAATGAAGATAAAGTTGTTTTCGGTTTTGTGGGGCGCATTGATATCCATACCAAGGGACTGGATATCTTACTTGAAGGTTTTGCCTTGATGCCAGATCATTTCAGAAGAAAATCTGAACTATGGATTATCGGAGATGGTCAGCAAAGACCCGAATTAAGTCAATTGGCAGAAAAACTGAGTATTACAGAAAATATCAGATTCCTGGGAGGGCAGTTTGGAATGGATAAATTGATGTTGATGACACAAATGGACTTTTTGTGTTTGACCTCACGTAATGAAGGATTGCCAGGAGTTGTTTTAGAATCAGCCAGTCTTGGAGTGCCGGTTATTGTGAGTAAAGAAACCAATATGGGAACCTTTGTAAGCTCGTACGACTCGGGATTTGTATTAAAGAACAACAACCCCATGTCTTTGGCGAAAACATTCTCTAAATCAATCGACCTGAGAGAACAAAACGAACTCAGAAATCTGGCTAAAAATTGTAAAAAGATGATTTCAGAAGAGTTCGACTGGACACAAATTTCAAAACAAATGATCGACCTCTATGCCGCATAAACTGCCATATCTAGTTAAGCATATCAGAACAATTCTGACACTTGTATTGATGTTCAAGATTGCCGGATACTTCTCTATTGCTGAAGAAAGATCAATTAACCAGGTGTTTAAAACCATTATTAGAATTGGTATGACGGCAACGGTTCTTGGCATTCGATTCAAATTGAAATCACACGGTTTGAGAACAAAGTTTGCCTACGATCATTTGTTGAGCCCACTACTCTATTGTCTTTATTTGTTCTTAGGTCTGGCGTCTCTGCTTTGGTCCAGTAATTATCAGTACTCTGCACTTCAATGGCTTATGACCTTTGAGAGCTTTATCTTTGTACTTGTTTTCATTCAGTTAGTCGTATGTATTAATCACCATTTCCCCAATAAGAAAATTGAGTATGCACCACTATTTGCCTGGGCCACACTTCCCATTCTGGTTGTATTCATTATTGGCGGCATTGTAGAACCAGACACTTTTTACAGAGGAATGAGAGGTGGTGAAGAGAAACGTTTGGGGGGATGGATTATGAATCCGAATGAGTTGGGAATGCTGGCGAGCATATGCGCATCTATGGCCTATGTGATGATTATGAACTCGAAAAAGCGTTTGGCTCCAATTCTTATGATTGGTGTTGGACTGGCTATTTTACTTATGACATCCTCAAGGTCCTCAATCATTGGCTTTGCGATTATCTGTGGCATTCTGATTCTGTGGTCAGAAAACAAGCGTTTAAAGGGAGTTATGATCATTGTAGGTATCATAGGCCTGCCAATTTTATTGAAACTAATCGTCTTTAAAGATTCAGGAGGGACTGAGGAAGTTATGAGCATGACAGGGCGAATTCCCTTTTGGAACGCCTTGTTAAACGAGGGCATTGTTAAAGAACCGTTCTTCGGCTATGGATTTATGAGAATCAATTACACAGACTATTTTCAGGGACTGAATACTTATCCGGGTAAAATGACGCACAACACGTTTATCCAGGCACTTATGAATTTAGGATTTGTTGGTTTCTTCATTGTCTTTTGGCAATTTGTGAGCACCATAAAAACGTTTTTCAATCAAATCAAGAGTCCATATAATCGCTTCTTCATAGCCCTGTTTATTCCAATTTTCATTAACTCACTCACTGAGTTTGGAATTTTCGGAGAAGCCAATTACGGCATCCTGTTTTATCAGTTTCTGATCCTCATTTTCACTGTTCAACTTGACTCCAAATTGTCGTTGAAAGAAAAGCTCAGCAAAGATCTTTTCGAGAAGAGATGGCACCAGCATACCTTACTTACTGAGAAATAATGTTTCCCAATTTGGGAAAGTCGTCCCGGATAAGTAATCATTTTAACATAGTCAAAACCTATTCACGATTGTAACTATTTGATTTTGTTGTAATTGGAGATGACTCAACAGCAATGGCACATTTTTCACATATAACTCAATACACCATTAAACAACTGTTATATGAGAAGTCCCATACTTACAGCCGATATAAAAATCATTCTTCACCTTTTTGCTCCAAAGCAATTCAATGCTTTTGTATTTGACCCGGATTGCCGAATGAAGCAGGTCGAAAGTTTATCCAGATATGAAAGTGAAGACGCCCCGAACATCCTAATCAACTTTTCCAAATGTGTTGAGTCCATTAGAGGTTATTCAATTGAGGAATTTGATATGGTGTTTCACTTTGGAGGTGGGCAACTGAATCTTGATTTTGAGCGCTCTGATTTTAAAGTAATTCAAAGACGTGACGGACAAATGCGTTGGTTATATCAGAAGAACATTCAATCCATTTTGAACACCTACAACGTTTGTTCTAAAAGATCGTTGGCCTTCTCTTGGTTAGTAAAAGGCATTCAAAAACTTGGTTTAGATCGTTTGTTGGTTGGTACAAGCTTGAGTATCTACAGCAAAAAAGCACACAAGCTGGAATCCTTGTTCGAAGATCTTGTTTATGATTCCTACACAGTTTTTATGGGAACGGCCGGATACGACAGAACACCTGTTATCTCATTGCAAAATAAGGGAGAGGCAACTCATTATGTGAAATTCGCCAGTAACATGCATACCATGTATCGCATCAATAATGAACGTCAATTCATTCGTCGTTTAAAACACAAAGAGCCAAATACATTCATGCTTCCGGAATTGTGCCAGGAAATGGATCGCACACTTATGCTTACCAAAGCTTTTGATGTTAAGAATTCTAAGTTAAATCCGGAGTTTGGGACAATGCATCAAAAAGTACTCAGGGAACTTATAAAGCTGTCTCCAATTCAGATTCAACCAATTTGGAAAACGGCATTTTGGAATGACATTCTCGACAACCTTTCATATTTAAAAAGACGACAGTTAAGTGATCAAATGAAACGTGTTCTATTGTTGTTGAATCAGACCAGAGAAGAGATCAACAACAATGAAAAAATTGCTACTTCCATAGCTCATGGAGATTTTACTCCATGGAATTTAAGGATTAACGGACGAAAAGCCGTCTTATACGATTGGGAATTGGCAAAATGTGACGCTCCTCTCCTATTCGATTTGTTTCACTTTAACTTTCAGACCGAAATCTTCCTGAAGAAGGCAAATACATCCAGATTATTTGATCAGATATTCAAATGCGCAGATATGGGGAGAATACGTTACCTCATAGATACCTACAAGATTGATATCGACCTACACATCAAACTTTATCTGCTTTATACCATAAGCTACTATGGCCGTTGTTTTCAGCTTCAGGAGAAGACCACAGCTGATCAATTGAGACAATTGGCTGTTTGGGAAAAGGCTTTGACTTCAATTCTCAAGTTCGAATCTTCTCAATCACATAGAAGCAGATTTATTGAGGAATTCAACGACAAATTGGCTACACTTCCTCATGCTTTTTTAAAATTTAAGGAAGCTGGACTTTCCGAATTAGCAGACAGTTCCGACTTGGACATTGCCATCTCAGTGAATGCCATTCCTGAAGTCATCAACTTTTGTAGTCAGCATAGACTAATCGTGAAGAAAAAAGTATTGAAGAAGTCCTTCATGTCTGTACTTCAATTGTTCTTCAGAGATGGCAGCTATTTGAGTATCGATCTCATCCATCAGTTTAAGAGAAAATCTATGCAAATGATGGAAACAGAAACTCTTCTCAAATCAGCGAAAAAGGACCTGAAGAAGGGCGTCTTTGTGCCTCATCTAAAGTTTGATTTGGAGTATGCCATGCTCTTTTATTATCTAAACAATGCTTCTATTCCTACTAAATATGAAATGCATTATCTAAATCTGCCTGAGGGTGTTAAGGAAGAAGTTCTCGATTACATTCATGCCAAGTATCGTATTGAGTTGGATTCATTGGAAGCATTGTTTAGACCGGACAAATTGTTAAGTCAGGCCTTAAAACTTCATCTCCAGTTAAATCAGACATTTTGGCCCGGAATTAAAAACAAAATTGCCTATCTAAAAGATACCTTATTGGAAATCTGGCGCGGTAAAGGAGAGATCATCACATTTAGTGGCGTTGATGGAGCCGGAAAGTCTACAATAATTGAGAAAGTAAAAACCACTCTGGAAAATCAATACAGAAAGGAAGTGGTTGTTCTTCGCCACAGGCCTGGTATTTTACCCATCATTAGCGCCATAAAACATGGCGGAAGAAAAAAAGCCGAGAAGGCAGCATCAGAACGCTTGCCACGCCAGGGAAAGAACAACAGTTTGATCTCTTCACTTCTAAGATTTGCGTATTACTACACCGATTATATGGTTGGTCAGGTATACATCTATTTCAAATATGTGTTGAGAGGAAAGACGGTTGTGTTTGATCGCTATTATTTCGATTTTATCAATGACAGTAAACGATCCAATATTAAATTGAACAAACGTTTCTTAAGGAGTCTCTATTCATTTATTCTGAAGCCCAAGCTTAATATTCATTTGTCGGCTTCTCCAAGACTCATCAGACAAAGAAAGCAGGAGCTCGACATTGAAACGATTCACTTCCTGGATAGAGATTACAGAACTCTTTTTGAGTATTACAACAAGAAGTATAAAAACAGCCACTACTTCACCATTACCAATATCAAGCTGAAAGACACGGTTGACTCCATCATGCACGAATACTCACGAATAGCTTAATTATCATGAAAACAATACTAATAACAGCCTATGCAGTAAATCCATTTAAAGGATCTGAAGACGGCACAGGATGGCATATTTCCAGAGAAATTGCAAAAACTAATAAGGTGATTCTCTTTACAAGAGAAAACAATCTGCCCCATATCGAAAAATACATTCTTGAAAACCCGGATGATGCTGTATTAAAAAACATGTCCTTTCACGGCTACGACTTGCCTCTGTGGGCTCGTTGGTGGAAAAAGCTAATTGGAGAAAGAGGTTATGTGCTCTATTATTACTTATGGCAGTTGTGTATCGCTTTTCACATCAAACGCAAGAAAATGAAATTTGATTTGTGCCATTGTCTTAATTTCCATAGCGATAGTCATCCCCACTTTTTATGGATTCTTAAAAAGCCGGTTTTCTGGGGGCCAATAGGACATCATCCAAAAATGAAAAAGACTTACATCAGACACACAAGTATCGGTAATCGCATAAAAGACAGGACCTATGCGGCTGTTAAGTGGATGATGCGAACCCTGGATCCTTTCTACAGAATTGCGGTTAAGAAATCGGAACACGTTTTTGCCATTAACTCAGAAACCTATCCGGTAAAAAAACTAGATGATTCAAGATATACTGTTTTACCTGCTGTGGCCAGCACACCTTCTTCACTTAAGCGCATATCAAATCCTAATTGTTTTCAGGTTTTGTCAGTTGGTCGGTTGCACTACATCAAAGGATTCGACATTGCTTTGGAAGCCTTTACCAAATTCAGGCAAAAGAACCCAGAGATTAACACCGTATTTACCATAGTTGGTGATGGGCCTGAAAAAGAACACTTACAAAACCTTGCTCAAAAACTTGGGATTAGTAAAAACGTGAACTGGATTGAATGGGTAGATAAATCTAAAATTGATTCTTTTTACGCCAGAGCAGATGTGTTCTTATTCCCGTCACATGAAGGTGCCGGCATGGTTGTTCCGGAAGCTTTAAGTTTTGGACTTCCTGTAGTGTGTTTGGACAATGCAGGTCCTGGAGAATTGATTGGAGAAGCAGGCATCAAAGTGTCTAATGAAAGTCGATCAGAGTCCATCAATGATCTGGCAAAGGCCTTGAACAAGATCTATATGGATCCCGCCTTAAAACAAAAGTTGAGCGAACTGGCTCTTGAACGACATTCTGCGCTTTATACCTGGTCTGCCAAGAGAAACGTTATTAATGAAGCATACAATAAGGCTCTGGCCAGATCTGAAGAAAAGAATGAGGTCGTCGCTATTTTTCATCCTTCTTCAGAGCTGTATGGAGCAGACCGCATCATGGTAAATGCCATCAATGCCCTGCCTGAGAAAACCAAGAAGGTCGTTTATCTGAAATCGTACGGCCCGCTAAAGGAGTATATAGAACATAATTCGACCAACACTGAGGTGAAAATTATCCCTGAAATGCCGATTATTTACAGGCGAATTTTTTCTTTTCGTGGAATATTGGGCTTACTTGGCGACTGGTATCGTTACAGAAATTATATCAAAACAGAACATGCCAAATACCAATTCAAGTCGGCTTACGTCAACACCTTGTCTTGTGTTTTCATTCTCCCAATTCTCAGGAGACTGGGGATCTCAAATTACGTGCACGTTCATGAAATCATCGATTCTCCAAAGTTGGTTGGCTATGCCACAGCCAAAATGTGCAAGTGGTATGCAGGTAAAATCATTTGTGTGTCCCAATCTGTAGCGGATAACATGTTTCGATACGATAAGAAACTCGACAGGAAAACACTGGTTCTACACAACGGCATCTCTCCCATCAAAATCCAGAATATTAAAAAAGCTGAAGGAATGACCTTTTACTTATTTGGTAGAATCATGCCTAAGAAAGGGCAATGGTATTTAATTGAAGCCCTGCGCTTGATTCCTAAAGAACATTTAAAGAAGGCCAGGTTTGTATTAATGGGTGGAGCTGTTCCGGGACAAGAGTTTTTCCTTGACCAATTGAATGAAGAAATTGAAAAGGCGGATCTTGGTCAGTTTGTTCAGGTAAAATCTTTTGAGAAAGACATCTCGATTCCAATGTCTCATGCGGATGTTTGCCTGGTGCCTTCTCTCATGAAAGATCCATTTCCTACAACAGTTCTGGAAGCCATGTCAGCAGGAAAAACAGTTGTTGCAACAAACCATGGTGGGGCCAGTGAAGCCATCGTAAATGGTGTGTCCGGATTTCTAATTCCACCTAACAAGCCACAAGCCATGGCCAAACTCATAGAGTTCTTAATTACACATGATGAAGTGGTATCTGAAGTTGGTATTGAAGCCAGAAAACGATACGAGAGTACCTTCACTTTGGAACATTTCAATGCGAAATGGCTCAATCTACTGAGAACATTCAGATATGTATAAAATGTCCCATTCTGGGAAACAGTTCTGTGAATGGGAATAAGACACCTACTCACACATCTGTTAACACCTTGAAAATCAGCAAACAAAAACTAAAGGCATCCCTTTTGAACTTAATTCTAAAAACAAACTTATTATGGAAAGAATAGCAATTATAGGTACAGTAGGACTCCCTGCTAAATATGGAGGCTTTGAGACCTTAGCTCAACAACTGGTACAAAACCTTAATTCAAAATGTAAATTCACCGTGTATTGCTCAGGGAAGGTTTACAAAAAGGGAGAACGCCCTAAGAAGTACAAAAAGGCCAGGTTATTCTACCTCCCTTTACGCGCCAATGGTGTACAGAGCATTTTATACGACATGCTTTCTATGTTGCATGCACTCTTCTACGCAGACACGCTTTTAATTCTGGGGGTTTCAGGAGGACTACTCATTCCTTTTTTAAGACTATTCACAAGAAAGAAAATCATTGTAAACATTGACGGACTTGAATGGAGACGTGCCAAATGGAATCGTTTTGCCCGAGCATTCCTCAGATTTTCTGAAAGAGTTGCCGTAAGATGGTCACATGCAGACATTGCAGATAATGAGGTCATCAAAAAATACACCTCTAAAAACTATGGAACCCTAAGCCATTTAATTGAATACGGCGGAGATCACGTAAAACCGCATGGCCCTACAAAGGGTGACCATCTCAAATACGACTTCCTATTTAAACCATATGCTTTCAAAGTAGCCAGAATAGAACCTGAAAACAACATTCATATGATTTTGGAAGGCTTTCTCTATCAAGGCTATCCTCTGGTTGTAGTTGGTAATTGGAATGCTAGTTCTTACGGACGCCAATTAAAAGAAAAGTATGGTCATCTGGAGAATTTTTACCTGCTGGATCCAATTTATGATCAATGGGAGCTCGATTTACTCAGAGCCAACTGCTTTGTCTATGTGCATGGACACGGTGCCGGAGGGACAAATCCTTCATTGGTAGAAGCCATGAATTTAGGCTTACCTATCCTTGCCTTTAAATGCAGCTTCAACGTGGCCACCACGGAAAATGAAGCGATCTATTTCAAATCAGAAAAAGAGCTGAAACAGCAGTTGGCCCAGACTTCTTTTCACCAATGGATTTGTATGAAAGGTACTATGAGAAGCATTGCGAAAAGAAGGTATGTATGGAAGGTGGTTGCTGAAAAATACTTCCAACTTGTATTGTCTTTGAACCATTCGAAAACAAAGCGCGCGATACAGGGAGATTTGTCGAATTACAACGAAAATGTACTGTTAAGATTAGGCCTGGCACACCTTAAGAGACCTTTATACTATTACGAAAACGACTAAACTATGGAAACTACCAATGCTATATTATACGTCTTTGTTGGAGCCCTTATTGGATGGCTCAGCACTAAATTGATGATTCTCTGGGCAACCACTTCCGGAATGTTAAGTGTTCCAAATGAACGGTCTGCCCATCATGTACCGAAACCGGCAATGGGAGGAATCTTCATCTTACCCATTCTGATTATCTGGAGTATTTATGCTGCAACTGAAGCGAGTGACATCATCTTTGCTACAGTTGTGGCCGGAATTACCATAGTTGGTTTTGTGGATGACCTAATTAGTATCAAAGCCAAATCCAAACTAGTCTTTCAGATACTTGCGGGTTTGATTCTTTTCGCTTCAGGCTTTTCCATTGAACCCTTGTTTACACAGCTGGGCCTCCCTCCTATTAATTATACTGTTGAGCTTATAGCAACCGTCCTGTTTGTTTGTACCATCACCAATGCAATGAACTTAATTGATGGCGTAGATGGGCTCTTTAGCGGGATAAATCTGATCAATGTTTCAATCCTGGTCATCATATTTGGCTTGTTCGGTCTGACGGCTTATTCACCTCTAATGCTTTTATTACTTGGGGGATTGCTCGCCTTCTTGAGATTTAATTTCCAGCCATCTAAAATATTCATTGGCGATACAGGCTCGTTGGGATTGGGATTAATCGTATCCGCTATGATTCTCAAGGTTTTTAGTTTAAGTGATCCGGTATCATCCTCACTGGCATTGGCCTGCTGCATTTTGCCCTGCATGGATATGTTAAGACTCATTATTGTCAGGGTGTATAAAGGTAAATCTCCATTTAAGGCGGACAAAAACCATTGTCACCACCTTCTACTAATATCTGAGGGGAGTCATTCCACGGTCATGTTGATATGTTGTTTTACGCATGCTGTAATCATCGCTTGTAGCAGTGTGGCAATTATGTCTAATCTAATTGTTGCCCTGAGTTTAAGTTTAATGACAGGAATTTTACTTTATGCCTTCATAGAATTTAGACTCCGTCGACATCATAAAAAGCAGCTAAGCTCCCTACAAAACAAGCTAAACCAACTTTACAAGTCCAACAGACTTTTACAAAACCTTGTGAGATGAAAATAATGATAATAGAAGATAGCGTGATCGTTCGAGATTTAATAGAATTCAACCTGAGAAACAGCTTTAAATGTGAGGTCAAGAAACTGGAAAGCGGTGAACTGGCCGTAGAGGAAGTTAAGAAAGAGAAGCCGGACTTGATCATTTTGGACCATCACTTAGATTCTCAGAACAAACGAGCTATGACGGGTGAACTTTTCCTGCAACACCTTAAAAAAACAGGGCAAAAAATTCCAATAATCATGTTCTCAGGACAAAAAAAGCTGGCATTAACCATTGAAGCCTTTCGAAAAGATATTGTTGATTACGTTTCAAAGAATTCAGAGACCTTTATAGACGAACTTCTAGAGGCTGTAGGAAATGTTGTGACTACCATGAACATTAGAGATGCTCAAAAAATGGAGACAAAACAATCTAACCAGAGACTAATCAAAGGTATGTTGATCACCACATTGGTTTTGTTTTCAATGTTTGTGGTTTGGTGTTTTGCGGTTGGGGGAACGTAATGGAAGAATGGCTATTGGAACAGCAACTTCAATTGTTCAATAATTAAGGTATCTGCTTTTGCTATTTTGTAATCATCCAATTTACTTAACTCTACCCATTCATATTTATCGTGATCAGTCTGAATTCCAGGTTCCATTGAAATAAAATCACAGATATATGGTATAAGTTCAATACTCAAGGCCTTCTCTGTGTATAAATGCTTAACTGTTTCCAGACGCTGTTTTACCCTAATTGTCATGCCAAGCTCTTCTTTTAGTTCACGTTCTAAAGCTTCTTTTTCCAATTCTCCAGGTTCGATTTTACCTCCAGGGAACTCCCAAAACCCACCATTAGATTTGCCCTTCTTCTTTCGGGCTATAAATACTAGATTCATCCGAACAATTACGGCACAAACAACAGGAGTAGGCTTCATAATAATAATGAACGGTGTTTTTCAAGGTATTCTTGATTGGAATCTGTAAAACCTGCTACTTTCTCACTTCCAGTGACTTTAAGTTTACTGTAGTCACTTGATTTCAACTCCTTACTTAACATGATGTTTCCTTGCTCATCAAAACTAATTAAATTTTTGTCGAATAAAGCGTCATAATTGGGACTCAACAATATCCCATTATTGACGTCTAATCTTTGACGGTCAGACGAATCTTTCCAGGGCAATATATGTGATGCTATCAGTACTTTTGGATTGTTATAAGCGGATACAGCACATTGAAACTCCCATCTATACATCACACTTTTTCTATAAGCTCCTTGGCCTATCCTTGAGTTAACCAATCCCTTCCTTTCCGTTTTGTTTGACAGCGCACCATAGTTCTGCGGAGGATCATAACTCTCAACAGACGTATTTAGTTTACTCAAATCAGGATATATTGTCGAATTAAGTCTATTAAAGAAGAATTTAATCGCATTTCTGGTTTCTCCTAATTTGTCTTTCGCCGGGAAAAAGCCTGTTTCCAAAAAAATAAGCTCATCCTCATATCTTACCATCCCCTTTGAAACATAATTAAACAAGAAAATACGCCTCCCTTCTTTTACATGATTTTTGAGTTTTAGATTTCCTTTGGAAAAGGTCATGTCCCCAATTTGCCCCTCTCCTGTATAAGAGAAAACATTGGAATTTACCCATTGATCTTCATAACCATATGCTTCTCCAGAAGCCCCATAGAAAACAAATATATATGGGTGTCTGGCTGAAGAAGAAATTCCACTTTGTCGATTGCCACCATATTGATCGTGGAGTATAGAACGTTTATAAATTTTTCCTCGTTTAAATATTTTGGGCTGGACATAATTCTTCATGAACTTGATTATCCCAGTTTTTGTAGTTCGTTAACAACCATTTCTCTCGACTTACTCATACTTTACCTATTTTGAAAATAAAGTATTTTGTCTTAGCAGAGCTATGTTATAGTATAACCTCCCTTTTTTGTCCCAAAAAATCGCTTGAAACAAGGCCTGCCACTACTCTATTAATTTTGATGAAAAGCTTCCAATTAAGGAAGCTTTTCTCATTTATGCTAAGTAAAAATGAAAGAACAGCCTGCCTAACTGTTCTTTCTTTCGCCCTTTACATCAGGCTAAACCGCTTGTGTGTGAATGTCCCGAAGGAATTGGCAGTGCGGTTATGATATTTTAATAGACCTCCTGACTTCTTTTCGTATTGAGTTCCTTTTCAAAATTAAAGTTCGTCCATTTAATAAACCAGTAGTCCCGCTTTTTTATAATCTGGTTTTGATGGCTGTTTATCCCAAAGTAGCCCAATAAGTCTTGCTTGAAGGAATTATCCAGATAAGGACAAGCAATCAAATCCAGCAACAGGAAAGTTAATTCTGCATTACCGGAGATCTTTTTTTGATTGGCTGCTTCAAATTTATCTTTAATGTGTTTTTCTAAACTTGTTCTTAAATCGTCGTACCTCTTCGTGTTTTTCATATAGTACAGCAAAACTGTAATCGACCAGTAGTTTAAAGTGTACGAATAAACATAGTCTCCATTGCCATCTTTTTCGATCTTGAAATACTTTAAAAGCGTTTTTTCATTAAGCCTGTAATCTCTGCCTAATTCAGAGAGAATCAAAAGCAGGTAAAGCGTCTCAACCTGAGTATATTCTTTGTTGATTTTCTTTGAGAGCACCTGAGAAATCTCATCATAGATCTTTTTGAAAATGATGTCTTCGTTCTCGGAAACAAAATCCTTATCACCCTTCAGGTACTTAACCAATTTCATTAAAATCATGCTCAGTTTAATGGTGGTATTAACCCTTGGTGTGACAGAATACAGGAAAAATGACAAATCAAGAATTTCCAGACAAGCTTTAATAAACTTGGATTCAGCTTTGGGGTCTTCTTCAGGAATTTTATCGTATTGTTTGATTAAAGCAAGAATCCTCCTGTCGATACTGGCTAGTGTATAATTAAGAATGTCTTTGTAAGAAGTTTTAGTTTCCTTTATGATGGTCTTGAAATCCGTAATGAGCTTATTGGAACTCACATAGATTGAGTACTTCTTTTCTTCTTCAGTGTCTTCGTCAACTATTTCAATCTTATACTTTAGGTTTTTGTTGAGCAAATCACTGATTCTTTTCTTGGCAATTGTTAGCTCAGTGATAATTGGTTTTTCATAGGTCTTTGTCTTGCTCTCGTTGAAGTATAGATTGAATTTTTTCAGTTCAAGCTGAAACATTTCAATGATTAAATCCTTGGTTTTCTCATCATTATAAAAGACAAAATAGTCATCTACATAACGATATACTTCATAATCTCTTTTATGAAGAGCACCTTCTTTTTTAAGAAGTTTAGACACATTAAAATCAACTCTCTGTAAAATGATTTCCGCAAAAATTCTCGAGAACTCCGGACCAATGACTATTCCGTTTGTCTCGTTGTAATTCAGTTTTTGCATGAGTGTATCAAACTCACCTCCAAAAGTAAAATTGAGGATTTGATCTTTCACATGATCCTTGACTATTTCCTTATTCGTTATTGCCCATGTGATGCTGTGTGTATAAATACTGTCAAAGCATTTAGAAATGTCGAATTTCAACAGTTTGTCATACCTCTTTTCAGCCTGATGGTACATGTATGACTCGTAGAAACGATATATGTTGCTGTACTTCTTGTATGAGAAGAAGGTCTTTACATTCTTGTATTCTTTCCCAAACTCCTCTACGGTTTGATGCTCATGATCGTGAGCGGTTCTCCTTTTATTCTTTTTGTCTTTATACCTTGTGAAAGTCGCTACTCTGCCTGGTTTCCTGATAGAAAAAGGACTTACGTTACAGTAATAAAGAATGAGCTCTTTGTACTTCTGGTAGAACCTGATTAGTTGAAGTTGGTTGACCGGGTGTACCACATTTAACTCTCTAAAGCTGGTTTCTTTATGAGAGATCTTATATTGGAATGGAACTGTAACAATCCTTTCTTCCTTAATTTTTCCTTTTCTATTATCGCCATCGTCACAGATGTCACTCAGATAATTTCCACAAACCAGTTTCATGATTTTATCAAGCGCATCATCATCTTTTTTCCAGAAAAGGCCAGAGTTTGTTAACTCCACTTTGTTTTCGACCAGAAACTCATAAAAATGTCGATTTGAGAAGATAATAGGCGTTTCATAAGGCAGTATATCGCCCAGAACTACCCTCTCTTTCTTCAGTTTTATAGGTTTTTTCCTCTTAGCCATATTACAAAGTATTCCAGATTTTCATAATGGTTTGTAATCGATTGGCTGTAAAAGGAACAAACCTTTTTTGCCCAAAACCTTCAGTAAAGGAATATTGTTTTAGCAAACTTTGCTGTTTTGTGTCAGAAATTTCAGCGGAAATCTTAGTCTGTAGATGACTGTCCATGTCGGCCAGGTCATTTTCATTGGTCAACAAAGAGTTTGAGAAGAAAATACCGACCAAAATTCTTTGTTTGTTGTTTGTCAATCTGGTATTGCAGGTCAAAAATTTAATGCGGCTCTTTAGCATGCGATAAGCCTTACTTTTACTTCTGTGTTTCTGCGTATGATAAGCAGTAAAGGCCAGATCAATTTTGGTTTTGTAACGGTCTTTTTTTTGATCACTGAACGATATTATCACATCCTTGATCTTTTTTCTCTGCCTTCTGTTTTCAAAGGTGTATTTGTAACCTAGATACTCTAAATGATATTGGCAGGTAGCACTACCAACCACTTCCTGCAGCAAGTCAATTTCCTGAGTTTTGTTTCCGGTTTTGTTAAGTTCAAGTTCTTTCGCAATAACTAGTTTTTCAACCCGATCTAAAAAATCGAAACTAGGTGCATTTGATGTTTGCGGTGTAAAAATCAAAATCATATCATCCACGTAGCGCTGGTAATATGACAGGTCGGGTAAGTTCCTAATAGATCTGTCCAAATCCCTCAGATACAATTCACTTAAGTAGGCACTGATTCCTATTCCTCTTGGAATGCCCTTTGTAGCACCTGAGAGTGTTTTATATTTCTTAATGATCTGTCGTAAGAACTTTTTTGACTGCGGAGAAAGCAGATTGTCCTCATGAATTTTCTGTAAGAGTTTATCAATTGGAATGGTCTCATAAAACTCCTTCAAATCGGTCTTTATGATATACTTTGGGAACCTATCGTTCAGTAAGTTCTTTAGTTGATTGACTATCTCAAATCTATTGGACTGTTTGACCTTATAAAGCTTCTTAAAGTTAAGCTGTAGTTGCTTTAAAGTGAAGTAACTTTCCGGAGTATCATCAATCTTGTAAATGGTTTTTCCGCCTGAAGTTCCTGTGCTTATATTCAATTGAAACACCGGATCAAGAACCTTATCACTAACTACCTGAAGTAACTCAAGCAATTTGGCTTCTTTTTCCTTTTTGACTTTTTTCTTCAGGTGATTAATGAATCTCTTATACCTTAAAAACAGATCCTTTTCAATCGTTTGTTTTCTTCTTTGTCTAATCAGATCATTCAGTCTCTTAACTTCAAGTGTGTATGTTTTGAAAACCTCATTCTCAAAGTACTTCTTCTCCAGGTTCATGCCCCTCCTATTCTCATAAGTGAGAATTTTATAGAAATTACCCGATGAAAATGATTGATCTAACATACTAAAAGCAGGCAACAATTTAGCATGAAAGACAAGAGTAGTTTTCCCTGAAAACGGTGATTTTGTGAATACCTGATTTCAAGGATAATTATATTAAACAAGCCCTAAAACCACTATGGAATCAAGGCTTGTTGTATAAAGTCGTTCGGTTATTTATTCTTAATCAATGGAAGTGTCATACCACTTTGAGAATAGATCATATCTTTTTTGTTGTCGGATGGTTCCAACATGATCCCATATTTTAAATAAACCAATTTAGTACCATTAATACTCTTTAGTTCAAGTTCCATACCCTGTACAACCAAATACATTGAGTTATCTTTTTTCATGATTTCCATCTCTTCACCAAGTTCTTCGAGCGTATATTTTCCTACGTACTTTTTGAAGAGTTTAGCCGGATTTGAGTCAAACTGTTTATGAAGTTCTCGACCATTTAAATAATCATCTAATTCAGATGTTACAAGAGATTTAACGGGAACAATGTATGCGTTTCCGAACATCAATACAAAGTCTTTAGTTTCCGGGTTGAAATAATTTCTGAAAACACTGCCAACATTATCACCTCCATGACCAATGTACTTTGTGCCATTAATGATTGTTTCAAACATCCCCATACCATATTCACCATCTCCAAAGTCAGTAATCAACTGAAAAGAAGCAGGTTGTAATAAAGTGTTTTTGAGGTATAAATGTTCATAGAATTTCATCATATCAGATAAACTTGAGGCCACACTTCCTGCTGAAAATGCGTACTCGGCGTAGAATTTATGATTGATACTTGTGCTCACATCTTCACCATGCATGGTAAGTGGCGCCAGGTTTTTAATATTCTTGTGCAAATATGGGTAAGAGTTGTTCATCCCGCATGGCTCAAAAATGCGCTCCCTTAAAAGATCAAAATAGTATCGATCCGTTACCTTCTCCAAAATATGTCCCAAAAGAACATAGTTGGTATTACAGTATTCAAAAACTCCATGTTTGGTCGAATCTCCGGCTGGAATCTGCTCAAGAAAATTAGTTCTGTATGCCGTGTCGGATGTACATTTAAAATAATCCATAACGTATTTGCCACACATCTCTCCAAGTCCGCTTCTGTGTCTTAACAGACTCTCTATTGTCAAACTCCCATCCACATTGTTTATAGGATTTAGATATTTTCCAATGCTGTCCTGGATCGATAGGCTCCCCCTCTCCTGCTCTTGTAATACTAAAACAGCTGTCATAGTTTTGGTGTTACTACCAATATTGAAAACACTGTTCTTGTTCAGGTTATGATTTCCGATACTGGCGGTTTCAATCTGACCACTCTTTTTAAGCAGAAAGGTCATTCCAAAATTCCCCTCTTGCACGGAAGGATTGTACTTATCGAGTACAGCATCTAAATTTGTTTGAGTCATACCCATACTGGAAAAAAGAAGGGTGCTACACATTAAGCTTTTCTTGATTAATGATGAGATTGTTATTCGTTTCATGTTTTGTTTTTTCGATTTATGCTGGACAAAACTCACGTCATTCCAGTGATGTTCCAACAAAAAATGATAAGGTGTCATAAGTGATGTTTAACATGCTTTTTCTTCGGTTTATGCGTCATACAGTGTTTAAAATGCAGCTTGGACCAAAAAAGCAACCTCTTGTCATTAAAACTGAGTTGAACCGACAGATTGCTGTATTTTTGAAGCTTATGGGAAACATCTTCACATGGGTAGAGAATAGAGTGTTCCAAAATATTTTGGTCTGGACTCTTGTGCTTATGGTAGCCAGTATAACCGTGGTAGGAGAATGGTATGATGTGCTTTTTATAGTTGGATACGTGAGTATTCCTGTGTATATCAATAACCTGGTTGTGCAGAGGCATCTGTACAACAAAAACAAGACGCGCTGGGCCTTACTCTTTACTGCAAATATCCTGGTGTTTTCGATTATTGGGACTTTGGTTTTGGCAAGCCTTGCGGACGGATTTGAGTTTAAGATTTTGTACAGCGTTATTGGTTTCCTTGTTTTGATGATTTCTTTCGGAGGTGCAGTAAAAATGGCTAAGGACAGCTTTGTTCGAAGACAACAGATGAAAGAAGCAGAACTGAAACTTCTGAAAGCTCAAATGAACCCTCATTTCTTATTTAACACTTTGAATAATCTGTATGGTTTATCAGTGAGTAAATCAGATAAATTACCGGATTTAATGCTGAAATTATCTGATTTAATGCGTTATAATTTGTACGAAACTCATGACACTACAGTTGTTTTGGATAAAGAGGTTGTTTACCTGAGAAATTACATTGCTCTGGAACAAATTCGCCTGGAAAATGATGTGGAGATTGTGCTTGATGTTGAAGATTATCCTCTGGATTTCAAAATAGCGCCTATGATTTTGATTGTGTTTGTGGAAAATGCGTTCAAATACATTGCAACAAATTCGGCCGGAGAAAAATATGTTCGAATTTCAATCACGGTTAAGAACGATCAACTTGACTTTGTGTGTGAAAACAGCTTCATGCCATCTTTAGAGAAACGAACCAATACTGAAGGAGGACTTGGTTTAGCCAATACTTCTAAACGTTTACAATTCATGTATCCAGGCACTCATGATTTGAATGTTGATGTGAATGAGAACCGTTACAAAGTGAACCTAAAATTGAATAGACTATGAGTGAGATTAGGTGTTTAGTCGCAGATGATGAACCGATAGCACGCGGTATTGTAGAAGAGTATATCGAACGGGTTCCGAATCTTAAATTGGTTAAATCATGTAAAGATGCCTTTGAGGTATTGGAAGCCTTAAAAACTGATACTGTGGATCTCATTTTTCTGGACATTAATATGCCACAGCTATCCGGAATTAGTTTGATCAAGATTTTACCTGAACGTCCAAACATCATTTTGACAACGGCTTATTCAGAATTTGCCTTGGAAGGATTTGAATTATCAGTTACCGATTATCTGCTCAAACCCTTTTCATTTGAACGTTTCTTTCAGGCAGTATCAAAGATTCAAAAACCAACTGTTTCAGAGGAAAGTACACCTGTAAAAAAAACTGACACCTCTCCTCTATCTGCACCTATTTATGTGAAAAGTGACAAGAAGTTGATTCGCCTTTTGCCTGAAGAAATTTATGTAGTTGAAGCTTATGGCAACTACATCAAAATTCACTCAGATGGTGTTGTATTAACGCCTCAGGTGTTGAGCGATTTCCTAAACAAATTACCTTCTTCAGATTTCCTGAGAATTCATAAATCTTTTGCCATTAATTGTACCAAGATTAAAAGTCTGGAAGGAAATTCAGTTATTCTGGACAATGGTCAGGAGGTTCCGGTAAGTCGTTCTTACAAAAAGGACCTGCTCGAAAGACTTAGAATGTAAGCTAACGCACAATGGTTACGTGACCGATATAAATCTCATCTGCATAACTTCCCGTTTCTCTCACCTTAATTCTCCAAACATAGATATCCGACTTGGCTTGAACACCTGAAGGGTCTGTACCTTCCCAGTAGTAAGATGTGCTATTGCTTTCAAAAATGAGTTCGCCCCAACGATCAAAAATTAACAATTCATAATAGTCATCCTGGAAACCAGATAAAACAGGTCTAAACACATCATTTGTACCATCTCCATTTGGTGTAAATGCATTTGGAACGTAGAGCAGAAATTCTTCTTCAATAGTGACTGTTTTACATATCGTGGAACTGCAGTTTTGGTCGTTTGTAGCGGTCAAACAAACGCTGTAATCCCCAACATCCTGATACAAATGAACCGGATCAGTTTCTGTTGATGTAGCACTGCCATCTCCAAAATCCCACACATAGGAGGAAGCATCTGTGGATTGATTAGAGAAGTTAATCGTTGGACTATTATCACTGGCACACTGGAAAGCAGCTTGAGCAACAGGATGAACAGTGATATCAGTAGTTTGAACATCTCCACATTGTCCGGAAATGGTATATGTTATGGTGTGTGTGCCTGGTCCGGCAATTGCAGGTCCAAAAATTCCAGTATTTGCATCAACACATGCGCCACATGTAGCCGACCAGCTTCCTCCGGGAGTTGCTGCAGTCATGACGATCACAGCCCCATTCTCACAAACAGGACCTGCAGGATCTATGCTTGCATCTGCCGTGGCATCAATGTTTACGATAAAAGTTTCGCTTATAGGGCAAGGACCGTTCGTGGTATAAGTTACAGTGAATGCACCAATACCAGATGCTGTCAAATCGATTTCACCTGTCACCGGATCAATGGTTCCGCCATTATCTATGGAAAAACTCCCTCCGGCCAGACCAGTTACATTGGGAACCGGATTTCCATCCTGAATACAGTAGTTGGTTTGAGGGTAAGTAAAACTTCCATCATCTGTTGGGCTCACAACGATATTGATTGTTGAGTCATCGTTACACGGAACTACTCCAACTGAATAAGTCACAGTAGAACTACCTACAGTCGGATCAAAGGTGCTTCCTGTCACACCATTGCCAGACCATGTCCCGCCTACATTTCCGGTTATTAAAGCATCCAGATTAACCGGTGCACTATTTGCGCATAAAGGTCCGGGAGGAGTCCAACCCGGATCCACTCCATTTACGACAGAAATTGTAATTGTATCGTCTTCAAAACTACAGCCAACCGGAATGGTATATATAATGTCGTGATTTCCAATTCCTGCTATTGCCGGATCAAAGGTTCCCAAATTCGCATCAGTGATCCCCGGCCCTGTCCAAATACCTCCGGGATCCACAGCAGTTAAGTTTAATGCAGGTTCATTTAAGCAGAAAGGACCAACTTGTGTGATGGTTGGATCTGCAGGCACCACAAAAGAGATATTATCTATCCCCATCCTCAATCCGCCCAATGGATCCAAGGGATCGTTACTCAAATTTGCATCATCATCCCACGGAATAAATTTGATGGTATGTGATGTGGCTGTTGCGGTGAAAGTTACTACTCTGCAATCCCATACCAAATTGACATCATCAAACGCCAGTGAACTTGTGCTTACAGCAGTTGTCGCAATTAAACTACCATCCAGATAAACTCGCCATGATCCGGATGGATCAATTGCATTTTGTTGCTGAACAACAGTTTGGTAGAAATTAATTGAGTACTGAGTTCCTATTGTAAAACCATTCACAGTCTGCATCAAGCCCTCATGCCAAAGGAATGCACCATTGTCACTCGAATGCAGACCAGAACAAAATGTACCGCCTGATTGTGGAATTCCGGCAACCCCTCCAACTTGATTTGGTCCGGTTGCATCCAAAATGTCCACCGTCGCTTCTGGCGGTGTGTTTGCCTGACAAATGGGATCTGTATCCGGAATTTGTGTCCATCCCGTAGGTACACTCACAAAATTGACTGAGCCATTCAAGTCCCCATTGGTAAAGGTTTGTGCAAAGCTGCATGAAACCTCAAGTAATAAGGCAAATAGAGCAATTTTTTTCAAGGGCATATACGGATATTAAACGCAATTATTCCGTCAGTGGTTGCTTAATCTAATTATGCTTGAATGCTATTTTTTAAAGAATCTTGTGGTAGCAATTTTCTGTTTGGAAGTTACCTGAAGCTGATATTGACCTGATACCAATTCCTCAAGATTCAAGATGATTGGCTCTTTACCCTGAATACTGGTATTTTCAGTTAGGATTACTCTACCCTGAAGATCATAAATCACAACATTCACATTGCCTTCAAAACCGTTTAAGCTGATAGTAATATCATTTTCAACAGGATTTGGATATATATTGGCTTCTCCTAATTCAAGATCATTTATACCAGTTAGATTAACAGTAACACAAGCAGAAGTATCAGAACAACCTGAAGGTGTATCTGTAACAATAACAGCATATTCTCCGGAACTTGTTGCTGTGAAGGAAACCCCTGTTTCTCCGGAAATAATCATTCCGGTTTCACAATCATACCATTGATATGTTGCATTACTGGCTCCTGATGTTAAGGTGCTGCCGTTTTGTGTGACGGTTGTATCAACTGCCGGACAAGGTGTATAATCCACAGTCACACGGAAAAAAGGATCGCCTGGAAAAGGTAAATTATCAACCTGACTAACATTGGTGGCAGATGCAAAATCTACCATGAAAGTATTGAGTGCTCCGGAATTGTAGTTTGTTGGATCAACGTTCCAGGTTAAGATCGTACTGTTCTCACAAGATTTTGCTGTACCATCCATCACGTTGAATCCGGCAACACCATTCAAGGTTGTTGGGAAGGTTCCCCCTCCATCAGTTACGGTAAAACCTAAAGTAATTTCAACAGATGTTGGTGTTCCGCTATTTGTGCTTGTCCAGGTAAATCCCCAGGAATTACCGGCGGTGACCTGAAAAGCTTCTTCAACAGAAAATGGAGGTGAACATATATCGCCAGTAGTTTGCTGTAATCCAATAGTTTGACTAAAAGGAATGTCGTAAGTAACAATTTGAGCGTTTATAGCCGCAACAGACAGGCTAAGGGCAGTGAGTGTAGATAAAATTTTCATGACTTTGTTTTCATGAAATATAGTCAATTGCGTAATCTTGGGCAAATTACGACTTGCTACTCAAACAATTTGTTGAATTATTAACAACAAAATGCATTGGATGACCTCAATAAGTCTTTAGGAAGACACTAATCCCAGCGATTGTAAATGATGTTAATTGAATTAACCATGTCTCTCATAATATAGAAATAGCCAGGTTGTTCAACTTCAATATAACAAGCTTCAGAGTTGTTATTACCATTGTCTATATTGCTACAAGCATATTTAGTGAACTTTACTTCAGGCGTGTAATCCAAAACCTTTAAAGCCTTTCTAACTGCCAGTTGAGCATATTCTTCGCTCCACCCATTAAAGTTGTTCGGATGTTCCGGTAAACTATCTTCAGAGATGGTAATACAGATGCTGTCGTGGGGAATGTGATCTGACATATGTCTATCTTTTGATTCGAAATTTAATGTTAAATAATATGGAAGGTATTCTATTTTTTAAGTTCTCCTTTCACTGAAAACAGTGATTTTATCCACGTATTGTTTTTCACATCTTTTATTTTACGTCCATTGAACATTTAAAACTTTGAAGGGAATTTGGTGTTCCTCAAAGAACTGTAACCAGGCCCTCTGATTAGGGCGTAATTGGTCTCCGGGCCCTTTGACTTCAATAAGTTCAAAGGAATTGTCAGTATGTGTATATATGTCCGGGAAGCCAGAACTATATTCGCCCGGTTTGTATGCCATTCTGTCTAAAATTAGTACTAAATGCTTGTTGGAAACAGTACTAAGAGCTGTTTCAATTTGTTGCAATTTGATTTGTTTCCAATTCACAAATTCATTGGCTGTCAAATATTTTTGCTCAAAGGTTTCCAGCATTTTTGACTGATAGGCTCCATTCGAAATCTCTTTTAACCTCTTCTCTATTTCTAATGCTCTCCGCTTTCTAAATTCAGAAGATCTCAAGTCTTTTGGACCTCTTTGAAAAGGATTAAAAAAGACACCGGTTTGTCGGCTAAAAATGATATCCCAAAATGCCAGTCCAAACAAAGCTTTCCAAAGAATATTCTCAGTATAAAAGGCATCTATATCGTTTTTGTTCAGGTGAGCCACAACCTGAGTTTCAATTGACAAGTCTTCCTGTCTTTCTAAACTAAGGAGATCCTGAGGAAGTTTAAGACGTTTTCTCTTGATGTAATCCAGTCCCAGTTTTCGCTTTTGCTCTTCTTTATAAAATTGAGCAAAGACCAACTCTTCATAATTATTCGATTGTAACAGTAGTTCCTCACAGGCATCCAGAGCCTCATGATGCTTTCCCTGTTTGTCCAAAATTCTGATCGACCTTTCGTTGGCCGGATGTGCATCTGACAAAGCAAAAGATGCATAAGCCCTTTCAAAATCTTTGTTCTTTTCGTGATAAGCGCCTATCTGGTTAAATTCTTTGTCGTAGCGAATTCTATGGTCGTTCTCCTTTCGCTCTTCCATAAAAAGCTGAATTTGATCCAACCACTCCAAATCGCGCATTTCCAGAGCCATCCAAAGTTCCTGTTTCAGTTGATTCTTTTCAATTGTGAGCTCCAGTTTTTCCCTGTTTTCAAAGTACCGGTCCTCTTTTTCCAACTGATAAGGTTCGTATCTCAGTACACCAATATCCTCCAGGATAAAATCACTAAGATCTTGATAGTTATTGCCGAAGAAAAGGAGTTTAAAGATCCTTATTTCCTCAAAAAATGCAGGTACCATCATGGTATCCAACTTTTCAATACAATCCCAAACCATGTCTTCTTCAAACATGCCTATGTCCATCAATAAATCCGATTTCCCACCTTTTGTTTCGTGTCCCAGGCAAGACAGTATATCTTTCAACTCATCTACCCGCCATATATCTAAAGCAAAATCAAGACCTTCCCTTGGGTTTAAAAACAGGAATCCTTTGACCGCAAGAGCTACCGCAGTACCGTTTAAATGATCTATTTCCGGATAGTTGAGTTTGCCAAGTCTGAAATAAGGCCCTTTTCTTGAGATGAGTCTGACAAACAGCCTTTGTTCTACATTTTGGAGGGAGGTAAATTTATCGTAGAAAGCTTTTTCCTGGTCACTTAATATATCGTCATACCGTTCTGCCACAAAGTTGAGCAGTTTTAGGAAATTAACGACATAATAATCGGCTTCAAGTGTTTTGACTTCCAGTTTTGTTTCCACAGTGTAAAACTAGGAACTTAGAACGTAAGCTATTGGCGTAATGAAAAAGTAAGGTGCAACGCTTTCGCTATAGCTTTAGCGTAGGCGCAAAAAAAAATCCCCTGACATCTCGTCAAAGGATTTTCTATATCTTTTAAAGACTGATTACTTAACCTTGTCAGAAAGGTCAGCTCCAGCTTTAAACTTCACTACATTTTTAGCAGCAATTTTGATTTCTTTACCAGTTTGAGGGTTTCTACCTTTTCTAGCAGCTCTTTTAGAAACTGAGAAAGATCCAAATCCAACTAGAGCTACTCTGTCACCTTTTTTAAGTGCTTTTGTAGTTGCGTTGCAAAATCCGTCAAGTGCTTTTTTAGCGTCTGCTTTTGATAAACCAGACTCAGCAGCCATAGCATCAATTAATTCAGCTTTGTTCATTTGTTTAAGTTTTATGTCGCTATTTCTAACGACGGTTAATAATTAGTTTGTTTTAATAACTCGAGCAAATATATACGAATATCCAAGCGTGTCAAGGGTTTCAGCCCTAAAAACCCCGATTTTGTGAATAAATGTGGGGTTTTGTTGATAAAACTCGCTAAATCGCCCTATTTTTAAGGGTTTCAGGGGTTTATTTCTTTTCCTCAATAAAAACCCGATCTTCTCCTTTGAATTGTGGACACTGAACACTGATTACTTTCAATGGCTTTTTGGACGTGACTTCCAGAACTGCATGCGGTACTTTTTTGTAAAAATTGAGGTAATCGCCCGGACCAATCTCGATTTCTTTTCCATCCACAGTCATTTTTCCTTTCCCCTCAACTACATATATATTCTCTGAATGAACAGCATGATAATGCGCTTTTACACTCTTTTTAACCCAAATAACGAAAGTGGTTTGTTCCTCATCATCAGAGATCTTTTTGATGTGAATGTTGTCAAAATCTTTATCGGGTTTGATGTCCTTTATATTAATATGTGTCTGAGCACCCGCAAATGAGGTGAAGAACACTGCAAAAAGAAGCGCAATTGTTTTCATAATTAATCTGTAATAATTTCACTGATGTCTGTTCCCCTGAGCAAATCATCAATATTCATTCTTTTCTTGCCTTCAAGCTGGGCCATTAAAATTGTGAGCCAGGCATCCCGACAGGCTATTCTTAAATAAGTCTTGTCATCAGTTTCCATTGATCCGGGTGCAACAGTTCTTATTTCAGAATCTTCTTCAATCGTAGAATCGAAAATCTTAAAATTAAAGTGTTTGTCTTTGCCTTTAAGTTTCACCTTAGTCCATGCAGCCGGATATGGAGAAAGTCCTCTAATAAAGTTGTAAACGGTTTCTGCTGGTTGATCCCAATTGATTTGACAAGTATCTCTATGGATTTTTGGAGCCGGCCTTAAAGTGTCTTTGATCAATTCGTCTTGTTCTATTGGTTTAACCTTGTCTTCGAAAATCTCCCCGACCGTTTTTACAACCAGTTCTGCACCAATAGTCATCAGCTTGTCATGAACCACTCCGGCATTATCTCTCTGCTCTATTTCAACTTTAGCCTGATCTATGATGGCTCCTGTGTCAATTTCCTGTCTTATAAAGAAAGTAGTCACTCCGGTTTCTTTGTCTCCATTAATAACAGCCCAATTAATAGGTGCCGCTCCACGATACTGGGGTAATAGAGAGCCGTGAAGGTTAATTGTTCCCAAAAGTGGCATGTTCCACACAACTTCCGGCAGCATTCGAAAGGCCACCACAACTTGTAAGTCGGCTTTTAGAGATCTCAATTCTTCAATAAATTCCGGGGCCTTTAGGTTCTTTGGTTGAAGGATGTTGAGCCCAACCGATTTTGCATATGTTTTTACGGCACTTTCTTTTAGTTGATATCCTCTTCCCGCTGGTTTATCTGCAGCCGTGATAACACCAACTATATTATAGCCACTTTCATATAAAGCTTTGAGACTCTCTACCGCGAAATCGGGAGTTCCCATAAACACCACACGTCTGTTTAAATACTTTGTTTCTGCCATTTATTGCGTCTGTAATAGATATAAGTTAAGATTAAGAAAGGCGTGAAATATGCAAATTCACTCAGCCAAATATATCGAATTCCCCATTCTGCCTCAAAAATTACAATGTATGCAAAAGTGAGGTAAAGCAAGATGGAGATAAGTTCCATTTTAAAAGCCACTTTGGTATTACCAGATCCGGAAATGACATTTTGATAAATCCCTGCCGCACCATGAATCAAAATTGACAATGTGAGATAAGCCAATATCTGTGTAGCATCTAAAACAACAGGAATACTCGCATTGGCATCCACCAATCTAATCCAGAATTCAGGATACATTATAAACCCATGAATACAAATGATAATGAATATATAGTTGATGAACATGAGTTTTCTAACCGTTTCTTTAATTTTTGGCATATCTCCTTCGGCCAGAAGATTAGAAACATAGGTTCTGGTTGAAGCCATAAAACCAAACATGGGAATTAAAGCTATCCAATACAGATTGTGCAGAATTCTTGATACTTCCATCTCATGAACTCCCATATACTCTATCATAAAGAAAAAAGCGGTCCAGGCCATTACAGACATAAATCCCTGAGCCATTAATGGCCCTGCCATTAAAAAAATTCGCTTTGAAACCGATTTGGTGTAAGCTATTCCAGATAGAATTCCTTTACTAATCTCGTTTTTATCCAGTAGCAGGTAAAGAATTGAGAATATAGTTACCGCCAATTCTGCAATGACAGTTGCAAGTGCAGCTCCCTCTGCTCCCATTCTGGGCATTCCCATGTTACCGAATATCAAGCCATAATCGAAGAACATATTGGTTCCACAAAGAATGATGGTATTAAATAATACAATGGTTGATCTGCCAGTAGCAATGAAAAAAGAAGTAATTCCCACAGAGATCAATGAGAAGAAGAAACCGTAAGCACGAATATTCAGGTAATCGACAGAATCTTTTCTAACTGCCGGATCATTGATCATATCGGGTAAGAAATAGGTCTTGATGATTAAAACCAGGCCAACCAGAAGCACGCTTATGCCTATCAGGTTTATCAGGTTAGACTGAAAAGCTTTTCTCAGTTCTTCAGTCTTGCCATTTCCGTATTGACGTGCCATGAAGATTTGCCCCGCATCTCCAAGGCCATTCCCCAACATATAAAAAGTAATGTATGGCAAACTGGCCAATCCGGCAGCAATGAAGGCTGAATTTGAATATGAACTTAAGTAGTAAGAATCGACAAAAAGAACAAGTGTTTGTACGAAAGCTCCAAATATGATGGGCAACGACAGTTTTAGAATACTCTTATATGAGGTGTCCAGTATTGACATTACAGTACTTCAATCAGCAGACCTTTGAGGTATTCTCCTTCAGGATGGAAAATACTGCATGGATGATCTCCCGGCTGAATTAATCTCTTTAAAACCTTGATTTCTCTTTCTGCGCTGATTCCGGCTGCTACAATTGTATTATAGAATAAGGCATAATCAACCACCTGACTACATGAAAAAGTAGCAATAATTCCACCAGGTTTAATTTGACGTATGGCAGCGGCATTAAGACGTTTATAACCTTGAACCGCATTGTGTCTTGAATGTCTGCTTTTGGCAAAGGCAGGCGGATCCAGTATAATGATGTCGTAATCTTCCGGCAAATCTTTAATATGCTCTACCGCATCCGCACAAATCGATTGATGGTTCTTCTGATCAAACCCATTTAGCTTTAGATTCTCTTCTAACAAATCAAGTGCTGGCTGAGAACTGTCCAGGGAATGAACCAACTCAGCTTCCTGCAGCAAAGAAAACATAGAGAATCCACCTGTGTAGCAGAAAGTATTTAAGACCTTTTTGCCTTTCGATAATTCTCCAATCAACAATCTGTTCTCTCTTTGATCAAGGAAAAAACCGGTTTTCTGACCATCTTTCCAGTCAATAAGAAATTTAATCCCGTTTTCTGTGGCCACCAGCTGTTCAGGAACTTCTCCTGCTATGAGTTCGTCTTTTAAATCGGCTGATGATATTTTCTTGAGTGAAGACGATATTTTACAGTAAACGGCATCAACGGCTTCTAATGACATCAATGCATCAGCTATTTCGTGTCTGGAATGATACATTCCGGAAGAATGACATTGCATTACCACTACTCCTGCATAAAAATCAGCGATTAGTCCGGGTAAGCGATCTCCCTCAGCAAAAATAAGTCTGAAACAATTGTTAGATTCTGTGTACAAACCAAGCTTCAAACGAGTATTCCAGGCATTGTTAATTCTGTCTTTTAGAAAATCTTCATCAATTTCTTCGTTGAAAAAACTGAGCATTCTAACAGAAATAGAACCACTGTCCTGATAATGACCAATTCCAAGATACTTTCCTTTGTTAGATTGTACTTCCACACAATCGCCATCTTCAAAATCACCTTCTGCTTCCTTAATTGCATTAGAAAAGACCCATGGATGGAATCGTCTCAATGCCTGATCTTTCTTCGACCTTAATACCAGTTTACCTTTTACCTCAATTGCACTCATAGCAGGCAAATGTATGCTTTTATGGTGGTCAAATTGATCTAAAGTTTTGCATATTTGTCAAAAAACGACTTATGAAATACGCCATGATCTTATTTGCTCTATTTATCCTGAGCGCTTGCGGAGAAGATAAAAGAGAAAACTATACCACACTTGATGAAGACGGGAATACTGTAATGAGTAAGGATAGCAAAGAGATCATGGATGATCTGATTGCAGAGTTTGAAACGTGTAGGAATAACAGCACAAAGAACCTGCTGGATTGCAAGCATTTTACAGCAAAAGCAATTTGTGAGTTTTATGAAATTGATGATTTCGAAGATGGCGCATCCTACGTTGATTATGACAAAATGCATGAAATGATCTGGGGAAAACAAGGCGCCTGGAAGGTGATTGGCATTGCCAGTAATCAGGATGATCTGAAGAAAGCACAGGAATATGCTAATAATGGTCAGGCCACAGTTGCCATTAGTAACAGAGATAAATATGGACATGTAGCCATCATTCTACCCGGGCATTTAAAACCTGGAAGAAGTTGGGGATTGGATGTGCCAAATTGCGCCAGTTTTTTTCTTGTAAAAAGCTTAAAACCTTTTAGCGACAAACCTCTAAACTACGCCTGGAGCAGCAATAAGGACATTATTCTGTATACCAGAATGAAGTAATTACCATTTCTTACTTTAGAATCCAGCATGACTTCAACATATGATAGCTATTACAAATCAGAGAATCTTTTTGGAGATCCCTACCCAGAGTTGATTCAGTTTTTTACTGAATATACTGAGAGAGGCAAAGTTCTTGACTTAGGTTGCGGGCAAGGAAGAGATGCCATTGCTTTAGCCAGACTAGGTTATATGGTCACAGGTATTGACCAGTCTGAAGTTGGAATAGAACAGATGAACCAAATCGGACGATCTGAAGGTTTAAGTTTGGAGGGTAAAGTCCAGGACCTTTATTCCTTTGAGACATTTGAAGATTATGATATAATTCTAATGGATAGTATGTTTCATTTTGCAAAAAAAGACAAGGAAAAAGAAGTCAACCTCATTAAAAAAATAGTTACCACAGTAAAGAAAGAGTCTTTGATCGTTGTTTTTATACAAGACATTGGAAACAGGGTTCAAATTCTCAATGATTCGCTTGACTTTAATGGAAAACTAAAACGATTGGCAGACAAGAAGTTGGTATATGTATTCGAAGACAAAGTTAATGGGCATAAATCAACTACCGATTACAGAATGCTCGCTGTAGAAAAATGAAAAATCAATTCCTGGCGCCCAATAGATTAAGAGATCGGAATCAAGATCTGTTATCGTCCTCTAATACAGAAGTATAGTGCTTCAAGCTTCTTAGAACCAAAGTAATTGCTCCGGCCACCCCAAGAATAATCAGATAATCTGTGTTGAACTCGTATTGGTCCATGGCGTCATGCTGCATATAGATACTCAAATCGCGGATAATATCAACAAAAATAAAGCCCAATACAGTTGCAAAAAATCCACTGTACTCACGTTTTAGAACAGTTTTCAAAGAAAAGCGAACATCAGATTTCTTCCACAATTTAAAATTTGGCACAAATGCTGGTGCTCTTTTCGACCAGGTAATGTAATCTTCACCAAATTTTCTTTCAAGGAATCGTTCTTCAGCAAACATAATACGCTCATAGTACAGCCAATATGCCAAGGTTACTGCAATCACAAACCAAATGTTGAATACGTAGGCTACAATCCCAATCCACATAAAGTAATTTCCAACGTAAAGAGGGTGTCTTACAATAGAATAAATCCCGGTACTATTCAGTACATCAGCTACTTGCTCAGAAGTATTTCTACCTGAAGTATTTCTTGGAGTAGTTCCGATAGCGTAAGCCCTGAAAATAAAGCCAGCCAGAGAAATTAAAATGGCAATAATCGTATACAAATCCCGTTCACCTGATGTTACACCCGAATAATCGGTGAAATAAATTGCTGGAATTGCTGCCAGGAAAAGTACTACGGGAATTTGACCACGGTACTTAAACAAAATGTTACCAGATTCTTCTAGTGAATGAATTAAAGCCATTTTTTGTGTTTATTTTACTATATTGCGAAACTGCAATTGTGAGGGCGAATTTATGAATTAATTTTAGGAGATGGCGGAGAAAATAAAATATGAATTGGAATTCCCAATAAGAACCTCTACCAAGGTTTTATATAATATGTTAAGTACCCCTAGTGGTTTGTCTGAGTGGTTTGCTGATGACGTGAACATTAGAGGAGATGTATACACCTTTCTGTGGGACGGAAGTGAAGAAAAAGCGACCTTACTGACTAAGAAAAATAACGAGTATATCAAGTTCAGATGGCTGGACGATGGAGAAGATAGCAAGTATTTCTTTGAAATGAGAATTCAAATTGATCCACTTACCAAGGATGTGGCTGTATTGGTAACAGACCATGCAGAAGAAGATGAGGTAGATGAGGCCAGAGATCTTTGGGACAGTCAGTTAAATGAATTAGCACACGTTTTAGGCGCCTAGTTTTACCAACATATATTTTAAGAGGTGAAGAAACTTCACTGGTTGATCATTAAGTCGTTTATAGGTCCATTTATGGCTACCTTCTGCATTTCTATGGTCTTTCTGATCATGCAGTTTCTTTGGAAGTACATTGACGATTTGATGGGTAAAGGTCTGGGCAATGACATCATATTTGAGTTGTTGTTGTATGCTTCTGCCGATTTGATTCCAATGGCACTACCCTTAGCTGTTCTGCTAAGTTCTATCATGGTTTTTGGAAGATTTGGTGAGCAAAGTGAGCTCACTGCTATGAAATCAGCAGGAATTTCTCTCTTCAGAATTTTTCTTCCTTTAACAACCCTGGTATTCTTCATGAGTGTAGGAGGTTTCTTTTTCTCTAATTACACCTGGCCATCCGCCCATTTTAAAATGCGTGTTTTGGTGAGTGACATTGCTAATCAGAAGACCACACTCAACTTTAAAGAAGGAGAATACTTTAACGACATTCCCGATCACTCAATTTATATCGGTAAAAAGATTGATGAAAGCCACTTTGAGGACATCATTATCTCCGACATGACTGTTGGTCAGGGTTACAGATGGCGTGAGATCTATGCAGAGAAAGCCGAAATTCTTAAGTCAAAGGATGGCGCAATACTTCTCATCAGGCTTTATGATGGTTTTTCTGATGAAGAATTGGTTCCAAATAGCGCACAGAAGATTCAGAATCCTTTTAGACACACTGATTTCAAACGACTCAGCCTTACAATGGATTTAAGTCAGTTCACGCTCCAAAGAACGGATTTGGGAGGTTATCAGGAGTCACTTTTATTCAAAAACTACGAACAACTAACTCAGGATGCGGATTCACTCAGTGATGCCAGAGCTACTGTAATTAAAAGATCTAATAGCGTTCTCAAGAATAAATTGTTTCTATTTAGAGACACCAACGACCTCAAAATGGCAGAGGCACCTCCTACTCCAATTAAATTTGAAGCTAAAGACAGTATTCAGAGAAGGAACGTTTTCACAATTGCCAACCGTGTCGTCACACAAAGTATCGTCGACCTGAATAGTAAAATTGATACGGAACTTTTCCGTCTTGAAGAACTGATCGTGTTTGTAGACATAGCCAGAAACAGAATTTTCTCTCTATCAGCAGCCATTCTTGTTCTATTCTTCATTGGCGCACCGCTTGGAGCCATTGCCAAAAAAGGAGGAATTGGGTATCCAGTGATGTTTGCAGTCATATTCTTCCTGTTTTATTACATGTTGAGCATCACGGGAGAAAAACTCGCTAAACAAACCGTATTATCTCCATTTATGGGTGTTTGGCTCAGCACCTTTGTACTCACACCAATTGCATTATTTTTGTCGGTGAAAGCCAACAATGATTCTGTTCTGTTTGATAAAGAATTCTATAAAAAGTTGATTTTTTGGAAAAAGAAAAAATGAGAATTCTCCAACTCTGTCATAAACCTCCATTTCCACCCAAAGACGGTGGATGTCTTGCCATTAGTAATATTTCCTGTGGTCTGGCAGATAGTGAAGACGTGAAGTTGGATATCCTAACCATTGAAACAGAGAAGCACCCTTTTACAAACGATGAGGTACCAGAAGCTTACAGAGACAAAATTGACATCACTGCAATTCATGTAGATACCAGTCTGAACATGGTAGATGCCTTCTCCAGTTTAATTACTTCCGACTCTTATAATGTATCCAGATTTTTCACGCCGGACGTTGACATCAAGCTTACTCAGATTCTGAGAAGTAAAAAGTACGACATCATTCATCTGGAAAGTCTTTTCGTGACACCCTATATTGGTACCATTCGAAGATTGTCTAAAGCCAAAATTGTATTGAGGTCCCATAATCTGGAGTTCATGATCTGGGAGCGATTGGCCTTAAAGTCCGGCAACAGAGCAAAGAAGACATATCTGAAAGTTCTGGCCAAACAGTTAAAACGTTACGAACTGGCTACCTTAAATGATGTGGATGGACTCGTTTCCATTAGTTTTGAAGACGAAGAAAAATACAAAGCCATTCAGGAAAGTCTAAAGACGATCAACATTCCGTTTGGAGTGAACATGAACGATTATGAGCCTGCGGTCAATTACAAGCCAAAGTCATTCTTTCATCTGGGCTCTTTGGAATGGAAGCCAAATTTCGAAGGCGTTAAGTGGTTTTTGAAAAAAGTTTGGCCAATTTACCATGCTCAGGAACCTGAAGCTGAATTCTTGCTCGCCGGAAGAAACATTCCTGAAGAGTTCTCTAAAAAACAAATTCCGGGATTAAAAGTAGTCGGAGAAGTTGAAAATGCTCAGGAATTCATCAAATCTGCAGGTACCATGATTGTGCCCATTCTGGCTGCCGGAGGTATCAGAGTGAAAATCATTGAAGGGATGGCGCTTAAGGTTCCGATTATCTCTACATCTGTTGGTGCAGAAGGAATTCATTTTGAAAACAATAAGCACATTCTGGTCGGTGATACGCCTGAAGATTTTGCTGCGCAAATGTTAAAGACGAATGATGTTGGGCTCACCGATGAGATTACCAACAATGCACTTCAACTCGTTAGAAAAGATCACAACAACACGGTCTTAATCGAACAATTACTCAAGTTTTACCAAGATTTGTTAGAAGCATGAAGCTAGTCTGCATTTTATCCAGATTTCCTCTGCCTCTTGACAAAGGAGATAAGCTAAGGGCGTATTATCAAGTTAAAGACCTGGCCCAAAATCATGATGTGTATCTGTTTTGTCTGAATCCTTCTGAAGTGGATGATGCGCACATGGCGGATTTAAAATCCTTTTGTAAAGAAGTTCACGTCTATAAAATTCAAGCCTGGAAGCAGAAATTAAAAGCTTTTGTGTCTTTGTTTGGAAGCCGCCCAATCCAGGTGGCCATGTTCTTCTCATCAGCTGTAAAAAGACGTCTCCACAAAGAACTCGATAGAATTGAACCCGATCATATCTTCTGTCAGCTAATCCGTACCACAGAATACGTAAAGGACAGATTTAAGACCCGGAAAACGATAGACTACATGGATGCGCTGTCAACCGGAATGCACAGAATGAGCTCAGAGAGTAAATTCCCAATGAAACAACTCTATGCACTTGAGGGGAAACGTTTGACCAAATATGAAAATGTCATCTTCGACTATTTCGATCAGCACTCCATTATTTCAGAACAAGACAGGGAATTGATTTATCATCCAAAAAGAAAATCAATTGCTGTGATTAGAAATGGTGTAGATATTCATAAACTCAGACATCTGGATGTGCCTAAAATTCACGATTTGGTATTCCATGGTAATATGAATTACCCGCCAAATGTGACCAGTGCCATTTACATTGCTAAAGAAATACTTCCAAAAGCTCTGGAGCAGAATTTAAAATTAAAGGTCTTGCTTTCCGGGACCAATCCACATCCTAAAGTGCAGGAATTGGCCAGCGATCAGGTTCAAATTGGTGGTTGGGTGAATGACCTGAGAGAAGCTTATTGCTCAGCTAAAATTTTTATAGCCCCCATGCTCATCAATACTGGTCTGCAAAATAAAATACTGGAAGCCATGAGTCTTGAAGTTCCCTGCGTCATCAGTTCTATGGCCAACAATGCCATTGGAGCCATTGAAAACGAACATCTGCTAATTGCCAATACCCCAGAAGAGTATGTTGACAGAATTCAATGGATTTTTGACAATCCGGAAGAAGCCGATAAAATGGTAAAAAGAGCTAGATTATTTATCGAGCAGAATTATTCCTGGGAACAAAACAACAAACTCCTCGAACAGCTATTAAAATCGTAACTTTGTAAAAAAGTATTGTTGTGAGATTAAATTCTATAGAAGAAGCCATAAGTGACATTAAGTTGGGAAAGGTCATCATTGTTGTAGATGATGAAGATCGGGAAAATGAAGGTGACTTTGTGGCAGCGGCAAATTGCGTCACTCCTGAAATGATCAACTTTATGGCCACACATGGCAGAGGCTTGATTTGCGCACCTTTGGTTGAGGAAAGATGTGATGAATTGGGATTAGAATTGATGGTAAACACCAATTCAGCTGCTTATGAAACACCATTTACGGTATCCGTAGATTTAATTGGTTATGGCTGTACAACTGGTATTTCTGCCAGTGACCGCTCCAAAACTGTCAAGGCGTTGATAGATCCTAACATCAAACCTGAGGAATTGGGTAAGCCCGGACATATTTTTCCACTTAGAGCTAAGTCTGGTGGTGTACTCAGAAGAATGGGACACACAGAAGCTGCTGTGGATTTGGCAAAGCTGGCCGGATTTGAACCTGCCGGAGTGATTGTGGAAATCATGAATGAAGATGGTACCATGGCCAGATTGCCTGAGTTATTGAAAATAGCTGAGCGATTTGACCTAAAGATCATCTCTATCGCTGATTTGATTAAATACCGTTTGGAAAACGAGAGTTTGATTGAAGGTAAATCAGAGATTCAACTGGAGACGCCATTTGGTCAGTTCACACTTCAGGCCTTTGAGCAAACTACAACTGACGATACGCACTTAACATTAAGAATGGGAAATTGGAACGAAAGTGATGAAGTTCCGGTTAGAGTGCACTCTTCTACCCTTTTCAACGACCTTAAATCGGTTTTGGACAATAATTACAGTCCTTCTCTTCAGGATGTGATGCGCTACATTGGCAACCATGGTAAAGGTTTAATTGTGATCATGAATCAGCATAACAAGGATCACAATTTGGTGCAAACTCTAGAGACCATGAAGAAAACCGGTAGTCTTGACCCAAGTAAGTTGCCACTAAAAATGGACAACAGAGATTATGGAGTTGGTGCACAGATTATTCGTGAATTAGGTGTTAGAAAAATGCAATTGATCACATCAAACACAAAGGCCAAACACATCAACCTTGGATTTGGATTGGAGGTTTGTAGTACAATTAACCTGATGGAACACAGTGCGGTTTAAATTTGCCCTGTGAACTCACAGCTTCAAGCGCTTTATAACAAACTATCTCCCGTTTTCGGGAAAGCATCCCGACACTTTTCAGGGCTTTATAGTCTTAAAATTACAATAGCTGATCTTTCATTTGAGTTATTAGTAGATGATGAATATGAGGATTTAAAAATTGACAATCCTCTGCTCCATTTTTACATGATGCTGAGAACACTGGAGATCTATAAAGATTCTACTGATTATCTGGATTGGTGCAAAGAAAACAACGTTGATTTAAGCAGGGAACTTAGAACCTACTATTGGGATTTGGCTGACATTCTGATTTTGATTGAAAATAAAATTGGTCCAATCGATTCTTTTATTTCTGATCTGGATTACCAGTTAGGGTCAGGTGACATGGCAGTTTTGAGAGCCAAAGTTTAATGCAAAAAAATGCCTGCTCCAAACTTGAAACAGGCATCTCCATCAAATATTTTAGATCTTATTCTTCAGCCAGAAGGACATCATCAATCCAACCAACGGATACAGAGTGATAGTTTTTCTTCGCTTCAGCGTAAATTTCCAAAGCCTCTTCCATTCTACCGTTCTCTTTCAAGGCAGCATAAATTGGTCTTAAGAATTTACCACGACCAACTGTCATTAAGAAGTTGATGATTCTTTCATCAGTTTCTTTGTAGCCTCTTTCGATTGATTTAACCAACCATGCAGACAATACTTCACTGTTTCCGGAATTGGTGAACTTAAACGCTTTGTCAAGCTGTCCCATTTGCTCTACAGTAATTTCTTCATCAATCAACCTTACAAAGTGTAGCGATTGTTGGAAAGACCATTCTGCAGAGTTTTGAGCAACCTCTGTAGCTGCTGTTCCGCCTTTAAAGTCGGCCATAGCTTTTTCAGCTTCTTCAAACTTAGAACTCTTGATCTCAACATGGCTCGCTGGCAATCCTGCACCGTAAACCCACTCATCAACGTTCACATCATAATCTCCCTTAGATAACAACTCAGCATCTAAATAAGCTAAGAAACGCTCAGTAGTCATTGTTTGGAACTGGTGCTTGTTGAAGTAAGACTTTAAGAAAGTATCCCATTTCTCTCTTCCCACTTTACTTTCTAACATCTTCAAGAAGAATGCACCTTTATCGTAAGCAATGGCAGTTAGACCTTCTTCCGGATTTCTACCATCCAATTCCAATTTAAGATGCGTGTCTTTCATGTTGTCGTTTGCATTGAAATCTTCAATCTCAGCTCTTAAGTCCTGCTGACTTAATAATAATAACATGTCTGCATACTCCTTACCATATACTTTTTCCATAATTCTGTTCTCAAAGTACACAGTGAAACCTTCGTTCAACCAGAAATCATCCCAGGTAGCATTTGTTACCAGGTTTCCAGACCATGAATGCGCCATTTCGTGAGCAATCAAAGACACCAAAGACTTATCTCCGGCAAGAATGGTTGGTGTTGCGAAAGTCAATCTCGGGTTCTCCATTCCACCATAAGGGAAACTTGGAGGCAATACAATTACATCATATCTGTCCCACTTATACTCACCATATAAATGCTCTGCAGCAATCAACATTTTCTCCATGTCACCAAATTCATAGTGAGAAGCCTGTAACATTGAAGGTTCAGAGTAAACACCAGTTCTTGGTCCAATCTCTGCGAATTCCAAATCACCAACAGCAAGTGCCAATAAGTAACAAGGAATGCTCTGCTTCATTTCAAATTCGTAAGTTCCGCTGTCGTTTTTACGAACCGGGTTACTTGCACTCATCACCGCCATCAAATCTTTGTCGCAAGTTACTTTAGCAGAATAAGTGATTCTTTGAGTTGGAGAATCCTGACATGGCACCCATGTTCTTGTCAAAATAGCTTGTCCCTGAGTTAATAAGTAAGGATGCTGTTTCCCTGCTGTCTGACTAGGGTCTAACCATTGCAAAGCTTCAGAATGCTCAGTTGTGTTATAATGAATCTCAACAAATTCAGTCTCAGGTTTAACAGGAATCTGATATCCCATTCCCAACAACTCATCCTGAGCAATGATTTTGTATTCTACTTCTTCTTTACCATCTAAAAGAATGTCGGCAATTTCAATTCCCTTTGCATCAAAAACGAATTTGCCCTGGTTGTCGTGGTGAATTAAGTCCAAACGAGCAATTCCATGAATGGTTTTAGATTCGAAATCAACAGCCATATCCAAATGAATGTGCTTTGTACCAACCTCATAAGGATTAGAGAAACTGTGCGGATCTCTTGAAACTTCCGATTCTTTAACAGGTGTTTCCTCTTTCTGTGGCTTCTCAGCAACTTCTTCTTTTTCAGACTTTTCCTTTCCCTCGGAGTCTTTTTTCTTATCGTCGCAAGCAGTGCCGAAAATGGCCATTGAAATGATGCTCGCAGAGATTAATGCTTTTTTCATAAAAAATTCCTTTGCGCCGACAAAAGTACACAAATCTGCTTGCTTCCGACCTAAGGATTATATAAGAAGTAACAATCCACCGTTAAAAACAGCTTTTTTACCGATTAAATATCTAAGGAGAATGGGTAGAAAAAAATAAGTATCTTGCTGCGCTTAAACTAAGATTTATTCTGCGTCACATCTTTATCGCATTATAAACAAATTGATACTAAATATTTGATTTTATGAGTACTGTGTTAGATACCACAAAAGAAAAAACTTTTTTGGGACACCCAATTGGTCTGTTTGTATTATTCTTTACCGAAATGTGGGAAAGATTTTCCTACTATGGGATGCGTGCATTGTTGGTATTGTACATGTCTTCATCAATTGGTGATGGTGGGCTTGGTTGGACCAATGCAGAGTCCTTAGCATTATACGGTTGGTACACTATGCTGGTGTACGTAATGTCTATCCCTGGAGGTATTATTGCAGATAAATTTTTAGGCCAGAAAAAATCGGTCATGTACGGCGCCTTGATCCTGGTTGCAGGACATGGTATTCTTGCCATTGAAGCGGTGTGGGCATTCTACTCGGGCTTAGCATTGATCATTTTTGGTGTAGGCATGCTAAAACCAAATATTTCCACCATGGTTGGGGGCTTGTATAAACAAGGAGACATTCGACGAGACAAAGGATTCACACTCTTTTATATAGGGATTAATGTTGGTGCATTTTTAGCTGCAATTATAGTTGGATATGTTGGTCAACATGAAGATTACGGATGGCACTATGGATTTGGATTAGCCGGTATTGGAATGTTACTTGGTTTATTGGTTTATATGTGGGGGCAAAAACACTTAACTCACGTTGGAAATTTCCTTGGAAAATCTACTAATGAAGAGGAAAAAGCACTAATGAAGAAGCCTTTGACTAAGGTTGAAAAAGACAGAATGCTTGTATTGTTATTATCATTCTTAATTATCATTGTTTTCTGGGGAGCATTTGAGCAAGCTGGTGGACTTCTTAACTTATATGCTGATGAGAAAATTGACAGTACTCTATTTGGTTGGGAAATGCCTAGTACCTGGTTTCAATCGTTCAATGCATTTTTTATTATCGTTTTAGGAGCACCGATTGCGTGGTTCTGGGCAAATAGAAAATTGAAAGGACGCGAAACCTCTACGCTTCTTAAAATGGGAATCGGAACCATTATTATGGGTATCGGATTCTTGTTGATGGTATTTGCTTCTAAAGAAGCTTCTGCTACAGAATTTGGAACAGCTAGTTTCTGGTGGTTAACCGGAGCTTATTTACTTCATACAATTGGTGAGCTTTGTGCCTCTCCAACAGCATTGTCTTTCATTACCAAGTTAGCACCAGTCAAATACGCTTCTATTATGATGGGGGTTTACTTTGCGGCTACCGGACTTGGTAACAAGTTGGCAGGAACTATTGGAGAAGCATCTCAATCGGAGCCTGTTAAAATTGAACTAATTGCTTCTGCTGATGATTTAAGTGGTTTTGAAGGTGTTCAGGATAAAATTGCTGAAGATGAAAGCATTGCTATCCGTTCTAAAATCTATCTTGAAGATGGCGAATTCAAAGCGATTGGATACAAAAACGGTGAAGAAGTAAAATCAATCTTTAAGTTCTCTGAAGAGTCTCAGAAAAAAGAAATCATCGATATCTTAAAAGAAAATGACGCAACTAAAGAGCACCCTTATCATGCTACATTTAAGTTTGAAAAAGATGCTGAAGCTGCTAAAATCAAAAAGAACAAAGGAGATGGTAAAGACTATGCCGGTAAGTTTATTATCGAAGAAGTACAGAGTCAGAAAGAACATGACATCTTCTTATTCATCTTTATTTTAACAGCAGTATTTGGCTTACTCGTTATTGCTCTTCTTAAACCTCTTAAGCGCTTAACGCATGGTGCTGAGGACAATGAAAGAGAAATCAAGAATGATGAGACCGAAGGTTTCGAATTAGCTGAGTAAACCCTTGAATCATGGCTCGTGCAGTTGAAAAGGAAGTAGGCCTGTTTGATACCAAAATCTTTGGCCACCCTTCAGGACTTTTTGTTCTATTTTTTACGGAAATGTGGGAAAGATTCTCATTCTACGGAATGCGTGTCTTATTAGTCAATTTCCTTACTATGACCATTATTGGGTATAACCCTGGGTGGGAATGGTCGGTAGAAAATGCAGGCGCACTTTACGGAACCTATGCCGGACTGTTGTACCTCACTCCTATTTTGGGAGGGTTGATTGCCGATAAGTATTTAGGCTACAAACTCACAGTAACTCTGGGAGCACTCATCATGACTTTTGGTCATGCAGCCATGGCGCTCGATACTGAGATTTCACTTTATGCAGGATTGGCTTTGCTTGTTATTGGAACAGGCTTCTTTAAACCCAATATCACTTCCATTATTTCGGAAATGTATAAAGAGCTTCCGGAGAAGAAAGATGGTGCCTTTACAATTTATTACATGGGAGTGAATGCTGGAGCTTTCTTCGGTATGTTATTGTGTGGATACTTAGCGGCGAAACTTGGCTGGAGTTGGGGATTCGGATTGGCAGGAATTTTTATGTTATTGGGAACATTGCAGTTCTGGTTAGCAGGTAGTTTGTTTGGAAAAATTGGTGATAAGCCAGAACAAATTGAGGAAACTCAGAATGACAATTCAAACGACACTGAAGTAATCGATTCTAAAGAAATTGAAACAGAGACTAAAAGAAATCCTTTTACTCTTCTGGATAAGGTGCTGACCATTATTTGTTCTTTCATAGGTCTGGCGTATTTGATCAACGATCCAATGTCTAAAATCGGATCGGCCAATATGTTTGATTTTGAAGTTGGTGGTCTTTCAGGTCAGAATGTGGTTGTGCTGTTTGGTTTATTGCTCTTCCTGGTATTGGTTATCAGACGAATTTCTCGATACGAAAAAGTAGTCAGGGACAGAATGATTGCTTTCGTTGTATTCGCCTTCTTCACAGTCTTTTTCTGGATGTCGTTTGAGCAAGGAGCATCTTCACTTGTCATCTTTGCCAGAGATAATGTAGATAGGGTTCTAAGTGGAAATGCAGCACTGATCTTCAACATTGTCAATGCACTTCTCGTGGTCATTCCATTGGGAATTATTTCATGGGTTTTATGGCTTTTGGGGAAACGGACATTTAAAACCATTCCTGTATCCAACATTGTACTTGTTTTAAGTTTTGTAGGAATCTGGGCACTGGTTATCTGGAAGATCGACAGAGATTTCAGAAGCACAGGATATGATGTGACTTATCAAACAGTGAAAATGCCTGTTTTAGATGATAAGGGTAAACACAAGAAAGATGACGACGGCAACCTTGTCTTCAAAAACGTGCCAATTACTGTCGACATGACTCAAACTGATGTAGACAGTCTGTTAGCAAACGGTGGAGAATTGTTCTCGGATACAACAGCTCAAATTTCTGAGTTAGAAGACCTCAAAAAAGGACAGGAGATCTTAATTATCAGAAAGGATAAAGACAGTAAGACTTTTGGTTATGTTCCGGGGGAAAGCGTCAAGGAATTTGAGGCAAGAGGAAAAGAGCTCAACAAGGACAATGGTTTAATTGCGGCCAAAGTAAGTGTGGTTAAAGAAAATGAAGTAGAAATAGAAGAATCCTGGTTTAGTATTCTAAACTCCTTCTTCATCATTGCTTTTGCCTCTCTGTTTTCTAAATGGTGGGATAGTAAATACAATCCTTCGGCCTCTGTGAAGTTTGCTCTGGGATTAATCGTCATGGCTGTCGGTTTTGGGCTTCTGGCGTTCGGATCTTATGGCATTGGAGATGGCGACAAAGTGAGCATGATCTGGCTCATACTGGCTTATCTCTTCCATACTCTGGGAGAACTATGTCTATCCCCTGTTGGCTTGTCCTACGTAAGTAAACTGGTGCCGGCAAGAATGATTGCCTTCATGTTTGGAATGTGGTATTTGGCCATAGCCATTGGTAATAAACTGGCAGCATTGATTGGTGGAGAAATTGAGAACATTCAAAAAGCCTACAGTTTATCAACTTTCTTCTTGATTTTCACCATTGTTCCAGCCGTTGCAGGGATCATTGTTTGGGCACTTGGACCATGGTTAAAGAAAATGATGCACGGTGTCAAATAATATGAAAGTTCTGATTTTCATATCACTTGTTTGTTTGTCGTTTCCCTCCTATTCTCAAACCATTACTCCGGAAGAAAAAGAACAAATAAAAGCAGCTGTTAGAACTTGGGTTTTAAGCAAAACTCTTAAAGATCCCGGTTCATACAAGAGTGATTCTTTTTATGATTTTGAACCTGTGGTTGATTTAAGTGGAGAAGCTGAAGAAGCTTATCAGAAATGGATCAAAGATGAACACAGTGCCCTGGTTACTTTCTTTTCAGATACAGCTTCAACACAGACCAATTTTTCTGATAGCACCAAACAATCTGTTTTGAAGCTAGAAAAGGATTACCACTCTTTTGAAAAGGAGCATATTGGCTACAAGGTTAAACACAAATTCAGAGCTAAGGACAGAAGAGACAATCCCCTATTCTATGAAACCGAATTTGTTTTAGACAGACAATTCAAGATTCGCGAAACTTCTGTAAAAGAGCGCATGCAGTCTGTTGAGAAGACAGGTTAATACTCTGTCGTTTCCTGTGTGTAATAATGTAAGAGATCGGACTCGATGATGTGTACCGAGTTGAAGTAAAAATGAATGATCTCGCGGAAAGTAAACCCTTTCGTACTCATCACCATGGCGCCCTCCTGACTCAAACCAACTCCATGCCCAAAACCTTTACCGCTCAACACCACCTGATCACCTGAAACCGTAATGGAAAAGAAGGTAGATTTCAGTTTCCAGTCTTTTCTAATATCTCTTAAAGGAATTCCGTAAATGGGCGACACAAAAAAGGCTTTCCTATAAGGTTGTTTAAATGACACAGCCTGTGCACGAGCAGCAGAATCTGCAATTGGGTATTGAAATTTGTTTCGTAAATAATCCAACCAACGTTTACGAGAAATGGATTTTTTCCAAGTATAATTTGGTTTGCCTACAGAGTAAGGATCCTTTACACTTCTCAGATAAGGCAAAGGCACATTCCATACATCTTCTGAATTGGCTGTTTGTCCACCACTATTGGAATAAAAAGATGCTGTGATCAGCTTCAAATCCTGGTCAATGATCACCAGACCTTCTGTGGCTTTTACAGCCTCATAAATTTTCTTATTGTAACGACACTTGTTTTTATAAACCTGACAATTCACCAAATCTGTTAACATGAAGCCTTCCTTGATGTGTTTGTATTCGTTTTTCAAGGCATAAGTTCTGCTAATAATTGCCTGAACCTTGTAGTACTCCATATTTTGTCTGGAACCGGATTCAGATTCAATGACTCCGGCCAAATAATAATGCAGAGATACCTGATTGACCAATCTCAACTTCCCAACATCAGGTGTGATCTGCAAGTCTCCCTGGTAAGTTCGTTCACGATAAGAAGGTGCAATGGTCTTAATCTTGAATTCAGCTTCTTCAGCCTTTTTGCTGACCCGAATGGTATCGTAACTCCCAATTACTTTTGAGCCGTTAGACAGCACACACTTTCTGTTTGAATACGACACATAATACATGTCTCCTTCGTACAATTCACCAATAAAAAATGAATCAGCATAAATTTGATAACCGCGGTGTGCGTAAGAAATTCGGACTTTATTGACGGAAATATCTCTATAAATTCCAATGTCCATGATCTTATCATCATCAGCCCATGACAGGCTTTGAATCAAAAGAAATCCTATGGTAATTGCTAATCTCAAGTTATTATGACTTAGATTAACGCAAAAATAAAACCAATCTTACGGGGATAATTAGCCGGCTTTGAGAGTTTTCAACATCAGGCTGGCAGTTTTTTCTGAAGCACCTTTATTACCAAGGACAGATTTGAGTTCATCATAGCCTGAAATAACGGAAGTTCTGTGCTCCGACTCAAGGATCTTATTCAATTCGAAAATCAGGTTTTTGGCATTCAATTCATCCTGAATTAATTCTTTGACCAATGGCCTGTCCAGAATCAAATTAACCAAAGAAATGTACTTGATTTTGATGAGCTTTTTGGCCAGTAAATACGACAACTTGTTGCCCTTGTAACACACTACTTGTGGCACCGAAAATAAGCCTGTTTCTAAAGTAGCCGTTCCAGAGGTGACTAAAGCTGCATGACTGCAATTCAATAACTTATAATTGGCATTAAAAATGACCTTTACGTCATCAGATTTCAGGATTTTTTGGTAGAAAGACGCTTCTATTGCAGGTGCTCCGGATACTACAAACTGATATTGTGGAAACGACTTAATTACTGAAGTCATGATAGGCAGTTTTACAGAAATTTCTTGTTGCCTACTTCCGGGAAACAGAGCAATCAATGGTCTGTCATCCAGGCCTTGTTCTTTTCTAAAAGCGGCTTTTGCCTCATCGGTCATGTCATGCTTGGAAATCTCATCCAGTAAAGGGTGACCAACATAATCAACCTCATAATCAAATTGCTTGTAAAAGTCTTCTTCAAATGGCAGAATCGTGTACATTCTATCTACTATCTTCTTGATTTTATGGACACGTTTTTGTTTCCAGGCCCAGACTTGCGGACTGATGTAATACAGCACCTTTATCCCATGTTGTTTAGCAAATTCAGCTATTCTCAGGTTAAATCCGGGATAATCAATGAGGATAATGGCATCCGGTTGATATTTGAGAATGTCTTCTTTACAAAATTTGATGTTTCTCAGGATCGTTCTGATATTGGCCAACACTTCAATGAATCCCATGAAAGCCAAATCTTTGATGTGCTTAACTGGTTTTCCGGCCACAGCAGCCATTTTATCTCCGCCCCAAAAGCGAAAATCAGCATCAGCTTGTTGATTCTTAATGGCTTCCATCAAGTTTGCACCATGTACATCACCTGAAGCTTCTCCGGCTATAACGTAGAATTTCACGATTTATCCATTAGAAATAAAGTCACCCAAATAATGGCGCAGATAAACACACCCAGAATTACTCCTCTGCCGAAATACTCCCCACGGTCACGAAAAACCTTTGTATTCAGGTAAAACGATAAAGCTGTACCCAACAATAAAGTACTCGTAACCAAAGCTTCATGAATGTTGCCTCCGGTTAGTTTGACAATTCCCAAGACCAATACGAGCAATATTGCCGGAATCATCATGGCAAACAAAATACCAATCAATATGTTTTGTTTTCTTTCTCTCACAGATCCCAGGAATTAATTTCACTTATTGCGTGGTGTGCTGTCATATCAAATTGAGTTGGAACAATAGATACATAGTTGTTCTTCAAGGCATGAATATCAGTATCCTCTCCTCCATCATAATCCTTAAACTCTCCTTTCAACCAAAAGTACTCCAAACCAAACGGGTCTTTTCTTTTGTCGAAACTGTCTTCCCAAAAAGCGCGAGCTTGTCGACAAACCTTATACCCTTTAATATCTTTTTGTTTCCCCTTAGGAATATTGACGTTCAGACAAGTTCCTTTAGGTATGTTCTTATTCTTAAGCGCGTTTTCAATGAGCTCTGAAGCCACTTTTTGAGCAGCATCAAAATCCGCATTCAAATCATGATCTAATAAAGAAAAACCTATAGATGGCAAGCCTTCCAAAGCACCTTCAACAGCAGCAGACATGGTTCCTGAATACAGAACATTGGTAGAGGCATTGGAACCATGATTGATTCCGGAGACCACCAAATCAGGTTTTTTATCCAGAATCTCATACAAAGCCAATTTCACACAATCCACTGGCGTTCCAGAACAGGTATAGGCCTTAATGCTCTCAAATCTGTCAGACTTACTTAGGCGCAACATATTGTTCACCGTAATGGCGTGTCCCATTCCACTCTGGGGTTTATCTGGAGCCACTACCACAACCTCTCCGTGTTTACTGGCCGCTTTTACCAGTGAGGCAATGCCTTTGGCAAAGATACTATCGTCGTTGGTAACTAATATTAAAGGTTTCTTACTCATACTGTGCAAAACTAAGTATTTATGGTGTATAAAATTACAATGCTAAATTTCTCTTTCGACACAGCTAAAATTACTTTTGTATTAATCGAGTCTGGAAAAAATCTTGCCTCAAAACAGCTACTAAATGAAACAAATAGTCATTGCCCTGTTACTGAGTTCTTTCATAAGCTCAGCTCAGGAACAAGAAGAGAAAGCGACTTCCAAAATAGAAGAAGTAACCGTATTTCTAAGTGGAGCACAAATCTACAGAAATGCCAATGTTAGATTGAATAAAGGGGACAACACCATTCGTCTTACAGGTTTGTCGCGATTTATTACCAATAACAGCATTCAGGTAAGTGGTCAGGAAGGCCTTACCATAGTCTCCGTATCTCAGGAGAATAACTATATAGAAACCACAGATGAACCAAGCGACATTAAAATTATGCGTCTGGAACTGGAGTCTCTGGTAAACAAATATCAGATTGAGTTAAATGAATCTGAAGTGCTTCAGGCTGAGAAGGAAATGATATTGGCTAATGGAGAAATCAGTGGAAGTGATACTGGTGTTGATGCCATTGAATTGCTAGATATTGCTGACTATTATAGAGAAAGGCTCAACGAAATCGACTTTGCTCTGTTGGAAAAAGAGAAAAAGAAAAAGTCGCTTAACAAGAAAATTCAGAATTTCAATAATCAATTGAAGGAGTTTGGCTACAAGAGAAATCAACCTGTTGGGGAAATCATTGTAAAAATAAGCTCAGATCAGGCCAAACAAGCCACTCTTAAATTCAACTATATGGTGACCAATGCCGGCTGGCAACCTAAGTATGATGTGAGATCTGATGATGTTTCCGGTCCTATTGAATTGACCTATAAAGGCAATGTATACCAAAACACCGGACAGGAATGGAAAAATGTGAGATTAAATCTTTCAACCGGTAATCCAAGTGTGAGTGGCAGTAAACCAGAATTCTATACCTGGCATTTGAATGCTTATGACCGTTCCGCTAAAAAAGGCAAAGCCAAAGCTTATGGCGGTGGCAGAGGAGAAAAATCTTCAACAACAGGATATGACTATAACGGACGTGATGAGGGCGGCAGAACTTCAGCTGACTACACTGTTGCAGATGCTACCGGGGTGAATACCGAATTTAAAATCAGCCTCCCCTACACCATTCCATCTGACGGCAAAAAACTGGCAGTTGAAATTCAGAAACACAGCTTACCTGTGGACTATAATTACTATGCCGTTCCTAAGTTAGACCCGGATGCTTATTTATTGGCGGGAATTTCTGGTTGGGACGACCTATACCTACTCTCTGGAGAAGCCTTTGTATACTACCAGGGAACTTATGTTGGGAACTCATACTTAGATGCGGCGACAACCGAAGACACGCTTTACATTTCTTTGGGAAGAGACAACAATGTATTCGTTCAAAGAAAAAAAGTGAAAGATTTTTGCAGTGATGCTGTGATCGGCTCAAACAGAAAAACAGAGGTAGCCATGGAGGTTTCTGTTAAAAACACGAAGAAAGTGGCCATCAAAATCGACCTGGAGGACCAAATTCCAATCTCAACTAATAAAGACATCAGCATTGATGTTCTGGATGATGGAGGGGCCAAGTATGATGAAGAATCGGGCTTACTGGTCTGGGAATTAAATCTAGCTCCCGGAGAAAGCAAAACCGTCCAATTCCGATACTCGGTGAAACGACCTAAGAACACATATATCCCTAATCTATAAACCAGAAAACATGAAGACAACAGTAAAAAATATCGTTTGTGGATTAGGATTGATGCTAATGCCGTTTTATGGCGAATCTCAGGTCCACGAAAGCACACCAGAATCAAGCATTCGTGAGGTAACTGTGTTTACCAACGCAGCTCAAATTTCCAGAACTTCAAAAGTGAATTTGAAACCCGGATACAATAGAGTTTTGCTCAAAAAACTATCTCCTTTTATAAATGTGAATAGTATCAGAGTCTCCGGTTTCAAAGGCATTACCATTGTGAGTGTAAACCACACCATTAATTATCTGGCGGATGAGGTAAATGATCCGATTTTTGATCAATTAGTAGATGAAAGAGATGACCTCATTTACGAAAGAGAGAAATTCAAGATCAAACAAACCAATTTGAGCAGAGAAAAGAACCTGATCTTCAAGAATAAGAACATCAAAAGTCAAAAGAATGGCCTAATTGTAGAGGATTTAATGGATATGTCTGAATTCTACGCTGAAAGGTTGACTGAAATCAACAGACTTCTGATTTCTAACCAATCCAGAATTAAAGATTTTACTGACAAAATCAACAGGATTAACAAGCAGCTACAGGAAAGACGCTCAAGTAACAACAAGTCCAGAGGAAACATTGAGGTGACCATCAAGACCGAGAAAGCTACAAGCGGAGAAATTAGCTGCAACTATATTGTGAGAAATGCCGGTTGGTATCCTATTTACGACCTAAGGGTAAAAGAATTGAATACAGATATTGATTTCACTTATAAATCGATGGTTTATCAGAAAACGGGAATCGATTGGAAAAACGTGAAATTGAAGCTTTCCACAGGTGATCCTGAGAAGAACAGCACGGCTCCTATCCTGTATCCATGGAGGTTATATGCTCAGGACTATAGCTATTACAAACAACAGCAATACAACAGCTATCAACAAGGTATGCCACAACAGCAACTAAAAGCTGTAAACTTTGAACGTGAACCTTTCTATAACTATAGAACTGAACAGGACAATATTATTGGCGATACGAGCTATGCTTTGAGCAGCTCCAGTGTAACCAGTGTATTTAATGAATTTCAAACCACCCAAAGGAGTATTGATCAGTTATCATATAACTGGAATCAGGACAGCTATGGAAATGCAATTAATGTAACGGGTAAAATTAGCAACAATAGTGCTAGCTATACAGCTATTAGCAAAAAGGAAATAATGAATGTACCAGCTGTAGTTGGCGGTGTTGCCGACATTGCTTACGCCAGTCCACGCCCTAAAAGAAGGCGAAATAGAAACTCCACGGCTGACTATACCAAAGTGAGTGAGACCAGCGTGAATACGACTTTTGAGATTAAAACACCATACTCTATTCCAAGTAACGGGAAGAAGTATAACGTTGAAATTCAGTCGTACGACATTCCTGCAGCCTACGAATACTATTGTGCACCAAAGCAGAATACAAACACGTATCTCATAGCTCGTGCTGCAGACTGGGATGAATTGAATATTCTGCCAGGAAACTCAAGTGTTTATTTCCAGGGGACTTTTGTAGGTGAATCTTACATCAATCCAAATGTAACGGAAGATACACTGGAACTGTCACTAGGGAGAGATCAAAACATTGTGGTAAACCGTAAGCTCTTAAAAGAGTTCTCCAGAAAGGTATCAATTGGTTCTAACAAGAAAGTGGAACGTGCTTACGAGATTTCGGTTAAGAACACACGAAACAAGGCCATTAAACTAGTACTTGTAGATCAAATTCCGGTAAGCGGAAATAAAGACATAGAAATAGATTTAATGGAAAAAAGTGGTGCCAGTTTAGACGAAAAAACCGGAAAGCTTACATGGAATCTGGAGCTTCAACCAGGAGAAAACAAGGTGGTTACTTTTAAATTTGAAATAAAACACCCTAAAAACATTTCTATCAGCAATTTATAGATGGAATTCACAGCCAAACTGGAACGTTTTACAGACTCATCATTGTATGCTTTTCATGTAATGGTTCCTAAGGATATTGCACATCAATTGATGAGCACAAGTGGGAAACGTGTTGTATGCAAAATCAATCAAACCCTGACTCATCAGTGTGCCTTGTTTTCTAATGGAGACGGAAGCTATTTCATCAACTTTAACAAGGACATGCGAAAGACACTTCAGCTCAATCTTGGAGATGATGTCCACTTGAGTATTGAGGCTGATACCAGTAAATATGGCATGCCCGTTCCTGAGGAGTTTAAAGTTTTGTTGGAACAGGATTATGAAGGAGACAAGTTGTTTCATGCTTTAACCATGGGCAAACAAAGGAGTTTGCTTCATATCGTCGGAAAGTTTAAAACATCTGAAGTACGGTTGAATAAATCCATCATTATCATCAACTATTTGAAAGATACCGGAGGGAATTTGGACTACAAGGAACTAAATCAAGCCTTTAAACTGAATAAATAGAGGAATGCGCCAGGTAAAAATCATATTGCTATCTATCGTTTTCCTGGTTCCCCTCCTATCCCACTGTCAGCAAGATTCCTTGAAAAAAACAAATCCACTTAAGAATGATGCCTATTTACACCCGATTGACTGCGTAACTCCATATACACTGGAAAAGGGAGAATGGATTTATGCCCAATCTCCTCAAACACTCCCATTTCCAAGCTGGGCATTTGTTGGCATCACGGACCAGCTAACTGCCCAAATAGATTTACTCCCATGGATTTTTGGCGCCTTTTCTGAGTTAAAACGGCCAATTCCGAGCTTGAATCTAAGATACCGATTCAACAAACAAAAAGGATATGTGCCAACCATTGGCGTTGAAGCTATGTTTGTACATTTTTGGGACACTTTGCAACGCTTTGAAACACCAACACTCACCGTTTGGGAAAATGGCTCCTATTTTCATTTTAAGCCCTCAATTGCCTATCAAGTGAAGGATAAATGGAATTTCAACCTTTCTGCAGGTGTGGATTACATGGGAGAGTTAATTCTTCAGAACAACGATTCAGCCAACTTTCAGCAGAAAACGTTTAATAAGACCTGGAATCCAAATTTCTCTGTAGGTATTGACTTCAGACCCTCGAATTGGATCAGCTACCATATTGGTTATACCTATGGTTCAACTTTAACCTATTTAGAGAACGTACCACGAAAAACACAGATTACCTACGGATTTAGGATCGCTCCGTTTTACAAAAGCAGAATAGGATTTTTTAGAAATTTCAGGATAGAACTACTGGCCATCAATGGTTTCTTCAATGATATTAAAGCACAGCAAATATTTCCATTGCCAGTTTTTCCTTATTTCTACTGGCAATGGAAAAGAAAGAATAAGAATTAACCCTGTGGGACCATTGGGGTAAAGAAAAACTGCTCTTCGCTGATCTTTCCGTCTTTCACTTTGTACAAGCACACTTCTTCCATAGTGGTTCTGCCCATACCTTTAAAAGTTACGTCCATTTTCATTGAACAAGAGAAAAAGTTGTCCGCAACAACAGGATCTGATACCACATTGCTGTGAAATTCTTCAACTGATTCCATAAATTGTTGTCCCTTGGCAATTACCTGTTCCAAACCTCTCGCCTCTTTCATTGGCGCACCATCCGGCTCAATACTAACAATGTCCTGAGCGTATAGTTCACTCACGGCTGTATCGAATTGTCCTTGTCTGCAATACCCTACTAATTTGTCTGCTACTTCCTTAGTTGTCATAGTTTTAGATTTAAGTTTCCATGAATATAGTCCATTTTTATTAAAACACTTGTTGCTACAACGAACTTTAACATCATTTAATATTTCATTAATTTTAGGCATGAGTCGGTCTATCCAAAAACGCATTGAAACGGATTATCCGCCAGAGATCATAGAAAATTTCGTGACCTGGCTGGTAGAGCACGGCTACAGTTATCAGGAGCTTTTTCGCAGCTCATTAAAAACTCAACAATACTACTTTACACGATTTTTAAGAGAGTGCTCTGACGAGGAAAGGCAGTTGAGTTTAGACCTCTAATTAAAAAAGCGTAGGTTTGTTGCAATGATACAACAAGGTGTTTTTAACGAATTAGTATTGATCAGGCAGTCCGCTCCGGGCTGGTACCTGTCTCATCCCGAAGACGAAGACAATGAATCTGAGGTACTCCTTCCCAATCGATACAATGATGCTTCATTTGAGGCTGGAAATCTGGTACGTGTTTTTGTCTATACCGATTCGGAAGACAGAATGGTGGCCACCACAGAGACACCTAACATCCTGCTTCATGATTTCGCATTGCTTAAAGCCGTAGACACCAGTGCTCATGGTGCTTTTATGGACTGGGGGCTCCAAAAGGATTTATTGATACCTTTTAACGAACAGAACAAAGACATTGAAGCTGGAAGGTCGTATTTATGTTATTTGTATTTGGATGATATCAGTGGCCGTTTAGTAGGATCTACCAAGCTTGACAACTTCTTACATCAGGAAAATATCACAGTTAAAAAAGGTGAGCAAGTTGATTTGATTATCTGGGAACAAACAGATTTAGGCTTCAAAGTAATCGTCAATGAAATTCATGAAGGCCTCATCTTTCACAATGAAATTTTCAAGAAAATATCAGCTGGCGATCGCATCAAAGGTTTTGTTAAGAACATCAGAGAAGACAACAAACTGGATATTTCTCTGGAGAATATTTCTTACAAAGCCATAGAACCTAACTCTCAGGCTGTTTTGGATCACATTAAATCGCACAATGGTTTCATCTTATTGAACGACAAAAGTGATCCTGAAGTGATTAAATCTGAATTGGGAATGAGCAAACGCAATTTTAAACGAGCTATAGGACACCTTTACAAGCTCAAGCTGATTAAAATTGAGGATGATGGTGTCAGACTAATCGAACAATAAAACTGAAAACACGATATGCTGTTTAGCGAATTAAATTTAGAAGAAACACTGCTTGAAGCCATTGGTTATATGGGGTTTGAAAAAGCTACTCCTATTCAATCTCAGGCCATACCAATCATTTCGTCGGGCAAGGATTTAATCGCATGTGCACAAACAGGTACCGGAAAAACGGGGGCCTTTTTGATTCCGGTTTTGAATGAATTGGTCAAAAATCCATCTGATGAGATCAAGGCTTTAATCGTAGTCCCTACAAGAGAATTGGCAACACAAATAGACCAACAAATCGATGGTTTAAGCTATGGATGTGGCATCTCTTCAATGGCTTTATATGGTGGCGGAGATGGAGACGACTGGTCAAAACAAAAGAAAGCCATTACTCAGGGCGTTAACATTCTTGTGGCAACGCCTGGGAAGTTGATTTCTCATTTGAATATGGGATATGTAAATTTTGACAAGCTGGATTACCTCATCATGGATGAAGCTGACCGAATGTTGGACATTGGGTTCTGGGACGACATACTTAAAATCGTGTCTTTCCTTCCGAAAAAGCGACAGAACCTCATGTTTAGCGCTACCATGCCACAGAAAATCAGGGAACTGGCCAAACGTATCTTAAAAGAACCAGAACAAATTAGCCTGGCGATTTCGAAACCGGCAGAAGGTGTGCTTCAAGCGAGTTACTTATGCTATAATGAGCAAAAAACACCTTTGATCGTTGATTTGATCAATGGCAAAGATGAATACAAAAGCATTATTGTGTTTAGCTCCACCAAAAAAGCTGTTTCTGACATTGTTCGTGCACTCAGAAAAAAGAACATTCAGGCCAAAGGCATTTCCTCTGACCTTGACCAGACAGAGCGTGAAGCTGTTTTGTTAGACTTCAGGAATAAGAAAACACGTGTTTTGGTAGCAACTGACGTGATCTCGAGAGGAATTGACATTAAGGACATCAACCTTGTGATAAACTACAATGTGCCTTCAGATGCTGAAGATTATGTGCACAGAATTGGAAGAACAGCTCGTGCAGATACTACAGGAGTCGCAATTACTTTGATCAATCCTGATGACATGTATGCCTTTAGTAAGATTGAAGAATTGATTGAAAAGGAAGTCATTAAATTGTCTCCGCCTGAATCAATGGGAGAAGCACCAGAGTGGAAAGTGAAGACCAAATCTTCAAAGAAAAAGGGCGGCAAGCGCTGGGGCAAAAAGAAGAAAGGTCACTTCAAGAAAAAGAAATCCTAGAAATATCCTTTGGATACAGATTGAGAATGGATGATCAAAGTTGGTCGTCCCAATTCGTTGGTAATCATGGTTTGGGTGAACTTATCCAATGTTGACAAGAGTTTATCGGAATCGTGAGACACCGCAAACATACTGGCATTAACCTTTTTACCGTACTCTATGATTTTGGATTGGAAACTTCCTGAGCCATCTAAAAATTCGGCTTTATACTCAATTTTGTCTTCCTTAAACTGTTTGATTACCACTTTTAATCGCGTTTTGATCTTCATGGCAAACCTTGCATCAGAATGATCCTCTGCCACCAAATGAATTTCAGCACCAAAGGCCTTAGCCATAAATGTAGCTGTGTCCATAATTTGCAGACTCTCGACATTCACATCAACGGGAAAGACAATTCTTTCAATTTTTTCTGTTCTGGCTCCAGATTGAACCACCATAAAAGGCACATTTGTACTGGAAATAACCTTAATCGCAAAACTTCCAAATACTTTTTGCATTCCTTTAGCTCCATGAGTTCCCATTATAATGAGAGAAGCCTTGTATTCTTCTGCAGTTTTGGCTATGTCCGTAAAAATACTGCCTTTTGTTACCAAAGGATATAATCTTGCTTCAGGATACTCCTTCTTGTAAACCTCTATTCGTTTCTTAAGTTCATTCTCGGATGCCACAATAGCACTGCTCTTTGTCACAACATGCAGCAAAGCCACTTTTCCATTTGATTTGCTGGCAATCTTTAAAGCCTGATATGCAGCTTTATCTGCTACTTCAGAAAAATCGTGGGGCACTAAATATACGGATGAACTCATAAGGCGCTGATTTAGAATGTCAAGTAAAAAATACTAATTCAGATTATCAAATCCAAAAACAAGTTGATATTAACAATGTATCTAAGCTATTAACAGAATATTGGCCTGTAAAATTGTGCAAGTCCATGGGATACGCACAACTTGAAGCCTTATACACGTATTCCTATAACACAAACATCATCCAATTGTTCATAGCCTTTCATCCAATCATTGAAACTGGTTTCCAACATGGCTTTCTGTTGATTCATGCTGTTTTTTGATTGTGATAAAATGAGTTGCTTCAAGGCCTTTGACTTAAATTTCTTCCCCCTCTCTCCTCCAAACTGATCTGCGTATCCATCTGAAGATAAATAGAATACGTCACCTTTGGCTAGTTTTATCTCATGTTTTGTGAAAGGCGTTTTGTTTTCATGAAATCCAATTGGCCTTTTGTCACCTTTAAACTCTGAGATGGCCCCATCTTTCACCAACCACATTGGGTTATGCGCGCCCGAAAAGTACAATTCACGAGTAGATTTGTTGAAACAGCAAAGGCCGATATCCATGCCGTCTTTCATTGGCGTTTTCTCCAGCATAAAACGTCTTTCCACCAAATCGCTTGCCTTGTCAAGAATTTTAGCCGGATCTTCTGGACCACATTGCACCAGGGCTTTTTGCAAAGCACTATGACAAACCACACTTACCATCGCTCCTGGCACACCATGTCCTGTGCAATCAGCTGAGGCCACCAGGATCCAGTCCCCTACTTCCTCAAACCAGTAAAAATCTCCTGCTACAACATCTTTAGGAAGATACAACACAAAGGCATCATCAAACCATTCGTTTAACAGCTCCGGTTTTGGCAAAAACGCATTCTGAATTCTAAACGCGTAATTTATTGAATCCTTAATCTCCTGAGTTACTTCCTCTAATTCGATTAAAGCCGATTTACTTGCCCTATAATTTCTATATAAGTATACCGCCAAAGAAACTATAATGATTCCAGCCAAAACACCTATCCAGGTTAGGATCTGATGCTTTTCTTTTTCGGCCTCCAATTGCATTTTAGCCTCATTTTGACTATATGCATAGTCCAGGCTATCCTTTACAGTTTCTCTGTAGATTCCATGGTTTAATTCAATCTTGTTCAGTTCTTCTACCTTGGCTAAAGCTGATAAAGAATCGTTGATATTCACATAATGCCACATCATGCGCATGGCAGCCTCCTTCCTTCCCATCATTTGCCTGGTATTCACCAAACATTCACAAGATTTCAGGTATAGAGGACGGCTTATGGTGAGCTTGTCCAATCTGTCGAAAACCTTTTGACAAAGACTGTCTGCATAAGCCACTTCATTGGCTTTGATTGAAACCTCTGCCAATAGCAAATTCACCTGATCAATTTGAGCTAAATCCTTGTTCAGCTGAGCTGTTTCTTTACTTTTTGTCAGCCAGTATTTGATCTCGTTGATGCTTGAATCAGGATTGGTTCTGTACAAATGGTAAGCTTTATCATATTCAAGTTCGGCTTTATCACGTACAATATCGAAACTGTCTGCTACAGTCAGACCATGATCAATGTAGTAATCTATGCTGTCCAGTTGATTGAGGGCATTCAGACATGTCACAATGTTATGGCAGGCAGTTGGAATCCAGGTTGGATCGTTACGTTGCTCCCACAACATCAGGTTTTTCTTGTAAACCTCAAGCGCCAAATGATGACGTTGGGTTCTGGTGTACACAAAGCCCATACTTCCTTTTGCATACGCCATAAAAACGGTGTCCTTAAACTCGATGGCAATGTCTTCTGTGAGTTGATAGAACTCAATGGCTTTGGACAGATCTCCTCTGGATTTGTAGTAATTCCCCATAGAAAGGTACACCCTTGACAACAAAGGTTTATAGGTCTCATCTGATTTGTACTTTCTTACCAGTTGATAGCCGACATAAATTGCTGAATCATTTCCTGATTCAACTAAGTCTACAAAGTTTTGATTTTCCTGTTTCGCAGCTGTCAAATCCTGTGACCACAGTTGATTAGACACCATCATTAGAAATAGAGCTAGCAAGTTGATTCTATGTAGTCTTCCGGCGATCATATTTCAATTCCAAGTAGGCATACATCATCTAGTTGTTCGTACTCCCCTTTCCATTCATTAAAGAAATCCTGATAATCGTTGAGCTGGGTTGTCATCTTATTCTGACTATGCTCAAGAATGAGTTTTTTGAAGTTTTTAGTTCTCAGTTTTTTACCGGCATCACCACCAAACTGGTCAGCATAACCATCTGAAAACAAATAAATCTTATCGCCTTTCTGTAATTGGATGTTTTCACTTTTAAAGGGTTTTTCATCATGATAGGCTCCAATGGGCTGACGGTTTGCCTTAAACACCTTCAATTCTCCATCTCGGATCAACCACATGGGGTTATAGGCTCCTGAAAACTGAAGTTCGTTGGTGGTTTTGTTTAAACGACATAGAGCTATGTCCATTCCGTCTTTAATGTCATCACCAGAAATACTTAGGCGTTCTTTTACCAAACTTCTTACTTTATCGAGAACGGCATTGGTTTCACTCAATTTAAAATCCTGAGTGGCTTGCTGTAAGGCCTCATGACAAATCAAGCTCACCAAGGCTCCGGGCACTCCATGACCTGTACAGTCTGCTGCAGCGATGAACACATAAGGAGCTTGTTCAGTCATCCAGTAAAAATCTCCTGCCACAACATCTTTTGGTTTAAACAGTACAAAGTGATCTTTGAATTCATGGTTCATTTCTGTTTGAACAGGCAACATAGATCTCTGAATTCTTTCAGCATAATGAATGCTGTCCATCAAGTCTTTATTATGCTCAGCCAACTCCATAAACAAATGCTTTGTCCGCTTAGATCGCCTATATATAATCACCATCACAGTGATGACGAATACCAGGCACAATCCTCCCAGTAACCAGTAGGTTCTTTGTTTGGCAAGGAAAGCCTCTCGTTTGGCTTTTTCGTGCTTTAATCTGGCCTCATTCTTAAGTTTTTCCTGAGTCTTTTTGTTCTTATATCCAAGTTCCAGATCTGTTTTATGAGCCATTCTGTCTCCATTGTACAGAGCCATTGAATCGGCATAGTTTTTATACAAACTCAAATAATGAATGGAAGAATCCTGATTTTTGAGTGAATCGTAGGAGACTGCCAGACACATGCAAGTCTGATCAACAAAAGATTTGGTGTTGAGTTCCTCATTAGACATGCCTTCAAAAGCTATGTTACATGCTTCAAGTGCTTTCTCATATTCATTTTCCATTAACCAAACCTTTCCCTGAAGTAATTTAAGGTGATGTAAACCGTAGAGCTTATTGGGATCGACATAACTCAAGGCAGTGTCTAACCAAATTTTGAGTTGTTCGGTGCTATATTTAGATTGATCTTCCCTGGTTAATTCTATGGCAGCATAAACCTTGTGGAAGTAAGATTCGGGGATCCAGTTGCTGTCTTTTTGTTCTTTGTACCACCTCAATGAAGAGTCTGCATAGCAAATCGCATTCTCAAAATCTTCAATTGCCAAATAGGATTCTGAAATGTTTCTTGCCGACCTTGCTGCCATTCTTGTATTATTCCTGGCAACCCATTTACCCAAACCATCTCTGAATAGTTCGATAGACTTTTCATGGTCTCCGATATATTGATATATATTGGCTTTACTCTCTTTTATGTTGGTTAGAAAAGCGGTGTCATTTATTGCCAAACATTGCTGCCTAACCTTTTCATAAATCTCCAGAGATTGAGAAAATTTATGCTGTCGATAGTGGTAATTGGCAATTGTATAATCTACTCTTAAGTCGATATAAGCTTTGAGTTGAGGAATGGTATCCACCTCATTTTTAATGTCCTCCGCCACCGTAAAAATGGAGTCGCTCATTGTTCTTTTGACTGCAATGAGGCCATTTAATCTTTTAAAAAAATAAGCTGTGTCTTTCTCCTGAGAATAACCATTCAAGCCTGTAAGAACAAGGAAAAGGCATAAGAAAATGCGACTGGATACTCTGGCTTTAAGCATAAAAAATTGCCCATTTATGGAGCGCTCATAAAACTATAAAATTTATTGATTCCTGAAGCGCTTTGACCTAAAGCTGCCTGATCAATTCTTTAAACAAAATGATGAGTTTTTTCTCTGCTTTTTCGGCAACCGCAATAATATCCTCAATGTCAATCTCTTCCAGGTTATCCGGATCACAAACATCCGTTAATACCGATACTGCAGCACACGGTAATTTCATGTGATTTGCGACAATAACTTCCGGAACAGTAGACATCCCAACGGCATCTGCTCCGGCATTTCTTAAGAAACGGTACTCTGCTCTTGTTTCAAGGTTTGGTCCACCAACAGCAACATACACGCCTTCATGTAAAGTAATTTGTTGTTCTGCTGCAATGGATTTCATCAAGTTGTTAAGATGAGGCGCATAAGGTCTGCTCATATCCGGAAATCTTGGCCCCAGTTCTTCTGTATTTTTTCCGAATAAAGGATTATCGGGCAACAAATTAATATGGTCATCAATCAACATTAAATCGCCTTTGTTCCATGACAGATCCATACATCCGGCTGCATTGCTTAACAACAGGTTTTGAACTCCCAAAGCTTTCATCACTCTGATTGGGAAGGTTATTTCTCTCATGTTATAGCCTTCGTAGTAATGAAAACGTCCGTTCATGGCTACCACGCGCTTCCCTTCTATTTCACCATAAATGAGTTTACCGGAATGAAACTCGACGGTAGCTATTGGGAAGTGAGGAATTTCTTCATACGACACTTCTTCAATGACATCAATGCTGTCTACAAGTTTTCCTAAACCGGTTCCAAGAACAATTCCTATTTCGGAGCCGGCAATTCCTCTTTTATTCAGAAAAGAGACACATTCATTGATTTGTTTGATGAGCATACTATGACGTTTATTTAATCCTTATTTATTCAAAGATTAAAATTACTTAAATCTATGTTGTTTTCGGATAAAATAATTGTGAAGATTGAGTGAAGAATTCAATCAAATTAGTTGTCTTCTTCATCCTCTTTTTTGATGGCCTCTCCATTAACGCCTATCTCAACGTCATCGTCCTTCTTGTTTTTACGCTTAAAGAGATTGCCTATTTTCTTGAAGAGTTTTACATCCTTGATTTTGTCAAATTCTTCAGTATAATAAACCCCTACTCCCTGTGTATAACGCGACTGAGCGGCATTGGTCAAATCAAAATCGTTGGTTTCATTGAATCCACGAACTCTGAACGACCCATCTTCATTAATTTTATATTCTACGTTAAAATCTCCAATAAGAGAAGTACTATTTTGAGAGATGGTTTGAGCATATCCAAAATTACCGCTCACTTCCAGTCTATCGTTGAGTAATTGTGTCCCGAATGCCAGAGCGACTTCCTGCTGTGATAAGGCATCTCCGGGAGTATAATTGAAACCAATATCGAACTCATCACTCATTTGAGACAGCCAGTTTGACAATTGGTTATTCAAAAGATCCGCACTGGTTGCGGATAAGGCTGCATTTCCATAACCTCCCTGTTGTTGACTTACAAAATTGTTAATCACCATCAATGAGAAGAATTGCTTGGTTAAATCTTCATTGTCACTTCTCAGTTTACCCAAAGCTGCTTCTACATTCTGATCTCCTTTGGGTACGTCAATATCAAAGGATAAATCCGGGTTATAAAGGTCGTTTTTCAAAGTCATGTAGGCATTTACCTGAACTTTCTTCTCATACTTTTCATCCTCAAGAGCTACGAGATTATAGAGAGGTGCTTTTGTTGAATAATTTGTGGTTAGGTTTACGACGGCCTCATACGGATCTCCGCTTTGCCATTTGATGGTTCCTCCAGGCTCTATGAGGAATTTCTTGTTAATGACATTGTACAATGTGAACAGGTAATCTCCTTTGACAACTTCAAGGTCCCCGAACATTTTAAACTGCCCAAGTTCGTTGATATCTAAGTCCAAGTGTCCAATAGCCGAGCCAGTCATCATATCTCCAATGGTTGGATCAAAGAGAATTCTCACTTCTGCTTCCGGTGTAATGTCCAGTCCAAAAGTCATGGTGATGTCTTCCAAATCGACTTTATAATCTTCAGCTTCAACTGTAGAATCTTTGGTCACGAATCGGACAAAGTCTTGCAAAACCACATCATCTGCACCAAACAGAGGCAGATTAAAGACGGTACCTTTTTCGGTTTTGGCGATTACGGAGATGTTGATTTTCTCACCATAACCAAACACGTTTACCGTTCCTGTACCGTAAGCCTGACCATAGAATTCCGGGTTTTGAGTCAAGTCGGTATCCATCAATAACAGTCGATCAAAATCTACATCCAGATCATATTCCAGATCTTCGAAATTGTTGTGTTTTAGTTGACCATTGAGCATGGCGTTTGCCGGTAAATCCAAATAGTAAGTTTCCTCATCGTAAAACGGAATGTCATTGAAATTGATTGCATTTTCTGTGATTTCAATGGTTCCATCGAAACGATACCTGGTATTGAGGTAAACAAATTTGAACTGCCCCTCTTCAAAAGTCAAATCTCCGTTAAGTTTGATGTTGTCGGGCTCACCGGTTATTTTAACACGCCCATTGGTATAAGCATGGAATTCTGTGATATCGTCTTGCGGCAAGAATTCATTAACGACTCCAAGATCTGTATCCTTGAAGATCGCTTCAAAATCAAGAATCTCCTTTGATCTGTATGGGAAGTATTTACCAACAAAATCAATGGTTTTAAACTCACTTCTGATCAAATGCCCTGTCATGGTGATGTTCTTCATCATTTTGTCATCATAAGCCCCATTCCACAAGCTCACAAAGTCGATATCTCCAACATAAGTTTTGTTAATCTTGAAGGAATCAATTTTCAGGTCTGAGGTGAATCGTGGTTCTTCATATAAATTTGACAACCTAAGTCCTCCATTGATCTCCCCGAAATAATTCATGTCTTCTTCTCCAATAAAGGAATTCAGATTATCCAGTTGGAATTCGCTCAGCTGGATCGTAAGACCATCGCTCAGTAAGTCACTGATTCGTCCATCAATAGAAATACTCTCGGCTATATTTTCTTCAATATGAGATAGATTAAACTGCTCAATGGTAATGGTGTCCGAGTTGAAATCTATGAACGCGTTGTTATCTATTTTCCAGTTTTTACCGAGTGCCGTGAACTGTGAGGAGAACATGTTAAAGTCGAATTTTTCAGGGCTGTCTATGAATAAATCACCATAAAACTGACCACCATTCACATCTCCGTTATCCCAGCTTAATTCCAGTCCTGTATACTCCTGGCTTGGTGTTAGAGCAATCACCAAATCATTGAACTCTACACCATCATCAATGAAGAGCTTACTCGACTTAACAGAAATATCGAGCACTTCTCCATCAGATTCAGCATAAACGTCCAATGTATCAATAGTATAACCATCATATTCTATGAAATAACTATCCATATCCAATTTAAAACGGCCATACTTGGTATCAGACTCTCCTTTAACTGTTGTTCCGGGATATATACTCAGGTTCAGATCGAATAGCTCAGAAATTGGTGATACATCATGAACGACCAATTCATAAGAGAAATAGTCGTGTCTTTTGCTCTTAGATGTAGAAGCCTCCACCAAAGTTGGCATAATGTTGTGCGCCATATCGGTAAAACTATGTTCCAGGTTCTCAATTTTAAAATCCCCACTAAAATTCAAATCAAAGAGCTCTGATTTGATGTCCAGAATTCTATCCTTTTCGGTTTTATATCCCGTGTGAATAGCAATTGGGTCTATTAAATTGATGTCTTTTCCATATTCATGGTAGTTAAAATCGGACAGTTCAAAGTTTCCGGCAATGTTATCCAAATCATCTCCCTGGGCAGAATCGACTTTTAGGGTAAAGCACAATGCGGCATCAATATCCCCTTCATTCAATGCAAAACCAAACAAGTCGTACAAATGTGCATTGTTAACCTCCAGATCAAAATCATATTTTGGAATTCTTGAACTGAAATCGACTTTTCCATCGTAATTCATCCTAATGTTCGGATCATTTAAGAAAAGATTTCCAATAAAATAATCCTTTTCGAATGTGCCACTATTGACTTTTAGATTCTTATATCTGTAGCCCATTAAGTCCACATAGTCAACCATCCCACTAAGCTCAGCATACATGCTTTCGACCTCCAGACCAAAGGCCGAATCGATGGATACATTGGCACTGACTTTTCCAAAATCCGACAAGCCCTGATCGGCATACATGGTACCCAAATTGAAATCTACAGCTTCAAGATTTCCGGTATAACTAAAATCCTGATGGTAATCGCTAAACTTAAACTTCACATCAGATTTAAGCTCTCCCATATCGGAATCGACATTGGCGTAGGCAACAAAATCTGTATAATAGCCCATGAAGGTTCCGTCTATCGTAAATTGCCCCAGGAAGCCTAAATTCTCTGGTAGTTCAATAAATTCAGTTTTGTCGTATGGAGGTAATTCAACCTTTTCAAGATCTGACTTACTCGTTACCAATTCATCTATGTTAAATGCCATGAAAGTGTTCTCGAAATCAGGCAATCCGTCAAAATCAAAGTTCCCCTTCAAGTAACTATTGTCTTCAAACTGCAAGTAAAAGTCTTTGGCTTTTAGTCTGGCTACGGTCCCTCTGATCTGCCCATTAATCTTAAGGTCCATTGGATTGCCCACTAAATCTTCACTGAAGAACGCCAGATCTTTCATGCTAAGATTGGAGCCTGGTTTGAAAGAAGAGTACATTTTGACTCCATTGAAAAAATCATCATAATCACCCCAGGATCCATTTCTTCCCTTGAGGTAAAATTTGTCTGCCAACAACAAAGAATTGTCCGTTTGCAAAAACATTTGATCAATTTGAAATCCTCCGGGCAGAATACTGAGTTCCCCGGCAATTTTATTGATATTAAAGCCAGATTTATCAAGGACTTGTAATTCGTGAACTGTTAGTTTGGTAATATCTCCTTCCTGAACAATGTCCGATACATGTGCATTTACCAATCCACGGATGTGGTTATAATCGAAACCGGAAGTGATCTCCTCCTCTGCTCCTTCATCCTTATAAACCAAAATGGTGTTGTTCAAATGGACGTTTAATATATTGACCTGCCAACCTCCTGAAGTCGTGTCTTCATCCTCTGAAGCGAAATACTCTTCAATGAAATCAAAGTTGAAACCACCTTCCTCCAGGGCTTTAATCTTCATGGTTCCATCGTTCAATTCGATCTTTTCAATGTCGACAAACTCCTTTTTAATGCTGTACTTTTTGACATCAGCATTGATGGTTTTGGCATAAATTAAAGTATCTCCGGACAAATCTTCAACGTAGATTCCTTTGAGTTGCATGTCTCTTAGGTTTCTCACGTCCACCTTTTCAATGGTCACCTTTGTCCCCAGTTCTTTAGAGTAATATTCTGTAGCTCTTTGTCCCAACCAGGTTTGAAAAGCAGAGCTTCTGATCACAAAAAGGAGCACAATTATCAGGATAAAAGTCCATTCAAGAACTACTCCCAAAAATCTTGATGATATGCGCCCTAGTTTTTTAATATTTTTGTGCAATTATGGTTGAAGATAACAAAGATATTACCATTCTTTCGATTGAGTCGTCTTGCGACGATACTTCTGCGGCGGTTCTTGTTAATAACGTTGTTTTGAGCAATGAAATTGCCAGACAGCACATTCATGAAAAGTACGGAGGTGTTGTGCCGGAACTGGCCAGTAGAGCACACCAACAAAACATTGTTCCTGTGGTTGATGTGGCCCTGAAAACAGCAGGGAAAGAATTGAAGGATATTGATGCCATTGCCTACACACGTGGCCCCGGATTAATGGGCTCTTTGTTGGTAGGTGTTTCTTTCGCCAAAGGACTCTCTCAGGCACTCAATGTTCCATTGTTGGATGTGAACCATATGCAGGCACATATTTTAGCTCATTTTGCGCTTAAACCAAATGAAGAAAAAACTTTACCTAAGTTTCCTTTTTTGTGTTTGACCGTGTCTGGTGGACACACACAAATTGTTTTGGTAGAAGATCATTTGAAGATGCGCTTGATTGGTTCTACAAGAGATGATGCGGCCGGAGAGGCTTTCGACAAGGCAGCTAAACTGATGGGAGTTCCTTATCCAGGAGGCCCGTTAATTGATAAATATGCCAAGGAAGGCGATAAGTTGAAATACACGTTTCCAAAAGGAAAAGTAGACGGTTATGACTACAGTTTCAGCGGACTAAAAACAAGCATTTTATACTTTTTGCAGAAGAATCCCGAGTTAATCAAAACCAACCTGAATGATCTCTGCGCTTCAATACAGCACACCATTGTCTCCAGTTTAATGGACAAGTTAAAAAAGGCTGCAAAAGATCATGGAATTAACGAAATAGCTGTGGCTGGTGGCGTTTCTGCCAATTCTTACCTCAGATCTTGTTTGACGGAAACAGGAGAAAAATTAGGCTGGCAGGTTCATATTCCGGATTTCCAATTTTGTACAGACAATGCTGCTATGATTGGTGTTGCCGGGTATTATCAATACCTAAATGGTGAATTTGGTAAGCTTACCGACAAGGCTGTTGCCAGAGCACCTATAAGCCTGAAATAAAATCGATTGTTTTATCACAAACCTGCTCCAAATCAGCTGGTAAGTACTTTTCTTCCCAGGGGTGTTTGCTCCCAAATGTATGATTTGCCTGAGAAACCAACGAGAGTTCTGAGTGCTCACTCCAGATATTTAGTTTAACAGCTTCCTGCATATTCACTGCTTCATCCTGCATGCCATGCACTATTAAAAATGGCTGCTTCAGATCCACAGCCGCTTTCGAAATCGTTAAGCGGTCTTCATTGGCAACAAAATCTTCATAGAATTGATAATCGTGTGGCATGTCTTGTTTGGTTCTGCCATTTTTAACGAACCAAACACCTGTTTCTTCCCAGTCTTTTAATTTATCTCCGGAAGGAAAGCGTGCACCAAAATCAGAAACGGCTGCCCAGGTAGTCAGAGATTTAAGTTGTGGATTTTCTTTGGCTCCCAAAACGGCTATCCCTCCTCCTCTGCTATGACCAATTAAATGAATCCCTTTCTTCACAAAATTTTCCTCATTTAATTCACTGCATACGTGCTGAATTACACAGTTTAAATCATCCAGTTCCGCAGAATAATTGTTTCGCCTAAAAGACTCTAAATCAGGAAAATCAATTGGATCATCTAAAGTGCCACCATTATGAGAAAAGTTAAACTTCAAAAAGGCCAGATTCTTATCTGTAAAGTGATCTGCTACCTGGTTCCAGGCTCCCCAATCTTTATACCCTTTGTATCCGTGACAGAATACAACCAATTGTTCACAGTTATCGTGATACCTCAGATCACATAAAATTTCCCTGTCCCTGCTGCCCGTAATAATGATTTTCCTTAGCTTTACCATCTCTACTAACTATAAATTGAATTTATGAAAAAGTTTTTATTCTTTGGTGTCCTGGCACTCGCTTTCGTTGTGAGCTCATGCGCAGATTACGGCGAAAAAATTGAAAAAGGTAAAGCTAAGATGTATTACAAGGATGGCGCCTCTGAAGAAGATGCACAAAATATTCTTGACGCACTTTTTAAATACGAGATATTAGAAGAAGATACTGAAGCGGCCATGCAGCTACTTAAAGACGGAGATACACATATTTTCAATGTGGTAATCAAGGAAGAGATGATAGATAAAGAGGAGATTAAAGATACCTGGTACCGCATTGGTTTGATGATTAAAACAGACGTTTTGAGAGATGAAGATTTGATAGTGAATCTTTGTGATGACAAGTTGGAACCGCAAAAAGAAATTAAAATCGATTAACTCTGATGACAGATCAGTTTATACAAAACATTCTCAATAAAGAAATTGAAGCCATCCAGAACATTCCTGTTGATGGCTCTTTTTCTACCAGCCTGGATTTAATCCATGAGGCAGTGCACAAAAACAAGGGGAAACTGGTAATTTCCGGTATGGGAAAAGCCGGACAGATCGGACATAACATTGCGACGACCTTTGCTTCTACTGGTACACCTTCTATTTTTCTGCACCCAAGTGAGTCTCAGCATGGAGATTTGGGAATTCTTCAGGACAATGACATTCTTTTACTGATCTCCAATTCCGGTAAGACCAGAGAAATAATTGAATTGATCTACCTGGCTAAGCAGTTGTATCCTGAAGTTAAAATCATTGCTTTAACCGGGAATTTAGATTCTGAGTTAGTAGAAAAAGCAGATGTTAGCTTGTTTACGGGGGGGCCGGATGAAGTTGGCCCACTAGGACTCACCCCTACTACATCTACCACATGTATGACCGTTATTGGTGATATATTGGTATCTGGAATGATAGAGAAAATTGGTTTCACAAAACAAGATTACGCCAAGCGTCACCATAGCGGTTACCTGGGACAAAAAGCACGTTCATGAATTCAAAGTTGTTTTTAATAGCAGGGCCTTGCGCCATAGAGGACAGAGATTTGGCATTTGAAATTGCCAACTACCTTAAGAAACTATGTTCTGATCTGGACATTGATTTGATCTTCAAAGGAAGTTTTAAAAAGGCAAACAGAAGTAAACTGGACAGTTTCACGGGAATTGACCCTTTGACAGCACTAGAGATACTTAAAGAAATCGGAGAAGAACTTAAACTTCCTACGATCACAGATGTACACGAAAGTCATGAACCGGAGATGGTAGCCAATTACGTGACTCATCTTCAAATACCCGCCTTTTTGTGCCGACAAACCGACTTGCTCTTAGCAGCAGGAAAGACAGGTTGCGCAGTCAACATTAAAAAAGGGCAGTTCCTATCCCCGGAAGCTATGCAATTTGCTTTGGAAAAGGTGAAGAGTACCGGAAACGATAATGTTTGGGTGTGTGAGCGAGGAACCACTTTTGGTTATACAGATTTGATTGTAGATGCCACTTCTATTTCCCGCATGAAAAAATTGGGCGCACCGGTTGTAATGGATTGTACACACAGTGTTCAGAAACCAAACCAAACCAGTGGCGTTACTGGTGGAGACCCCGATTTGATTGAATCTATTTCTTTGAGTGCCATTGCTACAGGAGCGGATGGTTTGTTTATGGAAGTACATCCCAACCCTTCGGAAGCGCTTTCTGATCCGCATACCATGTTGCAATTAGATAAACTTGAGGGAATTCTTAGAAAATGTCTTAAAATCAGACAGGCACTTCAGGATTAATTATCCAGTAACTCATCATCTTCTCTGGGGTTTTCTTCAGCTCTTCCAACAAAGAAGAAGAAGATTTCTATAACCACAAAAATGCACAGGCTTATAGTCGTATAATTGAGTTTGTCTCCTCCACTCAACACACTATTTCCTGAATCAAAAATGGCCAGACTCATCAGTGTGAGCCCAAGTGCATAATTCAACAAACGAATCAACTTCAGAATCGCTATCATCTTACTGTTCTCTGAATTTTAATATGAAATGAGCGCCTTTATCCTGTCTCACTATTTGAAGGTCTCCATCCAACTGATCGCAAAGTGCTGTGATAATTTCGAACCCAAGAGATCCAGTATTCTCATTTAAAAAACTGTCAGGAAGTCCACTCCCATTATCCTGATAATCTAAAACATACGTTTCGTTGTCACTAAATTTTATCTTAACCATTGGCCCTTCATCTCCCTCATTAAATGCATGCTTCAAACTATTTGTGATCAACTCATTGATAATTAAACCAAGCGGAATTGCCGTATCCAAATTTAACTCTTTGTCTTCTACGTTGATCAAATATTCTATTTCTCTTCCCAAATTATCTTTAGAGAATTGATTTCTGACAAGATCGTTCAAATACTCGTGAATATTGATCTTGGCCAAATCTTTTTTGGTGTAGAGAATGGCATGCACACTGGCAATGGCTCTTACGCGATTCTTGCTGTTCTCGAAAGCACTCAGGGCTTCTTCACTTTGTAATGACTGTGATTGAAGATTCAATAAGCTGGAGATCATTTGAAGGTTATTTTTCACCCTGTGATGGATTTCTTTGAGCAAGAGTTCTTTTTCTTTCAGACTCTTATCTATCAACTGATTTTGCTCATTCAAAGCTGTTTTCTGCTCCATGATGAGGGCATTTTTCTTTTTAAACCTCTGGTTAGCCGCATAGGTAATTAAAAGTAGAAAGACCAATATTCCTCCTGCCAGCCAAAGCAGAGTTTGGTTTCTCTTAATCTTTGCCAAATCAGCATCTCGTTTTCTCAACATCTTCTGGTCCTCAAGATGCTCTAAATGTTGGTTTTTGGCTATTTCAACCAATTCTTTTTCCCGTCTCTCCGACAGGTATTGCGCCTCCCATTTGTCTACTTCTTTCTGGTAATCCGCCCTTGAGAGACTATCCTTAACAGTATGATACTTGTCTAAGTACCTGTAGGCTTCTTCATAATTGTTGCTCGCCTCATATGTATTGGCCAATCCCAGATAAGCATATTTGATGTCCTCATAACTTTGGGTCTGCTCTCCAAGATTCAATACCTCTCTGAACTCAATAATGGCCAAATCAAAATCACCTTGTTTTCGGTGGATGTCGCCAAGATTATAACGCACCAATGCCTGAAGTAAGATGTTATTCTGGTTTTCAAAAATGTCCAGAGCCTTTAAATAATACTCTTTGGCCCCTATCAAATCATCCTTTTCGAGTTTGATATTCCCCAGATTAACCAACAGTCCGCCCATCAACTTATCCTGTCCCAGAATATTTAGGAGCGTTTCTGATTTAGACATGTACACTTCAGCAGCAGAAAGCGAATCATCGAAATAGAAACGATTGCCCAGTCCCTGGTAAATGTATGCAATAGACAAAGTATCTTTTAACTTGATACCAATATCCAGAGCTTCCAAATAGTACTTTTCTCCCTTGATGTATTCTTGTTGACGAACATGGATGTGACCAATGCTCAACTTGACACTCATGGTACCTTTGTCATAATCGTTCTTTTCGTAGATCTCAAGCGCACGTCTAGCGTATTCTTTTGACGAATTTGGCTTTCCAATGTTCTTATATATTTTACTGATCTGAAACTCTGCATGCCCCGTTTTAAGCTCCAATCCGTAGAGTTTTCCTATGTCTGCAGCTCTTTGTGAATAGTAAATTGCCTGATCAGGATTTTCGTTCTGTAGCAACCTGGAACTATCCATATACGCTTCATACTTAAGTGTGTCTTCTTCAATTTGCGCAAGCGTTTGAGCCGAGAAAAAACTCGTCAGAAATACCACTAAATAATATGGAAACGACTTAATCATTCGCCCTGTTACAAATTTTGGTTTTTAGATATATCTGCTATACAAATTACAATTAAAACCTTAGTTATCAATCAATAAACCGAAATATCTTAATCCACAGCATTCCAATGAGACGTTTTTTTGAAATAGTATTATGCTTAGTTCTTCCATTGAATTTATCTGCTCAAACAGGTGAAATTACCATGAGCACCATGATGCCAAAAGACAACATAGACGAGCAGATTTTAAGTTGCTTTGTTGAGAAAGAAATCAATCATCAACGCCAAAAACGTGGTCTGAATACCTTGGTCCATGTAGATTACTTTGAAAAGTACGCACATAGACATTCTCACTTTATCGCAAAGAATCAAAAGCCGGAACATTCTGCAATTGAGGCTGATAAGTACATTAGCGGAGAATGCATTGATATGAGAGCCAAAATGGGATTTGATGATTTGTGTTATGGCGATTATGCCAAAGAGATTGTACAAAGCTGGATGAGCAGTCCTCCACACAGAAAAATCATACTTACCAAAGATTTGACAGAATTTGGTGTTGGCATTGCAGAAGGACGGTATAATTACCGTGGGTATAAACTCAATGCTGCCTACTCTACTTTGGTTGTAAATTAAAAAGCCGCCCTTGATAAACAGGGCGGCTTTTTAGTATTGAATTAGCTCTATCTTCTTCCTCTTTTTGATCTTCCACCGGAAGCTCTTGATTGTCCTGAAGCCTTTCTCGGCGCTCGTGAAGTTGCCGTTTTCTTCTTAGATGTACTTCTTGTTTGAGAGTCCTGACGTCTTGTTGTATTGTGATTTGCTTTTTGGCTAGCCTGCTTCTGTTTTGGTACTGCAGCTTTGCTATTCGACTTTTTCACAACTTTTGTATTGGATTTCTTGTGTGGTTGATTTCTATGTACAACCACTGATCGTGTTCTGTGTGTATGATAAACCTTATGAGCTCTTGTATGTCTGTGGACATGAACTCTATGAACGTGATGAACCCGATATCTTCTACAGTGGTTGTGGTGTACGCGCCACCTTACCGGACGCCATGGTCTGTACCATCTTGGATAGGCACCCCATCTCCACGGTGATACCCATACAGTGTATCTTGGTGCGTAAATAAATCTGATTGGTCGCCAAGCCCATACATTGACAACAATTCGGACTCTCGGAGCCGCAAAAGGCATTTCTGTGCTCTTTTCTTGTTCTTCTTCATACGGTTCGATGATATAATCAGCTCCGTACATATCTTCATCTCCTACCAATTGCAAGCCTGCATTCTCATCTCCGGTTTTTTCAATTTCGAATACCGCAATGCTTTGAGATTCTGTTTCGCTCACTGGTACTTCAATGGTAATGGCATGCGCATCTCCATCCATATGATCAACCACTCGAACGTAGTCTATTTCATCATCCCCGTTTAAATCCAGGTTATTGATGCCATTTTTCTCCGTGTTGAGCTCTTTTTCAAAGTCTTCAAGGCTTTTGGAATTTTTAAAGACTTCCATGGCCCCATATAAATCGAAATTATCTCCGGGTAAGCCAAGTGAGTCCGTGTCTGCACTATAAACTGAAGCTGGCATAAGCCAACAGGCAAGTGCTATTAGAATTGGATGACTGCTTTTTTTCATTGTTAGTTTTTTTGTTGGTTTCGGTCCTTTTGACAAGCCAAATTCAAAAAGGTTTAATCGACAATGAAAAAAACCACACAGCGTGAAGATTTTTAAACCTCCAAAAAACATGAATGCGAACGCAGCCGTAAGTCTGTAATCCACCCGGATCAAAAGATCAGTGGCACGCCATTGTTACGGCAATATAATTCACAATATTATAAACGTTAGGTTTAAATACGTGCTGTGTGGTCTCACGACAAGCGTGATGACATCTACTCTATTCTCTGAGAATGGTGATGCTTATTGTAAAGGTAGGGAAAAAACTCTTCTGGAGATTTATCAAACTAGAACAAAGACTTAATAATCGACTCTACTGAGTGACCATCTGCTTCTGCTTTGTAGTTGCGTACAATTCTGTGTCTTAAAATTGGAAGTGCTACAGCTTGTACATCTTCGATATCCGGAGAATATTTACCAGACAAGGCTGCATGACATTTCGCACCAATCACCAAATATTGAGAGGCTCTTGGTCCTGCTCCCCACGAAATGTACTTATTTACCATATCGGTAGCTTTTTCGCGACCGGGACGTGTTTTTGAAGCCAATTCAACAGCATATTCCAATACATTGTCTGCAATTGGAATTTTTCTGATCAATTCCTGAAAGAACAAAATTTCTTCTCCTGTAAGCACTTTATTCACTTTTACAGAAGTATTTGAAGTCGTATTCTTTACGATAGACAACTCTTCCTGATAATTTGGATAATCCACCCAGATATTGAACATGAAGCGGTCTAATTGCGCTTCAGGCAAAGGATAAGTTCCTTCCTGCTCAATGGGGTTTTGAGTAGCCAATACAAAAAATGGTTTGTCCAATTGGTATCTCGTTCCGGCTGCTGTTACAGCACGTTCCTGCATGGCCTCAAGTAAGGCAGACTGTGTTTTAGGAGGTGTACGGTTGATCTCATCGGCCAGAATGATATTTGAGAACAACGGTCCTTTGACGAACTCAAATTTTCTTTGCTCATTTAGGATTTCTGCACCAACAATGTCTGACGGCATTAAATCCGGAGTAAACTGAATTCGGTTAAAACTTAATCCTAAAGCTTCAGAAATGGTATTTACCAAAAGTGTTTTGGCCAGTCCAGGCACCCCCACTAACAAGCAGTGACCTTTAGAAAAAACGGAAATCAGAACTTCTTTAACCACATCATTCTGACCTACGATTACCTTGTGAATTTCGTCTGTAAGAAGGTTGTATTTCTTTACTAGATCATCTACCGCTTCAACATCTGATTTATAGTCTGCCATCTACCTGCTTTTTCACGAATATACTCAAACTCACGTATAATAAGAAGAATGAGTTGGCTTATTTAGATTGAGCCGTGGTCTTTTGCCAGTTGTACTTGAAATCACATCCAATGTACTCTGGATCAATTCTAACATGAGAGGCATTGATTTTTTTCTCAACCCACTCATCCATTACTTTAGACTTCTTTTCGTTCAAAGCAGCAGTCATGATCAACTCATAATCCTGCTCCAGATTGGCGTAATGAGGAGGAACTCTTTTTGAAATTGTGATGATTTTGAAAAGCTTTCTATCTCTTTCTTCAAATAAAAATGGGTCTGAAATGTCTCCAACTTCCATTTGATCCAAAATAACGGCAGTTTCTCTGTCCAACTGACTTACGTCCCACATGGTGCTTCCTGTCATTGGGTTGATTACTTTACCACAACCAAACTTAGTTTGTTCATCATCTGATACAATTTCAACTGCTTTACAGAAATCTACCTTATCTCCTTCCTTAAGAATAGATTTAAGGCTGTCCAGTCTTTGTTTCGCATCTTCAATATTGGCCTGAGAAATCAATGGAATTCTTAAGATGTGCTTTCCACAGTAGGTTTTACCTCTTCTCTCTTCAACCAAAACAATGTGCCATCCGAATGGAGACTTGAAAGGTTCTGAAATGGTTCCCGGTTCAAGACTAAGTGCCATGGCATCAAACTCTGGTACAAACATTCCTTTGGATACACAATCAAACGAACCATTTTTAACTCTTGATCCTTCATCTTGCGACCATTGATAGGCCAGATCTCCAAATTTCTCCTGACCAGTTTCAGCTTGTTTCTTCCATCTCTTTAATCGCTCCACTTCATACTCTTCTGCTTCTTTAGCAACTTCAGGCTGTACCACAATTTGTGCATATTCTACCTGAGCATTGATTTTCGGAATACTGTCCTGAGGAATGTTCTCGAAATACTGCTTCACCTCTCTTGGTGTGATCGTAACATTTGACGTAATAGAAGCCTGCATCTGATCGATCTTATTTCTTTTGATCAAAGCTTCACGAATGTCTTCTTTCCACTCCAATTCTGATTTACCGTAGGCCGACTCAAAAGTTTGGCCATACTGAGCCAGTAAGCCTTTGTAATATTCCATCTTCCCTTGAATCTCTGCTTCCAACTGACCTTCATCCGGAACAATACTGTCGATTTCAGCCTGGTGTAACAACAAGGTTTTAAACAGGAAATTCTCCGTTACGATACATTCTGTTTCCGGTTTAATTTCAATGCTGTTTTGAACAAACTCTATCATTTGCTCCTGTACATCAGAGTACAAGATAATGTCGTTCCCAACCACGCCAATGATCTTATTGACGGATTTTATTTGTCCGAAAGACAAGCTGGTCATCAAACAGAACAGACTAATACCTAAGCACCTTTTCATTATTGTATGCATCTTCAATGATTTCTTTTCTCAATTTATCGCGCAATTTTGTAATTCTTAACTGAAGAATTCTTGCTTTGATGTTATTTTTTTCAAACTCCAATGGTGAAATACCTGTTCTGAAGTTGAGTATTCTAAAGAAGTAAACGTAATCTTCTCCTTCATATTTCCTCGACAGCTTATTTACAATGAAATATCTTTTGTTAAGCACCATTTCCTGTGGCAACATCTTCTGTATTTCATCGTACATCAGCCAACTTTCGTTGTCGTAGTAAAAATTGTCAGCATTGATTCCTGCCCAGTCCGTCATCTCCTGTATATGAGTTGAATCGTTGCTTCTGAACCAAAAGTTGACCTTGTCCAAATCGTCGGCATCTTTTGGAGCTTTAATTAGAATGGCACGAACCAGGTAATCATCCAGTTCAAAGTCATCAATATTCTCTTTATAATAGTTCGAAATCTCCTTGTCGCTTACCGTTGTGTCAAGGTGCTTTTGAACCAGCCTTTTCTCATACTCATACATTAAAAGAGAAGTTTTATACTTCTCTAATTTTTCATTGATGAGTTTATCTGCATTTGGCAACTCAGTTTTGGCTTTATGCAAGACAATTTGTTGGGTGATCCAGTTTTCGATAAGCGCACTTCTTCTCATGTCTTTATCCAAACCTTCTAGACGTGGGTCCACCATTTCTTCCAAAGCTTTTTCGGTGAGTTGTTCACCATAGACTTCTGCCACGACTTTACCTTTTGGTTTGGTATCCGTCTCACCGTCACCTCCACCACAGGAGCTCAATAAAAAAAATACTGCCACACCCAGGGCATGGCAGCATTTAAAAACTATTTTTTGAAACTTATTCAATTACTTTTTGATTGAATACAAGACGTCTTCGTTGACTTTGATTGGGTACTTCTTTTGAAGCTCAGCAATCCAGTTTTCTTCCAATTCGTTTTGGTACTTGGCAATGATTGGCCCGCGTGCCTCAGACAAAGCTTTAGGTCCGGCAGGAAGAATTTCCTCAACATCTATCACGTAACACAAATCCGCATCACCGTCGCATATCACTTTACTTACCCCGGTCTTTTTGATACCCTCTAAGTAGATTCTATTCGCTATTTCAAACTTACCTGTTTCTCTCTTCACGTTTAGTTCAGAATCTTTATTGATGATCTCAACCACTTCTTTGTGAGATTTTTTCTTCTTCAACAACTTTCTCGTCTTTTTAGCCAAATCGTAAGTCGGACAAGTAAAGATATTGGCCGCTACACGGTCTTCCCACATAAATTCGTGCTTATGTTTCTGATAGAAAGCCTCCAAACCAGCACTGTCTTTTTGAGCTTTACCCCACACTTCCTCTTCAGTGATTTCGAATAGAAGAATTCCTTCTCTGTACTCTTTCATCAAAGCTTTAAACTCAGGGTATTTGTTCTCTAATTGAGATTCTTCATAAGCACTGATAAGGTTCTCGGTGTAAGTTCTGTACTTATTCTTGACATAATCTTCGATAGGCACTACTCTTTCCTTTCTTTGTTTGTTTTCAAGGAATTTCATGAAATCCTCTGTTGTGTAATGATTATTTGCGAAAGAAAAAAGATCTACACCATCCACAAATGGCATTTCCCATTTCCCTTCAAATATCGTAGAATCAACATGATTGATTACCGCATCCAAATCTTCATATTCCGCATAATCATACTCCTTCTTTAACTTTACCAGGAAAGAAGATTTAGACTTATTGGATCTGGTATCTCTTTTCACTTTAGCTTTTAAAGACGACAACATATCTTCTTTTGAAGAAACTGGTTTATAGTCTAACTTTTTAACAATGTGCCAGCCAAAGTCGGTCTTAAAAGGCTCAGAGTAGTCTCCGTTATTCTTAAGTCCGAATGATACATCTTCAAATTCCGGAATCATTTTACCCGTACTGAACATTGGCAACTCTCCACCATTTGCTCCATACTTCTTGTCATCAGAGTATTTCTTAGCCAAAGAAGCGAAATCTTCTCCACCTTTTAGCAATTCATAAATCTCTTTGATTTTCTTTTCGGACTTATCTTCCTTTACATTGGCTTTATCTGCGGCAATTAAGATATGCGCCACTTTCACTTCTCCTCTGGCCTCTCTTTCATCTGTTTTCTTGATGATGTGGTAGCCGTATCTGGTTCTAACCGGTTGGGATAAATCTCCTGTCTCAAGAGCATATACTGCATTCTCGAACGGGTAAACCATGTCGAATGCCTTAAAGAAACCAAGGTCTCCTCCATTTTGTTGAGCTGATGGATCTTCAGAACCACCTTTTCCTTTGGCTACCTTAATGAACTCTTGTCCGTTAAGAATACGCTCTCTGATTTTCATGGCTTTGTTGTAAGCAATCAAAGTATCTGCCGGAGGTGCATTTTCATTACATCTAACCATAATGTGGCTGGCTCTTACCTCTGTTTGCATGCGCTCATAAGCTTCATCAATCAGATTTTGATCCATTTCTTTATCCACCATGTATGGACGTACCAATTGTTTTCTATAGCCGTCTAACTCCTTTTTGAAAGACGCCTCTTCATCCATGCCTCTGTTTTCGGCTTCAAGAACTTTGAGTTTGAATTTTTTAAAGAGTACCATGTACTCATCCAAATCTTCTTTAGAAACGGTTTCCTTTTTATAGTTCTTGAAAAATATTTGTTCAAATTCGGATTTGGTAACTTTCTGGTCTCCCACAGTCATTAAAACCGGGTCCTGGGCCATTCCATTAAGTCCCAAAAATACGGTCAGTACTAATAAAATTCTCTTTCTCATAGTTCCTTCTTTTAATTTATCTAGTGCTGTAGTTAGGTGCTTCTCTGGTAATAGTAACGTCATGCGGATGGCTTTCTTTTACCCCCGCAGTAGTGATCTTTACAAATTTCGCGCCTTTTAATGAATTAATGTCCTTAGCACCACAATAGCCCATACCTGCTCTAAGCCCTCCTATTAGTTGATAAACTACCTCAGAAAGCTTGCCTTTGAATGGGACACGACCGGAAATTCCTTCCGGCACTAACTTCTTAATGTCATCTTCCATATCCTGGAAATAACGATCCTTAGAGCCTTTTTGCATGGCTTCCATAGATCCCATTCCACGGTATGTTTTAAATTTTCTTCCTTCGTAAATGATGGTTTCTCCGGGTGATTCTTCCACTCCGGCCAGCATAGATCCGATCATAATGGTATCTGCACCTCCGGCCAAAGCTTTTACAATGTCACCGGTAAATCTGATTCCACCATCTGCAATCAATGGCACTCCCGTTCCTTCGATGGCCATAGCCACTTCATGCACGGCTGTTAACTGTGGTACGCCTACACCTGCAATGACACGTGTTGTACAAATAGATCCAGGACCTATTCCAACTTTCACGGCATCTGCACCAGCTTCAACCAAAGCTTTAGCAGCTTCTCCGGTTGCCACGTTTCCAACCACAACATCCAAATCAGGGAAAGCAGCTTTTACTTCTTTCAATTTGTCTACCACACCTTTGGTATGTCCATGAGCCGTATCAATTACTACGGCATCCACTCCGGCATTCACCAAAGCTTCTACTCTCTCTACAGCGTCATAAGTCACACCAACAGCTGCTGCACAACGTAATCTCCCGAAATCGTCTTTACAAGCGTTTGGATGTTCTTTAATTTTTAAAATATCTCTGAATGTGATCAAGCCAACTAACTTGTTGTCTTTAGTGATCAACAATTTTTCAATTTTGTGTTTTTGCAAAATCTGCTCAGCTTCCTGAAGTTCGATTCCTTCTTCTGCTGTTACCAAATGACCAGAAGTCATCACTTCCGGAATTGGTCGCTCCATATTTTTTTCGAAACGCAAGTCTCTGTTGGTAACGATTCCTCTCAGACTATTATCACCGTTTACAACCGGAATACCTCCAATTTTATTCTCACGCATCATTTGCAAAGCATCTCCAACAGTGGCATCTTCTGTGATGGTAACAGGATCTATGATCATCCCACTTTCGTACCTCTTAACACGTCTTACCTGATCTGCCTGCTGTTCAATAGGCATATTTTTATGAATTACGCCGATACCACCCTGATGAGCCAAAGCAATGGCCAATGCAGATTCGGTAACGGTATCCATAGCCGCTGAAACAATAGGAGTTTTCAAAGTAATGTTTCGAGAGAATTTTGAAGCCAAACTCACATCTCGTGGCATTACTTCTGAGTATGCCGGTACTAACAATACGTCATCGTATGTTAATCCTTCGGTTGAAAATTGATTTGGGGATAATGCCATTGTTTTGAACTTAATTGCTACTAAATTAAATTCCCGCAAATCTAAAAAAATAATCAATGCGGTGTACCAATTCTAGAGATTCTCATTATATATTTGGCTACAAAAACAAGTCAATATGAAAAAGCTAGTTTACATTTGTCTTTCCGTTTGTTTATTGAGCGCATGCTCTTCTGATTCAGAATCTTCTGATAACGAAAAAGCGGATACTCCGAAAGAAACCAAAGAAACTAAGGACTCTACCTCTCAAGGATCTGTTGAGGCGGTTATTCCTGATGACATGACAGGAGACATTCTGCCATGTGATTGCTACAAAAGCACTATTGAACTCATGGACAGAGCCATGAACAATGAGGATGTTGAAGCAGAGATGCTGGGAGTTGATCAGGTTTGTAGTGAACTGGCAGCCAAAATTGGTGAAGAGGATTTTAAAACAGAAATGGAACTATGTGCACGTGTAGACACACTGGATGTTGACATTTCCGGTTTAACTGTGTGCGACTGTAAGACTCAAATTATGTCTATGATGGACAGGGCTCTGGAAATGGAGACAAATGAAGCTTTAGCAGGAGAATTCAGACTTATTCAGGACAAGTGCGCTGTTCTTGAAGCCCAGATGGGATCTAGCAAATACAAAGCTGATCTTAAAGACTGTAACTAATCCTTATTGATTCCTACGATTTCCGTTATTGGATAAGGAATTTCTATGTTGTTGGCTCTGTAGGCCCTCATGATAGCATTGATGGCTTCATGTTTGGCATCTAAGTACTCGGGATGTACATTGGTAAAGGGAATCCAAAATCTTACTACATATTCCAAACTATAGTCAGACATTTCCTTAAAGTAGAACTGAATTGGTTTATCAGTTTTAATTGCTGATAGTTTTTCAACCGCTTCAATTGTGACTTTTTTCACCAAATCAAGATCGGAATTGTAATGAACATGACCATTTAAATCTATTCGTCTTTCATTTAAAACCGTAAAGTCTTTGTAGTTCTCATCAGTCACCAAACGATTTGGAATACAAACAATTTGCCCTTCGGTATTATTGACATAAGTCGACCTTAAACCAATTCTTGTCACGATACCCGTAACACCATTAATTTCAACCATATGCCCAACATTGATGGTTGACTTGGACACAATAATGATTCCGGACAACAGGTTGTGAGCAGTATGTTGGAAAGCAAAACTAAATGCGAGACCAACTATTCCAATTCCCGCCAGGATTGTAGCCACTGTTTTGTCCAAATGAAGAATTCCCAAACATGTGAGTATTCCAAAAGCCATAATGGCAATTTTGGCGACCGAGACCAGCATCCCGTTCATGGCCTCATTTTTGGAAACGTGCTGTAAGCGCTTTGTCAGCAGTCTTCCCGTTAATCTCGAGACGAAAATGAAAAGAACAAAAACCATCACAGCAACCAGGAAGTTTGGCAACATGTCCATACCGTGATCGCCCCACTCCTCTACTTTCTCTGAGATTTTATCCCAGGCCTTATTCAATTGTTTAAATTCTGCCATGCTTTTTAGGAATTATAGGGTCGTTGGTTATTTCTGAGAAAACAAATATAAACTTAGCACCGAAAAAGATCATGTTGGACGTATAGAAAACCCAGAGTAAAATGAGCATAATAGAACCTATTACGCCATAGGTTGTCCCCAAATCTGCGGCATGCAGATACCAGGCAATGAGCGTCCCTCCCAACTGGAATAAAAATGCAGTGGTTATTGAACCTGTCATGAGTTTTTTCCGACTCAGTTTCGCATGTGGCAACAGTTTATATATCATTCCGAAAATGAAGGAATTCATGATGATAGCTATTACAAACTCAACTGCAATAAGCGTAAATCCGTGGAACATAGGCAACAGTTCGCCCATAAAGTCCAGAGATGTGATGATCAGAGATTCCAGAAAGAATACCATGACAATTACAAATCCCACCAAAATCAAAGTCAGAAAACTTTGGAGTCTGCCAAGAGCTGATTTGGCAATTTTCCCTGAAGAAAGTGGAATATGCCACAAAGAATGAATCGCTGTTTTAATTGAATTGAAAACGGCAGTAGATGTGAATAACAGAATCAATACACCAAAAACCTTGGTATACCATGCTGCATCCGAAAAATCTGTCATATTAAGAATGACTCCATTCAGTATTTCAGCGCCTTCTTCACCGGTAAGTGCTCCAACGAAATGCTCTAATAAAATATCCTGGACTAGTTCTTTTCCGAACAGCAAACCACAAAAGAATATAATCACAACCATCATAGGCACCAGGGAAATGAGGGTATAATAAGATACCGCAGCTCCATGCCTAAAAGCCCTTTCTTCATTAAATTCAACCACTGAACGTTTTATGGCTTGAAAAATGGCGTGATTTTTTATAGTTTGTAGCACGAATTATTCGATTTAAGAATACTTAGTAATTTAGTCTAAAATATTTGATATGAAATTTATTGTTGTTTCCGGCCTGTTAATGGCCACATCTTTTTCTTACTCACAAACCTACGAATTTGAAACGGTAAAAGATTTGTCTTGTACTGAAGTGAAAAGTCAGGACATGACGGGAACCTGCTGGAGTTACAGCACCACTTCTTTTTTGGAATCAGAATTTATCAGAATGGGCAAAGGCTCTATAGATCTTTCCGAGATGTATAATGTAAGAATGGTTTATCCTGAAAAGGCTATGAACTATGTGCGTTACCATGGCAAGACACAATTTGGCCAGGGTAGTTTGTCTCATGATGTGATTAACTCTGCTGCCAAGTATGGTTTGGTGCCGGAGTCTGTTTATTCGGGAAAAAACAATGGAGAAGACAAACACAACCACGATGAGTTGGAGAAAATGTTGAAATCCAGTCTGGAAGTTGTGTTAGGACAAAGAACGGTTAGCAATACCTGGATGTCTGCTTACAACGCCATTTTAGATTCTTATTTAGGACCAATTCCTACAAAATTCAAATACAAGAAGAAGGAATATACGCCTGAATCGTTTGCCAAACACTTAGGATTTAATGCGGATGATTACGTATCGATTGCCAGCTTTACTCATCACCCATTTTATGAAGAGTTTATTTTAGAGGTACCAGACAATTTCTCTAACGGAACTTATGAAAACGTGCCATTAGATGAGTTCATGAAAGTGATAGACCATGCACTTGAAAACGGATTCACCCTGGCCTGGGATGCAGATGTCAGTGAATCTACATTCTCAAGAAAGACTGGAATGGCCATTATTCCTGAGAAGAAGCAAAAAGACATGTCGCAGGAAGAAAAGGACAGACTTTTCAAAGAGATTATTCCGGAGAAAAACGTGACTCAGGAAATGCGTCAGAAAGGATTTGAAGATCATACAACCACTGACGACCACTTGATGCACATAGTTGGAAAACTTAAGGATCAAAAAGGAAACGTTTTCTATAAGGTTAAAAATTCATGGGGTAAGAAGAACGGCATTGATGGGTACATGTATGTATCCGTACCTTATATGAAAATGAAGAGTATTGCCGTTTTGTTGCATAAAGACGGTATTCCAAAAGACATTGCTGAGAAAATCGGGCAATAATGTTTGAAGAGGTTTCGGTTGTAGATTTACTTGAGAAAGAAAAGCAGAAAGGTGATCCTTTGTCTGAAGCTAAGGGCATTCTGAACAAAGACTTTCTCATTGAACAGGGAATCATTGAAGATTTAAGCTCTGAGAATAGCGGAAATCTTCTCAATCGAGATTTACTTGATGAAGACAAAATATACTCTATCCAGCAAATAGAACGGGTTTGTATCAATTACAGATTGCGTTTTCTGGATAGCAGACATTTCAAGGGAGAGATTCCACCTGAAGCTATTTTCAAAGTAAAGGAGCTCAAGAAGGTGCATCAATTAGAGCAAGTTGATTTGTGTTTGATTGCACCTTCTAAGAAATTTAAACTGGAAGATTGTGATGACGATCCTTTGCTTTTCGGAAGGATTAATGAGAATGAATATTTCCTGATTTATAAATGGGGCAAAGATTTAAGCTGGTTTAGGAAGGCACTCTTCTACCCGATCAGAAGTCTTGAAACACTGGTTATTTCTTTAATCGCTCTCAGTTTTGTAACTGGCATGGCCACACCAATAGAGTGGATCGCAACCGATCCTCTTGCCTACGACAATCCTTACATTAGAATCGCGTGGATTTTGAAATTGATGGTCATCTTTTGTGCGATTACTGCCTTGTTGCTGGGATCTTTTCACAAAAGTCTAAGCAGCTCACAGTGGCAAGACAATTTGTTTAAGCGATAAAGCTTAATGGAAGATCTCTTAGACAAACCCGACAGAAAAGCCATTGATTGGAATTTTATCAGGCTCATTCCCTTCATGCATTTAAGCCTGATGTTTCTTATAAACCTTGATGGCTACTATTCTATTGACAATTTCCTAAGCAGATATGACGTACTTGCCGGTCTGTTTTTCATAATTCTGGGCTACACATCTTTCTTCAAAAGTTCAAGACTATATCTGGTGATTTCAATTTGTACTGCCCTGTTGTTGATTCCCGGTATTATTAAAGTATCTCCCGGACAAGGTTATATGGCGTTTAGAGTTGGCAGGTTTTTAACATTGCCCATGTACCCGAAAGGTGTGGTTTTCGCAATAGAACTTGTGTTGGTGTACTTTAAACCAATCATGCAAGCAATTATGAGTTTAAACAAACCTAAGGATGGCTCAATTAAGAATTCTGGTGAAACCAATCATTTCAAGCAAAAATTTCAAAATAAATCTGACAACGAACTGGAACGTATTGTCCAAAACGACAATATGAGCAAAGGCGCTATTAAAGCTGCCAGGGAGATACTAAATGAACGATCTAAGCAGGAAAATAATGTCTAAGATTTTAGCATTCTGGCATAATCCTTCGCAAAATAAGTAATGACCACATCAGCACCAGCTCTGTGAATAGACGTTAGGGTTTCCGGCATGGCCTTTTCATAATCCAACCATCCTTTTTCACAAGCCGCAATGAGCATGGCACATTCTCCACTTACATGATAGGCTGCAATTGGTAAATCGGAAGATGTTTTTAATGACTGGATGATGTCCAGATAATTCAGAGCCGGCTTTACCATTAAGAAATCTGCGCCTTCCAGAGTATCCAACTCTGCCTCTCTTAAAGCTTCCACAGAATTGTGGTAATCCATTTGGTAAGTCTTTTTGTCGCCTCCTTTCGGTGCAGAATCCAAAGCATCTCTGAAAGGTCCGTAAAACGCACTGGCATATTTGGCCGTATAAGACATGATACCTGTATTGTTGAAGCCTGCATCATCCAAGGACTGTCTTATGAAAGAGACACGTCCATCCATCATATCAGAAGGTCCAACGATATCTATTCCGGCCTCTGCCTGTGCCACTGCCATTTTTCCAAGAATAGGCAATGTGGTATCGTTTTCAATTTCTCCCTGATCGTTTACATAACCATCGTGTCCATCAGAGCTATAAGGATCCATGGCCACATCTGAGATTAGACACACTTCCGGAAACCTGCTTTTGATTTCTCTGATGCATTTCAAATAGAAATTCTGATCGCTATAAGAATGTGTGGCTGTCTTATCTTTGTATTGATCTTCAATTGAAGGAAACAGAATAAAGCTTTGAATCCCCAATTCCAGACAAGCTTCAATTTCACCCAGTACCAAATCCAAACTCCAACGGTAATTCCCCGGCAAGGAACTCACCTCCGTTTTAATGCCACTGCCGTCCACTAAAAAAAGCGGATATACCAAATGATTGGTGGTTAATTGTGTTTCCTGAATAAGTCCGCGAATGGCAGCACTCTTCCTATTTCTTCTGGGTCTACTAAGCATTGTAACGATTTGCCGTAAAGATAGCAATTACCTGAAACCGGCTACCTGAAATCGGGTACTGAAAAGCTTACTTCAAATCCGCTCCTGTGGTTTCGTTCTTGTAGGTGAACTCAGAAATACCACGACCATTTTTAAAGTAGGTTCTACCGTAAGAGTTCATGATCATCACATAGTCATTACCTTCATTGTCTTTTACAACAATTTTTCTGATAACCACTTCAATTACTTCTCCGTTGTCATCTTTCTTAGCGAAATTCTCTGTGGTAACGCCTTCAGGATATTTTCTGGCCAATGCATTCTTAAACTCAGGTGTATACTTCTCTGGCTTTCTGTAAGAACCTTCTTTGTAGAAGTCCTCCATCGCATTGGTTCTATCCGTTTGAGAGTTCTGACGATCTTCAATACCTTCAATTTTTCTGTCCTCAAGTTCAGAAGCGATCTTTTCATTGTTTAAACGATTGCCTTCTTTGGAACCTTCCATCTTCCACTTCTCTATCTGAGTGTCTTTAGCGTACTTATCATTTACAAAAGTTTGTTCTGTCTGGAATTTGTCCTGATTCTCCATCCACTTGTTCTTATTGTCATCAAGTTGATTGGCAATCTTTTCATTGTTTAAACGGTTGCCTTCTTTAGAACCTTCCATCTTCCACTTCTCTATCTGAGTTTCCTTAGCATACTTATCGTTCACAAAAGTCTGTTCTGTCTGGAATTTGTCCTGATCTTCCATCCACTTGTTCTTATTGTCATCAAGTTGATTAGCAATCTTTTCATTGTTCAGACGATTCCCTTCCTTAGAACCTTCCATCTTCCATTTCTCTATCTGAGTTTCCTTAGCGTATTTGTCGTTAACAAAAGTTTGTTCTGTCTGGAATTTGTCCTGATCTTCCATCCACTTGTTCTTGTTGTCATCAAGTTGGTTGGCAATCTTCTCATTGTTTAAGCGATTCCCTTCTTTGGAACCTTCCATCTCCCACTTCAATACTTTGGTTTGATCGCTGTATTCCTGATTGCTAAATACCTGCTCTGTTTGGAACTTATCCTGTTTAATTTTCCAGGAGTTAAGATTATCCTCAAAATCATTTACAGCATCTTCATTCACCAACCTGTTGCCATCTTTGGCCTGATCCATCGCCTTTTTAAACTTGTCGTTTTGCTTGGCATACTCAGCATTGATGAATATCTGCTCTTCATTGTACTCCTGACGACCATCAAGGAAACCTATTTTGTAGTCGTCCAAACGCTCCTTTCTTGAAACGTTGTTCAATCTCGCAGTGTCATACTCATTTTCATTCTCATAATACTCATCCATGTACTCATCCCATTTTTTGTGGGTCGACATGATTTTCTCATAATTCTCCTCAGAGTATTCCTGAGTTGCAAAGATTCTTGATTCTTTGGCCTCCTGTGCAGAATCAACCTTCGCATTGTACACACGATCTTTGGCTCTTGTGATCATGGCTTCCGCATCCATCAAACTAATGTTGTCTGCAATTCTCTCTCCATAATTGATCTCTTTTGGCTTCTCTGTTAAGGATTTAATTTCCGCCAGTTTTCTCTTAGGATAAGAATCTGATGGCTTTAGTTTCATCGCTCTTTCATAGTAGCTCTTGGCATCATCATAATTCTGATCATTAAAATCCTTGTCGGCCTGCTGAATGATCTTTTGATACATTTCGTTTGCTTGTTTGTCCGACTGTCCTTTGAAATAAGCATTGATCTTATCTATTTGGCTTTTTGCGTAGTTTGAAGGCTTCAAACTATATGCCTCATTATACTTGGCGGCGGCTGCCTTGTAGTTTGATTCTCCCTGATTGTAAAGCGCATCAGCTTGCTTGATCAACTCATTGTACTGAGCATCTTTCTTAGCCGTCTTTTCTTTGTTCTTTTCCTCAGCGATCATCTGGTCGATCTTCATGATCTGAGTGCTTGGATAAGTATCCGTTGGTCTTAATTTATCTGCTCTTGTATAATACTCTCTTGCCTCATTCCACTTCTTGGCTTTGAATGAATCATCCGCTTGTTTAAGGATCTTATCATACATCTTTGCCCCTTCTTCCTTGTTAGAGAGGTTTTCCAAAATAGCATTGATTTTGTCTATTTGATCTGACACATACTTTTCCGGAATTAAGGCGTAAGCCTGCTTATATGTTTGGATAGCATTTTCGTAATCCTTGGCATTGTATTCATTGTTTGCCTTAGTAAGCAACTTATCGTAATCAGCCTTTTTATTCTTCTCAGCTTCCTTGGCAGCATTTGCATCCGCCTCCTCTTTAATCGCCTTCTCTATCAAGGCAATCTGATCTCTTGGATACTTTCTATCAAACACCCCAATTGCCGTATAGTACTTGGATTTAGCTTCTTCCCAGTCTTTTTTCTTGAAAGCTTTATCCGCTACTCCAATAAACTCTTTATACTGATCCTCCTTGGCTTGGTTCTGAGCAATTTCAGCTTCAATTTTTCCGATCATTTCATCCGGTTTAGAATCTTCCGGCTTATACTGCTTAGCTCTTTTGTAATACCCAATGGCGTCTTCAAGATTCCCATTGGCATATTCGCTTTCGGCTACTTTCATCAATTTCTTGAATTCTTTTTCAGCTTGTTCCTTTCCAGCAGCATCAGACATGGCTTTATCAATTGCGTCTAGCTGAGTTTGAGGATATGTTTCTCCCGGCAAGATTCCCTGAGCCTGAATGTAATTCTGCTTGGCAACCTCATACTTCTTTTCATCAAAAGCGGCATCTGCTTTAGTGATCAATTCATCGTATCTCTGACGTTTGTTTTGGTCTGCAAGTTTGGTCTCAATTTCTGCAATTCTGCTTGTTGGGTGTGCTTCACCAGGGAATAATCCTAAAGCCTCTTCGTACTTAGATTTAGCGATACTCAGATTATCCGCACTAAACTCAGAATCCGCTTCTGTGATCAGAGCATCATACTTCTCTTTTTTCTCTTTCTCAGCTTGTGCAGTGGCAGCTGCATCTGCAGCATTTGCTTCTTTGGTTTTGATCTCCTCCAGCCTGTTTTTAGGATGGTCTCTGTCGAACAAAGCCAAAGCCGCTTCATAATCTGTTTTGGCTTTTGAAAGGTCATCAGAATCGAATGCCTGATCTGCACTGGTAATTAATGCTTTATACTCATCTTCCTTCTGTTGCTGATTAGCGAGTTCGGTTTCGATTTTTCCAAGCTGCTCGTCAATGTAAGTATTGCCTTCCTCAGCAAAATTCTTAGCTCTTTCGTAAATACCTTTGGCCTCTTCAAACTCTCCGGCTTTAAACTTTTCATCAGCTACTTTGATGTACTTCTCGTATTCTTTCTTGGCTTGTTCTTTTCCTGCTAATTCAGACAGCTTTTTATCAATTTCGTCCAAACGAGCTGTGGCATGTGCATCTTCTTTAATAGCCAATGCCTCCTGGTATTTAGATTTGGCATCTTCATAGCTTTCGCTGTCAAACATACCATCTGCCTCTTCAATGAGCTTCTTGAATTTTTCTTCTTTCTCGTTGGCAGCCATTTGATCGGCAAGCTTGGCGTTGATTTCATCGATCTTTGCTGATACGTCAGCATTATCCGGGTGAATTTTTCTCGCTTCTTCGTACTTGGCTTTAGCATCTTCCCAGGACTCTTGAGCGAATAGTTGTTCAGCCTCTTTTACCAACCCCTGGAACTCCTGCTCTTTTTCATATTCAGTTCTGAGTTCCTCAAGTTTGTTCAGCTTAGTCTCTACAATGTCCTTATCAGGGAAAATAGCTTTGGCTTCATTGTATTTCTTTTCGGCTTCATCCCAATTATTCTCAGTCAACAGGTTATCTCCATCTTCAATTAACTTGTCAAACTTATCCTGCTTCTCCTTATCCGCTTGTGCAGCTGCTTCCTGGTCTTTTAATTTCTTCTCTATTTCTGCGATCCTGTCTTTTGGATGTGTTTCATCAAACAGAGTCAAGGCCTCTTCATACTTGGTCTTAGCGTCCTCTAATTTATCAGAAGAGAACAAACCATCTGCCTCTGTAATCAAAGCATCAAACTTATCCTTCTTCTCTTTTTCAGCTGCTGCAGCATCTGCCTCATCTTTCTGCTTCTTCTCTATCTCTGCAATTCTGTCTTTTGGATGTGTCTCATCAAACAGAGTCAAAGCTTCTTCGTACTTGGTCTTAGCGTCTTCCAGTTTATCAGAAGAGAACAAATCATCTGCCTCTGTAATCAAAGCATCATATTTGTCTTTCTTCTCTTTTTCAGCTGCAGCCGCATCTGCCTCATCTTTGATTTTCTTCTCTATCTCTGCGATTCTGTCTTTTGGATGTGTCTCATCAAACAGAGTCAAAGCTTCTTCGTACTTGGTCTTAGCATCTTCCAATTTATCAGAAGAGAACAAATCGTCCGCTTCAGTGATCAAAGCATCATACTTGTCTTTCTTTTCTTTTTCAGCCGCTGCCGCATCTGCCTGATCCTTTAACTTCTTCTCTATTTCTGCGATTCTGTCTTTAGGGTGTGTCTCATCAAACAAAGTCAGAGCCTCTTCATACTTAGTCTTAGCATCTTCCAATTTATCAGAAGAGAACAAACCATCTGCCTCAGTGATCAAAGCATCATACTTATCCTTCTTCTCTTTTTCAGCCTGGGCTGCTGCCTCATTTTCGCTGATTTTTTGGTTGGTTTTATCCAATTTATCCTTTACAGGTTGATCGTCCGGGAACAACTTTAATGCCTCTTCATATTTAGATTTTGCAGAGGTATAATCTTCAGAACCAAAAGAACTGTCGCCTTCCTGTACCAACTTATCGAAATCATCTTTCTTCTTCTGGTCTGCAGCGGCATCAGCTTCTTTTTTCTGTTTTGCAGCCTTGGCGTCTGCCAAACGCTTAGTCGCATCCGGATCGGCTGGTTTAACGGATAAAGCTTCATTGAACTGAGAAATGGCTTCATCAAAATTCTCATCCAACATAGCCTTGTCCCCCTTAGCTATTGCTTCATTGTACTTCTGCTCTTGCGCAATCTGATCCTGAATTAACTTTTCAATTTCAGCAATTTTATTTTTTGGTTCAGCTTCATTTGGCTTAATGGCCTGGGCTTCCTGATATTTAGTCTTGGCAAACGCGTAATCCTTTTGATTGAATGCAGTTTTTGCTTCATTCATTTTTGCCTGATATTCCTGATCAATTTTGGCATTGGCGGCAGCATCAGCCTGGAGTTTTTTCGCATTATCAATCTTAGGTGTTAAAGAACCATCGTCCTTAATCTTTTTTGCCTCTTCATACTTGGCTATTGCACCGGCATAATCTTTTGAAGCCACTGCATTATCTGCTGCCTTAACTAAATCGTTGTATTTTTTATCGTTAGCGGCTGAAGCATTTTTTTCTGCCTCCTTTGCCTTGTCCAAAGCGCTCAGCATTTTATCCTGAAGCTTGGTCATCTTACTGATGTGCTTATTATCCCAGGCAATGTTAGTGGTTTTGTCGTCGAATTTCCCCTTTGCAAATGACTGTGAAGCCAGGGCAGACATGTCTACATCAGGATGGTCTTCAATTAAGCTGATATCCAATGGAAATTTCCAATCCTTACCAACCAAATCTTCTTCCAGCATGTTGTCGAAGGACATTTCAATAGATTTGGTTACATAACCTGGTGCAGAAACTGTAAGCTTGTAGTTTTGTTTAGCCGGACCCTTAACAGAGTATTTTCCGTTTGATGATGTACTGGCAGATTGTTGAACAGAACCGCCTTTGTACAGGGTGATTTTCGCACCGGAAATACTCCCTCCGGTATCGTAGTTCGTTACCTTTCCATTAAACACACAGTTAACCTGAGCATTTAGAGTACCCGACAATGCTACCATTGCAGATACTAACAAGCTTATTTTAAAGAGAATATTTCTCATTCTGTTATTATCAGTACACATTCAATGCCAAATAGTTCAAGTCATTTGAATGGCGACTAACACACAAATATCGCCAAAAAATCTGTACATTACTAATTCATAGCTTAATGTAAAAAAGTAAGATAAGTAACATGTGGAGTTTTTGGGAGCAGGAAAGTTTCTTGAGTAAGATTGACATTGTTGTTGTGGGGAGTGGCATTGTAGGGCTGAATGCAGCTTTGGAAATTAAGAAAATTGAACCGAAACTATCGGTCGTGGTTTTGGAAGCAGGTCCACTCCCATCTGGTGCCAGTACTAAGAATGCAGGGTTTGCCTGTTTCGGAAGTCCAACAGAACTTTTAATGGATTTGGAACATACCAATTCTGATGAAGTATTTGCTCTTGTCAAAAAAAGACTGGAAGGTTTAAATTATTTAAGAAGCCTGATTGGTGATGCTTCAATGAACTACCAAACTCCAGGAAGTTATGAGCTGTTTGAAGCCGAAGACGAAACTTTTGAAAAGGCCGCTAAAAACCTGAATTTTTTGAATGAAGCTTGTCAGAAATCAATCGGCTTCCGTCCCTATTCTATCATTCCGGATCTTATTAAGAACAATGGGTTTAATGGTTTTTCGAAAGCCATTAGAATTCAGGGAGAAGGCCAGATCAATACAGGAATGATGATGAAAAAGCTGATTACTCTGGCCAAGGAATCTGGAATTGAAATTATCAATGGGATCAAGGTAAAATCATGTGTGCAGGAATCAAATAGCATTCGTCTATCTACTGAAAACGGAGATATTCTTTGCAACAAATGCCTGGTGGCTACCAACGGATTTGCACAAGAATTACTAAACAAACCGGTAGAACCTGCCAGAGCACAAGTTTTGATCACCAATGAACTTAGAGATATTCCATTTAAAGGCACCTACCATTTCGATTCAGGGTACTACTATTTCAGGAATGTTGGAAACCGTGTATTACTGGGCGGCGGACGCAATTTAGATTTTGAAAAGGAAACCAGCTCTAAGAATGAACTCAATACAAAAATACATGAAGAGTTAGACAGGCTATTGACATCCAAAATTCTACCCAATACTTCATTTGAAATTGAGCAAAGGTGGACCGGGATTATGGGCGTTGGCGGCAACAAATCACCCTATATAGAACAAATAAATGAGCGTTTGTATTGTGCCGTTAAGCTTGGAGGAATGGGCGTTGCAATTGGCAGTACAACGGGAGTTGAAGCTGCACGACTTCTACTTCAGTCTTAGCATATCCCCGCTAATAACCCCCGTTTCGTAAGTATTTAGAACAACTCCATTATAGTTCATTTTATAAATCGTGGAATTTTGAATGTAGTCTTTCACATCAGATACATAGAGCCATTTATCAATAGGATCGGCATATAAACTGTAAAACACCTGATTATTGGAGGTGAATATTGGCGAGGAAGGCAAAGAAGCATCATTCATTGACATCCCGTAAACATGACTATTGATGTAAAACAAACTGTCTCCCCCGTGGTTCATTTGCAAGTTACCTGGTGATTGAGACACACTAGAGAACTCAAGACTATCAAGTTTTGAATTACTCGATAAATCCAACTTGTATAGAGCCGGAATATCTTCATTGATTCCACCAGAACATAGTACCCAACCGTCACCATTACTGGCCTCAAGGATGGTTCCTGCACCCTTTCTAAGTTTTATTGTGTTGGTTATTTGATCTGTAACAGGATCTATCACCAACATTTGATTGCTCTCAGGCATACTCACATATACTGATCCGTTGAAAAGCTGCATGCTCTCTGTCCAACCAGAAACAGCAATACTCCCAATTACCTGAAAAGAAGACAAATCAATGATTTGAATGGAATTGCTGTATAAATCACTTACATAGGCTTTGGAACTCGAAATTTGTGTCAAATACCGTGGTGAATTAAGTCCACTTATGGAATGCTTGCTTTCCATAGATGCTGTATCTAAAACTTCAATTTTACCGGAGTTATTTACCACCACAAATAAGTCTCCATTGATCATTTTTGCGCTTTGCACAACATCTCCAATGGCATAGTCGTTGGCTTCAAGAAAAACCTGATTTTCGACTTCAACTGAATCAACATACAAGATTGACATTGAACCATTTGACCATCCAAAATTTCCTTCGTTCAAAACCAACAATTCTCCTCCATTACCTGAACTGCCTTCATTCAAATATTGTGGCCCCAGCTCATCCTTCTTACAGGAAGACAACAGCACTAAAAACGATATGACAACAAGGTATTTCATTTGCTTAACATAAAGTTGATATCTAAAGTAAAGTGTCGACCCATAGTTGCTCTTGAAGGCACGACCTGATACTTCCAGTCGAGCAAATTTCTAACACCGAAAGCAAAATTGAATCTGCCCGATTTGGTACTCAAAGCTTTTGAAAGAGACATATTCCAAACAGAATACGCTGGCATATAGCTTTGGTTGTCACTACTCAGGAAATATCTTCCTGTATAAGGTTGAGAATAGTTTAAAGCCCAGGTCTTGAAAGCAAGTTTTGCATTGACCAATGCATTCCATCTTGGCACATAGATTAAATCCTTTCCTATGATCTCACTTTGATCTGCATAAGATTCTCTGTTGGTAGCCACAGCATAATTCACCTTTGAACCAAGCTCCAGCAAGATTTTATTAAACTTCCTTTTGAAACCGAAGGCCCACTCTACTCCATGCGTGGTAACGGATTTCACATTTCTTGGCGACCACACATTGCCAACCGGAAGCCACTGAATCCAATTGTCTGTAATCCCATAATATGCACTCAAAGAAGACTTCACTTTCCACCCACGGAAATCCAATTTACTAGACACTCTGGCTTCATACATCTTTGCTTTTTCTGCTTTCAGGTTCGGATTTCCTCCTGGCGACCAATACAAATCATTCAAGGTTGGAAACCTTAAATTACCGGAATAGCTTACACTGGCAATAAACTGATCCAGGTTAGTTGGTTTATAAATGAGGCCAATATTAGGTAAGATTCCTGAAAACTCGTCTCCAAAAAATTCTGCTCTGGCAGCCAGGTTTAATTTATACTTGGCTCTAAAATGCAAGCTCGTTTTACCATAAGCCGACAAACGATTAACAGACCTGACGGAAACATTTTCGGAGTTCGCCATTTCTCTGTGATATCTTAGTTGTCCTTCCCATGGCATAAACCACCTATAATCGTCATCATGCGAATAGACCGAAATCATGTTTTGCCAGGTAGAAGTTTCATTCACTGAATGCAAATCTATTTGCGGATTCATATACTGATTCTCTGTAAAAACATAAGCTGTTCTGGCATTGACCCGATAGCCTTTGCCTTTGAATCTATATCCCAATGTAGCTACTGCCAACTGATCGTCCATTGCTTCTCCATAGTACTTTGAAACGGATACAATTGGTGGCAGTTCCCTGTAGTGCTTTCTGTACCAGGCACTTAAATTGAACTCGCTTTTTTTAGATGATTTATAAACAAAATCAGCTCCAAAAGTTTGGTAATTGAAATCCGCATTCTCCATCGTGTCTCTTGGCCATCCTTCCTTAGTTGGGTTGACAAAAGTGAAGTAATTCCTCCCCATTCCTTGTTCTGCAACCAAGGTTGTTTTGAAACGTTTCCACTCCCTTCTGAATTTTATCCTGTTATCAATATTCTGCAGAGAAGATAACCTTGAATGGACCATCAAAAAAATAGAATCAACGCTGTAATATGGTAAATCCAGGTTTACCGAGCCTCCCAAAGAACCTGTTCCTGAAGAAATGCCTGCCTGACCGAATTTAACGGAGGCACTTGAACTCATCAGACTTGGAATTAGATTAAGATCAACTGATCCTAGTGAAGGATAATTTAAATCAATGTCCTTCCAATAAATCTTGGTTTGGTCTGACTTACCTCCCCTCATGGAGAACCCAGACACGCCATTGACGCCATAGTTCTTAATGAAGACGGGGGTTGAACTACTCAGAAATTCCTGAAAATTCAAATTACCCGTCAACAAACTGGAATCCGTTTGAAAATTCTCTACTTTATCTGCATCAGGAATCGCAGTTACAATTAGAATCAATAAATCGATCTGGCTGGTATCCACTACCTGGGGCTGCGCCACAGCAACGCGACTCGACAAGAGTTGCAATATCAAGACTATGGCCAGTCCTAATCTCATCGCTTAACAAAAGATTCCGTATACGTTGCGTCCTGAGTTTCTATCCTTAAGAAGTAGATTCCTTCCGACAAACCTGTGAGATCGAGTTCATGATTAAACTCCGCAACATTAAAAGCTTTTACAAGCGTTCCGGCACTTGAATAGACTCCCAGATTCTTTACCTCCGAACCATTCAATCCCTGAATACCAATTCTATTCACAGCCGGATTAGGGAACAACACAACCTTGTTAATCTCTCTTTCTTCAACAGAGGTTAGCATTTCATGTAAAAAACCAACTCCATCAAGATCAAAACCACCACTGTTAAATGGTGTTGGATATGGATCTACTATTTTGTTCTTAGCGGTATCAAGAGTCGCGTAATTTGTATCAATCGTTCCAACCACATCAATTAACATGATATGAGTTATGTGATGAATTGAAACCACAGATGAATCTGCCAGTTCCTGCAAATCGAAAGGCACACCATACTGTCCACGGTATTTCCCGGCAAGGTTATTCAGGAAAGTAGGATCACTGGCACCAAAACCACCAATTTCTGCTGTATCCGGAATTAATGAATGACTTGGAAACTCAACATAATTGACACCATCACTGCTTACAAAGACTTTAGCCAGTTCTAAAAAGTTGTCGCTAAAACTATTCTCAAAAACAGCAAAGTCATCACCCGGACCATCATAAATAGGAAACGGAAACTCCACGATAGCCACGCCAGAGTCTCCAAGACTCACAACCGCACCATCTGCATATCCAACACCATCTGCATCCGTCCCAAAGCTGGCTACGCCTTGAGACGGATCAGAAATATCTATAAAGCCTCTTTCTACAGTGCAGTAAGAAGCCCAGGTTTTAATAATGCTGGAGTCTCTATGAATAGCAGTACTACCTGGCTGTCCGGCAGCAGGCGCATACGGACCTTGTGCAAATCCAGCTATACTAAGTAAACTAGCGAACAATAAGCTTACGAGTGGTCTCACCGTATTCTGTTTTAATTCTTACGAAGAATAAACCATCTGGTAATTCAAGTCTAAATCTGTCAGAAGATATATTGGCATAACTATCTACCAACTTCCCTATAGCAGAGTATACTTCAATAGAGTTAATTCTTTGAGATTCGATGGTAACCAAACCATTTGAAGGATTCGGGTAAATTCTGGCATTAATCTCAAGATCATTAATTCCTCCAACAATGTCATATCTTAATGCAATGGCTTCTGGAGATATTCCTACATCAACTGAATCTGTAATTGTATTACTTGAGTTCATTTTAAATAAACGACCGTAATTGTTAAAATCGGTTTCAGTATAGTATAGATTAGATTCTTCAAAATCGAAAGCTCCAGCAGTTACGCTTAGATGATTGATTCCCGTGTTAGTTGTACCTGAAAAATCTTCAGCAATAACTCCCGCAGAATCTATATAAGCAAACGCACCATAAAATGAAAGTTCATTTAAACTCTTGGTAACCTTGGTATCCATTACATTAGTTACTCCAGTACTTGGATTGTGTTCGAAGATATCTCCCCCACCTTCACAAATTGCGTAAAAAGAAGATCCTCCATCAACATAACTCAAGGCTTTAAGCCCTTTTGCAGCAGTCCCAAGGTTAATGCTTCTCACATAAGACTGACTGGTTAAACTAATAACACCAATCATCCCTAAAGAATCTTCATAGCATCCGTAAGGTGGGCAGTTGTCAATCACAGATGGAAAGTTATATGCCACATATAATGAATCTCCAATGATTGCAGCGTCATAAATTGTGTAAGGTATGTCCGCATCTGAAATTGAAAATTCGTGATTTAGGTTCAAATCGTATACTCCAACGTAATCTCCGGTTCCAAACCATTTTCCTGCAACCACTTTATTCTCATTATAAAAGGCTTTAACAGATTTAATTGATGGAAAGTGAACAATGTTTTGTCTTTGATACAAGCCATCATACATTACGATAGAATCCTGAGCAGCCAGATATATACCTGTTCCTACTCCGTTAGAACTGTGAATAACCGAAAGGTCCTGAACACCTTCTACCTGAATGGTATCAAAGGTTGTGTAATTTCCAGACTGAATGTCGTAAGTTCCAATGGTTGCACGGTCTGCAAATGGAGGCATGGTTTCAAAAGCTCCTCCGTTAGCTACGATAACTTCCATAGGAATTGGAACTGATAATTGGGCAAATGCGGAAGACGCGATTAATCCTCCAAGCAACAATGTTAATTTTTTCATTTCATTTTTAAATTAATATTAAACACTGTGCTTCAGAAAAATGAATGAAAGGAAAGAGGAGATCTCCTCAAGCCAGACATGCTTTTATCCTGAAAGCAATTCTGTGCTATAAGGCAGGTCTTCTGGCTCGTATTCTACTCTGGCAAACCTTCCCTCTTTGTTTAAGAAGTGGTCAATGTATTGCTTTTTCAACGAATACTTACAGCTTCAGGTAAAGCTTCCGATTTTCACGGAATTCCCTTTTAATCATGATCACTCATGAACCATTTAGCGCTGCAAAGATATGCTTTAGTTTTTTTACTTTGCAAAACATTTGAAAAATATGACCCAGCAAGATTTTTTAAAACTCAAGGAAACACTAGGCTCTACAACACTTGTAGCTGTTTCTAAAACAAAACCCATTGAAGCTGTTGAAAAGGTTTATAACTATGGTCAACGCATATTTGGAGAAAACAGAGTTAATGAAGTCATCGAAAAAGCTCAAACACTTCCAAAGGACATTGAATGGCACTTTATTGGCCATCTGCAATCCAAAAAAGTAAAGTCTTTGGTTCCACACGTTCATATGATACATAGCATTGACAGTGAAAAATTATTGCTGGAAGTCAATAAACAAGCTGGCAAACTGGACAAAACGATTAAGGTACTTTTACAATTTCATATTGCACAAGAATCCAGTAAATATGGCTTGTCTATTGAGGAAGCTCAAGATATCCTTATGAGACACCAGCTTTCTGAATTAAAGTACGTTCAAATTGTTGGCGTAATGGGTATGGCAACATTTACTGAGGATGAACAAACGGTCCGTGCTGAATTTTCTACTTTGAAAAATATATTTGAGACCTTGAAACAGGATAATTTTTCAGGTAATCCTGAATTTAAGGAAATCAGCATGGGCATGAGTGGTGACTATCCAATTGCAATTGAATGTGGTAGTACAATGGTAAGAATAGGAAGTTTACTGTTTGGGGCGAGACATTAATATCTCTGAAGCTCTTTGATATACTCAATGGTTTCCCATCTGTTGGCATCCAAATCTCTTCTGAAAGACGCTGGTTTTCTTTCCAATTTGAAGTTTACAATAATTGGCTGACTAGGTTGGATTGGCACATTAGGTACTCTCTTGTCCTTGTACCCTTCTCTGGTAATAACATAGATTAATTCAGCACCAGTATACTGAATTGTAGATTCAAACTTTAATTCGTAAGAACCATCTTCACCTGACGGGCTACTTGATAATTCTACATTTTTATGCTCTACTTTAACGCTGGCACCTCCAATTTCAACATCACTGGCTTTATCAACGACCTTCCCTGTAAGATGATACTTAAACGTATCTCTTGGGGTGTAATTTGATTTCTTTGGGGTATATGTGTTAAATGCTAAAACAGCTCCCAAACCTAATGGTAAAACCAAATATTTCAATTGCTTAATCATGTCCAACTTTACTAGTAATAACTTCTGTACCTAACAAATTTATTGATCAAAGCCAAGAATTCCAACTTTTGATCTTGATAGTTTTCAACTTATCGGTAGTGAATTAAACCAAAATCATTCCAAATTATATACTTTCGCACAGTTTTTTAGCAGAATATGAGTAAGGACATTAAAAGTAAAAAGACCAAAGAGATCATCAACAGCCTGAAATCAAAGGATCAGGCGATCGTGATGAGAGCAATTAAATCTTCAAAAGCACATGGGAACCCACTCATTTTTGAAGAAATACTGGCTCTGTTAACAAGAAATTCAGATGAGAAGATCTATGGGGCCATTCAGCAGTTTATGATGGACCTTAAAGATTCTTCTACCATTGAGCCTTTAATTGAAGCCATTTCAAATAAAGATTTCTTTGAGCACAAAGCCATGCTCATTTCCGCCTTCTGGAACTCCCCTATTAACCCTAATCAGCACATCAGTTTCTTTGTTAATGAAGCCATTCAGGGTGACTTTATGGTAGCTATGGAAAGTGTTACAGTTCTGCAAAACATTGAATCTCCGTTTCCGGAAGAAGAAGTTAACGAGTCTCTTATTCTGTTAAAAGATTATTTCTCACAGCAAAAGGATGATCCTAAAGCAGACTTATTAAAAGATGCTCTGGTTGTGATCAGGGAAATGGAAAACTCTGTTGGACTAGACTAGTTCCTTGTTTAGGTAAGCCAGTACATTGTCCTCAATTCTCTTCATGATATCTGTGTTATCAGTTTTCACGAAAGCTTCTCCGCATACTTTTTCGTAAAGTTCTATGTAACGATTGGTCACATCTGTGATGAATTCTTCAGACATATCCGGCATAGCTTGCCCTTCCTTGCCCTGAAAACCGTTTTCTATCAACCATTGTCTCACAAATTCCTTGCTCAATTGTCTTTGAGCTTCTCCCTTCTCCAATCTCTCCTGATAACCTTCTTTATAGAAATACCTTGAAGAATCCGGCGTATGAATCTCATCAATCAAATAGATTTTACCATCTTTTTTACCAAACTCATATTTCGTATCAACCAGGATTAACCCCATTTTATCGGCCATCTCCCCTCCTCTCTTAAACAAGGCTCTTGTGTAGGCCTCCAATTGAAGGTAATCTTCCTCAGATACTATTCCCTGCTCCAAAATAGCCTCTCTTGAAATGTCTTCGTCATGTCCTACTGCAGCTTTCGTTGTTGGTGTAATGATTGGTTCAGGAAATCTTTCGTTTTCAACCATACCATCAGCCATAGGCACACCACAAATCGACCTTTTGCCGCTTCTGTACTCGCGCCAGGCATGTCCGGTTAAATAACCTCTAATTACCATCTCCACTTTAAAAGGCTCACATTTATGTCCAACAGTTACATTTGGATCTGGTGTGGCCAAGCGCCAGTTAGGAACAATGTCAGATGTCGCCTCAAGAAACTTAGCTGCTAACTGATTAAGCACTTGTCCTTTGAAAGGAATTCCTTTAGGTAAAACGCAATCGAAAGCTGAAATTCTGTCTGTAGCGATCATCACCAAAAGGTCATTTTCCAGACTGTACACCTCTCTTACTTTTCCTTTATATACATTGGTTTGTCCGGGAAAATTAAAATCTGATGATAAAATTGTATTGCTCATAACTATTAGGATTTTTCGAATGCTTGAATGACTTTTTTAACCAGTTTATGTCGAATCACATCAGTTCCATCTAACCTTACGATACTGATGCCATCTATATTATCTAAAATTTTAAGTGCTTTTGCCAGGCCTGAAGGCTGGTGTTTAGGCAAATCTACCTGAGTTTCATCTCCTGTTATGACGAACTTGGCAGATCGCCCCATTCTGGTAAGAAACATTTTTAGCTGAGCTTCTGTGGCATTTTGAGCCTCATCTAAAATTACAAATGCCTTGTCCAGAGTTCGTCCCCTCATAAATGCAAGAGGTGCTATTTGAATGACTCCATTTTCAACGTATTCGGCTAGTTTTTCCTTTGGGATCATGTCTCTTAAGCCATCATACAAAGGTTGAAGGTACGGATCCAGTTTCTCTTTAAGATCCCCGGGTAGAAAGCCAAGATGCTCTCCCGCTTCAACTGCTGGTCTGGTAAGAATGATTCGTTTAACCTCTTTATTCTTCAGAGCTCTCACCGCTAAAGCAACAGCTGTGTAAGTCTTCCCCGTTCCTGCGGGACCAATGGCAAACATCAAATCGTTGTTTGCTATTTCGCTCACCATTTTACGCTGATTAACGGTTTTAGCCTTTACCTGAATTCCGCCGTTTCCATACACCAGAATTTCGTCAGGCTTACTCTCCGACATTTTAAAGCCAACATCTGAGGCTATTACATCAATGTCTGACTCACTCAGTTTATTGTACTTAGTAAAGTAATTAATGATGGTTTTAAATACCTCTTCAAAATGAGTGGTTTCATGTTCCGGGCCAATGACCCTGACCTTATTGCCTCTGGCAACCAACTTCACCTTTGGAAAGTACTTTGCCAAATGGTCAAGTTTCGTATTTCTCACGCCCAGAATATCCACAGGATTAAGGCCTTCTATAAGAATCTCTTTTTCTTGCAAATTTTATATGATTATGCTTTGAAACATTAATATTAAATTTGAGACAAATTTAGTTTTTTAATCAAAAACAAACCCTTGAAATGGCAATAATCAGCTTGAGCAGTGATCTTGGAACTCGCGACTACTATGTTGCCGCTGTGAAAGGTGCTATTTACAAGGACAATGAAGCTCATCGGATTGTAGACGTTTCCCATGACATCAGCCCATTTAACCTGATGGAGGCCGCTCATGTTTTAAAAGAGGCTTACCCCCATTTTCCTGAAGGAACCATTCATATCATCAGTGTTGATAGTGAGTCTGCCAACAACGAAAGAGGTCTTATTGAACATGTGATCATTAAACAAGATGGTCATTTTTTCATTGGCCCGGACAATGGCATATTCTCCTTAATGTTTCCAAATGGCGTTGAATTGGTTTATAATTTGAATAATCTCATTCAAAATCTGGGAGAATCAACATTCCCTATGTTAAACCTCTACTCTCAGGCAGCAATTTACCTGATAAGCGGCGGCACACCATCTATTCTGGGGAGTGAAAAGGCTGATTTGTATAAAGCTCGCAGCTATGATATTCAGGAAGATGAAAATGGCCTGACCGGTACAATTGTGTATATCGATTCGTTTGGAAACGTCATAACAAACATCCACAAATCCATGTTCTCTCGTGTTGGCAATGGCCGATCTTTTGAGTGTTTCATCAGGAATACTGATTATGGCATCAACAAAATCTGTGAAAAATACGGAGACGTTGAAAGAGGTAATGCTCTGGCTATTTTCACCAATAGTGGTTTTTTACAAATAGCTATTAATCATGGAGCTAACGGTGCTGGCGGAGGAGCCGCTTCATTGTTTGGTTTACAACTTTTCTCTCAAATCAGGATAGAATTCCAAAAAACAGCCACATCTTTAGCAGATTTTTAAATGATAACACGATTAGTTAAACTCAGCTTTAAGGAAGCACACTGCACGGAATTTGAGAATTACTTTACTCAAATTTGCGAACAAATTAAGTCGCAAGAAGGTTGTCTTGATGTAAAACTGTTTTCTGAGAACCATGATACAGGTGTTTTCTTTACACTTAGTAAATGGGAGCATGATGATTTTTTGCAGGCCTATCGAAAATCTGAGTTATTTGGAGAAGTCTGGCCCAAAGTAAAAAAGTGGATGAAAGATAAGCCAGAGGCCTGGACCATAAATGAATTGACACAATCTTGATTAAGTATTTGACATATTTCCTGAGTTTGATTGCTTTTCAATCGTACGCACACAATGGTCAAATAAACGAGCATATTGATTCTCTTAAGAACGCAAGTGCTACTGATAAAACAAATTACATACTTCAAAAAAACATTGGAGATCTGTATTCAAGAGAACGGGATAGCCTGGCTTTTGTTCACTGGGATAAAGCTTTGGAGTTATTGCCTGAAGATTCCTCACATGTGGAACTTCATATTCAAATTGACAAAGCAAGATTACTGTATCGATTAAAGTACAAAGAAGAATACAGACGTCTGGTAAATCACCTCAAACAAAAATCCAAGAACGATCATCATGCCCTTGGAAAAATAGACCTGATGCATGGTCGGTTGATCTATTCTTCTGGATTTCTGGACAAATGTTTGGTTCATTTCAACTCCGCCATTGAGCATTTTGAAAAATCGGACAGCAAACGAGAACTTGCCAGAACCCTGAACAGAAAGGGTGTGACTCAAAAAAATCTTGGTGACTATTCAAATGCTCTGGAATCTTACCTGGCCTCTCTGGAATATTATAAAGAGCTTAAAGATGAAAGAGGGTTCTCTAACACACTTATGAATATTGGTGTGGTTTATAAAAACCAGGGAGACTCTAAACGAGCGCTTAAGTATTACAGACAAGCCGAAACCATTTTTAAAAATATCAACAATACTTTTGGCCTGGCCAATTTGTACAGCAACCTTGGTGTTTTGTACAAGAAACAAGGTAAATACGACAAAGCCTTAAATGAATACATGAAGGCGCTCGACATTCACGAGCAACTAGGCAATTCCAAAAACCTGGGTAACGTCCTCCATAATGTTGGTTCATGTCTTCACCAAAAGAAAGAATTCAACAAGGCCTTAGAGTATTTGTATCGAGCCCTTGCCAAAAAGTCTAAAACCGGTTCTCATTTTAGATTGAGCACTACTTACAATAGTATTTCTGCTGTGTATACTGACCTTGAACAGTACGACAGTGCTCTGGTTAACAACAATAAAGCCCTTGATTTGGCTTTAAAAACCGGATCTCCCGAATTGTTGGTGAGTGTTTATGAAATACGAACCATCATGATGGCCAGATCCGATAATTTGAAAGAATTCAACATAGCCTGGGAAAAATTCAAGGAAATCAACGACACGCTTCAAACACTGGAAAAATCAAAACTGATTTATCAAATTCAGGCCAATTACGATTTACAGGTAGAAGAAGCCATCAAAGAGTCAAGAGAAAAGAAGGCGGCCATAGAACAATCTAAAAAACGTGAGGCTAAGCTTGAATCTGTCATCAACAAGAAAAAAAGAAGAGAAAAGTTACTGCAACAAATTCTGATTATTGGTGGGTTCCTGCTCTTAAGTTTACTGGTTCTTTCCCTTTATAGTCGGGTAGTTTCGGCGAGAAAGAGCAGAAAAGAGTTGGAAGACAAGAACCTTGAGCTTCAGAAAACACTCCTGAGCAAAGAAGAAAAAGAAGTCCTCCTCAAAGAAATTCATCACAGGGTTAAGAACAATATGCAGATCATTATGAGCCTGTTGAGATTGCAGTCTGCCAATATCAATGATGCTTACATTCAATCCTTGTATACAGAGTCACAAAACAGAATTAAATCCATGGCTCTTGTTCATGAAGAACTCTATCAGACCAGAGATTTGACGGACGTGAACGTGAAGAATTACCTTGAGAAATTAGTTGAAAACCTTATTGAGAATTACTCTCTCAAAACCAATATCATTACTCATTCCAGTATTGAGGTGAACTCGCTGGGAATTGACACATTGATTCCTTTGGGCTTATTACTTAATGAAATTATAAGCAACACTTTTAAGCACGCTTTTCTGGATCAGAATGAAGGGAGCATTTATGTCGAACTTAAAAGAATAAAAGACGAAGAAATTTGCCTGAGAGTTGGAGATAACGGAATCGGCTTCAGTGAGGATTGGAATAAAAAAGATTCCTTAGGACAGGAGTTGATCGAATCTCTTGTGGAGCAGTTAGACGGTACAATGGAAATAACCGGAGACAGAGGCGTTCACTATGTGATTAATTTCAAAGAGCAGTAACTACCTTTGATAGTTAATTTTATCCACTCATCCATAATTATACCACCCCATATTTTTTCTGATTACATTTGACAAATTGACAACATTTATAATTCTATGAAAAGAAGTCTTTCCATTGCATTTATCTGCAGCTTGTTTGCAACAAATGCGCAACAAAAAATTGAATTTGAGGAGTTTGACCTGGACAATGGCATGCACGTCATTCTGCATCAGGATAAAAGCACACCTCTGGTAGCGGTAACCATGCTTTACCATGTAGGATCTAAAAATGAAAAAACTGACAGAACCGGATTTGCTCACTTTTTTGAGCACCTGCTTTTTGAGGGCTCTGCCAATATCGACAGACATAAATTCGATAAGTATGTTGAAAATGCGGGAGGAACACTTAATGCCAATACTTCTTTCGACAGGACTTTCTATTATGTTTTAATGCCGTCTAACCAACTGGAGTTGGGAATGTGGCTGGAATCTGAAAGACTGCTTCACGCCAAAGTTGAGAACGTTGGAATTGAAACGCAACGAGAAGTTGTTAAGGAAGAAAAAAGACAACGAATGGACAACCAACCTTATGGCTCCATGCTTGAAAACATCTTTTCTCGTGCTTACAAAGAACACCCTTACAGATGGATTACCATTGGTAGCATGGAGCACTTAGATGCCGCACAGGAAGAAGATTACATTGGTTTTTATCAAACCTACTATGTACCGAACAATGTGACACTGTCCATTGCTGGTGATATTGAAATTGAAGAGGCCAAGAAAATGATCAACGATTACTTTGGTTCTATTCCTGCAGGAAATAAACTAACTGCTTACAGAGATTTATTAAGAATGGAAGCCAAAGATTTTCAAACCACTTATTTCGGAAAAGAAGATAAAGAAGTAAGCAAAGACATGGCTTCTATGGAACCTATGGCGTTCATTGAGAAATATGCTAAACAACTTAAGTTGAGCGGAAAGCCAGTACCGGTTAAGCGACCTGACATTGTTGAGCCACCTCTTGGAGGAGAAGTAAGAGATACCGTTTATGACGACATTCAACTTCCTGCAGTTATTCAGGCATACAGAATTCCAGCACAGGGAGAAGATGATTTCTACGCCATGTCAATGCTTAACTCGCTACTGTCTAGTGGAAATAGCTCCAGATTCAACAAAACAATTGTAGATGAAGAATTGAAAGCTTTGTTTGTTGGAAGTTTTGCTTTCCCTCTGGAAGATCCGGGTGTGAATATCACCATGTCTGTATGTGGTATGGGGGTTGCTCCTGATGATTTGGAAAAATCGATTAATCGAGAGGTTAACAGAGTTAAAGAAGAACTCATCAGCGAAAGAGAATATCAAAAACTATTGAATCAGGTAGAGAATAACTTCTACAGTTCCAACTCAACTATGGCAGGGATTGCAGAAAGCCTGGCTAACTACCATACTTACTTTGGAGATGCCAACCTGATCAACACGGAAATTGAAAAATACCAGAAAGTGACTCGTGAGGACATTCAAAGAGTTGCTAAGAAATACTTAAACGACGATAACCGAGTAGTACTGTATTACTTGCCTAAAAAATAATATGATGATTTTAAAGAAAAGTTTATTCACCATTTGTTTGACTGCAGGCGTATTTCAGGCCTCTTCTCAAATTGACAGATCCGTTGCCCCTGAACCAAAAGAGGCTCCGAAAATCAACATTGGACAAGCGCAAGCCATCGAATTCGAGAACGGACTAAAGATTTTTGTTGTTGAGAATCATAAAATGCCAAGGGTATCTTATCAAATCAGTATCGACAGACCTCCGGTTAATGAAGGCGATATGGCTGGTATGCTGGATTTGTTTGGCAATGTTATGAAATCGGGTACCCACGACATGAATAAGGACGAAATCAATGAAACAATTGACTTCATGGGGGCTTCTTTGTTTGTTTCAAGTACAGGAATTTACGGTTCTTCATTGAGCAAGCATTCAGACAAACTGCTTACACTTATGGAAGCCATCATCTTCTCTCCTACTTTCCCTGAAGAGGAATTGGAAAGAGAAAAGAAACAAGCCATTGCCGGACTTGAGGGTTCAAAGAACGATCCAAGCTTTATTGCGTCAAATGTTGGTGGTGTTCTTAACTATGGAAAGAACCACCCATACGGAGAGGTTCAAACTGTTGAAACAATTTCGAACATTACCGTAGATGCTCTTAAAGCGTATTACAAGAAATATTTCATTCCGGCCAACGCAACGTTCATTGTGGTAGGCGACATTACTCCTGAAGAAGTAAGAAGCAGATTGGCTGCTCATTTTAGCGAATGGGAAGGTGGAAAGAAAGAAGTATCCAGTCTTAAACGTGTGATGCCGGTTCAAGCTACAGATGTCTCATTTGTAGACAAGCCAGGCGCTGTGCAGTCTGTGATTAAAATTACTTACCCGGTTTACCTTAAACCAGGATCTGAAGACGCCATTGCTGCTAAAGTGATGAATGAAATTCTTGGTGGCGGCGGTTTTTCAGCCAGACTGATGCAAAATCTAAGAGAAGACAAGGCCTATACATATGGCGCTTACTCCAGCTTAAGTTCTGACAAGTATGTAGGGTCATTCTCTGCCTCTGCAAGTGTGAGAAATGAAGTAACAGATAGTGCTATCGTTCAGTTCTTATATGAAATGAAACGAATGACTGAAGAGCCGGTTGAGCAGGACAGACTTGATTTGGTGAAAAACAAATTGGCTGGTGCTTTCGCACGTTCTTTAGAAAGTCCTCAAACTGTAGCTGGATTTGCTTTAAACATTGAGAAGTACGACTTGCCTAAGGACTATTATGAGACTTACCTTGAAAAACTGTCTAAGATTAGTGTAGAAGATGTTCAAAGAGTCGCAAAAACATATATCAAGCCAGAACAAGCGCACATTCTTGTTGTGGGTAATAAGAGTGATGTTTACGAAAAACTTAAGGCCTTTAGTCCTAACGGAGAAGTGAACGTATATGATGTATTCGGAGAATTGGCCAAGGACTTAGAACCAATTCCTTCTGGTGTTACGGCTGAAGGGGTAATGGACAAGTACCTTCTTACAATTAGTGGTCAATCGAAAATGAAAAAAGCCCTGAAGGTTTTGAAGAAGATCAAATCTATTCAGACAGAAATGGACATGGAGATTGCTGGTGCACCAATGAAAATGACTATGTCAACACTTAAGGAGAAAGAAGGTAAATTTTCAAGATCGATTGAGGCCAACGGACAGGTCTTCCAAAAAACCGTTTTAAAAGATGGTGTTGCAAAACAGTCTGGTATGATGGGAGGCAAAGACCTTGAAGGCGATGAGTTGAAAAGCCTAAAAGAAGAAGCCGTGATTATGCCGGAAGCCTACTATGCCGTCTCTAAGAAGACCTATACCCTACTTGGAATTCAGGATGGTATGTATAAAATGGAAATCAAAAACGGAGACGATACATCATATGAGTTCTATGACATTAAAACAGGACTTAAGATGAAATCTATTTCCAGCACGAAAACTCCCGATGGAGAAGAAATTTTCTTCGTCTCTGAGATTGAATCTTATGAAGATTTTGATGGCATTAAATTCCCAAAAAAGATCAACCAATCTATGGGACCACAATCTTTCAAGATGACCACAACTAAGGTTGTTTTGAATGAAGACATTGATGACTCAAAATTTGAGTAATGCGTTACGCTTTTATCATTGTTCCTGCTCTCATATTACTTAGTGCATGTGAGGTAAGTGTCAATTCCAAAAAAGAAGAGCCTGAAAAGGTAAAACCAAGCTTTTCTCTGAGTCCCGCGTATACTGACCATGTCAACGAGTTACGTGATGAGTTAAAGTATGAAGAAGCGCTCAGCTATATTGATTCGCTCATCAAAGACAACCCGGACGACTTGGTATTGCTCAAGGACCGTGGATCAGTTAAAAGTGACCTTGGTGATTACGTTGGAGCTGAAAGGGATTACTTAGCTGTACTGAAAAAAGACTCAAGCTTCTCTGAAATCTTTATTGGTCTCGGTTATCTTGAAATGTTAAAAGGAAATCTTGAAATAGCGGAAGATTATACTAAACAGGGCCTTAAGATCAATCCTTCCAGTTCGATGGGACACATGAATCTGGGGGTATTTAACATGCGCAAACAAGGAGATATTATTGTGAGCTATACACACTTCAGAAAAGCCATCAAACTCGATCCTAAAAACTCCATGGCCTATAACAACATTGGCTACATCCATATGATTAATGAGGGAATTGATAGCGCTTATTACTATTATGACCGAGCTCTGGAAATCAATCCCAACAATGTTACTGCGCGTAACAACAGGGCCGGATTAAATTCCAGTCAGGACAAATACCAGGAAGTGTTAGACGATTTACTTTTTGTCAATAAGCTCACACCTACAGATTATTCTGTGCACAGCAGCATTTGCTTTGCCTACTATAGTCTTGGAGATCATAAAGAGGCCATTAAATGGGGAAAAGAAGCTGTTACCTTAACGCCTGAATCTTTGCAGGCCGCCATTAATTATGGTTATGCACTTATGGCAAACGGTCAGACAGATGAAGCTTGCGAGCAGTTCAACAGATTTGAATTTACTCCCGGAGAAGAACTAAAGAGAATTATGGAACCTTGCAAAGGGATTTAAACTCAGGCTTTCTTTACAAACTCTGATTTCAGACCCATTGCACCAAATCCATCGATCTTACAATCGATATTATGGTCACCGCCTCTTAAACGGATTTTTTTCACTTTGGTCCCTGCCTTTACTGGTTTTGGTGCGCCTTTCACAGGAAGGTCTTTAATCACGATAACGCTGTCTCCATCCTGAAGGATATTTCCATTGGCATCTTTTACAACCAGACCTGTCTCCTCCTCTACTTCATTTGGATCCCATTCGTGACCACATTCCGGACACATCAATAATGTCCCGCCTTCATAGGCATAGGGCGATTGACAACTTGGGCATGGAGGTAATTCAGACATATCAAACTATTTTGAAATCTACCAAACCTTGGTAGCTAATAAGGTATTTTGCATCAAAGCAGCTCTTGTCATTGGCCCAACCCCACCAGGCACAGGTGTAATAAACGACACCTTATCTTTCACGTTTTCAAAATCAACATCTCCTACAATTCTATATCCTGATTTCTTAGAAGCATCAGGCACGCGTGTAATTCCAACATCAATAATAACAGCACCTTCCTTCACCATTTCCTTTTTAACGTACTCTGGTTTTCCAAGCGCAACGATTAAGATATCTGCTTTCTTACAAATCTCCTTAAAATTGGTTGTTCTACTATGTGTTAAGGTCACAGTACAATTCCCCGGATAAGCATTCTTAGCCATCAAAATACTGATTGGAGAGCCCACAATGTGAGATCTTCCTACGACCACACAGTGTTTGCCATTGGTTTCAATATTATAACGCTTAATCAACTCTAACATCCCCTTAGGTGTGGCAGGAACAAAACCAGGAAGATTCAAGGCCATTCTACCAACATTTTTAGGATGGAAACCATCTACATCTTTGTTAGGATCGATTGCTTCAATGATTTTCTTCTCATTGATATGTCGTGGCAAAGGTAATTGCACAATGAAGCCATCAATATCATCGTTGGCATTGAGTTCGTTGATTTTGTCAATCAACTCCTCTTCTGTCACAGTATCTGGTAACTTAACTAGAGAAGAATCAAATCCAACCTCTTCGCAGTCCCTGATTTTAGCATTTACGTATGTGATACTTGCGCCATTTGCCCCTACCAAAACGGCAGCCAAATGTGGACGTTTCTTACCGGATTCAACCAGCTTAGAAACTTCTTCTTTGATTTCATCTCTAATTTCCTGAGATGTCTTTTTTCCATCTAACAATATCATAGCTTAGCGTTTAGCGCCTCCTTCCATGCTTTTCATCTGGCGCATCATGTTGGCCATTTGTTTCTTGTTACCCATCATTTTCATCATCTTACGGGTATCTTCAAACTGCTTAAGTAATTTATTCACTTCCTGGATGCTTGTTCCGGAACCTGCCGCAATTCGCTTACGTCTTGAACCATTGATCACTCCAGGGTTTTCTCTTTCGTGATTGGTCATAGACTTAATGATGGCCTCAATGGATTTGAATGCGTCATCATCAATGTCTACATTTTTCAAGGCCTTACCCATTCCCGGAAGCATTCCCAGCAAGTCCTTTACATTACCCATTTTCTTGATTTGGTTGATCTGCTTCAGGAAATCATTGAAATCAAATTTGTTCTTCTGAATCTTCTTCTGAAGCTTTCTGGCTTCCTCTTCATCAAACTGCTCCTGAGCCCTTTCAACAAGAGATACCACATCTCCCATTCCAAGAATCCTGTCAGCCATCCTCTCCGGGTAGAAGACATCAATGGCCTCCATTTTTTCACCGGTACCGATGAACTTAATTGGCTTGCTAACCACGGACATAATGGAAATGGCCGCACCACCACGAGTATCACCATCCAATTTTGTGAGGATTACCCCATCAAAATCAATTCTTTCATTAAAGGCCTTGGCAGTGTTAACAGCATCCTGACCAGTCATGGAATCTACAACAAACAAAGTTTCTGTTGGACGAATGGCATTTTTAACCTGCTCAATTTCGTTCATCATTTCCTCATCCACAGCTAAACGACCGGCTGTATCGACAATGACTACTCCAAAATTGTTGCTCTTAGCATAGCTAATGGCTTTAGACGCAATTTCTACGGGATTTTTATTCTCTCTATCTGAATAAACCTCAATATCTAACTGTTCTCCCAAAACATGTAGCTGATCGATGGCCGCAGGTCTGTAGACATCACAGGCAACCAACAATGGCTTTTTACCTTTCTTGCTTTTAAGGTAATTGGCAAGTTTCCCTGAAAAAGTTGTTTTACCAGATCCCTGAAGACCGGACATTAAGACGATTCCAGGACTACCATGGTAGTTGATGTCAGATTGTTCGCCTCCCATTAAAAGTGCCAACTCATCTCTGGTAATCTTGGTTAAAAGCTGTCCCGGAGATACTGCCGTCAATACATTCTCTCCAAGCGCCTTCTCTTTTACTTTTTGAGTAAACTCTTTGGCTGTTTTGTAATTGACATCTGCATCTAACAGAGCCCTTCTGATTTCTTTGAGGGTTTCTGCAACGTTGATTTCCGTAATCTGGCCCTGACCTTTAAGAACCTTAAACGCTCTTTCTAACTTATCTGATAAATTTTCGAACATACACTTGCCGTTTTGGGATGGCAAAGGTACAAATTCCCTCCGTTTAGAAGGTATAAAATTTCTCTAAAATTAGTCTGAAGACTACATGCGCTGAGGCACCTGAATCCCAAGTAAACTCATGGCCTTATCTATAACGGTTCCGGTAGCATCAACCAAATGAAGGCGTAAATTCTTCTTATCCGCATCTTCCTCATTCAGTACATGAACAGATTGATAGAATTGATTGAAGTTTTTCGCCAGCTCGTAGGTGTAGTTTGCAATTAATGCAGGACTATACTGTTTACCTGCTTCATTGACAGTTCTCGAAAAGTCGAGCAATCTTTTGATCAATTCAACCTCAGACTCATGCAAATCAACAGATACAGCTACTTCTGCATTTGGCTGCTCTCTTCTAAGAACAGATCTTGTTCTGGCATAGGCATATTGAATAAATGGTCCCGTATTCCCTTGTAATTCGATAGATTCTTCAGGGTTGAACAACATGCGTTTAACCGGATCTACTTTTAGAAGGAAATATTTTAAAGCACCCAGACCAACTGTTCTGACAATGTCATCTTTTTCGTCTTCCGAAAGGCCGTCTAATTTCCCTTGAGTTTCGCTACTCTCCTTAGCCGTTTGAATCATATCCGCCATGATGTCATCTGCATCAACAACTGTTCCTTCACGAGACTTCATTTTCCCAGTTGGCAAATCCACCATTCCATAAGATAAATGGTAGCAGTTTTCGGCCCAGTCAAACCCAAGTTTCTTAAGAATCAGGAACAAAACTTTGAAATGATAATCTTGCTCATTACCAACCGTATACACAGCGCCACTTAAAGTTGGGTAATCTTTAAATCTTTCAATTGCGGTTCCTATATCCTGAGTCATGTAAACAGCTGTCCCATCACTTCTCAAAACGAGCTTTTCATCCAGGCCTTCGTCCGTCAAATCGCACCAAACAGAACCATCATCCTTTTTGAAAAACACGCCTGTTTTAAGTCCGGCTTCAACATGATCTTTTCCCAGTAAATAAGTATCAGATTCGTAGTAAAGTTTATCAAACCCCACATTCATAGTCTCATAGGTCACATCAAAACCATCGTAAACCCAGGAATTCATTTTCTTCCACAAGGCCACAACTTCCTCATCACCTGCTTCCCACTTCTTAAGCATCTCCTGAGCTGCTACAATGGATGGCGCTTCTTTAGCAGCCTTCTCCTTATCCATTCCCTGACCAACCAGTTCTTCAATTTCAGCTTTGTACTGTTTATCGAATAGTACGTAGTATTTCCCAACCAGTTTATCTCCTTTCAACCCTGTACTTTCAGGTGTTTCAGTTCCACCAGCCTGCTCCCAGGCATACATACTCTTACAGATGTGAATTCCACGGTCGTTGATGATTTGGGTACGAATGACCTCATGTCCATTTGCCGCCAAAATTGCACTTACACTGTGCCCAAGAAAAATGTTTCTCAAATGCCCCAAATGCAGTGGTTTATTGGTATTTGGAGAAGCAAACTCAACCATCATCGTTTTCTTGTCAGAATCAGGCATAATGGCATCAGCTCCCTTTCCAATTTTCTCATTGAGTGCAGACACCCAGTAACTTTGAGCAATCTCCAGATTCAGGAAGCCCTTAACCACATTAAAGCCAGAAATATGTTCTGATTTTTCAGTGATCCATTGACCAACTTCATTTCCGGTTTCTACAGGGTTCTTTCCTGAAAACCTTAGCAAGGGAAATACTACCAATGTTAAATCTCCTTCAAATTCCTTTTTCGTAGACTGAATCTGAATGATTTGATCGTCAATTTCCTTTCCGTAAAGGCTTTGAAAAGCTTCCTGAGCTAATTTTTTGAGTACTTCTTCCATTAATAAACCTGATTAATCTGATCTGTGCTTACTTTTAATATATCGATGGCCGTTTCAGCCATTTTGTTAATTTTTTCGTCCAAACAAGGGTTGATTTCCACCATTTCAAAACAAACCAGTTTTTTAGAGTCGATCAAGCTCAAAATGATTTCTTTGGCCTCTTCTGGCATCAAACCATTCTTGACAGGAGTCCCTGTTCCATGAGAGACCTCATCACAATCCATGCTGTCTACGTCAAACGAGACATAAATATGGTCGCAATCGGATAATTGCTCCAGAGTCTTCGCTACAATTGCTGCACATCCCTCCGACCTAACATCAGCCACAAGGTGATTGGTGATATTCAATTCACTCATCAGTGAATCTTCTTCCTTCTCAGTATCTCTTACGGCTACAAAGACCAGGTTTTCAGACGTCAATTTACTGTCCGATCCACCACTCTGCTTCAATTGCTCCCAAAGTTGAACTGTTTCTTCATCTGGCTCGTTCCTTTGGCAATTTTTATTATCAATTTGCAATGCTGTAGCCAGTGGCATTCCATGTACATTACCAGAAGGTGTTGTAAAAGGTGTGTGAAGATCAGCGTGAGCATCAATCCAAACCACGCCTAGTTTTTTGTCTGGGAAAGCAGACTTAATCCCTGCTATAGTGCCTCCTGCTGTTGAGTGATCTCCGGAAACTACAATTGGAAAATGACCGGATCTTAATGTGTCAGATACAGCCTTATTCGTTCTTTCAAAAATTGTATTGATACCTGAGATTCGTTTCGCAAATGGCGTGGATACTTCATCCCAAAGTTGATCGTTACAGGTTTCTACTACAAGCGCCTCATGTTCCGAGAAAACATCAACACCATTGTTAAATGCTGCTACTTTTAAAGCACCTATCCCCAGTGAAGCACCTCTTGTTCCAGCTCCCAGTTCAGAATCTATTTCAATTAGTTTAACCGCCATTTGTTCTAGTCTATTGATTTTACCTCATTTAGAAATGAGGGACAAAAATAAGATTAATTCGGTGCACACTTCCAGAAAATACGCCGTCCATACCTGTTTATGAACACTTGTCTAAGGAAATGAACGTTTTGTCCTGCGTATTTCCATATTTATATATATTTGTAGGCATTCGGTCAAAATTAATGAAGAGAAGTAGACATTTTATTTGGGGTTTAGTTGCTGCTGTGTTTTTAGCCTCCTGTGGTGAGGAAAAAAGTGCGGAACCAAAAAAGGAAAATCCTGACGCCAAATTACCTCAGGGGGTGATCACTTACTCTATCGAATATCCCGAAATTGACAAAGACAATATTTTTTACGCCATTCTTCCTAAAACGATGAGCATGACTTATCTGGGGAATATGTATAAAACTGAGGTCAAGAAAAAGGGGATGTTCAACACCACGTTGATATCCGACAATGATGCACATGAGCTTGTGGCCATCTACAGCATGGGGAAAAGAGATCGCTATTTCGCCGAGATGTCTAAAACAGAGGTAGATGAATTCCTTGAAGAGTTTCCTGAGTTAGATTATTTAGATTCTGATGAGACGGATAGTTTACTGAATGTTCAATGTAAACACACTCTGGCTATTTTCAGTGACATTAGTAAAGAAGTCAACATCAACTATACTCAGGATTTGGGAATGAAAAACCCCAATTGGTGCAACCCTTATAAAGAAGTTGATGGGGTTTTATTAAACTATGATTTAGAATACTACGGTGTGCTACTTTCTTTTAAAGCAACCGAAATCGACAGGGATACCGTTATTAGTCGCGAGATTTTTAACACACCTGAAGATCATAAGAAAGTACCTTATAAGAAGATTAAAGACGAGCTCACTAAACTCTTTGATCAGGTAAAATAGTATGAGGTTTCTGTTATTAATTCTAATGATCAGTGGATTTCAGAGTTCCGCAAGTGCACAAAGCTTTTCAGGGAAAATCATATACAAAATAAGTTTTGCAGATTCTTTGGGCGCTGCCATTGAAGGTATGGATAGCCAAAAATCGGCAGAGTATGTCACAGACTCTGTTTTACGTGTGGATCAGAACTCCAGACTGGGGACACAAACAACTTTGATCAACTTTAAAGACTCTACATACCACATCTTAATGGATGTTCAGGACATAAAGATTGCCATTTCAATGCCTCCTGATGTCTTGTACACTACTGACAGCCTGAAGCCAAGCATAAAGTACAAATGCAAGTCGAAAAAAATTGCAGGAATCAAATGCAAGCTGGCATTGGTTACTTATCCGGATAATGAGACCATTCCGGTATACTATGCCAAAACTATCTCAGGAAAGCTAAATCAAAAATTTGCCGGCCTAAAAGGCTATCCAATGGAATACACTTTGAAACACGATGGACTGACAGAACATTACCAGGCTTTAGAAATTGATGAATCAGTCGTTTCAAAAGAGCACCTCTCTATTCCATCCGATTATCGCATCATGACCGTAGAAGAGTTCATGAAAGCCATGGGTGAATAATCCACATTGCTTTGTTAAAGATTGAATAATCAGGCCTCAAAAGGCATTGGACGGTAGTGTACCTTCGTATTTGAGAAACTGTGGCAAAAAACAGCTTAAATATCGAAGGCGAAAAGCCAGCCAAAAAAAAGAGGAAAGCCAGTCCTAAGAAGAAAAAAGACAAGGACGTTGGCAGACCAGCTTTTATCAATAAGATTATTGGTTTTGTAAAGGACGAAAGAACTCATAAAATTTTCGGATCCATACTCTTACTCACGTCTGTATATCTGTTTCTTGCCTTTGTATCCTACCTTTTTACCTGGAAAGTTGATCAAAGTGTTGTGGACGGCAAGTCCATTTGGGAGTTGGTTACCAGCTCTAAAACAATTACTGTAGATAACTGGCTTGGTAAGTTTGGTGCGGGTATTTCGCATCTGTTTATTTTCAAGTGGTTTGGATTGGCTTCTTTCTTATTTGCACTTAACCTGTTTGTAATCGGTATTCGAATCATTTCCGGTTTTGCTTTATTGCCAATTGGAAGAATGGTTCAGATCTCTGCCTTAAGTTTGGTCTGGGCATCTGTATTTTTAGGACACGTTGCCGGAGGGAGTTTGGCGTTTCTGGGAGGAGGCTTTGGACATCATATTAACGACTGGATGCGTGCTTCATTCGGAGGAATTGGTGCATTGTTCATGATATTTGTCTGCCTGTTCATTATTCTGGTTGTTCTCTTCAATCCTAATTTTACGGCTATTTGGAATAAGCTATTCGCCAAGAAAAGCGATTTAGATCTTGAGGAAGATGAGAATTCAAAATATGAGGTGGATACACCTGAAGGAGACATTCACATCATCAATACCATTAAAGAAGAAGACATTCTTAGTGAAACGGTAAGTGAAACCATTGAGTTTGGTGATGAAACCGAAGAAGAAACGAAAACGGAACCTCAGCCGGCAGATGAAAATGAGCTTGAAATCACGCCTCCGGTTGTAGAAGATATTCCGGAAGAAATGCCTCAGGAAACCACACCTGAAGCCGAAGAAGAACTGACCATCGAGATCAACAAAACGGAAGAAGAAGTCCTTACCGAAGAGAAGATCGCTGAAAAAGTTGAGGAGTTTGGAGAGTTTGATCCTACTTTGGAATTGGGGGCCTATGCTCTGCCGCCTACTGAACTTCTGGTAAGCTATGGCAGTAACGATATCCAAATCAACAAACAGGAACTGGAAGACAATAAAAACAACATTGTCAATACACTCGCCAATTATAAGATCGAGATTTCCAAGATCAAAGCTACCATTGGTCCTACAGTTACATTGTACGAAATCATTCCTGCGCCTGGTGTCAGAATTTCCAAAATCAAAAATCTGGAAGACGACATTGCCTTGAGTTTGGCCGCTTTGGGAATTAGAATCATTGCACCTATTCCCGGAAAGGGGACGATCGGTATTGAGGTACCAAACTCTAACCCGGACATTGTATCCATGCGTACTTTGATCGCTTCAGAGAAGTTCCAGAATTCCGACATGGCACTTCCTGTTGCTCTTGGGAAGACGATTGCTAACGAGACCTTTATTTACGATCTGGCGAAAATGCCTCACTTGTTAATGGCAGGTGCTACTGGTCAGGGTAAGTCGGTTGGACTAAACGCCATTTTGGTATCCATACTATATAAGAAACATCCTTCGCAGGTTAAATTTGTATTGGTTGATCCGAAAAAGGTAGAATTGACTCTGTTTAATAAGATCGAACGTCATTTCCTAGCCAAGTTGCCTGGAGAAGAAGAACCTATTATTACAGATACTACCAAAGTGGTTAATACCGTAAATTCTCTTTGTATAGAGATGGATGAGCGCTATGAACTACTTAAAGAAGCACATTGTAGAAACATTAAGGAGTACAACGCCAAGTTTGTTGGCAGAAGATTAAATCCTGAGTTAGGACACCGTTACCTACCTTATATCGTGTTGGTAATTGATGAGTTCGCGGATTTGATCATGACTGCCGGAAAAGAAATTGAAACACCTATCGCAAGACTGGCACAGTTGGCCCGTGCAATCGGAATCCATTTGATTGTTGCAACACAAAGGCCATCGGTGAATATCATTACCGGAACTATTAAGGCCAACTTCCCGGCGAGAATTGCCTTTAGAGTAACTTCTAAGATTGATTCCAGAACCATTCTGGATGCCGGAGGTGCTGACCAGTTGATTGGTAGAGGTGATATGTTAATGTCAACCGGAAACGACCTTATCAGACTGCAATGTGGATTTGTAGACACACCAGAAGTTGAGAAAATTTGTGACTTCATTGGAAATCAAAGAGCTTATCCGGATGCACACATCTTACCAGAGTTTGTTGGTGATGAAGGAGATGCGGCTGATGATTTTGATATGGACGATCGCGATAGTTTGTTTGAAGATGCGGCGGCGATCATTGTAACACATCAACAAGGAAGCGCTTCCCTACTTCAGAGAAAATTAAAGATTGGTTATAACCGTGCAGGTCGAATCGTAGATCAGTTAGAGGCTGCAGGTATCATTGGTCCATTTAAAGGAAGTAAAGCCAGAGAGGTTTTAATCCCGGATCAATTATCTTTGGAACAGTTTTTGAACAATGCTTCATCGAACACGCAAAAAACGGAAGAATGAAAAAAGTATTAGTATTATTGATGGTATTGAGCGTCACTTTGGTAAGCGCTCAGGATGGCTCACAAGATGCCAAGTCAAAAGAAATTTTAGGAGAGCTTAGTAAAAAAGCGAAAACATATAAGTCAATCACCGCTAGCTACAAACAAACTTACAGAAGCTCTAAAGGCGCAAGCAGTGTTTCCTCTGGAAAAATCTGGGTAAAAGATCAGAAATTCAAGTTTACTTCAAGCGAAGGACAAGATATCACTTCAGATGGTAAAACTGTTTGGACCTATGTTAAGGACGATCAGATTGTATATGTATGTCCGGTAGAAGATGCTTTGGAGGGAGAGGATTTCTCAAATCCAAATGAATTGTTCACCATCTGGGAGAAAGATTTCAAGTCCAGATACGTGAAAGATGAAACTGTAGGTGGAAAAGAATACCAAATTATCTACTTATCCCCTATGAAGCCTGCGGAAAAGAAATTCCACACCATTGTTTTAAAGGTTGACAAAGCTGCAAAGCAACTTTACAAACTGATCATTAAAAGCAACGACGGATCTACGACGATTTATCAACTTAACAACTTTAAAGCAAACCCTGAATTAAGCGATGGCTTATTCAAATGGAAATCTAAGCCAGGGGTTGACGAAGAAGAATGTTAACAGAAAGTCAGTATTTATAAAAACTTTGAAAAACCACCGATAATTCGGTGGTTTTTGTTTTTTGAAACAATTAGTTTCATATTTCTAATACACGATAAAAATCCTAGCAATAGAAATCACTGAAAATGGTGATGAAATTATTGATTTACTTCCTTATCATTGGCGTTAAAACCGGATGAGATAATACTTCTTTGATAATTTTTAGAGAGTCCCGTTATTATAAATGAAGCGGAACATAGTTAAAATGAATTTAATGGTCATTCTAACGAATAGATTCACAAGTTAAATAGGATAAAAAAATAAAAACAATGGAAACATCCCTTTGGATAACAATTTGTATCGCTTTATTCAGCGCAGTAGTTTCTGTGACAGTATCTGTTTATCAAAATCGCGCTACAAGGAAAAACAGAATTGCTGTGATGAAAGAAAAATGGATGAGTGAATTTAGGACAACTGTAGTTGAACTATTAACCGCTCTAGACAACATATTTTTCCAGAAATACAAATCATATTTAATTCCGGAAGGAGGAACGATAACAATGGCAAATGAAGTAGACTTAGCCAAAAATCATGACTACCGACAAGCTAGATTATTAAGATACCGATTAGAACTAATGCTCAATAGAAACAACAATAAGTTATTTCTGGAAAAAGTAGATAATTACATGGATACCTACCTAAAGGCTCTTTCAAAGGAACATTACACTCAAGACAATAAAGATAAAATCAATACAATGAAAAAAGAGCTAATGAACTGGGTGGAACACAAGCTTTCATCTACTTGGGACGAAATTAGAAAAGTGTAACAAATACCATATTCAATAGAAATAAAAAATGTCGGAAATAGAAAAAACAGAAGACACGTCCAGTTCAATGGAGATCGAAATTGCTAAAAGAATATTTGATTGGCTTGACTTAGCGATAAAGCCTCCATTAAAGGAAACAGGATTACTTTTCTTTGACAAAGTTCGTCATTGGAGGTTTAAAAATCAATTGAAGACCTTAGAAAAAGCAAAAAAACTATTCGAGGAAAACGGACTATCTCCAAAACAAATACCTCTCAAAACTCTATTTCCATTGCTTGAGTACTCTTCTTTGGAGGAAGATGAGTCTTTACAAGATAAGTGGGCCAATTTATTAGCAAATGCACTGAATCCTGAGTACAAAAAAAACATTCACCCAATGTTTCCCGAAATCCTCAAACAACTATCTCCTACAGATGCCTTTGTTCTTGATTTATTCTACGAATTGAACACTTATAGTGGTAAAGCATCCCCCTTTCTAATATATACTCCTTTTTATTCAATTCAAGAAGATACCAATTTAGACGAGAATGAGCTTAAAATATCTATAGCCAATCTCACTCGTCTAAATTTGACCGTGATCAAACCTAGAAATATAGAGAAATCCAAAAGAGGTTTACTTAAAAGTTCCAATAAGTCCCCTGAATTCAGGATGAGCAGACAGAATAAAGCTTGGACAATAACTGAGCTAGGGATTGAATTTGTTAATGCATGTACATGGATTTCTACCAAGGAAGAATCAACTGAATAATAAGATTTACACTATCAAGAATAAATACTATGTAAGTATAAAAAAGCCCCACAAACGTGAGGCTCTTTACAGTATCTGATTATTTATCTTTTACAAAGTCACAGTCCAATTGAATGGGTCATCAACCTGACCTCTCTTAAGATCGTTGATGTAAGCATATACTTTATTTGAAAAGCCTCTGCCCTCAATGGCTGGCAACTCAAAGTCCTTATCATCAAAACCAATGGTTTGAATCTGGGCAATGGTAGCAGCTGTTCCCGCTCCGAAAGCATCTGTTAATCTTCCCGACTCTAAAGCTTCTCTGATTTCGCTCACTTTTACTCTTCTCTGCTCTACTTCTATTCCCCAGGCTTCAGCTATCTTCAATACAGAATCTCTTGTAATTCCTGGTAAAATTGCGCCGGACAATGAAGGAGAAACCAACTTACCATCAATTTCAAAGATCACATTCATCGTTCCTGCCTCTTCAATGTACTCATGAGAAATGGCATCTGTCCAGATCAACTGGTGATAACCTTTAGCCTGAGCTAACTTGGCCGGATATAATGAAGCCGCATAGTTACCGGCAGCTTTCGCTTCACCAACACCACCAACAGCAGCTCTTGTAAATTCCGTTTCAATTTTCACCTTTAAAGGCGCACTATAGTAAGATCCTACCGGACAACAGAAAATACAGAACACATAATTATCCGATGGCTTAATTCCAATATAATCGTCTGTAGCAAACATAAACGGACGGATATACAGAGCACTTTCATTGTTTTGAGGAATCCAATCCTGATCCATCTTCACCAACTCCTTCAAACCTGCTAAAAACAGCTCTTCCGGGATATTTGGCATACACATACGGTCTGCAGACTTATTCAAACGTCTTGCATTCTCTTCTGGTCTGAATAACAATACTTCTCCAGCCTCATTTCTGTAGGCTTTCATTCCCTCAAAAATCGACTGTCCATAGTGAATCGCAGAAGTGGCCGGATGCAAATCTAAATTCCTAAAAGGCTCAACTCTTGGCTTTTGCCATGCACCATCCACATATTCCATCATAAACATATGATCTGTGAACACACGTCCAAAAGGCAAATTATCAAAGTCAATCTCGCTTAATTTAGAATTTTCATTCTTTACTACTTCTATCCCCATAGTGTCTATCATCTCAATTTGTATTAGTTGTTTTCAGTTCCGCGAATATAGCTATTTTTATAGGTTCTATCAAGTCAAAAAGCCTTGTCCGACAAGAAAATCGAACATATTGATCCAAGAGAAATCCTAAAAAAATACTGGGGTTACGATCAATTCCGTCCACTACAAACCGAGATCATCCAAAGTGTGATCGATGGTAAAGACACACTGGCCTTGTTGCCAACAGGTGGTGGGAAATCAATTTGTTACCAGGTTCCGGCATTGGTCAAAGACGGTATTTGTCTGGTAGTGAGTCCGCTAATTGCACTCATGACTGATCAGGTTGAGCAACTCAGAAAACGCGGAATTAAAGCTTTAATGGTCCATAGCGGAATGAGCCATGAATCTGTGGACATTACTCTGGACAATGCCATATATGGAGATTACAAGTTTCTGTATGTGTCTCCCGAAAGACTTAAAAGTCATCTTTTTATTGAACGATTTAAGCAAATGCCCATTTCTTTTGTTGCCATAGATGAAGCACATTGCATTTCTCAATGGGGACATGATTTTAGACCGGCTTATCGTGAAATTTCGAAACTAAGAGAATACCTCCCTTCTATTTCTATCATTGCTGTGACTGCAACAGCTACACTGGATGTGGTTAAGGATATTGAAGCGCAACTGGAACTCAAAGAAATTCAAAAATTTCAATCGTCTTATACCAGAAAGAATCTGAGTTATCAGGTGATTCAGACTGAAAACAAATTGTTGGCGCTCGAAAAGCTTCTTAAGGATGAAGCTATTATTATTTATACCAGAAGTCGACAATTGTGCCAAAAACTAAGTACTGAATTAAACGCTATGGGCTATCAGGCCGAGTACTATCATGCCGGAATTCCATACGACAAAAGGCAAGGCATACAAAACGACTGGATTGAAGGTAAATTCAAGATCATTGTGGCCACCAATGCTTTTGGGATGGGTATAGACAAAGCTGATGTGAGACAAGTAATTCATATGACGGCTCCCGATAGCATTGAAGCGTACGTGCAAGAAGCAGGAAGAGCCGGCAGAGATGGTGAGCCCAGCACTGCAAGTCTTATTTGTGCTCCCGGGGAACCAGAAAATCTGTTGAACAGACTTGAGAAAAGTATTCCGGACAGAGCATTAATTAAACGTGTATACCTTGCTCTTGGCAATCTCTTTAACATCCCAATTGGTGTGGGAAAAGATGAGATTTTTAAGTTTAAAATACTCGAACTATCAGAAAGGCTTAGAGTGAAGCCTCTTTTATTAATGGAAGCGCTTGAAGTGTTGGCACTTAATGGTTACATCAGCTTGTCGAATGGCGTGAAATTACCCTCGAAAGTAAAATTCAGCCAAAGCGGTAAGGATCTGTACAATTTTCAAATGCGATTTTCATACTTAGATCCAATTATCAAGTTGATACTAAGGTCCAAAACAGGTGTTTTCGATAAGGAAACTGCTGTTCGGGAAAGTGCCATTGCCAAACGGCTTAAAATCTCTGAAACGCAAGTAGAAAAGCAACTACACACACTTCACAAATACGAAATCATTACCTATACGCCAAAATCTGAACTGCCTTTTATTCGTTTTGAACTGGACAGAATTAACGAAAACTACATTCGTCTTTCAGAAGCTTCTTACGAAAAACGATATGAGCAGAAAAGACAACAATTGGCCGCAATGATGAACTACCTGACGGCACATGCCTGTAGAGAACAAATGATACTGGATTATTTTGGAGAAAAGGGAAAAGCCTGCGGCATTTGTGACCATTGTACTTCAGGAGAAATTGAAACGACATGCCATGAGGATCCTTTAAGCGGAATAAGAAGCATCCTTAGTGAAAGGCCTACCACACTTGAAGGTTTATTGCATGAACTGGACAATCTGGAAGCTACCATCATTATTAGAGAAGTACGAAGATTGCTGGATGAGGGCAGAATTGAATATAAAACCGGAATGAGACTGTCGTGGAAAAAGAGTTAAAGCCACATATCATTCTCTGTCATGGACTGAACAATTCTCCCGGTGTAATGAATGATCTGGAAGAATTCTTCAGCCAACAAGGTTTTGTCTGCTACAAAATAACGCTCAAAGGGCACGGTAAAGAAGTTGAAAACGTGCAAGCAGAAGATTGGACTGACGACATATTAACGGCTTACAATCAACTTCCGGCAGACGCCCCAAAATTCTTCTGTGGATTCTCACTTGGCTGTTTAAGTCATCACATAGCGAGTTTAAAGCACCAGTTAAAATGGGATTTTTCGTGGTACATCTCCCCTGCTCTTCAACTCAAATGGATTGTATACATTCTGAAAATCCCATGTCTGATTCCAAGTCTGAAACTGCCTTCATTCGCTCATGAAGATTATAAAGCACACAAATGGCTTCCGTGCAGATATTACAAAGCAATGTTTAAGCTAAACGCACAAAAGAACATATTGGCAATATCCAATACCAGAATTCTCATGAGTCCAAAAGATGAGGTCATTTCTTTCAAAAAAACGACACGATCTATTTCAAAAGATATTGGGTTGACGAGCTTGCGAGAAACTAAAAAACGATCGAAAGATTCTTTCCATCTAATCCCGCCTTACGCCTTGCTAAAGGATAAGGACAGAGAAATCTTGGAAACGTCAATTAAAAGTGATTTTACTTTTTAGGACAAGACTTGCAATGAACTCCCTTCTTCTTGTATTTCTTGCAGCACTTCTTCTTCGTTTTGCAAGTGCAATTTCCACAAGTGGACAGGCTGTTTTCTATTTGTAACTTTAAAGAGTTCATTTCTTATTTAGAACGATTCAAAATTACCTAAATCCAGAAATCATCCAATACCGTAAAAGTGGTATTTTGGTTTTAGTTTATAAACAAGTGATTTTTAATAGTGCGATTTCTTTCATGCTCTAACGGCTCTGTAATCCTTTAGTACCCACATTTTCATGGCCGCTTCCACTACTTCATCCACGGATTGTCTGTGATCTACCCAACGAACAACTCTGCTACTTCCTAAAACTGCTTCCATCCCTTTTACCGTTGGACCATTGAACAAACTTACCAACCAGGACTTAATGCGCTCCTCTCGATCCGTATACAATTCTCCGTCTATCAAATGAATTTTTCCATGGTCATCCACCCGGACATTTGCTGCATGTACGTCATCAATATACAAACCACACATTCTTAGTTCTTCTTGTAGTTGCTCAAATTGCGCTTTGATGTCCCTTGGGCAAGTTTCGGGCGTCAATGCATGGGGAATGAATTTTTGAGTATATCTCAATCTTTTGATATCCAGATCCAGTGTATTGGGAATGGCGGCCACCTGTCCTGCAATTCTCTGCCGTCTTCTTAAACCAACAATCTGATACATCATCATATAATAATGAAGAAACCACAGAGCCAGAGGATTCCATTTGCCACAACGTTTCTCTCCAATAATTGGCGCCATGTGATCTGAATAATCATTGTGCCCCCATCCACAAAAGTGAAGTTGCTTAACTACTTTACTTTGATCATCCTTATTCTGGTAAACATTGGTCCAGGCACCACTTGACAGAAACTCATGCTCTCTCAAATTAGCACATGGATCTGTCATTTTCCTTGGCACCCTAATGTTCCAAAACAAAATCCAGTTAACCGTGGTCAATGGAATTGCCCATACATAATTCCAAATGCCTTCTGAAAACAAGGTGGCTGTCTTTAAGGCGAGTATATACATTCCAACTACCAGTGCTGCTATTAACACTAGTAATACTGCAAAAAACGGCATGGTCCCCCATTGCCTGATTCCTCTATAACCAGTCTTTTTCATACGTTTTAATTTGATTTTTTATTGAGTTCATCAGCGTCTCCACATTTGAAAAGCCACTGACCACTTTTAATTCATGCTGTCCTACAATGGGAATATAAATACTGCCAAAATTCAATTTTTTACCAACCCAGGTTCTCGAACATCTAAGCTCCTCTAGTCTGGATATATCTATATAGGATGAGTTGTGATACAGGCAGGAAGTTGTGATTGACACGCCATTTACAGCCAACCTGGACATGCCTACTCTGATTAAGCCAAGTGCAAAAAGAGCAATTGGTAAGAGATACATAAACATGAGATAACCATCCAACTGAAACAAAAATTGAATACAGGCAATTCCCAGAATAACCGAAACCTGATGAAACGTATCTCCTGACCAGGCCATTTCATAATACGCCAATCCAAACACGCCAAAAGCCACAGCATATTTTATATCTCCGTAATGGCTGAATTCAAATTCCCCTACAAGCAGAGTAATTAACATCACTTCTCCTATCAACCATAAATAGTTAAACATGAAACTGATGTTTTTTTGATATGTTTTTTCAGTGATCATATGGCTAATTTACGGTCGGCCAACAAGCTTTCATTACGGAATTTCGCAAACTGTTATGACTGCTTCATTCTTTTTTATGTCCTTTTTAATGAAATATCTGACCGGATAAGCGTTTTTTTTCATCTATTTGTATTACCAAAATTTCAATCTACTATGATTCAAATAGAAGACCTATACAAAGAATTTAAGTTGAGCAAGCAGCAACGCAAGGAAACTCCCGGGAATCCTGAAGTAGCTGTTGCTGTCAACAAAATTTCTCTGGAGTGTGTACCTGGGAGAATTTTCTCACTTCTCGGTCCAAACGGTGCGGGAAAAACCACAACACTCCGGATGATCAGTACCATTCTAAAACCTACTTCCGGAAACATCACGGTTGCTGGCCATAGCGTTACCTCAGATCCTCAGAAAGTACGTGCCTCAATTGGATTTTTAACAGGCTCTACAGGCTTGTATGAACGTTTAACTCCAGATGAAGCCATTGAATACTTTGCTGATCTGAATGATGTGCCAAAAGCGGAAATGAAAGAACGCCGAGATTATTACTATGATCTTCTGGATATGCACGATTTCAAAAAGAAGCGAATCGGTCAGTTATCCACTGGTATGAAACAGAAAGTTTCTATCACTAGAACCATGATTCACAATCCGCAGGTGGTGATTTTTGATGAGCCAACCTCAGGTCTGGACGTGATTAGTGCTGAGAACATCATCAAATTGATCAGAGATTGTAAAACACAGAACAAAACAGTCATCTTCTCTTCTCACATTATGAGTGAAGTTGATCTTTTATGTGATGATCTAGCCATCATTAATAAAGGTAATATCATTTATTCAGGCACCATGGAGGATTTCAGAGGCCGTTTAAATGGTAAAAGTTTAACTCAGGAATTTATTGACATTGTAAACGAGCACAAGTCATGAAAAATAAGACATTAAGAGTAGCAAAAAAGGAATTTTTAGACATGATCAGAGACAAGAGGTCTTTGATTAGAATGATGGTGATTCCATTGGTGGCCTTCCCTATCATTATTAACCTTGTGACTAAAATTCAGTCTTCTCAGTCGGAAAAAGCGGCTAAAGAAGAACTAACTGTTGGATATATCCTAAATGGTCAGGACACAGATTTGGTTGATCGTTTATCTGAAGAAAAGAACTTTAAGTTCAAAGCCTATGAGGATTCGGTTGCGATGAGAGATGACGTGGTGAGTGAAGACATTTCAGCCGGGTTGATTTTCAATAAAGAATTTGACGCCAGTTACGGTTCTGATAAAACAGCCAAACTGAATATTATATACCGTGGTACGGACATGGAGCAATACGGGCGTCTTAAAGAGATTCTTGACGAGCAGAATCATGCCATGACTAACGAGAGGCTTCAATCTTTAGATCTGGATACAAGCTTAACTCAGGCTTTCAACTACGACATGCCTATTTCCAAAGACATGAGTATGGCTGAAATGCAGGAAATAAGAGAATTCTATAATGTGTCGGATGATACAGCAATCATTGCAAAATATGCGGGTGGATTACTGCCTTATATTTTTATTGCCTTCTGCTTTATGGGCTGTATGTACCCTGCTATCGATCTGTTTGCCGGGGAAAAAGAAAGAGGTACTATGGAGACATTACTGACCAGTCCTGTTAACAGAAAGAGCATTTTGATGGGAAAAATGGTTGTAATTATTGCCTTTGGTTTACTGAGTGCCACATTGGCCTTAATTGGCTTGATAGCAAGTTTAAACATGGTAGACGCGAGTGATAAAATGATGAGTGCGGTGAACAGCATGCTTACCGGTGAGGTATTCATTACACTTTATATACTGCTCATTCCGTTGACTATTTTCTTTGCCGGCGTGATGGCACCGATTTCTATTTATGCCAAGTCTTACAAAGAAGCACAAAGTATCATGGTTCCTTTGAACATTGTGATGGTTTTACCGGCCATTGCAGGGTTCATTCCTTCTGTAGAATTGGATTATGTGACTGCATTTATTCCAATTGTGAATGTGGTATTGGCCACAAAGCAGATTCTTGGGGGCAATATGGACATGGTTTTAATTGGAATTACTTTTATCTCATTAATTATGATTGCTGTTATTTCACTGGTTGTGAGTCACAAACAATTTGGGAAAGAAAGTAATATTCTGAGAGGCGAATAAAACTTCAAAAAAAAGCCGGATGCATTTGTCAATAAAAACAAATATTATACATTTGCACTCGCGATGAAATTCTGGTTCATTTATGATCAGTCTTTTTAGCCCGCTCGGGGTGTAGCGTAGCCCGGTCATCGCGCCTGCTTTGGGAGCAGGAGGTCGCAGGTTCGAATCCTGCCACCCCGACAGAAGCCTTGCACTTTGTGTGAGGCTTTTTTTATGGCATCATTCGCACTCCACCCCCACAACACAAATGTCATCGAGCTGCTCCAGCTCTCCTTTCCAGTCTTCAAAGGAATTTTGAATCTTGGTCTTTTGCTCCGACATGGGCTTATTCTGAATAGACAATAACAATTTCCTGAAGTTGGAAGCTTTGAATTTCTTTCCGAGAGACCTCCCATCCGGACGTAACTGACCTCCAAACTGATCTATAAAGCCATCAGAAAAAATATAGATTCTGTCTCCCCGCTTCAAACTTAAAGTATGATTGGTAAAAGGTTTGGCGTTGGGATGTTTACCCACTGGTTGCTTATCAGGTTTTACCTCTAACAAAGCGTACGCGGACTCTTCAGAACTGAACACTCTTCGATCGCTACTCAACTCGAACTCATCAAAATTTCCTTTTCTAATCACCCACAAAGGATTATTGGCTCCTGCGAATTCCAGATCAAAATTTGCTCCGTTTTTCTTCAAAGCGCATAGGGCTATGTCCATTCCATCCTTCACCTCTTCATGAGACTCGCCAAACTCATCTACCACAATCTGCCTGGTAGACTCCAGGATCATAGCGGGTTTGTGATGTCCGTTTTCCCTTACCGATCTATTCAGGCCATTATTACACACCACACTCACCATAGCGCCTGGCACACCATGTCCGGTACAATCTGCCGCTGCAAACAAGAGTAAATCGTTATCAGACTCAGTTGTCACATGATCGAACCAGTAGAAATCTCCTGCCACAATATCCTTTGGCAAATACAATATAAAAGAGCTTTTTAAGAGATTTTGTGTCTTGTTTGAAGAAACCAAAATTGCATCCTGAATTCGTTTAGCATAATTGATAGAATCGGTAATCTCCTTATTCTTGATGGCAAGTTCAGAATGTGCCAACTCTATTTCCCTTTTCTTTTCCTGAGAATCCTTGTACTTTTTATACACGTATATTCCCACAAAGATGATCACCAAAAGCAAAAAGGCCAGACCATAACGGATATACAATCCTTTTTCCTTTTCAAGGTCTTTTTGCTTGAGTTCGGCATTTTTAGTTCTCAACTTTTCATTGTTCAACTTTTCTGTTTCTGCCAGAATCAGGCTATCCTCTAATCTGGTCTGTTGAAGGAGAAACTGGTTCTCTACCCGTTTGATATTCTCTACCGTGTTAGAAGTCACAAAACTGTCTTTCATAACCAGACTTTGCTCGTACCAACTCAAGGCATCTTCAAAATTCCCCAGTCCCTTACTGGCTTCATACAAACAACTTAGGCAAGCATCCTGTCGCCTAACGACTCTGGCTTCCCTAAACAGCTCCAGAGCTTGAAAACAGTTTTCATAAGCACCTTCCAGATCTCCTCCGGCCCCCATTAAAGTTCCCATTTTGAGTTTAGAAGCCGCCATCCCTTCTATTCTTCCGGATATTTCTGCCGATTCAAATGCTTTACCGAAATAGAGAGCTGCACTGTCCAATTGTCCCATAGCTCTGAACAATGATCCCATGTTATTGTAGAGACGTGATTTCAAGTCTTCATCATCCTGAACCGCCTCAAATCGCAATATGGAAACGTACTGATTAAAAGAGCTGTCCAATTCGCCAATATGTCCATAAGCCAACGCCATATCAAATCTGGCAACCATCTGGAGCTCTTCATCCCCGATTTGCTCGGATAGTTCTAAATTCTCAGCCGCCAGTTTGGTTCTTTGTCTGACATTGGTTTTGGATAAAAAGTATACATTATAGATAGACTCATTCGCCTTGAATACGGCCATATCGTCGTTCATTCTAATGGCCTTTTCCTTCAGCTTGAGAAGAGGTTCCAGGGCTTCTTCAAACAAATTATGAGTCAGATAAATTCGTTCGTTCAGGTTGTTTACCATTCTAATTTCCAAGACCACAGAGTCGATCTCATTGGCTGTCCTTATAGCTTTCAAAGATTGTTCCTCTGATTTAACCACATCATTATCATTATGGTAAAATCTTGACAACCTATCATGTAAAACAGCAGCCTCTAACACTGGATTGATCTGGTCATACATTTCATCGGCAGCCTGCAAATAAAGCCTGGCAGAATCAGTATTGACATTGATAAAAGCATTCCCCAAATTCGATAAAGCCAGCGCTTCAGAAGATTTGGTATTTGAAACGTGCAGGGCTTTATACAGAGAATCCGGTACCTGAGAAATTCCATTTAGTCCTATTTGAAAGAACAAAATGAGTAGAAACCCGACCTTAAAAACCTCTGCTTTTTTCATGTACTTAGCTGACCAAGAGCTAATCAAAATAGCACATATCTTTCATTTCGCAAAATCAGTTTAAGATGGGAGATCAAACAAAAAAGATATTTTTTTAGAATCGTCATGGTAAACGAAAAAAAATATTTAATTTCGCACCTCCAAAATACGATTTGGTCGCGTAGCTCAGCTGGATAGAGCATCTGCCTTCTAAGCAGACGGTCCCAGGTTCGAATCCTGGCGCGATCACCAGACGGGACAAACGCGAAACATGCGTGTTTGTCCCGTTTTTTATTTCCTTAAAAAGCCCGTCGTAACTAAGAATCAGAGCTAGTAATGGATGGATAGATTTAGTTCGAGTTTGTTTTCCGTCAAAAGTGAGTTTTTCTGGAAAAACCGAACTTAATAGCTTTTTCTTCCCCTCAACCCCACTATTTCTGTACCGTTCAGCGATATTTGGAATAATTGTAATCGTGCGTTTAACAAGCTCCTTGAAGTTTGTATTATTCTCCTTATTCGTATCAATTTGACTGCGAACTTCAAATATTTGATTGTCCAATCGCTTTTTCAGGTCAGAATAATCATCTGCATCCAGTTTCCCATCTAAAAAGGAATCCTGTAACGTTTCTTTGCGTTTTTCAAGTTTGGAGAGTTCTTGTTTGAGATTAGACAAATTTGCAGCTTTCTGCTTGTGATTTCCAGTTAATTGATCTTCCAAAATAGCATTGTAGAGTTTTTCTCCCTCTTGACTAATCTTAATCGCATTCAGTAGTTCCTCTATATCCTTATTCGCTGTTTCCGCTCTGTATCTCTCTTTTTTGCAATGATCGCAATGGTAATACCAATAGCGATTTCCTGTCTGACTTCTGGATGCACTTCCGGTTACATGTTCACCACAGTTGGTACAAGTCAGAAAACCTCTTAAAGGAAGCTCTTCTCGGTCAACATACTTTTTACGGGTTCGTTTCTGCTTTTTGAATCGACCACTTAACACAAGTTGAACACGGTTAAAGGTTTCTTCTGATACTATTCCCTCGTGCAACCCCTCCACAATCTGCTCAGGTTCATCTTTATAAGCAGCTACACGAATTTTACCCATATAAATTGGGTTGCGCATCATTCTGCTAAATGTACTGCGAGATACTTTTAATCCTTTTTCATTCAGTTCTTTGCGAATATCATTGAGCGTTCTCTCGTTTTTACTCGCTTCTTCAAAAGCCCATGTGATTAAATGTGCATCATCTTTAGGAACGATGATCGGTTTGTTATATTCATCACGCTTGTTTTTGTACCCTATTGGAGCAGTTCCAGTAATGCGACCAAGCTTGTTTGCTCCTCGCATCCCTGAAATGACTTTTTGAGAACGTATATCGTTATCCACTTCTGGTAAAGTGAGATAAATGGATAACATCACTTTGTTTTGAGGAACGCTAAAATCAATGGGTTGTTGAATTGCTTGGGGTTCTATATTCCATTTCTTTAATCTGCGTATCATATCATACGCATCTGGTGCGTTTCGTGAGAATCTATCCCACGAAACAAACAACAGATAATCTATGTTTCGATGATTGGATTTAGCGAACTGTAAGAACTTCTTGAACTCTGGACGATCAAAATTTTTTGCGCTATGATCTTCTCGATAGACTTTAAGAATCTCTATGTTCTTGAGTTCACAGTACTTTTTAAGTTGTTCTTCCTGTACTCCCAAGCTGTAACCTCTATCAGCTTGCTCGTCGGTGCTCACCCTCATCATCAAAACTGCTTTCTTCATGTTTATTGTTCGGTTTTAATTGTAACCCTATTTCAATATCTGTTTTTGCTAGTTGTGTGAGATAATCTCGCAATTCAAAGATTACTTTATCGGGTAAATTCTTGAATCGTTCTCCGAGAATCGCTCTACACTTTTCAAGCGATAACATAGTTTAATATAAGCAAATTACGTGCTTCTTTTCTTAAAGAATCCGCTACATGCCTGTAAAAACCTCTTAAATCGAGAGAGCTTTGAACCCTCTGCTTCTAGTATAGAAGCAGGAACACTAATTTCTACTTTCTCATTACTAGGCTTACATTTTTCTTCTTCAAGCTTTTTCAAAGTTGCTTGTTTTGATTCGCTACTATCTTGAAGCTCTTTAATTCTTGCTTTTAGATTTTCCTCAACTTGATTCGTTTTATTTTTTTGGATGGTGGTACAAATTGCACCTCCAACCAAAGCAGAAAGGATGGCGATCCCCACTACCGTTCCTGTGGATATTCCGTTGGATTTCATATTTCTTAAAATTTAGGTTAATTACTCTTTTAAGAATATCTACGGAAACCCTAAACATTAAGGTTGGAGATTAAGTGCGCATCAAAAACGTTTCACATTGGGGTTATTGTATTGATAGTTAGATGAATATAGTTTCGTGTGATCTGCGCACTTAAATTATACTAATCAATTTGTAAATTTCACTAAGAGAGTTGGATTCAACAAGTCTTGTCTTCTTTAAATGCACAATCTTAAATTACTTTAATCTTCTTGGTTTAACTTCAAAATTGTTTTGTCATTTTATCTCAGACAGTCAAACGCCTTGATTTTAGTGTAGATGCCACCTGCTGTGAAAATTTGGTTAATTCCATTGTAAAGACCAATAAACACTATTCCCGTTTCAGTTTTAAGTTCAATATATGTGGCGTCTTTATCCTTTCTTGATAAGATTAGGCTACCGCTTCTTCCATCAAAAGTTACAGAACGGACACTATCACAGTAAATATAGAGTCTATCGGATTGGTTATTCTCATTTACGTAAACTCCATGAACGTTTTGGTAGTCTTGATCCACGTTTTTACAACTAGTGAAGGCAAGCATAAGGAGAACGATAATTTCTCTCATGTGAAAAGGTTTTGTTGGATTGGATGTTAACGCTTCTGTGCTATTTATGGGAACGAATCACTAGCTTGCCTGTTTCCTCTTTTCTGCCGTTAATATCAAAACGCCAAACGTATAGACCTGAACTGACTTGTGGCAAGTAAATCTGCTTTTCAAATTTACCCTCAGTCAAATCTGTCCTATATACCAATCTTCCTGCATAGTCCCATACAGTAAACTGCCCTTGATTCATAGGAAATATACCATAGCTTATTGTAAAATCGCCAGTGTTTGGATTGGGATATACATTAATAAAATTTGATTCTGCTGTAGTGTCTGGTGGAGGGGTACATTTAGATACGGATATACTATCAATATAGATATAAGCACTATTACTCCCATCAACCGTACCAGACCAATTAACATCATCTGGATGGGCAAAATTCCCAATTGTAAGGTATTCTTCACCTCCGCCAATAACATACCCTGAAATTCTCGTCCAAGATTTTTTATCATTTAAAATCCCCACTTGATTACTTACTTGAGGCACGTATGGTAAGCGATTGATATTATTTTGATTAATTAAATTTTCGGAAAAATAAAACCCAAAGCCATCGGTATATGCTGTTGTGGAATCAGAAGTAGAAATATATGCTGTAACACAATATGTAGAATCAATTTCCAAATTGGAAATCAACTTAACCGATATATATTCTCGGTATTGCTCATGATTAAGTACATTAAGCAGAACTATACCAATATAAGAACTATCTCCATAAGCATCTGTATAGCCAATAAAATTCTGAGGAACTGAAACTATGCTTGAATTACAACTAGAATATAGATCAGGAGTAGCGTCTGTTGGATTAAACCATTGATCAAGTAGATCAACATCATTTATTCCGTTCGGGCAACTGCTCATTATTTCAAAACTTGGATTAGGCACTAAATTCTGCGAAAAAAGGTAATCCGCCCCTAAAAGGGTACGGATTACCATAAAATATATGACTAGTCTATAAATCAAGTTATTTTGTTACTACAAATCTACTAGTGGTTATTATTCTTTCACCTGAAAGTATTCGGTATACGTAAACACCATTATCAAGGTTTTCAAGATTCATTTCCAGAATATTAAACCCACTTGATAGACGTTGAGTATGCACTAACTTACCTGTTAAGTCATACACACCGAACATACCTTGCTGCTCTAATTCATACTCTAAGGTAAAGTTACCATTATTAGGGTTAGGGTACAAAGATGAGATACTAACCTGCTCAATTGTGGAGTCTTCATTAGCATTTGCTGATCTCATGACACCATTAGAACATCCAAAGAATAAACCTAACATAGCTCTAGCAGAATAAACTGCTGGACCTTTTTCTGTTGGATCAAGACAAGCAATGAATTCTAAATCTGCTTGTTGCTGTGGTGTAAAAGTATATACGCTATCGGCAAACGTACTATCATAAATAGTTAACACTTGTTTCATATAATCTTCTTGAATACAAATAGGATTGATAGATGCGATTTGGTTAGAAGCAAGTGCATTATCATGTACATTATAGGCTTCTACTGTATTGGCTATTCTTTCCATGTTTGAGCCTCCACAATCTGCCTGAAATTGTTGGAAATCGGCATCAGTAGATGGGTCTTGAGATAACCAAGCGTTATCGAATCTGAACATATTGTATGTCAGGAATCTATCATACCAATTAAATTCTTGCCCTAGTTGTTCGAAAGATTTTTGATTATACACAATTGGACCGAATATCAAGGCACGTCTGACTGGGCCAGGCGTTGTTCCTCCACCGGGACCAATTGGACCTGAGCAATTCGAAAATGACTGATTACTCAATGTGATCTGATCAAAACCACTTAAATTCAAGTCTAATGATGGTATAGAGTTAAAAACACCCTGTGGTTTTCGATAAATGTCCGTCAGAGTATTTAACAAACCATCGCTTCTTTCTCCTGACAAATTAGAAAACCATCTATTATCCCAAGTAATGCCATTTGGATATTGGGGAATTACACCGGCATTTATACCTTGATTTCCAATATCCGTACCAATCGTTTCTGATGGATTACCAAACCTCATTCCTTTATAGTTTCTCCACATTCTGTTACAAGAAATAAAACTTGAAATATTGGAACCACGATAGGTGATACCATTCCCCATTCTGTTTAGGCGGTTATTGAAAGTTGGTGTAAAGGCAGAATTCTCAACTAAAATACCTCTTAAATCCTGTTCAAAAGACACATTTGGATCACCTCCTGATCTAAAGACAAAGTTATTAAATACTCTAGTTCCTGCACTGAAGACAACTCTAATACCTTCGTGTCCAAACGGACTGTTAGGATTATCTAATTGTGCATTGGATTTTTGAATCCTAATTGTGTTTTGGTTCACTTGCGTAATCGGATTGTTACCAACAAAAATCCCCAAATTGGTGTTTTTGATTCGATTGTTTCTCACTAAACCGGTATTGTTATTTGAGAAGTTCAAAGGCAACACATTTTGAATAGCAATTCCTACCAGCAATGCATCTGGATTGCCACCCAATGCCCAATTGATATTATTGTTGACAATATCAATATCACACTGATTGTTGTCAAGGGCATAAAAACCAATTAAACCGGTTGTCGATAGTACATCATTCCTTCTGATATTAATCGTTCCAGAGGTGTTCTGAGTAACCCTCACACCATTGGCAACAATCTGCTCAAAGTCATTTCTTCTGATATCTACATTAACATTTCTATCTGCTCTTACTCCAATGTTATTGTCGTAAAAAAGATTTCTAAGAGTGTTATTAGTACCTCCAACGGTTAGTTGATAATGTTGGGTATTAGACCCAGTAGCAAGAATTGCATAGTAATTATTGTTATTAGGCAATCCAGATGGATCTTTGGTAAAGTAAAACTCATTATCAATGACATTCAGATTTGATTGATTTGATAAGATGGCATAATGATGTTCAAAGAAAACATTGGTTTCAGGATTAACTTGGCTGACCAACGGTTCTCCAATAGTAGCTTGAGTAACACCTTTAACCAAAACACCAACTTCTGGTCTGGTTAGGTTGGCATAAGGAGCCAATAAATTACTGTTGAGGATGGTGAAGAATGATCCCCTGATAGTTCCTAAGTGTGTTCCTGAATGCGGGTCCATCACAACACCAACATAGTTGTCTAAGAAATTAGAGTTACGAATCTCAAATAAGGCTCCATCTATTGACCTAACACCTGCTTTCGCGCCAATAATGGTTCCTCTCATTTCTAGTTCGGAAGTATTATCTTCCAGCACAATTCCCTCCCACATCCTATCACATTTAGGCGCAAGAGTGGAACCCAAAATGGTTAATTTCACACCCGGACGAACAACAATTTTTCTGTCTGGGGCAATTGAAAATTTAGAACTTAGGAAAGTAAAATCAACATCAATAATCAAGTCATTATTGATCACAATATATGAAGTCCCTGATCCACCTGTTGAAATTTGAGAACCGTATAAGTTTCCATTATCATCCATCCATTGAGATGCTAAGGTTGGTTCACAAGCATCTGTTTCCTCATAAATCGTGTAATCTGAGCCTCCCCATGTGATTGTACCATCGTCATCTGGACCTATATCTCCTCCACTTGGGTTTATGTCATTTAAGAAAACACTGTAAGGTCTTAATTCACAACATGGTTCAATGATAAGCTGAGATACCACACAAGCATCCCCTCCATTATCCATAATAACGGTAATAGAACCACCTGCGCTTGGATCATTCCATGAAACTGTAACTTGATTTGTTCCTTGACCAGAAGTCACAACTCCCCCGTCAACTACCCAAAGATAATTGCCAAAATTCGCACCAATGGTATAGATATTGTTTTCCGTACAGCAGATTTCTACTGATCCAATAATTTCAGGGGCTGGTATTGTTGGAGAAGGAACGGGCAATGATGGCACAGAAGTAGAAACTGAGGCTACTACTTGTCCATTGCTATCAACAATATTGGCGACATAAGAAACGTTAACTCCTGTTGAACCAAAAGGATAAACTTGGGTAGAAGGACATGTTTCACATTCAATTGTGCCGGCAGGACCATTCCATTGAACAGAGTAACCCGAAGGCAAAGGACATGAAAGACTTAATTCGTATCCGCATCCAGCATCACTTACATTAATGTCAAATGGTGAAACCGAAACATCATCAACATAATAATAGGCATGTGACCAACAAAAACTAGAAGCTCCTGGAGATGCTGATCCAAGAGGCGGAGTTACCACAACATTGACTTGATCAGACCTTTTAAACCTGCCAATGATAAAATCAGTTTTCACACTGTTTGGAGTATAAAAACCTTCAATTGGTATCCAATTCATTGTGTCAATTAGAGGTACACCAGCAGGAGAAGCAATGTCGGCAGACAAAACTGTTCCATTTACGGAAACATCATAGGAACCATTTCCCGTAGATGAGTCGTCATAGTCAATACCATTAGAAAAAGGGCCTCCTGAATGCGAAAAAAATGAAATCCCCAAATCACTTACGCCATACTTAAACTTTTCTGCTAAACTCACATAGAATCTCACATAATAAGTGTTCCCGGGAACCATAGGACTAGTTAGTTTACTTGAAATATACTCTCTATAATTCGGTCCAAATGGTAATGGAGGACTCTGAGGATGATCAGAATAGGCAACAATTCCAGCATAGGCATTACCTGAAACGGGATATTGAAATCCACCAAGATTTTCCGGAGTTCTTTGAACTTGTGTTCCTTGATCACAGTTGGAAGCTGTAACAGTAGGTATAGGATATAAAGAAGAATAGGAATCAGATGTTCCATGATTTACCCAACCATCCAATTGTTGTGCGGTATTATTCCATGCATTAGGAATCCATGTAGACGGGTCACTTCCTGCAAATGCATAATTTTCAAAACTTCCATTGCATACTAAGTTACAAGGGTCTCCGCCTCCAAATGCACAATTAAGAAACTTTTGAGTAACGGATACAGATTTGGTTACTGAGCCTATTTCGGTTCGATCAATAGATAGAACCCTTAATGTGACTGTTTTGATACCCGACTCTGGAAAACTCAAGTAGATTGAATTTGTATCTGTCTCTATGGTATCGGTGTAATATTCGAGAATCGGCTGATCATCATAAAAATTCTCAAATATCCATTGATATGTATGTGTTGGAACATTCGGGGTTCCCGTGAAAAGAATATTCTGTCCCTGAGCAGGAGGGTTAGGAACAAATGTGAAATCAACTGTTTGTCCTTGTATTTTTTGAATACCAGCAAGACATAACAGAAGTAATAGTAATTTCTTCATAGTTTGTAGTTTTAAATTGAAGTACACCAAAGACTTTCTTTGGTATAAGCAAAAAGAGGGTGAGAATGTTACACCTGTTAGTTGAATTTTGTCCAATACTATGCAAATCCAACAGTATAAAATTACACTCTGAGTTAGTAAACTATTTATGTTTTGTGATCTTCTTGTTCCGAAAAGAATCTGTGTTAAACAAGGCGGCGTGGAACAATAGCTAACCTGTACCTAGGAACCGCCAAGCCCCCAACCAAGAGAAAACTAAAGCCCACGCCTTTCGGTGTGAGCGTTCAGAACATCATTCTCTTGATTGTACTTTAGAATTTTGGCGGTTTTAGGTACAAGAGTAATGAGCTAACGCTGCATTAATATCTTATGTTTGTTTCAAATTACGCCTATTTTTTTTGTTTTTACAAGGCAAAATTTGTTAATCAAAGAACTGCCCGAAATTTTGTAAATAAAAAACTAAAAATCCCTCACTGAAAACCGTGATTTTTGAAACTGACTTCTGTTATACTAGTGAATTGTATATCTCGGTATTCTCTAGTATATAGGGTGCATAGGTTGATATACCCCGATATATTAGGGTATTTGCTAGTATGTTGGGGTATTCTACTGTATGTCTAAGTATGTGTCAATATACGCGGTTATGTCTGAGTATTTGCCAATATCATTTGATATGTTCTAATATGCTTTGAAATATGACAATATTCTCCGGTATGATTCAGTATTTGATCTAATACCCAAGTATGTTTGGCTATGCCCTTAAATGTTACGACATAGGCTCTTAATACATGGCAAGCACAATATATTAGGCATTTTAAGCGTGTATATAGTGTACTCCTTGCTAGATAAGGGATAGAGCATGCTAACTATGTACTACTCTTTACACATTAACTGCTCACCCCTAGCTTAACTACTACTTTTTGAAAATCAACTTGTTGTGCTTGTGTGGGGTAAAAATGATGCGCACTTATAGTCAAAACTTTTGGTGCTCATTTTTGCGTAAGACTACTATAAACACGCTTGTATAGCAGCATATACAAGCTTTAAACTTGATATAATGATTCTAAAAATTAAAGTATAATGGCAACAGTTAATTTACAAGTACGGGTAAAAAAGTGGTTACGAGATAAATTCGATCAATTATTTGATTCATCCAGATTTCACGCCAAAGGGGATTTGATGGAAGACATGATGAAAGTATATGCTTCCAGCAGTGAACCAAATTACTTGGGACAAAACATAGATTCAAGCGAAAGCCGAATCCTACTTTCTGAAAAGGAGAAAGAAATTGCAGAACTAAAAAAGACCAATGAAGAACAGAAAACTAAGGTTGAGAATTTGGAAGCAAAAGTTGATGAACATGAAAAAACGATTGATGAAAATGAAAACCAAATAGCAGATTTGGAATACAAACTCTCAAAGAAAGAAATGGAATACATCAACCTAAAATCATCAAAAGAAATATTGGCAGAAGATAGTGTGGAGGTTGACAAACTAAAAAAGGAGAAGAAAGAGATGGAAGAAGAGGCGAATTACTGGGTGGAAGAATGTCTCGATTATAAAAAGAAATACGCAGATATTTTAGATAAGTTTAATTACAAGCTAGACGAACTTGAAGATGAACCAATTAGGCTTAACGGTCAGGATCACAATATTACCAACGCAGAGGAATTCATCGAGTTCATAATAAACAATATCAATTTTAAACAAATACAATAAGATCATGGCAAAACAAATTCAATTTGGAACAAGCAGCCCACAAATGCCGGAAAGTTCCGGAATCGGTGGAGCAGTTATCACAATAATCGGAATAGCTCTTGTAGCGGTTATAGGCTATAAGGTTATAGAATATTTAAGGGAAGAAGAAGAAGAGCGAGAAGACAAACAGTTTGAAGCCGATATGGCTAAAAAAAATGCGCTCTATTTGAATGGGTTGAAACAGAATCCTCACTATTCAAATGAACGGTAATGGACAAGACATAACGGGGAAGAGAGAAAGTCATGATCCGCTTGAGATATACTATGATGGAGATGCCGACTTTAAGGAAGAAGGTGAGAGAAAGCCTCCTCACATAAAGAAATTTCTGTTGTCCGATTTCATTAGTAAGCCAACGCTGAGTTTCTGGTCGGCTTCATGGACACTTTTGAGCTACTCTAAAGATTACACTTTACGACAGATAATCCGCTTTATAGAACTTGGTATAAGCAGATTTAAACATCAAGGTGGTTTCCTTTTTGAGTTGATTGAAAATAGAGTGTGCCAGGAATACCAAATCACACCCGATGAGCTATACCACTCCAATAAGAGAAATTCTATTTCAGATGCCAGAACCGCTTATGTCGCCTTACGATATGAATTTGATGGTTTGAGCGATGGTAAACTATCTAGCCCTTTCAATAAAAAGCGAGATTTTGCCAGACGATTGAGAACCAATTTTAAGGAGTTATTTAACTCACCTATAACCTCTCTTGATCCATCTTCAAGACGTATTGTGCAAACTTTTATGAGGATCAGAGACGAGATAAAATCTAAACGAAAACAACATTAGACAATGATTGAAACAAAATCCAAAGAACAACGAGCGATAGACATGCTAACAGCTTCCAGAGATCGTAAAGCAGCAAAATATAAAATGGATGTTTCCATTTTACCCAAATGTTATACAAAACAGGAGCTTTTGGAGCAAATAGCTTTTATCGAAGAACAGGGCAAAGAAAAATTGGCATACCAAAATGAAAAGCTCAAAAGTGAGGAGTTTGAAATGGTATCAACACCGAATGTAAAACACCCCTTTCTTCAAGAGAAATCAGATTCAAGTTCTCATGGATTTATGCCCATTATAGAGGCTGTTTCAAAGACATTCAGACAATCACAAAATTCCCAACAAGACAAGCCAGTAAGCAAAGTGCGTAAACGGTTATTTGTTCCTAGCTTATATCCGGAAAAAGGACACAATGCTGTTACAGAACAAATGACCTTTGGCGCATTGGCTTTGTCCACAGCTACTGATAATGTGTCAACCCAAGTTAAACTGAAAGTAGTTGAATCACAAAAAGAAAAGCCATCTCCATCTACAAAGAGAGATCTTTCGCCAGTGCCAAGAGAATATGAACGTTTTTCTAATAGAGAAGTATTTCGACCACCTAAAGAAACCATAGAACTGCCTTACAGCAAGTCTGATGGCATACAATCAAGTCATGGCATGCAGTGGTACATTGCAAAAGAACTGGTCGCTAATCCCGATCTTCAAGCCTCAAAACCTCCTGATCTTGAACAAGAGCTGAATACACCTGAACCTGACAAGCAGGAAGAACAGGTTGATACCAAACCTAGATTATCTGATGAAGAATTGAAGAAAAGGGCAGATCAAACAGCACGTTCTGTTTTGAGTATCTACTCGGTTCAAATCCCTAAGATATTCAAGTATTTTGCCAAATTTGATGATGGTAAGCTTGAAGACATGGAAATGGCAGGTGAAATTGACATGAGCATGAAACTAGGTAGTGGAAAGACCTTTAGGCAGCATAAAAATGAGATGAATGCAATGGTTGATAAGGTCTTTACCACTTCACCTGAGACTATGGAAGCTTTACAAGAACCTTTGGCTGAAATGTTAGCCGAAAAAGGCTGGGTGTTGTCACCAATGGGACAAATTATTCTTGGGTTTGCAAATGATTTAGTTGATAAATTGGAAATGACTATTCAGATACATAAAGATCATAAACGCATGATTAAGGCGATGGCGTTTAGGAGTAGAAATAAGTGAGTCTTCTTGAATTGGTAGAATTTTCTTGGCAACCTGAACAATGGCAACCGCGTCTTATATTGTGTACTGATAAAACAATTATAATTTATGAGAGGATTTTTTTGGTTTTTGGTTAGTCTGCTTGTGATGGCATTCGTTGCTTTTTCAGATGAGAAGTTTTCAAAAAAATGGAAAGCTTCAAATGATTTGAAAGAGAAAAAGAAAGAGTATGACAAATGGAACGTTAAGTTTTGTAATGCTTTAAAAACCAAAAAGAGATTGGATAGAAAGGTTAAATGGAGAGCGTATGTCTTTCATTCAGCTGCAACTATTGGAAGAATAACTACCCTTTCTGCTCCAATTGAAAACAAAGGTTTCTCCTTGACTAAAATTGTTGATTGGGGTGAGGAAAAGTACCGAAATTATTTGTATGCCAAGAATAACTTTAATGAGCAGCTACTTGAGGTTTTTGATAAAAAAAGACTTCACAATAGGTCGGAAGTCTTAGCAGTTATAGCAGACCTCAGAAAGTTAGAGTAAATTGAGGTATGAATGACAAAAAACTTACAATTGTAAAAGAGTACTTAGCTGAACAGAGCACCTCAAAAGCCATACTTATTTCAGGGAAATGGGGCGCCGGAAAGACCTTTATTTGTGAGAAAGATATTTACCCAATAATAAATGCCACAAGACTTCCAAACTCATTAAAAGTTGACAAAACGGCTTATTATCAACCTGCTTATATAAGTCTTTATGGAGTCCGAGATGTAAATGATGTTAGAGAGAAACTATTTAATGTCTGCTTATTAGGCACTCAAACTAATAATGGTAAGCTTAAAACACTTGTCAAACTTGCATCAAGATTGGGAAGAAAAGAAACACTTTTATTCCGTGATGAGGACTTCTTAACTGAATATCTAAATCTAGGGAAACGTGTCATTATCTTTGATGATCTTGAAAGGTGTTCTTCAGATGTTTTTCAAGATAATTTGGGACTGATAAACTATTTATCCGAGGTCAAAAAACTAAAAGTAATCGTATTAGCGAATCAGGATAAACTTAACAAAGATCATAACTGGGAAGAGGTAAAAGAAAAGTTAGTTAGTGAACAAATTTCTATCTCTCCTGATAAGAATACTATTAAACAGCTTATTGGTAGCCTGGTTGTCGACACAAATTGCAGAGAGTATCTTAAAAGTAATATCTCTGTATTGCATGATGCTTTAATTCTATCGGATTCGGACAACCTGAGATCATTAATAGCCGGAATTATGCGGTTTGAAAAGGTTTTCCTAGAAATTAGAAAAGAAAAAAAGTACTCCCCGCTTCTTTCCGCAAATTTGCTTTACAGCATAATGATAACCATGTTTGAATACAAAAAAGGCAGCTATGATCTGAGTATTCAGCAAGGAGTTATAAAGATCAACAATTACTATATTTCAAAGGGGTCTCTTATTGAAATGGTGAATAAGAATTCTCCCAATAGCGAGTCTCAATCATATAACGATAAGTTTTACAATGCATATTTGAAAAAACAAGATTATCAATTTCAAATGACATCTGAGTTATTCCAATTTGTAATTGAGGGAATATTCGATACGGAGATTCTTAGATCATTGTCTTTGGAATACCCAGTAACTGAAGATGCTAAGCCTGAAAATATTGCTGTAAGAAAACTTCTCTTTCTTTCTGACTATCCTATGGAAGTCGAAGATTTTGATTATAATTTAAACCTTGTGTTGGAATGCATTCATAAGGGAGCGTATCGCTTAGATATGTATGTAAGAGTATTTGATACGTTAAGAAGGTTGATAGAATATGGCTTGCTTGAACTGAGTATAGAAACCCTTAAGGAAAAAATACTTGATTCCATAGAAATACACTGCTCGTCTGATCAGTTTATTGCAAGTGAACATTTGGGGAGGGCAATTAAAAGTCAGTCCGATATTAAGGAATCAAATGCCGAAGAAATAAGAACTGTATTAGAGGCCAAAAATGCTGCTCAAGTTAGTGCTAACAACAATAACTCTCTTTCCAAAATTATTTCTGAACTTAAAAATGGTTCGATCGAAGACTTATTGAGAATAATCTACTTTAAGTCCGAAAGGAGTATATCCCATCCGGCAATTCTATATGATCTGGATTTAAAAGATTTCACAAGTTCTCTCTTGAAGGTTCCAAACAAAAAGATTTCTGAAATAACCGCCCAATTTGCTTTAAGGTGTGATCTTGAAACAGTCTCGCGACGCTCAATATCTTTTTATAAAACTCTTTCAACGGAGTTAACTTCGGTAGTTGGTATGGCCAAAAAAACTGATAAGCTCAAGTGTTTTTATCTTGAGGAAATGAATAGACTATTTCAAAACATTATCATTGATTTTGAACCCAAATTAGCCCTTAAAACAATGGAAGAATCTGAGTTTAATTAGTGAAGTCAAACGTTTAGCCGAAATAAAGACTATGTAAACTCTTTGATTATAGTTTAATATGCCTCAAAAGAAAAACCAGCATTATATTCCCAAAATGCATCTGAGAAATTTCGCCACAGATTTCCAGAAAAAAGTCGTTAATGTCTTTCATCTTAAGTCAAAAAAATTAATTCCTGATGTTCCAATAAAAGGGCAGGGATCAGAGTCATATTTTTATGGAGAAGATGGTATTTTGGAAGAACACCTTGGACAATTGGAGAATATTACAGCCAAAATTTTGAGCAAAATAACTGAAGAAAATAAATTGCCTAAAAGATACTCAGATGATCATTTTACCTTATGTGTTTATGTCCTTTTAGCTCAAACACGAACCAAGGGTAATTTAGACAAAATGAATCAAATGACAGACAGTATGTTCCATACTTGGATTCAGCGGTTCCCTGAAATTCGTGACTTGTCTGAAAAGTACCGTGTCAGAATGGAAGCTCCATTTGATTTTTTTCTGGGACTAACTTCAAGATTGTCGCCAATAATAATGGATTTAAAGTTTAAGATACTTAAAAACACATCTCAGACTCCATTTATAATGTCGGATGATCCAACGATACTTTACAACGATTTTGACAATAAAAAAGGAAGAGGGATTGGCAGTGCTAGAGGTTACGCGAGTAAAGGGCTACAGATATTTTACCCTATGTCACCTACAGTTACCTTAATGTTCTACGATGAATGGGCGTACAAAGTTGGATCAGTTAAGCTAAGAACTATAAAAATAAATGAGTCCAATTTCATTGATCAAATGAACCTACTCCAAATACTAAATGCTAATGAAGTACTTTTCACAAATAATCAGGTATCTGAGAATTACATAAAAGACCTTGAGCGAAAATCACATGATTTTGACAAATTCGACAATCAATTTCAAAGAATGTTTCAAACTGCGAAAACCAACGAAGTGATAATTATGAATAGTAGAACAAACCCTAAAGTTAACTTAGGATTTTCTGGATATAAACTGAGAGACAACGCTAAAGCCTGGAAACCTGATGATAGGATTAGCTATCCTAGATCAACTACTCATTCTGAAGAGTTTAAAAGAATGAAGAGAAAAATACTAACGGAATTACAACGTTAACGTGCAGTTAGTCTGTATCAAAGCTATCCTCAATTAGGTTCGAGTTTTGTTGCGTTTGGTTCACTAAGAAAGCCCGGTTTATAGCCGGGCTTTTTGTTTCTTCAATAAAAATATTTGTGGAATTTAACATCAGGTCTTTTCCTTATCAAAGGTATCTATAAACGTTTTCTCTAGTCCATTCTCCATTAGATAGGCATACAAATCTTCAGAAGGCTCCTTCCCTACCTTGGCATGATGAAGCAAAGTAAATCCGTGCGGTCCAATCGCTTTGAGTAAGCCCGGATGTAATTCCAAAATACCTGTGACAACATCTGTCATTCCCAACATGGTCATCGTAAAGATATCCAACCTTGCGCCTTTGGATATGAGATAATTTACTATATCCTTATTGCCAACATGTCCTGCAGCACCAATTGCCGACTCAAAATCGCCATCTCCCCAATCTACCGTTGCATTGATGACATGAGGATGTTTTTCTGCATAGATCTCAACCTGCTTTATATCTGAATGTGCATAGTAAACAAACTCTCGAACAACAGAAGTTTGCAGAGGATTCATCACAAATTCATCTGCAATGGACTTTGTACTTTCTCTACCAAGGGGCAATTTACACGATTGAAGTACCATTGCGCCAATTCCGGCAATGGCCGTAGAACTAATAAATTTTCGTCTCGAATTCATAATAGTTGGTTTCTTGTTTGGTACCAAATCTATTTCTGAATCCCGGTTATTGACTGAATCTGGGATGAATGCTGTCTCAGAAGGGATCATTTTTTGAGTCCAGAACACCAATAAGCTCCTTTAGATTTTCCTTAAAGGAATTTGAGGTTGGTATTCTGACATTTGACGCCGATATATGTAGCAGATATTCTCCATTGTACACATGCTCTGCCCCTTTAAGGTATTCGACATTTACGATATGTGAATTATGCACTCTGTAAAAAGAATCTCCCAGCAATTCTGCCATTTTTTTCATAGAACTACGGTATTTGTATTCTTCTTGTTGTGTAAAGATTCTTACATAGTTGCCATTTGCCTTTACGTGATAAATATCCTTAAGCTGAATTTTATGGATATAACCACTCCTTTTAATAAGGATCTCTGAATTTCTGCTATTATCAACACTTAAACTATTCCCTTTATTTCTACTGTCCACATATAAACTATAGCCATATAGAACCGCTACAATTAAGCCATACCACAACAAACCTTCGGTAAAGCGTCTTAGAAAGTGCCCGGAAAAATACTCGGAATAATCAGGGAAATTAGGCACCAGTTTGAAACCACGTTGAATCAGATAGTCCAATGACATTGAGAGCAACCTTTGACTCGCCGAAACAACCATAGCTAATATGAGGTGATAGCCTATTAATCTTGTCCATTTATATTTATCCAGGGATAGCTGCCTCACCAAGGTGTAGATAGGGATCATAAAAACTGCCCAGGTTAATCCTGATGTAAATGTGTAAGAAAACAGATGTGCCCAGTATACTGTCTCAGATTCATTTGTCCTAAATGCACCTGCCTTAAACACTGTAAATAAACTTAAAAGCACCCAGAATATGGATGTTGCCAAGTATAATTTTTTGTCTTTTTCCAGCCGATGAATCATGAACTGAAATTAGAAAATGGAAAGGTAGATTAACCAATATTTATGATGAATGGGGCAAAGAATCAATAATAATGGTCGCATATTATTGATACGCACCGTCTCTATTATTATCTCTTGTAGTAGAGATTTTGATTCTTGCAATTAAGGACCTAATCCAATTATACACTATGGACAGTAGTAATATCACGCCGTCTTATTATAAATTACCGGCATTTGTCCTTTCCAGGTCTTCCACAAATCGTTGGTGGTCATAAGTTGAGCCATGAAATGTCCAACATTTATTCGACTTGTTTTTCCGGCATTAAATATGGGGTTACGAGTTGGGGAAGGATGTGTGGTATAGTCAGTTACTTTGTCTTCATTAATCAGACCATCGGGTCTAACAGCAACCCATTCGATTTTATCATCATTCTGACCAATTTTGGTTCTTAAGTAATCTGCAGCTTTTTCATTGTCCACATGAGGAGGCAATAACACCCGTAAAATCCCAACCACACATCTTTGTGCAAACGAGATAGGTTCTTTGATATCACGGTTGCGATTACCTGTGGTGTTCATTAAAACGAACCTGACGGAACCTTCCGGATTTGTGGCTTTAATTGCTTCACACACTCGTCGGGCTGCGTCTGTCACCAATTTTCTTGGCTGACCATATACGCCTTTAAAACTTAGATTATGCCCCAAACATGAACCAACTGCCTGACATCCAGCCACGAGTTTTTTCATTTGTTCATCACTCAAATCCAAAATACTGGCAGATACGATTTCCAGATTTGTATTGTCCTTCCAGTGTTTGGGTAATTTTTCCGGAGATCTTACCACTATTTTAACTTCATGTCCAGCTTCCAAAAGTTGCTCAACCAAGTGTTTTCCTGTTGCACCACTGGCGCCTAAAACCAATGTTTTCATTTATTCAATAATTATTTCTGTTACTGTGAATCTGTTATCAGTCCAAATCCTCTACTTCAATTCCATATACCTTAAGAAGTTTCTTCAGCTTTTTAGTACTCAAGTTCTCTGAAGATTCAATCCGCAAAACCTTGTCTATATCTTCATAATCTACCGACCATTTTATGATGGCCGGATGAAGGTCAAATAAAGGAGAAACTCTTTCTACCTCTACTTTGGTCTTGAGGTTAGATCTGAGCACTGTGACTAACATTTTTTGTTACGTTTTTTGAATACGTCATTTTCCGGGTGGTACTGAAAGACTTCTTCCAGAGGTAAGGAGAATACTTGTGCTATTCTGAATGAAATTTCCAAAGTTGGTGGGTACTTCCCTTTTTCAATGGCAACGATGGTTTGACGAGTCACCCCTACTTCATCAGCCAATTGCTGCTGAGTCATTTCATCATTCATGAATCGCAACTTCCGTATCTCATTTGATATGTGTTGTTTCTTCATATTAAAGCCCTCTTTTATAATAGTACAACTTCCATGCGTCTTCCAGTATTCCTGCTGTAACCCCACTAATTAAAAGTGTCACAAACATGAAAGAAATGGGTTTATCCATAGCCAATGGAATCCACGAGCATATAAACCCCAGTATGAAAATGTGATTAGAATTCCTTCCTGATTTCATCTCAATCCTCTTGTCATATTCATCTACAAAATCTGGATCCTCGTCTTGATGAGTGGCCCTCAAATAAAGATGGAAAATGATATATCCAATTATCTTAAGTACAATAGAAACCCCCATCATAATCAACATAAATTCACCCCAGAATTGAGGATCATTAATCCTCTTTAAATTCTCATCCCCATGAATTCCAAATGCATAAAGTACATATCCTCCCATAATTAGAATGGTGCTGACTATTCCAAAAACTGCTTTTTTCTCTTGAATCGACATAGTGTATGTTTTTTTTGATTTCGTGTTAATTATTTTTTACAAATGTAAAGCATTTTTTACATGATGCAAATATTTTTTGACTAGCTCTTTGATTTTTTTCATCAAACAAACCGCTTACAAGTTCACAGAACCACCGGTAACACTAGAGGAAATAAAGATGTCTATACACAGGGGAGAAAGGCAAAATAATTCTAGATTTGCACCAGAATTTTGTTCGATTTGTTGAGATTCTATTCGATACTATGTCTTTTTTACTGTTGCCTTGGTCATCTTCATGCTCAAAACAAAAAGACGCTTACCACAAAAAGAATTGACACCAAAATTTCGGTAGACGGAAATCTAAGTGAACCTGCCTGGCAGTCGGTGCAAGTGGCAAATGATTTCATCCAATTTTCCCCGGCCTATGGCAAGCCAGCCACTGAAAAAACAGAAGTTCGCATACTTTATGATGATGATGCCATTTATGTTGGTGCGGTAGTTCATTTTCAGGACAGAGACAGCATCTACGACAATCTTGCGGAGAGAGACAATGCTGAAGAAACTGATTGGCTCGCCATTACATTTGATCCATATCAGAGTGGTTTGAACGGTTTTACTTTTCAGGTCTCGGCGTCCGGAGTACAAACAGATGTTCTTAATGTGGGTGACGAAGAAGATTACCAATGGAATGCCGTTTGGATGTCTGAAGTAAAAATCAATGAGACCAATTGGGTAGCGGAAATTCGAATCCCCTACTCTGCTTTGCGTTTCCCTCAAACAGAAGTACAAACCTGGGGTGTAAATTTTGGCCGATTGATTTATGCCAAAAGAGAAATATCCTTCTGGAACGACACAGACCCTAATGGGCCTGCCCTTATCAACTACATGGGGATTCTGGAAGGAATAGAGAACATTAAATCTCCCGTTCGGCTGTCGATTTCACCATATGTGTCTGCCTATCTCGAAAATGGTCCGGATCCAATTACCAATGAGATTAGCACAAGTACACGTTATGCCGGAGGTGCGGATATTCGCTATGGAATTAATGATGCATTTACCATTGATATGACTTTGGTACCGGATTTTGGTCAGGTTAGATTCGATAATCAGATTTATAATCTGAGTCCGTTCGAAATTCAATTCAACGAAAACAGACAGTTCTTTAAAGAAGGGCGTGACCTGTTTGATAAGGGGGATATTTTCTACTCAAGAAGAATTGGAGCAGAACCCATTTTTGCCGGAGAAGTTGAGGATCAATTGGAAGATGGAGAAGATATTGTTTCAAACCCCGCCGTGAGTCAATTGTTGAACGCTACCAAACTTTCCGGAAGAACAAAAAAAGGACTGGGCATTGGTGTCTTCAACGGAATTACCAATAACATGTATGCTGAAGTTGAGGATTCTCTTGGAAACAGAAGACAGATATTAACAGATCCTCTTACCAACTATAACGTTCTGGCTTTTGATCAGAATCTGAAAAATAACTCCAGTGTTTCATTGGTCAATACCAATGTAATTAGAAACGGGCGTTACTATGACGCCAACACAACGGCTTTTGTATTTGACCTCTACTCCAAAGAACAAAAATTCAACCTTTACGGGAACGGAACTGTATCTCAACAATTCTACGATACTTCAAAAACAAGTGGTCACAGAGCTCATATGGCTCTTTACAAAGCAACGGGTAAACTCAAATATGGTCTTGAGTATTTTGAAATGAGTGATGAGTTCGACATCAACGACCTTGGATTCCAAACCAATAACAACGAAAGAACCATAAGCGCAGAGCTTAGCTATCGTACTTATGAACCCAGAGGCAAAAGCCTTTCACATTGGTACAGTTTAAATACGATATACTCACAATTATATAAACCAAATGTATTCACCTCAATGGGCATTTATTACAGTGCTGGTTCTACCTGGAGCAACTTTTTAACTACGGCCATATGGGGAAATGTACTGCCTTATGGAGAAGATGATTATTTTGAACCCCGAGTGAGAGGCCGGCATTTTCACAAACCAGGTGGTCAATTTCTTAATGCCCTTATCAGCTCTAACTTTAACAAACCTGTCGCAATTGAAATTCTTGGAGGTTTTGAAAATAGAAACAGAAAGGACTGGTTCAACTATAATGCGACCATTACTTCACGTTTCAGAATTGGTGGCAGATGGATGATTATATACGATTACATTTTTGCAAATTCTTCTAATGATGAAGGAATAGCTCTCGGAGAAACACTTGCTTTCGATGGAGACAATCCAATTTTTGGAAAAAGAGACATTAAAACCGTTGAAAACAGATTGACCCTGCGTCATTTCTTCACCAATAAGATGACTTTATCTTTTATCGGCCGACATTTCTGGACCAATATTGAATATACCGAATACTTTGGGCTGGGAGAAGATGGCAACGGTTATCAGCTAAATTATACCGGGCTGAACTCAGAAGGAAGTTCATTGCACAATACCAACTTTAATGCATTTACAATAGACATGGTTTTTAACTGGGTATTTGCTCCCGGAAGTAACCTGTCGCTTGTTTGGAAGAACTCGATCTTTGATCAAAACAACAAAACCAATATCGATTACTTCCAAAATACTTCCGACCTCTTCTCTCTCACCTCTACCAATAGTTTATCAGTAAAGGTTTTGTATTACATTGATTATTCAATGGTGAAAAGCAAACTGAAGAAATAATTCACAAGGTTTTCGTTTCTTGATATTTATTGAGCCTTTTTTTGATTTGGAACACCGATTAATATACATTTGGAAAAAGCATTTTTTATGGTACACGGGACACACAACGCCAATCCTGACGAGAGAAACGAACATGTTAAAATCCTGGTAAACGATGAATTGTTACCACGACAAGACGCTAAAATTTCTGTATTCGACAGTGGCTATTTAGTAGGAGACGGAATCTGGGAAGCTCTTAGACTTCATAAAGGACATCTTGTTTTTCTGGATGAGCATTTTGATCGTTTGTGGGCAGGAGCTGCTGCGATTGGACTTGAAATTCCGTTTTCAAGAGAAGAGTTGGAGCAAAAAATCAGATTGGTTTTAGATGCCAATGATATGTACGATCATGTTCATGTGAGAACCATGTTGACAAGAGGCATAAAAAAAACACCTTCTCAGGATCCAAGGTTGACCATCAGTGGCCCTAACCTGGTAATCATTGCAGAACATAAGGAAGCTTCTGCAGCCAGCAGAGATAAAGGCATCAAGTTATTTACCAGCACCATCAGAAGAGGTTCTCCCGATTATTTAGATCCAAGATTAAACTGTCACAGTAAACTTCATGAAGTTCAGGCTCTGGTTCAGGCAATAGAAGCTGGCGCAGATGAAGCATTAATGCTGGATATTCATGGTTTCGTGAGCACTTGTAACGCTACCAATTTCTTTATTGTTAGAAAAGGTGAGGTATGGACAAGTACCGGCCAGTACTGTATGAATGGAATTACACGAGGGAAAGTTATTGAGGCCTGCGAGAAGAATGGAATTGTGTGCAAACAGATCGATTTTTCTTTGTTTGATGTCTACAGTGCAGATGAAGCATTTGTCACAGGCTCTTTTGGTGGCTTGACTCCTGTCTACGAAATTGATGGCAGGAAAATAGGTCAACAAACCTTTGATACCTGCAATCATTTGAGAAAATTGTATGAGGAACTAATCGATCAAAACATTCCCAATGGATAAGATGAAGAGATTGTGTTTATGGTCCGGACCGAGAAACATCTCCACTACACTGATGTATTCTTTTGCAGAGAGATCTGATACCTGCGTGTATGACGAACCACTATATGCTCATTACTTATCCAAATATCCTCACCCCGAGAAACACCCGGGGTATAAAGACGTCTTGAATTCTCAATCAAGCAATGCTGATGAAGTCATTGCCATGATGATGGGAGAGCACAATAAACCGGTGGCTTTTTTCAAAAACATGGCCCACCATGCTCTGGGACTGGATATGAGTTTCACAAAAGATGCTTACAACATTCTGTTGACCAGAAATCCGGTTGATATGTTGCCGTCTTTCCACAAAGTGATTCCGAATCCTTCAATCGAAGATGTTGGTTACAAGGCACATGCGGAGTTACTTAAAGAACTGGAATCCGTAGATGCAAAAGTATGTGTACTCGACTCAACTAAAATACTCATGGATCCAAAAGGTGTGCTTTCTCAACTTTGTGCTTTTTGTGAAATTGAGTTTGAAGAAGAGATGTTATCATGGGAAAAGGGCGCTCGTTCTGAAGACGGTTCATGGGCACAATACTGGTACAAAAACGTACACAATTCTACTGGGTTTATGGCTTACAAACCGAAGACGGAGGCATTTCCCTCAGAACTTAATGACTTGTTGGAAGATTGTATGGTGTACTATCGTGAATTGGAGAAACGATCACTGTCTTAAATTAACGACTTCTCTCCTCAGCCCAGTCCAATACAATGTCGAACTGTTCTTCCATGGTTAAAATGGAATTGTCTAAAATCAGTGCATCATCAGCCTTCATAAGCGGACTTTCTTCTCTGGTGGTATCAATTTCATCACGACGGGCAATATTTTCTTTCACTTCATCCAAAGTAATTTTATCACCTCTGGCAATGAGCTCACGGAATCTCCTGTAGGCTCTTACTTCCTGAGATGCCGTCATGAAAATCTTGAGTTTCGCATTTGGAAAAACTGTGGTCCCAATGTCTCTTCCGTCCATCACTACTCCACTCTCCTTTCCAAAAGCCTGTTGCGCCTTAACCAGTTTGGTTCTAACCTCTTTGATAGCACTTACAGGACTTACCCAACGCGCAATTTTCAAGGTTCGAATTTCAGATTCAACATTTCGCCCATTCAAATAAGTATCCGATTTTCCGGTGGTTCTGTTGTAATTAAATGAAATGTTGATGTTGTTTAGTTCTTCAATCAAAGCCTGGTTGTCAACTCCATCATCTGTTACAATTCCTTCCTGCATGCCGTAAAGCGTCACAGCTCTATACATGGCCCCGGAATCAATGTAAATGTACTTTAGTTTATGGGCTAATTGTTTGGCCAGGGTACTCTTTCCACAGCTCGAAAATCCGTCTATCGCAATATTGATCTTTTTCCCCAAGTTTCAGGTATTTCCCAAAACTAAGTATTTTTTTTGGGTTTAGACTTCAGGATATTGGTGGTAACCGTAATATGATTTGAACCGCCTGCCCTGTGGTAAGACGATCTTCCATATGAGAATCTAAAACGTTTGATCTTAATGCCCGCTCCAATTGAAAAACCGACCATTCCCGGGCGATTATCCAGCTTCAATTCTTGTCTTCTTCGGTAATTGAAACCAAAGTCTATAAAGAAAGCTTCAGAAGGTGCAAACTCCACTCCCACGTTCACGTGGCGCATCAATTTATTTAGAAATCCAGGTGGCTTTACTGTTACCGTATCTCCGTTAAAATCTAATTCCGGTTCGGCATTAGGATCTGTATAGGTTAAATCCCACTTCTGAAGATCCTTCATTAATACATGAAGAATGAATGGCGCTTTAGCTGCTTTCTTAGAAAATCCAATATCGATTCCGAAAGGCAAAGGCTGACGGTTATTATCTGTATAAGTGGAAAATTGCATCCCAATGTTTCTCATCAAAATGGAAGCGCTGAAATTTTTCTCCATATTTCTGTAGGTACCCGATAAATCAACAGCTGCTCCGAAAGAGGTATAACTCTCTAGTACAGAATTGATGATTTTCACATTGGCACCAACAGAGAAAGCGGTGTCAATTCTCTTTGATGCTCCAAGGGACAGTACCATGTCGTTTGCGGTAAATTCTCCAATTACATTACCAAGGTCATCTGTTCTGGTGAACTTTCCATAATTCAAATACATCAGATTTGCTGAGGCCGTGATCTCATTAAAACTATGCACATAACCAGCATATAGATAATTGATTCCTGCAAAGTAGTTGATGTAGTTCAAGGCCAGTGCCCCGTGCATGTTGGTGTCTAATAAAGACGGATTGATAAAAGCTGTATTGGGATCGTTGTCCTGAATTGAGAGTAAACTCCCGCCTGTCGCAGCTACTCTGGCACTGCTTTCCAGGTTTAAAAATGCATAACTCTGACTTCCGCCCTGTTGCGCTTCACTAGTGAAGCTGCCCATCAACAGGATAATACATACCAACGCTTTTTTCATAATGACAACAACAAATGTAAAACGAATAATTATTCATATTATTACATGACAAAGTAATCTTATTAAGGATGGTACAGAGAAGCCTTAGAGAATTGACCATGATCTCGTTGAATAAAGCAATTTACGGACTTCTGTGTGCGGTTGTTTTATCTTCCTGCACAACACCCAAAGCAGCACTCAATAAAAAAGCCAATCTTCTGGTCGACCAGGAAATTCATGAGCAAAACATTCCCGGAATAGCAGTTACTGTGATCAAAAACGGAAAAGTTCAACTCAATGAAGGCTATGGATACGCAAGACTGAATGATTCTGTGAAGGTAGATCCTTCCAATACTTTATTTAGAGTTGCCAGCATTTCAAAATCCATGACCTCTGCCCTGATGATAGCACTTCAGAAAGAAGGAAAACTCCACTTAGACTCCTCTGTAGCTCGATACATCCCAAAGTATCTTGAGGGCAAATCTGACTTCACGGTACGTCAATTAGGTGGTCATTTGGCAGGGATTCGTTCATATAAAAACAAAGAGTTTTATAGCAACATACCATATCAAAGTACAAGTGAAGCCATTGAGGTTTTCATTCATGATCCACTGAAACATGAGCCAGGAAGCAAATATCTATACAGTTCTTATGGATGGAACTTGCTGAGTGTTGTATGCGAATATGCAGGAGGAAGTCCTTATCTGGACCTCATGAGAGAAAAAGTGTTTGGGCCTTATGAATTGTCTCATACGTATCCAAATACCAAGGTAGCTGAGAAAGCGCATCAACAAAACGACAGAACCGGATATTACAGGTTGACCGATGGCAAAATAACTGAGGAACCGGAAGTAGATCTGAGCAATAAATGGGCTGGCGGGGGCTTTGAGTCTACTTCTGAAGACGTGGCCAGGTTTGCTCAAAAATTCTGGTTTTCAGAAATGATTTCGAACGATCTCAGAACAGACTATACTACTCCTCAGAAAACGGATGATGGGAAATCTACCAAATATGGTGTGGCCTGGGTTTCGGGTGTTGATGACAAGGGAAGACAATGGTATGGACATGCAGGTGGTGGCGTTGGCGCAAAGGCCATGATGATTGTATACCCTGAAGAAGAATTGGTGATTGTGGTTTTAAGTAATTGCAGCAATGCCAAACTGCGGGAGATCTATTTTGGTCTGGCTGATATTTACACAAAAAACTGACACGACCATTGAGCCCCCAATACAAAACAAAAAAGCCTTGAGAAATCAAGGCTTTTTTGTTTATGTGTTCTTATATTTATTTAGACTTTCCCTTCCCTTTTAATAAGGCATGTTCCAAAACTTCCGTCATTTTATTGACGTAGATGAATTTCAAACCTTTCAGGTACTTCTTCTCTATGTCCTCAACGTGTTTTTGATTGCTGGCACACATCATCACTTCTTTGATTCCGGCACGTTTCGCCGCAAGTATCTTTTCTTTGATTCCACCCACCGGCAAAACTTTACCTCTCAAAGTAATTTCCCCTGTCATAGCTAGGTTTTTCTTCACTTTTCGTTGGGTTAATGCTGAGGCCAGAGCAGTTAGCATAGTAATTCCGGCACTTGGTCCATCCTTTGGAGTAGCACCTTCCGGAATGTGAATATGAATGTTCTTACTCTCAACTTCCTGCTGAGTTAAGCCCAGTAATTCTGCATGAGACTTGATGAATTCATAGGCAATAGTCGCCGATTCCTTCATGACAGTTCCAAGGTTTCCGGTTAGACTCAACTTTCCTTTGCCCTCAGTCACATTTGTCTCAATAAACAAGACAGAACCTCCTACTCTTGTCCAGGCCAAGCCCATCACCACGCCAGGAATGTCATTCCCTTCATATTTGTCGTTGCTATACGCCGGGCCAAGAATTTTGACCAACTCATCGTTTTTAATCTCTTTGCTATACTTTTCTTTCAGTCCAATTTGCTTGGCTCTGTGTCGAACCAACTTAGAAATTCTCTGCTCCAACTTTCTTACACCACTCTCACTTGTGTAAGATTCAACCAAACTCTGAACTACTTTGGATGAGATATTGATTTGAGAAGCTTTCACTCCATTTTCTTTCAATTGCTTTGGAATCAAATGATGGTGAGCTATTTCTATCTTTTCTTCAACAGAATATCCACTCACATTGATAATTTCCATTCTATCGCGCAGGGCTGGTTGAATCGTACTTAAAGAGTTTGCCGTAGCAATGAACATCACTTTAGATAAATCGTAATCCAACTCTACGAAATTATCGTTAAAGGCTGCATTCTGTTCCGGATCCAAGACCTCCAGCAACGCTGAACTTGGGTCTCCATGAGCATCTCGAGTCAACTTATCGATCTCATCCAATACAAATACAGGGTTGGAAGTTCCAGCCTTTTTAAGGTTCTGTAAAACTCTGCCCGGCATGGCTCCAATGTATGTTTTCCTATGTCCGCGGATTTCGGCCTCATCTCTTAAACCTCCAAGTGACATGCGCACATATTTTCTTCCGACCGCCTCTGCAATCGATTTTCCAAGAGAAGTCTTACCCACTCCCGGAGGTCCATATAAACAAAGAATCGGCGCCTTCATGTTGCCCTTCAACTTTAAAACAGCCAGATACTCAATAATTCTGTCCTTTACTTTTTCAAGTCCATAATGATCTCTGTTTAAAATCTTCATAGCCTTGTTAAGGTCAAACTTGTCCTTAGAATAAGTATTCCAAGGTAAATCAACCAAAATCTCACAGTAATTCAACTGAACTGTGTATTCTGCAGAACTTGGGTTGATTCTTTCAAGCTTGGCTATTTCTTTAGAAAAAGTCTCCTTGGCATGTTTTGGCCATTTCTTAGACTTGGCCTTTTTCTTCAACTCAGCAATATCCTGGGTAGTAGGGTTCTCTCCTAACTCATCCTGAATAGTTTTTATTTGCTGGTGAAGGAAGTACTCTCTTTGTTGTTTGTCGAGATCGTGTCTGACTTTATTCTGAATCTCGTTCTTCATCTCAAGCACTTGCAGCTCTCTTGTCAAGTGCTCAATTAAAAGATGCGCCCTTGCAATCAAATCTCCTTCCTCAAGCATTTTCTGCTTCTCCTGAACAGTGGCTTGCATATTAGAAGAAATGAAATTCACCATGAATACCGGTGAATCAATGTTTTTTATAGCGAAACCAGCTTCAGTAGGAATGTTTGGGCTCTCTTTTATAATGTTAAGAGCTAAGTCCTTGAGGGTTTTAAACAAGGCTTCACTAGATTCATTCAATTCAGGCTTTTCTTCTTCAATTGCTTTTACATTTGCTCTGAAAAAAGGTAAAGTCTGTGTGAAATTCTCAATTGTGAATCGTCTTTTCCCCTGAATGATTACCGTTGAACTTCCATCAGGCATCTTCAACAATTTTAAAATCCTTGCTACAGTACCGATCCTGTTCAAATCAACAGCTTCCGGGTCTTCCTCCTCCGGATTCTTTTGAGACACCACGCCAATAATTTTTGTGCTGTTGTATGCCTCTGTGATCAATTTAATTGATTTATCTCGTCCCACGGTAATTGGAATGACCACTCCCGGGAATAACACATTATTTCGCAAAGGAAGTAAGGCCAGTTCGTCCGGCACCTCTTCATTGCGCATTAACTCTTCATCTTCATTAGAAAGCAATGGAATAAACTCTGTATCTCCTGATATCAAATCTCCTAACTCCAAAATTTTATCGTCCATCTTATCATATTTTGTCAAATTGGCAGATCATACTACCAATTATCATGTGATACCTGATAGGTCAAGACCTATGCCAAAGACAAAACACTGTCTTATTGACGTAAAACCGGAATTTTATTGTCTATATCTGGCAGAGAATTCTGAAATAAATCTAAAAATGGCCTTGTCCTGATCCGTGAATTCCACACTTCTTCTCGACATGACCTTCTCTGCTACTTCAAAGGATTTCCCCAGATCAAAAGTAGTTTTATCAAATCCTCCCCACGAAAAGGATGGCACAAATTTGGGCGGAAAATTACCTCCGAAAATATTCGCTGCAACTCCCACAGTGGTGCCGGTATTGAGCATGGTATTAATACCTGTTTTTGAGTGGTCTCCCATGATGAGTCCACAAAACTGAAGTCCTGAATCTTCTTGTTGTGCAGTTCTGTAATCGAATACCTTTACATGACTGTAGTTATTCTTGAGATTACTGCTGTTAGTGTCTGCTCCCAGATTACACCATTCACCAATTACAGAGTTGCCAAGATAACCATCATGTCCCTTATTACTGTATCCCTGGAAAACGACATTCTGCACCTCTCCTCCAACTTTACAAAAAGGTCCAATCGTAGTATCAGCATAGACTTTAGCGCCCATTTTCACTACAGCATTCTTTCCAATGTATAGCGGCCCTCTTAACATAGCACCTTCCATGATCAAGGCGCCATCATCAATAACTATTGGGCCTGTTTTGGTATTAAAAGTCACATCATTCGCCTCCACAGACTCTCCAACATATAAATCTGAACCAATCATACGGTTACATTCACCCAATTTGTCTGCATGCGACTTATTTAATTTCAGAAGTTCTAGATCTGCTTTAATCTCCTCACCGTTCAACATAAAAATATCGAAAGGACGATCTAGCTTTTTGATTTCAGATTCGTACGTCACATCTGTCAAACCAGACCAATTTCCTTTTAAGAAATCTTCTCCTGAAATGCGGTATGCCACAACCGTTTTATCCTTAATTAAACGCTCTCCTGTTTTAAGACCGCTTACCCTTTCTGTTAAATCGGCATTTGGAATCACCCCTGCATTGATCACAACGTTGTCTTCCTGGGTTTCCAGAGGATACTTTTCTGCCAGATATCCTTCGGTCATGTAAGAATAATTACCTGCTAACCTTTGCGCCCATTTTTCACGAATGGTCAAAGCCCCCACTCTAATATCTGCAACTGGTCTGGTAAATGTCATTGGCAATAAGCTCAAGCGCTCTTGTCCGTCGAAAAGAATATAGTTCATAGTATCTGTAAACAAAAAACCCCGACAATTCTTATGAATGTCGGGGTAAATCTATAAAATTAAATAATACTGTTTAGTCCTCTTTTGGAGTATCGCCTTCAGCTTTAGCTGGTTTGTTTTTCATATGTCTGGCGTATCTGTTCTTAAACTTATCAATTCTACCAGCTGTATCAACCAACTTAATTTTTCCAGTAAAGAATGGATGTGACTTATGAGAAATTTCCAACTTCACTAGTGGGTATTCGTTACCATCTTCCCATGTTTCAGTATCCTTAGTAGGTGCACAAGACTTAGTAAGGAAACTATAGCCATTAGACATGTCTTTAAAAATGACCATTCTGTAGTCTTCTGGATGTATATCTTTCTTCATTGTTATCGAAATTGAGGCTGCAAATTTAGTGAAAGCTTTTTTATTTCAAAACATTCACGAGCATATTTCTAGCGAAAATATGAAAAATTCCATGTTAATTAAGTTCTTTCATCCTATATCCGCTCATCAAGTATTCATATTAATATTACTTTTGCAGCCTTATTTTTACCAAACGGGCATATTTTTTGTGTTGATATGTCTGTGTAAAAAATGCTGTCAGAAACACTACAGTGTACGTTTGAAGCGTTTAAATTTGTAAGAGGTAAGTGTATGGATGATAATTTTGAATTTCAGGAAGAACAGGAGGATGATGCAGCGTTAATAGCTCGTTTCGAATCTATGCTTTCGAATGGAAATCACGCTTACTTTGATCCCGATGAATTAGAAGACCTGTTTAACCACTATCTTTTTGATGGAGATGTGAAAAAATGCTCTGATGTGGTAACACTCGGTCTTGTACTACATCCCAATAGTTTACAAATAGCACAGATTCATGCCCAACTTAAATTTGAAGAGGGAGAACTCAGATCGAGTTTAGATTTGGTAAATGAAGTACTTTCAAAGGATGACGGGAATATTGATGCTTACTTATTAAAGGCACAGATTTTCATTCAGCTTGAAGAAAGAAAGCGCGCAATTAAATACTTATTTAAAGCAGCTAAACTGTCTGATAAAGATGCTTACCAGGATATCATCATGGATATTTCCATGGAATATCAGACCATTCAGGATTACGACTCAGCCATTCATGTGTTGAGTAGTTTACTTGAGAAATATCCGGAGAACCATTCTGCTTTATATGAATTGGCATATTGCTATGACCTGTCAGGCAGACTCAATGAAAGCATTTCCTTCTATAAAGTATTTTTAGATAAAGAGCCCTACTCTTTTGTAGCGTGGTATAATTTAGGTAATGCCTTATGCAAACTAGGAAACTATTCTGATGCTGTTTCCGCCTTTGATTTTGCCATTGCAATTAAAGATGATTTGAGTTCAGCTCATTTCAATAAAGGTAATGCTTTGGCACACTTAGAGCTTTATGAAGCATCCATAGAGAGCTTTGAGGAAACCATCAAACATGAAGGTACTCAGGCCATCACACTCAATTATATTGGGGAGAGCTATGAAAAACTGAAAAAGTATGATGACGCTTTTTCATACTACATGCACGCATCAGAGTTAGATCCTGACTTAAGTGAGCCATGGATTGGGATGGGTGTAATAAAAGATTTAACCGGTTATCATAAAGAAGCGCTTAATTATATAGAAAAAGCGGTTCAGATAGACCAAAACAATGCAGCCAACTGGGTGATGTTGGGGAATGCATATGAAAAAAATAACAGATTAATTGAAGCGGAAGAAGCTTACCTCTCTGCTATAGATATTCAGGACAACCTACCAGACGCCTGGTTTGATTATAGCAATTTGCTGTTAGATATGAATCAATCTAACAAAGCAGTTGAAGTGCTTATTCAGGGACTGGAGAAATGTCCAAACGACAAAGACAAGTTAGAATATCGACTGGCAGCATGCTTATTTATGACAGGCAAAAAAGATGAAGCCATGACTTATTTGGAGCACGCGCTTCAAATTAATTTTGGTGGTCACAAGGAATTATTGGAATATTGTCCTGAAATTAGCGAAAGATCTGAAGTTATTCAATTGATTGAATCCTACTCAAACAACAATGAACGTTAAATTACCGTACATACCAGAAAGAGCCGAAAAGCCAAGAGAAGAAGGGGTTACCATGATGATGGACAAAGGCTTAAGTGTTAGAGAAGCAGAAGACTTTTGTGAAGCCAGTGCAGATTTTACCGATATGGTGAAGTTTGGATTCGGAACTGCTGTCATTACCAAACAACTCGAAAAGAAACTTGAAATTTATAGAAGCGCTGGTTTGCGTTGCTATTTTGGAGGGACACTTTTTGAAGCTTTTGTTGCCCGTGGCAAATACAAAGAATTCCTTAGATTTTTAGATAAGTACGACATGGACCTGGCAGAAGTATCTGATGGATCTATTGTTTTGCCTCATGCCGAAAAACTGAAGTACATTGAAGATTTGGCCAAAAGAGGAACTGTTTTATCTGAAGTTGGTTCTAAAGAACAGGGTATTCTGATTTCTCCGGCCAAGTGGATTAAAATGATGACCACCGAATTAGAAGCTGGAGCATGGAAAGTGATTGCCGAAGGAAGAGAAAGTGGTACAGTTGGTATTTTCAGACCAAACGGTACAGCCCACACTATCCTCATTAACAAGATTATTAATAAAGTAAAGCCAAGCGACATTCTTTGGGAAGCTCCAAAAAAACTACAGCAGGTTTGGTTTATTAAATTATTTGGTGCCAACGTGAACCTTGGTAACATTGCTCCTAACGAAATGATTCCTCTGGAATGCCTGAGATTGGGCTTAAGAGGTGATACTTTCTTTGAATACTTACCTGAAGATATTTCACAAGAATTAAAGCAATCGTAACAATTATTTCCAGTATGAATTCTATTACCCCACTTGAGTTAAAAGCCAAAATTGATGGCGGAGAAGACATCCAGATTATTGATGTAAGAGAACAACATGAAGCTGACATTTGCTCCATCGGAGGAGAACTGATTCCTATGGGTTCTGTGATAGCTGAAGTTGATAAAATCAGAAAGGAAGGTACAGTTGTGGTGCATTGCAGAAGTGGAAAAAGATCTGCTGCTGTTATCAACGCCTTAAGTACACAGTTTGGTTACAACAATCTATTGAATCTGGATGGCGGAATTTTGCGTTATGCTGAAGACGTTGACAATTCATTGGAGCGATACTAATGCAATTCATTAAAAACTATTTTCTGGTCTTTTTAAAAGGACTGGGTATGGGAGCAGCAGATGTTGTTCCAGGTGTGTCTGGTGGTACAATTGCCTTTATTACCGGGATTTACGAAGAACTAATCAACACCATTTCCGGGATCAACCTTGGCTTGCTTAAGGTTCTTAGACAAGAAGGATTCAAAGCTTTCTGGACTAAGGCGAACGGGAATTTCTTGTTGGCATTACTCGCCGGAATTGCGGTAAGTGTTTTAAGTCTTGCCAAAGTTTTCAAATATTTACTTCACGAACACCCTATTCAACTTTGGGGCTTTTTCTTTGGTTTAATTGTGGCAAGTATCCTTTACATGGGTAAGCAGGTAGATAAATGGGATGCCAAGTCCATTATTGCTACTGTAATTGGAACCGGAGTTGTGGTAGCTGTTAGTATCATGCCAGTCATGAGCAACAGTGAAAATCTGGCTTACCTCTTTGTTTGTGGTATGATTGCCATTTCTGCCATGATATTACCCGGAATTTCAGGAAGCTTTATTCTGTTAGTTTTAGGCGTTTACCCGACTATTCTTGGTGCTGTTGATGACATGGACATCAAAATTCTAGCTGTTGTGGCTGCCGGTTGTGGTATAGGATTATTACTGTTTAGTCATGCTTTAAAGTGGGTATTTAAGAATCATAAAGCAGTGACTTTAGCACTTTTAACCGGCTTTTTGATTGGATCGCTTATGAAAGTGTGGCCATGGAAAGCAACAGATTCAGTATCTGTAAAGGCCGATCATCATGTAGAGGTAGTTGAATTTGATAAACTGACTATTGAATATCAAAGCTTTTCTGCTTTTCAGAAGCACGCTGATCTTGGTGATAAAATTGAAATAACACCAATAGAGGAACACAATGTGAGTCCTCAAGCTTATTCTGAAATCAATTCAGGAGAAAAGAATCATGTCATTTTTGCCATACTTTTTGCGATTTTAGGTTTTTCCTTAATTTTCATACTTGAAAGGTTTGCACCGAAACAAGAAGACGCATCTGCATGAAAATTTACGGCTTAATAGGAAAATCACTTAAACACTCATTTTCTCAGAGCTACTTTCTTAAAAAATTCAAACAGGAGAATCTCAGAGCGAGCTACATCAACTTTGAATTAAACGATATTGTTGAATTCAATCATTTCCTGCCACTAATTCCCGAATTGACCGGGCTAAACGTTACAATTCCATACAAAGAAGCCATTATTCCTTATATGCATGAGCTTTCGTCTGAAGCCAAGGCCATAGGCGCAGTAAATGTCATAGAATTTCGCAATCAAAAGCTCATTGGGCATAATACCGACTGGATAGGTTTTAACGAAAGCTTGAAAGACAGTTTTAACCTCAGCAAGATTAACAAAGCAATCATTCTTGGTTCAGGTGGCGCTTCAAAAGCAATCAACTATGGTTTGAGGCAATTGAATATTGACACATCTGTCGTCTCGTCATCCGGTAAAACGGCACATTCTTATAATGATTTGGAAGAATTGCTTGAGGATTCCGAATTGATTGTGAATTGTACCCCTTTGGGAACTTATCCTAACATTGAGGAAAAACCAGCCATCCCCTATTCTGCCCTCAATTCCAGGCATCATCTTTTTGATTTGGTTTATAATCCGGAAATGACCGCCTTTCTTAAGGAAGGACAAAAACAAACATGCTCTGTTAAAAACGGATATGACATGTTGGTCAATCAGGCTGAAGCTGCCTGGAGTATCTGGAATGCTTCTTTTAATCAATAGAACGATTCTTTAAGAATGGATTCATTAGCTTTAAAAAGCTAAACTCACTGCCATGAAGTTCATATTCTTTTCTATTCTAGCAATAGCAACCTGTCATGTCAATGCGCAATCTGTCGTTTTAGACCCCACATTTGGCAACTCAGGAATTGCTGTTACCCCAAATACAACTGAAATAAGCAAAATCGCTTATACCAATAATGGAGATATTATCAGTGTTGGTGTTGGTGCTCAGGGAGGAGGTATATACCGTGTTACTCTGACTAAACACGATCAAAATGGCCAAATAGACCCCGGTTTTGGCACCGGAGGTATCGTAAGTACACAAGTTGATTATTCAGAAAATCCGATTGCGATAACGATTCAACCTGACGACAAGATTTTAGTAGCAGGTGCCTATTATACAGGTCCCGGTCCAACAGGACCAGGTCCCTATCATGGTTTTGTGATTCGATACAATGCCGATGGTACATTGGACACTGGTTTTGGTAACAATGGTATTCTGAAACTGGTATATGCCCCAGATGGAGAAAAAGATGCCATACTGGTTCTTCAAAACGGCCAGATAATGATTGGAGGAAGCTCAAATGGTGTCGATCTCACATTAACAAAACTGAATAGCGACGGGACTTTCGACACTTCTTTTGGCACCAATGGTGTGTTGGTTTATTACAACTGGAACTTCATTTTCTGGGATTTTATTCAATTGTCTGATGACAATCTGCTTTGTTTCGGTTACGACGACTCTATGGGGAATTCTAAAATGTCTGCCATTAAGCTAGACCTTCAGGGACAGCCGGTTTTATCTTTTGGTGTGAATGGAAGAGCCAATGTAGACACACATAACTCAATGCCTATGGTAAACGAGCTTTTTTCTTCTGCTGTGGAAACATCTTCGGGACAAATTATACTTGGTGGCCATGCTCTGGGACAATACCTTGTTAAGCTTAATTCAGACGGTACTCTTGATGCTAATTTTGGGACGGCAGGCACAGTTAACCACTCCTATCCGAATAAAAAGATCTTATTGCAGTCTGACGGAAAGATACTTGTTGGCGGCAGCATCAACCTCACTTCATCTTACGGTTATGCATTAACCAGGCTTGATTCAAATGGTGTATTAGACAGTTCTTTTAATGGCACTGGTCAATACACGCTTAATTTAACCCTAAACGAAAATGATTATTTACAGGATTTTCATTTTCAAACCGGAGAAGACAGCATCATTCTGGCAGGTTCCGGAAAGACAACCGGCACCACAAACTTTACTTTGGCAAGAATTGTTCTGGATCAGGGTTTGTATGCCGATGATTTACACACTTCCAATGATCTGATGATTTTCCCTAATCCGGCAAAAGACCAGGTTTTTCTGAATACCTTAAATACGGATGATATCGTGACTCAAATTTCCATCCTGGACAATACTGGAAGGCTAATAAAAAGAATTGATGGTTTTGGTATTAAGTCGATTGAGTTAAACATCCCGGCAGGCACATATTATCTGCAAGTTCAAACTCAGGAAGGCAAAAAGATGATTAAACCTTTGATAAAGCAATAATCAAGTGAGCTTACTTAGTTGGATTTTTCCATCCAGTTAATATAGATCTCCTGCGCTCCTCCTTTGATTTTAGCACACTTAAAAATGGTCATGGACGTTTCATAATCAAGTTTCACGACCAGTTTATCTTTCTTAAATGCTTTAGATAAATTCTTTGGTTTGAAGAGTTTCCCTTCTATTTCCAACATCCATCCACATCCGCCATCTCCGGAACTGTGGTTAATGATGGTTCCTTTTTTATAAGACCTTCCTAATTCACCGGGCTCTTCAGCATCTTGTCCGGGAACAAACGAAAAGGCATACATCAACACAAAAATCAAGGTTTTCATTCAATATTTTTCTTAAATCTTAACAATAATCTTACCAAACTAGTACCCCCATGGAAATCTATCCAAATACAGATGGTTGATTGAGTCCTTATACGCTTCTTTTACAAAACTGTTATTAATTTCTTCGACATCCACTGGTAAAAAGGTCATACCGCTTTCATCCCACTCATGTCTTACCGCTACAGTCCCCATTTTTGGAACCCTGTACTGCATTAAAAGCCAGAAATTTCCTTCGTTGGTTTGACGCAACTCCAGAAGTTTTCCTTTCAGGAAATTCATTTGTTGGTAGACCCCGTTGATGTTCTTCACGACAATTACAGATCTTGAGTTGGCTCCTTTTAATGCTCCAACACGGGCTTCCATAATAAAACCTTCTCCAAAATTGGCTGCCGTATCCAAAGGAAATACCCTGAATAATTCGTGACTACATTTAGACAAAGAATCGCTTACCAAAGAATCCTGATTTGTACAAAAACCTAATTGTTCAAGAGCCTCTGTAATAATCTCGTCTTCATATTCCGGATAGGTGCTGTTAATCATGTACACCTCTGTCACGTATTCTTTGACTTCTTCGAAAGGTTTCTCCTCACCCTTTTTCTCATCCTCTTTATCGGAACAAGAAGCCAGTATTAATAGGAATGATATGAAAGCTAGATATTTCATGCACTTTTTATTCTCTCATGCTCTGCCAACAGCTCATTTTTAAGGGCTTCCGACACATTCACTAATGGCATTCTCATCACATTTGATCCCAAACCAAGCACCTGAGTAATTTCTTTTACTCCGCCCGGATTGCCTTCCTTAAACATATTTTGAATCTGAGGAAGTAACAGGTAGTGATATTTGTTGGCTTCAGCATAGTTATTATCTAAGCAAGCATGGACCATTTTGGAGAATTCAAGAGGATACGCGTTTGATACAACACTGATCACCCCGTCTCCACCAACGGCCATGATCGGCAGAGTGATGGCATCATCTCCGGAAAGCACCAAAAAGTCCTCCGGACGGTTTCTGATGATCTCCATAATCTGCTCCATGTTTCCTGACGCTTCTTTTACTGCACACATGTTCGGCAGTTCGGCTAATTCCAAGACGGTTTCAGCACTGAGATTAGAAGAGGTTCTACCTGGTACATTATAAATAATGACTGGTTTATCCGTCGCGTCATTGATCATTTTATAATGCTGCACAATACCTTGCTGAGTAGGTTTATTGTAATAAGGACTCACAGACAAAATGCCGTCTACACCACCAATGTTGAACGACTTTAGTTCATCTACCACTGCCTGTGTATTGTTTCCTCCAATGCCGTACACCACTTTTAACTTACCTGCATTCACTTCTAAAACGTGATCCAACACGGCAAGTTTCTCGTCTTTATTCAATACTGCAGATTCACCAGTAGTACCCATCACCACAAGCGTATCCACGCCTCCTTCAATCTGAGAAGTGATCAAAGCAGATAATGAATTAAAATCAATGGTCCCATCTGAATTAAATGGCGTAACAAGAGCTGTTCCTAGTCCTTTAAACATACTTTTAATTTTAAGGCAAAGCTAGTTAGCAATCCTGAATCAATTACCAGTGATAGCTGTTTTTTTTAACACTAAATGATTAAGATCTGTTAATGAGTGTGAGGTAATGATTGATTTGTTCGATATAATCTTTCAATCCCGTTTTACCCTGTGGCAGATCAATCATTAAGTCATAAGCAGCTTCATTTTTAATTTGTCTGCCTATCTTGAAATTGGCTTTGCTTGCGTTGACGACAAAATTGACAGCCGCAAATTCCCCCTTACTTAAATCGATTAAGATGTTGTAGGGTTCGTTTACAAAATTTTCTACCACTACTCCTGAAGGCTTTTGTTGCCAATTGAGTTCCTTTTTTGTGAAGAATTCAAAATCTACCCGACTTTGGATGTAATTGGGTGTTTCCTTATCATCTACATAACACAGAGCCATTAAGTCTTTAATCTGGTGTTCTTCCTTGATGAATTTAAGGTACTGCCTAACAGTCTGGTATTGACTTTCATCTTCCAGTTTAAAAATCATGGCCAAACTGCAGGCTTCCTGATAGTTGTATACTTTTTTATCACGACGAACTTCAGACTCCTTCCCCGCCAGGGCCTTCCCTACACTATTCTGTATTTTTTTAATAATACTCATCCAATCAAACTTAAGAAGTCTTCTTCAGAGAGCATTTCTATCCCCAAATCTTCTGCTTTTTTCAATTTAGATGGTCCCATGTTCTCTCCTCTTACTAAGATAGACGTTTTTGAGGACACTGAGCTTCCAACTTTACCGCCATTACTTTCAATCAACTTTTTTAGGTCGTTTCTGGAGATGGTATTGAAAGTACCCGAAACAACAATTGTTTTGCCTTCCAGGATATTTGAAGCCATTTCCTCCTCTTCCATTTCCATGATGAGTCCATGCGCTGTGAGTTCCTCAATTAACTTCAAGTTAGACTCTACCTCAATGAAGTCAATGAAACTTTGTGCAATTCTTTCACCTATCTCGTCAACCGCAATTAACTCTTCTTCAGAAGCAGTTAACAAACGAGACATGCTTTTAAAATGCTTGGCCAGTTTCTTTGCAACTGTTTCTCCAACATAACGGATTCCAATAGCGAACAGCACACGTTCAAAAGGCACCTGTTTTGAAGCTTCAATTCCATTTAACAAATTGTCAACCGACTTTTGAGCCATTCGTTCAAGAGGCAACAGGTCTTCTTCTTTTAAAGTATAGAGATCAGCAGAGTTTTTAATCAAACCTGCTTCAAATAGCTGCTCTACTGTTTCATTCCCCATACCATCAATGTTCATGGCTTTTCTGGAGATGAAATGTTCTATTCTTCCTTTAACTTGTGTAGGACATTCGTAGGTATTTGGGCAAAAGTGCTGGGCCTCTCCCTCCAACCTTTCAAGCTGAGTTCCACAATCCGGACAGTTGTCAATAAACTTCACCTTTTCTGCAGAAATTTTTCTTTTACTTGTATCTACTCCTACTATTTTAGGGATGATCTCTCCACCTTTTTCTACAAACACGGTATCTCCCAGGTACAAATCCAGTTTTTCAATTTGATCTGAATTGTGGAGAGACGCTCTTTTAACTGTAGTTCCAGCCAGTAGAACCGGCTCAAGATTGGCCACTGGCGTCACTGCCCCTGTTCTTCCTACCTGATATGTCACCTCATTAAGTGTGGTAAAAACCTGTTCGGCTTTAAACTTATAAGCAACAGCCCATCTGGGAGATTTGGCAGTAAAACCAAGTTCTTCCTGATCCTGAATGCTGTTGACTTTGATAACCACTCCATCTATTTCAAATGGCAGATCATGTCTGGCAGTATCCCAATACTCAATAAAATTCATGATTTGCTGGACCGTCTGACATTCTCTGATCATAGATTCATTTTCCAATGGCACTTTGAATCCCCAGGTACCTGCTTTTGCAATTCGACCAGAATGTGTCGAAATATCCAGATTATTACCCAACAGAAAATACAAATAAGAATCTAATTCTCTTTCAGCTACAACTGATGAATCTTGCATTTTAAGCGTGCCAGAAGCCGTATTTCTTGGGTTTGCGAACTCGGGTTCTCCTTCCTGTTTTCTGGACTCATTCAAAGCCTGGAATTTCTCCAAGGGGAAAAAGATCTCTCCTCTAATCTCAAATTGATCCGGATAATCTCCTTTTAAACTCAGAGGGATGCTTTTGATGGTTTTTACATTGGCAGAAATGTCCTCTCCCACTTCTCCATCTCCACGAGTAACTGCTCTGGTAAAGATTCCGTTTTCATAAATTATACTGATGGCCACACCATCGTATTTCAGCTCACACACGTATTCCAGTTCTCTACCAGCTAATTTGTTCGCACGTTCGATAAACTCTTCAATCTCTTCTTTGCTATAGCTATTCGACAAACTCAGCATTCTTGAATCGTGCCTGACTTTTGGAAATTTATCTGTGATGTCACCTCCAACTCTTTTTGTCGGAGAATGATCCAATACCAAATCAGGAAATTGCGTTTCCAATTCCTGTAGTTCTTTCAGTTTCATATCAAATTCGTAATCTGATACTTCACTGACATTAAGTACGTAATATTTATGGTTGAGCTCGTTGAGTTCTTCACTCAATTCCGTGATTCTCTTTTTTGCGCTTGAAACATCCATCATCGACAGTAAATTTACTCTGATTAGAGAAACGGATGCTTACTTTTTTTTGAGATTTTGGACCAAATTATCAACATTACCAAGGCTCCAGACGGTTTCGACGGAACACCGAATTGAAAAGGTCTCCGAAAAATATGCTGACCCCAAATTTATAATACGGTCCTCTAAAAGCCCTGCGCGTTGCCTTATCCTCGTTAAATACCATTCTGTATCCAAAACCGGCTTTGAGTCCAAACCATCTGATGATCTTAAACTGAGCCACCATTCCGGTACCGGTGGCAAAAAAAGTACTGGTTGCCAATGGCTGATATATACCTGCCGTATCAGAGTACGTGGCATCCACATCTCCCGCGGCTATAAATGTTGGAACAGCCAACTCCCATCGTTTACTTGTGAAAAAAGCATATTCGTAAAACAGTGAGGCAAATCCCACATTGAATTGTACATAAGATGTATCCGTTGCATCTGGCTGGTTCACTTCTATATCTTTGAAAAACACGCCTCTTCTAAGTCCGTAGAATCCAACTCCAAACCTGTGTACATTCTTATATTTGGCGCCTAATCTGAGACCATTGATTCTAACAGGACGTCCTGCAAAAAATGATCTGTTGGCATCAAAACCAACTAAAGCTTTCCATTTCTTTTCCTTTTTATAGGGTTTGCCTTCGGTTGTAGCAAGCGAATCTGCCTGACCGTATGCACCTACAGTCAAACACAGCAAAACCATATAACAGCTTATTTTTTGCCACATACCATTCGATTTTTTCCTTGCAAATCCTGGTGCACTTCTACAAACTTCAGACCTTTTTTTGAGAACAGATCCATAGCTTCATTTGCCATAGATTCATGAATCTCACAAACCAGACTTCCTCCTGTCTTTAAGAGAGTTTGACTCAGGTTTGCCAAGCGTTCATAAAACACCAAAGGTTCATGATTTTCCACAAACAAAGCCATGGATGGTTCATGCATCAATACATTTTCGGCCATCTCTTTTTGGTCGGAATACGGAATATATGGAGGATTGCTCACTATCAAATCTAATTTCTCTGAATACTGATTTGTCCAATCGTCACTAAACACATCTTCGTTTAACCAGGTTACATCAAGCCCTGTATAGTCTGCATTCTCTTTAGACAACTCTATGGCTTCTTCAGATTTTTCCAGACCATAAACTGTTGATTTTGGCAACATATTCTTCAAAGCCAAAGCAATACATCCACTTCCTGAACATATGTCCATGATTGTGGCTCCGCCCTTTAAATGCGTCAACGATAATTCAACCAATTCTTCTGTTTCAGGCCTTGGAATCAGTGCGCGAGAATCGATTTTTAATTTGAGTTCATGAAAAAAGCTCACTCCAGATACGTACTGAATTGGCTCGTTATTATTTAATCGACTAATGGCGCTCTGTAAGATTTGAATCTGACTTTCACCGATACGCTTTTCTCCCAACATTAATTGCTCCTTAGACAGGCCCAGCAGATCTTCCATAAGAATCCTTACCATTTGATGATTCTCACGGCCATCCCCCGGTTGAAGCTCTGAACTCAGCCATTTTTGGACATCATCTAATCTGTTGGTAGCAGGTATCATTGAATTAAAAGTACACAAAAGTATCAGTATTGGTTATTTTAGCGGTCTTGAACGACGAAACTTACATAAAAAGATGCCTGGAACTGGCTAAAAAGGGTTCGGGATTGGTAAGTCCAAACCCTATGGTAGGCTGTGTTTTGGTAAAAAACGGGGTAATTATTGGTGAAGGTTTTCACCACGTATTTGGTGGTCCGCATGCAGAAGTTGAAGCGGTCAATTCGGTGAAAAACAAAGCCGATATTGAAGGTGCCACTGCTTATGTGAGTTTGGAACCCTGTGCGCACTTTGGTAAAACGCCTCCCTGTGCGAATCTCCTTGTAGAACACAAAGTAGCCAAAGTGGTGATTTGCAATCGTGACCCTCACAGTAAGGTCGATGGTAAAGGCGCTCAGATCTTAAAGGATGCCGGGACATTAGTTGTATCGGGAGTTCTTCCAGAACTCGGACGACATTTAAACCGCTATTTCTTTACTTTTCATGAGAAGAAAAGACCTTATGTTATTCTAAAATGGGCACAAACGTCCGATGGTTTCATTGCTCCGGAAGAACAAGAGTCAGGACATAGTTTCCCTATTAGCAATGATTTTTCCAATCAATACACCCATAAGCTAAGAACTGAAGTAGATGCCATCCTGATAGGCAAACACACGTTTGCTAAAGATCTTCCGGGACTTAATAGTCGTCATTTCTCGGGCAAATCCCCTATAAAAGTCATTCTGGACTCTAAGCTGGAGTTTGTAGAAACCATCAAAGAAACTTATGCCAATCAAGGAAAAACACTTATTCTTAACAGCTTGGAAACATCTTCTAAATCACAAGGTGTTAAACTTGTTCAATGCAACATGACTGCTGCGGGAATCCTTGATTGTCTTTATAAAGAACAAATTCAGTCCGCTTTGGTTGAAGGTGGAAAAAAAGTACTCGAGCATTTCATTGATACTAATCTTTGGGATGAGGCTAAAGTCATTACAGGAAAAAATGAACTTAAAACCGGCATTACAGCACCATCAATTATAGATTACCAAAAGAAAGAGACCTACACACACGCTCAAGATAACATAACTCACTACTTCAATGCTTGATATTCTCATAACCGTTCTCCTGTTTGGCTCCATGCTCATCGCTTTCAAGTTTCTGGGAAAGTTTGGAGTAAGCAACTTGCAAGCCATCGTTATCAATTACATTGTTGCTGGTATTTGCGGTATTGCCTTTTTCAAATTCGAAGGGCATGAGGTTTCTTTTGACAGAATCATCAATGCACAGTGGTTGAAGCACGCCAGTATTGTTGGACTGATGTTTATTGCAGTATTTAATGCCCTGGCATTTGGCGCACAAAGAGTGGGCATGGCCATTAGTACGGTCGCTAATAAAATGTCCTTAGTCGTTCCTGTTTTGGCTGCTGTAATTCTCTACGATGAAAAAATTGGCTGGCAAATGATTCTGGGAATTATTCTGGCTCTATTGGGAATCTACTTCTCTTCTACCAATGCCGGCAAGATTTCTTTCGACAAAAAATATCTTTGGTTAGTGCTCCTGTTATTTATTGGACAGGGGTTCGCCGATACTATCTACAATGATGCTGTTCAGGAAGGTTATGCCAACAACCTGTTCTTATCCATTATCTTCATTGTAGCAGGAATTTTGGGAAGCATTATGATTCTGGTTCAGATTTCCAGAAAAAAAATGCGTTTCCAGAAGAAAAGTATTCTTTGGGGAATCATAATTGGTATTCCCAATTTTGGAACACTTTATTTTATGACCAGGGCTCTGGAATCATTTGAAGGCGAAAGTTCTTCAGTATTTCCATTGGTGAGTATGGGCATCATTCTCTTTTCGGCTTTCAGCGGACTTATTCTATTTAAAGAAAAACTTAGCAGAACCAACTGGATCGGTATTTTACTTGCCGTTGGCGCTATTTTGGTAATCAAGATTTTATAGACTTGAGTACATATTTAAGCATATCAAAACCAAGCGAGGGCTTCTTCAAAGACAGAGGCAGCAAGTTCATTGCCAAGGCATATCCTGTGAAAACAGAGGAAGAAGTTAAACTCATTCAGGCGCAATTGAGGAAAGAGTATTATGATGCCCGACACCATTGTTATGCTTTTCGCCTTGGGGCGGATCACAGTATTTACAGGTACTCTGACGACGGAGAACCTGCCAATTCATCCGGACCTCCTATTTACGGACAGATTCAGGCATTTGACCTGACCAACATTTTAATTGTTGTGATTCGCTATTTTGGTGGTACTAAATTAGGTGTTGGAGGTCTTATCAATGCCTATAAAATAGCAGCTAAAGAGGCCATTGAGAACAACTTAGTGGTTGAATATGTTTTACTGAACCATTACTTGATTAGCTTTGACTATTCGGAGACCAGTCCGGTAATGAGTTTACTCAAAAAATATAATACAGAACTGATTGAGCAGGTTTATGAAGAAAAGTGCACCATCACATTTGGTGTTGAAGATTCTAAGCAGGCTCAATTGATTAATGATTTGGAGATATTAGGCGTTTCCAATCAATTTTTAGGCAAAAAATAATGGAACTACTCAAAGAATTATGTGGCATACCGGGAGTTTCGGGAGATGAAAGTGGCATGAAAGCTTTCCTACTGGAATACATTGAACGGAATAAAAACAGCTGGAAATATCCTGTAAAGGTGATTGAAGGTGACCACCTTCAGGATTGTATAGTATTGATTTTTGGAAAACCACGTTGTGCTGTGTTTGCTCATACAGATACGGTTGGTTTTACTGTTGGTTATGATAAAGAATTGATTAAAGTTGGTGGCCCGAAATGCGAAGAAGGCACGACATTGGTCGGAGAAGATAGCCAGGGACCAATTGAATGCGAGTACCTTGAATTTGAAAACGAAGGCGGCGGCATTAGACGTGAGTATGTATTTGAACGGGAAATAGACAGAGGAACCAACCTGAGCTATCAACAGAATTGGAGGGAAGATGAGAACTACGTTCAGTCGTGTTACATGGATGACCGACTGGGTGTTTGGAATGCCCTGAAACTTTGTGAGGATCTGGAACATGGTGCCATTGTTTTTTCATGTTATGAAGAACATGGTGGTGGAACCGTAGGCTTTCTCGCCAATCTTTTATGGAATGAATACGGTGTGAGACAAGCTTTGATTTCTGACATAACCTGGGTAACCAGTGGCGTAAAACACGGAGAAGGCGTGGCCATTTCAATGAGAGATTCAGGAATCCCCAGAAGAGCTTACCTCAATAGGATCATTGCTTTGGCGAAGGAAAGTGGTGTGAAATACCAATTGGAAGTGGAAAGTGCTGGTGGTAGCGATGGCAATGCACTTCAACGCTCTCCCTACCCTTTTGACTGGTTGTTTATAGGCGCCCCTGAACACAATGTACACAGTCCTGATGAAATTGTACACAAAGGAGACATTGCCGATATGCTTGAATTGTACAGATACTTAATGGCGCATTTGTGAAAACAGGAGAACAAATAAAACACGAACTCCTTACTGACAGAAGTAAAGAAACGGTTAATCATTGGGCCAAATACCTGGCTGAACATCCAAATGACATTGAAAGCTGCCTGCCTTTACTGAAAGAAGACGATCCTATCCCAATGAGAATAGCATGGGTTTTAGATCACATTGTTGATTACAACCCGGAGGTAATGCTTAAACACGTGTCCTACCTTTACTCCTTAAAAGATGACATGAGTTTTCCGGGATACAGAAGAAACCTTACAAGAATTATGGCTTCTACCGGAATTCCGGAATCTATGGAGTCTGAAGTGATTGATACATTGTTTAAATGGGTACTGGACGCTGATACTGCATTGGCCATTAAAGTTCACTCCATCCAAACCTTATACAACATCTGCAACAAATATCCCGAGCTTTCCGGAGAGTTGATTGATGTGATAGAAGATCAAATTCCGAAAAGCAGTGTTGGTTTTAAAAGCAGAGGGAATAAAATTATCGCCAAGCTTAAGAAGAGAATGGCTTAGCTTCTTGAAACTTTAGGACAAAAGAAATCCCGTTCCGAAAATCGAAACGGGACCTTTGCATGACTAATTCCTCGAAATTTACTTAAAGCCATGGAAAATTGCACTAAACCCTATCGGGTACGGAATTAGTCAATGACAAAACCAAAACTAACTACACTGCAAATATCGTAAAGATGTATGTACAATGTTCAATAATTCGGCAAACAGGATTTTTTATCGATAAACACCACTATTTCAATGTTCAAGTTAATTTAGGTATTTCCCCCACTTGTCTCTGTAGTATTTTATCTCTTTCGTTAGGATTTCAATTCTTTCTGTTGTTGTGCTATCCGGGTTTTCAATCAACTTAAGTGAATCACATTCTATGATATAATTGAAATACTTAAGTGAATCCGATTCAAATACAACTCTGTCTTCAGAATCAACTGTTTCTTCAACACTGTCTACAGGCGTACACGCCACTACAAGAAATGATAAAATGATTAGATACTTAAACATAGTGCAAAGAAACACAAATGTTTTATCTCAGAACAGTTACAGAGCCTTTTTTATCTCTGTATTCTCCATAAGAATTGGAGTACTCTATTAAGTAAACATAGACTCCGGTTGGCACAAAATCGCCGGATCTGGTATCGATACCATTCCAACCTTCATCCAAATTCGTGGAAGTATACACGTGATTGCCCCATCTGTCGAAAATGGTCAAACGGTATGAACTCAAATCAAAATAGCTCATCACAGGCCTAAACACAGGATTGGCGCCATTTACCACAATTGCATTTGGTACCCAAACTAAAGACTGCGCATATACACAAGCCACATTAGAATTACTGATCTCATCCTGACCAGATGGATTCAATTCCTCCACTGCACGGATATAATAGCAGAATTCCCCATCGGAGTCCAATAAACCGGAAACATCATCTTCAAGAATAGACGCAACGGGATTAAGAACAGCAATTGGTGTTGGATCTACTACACCATTGACACTTCTGTATACCTCATATTCCTTAATTGTACCGTCCCACCCTTCATAGTTGTTCCAGGTAATCGTGTTTTTGTGATCATAATCATCATGACTTACCTCACAGACTATGTTCTTTCCAACATTAGATATAATTGATTCATTTCCACACGTATCCAATGCCACCACACGATAATAGTATGATCGCTCTGATGGATCAACGTCCTGATCTGTATACGTTGTAATAGGTCCGGTAACAGCAGTTGTTCCAATGGTTGTAAAAGGTCCACCAATACTCTCTCCTCTCTGAATCATAATGGCTTGAAGACTGGCTGTCACATCCCCGGCATATTTCACCAAAACGGCATCTCCCTGAACTGTAGCTGTTGTTACGTAGCCAGTAGTTGGTTGAACCGGTCCATGAATGGCAGAACACAATTTATTGGATAAAGACTCTCTTCCATTACCGGAAACAGCTTTAATAGTAAAACAATAGGTCGAACCTGAATTTAGACCTATCAAATCCATACTCAGGGAATTCGTTGTTCCATAACTCACTACAGGACCTCCATTCTCTTCTCCGAACACTTCATAGTGCGCCACACCTCCCGGCCAATATTGGTAAGCATTCCACGATAGAGAAATGCCATAATCACATACCAAAGGCGTAGATTGGAGGTAAATGGTTTCATGAAACTGCCCCATCGCGCTGGTATTGGGAGATCCTCCTGTCCAGCAACTATCAAAAGCAGCAATACCATAACTCACTGATTGATTATTTGCATTTCCTGAATGCACAAAAGATGTGTTGTTATATCCCCAGGCCGTATCTATCACTACCCAACCTGTGCCATCAAAGTAAAATACGATATATGCTTCCGTGTCCTCATCCGGATTTGTATTCCATGAAATATTGCTATTGCCATTAGAGGTATCAACAGTGACTGTGTTAACAGGAATGATGGATGGCGCAATCAAATCTGAAAAGAAACCACCATTCACATTTGAAACGGACGTACAGTTGCCGTTGGGCATTTCGATTCGATAATTGATATTGTCACCACAGATGGTAATGGTGTCTATGTATGATTCATTTCCATACATGGTAGAATCAATCAAAGTCCAAACTCCGGCCGGATATTCTTTGTAGATGTAGTAATAATCTGAAGCGCCAGCCAATTTAGGAACGCTGAGAGGATTCCAGGTTAACCAGGCCGTTCCGTTGCCAGGGTTATTTACTTGCAGGAACATGGTACTCACCGTTTGAGTGACCGCAGAATTATTGGCAGAGCTGGTTGCTATGCTCTGCATGGTAAAAGATTGGCTGCTTAAATTGGCGCCTGCTCCGGCATGAACATGGTTGGTAACTGCAATATTTGTTTGTGAAGCCAAAAGTGCACCGGATCCGTTGTTGATGGCATAACTGGCGAACACACCATTTGGATCGGGGATTTGTTGCCAGGTAATTTCAACATTGCCATTAGGCAATACACTTAAACATTGAATTTGCGGGGTGTTCAAAGGCTGTGACAATCCACTTCCAGCGGATATCAGAATAGAAAATAATATGATCAGGCCTCTAAAGCGCATCTGTGCAACCAAAACTATAACGTAATCGCGTTCTTTTTGTTATACAAAAAGACGTATTTATGAAGACTTAGTTGCTTCTCCGGCTGTTATTTGAATAAACGTATCCTGACTAAGGTAAGTTTGAGCCATACTCATCACACGTTCTGCACTCACTTCTCTCATGTCTGCAAGGTAGCTGTTATAGTAGTCCATATTGAGGCCAGAATAATGAACAGTCTTGAATTTTTCCATTTGTTCGAATGCACCATCTAAAGATCGAGCAACACTGCCGCTGATGTAGTTTTTAACTAAAAACAGTTCATCTTCTGGAATAATATTCTGTTTCAGCAAGTCTATTTCCTTGTTTATTTCTACTAAAGTCTGCTCAAGATATTGGTTCCCTACCTCAGTTGAGATGAAAAATATGCCCGCATGATCAAGTGTTACCAGTCCGGCACCAATTCCATAAGTAAACCCTTTGTCTTCCCTAATATTCTTCATGAGCCTTGAACCGAAATAACCACCGAGAGCTGTCACAGTTACCTGCAAGGCAGAAAAATCTTCATGCCCTCTTCTGATACATTTTTTACCGATTCTTAAGCCTGTCTGCACCCCACTCTTTTCAATATGACTTTGGATAGATGCATGATTGTTAATCGTTCCAACGGAGGTTTTAACTGCACCGCCTCCCATCTCTATCTCAGACAGGCAATTTTCAATTAATTTGACATGAGCAGAAGTCATGTTTCCGGCAACGAAACAGTCTAATTTTGAAGACCTAAGCACCTGACTGTAAAAGTCTTTGCAATCCTGAAGTGTTAATGTATCGTAAGATTCCAGGCTTGCCAAATTACCATACTCGTGATCGTTAAAAAGCTCTCTGTAGAACCTTCTCCTTGCCAAAACTGATACCTTTTCACTTTGAACTAAGAAGTTTTGGCGCTTATTGGAAATCAACAAATCAAAATTCTCTTGTTCAAAATTTGGTTGTTCCAGAATCGATTTTACCAATTTCAGAACCTTGTCTATCGACCTAATAGTAGAGAATACAGACAAGGTAAACCTGTCGTAATCACTACTAACATCAATATAGGCACCGTACCCATCCAACTCATCCATCACGTCAACGCCCTTTCGTCCTCCGCTACCTTCCAACAACATGGCTGCGGTGATACCAGCTTGCAAAGGAACGTTCTGGTATTTCGCTCCGGCATCAAATACCAAATCAATTTGCGCAATGTCTTCAAGACATCCACCAATGAAAAAAGCATCTGCGCCTGAAGACAACTTTAATTGTTCAGGATTAATGACATCAACCTTATTTAACACCTCCAATTTTGGAGCAACATCTCTTATCATAAAAAATTATTATTCAGAATTTTAACAAAATTCAATTGAATGTTTTATTTAGATTTCTTATACCTTAAAAGTGAACACTGATTTTTATTGAAAACCGACTGCGAAACTCGAGAAATATCACTTGAATTCACTTGCAAATATTTACCCAGCTCCTTAGGATAATCACCAGCTGAACTGCTCAACTCAAAGAAACAAAGGTTCATTGCTCTATTCAGAACATTGGTATCAGAATACAACTTTGCCGATTCGTACTTGTTTTTCACTTTCTGAAGCTCTGTACCATCAATTCCGTTCACTTTGAAATCTTCTAATTCTTTCCAAACGGCATTTTCAGCATCTTCATAAGCAACACCATCCTTAAGTTTACCTGAAACAACCAAAAGCCCATTATCATAAGCCCCAAGTACATAACAAGACACATCTGAAAACAATTGTTTCTCTCTTACCAGAGACTTTTCAAACCTACTCCCCTGTCCTCTTGACAAAATATCAGTAATCAAATCATAAATTGGGTACTCAGCATCCCATCTTCCACACATTTTAAACGCAATGTGCAAAGCATTTGCAGGCACATCAGCCTCATGCTCCATTTCGCGGTAATCGTTTTGTTGCGACTCCACCGGCAGATCTCTGACATACTTTGTTCTGCTTGGAATATCTCTGTACCAATTATTGATTTTATCAAGGGTAGCATCATACTCTACATTCCCGGACACGCATAAAATCGCGTTTTGAGGTCCGTAATGTTTATGGAAAAACGCCCTTACATCTTCCATTTTAGCATCTTCAATATGACTGATCTCTTTCCCGATCGTTGGCCACTTATACGGATGCTCCTTAAAGGCCATTTTTCTCAACAAATGCCAGACATTGCCATAAGGTTGATTAATGTATCTCTGCTTAAACTCCTCAATCACTACACTTCTTTGCACTTCCAGACTTTTATCCGTAAAAGCCAAAGACAACATTCTGTCAGATTCCAACCAAAGAGCCGTTTCAATATTGCTTGAAGGCAATGTGTCATAGTAATTGGTAATGTCGTTAGACGTGAAAGCATTACTTGTTCCTCCAGCCATTTGAAGTGGTGTATCAAATTCAGGGATATTCACGGAACCTCCAAACATCAAATGTTCAAACAAATGCGCAAAGCCCGTTCTGGCTTCATCTTCATCTCTGGCACCAACATCATACAAGGTATTTACTGCCACCATTGGGGTTGTCTTATCCTGATGAATAAGTACCCGAAGGCCATTGTCCAGGGTATATTTCTTAAAATCTATCATTAAAAATCAAATTTCGGAGAAGTCATCTCGGCTTTTGCAGCTCTGTACTCCTTCAACATATCTTCTAAAATTTCGGCTGCAGGTTTAATCTGGTTGATATAAGCAGATACCTGACCAATTTCGAGCTCTCCTTCTACCATATCTCCTTCAAACATGCCTTTTTTGGCTCGTCCGCGACCAAGCAAGTCCTTAAGCTCATCCTGAGTAGCGCATGATTCATAAGCTTGGTTCACCTGATCATAAAACTCATTTTTAATCAACCTTACCGGAGTCAAATCTTTCAATGTCAACTCTGTTCCGCCTTCTTTAGTATCTACCACTCTGTTTTTAAAATTCTCATGAGCTGAAGATTCAACAGACGCCACAAAACGACTTCCAACCTGCACTGCATCCGCTCCAAGATTCATGGCTGCCAACATAGAACGACCATTTCCAATACCACCGGCAGCAATAACGGGAATAGACAATTCTGCAGCCACTGAAGGAATCAAACACAAGGTTGTTGTCTCATCTCTTCCATTATGTCCTCCAGCCTCAAAACCTTCGGCCACAATGGCATCTACACCCGCTGCTTCAGATTTTAAAGCAAACTTCAAAGAAGATACCACATGTACCACAGTTACACCATTTTCCTTAAGAATTGGTGTCCAGGTTTTTGGATTTCCTGCAGAGGTAAACACGATGGGCACTTTTTCTTCTAAAATGGTCTCGACATGTTTGTCGATATCCGGATACAACATAGGGAGGTTAACCGCAAAAGGCTTGTCAGTTGCTTCCTTACATTTTTTCACGTGAGTTTTGAGTACTTCAGGGTACATAGAACCGGATCCGATGATCCCCAGTCCCCCGGCATTACTAACCGCACTGGCTAGCTCCCAACCTGAACACCAGATCATTCCGGCTTGTATAATTGGGTATTGAATTTTAAAAAGTTCTGTGATTCTGTTCATCAGGACAAATTTTACACAAAAATACGCTTCTTGCTGACCAAATGGTGAATATTATATGTTGATAACTAAAAAAAACTGACTTATTTATCGACAACCATATTTCATAATTTGCGTTTAATAAGTAAAAGGCCTAATTTTGTTACTATGAAAAAACTGTCTATTTTCTTGCTTGCTTGTTTCATTGGCACGGGTTTACATGCTCAAAAATACGTGCTTGAATATGGCTTCAAGCTTGGAGGCTCAAACGTATTGGGAGATATGGGGGGTAAGGAAAAAACGGCACGTGCCTTCGTATGGGATATGAAGCTTCAGGAAACGAACATTTCTCTTGGAGGATTTTTAAGATACAAATTCAACAATCTGGTTTCTGCAAACCTTGGATTGACTTACGGACGAATTTCCGGTGATGATGCTTTGTCTACCAACCCGGGAAGAAGAGGACGTAACCTGTCTTTCAGAAATGATGTTTTCGATTTATCCCTGAGAGCAGACATCTTCTTGTACAACGTGAATGATGTTGGAGGTCGTGGACGATACAGATTAGACTTTAAATCTTTTGGTTTTCTAGGTGTATCCGGTTTTCATCATAACCCAAAAGCTCAAAATCCCGGATACAAGGGAGGGGAATGGACTGCTTTGCGTCCTTTAAGAACGGAAGGACAATCTAAAGAATACAACAAAATTTCTATGTCGATTCCAATGGGAGTTGGCTTTTTCTTTACGTATAGAAGACAACACAGATTTGGTTTTGAATTGGCTTACCACCTGACTTTCACTGATTATCTTGATGACTTGAGTGGTGTTTACCCTGAAATTGATCAGGTAGCTGATCCAAGTTTATACTACGTTTTCACAAACAGATCTCCGGATTTACCAGCTGATTTGCTTCCTGGAGGCGGATTAGGTAACTACGCACCTGGAGAGAAAAGAGCTTCTTTACCTGGAGAAAACGGTGGTAATGACACTTTCATCTTCTCGCATTTAACATACAGTTACGTGCTTAAAGGAAAGAACAGCTTCTACTCTCAGAACTTTAACTGGCTTGGAAGAAGAGGTGGCGGAAGACGAAAAGTAAGAGCTAAGTTCTAAACAAAAGACATTTACGATATTAAATCCCGTTTCAGTTTTGGAGCGGGATTTTTTATTTCTTGATGAACTGTCCGATTTTAGACAAAGGCTTTCTGATAAACGTGAATAAACCCGGAGAAAGGCCATTGATCTTCCAGGCGTGTCGATCTTCTTCGTTTGCTGATAATCTGTTCCAAATTGAAGTATTGGACTGCCCTCCTACTCTCATTAGCGTGATGACCTCATTGAGGTAAGCCAGCTTGATTCCGTGCTTGTGAATAAATCTCAACATCAATTCATAATCAGCTGAGGTCTTCAGACTTGTATTATATGTCCCAAGCTGGGTATACTTAAGTTTCTTTACAAAAAACGTTGGGTGAGGTGGCATCCAGCCCTTCTTGAAAGCGTTTTTCTTGTATTCTCCTGAAATCCACTTTCTGGTTACCTTTGAAGTGTCCTGACGGTCTACATAACACAAATCCGCATAGACACCGTCTGCCCTTGAAGATTCAAAGAGTTTAATAACCTTGTCGAGAACCGAACTATCCACATAAATATCATCTGAATTCAGTATTCCAACAATGTCACCAGTCGCATGTTGCACACCTTTGTTCATGGCATCATACAAACCTTTGTCTGGCTCTGACACAATGATGTCAATAGATTCTTTATAACGGTTAACAATATCCATTGTCCCATCTGTAGAGCCTCCATCTATAATGATATACTCAACCTGATCAAATGCATCCTGGCCAATTACAGACTGTAAGGTATCTTCAATGGTCTCAGCACTGTTAAATGATATCGTGATAATACTAAGCTTCAATTTTACGCTCTTTTACTTTCTGAGCAGGCACTCCTGCATAAATACCATAGGCTTCCAGATCTTTGTTAGCCACACCTCCAACCGATAGTACAGAATGGCTTTTACAGGTTACTCCGGGACAAACTGTTGATTGAGCTCCAATCCACACACCATCTTCCAAAGTAATCTTTCCTAACATCAAATCGAAGGTAGATTTCTTGTAATTGTGATTGCCGCATAATAACATGGCGCCTTGAGATAAACAAACATGGTTACCAATCGTCAACTCATCGAGATTATCTATCCAAACCTGCTCACCTATCCAAACATGGTCTCCTACTGTAAGTTTCCAGGGATATTTGATGTTTACTCTTGGCTTTATAACAACACCAGTTCCAACTTTCGCCCCAAATAGCTTTAAAGCAAATTTTCTAAGCCCTGAAAACGGATTCATGGGATTGAGCATAATGAATCCATTAACAAAATACCAAAGCACACGCTTAATTGGCGAACCTGGCTTATACCAGTCGTTGTTGTACTTTGATAAATCAGTTTGTTGACTCATGGAGCTAATTTAGCTTGAATATAGCCTTTGTCTGCTCTATTCCGGTAGAATTTTTAACGTATTTCTGTGCAAACATGGATACACGCTGACAAACTGCCTCATAATCTTCCTGAGTTTGTGCACCCAACAAGTCAACTGTTTGAGCAATCAGCCCAGCATCATTGGGGCTAACGAAAGCAACACCTTCATCTTTACAGTGGGTCCAGGGAGTTTGATCAGAAATAAGGACCGGCACACCACACATAAGGCTTTCCAGAATCGCGTGGCCAAAATTTTCTCCTTTAGTGGGCAAAAACATGTAATGATACGACTGAAGTGTAGCTGGCACCAAATCGGGCGAAATGCTCTTTTTAAATTCTACCTGGACATTCTCCGGCAATTCCTGTACTGCATTTTTACAAGCTTCAAGATACTCTTGAGCGTAGGTCTCTCCTACTATGTCCAGCTTAACTTTGACCGAAACGTTTTTAAGTGACTGGATGGCCAATAAGGTATTTTTTTCCGGAGCAATTCTTCCTAAGAAAATGAGTTTCAGTTCGTTTTTCGCTTTCTCAAAACCCGCGCGATCAAGCAGTCCTGGGCCCAAATTTGGAGCAATAACCACATCTGCTCTTTTGAACTGATTAAGAACATGTGTTTTCTCTTGCTCGTTTGTAGCGTGGAACAACACATTGCCATAAGTCCCCTTGAATCTGGACAAAGTAATGAACGCTTTTTTCTTAAATGCTTTAATGGCCATGGCACTTGGCGCCAACATTCCTCTGGGCGCAACAATCTGAGGTCTTGAGTCCTTCTTCAACAAATCCAGAGGCATGATGGAAAAGAACTTTGAATACATGCCGTTGATATAAAACATATCGAACTTCATAGAATCTATGACCTGCTTTAATGCCGCTTTGCTCAAATCCGAGTCCTTGATATAGTAGCAATGATGTGTTTCCTGATCAAGCCATCTGTTGCAAACAACATCATACGGCTCAGCGCTTTGATAATCTGTATTTCTGGTGACCACATAGAAGTCTATTTCCTGATGCAGGTTACCAATCATGTGACGCATGGAGGTAATTGGTCCGCCAGCTCGATATCCAGGCAAAAACCAATCTATAAAAACGAGCACCTTTGGCTTACTCATCGATTCCATTGTTAGACAACCAATTTTCGAGGACAACCAGGTACCATATTCTCGACCAGGTAATTCTCTTATCTCCTTTTAGAAAACGTTCCCAAAGTTCATTAAGAGCTGATTTATTTAGAATTGCACGATTTCCTAATGATTCAAGACTTGTCTCAACTAAATCTCTTAATTCGCCCTTAAGCCAGTGTTCCCACGGGAAGGTGAATCCCATTTTTGGTCGATTCACTATCTCTGAAGGCAACCTGTCTCCCATGGCTTCAACCAATAATTGCTTAGGCGTATTGGGGTATTTAATATCGTCTGAGATGCCAATGACATTTTCTACCAATTCGTGATCCAGAAAAGGCACCCTAAGCTCTAGAGCGTGAGCCATACTCATTTGGTCTGTATCCCGAAGAAGCACATTTTGCATATAAGTTTGAATCTCGCACAATGAAACCTTACTCAAGTCGGGCAAATCGAAACCTGTAGAACCGTATGCTATCAGACTATTGGCAATTTCAAAAACTTCATTTCTATTATTGTTATGTCCTTCCAGCACACGATCAATCCAATCCTGAGAAAGCATTTTCCTGCTCACTGGATATGAATGATCTATATCCCAATAGTCCAGTAACAATAACTCTTCAAATTTATCTCCTGCAGCAGATTTCTTTCTCCATTTAACAGGTTTGGCAATTAACTTCCTGAATCCTGGAGCAAAACTCATGGCCCACTTATTATTGAGAAGCTTTTTGGATCTCTTAAAAACTTCATATCCGGCAAACAGTTCATCTCCTCCAAGACCAGAGAGCGCCATGGAAACACCTGCCTCTTTAACGGCTTTGGATATGACAAAGGTATTGGGTCCGTCTCCACTTGGATGATCCATTGCTCCCAAAGCTGTTGGGAGGTCTTTTAGAAAGTCATTTGGCGACAAACGTATTTCTGTATGATCGGTCTGGTATTTATCAGCCACCATGCGCGCATATTTGGCTTCAGAAAATTCAGCTTCATCGAAGGTGACAGAGAATGTTTTGACTTGTTTACTTGCCGTTTCAGACATCAACGCAACAATGGCACTTGAATCGATCCCTCCTGATAAGAATGCACCAAATGACACATCTGCCTGAAGTCTGTATTCAACCGATTGGCTTAACTGGTCTAACACCAACTTTTTGGCATCTTCTTTTTTGAGATTTCCGTTGGTCGTTCTGGCAGCCGTTCTCAAATCCCAGTATTGTTGGATGTTGTAGTCACTTTCGTTGATTGTGAGATAATGTCCGGGCATGAGCATTTTCACCCCATCAATAATGGTGTTAGGTGCATGAACAGTTTGATAACGGATATAGTCATTCAAACCGTTTTTATCCAAACGAGGAGAAAATAAACCACTCTTCAGAATTGGTCTGATCTCAGAAGAAAAGATTAAGAACTCCGAATCCAATTTGTAATACAATGGCTTGATGCCCAATCTGTCTCTGGCAATGAATAAACTTCTTGTCTCATTATCCCAAACAGCAAATGCAAACATGCCGTTAAAGCGATTCAGACACTCTGGTCCCCACTTGATAAATGCTGCCAGGACAACTTCTGTATCCGATTCTGTTTTGAATGGATAATCCAACCAGGATTTGATTTTCTTGTAATTATAAATCTCGCCATTGAAAATCAGGGTATATCTTCCTGAAACATCTGTCATTGGCTGATTAGACGCATCTACAAGGTCGATAATTGCCAATCTTTTATGACCAAGCGCAATGTTGTTTTGAACGAATTCTCCTTCAGCATCTGGTCCTCTGTGCGCCAGGGATTCATTCATAGAATGTAGAACCTCCTGAGATTTATTCAGGTCTTTTAAACCGTATATTCCGTTTATGCCGCACATTATTTTACTAAATTAATCAATGTTTGAGACCAAAGTTCCGGCGTGATGCTTTTAGACAATTCTATACTTTTCTTCCCCATCTCAGTAATGTCCTTATCAGGCATTTGAATGAATGTTTTCATCTTTTCTGCAATCGATCCAATATTTTCCGGATCGATAAAATAGCCATTCTTATTTTCCTGAATAAAGGCACTGGAAGCACCAACTACTTTGGCAGAAATTAAGGGAAATCCGGCTGCCGCGTACTCGTGAAGCACAACTCCCCATGGTTCGAACTTACTTGGCAAGATGAAGACACTGGTTTCTGCAATAACTTCCTTCAGTTCGTAGGGTTGTTTAAAGCCCAAATGTTTCACACCCGGAACATTTGGTCGACTGTCATACAAGTCTCCCACTCCAACACACCACAATTCCCAGTCTTTTCTACCTTCTCCAAGACTCTTGAATGCCTCAAACATTTCATTGATTCCCTTCCACTCTACATATCTGCCTACATACAAAAATCTATGCGGTGGTTTTTGGCTTTTCTCCTCTTCTGAATCTTTTCTGTATCCTTCAAATAAGTCTACATCAGCAGAATAAACGCCCGTTAAAATTTTATCTGTTTCGAACCCAAGCTTCTCTGCAAATTTTCTCTGAGGCTCTCCCGGAATCCATGCGTGAGAGAAGTACGGCTTGATCATTCTGAAGCTCATGAGACTGGCCAGATTCTGTTTTAAACCACCAGTCCATTGATTGTCAAAACCTACAACCACAGGAATGTTACCCTTAAAATGCTTACATACCTGAAGATAACCTTTGTCTACCCATCCGCTCACATAGATTATGTCGGGAGAAATGCCTTTCGAAAGCTTTAGCAGTTCTTCATTAGACAGACTGTTTCTTTCATAAACCCGGGTCTTTTCGGAAAACTCAAATTTGAATGGCGCTTCATTATTTACTGGCCACCTTACCACATGCAACTCATCTACATGCTTTTCCAACTCATGTAAGCAAGCTAATGTATACCCAGCAAGTTCCGTATATAGAAACAAGATTTTCATACGGCTCTTTTGGCTTTTCTTCGTTTTATAAACCATATCACGAATAAACACCCAAGTAAGCTTAAAACAACGCCAACCCAGAAATGCCAACTTTGTAGCATTTGGAAGATATACAAAGGCAGCAAACGCCAATTGAAGCTATCATCTACCTCATGGGTATTCCAATACTTCAAGTTATAAGTTTCAAGATTTTTAAGCGATTGTCCCGTGAGACTAAAAGGTTTGAAGCTGACTTCATTGTCTTTAACCTCAACCAGGATCATTCCATCACGTGGTAAATTCCTAATGGCATTCGCAATGTAGTGGACGTTGCCTTTTTTATGATAGAAAAAAGATACCGGTGCTTCTCCTCCAATGCTTCCTCCAAACATATAAACCTGGCCCTTTGCCTTTTTAAGAAGTGGATACACATCATCTCCAAAGTTAGTTCCTGAGCTGGTATTCCCTTTAAATACATCTTCCAGTTCGTCATGATACTCTGCCCAAATTGGTCTGTGCGCAAATACAAAATAGTTTTTGGCTGGTGTTTTGAGTGCATTTTTAAGCATTGAAAGTTGTGCGCCTTCAATATCTCCGTTATCCAATTCTGTATCCAGAACAATCATCACATTTTCTCCAACGGTAAAGTGGAAATAGGTTTTTCCAAATTTAGTTTTGTAATTATCCTCCTCAACATCATGGTTTCCAACCGCATTGAACAATGGCATATCGAGTTTAGAAAACAAAACCCTGTCGTAATTCTTCATGTCCTTCTTGACACTTAGGAATAAATCTCCCAAACTCATTAAGAAGGTCGCGTCTTTAGAGTTAATCTCGTCTAAATTCCCTAGTAAAGTAGCAGCCGGGAAGCCAGATATGTTTTTAGAATCGCCATGGAAATGCCCACTAACAATGAATTTAAAATTTTTCTCGTCTTCAACCTCAACGGACAAATTATTGAATGGCGATTCTTGTCCAAAACAATGAATAGACCATAAAAACAGTATGCTCAACCAGATCTTCATTCGGCAATTGTGTCATTAACAACAACAGTGGAGTCTAATTTAAGATTTGTTCTTTTTAGCAATTCGAGATCTTCTTCGAATCCCTCATAATCATACTTGAATGGCTTGACATTTTCCTTAAAAGATTTTCCACCAGGCACAAGGTATTCCACTTCAAGCTTATTCAGTTTTACCTTTTCACCAAACTCATGCTCAAATTGATGTAGTTTAGGTTTCACCAAATGCCCTTCAACTTTTGGAGGTACTACAATATTCACTTTAAGCTTGTCTTTTCCTTCTCCAATAGAGTTAATTTTCAATGGGTACTGACTTGCATTGTGAAACACCAAGACTATGTGTTTATCTGTGTATTCATTTACATATGTCACAAGTGGATTTGGCAAATCCAGTGAGCGTTGTGCCACATTGATGTTGTAGAAATAAGTTTGAGGCGTGAAAGGTTTGAGAGGAAAATTGGTAGCTAAAATTGCCTGTTGATGATTTAATTCCGACTTAATTGAAGCTAAGAATTGATCGAAATACGCTCTTGAACAAATTCTTTTAACTGCTTTCATGTATGCTTCAAAAAAGACAGGGTCGCTAAACAGTTGCTGATGGAAATCATTTATCTTGAAATCAGTATATCTTCCTGCACCAGACAATTTAGGCAATTGTCTCACACCAAAACTCTCGTATGCTACCGGCTCCAGCTTACCTGATTCAGAATTCATATAAAACTTCACATCACTCCAGTCCAAACTATGATAACCTCCGACCAGATCAATAATTGCCAAATACTTTGCCATTAGAGACACATCAAACACTTCTGAAGTAACTAAACGTGACCTTCTAAAACTCTCCAATAGGTAAATGGCTTTTTCATAGCTCGATTTGAGTTGTTCGTCTTTAAAAGCTTTTCCCTCCGCAAAGGCTTGTACATTGGTAGCGCTATAGTCGTGGTAATCTTCCTGAATTCTAAGTCTGTGCTTTTCGTTCATCCTTCCTTGCCAGTACGCTCCAGGGTCGAATCTTACAACCACACCTTTTGGTCGATCGTTTCTAGTCAGTAATTCCGGACCAAAGTGCTCTTCTAATGCATAAATTCCCCAGGACTCTTCATTTACCTCAACATTTACAAAACGATAATCCAGATAAACAATGCCCTCTTGTCTGGCTAACTGATGAAAGACCCATTCGTAAATGTAATTTCTGGTTCCGGGATGTTGTAAAGTAAACCTTGACAATCCTAGTACATTGGGGTCACATTTCTTAATTCTGAACGACCATTTTTTCTCCTGTAAGTGGTCTGTCATGTGTCCCTTTAAACGGATTTCAATGTCAGAACTCTTTCCATTCAGGCTTAATTTTCCGTCGTGGTAATTCTCCCCAATATTTAACATGAGGTTTTCCTTGAGAGCTTTTTCTCTTTGTTCTGCCATTTGCGCAATGGCACTCTTAGACACTTCCAAGTGAATATTATCCGGAGACACATTTAAAGAATTTGCATAGGAACCAGATACGCCAAAGAGATATTCTTTAATTCCGGCATAGCCTTTTGCCTTAACAGCTTTGTGTCCCAAATACAGTGCAGAAGCACCTGCAAACAGACACAGACTCCCCAGTACTAATATGAGTTTAAAGTGCTTCCTCATCCAGCGGTTCAAAAATTAACTTTTCAATGTGTGGCTGCAAGATAGTGGCTAATCTGCGGTGTCCATTACCATTCAAATGAATATTATCCCTATAGCCTTGTTCGTTAGTCTCATATTCAAGTCCATTGAGGTATTTAATCTGATGAGTTTCTAACAAACCAATGAGGTTCTGGCCCTTGGGCATCAATTGCCGATCTTTGATTTCTCTTACCTCCGGATGAATGTACACCAAAAGCGGAATTTTCTTCTGTTCACAAAACTCGAAAAAATCTGTCCACCCTGAATTAACTGCAGAATCATCATGTCCCTTCAGATAAGCATATTCATCATATTCATATCCAAATGCTTTGCGCAGCTTTGGCCACACATAATTGCTGAAACCATCTGTTAAAGCCAGAAATGGTCTGGATTTTGGCCAACTTCTATGTTCTCCTACAACTGTTCTGTGGTGCATATTGTCGTTGTAATCATGACTGCTGAATAACAGAACAATTGCTTCTGCATCAAAATGACCGTGTTTAGAAATGTAGGCAAAGGCATTATCTGGTCCCCAGCTACCAGCTGAAATATTAAGCACACGTGTTCCGGCTTCTTTCCTTCCAAAGATGTTTTCCAGAATGGTTGTGACAAGTTCATCCTGATCGACATGAGCGCCTCCGTTCACAACAGAATCTCCTATCAGCAGTATTCGCTTGCCATCCTTCTTGGACAAAGGCTTACTGCGCATGGAATGTTTATTGGTAATTATTCTATTCCCAAATCTTTTAACATCCTGATTGGGCGCGTAGATGTATTCGTAATCAGGGTCTTCAATGTATACCGGAGTATCACCAAGACCGAGATAAAATCGAGCAAACAACTCGCCCACTATGAATAGAGAAAATACAATAATCAGGCTAAGTCGTAGCCACTTCTTGCTCCAGATTTTCTTCAGAAATTGTTTCAACTTTTTCATTTTCCGGCACTTTGTAAAAGCACTCTTGCGAAAGTACGACTATTATGGTAAGAAACATGGTCGTAAAGGGATTTAAAGAAGATGCCAACCAAGGCTCAAAGACAATGGTAAACATTACCGCAAACATAGCAGGGAAGGCAAAATGGGTTCTTTTAGCGGCCTGAATAAAATTGAGAAAGAAGGCTCTGAAATACAGAATCAGGCCAATCAGTCCGGTATTTAACCAAAGTATAAGATAAGTGTTGTGCACCCCTCCTTCATGTCCTTGCCTACTCAAAAAATCAAAGTTAGCACGCATCAAATGCTCATCATAACCAAAACCTCTCCCCAAATAGTAATAGTCCTGAATATTTTGCCAGGCAAATTGCCAGGCAATAATTCTTCCCGATCCTTCTTCCAAGGTATCTACCCTAAAACTCTCTCCATAGCCCAGAGATACAATTAAATCGATAAACAAAACAATTATTTGCTGGTTGTAGAAAGCTGTAGCTAGGAAAGCAATAATTCCTATCGGTAACGAAAATTTGAATATTTGAAAGAACATCAAAAACAAGATAATCGACAATAAGGCAGATCTCGACCCAGTCCAATAAGCAACTATAAAAAACATCATAAACATGAGTAGTTTCTGAAAGACAGTGAATACGCCGTAATACATATTAGCAATTATTGTAAACAATACCGTTCCCAGAACAACAAAAATCCCGAGTCCGTTAGGATTACCAAAAATTCCCCTTAGCCTTCCTCCGTGTGACATTCCCACTTCCGGCACCAGAAATTTCATCGACACAGAAACAAGTAGAATAAAAACAACAAAATATACTATTCTCTTAAAGAAAGCCACACCATAGTTTTTATAGCAATACTCTACATAAGTTGGTACAGTTAAGAATAAAAGAAAATAAGACAATGTTTTTTGAATGGCAACACTATGCTCTTGTGAAGCATACAATGCCACCACAGCCACCAAAAAGAACGGTATAAACTTATTGATGAAAGGATTGATCTTGTGAAAAAAGGACCGATCGAGAAAAACAGTTCCTGCTAACATCAATATGAAGATGTTTTTAAGTTGCTTGGCATACCCCAGTCCGGCAAACTGATCCGGTAAGTTATCTGAGAAAACAAGAGTCAGAATAAAAGCCAGAAATAAGTCGTCGTACCTCCTACGGTTCCAGAGCATGGCAAAGACGACCAGAAAAATGGCCGCTGAAGCTAAAAAACCTCCTACCCATCCTGCTGCGGTAAGCAGAAACATGAGTGCATAAAATTCAAGCCGATCTTTTCTTAAATCCATCCTAAAGCGACTTTAATTGGTTGAGGTAAATCTCCTGACGTTTTTTATTAAAGCTTTCAAAACCATCTATTACCGAATACCAGTATTGTTTTGAGGCTGGCTGTTTCCAACGAGAAATCTGATAATCAATATCGTGCTCGTATGTTTCCTTAAATGCTTCCAGGTGATCATTAAGATTCTGAGAGGACAACTCTCTTTCTAAAAGCTGTTGAGCACGATTATGGAAACGTTCGCGATATTCTTCTATACTTATCAGAAACATAAAAACGCTTGATGTTACGGTATTGCCCTTTTTTAGTTTCACGAATAAATCGGAATTCAAACCAGCTTCCAGTCCTGTATAGGTCATACCATAATCCATATCATGAATGGCCCATTTCCACTTATCCTTTTTCCCAAATCTAAAGGTTTTGACATTGTTCGGATTCCAGTCTCCATTGGAGAAGAAGGTTTCCACAATGATGTAATCAATGAAATTATCCAGATCGACCTTAGATTCAAGTTCTTCCTGTTTTTGACGTTTGTCGACACTCTTTGAGCCAATCAAGTTTTTGAGCCCCATGTAGTCATCCAGATCTTTCTGCTTACCCTCATCCAGTTCGCTGTCCAATTCAATTAAAGCAAACCTTCCATCTTTTTCTGAATAGTTACTTAAGTTACGTTCATCAAATCTTGGCCTGAGGTTATATATTCCCCAATAAGTTCCGTTAATCATTACATGAACAGGCTCACTGCCCAGTGCAGGCAAACCAATTTGCTGTGCAATTGATTGAATGTAGGCATCCTGAAACATACTTCTCCCCCAATCGTTTCCGGAATTCCTAAGCATCAATGAACTTAGCGAGTCTCCCGGCACCAAATCACAAACATCTTTGATCGCACCACTTCCATAGTATGATTCGCCTTCGAGTCTGAACGACTTTTGAGCAAAGGCACGGGATGCATTTCCATGAATCCTTAATCTAAAATTATCCTGAGCAATGGATCGTCCGTCCTCATCAATAAACTCGGCTCCGGCATAAATTGAAGACTTAAATCCTTTTTCTCTGTAGTTTGCTTCTTGCGCCCACCATGGCTCCGAAATTCCTCTTCTTTCTCTATTCCAGAATTTTGCTCCAATTACCATTTTACCATCAATTGGATCGAACAATTGATCTCCATCCACCGCCAAAGACAGTATTTTAAGCTTGTGCTTTTCATGTTTGGAGAACACTGTTGTCATTTGAGGTTTACTATACCCCAAATACTTTAATTGCTGAGTAAACCGAACTACTTTCGCCTTAAAAGGCAGGTCCATTGTAATGGGAGACTTATAGCGGTGAGATGTTCTTATTCTCAAAAGGTTCCCGCTATTCTTTTCCAAACTCAAGTCACCAGCAGATTGATAATATCTGGCATCTCCCTCGGTAGGCAATTTTCCTGAAACTGTATAATAGATCTTGGCGTTCTGATCCAACGTTTCAAGCGAGAAGTTTTGTCCCTGTACATTGACGACCGGAGACGATACATACTCTGAAACTTGCTTATCGAAATAAGGCTCTTCTACCTTATCGTCTATAGACAAACTCAGAAAACCGAACAATGCCGTTCCTCCCAATAAATAAGCAGGTAAAAAATATGTGTGCGCTTTCCTCACACTATGCCTTATAAGCGAAAAACATAATTGGAATGAGCAGAGCTGAAATTAAAACCGCAAGAAACACATAACCAGCGCCACAAGCCAATCCCAGACCTAAGGACAATGCCAGCATTAACTGATTGTTGTAAGACCATTCTTTTTTAAACGGAATTAAGATTAGCAATACTGGTATAAACAGAATAGCCAGCGTAATGGACACTTCAGCTACAATGGCAACGAAAGCAGCGAATGCAGCGATACCGACCATCCACCTTTTCATTTCTTTTGCCAAATCCATCTTCTCTGCAAAAAGAAGACGAAAGGCATACACCAATAAAGCAGCCATAAAGAACCTAAAAGCAATGAACGGAAGATCAGAAAGATCTATACCGTGTAATGAGTCTGCCAATAGCTTTTTGATAAAGTTCATTCTAAATAGTTTTGGACAAATATAAAGGCTTCAAGTCTACTATTGGTTATAGTTTGCCATTTTAACCATCAGCTTTTGGAGTCTTTGTTTCATTTGATATCCTGTACAGGTATAATTATTTACAATGATGGCAAACGCCAGTTGTCTTCCTGAAGCAGTTTTCACATATCCGGCGTAAGACCTCACGCGAGTCATACTTCCACTCTTTCCCATAAGATTGTTAGCAGCCCTTGTTCCTCTTCCAATGCTACTTAAGGTTCCGCTTTTACCTGCAACTGAAAGCGTTTTTCTAAAACTGTCTTTATACTTGCTTTTGTTCATGTATTTCAATATCCTCATCAAGTGTCTGGCAGAAACAGCATTTGCTCTGGACAAGCCACTTCCATCTGTCATTTGAAAACCTGTCATGTTCACCCCTCTTTTCGACCAGGCAGATCTCACGCCTTTCTCCGAAGAATAAGTACTGCCATTTCCATACAATCTAATGCCTATACCTCTAAAAAGATGCTCAGCAAAAAGGTTGACACTAACCATATTTGTCCAGTAAGCCAGATTACCAACACTTGCGCCACTTAATGTATGGATAGACTTTCGCTCCAAAGTGTCCACATAATTTCCAATGATCTTATCTCTCCTAACTGTGCTACATGCGTATTTACATAAGATGCCATTTTCGGCCAATTTTGACTCCAACTCATGTGCCGCCAGATAAGCAGGGTCATGAATAGATGCTTTTACTTTGAACGCTTCTTCACCCAAATGAATGCTTCCCTCTGCCAATCTCATTGGATCATACTGCGCGCCATAGATATAGGCATTGTCCTTATTCGCTGTTGCGGCTTTCACTTTGTTATAGACAAACATTTCCGGTACATAAGGCTCCATGCATTCCATCCAGGTAGAATCTCCTGCTTTTGGTCCCGATCTGAACAACAAAGTCGTTTTATTATCATGAATAGTTAGTCCGCACGGTGGTGCACCGTAATAATTCCCCAAATCTCCCCAACTCCAGTTTGCGGGTGTCATGTTATCTCCAATAATGGTAGCATCTCCAATAATGTGGCCATCAATTTCTTTGATTCCGGCATCTTTAATCGCCTTGAGCCATTTATCAAGATAGTCTGCATTGAAGCTTTTGTAATACGACGAGCCCAGACTTGGATCTCCTCCACCCTTTATGTATATATTACCATGAAGCACTCCCATGCTATCGACTTCACCACTGTATTGAATTCTGGTTTTAAACCTGTATCCCGATCCAAGTATTTCAAATGCGGTGGCGGTTGTCACCAATTTCATGGTACTTGCAGGTACAAGCGCCATGTTAGAATTGTGATCCGCAATGATCCGCATACCGTTGAGGTCATATGCAATAAAGCTTATCGCCGCATTTTTTAAGAAAGGATCCTCTACCCACTCATCTGTATAATTTTGAAGAGGATTATCCCTCTTTTCAGGCTGAGCATTTACATTCTGAATTATCAATAAGACAATTGGGATAAGTATTAATTTTCTCATAATCTGAACTGGAGATTAAACATTATTTTTGCTTTCAATCATTAAAGTTAAGCTCTACTGAGCATGTGTGGAATAGCCGGACAATATTTTTTCAACAATCAACGTGCCAGTAATGAGGGCGTTGAGCTTGCCATAGAGTCTATTCTTCACCGTGGACCTGACAACCAGTCGACTTTTGTTCAGGATAATCTTTCGCTTGGTCATGCCAGATTAGCCATTCTGGATCTCGATGAAAAGGCAAACCAACCTTTCTTTTCTCCTGACAAACGCTATGCTATGGTGTTTAACGGTGAGATTTACAACTATTTATCTCTAAAAAAAGAGCTGAAGGCCGACCAAGAATACAAAACCAGTTCGGATACAGAAGTGCTTCTATACTGGTTAATCGAAAAAGGACAAAAAGGCTTAAATGATTTAAACGGCTTTTTTGCCATCGCTTTTTTTGATCTTGAAAACAACACAGGTTTTATAGCCAGAGATACAATGGGGATTAAACCATTGTGCTATTCACTAGACGAGGAAGGGCTTTCTTTCTGCTCCGGAGTAAAAGGCGTTAAACTTATGCTTGATCAGGTCAGTATCGACCACAATGCGATTGGGCAGTATATTCAGCACACTTACATCCCGGCCCCCTTAACAATCTATAATGAAGTTAAAAAGCTGTTTCCGGGTGAAGTTCTATCCATTCAAAACAATGGATCTGTAGAGTTCTCCAAAATTGATTCTGTACACCTTCATAGAGAGGCTAAAACACTAGATGCGACTTTGGAAGAGGCTGTGCGCTTACGACTTCAATCTGACGTTCCGGTTGGCACTTTTTTAAGCGGTGGAATTGACAGCTCTTTAATTTCAGCCATCGCCAGAAAACATGCTCCTGACCTCAAGACTTTCTCTATTGGGTTCGAATCTGGTGTTTTTGATGAAAGCTCTAAAGCTGAAAAAATTGCAAAACATATCGACAGTCAGCACACCACCATTAGACTGGACAACCAGACAGCAGCAGGCTATTTTGATGATCTAATTGACAAACTTGACGAGCCTTTTGCAGATTCCAGCAGTGCAGCAGTGTACGCTTTATGCAAACATGTCAGATCTGAAATAACGGTGGCCTTAAGTGGAGACGGCGCAGACGAATTGTTTGCTGGTTACAACAAACATAAGGCTTTAAAAATGAGCCTCACCCCTTCTTTCTCTCAAAAGACAGCTGCATTGGTTGGTGGCTTGATTCCCTTTCAGGGAAGCAGAGATTCTAAAACAGGAAACAGAATCAGACAGCTAAAAAAGTGGAGCGAACTGAGTCATTTAAAACCTGAAGAACGATTCCTGAGATTGGCTTCCTTCACTAAAAGAGAGCAAAGTCTGGCATTGATAGGTGAACCATATACATCTTATAACCTGGCGAGAAAATTCAATGGCGGTTTCAAAGACTTTTTGCTGATGGATCAGGAATTGGTGCTACCAAATGATATGCTCGCAAAGGTTGACAAAATGAGCATGGCGCATTCACTGGAGGTCAGAGTTCCCTTCCTGGATTTGAATGTGGTTCATGCTTCCCGACAATTTTCTGAAGAAACTTATTTCGACAGGAAAAGGAATAAGAATATTTTATACGAGCACTTTAAAGACCTGCTCCCTGAATGGGTGTTTAGCAGTGAAAAACATGGATTTGAAATTCCCGTTAAAAAGTGGCTTCAAACAGGATTGAAAGAAGAATTCCTTTTTCAGTTATCTGAAGAACAATGCAAAAAATTTGGTCTCATCGACTATCGTGAACTCAAAAAACTTATGAATCAATTGAACAAAAGTGCTTCCGGAGACGTGATTTACCCGCTTTGGAGTATTTTTGTCTTACATAAATGGTTGGAAAAACATCATGCCTAAAATCCTTAGAATAATTAACAGATTCAACCTTGGCGGTCCTACTTTCAATGCTGCTTATCTCACCAAGCATCTGGCTCCAAAATACGACACATTGCTCCTGGGAGGAGTGAAAGATGATTCGGAAGACAGTTCCGAGTTCATTCTTGAATCACTAGACCTAAAGCCTAAGTACATTGGAGACATGCACCGTGCATTGAACCTTAAGAATGATAGAAAGGCTTATATCGAAATCAAAAAGATCATTAAGGAATATAAGCCAGACATTGTTCACACACATGCTGCTAAAGCGGGAACACTCGGAAGACTAGCCGCTCATAAACTCAAAGTGCCGGTAATAATCCACACCTTCCATGGCCACGTTTTTCATTCCTACTTTGGAAAAACGAAAACCAGAGTCTACAAAAATATTGAACGCTATCTGGCCAAAAAGAGCAGTAAGATTGTAGCTATTTCTGACATTCAGAAAAAGGAGTTGAGTGAAATTCATAAAATTGCCGCCCCTTCTAAGTTTGAAGTCATCAACCTTGGTTTTGACCTTGAAAGATTCAGGACCAATCAGGATACACTTAGGGCGCAGTTCAGGAGTACATTTAATCTGGAAGATCATGAGGTGGCGATTGCCATAATTGGCCGACTGGTTCCAATTAAGAATCATAAACTCTTCATAGAAGCTTTAGCAGACATCAAACACAAAGACAACCTTCCGTTCAGAGCCTTTATTGTTGGGGATGGTGAACTGAGAGCTGAATTGGAATCTTTTTGCCAGGAAAAGAACATTGACTTCACTTCAAATCCTCAGGAAAAAGCGAGTATTTGTTTTACTTCATGGATCAAAGACACAGAACGTGTCTATGCTGGATCCGACATCATTGCCTTAAGCTCTCTAAATGAAGGCACTCCCGTTACCCTAATAGAAGCACAAGCGGCCAGCAAACCTATAGTGAGTGTTGACGTTGGAGGAATTAAGGACATTGTTTTAGCTAACAAAACAGCCTTGCTTTCCACTTCTCAGGACAAGGATACTTTTAGGCAGAACTTACTCAAACTACTGAAAGATCATGATTTAAGAAAAAAAATGAGTCAGGAAGGAGAAAAATTTGCCTTCGAGAAATTCCATTATTCAAGGCTTGTGAATGAAATGGATCAACTTTACAGTAAATTACTCCAAGAGAGATAAATTAAAATGATATTTTTGCTCATGTAATCATTTAGTATGATCAAATTACTTACCATATCTCTTGTAGGACTTATCATCCTTATCAGCAGTTGTACCATCAACACCAATCTTATGCTGAGAACCCATAAGGAATACGTCTATGAGGAACTTTCTGACTCTGTGATCTATTCCGCTCAGGAGTATAGACTGGCTCCTAACGACATCATTCAGTTCTTACTTTATGACAACGATGGTTATATCGTTTTGGAACAAGGAATTTCAAGCACCATAAGCGGTAGTAATGGTAACGATAATACCAGGGCACTTGTTAATGCCAACAGAAACGCCATTAAATATCTTATTGATAAGGACAGTACAGCTAAACTTCCTGAATTGAGACGAGTCAAACTGGCAGGGTTAACGCTTAGAGAAGCTGAAGACACCTTAGAATCACTGTATAGCGAACGTTATGTTAAGCCCTTTGTGCAACTTCAGGTCGTTAATAAAAGAGTCATTGTTTTCCCAGGCGGTGGCGGAAATGCCAGAGTGATTACTTTAAGCAATAACAACACAACTTTAATGGAAGTACTGGCTACGGCAGGTGGAATTGACACCAGAGGTAATGCCAGCCATATTAAGTTAATGAGAAACGTGGACAATATAAGACATGTGTATGAACTTGACATGTCTACCATTGACGGACTAAAGTACACAGACATGCTGGTTCAGGCCAATGATTACATTTATGTTGAACCTGTGCCTGAAATTGGGCGTGAAATTATTAGAGATATCGCTCCAATTGTTTCCATCATAAGTAGTACAATAATCGTATACACCGTTTTTAGAACAATCAACAACTAGATTTTGTCAGATCAGGATATCTCAAAAAAGGCTGGAGTAAAGATCTCTTCTATTAACACAGAATTTGATCCTAAACTGTTCTTTTTTCTATTTAAGAAATCTTTGATTTTCATTTTCCTGATTTTCCTGCTTTGTTTTGCCTGTGCTTACATCATCATACGTTATACCTCCCCTATGTATGAATCGAAAGCGGTTATTCAGATCAATAACAAAAACTCTGCTCAATTTGTCTTTGATTCCGGAGGAAGTATGAATGCAGCGAATCTAAGTGGAGATATAGAGCTTTTAAAGTCCAATTTACTTTTCACTCAGGCCATTTCAAATTTACCTGTCTACGTCAGATACTATACTGAAGGAAAAATTCTGACGGAAGAGAACTACAAGAAGTCTTTGTTCAAGGTATCAGATATCATCTACAAAGATTCAAGTTCTGTTCAAAGCAAGCCGATATATGTAAAGGGTGATCCCAAGAAAATTCAGATATCCTATACCCTTAACGAGAAGAAATTTGAATTTGCCACAAATTCTGAAGGATACGTTGAAACGCCTCATTTCTCTGCCAAACTAAATATTGACAAGCCCAAGGTCTTCGCCAAACAACTTGAGAATAACAAGCTGTTTTTTGTACTAAACCACAGAGCAGCAATTATTAAAGAACTGCAACCTAATTTATTGGTAGAAATTGAAAATGCGGACGCGAGGACGATTAAGATCGCATTCAGAAATGCCAATCCTATTTTGTCTCATGACATTGTGTCATCCGTTGCAAACACATTTATTAGTTTCGACACCAGCAGAAACGTGCAGGGATTTGACAATATCATCAGCTTCCTTGAACAGCAGTTAGAAGTCGTATCCGATAGTTTAGATGCTTCAGAAAGGAAACTGGTAACCTTCAAAAAACTCAACAAAGTCAAAGAAGTTGGCGTAATTGGCAAAAACTATCTCGAACAATCAAGCAAACTGGAAGAGTCTATTTTGGAATTGGAAATTGATTACCAAATCCTGAATCAGATTCATTTAAAACTTGAAGAGGAAAAAGAAATAGACGCCTACCAAATCATTCCACTTCTGGTAGGGACCAAATTTGAGGAGAACTTAAAATCTCATTTGGATAAACTCGAAGAGTTACTTGTGAAAAAAGAACAGCTTTCCGGAGTAACCGAAAACAGCACCCAATATAAAGGTCTGGTTAAGCAAATTGAAGTTGAAATCAAACTCATCAAAGAAGGCGTCAACTCTCTTCTAATCCAACTGAAAAAGGACAAGGCAATTAAGCAGAAAAAATCAAATCAAATTGAAGCCAATTTCCTAAATCTCCCAAGAAAGGAAATTGAGTTGGCCAAACTGAATCGAGCTCATAGCATTAATGTGGAATTTCACTCTATGCTTCTGAAAAGAATTATTGAGTATCACATTGCCAAGAAAGGATTTACCTCTGACACAAGATTGCTATTGAATCCACAGATTCCTAAAGAACCTATTTCTCCAAATAAGACACTAATCTATGCCGGATTTGGTATTCTCGCCTTTATCATTTCTTTATCAATAGTAGTAATCAGATTCCTGTACTATAGCCAAATCAATACATTGAAGGAAATTCAGGATTTGTCTACATCACAGGTTAGCTTACTCGGGAATATTCCAAAGTACCCAAACAACATTCCGGTTTCTCAATTACTCATTGACAAGAACCCTAAGAGTATACTGGCGGAATCCTTTAGATCTGTAAGGACTAACCTCCAGTTTATCAATAATGAACCTGGTCCAAAAACTGTTGCTGTCACATCCACCATTTCCGGAGAAGGAAAGACTTTTGTTTCCATCAATCTAGCCGGAATTTTTGCTTTCTCTGATAAAAAGGTGATCATCATCGATTTGGATATGAGGAAACCTAAAATCCATAAAGGATTTAACTCTTCCAACGATATTGGTATGAGTTCTCTTCTCATTGGCCAAAGTACACTTGAAGAAAGTATCAAGGAGAGTGAACTTAAAAACCTTCACTACATCACGGGTGGCCCTATCCCTCCTAACCCATCTGAGCTGATCATTAACGGTAAGTTAGATGAGCTTGTGGTTGAACTAAAGAAAACTTACGACATCATTGTATTTGATAACCCACCAATCGGACTGGTGACAGATGGTATCTCAACCATACAAATGGCAGACTACCCAATTTATATTGTTCGTGCGGGCTACTCTAAGAGACAGTTCGTTATGAACATTGATAAATTAATGCTGGAGAGCAACATCAAAAATTTATCGGTTGTTCTAAACAGTGTGGATGCTAAAAAGTCACCTTACGGAAATAACTACGGATACGGTTATGGCTATGGGTACGGATACGGTTATGGATACGGGAACTATTATTCTGACGAGGAAGATGGCATGCCGTGGTACAAAAAACTACTAAAGAGAAAATGAAGATCATAGAAGAGGCCTTAAATGGAATTCAAGTTTTTGAACCTAAGGTATTTGGAGATAACAGGGGGTATTTTTTTGAATCGTTTAGATCCGATATGTTGCCGGAGAATTTATCATTCGTTCAGGACAATGAATCGCTTTCTTCCAAAGGGATTTTACGTGGATTACATTTCCAAAATCCACCTCACAATCAGGGAAAATTGGTAAGAGTAACCTCTGGTGCAGTATTGGATGTAGCTGTGGATATCAGAAAGAATTCTCCAACCTACGGACAGCATTTCAAAATAGTCTTGTCTTCGGAAAATAAATTCGTTCTGTGGGTTCCTTCCGGGTTTGCTCACGGCTTTTTAACCCTAAAAGACAATACCAGATTTTTATATAAGTGCACAAACTACTACAACCAACCGAGTGAAGGTGGGTTAAACTGGAACGATCCATTGTTGAACATTGACTGGGGAGTTGAGTCTCCTGTTTTATCCGAAAAAGACAAAGACTATCCTTCATTTGAGAACTTCACATCCGAATTCGACTATGTTTAATGAAGAGTATCAATTCTGGATTTACACAAGTTTTTTTATTGTGATCGTAGGGTTTTCACTGCTTTTTAATGGCATCATTCTAAAATTCTCTAAAACTCTTGGTATACGTAATAAGGAAGGCACTACAATTAGATGGAGTTCTGTTTCTAAACCGGCTTTAGGCGGCATTGGATTCTTTATAGTTTTCCTCATATCCATTGCCTGCTATGGCATTCTCTTTGAGGCCGACGGAATTTTTAAAGAGCCATCTGCTCTGGCGCTCATTGGTTCGTCATCCCTGGCTTTTTTAATGGGTCTTGCTGATGATGCTTACAATACCAGACCTCTTTTAAAATTTCTGGTACAAGTCACCTGTGGTATCATCCTGATCGGTGCAGGTGTCTATATCCAGACTTTTCCCTATGAATGGATGAATTACGCAGTTACCATCTTCTGGGTAATTGGCATTATGAACTCCATCAATATGCTCGACAATATGGACGGAATTACGAGCATCACTTCAGCATGTATCATCGTTGCCATATTGATTTACATGTACATGATGGGTCTAAGTACCGAGTTTGAATACATTGCCATGTTGGGCGTTCTGGCAGGATTAATTGGCTTTCTTTTTTATAACTGGCATCCTTCTAAAATGTTTATGGGAGATACCGGGAGTCAGTTTTTAGGTTTGTTTCTCGCAGCCGTTAGTATCAAGTTTTTATGGAACTCAAAAGGATTGGAAGGCACCATTGTTCAGTCGCGTCAAATAGTGATGGTCATCCTTTGCTTTCTTGTCCCCATTGTTGATACGACTGTTGTATCTATTAATCGACTGAGAAGAAAACAATCTCCGTTTGTAGGTGGCAAAGATCACACCACGCATAATTTATCTTATTTGGGCTTAACCGATACACAGGTTGGCTTTATATTCCTTGGTCTGGCTGCCTTATGCACATTTTTAACTGCAATTATCATTCGTTTTTTGGAAGACTGGACACATTTGTACACACTAATTTTCACAGGTTTTGCTATCTTAGTTCTTTCTATATTTTTCTACATAACCTACCTCAATAAAGATAAGATTCGAAAATCATGAAGTACATCAAACAGATCAGCATATCCCTAGGACTCATTGCAATTTTGGCTTTTGCCGTCAACCTTTTTAGTTTCTCCAAGGAGAAAGAATCTGACTCTCCAAAGGAAAGCTCCAAAACATCAGAAGCTACTTCAAATGAAGGAGACGACGAACCAAAAGACAGGCGTTCTCATATTAGGGATCATTATAAAATCTTTTCTGTTCCACTACCTGAAGAACTTAGTTTTGCAGGAGAAAGGGTTCCGCTTCAGGACATTGATGTAAGAGAACGTTTAGACAGAGAATTCATCGTTAACACCTATTGGCATTCTCAAACTTTTCTGTTTCAAAAGCGTGCCAACAGGTGGTTTCCCATAATCGATTCTATTCTTGCGGCCAATGACGTTCCACAAGACTTTAAATATCTTGCTTTGATAGAAAGTGGCTTGGACAATGTGGTTTCACCGGCTGGTGCTTCAGGGTTTTGGCAATTTATGAGAGCAACAGGACGCTCTTACGGACTTGAGGTCAATAAATATGTTGATGAACGTTACCAGGTTGAGAAAGCAACAGCAGCAGCTTGTAAGTACTTAAAGAACGCATATAAACAATTTGGAAACTGGACAGCTGCGGCCGCTTCTTATAACATGGGAATGGGCGGTTTAAGCAATCGTTTAAAGGAACAACAAACGGATAATTACTACGACCTCTATTTGAATAGCGAAACCAGTAGATATGTATTCAGAATATTGGCCGCCAAGCATATTCTTGAAAACCCGAAAGATTTCGGCTTTAACCTGATAGATTCAGACCTATACCCTACACACGAGACAAAAGTGCTTGAAGTAGACAGCACAATCAATAACTTATCCGATTTCGCAATTTCTCAGGGAACCAACTATAAGATTCTTAAGAAATTGAATCCATGGTTAAGAGATAAAATGCTGCCAAACAGTTCTAAAAAGACTTACCGTATACTTGTTCCGGCTCAGAGTTATAACTTAAAACCAATCAGTCAGTATTAACAGTGGAGGATCAGTACATTGAGGTAGAAGGCGCACGCGTTCACAATTTGAAGAACGTATCGATAAAACTTCCAAGAAATAAGTTAATTGTATTTACAGGCCTTAGTGGTTCTGGAAAATCTTCTTTGGCTTTTGACACCATTTACGCTGAAGGGCAAAGACGATATATTGATACTTTTTCCAGCTATGCCAGACAGTTTCTTGGCGGTATAGAAAGGCCTGATGTAGACAGTATCACAGGACTCAGTCCGGTAATTTCTATCGAGCAGAAAACTGTAAGCAGAAATCCCAGGTCTACTGTTGGAACGATTACAGAAATCTATGATTTTCTGAGACTATTGTACGCTAGAATTGGCGTTGCGTATTCTTATGTTTCGGGCAAACCTATGGTAAAGTATACGGAGAATCAAATCAAAGATCTCATTCTAAAGACTTTTGATTCTAAGAAGATTGTAGTACTCGCTCCCTTAATTAAAGGACGAAAAGGTCATTACAAAGAGTTGTTTGAACAATACAGAAAACGTGGGTTTACCAAAATGCGCATTGATGGTGTCATTACAGACCTTCAGGATGATATAAAACTTGATCGTTACAAAATTCACGACATAGAACTGGTAATTGACCGCATTGCAGTAAAGGGAGACGATAAAACGAGAATCTCTCAGGGCATTCAACAAGCGCTTAACATTGGTAAGGGCAGCATGATGATACTGGAACACGAAACAGACCAGCTTCATCATTTCTCAAGAGCTTTGATCTGTGAAGATTCAGGGATTTCATACAATGAACCTGAACCTAACTTGTTTTCTTTCAACTCTCCTTACGGAGCGTGCAGCAAATGCTCTGGTCTTGGTGTGATTACGGAAATAGACCAAAGTAAACTCATTCCAAACCCAAAGCTCAGTATCAAACAAGGCGCCATTGAACCGCTCAGGGAAATGAAAAACCAATGGTTCATTGAAAAAATTGAAGCTTTACTGGAAGCCAGAGGCTATACAATCAAAACGCCGGTTAACGATATCTCCGAAGAACACCTGAATGAAGTGCTCTACGGTTTGCCGCAGGCGATTAGCTACAAAGCTAAAGACGGAAAAGAGAAGACGATTCACTTTGAAGGGCTTGCCAACTTTATTGAAAGGCATTATTTCGACAGCAGCAGCCCTGCTTACAAAAGATGGGCTCAAACCTTCATGAATACGCAGAACTGTCCTAGCTGTGATGGCGCCAGAATTAATAAACAAGCCAGACATTTCAAGATTGACAAAACTACCATTCATGACCTGGCTCAAAGAGACATCAGTGAGCTCCATGCCTTTTTTGAAGACCTTGAATCGAGATTAAATAAAGACCAGCTTAAGATTGGAACGGAAATCATAAAAGAAACCAGATCCAGAATTAACTTTTTAATGGATGTTGGTTTGGATTACCTGAGTCTGAACAGGTCTGCCAAAACACTTTCCGGAGGAGAAGCACAAAGAATCAGGCTGGCAACACAAATTGGAACAGAGCTCACAAATGTTCTGTACATTCTGGATGAGCCAAGCATTGGATTGCATCAACGGGACAATGATCGTTTAATCAACTCTCTTCAAAGACTAAAAGAAGCGGACAATACCATTCTGGTAGTTGAGCACGACAAAGACATGATGCTGGCCAGCGACTGGTTGGTAGACATTGGTCCCGGAGCCGGCATTAACGGTGGAAGTATCGTTGCCAATGACACACCTCAGAACTTATTGCAATCAGATTCTATTACAAGTCAGTACCTGAATGGCAAAATCAACATTGAGACGCCTAAAAAAAGGAGAAAACCAGGTAAGGAAAAATTAATCTTAGAAGGCGCCACCGGTAACAACCTGAAAGGGGAAAAAGTGACTTTCCCTCTTGGTACTTTCATCTGTGTAACCGGGGTTTCGGGAAGTGGAAAAAGCACCTTGATTAACGAAACTCTCTACCCTATTTTAAATCAACACGTTTACAAAAGCGTTAAGAAGCCTCTTCCATACAAAAAGGTGAAGGGATTGGAGTACATAGATAAAGTTGTGGATATTGACCAATCTCCTATTGGAAGAACTCCAAGGTCGAACCCTGCTACGTACACAGGTTTATTCTCAGATATCAGAGCGCTTTTCACAAATCTGCCGGAATCAAAGATCAGGGGCTACAAACCAGGACGCTTTTCATTCAACGTTAAAGGCGGAAGATGCGAAGAATGCAAAGGCGCAGGTGTAAGAACCATTGAGATGAATTTCTTACCTGATGTCTACGTAGAGTGCGAAGGCTGTATGGGAAAACGCTACAACCGTGCAACGCTGGAAGTCAGGTATAAAGGTAAGTCCATTAATGATGTCCTGGATATGCCAATTAGCCAGGCATGTCAGTTCTTCGAAAGCTACCCTAAGATTAAAAGGAAGCTCGACACTTTAAGTTCAGTTGGTTTAGGGTATCTAACACTTGGACAAGCCAGCACAACTTTGTCTGGTGGAGAAGCTCAACGTGTAAAGTTGGCAACCGAGCTTTCCAAAAAGAGCACCGGAAAAACGGTATACATTTTGGATGAACCAACTACAGGACTTCATTTTGAAGACATTCGAATGCTTCTGGAAGTTCTTCAACGTTTGGTAGATGGCGGAAATACAGTGATCGTTATTGAGCACAATATGGACATCATCAAAGTGGCGGATCATATCATTGACATAGGTCCCGATGGTGGAAAAAAAGGTGGCAGTGTGATCTTTTCCGGAACGCCCGAACAACTTATTAAAGAAAAAAATAGTTTTACAGCTAAATACCTCAAAAAAGAATTATAATGTCAGACAATAAAGACAACACAAGTTTCCCGCAAAGGGACTGGAACGAAACAAAAACTAACGACAGCTGGGCAATCTTTAAGATCATGTCCGAATTCGTTGACGGTTATGAAACCATGTCTAAAATTGGTCCTTGCGTATCCATTTTCGGATCGGCCAGAACAAAAGAAGACAATCCTTATTATCAAATGGCTGTTGACATTGCCCAAATGTTAACCAACAAAGGTTACGGTGTTATCACTGGTGGTGGTCCAGGAATTATGGAGGCAGGAAACAGAGGCGCTAAACTGGGCAATGGTCCGTCTGTTGGACTCAACATTGACTTGCCATTTGAGCAAAGCAGCAATCCCTATATCGACCACGATAAACTCATTAATTTCGATTACTTCTTCGTTAGAAAAGTCATGTTTGTAAAGTATGCTCAGGGATTCATTGTATTGCCCGGAGGTTTTGGTACGCTTGACGAATTGTTTGAAGCCATCACACTTATTCAAACTAAGAAAATAGAACGTTTCCCTATCATATTGGTAGGCACCGATTACTGGACAGGTCTATTGGATTGGGTTAAGAAAACCATGCTCGAAAAAGAAGCCAATATTAGTCCACACGATCTTGATCTCATTAAACTGGTTGATACAGCTGAAGAAGCCGTTAAAGAAATTGACGACTTTTACTCTCAGTATCTGTTGAAACCGAACTTCTAAAGGACTTTGAACCAGGTCTTGTGAATTACTTTAAAGGGCGCATTTTTAATTGTGCCCTTTTTTTGCGATTTTTGAATAACCTTCGAGCCATTTTATACGTACAAATGGTTTGCTGCTATACGAACATGAAAAAAGGCTTATTCATTATACTTTGTATGCTCTCTGTCAAAGGGATGGCGTTTGAAACGCATAAAGATTCCATTAAAGACAATGCACAAAATGAACAAACGCTTGACGATGATGGTGCCAGAACCGGTGCGGATGGCAATCTGGATTTGAGATACAAGCCTTACCTTGGTTTAGGAGCTGGTAACCTCACTTTCTTCGGAGATATTTTCAATAACAATAAAGGGCAGCATTTAACTGTAAGTCGTTTGGCTGCTGAGTTACGCTTCACCCACCCCATTACAGACTATTTAGATTTTCAGTTTCACACCATGTTTGGTCGTGTAAGCGCCAATGAGCGTTCTATTGAAAACCTGACTCGTAACCTCAATTTCGAATCTCGTATTCGAGCCGGAGGAATTGGCCTTAGTTATAACTTTGATCACATCCTCAAGAAAAAAAGAGGAGAAAGAGACATTGAACCATTTATCTATGCAGGAATCGAATCTTTCGAATTTCTGTCTAAAACGGATTTATACGACCTTAATGGTAACAGATACCACTACTGGGATGACGGTTCCATTAGAAATTTAGCCCAGAATGACCCTAATGCCAGTTCTGCGATATTTATCCAGAGAGACTATATATATGAAACCGACCTAAGAGAGCAGAACATTGATGGTCTTGGACAATATCCTGAAAGATCATGGGCCTTTCCTGTTGGTGTTGGTTTCAATATTAATATTACGGATCATTTCAGATTGCGTGTGGCATCCACCATGCATTTTACCACGACGGATTTAGTGGACAATGTGACTTCTGAAAGTATTGGAGACAGAGCAGGTACAAAAGGTAAAGACAAGTTTTTGTTTTCGAACTTCACAGTAAGTTACAGCCTTAAACCACTTGAGAAGAAAGTGAATGAAGACGAACCGGTACTCCCACCATGGGAAGTGGATATTTTTGCGAAAGACACATTTGACACAGATATGGATGGTGTGGTAGATTTCCAGGATATTTGTGCATATACACCAAAAGATTGCAGACCTGTAGAGGCCAATGGATGTCCTCAGGATGACGATTTAGATGGCGTTCCGGATTGTATTGATAAAGAATTAAACTCTCCTGGTCCGTACATTAACTCTGAAGGGGTAACTCTAACGGATGAAATGATTGAAGAAGCCTTTAGAAGATACAAAGATTCTACAGGAGAATTCAGTGAAATTGAAGTTACCAGTAAACACACTGTTATTATAGACAACCCGTTGGCGCCCAGCTCTGGTGGAGGTATAGATCCTGGAGAGAATTCCGGAAAAGAGTATTTCGTTGTTATAGATAAGAAACCGGAGAACATCAAAGCCAACGAGCTGTACAAGTATCTTCAATACAAGCGCTTTAAGACCATACATGAAGGTGATTCGGTTTACTATGTTCTTGATGGTCTGGATTTATCTGAAGCTGCCTTACTGGAAAAAGACCTGAATAAAAACGGAGTATCTACCAAGCAAATTGGTAAGCTTGAGGTAACTAATACTGGTAAAGTTGTGGTGATCGCCCCTACTTCAGCTGAAATTGAAGAAGCACTTTCCAAGAATGCGACTATTCCAGAAATCACACATTCGGATGAGATTACATACAGAGTTCAAATTGGAGCTTACAACAAATCTCAGAATAGCAGGAAGTTTATTGGCATCCCTGACATTGTAGAATTCTATGGAGCTGATCAAATTTACAGATACTACTCTGGTTCGTTCGATAATCTGCAAGATGCCTCAATGCACAAGATTATTATGACTGCTGAAGCAGGCTTCCCTGATGCCTTTGTAGTCGCCTTTAAAGAAGGCAAGAGAATTTCTCTGAAAGAGGTTACTGAAGTAACTGAAGGTTACGATGAGAAAATTGATGAATACGAAAATGCCGTAAAAGGTTCCGGTGATTACTCCTTCACCATTCAGGTAGGGGCGTTTAAAGGAACCATTCCTAATGAACAACTGGAATTATTTAGAAACCTTGGTGCTGCGTTTAAATTCGCTAAAGATGAAGATGGGACTACCAAATACTTTGTAGGTAACTACAAAACTGAAGAAGAAGCCAGAAAAGCCAGCGAAGAGTTTAAAGCCAAAGGTGTTGAAGATGCCTTCATCATGGTTGAAAAAGACGGAAAGATGATTGAACTGAAAGATGCTCAGGACATTATCAACGGTGGAAATTAATGGCACCCTTTTTGTTATCTTTGCATCATCAAACTACAAACTAACTAAACAATGAAAACATTAATTTTAATTTCAGCTATCACGCTTGCCTTAGTTGCAATGAGTTTTTCGAATAGCGAAACTGACTCTTACAGCAATGATAACTCTACTGAGTACATTGAACTGGATGACACCACCAAAAAGAAGAAGAAACGCAGATTTAAAGAAAAACTTCTTAAGGGTACAAAGGGCCTTAGAAGTGCAGCAACAGGAGAAACTAAGACGGAAGAATCCAAGACTGGTTTAACGATTAGTGAAGAAGCGGTTGAAGAGGAAGAAGAAGAAAAGTAAACTTATAATACTTCAGAAAAGGTCGGATAAACATCCGGCCTTTTTTTATGCCCATTTCTTAGAAATATGCCGGACATACAGTATACCAAAGCGGGAAATCTAAACACTCCAGGTCCTTTGTTAAATCATAAGATACCTTTGTGACAGTGCCATCATCATGAAAGATGTCTACCACAAAACCTCTGCTCGTAACACCTTTTGCCAATTCATCTACAGACTTCACAACATAACGTGCTTTGTAGTTCATCTGTCTGTCAAACAACATAATCGATCTTTGAACCTCTCCCGTTCTTTGATCTTTAGAGACAAGATTAAAAATGGCATATAGTCCTGTAGAACCAACATAACTTACACTCTTTTCAATTTCTGTGTTGTTGAATTCCTGGGCAAATACATAAGTGCTATCCTGAGAACCTTCTTGAGATATCAGGGTCATCACACCAGTGTTTGCAGAGTCCACTTTCGTCATCAAAGAATCGTAGGCTACATTTTTCGGTTTGAAATTATACACAGAACTATTGCTGATGATATCTTCGTCCTTAAAGTCATAATTATCACCAACAGCCTCCTCAACATCTGTCTTGGCATCATCAGAGCTCACCTCCTTTGCCATATCATCCTCAGCTTTCTGTGTCACTCGGTTATCTGAAGCCAATTCATCTTTATCCTCTTCTTTGGGAAGTGAAACATAAATCAAGACCAAAACAGCGGCGGCCAGACCAGTAAACAACAGCCATTTATAAGACCCTCCACTTTTTTGTTTCTCTTTTAAAGTCACTTTTTTCAAATGAGCTCGTTGTTGATCAAGAAAGCTCATCTTCTTCAAATCTGCTTGAATAGAACGGTAATGATCCAATACATCATTCCAATCCTGATTAGCAGACAACTCCTCTACCCTTTTTGCTTCTTCAGGATTCAAATCTCCTGCCAGAAACTTCTGAGCCAATATGTCGAGATCTTTATCCATTCATAAGTGATTTCAACTGCTTCATGCATTTATATTTTTGATTCTTTGCATTTGCAGCATTTGTGTAATTCAAATTGATGGCTATTTCCTCCATCGACTGAGATTTTAAATAAAACCCTTCAATAATCTGACGGCACTTCTCTCCCAGTTTCTGCAGGGAAGCCTTTAGTTTTTTATGCCTTGACTGACTTTCTTCATAATCCTCAATCTCTTCGCTTACGTCTACCAATTCCAATTCAGAGCCCGACTGATGACGTTGTACGTGTCTGAGCTCTTTAAGACTTAGATTTCTTGAAACAGAATATATGAATGTAGAAACCTTACAACTTAAATCGCTTTCATAAACCTTGTTGAGGAAAACCATAAATGCTTCCTGATAAATATCCTCGGGCACCAAACTCCCATTAATATTCACTACCAACGATTTAATCATACCGAAATTTTTCTGATACAAATAATCAATCACGGCTTGATTTCCATTGCGCACCATTTCAAGAAGGTCCTGCTCCTTTAATTGACTATATGTTGTGTTATCTTTCAACTATGAATACCAATAGGCGCGGAAAGGTAACCTATTTTCTTTTTTTGTAAAAATTTGAAGGTAATTTCGTTCTACTATTGTAAAAACAAAAAACCGCTATGCACGATAGCGGTTTTTCTGATCTGAAACAACTAAACAACCTTTTACTTTAGAACAAGTGAGGTCGAATAATTTCACGGAAATCAAACTTTCCATGATTTTAAAGCTAATTTAAACCTAGCTTGACTATCTTTCAATTTAAATTTGAAACCAATTACAATTTTAAAACTACCTGCCACTCAACTAATAAGTTCATTTACAGATAAATAAAACTGTTAATCGTCTTTTAGAATACAATGCCAAAAGAACAAACCGAACATCTTGTCCACCTAATAAAGTCGTTAAGCAAGTCTGAAAAACGCCAATTCAAGCTGTATGCTCAACGAAATAAGATCGGTAATCTTAAGTTTTTGCATTTGTTTGAAGCTATTGAAAAACAAGGCGAATACGATGAAACGGCTATTCTGAAGAAAAACACTGAGATTAAAAAAGCACAAATTTCAAATCTCAAGGCCAATCTCTATAAACAAATTCTTAAAAGCTTAAGGCTTGGTGATGTATCTCAAAACTCTGTATCGGCAATTAGAGAACAATTTGATTTTGCCAGAGTACTCTATACTAAAGGACTTTATATGCAGAGTCTTAAAATTCTGGACAAAGCTAAAATTGCAGCAGAAGAGCACAAACAACCAATATTGATGCTCGACATCATAGAGTTTGAAAAGTACATTGAGTCCAGATACATCACAAGAAGCCTGGAGAACAGAGCCGAACAACTGAGCTCTCAATCTAAAAGTGCGATTTCTTCAATCGTCAGAATCAATGTCTTGTCCAGTCTTTCTTTGAAATTATACGGACTTTATATAAAAGTGGGCTATATAAGGAATGAGAAAGACGCAGAAATGGTAAAACGCTTCTTCAGAGCTGAATTGCCTGATTATAAAATTGGAGAAATGAGTTTTCTGGAAAAGCTCTACCTCTATCAGTCTTATGCGTGGTACCATTACATTCTTCAGGATTTCGTCAACTTTTACAAATACAGCAGGTACTGGGTAGATTTATTCACCAGCTCAGATCTGATTCAAACGCATTTAGACGATTATCTAAAGGGCATGCACAACCTGATGACTGCGCAATTCAACACGCTTCAATACAGAAATCTCTCAGACTCTATTAAGAGGATGGAAATGCTAGAGACAGAGGTGAATATTCAGGATGACAACATTAAAACAAGCCTGTTTCTTTTTATATACCTCAGTAAGATTAACAGACACTTTATTGATGGCAGTTTCGATAAAGGTGTATCCCTCGTTCAGGAAATAGAAGACAATTTGCTATCCAACAAATTCAAACTGGACAAACACAGGATATTGGTCTTCTATTATAAAATAGCTTGTCTGTATTTTGGTTCCGGAGATAACAAATCTGCCATTGAATACCTGAATAAAATCATCAATAACAGTGATAGCCAGTTGAGAGAAGACATTCATTGCTATGCAAGAATCCTAAATTTGATCGCTCATTACGAATTGGGAAATATGGAACTGGTTGAGTATCAAATTAAAAGTGTTTATCGCTATCTCGTCAGAATGGATGAGCTACACATGGTACTCAAAGAAATCCTGAAATTCTTAAGAAAATTATCGGGACTCGCTCATAATGAGCTAATTCCAGCCTTCAAGAACCTCAGAAACAGGCTGGACGATTTAAAACAACTTCCTTACGAACAAAGACCATATTTATATCTCGATATCATCTCTTGGTTAGAGAGTAAAATCACTGGTCAGGACGTTCAATCTGTTATTAGAGTAAAATTTGAGCAACTTAAACGTTAACAGAACTTTAGCTCAATGCAACCTAACTGAGCCCCTTCTCGTCTGTTTTTATGTTAATAACATTGTTAATTTTCGCTAAATTTGTAATTTAGCCAGATCAACGGGTTATTTAAGCTTACTAAATTAAAACTCTGCTTATGAAAAGGTACATTCTTACGTTAAGTTTGACACTTACACTAGGAGTTGTTTTTTCGCAAAATTCAACGCCACAAATTGAGCTAAAAAAGGGCCATTCCCCCCAAGCCAAAAATCAATCGAATTCCATTAAATCATTACCAGCTGATTTTCCAAAGTATAAAGACACTGGAAATCCAGAAGCTGATAAACTGGATTACAAAACTCGAAAAGAGAAATGGATTTCTGAAAATCCTGAGAGGTACAAAGCACTCTTAAACAAGAATGCCGCTGTGAGTACCGGACAAAGAACTCAGACAACTACAAGATCTAAATAACACTTCTTATTATGCCACGGAAAAAAATTATATCCTTTTTGGGGGTATTTATGTTTATGGCAGCCATTAATTCGGCTAATGCCCAATGTCCTAATACCAACACCTTGTTTGGTGACATTACCCCAACTTATTCTCCCAACGGAAGTTCATGGGCTTCTATCAACAATGTTTGGGGAGGAGATTATTATACCGTAAATGTTTGTGCTGGTGCCACATACACTTTCACTATGTGTGACAACACGCTCGTTACATATGATGCGGAAATGACAATTAGAAATGATGCAGGTGGTGCATTGATTGCATACAATGACGATTATTGCGGTCTGCTTCCTCAAATTACCTGGGAAGCAACTTTTACAGGAACTGTGAGGGTATTGATTGATGAAGCTGTTGGTTGTGGTCATAACTCTACCAATGGAATGAGCGTGGCTTGTTATATCAACTCTGCCTGTGGAACAGCCACATCTCCGGCAGGTGTTGTGGCTTGTAATGCAGATGTTGGAACTTTCACCACAACTTATAATGGAAATCCCGTGACTGCCGGAACAGACGTGATTTACCTGTGTTTCAATGATGCCACAAGTTGTTTCTCTTTTACCTCAAATCAGGATTGGACACTTCCGCCTGCTGCAGATAATAACCCATTTGAAACTTCTGAAGTAATGTGGGCCATTTACTCTTGTGCGCCTACCGGACCAGATCCAACAGTAGACCCTTGTTATACAGGACTTTTATGGTCAGGACAAGATTTCAGTGATTGCGGTAACAGTGTCATCCCGGGTATTGCTGGTTCTCAAGACTTATGGTACGTTCCGGTAACTGCAGATGATAGTGACAACGGTGGTGATCCAAATGGTGTCATCAACATTGATCAGGATGGAGATGGTTGTTTTGATATTGGAACCGCTTTCGAAATCAAATATCTTAACGATATACTTGGCTCTATGTCATTAAATAGCTGTACAGGTGTGGCTACTATTACATTAACAGGTGGTTCCCCGGAATATACAGGTAGTAACTATTCAAGCATCACTCTTGGTGGTTCAGGTACTTTAGGTGGAACACCAGCCACGCATAATGGAACGGTAACGGTATCCGGACTTCAAAATGGTAATTCATTCTCTTTAACCATTGCAGATGCTGAGGGATGTAACAAAGTCCTAAACTTTGGTCCTGTTACAGTTGACAATACTAACCCATCTGTTACTTGCCCTGGAACACAAACTCTGAACCTGGACGCTTCATGTCAGGCTTCTCTTCCAGACTACACAGCTCTGGCTCCTGTGCCAACTGATGGATGTGGAATTGCTTCTTTCACTCAATCTCCAGCTGTAGGAACAGTCATTAGCGGAGCTACAACAACTGTAGTAACATTAACCGCTACGGATTTTGTTGGAAATAGCTCATCATGTAATTTCAATGTCAACACCGTTGATGCTACTAACCCAACAGCTACTTGCCAGAACGTGTCTGTAAACCTGGATGCAACTGGTAACGCAAGTATTACTGCTGCTATGGTTAACAACGGATCATCAGACAACTGTGGAATCACTTCCATGTCTGTGAGCCCATCTGCTTTTACTTGTGCTGATTTGGGAGCCAATACTGTAACTCTCACAGTGACTGATGCCGCTGGTAACAGTTCTACTTGTAATGCTACTGTGACTGTTAACGATAACATCAACCCGACAGCTACTTGTCAGAACGTATCTGTAAATCTGGATGCCTCTGGTAATGCGACAGTAACTGCTGCAATGGTAAACAATGGTTCTTCTGATAATTGCGGAATTGCTTCTATGACGGTAAGTCCGTCATCTTTTACTTGCGCCGATATTGGTGCAAATAACGTGACGCTCACCGTAACTGATGCAGCCGGTAACAGCTCTACTTGTAATGCTACTGTGACCGTTGCTGATAATACTAATCCAACAGCAGTTTGTCAAAACGTATCAGTTAACCTTGATGCTTCTGGTAACGCAACAATTACAGCGGCCATGATAGATAATGGGTCTTCAGACAATTGCGGAATTGCTTCTATTACTGTAAGCCCTTCTTCATTTACTTGTGCCAATGTTGGTGCGAATAACGTGACTTTAACTGTTAATGATGTAAACGGAAACAGCTCTACTTGTAACGCAACAGTGACTGTAAACGACAACACAAACCCAACAGCCATTTGTCAAAATGCTTCAGTAAACCTTGATGCTGCGGGTAACGCAACGATCACTGCCGCAATGATTGACAATGGTTCCTCTGATAATTGTGGTGTGGCAACGGTAACCGTTAGTCCAACAGCATTTACTTGTGCGGATATTGGAGCAAACACTGTAACATTAACTGTCACTGATGTGAACGGAAACACAGCCACTTGTAATGCCACTGTAACTGTTGTTGATCCTAATGTACCAACTGTAAATGCCGGATCAAATGCATCTATTTGTTCAGCTGACACTTATACATTGGCAGCTGTCTTAGGTGGTTCTGCCAGCAGTGGTAGCTGGGGTAGCTCAGGAGATGGAGGATTCTCTTCTTTAACAGACCCTAATGCTGTATATACTCCAGGACCAAATGACATCACTAATGGAACCGTAACACTTACATTTACAACGGATCCTTCTCCATGTGCGACGGTTAATTCAAGCATAGTGCTTACAATTGATCCTTCTCCTTCATTTACGGTTGCACTTGGAAACCACCCTACTTCATGTGGAGCGACTGATGGAACAATTGTTATTTCCGGCTTGAATGGAAATACAAACTATGATATTAGCTACGACGACGGAACGGGTACGGTGAACTTAGGTACCGTGATGACCGATGGAGCCGGAAACTATGTCATTACCGGATTAGGTGCTGACGGTTACTCAAACTTTGTTGTAACGCTTGGACCTTGTTCTACAACTGTTAATACACCAATTGGACTGTCTGATCCTTCTGCTCCTACATTTACAGTAGGTACGCCAGTGGATCCAACCACATGTGGTGGTACTGATGGTTCTATTACTATTTCAGGATTAACGCCTAACACATCTTACGACATCACTTATGATGATGGTACTGGTACGGTGAACTTAGGTACTGTGATGACCGATGGGGCCGGGAACTATGTGATCACTGGTTTGGGTGCTGACACATATACCAACTTTGTTGTGACAATTACCGGTTGTACTGGTTCGGATAACACATCATTTACTTTGAATGATCCGGCCGGACCAACATTTACAGTAGGGACGCCAGTGGATCCTTCAACTTGTGGTGGTACAGATGGTTCTATCACAATCTCAGGATTAACACCTAACACATCTTATGACATTTCTTACGATGATGGAACGGGTACGGTGAACTTAGGTACAGTAATGACCGATGGAGCCGGGAACTATGTCATTACCGGATTAGGTGCAGATTCTTACACTAACTTTGATGTGATCGATGGCATCAACTGTAATACTATTGACGCAAGTTCCATTACATTGACTGATCCTTCTGCTCCTACATTCACAGTAGGTACGCCAGTTGATCCAACCACATGTGGTGGTACTGATGGTTCTATTACTATTTCAGGATTAACACCTAATACATCTTACGACATCACTTATGATGATGGTACTGGTACCGTGAACTTAGGGACTGTGATGACCGATGGAGCCGGAAACTATGTTATTACAGGTTTAGGTGCAGATTCCTACACTAACTTTGTGGTAACACTTACTGGTTGTACTGGTTCAGACAACACTGTGATTACATTAGTTGATCCAAATGCGCCAACGTTCACAGTAGGCACACCAGTTGATCCAACCACATGTGGTGGTACTGATGGTTCTATTACTATTTCAGGATTAACACCTAACACATCTTACGACATCACTTATGATGATGGTACTGGTACAGTGAATTTAGGGACTGTGATGACCGATGGGGCCGGGAACTACGTAATTACTGGTCTGGGTGCAGATTCATATACTAACTTTACTGTAACACTTACTGGTTGTACTGGTTCAGACAATACCGTGATTACTTTGGTTGATCCAAATGCACCTACATTCACAGTAGGTACACCAGTTGATCCAACCACATGTGGTGGTACTGATGGTTCTATTACTATTTCAGGATTAACACCTAACACATCTTACGACATCACTTATGATGATGGTACTGGTACAGTGAATTTAGGGACTGTGATGACCGATGGGGCCGGAAACTATGTTATTACAGGTTTAGGTGCAGATTCATATACTAACTTTACTGTAACACTTACTGGTTGTACTGGTTCAGACAACACCGTGATTACTTTGGTTGATCCAAATGCACCTACATTCACGATTGCAACATCCGATCCAACCACATGTGGAGGAAACGATGGAACTATCACACTTTCAGGATTAACGCCAAGTACATCTTACGACATTTCATATGATGATGGATCAGGTACGGTAAATCTTGGAACGGTGATGACTGATGCAGCAGGTGATTACATCATTACCGGATTAAGTGCTGGTTCATTCACCAATTTCATTGTTGACTTATTTGGTTGTGTGGGAACAGATAATTCTACCATTACTTTAAATGATCCTCCTACTCCATCGGCTCCGGCTGCAGGAACGGATTTCACTTATTGCATTGGTGATCCTTTGGCAGATATGTTTGCCACTCCAAGTTTGGGAGGCACCATTGACTGGTTCTCTGATGCAGGTTTAACCACCAACATTGGAACAGGAAATAACCTTGCTCCTAATAACACTACCGGAACAACCGTATACTATGTCACAGAAACTGCCGCTGGTTGTCAGAGTGCTGCTTCAACCGTGACCATTACAATTGAACAATGTGTTGTTCTTGAGTTGGAGATTCCAACCGGATTTACACCTGATGGTGATGGTGTTAACGACACATGGGAACTTGTGAATTTGAATGCACTTTATCCTAACAACGTAGTAAGAGTTGTTAACAGATGGGGTAACCTTTTGTTTGAATCTAATGGATATGCTACACCATGGGATGGAACAAGAAATGGTGTTCAGTTACCTACAGGTTCATATTTCTTCACCATTGATTTTGGTGATGATTCAAGAAACCCGGAATCGGGCTCAGTAACAATCATTAGAAACTAAACTGCTATGAGAAAGTTAATATTAAGTACATTATTGTTTGGTGCTTTATTCAGTGCAGATGCACAGCAACAGTATCAGCATAGTCAGTATCAGCATAATCCATATCTATTTAATCCGGCTGCATCAGGTATCTACGAGTATCTGGATATCAGCGTTGGATTAAGACAACAGTGGGTAGGCTTTAAAAATGCACCAAGAAACTTCTACCTGAGCGGTCATACAGCTCTGTCGAAAGGAAGTGCACCACTTTACAATCCTTCTCTGAGAGTTGGAGGTAGAGGTCCGTCAAGAACTCCGGACATTAAAACCGGAAAACTCAAACATGCGGTTGGTGGTTCTATTTTCGCAGATGAATATGGAGCATTTAAGCAACTGAATTTCCAGGGAAGCTACTCTATCCACATTCCTGTCATGAGAGGATACAACCTTTCTGCTGGTTTGGGAGCTGGATTCTCAAGATTCCGTTTCGATCAAAATGAAGTTGACTTACTCGATGATTCGGATGCTCAGTATGCTCAGTTTCTTGGAAATGGAACAAAGCAAGGGTACATTAACCTAAATGCAGGTTTATGGTTCTACTCTAACGAGCTTTTCGTTGGATACAGCAGTGGAGAGTTGCTTAAAACACTTCTTTGGCTGGGAGTTGATCATACCAACTTTGATCTTAAACCTCACCACTTCATTACAGCTGGTTACCATATAGCTGTTTCAAATGAACTGACTTTAACACCTTCGTTTTTGGCTAAGTTCATGTCCCCTGCCCCATTGTCTTTAGACGTTACATTAATTGGGACATATGACAAATGGATCTGGGGTGGTTTCACTTACCGTCATCAGGACGCCATCGTTGGCATGTTAGGAATGAATATCAATGATATGTTCAAGTTCGGATATTCATACGACTTGTCTATATCTAAAATGGCTTCATTTAACAGAGGTGGACACGAGATTGTTTTAGGATTGACATTAGGTAAATAAACTACTACTAACCGATTATGTGCAAGGAAAAACTATTACTTGCCATGTTTCTGACAGGAGCTTGGCATGCCGATTTATTATCTCAGGATGAGATTCTATTTCAGGATCCATTTCCGCTTCCGGATATGATTAACTCAGGAGCAGAAGAGATTCAGCCAGTCTTTGATAAAGACAGTTCTCACCTTTATTTTGTGAGGGCCTTCCATGAAGAGAATAAGGGCTACGAGAAAATGGAATCCGATCAGGATATTTGGGTAGCAGAGCATGATGCTAACGGACAATGGACTTCTGTTAAGAACCTGGGCGCTTTGAACAATGAGGAAAACAATGGTGTATTTGGTCTAAGTGCGGACGGAAGTACCATCTACCTACTCAATGCCTATTTAAGAAAGAGAAAAAGCTTGCACAAAGGGGTGGCTATTGCATCCAAAAAAGGGAATTCGTGGGAACATCATCCGCATAAACTCCCTATTGAGAATTTTGAGCTTCATGGAGAACACTATAGTTTTCATGTAAATGCAACAGAAGATGTCCTAATTCTTTCTGATGCAGGAGAAAACACACTTGGTCAGGAAGATCTTTACGTTTCCAGAAAAGGAGATGATGGTGTTTGGCATACCCCGATTCACCTGGGAAATAAGATCAACACAGCTGGATATGAAATATCTCCTTTCTTATCTCCTAATTCAGATACACTATACTTTGCTTCTGATGGTCGTCCGGATACTCACGGAGACGCAGATATCTACTATTCCATTAGATTAGACGATTCGTGGCAAAACTGGAGTGAGCCCGTAAATTTGGGACCAAAAGTTAATTCCAATGTGTTTGATGCCTACTTCATTCGTTCAGGAATTGACTGCTATTTCTGTAGTAACAGAGAAGGTAATAACCAAATCTACCATACCCACGTCTACATTCCTCCTCCGCCACCTATCGTGTTCAATGTCATGACATCAAGCAATCCAACAACAGAAGATGGTACAGATGGAAGCATTACAGTTAACAACCTTGAAGCGACCTTTACATATGATAAGTTTGTTTTCTTTAAAGGTTCAGATTCTACCGTTGTAGAAAACGTACAAACCAATTCTTCGGGAGAGTATACGATAGAAAACCTTCCTGAGGGAACGTACGATAAATTCAGAGCCTATTTTGGGAAGTACATAGCCACATCTCCGGATATGGCCACTCTGGAAGATCCTGTTGAGACAACTCCCCCTCCTCTACCTGCACCGGAGAAGTTTGAGGGTATTGTTTACTTTGATTTGAATTCGTCTTACATGAACAGAGATGCCAAAATTGCAGTTGACAAGCTTTTGCCTAAGATCAAGAATTTCGGCGACTACAAAATCGTAATTGAAGCCCACACTGATAAAAGAGCCTCAAATACCTATAACAAATGGTTATCTGAAAGACGACTTACCCGAGTGAAAGAATACTTGATTTCCAAGGGGATAAAAGCCTCTGTGATATCCGGAGAATACAAAGGTGAAGAAGAGCCTATTCACAACTGTGAGGATTGTCCTGAGGACAAACATCAGGAAAATAGACGAGCCACAATAATCGTTACCAAAAACTAATTTTAAGGCGGATGTGAAAATATCCGCCTTTTTTGGCTCATAAAACCCAACTTTTAGGCATTAATTTCAAAAGCTTTACTATATTTAGCTTCCGTAAAATTTCATGTCTAATTAAAAACTAAATTACACCAATGAGTGAACACGCTAAACTGACTATTGGAGAGAACGAATACGAATTACCGCTCACAACTGGAACTGAAAACGAAACTGCAATTGATATAGGCAAATTAAGAGGCCAGTCAAAGATCATCACAATTGATCCAGGATTCAAAAACACAGGTTCATGTAAAAGTGCCATTACTTTTTTAGATGGTGAGCAAGGTATTTTAAGGTACCGTGGATATCCGATTGAGCAGTTGGCTGAAAAAGCTGATTTTATTGAGGTAGCCTACTTGCTTATTTATGGAGAACTTCCAAATAAAGCTGAGTTAACTAACTTCCAGGACAGCATCACGCACCACACATTGGTACATGAGGACATGAAGCAGTTCTTTGAGGCTTACCCTAGAAAAGCTCACCCTATGGGGATTTTGGCTTCTATGGTATGTTCTTTATCTACATTCTATCCAGAGTCACAAGATCCAAACAGAGGTCCACAAGCTGTTGATTTAACAATACACAGATTGTTGGCTAAGCTTCCTACTTTGGCTGCATGGTCTTATAAGCACTCTAAGAGTCATCCTTACGTATATCCACAGAATGAACTTGGATACTGTGAGAACTTCCTGAACATGATGTTCAAGATGCCAACTGAGAATTACGAAATTGATCCGGTTATTGTAAACGCTTTAGATAAGTTATTAATTCTTCACGCTGATCATGAGCAAAACTGTTCTGCATCAACTGTAAGAATCGTTGGTTCATCTCAAGCCAACCTATACGCTTCTATCTCTGCAGGTGTGTCTGCATTATGGGGACCACTTCACGGAGGTGCAAACCAGGCAGTAATTGAAATGCTTGAAGCGATTAAAGAAGATGGCGGAGATTACCAGAAGTGGATTGCAAAAGCAAAAGATAAGAACGATCCATTCAGATTGATGGGATTCGGACACAGAGTATATAAAAACTTTGACCCTAGAGCAAGAATCATTAAGAAAGCTGCCGATGATGTATTGAACAAGCTTGGTATTAATGATCCTGTTCTTGATTTGGCTAAGAACCTTGAGGAAATCGCTCTTAAAGATGAGTATTTCGTTGCAAGAGGTTTGTATCCTAACGTAGACTTCTACTCAGGAATCATCTACAGAGCACTTGGTATTCCAACTGAGATGTTTACTGTGATGTTTGCGATTGGTAGACTTCCGGGATGGATTGCACAATGGAAAGAAATGGTTGAAAACGGTGAGCCAATTGGTAGACCTAGACAGGTTTATACAGGTTCTAATGCCAGAGACTATGTGTCTATCGACAACAGATAATATCTACATTACTTGATATAAAAAATCCCGTCCGATTTTCGAGACGGGATTTTTTTATGAAAGATTTTTTATTTACTCAAAAGGCTCAACGCTCTTGTGCGTGCCATCGCAAAACGGTTGATTAGAAGATTGTCCGCAACGACAAAAGGCTGTGAATCCATTCTTGTTTACAATTGAACCATCCGACAAAGTCAGGTTCATATTGCCTTTAATTCTAAGCGGACCGTTCTTTAAGACTGCTGCCTCAAAAATGTTTTCGTTTTCCGGCTCCTGTCCTTCTTCAACATAGCTCAACGCTCCCGAAGGACATTTGTCTATAGCAGACTTGATGGTTTCTTTGCTATCATTCTCCGGTTGAATCCATGGTCTGTCTTTAGGCTTAAACACTTTACCAGCATTCTTCACACATTCGGCAGCATGAATACACTTGGAAGCATTCCACTTTATCTCTAAATCTTCTTTTTTGTAAGTCTTTTCCATTTAAATCAATTTAAAAGCGTTTTCAAATTCACCAATGATACTCTTAGGGTCTTCATGACCAATATAAAAACGAATTAGGTTCCATGGCAAATCTGTAGACCCGTAATTTTGAGATTCATACAAAGCACAAGTCGGAAACAGCAAGCTTTCATAGCCTCCCCAGGAGCATGTAATCAAAAATGAAGGCAGGTTGTTACAGAAATTCTCTACATCCGCCATGGAGTTGGCTTTTATCTCCATAGAGAATAATCCCCCGGCACCTTTCATTTGCTTTTTAGCCAATTCATATTGCTCGTTACTCTCCAGCATGGGATAGTAGATCTTTTCAACTTTATCATGAGCTTCCAGATAATGTAATACTTCTTGTGTGACCTTTTCCACCTCACGAATTCTCATTGGCAGTGTTCTTAAACCTCTTAGTAATAACCAAGCATCATTAGGAGAAATAATTCCTCCCAAAGTCATGAACTCCGACTTGAAAATGGCACGTACAATTTCTGAACTGGCGCAAAGCACACCTCCTACGACATCACTATGACCGGAAATATACTTGCTGGCACTGTGCACAACAATATCTGCCCCCAGATCAATAGGGTTCTGAAAGATTGGCGTTGAATAACTATTGTCCACAGCAATGCACATATCTGGACCAACCTTTTCTCTGATTGCAGCTATGTCCTGCATTTCAAGACTTACCGAATTTGGCGTTTCAAGAAAAACCAGGGTGGTATTTTCCTGAACGGCATTTGCCACATTTTCCGGATTTCTTCCATCAACGAAAGTATATTCTACACCATAGTCAGCTAAAAATCCTGTCAATAACTTGTTTGTCCAGCTATAGGGTTTATCCACACACACCACATGATCTCCCTTCTTTGCCTGAGACATCACTGCAGCTGCAATTGCCGCACTTCCACTAGCAAAAATCAAAGCGTCTTCCGCATGTTCAAGTGCAGCCATTTTTTTTCGAAGAATGGCTACTGTTGGATTATGTCCTCTGGTATAAAAAGGCGTCCCAAATTCATCCTTCAGGCCTTCGCGCAGGCCATTCACACTATTGAAAGAAAAGATACTGCTTTGGAAAATAGGCGGTACAACCGAATTATGGTAATGTTCCCTGTCTTCTCCCAGATGGTTAATGATGTGTGTTTCTTCACTCATTGACAAATTCTTTTACCACGTTAATATCAATGCCGTTGTGACTGGAGTGATGGCAGACTTCTCCATTTTTAAGAATAATCATCTGTGGAGATTCATGATATACTCCGTACTTATCGGCTATTTGATTTGAAATGGCTCTGTACTGAATAAGGTCCAGAAAATTCATATCCACTTTATCTTCATCTATACTGAATTCTCGTTCAACTCTGTTGAGTGCCATAGAGCTGATACTGCAACGTGTACTGTGTTTAAAAATAACCTGAAGTTTGTCTTTCGACTTTTGATCAATGGCATCTAAGTCATCCATTGATTTTATCTGATGCCACTTGACGTTCTCCTCTCCACCGGAAAACAAATTACTGAATAAGCCCATATGCTTAGTTTATTTCTTTGAGATTCTTTGTCTTTATGAATTTAGTATCAAAATCAATAGATCCTTTCTTTTTCAATTCATTTAACACGGCATTTACTGTTTGCCTGGAAGTGGCGGTTAATTTAGCCATGTCTTTATTGCTCAAAAAGTTCTTGGCCGTAATTGTCCCGTCTTCCCCCCTTTCTCCGAATTCTTCAAGAAAGTCGCGCACAAAGTCTGTAACTCTGGTTTTGGAATCTTTGAACAGAATACTTTCCAGCCTTCTTTCAACTTTCTTAATTCTTAGCCCCATGATTTTCAGAACGGCTGTACTCAAAGCAGAGTTAGATTCCATCAATTTTCTCATGGTCTCTACATCTATATGACAAATCATGCAATCTTCGACAGCTACAGCAATCATATTCATACTTTCACCCTCAGACAAGGCCAATTCTCCAAATATGCTTCCTTCTTTAAGTAAATATTGAAAGTCTTCCTCTCCGGATTCAGTGATTTTTCCAATTTTAACCACACCTTTTTTAAGAAAGTAGATGCTTTTATTCGTCTTCTCAGGAAATAGAATTTGCTTGTTCTTATGAAAAGAGCTCATGTCCATTGTGTCTGCCAGACGCATCTTTTCATTCATTTTGAGCCGCTTCATCAAGTTGAATTGCTCCAGGTACCATAGTTTAGCCACTTTCATGTCTATGAAGTTATAAATAAATGGAGCATAGATGTTCGACATAGGACAAAATTAAATCTGGCATTCTTGAAAGCCTGTCTGCCCTAAGACAAGAAACGAAGATTTATTTCGTCATCTTATATTCTGTTCTACGGTTGTTAGCTCTTCCTTCTACAGTATCGTTAGTATCTCTTGGCTTGGTTTCCCCATAACCTTTGGCTTTGAGGCGCTTGGCGTCAATACCATTCTCAATCAAATAGTTCATGACGGCTTCAGCCCTATCCTGAGATAACTTCATATTGTAATCGTCATCTCCATCACTATCGGTATGACCTTCAAGCGTAATATTTAAATCCTTATTCATATCGAGATATCTCACCAGTTTATCAAGCTCAAATTTAGACTCTGGCTTAAGCGTGGCTTTGTCTTTATCGAAGAACACGTTTTCAAGAACACCACCATTTTTAGAAAGTGGCACATCAAAAGCAAAGTTCTTTTTAAGGTTCTCACCACTTAAAGAAAAGTTCTCGGAAAAGAATAAATAGCCTGGTTTATCTGCAAACAAGGCATAATCTTTATTAGTAGGAATTGACACTAAGAATTCACCGGTTTTGTGATCAGATCTTGAAGAAATAACGGTATCTCCGGTTGACAGATCGATTAGCTTAAAAGAAGCTTCAAGTGGTGCTTTTGTCTTTGCATCATATACTTTCCCTTTTACGTAAGTCGTGAAAACAGGTCTTCCGGCCTCATACAACTCAAATCCATACAGATCCAAACCACCGTAGCCGCCTTCTCTATCTGAAGCGAAATAGGCAATTTCACCGTTTGCTCCTACCAATAAACTATTTTCATTTTCATGCGTATTGATTGGGTATCCCAGGTTAACAGCCTCTCCCCAGGTACCATCTGGTTGCTTTCTGCTTACATAAATATCTAAACCGCCCATTCCAGGATGTCCTTCTGAAGAGAAATACAAAGTTTGTCCATCAGGATGGATGTAAACAGATTCTTCACGATAGGGTGTGTTGATATTTGGTCCTAGTTTCTTAGGAGCTGACCATCCGGTTTTCTCATCAAATTCTGAGTAGTAAATGTCTTGCTTCTGAAGATCCCTTCTCACTCTTTTTTCTCTGATACCACGCACAAAATAAATTGTTTTACCGTCAGAACTAAAAGAAGGTTGAGACTCCCAACTCCACGAGTTCATTGGTGCACCAAAATTCTCAGGCTTGGTCCAGACACCACCAACTTTAAATGAATAAAACAAGTCGCAACTTCCTTTTCCTACTCTACTCGGACCGTAGCCTTCATTCATAAACTCACAGGCTGTAAAAATAAGAAGTCGACCGTCCGTAGATAAGGTTGGCGCTCCTTCGTTGTACTTGGAGTTGATTTTTGGGCTTACACCATATGCTGTTGTCCACACTCCATTCTCTTTTTCTGACACATAAAAATCTTCCTGCTTACCGCCAATTGATTTTGGAATTCTCGCATCAGGAATGACTCTGGTGAAAAGCAACATATTGTCATCTCCTGTCAGTGCAGGGAAATACTCAGGGTGTTGTGTGTTAACACCTGGTCCCAGGTTTTTAGGTTCGAATGGCACTGGGTTTTGCATGGCTTTCATGGCAAAACGACAATTTTCTATAAATCTGTTACACTTGGCAGCAAGTTCCTCATTGTTATTTCTAAACTCCAGGTAACGTTTGCTGTGTTTCAAACAAGCTTCATACTGTCCTTCGCTCATCTCAAGACTGGCAACATGATAGTATAAAAGTCCGGTTTGAGAATAATTAGGATCCTTGTTCAGTACCTTATTTAAATAAATGATGGCGTTTTTCTTATCACCTTTCCTATCGTAATACTCGCTCATTTTCACCATGGCATCCGTACAATCTGGATCTCTTTCAAGAGCCTTCTCTGTATTGGCAATGGCGCAATCCAAATCAGGATACATTTTTGTTGCTGTTACACGCATACATTCATCAGCGGCAGCCAGGTACTTTTTGGCTTTCTTATCGGAGGTATTATAATACGAAGGCTGTGCCGTTGAACAGCTAATGATACAAGTGGCCAGAAATACGATTCCAAAATACTTCATTATGGTATGTCTATATATTTATGTGTTTGAAGCGATAAACGCCATTTAGGATTCTCCTTGATGTAATCAATTATTAATGGTAACATCTTGTCCCTTTTATCCCATTCCGGCTGAAGATACAACAAACAATTTTCGTTTATTTTTTGTGCATGATTTTCCGCCCATTCCAAATCACTTTTATGGTTGATGACAACCTTGAGTTCGTGAGCGCTGGTGTAATATTCATCCAGCATTGGTTTGAACTTCTTAGGGCTTAAACAAATCCAGTGCCAAGTTCCGGTTAAGGGATGCGTACCAGAAGTTTCAATGGCACACTCTATGTTCTTGGAGTTTAGTGCTTCTGTTAATGCAGTCAAATTGTGCATGGTTGGCTCTCCGCCAGTAATTACAGCAAATTCTGCCTGAGTATTGGTACATGCTTCCACTAAAGCATCCACTGTTAATTTAGGATGGCTTTCTGCATCCCAGCTTTCTTTCACGTCACACCAGTGACATTCAACATCACATCCTCCCAATCTTATGAAATAAGCGGCTCTACCCGAATACCTCCCTTCTCCCTGAAGGGTATAGAATTGTTCCATCACCGGTAAAACCTCACTCATGAAACGAAGATAATTATTTATAGTCGCTCGAAGGCATGAACGCCATCCAAATCCACAACGATTTCTCCGTTATCGTTGGCATCAAAGTTTCTGATAAAGCGGGCATTTTCTATAATCTCGTGAGCTTTGTATGAGAAACGTTGGTAAACAGTTTGGTTGAAGGTCTCATCAAAACCTTTGGTCTGAATGAGGATTTCTGCATCCATGTCTACTAATTCATCGAAGGAATACTTGCTAAACGGACTTTCATCATTGATTTCATGAACCACTGTCCATGGCATTGGGAAATAAGATACACTGGACACCTCTAATTCTAACCTGTGAAAGGAGTTGGTAGCTCCACCATCTCTCATTTTGTTGGTCAATACCAGAATAACACGCACCTCCATATCCAACATCAATTTGTTTCTGAGGTTGACCATTCTAAACATCAGGCCTTTTCCTTCTTTGTATGGTGCAATAATGATGCTATCAGAAAAACGAATTCTTGAATCGGGTTTTGAAAAACGTCCATACACAAGTCCGGTGACCAAAGCAAAGCTTAATAAACCGATTAAGGCTTCAATTGCTGCCACAATATTAGTAGGTGTCCCCGTTGGTGAAACAGCTCCATATCCCACTGTAGTAAATGTTTGACAACTGAAATAGAAAGCATGAAAGAAACCATCTATTCCGGTTAGGTTCTCTCCTCCAGATAAATTCTCAGCGCCAATAGTGAAATAAATACCTGCGAAAATGCCATTAATGATGAGGTAAGACAAGAGTACTAAGCTCAGAAATTTGGTCCAGGAACCGGACACCATGCTTTGATAAAAATCACTGATTCCGGAAACGCCACCAATTCGTTTAACATTAAAACTTCCGTCTTTATTGATGATTCGTTTGGTTTTTCTACCAAACTTTGCCCCTATTCCGGTATCTCTTTTGTTAACCATTTTAGTAGTTAATCAGTTCTTCCAGAGTTTCTGCCAGACGTTCTTTTGGTAAGAATTGGTTTTCAAGATTGATGGCAAAGGGAACTGGTGTATCTAAGCTTCCAATTCTTTTAACCGGTGCATCCAAATGCTCGAAACAGTTCTCAGAAATCAATGCCACAATATCTGAAGCGATACTTCCTGTCACACAATCCTCGGTCAACACAATTACTCTTCCCGTTTTTCTTACACTCTCATAAATCGTTTCAGTATCCAACGGAGCCAATGTTCGAAGGTTAACAATTTCAAGAGAATTCCCGGTTTGTTCCTGCAATTCAAGCGCCCAGTGCACCCCCATACCGTAAGTAATGATGGTAGCCTCTGTTCCTTCACTGATCACGCTTGCCGGACCAATTTCCAGGGCACAATAATCATCAGATACAGGTTCTGAAATACTTCTGTACAATGCCTTATGCTCAAAGAAAATAACCGGATTAGGGTCGTTAATGGAAGCTGTTAAAAGAGCTTTGGCTTCTTCCGGGAATGCAGGATATACGATTTTCAGCCCCGGTGTGTGGTAGAACCATGCTTCATTGCTCTGACTATGAAACGGTCCGGCCCCAACACCTGCTCCTGTTGGCATTCTTACAACCACATCAGCATTTTCATCCCAACGATAATGAAGTTTGGCCAGGTTGTTTACAATTTGATTAAAGCCACAAGTCACAAAATCTGCAAATTGCATTTCCACAACCGCTTTCATATTGCGAATAGACAAGCCTAAAGCGGTTCCAACGATTGCAGATTCGCACAAGGGTGTATTTCTCACTCTGTCCTTACCAAACTTATCTACAAAACCTTCGGTGATCTTAAATACACCACCATATTCAGCCACATCCTGTCCCATGATCACCAAATTAGGGTGTTTCTCCATAGATTGGGACAAGCCTTCTGAGATGGCATCAATAAATCTCTTATCTGTTTTATTTGAGGACGGCTCAACAATTTCCGGAGAATGGGCTTCAAAAAGATCTTCCATTTCCTTACTTAGATCCGGTACAATATCAGGTTCTGAATAAGCAATCTCTAATTCATCGTTGATCAACTGCTTGATTCTGGCTCTTTCTCCATCAATGAATTCCTGGGTTAACACACCTTCCGACAGCAAAAATGCTTCATAATTGGTCAAAGGATCCTTTTTAGACCATTCGTCAATAATGCCTTCAGGATAGTATTTGGTTCCGGAAGCTTCCTCATGACCGCGAATCCTGAACGAACGGCATTCCAATAAGAATGGTCTTGGTTTCTTTCTAATAGATTCCGCGATCTGTTTGACTGAACTATATACTTCCAGAATATTATTCCCGTCGATTGAGAAAGCATCAATACCATAACCAGGTCCCTTATCAGCAAAACTTTCGCATCTAAACTGCTCATTTGAAGGAGTTGACAGTCCCCAACCATTATTCTCTACAATAAAGATGACAGGCAATTGCCAAACGGCAGCTACGTTAACAGATTCGTGGAAATCACCTTCACTCGCTCCTCCATCACCAGTGAAAACGACAGTTGCGGCTTCCGTTTTTTGAAGTTTTGATGCCAAAGCAATACCATCTGCGATTCCTAACTGTGGACCAAGATGACTGATCATTCCGACAACATTGTAATCCTGAGTACCGAAATGGAAAGATCTGTCTCTTCCTTTGGTAAAACCGTTTTCTTTTCCCTGAAACTGGCTGAACAATCTATTTAATGGAATGTTTCTGGAAGTAAATACCCCCAGATTTCTGTGCATAGGAAGAATGTATTCGTCTGTAGATAGCGCTTTACATGCGCCAACAGAAATGGCTTCTTGTCCAATGCCGGAAAACCATTTGGAAATCTTACCCTGACGTAAAAGAATCAACATTTTTTCTTCTATCATTCTTGGCAGAAGTAATCCTAAATAAAGATCTTTTAATTCTTCGTCTGAAAATGCAGAGCGATCGTATTCAATGGCCGTTTTTTGTATGGTACTCATAGGTATCTGGTTCAATCTAACTCAAAGGTATATTTTGTTTGTAATTTTTAACAAATTTTGTGGTTTAATGTTTTTTATTGTTGAAATTTTAATTCCTCATGCAACCAATCTTAAAACACATACGTTTTGTGATTGAAATTGACTAATATTATGGTCTTAATAAAAGTAAAACTACTATGAAAAAGCTGCTTGTTTGTTTCTTAATCGCTTTTGGAAGCGTTCAGTCTTTTGCCACACACATTGTTGGAGGGGACATTAACCTACAATATGTAGGTCCTAACACTTACGACCTCACAGTAAGAGTATATAAGGATTGTGGTTCTCCTGTAAACCCTAACCCAGCAGGGATGCCTAACTCTGTTGAAATTGGTTTATATGATTTATCATCAGATATCCAGAACACTACCTGGAACATCAACTTAACCAGTGCAGATACACTTAGTTTAGGAGATGCTTGCTACACACCTGACGGAATTTGTGTAATGGAAGGTATTTTCACCATGCAGGTTACTATTCCTGATAACCCAAACGGATGGTACCTATCTGCTCAGTTATATGCAAGAAATGGTATTATTGACAATATCACTGGTCCTGGATCTACTGGTATGACTTTCTATTGTGAGATTCCTGATCCTGCAATCGGAGTTAACTCTACACCTGATTTCGGGCCATACCCAACAGATGGTTATTTATGTATCTCTTATAGGAAAGAATTACAATTTAACGTAACGGATGCCGATGGAGATTCTTTGGTTTACTCTTTAGTTGATCCTTTGGACGCGAATACGAGTGGTACCGTTGCCGGACCTTATACCCCGGTAACCTGGTTAGCTCCATACAGTCTTGCTGATATTTGCGGTGGTACTCCTGTTATGGATATTGATCCTGTAACCGGTATTGTTTCTGCCCAACCTACAGTATTGGGTGTATATGTGTTCTCTGTTAGAGTTGAAGAGTTCAGAAATGGAAATAAAATTGGTGAGACAAGAAGAGATATGCAGTATGCTGCATTGAACTGTGCTGTAGATAACCCTCCATCTTTCTTAGGATGGGATGATACAGTAACTACAGTTCAGGCTTTGAATAATGTTTGTTTAGACTTCATCGTTCAGGATGCAGATGCAGATGATACTATTTACATGGATATTCAATCTGATATCTTAGATGATTACCAGGGGTATGTGACAACTGGTGATTTGGTTGCTACTAGCCCGGATTCATTGTATGAGTATGGTTACACAACCGGAGGAAACAACTTTACTATCCAGCAAGATGCTAATGAATTGTTTGCTCTGCCTGGTGGTAACTTACTTTTCTTCAACGAAGGAACTGTTGCTCAGCGTTTCTGCTGGACACCACAGTGTGAGCACATCAGTACGACACCTTACGTGATTAACGTAGAGTCTTACTCTTTGGGTTGTAGTGGATCAGATACAACTAAGTTGAGTCTTGCAGTGAATGTAGTTCCAATTCAAGGTGGTTTAGATACTATTCCTAACGTCTTTACACCTAACGGTGATGGTATGAATGACTTCTTCACCATTAAAGGAACTTACGACCCATGCTATGATTTCATGAGTGTTAAGATCATTAACCGTTGGGGACAAATGGTTTACGAATCTGATGATCCATTGTTTAAGTGGGATGGAACCAACCTTTCTGGTAGAGATTGTTCAACAGGAACTTACTACGTATTGATTGAAGGACAGTACGGTGGCGATAAAGTCAGTAACGATGAAGTTGGATCCTCAGCAAGTAGGTCAGTCAGTAAATACGCTGTGAGCCTATTTAGATAAGGTTCGATTATACAAATTAAGATACAACGGTACGATCTCTTCGAGTTCGTACCGTTTTGCTTTTAATACAGCATTGTTTTTGAAAGACTCGTGCATTTCTGTATTAGATAAAAGCTTAACGGCATTTGCGGCCATATCTTTAACATCACCAACCTCACTTAAGAAACCTTCTTTATTATGCTCTACAACCTCTGGTACTCCACCAGTATTGGTTGAGATAACCGGTACACCTGCGGCCATTGCTTCCAAAGCAGCCAATCCGAAACTTTCCGACTCAGAAGGAAGCATGAACAGATCAGAAATGGCCAGCACTTCTTTCGCAGACTTAAGTTTTCCTAAAAAGTACACATGGTCACAAATGCCATGTTCTTTGCACATCTCCTCTGCCCTGTGTCTCAACGGACCATCTCCAACCAACAATAGTTTACCTGAAATGGATTTCAACATGATGGCAAAAGCGTCTATGATATCCGGAATTCTTTTTACAGCACGGAAATTAGATACGTGAGAAATGATTTTCTCTCCATTTGGAGCATATCTCTTTTTAAGTCCTTCATCTAACTCGTGGTCATAATCCTGTGCGCCAATAAAGTTTGGAATGACCTCAATTTCTTTCTTAATCTTAAAATGACTAATGGTATCTTCCTTTAGGCTGGAAGAAACAGCCGTAACGGCATCACTCTGATTTATGGCAAACGTAATCACAGGCTCAAAAGAAGCATCTTTTCCCACAAGAGTAATGTCTGTGCCATGAAGTGTTGTGATATACGGAATTGAAATTCCCTGATTAGACAAAATCTGCTTTGCCATATATGCTGCAGAGGCATGTGGAATGGCGTAATGAACGTGCAGTAAATCGAGTTTGTAGTATTTGACAATGTCAACGATTTTACTCGACAAAACCAATTCGTAGGGAGAATACTCAAACAAAGGATATTCAGATACCCTTACTTCATGGTAATATATATTCTCGTAAAAACCACCTAGTTTAAATGGTCTTGAATAAGTAATGAAATGAACCTCATGACCTTGCTTTGCCAGAGCTTTTCCAAGTTCTGTTGCGACTACTCCACTCCCTCCAAATGTGGGATACAATAGAATCCCGATTTTAATTGACGTCATCCGCTTTCGCTTTCTTTATGCTATCGTAAATTACTTGTTGAATATCCGTTCGAACATTGAGCCTAAGAATTTTCTTATTGTCTGCTATCGGATACACTCTATTTGACATAAAGATATAAATAAGACCGTTATCCGGGTCTGCCCAAGCCGTAATTCCTGTAAATCCGGTGTGTCCATAACTCGACTTTGGAGCGTCTAAACAAGTCGGACCGGACGTTCCACTCAACACAGGTTTATCAAATCCAATTCCTCTTCTGTTTCCATTGCTTTTAAACTGAACAGAGGTAAATTTCTCGACAGTTTCAGGTTCAATGTATTTCACTCCGGCATAAGAACCTTTGTTTAAGAACATTTGCATCATGATTCCCAAATCGTTGGCATTAGAGAATAATCCCGCATGTCCTGAAACTCCGCCCATCATAGCAGCTCCCTGATCGTGAACATGTCCATGCACCAATTGTTTTCTGAATGTTGTATCCAGTTCGGTTGGCGTAATTCTGGATTTAGAAAATTTCTCCAGAGGTTTATAGGTCATACTACTCATTCCCAGAGATCTGTAGAAAATACTGTCTACATACTTTTCAAAAGGCATTTCCACAATGTTTTCACTAATTCTATGCAGCATGTAGAAACCAAAGTCACTGTATTTGTATTTCTTTCTATAGCTAATAGGTTCCTTCATGATTCGTTGCAGAATATAAGACCGCCAGTACTGCCCCAGATATAGGCTATCAGCCACCTGAACCAGAGTATCGCTGGTTTTGGATTTGTGGTATAATCCCGGCTTCCATTCATTACCGGTCATAGTTCTTCTGAAAAATGGCAACCAAGAATGAAACCCGGCTTGATGTGTCATCATTTGCTTGAGAACGACCTTTTCGTAGGCAGTTCCTTCAGTTAAGTCGGGCAAATATGTTCCAAGTGTGCTGTCTACAGAGATTTTACCTTCATCGGTTAACTTCATTACAGTGGCTGTGGTTGCTGCAATTTTGGTTACTGAAGCCAAATCATATAAATCATCCTCTCGAACCGGACGTTTGTTGGCGTAGGTATGGTAACCATATGCTTTGTTATGGATCACTTTTCCGTCTTTCGCAATGAATAACTGTCCACCGGGATAGGCGCCTTCTTTTATCCCGTTATTCATGAGCTTATCGATCTTTTCAAAATCCTTGATATCCATCCCCAGCTCTTCCGGCAATGTGTATTTAAACCTAAGTGGTTCCGTGTCTATGCCTGCTCCATACTTAAACCATACAGAAGCATCTACAGGAAGGTTTCCGCACAATCCAATTCCTCCAAAGATGGCTTGAGACGAAATATCTCTTGTTAATTCATTGTCCTCATAAGACATCAATACCACATCTACATCTTTTAGTCCATAGAATTTCTCAAGACTGTATGGATTTGCAAAAACATTTACTACCGTTGTGTGTCCCATCTTTATATCCCGAACAGTACGAATTACCTGAGGTGTGATGCCATAGTTTTTAGCACTACTCACTGAATTAGCGTGCACACCAATAATCACCACATCATTGTCTTTAAGACTTTCCATAAGTGCCTCTCTTTCCGAATCTGAAGGCTTTTTAGAGATGCTGTATTTGTCAACTTTAGCATATCTGTCCAGTCCGGTCAAGAAAGCATTATCATTGTCAGCTCCAATACTAACAGCTGCTATCGACAATGTATCCAGTCTTCTGAAAGGCAATAGATCATTGGTGTTTTTGAGCAAAGTAATAGACGACTCAACCAGCTGTCGTTTCAGCAATAAGTCTTCTCTTGAGTTCAGTTGAGATTTAAGTGCCGATAAATTGATTTTTTCCTGAGGTTTATTCAACCCAAGGCGGTATTTTTCTTTAAGAATTCTTCTGCAGGCCGTTTCTACAGTTGACAAATCTAATCGACCGTCTGCAATGGCTGCCAGCAAGTATGCTTTGGCTTTTATAACGTCTTCGGAGAACAACAACACGTCATTTCCTGCTTTCAACGCCAACAATTCGAGTTCACCGGTTTCATAATAATTACTCACCCCTTTCATGTTGAGCGCATCAGTAAAAACCAGGTGATCAAACCCCATTTTTTCTCTTAAAAGCCCATTGATGATTTCAGGAGACAGAGAACTTGCAGTCCCGTTTTCAGTTCTGAGAGCGGGTAAATGTAAATGTGCAGCCATTACACTTCTTAAACCGTCTTTGATCAGCTCTTTGTATGGATATAGTTCAACAGAGTCTATTCTTTCCTCAGTGGCAATGACTACCGGTAAAGTTTTATGAGAATCGAATTCTGTATCTCCATGACCTGGAAAATGCTTGGCACAAGCCAATACACCTTCGTCCTGCATGCCTTTCATGTAGGCTTTAGACAGTTGTGTAACCATTCGCTTGTCCTGACCAAAAGAACGAATTCCAATCACAGGATTTTTCGGATTGATATTGACATCCACAACAGGTGCAAAATTGACATGAATTCCCAAAGCCTTACACTGTTTGGCAATGGATTGTCCCATCATATACACATCATCAGGATCTTGTCCGGCAGCAATGCTCATCTGTTTTGGAAACTTCATGGTACTGTCCAAACGCATGTTCAAGCCCCACTCTGCATCAATTCCAATCATAAGAGGCAATTTGGCCTGAGATTGTAATTGATTTGTCATATTTGCCTGGCGCAAGGGGCCTCCCTGAAAAAATATGATTCCCCCAATATGCTCTTCTTTAACCAGTTTTTCCAGATCATTTACATGGGCCTGATCTCTGTTTGAGTATCCTGCAACCATGAATAACTGACCTACTTTTTCTTCCAGGGTCATGCCCGACAATTGCGATTCTACCCACTGGCTACCATCCTGAGCCTGGACTAAATTCAAACTCAACAGTCCACATACTATACTTATAATTTTAAAACCTGTCATCACTTTTCATTCTGTTCTTTCGAAAATAATCCAATAAATAAGCCAGAAATGCCGCTGACTCATTGTTTATTCAAATTTGGCTGTTGATTAATACTTAATTTCTACTTTCTAAGTTAAAAAGCCAAAACCAGAACATTCCGGCAGATTTATTAAGCGTTTCTGCTTTGTGATGCCATGTTCTATAATTATCTTTGTACTATGATTAAAATGACTTTTTTCAAAAAGCGTGAACCTAAGCGCTACGATTATTATCCGCGTTATTATGATGCGGACAAAGAAGATCTTGAAAAGAGAATTAAAAACGCCAAAGCCGAAATGGGCATTCAGTCCGATGAAGATGGCGAGGATGTCAGACGAGAAATCACATTTAGAAAGCAGGCAGCAGCCAATTGGGGTGATAGCAGCTATTCACGTCAAGCAAGAATTGCAAACCTCAGGCTAATTTTAATCCTTGGAGGGATTGGTGTCCTCTTCTTTTTCATTTACAGTAAAGTTGATTTTCTGATCGCGAAATTTGCCGGTTAATGGGAGACATCATTCATCTACTACCAGACAACGTTGCCAATCAAATTGCTGCCGGAGAAGTTATCCAACGTCCGGCTTCTGTTGTTAAAGAGCTACTCGAAAACGCCATTGATGCTGGCGCTACGCAAATAACTCTGAGCATTAAAGATGCCGGAAAAACACTCATTCAGGTTTCTGATAACGGAAAAGGTATGAGCGATTCGGATGCACGCATGAGTTTTGAACGACATGCCACATCTAAAATATCTTCAGCTGAAGAGTTGTTTGACCTTCACACCAAAGGATTTCGTGGAGAAGCTCTGGCTTCCATTGCATCTATTGCGCATGTGGAGCTTAAAACCAGACGGGAAGAAGATGAATTAGGCACCTGCATTCACATAGAAGGCAGTAAAGTAAGTTCGCAAGAGCCAATTGCAACTGCAGTGGGGACCACTTTTTCCGTAAAAAACTTATTTTTCAACGTTCCTGCCAGACGACAATTCCTGAAGTCTGACAGTGTTGAAAACAAACATATCATTGAAGAATTTATTCGTGTTGCTCTTCCTCATTTCAACATTGAGATGCGTTTGATCCAAAACGATCAGGAAACTTATCATTTGCCTGTTGGAAACCTGAAGCAACGCGTGGTCAACATTTTTGGTCGGGCATACAACGAAAGGCTGGTTCCAATTGATGAAGACACATCTATTGTGGAACTAAAAGGTTTCGTCGGAAAACCGGAAAACGCTAAAAAAACACGTGGAGAACAGTATTTGTTTGTAAACGATCGTTACATCAAAAGCACTTACCTGAACCATGCGATAAAAGGTGCTTTTGAAGATTTGATCAGTAATGATCTTTTCCCGAGTTACTTCCTGTTCCTCAATGTAGACCCTAAGAGCATTGATGTGAACATTCACCCAACAAAAACGGAAGTTAAATTTGAAGAAGAGCGATCCATTTATGCCATCATTAAAAGTGCTGTAAGAAATTCTTTGGGAAAATATAATGTCGTACCTACCCTGGATTTTGAGCAGGAGGCCAGTTTCAATCAATTTATCGACCCAAACAAAGAAGTTGTTCAACCGGAAATAAAGATTAATCCAGATTACAATCCGTTTAAAACTGATTCTTCCGGATCTTCATCTTCGTCGGGTTCTTCTTCCTCTTCTTCTTCCGGCAGACCAAGCTCTTACCAAGCATCTTCCATGAAGCCAAATACAGATCAATGGGAGTCGCTTTATCAAATCAATAAAGAGTTTGAGCAAAAAGAGAGTCAGATAGAAATTGATGAGGAAGATTTTTCTCAGGAAACCAGACCATTTCTTCAACTCAACGACAAGTATGTGTTGGGGAGCATCAGATCGGGTTACATGGTGATTGATCAATACCGGGCACATTACAGAATCTTGTTTGAGACCTTTTTGAAGCAAATTCAACACAAAAGTGGACAGTCTCAAGGTTTGATTTTCCCTGAGGTAGTGGAATTAAGCGCCAGTGACTTTAAACAAATCAATGTGATTGAAGACGAACTTGAATCTCTTGGTTTTAGATTCACTAAAGAGGACAACACACTTCAAATGACGGCTAAACCAAGTGAATTGTCAGACTGCGATTCTCAGGGCCTAATTGAAGATTTACTGGAAGAGTTTAAATTGGATGTAAGTGGAGAAAGTGCCAGTCCGGCAGAGAGTCTCGCAAAGTCTATGGCTTCCAAAGCAGCCATTAGAAAAGGAAAAAAATTGAGTCATCATGAAATGAATGATCTGGTTGATCGTCTATTTGAATGTAAGGAGCCTAATTTTGCTCCAAATGGTAAAAAAGTGATGATAACCATTACTTTTGATGAATTAGAAAAACAATTTGGCTAATGTTCCAGAACCTGTTTAGAAATATGACGGATGTCGTTAAGAATTTATTGATTCTTAATGTACTTATGCTATTGGCCATGTACGTGCTGGAAAGTAAGGGGATTAATCTTACTCAAATTCTGGGCATGCACTATTTCGAAAGTGAGTTATTCGAGCCTTATCAAATCGTTACTTACATGTTTATGCATGGCGACATCATGCATCTGTTCTTCAACATGTTTGGTCTGCTCATTTTTGGAACCATGCTGGAACGTGTCTGGGGACCAAAACGCTTCTTCATATTCTACTTTGCGACTGGAATTGGTGCTGTCATCGTTCATTTGATCATTACCTACTTCAGGGTTGACAATATTCTGGCTGACTTCTCCGCTGAAGAGCAATTAAGGTTGATGGAATTTGCCAAAACCTACGGTGCCCAGTTTATGGATGGTGTGGAAACCGCTGTCCCCTATTCTATCATAGAAACTGGTATTTCCAGCTCAGGTTTAACGGAATTAATCAGTGTGGTAAATAGCTCTATGGTTGGTGCGTCTGGTGCGGTTATGGGGATTTTGGTTGGTTTTGCCATGCTCTTCCCAAATACGGAATTGATGTTACTTTTCCCACCTATTCCTATTAAGGCCAAGTACCTGGCTTTAATTTTAATTGGACTGGATTTATACATGGCCTATGCCAACAACCCCAACGATAACATTGCCCATTTTGCTCATCTTGGAGGCGCTTTGGTTGGCTTTATCCTGGTGATGATTTGGAAACGAAATAGAACGCATTTTTACTAACTATGTCTCAGTCTCCGTTTGATCAGTTAAAATATCAATACAAGTATGGTGGCAATACCATGAAGTTCCTCTTTTGGAATGTTGGGATTTACCTGAGTTTGTCGCTGGCAATGGTCATTGGGTATTTGTTCAATGAGAAACTTGAAGTAAAGCTGTCTATATACAAATACCTCATTGCACACACTGACATCAATGAGTTGATTAAGGCGCCGTGGACCGTTTTTACTTATATGTGGACACATGTGGATTTCTTCCACTTAGCCTTCAACATGCTGATGCTTTATTTCATTGGTAAAATGTTCGAACGCATTGTTGGCAACTCAAGATTTGCTTTTGTTTACATTGCCTCCGGACTTGTAGGCTATTTAATCCATGCTGTGGCAATCAATGTCTTCCCTGCATTTGACGGCATGCACGCACCGATTCTTGGCGCTTCAGGAGCCATTATGGGCATCTTCATTGGTTTGGTTACTTTGGCTCCCAATCAAAAAATTCACTTCTTTGGCTTATTTCCTGTAAGGTTACTTTATCTGGGCGTAATTTACGTGCTTCTGGACATTCTTAGAATTGGAGATGGCGGCAATACAGCTTACTTCTCCCACATTGGAGGCGCCTTGTTCGGATTTGTTTATGGTTACGCTTATTTGAAAGGAACAGATATCGCTCAATGGTTCAAATTCTCATGGGCTAAAAATCTATTCAAACGAAGATCTAAAATTCGTGTGGCTCATTCTAATGTAAAGAGTACAGCTAAGAAGCACAAAGACGATGAATTTAATGCGACTAAGGCCAACAGACAAGCTAAGATTGATGCCATTCTGGATAAAATAAAAGATTCGGGGTATGATAGCCTGAGTAAATCTGAAAAAGCATTTCTTTTTAAAGAAAGTAAAAACGTATAAGATGAGGCGGTTTTTGGACATAAGCCTCAAAGCCCTGTCCCTTACATTCGCTTCCCTCCTATTTATTTCCTGTCTGGCAAGCTATTTAAATCCTGAAAAGCTTCCTCATTTCAGTTTTCTTGGTTTAAGTTTTCCTTATTTGATGTACATCAATCTGGGATTCTGCCTTCTTTTCTTATTCATGAGAAAGGCCATGGTACTTACTCCTATTATTGCACTTACCCTAAGCCTGCCCCAAGTTTTTAACCATGTCCAATTCAATGCCAACAATAGCGTGAAGGATGAAACGAATTCATTTAAGGTGATGACATACAATGTCCGTTTGTTTGATCTTTATAACTGGTCTAAGAACAAAGAAACACGCAATAAAATATTCAGTCTGATTAAACAGGAAGAACCTGCCATTATTTGTTTCCAGGAATTTTATCATAGAGACAAACCAGGCTTTTTCGATACAAAAGATAGTTTGGTAAAGCTGCTCAAAGCCAACAATATTCATGAGAGTTATACACACCACATGAAAGGCAAGCAGCATTTTGGTCTGGCCACCATGACGGCCTTTCCTATCGTTGATAAAGGGCAAATTTTATTTGGTAACGACAACAACAACCAGTGCATTTATACAGATGTGTTGGTTGATGAAGACACGGTTCGCATCTACAATGTTCATCTGGCCTCCATTAGGTTTCAAAAAGCCGATTATATGGCCATAGGAGATAAAAAGGGTGAAAAAATCTATCATAAAAGCAAACAAACCAGGAAGGACCAAAAAATTATGAATCGCCTAAAATCAGCTTTCATCAAACGTTCTGAGCAAAGCAAACTAGTTTTGGCACACATCAAAGCTTGTCCGCATGAAGTGGTTTTATGCGGCGACTTTAATGACACTCCCAACTCATATTGTTATCAGTTGTTTAATGAGTATCTGGCTGATGCCTTCAAGGTAAGCGGAAAAGGAACTTCCGGTACTTATATAGGAAACTTCCCTTCATACAGAATAGATTATTTGTTTCATTCAACATCCATCCATTCTTCGGATTATACTAAACACAGCGAGCCCTATTCAGATCACCATGCTTTAAGTTGTTGGGTAAACCTCTAGGAAGCTCTTTTTATTTTCACCCGCTTCAAATCCATTTGATTCATAGAATTGGTCTTCAGGTTCTCCACATCCTTGCTAATGAATTTGATGAGCTCATCATAAAACAAAGGCACAATTGGTGCTTCATCAATGATCATTTGATCCATTTTTCGATACAATTCTTTTCTTTCAGAATCACTGATATCACCTTCAGCTCTTTCCATCCAGGTATCGAACATTGGCTGACTAAAATGCGTGTAATTAGGTCCGTTATCCGGTGCAAAAGTTGATGAATTGAATAAATTCAGGAAGTTCAAAGGATCCGGGAAGTCTCCGGTCCATGATTTTCTAAAGAAGTTCACATTATGAGAATTCACCTGTTGTCTTAACATACTTGGCATCAACAGCTCTATCTCACAATCAAACCCCTGCTCGTTCAGTTGATTCTGGATATATTCACACAAAATCTTGTAATTGTCTGCAGCTACCAGCTTCACTTTTGGCTTATCGTTCTTCCCGTCGAAACCAGCTTCAAACAGAAGTTCTTTGGCTCTTTCAGGGTTGTATGTATACCCTCTCACTTGTCTGCCATAATCATTAATTCCATCCGGAACAAAACCTTTGTTAGCTGGCACACCAATGCCATTCCTCACATATTTAATCAGCTTTTCACGATCTATGGCATAGTTAATCGCACGACGAATGGTCTTTTTCAACATCAGTCCATCTTTATTGACTGCTTCATTTTCATCAACCAGAATTCCTAAATAATCTGTCTTTAACCAGGGCTCCTTTTGTAGATAATAATTTTCTTTAAATTCAGGATTCAACTCACCTTCAGGTGTTAAGATGATGTTCTGGAAAGCGTTGTCCAGACCGGAAATAAAATCAATTTTTCCTTTTTTGAATTGCTGAAACTCAGTAGCTCTGGATTTAATAAATGAAATAGAAACGGCATCAATATATGGCAGACGATTGCCATCTTCGTCCTTTTCAAAATACAAGTCATTCTTCAAGAATACCAGCTTATCTCCCGGTCTCCATACCTTAAACTGAAACGGGCCTGTTCCCACCGGATTTCTTGTAAACTCCTCTCCATAGTAGTCCACTGCCTCCAAAGGAATAACGTAGCAATATGGCAAGGTCAGTAACTTAATAAAAGAATGTTGTGGCTGCTTTAAATAGATTTTGATTGTAGAATCATTCAAAGCTTTCATCCCAAGATTATTCCCTGAAGCCAGTTTGTCAATATTTTCAAATATATACTTGCCTTGCGAGCCATTTCCAGGATCTAAAACCCTTTGAAAACTGTTGATCACATCCTGAGCAAGTACTTTTCTCTTACCTCCCTCAATGGCTTTACTTTCATGGAAATAAACATCCGTTCTCAGATTAAATGTGTAGACCGTTTTATTGTGATTCAAAGACCAGTTTTTTGCCAAATCTCCGGCAATACTCATGTCATCATTCATCCTAACCAGTCCATTAAATAACTGACTCATGGCCCAGATATCTTCAAATCTGTTGGCAAAAATGGGATCCAGATTACTGATTCCCGCACTCTCGTTATAACGGAGAATCAACTTCCCTTCATGCTTTCCCTCCTTAGTTGAACAGGCCGAAACCAGGCTCAAAATGGCTAATACAATAAGCGTGTTTTTCATAGACGTCATCCTATTTAGAACTAACATAAAGCATATCTTGTTTGACCAGACTCTTATCAGATTTTCTTATTCACAGCCCGGGGTTAAGGATTTGAGATTTAAAACTGTATTTTTGCATCCGCAATGGGGCAAAATCAATATAAAAAAGTGGCTTTTCACACCTTAGGGTGTAAGCTTAATTTTTCGGAATCTTCTACAATTGCCAGAGGTTTCATAGATGCCGGCTACGCCAAAGTGGAGTTTGAAGATGCACCGGATATTTTCGTTATCAATACTTGTTCTGTGACCGAGAACGCTGATAAAAAATGCAGGTCGTTGGTGAGAAAAGCGAAACGCTTAAGTCCGGAAGCCAAAGTAGTTATGATTGGTTGTTACGCCCAATTGAAACCTGAGGAAATTGTCTCTATTGAAGGCGTGGATTTAGTGCTTGGTGCAAACGAGAAATTCAATATTCTTGAACATCTGGACAAAGCCAATGAGAACGATTCTAAAGCCATTTATGACAAGATTAAATACACCCGGGATTTTGTGCCTTCCTACTCTGCTGCAGACAGAACAAGGTCCTTCTTAAAAGTGCAGGACGGATGCGATTATTTCTGCTCTTTTTGCACCATTCCTTTGGCAAGAGGGAGAAGCAGAAGCGCCAACATTGAGGACACCATAAAGTCAGCCGAAGAAGTTGCACAAACTGAAGTAAAAGAAGTCGTTTTAACCGGTGTTAACATTGGTGATTTTGGAGCGGGCAGTGATGAAACTTTTCTTGATCTGGCTAAGGCACTTGACCAGGTTGATGGAATCGAACGTTTCAGAATTTCTTCAATTGAACCTAATCTTCTGAATAATGACGTCATTAAGTTCGTAAATGAATCGAACAAGTTTGTGCCTCATTTTCACATTCCTCTTCAAAGTGGAAACGACGAGTTATTGAAGAAAATGAGACGCCGGTATGATCGTGCTTTGTATACAGACAGAGTTGAGACCATCAAACAATTGATGCCCGATTGCTGTATTGGTGTTGATGTGATCGTCGGTTTTCCGGGGGAAACAGAAGCACATTTTAATGATACCGTGGAGTATCTTACTCAACTGGACGTGAGTTATCTTCATGTGTTCACCTATTCTGAAAGAGCCAATACCACAGCTGTTCGAATGGATGAGGCTATTGACATGGGGGTAAGACGACAAAGAAGCAGACAACTTCAAATCCTGTCTCAAAAGAAGAAACGTGCTTTTTACCAGAAGTTCATTGGCCAGACACGAGAAGTTTTATTCGAATCGAATAATGACAATGGGACGATTCATGGTTTTACAGACAATTACCTTAAAGTGACTGCAGACTTTGACGAATCATTATGTAACACCCTGAAATCGGTTCGCTTAAATCAAATCAATGAGGAAGGACTTTTTGAAGTTGACATCCTTTAGATTCAGATAGTTTTTTTATACATTGTAGCTATGAAGGTCGCTTTCATAGTGAATGGCAAGGCCCGCAGGCTCAGCAAAATCCACAGTGCTATCGTGGAATTTGAACAATCTCAACTTGCGGAAAAAGTCAGTTCTGTCGAAACCGAATATCCCAACCATGCCACTGAGCTAGCTGAGGAATACGGACTTCATCATGACATAGTAATTGCCGTTGGAGGTGATGGAACTGCCAATGAAGTGGTAAACGGACTTATGAAGCTAAACCAGGTCCCCATCATGGGCATACTCCCCTATGGGACAGCCAATGATCTCTCCAGAACCATTAAAGTTGAAGCGGATATTCAACAACTCATTAACTTAATCGACCAACAAAAATGGCAGGAAGTGGATCTCGGTCTGGTTAATTTACTCACCGAAGACGCCTCCTCTATCTCCCGATATTTCATCAATGTGGTTGATTTTGGAATTGGAGGTTATGTTGTTGAGAAAGTAGCTAAGAGCAAAAAACCTTTTGGGGCCCGTTTCACCTTTTTGAAGACGATTTTTGATAGCATGATTACTTATGAGCAGTCTGAAGTGAAAATCAAATCAAAGGAATTTGACTGGCAGGGAAAACTATTGTCTATGGCAGTTTCAAACGGACAGTATTTTGGCAGCGGTATTCAGGTGGCCAGCGGAGCCTCAATGAAAGACAGTTGGTTTGATGTATGTGTATTCTCTGAAATTGGAGCCGCTACTTATTTAAAACACGTAAATAAGATTAGAAAAGGACACAAAATCAATCATTCTGGAGTACACTATTTTAAAACTCAGGGACTTAAAATAGAACCTATTGATTTATCATGTGCGATAGATATTGATGGAGAATTCTGTGGTTTTGCCCCGGCAGAAGTGAGTATTCGTCCAAAGGCAATTAAGCTTCTAATGCCGACTCAGACTGAGTTGGATTTTTGCTAAACATAAAGAGCAATACGAAGGTTATCAAGCCATTTACGCCAAGTAACTCGCTTCCAATTTTATACCCGGGATCTTTTGTCAACACATTCATCACATAATCAATTTCATTGATGTAGATAGACACCAAATAAGTAAGCAGAGGGGCTGCGATACATATTAAGATACTGAGTCTGTCGTCTCTCAGAACACGCTTAGTAGTCAAGCCAAAAACGAATAATCCCAATAGTGGGCCATAAGTATATCCGGCAATTTTAAAGATGTTGTAAAGCGCATCCTGATCCAACTGATGATGCAGAACAATGGCCAACACAATCATGATTAATGAAGTAATGACATGAACCTGTCTCCTCATTTTTTGAGCAATGGCCTCACTCTTTTCTTTGATCTTTCCAAAGTCTACACAAATTGAAGTCGTTAATGAGGTTAAAGCCGAATCTGCGCTGGAATATGCTGCAGCTACCAGGCCCAATATGAAGAACACACCAACCACCAGGCCTATTTCGGACTTCATAGCAATTGTTGGAAACACCTGATCAGGCACAAACACACCATTTGCCATTTCTATGTTAACCTGATTATTTACAGCATAGATCATAAGGGCACCTCCCAAAAGAAGGAAAAAGAAATTCACAGCAATTAATACCAATGAAAAAGACACCATATTCTTTTGTGCGTCTTTCAAATTCTTACAGCTCAAGTTCTTTTGCATCATATCCTGATCCAGTCCTGTCATACTAAAAGCAATCAAAGCCCCGGCCAACAACATCTTAGCCCAGTGTCCCGCAGAATTCACATTGTCATTCCATATCACATACTTCTCATGCTCCATCACCTCCCCTCCTAACTGGAAAACATTCAGATCCATTGATTCTGCGATTGCAAAGAAAGCTATGACCGCTGCCAATATCATAAACAAGGTTTGTAAAGCATCTGTCAATACGATCGTCTTTATCCCGCCACGATTGGTGTATACCCAGATCAAAGCCACCGATACAATCACGGTCAACTCGAAACTGTAGCTGGGGTCCAGGATATCTTTAAACACGAAACCATGCAGAATTCTTGCTACCAACAACAAACGAATACTAGATCCAAAAAAGCGTGAGATTAAAAAGAAAAATGCACCTACTTTATAACTGTATTGCCCCAATCTTTTTCCCAGATATTCATAAATACTGGTCACATTTAAGCGATAATAGACCGGCATCAACACATAAGCCACAAGCAAGTATCCTATCAGATAACCAAAGACCATTTGCATATAGCCGAATCCGGCCTTACTTACTTGACCTGTAACAGACACAAAAGTAATTCCGGACAAAGATGCTCCAATCATCCCGAAGGACACCAGATACCACTTACTGGATTGGTCTCCTTTGAAGAAGGTGTTATTGTCTGCTGTTTTGGAACTGAATCTGGCCACCAACACCAGCATGGCAAAATATGCCACAATGATTCCTATAATAAGTCCTGGTTCCATATATCAAATTAAGCAATAAAGCGCCTTTGGAAATTGAAAAACATTTTTAGTTATCAACTTTTTTTTGTTGTTTCAAGCCATGGAAATTAAAGGATTGGTAGAAGCCATCAAAACACATCATGAAAAGAGCAAGCAGCTTGATATTGATGAAAATTGGTCGGCAAACAGCACTGCAGTTTTCAACTATTGCGATGAGCATTTAGAGAAACTGGAACATCTTCCTGCTTATGTGACATTGGATAATCCCGGAGAACGCATTCCGGAATTTGGTATCCTGAGCGAAGGAAGAAGGATTGAGAAAATATTAGAAGTTGTAAAAGACGACATTGTTTCTCCAGGCTTAAATCCTGCAAGTGGCGGACATTTGGGCTACATTCCCGGAGGCGGAATTCCTGCTTCTGCCCTTGGTGACTATATCGCAGCGGTAAGCAATAAATACTCAGGCGTATTTTATGGTTCTCCTGGCGCTGTAAGAACAGAAAACTTCCTGATTAGATGGATGTGCGATATCATGGGCTATCCAAAAACTGCCTTTGGGAACCTAACTTCCGGAGGTAGTATCGCCAACCTAAGTGCCATTATTTGTGCCAGAGATGCGCATAATGCCACAGGTGCCAATGCTGAAAAATGCGTTGTATATCTTTCTGAACAATCACATCATTGTGTGATGAAAGGACTTAATATGGCTGGACTCAGCGTGGCACATATCCGTCGATTAAAGATGGATGAAGAACATAAAATTTGTGTTGAGAGTTTTAAATCTCAGGTAGAACAAGACAAGGCAGACGGACTGAATCCTTTCTTGCTTGTTGCAAGTGCAGGTACTACAGACATTGGCATCATTGATCCTTTGGACGAACTCGCTGACATTTGCGAAGAAAACAAGCTTTGGTTCCATGTAGATGCTGCCTACGGTGGCTTTTTCATTCTGCTGGATGAACTGAAAGCTCAATTCAAAGGCATAGAAAGAAGTGATTCAATTGTACTCGATCCTCACAAGGGACTTTTCCTTCCATATGGACTCGGAACTGTTTTGGTAAAAGACAAAGAGCACATGAAAAAAGCCTTCAGCTTTGAGGCCAACTATATGCAGGATGCCAACGAATTCATGGATGAAACTTCTCCGGCAGCAGTTTCTCCCGAACTGACCAAACATTTCAGAGGTATGCGCATGTGGTTACCGCTTCAACTACACGGCATTACTCCATTTAAGCACTGTCTGGAAGAAAAAGTTCTCTTAACAAGGTATTTTTACGAGCGCATCAAAGAAGAAGGTTTTGAGGTTGGCAACTACCCGGAACTAAGCGTGATGACATATAGATATGTTCCTGAAAATGGTGATGCCAACGAATTCAATGAGGCCCTCATGAACTACATTAAAAATGATGGAACTGTATTCGTGAGTTCAACAAAACTGAACGACAAATACATGTTAAGACTCGCGGTCTTAAGTTTTAGAACACACCTTTCAACAATAAACACCCTGATAGATAAGTTAATTGAGGGCAAGAATCACCTTTTGAACAAATCATGAATCTCCCTTCGAAATATCTCGAAAAGGCCGTTGAAAGCATGGCTTCTCTTCCCGGAATAGGCAAGAAAACTGCTTTGCGACTGGTGCTCAATCTCATGAACAGAAAACCGAATGAAGTTTTGGCTTTCAGTAAAGCTTTTGTGGATATGATTGAGCACCTTAAACTTTGCAAAGAGTGCTATAATATCAGCGACCATGAGGTTTGCAGCATTTGTAGTAATCCAAGCAGACAAGAAGATACAATTTGTGTGGTTAGAGACATTCGTGATGTGATGGCCATTGAGAACACACTTCAATTCAAGGGACGTTACCATGTTTTGGGAGGTGTAATTTCTCCGGTTGATGGTATAGGTCCCTCGGATTTGAGAATTGAAGAACTGGTCAAAAGAATCAACGAAAATACCAAAGAAATTATCCTGGCTTTTGGTGCTACTATGGAAGGCGACACCACCAACTTCTATTTGTATAGAAAACTACAAGCTTTCCCTGTGAAAGTGAGCATTTTGGCCAGAGGAGTTGCTGTTGGAGATGAACTGGAGTATGCAGACGAAACCACACTTGGCAGGTCTATTTTGAACAGAACCCCTTTCGAAAGTTCGCTGGGCTAATTTCTAGCTGTATATTTGCCCCACTCTGTGAAGTTATCCGTAATCATAGTAAACTACAATGTTGAGCAGTTCCTGGAGCAATGTCTCAACTCTGCCGTTAAAGCACTTGAACAGTGTTCAGGTGAAATATGGGTGGTAGACAACAACTCCATTGATGGTTCTGTAGACATGGTTAGGGAAAAGTTCCCACAGGTTCACTTGATTGCCAATAAAGACAATCTCGGCTTTTCCAAAGCCAACAACCAGGCCATGCGAAAAGCCAACGGGGAATATGTGCTTTTATTGAATCCTGATACAGTGGTTGAAGAAGACACCTTCAGAAAGGTGGTTGATTTTATGGATGAACATCCAAAAGCCGGTGGACTTGGTGTTAAGATGCTTGATGGCAAAGGGAATTTCCTTCCGGAATCTAAGCGTGGACTGCCTACTCCATCTGTTGCCTTCTCAAAGATTTTTGGATTATCTCGCCTCTTTCCAAAGTCTAAAAAATTCGGAAAGTACCACCTTGGTTATCTGGATAAAGACGAGATCCATAAAGTAGAAATTCTTTCGGGCGCGTTTATGATGATGAGAAAAACAGTGCTGGATGAAATTGGTCTATTAGATGAAGCTTTTTTCATGTACGGAGAAGACATAGATCTTTCCTACAGAATTATTAAAGGCGGCTATGACAATTACTACTTCCCAAAAACGAGAATTATCCATTACAAAGGAGAAAGCACAAAGAAAAGCAGTGTCAACTATGTATTCGTTTTTTATAACGCCATGGTCATTTTTGCCAAAAAGCACTTCTCACAAAAAAACGCCCGGCTATTCTCTGCACTCATTAATCTGGCGATCTATTTCAGAGCATCTATGGCCATTGCAAGCCGACTCATCAAAAGATCGATTATTCCGGCAATAGATATTCTGGTTTTTACGGGTGTTTTTTGGTTAGTAGCATACATCTATCAGGAACAAACGCATATCACTTTTCCTAAAGATGTTTTTTGGTACGCCATTGTCTCCTATTCTTTCTTGTATTCATTTTTCTACTGGATTTCAGGCGTATACGACAAACCATTTAAAATAACCAAACTGCCTTTGGGGCACCTTATTGGAAGCGTCATCATCCTCTCCGTATACGCGCTTCTGGATAAATCCTTCCAATTTTCCCGTGCATTTATATTGATTGGTGCAGCGACAACGTTCTTTGCTGCTAGTGGACTAAGGTACATCTATCACTTAACAAATATTGCGGGCTACACCTTATTTGGTAAGGCCAAAAAGAGGTTTGTGATTATCGGTGAATCCGATGAATGCGAAAGGGTTTCAGGTTTGCTTCATCAAACTCAGGAAAAAATAGATTTTGTTGGTCATGTTTCTATTCGCGATAATCAAGATGGTTTTCTTGGAACTTATAACCAATTGGATCAAATTATTGACATTCATGGAATTGACGAATTGATTTTTTGTGCGCGTGATGTCTCGGCTCAACAAACCATTGAATGCATGTCCAAATTTGATAATCGTGGTTTGGATTTTAAAATTGCACAACCGGAAACACTCTTTCTAATCGGGAGTAATTCAATAGATACTTCAGGTGATCTTTACATGTTGGATGTCAATTCAATTTCCTCTGTAGGCAACAGAAGAAACAAGCGTTTATTTGACATTTTAAGTGCACTTTTCATATTGCCTTTATTCCCGTTTATCATGGCAATCAATAAAAAACCGCTGAACTTTTTCATCAACATTTTTCGCGTTCTTTTTGGCAAAAAAACATGGGTGGGCTACATCAAAAACGATGGACTTAATAAGCTTCAATTACCCAAAATAAAACAGGGCATAATCACCCCTATTTTGAGTCAAAAATCATCCCTTTCAGAATCGGATTTAACAGACAAGATTAACCTGATTTATGCTAAGGATTACAAACTTTCCACAGACATCAAAGCTTTGATTCGAGACATCAGATATCTCGGTAATTAGTTTTTTCTTCGACGAAACCCTTTTTTTAGGTTGTAGGATTTATTTTTTCGGCTATTTTTGTAAGCTTGTACAACTATATAATAAAGTAAACAGGAATGTCGCAGGTAGAAGTATTATTACCAAAGATGGGTGAAAGTGTTGCGGAAGCAACAATCATTAAATGGCTCAAGGAAGAAGGAGAAACAATTGAGGCTGAAGAGTCAATTATTGAAATTGCAACGGATAAGGTAGATTCAGAAGTACCTGCTCCGGCTGATGGGGTTTTGATCAAAAAGTTATTCAACGAAGGAGATGTTGTTCAGGTTGGAGAAGTAATCGCCATCATTGGAAGTGAAGGTGCGGAAGTGAGCGTAAGTGCTCCGGTTACCGAAAGTGTTGTAGAAACACCAGCTCCGGCTGCAAACGGAAACGGACAGGCTGTTGAAGTAGCTACTCAAACTATGGTTGCCGGTGAGACATTGGCAAAATCAGGTCCTTCAGGAAGATTTTACAGCCCATTGGTGAGAAACATAGCCAAAACCGAAGGCATCCCTATGAACGAACTGGAGGCCATCAGTGGTTCCGGAAAAGAAGGTCGTGTGACCAAAAGAGACATTCTGGCTTATCTTGAAACCAGAACTCAGGAAACAGTTGCTCCTGCTGTAGAAGCTAAACCAGCTCAAAGTGCACCTAAGGCTGCAACTCAGGAAACACAATCGGCTCCGGCAATCAAAAAGCCGTCCGTGCCAGTTTATCCTGGAGACGAAATTTTAGAAATGGATCGTATGCGTAAGCTCATTGCTGATCATATGGTCATGTCAGTACACACTTCTCCTCACGTTACGTCATTCGTTGAAGCGGATGTTACCAACATTGTGAACTGGAGAAACAAAGTGAAAAAAGAATTTGAAGCACGTGAGGGTGAAAAAATCACATTTACGCCGATCTTTATTGAAGCTGTGGTAAAAGCTATTAAAGATTTCCCAGACATCAATGTGAGTATTGATGGTGATCAAATTATCAAAAGAAAAGACATCAACGTTGGAATGGCGGCTGCACTTCCTTCCGGGAACCTAATCGTTCCTGTGATTAAGAAGGCCGACATGCTTAATTTGGTTGGGATCACTAAGTACGTAAATGATTTAGCGGGAAGAGCTCGTGAAAATAAACTTCAGCCGGACGAAATCAGTGGTGGTACGTACACGGTTTCAAACGTTGGAACATTTGGGAATGTGATGGGAACACCTATCATCAACCAACCTCAAGTGGCAATTCTGGCTTTAGGTGCAATTAGAAAAATTCCATCTGTAATCGAAACACCTCAAGGTGACACCATAGGTATCAGACACAAAATGTTCTTGTCTCATTCATATGATCACAGAGTTGTTGATGGTGCCCTGGGTGGTATGTTTGTGAAACGTGTAGCAGACTACCTGGAACAGTTCGATTCGGATAGAGAACTATAATAGATGCTGCTATGAAAAAACTACTATTCACCTTACTTATCTTGACTTGTGCTGCTCCGAGCTTTGCTCAGCCTAAGACGCCTGATCAGTTAGCCCGAGCACTTTCAAGAGCTTCAGTACAGGAAAAATTTGATGCTGCCAATGACCTTTTCTATCAGAAAAAGTACTACCATGCACTTCAGGTTTTCTTAAATCTTGCACAAGAAGCTCCTGACAATCATCATTTTAATTACAAGGTGGGTGTTTGTTATTTGAAATCCAATACGGAAAGAACTAAGGCACTTCCTTTTCTTGAAAAAGCAAAAGAGGGCATCACTAAGAACTTTGATCCGTATTCATATCAGCATAAAAAGTCTCCAATGGAGACCTATTTCTATTTAGGTCAGGCTTATCACCTGGATTATCAGTTTGACAAGTCTATTGAGCAATTCAACATATTTAAAGATAAGGCATCAAAAAAGCACAGATTGCTTCACAGCGCGAATCTTCAAATTGTACAATGTAATCTTGGTAAGCAAATGGTAGCTGACCCAAGAACGGATGTTGAAATTTCGAACCTTGGTCCTACAATAAACAGTGAATACAGTGATTTCTCTCCTGTAATTTCTCTTGACGGGAACGTACTTTACTTTACTTCCAGAAGAATGCGTAAAGACAGTTCCAACATGGATGAGTTTAACTGGGAGAACGGAAAGCACTATGAGGACATCTACGTATCTTATAAGGATAGAAATGGTAATTGGCAGGAACCAAAGGTGATCGGATTCTCCGAAATTGACCGAAATGAAGCAACAATCGGTGTATCTGCGGATGGTATGGAGCTTTTAGCTTATATCGATGACGATGGAGATGGAAACATTTATTACAGTGCATATCAGGATACTAACTTTAATGATCTTGAAAAATTAGGTGAAGGAACCACTGATATTAATACCAAGTATTGGGAACCTCACGCTACCGTATCTCCTGATGGAAACACCATGTACTTTGTAAGTGACAGAAAAGGTGGCCTTGGAGGAAGAGATATTTATGTCTCCAAGAAATTACCTAACGGAGATTGGGGATTGGCTCAGAACCTTGGAGCACCAATCAACACTGAAGATGATGAAGATTCTCCTTTTATCGCTGCCGATGGTATTACATTATACTATAGTTCTAATGGCGAGAAAAGTATGGGTGGGTTTGACATCTTTGTAACTCGTAAAAAAGAAGATGGAACCTGGGTAGATCCTAAGAACATGCGCTACCCTATCAACACTGTAGATGATGATGTATTCTTTATCATGAGTGCTGATGGTGTAACCGGTTACTTCTCTTCTCTTCATGAAGCTAAGCAGGAAGACGCAAATCATGGAAAAGATGAGGGCTACGGGGAAAAGGATATTTATACCATAAAATTCAAAACACTTCAAACCGAACCAGTGGCTGTTTTGAAAGGGTTCATTATTCCTAAACCAGGAGAGCCTATTCCAAGCAATATCGAAATCTACGCCAACGATAAGACTACGGGCGAAAGACTCGGACCATTCGTACCAAGAAAGGACGACGGAGGTTATGTAATGTCTCTGGAGCCTTGTCATGAATATTACGTGGAATACTTTATGGATGGCGAACTGTTCTCTGAAACTGAGTTCAAAGTTCCTTGTGAAGCTGATATCCATACCTTGCACAACGAAATTTTCTTAGATCCTACCATGACAGAACCAGCCGGACTGCCTGCGTCTGCCGTTGTAAGATGGAAAGTTATTGACGCACCAATGAGTCTTGTTGGCAACAACGTTAATTACTACGACGAAAACGGTGAGATTATGGGATCTGTGAGTATTGATGACAACAATGTGTTCTCATACCCTAATAAAGACCATGATTATACTTACAGATTCGAACTTGATCAGAACGAGATCATTTGTAAGGCAACTTGTATTGCACTTATAGATTCTAACGACAATGTTCTTGGTTACTCAGTAAGAGGTGAAGATTGTAAATTCTTCTACGAAAATCTGGATCAAAAATGGCAATTGGTCGACAAAGACGGTAATCCGTATAAAAGTAACAGTACTAAGGTGTTATTTAAAGACAGTGATGGTAACTTGTCCTTTGAAGAAAAACTTGGATGTAACGGAATGTTCGCCTACCACCCCCTATCTCCTGATGGTTCACAAATGTTTGAACTGGATGGTGTAGATGTAGACCTTTGTGATGAAGCAAAAATTGTACTGCTTGACAAAGACAACAACATCATTGGCGAGACAGAGCGCGATGAGAAATGTCGTTTCACTTACGGAGAAAAGAAAGTGGTAACGCCATGTAATGTAAGCGAAGGAAGCTACCAGAAGTTTTACAAGTACAACATGAGAGACATCAAGTTGGACGAAAAAGACTTCCAGGCATTCGTAAACAATGCTGTTGAGCTAATTAAGTGTCACGGACACGTTAAAATCGAAATTGAAGCCAGTGCTTCTAAAGTACCAACCAGTACTTATGGTTCTAACACTAAGTTGACACAAAAAAGAGCCAATGATGCGAAGAAAAGATTACTTGAAGCTTTGAAAAAGCAGGGTTATACACAAAGTCAGGTTAAGTTCACAGCATTCAATGCTTTGGTTCAGGGACCGAGATATAAAAATGATTTTAAAGAAAATATGGCTGAATACGAGAAGTACCAATATGTGAAACTCAAAGCCAAATAATTTAACATTGAGTTGTTTATAGTAATCATTCACTTAAACAATTTGATAGAGGGAATTAAATAATTTTAAGCACGTTAAGAAATAACTACCATATTATGAAGAGTCTATTTTTAATTATAGCACTTCTTGTTTCAGCAAACTTAGCTCATGCGGGCGACTCAGAAAAAAAGCTGCTAAAATCAGCTAGAAAGGAGTTATCACGCGGACATTACTCCAAGGCTAAGGAACATTATTTGGAATTGCTCACCAAAGATGCTGCAAATGCCGATTACTTATTTGAAACAGGTCTGGCCTATTTCAATTCTGGTGTAGACAAAGAAAAATCTGTTGAGTATTTCGAAAAAGCACTTAAAAACACTGATGACAAGGATTTGATTACCGAAACTTACTACTACTTGGGTAGATCTTATCAGTATGTTGGCGAGTTTGAAAAAGCCAATGTGCACTATAACAAATTCAAAGACTTTATTAGAGATAACAACGATGGTGTTGTTTTGAGCAGAGATGTTGACAGGTTCATTCAGATGTGTAACAATGGTAGTAGTTACGCAAAAACAATTGACAAGGACGTTACCATCGTTAACCTTGAAAGAGGCGTAAATACAGATGGTAGTGAATACGCTCCTGTTGTGAACAAAGCCAATGATTTACTTGTGTATACAGGTAGAACAGCTGCAAGTACAGGCGGTAAGTTTTATCATGACAACCAACGTTATGAAGATATCTTTGTATCTAATTACAGCGGTGAAAAATGGGGAGGTGCTTCAAAATTTGATTCATCTAATGTTTACATCAACAAAAACATCAACTCCAAGTGGCATGATGCTGCTATTGCTTATAACGAAGACGAAACTAAGCTTTACATCTACAGAAAGAACCACGTTTGGTTATCTACCAAAGAAAACGACAAATGGTCTGATCCGGTTAAGATGAACAAGAACGTGAACTCTAAAGGTCATGAGCCTTCGGTTTTCATTACTCCGGATGAACAGACATTATATGTGGTTAGTACCGACAGAAAAGGTGGTACAGGAGGTAGAGACATCTACGTATCGAAGAAAGAAGGTGAGAACTGGGGCGAATTACAATTGGTTCCTGGTGCGATCAATACCGAGTATGATGAAGATGCTCCTTTCCTAACTAAAGACGGAAAGACCATGTATTTCTCTTCTAATGGCCATACAACTATGGGTGGATATGACGTCTTCAAAAGTGAACTACAGGAAGATGGTTCATGGGGAGAGCCTGTTAACTTAGGTAGTCCTATCAACACACCTGGAGACGATATCTATTACGTACAGGATGAAGAAGGTATCATGGCTTATTATTCTTCTTCTCAGCAAGGAGGATACGGAAACATGGATATCTACATGATTCAATTAGAGTGTAAGAGTATTCCCAAAACAGAAATCAAAGGTATTTTATTGGCTGGCAACAAGCAGTTCCCAATTGGTGCTGAATTAATCGTTTATGACGAGACTGGTGCGGAAATCAGCAGAACCAATTCTGATCCTCAAACCGGACGTTACTTATTGATCCTTGAGCCGGAAAAGTCATACAAATTAGAAGTTAAAGCCGACGATCCATGGTACGTTGAAAGAAACCATGAGGAAAACTTTGACCTGCCTAAGCAATGTGACCCCTTCCCTCTTTATCAGGAAATCGCCATTAACAGATTGAAAGATGAGAATGGTAAGGAATATGCACAGGAAGCTCTTTTCCAAAACGCATTCTTCAATGTAGAAGATTCTGTTAAGACTTTATACAACATTCCTGGTGTAGACAATGGACTTTCTGAACTTCCTGAAGATTCACTTCAATTAAACATTGGTGGTAAGCTTAAATTTAATGATGCTCTTGACGTAAGTGAAGACGCTAAAGTTTACTTATTGAATTCAAGAAATGAAATTGTTCGTATTGCTCAAACTAACAAAGAGGGTGATTTCAATTTCAGAAACTTAAATCCACAGGAGAATTATTACCTGGCACTTGATGAAGAAGATATGAAGTACGCGTACTATGGGTCTTCTCCTAACAACGATCAAAATGGTGTAATCGTAAAAGGCCATGTAGAGAAGGTTTACAGAAACAACGCCTTACCTACTGAGAACCTTGACAGCATTGATGTGGTATTCTTTGATGCAGACAAGAAGGTGGTTAACTTAACAAGAACAGATGTTTCTGGTGATTTCATTCTGGATAACCTTCCGGAGAGCGATTCAAGCTTCCAACACCTGGCTTCTAACACCTTTACTTACAATATTGACAGCAAAGAGCTGGATTACTCAGTATCTGCTTTAATTCATACCATTGACCCTGAAAGCAATGATATTAACTATACTGAGGTAATCGACATCATTGAATGGGATACTACAGGAGGTGGACCGCCAGTAGCCGGAGATTGTGATTACACGCTTGAAGCCGATAAGATTTACTTTGATTTCGATAAGTACTTCTTAAGAAGCAAGAGCAAGCAGGTATTGGACAAGGTATTCGATTACTTAAATAAGTGTCCTAATGTGAGCATTCAACTTGATGGGCATACAGATTGGTTCGGAACCAATGCTTATAATGAGAAGCTGTCTGAAAACAGAGCCAACTCCGCTATGAAGTATTTAATTGCGAAAGGAATTGATGAAAGCAGAGTTAGTGTTAAGTGGCACGGAGAAACAATGCCAGCTGTTCCTAACGCCAACCCTGATGGTTCGGATAATGCTGATAACAGACAGAAGAACAGAAGAGTTGAAGTTTCCGTGAAGACAAGAGATATGGCTTTTGTTTTCTCGCAAAACTAGCACTTGACAACTCACTTTTTCTTGCCCCTTCAAATTTTTGGTATGTAGTTTGATTTCTTAACAATATGAAAGTTTATTCGGTACTCCTATTTTTCTTCCTGTGTAGCAGTCAGTTGCTAAACGCGCAGGCAGATAAAAAAGTGGCCGAAGAGTACTTTAAGAAAAAGAACTACTTCCTGGCCATGGCAGAGTATCACAAGCTAATTAAGCTCGAACGTGATGACCCAGATTTCAATTACAAACTTGGGCTCTGCTATTTAAAAACTAACATCAACAAGAAAAAGTCCCTTAAGTACCTTGAGCGCACAAAGGAGTCAGGGAAATTCGATAAAGAATTCAATTACTATTTAGGCATTTCTTATGCGATCAACTACAATTTCGATAAAGCTATTGAAGCTCTGGACGCCTATTTATTGTCTCCCGGCAAATATGAATCTGATGCCAATAAGAGAAAGGGCGATTGCGAGTATGCTAAAATACTCATGAAGACTCCCGCTGAAGTGAGTTTTGAAAACATGGGTGAAGCCATTAACTCTGATGCGGCAGACTATTATCCATTCGTTTCCGGAGATGAGAGACTATTGTCCTACACCTCCAGAAGAAAAGGCAAAGGAAAGGTAGAATTTGATGGTTATTACCCGTCTGATGTTTATTTGGCCACATATAATGGTAGCACTTTTAGCAAAGGGATGATGATGAAATCATACATGAGTGCTTACAACGAACAAAGCACCGGACTTTCTCAGGATGGCAACACCATGTTCTTCTATTCGGATAACAACCCTAAAGGTGAGCTGTTTTTACTGAGCAGGGAAGGCAGCAAGTTTGGTAAGAAGAGTAAGATCAAAGAAATTGATGCTGAGGGCTTCCTTGAAAGTTCTGTTTGCTTATCTAATGAAGGAAACGCCATGATTTTCGCATCCAACAACAATAAAGGATACGGAAGCAAAGAAGACGGTTTGCCTCCTCCTGATACGAAAGGAGGACTGGACTTATGGATGATGAGAAAATTGCCTTTTGGTGACAATAACTGGGCGGTTCCTCAACCTATGACTGCCATCAATACTCCCGGAGATGAAGATTTTGCTTCTTTTGCACCAAACGGAACTACGATATACTTTGCATCCAATGGTTTGCCTGGTATGGGAGGATGGGACCTCTACTCCACTGAATGGAATCCGGAAGACAATACTTTCTCGGAACCAAAGAATCTGGGCTACCCTTTGAATACTCCGGATGATGAAAAGTCCATTTCATTTGCTGATGATGGCAAACATGCTTATATCTCGGCCAACCGGGAAGACAGTTACGGAGATCTGGACATCTACAGAATCACTTATGAATTGGTAGAAGTAAAACCAGCTCTTTTCGGAATTAAATTGGCTTCAGGCGATCCTGACAATCCATTTGTGGACGCCGAGTTGTTTTCTATTCTAAATGAAAACGGAGAGTTGATTGGTGAATATGCACCAAATCCAAACTCACATGAATATACTGTGATTTTGCCTCCTGGTCAGTACAAAATTGAAATTGAAGCCGAAACTCTTGGCTATCAAAATTACTCTGGAAACTTAAAGGTTCATGATTTCATGAATCAAATGGGTAAAGTCGATAAAATCATTCATTTAAAAAAACAGCCTTAAAATATGGGCATTAAGCTTTCACGTCCACTAGTTGTATTGGACTTAGAAGCCACAGGAGCTAATGTGGCTACAGACAGAATTGTAGAAATTTGTTTGCATAAAGTAAATCCGGATCAGTCTACAGAAACTTACACCAAACGTATCAATCCGGAAATGCCAATTCCAATAGAGATCAGTGAAATCCATGGCATTTACGATATTGACTTGATGGATGAACCTAATTTCAAAGCACTTTCCGACGAGATTAATGAATTTCTAAAAGGATGTGACCTGGCAGGCTACAATTCTAACAAATTTGATGTACCCATGCTCGTTGAAGAATTCTATCGTTGTGGGAAAGAATTTGACATGACAGACAGGCGTTTGGTGGATGTACAGAACATCTTTCATAAGATGGAAGAACGCACCTTAAAAGCTGCCTACAAATTCTATTGTCAGAAAGACCTTGAGAATGCCCACAGTGCAGAAGCCGATACACTGGCAACTTATGATGTTCTATTGTCTCAATTGGAGCGTTATGACAACTTAGAGAATAACGTTGATTTTCTTCATGAATTCTCCCAAAGAAACAAGCATTTAGATTTTATGGGACGTATCACCGAAGGAAAGAATGGAGAAGCCCTCTTCAATTTTGGTAAATACAAAGGGCAATCGGTTAAAGACGTTCTAAGCAAAGATCCGGCTTACTATGGCTGGATGATGAGAGGAGAGTTCCCGGCATACACTAAAAAGGTTTTGAAGGACATTAAAGAAAGCATGTCATGAAAATAATCTGTGTTGGCAGAAACTATGCAAAACATGCCAAAGAACTGGGTAATGAAGTCCCAAAAGAGCCTGTCTTATTCTTAAAACCGGATACAGCAATACTTCCTAAGAGAAATCCGCTCTATTACCCTCAATTTACCTCAGATTTGCATCATGAAGTAGAATTGGTGATCCGTATTAACAGACTTGGTAAGAACATTGAAGAACGTTTTGCGCATAAATACTACAATGAAATAGGTATTGGGATAGATTTTACCGCCCGAGACGTTCAGTTGCACTGTAAGAGCAAAGGACTTCCCTGGGAACGTGCTAAGGCTTTTGATGGCTCGGCTCCTATCTCAGAAAAATTCCTGAAAATATCTGAATTGCCGGAGAACATTCAATTCTCTATGCGAAATAATGGAGAACTTGTTCAGTCCGGAGAATCCAAAGATATGTTGTTTGGTTTCAACAAGTTGATAGAAGAAATCTCAAAGGCTTTTACTCTAAAAATCGGAGATCTTATCTTCACTGGTACACCTGCAGGCGTTGGTCCTGTAAAAATTGGAGATAGACTTGAGTGTTACATTGGGGAAGAAAAGCTTTTAAAAGTAGACATCCGTTAGGCCTACTCTACTCCATGATCCATATAATCCATGTAAAGCTCATAGCCTTCCAGGACATTTGTGGTATCATTAAATCCAATGGATCTTAATTCCTTATGGTACTTCTTGACAAGGCCTACGTTCCTTGCGTAGATTTCTTCAACGTACTCATGGGCAATTGGAATTTCAGTCACTCTAAAATCACGTTGAATGATTCTGGTTGTCTGAGAAAAACTCTCTCCTGACATATTAAAAGGTTCATCAACATCCTTATAAGTATACTCCCAGGCATCTCTTGTATTGGCTGCATTGCCATCCCATTCTTTGTCGTTCTTAACACCAAATAAGAGTCTTAGGAAAGTCTCGTTCTCTTCTACCTTTTCAAGATGTGTCGTTGTTTTAACGCTCACCCATACATCAGAAATTTGCCATGAATGATGCAGAGAATCTTTTTTGAAACGCTCTATTCTGTAAGCCTTTCTGCCTTCATCATCGATGAAAGAAGATTCTATTTGCTCTTTTAAATAATAGTGAGATGTATCGTGAATGGAAACGGCATTGTCGTGTACAATTTCCGTTACCTCATATTCCACATAAGTGCCTATAGTTTCGGGATAGTAGTCATAACCTAAATCGTACTCCAATTGCGGGTCTTCCCGACAAGATGTCAAAAAAACAAGTGTGCAGCCCAGTAAAACGCTACTTTTTATTATTGAGTTCGTAAAGAAATGCATCCAACTCTTTTCCTTCCATTAAACGTCCTTCACGGTAATATATTTTACCTTTTTCAACGCCATTTTTGTCAAACAGGACTACAGCGCCATGTAAAACGGAATATTTGTAATGTTCGGACTTTTCTATTCGCCCGTTAGAATAGTAATACGTGAAGCCGCCTTCTTTGTTACCATCCACATATTTTCCTACAGCTTTCTTCTTTCCGGTTGTATAAAACTGCTCAAAATCACCATGCATCAAACCATCTCTGTAATGAGATTTCTGCATCACAACCCCTTCTTTAAAAGTCACGCCCGTATTGGTTACGTTTGCATCAACATAATAAATGGTTTTCTCGCCATGCAGCTTGCCATTTTTATAGTTCTCTATATATGACAATCTGCCTCTCTGATCGTAATACACCCAGGTACTGTCTTTCTTTTTATTGATGTACTTCCCCTGAGCCATCACTTCTCCTCCACTTTCATGATAAAATTGCACATAAGCCACATCCTTACCAGTATACTTCATAATGGCTTGTTGCTTTCCGCCTTCATACCAGAAATGAAAAACACCAACAGGTTTATCGTCCTTAAAGTTCCCTTCGTACTTCTTGATGGTACTTTTTGGCCATTTTTCAACCCACTTCCCTTGTTTTCTCCCCTGTCCATCTTTCTGATTAATAGTCTGAGACATTGCCAGAACCGGAACCATAAATGCTATCAATAAAATGTACTTCATGCAATCTTTTTACTTAGTAGTATAAAAATCATACCAAATTTAGGGAATTAGTCTCACGCTTTTCCTACGAAAGAGAGAATATGTTCACCAATTAATCCGGCTTTTAACATACATAAGCCGATTAGGAAACAATCTATAATTGTTTGTAGAGTTTGCTGATAGTTTCAATCATTCTACCCCAACCAAACCTTAGTTTTTCATGACGAACCTGCTCTTCAAAGTATGCCTGACGGTTGTTGTCGTAAAAATCGAGAATGGAGTCTGTAATCTCTTTTGGATTCTGTTCAACCACATATCCCACTTTGTTATGAGGAACTATTTCCGGCAGACCTCCCACATTGGTGACCAACATGGATATTTCGAAATGATAGGCAATTTGCGTCACGCCACTTTGGGTTGCGCTCTTATAAGGCTGCGCTACCAAATCTGAAGCACAGAAGAAATTGGCGACATCATCGTTGGGAATGAAACGGTTTTCAATGATCAATTGATCCTGAATCCCCAATTGATCAATCAATTCTGTGTACTTCTCTTCTTTCTCGTAATACTCTCCGGCAACAATCAATTTGATCTTTTTGCCTTTCAATCTCTCGTCTCCAAAAGCCTTTAGTAGCAAATCCAGACCTTTATATTCTCTAATGATTCCAAAGAACAGAATATATCTGTACTCGGGGTCAAGGTTCAGATTTTTAAGGGCTTCTTCTCTGCTCACCTTTTGTCCGAAATTGTCGTAAATCGGGTGCGGACTCAGGGCTCTTGGTTTTTTGGTATCGAACAAACTCAAATCCTCCATAACTTGGTCTGACATGGCTACAAAGGCATCCACCGGTTTCACAAAGTACCTGGTAAACATCTTATCGCCAAAGCGTTTTTCGTGAGGCACCATATTGTCTATAACACAAATGACTTTGGTGTGCTTGTTCTTCTTAATCTGACGTAGAATAAATCCGGAATTTGGCCCCATAAACGGGATCCAGTACTTTACCAGCACCAGGTCCGGTTTCTCTTTTCTGATTTGTCGGCCAACACGCCACCAGTTAAATGGATTCATGGAATTGATAGCCGATATGATTTTTAGCCCTTTTGGAGCTTCTGCAGAACTATACTGGGTTTTTCCCGGAAACAAAATTTTAGGATACTGAAGGGAATAGCTATAAATAGTGAGGTCTACACCTTCTACTTCCTTAATAATCTCCTGGGATAAACGTTCATTGAAAGTGGCAATTCCACCTCTTAAGGGATGAGCTGTGCCAACGAATATAATCTTCTTAGGAAGCATCAATCGTTTTTTCAATTTGATAGACTTCTTTCTGTCCTTTGTTTCTGATAATTAACTCAGCGATAAACCCTGTCAGGAAAAGCTGACTTCCAATAATCATACAAAGAATGCCGAAAAAGAAAGCAGGCCTTGAGGTCATATGATATTCGTTCCAGGCCAGTTTCGCAATGGATAAATACAAAGCAATTCCAAATCCGATAGAAAAAAACAGTGTCCCTAATGCACCAAAGAAATGCATTGGTTTCTTTCCGAAACGCGTGATAAACGTAATGGTAAACAGATCGAGGAAACCATTCACGAAACGGTTCATTCCAAACTTAGAAACGCCATGTTTTCTGGCCTGATGCTTCACAACCTTTTCTCCGATTTTGCCAAAACCTTTCCATTTGGCTATCACCGGAATGTATCTGTGCATCTCCCCCTCTACCTCAATATTCTTAACTACTTCATAGTTATATGCCTTCAAACCACAGTTGAAATCGTGCAGGTAAATTCCCGACATTTTTCTTGTAGTCCAGTTATAAACCTTACTGGTTTTGTTCTTGATGAAAGAATCGTGACGTTCCTTCTTCCAGCCCGACACCACCTGAAAACCTTCTTTCACAACCATGTCATACAATTCAGGAATTTCATCAGGGCTGTCCTGAAGATCTGCATCCATTGTGATTACAACCTTGCCCTTACAAGCTTTAAAGCCTGTATCCAAAGCCGCAGATTTCCCATAATTTCTACGGAATTTAATCCCTTTGATATTACTGTTCTGAGAAGATAACTTTTCGATCAATGCCCATGAGCCATCTGTACTTCCATCATCTATGAACAAGACTTCATATGAAAATGAATTGGCCGTCATGACGCGTGCAATCCATTCACTCAATTCTCCCAAAGACTCTTCCTCATTTAATAAAGGAATGACCAGAGAAATGTCTAAACTAGCTTGATCCATAATTAAGAGCTCAATATTACGATTTTATTCGATTGGAGTTCCTATTTCAAGCAGGCTTTTGTCTTAAAAAGTCTTAATTTCTTAAGGACAACTCAAGCGCTCTGATTTTCTTTACAAGTGCATCCAGATCTTCATGAGAAATGGTTTGGGCTGAGTCGCTCAAAGCTTCATGAGGGAATTCGTGTGCTTCCACAATAACTCCATCCGCTCCGGCTGCAACAGAAGCAAGTGACATAGGCACCACAAATTCTCTGATTCCAATTCCATGAGAGGGATCCGAAATTACCGGTAAATGCGATTTTTTCTTAAGTATGGGAATGGCATTGAGATCAAGTGTATTTCTATAGGCAGTTTCATGGGTCCTGATTCCTCTTTCACACAACATAATCCTCTCGTTTCCTCCACTAAACACATATTCCGCAGATTGTAATAACTCATCAATAGAACCACTGATTCCTCTTTTTATCATAACCGTTTTATCTATCTCTCCCAGGGCATCCAGCAAATTGAAGTTTTGAGAATTTCTGGCGCCAACCTGAAAAATATCCACATAAGGATACATATCCTCTATTTGAGATGATTGCATCACCTCTGTAATGATTTTAATGCCATTATCCCGACAGATCTTATAGAATTCTTTCAAGCCTTCTAAACCAATTCCTCGAAAACTATAGGGCGAACTTCTTGGTTTGAAAACACCACCTCTCATAATCTTCACTCCTGACTTAAGCAGAGCCTCCACACTACTTTCTATCTGATCTCTTCCTTCGATACTGCATGGACCAGCCATTACGACCACCTCATCTCCTCCAATTTGAACACCATCGCCCAGGTCAATAACCGTTCTGCCAACTTTCCATTTAGCCGAGACCAATTTGTATTGATCACTCACCCTGTGAACATCCGAGATTCCCTTGAGCGAACCTATGGTTCTTATGTCGAATTCGTTTTTACCAATACAAACCAGATAATCGCCAAACTGTGTTTTGATGTGTTTGTACTTATAATTGATAGCTTCAACGCTCTGTTGTATTTGATTAAAATTAGCTTTTGAACAATCTTTATCGAGTTGAATGATCATGATCTTAGTTTTGAAATGAATGATTGAATATTATTTGTCAGATTTTCAGGATCTCCTATTTGCCTGATGAAAGCAGATCCAATGATACCGCCATCGGTATACTCTGTAGCTTTGTTGAAACTGGCTTTATCCGAAATATTAAATCCGGTTAGACATGGTAAATCCAGATTTAAAGATTGAAGGCGTTTGAAAAATTGGTCGTCCAGGCGAATTTCTTTAGTAGTTCCGGTTGTACTGGAAGATGACACAACATAAAGAAATGGTTTTGACATGCGTGCCAGTTCAAGAATTCGGCTGTCTTCAGTTGAAGGCGTGATCAAAAAGACCAGATCAATTCCATGCAGCTCAAATTCACTTTGATGCCTTAGCACATATTCATCTGCTGGTAAATCCGGGATGATCAGGCTTTTCACTCCTACTTCATTACACTTCTTCAAAAAACGTTTCATTCCATAGGAAAGCAAGGAATTGTAGTATGCCATAATCACCAACTGAGAAAACTTACAGGAATAACTTCCCAACTGATCAAAAATGAGGTCTATACTTATCCCGTTGTCCAATGCTTGTTTACTGCTCGCCTGAATCGTAGGGCCATCGGCCAGTGGATCTGAATAAGGAATCCCCAACTCTATAAAATCAACTTTTTCTTCATCAAGGTTTTTCAATATCTCTATGGTCGAGTCCAGTTTTGGGTATCCTGCTGTGAAATATATATTGAGTAGTTTCATAGGTCCAGAAATTGAGCGTACGTGGTCATGTCCTTATCACCTCTGCCGCTGAGGTTGACCACGACCTGATCATTTGGTTTAAACGACATTTTATCAAGTTGTGCCAAAGCGTGAGCACTTTCCAGAGCCGGAATAATGCCTTCCAATCTCGTCAACATTTTAGCCGCTTTCAAAGCTTCCCGATCTGTGATAGATACAAAAGTGGCTTTGTTCGTTTCATGTAAATGCGCGTGTAACGGACCTATTCCGGGATAATCCAGTCCAGCTGAAATACTATGAGGTTCTACTACCTGCCCATCCTGATCCTGCATCATGTACGAATAACTGGCGTGCAAAACACCGGGTCTTCCTAAAGCCAGAGTAGCAGCAGTTTTGTCTGTATCGATACCTTCTCCGGCGGCTTCTACGCCAATGAGTTTGGTTGGTGTATCTATGAAATGATAGAAAGCTCCTGCAGCATTACTTCCTCCTCCAACGCAGGCAATCACGTAATCCGGATTGGGAAGTTGTTTTTTGATTTCTTCACTAATTATGGATTGAAAATGCGCCACCATCTCCGGATATGGGTGCGGCCCAACAACAGAGCCAATCAAATAATAGGCATCCGGTTGGTTGATCCACGCTCTGATGGCTTCATTTGTTGCGTCTTTCAATGTCTGGCTTCCACTTGTGGCTGCCACAACTTCAGCGCCCAACATTTTCATTCTGGCAACGTTGGGAGCCTGGCGAATCATATCCTTTTTTCCCATGTAGACTGTGCAGGGAATCGACATGAGAGCACAGGCAGTAGCCGTAGCAACTCCATGCTGTCCCGCACCCGTCTCGGCTATAATATGCTGTTTACCCATGAACTTTGCCAACAAAATCTGTCCAAGAGTGTTATTGATTTTGTGTGCGCCTGTATGACACAGGTCTTCTCTTTTCAGATAAATGTTTGCATTGTAATGCCCGCTTAGATTCTCAGCCTTAAACAATGGTGTTGGTCTGCCAACATAATCCCTGAGAAGTGCATCAAATTCCTGCTTAAAATCAGGGCATTCGGAAAGTTCTTCAAAAGCCTTTTGTAACTCCTGCACGTTGGGCCTGAGTAGTTCCGGAATAAACGCACCACCATAATTTCCGTAATAACCATTATTAATCATATTGTTTGATTTTTTGGATGAATGTTTTTACCATATCCAGATTCTTAATTCCCGGAGAGATCTCGAAACGGCTGTTGATATCAACTCCAATCAGGTTCTTTTGTAATTCTCTTATCGAGCGAATCTCATCTACATCTGTTTCTGATATACCTCCACTCAACATAAAAGGTGTTTCAATATTTTCATGATGAAAAATGGTCCAGTCGAATTTTTTCCCTGTTCCGCCATGGTTGACAGAAGCCGTATCAAACAGTATAAAATCAACTACTTCTTTGTAATTCACATGATTCTTAGGAATTTTGGAATTGACAGGGATTGCTTTAATCACCTTGTACCCTTTATTTTTGAGGTGTCTACATAACTCAGGCGACTCATTCCCGTGTAACTGTACCCATTGTAACTGGTGTTCTCTGCATGTATCCACTATTTTAGAGAAAGAATCATTTACAAACACACCTACTCTTTGCATCCCATCAACCTCCACTGCTTTTGACAAAAAACGCTGAGATTTCTCATAAAAGATGTGTCCGATTAAATCTGCTCCCGACTCATGAATGTTCTGAGCCTGATCCTTTTGGGTTATTCCACACACCTTAACTAACACGTTACCAATGTTTTATTCAATGATTTTACAATCTCAAGGCATTTTTTTCCTGGGTTGGTAGATTTCATGAAGGTTTCCCCCATCAAAAAGCCTTTGAACCCCTGGGCTTTTAAAAACTCGATTTGATTTGCGGTTTTTATGCCACTCTCGGCCACTTTAACAGCATCTTTAGGCAATTGAGCAGCCATCTTAAGTGATTTATTAAAATCTACTTTGAAATCCTTGAGGTTTCGGTTATTAATGCCAATGAGTTGGTTATTGCTTCCCACTTTTTCCAGCTCCCTTTCATCGTGAAGCTCTAATAAGACCTCCAATCCAAGTTGATGTGCAATGCTGGTAAATTCCTTGATTTCAGTTTTAGTAAGAACCGCAGCTATCAGCAAAATCACATCAGAGCCGATACTTTTGGACTCAATGATCTGATACTCATCAATAATGAAGTCCTTCCTTAAAATTGGACAAAAGTTAAACTTCCTGGCCGTTTGTAAATCCTCATTCGAGCCTCCAAAAAATGACTGATCTGTTAATACAGACAAACCTGATGCCCCGGCCTGCATATACGAAATCGTAGTTGGTTCCACCTCTGCATATGCGTTAATCACACCCTTGCTGGGAGATTTTCTTTTGTATTCTGCTATGATTCCTGAAGCTGATGGTCTGTTTAAATAACTTATCATCGACAGGCATGGTGACTCAAAAAAGATTGACTCTTCAAGTCGTTTCACAGGAATGGTGGCCTTCAAATGAGAAACCTCTTCCCGCTTTTGTTCGATTATTTTCTCGAGAATTGTCATGTTACAATTGATTTTAAAGTGTTAAGTGCTCTTTTAGATTTCATGCTTTCTTCGGCCTTAGACATGCATGTTTCCAGATCTTCTCCGGTCACCGTTTGAATAGCCATTGCTGAATTAGCCACTATTACAGCATTCTGCTGTCTGGTTCCATTTCCTTCCAGAATGTTTACAAAAATCTGTGCAGCTTCTTTAATTGAGTTACCACCAAGAATATCTGATTGTTGAATGGTTAAATCTGTAAAGACTGATGGTTTGTATAAAAACTCTCCCTTGTTTGAGAACACCTGGGTGTTGCTTGTAAGAGAAATCTCGTCGTAGCCATCCGTTCCATACACTACCTGGTAATCAATGTCATCTTCTTGAAACAAATAGTGATACAAACGAACAATCCCCAGAGAATACGCCCCGGTATATTTATACTTTGGTCTGGCCGGATTTACCAGCGGCCCAAGGACATTGAAGATGGTTTTTACACCAAGTCCACGTCTTACTTCCACCAATTCTTTCATTAAAGGATGGAACAAGGGCGCATGAAGGAAACATATATTGTGTTTCTCCAGGCTTCTGTTAAGTGCACTGGTGCTATTAATAAACTCATGTCCAAGATATTTGAGAACGTTTGAAGAACCACAGGCCGAACTCACTCCATAATTCCCATGTTTGGTCACTTTTATTCCTGCTCCGGCAACAACCAAAGATGACAGTGTTGAAATATTGAAAGAGTTCTTTCCATCTCCGCCCGTTCCACATAAGTCAATTGTTTCCTGAGTATACAATTCGACCGGTTTTGCTCTTTCCAAAAGTAACTGCCGAAAACCCTTCATCTCTTCAAGCGAAATTGCCCTTGTTTTAAAAGCCGTTAAAATGCCTGCTTTTTGAAGGTCGTTGTAGACATGATTAGACATATCCTTAAGCAAGGAATAGGCTTCTTTTTGCGACAGGATTTTTCCTCCTGATAAATCTTCAATATGTATCATGATTCCAGAAAATTTTTGATGATGATATCTCCTTCCGGGGTGAGGATACTCTCGGGATGAAACTGCACACCTCTTATCGGCTTTGTTTTATGCTTAATAGCCATAATTCGACCTGATTCATCAGCTGCAAGCACATCAAACCCGTTCTCAAAGCCGACATTTTTAACTACCCAACTATGGTACAAGCCAACTTTTATTCTTTCTCTCAAGCCCTTAAACAGAATATCATTCTGAATTTGAATTTCTGATGCAGATCCATGAAATACCGTATCCATATTCTCCAATTGCCCACCAAATACCTCCGCAATCGCCTGATGTCCCAGACAAATTCCCAGTATATTTTTGCTTTCCGAATAGTTTTTAATGACGTTTTTTAGCTCTCCTGCTTCATCCGGAATTCCAGGTCCGGGAGACAATATAAAATGACTTGAAGCCTTGAGAATATCATGATCTATTTGATCGTTTCTCATGACTTGAGGCTCGTATCCAAGTTTTCTTATAATTCCCACAAGGTTGTAGGTAAAAGAATCGTAATTATCTATCACTGCTATTTTCATATTTTCTCTGCTTTTTGAATGGCCTTTCTTAATGCTGCTACTTTGTTATGAACCTCCTGAGTTTCGGAAGCAGGCTTACTATGCACCACCACGCCTGCTCCGGCCTGATAGTACAATGTTTGGTTCTTGCTTAGAATACTTCTGATCATGATGGCTTGGTTGATTGTTCCATCAAATCCGATAAAGCCAATGCTTCCACCGTAGAAAGACCTGGATACGGGTTCATAGGAATCAATTAACTGCATGGCCTTGTATTTAGGGGCACCTGACAATGTTCCGGCGGGGAAAGTATCTGCATAGGTAGCTACGGCATTTTCAGGCATCACATTGGCTGTGACTTTACTCACCATGTGAATGACATGTGAGAAATACTGTATTTCTGCGTATTCTTTGACCTCTACGTCTGTTCCATGCTTGTTCAAATCGTTCCGAGCCAAATCCACCAACATCACGTGCTCTGCTGATTCTTTAGGGTCGTTCTTTAACTCTTCGGCCAAACTTTGATCTGCTTCCTGAATTCCTGTTCTTCTGAAGGTTCCGGCAATGGGATGAATCTCTGCAATGCCTTTCTTTACAATGATTTGAGCCTCTGGAGAAGATCCCATCAACTTGAAATCTCCATAATCAAAGAAGAAGAGATATGGTGAGGGATTCACATGCCTGAGAGCACGGTAGACTTTAAAATCATCGCCCTGAAACTTTTGGGAAAACTCTCTGGATAAGACCAATTGAAAGACGTCTCCTCTCTTACAATGTCCAATCCCTGTTCTCACCAACTCTTCAAATTCATCGTCTGTATAAACACTCTCTTCCTCCTCTCTTGCATGGAAGGGATAATTGGGCACATGACCATTGAATAGCTTATTGATCAAGGAATCTGGGATGGTTTGATCGGCTTTCTTTGTGAAACGAATCAGACATAGATCGTTTTTAAAATGATCAAAAACCAAGACGTATTCGTACATAGCATATTGAGCCAGAGGGATTTCCTTTTCAGTATGCTTCTCTTCGAATCGAATTTGTTCCATCAACTCAACACTTTCAAAACAGGAATATCCGAACAAGCCATTGACCATGAAGGGTAGATTGGCATCATCAATTTCGACCAAAGACTTGAAGTAATTGATGCCATCTACAAATGTGCTTTCACCTGAAGCTCCAACCGTTACTTCTTCACTACCAATTGAATACATAGCTTTTCTGGTTGTGAATTCACAGGAAGCAATTGGATTAAAACAAATGTAGCTACAGTGATTTTCTCTGGAATTGTAATCTGAACTTTCCAACAATATGGTCTGCTCAAATTCATCTCTAAGTCTGAGATAAGCTACAATTGGAGAGATTTGATCTCCCAGAAAGTGCTGATATGTTGTGTAGTATTTTGTTTTCATAAAATTGGGCAAAAAAAAAGCCACGCTTAAAGCGTGGCTCTCGAATATTCTATTTATAAAAAGTTTAAATAATAGATTTTGGCTTCACGCTGAGATCAGGAGAAGTCCACCACCAATTATTTAAAACAATGTTTTTCATTTCTTGCGACAAAGGTATATCTTTCTGATTTTATAAATCAAATATTTTCTTGTTAAAATTTAAACCAGCAAGAACAATGAAACCCATTAAAAACTGAATTCCAGAAATTTAAACCAATTTACTTAAACCCAAAAACCAACAAAAGAATCACAGTATTTCGGCATAATATTTGAATTACACCACACATGAAATTATTCTACACATTCATATTTCCTACGATTATTTTAGCCAGTTTAAGCTGCAAAACCAAACTGGCCACCAATGATAAATCAGACAAAGCCATTCCGGTTGAAATTAAAATCACCCGCACTCACAGTCATTGTGGTGGTATGGCACCAACTCCCCAAATGTTGGAAAATGCAAGAAAGCAAAAGCCGTTTGCAACTACAGTTTATCTGAAAAAGGGTTCTGTGAATGAGCTAAACACGCCTATATATAAAACTTTGAGTTCTAATAGTGATGGGATTATTGAACTGGATCTTGAACCAGGAGATTACTTTATTGTGAGAGAAGACAAGAAGGATAAACAGACCTTTGAAGACTACGTTAAGGGAAGAAATTCTGATCAAAACATTTATTATGAAGGCTTTACAAGAGCATGTTATTTAGAATACTTTAAAAAACCTGACCTGTCCTTCACCGTAAGCGACACCTCCACACAATTTCACAGAAACTTTCACAAGGGTTGTTATAATAAACCTTGCGAAAATTATATAGGCCCCTACCCACCCTGATTATACTTCTTTAGCTATATTAGCCGCATGGCGAAAGTAATTCCGTTTAGAGCTGTCAGACCTTCAAGAGACAAGGTCCATTTGGTTGCCTCACGTGCTTTTTACACTTACCCTAAACATGTTTTGGAGGCTAAGTTGGATTCAAATCCGTTTTCTTTCATACACATTATCAACCCAGAGTTTAGAGAAGTAGAAAAAACAGCTCCTAATTCAGCAGAACGATTCAACAAGGTAAAGGCCAGTTACCAGAATTTTAAGTCGACCGGAATTCTTCAAAAAGACCGACAAGCCGCTTTCTACATCTATAAACAAGCTGGCACTCGTTCGTTTAGAGGCATTATTGCTGGCACAGCGGTTGAAGATTACATGACACAGGTTATCAAGAAGCATGAGGACACACTTACAAAACGAGAAGAAGTCTTTAAAGATTATCTGAAAATATGCGAATTCAATGCAGAGCCTGTATTGATGACATACCCGGATCATGAGGTTTTGAAAAGCCTCTATGATAAATATGAAGAAACTCGTGCGGATTTTGAGTTTACCACTACCGATAAAATCACACATTATTTGTGGCCTGTATTCGACGAGACCGATCAACAAAGCATTACTCAGGCCTTTGAGGAGATTGACGCGCTATATATTGCCGATGGACATCACAGATCGGCTTCATCCAGCTTGCTGGCTTGCGAATTACGTGACAATGGCGAGAGCAACTCCCTCAATCAGTTTTTCATGTCCTACCTTATCCCGGAAAGTGATTTGCAAATAATGGACTTTAATCGCCTTGTACGGGACTTAAACGGCATGTCTACCGATGAGTTTTTAGACAAGCTATCACAACATTTTTCAGTTGAAAAATCAGATACCCCCGTAAAACCAAACGCCTACAACAGTTTTGGCTTGTATCTGGACAAAGAATGGTACGCACTGACGTTGAAGACCCAAATTGGAGATTCAAACCCTGTAGACCAATTAGATCCTGCCATTTTAAGCAAGTTGGTTCTTGATCCGATTTTAAATATCGCTGACCTCAAAACTTCTGAGCGCGTTCATTTTGAAGGTGGTCCAAATGGCTTTAATAAGATGGTTGAGCTGATTGATAAGGGAAAATACAGAGCAGGATTCTCTTTATTTCCGGTAAGTGTAGAGCAGCTTAAAACGGTTGCTGACGCCGGGCTTACCATGCCTCCTAAAAGTACCTGGATTGAGCCTAAATTAAGAAGCGGACTTACGATTTACGAATTTTAGGAAATCAATTCGTTTAGAACCTTCTCTATTCTTTCACACTCAAGGTCTTTGTCATACTCTTTACTGGCAAACTCCCTCAAGGCTTCATTGTTGTAATTATCTGACTCCAATAACTCCATTAATTCCAGTCTCAGCGCTCCTGAATCCATTGGCTGGAACAAGTGTCCCCATTTTCCATTCTCGAGTAAACCAGCTGTGCCCGCAGAATCAGACCCTACAATGGTTTTTCCGCTCACCATGGCCTCTACCGTTACCATACCATAGGTTTCGCTGTTGGTTGCCATTACAAAGATGTCTATGGCCGACATAAAACCTGGTACATTTGGACTAAAAGGTATGATACCCACCTTGTTTTCCAGTTGATGTTCACCAATGAGTTCCAGGATTTCCCGATAATAAGCCTCCCCTTCTCCGTGAGTCTTTTCACCCATGAAACACAAGTGAAGCTGGTCGTTTTCCTTGAGTAGATCAATCATAGCCTGTAAAAGCACCAACTGACCCTTTTGCTCATCGATTCTACCAAGAAGTCCGACAATAATTTTGTCCTGTGGTAAATTCAATGCCTGTCTGGCTTCTGACTTGTACGGTAGCGGAGCAAACCTTGAAATATCGATTCCCATTGGAATTAAGGACACTTTATTCATATCGAATTTGATCCGTTTTTCCATCTGTTCCCTCAAATATGTCAAAGGCGTTATCCATGAATCCAGCTTACTAAAACGGATGGTATGAATCAAATCTCTTTTATTGATGCCTATTTGCATTACCTGAATATAGACGGTTTTAAGCTTTCCGGCGGAGAATGTTTTAACCCATGCTGCAAGGCTCAAATCTTTAGGGTCGGATACGATAAGTATTTGAATCTTATCTTGTTTCAACTTCTTCCAGAGCTGCCATGCACTGGCAATCGCAAAGTATTTTTTGTTCTTTTTAGTCGAATAGGTATTAATCCCATTGCTTTTAGATTCCTGATAGCTTCTGGAGTTTTCATTAGCATAAAACGACACGCTATGGCCTCTTTCCTGCCACCAAACTGCCCTTTTAACCAGATTCATTTCGAGTCCTCCCCAACTACTGGATCCACAAAAGAAAGCAACTTTTAACCCCATATTCGATTCACATTTCTACAAACAAAAAACCACCCTAACTATAGGATGGTTAAACGTGAAAATAAGTAAAATTCGTCTCTTACTAATTCTTAGTCAGTTTATATTTTGCATACACATTACCGTTGTACATCTGATCCAAAAGAATCTGATCACCATTGAGCGTGTAATTAAAATGCAATGGCGTATCGCCCATGTCTTTAACCGAGAAGCTCTTATCATCCGCACTAATCACTTCTTTGATTAATACTATTGAGCCCGATTTCATGACCATACTGTCCTTAAAAAACGTAAACACGACAGAACCATCAATTCCAGCATTTTCATCTTTCTCGGCAATTTTCCATGAGCCTGCTATATCTGCAGAAAACTCCTTTTTAACCTCAGCTGCGGCTTCCTTCTTTTGATCCGAGCCTTCCTCATCTTTTTTATCGTCCTTCTTATCATCTCCACAAGAAGCCATAGCCAACATTGAGAAGGCCATCATACTTAATACCAGTTTTTTCATAATAGTTGTTTGGTTATCATTTATTTAATTGCAGCCTTCAACACAGTTTCCGTCAAGATCTAACTTCATCTTAACACCATCTTTTTCGGCCGTATATTCTTTCGACATGTTATACAAGCTCAAAGCTTCATATTCAACAGGAATTAACTCCTTTCCATTCAGGTCAATTGCACCATACTTATCACCAACCTTCACGATCAGAACGCCGTGTTCCTGAGCATACATAGTGTTTCCTTCATAAATGAATGGTGTAATTTCAGTTCCATCTTTCCTGATTAATCCGAATTTACCCGTACTGTGTTTTTTCACGAAAGATTTGTCATCATAATAGAAATAACTTCCTGTTATACCATCTGTATAGATTTGAAAATAGTAATCCATAGGTATCACAATTTCCCCTTCCTTGTTAATGAGCGCCATTCCTTTTCCTGAATTACTCACACTTGCCAAACCATCCCAAAAACCGTTACACTGATCATATTTAGCTTCCAACACAGTTTCTCCATCCTTATCGATATAACGCCAGAAATCTTCATCGGCTTTCTTCACTGAAGCCAGTCCATCAGCAGTAAAATCACTTGCAAAACGGTACTGACAATCAATTACCAATTCGCCTTTTTCATTGACATAACCGGAATTGTACTGCTCATCAGTTACACTTCCTCTTCCATAACGAATCGCATTTCCAATGTTCGCATACTTAGGTTCAGTAATCCAGGTTCCTTTACTATCTAAGTATCCATACTTGCCGTTCTCTCCTTTCTTACCATAGTAAACATCTTCTTTCAGAGGACCAGCATTGGCTTCTTCCGTTTCAGTATTTTCTGGTTGAGTCTGTTCTTCAGACTCAGCTGGCGCTTCAGTTTTAGATTCACCAGATGAGTCTTTGTCTTCTTTTTTATCTTCTCCGCAAGCACTTAGCATTAATCCAGCACAAGCGACCAGTATGTGTATATTTTTCATGAATGTATAATTGATTAACTCATTTTTTTGGCAGCTTCTTCAGCAGACAACCCCTTCCATTCCTTGGTATCTTCATTGTATTCGAAATACATAGCAATGGAGGCAAAGGCTTTTACTACAGCTTCTTCCTTCGCTTTTGGTGAGAGGGCACGTTTCTTTCTCATGTTTTCACCCGCCTTATTAGTAGCTGCTTCTGTTCCCCTTCGGCCAACATCTGCAGCTGTATGACCAGCAACGGCTCCTCCTATTCCTCCGCCTAAAGCAGAACCAATAGCACTTCCCAGTCTGCTAAAGACCGACCAAATTAGGTTTTGTTTGGCCACATTGCCAACAGTTCCGGCAACACTTCCTGAGGAGCTTAAATCTATTGATCCGTTGGCCATTATTGGAGCTGTATGTCCTGGAGCTTTAAAGTTGATCACCACATTATTCTCTGTCCAGCTTTCAGCTATTATAATGGGTTTGAGTTGTTCGTAAGTTACTTTCATGGTATGTAGTTTAATTATTGGTAAAACTTCCTACGGTTGCATCATCAACGGAATGATTGCCTTCCGGTGCCTCTTTTTTGAGCGATTCTGTATACTGGAAATACACCAAATCGGCATTTCTTCTTTTGGCTTCTTCCATATAATTGGCGTTGATGGCATCTGCATCATTATTGTGTAGATAACACATTCCATAAGGTTCTTCTCTTAACATGATATCCTCAATCAAATCATCGCTTATGGCTTCATCAAGTTGATGTCTGAACATCTTAAGATTAGCCGGGTCTAATACGATTTTTATCCTGAAAAGATCGTCTGCCGGTCTTGGCAACAAAAACCATTGTTTCATCCACGGATCGTTCATCATGTCATCAAAAGTCCAGCCGAAAGTATCCTGCACATACTGGTAGAAACGCCTGATGGCTTCTCGCTTTCCAATGGCAGCTTTTAAGTCTCTCTCTGGTTCTTCAAAACCTCTGAACCCGATCTTGATGTGATAGTATTCCAAAAGTGCTTTAGACAGAGTTAAGGGAATAAGCATTTTGGTAATGAAAGTCTTATGACGCTTGTTATTTGTTTGATTGAGTGACTCAATTTTATAACTTAATTCATCATCACAAATCACTTCATTGTACAATGCAATTGTAGATACAAACTGCTTCTTAAAAGCTTCATTATTTGGGTCTGTGGCCTGATTTAAAGCATCAAAAATGTCGATCATATCTTCCGTTACAATCTTCCAGTTAAGGTCTTCTTCTTCAAGAATAATATTCATTTCTAAAAGATCATCCGTTCGATTAGCGACATTGAATATGTTCTTATAAGCAGCCTCTCCTCTCTTTCTGTATCCCTGTGCTTTCACAGCATCATAGGCCGGTCTAAATTGTTCCAGAAACTCCTTAACCGTAGGCAACTTAACCTTGGATGGATCAAAATCCTTGTTAGGCCCATCAACTTCACCCTGATCATTTGTAGTGGGGGCTGGTGTACTGGCTCTTGTGATCAAGTCCATTTGCTTGGCCTGCAAACCGCTTGTTCCCAGCTTGTCCATAAATGTCATGGCATCAGAGCACTCACTTCCAAGTTTGTTCATGTCTTCTTTCCAGGCTTCAATTTCTGCCAAAAGCGCTTCATCTTTGATATCGAAAGCCGAAAAACCAGATGCATAGCCATCGATTGTTTGTTGAATAAATGGATCCATAATTACACAGGTCTTTTAACGTTCATAACTAACTCATATTCCCCACCAGCATTCTCTGGTGGTATCGACAGATAAGTTGATCTTGATTGAAGGGACACATCTTTACGTGCTATTTCTACCAACTCATTCTTCTTAGATTTTAGAACTTCCCAGGCTCTGTTGTACACTTCATCAAACTCTTGCTTGTATGAACCGTCAAACATTTCGTTTGCTATGTTCATGACAAATTGTTTGAATTTATCGTATCCGGCATCATCAATACCACAGTGTTCTCTGTTGTATGAATCGTTGAGTGCATCACCGATTAAAGCCCCGTGCTCCTGAATGCGCGTAATGGATGTGAGAATGTTACTTTTATGCTTATTAAAATCCTCTTCGGCACATGGGTTAACATTGAGGTCTTTGATGGCTATGTACTCCATAAAAATCGTATGAACCTCACCGCAAATTGTAGAAATCCTTCCCAACTCCTTTGTCACTAGCGTTGAGTACTCAGTATCCGTGTACATCAAATTGGGATCTCTTTTAATCTTGTCGTATTGTCCCTGATAAATTTCGGCAACCTTAGTGAAGCCACATTCCTGAGCAGCATCTCTCAAACTCGCCATTTTGTCCATCATTAAAGCCTGGGCAGGTTTGTCAAAATATCCCTGTTCACCCATTTTTTGTTGAATCTCTTCGAGAGAATGACAGCCTCTTACAAGAGTTTCGAGCTCCCTATGAACTCTTTGCTGTTCGTGAGACCTTCCTGTTTTTTCAAACTTATCGGCCTTTAATTTGTAGTAATACGCAGAGCGTTCGATTTTGTCCATTTACTTTCAAGTTAGATTAGTTTACAATTAATTGTGCGTATATAGATTGTGTTGTACCTAGTTGCTTTAAGTTAACTGAACTGTCTTCATCCATTTGCCACTGATATTCTACAGGATTTGTTTGCGATTCCAAGTCCATGACAATGGTCGATTCATCAAAGTGATATGTTCCTGCATCCACTTTTTCTTCAGCCAACCATACCTCAACATTTCCTCCACTCAACTTATAAACATCATAGTTTGATGAATGTATACTTGCTGACTTTATTAGCAAAGTAGTATCACCTCCTTCCTGTTTCGTTTCAACTGGTGTTTCATCAGTAGCCTCTTTTGCCACTTCTTTCGATTCCGGTTCGGTGTCTTTTTCAGACTCAGAACACGCTATAACAACCATTCCTAAAGCCAATAAGAATAAGTACTTTTTCATATCGAGATAATTTCATCTCAATATAGGCATTTACTTACAATCCTGAAGCGTCTCTTTAAACTCTTTTGCAGCATCTTTATCGTCTCCAAATTCATCCTTTGCTTCTTCAAGGATGCTGTTACAATCCGACATTTTGTTTTTGGTATCTTTCATACATTCACAGTATTCTTCGGCGTATTCTTTTGCGGATTTCCCTCCACATGACGCAAAAATGGCTGTGAAACTTAACAGAGCTAAACTGATTTTAATTGTTTTCATGATTGTTTGATTTTATTGGTAAATATTTTCGTCACTAATGACAGGTCCGCTGATACATAGAAAACATGTCAACGAACCTGCCGTCCTTAGTAATCGCGTAGTATTTGATTAAAATTTCAGGTTTCCTGAGACAGGATAATTGATTCCCGGATCTAACTCATGGCTTGAAGAGTTCATAGAAACTTTGATATTCTGATTCCAATATGCCTTGCCCCAGGTTCCTCCTGAATAGTCTGCCTTCACCTTCTGGCTATAAAGGTATCTGTGAGAATTTGTCTTTTTATTGAAGTAATAAACATCTGCGGTGGTTTCTCTTGACACCGGTTGCTTCAAGGCGTTGTAATTCACATTCCAATTGGCCCAGCGAATATTCACGGCTTTCACAACAATATTAGGATCGGAAAACTGAGATTTTAGCTGAGCTTCTGTGCTTGCCCATTTAGCAACTTTAGCCTTTGGTACATCTAGGTACGTTTTAGACTGATATTTGGTGATGCCCTCTCTGGTAATATTAAAAGACGTTTCTCCTTCTGCAATCGGATCAAATCTTTCATAGAATTCGCTCCACGACATCTTGCTATACTCTGGTGCATTCCAGTCTTTTTTGGGAACAACCTCTTCTGCAAATACTTTGATTTTAACCGTGTGCTTTCCTGGTGCTATTTTACCTCCATTGATCTGATCAATGATCTTGGAAATATAATCACCATCCATGTTGACTCTGGAAACACCATCGATTCGGTCTTCATCAGCTGTGGTTCCAAACATTTCCCCATCTGTCTTTGGTAATACAACAAAGTTCAACTTGGTTTCTTCTGTATAGGCCTTTCCTCCAATCTCTGCATCCAAATATTCATACTCCTTACCATCCAGATAGATCAGTACTTTCAAATCTCCATGGTCATAGTCACATGTCGCAGGAATGCCTTCCTGACACCATTTCTGATTATAGTACTTTGGAGGGTGTGGTAAATCAACAATGATACTGACATGTTCCGATCCAAAATTGCTTCCTTTTGGTGCACATGATCCAATTTCATCTTTCTTGAGTGGTCTTAGGTATTTAGGGCCTTTCATCACGAACTTCTCCATTCCTGCCTCATCGACTGTTACCGGAATGTCTTTTTTAGCAATGATACCATTTGCCTTCTTGGCATCCTTTTCACCCAAACCAAATTCCACTGTTACTGTGTAATCTCCTTTGCGAGCGTAAGGCACTGCTGCTTCAACATATTTCATGACTCCCATTTCCGGGTTGGCACTTTGTTGCAGAATCCAAATATCCTGAGGGGTTTGAAGTAAAGAATTATCCGCCTCAAGCTTTTTCACAAATTCCGGATCCAAAGACACAGGAATGTCTATGTATTCCCACACTTTACTAATGTTACTCGCAAAGCTGTATGAATGAGAGATTTTCTTATCACCATTGATGTAAATATTAACGTAACCGTAGGCAAAATGACCTGGTGATACGCCAAAATCCTTGGCATACTCGATCATGGTTTTCTCAAACATGAATCTAACAATCATGTCCTCTCCAATATTGACAGATTGTTTAGGACCATTAAAAACAAAGTCTGTACTGATATGTCCCTTACCCTTCTCCAGTTTAGCAAGTGCGGCTGCATTGGCTTCCTTGGCTTTGGCTGCTCCGGCGCTCTCATTACATTTAGGAACCTGTCCTTTGAAATAGCTGGCCTGATTCCACGAACCAAAGACCTCCAGAGACTCATCTGCCAATCTCTCCATTTCTTCGCACTCTCCTGATTTCTGAGCATCTTCCATCTTCTTGAAATATTGGGATTTTGCTTCTTTACCTGCACCATCTCTGGCAGATTTAGCCGAATAGTCTCCGGATTTTTGTTCAAGTGCTGCACTGTATTCTTTATAGGCAGTAACGTAGTCTCCACTACTCTCTGCAGATTGACCAGCCTTCATATGTTTATCGTAAGCAGATAAACCTACACTGGTGTTATTTGTCTTTTTCCCTTTGTCTTTGATTTTGTCTTTCAGTCCTCCGAGCTTCCCTTTTCCAATTTGGGCATGACTTGACGCTGAAAGTGCCATACAAGCCATGATTAGTACAATTTTCTTCATGTTTTCTAAGTATTGATGTACCTAATGTTATGAAGAAACAAGGCCTCAGTTCCCTATTTTATGGTCGTTAGGGATTACAACTTGGTGAGTTGATCTAAAAACTTGGTAAATGAAATTCGGAAAATTACAGACCTAAATAACCTTGATCTTGTCGTTTAAATCTGAGCGATAAGACTTGCTAACAGGAATGGCCGTATCTCCCAAATAGACCAGATTATCTTCAATTCTGTCGATTTTTGAAATTGCAACGGCATGGGATCTGTGCACACGTATAAACCTGTTGGGTGAAAGCTTTGCCAGCACATCCTTTAAGAAACCTGTAATGACCTTCTTTCCTGATTCGGTAAACAAAAGTGTATAGTTATCGAGTGCTTCAAGACGAATAACTGTATTGAGTTCCAAACGAACCATCTGCCCTTTTTCTTTGATGAATAAACTATCTCCAGAAGCCATCTGCTCAATTTCTGACAGTGATTTCTTGTGTAGTTCTATTTCCTTAAGGTGTTCTATATATTCCTTGTGTCGGGAAAAGGCAATTTCAATATTGTTCTTTAAATCAATGTCTTTGAAAGGTTTCAAAACAAAACCGAAAGGTTTGACACTATTGGCACTTTCGAAAGTGGCGGGATCTGCATTGGCGGTGAGAAAGACTACCGGAATATTAAACATGTTTCTGATCGAGTCGGCCGCTTCAATACCAGTTTTGCTGCCATCCAGATTGATATCCATTAAAACCAGGTCCGGATTATGGTCTGCCGCCATGCCTATTGCTTCATGATAGTTACTGGCAATCCCAACCGGATTGTATTCCAGATTTTGCAAACGCATTTCTATATCCATCGCAATGGAAAACTCGTCTTCGACTATCAAAATTCTTTTCAAACCAGTTACTTTTTTAAGTGAAATACGAAACTAAATTTAGCACCTTTTTCGCTAACCACCTTCAGTTCACTTTTAAGTTGTTTACACAAACCTTTTGCCAATCTTAAGCCCAAAGAATTGTTTGATCCTAATTGAAAATTCTCTGGCAACCCTCTGCCGTTATCTCTAATAACTAACTCACAGTCGTTATTGAGCCGCTTACATTCCAATGTGATCAATCCACGCTCATTTTCTGCAAAGGCATGTTTGATGGAATTGGTCACCAATTCGTTAATAATTAGTCCACAAGGAACCAACTGATCAATGTCCATTTTGAGATCGTCAGCATCTACCTGAATACCAATGTTTTTCTCTTTCAAAGCAAATGAATTGGACAAATGATCCGTGAGATTCTGTAAATAATCTTTAAAACTAATGGCATCCAAACTTTCACTTTTGTAGAGTTTTTCGTGAATGATGGCCATACTATGAATCCGGTTTTGAGACATCTTCAGCAACTCGTCTGCCGATTTCTCATTGGTATACGCCCCCTGTAAATTCAATAAACTCGAAACAATCTGGAGGTTATTCTTTACCCTGTGATGAATTTCTTTGAGGAGCGCTTCTTTTTCGCCCAGGGTTTCAGACAATTCTGCTTTTTGCGCCTCTAATTCCTGACTCAATTTGCGCTTAGATCTAAACAGATAGAACAAGCCAACGGCCACCAAAGCAATTAAAATCAGTACAATGATGATGTACTTCTTTTGAGCCCTTTCCTTTTCACTGATGAGTGTTTGCTTTTCATTTTCGGCCTGCTGTTTCTTGAGTTTGGAATCCTTCAGAGCGTTTTGCTGAGCCAGGTTTTTTATCTCAAGCTCGTTCTTTTCTTTTCCGTATAAGCCTTCTATTTCAGCAATCTTTGCTTCTGATTCAACTTTGTATAGAGAGTCTGCCTGTTGTTGATGAATCTTCAAATGGTATATGGCGTTTTTATAATCTCCCTTAGCATCATATACCATATATAAACCTTCATGGGCCTCATAGATCAGGTGAAAGTTATTCATGCTTGTTCCTCCCTGCAAAGCACGTTGATACGCTTCAATAGATTGATCATACTGCTTGAGAAGAAAAAGGATGTAGCCATAATTGAGCTCAGCACTTTTGAGATTGTACTCTGCCCCCATATGTTTGAAGAGAGACATGCCCGTTTCCTGATATTCTTTGGCCTTGTTCAGTTCTCCACTATTCCTGAAAGCATACGCCATATTCATTGCCAAACCAGCAATGAGGTTGGTGTCTCCGAGTCGATTAAAGATTTTTTCGGAGATGTAGTAATAATAAAGTGCAGTATCGTTGTACAAAATGTTCTTCTGAGAAGCGCTTAAATCTTTATAAGCATTCCCTAAGTTGCTGGACGTAACCCCATAATTTCTTGAAGTTGTATCTGTACCATAAAAAGCCAGGGCTTCTTTGAAGATTGTGATCGCCTTATCGGCCCGTTCCATCTTTTGGTAAGCGTGTCCAAGAAAACTCAGAGATCTCATCTTAAGCTGAATGTTGTTTTCGCTCTCCCCTATTCTCAGGGCTTTATCGGTGTAATAAACAGACGAATCATACATCCCCAAATCGGCAAAAACATATCCCATATCGGCATAAGCCTGACCTTTTATGTTTTTGAAGTTGAGACTCTCTGCAATTAAACCGGCCTGCCTGTACTTGTCAATGGATGTTGTCATATCTCCTAAATGCCAATACACGTTCCCCTCATAGTAATGAAGCGCCATTTCCACACTGTCTTCATAAGTTTCCTGTGCACGAAAGGTGTTGATCAGATTTAAAGCACTGTCGGGATACTGGTACTGATTTTTTGCTATCAGCTGGAGTTGTTCGGCATGCTTATCATTCAACTGTCCAAACGAACTTTGGCCAAGACCACATAAGACAAGTAATATGAAACAGATCAGCTTCAGCATAGCAGCACTTTGTCTCTTAAAGTAAGTATAATATCCAATGGGATACAAAAAAAGTCTGTCCAAAACGATGAACAGACTTTTCAATTTTTAATCAAGTGTATTTTAAGCCAATACTTCTTTCACTTTATCGGCAGCTTCTTGCAGAGTAATTGCTGAATGTACATTCAAACCAGACTCATCAATGATCTTTTTAGCTTCCTCAGCATTGGTTCCCTGAAGTCTTACAATAATTGGAACCGGAATGTTTCCAATATTCTTATAAGCCTGAACCACACCGTTAGCCACACGATCACATCTTACAATTCCTCCGAAAATGTTTACCAAAATGGCATCTACATTAGGATCTTTTAAGATGATTTTAAATGCTTTCTCAACTCTTTCTGCATTGGCGGTTCCTCCAACATCAAGGAAGTTTGCAGGTTCACCACCAGACAACTTAATGATATCCATAGTTGCCATTGCCAAACCAGCTCCATTTACCATACATCCCACGTTTCCATCAAGGTTAACGTAGTTCAAGCCAGCTTCACCAGCTTCAACGTCTACCGGATCTTCTTCTGTGATGTCACGCATATCAGCGTAATCTTTATGTCTGTAAAGTGCATTACCATCTAAAGTCACTTTAGAATCTACTGCAATAATTTTATCATCTGAAGTCTTTAAAACCGGGTTGATCTCAAACATGGCAGCATCACATCCAACATATGCACTGTACAAAGCATAAACAAACTTTGTCATTTGCTTAAAGGCCTGTCCTGACAAACCAAGGTTAAACGCCACTCGTCTTGCCTGGAAACCTTGTAATCCAATAGTTGGATCAATCTCTTCTTTGAAGATCAGATGAGGAGTCTTCTCTGCCACTTCTTCAATGTTCATTCCTCCTTCAGGAGAATACATGATGATATTTCTACCAGTTTCTCTGTTCAACAAAACAGACATGTAATATTCTTCCGGCTCAGAATCACCAGGATAATATACATCCTGTGCAATCAATACTTTATTTACTTTCTTTCCATCAGCGGATGTTTGAGCTGTCACCAAATGTCCACCCAATATGCCATTTACTTTCTCAGGAACTTCATCCAAGCCCTTTGCAAGAACAACACCATGTGAACCTGTTTCAGTCACAGTTCCTTTTCCTCTACCTCCGGCATGGATTTGAGCTTTCACCACATACCACTCGGTACCGGTTTCTGCATTTAATTTTTTGGCTGCTTCAGTAGCTGCCTCAGCGTTGTCAGCAACAATTCCTTCCTGAATCGCAACTCCAAAGCTCTTTAATATAGATTTACCTTGATATTCGTGTAAGTTCATTTCAACATATTTAGATGTTCTCAAATGTAACAGTTATTCTTAAAATCTGTGGCATGAATTGGATAAAAAATTCTGAATTAATACAAGTCCTGATAAATGAACGTTCTTCAAGAAGATTGATTAAGTTTGTTCGAACAAAAATTAAACTTCTTCGCATTGATTACGGCACAAAATATTAGCAAATCCTATGGCGACCTGAATGTCCTAAAAGACATCAACTTAAGTATTCACGAGAGAGAAATCGTATCCATTGTTGGTGCTTCCGGAGCAGGAAAAACTACTTTACTACAAATTCTCGGTACTTTAGACAGAGCCGATTCAGGAAGTTTGTTAATCGACAATTCTGATGTACTTAAGTTAAATGACAAAGATTTGGCCAGTATCAGAAATCAGAAAATTGGCTTCATTTTCCAGTTTCATCAGTTATTACCGGAATTTACGGCACTTGAAAACGTTTGTATTCCGGCTTATATCGCCAAATCGAATGAACGAGAAGCAAAAGAACGTGCCACCGCTCTACTCGAACGACTTGGTTTGGCTGACAGAATTAAGCATAAACCACGACAGTTATCGGGTGGTGAACAACAAAGAGTTGCTGTAGCAAGAGCACTGATCAATGAACCGTCCGTTATTCTGGCAGATGAGCCCAGCGGTAATCTGGATTCTCAAAATGCAAAGGACTTACATCAACTATTTTTCGATCTAAGAGAAGAATTCAATCAAACTTTTATCATCGTTACGCATAACGAAGATCTTGCCAAAATGGCAGACAGAACTCTTACCATTGCTGATGGAATGATAATTGAAGCGTGATTCATATGAAACAATTAATACAACTACTGGCAGTACTCGGCATCTGCATGTCCTCAAAAGCACAAACCACTGAAAAATCCCTTCTTTGGGAGGTTTCGGGCAATGGTTTAAACAAAAAATCATATATCTATGGCACCATGCATGTAGGTGACAAAAGGGTCTATGATTTCAAGAAATCCATGACAAAAGCGTTTAAAAAATCGGACATTTTAGCGCTTGAATTGAACATGGATTCTGTAAACCAAATGTCCGTCATGTCGAAACTATTAATGGACGGAGATGCCAATCTGAAAAACCTATTGTCTGAAGACGATTACACCAAGGTGGAGACTTTCTTTAAGGATTCTCTTGGTATGCCACTGAGCATGTACGATAAAATGCAGCCCATCTTTACTTCCTCCATAATTGGAACTAAGGATATCGGAACTGAAAATGAAGACGCATTAGACTTGTACCTTTTTAAAGAGGCTAAAAAAATGAACAAACCTGTTCATGGATTGGAAGTCATTGAAGAGCAAGTGGGCGCATTTAATGCCATTCCATATGATGCTCAGGCAAGGTCACTACTTAAATCTATTCAGGCTGCTTATGGAGAGAACGTTGACAGTTCCTCTCCGGATATGGAAGAAATGATGAAATACTACTTAGAAGGTGATCTGGAAAAAATGGTGTCCTTCACGCAACTTGTGGATTCAGATGATCCGGAGATTTCCAAATTGTTTGAAGAAACCTTCATTATTAAACGAAACCACAATATGGCAGACAGAGCTGTTCCTCTGATGAAAGAAGGCAGTGTCTTTATTGCTGTTGGAGCGGCACATTTAGGAGGCAAAGAAGGTGTGATTCAATTACTCAGAAATAAAGGTTATACCGTTAAAGCCAAATAGTTTCATGCAAACAAAGTACCTACTACTTACACTTCCCTTTTCCTTAATCATCTATTCCTGTTTAGATTCTGATCATGAAACAGAAGTTCATCAGGATCCCACTCACAAAGAGTCTCAGACTACCATAGATAGCCTTGAGTATCTTGAAGATCTTGGAGAAAAGCTGTTTTTTGAACCCATGCTCTCTTTGGATGAAAGTATCCATTGTGGTTCCTGTCACATTCCTGAATATGCTTTCGCCGATATCATCCCTTTTAGCAGAGGTGTTGGTGGAACATTTGGTAAACGCAACACACCAAGTGCGATGAATTTATCTGGAAGACCAGAGCTTTTCTATGATGGGCGAGCCAGTTCACTAGAAGACCAGGTTCATTTTCCAATTGAAGATCCTTTGGAAATGAATGTGAAAATGGAAACGGTGGTTGAAAGGCTGAAAAATGATCAAAAATATGTGCTTTGGTTCGACTTGTTTTTTGAAGATGGAATTACACAAAGTAACATAGCTTCCGCAATCGCAGAATACGAAAGGACTCTGGAAACCGGCAATGCCAAAATTGATCAGGTAGCCAGAGAAGAAGCTGAATTTACTGAATCAGAACAAAGAGGACAGGAAATTTTCAACGATCCCAAAAACAAATGTTTCGACTGCCACTTAGGTGTGGATTTCACAAACGACGAATACAGAAATATTGGTCTATATGATGGTGTGGAGAGAAACGATTTAGGACGTTTTAATGTGACCAATGACAGTGCCGATATTGGTAAATTCAGAGTGCCTGTTTTAAGAAATGTGGCTATGACTGCACCTTATATGCACGATGGTAGCTTTCAAACTCTGGAGGAAGTGGTCGATTACTACAACAATCCATACGACTTTGTCCCAAATCCTGTAAATATCGATAGTTTGTTACTTGAACCGCTTAATTTGAGCGATCAGGACAAGGTTGATCTGGTTAATTTTCTGAAGACACTTACCGACGAACAATTTGTGAATGTAGACAATTTTTAGACTCATTTTGTTGTACTATTTCAGTCACAAGTAGTATTTTGGTGCCCGATTAAAACTAATTCTATAGACACCACACTTTCGTGCGTGTCGCAAAACCAAAAAACTATGAGTAAAAAGTTATTACTAGTACCTGTTCTACTTACCTCACTTATTTTAAGCTCTTGTGGAGGAGAAGACAGTAAATCTGATGAAGAGAAAAAAGAAGGAGAAGCCAGCACCGAAGAAACAGTATCTGTAAGCACAAGTGTTTCAGCTGAAGCGACATCTGAAAATGCCGATTTAAGTTCTGTTGATTTCAGCCACATCACTGCATTTAAATATGGAAGATCTATCAATGCAGAGAAATACAGAAAAAGTTATGTGGTAGTTTTCTCTAACCAGGAAATCACCTTAAGTGACTTATACATGTATACTTCTCAGGCTAAGCCCGGACAGTACTACATCATTCTGGAATTCTTAGGAGAGATGGTAGAAGGCAGCGATTCTGATCCGTCTGAAATTAGCGCCGGAGACTTTACTGTGGCTTCAATGTTTGAAGAAGGAAGAGTTGTTGATGTATTCTGTATGCGTGGAAACGATGAAGGTAGAAACGACATGATTATCCAGCAGAAATACGAGCCTAACGGAACAGCTAAATTGACTACCGCAAACGATGGTGGCGTTGCAGGAAACGTTGATCTAAGCGTTGGTGGATTTACTTTGAAAGCTGATTTCAGCACACCTATTGAAAAAGACTACTGGGCAATGGCTTTGGAGCAAAAAGAGAAGATGAAAAAAGCCATGGAAGAGCTGAAATAATCTATCTTTAGCACATGATGCGTCAATATTTATATTTATTTCTGGTTCTTTGTCCTTTCTTTTCTTTTGGAGAGGACAAAGACCATTTTCCCAAACATGAATCGTCTCAACAATTTGAGACAATCGTAATCAATGACATTGAGATTTTACACTCATTTAAATGGGCTTACGAAATAGACAGTATTGATGCTCAACACGTGACCTTTTCTGAAGGTACTGTTCCTGCTAAAATAAGTGAAGGCGCGTATTTGCATGTTGATTTTCCGGCACGTGAATTCAATCGGGATGCTTTTTTAAGAACTGATTCTGTTCAGTATCACATTGGTGTGGTAAAGTTCACCAGCCAGCTTTTATCAGATTTCTATGTAAAGGGCTTAGCTGAGGGAGAGTACAAAATTTCTGTCTTCAGGTTTAAAGGTGGAGACACCTTACATTTCGATTACGCCGAAGGCAACAGTTTTACTGTAAACATCAATCCCAAGGAAGAAGAAGTAAGTGAACCTCTGATTACAAATCAAGCAGTTGTTTTTGGTCTGATGTGTCTGATCCTTGCTTTCGTATTTTATACTTCCGACTCGCCTAAATTCAAGATATTCTATAGCATTCTTCCAGGACTGGTATTGTGTTATCTCATTCCGGCAATTCTTAATACAACGGGAGTTATTGACGGAGAAACTGTTGGTTTATACAAACCAATTAAAACTTATTTACTACCTGCCAGTTTGGTTTTAATGACCCTGGCAATTGACTTTAAAGGCATTGCACGTCTTGGAAAAAAAGCCGTGATCATGTTCTTTACTGCTACTGTTGGAATTGTTATTGGTGGGCCATTGGCCATCCTAATAGTCGGGTCTTTTAGTCCTGAAACGGTTGGTGGAATCGGAGATGCTGCCGCATGGAAAGGATTTGCCACTTTGGCCGGGAGCTGGATTGGAGGTGGCGCCAACCAACAAGCCATGTTAGACCTCTACGGATATAATATGGAATTATACACTGGAATGGTCGCTGTTGACATTGGTGTAGCTGCTATTTGGATGACCGTGCTTCTCTATGGGGCCGGAAAAGCCACAAAAATTGACAAGTGGTTAAAGGCGGATTCTTCTGCCATTGAAAAATTAAAAACGACTTTAAGTGATTATCAAGGCTCTATTGCAAGAGTTCCGAGCAGTAAAGATTTGATGGTCATACTCGGTATTGCCTTTGGAGCCGTGGGCATATCCCATTTCTTAGGAGATGAACTGACCGCTTGGTTTACTGAGACCTTCCCTGAAAACCTGGATCTGCCATTTGCAAGTCAGTTCTTCTGGGTAGTGGTTCTAACGACTACTATTGGTTTGGTGTTATCCACCACAAAAATGAGAGAATATGAAGGGGCAGGCGCCTCCAAAATCGGTACTATTTTCATCTATTTACTGGTTGTGGCGATTGGTATGAATATGGATTTGGCGAAAATTGCTGAGACCCCAATGTTGTTATTAGTCGGGATTATTTGGATGGCCATTCACGTGATCATTCTGATTATCGTCGCTAAAATTATCAAGGCTCCATTCTTCTTTGTTGCCGTTGGTTCCAAAGCCAATGTGGGTGGTGCGGCCTCTGCTCCGGTAGTAGCTTCAGCATTCCATCCTTCTTTGGCACCAGTTGGCGCACTTCTTGCAGTTCTGGGATATGCTGTCGGTACATATGGCGCAATTCTATGTGCTCAAATGATGCAGTCAGTTGCTCCATAGTGAAGAGTATTCTAAGCATATTACTATTTATTGGCTTCTCTGCGAGTGGTCAGATTGTGTTCGACAAGATTGTTCACGATTTTGGGATTATTCGTGAAGATGGGACTCCGGTTGAGTTTCAATTCTATTTCAACAATAACTACGATCATGAACTTGAGTTGAAAAGTGTGCAGCCAGGATGTGGATGTACCGTAGCCAATTTTGAGAAAAAGATCATTCCGGCTAAATCCAGATCGTGGATTACGCTTCAATATAATCCGAAAGGCAGACCGGGTTATTTCCTGAAACCAGCAGAAATTATATTTCAACATGGAGACGAATCTTATGTTAGAAATATTGCTGTCAAAGGTTTTACCGGAAATTATCAATCGGAACAATTTCTACAAAAGGAAACAGGACAGCTAAGTATTGAAATTGCCCCTCTCCTCCACTCAATCAAATATTCGGATAGGTGGAATGTGCATCACAATGAACGTTTTCAGACTTTCGTTAACGACATCACCTTCGTGATTGACCAATATGATTTTGTGGAGTTAACCATTGAACTCGGGCTAGCTGACACTGCCAAGCTCAATCAATATTTAGATGAATTGACCGTCTTCAAACAACTTTTTAAGAAGGAGCTTATTAAGCGCAATTATCCTGAGTTTTCTGTTGGTTTTGTGTTTAAAACAGATCTCCTCCAAAGTGATTCTCCGGAAGAAAAGTTGGGTGTTTTAAGTGTATATCCTCAGGATTTTGTCAATCATCTAATAGATGAATCAATTATTCTGGACACCTCTGAAGTTGTGGTCGATGAAGGTCCCATAGGCATTAAAAGAAGAATGATTCATTACATGGACATCATGCCGGATACAAAGTTTTCCAAGACCCTTGAGTACGAACGTTTCATTAAAAGAGCTGTGAGGAGTTATATGTCACACGGACAATTCTGGTATGGATTGAATACCTATACCTCAACAGAAGTTGAACTAAAACAACTCAATAAAATTCAAAAACAACTGAGAAAATCCCTGCTGGCTGAGGGACTTGAAGAAGAATTTATTCATCAAATGCCGCTCGACACGTTGATGGATGATCTCAAAGTAATTCGTCTGGCTGAGTATTTGCCTCCGGCAGAAAAAGACACTACAGAAAAACAAATTGACTCTCTGCTTTTCTATCAATTATTTTCGTCCAAAACCACTTCAGAATATTTAGAGACCGATGGACAAGTCGTTCAAAACCTTCCGGCCTACTTCCAACAAATCAAAAATTATGTGAAGCGTGTTGATACCACCAATGTGCACTTCATTCAAATGATGGATCAAATTATTGATTTCATTAAGGACGGTAAGAAAATTGAACTTGTGATGGAAAGTAGCGCATCCAAAGCTCCTGCACAGGTTGATGTAGACAATATTTACGTAGCCAGAATCCGAGCCAAGGAATCCAAAGAAATCATCAGGAAATACATGATGGATAGAGGCCTGCATGCTGAAGATATCGTCTTTAAAGAGACCATTCCATTGATATCGGGACCTGAATATGATGTAATGCACTACCTACCTCAATACTATTACTACTTCCAGTATTTAAAGCTAATTCCTGTATACAAAGTTCCGGAAAAACAGTTCTCTATTCCGCCTTACAAAGTGCACATGGTTAAGAACTCTGTCGACATTATGGACGACTCCAGAATATTCCAGAGTTTTCTCGACAAAATTGCCTTACGAATTCAGGAACAGGGCTATGTCAAACTAGTCATAGAATCCAGCAGTTCTAAGGTGCCCACCTCTTATAAAATCGGGAAGAATGAACATCTTTCTTACCACAGGGCGCAACAAGCTAAGAACAAGATTTATGAAGGTGTGAAAGCAAGAGGATTCAATCCTTCCAAAGTGATTATTGTTGAAGAAAGAATTCTTGTCCAGGGTCCCGAATACAAAAGAAGTATGGATCCGGAAGACGAGCAATTCAAACCATTCCAGTACATCAAAGTTCTAACTGCAGATCAGATATTTGAAAAACAGTGAAAGTAGCCTGGCACAAATCCTACTGTCATCCCCTACCCGACGGGCACCGATTTCCAATGCTCAAATATGAATTGCTCCCAAAACAATTGCTGCTTGAAGGCGTGATTGATCAGGACCAGTTATTTGAACCCACCATTGCTACAGACGAACAAATCGCACTAGCTCACAATGACGATTATATTGAAAAACTCAACTCAATAAACCTCAGCAGAAAAGAAGAACGTGCAACAGGTTTTCCTCTGAACGAAGGACTTGTTTTGAGAGAAAAAATCATCACTGGTGGAACAATCGAGTGCATTCAACATGCCCTGAAAGACGGAATCGCTTTCAACACGGCGGGAGGGACTCACCATGCCTATGCAGACCATGGAGAAGGTTTTTGTTTGTACAACGACATTGCAGTGAGTAGTTTGTGGGGGCTACAGAAAAAATGGATCAAACAGGTATTGGTAATTGATCTGGACGTTCATCAGGGCAATGGAACGGCCAGAATTTTTGAACAAGATAATCGGGTTTATACTTTCTCCGCTCATGGAGAAAAGAACTATCCACACCGAAAAGAAACCAGTGACCTGGATTTGGCTTTTGAAGACGGGACTGATGACCAAAAATATCTTGAAACAATCGACGAATTGATCCCCCAATTAATTGACAAAGTAAAACCAGATCTGATTCATTACCAATGTGGTGTAGATGTGCTTGCCAGCGACAAACTGGGAAGACTGGGTTTAAGTCTGGATGCGTGTAGACAAAGAGATTATATTGTTTTATCCTTATGTCATGAAAGAGGTATTCCGGCAGTTTGTACCATGGGTGGTGGATATTCTCCTGACATCAAAGTGATCGTTGATGCTCATGTGAATACATACAAAGTAGCGAAGGATCTTTTCTGTTAACGTCCATAGTCAAGCCATAGATCGTGCTCTGCTCTTAGTTTTGACAGTTCTATTTTCAAATCCTCAAACAGGTTTTCGCCTCTGTCTAAAACTCTGGCTTCTTTGACAATTTTTCCTCTAAATTCATTGAAGAAAAAGTAGTCGTCTGCGTGTTGAACATCATTGACTGTAGACAAATTGAGTTTGAACTTTGCCAAATAAGGTCTGATCTGTGGATAGTATAATGAATAGGCAGGCGTTTCATCCTTCTCATTCTTATAGAAATTCAAGCCAATTTGTCTGGCATTTCCCGTTAGGTGATCTTTGGAAAAATAGAAATCCTCCTTTATCTGGATACGGTTATAATCCCATTCGGCTGCCTCTTTCTTCAATTTTTCGAGCTCCTTATCTTTAATTACAGTCTTAAACTCGCCACTTTCTCCATATTCATACCATACAACATCAGTATTTATAAGACTTTCCACAAATGCCTTGAAATCTACCTGACGAAACAACTTCTTCTCATTTTCCTTGTCAAGTACACGCCACAAACGCTTGCTATATGCGACCGCTCGTTCTTCCAAAAAACCATATTTGTAGATATTGTCTTTATCTCGTTCCAAAGTATAAGCAGGGTATTTTTCATACAAATCCTCATAGATGTTTGTACTATATGGATATTGAAAAGTCACGCTGCCATTGCCCCAATAGTTTCTTTGGAGCGCCAGTTCTCCACCCTCTTTCCAAATACTCCATACCCCTACTCTTTGTCCATTGTAAAACTCACCGAGAACTTTAAGTTTTCCATTCTCATATTTCTCAGCATACACCCCATAAAAATGATTATCGGAGATGCCATAGGAAACCTGATCACTTTCCTCCAGAGTTTCTCCTGTAATTGTCATTTTGATCAACTCTCTCTTCGGCCCTCTTCTTCTTATTAATTCAGCTGGTGCTTCAGATCCCAATTTTCTGGTTACCCTAAATCCAACATACCTGGAAGAGCTATCCTGATACTCGTAATTAGCCCAACCATAAGACGTACTTGGAGAAAAATTCATGTGATACGAACTGCCATATACGACCTTTCTCTTCATAGCTGGCGGATCGTTTGGTCTGGCCTCATAGGTATATTCTGGAGAAAGGTCATGAGCAAATTCATATACACTTTCATCATATGAGGTATATGTCCATGAAGACAATTTATTTTTCGAAATGACAGGTGTATTTCTATAAGTCTGTTCAAAGCCTAACAATTCTCCTAATTGAGGTAATTCAAAGTAGTAATTGATATTATCTTTCTTAGCCAATGCAGTTAACCAAACACAGTAGTTTCTGGCTGTTTGCCAACTCACGCCTGGCATGGGTTCATCTTGAAGTTGCTCATCTTCCAGAATGGCCTTGACCAGTTCAGGTTTCATCTGCCCTGATTTTGGCAATTGAGACTCATAGTAAGTCATACCTGAATCCTTTTTCACAGCTTCCAGATACACCTTAAATTCAGATACAGTTACGAATTTAGACATGCTAAATGACTCGACTTTTTTGCCCAGATAGGTGTTACGTCTCCCAGCCTCCAGTTTATGTTCTCCATCCAATACCAAATCCGGTACAGGATAAAACTGTCCCCACACACTCCCAATAAATAGCGTGCTTAACGATAGTAATAATAATTTCATAGCAATAATTTATTCAACAATTTCGTAGAGTTCCTTGGCGCGAACCCGGTAGCAACTGTTAAAATGCCACCATTCGCTTTGGATATTAAAAAACCCTGCTTTACCCATAACCGATCTTAGTAACTGACGGTTTTTAATATGCTGTTCAGTAATGCGACCCTCGGCCAACATCTGCTTCTCTTTTACGGGCCAGGCTTCAGGACTTGGATCATCAAATCCGGCCCCCATATCCAAAGGTTCGCCCGATTGAGTGGCGATCGTCAGATCAATAGCCGCCCCATAATTATGAATGGAACCATTGATTGGGTTAGACACAAATTTCACCTTCTTCTCGATAGGCATATCCAATACATCCCACATTTTCTGTTGAACGGATCTGGGACGTACGGCATCATAAATCAAAAGGGTTAAACTGGAATCTTTTTCCTTCAGGAAATTCTGCGCTTTTACCAACTTCTCTGCTACATCAGGTTGAAGGTAGGCCTTGTCAAAATCTCCATATACATCTTTACCTATAAAATTGTCTGTAGTGGTATATTTTAGATCTACTAAAATGTTAGAATCAAGAGATTGAACATTTACCAAACCTTTATCAATTAAATTAAGTTCCAATTCCGTGATGACAGGAGGTTCAACAATTTCAGGTTGGATGGTATCCTTTGCTAAAACCGTATCCTGGACTACTATGACAGTATCCTTTTCCTTTTGAGGCGGTTCCTTTCCAGGTTCGACAGGTTCTTTAGATTCTTCACAAGAACATAGCAGAATTAATATCGCACAGACATATCTAATCATTAGATTTGTAAAGATTAAAAAAAATGAGTTCTCAAGCACCAGATAGCATTATAATGATCCGTCCTGCCAACTTTGGGCATAACGCGGAAACGGCAAAAAGTAACACTTTTCAGAACCATGATGAGTCAAAAAATCTTCAGGAACTGGCTTTGAAGGAGTTTGATGAGATGGTTAATACACTCAGACAGGCTTCTATAGAGGTACAAGTTTATGAGGACAGTTTGAATCCTCTAAAGCCAGACGCCATTTTTCCTAACAATTGGTTTTCGACCCACCCGGATGGAAAGATCATAAGCTACCCCATGCTGGCGGAAAACAGGCGTTTAGAGAGAAGACAAGACATCATTGACGACTTAAAGAACAACTACCAGTCTTCTGCCGAACTGGATTACACTGCTTACGAACAAGAGAGCCGTTTTCTGGAAGGCACTGGTAGTATTATTTTTGATCACGTATACAAAACAGCCTACGCCTGTGAGTCTCCAAGAACAGATGTTAAACTACTTGAGGCACTCTGTGCCAAAATCGGCTACCTTCCTATTTCCTTTCAAAGTTTTGGTTTAGATGGCACGCCTGTTTACCATACAAATGTGATGCTTTCTATTGGGGAAGATATTGCTGTGGTATGTTCTGATAGTGTGACGTTTCAGATGGAAAAAAGGATGTTATTAAAAACCTTGCGTAAACATCATAAAGTCATAGAAGTTGATTTTCCTCAGATGAATCAGTTTGCCTGTAATTGTCTGGAAGTAGGTAGATCTGGTCAAAAAAACGCTCTGGTGATGAGTACTACGGCCAAAAACAGTTTGAGAATAGAACAACTCGAGAAAATTGAAGACTATCTCGAGATTGTTCCTGTTCATATTCCTACCATAGAGAAAATTGGCGGCGGCAGTGCGCGTTGCATGATGGCTGGTGTTCACCTTAAGAAATGAAAAAAGCCAGCAAATTTGTCTTAATTACACAATTTTAAAAAGGACATTTTTGTTCGATTTTTGAATAATAAGATTTTTTGGGGGATTATGTATGCAACTCATCAAGTATCTGATTACATCATGATTTTACATTAATCGTAACGTAATCAATCACTTCTATACCAGTTCGAATCCTAATTCCCTTGTAGTCGCCCGATTCGAATCTTTTGAAAAGATATTCTTGAAATTGCTCATCAATAACACATATGCACAACCTAAACTCTGCATTAATTCCTGCAAAGACAAAAGCCTCCCACTCTCCACTATGTTTTACATAAATTGGTCGTAAAGATGGATAGAAAACCCCCTTATACTCTGCGAACGCCCATAATTGGTAGTCATCTGGCACTGTCCCAGCTATCTCACCGCTAATTTTCATACCTCCAGAATTGGAAATAATTTGTCCTTCCTTTGGATACAAGATTTTTGCATTGACTCTTGCACTGAAGTTGGGTATCGAGTCAAGCCCTTTCTCTAAAGAAGACTGACGTGAGGGGTTTATAAAACCTGCCTTAAGGAAGAAGTTAATGTTCTTTCTGCTTTTCTCCAAATCATCTGGGACTATTGATGTTAAGATAAGCTCTTGTTCATTCTTAAGAATTTGTTGGTCAAGAGCTGCCGCTGTCTGTTTGTCGTGCAATCGTGCCTCATAGGCCTGTTCCACAATTATTCCGATAATTGAAAAAGCGGCTGTGAAAATTGCAATGACAAGTGGTATGGAGCGTTTTTGTCTTTTATCCTGAGCAAAATGTCTCCTTTCCAGAAGTTCCTTCTCGATTCTCAATACCTCTATTTCTCTTGTCAGAAGTTTCTTTTCTCTTTTAATGTATTGTTGTTCATCCATGCACGTTCTTTATTTTTTGCCAATTTCCACATGAACGACCTTCGCCTTGCTAAGCATATCCGTTGATTTCTTCTTTATGCCAGCATTCACAGCAGGAATCCTATCTAATTCTAGAAGCACACCATTTAATTTTCTCTCTACTCCCTGTAGATGCTTATGGACATTCTCAAGTCGTTTGTCCCTACGCTCTATGAAGTATCTGTACGGCCAGCCAATTAAGTGAAAAACAGGTAAAAGAATTACACAAGACAACCCTACAAAGAAGGTTATGATAAACAATGCGAGCTTTTCATAACCAGGTATTTCAGGGTATTCATTACCCGCACTATTGAGATAGGCATCATAACAGTGGTTTGGTCCATCCCAAGGCAGGAATGTTAAGTTAATGAACCCTTGTAGAAAGTTCCAATATTTTTTCCAGGCCAATCTTCGAAATAAATGTCTTTCAGGATGATTTGCAAAATATCCAACTCGTGCAGAGATAGTATTATCTGGATTTCCCAAGGCTAATGTATTTCCAAATTGGTCAACCGACACGAATATCCTTCCTAATAAAGGGCCAACGAAAGGAAATGCCAGAATCAACCCTAGTAGAATGAGGAAGATGATGGCACCAAGTATGTGGTATCCGTAATCTACAATTTCAGTACAACTACCATAGATTAAAAAGGCCCCTACAAGCAAACTAATAAATCCGATAATTTTACCAAAAGTTGACTTCTTCGAACTCATCACATCAGAATTAATAAATACATCTTCATAAAATTGGGAACTACATATGAAATTCATCAAGGATGTTCTACCACAGCAACAATTATAGGAGAAATTATTGCTGTTTCTCTCACTACATTCAGTGGTTTTACCCTCCCTGAAATCCTTAATAATCAATCAATTCACTGAGATACACATCCAGAATCGCATAGAAGTTGAACATGCACCGAATCGTGGGGTCGCCCTTGCCTATCTGCATCTAGATCTCCCAATCCTTGTAAAATCTTTTATACACAGACCTTCAAAGCCCCCATCAAGAGTGTTGATAGTTCCCCCCCATGTTCGCTTTTCCAAAATGACATTCCCAAATTCAAATTTCATACCTCTTCTTTCGTCTAAACTAATTTAATCATTGTAAAACAAAAAAAGCCAGCAAATTTGCTGGCTTCCCCTTGATTAAATCACGTCAATCTCCTTGTCGTGAATGATCTGATACGTGAACTTAATAATCTCCGTTTCTCCGGGTTTTAGTTTTAACTTCCAGCTTAGCAGACCTGAAAGTTCTTCAAGATTTGCACCATCCAGATTTACCTGCTTAATCTTGATCTTCTCGTCTTTCGAAATTGGAATTTGATCTTTGATATTGATGTCCGCAATAGATCGGTTGGTGTTTTTAACCACCAGTTCAATTGTGATTTCTCTGGTCTTATTCTTACCAATTAATTTGGTTTTGGAATCGTCATCAATTTTCTTTCTGGTGATCTCAATGCCTCTTTCTCGTCCAACAGCAAGCGTCATGGTATCCTTCATATTCTTCGGTCTGATCTCCGTCTCACCAACAAAAGAATTGTCGAAATAGATGTTGGCCTTTGCTGGCAGAATACTGAGTTCTCTCCAATTGGTAATATTCGCCAGCAAGAAAGCATCTGTATTCACCTTTGGTACGGAAATGTAATCGAACTTGGAATTGAGTCCTACATTTTTCACTACCAACATGGTTTCTTTCCCGTCTGCCGGAATCGAGTATTTGTTTTTAATCTTAAACTCGATATTGGATAAGGTTTTATCTGTGTTGGACACCAAACTTGGAGGCAATATGAACTCATCATTCCCAATGTTTTCATACCCGGCAGCAATTTTAGCATTGTTGAAAGTTGCCCTACTGGTAGGCATTTCAGTATTCATAACTGTATTGCTATGCAGGTTTCCATAAAATTGATTGGCAGCATAACCATCATCAATCAGTCCTTTTTCTTTTTTATATGCCTGACTGTGTTTGATTCGTTCGAATTTGATTTTATCCATGATCTCCCATACAGCCAGAGTTGGAAGTGTGAAGCTACATTGTTGATTGAATGTTGAGAGGGTAAGCTTAACATTGTCCCAGTCTTCTCCCGTTTTCTGAAAAATACTGGCTTTATATGTCAGATTAACCGGATCACTTACCGACTTTGCTCTTAAATCATAAGATGGCACCCATCCCGCACGATTCACTAAATAATTCACGTCAAAGCTTACTTCAGAAGCATAGTCTGCATGCACGGTCAGGACAATTTGATGCACCTGTGGCTTCACCACTGGTTTTACAGTTTTGTGTTTACTGTAATTCCTCAATTCATTCAACTCAGTTTGAGCCTTACTTCTTCTATGATTCAGTTTGTGTTCATTGATCTTCAGGTTCATGATTTGAGATTCAATGATCTCCAACCTTTCATGATAAAAGTCCACAGCCACCATGAAAATGGCCAAAGAATCTGACCTCCCTTCTCCTCTGATGGTTTTATTGTTGGTAATGATCTTCTTCTCGGTTGTCAGATTGTTCAATTGATTTCTAACCTTGTCTAACCGTAGATTTACATAAAACAAAGTGTCTTCCAGCGTAGAAATCGAATTCAGAATTCTTTCCGGCAATGGTTCCGAGACATTCGTTGGATTATTGTATTCAATGTTGTGTTTAACATCCAATATGAGTGCAAAGTTTGAGCAACTCGCCTGGATACTTTTTGTATTGAGATAAGGTGATACATCATTGATAATGATCTGATTTGTTCCTTTCTTAACATAGCTTTTCGCTTTTCTATACACTTGTGCCCCATTCAGATACACTGTGACTTCAGATATTTTTGAGTCAACTTTACTGGCCGATACCGGATTAAGCATCAACATGATAAACCCAAAAAGTATTAGTTCTTTTTTCATAATCATTGTCTTTTTGTTCGGAAACAAACATAGATCGACCATGTAGTTAAGAAAAGCTAAAGATGGTCAACAGTCCGCCTCACTTGGTAAAAGTTGTCTCACATGTCCTTTTGCTTTCACGCTTTTTAAATTATCTTTGCAGGCTCAATAATTTAAGGCATGGCACAACTTTCAGAACAAGAGATTCAACGAAGAGAATCGTTACAAAAACTACGCGAATTGGGTATTGAGCCTTATCCTGCGGCCGAATTTCCTATCAACAGTTCTTCTACTGACATAAAGGAGAATTTTGAAGAAGGTAAGGAAGTCATCATTGCAGGAAGGTTGATGAGCAGACGAATTATGGGTAAAGCGTCTTTTGCTGAAATTCAGGATGCTGAAGGAAGAGTTCAGGTTTATTTCAACAGAGACGAAATGTGTCCCGGAGATGATAAGGTCATGTACAATGATGTCTTTAAGAAGCTAACTGATTTGGGTGATTTCATTGGCATCAGAGGTTCACTCTTTACTACTCAGGTTGGAGAAAAATCTGTTTCGGTAAAAGAGTTCACCATGTTGTCTAAGTCATTAAAGCCACTTCCGCTTCCTAAAACGGACAAAGATGGAAATGTGCATGATGCATTTACTGATCCTGAATTGAGATACAGACAACGTTATGTCGATTTGGCTGTGAATCCTCACGTGAAGGACACCTTTATTAAAAGAAGCCAGATTCTTCGTTCTATGAGAGATTACCTGGGCAGCAAAGGATACTTAGAAGTTGAAACACCTATTTTGCAGTCCATTCCGGGAGGCGCCTCTGCCCGACCATTTGTTACGCACCACAATGCTTTGGATGTGCCTTTGTATTTGAGAATTGCCAATGAGCTTTATTTGAAAAGATTGATTGTTGGTGGATTTGAAGGTGTTTATGAGTTTGCCAAGGATTTCAGAAATGAAGGGATGGACAAAACCCATAACCCTGAGTTTACTCAAATGGAACTGTATGTGTCTTACAAAGACTATAAGTGGATGATGTCCTTTACAGAAGATATGCTGGCAAAGATTGCCATGGATGTTCATGGAACCACTGAAGTTCAGTTTGGAGAGCACAAAGTAGACTTTAAAGCACCATATCCAAGAGTGAGCATGCGTGATGCCATTTTGGAACACACTGGCTTTGATATCAATGGAAAATCTGTTGAGGAACTAAAAGCAGCTTGCGAAAGCATGGGAATCGAAACTGATGAAACCATGGGTAAAGCCAAGTTGATCGACGAGATTTTTGGTGAAAAAGCAGAAGGCAACTATATCCAACCAACTTTTATCACGGACTATCCGGTTGAGATGTCTCCGCTATGTAAGAAACATAGAGACAATCCTGAATTAACGGAGCGTTTTGAGTTAATGGTACTTGGAAAAGAACTGGCCAATGCCTACTCTGAGCTAAATGATCCTATTGATCAAAAAGAAAGGTTTGAAGAGCAAGCAGCTCTTTTAAGTGGTGGTGATGATGAAGCCATGTATATGGATTTGGATTTCGTTCGTGCATTGGAATACGGAATGCCCCCTACTTCAGGAATTGGAATTGGAATTGATCGATTGACCATGTTCATGACCAACAATGATTCTATTCAGGAAGTGTTATTCTTCCCGCAAATGAAGCCGGAAGTATTCAAAAAGGGACCTGAATTGACCGAGAATGAAAAACTCATCTTCGACATCCTTTCCAAAGAGCAATCTATGGACTTAAACGTGCTTAAAGAAGCTGCAGGATTATCAAACAAGCAGTGGGATAAAGGCATTAAAGGGTTGGCCAAGCATGGCCTCACCAAGGTGACAAAAACTGATGATGCCTTGATCGTTGATTTGGTTGAGGAATAAATAGAAATAATGAATTTAGTATAAAGAAAACCACGGCCCGTAAAGCTGTGGTTTTTGTTATCCCCCCAGGTTCACAAAAGATTTAAATAAACAAAAGAGAAATTAAATGAAACACCTAATTACAGGACTGGTCGCTTTGCTTTCCTTGAATTGTTATTCGCAAAACGATTCGATTGACCACAACAAAATCAAAGAGGACTTGGATGAGATTATCAATGACATAGCACAAAACTATGTTTACCTCAAGGAAAAAAACGTTGATCTGAACTGTATTAGGGAGTATTATTCGAATGAAATTCAAAACATAAAGACGGAAGAAGAAACAGTTCTGTTTTTTGAATACTTACTTGATGAATTTTACGATAATCACCTCACTCTGCGTACAAACAGGAAATCTTCATACCGACTGTTTTCTCCAATTTATTCTACTATAAAGAATGAAAAGCCAATTATCTCAAACATATGGCAAACGCAAATAGAGAAGCTGGACAAGGAGATTATTGGAGCCGAAATTCTTGAATTCAATGGAACTGATATTGAACAAGCCATTAAGGATTTTCCATGCCATTGCAACGACAAAAGTAATCCGGAAGTGAAAGAATGGATCGTTAACAAAATCCTGTCCGGGCGCTACAATGAGCCACGCATATTGACATTAAAATTACGTGGTAAGAAGAAATTTAAGCTTGACATTGACAGCATTGTAATTCGAAGAGACTCCAGTTTATTAAGCGTTCAAATCATAGATGGGATTGGTGTAATACGCATAAACAACTCACTTGGAAACGACAATTTAGTCCGTGAATTTGACAAAGCCCTCGATCAGTTATCAGATACAAAAGGGCTCATTATAGATTTGAGAAATACAATATTTGGAGGGGATTCATATGAAGCTCGTGGAATTATGAGTCGATTCATCAGTGAGCCCAGACCATATCAGAAGCATTCTTACATGGCTCGATCAGAAGGAAATCCTGATGTTGAAAGGAGTTGGGTTGAATATGTAACCCCACGTTCGGAACAGTATGAGAAACCCGTGGCCGTATTGGTTGGTCGCTGGACAGGCAGTATGGGAGAAGGACTTGCCGTTGGTTTTGAAGGCATGGAAAGGGCTCATATAGTGGGTTCAGAAATGCGAAGGTTAGCTGGGGAGGTCTATGACTTTGGATTCAAACACCAGTATTATGGATACAAACTTTCTACCGCCAAATTATACCATGTAAATGGGACCTTGAGAGAACAATACGTCCCTACTAATTACGTTCAACAAACCACCATTTCCGAAGACGAGACTTTGAACAAGGGAATAGAGTTGATTATAGATTCAAGTAAATAATAGGATCGATTAACATTGTATCTGGATAATGAAATGAAGTTGTATGTTTATCGTAAATATATGTATATGACCTAATGACATGAAACACCCACCTTACATTCTACTATGCTTGTGTTTAGGGTTTATCAACTTTACTCTTTCTCAGAGTGTTTCCTTTTCACACATAAATTACACAATGAATGATGGACTTCCAAGTTCTCAGGTGTACTCTGCGTTTCAAGATTCCAAAGGTTATATGTGGTTCGCCACAGATGCCGGGGTAAGTCGATTTAATGGTTACGAGTTTGAAAATTTCAATACAAATAATGGTTTAACCGATAACACTGTTTTTTTGATAAGAGAAGACCAAAAAGGAAGAATATGGTTTGGTACTTTCAATTGTCAGCTTTCCTATTATTATAAAGGCAAAATTCATCCCTATAAATACAATGATCGAATACTTAAAACCTTATCAGGCAAAGGCCAATTGCAAAGTTTCTCCATTGATGAATATAATAATATTTGGATGGGGTTTATTAGAAAAGGTTTGGTCAAAGTCACATTTAACGGAAAAATCAATCATTATAAAAGACAGGCTCAGGAAAAAACCATTTTTATCAACCAGGACTCTGGTTCTTTTGCCTGGGGATTTGACTGGGTTAAACCTCCCTGGCAATATTCAAATAGCAACTACAGAGATACAATATGTATTAGAAATGAAGGAACGACAGCATGCTTTTTTAATCCAATAATTGGCTCACACAACAGAGAATTCGAAAAAAAAACTGTCGATAAGGTTAAAGATGAAATCTTCTATTATCTGTATGGTGATAAGGCTTACTTAATCAACCCCAAAACATGTTCAACCAAGGTCGTTCATGGATTTTCCTTTATCCATGACCATGTTTTTTCAACTTTATACGACGGTAAGTTTTTGTGGCTTTCTGTTCAACGCCAGGGCGTCTTTCAATGTCAACTTAAATCAGATTCCATTGAAATTGTTAACCATTATTTTGATGGTCAAGATATCTCCAGAGTATACATAGATAAACATGAGAGCTTATGGTTTCTATCTCTCAACAATGGGATATACTTCCTTCCATCCAATAAAATAAGTGTTGATATTCCTAAAGGTGTTAGAGACCTTGAAATTGATACTGTTGATAAACGAATTTTTGTACTTACTGAAAATGATAAGTTATTTGAAAGTAGCATTACAGAAAACAATGACAGAAACCCATTTGAACTAATTTCAGAAAACAAGTGCAAGCATATTAAATATAACTATACAGACAGCTCTCTGCTTTATTGTAACGAATTAGGAATACATCAAATTAAAGACTCTTTTCATTCGAAACTCGTCAGCAATGATTGGTTTAGAGATTTAGTAGTAAAATCTGACACTTTTTTTGGAATAAGCAATTCTGGGCTGTTCTTTGTGAGAAAAATTGACACCAATTTTATTTTTGAGTATTCAGGAAGTCGTTTTGAAAATTGGTGTTCAAGTATAATTGACTATAACAACACCATTATACTTGGAACCAATCTTGGACTCAAAGTATACAAGCGTGGTAAAGTAACCGACTTTTCAGGACACCAGTTTTTTTCTTCATCCATAAGCTCATTCGAGAAATATACCCATCATTTGTTAGTTGGCACAAAAGAGAATGGACTCTTGGTTGTAAAAGGCAATGGCCTTCTGAGAAGAATAACAACCGCAGATGGTCTGCCTTCAAACCTGATAAGGAGTATCCATGTTGATATGGATAGGAATATATGGGTGGGCACGAATAAAGGACTAGTAAAACTAAATCTTAGAGATGATTATAGTTGTGAACTTGTTAATTTGAGCAGAAAACATGGCCTGATATCCAATGAAATCATGCACATAAAATCATATGGAAATTTAATTTATGTTGGAACACCAGCAGGACTTGTAAAACTGGATAAATCACAACTAAGCAAAAACCTGACTCCGATGGAAGTATACATTACCTCTTTCAAAGTCAACTCTCAAAACAGTAAGAATGATTATGAGCTTTCATATGATCAGAACTTCATCAAAATAGATTTCGAAGGTCTCAACTATAAAAGCATGGGAGAGGTCGTCTATGAATATCGGCTGATTGGTGTCGACTCTAAGTGGAGACAAACCATGTTAAGAACGGTAGAATACCCATCTCTGCCACCAGGAGAATATCGTTTTGAAGTTAGAGCTCAAAATGAAGATGGTGTTTGGAGTGATCCTGTAGTTCTCAGTTTTACCATCTCACCACCATTTTGGCAAACCACCTGGTTTATACTAAGTGTTGTTTTGTTTTTCATAGCACTAATCATACTGGCGTTCAAACTCAAACTTTTAGTTTATAACAAACATGTCCAACAAGAGATTTTCAATCGACTACTGAAGAAACTTGGTAAGCAGGACTATGTATTTATTGAAGTTGACAAACAGAAGATCAGGATAAATGACAATGAGATATTGTATGTTCAATCTTACAAGAATTATGTTGAAATAAATACCCGTAGTAAGAAATATCTCTATAGATCCACTTTGAATAAGATGGAAGACGAACTGAACAAATTAAAATTCATTCGGGTACACCGTTCTTTCATTGTTCAGAAAAACAAAATTGATGGTATTGCAGAAAAGCACCTTACCATAGGGAGCGAAAAAATTCCAATCGGCAAGACCTATCAAGGGGCTTTAAAAGAATTCAACGAGGAGTTTTTCAGATTGAATTCATAAGCTCGTCGCAAAAATAAATCCATTCGTCTTATACCTATATTTCAAGAGGCTTTTCGATAATCTTAATGTTGCTTTGAATTCTGACACCTGGTGACTACAGATATCGTATCATGATGACACACCCGATTGAGACTGTCTGTAATGCTGGTCTGGCAATACAAGACAACACTAAAAAATACTATGACCGTGATAACTCTCTTTCAGAATTGTTGATCCTCAAAAATTAAACAAAAAAAACTCTCCTTATCTATTACTTTATTATCAAAGAAATGGTGTATTTATAATGAGCGCTTGGTTAACAGTAACTTCATCCCGTTTATGACCAAAGTATGTAATAATTGATTAGCAAGCTTTTCATTTTTCCAATATCACGCTGTTATGACAAACCTAAATCTAAGCACATTATAATATACTACTTAAACAATACACCAATAGCTGAAGGAATTGAAAAACTGCAACGAAGAATTTTCCAGCTTAATTCATAAGCTCGTCCCTAAAAACAGCTCCATTCGTCCCACAACCCCTATTTTAAGAGGCTTTTCGGTAATTTTAATATTGCTTTGAATCCTGACCTTTTTATAAAAGGGACTTTTATTTGACCACAAAATTACTTCAAATGCGTTACTTATTTTTACTAATAATTTCGGTAATTAGCCTTTGCACAAGTGCCCAAGATTGGCTCAAGACTTCTGGTGGTTTATACAACGATGAAGCATGGGATGTTGAACAAGATGCTTCTGGTAACATCTTCTCTACTGGATATGTAACATCAGTAGCTCAGTTCGGAGCGGTTAGTAATGTTTTCACCAATGGAGGAAGTGACATTTATGTAGCCAAATCAGATCCAAATGGCAACTTCCTATGGGTAAAAGTTTTTGGTGGACCTCAAGCAGATCGAGGGTACGATATTGAATTGGATAATGCCGGAAACATATACGTTACCGGTTTCTTCTCAGGAACGGCCAACTTTGATGGAACATCTTTGACAGCATATGGTTCAAGAGATGCTTTCGTATTAAAACTGGATCCTGCGGGGAACGTAGTTTGGGTGAAAGCCGATGGAGGGGTAAGTGAAGATGTGGGGTATAGTATTGCTGTGGACGTTCAAGGAAATGTAATTTGTACCGGCCAATTTAAGGGGCCAGCAAATATCGGTGGCAGTGTTTTTACAAGTATGAATGATCCAATTACCGGCTTACCATCATATGATGGGTACATTGTCAAATACGGTCCCGGAGGAGTTAATCAATGGGAAGATCACATTAAAGCTCCTTATGATGATAGGGGGTTATCGGTTGACACTGATCTCAACAACAACATATACCTGGCGGGACAGTTTTCTGACACCCTCTCAATTACAGGGCACACAGAAAATAATGACATATTCAATGCTGGCTTTGTTCTTAAATTAAATACAGTTGGTACTCTGGAATGGTTTAGAAAATTGAAAGCAAGTCAGACTTTGATAAATGAAATAGAAATTGATGGAAATCAGGATTTATGGGTAACCGGGAATTTTCAGGGTACAATGGAGTTGATTGATGCAGTTGGTTCACACCATTTAAGTCACCCCTACACCTATTCACTTCTCGTAATTAAACTAGATGCCAACGGAGATTTAATTTGGATGGAGGCTGACGGTTCAGAGTCTGAAGTCAGCTCAGAAGCCATTGCGTTTGACAGTAATCAAGATGCATATATTTCGGGAACCTTTAAATGCATTTTCGATGAATACAGAGATACCACTGGTCATTCCGGATTCTGGCACTCAGTTGGGTTTAGAGATGTTTTTATTGCGAAATATCAAAATCAAGGAGGAAGAATTTGGCAAAGACAATACGGAGGCCCAAGAGATGACTTTTTAGGAGGAATAGCCACTATTTCAATTGATAACCCAATCATAGCAGGAGGTTATCACGATAATTTTACAATTCCACTGGATATCAATATAAATTTTCCTCTCGAGAATTACAACTATCCAATGTCAAGCAATTACCCCTGCCAAGTTAATGTAGCAAATTTTGTCAGCAATGAGTCTTATGGAGAGAGAGACATTTTTTTGGGCAAACCGGTGAACTTAACACTACCCAGTTATTATTACTTTGATGGTGCTTGTTTTGACTCAACCGAAATTTGTGTTGGAGTTTCTACGATAAACTCATGTTCAGATTCAGTAGAAATATGTTATCCTGGGGCCATTGGCGCATTTACCAATGACAATGGTGCAAAAGATCCGGACTCACTTAATAACCAAGATAATTTTGAAAACGTTGGACCTTTTTATCACTTTAATTGGAACATAGGTGCAACAGATCCTTATTTAGTCCCAGCACAAACAGGTCTATACATCTGTGAAGCTACAAGAATAGATGGCTGTTCTTCTCAAATAGATTCCGTTTTTGCAACTGTTCATTATTCTCCTGATTTACCAGCATTTAATGATGACCTTGGAGTAAACATTAATCAACTCCCCCCATTACCAATAATCACCTGTGAAGACAGCGTAGGTGTTTGGATGTCGTTTATAGACACCAATTTGACCACCACTATGACAATTCCAGGTCTTGGTGTCTTTTCAGATTCAATACCTCATTATATTCACACCACAACTGCAGGAGGGACGGTCTCAACAATAAATGAATTTGGGTGTTTTTCGGAATATGATTTTCAGATAATCAAACTTGTAAAAGACACGATATCTCCTTACCTGATGCTCTTTGATGAAATAGATTTTAATGATAGCATTAAAGTATGTCATGGTGATAGTGTTTTAGTTTCCCTGTATGATTCTATTACAAACCCAACTGGAGATATCTATGATTGCTTTGACACCTATTTTTATGATGGCTTATGGACATCCAATCTTTTACCTCCCTTACCAACCCCAAATTTAGGACCAGTGTGTGCTGAGTATGAGTTTATACCTGACTCAAGTGCATGGTATGTATTTAATTTGCAATTCACATTGGGCTGGCCCTCTGATTGTGACACAACCAGTTATAGCGTTATAGATTCTTTTTTCGTTGAGGTTCTGCCAAAACCCTTTGTTGATGTAAGTATTTTTGGAGATAGCCTTCTTTGTCCATCAGAAGACATTGAACTATGGATCGATAGTCTGGTAACTGGCTTCTCTTGGCAAACGTCCGGAACCGGCTCAATTATGAACTACTCATCCAATGGAGACACAATTACCGTGAATACTCCTGGAGGTTATTTCTATGGAGGCATGTATACTGATACAACTACGGGGTGTAGTGGGTTAACAGGAAGTGGCAAGTTCGTAATATTTAAACCTCCCCCAACAATTGTTAGTAATGTACCAGATAATCTTATTTGCCCTAATGATTCAATTTTGCTAACCTGTGTACAAACAGCTTTGGAATATCAGTGGATTGGTCCAACGGGTATACTAACTTCAACGACTCAGTCCATTTGGGTAAATGTTCCCGGAGAATATTTCTGTACCATTTTGGATCAAGACAGCTGTCATCTGGTCTCAAATACCATAGAAATATTTGAGTACAGTTCTCCTTTTCTGGTGGCAGCTCCGGATACGGAAATTTGTTTAACAGGATCTGCTGATCTCACCGCTATTCATTCTGGTAATCCATCTTTTAATTGGTTGCCTCCTATCAATTCAAACTCCAGTACTGTGACGGTTACCCAACCTGGAGTCTATGTGTGTGAAATTACGCAGTGTGGTTTTACCGTTACTGACAGTGTTGAAATAACTCAAAATAACGTCTTTGCAACCAATACAGCACTTACAGACACTATAATTTGTCCCGGTGATACCGCAGTATTAATTGCCAATTCAGGTATGTCTGCATATGAATGGAATGTACCCAATGCCTTTGGACAATCTCTTTTAGTCACTGATACAGGTGCTTATACAGTAACAGTTTATGATATTTATGGTTGCAGTGCCATCTCTAACACAATACATGTTAGCTTCATTCCCGGTTCTGAGCCACCAGTAGTAAACGATACAATTTTATGTGCTGGAGATACTGCTTTTCTATCAAACACTAATGGTCAAACTACCTATTGGTATTCTAATAATGTAAACGGAATTCCTGATGCTATTGGTCCTTCACTGGTATTACCGAATGTACAGCAAGACACTACAGTGTATGTAGAAAGTACTAACGGGACATGTACAACCCAACGTCTACCTGTTTTTGTTGATGTTAGTGCAGCATCCCAACCTTTCTCTATTTTCGGGGACACAACAGTTTGCCTGGGAGATTCAATAATACTAACCACCAGCATTACTGAATCTGCAAACTATCAATGGAATGGCCCAGATGGCTTTTCGTCGAATCAAACACAGATTCTGATAAGTACAACCGATACTACAGCAGGAGGCTACTATTCTGTTCACGTTTCGGATGCCTACTGCTACGGTCTTACCGATAGCCTCCAAATAAGCATTGTAGTTCCTTCTTCTTTTCAATTGAGTTTATCCGATACTGTTTATAAATGTTTCCATGATTCTATAAACATTAGTTCTTCCAATGGAGGGGCCGTTAGCTGGCAACCTGTTAATCAAATATCTAACACTCTTCAAATTACAACTCCAGGTTTGTATTATGCAACACAGCTTGATACAAATGGATGTACCATGTACAGTGATAGTCTTCAAGTAAACAACTACCTTGAAATCGTCCCAAATGTATCTGACACAACCGTATGTTATCAGGATTCTGTTCAACTTTCAGGAAATGGTCTTTATCTAGACTGGTTTGATTCAAACGGTAGCCATCTGGCTACAGATTCAATTTTTCAAATTGGAAGTTTACTATTCGATACTCTGTTTTGGGTGACACACACCGACACCAACGGGTGTATTTCCTTAGCCGATTCAATAGATATTTCAGTAATACCTGCGAATGGTGCTCCCAATATATACGGTGATACTGTTTTATGCGAAGGAGAAAATCTTGTTTTATGGACCGATCAAATAGCCGGGGCCATGTACAACTGGAGTAGTCAGAGTTTGCCTGGAAGCAACAGTTTTTCATACTCACAATCCAATGTTCAGGTAAATGATAGTGGTCCAATTCAGCTTCAGGTAAGTGGTGTTGGATGCATTACATCCGTCAAAGAAATAAATCTTGTAATCAATCCATTGCCTGCACCTCCCCAAATTATTGGAGATTCAATTTATTGTGAGGGAGACACTCTTATTCTTGTAGGGAGTTCAGAAGACATTATTTGGGTTCATAATAATGGATTGCCCAACGACTATGGAGATACTTTAATGATAAATGGTGTCAATGCCAGTAATTCCGGCGGACTTATGGCATATATTTTTGATTCGCTCTCTCAATGCATTTCTACCCAAACTCCTTTCCCAATTGTTGTTCTGCCTGCCCCAATGCCCCAGCAAATTGCAAATGAAGGAAACTTATGTATTGGAGATTCCAATGTCTTATTTGTCAGCAACCCACTAGGCAATATGGTGGAGTGGACACTTCCCGATGGATCTATATTTTCTGGGGATAGCATTTTCATTTCGCAAGCAGATACTGTAAATAGTGGAAAGTATCTGATTCAACAAGTGGATAACAATGGCTGTATTAGAATGGATAGTACAACCATTCTTTTTGAAGCCTACCCGCTCATTAATTTAGGACCTGATCAAATTATATGTGAAGACTCTACGATACTTATAGAAGTGGACACCGGATATTACAGCTATCTGTGGCAAGACGGTTCTACCAACCACTATTTTAATGTCTCCGATTCTGGCACATACCATGTTTCCGTAGAAACCTTCAATGGTTGCCTGAGCTCGGATTCAATAGATATAGACCTCATAAATTGCCAGCTCGGAGGACCAAATGGAATCATTAACATTATAACACCTAATGGAGATGGCAGCAATGACTATTTCGTTATTGAAAATTTAGGAACAGTCAATTACCTTATTGTCTACAATCGATGGGGAAGAGTTGTTTATGAGACGGCCAATTATAAAAACGATTGGAATGGAGGAAATTTGTCCGACGGGGTCTATTACTACCTATTATACCCATTTGGGAAAACTGGGTTGGAACCCAAAATTGTAAAAGGCTTCTTTCATCTGTTCAATGAACACAAATAAGTTTGTCCCTCAAACCTGATCCATTTGTCCCATTTCCTTTGTTTTAGGCAATTCAAAGGCATTGCGCGCATTCTTTTGTAGAAAGTTTATTCACATAAAAATCTAAAACAAAATGAAAAAAACAGTTTTAACAGCAGTATTATTTACATCCATATCTTGGATAGGATTCGGACAGTCGTTTATCAACATTGACCCTGGGAGTGGAAATGGAATTCGTTTTTGGGATGACGGTGTTGCCCCTTTCGAAGATGATTATAAAATTCACATGGGAAATGCAATGTGGGATTCTCAATACAATTATGGGCCAGTCCAAGAATGGGCCTTAAAATCGAACATGGCAAACAGAATTGATTACGGATGGGTCTGGGGATCTGATGCCGTTAAACCAATTGCAGCTCTTGGAGTTAATGGTGTATTACAAATTAAGAGCGACTTCTATACTGAAACCGGAAAAATTGGAGTAGGAACCATTACCCCTATGTATAAACTTGATGTACATGGAACATCCCATTTCACAGATGCTATGAGTATTGGTACAACCAAAAGTCCAAACGGATTTTTGTTATCTGTAGGGGGCAAAATGAGGGCCGAAGAAGTAGAAGTAAGTCTAACTACCAGCTGGCCCGATTATGTGTTTGCAGATGATTACAAGCTAAAACCTCTAAAAGAAATCAAGAACTTCATTGAAGAACATAAGCATTTACCAGGAGTGCCAAGCGCACAAGAAGTATCCGAGAATGGAATTGACTTAGGAAAAATGAATGCCATTCTTCTTCAAAAAATTGAAGAATTAACTCTGCATGTTATTGAATTAGAGAAGAAAATTGAAGAGAAATAATCTTCTCTGAATTAATTGATAACAGAAGTCAAATCTAATTAACAACAACACTATGAAGAGTTTTAAAGCATTTATACTTCTCTTTAGCGTATGGGCATTACCATCACTTGGTATGGCTCAAGTAGAAACCTTAAAACAGAAGTACGAAAAAATCATAAAACCAGGCGACAGTTACTCCAAAATCATAAGCAAATGTGACAAAGAATGGAAACGCATTAATCAGCAATCGCAAGTGAGTGACTCTGATAAGAAAACTCATAAAAAATACCTTAGATGGAAAAATTTTTGGGAAAATCGTTTGGATGAAAACGGAGGTTTTGAAGGGCTGTCCAGAACGGAATTAGCCTATAGAAAAAAACAGTTTGTCTCACATGGTAATGATAAAAGAAGTATTAGTGAAGTATGGACCCCGATAGGTCCATATGGTATTGATGTAAGCGGCAATGAGCTAATGATGGGTAGTAATCGTGGAGGAATTGGCGCTATTCACGCTGTTGCTTATGACCCTGTTGATGAAGATATTATGTATGCAGCTTCTAGTATGGGTGGTCTATTTAAAACAACCAATGGAGGAGCTTACTGGTCTAATATTTCTGATAACTATTACAACATTTATGGAGGCTTCAAGGATATTGTTGTCGATCCAAATAACAGCAACACCATCTATGCAACTTTGTCCGGGGGGAATAGCCTAGGTTGGGCTATGAAAAGAGATTACTATGGTTATGGTGCAATAATGTCTTCTGATGGAGGAATATCGTGGTCTGCCCTCAACGGAAGCGGATCATCTCACAACTATGAATCTGATCCTACAAATGGAGGAAATGGTAGATTTATTGAGGACTTTCTACTTCATCCAACAAATGGAAAAATGTACATGCTGGTTAGCGAAAATGCCAACAGCTCATCTCCCGATCAAACTCATATTCTAGAAGCCAATGCGGGAAGTAACCAATGGACACTAATTCAAACTTTCGTTGGAAGAATGAGAAACTTTGCTTTATTACCTTCAAACAACAATATATTTTATATATCTGGGATAAGTGGTTTTTATAAATACAATAAATCGACCAATACTCAAACAGCACTATTCCATAGCCTGGACATAACTATTCCTCTAATAAATGTCTCAGAGGCCTACATCTGCACTTCTAATGCTGCCCCAAATAAGATTTTCATTCTTGCCAGAAATCCTGAAAATCCTGGATGGAATTATTGTCATGCATATTTCACGACTTACGATAATTCTACTGGTGTATTTTCCTCCCCGACATTAGTTGATACTCATTTTTTGACCTCAGGTGGTGTATCTACCATCACTGTATCCAATGTCAATGCAAGTCATATTTATCTTGGCAAAGGAAATTTATATCATTCAATAAATGGAGGCATAACCTTTGACCAAATAACAGCGGATAACAGCGGAGTTGGAACTTCAAACACATTGCACACAGATTTTAATGATTATGCCTTTTCTCCAGCACATGATAAACTTATTATAGGCAACGATGGAGGTCTACTCTTACGAAATATAGTAACAGATAACAACAAGTATATAAGCGGTTGTGGCTTACTAATTTCTAAAGCATATTCTTTATGGTTGGACGAAAGGTATGAACGTTCGTTTTTGATAGGCTTACAGGATAATAATTCAGCGCACCTAAAGCCTAATGGGCTTTGGCAAACTATAGGTTATGGAGATGGGGGGATGTCTATGATTAGTCCTTCTGGAGGCATGTCTTACGCTCACCAATACAATAAAGGTTTTACAGTCAATGGAGCTTATAGTAGTCCGAACACCTATGCAAGTACCAATGCTCAACGCCGATTTCATCCCTACTTTACAGAGGAAGAAGTTTATGGTGTTATTACCTCTGGAGGAGGCAGAGATACTGGAAGATTAGAAATTTTCCATGACAATCATACTTTAGGAACTAGTACTGGTGAAAAATACTCCCCATCATACCTTGATTTGAAATTCAAAGCCTTTGACATATGTGAAGTGGATACAAGCACATGTTATGCAGTTGCTACATATAACAATTCTAGTACTCAAAAATGGATGCTCAGAGCCACCCAAGGTCAAAGTACAGACAAAAATAATTGGCCATCAGTTCCAATAACTGTATGTACCAATAATCCTTATGCCCAAGTCACCAGAGTTTTGGCTCACCCTTTAGACCCCTCACAGGTCTGGATAACTTTTGGAGGTTATCATCAGGGACAAAAGGTGTTCTACAGTGGTGATTTCGGTTATACCTGGGAAGACCATACATCAAATCTTCCAGATTTCCCTGTTAACTCAATCGTTATGGATAAAAATTCGGGATACATTTTTATTGGTACCGATCTGGGAGTGTTTTACAAACACTCGACTTCCGGTCAATTTGGCAACTGGACAGAGTATGGTTCGGGATTACCAAGAGTTCCAATTAGTGAAATAAGAATCAATCATACTTACAATAAGATTGTGGCTGCTACATTTGGAAGAGGAGTTTGGGAAGCACCATTGGAATGTTTTAATGGAACAACTAATCTGCCCGTCTCTTTCAAAAATTATTACAATGACAGGAACATCAACGGCAGTGTTTCCCAAAACAATATGAAGTCCTCCGTTTTGAGAGCCAATAACAAAATTAGCTTCACTCCTGGATTCGTTTCGGCTCCAACCGGATATAATTTCTTATCGGCCAAGATTATTCCATGTCAGCCCAATGGTGATTCAGACCCTTGTAGCATTTACAACCAATACATGGAATCGTTACGTAATGAAAGAGAAAAAGTTAATAACTTTAAAGAAAGTATCAATGTATTCCCAAATCCGACAGAAGGTGTTATAACGGTGCAATGGGAGACCACAGAGGCTCCTGTAGACATAACTGTCATCAATACTGTTGGAAAAGTGATTTTCCAACAACATATTACAACCCAGGAGCAATTTAAGTTCAACCTTGATGATCAAGCCAAAGGGATATACTTCATTAAAGTTTCAATAGGTGATAAAACGAGCGTAGAAAAAATAGTCTACCAATAAATCAATTCATGTACCTACTCAAAGCCCACTACATTCCAGTGGGCTTTTTCAACTCCCATAAATCTTTTTTGAAAATCTATGCAACGTTTTGCACATTAATGAGTCTAGTTTTACAATACCATTGATAAAATGAGGTAATGAAGAATGAAAATGCCTCTTAATTTGAACACGTAAGAAAACAACAAGCCTAATGAAGAATAATTGCAGCAATATAAGCCCCTTAAAGATTTCAAAGGATTTCTTTGACATGAAATAATACCCTAACATTGATTTAACCGAAAACCCAAATTATTCTACTTTTGATTTGATGAATTATTTGCCTCAGAGATTTCCTACTCTTAAAGCCTGTATCATTTTCTTTTGCCTGAGTGTTTTCCAAACTCAAGCGCAGTCGGATCTTGTGATCAACGAGATGATGTTGTCCAACGAGAACACACTTCCCGACGAAGACGGAGATTACCCTGATTGGGTTGAACTCTACAACTCTGGCAGTACCACAATTAATCTTAATGGTTATGGCATTTCCGACCGATCTGGCAACCCTTACAAATGGGTTTTTCCATCGGTGAACATTGCACCAGGTGACTATCTAATCATTTTCGCATCTGAAAAAGATCGATTAACAGGTCCTTACCTACATACCAACTTCAAATTAACGTCAGATGGTGAAGATTTAGTTCTTACAGATCCTTCGGGAATTACCCTCGACCATATTTTACCCATTTCAATTGCAGAAGACATATCCTATGGTCGTGTTGAAGATGGAAGCGGGGATTTTGAAAGACTTCTTACCAGTACCCCAAATTTATCCAATAACCTCTCAAATGGAATTGTGTTCTCTCACAATTCTGGCTTTTATGCCAATAGTATCAATCTTGAAATGACAGCTAAGAACGGAAACGACATCTATTATACAACGGATGGTTCTGTTCCAACAGATGCTGATAATTTATATACGGGAGCAATTCCTCTCTCCTCACTTATGGGGGTTCCTGATGTGATTTCGAACATTCCGACCAGTCCTTATTGGTCGACTCCTGATCCTGATAATTTCAAAGCCCATATCATCAGGGCAGCTTGTTTTAACGGCTCCAATCGCACTTCAAACATCTATGATAAAACTTATTTTGTAGAACCAGACACTAATGCCAGATATCCGAATTTCAAGGTCATTTCAGTAATTACAGATCCTGAAAATTTATTCGATCACGATTCAGGTATTTATGTTCAGGGTGCCCATTTCTCTTCTTCTAATACTACCTGGACAGGAAACTATTTTAAGAAGGGTAGATTATGGGAAAAACCAGGAAACATCCAGTGTTTTAATGAAGACGGGAACCTGGTTCTTGACCAAAACGTTGGCCTGAGAACTCATGGTGGAAAAGGTAGAAACCAACCTCAAAAATCGCTTAGAGTTTATGCACGTCACGAATATGGAGCTCCGAAAGTCAATTATCCGTTCTTCGATTATAATGACATTCATGTATTCTCAAGAATGGTAATTCGAAACTCCCTGACATGTTGGAATAAAACTGTCATCAAAGATGATGTCACTTCATACGTCTGCCGAAATTTGAGGTTCGATAAGTTGGCTACAGAACCTGTGGTTGTATTCTTAAATGGTGAATATTGGGGTGTACAAAGTATCCGGGAATATTTTGATGACAAGTTTATTGAGGATAAGTATGATGTTGAAGAGGATTCTGTTAATATCGTTATCCACGGATCAGGTAATAACCCCAGCCAACCACTTACATGGGGAATTGTTGAAGGTGATAATGCCGGGCACATTCATCTATACGATTTTCTCAATAACAACTCTTTAACAGTTCAGGCCAATTACGATTACATCAAAACCCTACTATCTATTGGCAACATCATAGATTATTACTGTACAGAGATCTATTTCAACAACAAAGATTGGCCTACCAACAATAACAAACTTTGGAACAAAGGCACTGGAAAAAAGTGGAGACAGGTCTTATACGATATGGATGGTGGATGGCAATATTTAGGCGTTACCTTTAATGCGCTTAGTCGAGCCTTGTCTTCTACTGGTTCTGCTCAAAACTCTCCATATGCCACATTCCTATTCAGAAAACTAATGGAAGCACCAGAGTTTAGAGAGGGCTTTGCCAGTCGTATGGCATGTTTGATCAAAACTGATTTTAGTAGCACCAATGTAAATACTGCCATTGACTTGTTCGAGTCAAAGTATACAGATGGAATGGTAGAACACATTGAGCGTTGGGGAAATCCAAGTTCATTTAGCGGGTGGCAAAGTTCTTTGAATAGTTTGAGAAGTTTCGCAACTAACCGCGCAACCTACATGATTCAGCACATGACAGCTCAATTGGGATATCCTTTTAATCTGGGAGATTATGATTGTATTGAACATATCGACACTGACGCAAAAGGTCAGCACACGGACATACAAGATTTAACAGAAGATCACTTCATGCTCTACCCCAACCCATCAACCGACAAAATGGTTTGGTTGGATTTTTCAGGAGACATGAACTCTGTTAAATATGATGTTTATTCATTATTGGGTACACATCTTCAATCCGGAGAAGCCAAACACCACGATCAGATTTACCTGAATTATGATGCTGGAACTTACCTAATTCGCATTCAGTACGGTAATAAAAGTGTTACCAAGAAGGTGATTATCTGGTAAGCTCAAACCTTGAAAACACCTTGCTTCAGTTTATGCGGTCATTTTCATACATTTGATGCAAACTAAGCAATATGGCATCATTTGATATAGTAAGCAAGGTAGATCTTCAAACCTTAGACAATGCGGTTAACTCTGCAAAACGCGAAATAGAAACCCGTTACGATTTCAGAGGTTCTAATAGTACTGTAGAACTCGATAAAAAAACCATGATCATTGAATTCGTTACAGAAGATGACATGAGAATGGATGCGATGGAACAAATCCTGATTGGTCGGTTCGTGAAACAAAAATTAGACCCTAAGTCGCTTGATTTTAGAGAAGAAAAGTATGCTGCCGGAAAGAACATCAGGAAAAAAGTGCATGTCAAACAAGGCATAGACCGCGAATCTGCTAAGAAAATCAATAGCCACATTAAAGGCATGAAGCTCAAAGTTCAATCCAGTATAATGGACGATCAAATCAGAGTAACAGGTAAGAAGATTGATGATCTGCAAAAAGTCATGGGAAGTTTAAGGTCGTTTGACGCTGGTGTTCCTCTTCAGTTTGTAAACATGAAGTAAATTCCCCAGCTATTTATTATTTGACCGTTAATCCTATTATTCAACAGCTTTAAGGCAGATAATTAGAGCTAATTTTACCCCCTAAATAAAACCTCTCATATGAAAAAGACATTATTAGCTACTGCATTTCTGGGTACCCTTCTGGTATCATGCGGAGACGACAAGAAAGAATCGTCTGAAGAAAAAGAAAAAATGTGCCATACATTTGATGGAGTTAAGGCACCATGTAAAGACGTTGAAGCGGTTGAAAAATTGGAAGACCTGGCGCGCGAACTCGTTGAATACTCTTCCTATGATGAGATCAGTTATGCTGATGCCATTGCTACGAATGAAGAAATTTTCAAAAAAATGGAGCCACTGCTCCCAAGTATGGAAGCCATCATCAAAATCGATGAGAAACATACAGAAGAACGATATGTGAAGCTGATTGCGGAAGCAAGAGCAAATATGGAGGAATACAAAAACATTCTGAGTGATCTGGAAAACATGGAGATTTCAGCCACTTACGAACAAGATCCCGTATTTGAAGATGAACTGGATGAGATGATCAGGTTTAAAAACACCTCTTCTCAAGCTATTTCTTATCTGGGTGGAACCATGACTTATCTTGATTCTGCCGGAAATGTTTTAGCTGAAGATGAAATAGGTCTTTACGACTTTCATTTTGAGCCTAAATCTGAAACAGGGATGGCTCCGGGATATGAAGGTGTGAGTGACAATGGCATCAATTGTGATAAAGAAAAACGTGCTCTGATCCACTCAATTGATATTAAAATCGATGAGATCAAGTATTATGATCCGGAAACAGAGAAGGACTTGTAGTATAGATTAAATAAATTCATGTTACTAATGAAGAAGGCCGGGTTCAGAATCCGGCCTTTTTTGTTACATTGAAGTATGATTTACGCTTACACCATTCTATACGTTCCAAACGTTACCGAGTCAATTGAATTTTATGAAGCAGCCTTCGGTTTCCAAAGAAAATTCATCACTCCGGAAGGAGATTACGGAGAACTTGTTTCAGGCAGCACTACCCTCGCCTTTGCCTCAAGTACACTTGGGGAATCCAATCTTAAGAATGGCTTTCAGCTAAGCAATGCCAGCGACAAACCATTCGGAATAGAATTGGTATTCACATCAGAAGATTTAGAAAACGACTTTGCGAAAGCCATTTCCGCCGGAGCAACAATCGAGACTGCTGTCACTCAAAAGCCTTGGGGACAAAAAGTTGGTTACCTGAGAGACAATAATGGCTTTCTCATAGAGATGTGTACGCCTATGAGCACTTAATACGCATCACAGTCGCAATGGACAAAGCCCGTTCCTTAATTAAACGTGCATTGTCTCCCTGAAATGACGCATCTACCGTCTCACTGAAAAGTTTCAACCACCGTTCAAAATGCTTGGCATCCAATGAACTTAGTTGGTTAATGGCCACATGTTTTTGCATGGGATTCCCTTTATAGCCTCCGGTAGCAAACAAAATATTCTCCCAAAAACTGGTGATTACAGGAATGTGGTGAGACAGGTCCAAAGGCACAACTTCCGTGAAAAAATGACCTATCTCATCATCTTTCAACGCTTTAGAATAAAAGAGATGCATCAACTGCTCTATATCTGCCCTGTTTTCTATATCTCGCATGCATCAAAATTAAGATTTTACATCTTTTTGTGTTGAATATTTCTTCAATACATGAAGCTTATTATTTTTGTATTAGTCGTAAACAATCAATTATGGGAAGAGCATTTGAATACAGGAAGGCAGCAAAAATGAAAAGATGGGGTAAGATGTCCCGAATTTTTCCAAAACTGGCTAAAGCCATCACCATGGCAGCCAAAGAAGGCGGACCCGACCCTGCCATGAATGCGACTCTAAGAACTGCCATCCAGAATGCCAAAGGGCAAAACATGCCTAAAGACAATATTGAAGCGGCCATCAAACGAGCCAGCTCCAAGGACATGAAGGACTTTGCCGAAATGAATTATGAAGGCAAAGGTCCACATGGTGTTTTGGTGTTTGTAGAGTGTGCTACCGACAATCCTACAAGAACCGTAGCCAACGTAAGGTCTTACTTTAACAAAGCCGGAGGTGCTTTGGTGCCATCAGGTTCTCTGGAATTCATGTTTAACAGAAAATCGGTTTTTGAATTTGCGAAAACTGAAGAGATGGATCTTGAAGAAATGGAACTTGAATTAATTGATGCTGGTCTTGAAGAAATCGAAGAAGATGAAGGTGTCGTTGTGATAACTGGAGATTACACCAATTTCGGAAGTTTGTCGGAAGCACTTGAGAACATGAAAATTGAAGTGACCAAATCAAGCCTCACACGCTTTCCTACTTCACCACAGGAATTTACCGAAGAGCAATTGGCAGATATTGAAAAAATGCTTGATAAAATTGACGAAGATGACGATTGTCAGCAAGTCTTCACAAATATGGCATAATTGTTATTCTAAGGTCATTATTCCTTAATTTTGATCTTATGCCAAAATCCATTTTTCTAAGCGTTCTGTTTTGTCTCTGCGGCTTCATGTCTGTGGGACAAACTTATGAGATGAAAGTCCCACCTTCCGTAGAGAAGAAAGAAGCTTTACTCAAAAAACTTAAGGACCAATTTGCAGTTGCTCCCGAATTGAATTTCACTGTATCTACTTACGATCTTACAAAGGAGTTCGACAGCATTCCAAAAAACACAGTCTATGATGACGCTTATCTAAAAGCTGCTGAAGACTCTTTGGCGGTTTCTCCAAACAATCCAATATTCCTTAATCAGGTCGCAGCGTATTGCCAATATCACGGTTTGGACGACATGGCTGTTACCTACTTCAAAAAAACGCTTGAAAAACTCAAGGTATCTTATTTTGATAATGAAGCTGCCATGCTGGGTTTCAGAGGAACATTGAAACTGAATATTGATCCTTCAGATACCACAGCCATTGCAGATTATAAACGTGCATTTGAATTGGAACCGACAGACAGCTCATATCTGGATTTGTATGTATTCGGGTTGATGTCGCATGGCAAGGTCGATGACGTCAAAAGCATTGTTTATGAAACTTTAAACAGAGACAAAATACCTCACGCTTTCCCCTTTATCTATCTCTATTACACAGACATCATCTATCCGGTTATGGAACTGAATCAATTGATGTACACAGATAGTGTTGAGTTTGATAAAGCTGCTTACAGGAAAAAGCATTATTGGGAAACGATTGACATGTCTAATATTGAAAAGCTTACGGACAAGCACGTAAAGGTTGAGAACGTGACTTCTTTCCGCAAACTCTACGAGACCAGTATGGTGCTTATTAAAGTTCTCTTCTTTGAATCTGACGAGAACTTCCTTCCCATCATGGATTACTCCAAAAAGGAACAAAAAGACATGTTGGACCTGATTGCTCATTTCAAAAAGCTTCAGGAAGATAAACAACTCAATGAGTTTACGATCAACAAAACTCTGGGAATTCTCAATTTATTGATTCAGGAATATCAAATGGCCGAATCCCACCTTATCAGAGCCATTAAAAGCTTTCAGGAAGACAGGATCAGTATTAACTTCTCCCCCAACGAATCATACATGGCCCTGATTTCATTGTACCATGTGACTGGTCAGAAAGAAAAATTCATTGAAGCCACCAAAAGCGCCATTAAGAACAAACCTTTGGGCAAACCTTATCATAATTACGACAACATGCTGGCCATTCACTACCTCAAAGAAAACAAGTTGAATGAAGCCTATGGTGTTACAAAAAATGCTGTTGAATATCCTAATAAAGACTTTGAGAGTTTACGTTTACACTCTTTCCTTAACTACCTTTTAGGCTACACCTCTCTGGCCGAGAAATATCTGGTAGAAGCAGGAAATTATACCATGTCTTACGACCAGCAATACGCCATTTACATTCAGGCAGCTTTGTATCATTTAGACATTGGTAATGCCAGGGAAGCTTACGACAATATTGTTCTGGCCAAAGAAAGCCAGAATGGTGATTGTGAATTGTGTGATGAGCTTGTGGAGACCTACATCTCCATTAAAGAATAGTGCTTATTTATAAACCACAAGTGTTCCGGCAGTTTTGTCGTGGAAACCTTGTTTCCTTGCATCAACTCCAATGGTGATGGCTATTACGATAAATAATCCAAATAAAATCCATTGCATTTCATCACCTCCGGATTTTAATTGAACTTCCTGAACCATCTCTATCGAATGTGCCTTGGCAAACAGTTTATGCTCAAACAATTTGTAAGTTGAAAAGACGGCACTAAATGTACTGAGCAACCAGGGAATAGATCTACCGAAAGCCTGATTGAAGTTAATCTTACCTCCTTCGTTATTCACCACCTTTATCTTTACCATCATCTTTCCCAATGAAGCACCAAACTTATACTCCATTAAAAGCTTATACAGATAAGTCACAATTGGAATTGCAATGGCTATTTCCAACATCTTCAATTCGGTATTGTTGTAAAACATGCCAAACAGAGTAATAGGCGCCATGCAAAGCCCATCTAACAGTGAAGCTCCAAACCTGATCCAAAAACCGGCATACCTGGGTTCCGTTTTTACCTGATCTACATCAATCGAATCCATACTTTTCAAATTTTGTCCCGCAATTTACAATTTCAAAGATTAACTTTGCCCATCGTATTTTGAACTTTTAAACTTATCTTCAAGGCAAAATTTTTGGAATGGTAAAAATCGACATGCACACCCACATCATGCCTAAAAATCCTCCTAAGTGGAGTGAGAAATTTGGCTATGGCGGATTCATTCATCTGGATCATCACAAACCTGGTTTTGCCAGAATGATGCAGGACAGTAAGTTCTTTAGAGAAATTGAAGCCAATTGCTGGGATCCGCAAGTTCGAATTCCTGAATATGAGAAATTCAACACACAATATCAGGTTATCTGTACCATTCCCGTGTTGTTTTCTTATTGGGCCAAGCCACACGATTGCTTAGAAATTAGTCGTTTTTTGAATGACGATATTGCTGAGATCTATACAGCTCATCCGAAGAATTACATTGGTTTAGGAACCATTCCTATGCAGGATACCGATTTGGCCATTAAGGAACTTGAGCGCTGCAAGGAAATTGGAATGAAGGGAATTCAAATTGGATCTAATATCAACGATAAGAATCTGGATGAAGATCAGTTTTTCCCAATTTTTGAAGCTTGTCAGGAGTTGGACATGGCCGTGATGGTTCACCCATGGAACATGATGGGCAAACCCAGCATGGAGAAATATTGGTTGCCTTGGTTAGTCGGAATGCCGGCTGAAACTTCCAGAGCAATTTGCTCTATGATTTTTGGTGGTGTGTTTGAAAAACTACCTGGTTTAAGAGTATGTTTCTCTCACTCCGGAGGTTCTTTCATAGGTACCATTGGTAGAATTGAGCATGGATTTAACTGCAGACCTGATTTGGTGGCAATCGATAATAATGTAAATCCACGAGAGTATCTGGGCAAATTCTGGGTAGATTGTATCACTCACGACGAAAAAGCACTTCAGTACGTTATAGACCATGTTGGTTCAAGAAAAGTATGTCTGGGAACTGATTACCCTTTCCCATTGGGTGACCTTGAAATTGGGAAGTTTGTTGAAGACGGTCCATTCTCAGAGCAGGTAGTTGAAGACATCATGCAAAACTCTACTTTGGATTGGCTGGGCATGACAGTAGATGATCTTTAGTCTTAATTTATATATCAAACAAAAAGGGGACACAATTGTGTCCCCTTTTTTAGTTAGTAAGTGGCTTTATTGTTTAATCAGTTTGTAATGAGCTTGTCGTCCCATTGAACTAACTTTGATAAAGTAAATACCGGTTTGGTTTAACTCCAAGGTATAGGTAGTCTCGCTAATTTGGTTCTCCTCTAAAATCAACTTTCCAACAGAATCGAATAATTGAAACGATACATTTTCATTATCGCTAAAGTTGATAAATACTCGTCCGGATGTAGGATTCGGATACATATTCACAGGACTCAACAAGTTGTTTTCTGAGATCCCAATTCCGGTGATACTCACACAGCTTGAAGTATCGGTGCAACTGTTTTCTGTTACTACAACCGCATAATTCCCGTTTGAAGAAGCTGTGTAGCTTTGACTGGTTTCTCCCGCTATTACAGAATTGTTATTGTCACAATCAATCCATTGATAAGTAGCATTGGTATTGTTTGCTGTAATTGTAAAAGCTGACGTTGATGTAGAGTTATCAACTGTAACAATTGTAAGGTCCAGTGTCACCACAGAATCACAACCGACCGAATTCATCAAAGTACTCGTAGCCGTATTGTTGCTGGCTGTATAAGTCATCCCGTCTATCCAGGTATAAGAACCGCAGGCAGTTTGTACGTCTGTTCCGGTACTAGGCATATTAATGGTTACCGTAATCGTCATAACGCTATCACATCCGTTAGTCCCGGGAATGGTATCATTATATACACCACTCACAGTATAAGTCTCGTCTCCACTTGGAACTGTATAGCTTCCACAGCCACTGTCAGAAAATGATGACGGACACGTTGGAGTTGTCATGCAGGCAGCATCTGCCGCTCCGGGACTTCCGTAAACCACATTACCATTTACAGTAATTCCTGCATTGCTAGTAGATTCAGTCCAGTTTGCTCCATCTATATTATCCGAGTTTGGATCACACAATACGATGGTAGGTCCACTTCCGTCAGGGTCAGGTGCACCAGACGTTCCATCAGGCCATGGCGCATTGTCATCATATCGCAGGGTATCCATTAAATTACCACTTGCATCTTTTAAAGCAATAGATTCTCCTCCATTGCTAAGACCTCCTGAAGTCCATTCATAAGCTCCCACATATCCATAGGTATTGACCATGGCCAGGGAATCGACTCCCACAACAATATAATCTCCGGGAGCAAGCATAATACCGGAAGGGAAAGTATAAATCACCCCACTGGTAATTTCGTATCCGGACAAGTCGGCTGTGGTTGTTCCGTTGTTGTAGAATTCAATAAATTCTGTGCTATCAGCACCTGATTCAGGTGGGTTGTAACTGATCTCGGTAATTACAATGTTTTGCGCCTGAGTTGAGCCGCCAAAAAGAAGAGCAGTTAGTAGTACTAAAAAGTAAGTTTGTTTCATAAGGAAAGTGTATTTATTGTTTATTATTTCGGAGCAAAAGTAGTCCCTCTGCCAACCGAATTTCTTCCGATTTCAAAGCTTCTTTTTAACTTAATACTGAGGTAAATTTGGCTTGATTTTATGCTGACATTCATATGCAAATCAGCACACATATTTTGATTTACTGGTGTAATGAGCTAAATTTATTGAATGCGTCAACTGACTTTATTGGTCTTTTTGTTTTTGGGTAACTCTGTTTTTTCTCAGACAGAGATTACCTGGGCGAACCTGAAGTGCGACTCTTTAATCGGCCGATTTGACTCTACGAAAAAAGTCCACGTTCGCAAAGCTTTTTTTAACTCCTCTCAAAAGGATTTGGACGGTCAGTACATTGCCATTGAAGGCCACATTCACCTTGATTTGTGGGATACGGAATCGTTTGCGATTTCTTCCGGAGAAGACGGCAACGGCATAGCTTATGTTGGTGATTTTCTGAGTGCATATGGAGGCAGGTGGGATCAGATTATTCTCTTTAAGAATGAGAATTTGTATGACGCCTTTAAACACAATGAATCTGTTACGTACAAAATAAAGGGAAAGCTCAGTGTTGGAGACTGGCCATTCTGTTATGTTCTCGAAGATGTCTCACTTGTTGAATAAACTGCTTCCCATATTGATTCTGGCCGTTTTGTTGTCTTCTTGTGGAGAAGACCGGACTGAGGATTCTGAAATAGTCGAGAATCGAATGACCATTTATTTTCAGTTTGTAAATGGTTTAACTGAGGATGCTCCTGTGGTCTTTCGTGGTAAAATAGTAGGTAAAGTAGAGTCGATCGAGTTTGTTGGCAAAAACGCGGATTCAGTGGCAGTTGGCATTCATATGAATGAACCGGATTTCAGAGTACATTGTACTTCTTCATTTCTATTGGGAAGTGACGGATTAATGGGAGGAATGAGAATAGAGATCACGCCTGCCAAGGATTCGAGTGTCTGCCACTTAAAAAAAGGTTCCAGGGTGAGCGGTATGATGAAACCAGATTTATCTGAACAAATCATAGCTGATCTTAAAATGAGTAACACAGGTGAATTAAACGAAAAGCTCAAGAACTTATTCAGCGACAGCACTAAGGCCAGTTATTTCAAAAGATTTCTGAAGAATCTCGATTCTCTCTCTTTTCCGGTTGAGCAGAACGCAGGAGCCATTAAAACACAAATTGCAAATCTCAGGCAGGAAATAGACAGTTTGGATGCCTATTTCGAAAAGTCGGAACTTTCTCCCATCATTAAAGAACTCAAAAAACAGTACAAAGGAAAATCAGATCAACTCGATAGCCTTAAAGCTAAATTATCAGGTCTGGGAAGTCAATCGAAAGAATTGAAGCTGATGTACAAAAAACTAAAAACCGACTTTGACCAATCCAAAGCAGAACTCAAAGAGTTGATCAATGATACTAAGAACATTTTCAACAAAGACTCTCTCGACAAGTAGTTACTTTTCGTCGTAATTTAAACGCTCTATCACCTCCCCTTCTTCTCCGTACTTAATCCACTCTCCCACTTTTTCATTGTCTTTATACTGACCGGTTTCTGCAGTATCTCCATTCTCAAAAAACTCAACTACCGGACCGTTGTATTTCTCATCAGCCCAGGTTTCAATGTGTCGCAGATTTCCATTTGGATAAAATACTTTCACCTCTCCATTGGGAACACCGTAATAATACTCTCCTGTGGCAGATAATTCACCTGTTTCAAGGTAGATATTGGACAGTCCATGCTTGATATCTCCCACATAGACCTCTTCCTTTTTTATGTTCCCGTTTGGATAGTAAGATTTGAAATTTCCAACCATTTTGTTGTCTTCCATTTCTCCTTCTGCTTCCAAAGTTCCATCCTTAAAGTAATGCTTAAAAGATCCGTTTGCCGCTCCTCCCATATAATTAGAAACCTGGGAGATTTCTCCGTTTGGATGATACCAGATCCACTCACCGCTTTCCAAGCCCTCTTTGTATGAACCTTTGGCGAACAATCTGCCTTCCTGATCCCAATAGGTCCACTCCCCTTCCTTTTGGCCGTGAACCATCCTTCCGGTCGAATCAAACGCACCAGAAATATTGTGACGTTCAATCAACTCTCCTTTGGGTTCGTTAGAAGCTTCTTTCTTTGAATCATCAGAGCTACAGGACGCCAATAAGCTTCCAAACAAAACAAGAAGTGATACAGTATACTTTGTCATTGAAAATGTTTTAATCCGGGAATATTTTACCGGGATTCATGATGTTTTTTGGATCGAATAAGGATTTGATGCCTTTCATTAAATTCAGGCTCACCTCATCAAACGGAATATCCATATAGTTCTTTTGTACCCAACCAATGCCGTGCTCGCCACTAATGGTTCCGCCCAAATCCACAGTGAGTTCAAAAATCTCCCGAATGGCTTTTGGCAGTTCGTCGTTCCAGGCTCTATCGTCTAAATCTCCTTTAATGATATTAATGTGCAGGTTTCCATCTCCGGCATGACCGTAGCACACCGACTTAAATCCATATCGGGAACCAATTTCTTTAACCCCATCCAATAATTCTGGTAAATGAAATCTTGGAACCACTGTATCCTCCTCCTTATAAATAGAGTTAGATTTTACAGCTTCACCAACCTTTCTTCTAATCTGCCATAGCTGATCCTTTTGTGCTTCTGAATCAGCAAACAAAATCTCATCTGTTTTAAAACGTTCCAATAAAGTCACAATTTGTTCGCAGTCCTTCATCAAGCTGTCTTCATCATTGCCGTCCAGCTCTATCAATAAATGGGCTTCTACATTATCTCCGAGTTGAATGCTTGATTCTCCCATAAAATCCAGGGTCCACTGAATGGCATCACGCTCCATAAACTCCAGAGCACTTGGGGTAATTCCCAATTTGAAAATTTCTGCTACAGCCTTACACGCCTCAGAAGAGCTTAAAAAAGGCACCAACATCAACACGGATCTTTGCGGAAGCGGGATGAGTTTAAGCACAGCTTTGGTGATTACTCCCAAAGTTCCTTCACTCCCCACCATCAGCTGAGTAAGGTTATAAGCCGTGGCATTTTTAAGCGTATTTGCACCTGTCCAAATCACGTCTCCATTAGGCAACACAACTTCCAAATTCAATACAAAATCTTTTGTGACACCATACTTAACGGCATGCGGTCCTCCAGAATTTTCAGCCAGATTCCCTCCTATAAAACAAGATCCTCTACTGGCAGGGTCAGGTGCGTAGTACAAAGACTTCTTGGCAACTTCTTCCTGAAGAACCTGCGTGATCACGCCCGGCTCAACCCAAACCTGATGGTTATCTTCATCAATCCTGATAATCTGATTCATCTTGTCAAGAGCAAGTCCAACGCCACCATAAATACTCAATGCACCTCCGGACAAGCCCGTTCTTGCGCCAATAGGCGTTACAGGAATTCTTTCCTCATTGCAATAGCGCATTATTTCCGAAACTTCCTTCGTATTGATAGGCTTCAAAACAACAGCCGGCGGAAAAGACAAATCTTCTGTCTCATCATGACCATAATCATTCAAAGTCAATTCATCCACAAACACCCGGTCTCCCAAAACAGACCTGAAAAATTCAAGATCCGAATCTGCTATTTTTTTGTAATTCTCCTCCATCCAATTATTCTATGCGCCATTAATACATTTCCCAAGCTCAATTTGGCGTAATTTTGGTACATTGTTCAACAAATTTAAGTATTTGACAAGTATGTATAAGATTGGATTGAATTTAGTTATGATGGTCTTGTTGACCTTCAGTACAGTTGTAGCGGATGGACAGAGTAAACTGAGCAATGAGTTGATCTGGGGAAGAAAATCTCCTTTCAGAGGAAAATCAGTGGCTTTGGTAAGATCAATGAATGATGGAGAGCATTATACATCCATTAATTTTGGAAATAAGTCGTGGTCGATAGACAAATACAGCTTTAAAACTTATGAAAAGGCGGGTACCATTGTATCTTCTTCGGATATTGAAGGAGAGTTCATCATTCCTGAAGGTTACGAACTAAACAATGATGAAACCAAACTTCTCATTGAAACGGAAGTGAGACCAGTGTACAGAAGATCTTATACAGCGGTTTATTACATCTTTGACACTTTCACAAAAAAACTGACCAAAGTAAGTGATGATCCCATCATGCATGCTGAATTGTCTCCTGATGGAAACAAGGTGGCCTATGTTAAAGACAATAACATTTATTACATGATGATAGAATCTGGTAAAGTTGTTCAGGTAACCACTGATGGAGAATACAACAAAATCATCAACGGGTCGGCTGACTGGGTTTATGAAGAAGAATTTGCCATTTCCAAAGCCTTTGAGTGGAGTCCGAAAGGAGATAAAATCGCTTACATCAAGTATGATGAAACTGAAGTAAAGGAATTCCAGATGGCTATGTATGGGAATCTTTATCCTGATCAATATACTTTCAAGTATCCTAAAGCCGGGGAGAAGAATTCGATTGTTGAAGTATTCATTTACAGATTAGACGACAAAATTTCAAGGCCGCTCAATGCCATGGAGGGACAGGAATTATACGTTCCAAGAATTAACTGGACAAGCAATAATAACGAGTTGTTGGTTCAGACCCTAAACAGACATCAAAATGAGTTGAACTACGTGATCTACTCAAACGACCCTATGGGACCACCACAAAAGATTCACCAGTACGACAAGAAAATCGTTTACTCAGAAAAATCTAAAACTTATATTGAAATAGACGACAACCTCATCTTTACTGAAGATGGGAAAAGCTTCATCAGAACCAGTGAAAAGAATGGTTATAACCACATCTACAAAATTGGATTCGATGGTTCCTCTACTCAGGTTACCAAAGGAGAATGGGATGTGATTGAATTTAAAGGACTGGATTCTAAGAAAGGGATTATCTACTATGTATCCGCGGAAGAAGGGGCTATGTATCAGAGCTTGTATTCTGTAAAACTAGACGGTTCCAAGAAGACCAAATTGTCTACTAAGAAGGGGAATAATGATGCACATTTCAGCACGGGAATGAAGTATTACATCAACTTCTATTCTAACTCTAACACACCTTCTTACATCACTCTTCACAATGCAAAAGGTAAAGAGCTAAAAGTACTTGAAGACAATGATGAACTTAAGGCAGGACTTGAAGAATTTGGTGCTAAGAAGAAAGAATTTTTCAAGATCAAAGGAGCTGAAGGCGATCTGAATGCATGGATGATTAAACCAGACAATTTTGATGAAAACAAAGAATACCCGGTTTATCTTTTCATTTATGGTGGACCAGGTCACAACACTGTAATCGACCAATATGAAGGCGCCACATATTTATGGCATTGTATGCTGGCTCAAATGGGCTATATCGTTGTATCTGTTGATCCAAGAGGTACCATGTATCAGGGTGAAGCTTTCAAAAAATCGACTTATTTACAATTAGGAAAACTGGAGACCGAGGACATGATTGCCAGTGCCAAGTGGCTGGCTAAACAATCCTGGGTAGATGGAGATAGAATTGGTGTTCAGGGATGGAGTTACGGTGGTTATATGTCGTCTTTGTGCATGACTAAAGGTGCAGATCACTTCAAAATGGGAATTGCAGTAGCGCCAGTAACCAACTGGAAATTCTACGATTCAATTTATACGGAACGTTTCATGAGAACGCCACAGGAAAACGAAAAAGGATACGAAGAGAACTCTCCTATCAACCATGTGGAGAAACTCAAAGGTCCTTACTTGCTGGTACACGGTTCGGCAGATGACAACGTTCACCACCAGAATACCATGGAAATGATTACAGCATTGGTTGCAGCAAACAAGCAATTCGATCTGTTTATCTATCCTAACAAAAATCATGGAATTTATGGCGGCAACACACGTCTCCACTTGTTTACCAAGATGACCAAATTTGTACAAGACAATCTGTAATGGAGCACCAAACGGCCATTAAAATACCTCAGTCCGGCAAAGACCGTCTGCTTACCAGAGCCCCCTGGCTTCTATTGAGTTTGATGGTGGTATTGATTGGTTTGAACTTTAATGAACTTCCTGGTGAAGTCCCAATCCATTTTGGAAGCGGTGGTAAACCTGACAATTATACAAGTAAGGCAGGACTATTCATGATTCCAATCCTATATGGTTTGCTGGCACTTTTATTGAACTATTTAGCGAAAATACCGCACCAGCATAATTATCTGATAGACATTACGCCGGAAAACAGACTCAAGCAATACAGACTCTCTCAAAACCTGATGAGAGGCATGAGCACCATTATTGGGATTAATTTCGTCTTAATCTTATGGCAAACGATAGAAGTAGCACTCGGGAATCAAGCCAGTATTTCTATGTGGTTTCTGGCGTTATTTTTGGTTGGCATATTTGGCAGCATTGGTGTATACATCTATTTGGCTACTAAAAACAAATGAAGTATCTGATTTCCATAGCAAGCATTCTAATCGCATTGGTCTCTTTTGCGCAGGATAAAAATGAGCCTACGGACTCTACCTATGAGTACACTGTGAAGCCAATTCAATGGATGACCTGGGATCAGGCGATGACTGCACGTTCCATTAAAGAAAAGAAGATTTTCGTTTTTATTGAAGACGATTCTCAGCCACTATCACTCAAAATGGATTCAGTTGTATTTATGGATACCGTTGTCAATGTGTATCTCAACGACTATTACTATTGTGTAAGACTGAATTCTCAAATGAAAGATACCATCCTGTTCAGAAACAGAGAGCTGTATTACACCATAGACCCCAAGACCGGCGACGGCTATCATTCTTTAGTTTCAAATCTGATGGGATTTAAGTATCAGTTTCCTGCTCTGGTAATTTTCGACGAAAAACTCTCCATGTTAAGACGCACGTACGGTTACGTCAATAAAAACATCACAGGAAGAATGCTGTCTCAGTTTGCTCACGACGAACACCTTAATCCTAAAGTTCAAAAATTCGGGCAAAACTATCAGTGCCTCAATCCCAACCATCCTCACAACAGATTACGTCAGATGAGTCTGGCGCGTCAGCAAAGAGAAAACAACAAAAAGGAACAATGAAATTTCGAAATCCTAATTTCAAGTTAATCGGAAATACTGATGCGAAAACGGAAAAGAAAATCGCCTTTTATGTTATCATTGGCTTACTTATATTTGTCATCCTTTACTTAGCTTCATTCTATATATAAGCCGGATGTCGAATTATTTATCATTCAAAACTGAAATAGTAGATAAGCCCTTTAATACGGGAACAAAGCAGCTGACTCAAACTGCCAGAGTTACTTTTATAGACGACATTGAGAATGTTCAGAACACCAAAGAATATGGTGTGGTTGAAGCTGATGCCATCTACGACATCATCAAAGCGGGTGAAGCTCTTGAACTGAACAATTGCTACATCAAGAACTTCTCTCTGAACGCTTACCGCGATAAGTTTGATCTAAAAGGCATGTCGCCAGTTATTTTGTCTAACTTCTCTGCCCTAAACGCATTCTTTGAAGCCGACGATACCATTGATTTTTCATATGGCGCTTTTGAAGGCGAGAGCTGCACCTTTGTGAATACCTGTTTTGGAAACGGAAACCTGAGTTTCTTAAAATGTAGTTTCGCAGATATGGATGTAGACTTTTCCAAAGCTTTCTTCGGAAGAGGTCATACCAATTTTCAATACGCTCATTTTTCAAAAGGTTATAAGAATTTCGAAGGACTCATTAATATCGGAAACTTGTCTTTTGTGAATACGCAATTTGGCTCGGGAAAAGTCAATTTCAAGAGTGTGATGTTCGGTAAAGGGTCTGTAGAGTTCCATTTCTCCAAATTTGACAAGGGAGATGTGAGTTTTGATAAATGTATTTTTGAAGGCAAACGTGTCGATTTCAGAAGGGTTGAATTCGGAGATGGAAAATTGGATTTCAGAAGAGCTGAATTTGGAGATGCCAACGTTCATTTTGATGAAAGTGAGTTTGGAAAGGGACGAAAGAGTTTTAAAAGTGCTTCTTTTGGAACCGGACACATTTCTTTTGAAATGACCAATTTTGGAGACGAGAATGTCAATTTCGAAAGCGCTAGTTTCGGCCAGGGGAATCTGTCTTTCTTCCAGAGTGTGATGGGAGGACTTTCTTTTAAATCATGTCATCTAAACAACTACTTAGACCTAAGAGTAAATCGTTGTACGGTTCTGGATCTATCAAATACCATTGTGAGGGATGTGATTGATTTGAAGACTGGTTTTTCTGATGTAGACATTCGGGAAATGAAAATCAATGGTCTGAGAAATCTTGGTAAGATCATTCTGGATTATGAGGACAATCACGTAGAAGCTTTGATCGAAAATCAGGCAAGCGCTACTCATCAACAAAAAGCAGAACAATTCCGCATTCTTAAAGAAGATTTTGGTAGTACCGGGCAGTACGAAGATGAAGATAAAGCCTACGTTAAATTCAAACGATACGAGCTAAAATATTTGCACGAACAAAGGCTAAAAGGCAATTTGTTTCAGAAGATCACCGCCTACCCTGCCAAATGGTTTCAGCAACTGGTATTCGATAAGATGGGAGTTTACGCTACAGATCCCATTCGTGTACTGCTTAGTATGCTTGTGATCTATGTACTTTTTAGTTTCCTGTTCTACGCAATGATTCACACAGGCCATGGAGACCTAAGACCTGGATTTGATCCACCGGAAAATATGAGCGAATTGGCAACTTCTTTTTATCACAGCGCCATCACTTTCCTTACAATTGGCTACGGAGATTATGCGCCCTGGGGTGTTATTCGTGTCATTTCCAGCATTGAGGGATTTGTTGGTTTGTTTATGATGTCGTATTTTACTGTGGCCTTCGTTCGAAAAATATTGAGATAATATGATTACGCTTTCAAAGATTTTATCTGCCTGTCTGGTTCTATGTACTTGTGTTGCATATGCACAAAACGACATAGGTTTAATTGAACACAATGGCAATGTTTCGGATGGTTACATTCTAATCACACCCGAGAAAAATGAACAGGTTTACCTGATAGACAATTGTGGTGAGAAAATTCATGAGTGGACTTTTTCGGAACGTCCCGGACTGACTTGTTATTTACTGGAAAACGGCAATCTATTGAGAGCGGGCAAAGATTCTGTTGAAATCAGAGACTGGAACAGCAATCTGGTATGGTCTTACGATCTTGATGGAAATGGCTTACAACAACATCACGACATTGAACCACTTCCTAACGGGAACATTCTTTTAATCGTCAGAGATCAGTATACAATTGCGGAGACGATTGATGCAGGAAAAGACCCTGCAATGGCCACAGCAGCTCATAGATTTGAAAAGATTGTGGAAATCGAACCTGTTGGCAGTCACTCTGCGAACATTGTATGGGAATGGCGTTTCTTTGATCATTTAGTACAGGAATTCGACAACACAAAAGACAATTACGGTGTGGTAGTTAACCATCCTGAACTTTTGGATATCAACTTCCATGGAAATTCGGACTATGTTCATTTTAATGGAATAGACTACAACGAACATCTCGATCAAATACTACTGTCTGCCAGACATACTGATGAGATTTATATCATTGACCACAGCACCACTACAGCAGAAGCAGCTGGTCATACAGGAGGTAATTCCGGAATGGGTGGAGATTTGCTTTGGAGATGGGGAAATCCTCAGGTTTATCAACAAGGAGGCGCTTCAGATCAAACACTTTTCAGACAACATGATGCCAAGTGGATCACTCAATACTCACCAGATTCAGGAAAAATCAGTGTATTTAATAATGGTGGAATTGGGAATGTTGGCAACAGTGCTATTCATCTGGTAGAACCAAATTTTGTTTCTGGTGCGTATACCAAAACAGCTGGTAAGTTCGACCCTATAAATGATGATTGGAATTGGAATGGCAACGTATTAGGAAATCCTGTTCTCGAATCAAAAAAATGTGGTGTCATTCAAACCGAAAATGGGAATATGTTGATGACAATCACCTCTACCGGAACGTGTGTTGAAGTGGCTAAAAACGGTGACATCACATGGGTGTACAGGAATCCGGCAGGTACGAGTATTTATAGCCAGGGAAGTTTCGTTCCAGGAGTTAACGACAATACCACCTTTAGAATTGAGAAATATCCAAGCAATTATTCAGGCTTTAATGGCCAAAACCTCACGCCTATTGGAATTCTGGAAAATGTAAACACTTTATCTGATTCTTGTGTGGCAGGTTTGTTAGGCATCCATGATCTCAGCTTAGATGACATCAAAATCGTCAACCCTGTACAGAATAACACTTTGGATATTCTAACTGAAAGGTCAATAGATCAGATAAAAGTGTTTAATCATACGGGACAACTGGTTAAGACTACCAACGGAAGAACAGATAACATCAATTTGCCAACAGGTATGTATTACGTGCACATTCAGGTTGGAGATGCTACGGCGATTAGAAAGGTCGTGGTTATTTAGTCAGACAATACTCCATTATAAAAAAGATGAGTAAATTGATGTCATGATCCGTTTCTTATCTTGTTTGATCTGTCTCGTCACATTTCTCCCATTCTTCAGTGGAGCTCAAATAGATGATTCTACACTAAACAAACTATCTGATACCTTATCTTACGACAAGAGATTTCAAATCATCATCGGGGACGGACGCAAAATCCAAAAAACAGACCCTGCTAAATCGCTGGAGTATTGTTTGCTGCTGGAAAAGGATACCGCCAAAGTCGAAAACCGCATATTTCTTGCTTCACTGTATCGTTTAATGGCCCATTCTTATGGAGATTTAAACAACAGACCCGCTACCTTAAAATCTCATCTCAGACGTCAGGAAGTTTTAAAGAATCCTAAAACTGATCTTGAGAAAAAGGCCCTTGCTGCAGCATATTTCGAGACTGCCGCTGTATTGTCTAATCAGGAAGATTATGACCTGGCTACCCCTTACTATGAAAAATGTATTAGCCTGTGCGGAGTAATTGGTGATACCATCACTCAGGGACAAGCCATGATTGAATTGGGTATTCTATTGGCGAATGGTCCAAGAAAAGATGAAGCCATTGATTTGATTATTGGAGGAGCCAAGCCATTCAGGAATTCACCATATACTGTTCTAGTAGGCTATGCTCAGATTGAAGCCGCTAAAATCTATTTGGAATGGGATGATATAGAAAAGTCCTGGGCTTTTGCAGACTCTGCGATTAAAAACATTGGAGATCCCAATCAATTTCCTGATTACAGTGGACTTGTATTCTCTGGCGCAGGTGAAGTGCTTCTGAAAGCGGGAAACTACTCCCTGGCTATCGAAAATTTCGAAAGGGCCAAAACAATCATGGAAAAATATAACAAGTTCTTCTACTTACCCAGTACATACAGAGGATTGTCAAGAGCTTACAGAACCATTAATTCCGATTCATCAATAAAATATCTGGAACAATACGTTGAAATGAATGACTCTGTTCTTACCGTTGAAAACAACAGGAAAATTGCAGAACTCCAGATCATCCATGATGAAGAGGAAAACAAAAGGGAGATTAGGCTACTTAGCGAGAGCAATAGAATTAAAGAAAAAGAGAAAAGACTGGTTCAAAAGGACAACGAAAGGCAAAAGGCTCAAAATAACCGTCAAAAACAGATCATAGCCGTTGCTGTTGTCGCTCTCATTCTTGTTCTCGGATCTCTGTTTTTTGTGTTTAGATTGTTAAACGTAAGTAAAAAACAGAACAGACTCATTGCCAACCAGAAGAAAATGGTTGAGAAAAAGAACAAAGAAATACATGACAGTATCGACTATGCCCAACGTATTCAAACAGCCATTATTCCAGACAATGCCCAGATCTCAAAACTCTTCCCCGATCATTTTGTATTGTACATGCCAAAGGATAAGCTCAGTGGTGATTTCTATTGGTGCGGGACTGCTGTAAACAATGCCAAACAAACCTTGAAAGTATTCTCTGTGGGAGATTGTACCGGGCATGGTATTCCTGGCGCTCTGGTAAGTATTTTGGGGCTCAATTATCTCAAACTGGGAAAATCAGATAAGTCAGTAAACTCCCCTGCTCAGGCTTTGGATTTTTTGAATCAGGGGATTTTCTCAATTTTTGAATCTGAAAAGGAAACCATCCGAGACGGCATGGATATTTCCATTGCTGCCATAGATGAGTCGACTATGACCATGTACTATGCAGCAGCTAAAAATCCAATTTTTGTTGTCAGGAATAAAGAAATCAAGATTTTAAAAGGCGACAAACATCCCATAGGAAAAAGTGATTATGACCATCCTGAACCTTTCACTGATCATTCATTCGAATTGCAAAAGAATGACATGATTTATATGTGTTCAGATGGCTATCAGGATCAGTTTGGTGGCCCGAGAGGTAAGAAATTCAAGATTAAGAATCTTAAAGCGCTTATGGTTGAACTCTCGGCTGAAGAATCTGGTAAACAAAAAGAAGTTCTTAAAGACTCTATTGAATCCTGGAAAGGAGATTTAGAGCAGATAGATGACATTTGCATCCTGGGAATTCGAGTATAGCTCAATATGATTCCTTTTTGATGTCTCATACTTTTACCAAAGTACCTTCTGAAACGAACAAATACTCTGATTTGAATTACCGTATGGGGGTAAAGCAACAAAAAACCCGATTCGAAATCGAATCGGGTTTTTCTATTAAACACTTCTTGTATTATCTAATCAGCTGAATGCTCTTAGTAACACTTGCAGTTCTTGATTTAAATCTTGCGTAGTACATACCGTCTTCCATTCCTGTAAGATCGATAGAATGTACATATCTGTTAGACATGTCAAAAGTCTCAACAAGAGCTCCAACAGAGTTGTAAATTTCAACAGTTAAGTTATCCAATACATCTCTCATCTCGATTGTAAATAAACCAGAAGAAGGGTTTGGATAAATATTCGTTTTCAATTCTAATGTTGCCTCTTCGATATTGTTAGCACATGGGGCATAAGTTCCATCAAAAGTATCTCCTGTCATAGCCCCTGTTGGGTCCAACCAGTTAGATAAGTCACCTCCTGTTGGGTTACTGTTTCCACTCCAGTTATAAGACATTTTTCCATATAAATCAGGGCTACTTGTAGCAGTACAGTATGAACTACCTCCAGTTAACTGACCAACGTGGTATCCATTCTGATCCCAGATAGGAGATCCTGAAGAACCACCTTCTGTTACACCATGTCCATTGGCAGTACCAGTCCAGGTAACTCTCCAATGCGTACCAGGGATTCCCCAACCAGCGTTTAACAGGTTATTAGAGAAAGTAGAAATCTTCTTAACATCTCCAGAAGGGTGGTGAGTAGAAACACCAGAACTAGCAGCTGTAGTCGACTTGTTCCATCCAGCATAGTAAGCCTGGTAAGACCAAGGAATGTCACTGTTCAACTCTACCAATAAGTAATCACTTCCTGAGTTTCCTCCACCGTCATTACTATCAGATAATCTGGAAGCTCCTGTAATAGATTGAGTTCCTTCCAAAGCACCACTTCCACAGTTAGCTCTTTGTCTTCTAAAGTAGAAAATAGCAGAATTCAACTGAGAAGCTGAAATTTCACCACAGTGTAATGCCGTTAATACGTAAGGCTTACAATCTACATTGGTATTGTTCATCACAGAACCAGAACACCATCCACCACCGATCAATAAACGAACGGTCGCATCAATTTGTGGTCCCCAGTTATCTCCTTCAGAACATCTTACATCTACCTGACAAGGATCTGATCCTCTTTCTTTCTTCTCAACAAAATCATCCACGCCTCTGTAACAGTGAGCAATTTGATCAACAGAAATTTTTCCTTTTCCAGAAACGTAATTTGGCTCGTAGTATTCAATGATAGCTGTTTCACCTGCTACAATTCCCGTAGCGAATTCTTTATGTCCAGAATAGTTTGCATTGGTAAAAGCTCCAATGATGTCAGATTTATCTCCGTTGTATACGTGCATGTATGCACCATCCGGAATGTAAAAATCATCATAAGTGATGTAGGTAGCCAGAGCTCCTTCACAAGTCATAGACAAACGCCATAGCTTTCCGCCTGGTACGTCCACCCAGGTCCCGCCATTTTCAAGCGATTTATCTACATCATGGAATCTACAGATTTTATAGCTGGTTCCGTCTTTTCCGTCAGAATCCTCAGCCATTACCTTAGCCATGTTCAGAGGATCAAAATGAATCTGCTCAAGATTCCTGTCATAATTCAAGTGGTCGTTCAAAGAACTATAAGGGTCAATATCAACGCTTCTCTGCGCAACAGCGGCGCTCCCAAGCATAATTACCCCTGCAAGAAGTAAACTTTTTTTCATATAATTTTAATTTAGCAACAAGCTAAAAATAAGGAAAAAGTTCTAATTGAGGAAATTAAAGACAGGCGCATTATTGTATTCTAGATTACTTCAAAACGTAATCTCCATCACCGTTAATTGAATAGGAAATATCCTCCTTCGTAGCCTCAAATTGATCGTATATCTCTTTGAGCTTCATCCAGAAATTGATCAATTTGGTTTCGCTTTTACTATTCCAGGCAATGAGCAATTCCATATCCATTTTAAAAGGAAAGATATGAACCGGGATTTTCTGCTGCCCATTGTTCTTCGCTTCAACACACAAAATATACAGCTCTTTTATCTTGTCATCAGTAATTGGAATACAACCAATGGTCACACAGTTACCATGAATAAATATATCGCCTCCCAAGTCTTTATGAGGACTTTTCTTTCTGTCTGACTGGTTAGGATAGTTAATGCCCAGAGATAAATGGAAATTGCTCCATGGATTAAACCTGTCTATATAATACAAACCTTCTGGTACCTGTCCGTCTCCACGTTTTCTTTTTGGTCCCAGTTTACCAGACAATCTGCAAAATCTATATGTATGGATTAACTTGTACTTTGTATGGTTCTTGTCTTTGCCCCAAATTTGCAGTTCACGCTCTTCTTTAAAGGCTCTTATATGGAGTTGAACAGAAGCGTAATCTAAACCGGCCGCCTTGACGTACGATTTTACTTTGGCTTCCTTTTGAGTATAAGCTTCCTTGACTCTGGAGTGCTTCTTTTGATCGGATTTAAAATCATCTGCCGGAATGGACATCAGTACAAAAACAAAAAAAATGTTAAAAATGGCGAACATATGAAATAAGGTACGGTTTATGTTCGTATTTTGTTATCCGTCAGTACCTAAAAATTACGCTTTCGTGTAATTTTCGTAACAGATTTGGATTAAGTTAAGTATCTTAAGATAAAATAAAGACAAAACGCATGTTCAGACCAAAACACTTCCTTATAAAGACCTTTGCTTCTGTATTGTTGTTATTCCCATTGACGCTATTAGCTCAGGATGACACAGATGACGGAGGCTACAACTCACTTGAAACCACCATTAAATTCAGATATGTGTATACCTATGTTGATGGGTATTATGTAGATAAGGTGAATACCAGCTCTCTGACCAAAACGGCTATGATGGCCATGGCGGAAACTATTGATTCTAACAAGGCAGAAAAATGGGTGAAAAAGTTCTATAAAGAGAGTATGCCAATGGCCAGCTTTAATGCTTTGTTTGAAGAACTGCACAAAGTTGCTCACGATTCTATTGATCGTGCGGACCTGGTGGATCATGGTATTAGAAAGATGTTAGAAGAACTGGATCCACATACCGGCTACTTTACTTCTGAGCAGTATAAAGAAATGAACACACCATTAAAAGGTAATTTTGAAGGAATCGGGATTCGTTTTCAAATTCTTAAAGACACTTTGATGGTGGTTAACCCTATTCCAAACGGACCTTCGGAAAAGTTGGGCATCATTGCAGGAGATAAAATCATTAAGATTGATAGTGAGTTGGTGGCTGGTACAGGACTTAAAAACTCCGGTGTGAGAGATCGTTTATTGGGTAAAAAAGGAACTCAGGTATCTGTTGCCATTAAAAGAAAAGGTGTTGATGAATTATTGGATTTTGTAATTACCAGAGATAAAATTCCGGTTTACAGTGTTGAGGCGTCTTATATGGTACAACCGGAAATTGGCTACATCAAACTGAACAATTTTTCAGCCACAACTATGAAAGAAATCAATAAAGCGCTTGATACTTTGAAAGGCCAGGGAATGAAAAAATTAATTCTTGACCTTCAAGGAAACGGAGGTGGTTACTTGTCTACAGCAGTGGACTTAGCCAACGAGTTTTTATCGGATCGTCAGTTAGTTGTATATACCGAGGGGCGCGCTTTCCCAACCGACAAGTACTTTGCAAATACACTTGGAAGCTTTGAAAATGGTGAATTGATTGTTTTGATCGACCAGAGTTCAGCTTCTGCTTCTGAGATTGTGTCTGGTGCAGTTCAGGATTGGGACAGAGGATTAATTGTTGGCAGACGTTCGTTTGGTAAAGGTCTGGTTCAACGTCAAATCACGCTTCCGGATGAAAGTGCTATGAGATTAACGATTTCAAGATACTACACACCTACCGGTAGATCTATTCAAAAGCCATATGATGATGGTTTGGAAGCTTATTACAAAGAGAAATACAGCAGATTCGAGTCTGGAGAATTAACAGATGAGGACAAAATTGATTTCCCGGATTCATTGAAGTACAACACTCTGGTGACCAAAAGAGACGTATACGGTGGCGGAGGAATTTCTCCTGATGTATTTGTTCCATTGGACACTACTTCTCAATCTGATTACTTCTATGACATTATCAGAAAAGGACATTTAAATACCTTTAGTTTGACTTATGTAAATGATAACAGAGAATCTATTAATAAGAAGTACAAGTCTTTCGACAAGTACCAGGCTAATTTTGACCCAATCAAAAATGGCGCTATTGAGGATTTGACTAAATACGCAGAGAAAGAAGGTTTGGAGTTTGATGAGGAAGGATTTGAGTCTGCTAAAGACATGTTAAGCATTAGATTAAAGGCTTCTATCGCCAGCAATTTATACAGCAGTGATAAGTTCTATGAGGTAATCAATGTCTTGAATGATCCTCTTCAGAAGGCCATTGAATTAATGAATTCAGGCGAGTATAGAAAAATGAAATTGGCGATGAACAATTAAATACTAATTTTGCAGAAAGAATTTATGATGATGAGAAAACAATTAGTATATGGATTGAGCGCTGTTGTTTTGAGCGCAGGATTAGTGAGTTGTGGTTCTTCTGGTGAGAAGCCGGATGTAAAACCACCAGCACCAAAAATTTCAAATGATGCTGCGATTCCGGAACCAGCTTATGATAACAACAATCCTGGATTAGACAATAACAACCCAACCAAGGTTCAACCTACTAATGAAACGCCTCAGGCTAATTTAACCACCATGTTGTTTGAAGAATACAAGCACGATTTCGGTGATGTTCCAAAAGAAGGGCCTAATGAGCACGTTTTTAAATTCACTAACACAGGAGACAATCCTTTAACTATTAAGAATGCAAGTGCTTCTTGTGGTTGTACCGTTCCTAACTGGCCAAAAGAGCCTATTATGCCTGGCGACGGAGGAGAAATCAAAGTTGTGTTTACACCAAAAGAGAATCAAGCTGGTAAACCAGTAACCAAAACAGTTACTGTAATGGCCAACGTTGAGGGTGGATCTCAGCAGTTGAACATCACTGCTCAGGTAGCACCAGAATAGATAATTACTAAGTATTAAAAAAGCCGTCCCGATTCATCGAGACGGCTTTTTTGTTTATGATCTTTTAGTATCTACTTACAAGCAGACTCGTAAATAAAGTATTCTTTATTGTCTCCAAGTCCCTGTGCCATTTGAAAATCTGCACAAGCCTTATCAGAACGTCCCAATCTATAATTGGCCACTCCCCTGTTGTAATACGCTTTAAAGTGAGTTGCATCTAACAAAATCACCTTAGAGAAATCATTGATGGCTTTGATGTTTTGTCCCATTTCAATGTACAGGACACCTCTTTTAAAAATCAATTCCTTGTGATTTCTTTGCGTTCTTAAAGCTGTACTCAACAACTTTGTTGCTTTCGAAATCTCATCGTTCTTAACCAGGTAGTCTGCCATTTGAGCTACTGCAGCTGGGTGGTCCTTATCCAAAGCCAAAGCTGCTGCCAAATCATTTTTGTACTCCTTCACCAAACCAAGAGAATCGTAGTACATGGCTCTTGTTACCAACAGGTCAGGATTTTTTGCATCAGCTTTAATTTCTTTTGTAACAGCTTCAACTTGCCCGTTAAGATGCCCCACTCTCTTCTCTTTTCTCCACTCTGGTGTTACCAACTCCATTTCTTTTATGAGATGATCTGCTCCGGCAAACTTGTCTATGATGAAGAGCACGTATCTGATATCTACCATGATGTTTCTACAAATATTCGGATCGAACATGATGTCGCTCATTGTACTCTCCCAGCTTCTGTCGAAATTCAAACCAATCAAATGACCTTCTCCATTAATACACGGACTTCCTGAGTTACCTCCTGAGGTATGGTTGGATCCGGTGAAACACACAAACATTTCTCCATCTTGTGCGTACGGACCGTAGTCTTTTTTCTTAGCCAACTCAACCAGTCTTTCAGGTAATTCAAAGTCAATATTTGTAGGATCGTATTTGGCCAATAAACCATCCAAAGTAGTATAATACTTATAAGACATCCCATCTCTTGGCTCCGACCCTTCTACTCTACCATAAGTTAGTCTTAAAGTGAAGTTGGCATCATACCAATACGTTTTGTTAGGCATCATTTCCATCAAACCCTTCACATACACTCGCATCAATTGATCTTCAAGTGGAGCACTGGCTCTGTAAGCTGGAATCAACTCATCACGGTAGTATTTCTCCATGTTCTTAACCAAAGTCAATAAAGGATCTTTCTTCAGTTTCTTCTTGTATTTTTTGGAAAAGCGATTCATAGTAGACTTCACCTTATCCAAACTCGTCAGCAATGACTTCTCATACAACTCATCTACATACTCATCAAGTGCAGAACCAGATAATTTAGTCATACTGGCATTCATAAAGCCTTTGTCCAACTCAGGATCGTTCACATACACTCTCAAGGCTCTTTTGAATATTTCTTTGTCTATCTCAACATCATAGTTTTTAAAGAAACCTTCTGATCCCTTAATGAAGTCATCTGCATACTGTGCCTTTAATTGATTTGCAGGAACAGTATCATTCAACATCTTCAGAAACTTGATAGATGCTCTGAAAATCTCTGGTCCTGATCTTTGATAGAACTCTGTGAAATTGGCCCATTTGTATAAAAACTGGCTTTGTGACTTGTAATACTCCTGTAATTTTGGAAGTGCCTCACGGTAAGGCTTAAACTCTTCTTTTTCGAAAGCCAGCTTCATATATTCCTTTTCCAGAGCTTTTTTCTTATCCAAAGCACTGTAAGATTTCAATCCACCAATCTGACCAATCCATTTCTTCCAGGCATTGGCTATTCTGGCTTCTTTGGATGCATATTTTAGAAACGTCCCTTTTCTCTGCGCCTTATCTTTCTTCTGATCAATTCTAACAGCCGTGTTGATCACGTCCAATGCATTGTCTCTTAACTCAATTCTTCTTGGCAATTCTTTGTTGATCAGATAATCCACATAATCAGAAATAACATACTGTTGTGTTGACCCGGGAAAACCATACACCATGCTAAACTCTCCTTCTTGTCTTGGTTCCATTGATACAGGCAAAGAATGTCTTGGTTTAAATGGCTTGTTACTCTCGCTGTATTTTGCCGGACGGTTATTTTCGTCTGCATAAATTCTAAACATAGAAAAGTCTCCGGTGTGTCTTGGCCAAATCCAATTGTCAGTGTTTCCTCCATACTTTCCAATATCGTCAGGAGGTGTTCCAACCAATCTGATATCACTAAACGTTTCTGTAACGATTACAAAGTAGGCATTCCCGTAATTAAAAGGCTTGATCTCGGCACTGTATCCAGGACTTCCGTTTTTCTCTCTTGAAATAATTTCCTGATACTTCTTTTTAAAGGCATCATTGATATCTTCAGTTTTTGCCAGACCTTCTATGCTCGACATCAATTCATCAGTTACGTCTTCTATCTTGATGATAAATGTACAGGTCATACCAGGATTGGCCAATTCATCTGCCTTGGTCTTTGCCCAAAAGCCATCTTCAAGATAATTATGTTCTTGTGTACTATGACCGTTGATCGCTCCAAAACCACAGTGATGGTTGGTTAACAACAAACCTTCATTAGAAATGACCTCTGCCGTACATCCACCATTAAACTGAACGATGGCATCCTTGATACTTGAATGGTTAATTGAATAAATATCTTCCGCACTTATTTTCATTCCCATAGTCTTCATGTCAGACTCATTCAATGCTTTCAACAAAGAAGGAATCCACATTCCCTCCTCCGCCTTGGCGCCAAACGACAAGCAAAGTGCAAATACTAAAAACAGTTTCTTCATACTACTAAAATTGGACTCCGAATTTACTAAGAATGTTTTAGATGCAGGCGTGAAAAATGATGTGTGGTTGAATTCCATTCTTTTCTTATATTCATCTTATGAATCAAGCTAAATCAGTAGACCAGTATTTGGGGCAATCGGAGTGGCAAAATGCCTTGCAGATATTGCGAGAAATTGTGTTGAGCACCTCTTTGGAAGAAACGGTTAAATGGGGCGCTCCTGCTTATACATACAAAGGTAAAACCATCATTGGCATGGCTGGTTTCAAGGCGTATTGTGGCTTGTGGTTCCACCAGGGGGTATTTCTTAAAGATGAAGCCAAAGTTCTTGTGAATGCTCAGGAAGGAGTAACAAAAGCTTTGAGACAATGGCGTTTCTCTTCTATCGATGAGATTAAAGCAAATCAAGATCTGATTAAGACTTATGTTTTGGAAGCCATTGACAATCAAATTGCCGGAAAAGTGATGAAGGCTGAAAAGAAGCCGTTACTTATTCCTGAACAATTGCAGGTGAAGCTGGATGAAAGCGCTGAACTGAAGGCGAAATTTGAGTTATTGAACCTCACAAAAAAAAGGGAATTTGCTGAATATATCTCGGATGCTAAACGTGAGGATACCAAACTAAAACGTCTGGACAAGATCGTTCCAATGATTATTGACGGAATTGGTTTAAACGACAAGTACCGTTAGAATCTAAGTTGTAAAGTGGCATAGAATGTTCGGCCAGGTGATGGTAAAATACCAGGTCCCGGATACCCTGAAGCTCTGCGACTGAAGTAAACCTCATCCATTAAATTATTAATACCCGCTTCTATTTTGGCAAATTTATAGGTGTAACTGGCCGATAAATCCTGAACACTGTAGGCTGGAATAACGCCATTGATGGCTGTTGGTGTAGACAAAGAGTTTGTTGCATCCGTATACTGGAAGCTTGTATATGCCAATTGCCATGCTACTCCAAAATTATTATGCTTTAGATTGATTCCGGCCTTCAAAGTAAATTCAGGAGCTAGCTCTACTCTATTCCCTTCTATATTCGGGTTTTCATCACTTAAGTATTGTGTATTGATGTATGCCACGTTTCCGAATGTATTCAAAGCAAACTGGCTGCTGTCAGAAAACAGAGCAATCCAATTCATATTCACAAAACTTTCTACGCCAAGGTTTCTTGAGTTAGCAACGTTGGTTCTCAGCATGTAAACGGTGTTCAGGACATTGTCTACCTGACTGATCAAACCAATTCTGTCCTTATAAAACAGGTAGAAAGCACTGACATCAAAACTCAATGCACCTTTGAAAAGTCCTCCTCTAAGCCCTAAGTCACCACTAAATCCTTTTTCATCCGTGATGGTACTATCTATCCTGAAATTGGGGTTAACCACTCTAATATCATTGAAGGTAATTGCCCTGTAGTTTTGAGAAATATTGCCGTACAATTCCAAATCGTCGGACAGCTCAAAACTTCCTCCAATTCCTGCAATTACAAAGCTTCTTGAACGGTTCTGAGTCTCATCAAATTGTTTTTGTTCAATCACGTTTCCAGCCAGATCCTTTAAGGTTCTAATATAGTAGCCCTCTGCCTGTGTCACAATGTGCTCGAACCTGATGCCCGGCACAAAACTCAATCGTTCATTAACTGAGAATATGTTCTGAGCAAAAACAGCTACGTTATAACTTGGAAACATGTAATCAGAATCAAGGCTGTCTGTTTTCAAGTAGTAAAAATCTGGTCCGGATTCCGAATTACCCGCCCCCTGAGAAGCACTGCTTTTGCCTCTATACACACGCACTCCAGCCAGAAAAACCTGAGGTAAAGTATCTCGGCCATACCAACTAAGAAACCTTGCTTCCGTTCCAATATTCTTAAAGGTTCCTGAAATCAAATTCCGCTCTTCCCCCGGATCCTGACGATCAGTTCGTGTGAGAATTCCCAGAGAGTTTCTATCAGCTAACAAACCAAACGTTCGAATATTGAGCATACTCTTCTCTTTAATCTTGGCCTGAAAATTAATGGCTGCGAGATTCCAGTTCACCTTAAACCAGTTTCTATACCGGTAAGATGCATAAGGATTTTCGTAAAACTGCTCATCCGTCAATCCACCAGGCTGTTGAGCCAAATAATTCATGTGTGTTAACTCAGCAGAAATCGACATGTTTTCAGTCAATAATTTTCTGAAACTCACATGCGCATTGAGCTGATCGAAAGTGGAATTTGGTCTGAAATCATTGCCTTTTTTGTAGTTGACATATGCATTGTACATGTTGGTTCCATGATGACCACCCAAGTGCGTGAAATTCGAAAACAAACCATTAGATCCAACCGTGTTTCTGGTAATGATCCCCAGTTTTTCTGTTTGGAAAGGATGACTCAATTTAAAATTCACCACACCTCCAAATTGAGTTCCATATTGGAGAGAAGCTGCTCCCCTCACCATTTCTATTCTGGAAACAGCTTCTGAAGGTGGTGTATAGTAACTTTCAGGATATCCCAGTGCATCTGCACTGATGTCGTAACCATTTTGGCGCACATTAAAATTGGAACTCCTGTCAGGACTTAAACCACGTCCGCCAATTCCCAACTGTATTCCGGCTCCGTCACTTTCCCAGATATTCAACCCGGCAATTTGATTGAACAACTCTCTGGGGTTATTGGCAGACTTATTTCCCTGGATATTTTCCATCTTAAGGTCGTCAGATTTCATGCCTTTATAGATCGCCATGCCATCTGTATCAACACCTCTCAAACCTGTATAACTCAATGAAAATCCATTATCACTCACACTCATCCCTCCCAAAAGTGTGCTACTTGGTTTGAGTTTAAATGATTTGGTCTTATTCTCCTTTACGGTCACCCAAACCGTATCCGCTTTATAAGAAATGAGAGAGAATACCAGACTATAATTTCCTGAAGGAATGTCGTCGAAAATATAGCCCCCTTTTTCATTGGTGAACACAGAACGATTCAACTCGAGCAAGTCAACTTTACAACCATCAATTTTTCTGGCAGAGTTAAAATCTGTCACGGTTCCTTTCAACTGGAACTGTGCAGACAACTGAGCTGTTGTCAACATCAAAAGTGATATGAGCCAAAATCTATTCATGGAATGGTTCTATAAACTCTCTGTGTTTTAAATTGTAGGCATACTGCGTTAAATCATGTGATTTATCAATGTATTTCTGACTGCTGTATCCATTCATTTTCACAAAAACTTCCGCGTGAATTTCGGGATTATCAAGGACAATCGTGTCATTTCCTTCAATGTATTGCTTCCCTGTATATTCTTCTTTCAGATAATGAGCGTATTGCAAAATCATATCCGGTTGAAACGACATTTGTTTGATCTGTTGCGGACTCAAATGATCCGAGTTTTGAATTGGCTTCATGCCCGGATAGTCCGGATGTTTTAAGTAGAACGTAGCAAAGCCAGTCTTCTCAACCAACATCACACGCCAGGAAAAACGGAAACCTTCTTCTGTCCAAAACAAATTTCCGGGATAAAGCAGGTAACGCCATGGAATTAATACCTGAAAAAAGACATGTACCATGAACAGACCAAAAATCATCTTCTTAAGCATAGGATTCATAAAGAGCCTGCCCGTTCTTTCATAACTGTTTCCATAAAACGGCAATCTGTTAAGGATGTTCTGATGGAGACTTGGCGGAAAGTAAATGAGTGTTGACAAAATCATCACATATGGGAATACACCAATTGGGAACAAATAGGCTGTTAGTACATGAAATGAAATAACAAACAGATAGGCCCAGTTCCTTGTTCGGTTCCAAATCATAAAAATGGGAATGGTACAATCATAGATCATCCCAAACCAACTGAAGAAATAATGTGTGGCATCATACCTGAACAACTCACCTATGATTGGGGTATCATACTTTGGTTTTAACCAGGTTTTTAAGGGTTCAGCTTCAATTAGCCAGTCGTGATTAATCTTGGCAAAGCCGGCGTAGAAGTACACAATGGAAATTTGAGCAACCAAAATGTCTATCATCCAACGGGGAATCGTCTTGGCCGCTTTGTTTGGCCACCATTTAACATCAAGAGCATAGTGCCTGTTGGCCGGAAGGAAGATCATCAGAAAAGCGACAATTGAAACGAAATAGTAATGGTTGAGATAGGTTGTTTTATCAATTAATTCCACATAAGTAAACCCCAGGAAAAACAATATGGTTGATACTCTGTAAAATGCGCCAAGAATAATCCCCACACAAGACAGGGCCAGAATGCCAAACAGAACATACATTCCGGGGTCACCAAGTGTCTTTACCCAGGAAAAACCGTAAAACGTAAAATGGAAATCAGGAGCGATATAGAAATCATAAATCCAACCGTTCCACCAAAACCTCAACGTTGAAAACAACATCAAGATGCCAAATAGCATTCTAAAAACGATTAAAGGAGCAATTGAAGTCTCCTGTCGAAAATATGACCTAAGTTTTCCCAACTATACTAGTTAATCACCATCAGCGTCAGCATATGTAATGCTCAAACCTATGGCCGATTTTAAATCATTTTTGAGTAGTACAACCAAGGTTTGCATGTCGTTCCAGACAGACAAAGCCGTTTGCTGATTGTTCACTACAAAATCGGAAAGTGGGTCGTTTAAACTTGTAGATAAACTGGTGTAGCTTGTTTGAATTTGAGTATTGATGTCGTTGGAGAGCAGTCCGCTTGGTCCGTTTGTCTCCAGATAATCAAGGTACTCTTTGAATCCTTCTCCATCACCGGCTGTTCCAATACCATTGTACAAATTGTTAAGAGCAGTGGTAGCCTCAAGCAACATTTCCTTAGACAAGTTTCCATGGAAATAGCACTCTACTTTTTCAGGAAGTGGCGTTTGAGAGAAAGACAGTGCTCCAGCCGGAATTCCCAATTTTCCACTTCTTACAAATTGCTCGTAATGCATCATCAGTGCGTTGAACAACATGTTACAAGAACCGCCAAGGTCTAAACCTGTGTTGGTTTTAAAAGTTGAAGCATAGTTTCCAACAGAAGGTCTCCAGGTATCGTAAACTGTAGTTGATTTAGACTGCATATCTGCAATCAAATCTTTAAGATAAGTCATGCGATTACTTGCATTGGATGCTGTGGTATACTGATCTACAATTTCACTATCCGTTGCTCCTAAACCGTTCAACAAAAAGTCTAAGGCCTGAAAACCTTTTGCATCCAGATTATTGGCCACGTCTAAATCATAGCTTCCTGCTACAATGTTGCCATTAATCTGCGCCGTATCCGCTGGATAAACATTCATATTTGACCTTAGGAAATTGGCTTCTGCCGGTCCAAATTCGTAATACCCGGCATATTGCCAGGCCACGAGAGCATCATGCCATGCCACTCTCAAATTCTGTAACGTTGTGGTATTCGGATTGGCTTCAAACGCGTTAACTTCATCCTGAAGCGTATCTATTGCTTCCTTTAAATTCTTGTAAGCAGGAATGATGATGTTGTCCGCAATATTGATGAGCATTGGACTTCTGTCGAAATCATTCGGATCTTTTGTATACACGCAAGAGCCATCATCTCTTTTTGCTTTAGGATCGTAGTTTTCAGCATTCGCGTCTTTACACCCTCTCTTACACTGAATAAAGCTAAGTGCGACGAATGCCCCTAATAAAATACCTGCAAATTTCATAGTATGCTTTTCTAAACTACAAATGTCTATTTAGAATCATTCTAAATCAATACCAGAAAAGGGGTATTTTTAATGAAATTCGGCAGACTTCTATTTTTCCACGATCAACTAAAGCTCAACACCCATGTTCCACAGAATGAATGCAAATGCATCCGCAGATTGATCAATGATCTTATCAACCGGCGTGCCCGCTCCGTGACCAGCATTGGTTTCAATTCTGATCAAAGTAGGATTGGTTCCAGTTTGCTTAGCTTGCAATTCGGCAGCAAATTTGAAAGAATGTGCAGGTACAACTCTGTCGTCATGATCTCCCGTAGTTACCATAGTTGCAGGATATTCAACGCCTTCTTTTACGTTGTGTACAGGTGAGTAGCCCTTCAGGTATTCAAACATTTCTTTAGAATCCTCAGATGTACCATAATCATACGCCCAGCCAGCTCCTGCAGTAAAAGTGTGATATCTTAACATATCTAACACACCTACAGCCGGAATGGCCACTTTCATTAAGTCTGGTCTTTGAGTCATCACAGCTCCAACCAAAAGTCCACCGTTAGATCCTCCTCTCACAGCAAGATAATCTGAAGATGTGTAGTTCTCACTAATCAGGTATTCTCCAGCAGCGATGAAGTCGTCAAACACATTCTGCTTGTTCATTTTGATACCTGCATCATGCCATTCACGACCGTATTCTCCTCCTCCTCTGAGGTTGGCCACAGCATAAATTCCACCGTGCTCCATCCAAACAGCATTGCTCACACTAAAGTAAGGCTGAAGGCTCACATTAAACCCTCCGTAGCCATAAAGAATCGTAGGATTGGTACCGTCTAATTTGATGCCTTTCTTATAGGTAATGATCATCGGCACTTTGGTACCATCTTTAGACGTATAGAATACTTGTTTTGATTCAAACTTGTCTGAATCAAAATCGATTTGTGGTGACCAGTAGTTTTCAGATTTACCTGTTTCCGGATCGTAAGTAAATGTACTTCCCGGAGTTTTGTAGTTCGTGAATGAATAGTAAATCACTTCAGCTTCTTTTTTGCTTCCAAACCCTGAAGCTGTACCAATACCTGGCAATTCAACTTCTCTGATTAACTCGCCTTCGTAGCTGTACTGCTTTATCTGCGAAATGGCATCTACCATATAACTTGCGAATACGTAACCAGAACCTGTGGAAGGAGACAATACATACTCGGTCTCAGGAATAAAGTCTTCCCAATTTTCTTTTCCCGGATCACTGGCGTCTACAGTTACAATTTTCTTGTTTGGTGCATCCAGGTTTGTCACGATAAACAGCTTGCTGTCTTCGTTATCCAATACATAAGAATCATTGTCGAACCCTGTGATGATTGGCTTAATTGGATGTTGACCAATCTCCATATTCACACTAAGATCAACCACATACAATTCGTTTCCTGAGGTAGATGTGCTGGCACTAATGAATAAGTAATGATCGTCTTCAGTCACACTTCCTCCAACGTAACGTCTCTTTTCACTCGCTTTTTCTCCATATAGTACCACGTCCTCAGATTGTGCTGTATTAAGCTTGTGGTAGTACAGTTTGTGTTGATCGGTTTTGGCTGATAATTCGCTCCCTTCCGGTTTGTCGTAACTTGAGTAAAAGAAACCTGCGTCTCCCAACCATGAAATACCGCTAAATTTAACGTCAACCAGAGTGTCTTCTATTTGTTCCTTGGTTTCTGCATCAATGATGATGATTTTTCTCCAGTCGCTTCCGCCCTCAGAAATGGCATATGCAGCCAATTTTCCTGATTTAGAGAAACTCACCTGTCCCAATGAAGTTGTACCATCTTCAGAGAATGTATTGGGATCTAAAAAAGTCTCTTCTTCTCCATCTTCTCCCTTTCTGTAAATAACGTATTGGTTCTGAAGTCCGTCGTTCTTATAATAATAAGTATAGTCTCCTCTTTTAAAAGGCGATCCTAATTTTTCGTAGTTCCATAATTCCGTTAAACGATCTTCCAACTTACTTCTGTATGGAATCTGATTAAGGTATGAAAAGGTCAATTCATTCTGTCTTTTAACCCAATCTGCTGTTTCATCGGACATATCATCTTCCAGCCAACGGTAAGGATCGGCCACATCAACCTCAAAATAGGTATCTACCACGTCTCCTTTCTTGGTTTCCGGATAGCTTAATTTTTCCATAGTTTTCTCTTCTGCTTTTGCGTCTTTCTCAACTTTATCTTCTTTTTTCTCTGATTTTTCGCCTGAGCACGACACAAGGCTAATCGCCACGATAGGAACTAACAAATATTTCATACTACCAAAATTATGGTTTTACATTCTTTGATGCGATATTATTTGATGAACGGTTAAATCTTTTCTACCATCAATTTTTGACACACAATGACACTCAGTGTTTCTTCCCTGCCGTCTGAAAAGAGTAAAATCATTGAACCGTCAAAGGCTTCTTTCCTACTCACTTTCATTTTTTGTCCCAGTTTAATGTCTCTGGTATTCAGAAATTTTAAGAATTCCAGTGACGAATGGGTAACAGCTACCAGTTTAAGTTCTTCTCCAATTTCACAATCGCTGAGTAAATCATATTCAGGAAGAACAATGTTGCCTTCTTCATCAGGAATGGGAGAACCGTGCGGATCAATGTTGGGATGTTCCAATATCTCATCCATTTTATTGAAAAAGGCAGGAGATTTAATGTGTTCCATTTGTTCTGCTATTTCATGTACTTCTTCCCAACCAAATCCCATTTTCTCAACCAGGAACATCTCCGTTAATCTATGTTTTCTGATGATTAAAGCAGCAGCCTTTCTCCCCTTTTCAGTAAGTTGAAGTGGCTTGTATTTTTCATAAATCACCATGTTTTCTTTGGCCAGTTTTTTCACCATACTGTTGGCAGTAGGCTTGCTTACCTTTAAATGCAAGCTCAAATCGGAGACGTTTATTTCTCCCGATTGTCCTGCTAATTTATACAGCGCTTTAAGGTAGTTTTCTACTGTTTGTGATGCCATAGACGTGAATCTCAACAAATATATGGCTAATAAAGTAGATTTTATATTGTTAGATCAATCTAACTTTTTATATTTGCAATGTCTAATAATTATGATTTGATGCGTCTTATTGTTGCTTTTTTACTTGTTCTAACCGGATTTACGGCCCTAAAGGCTCAGTCCGGGAGTATCTCTGGTCAATTAAAAAATCAGGATAACCCGGTACCTTTTGCAGCAGTGAAATTGAAAAATGCACAGCAGTTTACAAGAAGTCAGATCCAGGGACATTTTAAAATAGAAGGTCTAAAAGCTGGTGTAGACACACTTGAAATTGAATTGGTAGGTTATCAAACCCAAATTATCCCCATAAACATAGAAAACTCGAATTTGGATCTTGGAACCATCCAGATGTTGGAAAGTGATGAAGACCTGGGACCTCTTACGATTTCCGGAACTATGCGTCCGATATCCAAACTGGATTCTCCCGTTCCCGTTGAAGTGTATACCAAGGATTTCTTTACTGCTAACCCTACTCCTTCTCTTTTCGAATCCTTGCAAAATATCAATGGCGTTAGACCTCAATTAAACTGTAATGTATGTAATACAGGTGATATTCATATCAACGGACTTGAGGGACCGTATACCATGGTATTGATAGACGGAATGCCTATTGTAAGTGGTTTATCTACTGTTTATGGATTAAATGGCATTCCACAGTCGTTGATTGAGCGTATTGAGGTTGTAAAGGGACCTGCTTCTACTCTATATGGTTCTGAAGCCGTGGGAGGCATTATCAATGTCATTACAAGAAGTCCTAAAAATGCCCCCGTTGTAAGTTTGGATGTTATGGGAACCTCCTGGGCAGAGTTTAACAACGATTTAGGGATGAAATTCAATGTTGGTAAGAAGTCTGATGTTTTACTGGGTGTGAATTACTTCAAGTATGACCTTCCCATTGATAACAACAATGATGGTTTCACAGACATTACCTTGCAGGACAGGTTGTCGGTATTTAATAAGTGGCTATTCGACAGAAAGGATGGTAAGCTGCTATCCATTGCTGCTCGCTATGTATATGAAGATCGTTGGGGCGGACAAATGAACTGGAATCCCCAATATCGTGGTGGCGAAGAAGTTTATGGTGAGAGTATTTATACGAGCCGATGGGAAACTTATGGCACCTATGAAGTTCACGGTTTGTCCGGTGTAAAACTGCAATTCAGTGCCAATGGACATCAACAAAATTCTGTTTACGGATCGATGAAATATATCGCCGATCAAACCATTGGATTTGGTCAGTTAGTATGGGCAGAAAACCTGAGTGAAAAACATGAACTTCTGACAGGAGCAAGCTTAAGGTATACCAGGTATGACGACAATACTGTTGCAACTGAGATTGTAGACTCTCTTGGCTTTAGCGTGAATAACCCCAATGGTACTTTTTTACCCGGAGCTTTCATTCAGGACCATATCAGATTCAATCTTCAAAACCAGTTATTGATTGGCTTAAGATATGATTACAATAGCTTTCATGGTCCTATTTGGTCTCCCAGAATCAACTATAAATGGAACAATCCTTCCAAAACGACCATTTTCCGTATCAGTGCAGGAAATGGTTATCGCGTAGCCAACGTGTTTACCGAGGATCATGCGGCCCTAACAGGAGCCAGATCTGTGGTATTTGCCGATCAACTGGCACCAGAAACAAGCTGGAATACCAATGTTAATTTGGTTAAGAAGTGGTTCATCAATAAAAAACACTATTTCGGGGCTGACATTAGCGCATTTTATACCTACTTCAACAACAGAATCATTGCCGATTATGATACCGACCCTAACAAGATTATTTACGACAATTTGGATGGATTTGCAGTGTCTAAAGGAATCACCATTAATCTTGATCTGGCTCTTGACAATGGTTTGAAGTTCATGGCGGGTGCAACCATTATGGATGTATTTTATGAAGACCAGGGCTTGAGAGAACAGCAAATCTTAACTGAGAGAGCTTCCGGTGTCTGGAGTGTGTCTTACACCATCAATAAACTTGGGTTGGATATCGATTATACCGGAAACTTATACGGCCCGATGAGGCTACCCGTTTTAGGTACTTTGGACCCCAGAGCTGATACTTCTCCTTGGTGGAGCCTTCAAAACATCAAGTTAAGCAAAACCATTTCTGACAAATGGACCGTTTATGGCGGGGTAAAGAATCTTTTAAACTACACGCCTCCTGCCAATAGTATTGCCCGTGCATTCGATCCATTCGACCAGGGCGTGACTTTCGATTCTAATGGGAACGTGATAGCGACACCAAACAACCCCAATGCCATGAGTTTTGATCCAAGTTATGTGTTTGCACCTAATCAGGGAATCAGAGGTTTTATCGGTGTGAAATTCAATGTTCAGTGAGACTTATAAGAAACATACTGTTTGGTGCATTGCTTTCTATGTCGTGTACATGTCAATCTCAAGAAATCTCATGGACAAGTTTTGAAGATTTAAATGATAGTTTGTCTGTTGAAATGAAACCCATTATGGTATTTATTCATGCTGATTGGTGCAAATTCTGCCTGATGCAGGAACAAACAACATTCAAGGATAGCACGATTATTAAGGAGTTGGAAAATTATTATTGTCTGAAGTTAAATGTTAACACAGAACATCCGATTAACTTCCTGGGGCGTGATTATGGCATAAGGAAAGTTTCTGAGAACAGGTACGAACATGAATTGGCTCGTTTTCTTACAGACAATCCCAAAGATGAAATCAGCTTGCCCTCTACCGTATTTTTTGATGAACAATTGAGTGGCAAAAAAGTAGTTAATGGTGTTCTAAAGGTCTCATACAGAGCTACAACAAAAAAATAGCGCGGACTTCCTTTTGTAAATAAATATGTCTACATTTAATGCTCATCAAAACTAAAGACTATGATTATAATCGTGATTTATTTGGCCATAATGGCTGTTGTAATTGCCGGAATGTGGAAAGCATTTGAAAAGGCCGGCGAACCTGGATGGGCGTGTCTTGTACCTATCTATAATATCATTGTAATGTTTAAAATTGGAGGCAGAACAGACTGGTGGGCAGTTTTTATTCCTCTTTACAACATCTACGTGCTATGGCAATTATGCCAAAGCGTTGCCACTAACTATGGAAAAGATTCCAGTTTTGGAATTGGTTTATTCTTCCTTGGAGGTATTTTCTGGCCGATTCTTGGTTTCGGAGACGCTCAGTACGTTGGCAATGGAAACTCAAACCCAGATGTAATTGACGGCTAAAAAAACTATTCTATACTAATAAAAAAAGCCCGGCTCAATGTCCGGGCTTTTTTGTTTTATCCTCTTGTGAAAACCAAATCGTTTCCATCACTTAAATCTCGATTGAGCACATACCCTTCTTCTGCAAATGCTTTGACGCCATCCAGGTCTGTAATTTTATTTTTCACCAAATATCTCGACATGTAACCTCTCGCCAGCTTGGCAAAAGTCATAATGGCCTTGTACTCCCCATTCTTATTATCCTTAAAAGCACAGTTAATCAACTCGCCATTGAGTTTCTTGGTATTCACAGCTTTGAAATACTCATTAGAAGCTACATTGACTATCAGGTTTGAACCTGAAGCTTCCAAATCCTTATTCAATTCGTCAGTGATCACATCTCCCCAGTACTTATAGAGATTAGTGACCTTAGGTGTCACCTTCATCCTGGTTCCCATTTCCAACCTGTACGGCAACATCAAGTCCAGAGGCTTCAATACACCATACAAACCACTTAGAATTCTAAGGTGGTTCTGCGCAAAATCGAGATCTTTCTTAGAAAACGTCTGTGCACCCATTCCGCGATACACATCTCCTCTAAAGGCCAATAAGGCCGGTTTGGCTGTATCGTTGAATGGCACTGCCCAATCCTGATAGCGTTGGTAGTTCAGGTCTGACAAGGCTGGACTCAATGACATGAGTGTCCCGATTTTCTTAGCACTGTATTTTTTTAATTTCTGAGCCAGTTTATCTGCTCTGTCCAACAAAACCGGAGTCGTGGTCTGATGCTCGCTGCTATCAAAGTCAAACTCTAAAGATTTTGCCGGGGATAAAAGAATGATCATATCGTTAAATTTCTATTTCACTAATTCTAATATTGCTTTGGTATCTTCCACCTGGAAAAGGGTCGTTATAGTCAAAATTCAGCCACACCATACCATCATCATCAACATGGTACATGATGTCTTTTCCTTCTGCCCATCTCTTAAACAGAACCTCCTTTATCATATATGTGGCCGATTCCAGATCTTTTTGATCTCCAATTTTAACCTCAGGGTATATATGTCCTACCTTGGTTCCATCTTCCTTTATGATTCTGGTTCTCACCAATCTCACCTCTCCTCCTATCGCTTTCACACAGGCCGCCATAAAAATTGAATAATCGTCACAGTCACCAGCAAAAGTCCCATCTCCGGAACTTAAAAACTCCATGGTTTCACTGGCCTTCGCAAAATAATCTTCAAACTTTGGATCGTGTACATAGACCCAACGCGGATAAATCTCTTTAAACAAAGAAAACGTTTGAATAACGGTCCTTCCAGGCGCCAAATCATAATAATCGCGGAAATTTTTGGTTGCCAGGGTCACAGCATACGGGCGCACCTCTTTATAGTCTATGGCTGCACGAATTCTATCTTCATTTGTAAACTCCTCATTCTCCTCCAAAAACTCAATGGGGACTGCACCATCTCTTAATGCGTACAACATGGATGAGTAATCGTAATACAAATTTCTCATTGTGTATTCGCCCGTAATCGACATGATGGTTAACCAAACCATGGCTCCGGATCCAAGAATATAGATCAACATTTTAAACTTAACCACTATGTATATGATGAGCGCCAGAATTGGAACAAAAGTCACAATGTGATCTACCCTCATTCTTCCAATATGCATAGCAGGAATATACCTGTAGATGATGATGAAAACGGGAATACAAATGATCAGAGATATCAGAGTGACAAATACAGCCGACAACCACGATACTCGCTTCTTTTTAGGAGTTTTCCCAGGTTGTTCTACTTCAGGACTTGTATGGTTCTCTGTATCACTCATTGACTAAGTCAAAGTTAAGACGTATGTACATACAATAAAACATTGTGCCGGGTTTATTTCTAAAATGACCACTCTAAGTGGAATAATTATACCTTTATATGGTAACCATAGATTGAAACACATGAAAGCTATTTATTCCAAAAATGCTCCTGAACCAATTGGTCCTTATAGTCAGGCAATTGAAGCCAATGGCACCTTGTATTTAAGCGGCATGATTGCCATTGATCCTGCCAGCGGGAATCTGGTAACTGATGAATTAGAAGCAGAAACAAGACAGGTGATGTCAAATATTAAAGCGCTTTTGGAAGATGCCGGATCTGGTTTAGACAAAGTGATCAAGTGCAGTATTTTCCTGAAAGATCTTGGGAATTTTGGAAAGATCAATGAGATTTATGGCAGTTATTTTGAAGCGCCTTTTCCAGCAAGAGAATGTGTAGAAGTGGCCAGATTGCCCAAAGATGTAAATGTGGAGATTTCTGTTGTTGCTCTGGCTTAAACCAGTTTCGACAGACGTGCTTCCTCTTTTAGTTTCTTCAACCTTTTGTAGGATACGAAGAAGATAAAACCTAAAACAGGGGGGATAATGAAGTCGTAGAAATCGACCTCACTGGTCACGTAACTCCATGAAAGTGTAATAAATGGAGTTAATAACATGGCTACCAATCCAACAAGGAAAATGTAATATCCAAACAACTTTCTTCTGTAAATAAATGCCATTCCAACCAAAGAAATGGCAGCAGAAATTAGCATAAACAAACCATACTGCTTGAAGGTTTTAACAGCATCTGAAATGTTGTGTTCTTCTCCCAGTTTTTGAAGTTTTGCTTTGGCTACGGCAGCATCTGAAGTATTTAAACTGTCAATGTTGTCGATTACAAAATACCTAAGCCCATTCCAAAGAAAGTAGTAAGACATTGCAATTAAAGCAACGATCAATATGACACGGGTAAACAAGGGTGGTCTGTCACTTCCCAGCACCAGTTTTTTAGCCGCTTTGGCGTACTCTTTTTCAGGAGTTTCAGAGACTTTATTGATGGATATTTTTGCCATTACGTCACAAGTTAATAATCTCAATTGATCAGAGCATAGCTGATCCTTGATTTTTTGCTACTTTTTTTTGGACGACCACTTGTTAAAAGCTGTTCTTTGCGCCCTGCTAGGCTCTTCTATCTGCACCGCCGAGTACTTCCTAAAAAAGTCCATATCAACCTGGGTTAATTGAATCTCCAGCTCGCGTGCATCTCTGTTAACTGTAATTATTGGTGTTTCTTTATTGAAATAATTCAACCATTTAACGGCATCCTTTCCTACAATCACATGATTGACTTTTATAATCTCGTCATCTATACTCAGCCCTGCTACATCTGCCGGACTACCCGGTGCTATTTTAACAATCTTGGTACCTGACAATTTAAAACCATGTAGAGATTCATGATGAACGGAATTCTTCTCTTTTCGTAACTCCAGACCAAGGTAGTCCAGACTCTCATTAAGCAAACCTTCATAAGTAGATGTCCCATTGACATAATTGTCGAAATAGTCGCTTAGATCTAATCCTGAGACCTCTTCGCAAATGGCTTTATATATTGCCTCATCGTACGGCTTATTATTCAAAGCATAGTCATGATACAATCGGTACATCACATCATGAATAGACTTTTCATTATTGCTCGCTCTCATGATCATTGTATCCAGCACAAACGCGAGTAAGCACCCTTCGGTATAGATGGATACCTTTCTTCCCGGAGCACCAGCCACATAGCCATCAAGCCATGTATCAAATGATGAATCTGCCACACTCATATTAAAACGTCCCGGATTGTCGAAATGACGCTGCAATTGTGTATTCAATTCTTTCAGGTACTGTTCAACAGAAAACACCTTTCCTTTGAGTAGAAACAGATCGCCCAGATAGGTTGTAACTCCTTCTGCCACATAGCCCATTCTGGAATAGTTTTCCTGACTATAATCGTAAGGGAACATTTCCGAAGGACGAATACTTTTAATATTCCAGGCATGGTATAATTCATGAGAACTGACACCTAACAACTCGGTGTATCGACCTTCCATAAGTTCACTTCCAGGTCCCAAATAAATCACCGTAGAAGTTAAATGTTCCACACCATGATAAGCTCTTTTGGGAGAGATTTGAAACAGATAATGATATTCTTTTACCGGAAACTGACCGAAAGCTTCTACCTGCTTGACCGTATAGGCTTTAAAGTCCCTTTCCAATTTTTTCCAATCCGGTTGACATTCTCCCTGGAACCAGAGATGAAAGTCTACTTCACAAGATTTGAATTGATGATGTTGCAAAGAAGCTGATGCAATGAAAGGTGAATCGACCAACTCATGATAATCTTTTGTTTCAAAAACTCTGTCCTTCGGATTCCCTAATCCAATAGCAACCTGGTAAGATTCAGGCACATCCAGTTCCAACTGACAAGCTTCATCTACCCTATCCCTGATGTAGACAAAACAATTCACCGGATTGACATACAATTGTTGGTCATCCAAATAACTTGATCCTGCGTTCAGCTCAAATGCATAGTAATTATAGCGTACTTCAATTTTTGTGCTTGATGCGGTATCTACTTTCCATGAATCTTTTGAGATTTTGTGAAAATTGAGCGGCTGACGGTTTTCATCAAATACTTTGAAATATTGAATATTCTTAGCAAAGTTTCCTAACTCGTACCTACCTGGTCGCCATGCAGGAAACTGAAGTTCTACCTCATCATCTTTGCTGACATCAAACTCACAGCTAAAATCTATGTAGTGTGAAGACGCTTTTGTGTAGGACAGTTTATATTTAATCATAGTGAATTGATAAGGTGTTCGTGAATATGAACGACTTGTTGAAGAAGTGGAGATTTGCCATCGTTTGTAATAACAAAATCGGCATACTCCAGTCGCGCTTCATCTGTCATTTGATTATTCATTCGTGCTCTAACGTCACTTTCAGAAACACCATCTCGTTCCACCACTCTTTGAACACGGCTATTTTCCGGAGCCGTTACCACACAGATAACATCAACGGACTTATAGGCGCCACTTTCTATCAAAATGGCTGCTTCTTTTATTGAATAAGGGTTCGATCCTGAAGCTGCTTTCCACTGATCAAAATCTTTTCCCACAGCGGGATGCACAAGGCTATTCAACAAGTCTAACTGAGTTGTATCAGAAAACACCTGTTGAGCCAAAAATGCCCTATTCAGGACACCATCCTCAAGATAAGTTTCGGCTCCGAAATGCGCTTTAATCTGAGCAACTAAAACTGGATCATCAGACATTAAAGCTTTGGCTCTTTTATCTGAATCATAAACGGGAATTCCAAGTCCATGAAACAACTGGCAAACCAAGGATTTACCTGCTCCAATACCACCTGTTACTCCCAGCACCATACTACTGTTCCAAAGCAACAGTAGAGTCCATTGAAATGGCCTGACGCTCTACTTTCAATTTGTTACCGTTACCGGTATCAATGATCACTGTTGTTTCTTTCACATCAGTTACCTTTCCGTGAATTCCACCAATGGTCACAATCTTTGTTCCGGCAGTAATTTCGTTTCTAAATTTTTGCTGCTCTTTTTGCTTTTTAACTTGTGGTCTGATCATGGTGAAGTACATAATCAAAAACACCAAGCCCAACATCAATAACATATCCATATCTCTACTATTTTATTTTTCTACTTGACAGCTGATACTTACCACATTTGCTTTTTCCGGATAAGTATTCGCCAAAACTACTATTCTTTTAAATATATTCCCTTCTTTTCCTTCAGAGTTAAACCTCACATGAATACTGGATCTCTTTCCTGGCAGAATTGGTTCTATCGGAAAGGATGGTATGGTACATCCACAACTGCTATAGGCCTCTGCAATTACCAATGGAGATTGTCCTGTGTTAGTCAAATGGAAATCAAACTCAACTGATTCACCTTCTTTTAAAACTCCAAAATCGTGGTGAATGGTGTCCCAGGTAATGGCTGCAGGATTTGCTGAATCTGCTGGATAGTCTTCAATTAAAGGATTGATTTTTTGAGTCAACACATCCGATAATTGAGATGAATCTAATTCTTCATGATAAATCTCTTCGGAAAACTCACTTGAGTCTGTTCCTATGGAATCTACAATCTCTTCAGAAGGTTCTGGATTCTTTTCAGATGACGTTTCTTTATCTTCTGAACATGCCGTGAAAAGAACCAGACTTACCAGCAGAAGATTAATCCTCAACATTCCCTTTTAATGTTACTACCGTAATTGGGTTTGGATAAGTATTGGCTGAAATTCTGATGGCCTTTGTAATCTTTCCGCTCTTATCCTTGCTATTAAATTTCACTTTAATAGATCCTGTTTTACCTGGCATTACCGGTTCCTGAGATACTGATGGAATTGTACATCCGCAAGAGGATTGTGCATCTACAATGATTAATGGAGAATTACCAGTGTTCTCAAACACAAATTCGTGATTCACCACATCTCCTTCATCAATGGTTCCAAACTTGTATTCAGGTTCCTTGAAGGTCAATACAGGTGGATTTACAGTGTCCAGCTCTGCAAGAACAGGTATATTCATGCCGCCTTCAACTTTAACTTCCATGCCCTCTGGTGGCTGAATGTCTGTAGTTTCTTCTTTGTCTCCTTCTCTTGAACAAGACATCAATACAAACCCTACCATTAAAATGCTTAGTATTTTCATTAGTCAGCTACTTTACCAGTTAAATAAATTTCCGTTGTTGTCTTAGGATAGGTATTGGCTGAAACGGTGATTTTCTTCTTGATATCTCCACGTTTTCCAAAACTATCGAAAACCACTTTAATCTTGTTGGTTTCTCCTGGTTGAATCATTTCTTCCGGGAATGCAGGGACTGTACATCCACAAGAAGATTTTGCATCAACAATCTTCAAAGGCGATTTACCAGTGTTGGTAAACTCATACTCCTTTTCCACCTTTTCTCCCTGCGCAATCTCTCCAAAATCGTAAGTTGTCTCTTTGAAAGTTAACTCAGCCGGATTCTCTTTATTGATGAGCTTGGCATCTGGTTCTTCAAGTGTGTCGTTATTTCCTTTTTTATCGCAAGAAGCCGTTACAAGGCCAAACGCTAAAAAAAACATTAAATACTTCATAGTTCTATTATTCTAAAAGGCCTCTGCCCATTTTTTTAATCTCCCCATTCTTTTTAAGCTCATCAAAAATTCTATCCAGAATTCCGTTGATAAAGCCATTGCTTTTAGGTGTGCTGTAGAACTTGGAGATTTCGATATACTCGTTCAATGACACCTTCAATGGAACCGTTTTGAATTCGAGTGCCTCAGTCACGGCCATCTTCATCAAAATTACATCCATTTTCGCAATTCTGTCCAACTCCCAGTTATCCGTTTTAGAGTTGATGAGTTTAGAAATTTCATCATCTCTCATGATCGTTTTTCTGAAAAGGGTTTTGTAAAAATCCTCTTCGTCATCATTGTCCTTAAACAACTTGGGCAAAGGACTAAACTCATCAGACTCGGAACTCATCTGCTTAATGGACTTAATGACCATTGAGCAAATCAAATCTATATCGTCCAACCAGAAAATGCTCTTCTCCTCAAGAATGTGGTGGATCAATTCAAAGTTTGCAATCTCCTGTTTAAAGATGGCTGCTGCAAACTGTTGATCATCCTCAAAAGAAGACGATTCATCCGCCATATAATTTTTAAACTTCTCCGATTCTCTGATTTGATTGAACAATTTCTTGATGGTTTCCTGCTCCCAGGACACCTTGTACTGCTCAATATACCTGCGCAATTCTTTGTTGACAGCCAACATTTCGAAAACACGGTTATTGACAAATTTCAAATTCGGATTTAAGTCCTCCTCACTTGGCAGTCTTTTATTCCGATTCTCCTCTATCCTATTCTCTGCAAAGTGCTTCAACTCGTGGAACAAAGACATCCAGTACACAAACTGCTCATGCATTTTGTCTACACTCTTATCCAGTTCTCTTTCTCTCAACACATAATCACTCTCGTTGGACTGATAAAAGGCGTAAAGCTCTTGTAATACCTTAATTCTAAGATGTCTTCTGTTTAGAAGCATAAAATCTAGCTTTTAAATGATAAGCTTACTTTTCCAATTGACTCAATTCTTTCTTCTGCCATTTTATTAGCGATGGCATATGAAGGCTCTCCTTCTTCTCCAGATCTGTTCAGGATTTCCAAAGTTGTGTTGTAAATTTCTTCTGCTTTGTTCATAGCCCATTCAGACGACAACCCTTTTACTTCAGAATAGCAGTTGATTACACCACCGGCGTTAATCATGAAATCTGGTGCGTATAAAATACCTTTCGACATGACCTCTGCTCCATGTTTGGTTTCTTCTCCAAGCTGATTGTTAGCAGCTCCGGCAATAATCGAACATTTTAATCTAGAGAGTGTATCGTCGTTGACAGTAGCGCCTAAAGCACAAGGTGCATAGATATCCATATCGATATCGTAAATCTCATCTAATCCAACCACTTTGGCACCATACTCAGAGCTCACTCTTTTCAGAGTTTCTTCATGAATATCTGTAACAAAAATCTCAGCGCCTTCATCTTTCAAGTGCTTCACTAGATACTCCCCTACGTGTCCAACCCCCTGAACGGCCACTTTTTTACCTGCAAGGCTATCGCTACCGGTCATCTTCTTAACACTGGCTTTCATACCAACGTATACACCGTAAGCGGTAACAGGAGAAGGATCTCCACTTTTACCTGGCAATCCAACCACATGATTGGTTTCCATGTTTACCCAGGTCATATCTTTTGGGTTGATTCCAACATCTTCGGCAGTAATATACTTCCCGCCAAGGCTGTCTACAAACCTTCCAAATCTTCTAAAAAGTGCTTCTGATTTATCTGTTCTTGAATTTCCAATGATGACGGCCTTACCTCCACCAAGATTTAATCCTGAAATGGAATTTTTGTAAGTCATACCTCTCGACAATCTTAAAACGTCATTCAAGGCTTCCATCTCATTTGAGTAACTCCACATTCTTGTTCCACCCAAAGCAGGTCCTAAAGTTGTGTCGTGCACTGCAATAATGGCTCGTAAACCAGTAGCATTATCTTGACAGAACAAAAGTTGTTCGTGATCGTATTTTTGCATTTGACCTATTACAGGATTCGAAGACACCTGCTCTGAAACTTGGTTCACATCCATCATTTCCTAAATTATAAAGAACATTAATAAATAAACTTAAGTAGTTTTGTACCATTAAGGGGTGCAAAAATAAGCAATAATTAAGTGAAATCTCTCGCGTACTTAAATAAATATTTTGTTAAATATCGGTTCAGATTCTTACTGGGGATCGTCTTTATCATCGTTTCCAGCATTTTTAACATTCTGATGCCACGCAAAATTAAGGAAGGGGTTGACGAGTTAGAAAAAATTGCCGCTTCCAAAGATAAACTGGCAGATATTGATTCTACGGAGATTTTGTACCTGGCTCTTGGGATTGGAGGTGCCTATATGCTGTTCTCCATCATCAAAGGTTTTTTCTTGTTTTTGACCAGGCAAACCATCATTGTAATGTCGAGATTGATCGAATATGATCTTAAAAACGAGATTTACGAACAGTATCAGAACCTGAGCACATCATTCTACAAGCGCAATAACACCGGGGATTTGATGAATCGAATCAGTGAGGATGTCTCAAAAGTACGGATGTATCTGGGACCGGCTGTAATGTATACAATCAACTTGCTTTTTATGTTCATTCTGGCGCTCGTTAGTATGCTGATGGTGAGTCCGGAATTAACGCTCTATGTACTAAGTCCCCTCCCTATCATGTCTGTATTGATATACTACGTGAGCAAAACCATGAATAAGAGAAGTGAGACTGTTCAAATCCAGCAATCTCAATTGAGCACGATGGCGCAGGAAACTTTTTCGGGTATTCGGGTTTTAAAGGCATTCAGAGGCTCTGAGAGATTTGCTAAGGAATTTGACAATGCCTGTGAGGACTATAAAACCAAATCTTTAAGCCGTGTTAAAGTAGAAGCTTTATTCATGCCCACCATCATTGTACTGATTGGTTTGAGTACCATTGTTGCCATTTATGTTGGTGGACTTAAGACCATGAATGGGGAGATTACGGTTGGTGACATGGTGATGTTTGTGATTTACGTTAACATGCTTACCTGGCCCTTTGCATCTGTTGGTTGGGTGACCAGTATTGTTCAACGTGCGGCAGCCTCACAGAAACGAATCAACGAGTTTTTGCTTGAGAAACCTGAGATAGTGAATACAAATTCCGGAAAGTCAACAGTGAAAGGGAATATTAGCTTTAAAAACGTGTCTTTTGTCTATCCCGACTCCGGTATACAAGCTCTTAAGAATGTAAGCTTTAACCTGGAAGCAGGTAAAACACTTGCTATAATTGGTAGAACTGGTTCAGGGAAATCAACCATTGCCAATTTGGTTTGCCGATTGTACGATACAGATTCGGGTTCCGTCTTAATTGACGGACGAAACATCACTGATGTTAACCTCAATGATTTGAGGAGTCAAATTGGCTACGTGCCTCAGGAAGTCTTCCTGTTTTCGGATACCATTAGTGAAAACATTGCATTTGGCCTTAAAGACTCGTCCGACCATGAAATGATTAAGGAAGCCGCTCGTAAAGCTGACCTGCTCTCGAACATCATGAACTTCCAAAATCAATTTGACACCATACTTGGAGAACGGGGAATTACGCTTTCCGGAGGTCAGAAACAAAGGCTCAGCATTGCTCGTGCGCTCATTAAAGACCCTAAGATTCTGATTTTCGACGATTGCTTATCAGCTGTAGATACTGAGACGGAAGAGACCATCTTAAAAAGTCTGAGAGAAGAAACCGTGGGTAAAACAGCCATCATAATCAGTCACAGAGTCAGTTCTGTGAAGGATGCAGACTATATCATCGTTTTGGATGAAGGAGAATTGATAGAAGAAGGCTCTCACGACGAGTTAATGAATTCTCAGGGAGTGTATTATACACTTTTCAACAAACAACTGATAGAGGAGCAAAAAAAGCCATCAAAAGTTGGTAATTAAGCAAATAGTTCTATATTTGTTTAGGTCAGCACACTAAAGAAAACGAGCGAAAGATGGAAGAAGGAAAGGATTCTAACAATCGTGATGAGATTTTCTCAAAGGCGGTAAGGGCAGGAAAAAGAACTTACTTTTTTGATGTAAAATCTACCAAAGGAAACGATTACTACTTAACGATTACCGAGAGTAAACGCAGGTATGACGATGACGGTAAATTCTTCTATGAGAAGCACAAATTATTCCTGTACAAAGAAGATTTTGACAAGTTCTCAGATGGTTTAAATGAAGCTGTATCTAAGATTCAGAGCCTAAGAGGTCAATCAGGAGATAATCAGTCTGACAATAATTTCTCTGACGTAAATTTCGAAGACATTTAGTCTAAAAAGTACACATTCCTTCAGCATGCTCTTCGAGCACTTTCAAGCAATTTTCCTCAACCAACACCCCCTGCTCATTCAATAAATTTTCTATCCCGGATAACTTTGGTTTGCTGTGATACACACTCACCTTCAAGTAGTTCAGAACATTCGTAAAAGCATCCGTTCCTCTGCAATTTCCTAATCTACCAGACGACAAGCCAATCAGTCCCGCTTTTTTACCATACAGATATGGAGGCGGCACAACATCAATGAACATTTTCAAAACGCCCGGAAATCCACCGTTGTATTCGGGAATAACGAAAACAAAAGTATCTGCCCATTGCATATAGTTGTCTACAATTGTTAACAACTCCTCTCCCTTGCTATGGTACATATCAGAATGAAACATGGACACAGGCAAATCTTTCAGATCGAATAATTTAACTTCTTGTCCCTTGTTTTCAAGCACTTCCATATAGTGTTTAGCCACTTTTAAAGAGTTACTCCCTGCTCGATTTGTACCTGTTACGATCGTAATTTTCTTGTTCATTTTAACAAAAATCTGTGCATAAAAACAAAGCCAAAAGTAAGGATAAAAGGGCAGTTTGACGTACTTTTACATTGCGGAATTGCATTAAACAAAAAATCAATATGGCAAAGGTAATTACTATAGCTAATCAGAAAGGTGGTGTCGGAAAAACCACTACAGCTATCAATTTGGCGGCTAGTCTTGGCGCGCTCGAACAAAAAACTTTGTTGATTGATGCCGATCCGCAAGCAAACACAACTTCTGGTGTTGGTTTTGATCCGAACAATGTTAAAACCAGCGTGTATGAGTGTTTGGTGAATGAAGTGGATCCTCAGGATATTATTTTGAGTACGTCTAATCCTAATTTGGATTTATTGCCTGCTCATATTGATCTCGTTGGAGCGGAAATTGAAATGATTGAACTCCCAAATCGTGAGCACAAGCTCAGACAGGTTGTGGAGCAATTGAATGATGTGTATGATTTTATCATCATAGACTGCTCTCCTTCACTGGGTTTGATTACGGTGAACGCATTGACAAGTGCAGACTCGGTAATTATCCCTGTTCAGTGCGAGTACTTTGCACTTGAAGGACTTGGAAAGTTGTTGAACACCATTAAAATTGTTCAGAGCAGGTTAAATCCGGAATTAGATATAGAAGGTATTTTACTCACCATGTACGATACCCGTCTTCGTTTGGCTAATCAGGTTGTTGAGGAAGTAAGAACCCATTTTCAACAGTTGGTATTCGAGACCATCATTCACAGAAATACAAAATTAGGTGAAGCCCCAAGCTTTGGTGAGTCTATCATCATGCATGATGCCAGTAGCAAAGGCTCTATCAATTATCTCAATCTGGCAAGAGAAGTTCTTCAAAAGAACGAAATGACTCGCCTAAATGAAGCCGACAAAATCATTGAAATGTAATTATGGCTAAGAAAAGTGCTTTGGGCAAAGGCTTAAGTGCCCTACTCGAAAATTCAGAGACCAATTCAGATTTGGCTAAAGGTTATGCTGGCTCAAGAAAAGAGACCAACGTATCCCTTATCAAAATAGATAAAATTGAGGTCAACCCGGATAACCCCAGAACGCATTTTGAGAAATCTGCACTTGAAGAACTGGCCGAATCCATACAGGAACACGGAATTATTCAGCCAATTACGGTTAGAAAAGTTGGCAATAAGTATCAAATCATTTCCGGAGAAAGACGTTTCAGAGCTTCTCAGTTAGTAGGACTTGGAGAAATTCCTGTTTATATCAGAGATGCAGATGATCAGTCTGTTTTGGAGATGGCTTTGGTAGAAAACATCCAAAGAGAAGACCTAGATGCCATTGAAGTAGCCATCAGTTTTCAAAGATTAATGGATGAGTGTGATCTAACTCAGGATCAACTCAGCAAGAAAATAGGAAAGAACCGTACTACTGTTACCAACTATGTAAGATTGCTGAAACTACCTGCAGAAGTTCAAATCGCTGTAAGGGAAAAAAGCATCAGCATGGGGCATGCCAGAAGCTTGGCAGGTGTGGATGATGAGAAACTACAAAAGCAGATATTGGCAAAAATCTTAAAGGATGGCTTGTCTGTAAGGCAAACCGAAAAACTAGCCTCTGCTGCCAATTCTGAATCAAAACCAGCAAAAAGCGGCACTAAACCGGAGCCAATTACGTTATCATTTGAGCAACAGAAGGTAAAAACGGATCTGGAGGATTATCTTGGAACCAAGATTTCTATCAAAAAAGGCAGTAATGGCACTGGAAAAATCGTCATCAATTTTGCGTCTCAAGGCGATTTCAAACGAATCATTGATTTGCTTGATTTCTAAAAAGCTTGCCATATTATTTTCTCTGGCACTGGTTTTCTTTCTGCATAGCGGAAATATTCATGCACAGGAAACTGAAGAAGTAAAAGACAGCATCCCCAAACATTCTCCCAAAAAAGCAGCTCTTTTATCTACCTTTTTGCCCAGCGCCGGACAGGCTTACAACAAGAAATACTGGAAAATGCCCATTGTCTATGCAGGTCTGGGAGCTTCATTGTATTTCATTATCGACAATCACAAAAACTACAGAAACTTCAGACAAGAATATATCGATCGCTTAAATACCGGTCAGACTTTCGTAAACCCAGATTTTGAGGCCTACCGCGATCAGGATTTAATTACGATACAGGATACCTACAGAAGATGGCGAGACCTTAGTTATATTTCTTTTGGCCTGATTTACGTTCTGCAAATAGTAGACGCTTCCGTAGATGCTCATTTCTACGATTGGGAGACAAAAATCAGTGAAGACCTAAGCCTGAGAATTGGCCCGCATTCAAGTTTGGCAACCAGATCTTTTGGACTAAAATTCTCTTTGAGATTCAAGTGATTTGAACTATTCAAAAGAAATTACATTTACTAAGTCTTAAATTGTAAATTTGTCCCTTTCTGATATGAAAATTGCACTCATTGGATACGGTAAAATGGGAAAGGCTATCGACAGCTTATTGGCTACTCGTGGACACCAAACGGTACATATTTTCAATAGCTCTTCTCCACTTGAGGTTTCAAAATTACATGAGGCTGATGTAGCCATAGAATTCACTAACCCTGAAAGTGCTGCATCAAATATCCTTACTTGCATTGAAGCAGGAATTCCCGTGATTGTAGGATCTACCGGCTGGCATGAAGAGCTCGGTAAAATTGAGACGAAATGTTCCGATAATAAAGGAGCCATCGTTCATGCCACTAACTTCAGCCTGGGAGTAAACTTGTTCTTTAAAATGAATGAAGTGCTCGCCGGTCTTATGGCAGCTCATTCAGATTATGAGCCTAAAATCCACGAAATTCATCATACTGAAAAACTGGATAGCCCAAGTGGAACTGCCATTACAATGGCAGAAGGCATTTTAACAAAATTTAAGGACAAAACTTCATGGGTCAACCATGAAACAGACAATAAAAACGAATTGAGCATAGTTTCTAGTCGTGAGCCGGGGGTTCCGGGGACACATACAGTAAACTACACTTCCTCTATAGACTCAATAGAACTGACACATACAGCCCATAACAGAGATGGATTTGCCTTAGGTGCCATCATAGCAGCTGAATGGATACAGGGGAAAACAGGTATTTACACCATGAGAGACGTGCTAAACATATAAGACATGACCACATCACAAATTATATTCTCCATATATATATACGCCATGATTGCGGTGTATTTCATTACCCTGCCAAAAATTTTCACTAAGGCCGGAGAAGAAAGTTGGAAGGGATATGTTCCCGGATACAACCTGTTTGTTTGGCTAAAGATTTTAAAACAACCATGGTGGTGGATGTTCTTCTTCATTCCGTATTTTACCATGAACAGCATTGGCATGCTCACGGAAGGTGTTGCTTTTCTGATGATGATTGTATTAAACGTAAGTACAGCCAGAATCTTTAAAAAATTCTCCTGGCAAGACACTTTAAAGATGATTTTATTGCCTCACTGGGGTATGGTCGAGTTGGCATTTGATAAGTCGACTTATTTTGGAAGAACAGACTGGCACGACAAAGAACAGGAGGAGGAACGTAAGATCAGTGATCACATTGGATTGTTCTTTAGTTTACCGGTGATTGGACATGCTTTGGTATTTATACTTCAACTGGCAGGACAAAAGAAAAAGAAAACCGGGAAATCACTGGTAAAAGAATGGAATGATGCCATATTATTTGCGGTTGTGGCAGCCAGTATCATTCGTTCCATGGTTTTCGAACCTTTCACCATTCCTACGCCTTCGATGGAAAAAGATTTGTTGGTTGGAGACTATTTGTTTGTAAGCAAAATGAGCTACGGCCCTAAACTGCCTAACACACCTTTAAGCATTCCTTTCTTCCATAATTATATTCCTGTGGTTGGTAGAAACAGTTATGTAGAGTGGGCAAAACGTCCATATAGAAGGTTGCCTGGTGTTGGTAGTGTTGAAAGGAATGAGGTAGTCGTATTTAATTTCCCTGCTGGTGACACTGCCATATTCGACCCGGGAGTACAGGGTTTAATGGGACATACATACAAAAATTACCTAACTGATATTGCTGTGTACGAATGGGCCATGGCAAACAAAGATGGCGTTCAGAACAACACCATTCTTAGCAAAAAGTCGCCACTGGATTTTGAAGCTGAACGAACTAAGTATGAAGCTGTAGCCAGACAAAAACTGATTGACATGTACGGTTTGGTTAACAGGCCTGTTGATAAACGCGAAAACTACATTAAGAGATGTGTAGCCATTGCAGGTGATGAAATTCAAATCAAAGACAATCAATTATTTGTAAACGGAAAAGCTTCAGAGTACTTTGAAGACATGCAGTATAACTACTACATTACATTTGCTGCAGGTCCTGAAGACAGAAGGGTTTTTGGTTCTATGAGCGGTCCTCAAATTCAAGGATATTACCAAAGTAAATTTGGAGAGAGGTTCAAAGAGAATTACGACATTACCCCAAGCCATATTGGTCTTGTAGAGCCAATTGGACACCAGCAAGCAAACGGTCAATTCGTTTTAGACTCGGTTGTTTTATCCATTCCTTTAACCAAGCAAAACAAGCCCAAATTCGAACAAATGTTCGGAAAGGCCAATGTTAAAGTGAAAAACCTATCCAAAAAACCTGGGATTGCATTTGATGGAACGCATTATCAATACCAAATGATTCAAAATGAACGTTTGAGAGGTCAACTTATCAGTAATTACCATCACATTTACCCAAATCATCCAAAGTTCGATTGGACAGAAGATAACTTTGGACCATTGGTTATTCCGGCCGAAGGGATGAAAATTGAGTTAACAGAAGACAACTGGATCAAGTACAAAAGAGTGATTGAAGTTTATGAAGGCAACAAGATTGCCGAAAAAGACGGTAAGTACCTGATCAATGGTAAAGAAGCTTCTGACTACACTTTCCAAATGGATTATTACTGGATGATGGGAGACAACCGCCATAATTCAGCAGATTCAAGATTCTGGGGGTTTGTTCCTGAAGACCACGTGGTAGGAAAGGCTGTCTTCATCTGGATGTCAAAAGATCCGGATAAAGGTTTCTTCAGCGGAGGCATCAGATGGAATCGTGTCTTCACTGCAATTGACTAGACATGCTGCTTTCGAGCAACTATTTTCCCAACATAGAATATCTATCTAAGGTGATTCATTCCGATGAAGTAACCATAGATCAACACGAGCATTTTGTTAAACAAACTTATCGTTCCAGATGTCACATTTTCGGGCCAAATGGTCTTCAAAGTCTGACCGTTCCGGTTAGTCGGAAAAACCATATGCACATGAGGGACGTAAGAATCAATTACGCCGAAAACTGGGTTATTCAGCACCTGAAGAGTCTAAAAACGGCTTACGCTTCCAGTCCGTTTTTCGAAGACTACCTCCCTTATTTCGATCAGATTTTACAAAAGAAAGTTTCGTTCCTGGTCGACCTCAACCAACAGATTCTTGAGCAGACTCTACAGTGCGTAGGAGCCAATGTTTCCTTTAATAAAACCGAAGACTTTATGCCCTATAAGGAGAATGATTCCAGGTTGGTAATTCACCCGAAAAAAGAGACGAATTTCACGCATACCAGCTACTTTCAATGCTTTGATGAAAGACATGGTCATATTCCCAACTTGTCCAGCATAGATCTGCTCTTTAATGAGGGGCCTAACACCATTAGTTTTTTGTAGACTTAGCTTTTTAGCATTTTCTTGTTTTGCCAAATCCTAGCTTTAATTATCTTTGGATTGATCTGAAATTAAACATCTATGGCTGTAAGCAAAAAAGAACTAGAGTTCAACAAGAATGATGATGCCATGCGCATGAAACTCTCTGAGTTGAAAACGAAATTCGCTAAAGTTGAATTAGGAGGCGGAAAGAAAAAAATTGACAAACACCACAGCAAAGGCAAACTCACGGCCCGTGAGCGAATCGAATTGCTATTGGATAAAGATTCTGAATCAATTGAAATCGGAGCATTTGCCGGAGATGGCATGTACGAAGAGTACGGAGGCTGTCCAAGTGCCGGTGTTGTCGTTAAAATTGGGTACGTTAAGGACAGACAGTGTATTGTTGTCGCCAATGATGCTACCGTAAAAGCTGGTGCCTGGTTCCCTATTACCGGAAAAAAGAACCTGAGAGCTCAGGAAATTTCTATTGAAAACAAGCTGCCCATTATTTATCTGGTAGACAGTGCTGGTGTATTCTTACCAATGCAAGATGAAATTTTCCCGGACAAAGAACATTTCGGGCGCATCTTTAGAAACAATGCCGTTATGTCGTCTATGGGAATTCCTCAAATAGCAGCTGTAATGGGTAGTTGTGTTGCTGGAGGTGCCTACTTGCCTATCATGAGTGATGAGGCTTTAATAGTTAACAAAACCGGATCTATTTTCCTGGCGGGTTCTTATCTTGTTAAGGCTGCTATTGGTGAAGATATTGACAATGAAACTTTGGGAGGTGCCACAACACATACTGAAATTTCAGGTGTGTGTGATTACAATTGCGAAGACGATGAGAGTTGTTTAAAGACCATCAGAGATCTCGTTGATAAATTAGGGCATACGCCAAATGCAGGGTTTGATCGAAAAGAAGCTGAAATGCCCAAAAATCCTGTGAAGAATATCTATGGTATCCTGCCAAGAGACAGGGCAAAACCATACCAGACAAAGGACATTATTAAAAGTTTGGTCGACAACTCTGAATTCACAGAGTACAAGGCTAACTATGGAAAAAGCCTGATCACTTGCTATGCTCGTATAGATGGTTGGTCTGTTGGTATTGTAGCCAACCAAAGAGAGCTTGTAAAAAGTGGAAAGGGAGAAATGCAGTTTGGCGGTGTGATCTATTCTGATTCTGCCGATAAGGCTGCACGCTTCATAATGAACTGTAATCAGAAAAACATTCCATTGGTATTCCTTCAGGATGTATCCGGATTCATGGTTGGATCTAAATCTGAACATGGGGGTATTATTAAAGATGGGGCAAAAATGGTAAACGCCATGTCTAACTGCACAGTTCCAAAATTCACCGTGATTATGGGGAATTCCTATGGTGCTGGTAATTATGCCATGTGTGGAAAAGCTTATGACCCAAGATTGATTTGTAGCTGGCCTACTGCTGAATTGGCAGTGATGAGTGGCGCTTCTGCCGCAAAAACTTTATTGCAAATTGAAATGGCATCACTAAAAGCTAAAGGAGAAGAAATTTCTGACGAAAAACGAGATGAATTGTTTAATAAGATCAAATCTCGTTACGACCAACAAACGTCTCCATACTATGCAGCTTCCAGATTATGGGTAGATGCCATCATTGATCCTGCCAAAACCAGAGAATGGTTGTCAATGGGAATTGAAATGGCTAATAATGCTCCCGCTGAAAAACCTTACAATGTAGGTGTGATCCAGACCTGATATGAAAGTTTTCACTGAATGCCCGCATTGCTCAACTGAATTTGCGGAGAAAACACTTTGCGATACAAAAAAAGAACTCACCCAGGAGAAGGGAAAGTCTTTTGATACAACCTGTGTAGGTTGTGGGAAACAGTTTAGCATAAAAGTCAAAGATCTCAAAGCCAGAAAATCAGGAGCCGCAGCTTTGGCAGCATTGATCATTTTTGGAATTTGCCTTCCTTTTGCAGCTTATCTGATTTGGAAAATGGGCTTGGTGGGCTTTACTTATATTTCTATCACAGGAGTGATAGTCATTCCCATTGTGGCATTTGTTATGATTAACAAACAGGAACAAGTGAGGGTCGAATCCTTCAATAGTTCTCTGAAGAAATAGTTTTTTCAAAGTATTGACACATAAAAAAAACCTGACCAGAACGGTCAGGTTTTTTCATAGTCAATAAACTATTTTATTTAACGAACTTCTCAACGGCTCTTTCGCCATTGTGTTCGATGGAGATCATATAAACCCCAGCAGCAAGTGTCGTAGTATTTATTCTAACAAAACCATTGGCATCATTCACTGTCTGAATTAACTGACCATTGGCCGACATTAACTTCAATTGGCTTTCACCACTCAATGCTGACAAATCTACAGTTAAGCTGGTGTTTGCTCTGTCGTACAATACATTAACCTGAGCTTGCAGGTTCTCACCTACTCCAACATTACATTGTGCTGCAGGCAATACAACGATTTGACCAGAAGTATTGTCTGTTAAAGAACATGTGTTGTTTACGGTTAAATCAACATTGTAAGTTCCAGCTGTCGCATATGTCACAGTTGGGTTTGCAGAAGTTGATGAGCCAGTGCTTCCTCCGGCAAACGTCCAGCTATAGCTACTCGCTCCTGTTGAAATGGCACCGTTATACGTGATGCTTTCCCCTTCACAGATAGTATCGCTACTTGCAAGATAAGAAGCCACAGGTTGCGTATCATCGACCACAATTGTGTAGTCAGATGGAGAAGAACAGTTACCAGTAGTACCAACCACTGTATATGTAGTTGTACTGGTTGGTGTTGCAACAGGATTCGGACAGTTGTTACAGCTCAATGTTGCTGCCGGTGTCCATGTATAAGACCCCGCTCCAGTCGCAGTTAAGTTAACTGAAGAACCAGCACAAATTGTATCTGTAGTTGAAGTCATTGTTACGTTTGGAACAGCATCAACCTGCACCTGGATACTATCTATATGAAGGAATCCACAAGAGTTGTAAGCCGCCATGTACACGGTATGGTTACCAGCAGTATTCATCACAACGGAAGGAGAACTTCCGGTTGGATAAGGATTGGCTGTGCCATTGATGGCCCATTCAAAGTTCACTCCATTTGGAGATGATGTTCCGTCAAAGTTCACAAAATCACCAACACAAGCCGGATTAGGGTTTGCATTAATCACTGCCGTAGGTGGAGTTTGTGTGATTCTTGGATAAATATGCATTACAAATTCAGCTCCCGAAAACGTTGGGAAATCTTGCCAAGCATTTGGTGGCCATCCTAAAGCGTTTCCTGGCTCAAAGAATGCAAACATTCTGTTAGGTCTTGCTCCATCTGCAGTAACGTTAACCAGTCCACATGCAACTGAATCTGATGCAGCGGTTGCGTTTTCAATAGAATACCCTACATAGAAGTCATTAGTATTCACTTGAACAGGTAAATCAAAAGTAACATTGGTGATGAAAAATGAACCAGGCCCTGGTCCTGTTACGTTATCCTCAATTACTTCAAGTGGAACATCCTCAGAATATACCATGGTTCCGGGAACGCCACCAGCATCTTCCCAAACCATTATGGTTATATCTGAGTTAGGATTATTGGTTTCTCCCCGTGTGAAATAAAATTCAGCACCTGTAACCCAAGTATTACCAAGTCCAGAGTACTGCTCTGCATACCTTGTTATTCCATAAGCATTATGTCCTGATAAAAGGCCATCACCACCAACCCATGAGATTGTTGTAATGTTATCCGTTGGCAATGTATTGGATATAGTATCACATCCGGTTAGAGCATTTACTGTAACATATCCAGTCTTAGTTTCAGTATCACTACCGTTCGCATTAGATACTGTTAACTGAACCGCATAAGTTCCGGCCGTGTTATATGTTACAGCACCAGGGTTCTGACCATTGAATGTAGCAGGACTTCCTCCAGTGAATGTCCAACTCCATGAAGTAGGATTGTAAACAGACAAATCAGTAAAGTTAACCGACTGTCCCTCCAGAATATTTAATATATCTCCCGAGAACTCTGCTTGCGGAGCCCAGTTCAAAGTAGCAGAAATACAGTTCATAGCTGCCAAGGCATCTATTCTACCCGCACCTAACTGACCTACATAACTAGGGTTGGCCCCATCAATGTTTGCAGCAGTACTTGTTAAACAGCTTTCAATATCACTTGGTGACAAACTCGGGTTTAAAGACAACATCAAACCACAAAGACCTGCAACCATTGGTGAAGCCATTGAAGTTCCCTGCTTGTAATCATATCCCGAACCAGGAATGGTACTGTAAATTGCACTACCAGGAGCGGAAATATCAATCCAACTACCGTAGTTAGAGAAGTTAGATTTTGCATCTCCGGTAGTCGTAGAAGCCACAGAGATCACATTATTATATCCGGCAGGATAGAAAGTAGAACTCACGTTGTCATTTCCGGCAGCTGCCACCAACACAATTCCCAAAGAGTTGGCATAGTTCATCAAGCTTTGGAAAGCACTTGAGTTAAACCCTGATCCAAAAGACATATTAATGACATCAGCATTATTCTCGATGGCATAAACCACACCTTCATAAGTATGCGTCAGGTTCACTGAAGAGTTTGTACTCTTAACAGCCATAAGGCTCACACCAAATCCAATAGATGCCACACCAGCATTGTTGTTAGTGGCTGCTCCGGCAATCCCCGCTACGTGCGTTCCATGATCGAAACTTGAAGCTGGTGCATCCGGGTTAGGATCCGTATCTCCGTTGGCATATTGAGTACCGGAAGCATCCCATCCATTCACATCATCAATGTATCCGTTCCCATCATCATCGATTCCGTTATTGGCAATTTCTCCTGTGTTTGTCCAAATAACCGGTGATAAATCTGGATGTGTAATTTCAACTGCATCATCCACAATTGCAACTACCACGTTTGAGTTACCAGTAGATACATTCCATGCGTTTTGAGCACCAATTTGAAATAAGCCCCATTGAGTTGATCCCGAAAAGCTAGGATCATTAGGCGTTAAGGTCTTTCTATAGATAGGTGATTTCTCTGCCAATTCCACATCAGGGTTTCCATTCAGCTTTTCAAGTAAAGCATCTACCCCTTGTGCATTGCTAAAGCTCACTTTAACATATCTATTAAGTCCATCATATTCTATACGCGAGAATGGCTGAGTTACCTCAGTTACTCCGTAAGATTTAATTGTTTCAGCAATAACAAGATCATCCGCATTGATTTTTCCATTCGAGACCTTTCCCGTTTTAATATCAATAGCACTGCGTTTGTTCACGTCATTTTTTAGCTTGACCCAAACTACACCATCCGCAAAATCGGGATGAACAGTTTGAGCCTCTCCCGCCATACCAATCAAGGCAAAAGCGAATACAGACAGTAAAATTTTCTTCATAGTGTTTTAATTTGGCATATAAGATCGTGAAAAATACCTTTCTAGTCAAAAAATACTGATATCCTGAGTGCTAATGTTAATTTTTAGATGATATGATTTAGTGCATAGAAAAGATTTAACATCAGGATTGTATCAAAACTTTACTATTTTCGTAGAGACGTTTAATTCGAGAATAATTATGAACAAGAAATTTATCAGCATAGCGCTACTTTCTGCAGGACTTATTTTCGCTACTTCATGTGGTGAGGAAAAATCAGAAGACTCCGAAAAACAAGAACAAGCTCAAGTAAAACCAGACGCCGACTCTGGAGAGGATACTGAGATCTCCGAATCTGAGATGCTTGAAGGCGAAGAATCAGAAGAAGAAGAAATTCAACTTCCAACTGCTTTACAGGTTGCCCAAATGATGAACAAGGAAGGCTTAACTTATTCTGAAGGCCTGACTCATGATCCGGAAAAAGCAGACGACTATACAAGTGAAGTAAGTAAAAAATTAAACTTTGGTATTTATTCTGCTGATTTAGCTTACGCCGTGATGAATGAAAAATTCTCTGAGGCACAAGCTTATATGGGAGTTATCAGAAAATTAGGATCTGAAACCGGATTGGCTCAAATTTTCGATTCAGAAGATTTACTTCAATCGTTTGAAGAGAACATGGAAGATCGTCAGGGTATGATGGATGTTCTTGTTGACATTAACTGGAGAACCGAAGAAATTTTTGATGAAGACCCTGAAGCTAAGAAAGAATCTACTGTTTACTTTTCAGGTGCATGGATAGAAGGCATGTACATTGGTTCGCAATTGCTTGAAGAGTCAGGAAACGAAGATCTTGGCACAACCATTGTAGAACAGATGAACGTTCTTAACTCTGTTATGAAAGGACTTGATCAAATCGATGAAGCTGGTCTTGATAAATTAAAGGCAAGCTTGAAAGACCTTAGAGCGACTTACGATTCTTTGGAATCTGTAAAAGCTTCAGCGGATAGCGAAACCGGGACTTACGAAAACCCAACATTAACTGCTGAGGAATTACATCAGTTGACTGTGAAGATTGAAGAGATGAGAACTAATATTGTTAACGGATAAAAGGTAGAATCATGAAAAAGAAATTAATCGCCATTACTTTAGGTATAGCCGTTTCAGGTATTGCCATTTCTCAGGTATTCAATAAGAAATCTGATCAAAATGCAGGACAAACTATTTATAAGATTATTCCTGAAGATTTATCAGAGCAAATCCCTGTTAAAAAGAAAGAAGCTAAGGAAAGCTTAAAACCTTATAGATATGATGCTTCAAAAGTATCTTACTTTATCTATAAAACATTTGAGCAAAGAAAAGAAGTAGAAGTGTTCTTCTTCAGTAGCAACGAATACAAACTGGCTTTTAACCCAGGTTCTATTGCTGATGCCATTGATGTTAAGATTTATGATAAGCCTAACAACTATCAAAACAGAACTGAATTGTATTCTAAGAATGGAGTAAGCGGAGGTATTTTTGATGTGTCTTCCACTACTCTTTTAGATAATTTAAAAGCTAAGAAGATTGAAGCAGGCATGACTGAAGATCAGGCAAATACTTTGATCCTCAAGAAAGTATATATCAATTACATGATCCCAGCCAAAGAGAAAGACATCTCTAAAGGAGAGAAAGGTGAAAAAATTGTCACCCGAACGAAAGGCGCCATGATTTTATCTATGGGGTACAAGAATGTATAGATAAAGAATTGAACGATTTAAAAGCCACGCCCCAAAGCGTGGCTTTTTTTATTCAACAAAACGCAATTAACAGTATATTTACCGACTAAATTTTTTGACAATCATGATTAAAATTACCTTGCCAGACGGCTCTGTAAGAGAATTTGAATCTGGTGCAAGTCCGATGGATGTTGCTCTATCCATTAGTGAAGGCCTTGCCCGTAACGTATTAGCTGCTAAAGTTAATGGAACTGTTGTGGACGCTTCTACCCCAATGACAACAGATTCTGAGTTACAATTGCTGACCTGGAGAGACGATGAAGGTAAATCTACCATGTGGCATTCTTCTGCTCATTTAATGGCTGAAGCACTTCAATTTTATTATCCGGATACCAAGTTTGGAATTGGTCCGCCAATTGAAAATGGTTTTTACTATGATGTGGATACTGGTGACATTTCTTTGAGTGATCACGATCTTAAGAAGATTGAAGATAAAATGCTTGAACTGGCTCGTCAGAAAAATGCCTACATAAGAAAAGAAATTAGTAAGTCTGAAGCCATTGAGTACTTCAAGAAGGCTGATGACGAGTATAAACTGGAGCTTCTTGAAGATCTTGAAGACGGCAGCATTACTTTTTATACTCAGGGAGAGTTCACAGACTTATGTCGCGGACCTCACATTCCTCACACAGGTTTCATTAAAGCAGCTAAACTAACTAGTTTGGCAGGTGCATACTGGCGAGGAGATGAGAACAGAAAGCAGTTGACCAGAATTTATGGAATTACTTTCCCTAAAAAATCAGAATTAACTGAATATTTGGAGTTACTGGAAAAGGCCAAGGAAAGAGACCATAGGAAACTTGGAAAGGAACTTGAATTATTCATGTTTAGCCAACGTGTCGGACAAGGTCTACCAATCTGGCTACCTAAGGGAGCTGACTTAAGAGGCAGACTTGAAAATTTCCTTAAGAAAGCACAGCAAAAGGCTGGCTACGAAATGGTGATGACACCGCATATTGGTCATAAAGATTTATATGTGACTTCAGGACATTATGCCAAATATGGAGAGGATTCGTTTCAGGCCATCAATACTCCTGCTGACGGAGAAGAGTTCCTTTTGAAACCAATGAACTGCCCTCATCATTGTGAAGCCTACAAATACAAGCCAAGATCTTATCGTGATCTGCCTGTGAGATATGCTGAGTTTGGAACGGTTTACAGATATGAGCAAAGCGGCGAACTGCATGGCTTAACCCGAGTTAGAGGCTTTACTCAGGATGATGCACACATTTTCTGTCGTCCGGATCAATTAAAAGGCGAGTTCAAAAATGTAATTGACCTTGTATTGTACATTTTCAAGACCTTGAGTTTTGAAGATTTCATTGCGCAGGTTTCTTTAAGAGATCCTAACAAGCCTGAAAAGTACATTGGTTCTGATGACAACTGGGAAAAAGCAGAGCGTGCAATCATTGAAGCGACTGAAGAAAAAGGTCTTGAATCTGTTGTTGAGTATGGAGAAGCTGCCTTCTACGGACCAAAGCTCGATTTCATGGTAAAAGATGCACTTGGCAGAAAATGGCAATTGGGTACTATTCAGGTAGATTATAACTTACCTGAAAGATTTGAACTTGAGTATACCGGTAGTGATAACGAGAAACACAGACCAATCATGATTCACAGAGCACCATTCGGATCCATGGAAAGATTCGTTGCTGTTTTACTCGAACATAGTGGTGGAAAATTCCCATTGTGGTTAACACCAGATCAGGTTATCATTCTGCCAGTCAGTGAAAAATACCATGATTACGCAAGAAATATTTTAAATGTGCTAAATAATTCCGATATTCGCACGCTCATTGACGAAAGGGCTGAGAAGGTTGGTAAGAAAATCCGTGATGCGGAACTTCAGAAAATCCCGTATATGTTGATTATCGGGGAGAAAGAAGAGGAAGCTAACTCAGTATCAGTCAGAAAACAGGGAGATGGAGATTTGGGTGTATACTCACCTGAAGATTTCATTAACCTGATCAATGAGGAAATAAATAAGTTAATTGATTAAATAAAAGGAGGACTTAACCATCGCAGGACCAAGAAGAAAAGGAGGTAGAAGAGGCTACAGAGGCCGAGTAAAGCAGGAAGATCCGCATAAGATCAACCGCAGAATTGAGGCATCTGAAATCAGACTAGTTGGAGAAAACGTAGAACAAGGTGTTTACGCCACTCACGTTGCTCTAAAAATGGCTGAAGAGCAAGAACTCGATTTGGTAGAAATTTCACCAAATGCCAATCCCCCCGTTTGCCGAATCATTGACTACAAGAAGTTCTTGTACGATCAAAAGAAGAAGCAAAAGGAAATGAAGTCCAAGCAAATTAAAGTGGTGGTTAAAGAAATTCGTTTTGGACCAAATACGGATGATCACGATTTTAACTTCAAGCTGAACCACGCTAAGAAGTTTTTAACTGAAGGATCAAAAGTGAAGGCCTATGTTTTCTTCAAAGGAAGAAGCATTGTGTTTAAAGACAGAGGGGAAATCTTGTTATTGAAATTTGCGCAGGAGCTTGAAGACATTGGTTTGGTAGAGCAAATGCCTAAGTTAGAAGGTAAGAAGATGATCATGATGATCCAACCCAAAAAGAAAAAGTAAAACCATCCCGGCTTATCGGGATACATTAAATAAATAAGTAATGCCAAAAATGAAAACAAAATCCAGCGCTAAGAAACGGTTTACCGTTACTGGAACTGGTAAGTTGAAGAGAAAGCATGCTTTTAAGAGCCACATCTTGACCAAGAAGGCTAAGAAAAGAAAGAAAGCTCTTACGCATGCTACATTGGTTCATCCATCGGATGAAAACAATATCAAACTTCAACTTAATATGAAATAATCCCTTAAGAAAAGGGAGGTTATTTGTTAACCCGGTATTCAGTCCATTTAAGATTCCTAATTAGGAACACTGCCTACCAAAAAACTTAAAATTATGCCTAGATCAGTAAACAGCGTTGCAGCTAAGGCCAGAAGAAAAAAGATCCTTAAGCAAGCAAAAGGCTACTTTGGAAGAAGAAAAAATGTCCACACAGTAGCGAAAAATGCGGTTGAAAAAGCATTGACATATGCTTACCGCGACAGACGTCAAAAGAAAAGAAATTTCAGAAAATTATGGATTACCCGTATCAATGCAGGTGCTAGAATGCACGGCATGAGCTACAGCGAATTTATGGGTAAACTAAGTAACAAAGGTGTTACACTTAACAGAAAGGTATTGGCAGATTTAGCCATGAACAATCCGGAAGCTTTTAAAGCAGTGGTTGATTTCGTTAAGTAAACTAGCATTACTTGAAATTAGAAGGGTCCTGATATTGATTATCAGGACTTTTTTTTGCCCTATCGTTTTAATTGGATTCCAATAATTCCCAATTAAAAAAAACAAACCACAGGCATCCCTTGTGCTTTATTCACGTTTGTACTCTAACAAATTTTATAAAACTTTTTATGCGCACAATTATATTCAGCATCTCTCTACTACTCTCTCTTACCGGATATACACAAACAAAAAGGGCCCTGTTTCTAGGCAATAGTTATACAGGTGCCAATAACTTACCCAATCTCATTTATCAATTGGCTCTGAGCAACGGAGATACTTTGATCTACGATTCTAATACGCCAGGAGGTTATCAGTTGATTCAACACTCTACAAATGCCACATCTTTGAGTAAAATTCAGGCTCAGGATTGGGATTATGTCGTATTGCAGGAACAAAGCCAAAAACCAAGTTTTTCGCCTGCACAGGTTGCCAATGACGTATACCCATATGCAGATGTTCTGGTTGATTCAATTTACTCCAACAACCCTTGTACAGAACCGGTTTTCTATATGACCTGGGGAAGGGAGAATGGTGACGCCAACAATTGTCCTAATTACCCGCCTGTTTGTACTTATGAAGGCATGCAGGACAGACTAAGAAGTTCTTATTTGCAAATGACCAATGACCATGATGCCATTTGTGCACCGGCAGGAAGTGCCTGGTGGTATAGCAGAACACAAAACCCTGGTTTGGGTCTCTATACAGGAGATGGAAGCCATCCAAACATCAATGGATCTTATTTAACAGCTTGTGTATTCTATGCAACTATGTGGCGCAAATCACCTGTTGGCTTAAGTTATACAGCTGGAATTTCCTCCTCAACAGCAAGCTTTCTTCAACAAGTAGCACACACTACAGTTTTCGATAGTCTGGATACATGGAGAATAGGTACAGATGATGTAAAAGCCGGTTTTGAATACACGGTTGGGAGCTCGGGACAAGTTAGCTTCTCAGATACATCTGTGAATGCTACAGACTGGCAATGGGCCTTTGGCGATGGTGCTTTATCCACGCTTCAAAGTCCAAACTACACCTACTCCAATCCGGGGAACTATACGGTGGTATTAATAGCCGATGATGGTTGTACCAGTGACACTGTGAGCCTGATCATCGACCCTTTCTTTAATGGAATTTCTGAACAGGATGACGTTCGCATCAAGCTCTTCCCTAACCCTGTTAAAGACTATCTTCAAATTGAAAGTGGTGACCTAAAGTTGGAACAAATCGACATATTTGATGTTTCCGGAAAGATGCTTAAAAGACTAGATTCTCCAAACAAGTTGATAGACTTCACTGCATTTCCTGCAGGAACATACACAGTCAGAATTAATGACAAGTATGTGATTCAGCTTGTGAAATAGCTCTAGTACTTAAGCCAGTCCACCTCTTTTTTCAATAGCTCAAGGGTCTTATGCTCTTCTGAGCCTTCTTCGGCTTTGTGATCGTAATACCAATGAGCTTCCTGTGGTAGACTCATGAGGATGGACTCTATTCTGCCTGCTGTTTGCAGACCAAATTTGGTGCCCCTATCATAAACTAAATTAAACTCTACGTAACGGCCACGACGGATGTGTTGCCATTTCTTATGATCTTCTGTGTAAGGTTTGTCTTTACCAAACTCCACCTGTTCTTTATATAGAGGCACAAATGCACGTCCCAGGTCACAAGCAAATGCAAACCATTCATCCTTACTCAAACCGTCTTTTTGTCTGTCGTAGAATATCCCCCCTACTCCTCTGGTTTCATTTCTATGCTGATTAAAGAAATAATCGTCTGCCCATTTCTTATAATCAGGATACAAATGAGACGCATATTTATCACATACATCTTTTAATCCACGGTGAAATTTACCCGCCATTTCCGTATCAATGTAATGCGGCGTAAGGTCAATTCCACCTCCAAACCAATATGTCCCATCTCCCATCTCGAAATAGCGAATATTCATATGAATAATGGGAACAAAAGGATTATTTGGATGAAGTACGATGGAAACTCCAGTTGCGAAAAACTCACTCGAATCTAATTTGAGTTCTTTCACCATTAAATCAGGTAAGTTGCCATGTACTGCCGAGAAATTAACGCCTCCCTTTTGAAGCAGATCTCCATCCATGATAACGCGGGTTCTGCCTCCGCCGCCACCTGGTCTTTCCCATTTATCTTCCTGAAATTTAGATTTGCCATCCAGATTTTCCAAACCTGCGCAAATCTCGTCCTGAATTACCTGAAACTCTTCAGCAATACCGTGCTTATCTATCATTGCTCCTGAATGAGATTATAGCCTTCGTAACGAATAATATATACGCTCCTGTTCTCGAACCCACTTCCTTCTTGCACCTGAACCAGGTTGAATTTGGTGTGTACGCCTTCTGAGTGGATCAATCCAACACGCTCTGGAAACCCAGTTCCAAAATGAGCCAAGGCACCAATGTAGTTATAAGCCAAGTCAAATCCCATGAACCCAAATTCGTTAGGATCGTAGCCCATTTTTGCTCTATACGCTTTTAGAAAAGAGACTGTTGTACTAGAGTCGTAATCAATGTGACGGTTACTTACATAATGCATGTTCAATTTCTTCTTGTACATGTCATCAACACTGTTGAAATACTCCCACTCGTCTAAAACAAACACTTTGATTTCTGCCTGATACTTATCCCAGGAATTCTTAACTGTATTGATCTTGGTCATGAAATTTGTGGCAAAGCCCTGATCTTTAGAACAGGCAATGATGATATTTTGCTTCTCTTTGCTGATACTAGCATGAAGGTGCTTTGAATCATAACTTGTTACATAAGACATTTTAGGCTCCGTGGGTTTCCCTAACACTTTTGTCAGTTCTTTTGTTAAAGCCTTTTTCATCACGTTTAACATGTACTTATCCTTGCTCTTTTTACTGTCTACCAGAATTACGTTTGCATCCGGGTACTTTGCTGCAATGTATTTTGCCATACCTCTTAACTGAGAGGTTGTAGATGTAACGGCGCGGCTCACATAAGGGTTCTTAAACAAAACTTTATTAGATGTTGCCACAGGCACTACCAAATGAATCTTGTGTTCCTTGGCATACTTGGCAGCTATCTTCACATTGAAATTATGAAATGGCCCAATGATTAAATCGGATTCGGCCAATTCAGGTTTTCTAAGAATTTTCCCAAGTGCACCAGTATCTTTAGCTGTATCATAGAACCTTAAGTCAACAGAAATACCCGCCTGAGTTAAAGAGTCAATTGCCAGTTTAATCCCTCCGAAAAAGTCAACTCCAATTTTGGTAGGTCCGTACAGTTCCTCTTCTTCTCCTGTCTTTCTTCTTGCCTGAACAGCTGCATTTTTGCTTAACTGAATTGGTGCCAGAACTGATACCACATACTTTTCTTTATAAACTATCGCCTGTTGCAAAGTATCTGTTGAATCGCTTACTATTTCTTTCTGAAAATGCTCAGTAATTTCCTTTCTAACCGGAATTAGAATGGTATCACCTGCATCAAATCCACCTGGGAATCCATTATTGAATTCTTTCAAATCATTGATGGAAACCATATATCTTTTAGACAATGAGTACAAGGTCTCCCCTTTTTGAAGAATGTGTTTTACCTTGGTACTGTCACTCGTATTATGAATCGGATCCTCAGAAGGTGGCTCAACGGTTAATTGATCAGCATTTCCCTTACCCGGAATGTAAAGCTCGGCACCTATTTTTAAACCATCTTCTGCACCAGGGTTTGCTTTTACCAACTCATCTACCGTGACACCATACTTTTTAGATATACCGTATAAAGTTTCTCCTTTCTCTACAACATGTGATACCTGACGTCCTTCGACAGAGGTAGATGCCTGGTTCTTTGGAATGAGGTTTTGATATTTTTCGGACACCGGAACGTAAATGGTTTGACCTTTCTTAAGTCCGTCAGACAAAGCAGGATTGTTCTTAATCAGATCATCTTTCGTCACGTCAAACTGACGTTGGAGTCCATAAAAGGTCTTCCCCTTCTCTACTTTATACTCAAAAAAGTACTTTCCATCACGTTCAACCAATTGATCTTCTGTTTGAGCAAATGTCCCAACAGAAAAAATCAATCCGAAAAATACTATGTACCAATATCTTGTCATTATTCCCATTCAATTGTTGCAGGTGGCTTAGAACTGATGTCGTAAGTCACCCTGTTAATTCCCTTCACCGTATTGATGATTTCGTTGGACATCTTAGCCAGGAACTCATACGGCAAATGACACCAATCTGCTGTCATACCATCTGTTGAACTCACAGCTCTTAAAGCCACTGCCTGTTCATAGGTTCTTTCGTCTCCCATTACGCCTACAGATTTAACAGGAAGCAAAATAGCTCCGGCTTGCCAAACATCCTTATACAAATCGTGTTTTTTCAAACCATCAATAAAGATATGATCTACCTCTTGCAAAATGCGTACCTTTTCTGCTGTAATATCTCCCAGGATACGGATGGCAAGGCCTGGACCAGGGAACGGATGTCTTCCGATAATGAATTCCGGAATGTTCATTTCACGTCCTACTCTTCTCACTTCATCTTTAAATAAAGCTCTTAGTGGCTCTACAACCTGAAGCTTCATAAAGTCAGGTAAACCACCTACATTATGATGAGATTTAATTGTTGCAGAAGGTCCATTTACAGATACTGATTCGATCACATCCGGATAGATGGTGCCTTGTCCCAACCACTTTACATTAGGAATCAATTTAGATTCTTCATCAAATACTTCAATGAATACACGACCTATTGCTTTTCTCTTTTTCTCCGGATCACTGATGTCTTTCAGAGCATCATAGAATTGCTGACTGGCATCAACGCCTTTCACGTTAAGTCCAAGTCCTTCATAACTCTTTAATACATCAGAAAATTCATTTTTTCTCAGCAGACCGTTGTCTACAAAAATACAATGTAATTGAGAACCGATCGCTTCATGTAAAAGCATAGCAGCTACAGAGGAATCAACCCCTCCAGAGAGACCTAAAACCACATTATCGTCTCCGATTTGCTCTTTAAGCGCCGCCACTGTTTCATGCACAAATGAACCCGGCGTCCATGTTTGTTGACAATGACAAACACCTACCACAAAATTCTCCAGCATCTTTTTACCATCGGTAGAGTGGTATACTTCCGGGTGAAACTGGATTCCAAACAAAGGCTTGCTTTTTGAAGCATATCCGGCAATCTTCACCTCACTGGTTGATGCAATCAATTCGTACTCATCAGAGATTTCAGAAATGGTATCTGCATGAGACATCCATACCTGAGAATTCATTTCCACGCCTTTTAGAAGGATGTTTTCATTGTTAACGAATGAGAGGTTTGCTCTACCGTATTCTCTGATCTCAGAACGGACAACATTTCCTCCGGTAGATTTTGCAATGTATTGTGCACCGAAACATACTCCCAAAACAGGCAAACCTTCGAAAACCGATAAATCCGGCTTAGGAGATTCAGGATCATATACAGAAAATGGACTTCCGGAAAGAATCACACCTTTGACATCTTCTCCTATTTCAGGACAATTGTTGTAAGGATGAATTTCACAGTAAATATTGAGTTCTCTTACTCTCCTTGCGATTAGCTGGGTGTATTGCGACCCAAAATCTAAAATTAAAATGGTTTCCCTCATGCTCAAAATTAACAAGTACTGCGGGCAAAATTAGAATTTGTTTGGCAAATAAAGCAACATGTTAATAATAATCGTGGTGAATGAACCATTTGGAGATGTTAATGAACTATTAATCGTATTTAACGATAAGAAAATATGAAAGCTCATCAGTTCTCGCTATATTCGTTGTAGTGAACATCCTAAGGTCTCTTGCTGCTGACCGACCACTATTCTAAAACCTATTTGATGAAGAAATTTCTGTTGGCTTGTACTCTGTTTATCGGTGCGTTCATATCTCATGCCCAAACGCTCATTATTAATGAGGTTTCGAATGGTCCAAGCGGAAGTAAAGAATACATAGAGTTGGTGGTGGTAGATACAGTTGCCTACAATTGCGCTGTGACGACACCTCCCTGTATTGATATTCGAAACTGGATCATTGACGATAACTCTGGTTATCATAGTACCGGAACTTCAGGAACTGGTGTTGCACCAGGATGTAACAGATTTTCAAATGACCCTATTTGGTCGTGTGTCCCTCTTGGAACCATTATCGTAATTTATAACAACAATGATCCGAATGCAGCTCTACCACCGGATGATTTGAGTTTGAATGATGGAAACTGTGTATTAATCGCGCCAATCAATGATGTGAATTTGTTTGAACAAAACTCCACTACTCCAGGTGCTTCCGCGTGCAGCTATCCTGCAACCGGATGGAACCCGGGAGGAAACTGGAACAACATAGGAATGGCAAATGGTGGAGATTGCGCCAGAATTGTTGACCTCAATGGTTGTGAAGTATTTTCAGTTTGTTGGGGTAATAATGATCAGAATAATTTGATTTACTTTCCAGGATCGGGCTCAGATGATGTTTGGTATTTCAACGACACAGATCCAAATTTGCAAGCGAACTGGACGGAAGGCTGTGCAAGTTTAACGGACTGTGGTGCTGATGAACAAACTCCCGGTTTGCCAAATAACGCTGCCAACGCAGGCTACATTGCACAATACAATAATGGATGCGCACCGATTACGCCAATTGTCGCAACTGCTTCTGCCAATAATGCCAGTTGTCCGTGTGCCGGTGAAGCCACTGCTTCAGCCAGCGGCTCTATTCCAGGTTATACCTATGAATGGTATGATGCTGCTTTCAATCTAATTGGTCAGGATAGCGTTACTGCAGTTGGCTTGTGCGATGGCACTTACCATGTCATTGCCATTTCATCTATTGGTTGTGAGGACACAGCTACCGTGAGTATTACTAACGGAACAACCTCTCCCAATGCGGGAACGGATTCAACTTTCTCACTTTGTGATACCTCAGGCGTTATTAATCTCTTCGATTATTTAGGTGGTACACCAGACAATACCGGAAACTGGACGGGCCCAAGTACATTGAGCAGTGGAAACCTGGGGACTTTTGACCCTTCAACTAATTCGTCCGGCGCATATAGTTATACTGTTGGAGGCGGCGCAGGATGCCCGGATTCAACGGCAGTCGTAACAATCAATATTGAGACCTCTCCGGATGCGGGTAACGATAACAGCATTAATTTTTGTCCAAACGATTTACCAGTTGCCCTCTTTGGTCAATTGACGGGGACACCACAAACCGGTGGTTCCTGGACCGGCCCAAGCACACTTGCAGGAGGAGATTTAGGCACTTTTGATCCAGGATCGAACTTAAGTGGTGACTATGACTACATTGTTATGGGCACTGTTTGCCCTAACGATACGGCAACCATGACGGTGACTGTCAATACACAAGCAACCGCTACAATTGATCCGGTTCCTCCAATTGCCTGTTTAGGTGGTTTATTTCAACTAAGTACTTCAAGTACTGGTGGAAGTTGGAGTGCTAATTGTACCAGTTGTATTGATGGCGCAACGGGAGAGTTTTTCACTGATTCTGCGGGAGTCGGTGTCCATGAAGTGTATTACACAATTCCGGGATCGTGCGGAGATACTGACACCGCTGAAGTAACGGTTTTAGGCCCGCCAACTGTTTCGGTTTCTCCCGATACCATGTACCGTTGTCCGAATGATACAGCCACAGCCTGGGCAATTGGAGAAAACCTGGAATGGTTCAATGGCACAACTGATTCGTTTTATGTATTCCAGGATTCGGGAAGATTTTTTGTAACTGCCAACAATGCCTGTGGATCAGATACAGCATACACTCAAATTATCTGGATCAATTCAGGCAATTGCCATGAACCGGCTGATCCTATTTCATGGATGTTGTTCCCTAATATTGTTACCGCTAATGGTGATGGCTTAAATGACATTTTCACCATCATGCAGTTTCAGAATATTTCCAAGCTTAAAGTCTCCATTTACAATCGTTGGGGACAATACCAGGGTGGTTGGGAAGGCACTGATGGTTTTTGGCAGGGCGTCAACGAAAAAGAAAATCAGGTAACAGATGGCACCTATTTTTACATTGCTGAGGCACTTGACTGGAAGAACGAACCCTACGTTGTAAAAGGTCACTTTTTCTGGACTAAGGCTGGTCACTAAACTTGATCAGGAATACGGCTCCGTTGTCGTTTGAATGCTGTAATTCTGCTTCAATCTGGGTGATTAAGGCCTGGATAATTTCAACTCCAAGAGATTCTGATTTTTCAAAACTAAAACCTTCAGGTAATCCCGGGCCGTTGTCTTTGATTTGAAGAAAATACAGTCCTTCATTTTCATATAAATGAATGCTCAACTTGGGTTGTGAAATCTGGCTCAAGCCATGCTTAAAAGCATTGGTCACCAACTCAGACAGGATAATTCCAAGAGGAACCGCTACATCTAAAGACAATCTAAGATCAATACAATCGAACTCTATCTGCAACTTAGAGCTTAGACTGGAGTAAGCACTTTTTTGTTGATCCAACAGATCGTTCAGATAGGCCTTAAAGTCCACCTTAGACAGATCTTTAGATTGATACAACTTTTGATGAACCAAGGCAATTGCCTGAATCCGGTCTCTACTTACAGCCAGAGTTTCCACAGCTTTCTCGTCTTCAATTCTGTGGCTTTGCAAGTTCAGAAGGCTCGATATAATTTGCAGATTATTTTTAACCCTATGGTGAATCTCTTTCAAAAGAATTTCCTTCTCGTAGAGAGATTGATCGATGAGTTTGTTTTTGGATTCCACACGACTCTTTTGGAGACGTAACTCGTGATTTACACGCTTAATTCTTGAGTACATCAAGAAAACGACCAGACCAATCATTGCAATTAATCCTATTGAAATCCACAATAACAAGTTTTCACTTTGCTTCTTCTTTTTCTCCAGATCAGTTTTGGTTTGTTTCTCATTTTCCTTCTTCAACTGAATTTCCTGCTCCAGAATCTTTTGGTCCTTTATTGAATTCTCATACTGAACTCTATAAGTAAGAATGTCATTCGAAACCTGAGATTCTCTAATACTGTCCTTGAGATACACGTAACGTTCGTAATATCTTAAAGCGGATGAATCTAAGCCCATTACTTTATCCAATTCGTACAAACCAAAATAAGCCCAGTACTCGTCTACAGCACTTCCAATATCCTTAGCTATTCTTAAACTCTTCTTGTAATAGGTTCTTGACGAGTCATATTTCTCGGTGATCATATAGAGCTCTCCCAAATTGTATTGCACAAGGGCCATATCGGCTTTCCAATTCAGGTCACTAAAAATCTCAAAGGTTCGTTTATAGTACGACAATGCTGCATCATACTGCTCAAATTCCACATAAACAGCTCCAATGTTATTTAGAAGATCCGCATACAAAGGATTATCCGCTTTTTCCCAATGCAATTCAGAAAGTAGGTAATACTTGAGGGCATCATCAAAATTCGTGAGATCATATTCCAAAATCCCCATCCCGGCATAAGTATATGCCACACCTTCTTCATCATCAGATTCGAGGAATTGTTCTAAGGCTTTTTTGTAGTAATCTTTGGCTTCATCCAAACGACCACTCGCACCAGTTACGTGGCCGGCAACCAAATATGTATTCTTGATGTCCTTGATTTCCGCTGAATCAATCAACCTAAGGTTGTCAAAAATGAGTTTGTTGGCCTCTCCATACCTTCCCATTTCCTTGAGAGACATAGCCAGGTTATTTCTGGAGACAAGAATTTTATGAATGTCTCCCGACTCAAGTGCTTCTTTTAATAAGGATTTAAGTATAACAGAAGCACTATCTGGATACTGATAGCGTAACTCGTACGCTTCATCCAATCGTATTTCAAATTGTTTTTCCTGTGCAAAAGATGGTTGAATAACATTGATCCAACCAACAAGAAGTGCGGTTAAAACTACAATGCTATCTAATCCCTTTCTAATCAATACTCAACGGAAAACCGATTGGTAATATCCTTACTCAGCACTTCTCCGTCTCCACTATAAACAACCGTTAAATGATAAAAATTATCTGCCTTAAGCATGCCTGCTGGTGCCTTTACCCAACATGTAACTGTCACTTCTCCATCTTCAACAGTACTCAAAGGTTCAGAAAACTGAAACTCTCCATGACTGTCAAAATTCTCAGTTGATTCTTCCATCAAACCATCCCAAACCTGAATCACTTGTTTCGTATAGTTCAAAGCCAGTTCTGATCTTTTATTTCTATCTGACCATCCGTTATCGTTTAGAATTTTTGGAGCAAGACCTCTGATGTCTCCTTTTTCACCTCCAAAATATGCCAAACTTCCTCCACAACCACGGTCATGAGCAAACATGCCAACCAAAGCCACATTGTTAAAACTCTGAGGCCTCACAATGCAGACGTCATCATCTGATATTTCCGGGTATTTCTCCCTTAACTGTCCCATAATCCAGTCATCAGAACCGGCATCTCCCTTTGGGCTTTCATTATCCGTTGTTTCGGTACCACCTTTTTCTCCTGACTCAGAACCTTCCTTTCCACTTGTGCAGGCAGTGAATAAAGTGAGGATAAACATTGTTGTAGTGATCAATATAATTTTCATACCACAAAAATACGTAATTATGTCTCTTATATAATGTGATTCAAATAATTAAGTAAAACACGAAAAAAGGTTTATTTTGCATGTTCATGCTTAGAAATTGGAAAATTGGTACGCGATTGATGCTTTGGTTTTTTGTCATTGCATTTATCTCTACATCTGTTATTGGCTACCTGGCTTATTCGGAAGGTAAAGAATCACTCGAAACTGAATCTTTCAACCGACTAACGGCGGTTCGTGAAATGAAGGCAAGTCAGATTGAAGATTACTTTGCCAATATCAACGATCAGGTTCAAACCTTCTCAAGCAACCCTACAATTGTTGAAGCCATGCAAAATTTCAGTCGGGGCTTTAAAGACGTTGACAAAGACCTTCAGGTGAGCAGTGGAGGCCTGGACAGAATTGACGGTAACATCATTAATTATTACAAAAATGAGTATCTGGTTAGACTCAACAAGAATAAGGCAGAGAATGTAAATGTTGGAGATGAACTGTCCCCAAATAAAAACACACGAATTTTACAGGATCTCTACATAGCCAGTAACCCTAAGGAAGTAGGCAACAAACATATGTTGGATGGATCGGACGATTCAAGTTCCTACACTCAGTTTCACAGAAAGTACCACCCATACATTAGGGAATATCTTGAGAAGTTTGGGTATTACGACATTTTCCTAATCGATTCTGAAACTGGAAATATTGTCTATTCTGTTTTTAAGGAAGTGGATTTTGCCACCAGCATGCTAGATGGTCCCTTTAAAAGCTCCAACATTGCACGTGTTTTCTCTGAAGCAAATCAGTCTGACGAAAGTAGTTTCGTTTGTATTCAGGATTACGAGCCCTACCATCCGTCCTATAATGCCCATGCAGCTTTTATCGCCTCCCCTATTTTTGATGGCGCCAAAAAAGTAGGTGTATTGGTATTTCAATTACCTATCGACAGGATTAACAACATCATGACCAACAAGCAAAACTGGGCAAATGTTGGTTTAGGAGAAAGTGGTGAAACCTACATTGTGGGAAGTGATTACACTCTGAGAAATCAATCTCGTTTTTTGATTGAAGATGAGGACGAATATTTCAAGTTGATTAAAGAGATTGGGACACCGGATGAAACCATTAAAAAAATCAAGAATTTCAACAGTTCTATTGGACTGCAAAAAGTTGAAACGAAAGGGACAAAAGCAGCCCTGGCTGGTAAATCAAATACTGAGATCTTTGCAGATTACCGTGGTGTAGCCGTTTTGTCTTCATACAAGCCTTTAAAGATTCACGGACTTAACTGGGTTATCATGAGTGAAATTGATGAGGCAGAAGCTTTCTCTCATATCAATGAACTTAGAAACACACTTCTATTTGTATTTGGAGGAATTGTCATATTGATCATTCTCACTTCCTATTGGGTTGCTAAAAGAATTACAAGACCACTGAAACATCTAACCGGAGGCGCCAAACAATTGGCAAAAGGAAACATGGATGCCGAAATTGAAGTTAAAGGCAAGGACGAAATTGGCGTTTTGGCATTAAGTTTTAAGAAAATGCAAATCTCCATTAAGAACTTGTTTGGAGAGCTGCAGGATATCAACCAGAATCTTGAGCACAAAGTAGCTGAAAGAACGGAAGAACTGAATCTCCAAAAGGAAATGGTGGAAGAAAAGAATAAGGAGATTGTAGACTCTATTAACTACGCAGAACGTCTCCAGAGGGCCATTTTGCCTACCATGGAAGCCATTAAAGCCCATCTGGGCAACAGCTTTATTCTTTTTAAACCCAAGGACATTGTATCAGGAGATTTTTACTGGATGGATATTCAGGATAATCACATGTTAATTTCTGCTGTTGATTGTACCGGTCATGGTGTCCCGGGTGCCATGGTAAGTGTAGTTGGGTCTAACAGTTTAACAAGATGTGTGAAAGAATTTGGTTTGAGAGATCCTGCTAAAATTCTTGACAAAATGGTAGAGTTGGTTGTTGAGACTTTTGAGGCCAGTTCAGGAGAAGAAGTGAAGGATGGGATGGATATGTCTCTTTGCTCCATTGACCTTGAAACTAACATTGTTGAATATTCAGGCGCAAACAACCCACTTTGGATTTTAAAGAAAGGCTCTGCTGAAATTCATGAAATCAAGGCCAATAAGCAACCTATTGGGAAGTATGAACACATGAAACCATTTACCGGCCATAGAATACAGTTAGAACCTGGTGACAGCATTTACATGTTTACTGATGGCTATGCGGACCAATTTGGTGGACCAAGAGGCAAAAAATTCAAGTACAAGACTTTTAAGAACTTGCTGATATCGATGGCTGACAGACCAATGGAAGAACAAATGGCAATTTTAGATGCCTCCTTTGAAGAATGGAGAGGAGAACTCGAGCAGGTAGATGATGTGTGTGTAATTGGTGTGAGGGTATAAATATGTTTCTGGACGTCATTCATGAAGATGATCAAATTGTGGTCATCAACAAGCCAAACAACCTGGCTATTCACAGATCTAAACTTGTTAGAAACACCAAAGAGTTTGCGGTAGACATTATTCGAAAGCAAACAGATCGAATTTTAAATCCGGTTCACAGGTTAGACAGGAAAACATCCGGCATTATGGTTTTTTCCGATTGTCAGGATACACTAAACGCACTTAGAGTTCAGTTTGAAGACAGGCTGATTCAAAAAACGTATTTGGCTATAGTGAGAGGATATATAGATGATGAAGGTATTGTAGAAAAGCCCTTACTTAATGACAAGGGGCAGCTTCAAGAGGCCATTACCAATTATGAATGCCTGGAGAAGACAGAACTGAACATTCCTTTGGGGCCTCACCCTACTTCCCGTTACTCACTGGTACGATTATACCCCAAGACTGGCAGACAACATCAGCTTAGGAAGCACCTGAATCATTTAAGACATCCTATTATTGGAGACAGACCTCATGGCTGCAATAAACAGAACAGATTCTTCAAACAAAACTGGGGCATTGAAAACATGATGCTTCATGCACGCGAAATTTCTTTTGAGCATCCTGCCACAAAAAAGAAAATGACTTTGAGAGCGCCCTTGTCATCGAGCTTCATGCACTGCACAGAGACGCTAAACTTTACAAAGACTGATTTTTAAATCTGCGGTAATAATTAGCCTGATGTCCATGGCACAAATCTTCCTTCCAAAAACTCATGCCCAGTTTTTCAATTACCCGGATAGATGCGTGGTTATCAATGGCGACTCTGGCAATAATGGAATCTAAATTTAAATCGTGAAATCCGTATTGAAGGCAGGCCTCTGATACCTCAGTAGCATAGCCTTTGCCCCAATGCTTTTTCATGAATCGAAAGCCAAGATCTACATAATCATTGTGCTTTCTTAAACCACAAAAGCCAATTGGTGTATCCGTTTCTTTTAAACACACAAGCCACCTTCCAAAACCATGGTCTTTATAATGTGTGTAAGATTTTATGAACCCCTGGGCTGATTCTAATGAAGAAAATGCCTCATCCCCTGTATATTCCAATACTTCAGGATCTGAATTAAGTTCGTAAAGAAATCCGGCGTCATCAACAGTCCATTCTCTCAAATAACACCGTTCCGACGAGATAATCATTGTTTAGATATATGTAGCGTTAGGCAACTGATCGTATCTACCAAGGTCTCTTAACATTCTGGTATGAGCGACTAAAGCGCCACGGAAAGTTTCAAAGGAATGATAAGGTAAATTAAACTCCTTAGCTGTTTTTTCCACAATCTTGGAAATTTCCGGATAATGCACATGGCAAATACTTGGGAACAAGTGATGCTCTACCTGATAGTTCAAACCACCTACGTACCAACTTAAAACCTTATTCTTTGGAGCAAAGTTCGCTGTCGTTTCCAATTGATGTGCAAACCAAACATTCTCAATGTTATTATCTGGTTGAGAAGGCAACGGGAAGTGTGTATCTGGCACAACGTGTGCAGGTTGGAAGATACAAGCCAAAATTAATCCAGCAACTAAATGCATTGAGATTAGAAGGATAGGCATCATCCACCAGTCGATATCCAATACAAGCAATGGAATGGCCACCATGTAAGCATAATAGAATACTTTCCAAAGAATCATATCCAGCATACGTAGTCTGTATCCTTTCTTACCGCCTTCAATCAATCCCATTCTTTTATATCTGTTCAACTGAACGAAATCTTTGAAAGTAATCCATAAGAAAGTCATCAAACTATAAAAGAACCAGGCGTAGTAATGCTGATACTTATGAGCCTTCTTTCTCTCAGCATGTGGAGAGAACCTTAAAACTGTTCCCGGATCAATGTCTTCATCGTAACCTTCAATGTTTGTAAAAGAGTGGTGCAATACATTGTGTTGTGTACGCCAGTTAAAGTCATACCCACCTACTACGTTCAAAATCTTTCCGATGAAATTATTGACTTTTTCATTCTTGGAGTATGCTCCATGGTTGGCATCATGCATGATAGACAAACCAATTCCGGCCAGTCCCAACCCCATAATCAGATACAACCCTACCATTCCCCAGTAGCTTTCAACAGCTCCGGAAAGGAAGATACCATAAGGAATGAAATAAAGAGAAATCATAAAGATGGTCTTGATCACCATTTTTGAATTCGCATGTTTTGAGATATTTTTTTCTTTGAAATAACCTTTTACTCTCGTTCTTAGAACCTTAGCAAAATCTGTTGTGTTATCTCTTTTAAAACGTACTGCCTGAATACCCATGTACAAAATTTAATTTGGGCAAAAATACGCAATTAAGTCCAGCATAAAAAAATGATTAAAATCATTCTTTACAACAGAGATTGTTCACAATTGATCAAAAACAGGCAATATTACTTCTTAAGCCATTCATGAATAGGAAGTTTTGTATTTTGGCATAATATTTTCTTTAGCGAGGATCAAATTAACGGACCATGAAAAATAAACTTACTCTAATTGTAGCTGCAACTACTATTTGTAGCTCGGCTTACAGCCAAAAAGAAGTATCTACTACTGCCCCCTATACCTCAAATTTTATGTGCATTAACGGCTCAGGTCTTATCTGGAGTTTTGGAGATGGACCAAACGGAAAAGGCCTGTACAACAGCTTTAATGGCTGGAATTATATTAAATATGACACACCGGAAGATGTAATATCTGCCTACAGTTCTTACGGAAACATTTTGATAGCGACTTCAAAAGGTGAAGTAAAATCCTGGAATAGCAATAACGCCACCTGGTTTACCTGGTATGGTATGACCAACGCCAAGGCCGTAACGGTTGGAGAAAAAGACCGTAACATGAAGTATGCAGTAGGTAGCGTTAAACAAGCCGACGGGACTACCAAAAAAGGAATTTTCAAAGTAAAAACCATTGCTACCAAAAACAATGTGTGGCAACCATTTATGACAGATGTTCAAGCGCAAACAGCCGTGAGCCTTGCATTTGACAGATCAGACAATCTTTATTTCGTAACCTCAAGTGGACGTGTCTTTGTGAAGTACAGTGGTAATGGCGAGTACAAAACGATCGACACCAAAGGCGCTTTTGCTCAACAAATACTCCTGGGAAGTGATGGAAACATCTATATGAAAGTAAGAGGTGGTACCATCTATAAACTTGACGCCTCAAATAATACATGGACCAATGCTCAATTCTCGGCCAATTCTTTTGGTGTAGACGATAAAGGCAATGTTTATGGTGAATTGAATGGAGAAATCAAGGCTTTGATTAATGGAAGCATTGTGACGAAAACGGTTCCAAATCCTAATAAACTGGATCAAACAGGGAATACACTTTTAACCACAGCTTGCCTGATCAACAACTCTACAAGTGTGAGTGCAGCCATAGCTAAGGGCTGTAGTCCGAACGTTGCTAACAAAAATGGAGATTACCCAATCATCATTGCTGCCAAGAATACCAACGACGATATTTTGCGTCAACTTATTCAAAAGCAAGCAGATGTTAACGTTACTGATAAGTCAGGAAAAACGGCATTACACTACTTAATTAATACGGGAGATGATGGAAGAGCTTTGACCATTCTAAGAGCTCCTGGTTTTGATCCTGCTAAAGCCGACTATGCTACATATGCAGCCAACTTATCTAATAACACTCAAAGGTTTGACATGTTAATTGCTTTGTCGAAATACAAGGTGAACATGGAGCCTGCTATGATGATTCTTGCCGATAAAAGTGATGTCAGTACTTTTAGAACTCTTACAGACAGAGGTGTGAAAGTAACCAATGCTGTCTACGAAAAGGCTGCTACCAGAAACGACAAGGAAATTGCCGGAGTATGCTTAGACAAAGGCATCAATAAAACTGAAGCTTTGAAATATTCTGTTAAATACAATCAAAATGAAATGATTGGTTTATGTCTTCAAAAAGGTGCCGAACCAACTCCTGCGATTGAACATGCGGTTGCCAGAGATCTCAATTTGGTGAGAGATTTAATCGATAAATACAATGTATCTCCAGAAAGAATCATTTCTGCTGCCATTCCTACAAGCACGGAAAGTAAAGACGGCAGACAAATGAAAATGCCTAATTACAAAATCGAACCAGCAAGAGTCGCTTTACAGAAAGGTGCAAAACCAGATCCGCATATTAATGGTGTGGTGAAGCACAATTCTGTTCCTATGCTTAATCTACTATTGGAACATGGAGCAGATCCTAACAAAGTATTGAAAGCTGCGGTAGTTAATTCAAATAAAGACATGGTAAACACTGCTCTTGGAAAAGGTGCTCAGCCGATTTTAGATGCCAGCATTTTACCAATGGCAATTGACAATGATCAAACAGAAATTGCACTTATTTTAATTAATGGTGGGGCCGCAGTAACTTCTCCTACAGTGATCAGCAAGGCTGTTGCTAAAAAGAATGAAAAAGTTGTGATGGCTCTTCTTGAAAAAGGTGCACCAACTTCTGATAAGAACCTAATTAAGACATCTGTGACCAACAAAACAGAGAATATTTCTCTTGCTCTTCTAAGAAATGGAGCTGATCCAAATTATGCTCTTGCTGATGCCATTTCAAGCAATCAGACTTCAACTGCTTTATTGATGCTCGATAAAGGAGCTGATGCTTCAAAGGCCGGACTTATTCAAAGTGCAGCCAGAACAGGAAATACTCATGTTGTGAATGCTTTGATTGACAAAGGAGCTTCTCCTGATAATGGAATGATGAGCGCGATTAGCAGCGGAAAAACAGCAGTTTTCAATATTCTAATCGACAGAGGCGCTGATGCTACTAAAAATGATTATGTCGTAGCGACTGTCAAAGGGAACAAAGATCAAATGTTTAAGAAGTTGCTTGATCATGGTGCCAAGACAGATCACATTGACAACTCTTCTCAGAATTTACTGCACTACTCTTGTAAAAATTCAAATATCAGCATCTCTGCTACATTGATTCAACAAGGTGTAGATGTTAACTTGAAGAACAACAGAGGAGAAACACCACTAATGATTGCTGCCAATGCTGGTAGAAACAATGTAGATTTATGTGCATTATTAGTTGATGCGGGAGCAGATGTGAATGCAAGAAACAATAAAGGTAAATCTGTACTAAAAGTTGCAGATGGCAAAAAGCTAAAGGATTATCTTAAGTCTAAAGGAGCTACCAAGTAGTCACTTAAACGAACAAAATGTAAAAACCTGGTGCACGATTTAATCGCGTACCAGGTTTTGTTTTTTATTCCAGGCTTTATTTCTTAAATTTTGTTCTGGTCTTACAACCACCATCTCCACCCCATTTTAATCTCTCCTCTGGACATATTATTCCCCAAATCTCCTTTATCGATCATTGTGGTTCTGTTAATGGATAGATAAACGCCGGTTTCGTGGTTGATAGTAAGATCGAAATACATAAAGTGCGGAGGTTTATAGCCATCAATTTTGTCCGTTAAGGCCTCATAATCATCCGTGATTTTTGGAGTGAGGTAAGTGAAATCATAACTGGTAGTTAAACTGGCTGCAAAATCACCAATACCATAGTCTGCAAAGAAACATGGTCCTGCAGTCCAATTCCAACCCGAAGGCTCCTGCCAGGTTATTCCCGCAAAAAAGTCGCCATTGTTATTCGCATAAAGCGGAATGTCTATGATGTAATCTGCAAAACTTCCTCCTACGCCTATACACAAATTGTCTGTTGCAAATACATTGATTCCTAATTTATGCCATGTGAAACCTGTAAAGTCTATTCTGGCATCCGTACCAGTGCCTTTGAAGAGTTCAACGCCTTTATGAACCAAGTCCATAGTCCACTTGGCATCCAGATAATACCTGATTTCTCCGGCTTCAAATGTGGAATAGGCCAAATCCACACCAACTCCAAAATATGGTCCGTGTTTTCTGCCTTCAACATAAGTTAGCTGGTTGTTTTTGATGGTTCCGAAACCTATGTGAAATCCTGGAGCCCAGGCGCCATTTGCAATGTGAGTACTTAATTGAGAATTTGCCGATTGAACTGTAAATATGGCAATCACAACAATACATGTCTTCTTGATCATACACTTAATTTGAAGCCAAAGCTGATCAAATTATCCATGTCTATATCTAGGTGTTTTCCCGTAAATCTATATATCGAATTCAAACTGGTGCGCGATTAATTTTAAACTGGTACGCGATTAAATCGCGTACCAGTTTAACTACCAGCTTATTCACGTATTGGTTTGCCCTCTTTGTCGAAAACGTATTTTTCTGCTTTAATTCTGGCCCTGATTTTTCCAGACGAATCCAGATTGATCCCATGATACTTGCAAGGCACAATGATCTTCCCTTCCGTATTAACCACGCCCCACATCTTGTCTTTCAGAATCAAACCCAATCCATTTTTAAAAGGTCTTGTTTTATCATATTTCACGGGCAGTATCTCTTCTCCTGTTCTACTCACATATCCCCAATGAGGGACATCTTTATGGATCTGTTTCACAGAAGCTATGCCATCAATGAAACCTCCAATTCCAACATATTTGCATGCCAGTACTTCTCTTCCATTGGTATCTATCTTACCATACAATCCTTTTAATCCGACACTAGCAAGACCTTGATTAAAATCTCCGGCAGAACTATACTTAATAGGTGTCGTCACCTCTCCTTTTGAGTTAATATGTCCCCACTTATCTCCTTTTCTCACAAAAGCCCTGTTATGTAAAAAATTGCCTCCTTTATCGTATATACATGGAATTACAATATTGGCACTGGTATCGATATAACCATATTTGCCATCGATTCTAACACAAGCCAATCCTTCCCGGAAATAACCCAAAGATTCATAAATGAACGACAGCTTAACTTTGTTATTGATGTCTATCACACCATACTTACCATCTTTTTTAACCCTATAACCTACACTGTAAAACCCTCTGATATCGTCGTACTCAAACGGAATAACTGTTTTACCCAGAGTATCAATATAGCCCCACTTTCCCTTGTACTTAACACGTATAAGCCTACCAGAAAAATCATCTGCAGCTTCAAATTTGGGACGAATCACCACTTTACCTGCTTTATTTATATAGCCAAAGCCCCTCGAATCATGGACACGAGTTAAGTTCCCTCTAAAAAAACTAATTGAAGAATACTTAAGAGGGACCAGTACATTTCCCTTTCTGTCAAAGCAGCCATACTTGCCATCTTTTCCAACAATAATTTGTTCCGAATGACAACGAAAACTTGAGGTACACCAATCATTAATATCATCATATTCAACAGGAATGATTTCCTCTCCTTTTTCATTGATATAACCATAAAAATCCTGGTAGTTCCTTCGCACAGTTACCTTACATGCCCCTTTAAAAAAGTCTCCAACCTCATCATACTTAGGTTCGCAGATAACAAGGCCATTGGTATCTATGACACCGTACAAATAGTCTCTTCCCTGATATGGCGCAAAGCCTCTGACGAAATTCTTAATTACCTGAGTACTGTTGGCAACAGTAAACGTTCGTCCTTTACTGTCGTACGTTCCTTCAATTTTTCTTTGAGAGAATCCGGTTAAAGACACAAGAGTCAGGAACAGGACCGGGTAGATTTTCTTTACTATCATAGGTAATACTTTGTCCAATAAAAGTACGTTAATATCTCGATCAGATTAATGCCACTGGGTGAAGATGGACTTCCACTTGGTAAGACAGTTAAAACTGGGGCGCGATTAAATTTAAACTGGTACGCGATTTAATCGCGCATCAGTTTTAATATGGAATTAGTGAGTTTCATTCATCTATTATATGAACCTTCACCTCTTTGAGGTGTACGAATTCTAAACGAAACGTCACGTTTACTCATTCTAAGGGTCAAAAACGAAACGAAATAATGAGTTTGGAGTAGAATTATCAAAACCAATTAGTTATGAAGCATATTTTTTCTTTAGCACTTGCAGGATGTTTATCTTTCTCTCTCAACGCACAGGACGATCAGTATAGTTTTGATCTTAAAAATCCGAAACAAGTAAAGGCTCAGTTGGCCCTATTTGTGAAAGCCCTACACGAAAAGGACACTGCAACAGAATTTAAATTCAGAAATCCGGATTATTCGTACTGGAGATACAAAAGTATGCAAGCAGCTCCTGAGTTTCTGGATCCATACCAATCTCTTTCAGATAAAGGGCATTTAAGTTCTATCAAATTTGGCGACATACATATAGACACCATCAACAATATGATAATGCGGACGCATTATACAGAGCCTGGTAACAAAAAGAATAAGCACAGATATGCTTTTCATGTAGACGATTTGGGTAAGATTGATGAAGTATTATACGTTCCACCAATCACCAAAGAATATTTTCCTGAGTGGAATGACGAAGATTTCAGAACCTTAATTTCTAAACTGGATACTGCAACTATTTACACTGACGAGATTGAACCTGACATGTATGAGTTTGAATTGTGGAGTTGCGGAGGTGTGATGCCGGAAATTGAAGAAATGTTAGCGATTGAAGAAATGGAAAAAGAACTTGAAAAAATGAAAAGTAAGTTAGAAGGCATCTCTAAGAACTCTAATATGGAAAATGAACAAGTTCCTGCCCAAGACAATAAAGAAGTTACACCTAAGTCTTTAAAAGGAAAAATGAACGACTAAAACTGCACACGCCATGACCAAAGCCAAAACCATAAAAACTGCAAAAATTCTCCTGATTTGTGCGCTGGCAACTTCAGCCATTTCGGCAATTGCCTGTCATGTATTCGGATGGATTGATTTGTACCATTCAGCCAGATTCATTGTGATTCCCGCATTCTTGTTAATTGCTTTGATTGGCATAACAGACAGGGAACTGGGCAAAGTTATTTTGAAAGGCTGGTTATATGGCTTGCTGGCAGTTTCTGTCTACGATTTATCCAGGATTCCTTTTATGATGGCTGGTTGGGGAGACTTCATTCCTACCATTGGAGACTGGGTTATGGACGCAGAGAATGTACATCCTTTGGTTGGTTATGCCTGGAGATATATTGGAAATGGAGGCGGAATGGGGATCGCCTTTGTAGTTCTAACCAGTTATTTCCCAATTCGATTTAACAAACTGGTAGTTGGCTTAATATATGGCCTGTTTATCTGGCTATGCCTTGATGTGGTTCTCATTTTCTCTGAGCACGGACAAAGCATGATGTTTGAGTTAAGCACACTCAATGTAATGGGCAGTCTGGTTGGCCATATCGTATACGGCAGCGTTTTAGGCGCTCTGGTTTACTGGAAAGGATTTGGGGTTGAAGAAGGTAGTACTATTCAAATTTAGCTACTACTCTCCCACTCTGCCCTTCTCGTCTTCAATACCAGTCTTACGTTTTCTGGATTTGATGTTTTGGTTACCAAAGTTGTAGCTTGCACTGATGCTGAAGAAACGGTTATCCCAACGTCCTTCACTTTCAGACACAAGTCCGTTGAATGAAGATGTTCCATAGAAACCTTTACGGTTGGTAATGTTGTTGTAGCTCACACGAACTTTCAAAGCATCTTTTAAGAACTTACGTTGTAAACCTAAATTCAACTGGTAGTTGGCATCATACTTATATACACCTCCCCATACTCCAGGGCCATTTACAAAACCTGATACTTCAAGTTTGAAGGCTTTTGGTAAGTTAAACGTATGCGATTGGAACATGTTGTAGGTAAACACCTGCACATCAACAATGGCTCCGTCTCCATAATCGGCCTGGTTGTCCAAATAAGATGCACTCAGGTTAATGAAGGCTTGCCACCATTTTTTAATTTGCAACGGTAAACTGATGTTAGCACTATAAACATCTTGTGTGCTCAGGTTATCCCAGGAAACAAACATGGCTCTTGGATCTACATCATCCGGACCAATTAATCTCGTAATGGCATTGGTTGTTCTGCTATATCCCAACTTAAATGTATACATGTAGAACAAGGTATAGCTCAGCTCCACATTGTTAACGATTTCAGGTCTTAAGAAAGCATTTCCTTTCTCAATAGATACTTCACTCAATTGGTTTCTGAATGGGTTTAAGACATTGTAATCCGGACGATTGATTCGTCTGCCGTAATTCAATCCAAGGCTTTGTTTTGGCTTGAAGTTGAACAACAAACCAACACTTGGGAATAGATTGAAGTATTCCTGATTTACCGGATCTTCCTGCTTGCTTGTATCATAAGCTACCAAATCACCGGTAGACTTAGTATACTCACCACGTACCCCACTGGTCAATGACCATCTCTTTCCTAGTCTGGCCGCATAACTCAAATACCCTGCATATACGTTCTCATCATAATCGAATTTATTAGATCTGGAATTGTCAATAAACTCACTACTATTGAGCACATCAAATACCTCAAACGTATTTTTTGTTACCACCTTACTATACTTTCCTCCAATACCGAATTTTCCTTTTCCGAGTTTTTGCTCATAATCCAATTTGGCGGTATAAATATCAATTTCATTGGGTGTATTGAAACTCAGAACATTCTCTTCCAAAACTGTTTGCTGGTCAGGTGTGTAATACACATTTGGCTGGAATCTTCTGTCAGTATTGGTGTAATTACCATAATCCAAATCCATAGTTAAAACCTGACCTGAATCTCCCAAATAACTGTAGTTTAAGTTATAGGTACCTTGTAATCTCTCACTATTTCCTGACGAATTTGCAATGAGAACACTGTCGACCTGATTAGGCGTATTGGCGTCACTGATATTTACATCATTTTCACCAATCAACTCTCCATCCACCGTTGCTCCGGACACCAGGAAACCAATTGTGTGGTTTCTGTTCAGGAAGAAATCACTTCCCAATCTGTAGTTAAACATGTTTCTGTTGTTCTGCGCATAGTTATACTCGTCCAGAGCAATCCCATTCTGGTAGTTTTGAGCTAAAATCTCAAACAAGTTGTCGTTCTGGCTGTATCCGGCCGAACCGTACACATTCATTTTTTTATTGCGGTAATTCCCACTTCCGTTGATGTTGTATCTGGTTAAATCTCCACGTGTATAAGTACCACTTAAAGATCCATTTGCTCCAATTGATTTATCCTTCTTAAGTCGGATATCTACAATACCTGCATTTCCTTCGGCATCATACTTTGCTCCCGGAGACGTGATGATTTCAATTCTGTCGATCTGCTCTGCCGGAAGATTTTTAAGGAAATTTGCCAAATCTTCTCCGGCCAATGGCAAACGTTTTCCATCAATATACACCATCACTCCGGCTCTTCCCATAATATTGATATTGTCGTTGTTATCAACCGTTACAGAAGGTGCTTTTCTTAGCAATTGAAGGGCATTGGATCCAACACTGTTCACCGTTCCTTCAACATTAAATACAGTACGGTCTGGTTTAACTTCTACCAAATCTCTTTCAGCGACTACCGTTAAGCCTCCTAAACTATCACCACTATCAGCAAAGTTTAAAACGCCCAAATCTGTTGTTGGTCCGTTTACTTTGATATCGCTCACAATCAAATCTTCCAGACCAACTGATTTCCCCAACAGGTAGTAATTGCCATAATTGATGTTCATCATCACAAACTCTCCGGAATCTGATGTTGTTTCAACCTTTACAACAGAGCTGTCGCTGGCACTAAACAAAATAACATTGGCAAACATCACCGGTTGTTTATCAGGAGTTTGCATGGTTCCTTTCACAACAGACTGTGAAAATGAGACATTGGCCAGTAACAAAACCAAAATAGCGTAGAAATACTTCATGGTGCAAAAATAAATCAAATCCCTACTCGGTGTTAGCATAAATCCATAACAACCCATACGGTATTACCACTGGTTGAGAAGTTGGGATAGGTGGTTTTATTCAGGGATTAATGATAAAACCATTCTTAGAACAAGCCTGGATTTATCCATAAAAAAAGCCCTGAAATCAACATTCAGAGCTTTTTAAATTCATTGTGGTAATAGCTTACTTCTTACAACAACCGTCGAGTTTCTCGTAAGCATCCGGATCTGCTGGTATGTCATCCGCATCAAATCCCAACAAAGCGATTTCTTCCCGAATTGTCTCCACCGTGATTTTGCTGGTTTTATACATTACAGTAATGCTCGTATCTGATTCATTAAAAGTGGCTCGTTTAATGCCTTTCACATAAACTAAATCGTGCTCGATTTTTTGTCCGCAAGACTCACACTTTTTACAGTGGTCGCAGTAAGTATTTGTCTTGATGGAAACCGTTTCCACCTTTTTCTGACCCATTGCTGTCATTGCAAAAAGGCTTAAAAGCAAAATGATACTTGATTTTAACATGATATTCTTTTTAGTGAGTATAAAATTACAGCTTTTTACAATCCTAGCCAACACTTAGAGTATTCTCGCTCAGAAAAAATCAATGCTTATCCAAATCGCTCTTAGGTGTGTTTGCTTCAAAAACGTAGGTATCTTCCGTTTGTATCACAGTTTGAAAAATTTCCCAAACAGCTTCCTTGTCTTTATTTGTGGCTTCCCTAATCACTGCTTTGCTCCGTAAAGTTTCCAAACATGTATGCTACAATACAAAATAGCACCGATTATAATGGGGTATTCTGAAATAATGAGTCCGTATATAAGGTACAAACAACTTGACAACAAATGCCATAGTCTCAATTTGATCATGTCTTTACTAGACATTCCAAACAAAGCAATCCCCAGAGCGATATATCCTATTGCAGCAGACAAGTTTATACGTTTAATTCCATTCGAATATTGCAACGTTCATAAGGAGAATCTTTGGGAACAGGAATCTCTTTAAAACCAACCTTGTTATACAGGTTGATTGCAGGTTTAAGAGTCGTGTTAGAATCCAAAAACAAGCGACTTATCTTGTGAGTTTGAGCAAAATGAATGCAGTGATACATCAGCTTTTGCCCTATTCTCAAACCCTGAAACTTCTCCGTTACGGCCATTTTGGACAATTCAAAACCTTCTTCTCCTCTATAGATTAAGGCCACGGTTCCCACAACCTGATCATCAACCATTGCAAAAAATATGTGTCCACCATCGTTTAGGATGTATTTTTCCGGATTGGTCAACACCTCTCTATCATAATCTTCGATATAAAAGTATTTTTCAAGCCAATCAAAATTGAGTTGTGCGAACTGTGGTGCAAACTCCTTCTTAAATTCTACTATCTCGACATGCTTATCCATTGTTCTCGTTTTTTTCAATAAATCGTTCTTTTAAGTTTTTCTCTTTCAAATTATCTTCTACTTCAGCCAATCGGGGAAGAAAATCCTGACCAATTACATTTCCTATGATACTCTGAATCACCTCCCATTTTTGCTCAAATTGAGGAAGCTTTTCAAGACTCTTAGAACTCAATCTGAGCAAAGTTTTCCTACTGTCCCTTCCATCTACAACGCCTTCCAAGTATCCTTGATCCTTCATTTTTTTCGTGATTTTAATAATCGCTGGATGAGAGAAACCCAACTTCTTTGAAATTTCTGTAACGGTTAACTCCTTTTCTTCTTTGAGAAGTAAAAAGATCAAGTGCCAATTGGGTTCAATATCTATTTCGGTGCCATCATAGATGCTTCTGGCCTCATACATGAGCGTATCGCTTAGTCGTTTTATCCTGGCCGTAAACCCGGCATATTCTAAGGTTCTTAAAAAATCTTTTTCCATAATTAACGTAACTGGTTACGCAAATATAGTTAAAAATACGTAACTGGTTACATTAAATCTCTTTTTCAATCAAACCCGAATAAACCATTCAAAGAATATTGGCGCTATTTTTGTTGAAAATTAGCTCTACCAATTACCTGATAACCGTGAAAGCAACATATTACATTCCAAGAGCAACTATCATCTTAACATTATTACTTCTGGCTCCTTTATCCTATGGTCAGATAGTCCCTATAAAAACTAAAGTATCGGATTCGGTTTCCGTTAACTGCGCAATCGAAAAGAAAAACAACAGGTACTACCAAACACGGATAGGAGAAACCTATCACAGGACGGTCCCCGCAAACGGATGGTTTAGATTTGAGGGCAAATGCCTTGATGAGATTTATGAATTACCCATCCTTGAGTGCAAATTATCCGAAACAGAGATTGGTACTTACTATAAATGCAAAAATGGAAGGCCATTTTCAGGAAAAATCAAAGACAAAATGGACAACCATCAGTTAATTGGTCGTTGTAAAAAAGGATTTCTTGACGGAACTGTTAAAGTACTGGACAACGAAGGAAAGACCATCTGGCAAGGTGAATTTGTGATGGGAGAGTTTCAGAGGAAATAGTTAATCGACCTTACTTTAGCGATATCATAAATGATTCTTTGTTGTATTGATTAGATCTGTCTCTTTCCCTAAACCTTCGGGTGGAATAGTATACATTGACCAAATAGGTTTGAAATCTCTCAGACCAATACACTTCTATAGGCCAGCTGATTCCTGGAGATTCCTGAAAGTATGAAGCCGATCTTTTTTTTGGTCTTTTGCCCCAGGCGATATAATCAGAGTCAACAAAATAAAGATTCTTGACTTCTTTCTCCCATATACTTTTTCCAAAAAAGGACAATTGGCATTTAGAGGATGCACGATAATATGATCGCCACGAACATCCTTTGGAGCAGCCGCCTTCTTCCAATTTAACTCTCTTCAAAGCCCAGATGTTCGCATCCATTTGCACTACGGAATCTAATTCTTCCACATCAAAATATTTTGCTTTTTCTGTGAAAGTTCCCAATAGACTATCCGGAATTCGGAAACCAACACGGTGTCTGTCCTTTCCCGGACCACTGTATGAACTTTTTCCCTTTTCCAGTTCCCTGGTTCCGTATTTAGCATCATGCACCAGAACTCTATATTGATAAAAATAGGTGTATTGGGTAGTATCCCACGAGCGCCAATACGAGTCAACAATCATGACTGAATCACCGGTAGTTGAAAAATAACATTGCGACTGAGAGACTCCCGCAAATAGAAAACATCCTATATAAAGTAGAATCCGCATAACATCAGATAATAAGGTTCTCTCAATTTAGGAATTAATTGGGAGTTCTTCTTCAGAGATTTTCGCAGATCGGTTTAAGAATGTTTCGGTCATACATAAAACCGAGTCAGGTTAAGCTCCTTAACAAATTCAAAATGTCTTTTGCTCGTCTATCTCCTCTTATTTTTAATTTTCTTCGAGTTTTTAATCAGTTTAGATAGATTTTTATCTTTCCTTTTCTTATCCAAAGCGGTTGATTGATAGTGCTCTTTCTCTTTGTTTAACTTTAAGAAGTTTTGATAGTAATCTTCATCAATCTCTCCATCTTCAACAGCTTGAATAACTGCACAGCCCGCTTCAACCTGATGTGAGCAATCCGAGTATTTGCAGTCTGCCGCTTTTTCAGCTATTAAATCAAATGTTTGCTCTAAACCAGAACCAACATCTGTGACACCCAGTTCGCGCATTCCTGGATTATCAATAAAGATTCCACTATCTGGTATAACAATCAATTCTCTGTGAGTAGTTGCGTGCCTGCCTCTATCGGTTCCATCTCCAATGGTTTTGGTAAGCATCAATTCCTGACCGACCAGATTGTTTATCAGTGTAGATTTTCCAACTCCTGAAGATCCCAACATACAGTATGTTTGTCCTTTTTTGATATAGCGTTTCAGTTCATCTATTCCTGCCTTGTTTACATTACTCAAAGCAATGACTTTAATGTTGGCAATTCTAGTATTGATACTTTCAAGCATTGTCTCCAACTGATCTTCAGTAATTAAATCGGATTTAGTTATGATTACTACAGGTTCAATGTTCGATTCGTAGGCAATGGTTAAGTATCGCTCGATTCTGTTAATGTTGAAATCTCGATTGACGGCCTGTACAACAAACGCTACATCAATATTGGCAGCTATAATTTGCTGCTCTGCATATTTCCCAACACTTTTTCTTAGCAGTATTGATTTCCTTTCAAAAACCTGATGAATGAAGGCCTTGTTACCATCATATGTCGAAATGGCCACCCAGTCTCCAACTGCTGGAAAGTCCAATCTGGAATTGGCAGTATATCGAAGGTTCCCCAATACTTCTGCATCCAATACGCCAGTGGAAGTTCTTACTAAGTATCTTTCTTTATGTTCTGTAATTATCCGACCAACTTCAAATTCTGTTAAGTCGTTATCGATTCTGTATTTTTTATTTTTTTCGCTGTATCCTAGTTCCTTCAAAGGAATAGCATCTCCATGCATTTCTGATTTATTCATCACTAAAAATGATTGTGATAAGCACTAAGTTTTAAAGGCTTATCGTGTTAAGTAAAATAATAATGGAAATTGACGGGCATGAGAATCCATTCAGTAGCGGACTACTGTAAATGGAGTATGTTGTTTGCCTGACAATTATTTAGACAGGAGATACTCCACATCCTCGATATTTGTGGTAGTATTATGCATACGACAAAGGTATGAACTTTTGAGTTTAGTTTGTCCCGTTTTGTAGGGTTTTGTCTCTAAGACCTTTATTTTTAAACAGTTTTTCACTTAAATCTGTCATATCTGAGCTGACTTTGTGCTTCAATACTTTGGCGTAAATCTGGGTTGTTGCCAGTTTTGTGTGCCCTAGCAATCTGGAAACTGTTTCGATAGGAACGCCATTGGATAATGTGACTGTTGTGGCGAATGTATGCCGAGCAATGTGCATGGTGAGTTTTTTAGTAATGCTGCACAGGTCTGCGTAGATAGGTGCCTGGCCATTAGTCTTAGTTCTGGATTTGTAAATCCAGAACAGAACATTAAAGGTTTGTTTTGCTTTCATATTGTTTGACTTTTAGTGTTACCGATTTCACTCGTTTTCTATGTCAAATTCTATCAAAAAGCAACAAGCACATTTTTCCGAACCCCTCATCATTAAAGGGATTCAGAGCTAATCAGTAACAGTTGACCAATTTATTACGACTGTTACCGAATTTGGTACCAACTTGGGTGTAATTTCTTGAATTTTATAGAAGTGTATAAAAACAAAAAACCGCTTAAACACTGAGATTTAAGCGGTTTTGATGTGATTTAGCATTTGCTAAAGCGGTCTGGACGGGAGTACAGCTTGTAAATGGAAAAGCCGCATTCTGCTTGAGGTTTAAGTGATTTATATATCTACAGGGGTTAGGAAAAGGGTGAATTTACAAGTTGCGGTCTGAAAATCTACTTTTGGACTTTTTGGTATTAATCTTGGCTCTTTCTGGAAGAGCAAAAATCGGTTGTTGAAAAATATTTTTTTAATCGCTGAAACCCTCGTGAATTAAGGGATTGAATGCTTTGTAAAAAGCAGAATACCACCTTTCTTTATTACAAAAATTAGAGAAACTGTTATTACCCCCTGTAAAGGGGGCAATGTTATGCCCTGATTGTTAAACTAAAATTTTTGTAATGAAAGAAAAAGAATTACCGAAGATTAGAGTCGTTTTGAGAAACGATCGAAAGTTAAATGCTAATGGAAAGCATACGCTTAATTTCTACATCCGCTTTCTAGGAAAGACTATTAAGAAACCTACTGGCATTTACATCAGTCCCAAGAACTGGGATAAGAAAAAGAAAATAGTAATTGGAAGTACTGCTGAACTAAAAAAGTACCAAATTGAGTTAAGCGAAAAAATGGCTGAGTTTGATCGCTACTTTCTTCAGTTAAGTATGAGCAGAAAAGATGCAGTCCTTAGCATAAAAGCTATACACGACTTCTTTGAAGATTTGAAATTTGATGATTTCTGTGCTTACTACATGAAAATAGCTCAGGAGAAAAAGAAGTCTAAAAGTAGCTCCACCTATAACAAGTATATCAATGCACTGAGAACATTCAAGGAGTTCTGTAAGAGTGTCAAAATTAATGAGATACGCTTTGCTGATGTAACTCCAAGACTAATTAAGGATTTTGATCTCTACATGATCTACATTAAAGGTTTGCATTCCACTTCTGTTGAGACTGGCTACCATCAGAAACTACGCTATGTATTTGGTAGAGCCGTTATAGAAGACATTATTACTAAATCACCGTATCAAGGTTTGATAAAAGAAGAATCCGCACCGAACGCTCCAAGAATACCTCTTACCGAAGAGGAGGTGGGAAGAATTGAAGAACTTGAATTTGACGAAAATTCACGGCATTTGGAGAGGATTCGAGATTATTTCCTTTTCTATTGCTTTACGGGTGTTCGTTTTGGTGAGCTGTTCTTAATAAAAAAGGAGAACTTGAGACGCGACTCATTTAAACACTATGATCAGAAAAATAAACGCACGGTAACTAAACCGCTTACATGGAAAGCTAGAAAACTAATTCATAAGTATGCTCCTGAAAATGAAGGAGAGTTTTGCTTCAGACCGTTGAGTAACGGTCATTATAATCGTGAACTAAAACGAATCGCTGAATTGGCTGATATAGATAAGAATCTAATCTCTCATCTAGGTCGTCATACACTGGCAACGAATCTCAGAAAACATGGTGTTCCGATTGAGGATATCGGGGCAATTCTATGTCAAAAAGATCCGAAAACGCCTCTAACATATGCTAAACCTAACAATGAAAATCTCTTAGGATATATGACTGAATTATTTGGAAGGGAGAATTCGAAAGCCTCCACTTCCTCATTATTGATTAACCCTTAAAACTAGAAAAGATGATAGATAACATTACAATATTTAATAATGATTTTAGAGGTGATCTAAATCTAAATAAACTGCAAAGAGCATTCCCAGCAAAAGCTGAGCAAGGGTTTGATTATTTCAAAATAGCACCGAGGAAATACAAGGATGAGAAGGTGTGGTTATTACTGAAAACAAGAATGTACGAAGGAAAAAGATTTGTTTTGATCTCAGGAAGTATAAGGAAATGGTACTTTGGGTTGAATTCATTTTCAGATCTTGACTTCTATTCTTTTGAGAAGACAATAGATCTTCTTGGAAGAATCATTTGCAATGACTCGCTTATACTATGGGGGTTTCGTGTCAGATCTATTGAGTTCGGTTTTACCCTAAATTTACCGATGACCTACAAAGATTTACCCGATTCCTATGCAGATTTTCAAAATTTCAAAAGAATATGGTATCAGGGAGAGACGTCTAGTTTTGTAGGAAAGGACAGCTTTACAATGTCCGTTTATGATAAAGGTGAAGAAGTTCTTAAATGTCGAAAGCTGAGAGATTCAAAGAAAGATCCTAAACCAATTTCAAAGCTTATTAGCAAAAGAACTTTTATCCGTTATGAAATGAAAGTGAAACGTGTAGAAAAAGTCCCATGTATTTCTGAAAAAGCGAAAACACTCGGTCATGTTTGGGAACAATGGGAAGATATCAGGATAGAACTAGTTGAGAAGATCAAGGCTATGCGATTTATTCGTGAAACGCTCGCTGGTCAGACGTATGATTTTGAAGGTGGGAATTTTACCGATTTGAAGAATTACTTAATTTTTCTTGGTTCTATTCATGCTGGTGGCTCTAGAAAAACACTAGCGCTCACAGAAAAGCTAAAGCGTAATAAAAAGGAAGCTAAAACGAGCCTTTCTAAAATATTGAAAGAATACTCAGATGTTTCTGGAGAGATGCTCGAATTGGAACTAAAGCGTAAGATCAATAAACGCTCACGAAAACTGAGTCAATTTCGATATTTCCTATAATAAGAGGAATATAACCTATATGAGGTTAATAATAGCTAAAGATAATAGACGACTTGAGAAAAGATAAGACTCAAGTTAGCTCAAGAGGAAATCATATAGGGCTCAAATATAAAACAAGTACATCTCTGGGCTAGTCAAGAAGACTAAAAGGATTGGTGTACTTGTTTATCTTTGCTCACTATCTATTGTGCTGATCCAGATATTTGAGCTAATAAGATTGAATGAGATTCATTCCGTTGTTAAAATGAATCAAAGTAAAAAGTTCTAAGATTGATCTAAGTGGTTTCTACGATTGATTTATTCTCTCCGTACTTCTTACTTCCCATCAATGCTATAATTGGTCTTAGTGAGCTTAAAATTGGCTCCTTTATCATGTTCTCTTCGTTACGATTAAAACTATCTTATATTTTATGATATAAATACCATCATTATTGCTATATTAACAACCTATTTCATAATAGATATGAACAGGATAAAAGAAGTATTACAAGAAAAAGGTATTAAGCAAACTTGGCTAGCTGAAAGGCTTGAAAAGAATTTTAATATGGTTAATGAGTATTGTAATAACAGAAGGCAACCTAGTCTGGAGGATCTTTATAAGATCGCAGAGATATTAAATGTAAATCCTAAGGACCTATTAAAAGATACTGACGATGACTAGGCATATTTCTGAAGCAGATACTAGAGCGAACTATATCGACCCCAAACTTGCTGAAAGTGATTGGGCTTCTGAAAATATAATTCGCGAGTACTATTTTACAGACGGGAGAAAGTTGCTGGGGAATAAGCGTGGTAAAAAACTCTTTGTAGACTATTTGTTGAAATTCAATAATAGTGCACTTGCAATGATTGAAGCCAAAAAGCTTAAGGAACACCCAACGAAAGGTCTAAGCCAGGTTGTGGAATATGCTGAAGCACTGGAAAATGCCAAAAAATTAAAGGTCCAAATTCTGTATACAACTAATGGTAAAAGAATTTACGAATTCGACCTTAGAACTGGTAAAGGAGATTATGTTGATCGTTTCCCTACACCAAAGGAGCTTTATAGCAAAATTCATGATGAGAATCTAGAATTAAAAGAAAGGCTTCATAGTGTTCCTTTTCATATAACAGGGGCTTTTGGGCCAAGATATTATCAGGAGATTGCCGTAAACAAGACATTAGAGAGTATTGCCAGTGGAAAAAAACGAATTCTACTTACACTCGCTACTGGGACGGGTAAGACTTTTATTTCGTTCCAAATTGTTCATAAACTACTTCAGGCTAAATGGAACATAGATGGAGAAAATAGACGACCAAGAATTCTATTCTTAGCTGATAGAAATGTCTTGGCTGATCAAGCTATAAATACATTTAATCCTTACGAGAATGACTTGGTAAAAATAGATGGGAGTGAAATCAAAAGCAGGAATGGTGTTGTTCCAACGAATGCATTCATCTTCTTCGCGATTTATCAAGCTATCGCAGAACGCGAAAATATTGGCGGATATTACCAAAAATACCCTGAAGATTTCTTTGATCTAATAATAATAGATGAATGTCATCGGGGAAGCGCAAACGAAGAAGGATCATGGAGGAATATCCTAAATCATTTTGATAGTTCAATCCATTTAGGTCTTACTGCAACTCCTAAAAGGAATGACAATGTCGACACCTACAAGTACTTTGGCAAACCTATATATGAGTACTCATTAAAAGACGGAATCTCTGACGGTTTTTTAACTCCGTATAAGTTAAAAAGGGTAAAAACGAATATTGACGAATATATCCACACGAGTGATAGCAAGGTAATACAGGGCGAGGTTAAAAAAGATCGATACGAACTTTCTGATTTTAACAGAAGTATTACTGTTGTTCAAAGAACGGAATTAGTTGCAGAGGCTATTTTGAATAACATTAACCGTATGGATAAGACAATTGTCTTTTGCGTTAATCAGGATCATGCTCTCGAGTTAAGAGATGCTATAAACAAAGTCAAAAAAGTAAGTGACCCAAATTATTGTGTCAGGGTGACTTCAGACGAAGGAACTATCGGTAGAAACTTTCTTGAAGCCTTTCAAGATAATGATAAAGACATCCCTGTTATCCTTACTTCCTCTAAGATGTTAACGACTGGTGTTGATGCTAGAAACGTTAGAAACATTGTGTTAACATCGACCATAGGTTCAATGGTAGAGTTTAAGCAAATAATCGGAAGAGGGACTAGAGTTTTTGAAGGGAAAGACTTCTTTACAATTATAGATTTTGTTGGAGCTACTAATAAATTTTATGATAAAGAATGGGATGGAATTCCTGATGATGAAGTAGACACCGATGAGAAAGGTTCTGGTCATAAGGAGAGCAAAAAAACTAAACCAAAGAAAGAAAAAAATAATAATGACGAATCAGAATCAAAAGAGAAGCTGATCGTTGAACTTAGCAATGGACGGAAACTAAAGGTAACGGACATAGATACAAGGTATATTGACGAGAATGGCAGACCACTAACCGCTAGAGAGTTTCTGGAAAAACTAGTCGGGGAATTACCCGCAATATATGAGAGCGAAGGTCAGCTTCGAGAGATTTGGTCAAATCCTGATACTAGGACAGACTTGCTGAAGAGACTTGGACAACTTGGATTTGACAAGGAACAACTAGACTCTTTAAGAGAGATGATTGCTACACCCGACTGCGATATTTTTGATGTTCTAGGCCACATTTCTTTCAGTAAGGACTTAATCACGAGAAGCCAAAGATCTAGTGCAGTTAAAGAGGATGACCATTTTTTTGAAGTATACAAGAATCTTGAGGCACGAGAATTCTTAGAGTTTGTTCTTGACCATTACGAAAAATACGGGATTGAAGAATTGAGAAGAGATAAGCTAGGCGACCTCGTAAAACTAAAAATGGGAACACCCAAAGATGCTAAGTTAGTCTTTGGAGACATGAAGAGTTTACTAAAGGCTTATTACGAACTTCAAGAAAACATTTATCGAGCTTAATAGTATGGATTTAGAGTTTAAAAGCAAACTGGTTGAAAATGAACAAAGCTTGAGCTTAGCTCAAGGTGTAACCACTTTTATTGGTCAGAATGGGTGTGGAAAATCCTCAATACTAGAAGCAATCTTTCAAAAATATATTGAAGATGACACCTATAAAGTAATTTGTTTTTCTTCCGGGCAAAACGAATTATATACAAGTCTATTTGACGAGCATAAGAGAACAAATAGAAGATATCTTCGTGAGCGAAATGAAACGATTAATTCATTCTATTTTAATTCTGAATGGGTTAGGTTATTAGTTTTTTGCGCGACCGTTTTTAAGCAAGACGGAATGGTCAGGAATTATTTAGTGGAAAATGGATATATACAGACAGATACTATCAATGACGATATTTCAAGCAGACTCGATTTCAGATTTAGAATAAGAAAGCATTATGTCACACTTATAAGGGAAGAACTCGAGAGAGAAGAATTAGGAGATACTTCGGAGGAGAGCGATGAAGGATATAATCTCGATGAAAACCAATTAAGGGTAACAGAATTTCATGAGACACTTGAAAAAATAGTAACTGCATTTGAAATCGATTTTGACTTCAGAAATAATGACAATTTGGTCAAAAGATGGCTGACTTTTGACGTCAATAGGGCATTCCAAGTTTTTACTCATAAGGACATTAATAAAATATTTTCTTTCTGGGCCCTTGCCACAAATGGATGGATGTCAAATTCAGAACTACCCGAGTTTCGACTAAAGTTTGAAAATAATTTAGAGTTCAAGCATTTGAGTGATGGGGAATATCAATTGCTTTCGATATATGCAATTCTTGATCTATTTGATACAGAAAGCACCATCTTCTTGTTTGATGAGATTGATTCTCACCTCTATTATCAGAATATCGAAAAACTTTGGGACGTTCTTAAAAATACATCTGGGAAAGTAATTACAACAACGCACATCTCAGATTCTATTCTTCAAAATGAGGTTGAGAGTATAAAGCTTATTAACGAAGGAGAAATAGAAGAAGATTTAACAATTATTGAATTATCCAAACGGTTGTCTTCAATTGTTGGTAAAGAAAAGTATGAATATAAAGTAGCATCTAGAATTAAAAACATTGCTCTATTAGACGATCATGTTGACTGGTTGATATTCAAAAAACTTTGTATTAGAAAATTGGGAGGTACTGCCAATGCTGTCCTAAGTCAAATAGTCCCTATTAAAAGAAGTTCGAGTTTCGAAACTACAAATGAGATTTTCGGTAAAGGTAAATTGATGTTCATTGAGGAACTAAGGAATCAAAACTCCGGCACATCCATGACGACTGAGAATATCTTCATGATCTGTGACAAAGACGATCTACCGATTACTCAAATTTCTGATAATCTATCGGTTCAGATTCATAAAGAATTCAATGGTATTAAAAAATTCAACTCGAATATGACGACTTCACATCTCTTGAGTTGGAAAAGAAGGGAGATTGAGAATTATTTAATCAGTCCGACAATGCTGGATTCCAAGGGTAAATTGACCGAATTAACCAGTAAGTACAACCACCTTAATATTAGAAAAGGTGAGACTTTAGATAATATGGCTGATATAAGGGATTCTGACTCGAAAGATATACTTCATCCTCTTTATAAAGATGGCGGTTTCGATGAATCCAAACTAGACGCCATAATTGCCCTTATTCCTACAACTGAGATTTCGGAGGATATAGAAAAAATGTTTAGATATATAGAATCAAAAATATAATGAAGGAAATACAAAATAAGATTAATAGAATTACTGATATCCTTCGAAGAGACGACGGAATTAATGGAGCCATGAATTACACGGAACAAATCTCGTGGGTTCTATTCTTAAAGTTTCTGAACGATTACGAGGTTAATAAAGCTGATGAATCTTTTCTCGAAGGGGTAGATTACGAATATGTATTAAGGCAAGATCTTAGATGGGATGTGTGGGCATGTCCTAAAAATGAAAAGGGGGACTTAGATGTTAAAAGAGCTTTGTCAGGAGCAGATCTGATCGACTTTGTTAATAATACACTATTTCCGTACTTGAAGAAGTTTAAATCCAACAACACTGATTTTAAGCACATCAAATACAAAATTGGAGCAATTTTCGAATTCCTTGACAATAAGATAGTCAGTGGTCACACCTTAAGAGAAGTTTTAAATCTTATTGATAGTTTGAATTTCCAAAGCTCTGATGAATTATTTGAGCTTTCGGTTATTTATGAGAAGCTGTTGAAAGGAATGGGAAGTGACGGTGGAAATTCTGGCGAGTTCTATACTCCCAGAGCTGTTATAAAGGCTATGGTAGAAGTTTTAGACCCTAAAGTTGGAGAAACTATTTATGATGGTGCTATAGGAAGCGCAGGGTTTCTTGTGGAGTCATTTAAGTATTTGACTTCAGGCACCAAGAAACAGAACTATAGTGCGTCAGAATGGGAAACTATTCAGACAGAGACTTTTTATGGTCAAGAGAAAACATCTCTAGGGTACGTTATGGGGATGATGAACATGATTCTTCACGGAATTGAAAGCCCCAATGTTTACAAGGGGAATACGCTAACCCAGAATATTAGAGATTTTCAAGAGAAAGAAAGACATAATATAATCCTCGCTAATCCACCTTTTGGAGGTAAGGAAAAGTCCCAGATCCAGCAGAATTTCAAAGTCCAAAGCAGTGCAACTGAAATACTATTCCTTCAGCACTTCATGAAAAAGTTAAAACTGGATGGTAAGGGCGCTATAATTGTTCCTGAAGGAGTGCTGTTTCAAACAAACAACTCGTTCAAATCAGTGAAACAAGAGTTATTAGAGGACTTTAATTTACACACCATTGTTAGCCTGCCTAGTGGCGTATTTTTACCATATAGTGGCGTAAAAACGAATATTATATTTTTCAATAGATCTGGCGCCACCTCTAAAATTTGGTACTATGATGTCACGCCACCATATAAATTGACTAAGAACAAACCGATTGAGTATAGTCATTTGGAAGAGTTTGTGAGGTTGTTTAAAAATCCAGAATTAAGGAATTTAACTAACCAGAAAACTGGAGATGAGCGAAATGATTGGACAGTTGACATATCCGAAATTGTGGATACGGATTTGAGTGCTAGAAACCCTCATAAAGTGGAAATAGTTGAGCATTTAGAACCAAATGAAATCATTGATAAAATCAGTGATAATGAAAGAGAGATAAAGCAGTTAGTTAATAAATTAAAAGACTTAATTAATGAATAATTGGCCTGAGATAAAACTTGGTGACCTCGGAAAGATAATTAGAGGTAGCAGTCCCAGACCAAAAGGAGACCCGCGATATTACGGCGGAGATGTACCTAGGTTGATGGTAGCCGATGTTACTAGAGATGGGATGTATGTTACTCCTAAAATCGATTTCTTAACAAAAGAGGGGGCCAAGAAAAGTCGTCCATGCGAAAAAGGCACGCTTGTGATACAAGTTTCAGGAAACCCAGGGACACCAGCCATTCTCGATGTAGACTGTTGTATTCATGATGGATTTGCAGCGTTAATTAATACTTCAAGCGAGACAATTATTACCGAGTATTTATTTTACTGTTTAGAAAGATATAAGATCGAAAACCAGTCTAAATCTGTTGGGGCAATTTTCAAGAACTTAACAACTGATCAATTAAGAAATTTCGACATTCCTTTACCTCCTATAGAGATTCAAAAAAGGCTAGTGAAAAAATTGAATTCTGTTTCAAAAGAGATACATATAGGACTAGAGCTTATTCAAAGAACTTCGGATTACGCTCATTCATTAATGGGGAGTGTACTAGATGAGATATTTTCAAATGGGGACAATGCATTGAAGGACCTATGTATAATTGGACCTAAAAAATCTGAAGTAAAGCATTTAGACAGTGAAGAGCTTGTTTCTTTTCTTCCAATGAAAGATCTAAATGAACACGATATAAATTTTACGGCCAAGGAAAGTAGAAAGATTGGAGATGTATATAGAGGATATACGTACTTCAAGGAGAATGATATTATTCTTGCAAAAGTAACGCCATGTTTTGAAAATGGGAAAGCAGGCGTCGCAAAGAAATTAACGAATGGAATCGGATTTGGGTCTTCAGAGTATCACATACTAAGAGCAAATGAAGGTGTCGTACCTGAATGGATCTATTACGGAATTCTAGCTGAACAATTCAGAGTAACCGGTAAAGAAAACATGACAGGGTCCGGTGGGTTAAAAAGGGTTCCAAAAAGCTTTATCGAAGAGTGGAAAATTCCTCTTCCATCAATCACCGTCCAGCAGAGAGAAGTAGACAGGATTATAGAAATACAGAATTACACGAGGCGAATGCAGTCCAAAGTAGATCAACAATTAAATGATCTTGTTGCCCTTAAAAAAAGTGTCTTGGACCAAGCATTTAAAGGTAAATTATCTTAGAAATGAATAAGTTCAAAAATGCTGCAATAGAGATTTTAAAAGAGAATGGAGGACCTCTTCATTATAAAGAGATAACAAAAAGAGCTTTGGACAAAGGAATTCTTGTCACTGACGGCAAAACCCCTGATGCCTCTATGAACGCTCAGATAATTACTGAGATTAACTCAAAAGGTTCGAAAGCAACCTTTATTAAAACTGCTCCTGCTACTTACGACCTGAATCCTAATAAACCTAAGGATAAACCAGTTAAGCCAAAGAAAACGGCTTCTAGGTATTCTGAAAAGATTGATAGTGGTTTTACTGGAAAAGCGGGTGAGCATTATGTAACATCTGAATTGCTCTTCAGAGGATACAATGCTAGTATTATGTCTGTTGATGTAGGTATGGATATTATCGCAACTAAGAATAACAGACTATTCTCGCTTCAGGTAAAAACCTCCAACCTCAATTCTTCGAATTCGTTCATTTTCGACATGCGAAAGGTAGCTTTGGAAAGAAATTACGCAGGAAATGTATTCTACATATTCGTGATGATTCATGCAGATGGCAGTAAATCTTCTTTGATACTTCCTTCTAACAAGATAGAGGAGTTAGTGCATTCAAACGCCATTAAGAATATCGAAACTCACGGTAGATGGAGAGTCACTTTGAAAATTCGAAATGGAACAATATATATTGGAACTCTAGAGAATGAGATTAACTACTATTGGGACAATTGGGATATTATTAAATAATCTTTGGGTAAGAGAAAACTTCAATATGGTACTTGCAGGCTTTGTAACGAAGACAAAGATTTGAATTATGAACACGTCCCTCCTAGGTGTACCTTTAATCGCAATACTAGATTCGTTCAGATCCCTATGCTTGATTTCGTCAAGGATTCTAATCCATTTGAGTTTAAGGCTAAAGGGAAAGTAGAACAAGGTGGAATCGGATTTTTCTCTTTCTGTCAAGAGTGTAATAATAAGCTTGGAACAACTTATGTTAGAGCTTATAAAAGGTGGGTTCAAGCAGGCGCAGAAGTCCTTTCAAAAGGTAAGTATGATATTTTCGAATACCGAGTAAAAGAAATGGAGCCCGTCAAGATCTTGAAACATGTGATATCTATGTTTATAGCGGTTCATGATCCTTGGTTCGTGAAAGAATTTCCAGATCTTCAAGAGTTCGTTAATGACCCTGGTAGGACAGATCTCAACGACCGTTTTAAGATCTACACTTATCTAAATCGAAAAGGTGCTTTCAGACATATACAGTTTACCGTTTCTGGATCTATGGGAACAGGAAGTATCACCAAATGCACTGAGTTGGCACATCCTCCATTTGGTTACGTATTGACGTTCGATAAGGAAAACCTAAACAAACCGTATCTGGGAGAAATTACAAACTTTAAAAATTTCGATAATAGTAAATCACACGAATTGAAATTAAAGCTAGCGGTTCTAGAAACTCATTTGCCGTTTCCTCTAGATTACAGAACTAAAGACGAAATAGATCAAAACATGAAAGGAAGCTAATTCTTTACATTTCTCCCCCGTTTTCGCCCCTCGACAAATCTAGACAACGAAACTCCAAGATATAGCTGGGATCTGAACTATAGGTTCGAATCCTGGCGCGATTAATCTCGTAAACTAACCCCTGTAAAAAGCAGGGGGTTAGCAAAAGGGTGATCCTGTTGCCCTAGAATGGTTTAGCCTTAATAATCCGTTAAAGTTAAGACAACCTCTTAGAAACGCTCCTAACCACCTTAGCAAACTCTCTAAAAGGCAAACGCCCCAAGACATTGATACATCTTAGGGCATTCTATTCTCCCAGCCATAGGAGCGTACTTTAGTGCAAAAAAAAGACGCTAAACTTTTAATTTAGCGTCTCAAAGCGGTCTGGACGGGACTCGAACCCGCGACCCCCTGCGTGACAGGCAGGTATTCTAACCAACTGAACTACCAGACCAATTTTCCAAATCTTTAAAAGACACTGACAACAGTCAGTCTAGTGGAAATTGTTAACCCCTCTCATTTGAGGGACAGCAAAAATAATTCATTTTCTTAAATGCACAATGGTTATCACAAAAAAAAGCACATTTTTTTTTCGCTTATTTTGAATATCGCTAATTATCAGTTTCTTGAGAAGACGATTTATATCATGAAAAGTTCTGCTACATATCATCTGAGCACTTTCTTGCGATCTCCACATTCATTTTATCTTTGCCATAGATGATCAATCAATCTACTATTGACCTCAATACCGAGTTTGATGCTGTTCTAATTGGATCAGGTCCCATCAACATCATTGAAGCTGCTTTTTTAAAGTCGCAAGGAAAACGCGTATTGATCATTGAGGAACGTGAACATCCTGCTGGTGCCTGGACTACTATTAAACATGAGAACATTCCTGAGGTTGAAATAGGTTGTCATATTTGGGACGTGGATAAAGAAACGTATGATTTTCTGGCTCGTTTCTTTAAACTAAACTTGGTTCCACTGAATCCGAGACCACGCATCAATAAGAAAAAAATACGTTTTCCATACGACTGGAAAATGAATGCCATTGGTGCCAAACAAATTTTGAAGAGAACCGGTAAACTCGAATTCAAGGCCTTGAAAAATGATTTCAAGACGCCCCGCTATCGACTGTCAGCTCTCCCCTCTTTATATATGTATCCAAAAAATGGTGCCAAGGATATCAAAGAGGCCATTCAAAATACGATTGACGCTTTCGAAATTCCTATACTATATAATACAAGAGTGGATTTTCTCTCCTATCAATCTACAGAAGACAAGATTAAGTTTGGTTTGAAGGATGGCACACAACTTAGCTCAAAAGAATGTGTCTTGACCTCTTTGTCTTCAATAGATTCATTTAAAATTGATGAGAACAGCTTTGAGTTCGCCTATAAAACGATGGACTATGTGCACATGCATCTGATTTTAAACAACTATGATGTAAAGCGCTTTAGTTACGACAGAATTATGGACAGTCCCGTTGTTCACAGGGTGAGTGATATGACGTCACAGGTTAAAGACGATATTCCCAAGGATTCCTGTTTATTGTGCGTTGGCATATTTGAAACACCTTTTAAGACGATAGAGCGTTCGCAACTAAAAGAAGCCATTCTTGAAGAACTTAAACGCCTTAAATACATCTCCGGAGATGGGCAGATCCTGGCACATGGTGTTAATTCTTTTACTGCTTATTATAATCAACCAAATCTTCATGGCGACATCCAAGCCAAGTCAAATAATCGCATTCGCGTGATGCGTTCGACCAACTTTACTTATGGTATGGCAGCTCAACTGGAACGCTGGAAACCCCTTGTTAAATAGACTTCCCCTAACCTCATTGAACGATACATTTCACTCAATAAAACTACATTTTTAGTTAAATAACTATGAAATTAGTTGATTAACTAAAAAATTAGTTATATGTTTGTGGTATGAAAGATTTAACTAAAGCTGAAGAACAGGTCATGCACATCCTTTGGGACATTAATGAAGGTGTTATTAAGGATATCATTAAACACCTCCCTGAGCCTAAGCCTGCCTATAACACAATATCAACTATTGTGAGGATTCTTGAGAAAAAGGATATCGTGAGTCACAGAGCGATTGGAAAAACCCACATATATTTTCCTCTCATATCTAAAGAAGCTTATCGCGAATATCAGTCTGAAGGTTTGATGCAGAAGTTTTTTGGCAACAGTCCCAAGAAACTCCTCTCCTACTTTATCGAAAAGGAAAACCTGGACGTGTCCGAACTAGATGAAATATTGAAAATCATTCAAGATAAAAAAGAGAAAAAATGAACGCAGCCATTCTATCTATCATCGTTTTTGCCATTCTGTTCATTGCGTACAAAACAATTTTGTCAAGCAGCAAGCAGTTCAAATTGAATAGAATCATTTTGATTAGCCTGCCCTTATTGGCTCTCGTTGCTTCACAGGTCAACTTTTCGTTTTTCTCTGTATCCAGTGAATCTGCATACATGCTCCCGGAAGTAAAGGCCAATGTGAGTAATCAAATCGCCTCAATTGAAACCGAACACATAGACATCATTTGGACGATTTACCTGATTGGTGTTATCCTTTTTTCAGGTCTATTCCTATTTAAACTCTACAGAACGATCAGACAACAGGATACAGTGGCTGGTTTTAGTTTTCTCAACAAATTCTATGTAAACGAGTCTTTAAACGATGAAACAAAGGACGCCATTTTATCACATGAAAAGCTCCATGCAGAAAAATTACACTCTATAGACATTTTGCTTCTTGAACTGATCAAGATTGCCTTTTGGTTCAATCCGCTCTATTCATTTTACATGAAAACTGTGCGCCTAAATCATGAATTTGAAGCTGATCATTATGCCGCGCAGGCTCACGAAAATTATTCAAAAATACTTGTGTCACAGCAATTCAATGTCGACTATGCTTTGCTTGGACACTCGTTTAGTAAGTCAAACCTAAAACAACGTTTAATTATGATTGAAAGTAAGAAGAAGTCGATAAGACTACGTCACTACCTACTATTTGCTTGTCTTGCTGGAGCGTCAGTTACCGCCAATGCGTGGATACCTGAGGTTACAGAGAAGATCAAGACAAACTATCACAAATCATCTGATGATGACAAAAATGCCAATGGTCCTAAATTTAAAGGAGGAACGGAGGCTATGTTCGAGTATATGGCCAAGGAGATTAAGTACCCTAAATCGGCAAAAAAAGAAGGCATTGAAGGGAAGGTACTTGTCGCCTTTATTGTTGATGAAGATGGATCTGTTAAAGATGTGACCGTTAAGAAAAGTTCTGACAATAAGGACTTGGACAAAGAGGCTGTGAGAGCTGTGAAGGCCATGCCTAAATGGAATCCCGGAACAAAAGAAGGCAAAGCCGCAGCATTTGAAATGATGTTGCCAGTTGTCTTTAAACTATCTTCGGAAAAATAATCCCAAATCAACTTAGATTTAATTTAGCAATCAGGAAGCGTCTGAAAAGGCGCTTCTTTTTTTATACCATTCTCGATCTTTTGATCAGGTACTGCATTAAAATTTGATGGTAACCCTCATTAATATCACAAGGCACAAAGTCGATATTAAACTGCCCACACCTCAACTTGATTCTCGACATAAAGTCTTCCATTTGAGACTTGAAATGATCTTTGATCTGAAGTGGATTTAACTTTACCTTCTCTCCCGTCTCCATATCAATGAATGTATAGGGTCTGTTAGCAAAATTAAAGTCTTTCTCCTTTTCAAAATCCATCACGTGGAACAAGACCACATCATGCTTACTGTGCTTAAGGTGTTGAAGCGCCATATATAAATCGTCTTCGCGAGCACTTTCCATCATATCACTAAACAATAGCACCAAAGACCTTCTGTGAATCTTATCAGCAATTTCATGCAAGGCATCAACCGCATTGGTAGGTTTCATGTTTGTGGTTTCCGCATCCAACAGCTTATTCAACTCATCGTATACCAATGCCAGATGCGATAAACTACTCTTTGCAGGCGTATGTACTTCTACTTTATCTGAGAACACACTGAGTCCGATGGCATCTCTTTGCTTTCTCAAAAGCTCAATAAGAGAAGCCGCCGCATGAACTGAGAATTTCATTTTGGAGGTGTCTCCTTCACCAAAGTACATGGAAGATGACCCGTCAATGATCACTCGACATCTCAGGTTGGTCTCCTCTTCGTAACGCTTCACAAACAGCTTTTCGGTACGGCCATACAACTTCCAGTCAATATGCTTGGTGGATTCTCCTGTGTTGTACAATCTATGTTCCGCAAATTCAACAGAAAATCCATGAAACGGACTTTTGTGCAGACCGGTAATGAATCCTTCGACCACTTGTTTGGCCAATAATTCCAAACTTCCAAACTTGGCTATGTGCTGCTTTTCGATCGGCATGTGTTAAAGATACTGAATCCGAAATGTTTTATCAATAAAAAACCCCAACTGCAATGCAACCGGGGTTTCTAAATCTTATGATATGGGATTACATCATTGCATCCAATTTTTCCTGGTAAGCTGCTTTTGAAGCTGCTCCAACTTGCTTGTCAACGATTTCTCCGTTCTTGATAAATAGTACAGTTGGGATATTTCTTACACCGAACTTAGCGGAGATAGATGGATTTTTATCAACATCAACTTTTCCAACTACTGCTTTTCCTTCATAATCTCCATGAAGTTCATCGATGATTGGTCCTACCATTCTACATGGACCACACCACTGTGCCCAAAAATCTACCACTACTGGTTTATCTGATTGCATGGCTAATTCTTCAAAATTAGCATCTGTAAATTCAACTGCCATTTGTATTGTTTTTAATTATTAGTTCTAAGTTACTGATTATTCCTTTCCAAAAAATCTGCCATCGTTAATTTCATGTCATAATGGCATCTTAATAGGACATAAATAGTATTTCTATTCCAAATTTAGCTTCTTTATGTGACTTATATCACTGACAAACGGTCAAATCCTCTGTCAACATTCATATAAATCCCAAATTTAAAAAATGGTGTATTCAACATCATTTAATTTCTCCAGATCTGCCATTAAATCATTGCTCAAACTCACTCTTTTGGTTCTTGAAGGCAAATTCACCGAAATCTTTTCAAGATTATCATATACTTTAAACTTGAGCATATGACTGCCCTCATGTTGAGAAAGAATTTCATTGATCTCTTCAATCAAAGCGGGCTCAACAGCACTTGCTGCGATAGATAAACTAATGCCCTGAGCTTTCTTGTCTCGAATATCGTTAAGCAATTCCAGTGTATGAATTTTAAATTCAAATTCATTGTCTCTGTACTTTCTTGCCTGAACTTTTCCACTGGCATAGATGAAGTTACCAATACTCAAAAAGTGCTTCATTTTAAGGTAATCTTCTCCAAACAGGAAATACTTGGCACTTCCCGAGTAATCTTCCAATTCAAAAGACCCAAATGGCGTTCCCTTTCTGGTCATTCTATGATCTGCCACTGTCATAATTCCGGCAAACTTAATCTCACGACCTCTGAATTTTTCTAATTGAGTTGTATTGGCCACAGAGCCTGTACAGAAATGTTTGATCTCTAATTTAAAATCGTCAAGCGGATGACCAGAAATATAAATTCCGATCATTTCTTTTTCTCTCGACAGTTTTTCAAGATTGGTCCACTCTTCGCAAGGTGGAATTTTTGGTTCCGGAATTTCAACCCCAGAATCTTCGCCAAACATGGATACCTGACTTGAGTCTGAAGATCCCTGAACACTATTTCCGTATTTAATGGACTTTTCAAGAATGGTTGAATTGCCATCCATCGCGAAATACTGAGCTCTGTGCACGGTAGCAAAAGAGTCAAATCCTCCGGACAGTGCCATGCTCTCCAATGCTTTCTTGTTGGCAGATCTTAGATCAATTCTTGAGGTCAAATCGAATATGGATGAATACGGACCATTTTCCAGTCTTTCTTTTACCACAGCTTCAACTGCACCGGACCCCACTCCTTTAATGGCACCCAATCCAAAACGAATTTCTCCTTTGGCATTTACCGTAAACTTGTAGTTGGATTCGTTGACATCCGGTCCTAGTACAGGCGTTCCCATTCTACGGCATTCTTCCATGAAAAAAGTCACAGACTTAATATCGTTCATGTTGTTACTCAAAACAGAAGCCATGTACTCTGCAGGATAATGCGCCTTTAAATAAGCTGTTTGGAAGGCTACCCATGCGTAACAGGTAGAATGGGACTTGTTGAAGGCGTAGGCAGCAAATGCTTCCCAGTCTTTCCAAACTTTCTCCAACACTTTAGGATCGTGTCCTCTCTCCTTTCCTCCATTAACAAACTTAGGCTTCAGCGTGGCCAGAAGCGCAAATATTTTCTTACCCATGGCCTTTCTGAGGACATCTGCTTCACCTTTTGTAAAGCCAGCCAATTTCTGACTCAACAACATCACCTGCTCCTGATAAACTGTAATTCCGTAGGTTTCCTCAAGGTACTCTTCCATACCTTCCAAATCGTAGTTGATCTCCTCAAGACCGTGTTTACGTTTAACGAAAGATGGAATGTATTCCAGCGGTCCCGGACGATACAAGGCGTTCATGGCAATAAGGTCAGCAAATACCGTAGGCTTAAGTTCCTTCAGGTACTTCTGCATACCTGTGGATTCGTATTGGAACACTCCAACCGTTTCTCCTCTTTGGAACAATTCGTAGGTCTCAACATCATCCAATGGAATTTTATCCGGGTCAATGTCTATCCCGTGACGTTCCTTAATAATGGCAATGGCATCTTTGATCAGAGTCAGCGTTTTTAAACCAAGGAAATCCATCTTGAGGAGTCCGGCATTTTCCACAACCGAGTTATCGAACTGTGTACACCACAAATTGGCATCTTTGGAAACGGCTACGGGAATATGCTCTCGAATGTCACTTGGCGTAATGATCACACCACAGGCATGGATTCCCGTATTTCTTACCGAGCCTTCCAGCATATGTGCCTGACGAACAGTTTCTCCCTCTAAATCTCTTTTCTTGTAAATGGCTTTGAGCTCGTTGGCCAAAGTCATTTGCTCGGCATTGAGTTTCTCTGATAGTTGATCTTCTGTGAGACCAAATAGTTTCTTGAGCTTGATATCCGGAATTAGTTTCGCAATTCTATCTGTTTCCGGCAGAGGCAGATCCAAAACCCTACCTGTATCTCTAATCGACGACTTAGCCGCCATGGTACCATAGGTAATGATTTGGGCTACCTGGCTTGCTCCATATTTATCGATTACATAATCGATCACACGTCCCCTTCCTTCATCATCAAAATCGATATCGATATCGGGAAGTGATACCCTGTCAGGATTCAGGAAACGCTCAAATAGCAGATCGTACTTGATAGGATCAATGTTGGTTATCCAGAGACAATAGGCCACCGCACTTCCGGCAGCCGATCCACGACCTGGTCCAACGGACACGTTCATTTTTCTAGCTTCCGCAATGAAGTCCCATACAATCAAAAAGTATCCAGGATAACCGGTGTTTTCAATGGTTGCCAATTCGAAATCCAATCGCTCCCGAATGTCATCGGTGATCTCATCATAACGTTTTTTGGCGCCCTCATAAGTCAGGTGTCTCAAATAGGCATTTTCGCCTCTTTTTCCACCGTCTTTCTGATCTTCTTCATGAATGAACTGTTCGGGAATATCAAAGGCAGGAAGTAGAACATCCTGAGCCAGATCAAATATTTCAACCTTGTCTACAATCTCATTCGTATTGATGATGGCATCAGGCAAATCCTTAAACAACTCCTTCATCTCTTTTTGAGATTTGAAATAATAGCTGTCGTTAGGGAATCCGTATCTAAATCCTCTTCCTTTTCCAATTGGTGTGCTTTTCTTCTCGCCCTCCTTTACACACAGCAAAATATCGTGTGCATTGGAATCAGATTTTTCAAGGTAGAAAGTATCGTTAGCTGCCACATACTTAACATCATGTTTCTTACAAAACTTAAGAAGTGTTCTGTTGACTATTTGATCTTCCTCAATATCATGTCTGCCTAACTCGGCATAAAAGTCATCACCAAAGTGCTCTTTCCACCACAAAAAAGCTTTCTCTGCCTGCTCTTCACCAACGTTCAGAATCAAATTGGGGATTTCTCCCATATGTCCTCCGGTAAGCACGATCATGTCACCTTTGAGCGACAAAATCAATTCTTTATCGACCCTTGGAACATAGTAGTAACCATCAATATACCCCTGTGAGGACAGCTTTGCCAGGTTATGATATCCGCGTTTATTCTTGGCCAAAAACGGCACCCTAAATCCATTATCCTTAAATGATTTGTCCGTATGATTTCTACAAACATTCAATTCACAACCAAGGATGGGTTTTACTTCCTTAACATCCAAGACTCTTCCTTCTTCTTCAGCCTTCTCAAGTTTTTCTTTAACGCCTTTGTTGTGCTTTAAAGCCGCCTTAACAAAGTGAAAAGCCGCCATCATATTCCCAAGGTCCGTGAGTGCCACAGCAGGCATCCCATGCTCGGCAGCCTTGTTAATCAATCCTCCAATTTCTGTGGTAGATTGTAGAATGGAGTATTGAGAATGGTTATGTAAATGTGAAAAGCTGACCGATTTTAGCGCATCCAGATTTTTAGAGACGTCACCAGCGTCAATAACAGAATCCAGTGCAGTTTTAAGTTTCGCACTTTCTTCTTTTAGATTCTGATGTTGAAGTCCGATTAGCTCAATGGTCGCAGGGTTGGCCTCAATGAAATCTTTGAAGAATTGCTCTTCTACACCTAGTTCTTCCTGAGTGAATATGCGCAATCTAACCAGTTCCAGGAAGCATCTTGTAGTCGCCTCAACATCCGCGGTGGCGTTATGCGCTTCTGAAAACGGTACCTGAAATAAAAACTCATGAAGCTCTGTCAGGGTCGGTAATTTGAATTTGCCTCCTCTACCACCCGGAATCTTACAAAGGTTGGCAGTGACTTCAGTACAGGTGTCGAGTACAGGCTTTTCTGCCAGATCAGACTCAATTCCCAAACGATAGAGTTCACACCCAACTACTTTGACGTCAAAGTCGAGATTCTGACCAACGATGAACTGAGTTTTATCTAAAACTTCAAGGAATTTTCCCATAACATCTCCCAGGGTCTCACCTTGTTGCTTAGCAAGTTCTGTAGAAATTCCGTGAATTTTTTCCGACTGGAAAGGAATGTCGAACCCATCCGGCTTAACCAAAAACGCACCATGTTCCAGGCAGGCACCTTTCGCATCATGCAATTGCCAGGCAATCTGGATACAACGTGGCCAGTTATCCGTGTCAGTAACAGGTGCTTTATAGTCTCTTGGGAGACCTGTGGTTTCAGTATCAAATATCAGGAACATACGTGCTTCAGAATTCTAATATAAAATTAAGCAATTTAGGCGTGTGATGCCCGACAATGTTAATAAGTTGTCTGACGACTTTAAATTTAGAATACAGATGAAATGTCGTAGTTTTGCCATTTCCAATTTTAGAAAGAATGGCTAGTGTAAAAAAGGATAATCGCTTAAGTAAAAGACTTCACAAATATGTTTGGGAAGCAGTTCTTAAGTACAATATGATTTCTGACGGAGACCTCATTATGGTTTGTCTCTCTGGTGGTAAGGACAGTTATACTATGCTGGACATGCTAAGATATGTCCAATTGTCTGGTGACATGAAGTTTGAGATTATTGCCGTTAACCTTGATCAAAAGCAGCCTGGGTTTCCTGAACATATCTTACCAGAGTATCTCGAAAAAATTGGTGTGAAGTACGAGATTGTTGAAAAAGACACTTACAGCATTGTAAAAGAAAAAATTCCGGAAGGGAAGACTATGTGCAGCCTGTGCTCAAGATTGAGAAGAGGAAATTTATATACCACTGCTGAGAGATTAGGCGCCAATAAACTGGCTCTGGGGCATCATAAAAATGACATTCTGGAAACCTTATTTCTGAACTTATTTTATAGTGGCAGATTGGAAACCATGCCTCCAAAATATCTGACTGACAATAAGAAGCACGTAGTAATTCGCCCGCTGGCTCACTGTGATGAATCTGATATTGCCAAGTTTTCTGAATTGCAAAACTACCCTATCATCCCATGTACTTTGTGTGGATCTCAGGAAGGTTTGCAAAGACAAGCTGTTAAGGAGTTATTGAACTCATGGAACAACAAGTATCCTGGGAGATTGGAAAGCATGTTTACGGCTATGCAAAATGTTAGACCAACACATCTGCTTGATTCATCAATTCACAATTTTGAGGATCTGGAAGCGGATCAACTATTACCAGAACTGATTAAAGCCTAAACTATGATTCCGGAGAAACAGGTTTTAATTGATGGGCACGAACGGATCAAAGCTTTTGTCCACAACACACCTGTTTTACAGTCTTCGAGTATTAACAGGCTCTACAAAAACGACATCTATTTTAAGTGTGAGAACTTTCAGAGAATGGGCGCTTTTAAGATGCGCGGAGCGGTTAATGCTCTCCTTCAATTAAGTGATGAACAAAAGGCCAAAGGTGTTGTGACCCATTCATCGGGAAATTTTGCCCAGGCCTTATCATTGGCCGCACAATCTACGGGAATCACAGCTCATATTGTGATGCCGGAATCTGCTCCTGAAATAAAAAAACAAGCGGTTAAAGGTTATGGCGGACTCATTACCATCAGCGAATCTACAATTCAGGCCAGAGAAGCTGCTGCCGAAAAGATTGTTCAGGAAACGGGTGCTACATTTATACATCCTTCGGACAACAAAGATGTGATTATCGGACAAGGCACAGCAGCACTGGAACTACTTCAGCTACATTCTGATTTAAATGCCATTTTCACTCCTGTTGGCGGTGGCGGTCTAATAGGAGGAAGTGCATTGGCTTGTCATTATTTTGGGAACAATACACTCTGTTTTGGTGGCGAACCTTCAAATGCCGATGATGCCAAGAGGTCTTTACAAGCAGGAAAAATTCTCAAACCTGAGAATCCTCAAACGGTTGCAGATGGCTTAAAAACGTACCTGGGTGTGCACAATTTCCCAATTATCCAAATCCATGTTAAAGACATTTTTCTCGTTGAGGAAGATGAAATTATTGCTGCTATGCGTGATATTTGGGAACGCATGAAAATCGTTGTTGAACCAAGCAGTGCTGTGGCTTTGGCAGCAATTAAAAAATCAGGATTCGAAGGCAAAAAAATTGGCGTGGTCATTTCTGGTGGAAACGTTGATTTGAACAATTTGCCTTTCTAGTTAATCACAAGTTGCTTCACGATTCTTTGCCCATCATTTAGTTGAATCAAAATCAGGTATACCGCTGAAGGCACGTCTAGTTTGTGCTGTAAACCGGGTTCCAGGTTTGCGATATGCCTTCCGGACATGTTGAACACTTGTATGGTTTGAATTTGAGATTCTTCTACGCCTGAAATTTCAAATCTGCCGTCTGATGGATTGGGATACAGACTCAATTCAACTTTGTTAGGTACAGGTGTAATGCCGGTGAATATATCTCCCAGTAATACCTGCTTCATCAATATTGGTGTTCGATCTGCATCATCAAACATACTTTTGAAATGATCAATTTCGGGCGAAGAATGAGAAAACATTTCTGTCATCCAGGCAGGTGGAGCCGTTTGATAATACGTTCTGCAAATGACATTCAAATCACCGGCATATCCATCCAGAGCAACATGGTATTCAATAGCATCAGCACCAGATCCCTGAGTCCCATTATAGTTAAAGTTAACATCACTTAAAGCATTCCCTTCAACTCGAACGGTATCATACGTATAATGGGTATTTGTAAACCCTTTTGGCGGAATTCTGTTGTCTTTATAAACCTGAAAACCTCTTTCCAAAATGGTGGTTTTGTTCATGGCCACATCTCCAAAAACCATCTCATAAATTTGAACCTGATCAGGGTCATTGATCATAGTATAATGCGGTTCATAGTTTGTATCGTGTCCATTCACCTCATAATTTGAATCCCAGGTGCCGGATTGAAACAAAGTATCTCCTATAGAATCCATTACGACAAATTGAAGGAACATTCGTCGGCTTGGATAACCCGAAGGCAATTTATGTCCGGCTAAATTCTCAATTTCTACTTCATAAAATACGGTATCACTTGTTCTTGATAACTCTACACAACTCAAGTTTTGAGAACTGTCTTGCAACATGGTCAAAGTCCTGTCTATACTTGTATTGAAACCATCCACATTGGCATTGAGATCAAGTGTGTCTATGTTGTCTTTCAAGATCTCCAGCATAAAAGCATTCCCTCCAACTAAATGGTGTTTTGAGAATGGAGAACGTTTGTTCAGGAAGGTATGATCGGTGGATAATAAAACCCCATCCTGAGTTGCCGGCATATGGCAGGTTTGGCAAGTTTTTCCACCCACAGTATTATAAACTGAGTTCAACCACTCATGATATGTTGCCTGTTCAATGAACTCGTCCCCTGTATAATTTCCTGACAGGTCGGCTGTTTTCGTGATTAAGGTATGGCATGAGGCGCACATCTCCGATTGACCAACATGGCTTCCATACTGAGCATCAAACCCCACGAAACTCAACATTGGAGCGGAAAAAGGATTTTGATATTGGCCCCAAATTATTTTGTTGGTATCATAAGCAATGTCACCGGAGAATGTCTTCCCAAGATTCTGAGGATCTAATTGATGACACGCGCTGCATGACACGCCATCAAGTGCGATTGAATCTGCGGTCATATCTGAAATGGCGTAATGTGTCTGACCATTATGTTTTGCATTAAAGTGTCCCAATGGTGCGTGACAGGATGAACATTTGTCCTCAAGGTCAAGCTGATGCCCTGGGTTTACCAAAACTTCATGACTCACCTTTGCTCTCCAGAAAGGATCTTTGGCCGAATTTGCCATCATGGAATGAGCCCAATCATCTACCACATTGATATCAACACTATCGGCGTCCACACTTGATATTTGCTGAGGGTCATGTCCATGACAGCCAGCGCATTTTCCTGAACCCGCAAACAAATCGTTCACACCATTTGGGAAATCACGATGGTGATAGATGTATTTCGTTTTGGCTGGGTTTACGGTGAATTGACTCAGTCCGATCAGTGACAGACCGAATAATAAAACAAAGCTCAATATGCGATGACGTGTCGACACTTAATTAATCTGTTACAACAAATTGATGACTTTCCAACAGCTTTCCTTTGCGCCTCAATTCAATGAAATAGTTACCCGAATCCCATGAACCAACGTGAATGATCTCATGTGATACCGATGGGTTGAATTGTTTGATTAATGAGCCTTTGGAATCGTAGATCATCAAATCTAAATCCTCTTCAAAATTTCTAAAGTTAAGTACCAGATTCTCTGACGTTGGATTTGGATACATAGACAAGGTTATTTTATCTCGTTCCTGAATATTCAGTACGTTCTCACCTTCTACAACATGAAAGAATTGATTAGCGTTTACATCATAATGCACATCAACAATACCAGAAGGCCATTTCACATGTAAAGAATCGATTTGAGAGCTGGTACCAACTCCAAAGTGAGCATTTAAACTGTTTTGAATCCCGTAACTGGCTCCTGACCTGATTTCACGAACCTGTACTCCCCATGGACCAAAGATTTCTACCCATGCACCAATGCCTCCAATATTTGAAACGGTGCCTTCCAAAGTCACTGTCAGGTAATTATTCGAATTTCCATCGTTTAAATAAAGGCTATCACTTCCAACTCCGGTCCAACCGCCATATCCGTAAGGCGTAGCGAAGAAATCTGTAAATCCATCTGAGTTTAAATCTCCCAGTGCAAACGAGTTAATATCAACACCTACAACAGGTTGGTTGGAATAGTCGAAAGTACCGTCTCCATTGTTCATATAGAAGACATACTCATTAGCACCAGTTACCAGTAAATCGATCCATCCGTCGTTGTCGAAATCTTCAAACACGCTTTGAATCACATAAGCCGGATCAGGAGAAGTGACTCCTGCACTTAGTGAAATGTCCGTAAAAGTTCCATTGCCGTTATTCTCAAAAAGCTGACTGGCCGTACTATGCTGACCAATGAATAAATCCATATCTCCATCGTTGTCTATGTCTGCAAAATCTGCGGACCATGACTGCTCTCCTGAATCAATTCCGGCTGCGGCAGCAGCTTCTGTATAGTTCCCATTTCCATCATTCACGAAGAGAATATTGATTCTTCTAAAGTCGGTAGGATCTGTTACCCCCTGACGACATTTGGCCACATACAAATCTATATCCCCATCGTTATCGAAATCCGTAAAAACAGAACCATAATTACCAGAGTTGTCACTTCCATTAGGTAAGTCAGTATCTATGTGGTTATCATCCTGAGTGAAATTTCCATTTCCATCTCCTAGCATAACCAGGCTTCTACCATCATCATGACAAGCAAATATGTCCAGAGTTCCGTTATGATCAATATCCGCGAAATTCACACCCTGAAGGAATAGAGACTGTCCAAGATCAGTATTGATATAACTTCCTGCAATTGAATTGTAACCAATCAGATGCAGGTCATCATAGCTCCCTCCAAACAAGATATCTGTATTACCATCTTCTCCAACATCTCCTGCACACATACCCCAGGCACTTGAAGTGGAAATTTGGGTTGTGTGATTATACCAGGTAAACGGCACACCTGAAGCATTTTGAAAATGGATGTTAAAGTACTTTCCACTATCTAACACTACCAGATCGTCCTTCTTATCTCCATCTATGTCTACGATTGCAATAGGGTGATCACTTGCATAGCCCGGAAACCCAATTAGGTTATTTGCAGAAGTGAAAGACACTTGTGCATGGATGGTATTAATTGAAGCAACCAGTCCAATGCTTAGAAGAGATAGGGATACTTTATTCATATTTTTTATTGTTTGACAAACTTTCCAAAGAAGGTTTTATGCTGATTTTTTGCACGGATCAGGTACATTCCCGAAGGAATTGAAGGTAAATTAATTTCTTTGGCGTTCACATTTTTTTCAAGTACCAGCTTTCCATCAAAACTGAGTACTTGTAATGTTTCTATGTGTTCCGAAAAATGAAGTTTTCCTTGTGTTGGATTCGGGAATAGTTCTAATTCTTCCACGGCTTCATCCCATACTCCACTCAGGTCGGGACACATCTTAATAATTCTGCCAGCCGTTGTAAAACCTCCACTCAGTAAGTAAATACAACCATGTGGTCCCTGAAGAATATCAACTAAACTATTGAGCGCTAAATTCACAATAGTATTTGCCGACAGAGTAGTGTCATATTGGGGTGCATTTCCCAATTCTATATCTCGGATACTTCCATCTGTAAATGTGGTTACCAACATGTGATTGGTAAATTCCGGCATTAAACTGTGACTGTAAAACAAGATTCCCGTTACCGAAGGCAGTGACGTTGCCAGCTGTCCAAAAGTCGTAATTGGAGCAGAAAGTCCGGGAGTAGCGCACGAGCCCATATAATCTGATGTCCCCTCGCATAGAGGCCAACCATAGTCATTCATTGGAGAGATTTGGTTGACTTCATCCATGGTATTTTCTCCATTCTCTGTGGCATATAGGGAATCGTTCAGAAAGCTAAACGTAAAATCAAAACTATTCCTAAGGCCATAGGCCCAAATTCTGTCATCATTAAGGTTTGATGGATCTCCATCATCATAAAAAGGATTGTCTGTAGGAATGCTGCCGTTTTTATGAATCCTCAAAATCTTCCCCCAAGGATTAGACAAGTCTACAGAATGATTTTCCACACCTCTGTCTCCAATAGTTACATACAAATAATCAGGATCTCCTGGTCGAAAGTGGATATTCCCTCCGGTATGTTTTCCGGAAGTATTGGGATCATCAATATCCAGAATAATCGTTGGATTCGTACCAGTATCAGCCTGAACCTCAAACCTTACTATCCTGATCTTAGCAGGACTCTTGTGATTGTAAAAGGTATACAGGTAATGATTGGTATTGAAATCGGGATCCAAAGCGACTCCTAGTACTCCTCTTTCGTAGTACGTTTCAACGGAATCTGTAAAATCCCAAATTTGCCCAAGAGCCACACCGTTCGTATCGATCACCTCCACGGTAGCTGTAGCTGAGGGAGTTGCCCCTGCACCTCCTTTGAGACTTACATAGAATTTTCCACTGTCATCCAAAACAAATGCAACCGGATATTCCAAATCCGTTTTCACACTTGTGTAAATGTATTGCGATAAGCCTGTTTGAATGTAGACCAGCAATACTGCCAATATATACCACCGAATAGTCAAGAGCTAAATTTTGCTAAAGATAAGGCATTCCGTATTTTTACAGTATGCTCATTCGGAAACAATTTTTACTCAATTGTGTACTCCTATTCGCCTTTGTTCAGACGAATGCGCAAACTTCAGACACCATAAAAGTTCACTTCTTATACGGTTCCAAACCGGCTAAAGGACACAAAAACCATGAGAGTAAATGGTTTGGCGGAATTCATGGTGGACATGTGACCATAGAAATTGACAAGAGAGCATATGGCTTTGGTCCGGTTGGCAGATTTCATATTGTTGGACACAGAAAAGCCTGTCATAGCAGCTTTTCGAGTGCCAGTACTGCCAATTGGGAAAAAGACACGTCCGGAATGAACTACACCAGTTTTGTGATTCCCGTTGATTCCATTACTAAACAAAACATGCTTGCTACCCTGAAAGCTTACATGGAAAAAACACCCTATGATTACGCCTTTATCGGAATGAGATGTGCCGCTGCCACAGGAGATGTATTAGGCCAGCATGGCATCATAAAAAAGAGGTCAAGAAAAGGAAATACCTACAAGTTTTTCTACCCCAGGAAATTGAGAAAACACTTGTTTAAATTGTCGGAAAATGAGGACTGGATTATAGAGCGAAACAGGGGTAAATCGAGCAGAAAATGGGAAAAGGACCCGAAAAAATACCGACAAGAGTGAGATTCTTTAGTAAAACCTTGTGTTCTCAGGAATAAAATTGGATATTTGCGCCCCTGTTCCAAAAATTGGGCAGATTTAACTAATTAATGATCGGGGTTTCGTACCCTTTAACTATTAATCACTATGGCAACTAAAATTAGATTGCAAAGACACGGTAAAAAAGGAAAACCATTTTACCACGTAGTAGCGGCAGATGCCCGCGCAAAAAGAGACGGTAAGTTCATCGAAAAAATCGGAACTTACAATCCAAACACTAACCCTGCAACCATCAACTTGAAATTTGACAGAGCATTGGACTGGATCAAAAAAGGTGCACAACCAACTGATACAGCTAAAGCTATTTTGTCTTACGAAGGTGTATTGATGAAAAACCACCTGGATAAAGGTGTTGCTAAGGGCGCTTTAAAACAAGCGGAAGCTGACAAGAAATTTGAAGCATGGAAAGCAGAGAAAGCTGCTAAGGTTCAAGCTAAAGTAGATGGTTTATCTGCTGCTGCGGCAAAAGAAGCTGCTGACAGATTGGCTGCTGAAAAAGCTGTAAATGATGCAAGAGCTGCTGAATTGGCTGCTAAGAACTCACCACTAGCTGAAGAGGTTGAAGCTACTGAAGCACCAGAGGCTGCTACTGAAGAGGCACCAGCTGCTGAGGCAACTGAGGAAGCTCCTGTTGAAGCGGCTGCTGAAGAAGCACCAGAGGCTGAGGAAGCACCGGCTGAAGCGGCTGCTGAAGAAGCACCAGAGGCTGAGGAAGCACCGGCTGAAGAGCCAGCAAAAGAAGAGGCTCCGGCCGAAGAAGAAGCTCCTAAATCTGAGGCTAAGGAAGAAGCTTCTGAAGAAGGTGAAGAAAAAGCTGAATAAGATTTTTATACCTATTTTAAAACCCTGGTTTCGTTTACGGAATCAGGGTTTTTAGTTTCTATGGATGACTTAACACATATTGGATACATTACCAAACCTCATGGCTACAAAGGAGCGGTGAAGTTGAAGTGCATTTTGACCAATGCGGCTCCCATTTTAGAACAGGACATGTTTCTATTGGAGGTGAATGGCTCGTCGGTGCCATTTTTCATTGAGAGCATTTCTCATCAGGCCAACGATATGTTTATTGTTAAGTTCGAAGACATAGATGACGAACAGGGAGCCAAAAGACTCAAGAGCACATCTGCATTTGTCTCAAGTGACATTATTGAGGAAGAAGATGATGCCCATCCATGGACTGGTTTTACGATCATTTCTTCAGAAGACAACTCTGAGCTTGGTACCATTGAAGAGGTGATTGATATTCCAAACAATATGCTCGCCATGATGATCATAGATGATGAAGAAGTCATGCTTCCACTTAATGATGCACTTATTCAGAAAGTGGATGAAGCCAATCAAACCATTTATACCGTCGTTCCTGACGGGCTTTTAAACCTTAACGAATAAAGTGGGCAAGCCCTTTCGTTTCAAGCAATTCTCTATTCAACAGGAAAATGCTGCCATGAAGGTGGGCACAGACGCTGTCTTGCTTGGTGCGTTAGCTAATCATCCCGCTCCAAAGCACATTCTGGACATTGGTTCCGGAACCGGTATTATAGGCCTGATGTTGGCTCAAAGGTTCCCTGAAGCCAAGGTAGATCTTCTGGAAAAGGATCCTGTTTCGTATGAGGAAGCAAAGTTGAATTCTGACAACAGTCCATTTGCTGAAAGAATGAGGACAATCCAATCCAGCTTTGAAACACACCCATTTGATTCTACCTACGATTTAATTGTCTCCAACCCACCCTATCATCTTGAAGATTTCTTATCAGAGAATGGCAGACGCTCCAATACTCGTTCCACCAATTCTTTGGAACCAGCTATTCTAATGGAGAAATCGATGGGCTTGTTAAAAGACGACGGTCAATTCTGGTTAATCTGTCCACCCGCCTATTTTAAACTGTGTATTGAATTGGGGTTTGGACATTTGATACATCAGACTGACATTTTACCCAAAGCCAACAGAGAGCTGAAACGAGTTGTTTCATGTTGGGGAAAAGAGAAGTTTGTACCAAAAAAGAAAACTTTCATTTTAAGGAAAGAGGATAACGACTATTCAAACGAATATAAGACCCTCACAACCGAGTTTCATCCTCATTATTGATGAACATGATTTCACGACAAAATGAAATATCTAATAGCCTTACTACTTTCTGGTTTTCTCACATACGGGTTCTCTCAAAAAACATTTAAGGTAAACTCTAATGCCGGAAGAAAAATCTCGATCAAAATCAATGGCCATGAATACAACACCATTGATTCATCTTACAGAACTATAACCACTGCGAGTTCAGTTTTTGATACACTTCAAATTTCCGGAGGCGCTAACTCCTATGAAACGAAAATTTTATGTGATTTCAAACATGATTCCTCCTACACCTTTATATTGGCATGTTGCGGGAGTATTGATATCGTTCCCTCATGGAAACTGAGTTACGACAGTCTAAAAATATGGAGCGAGCAAATGGACACCAACTATGAAGCTGCCCATTTTAAATTCCAATCGTGGTTTATGGATCATCCCAAAATTACTTTTAGGATAAAGAATGGAAGTGCTAAGGATTCAATCTATGCATGGTATTCTGATCATGCTTGCTTTCCCAGCTTTAAACTGATTGATGAAAATGGTTGGAAATATGGTTCACCAATTAAATGCTATTACTGGAGCAACATTAGTTTTTTCGAATTCTTCAAGACCAAAGCCATTTATGATGAAAAGTTCATTAACCAGGGAATCATAGAAGATCATTTTCCTGATTATTCTGAAAAACTTGGTGTAATTGCCACACGTTTATTTGACGATGGCTGGTATTCCATCACCTACGACCTCAAAACAAGGCAGATTATTTTAACGCAGGACGACTAGTACAGCTTGGCTTCAACTTCTTTTTCGTTGAACTTAATTCCGAAAGACTCCAACTCCTTTAAGACTGGTTGGTAAATCTCTTTTTCTATTGGAAGGCGTACTCCTGTGATGCCAATTGTTCCGTTTAGAATCATCTTGGCACAAATGGCTACTGGCAGACCAACGGTATCGCTCATAGCTGTATACACGTCATCCTGACCAATATATACCATTGAAGAATGAATCTCTTTTAGTTCGTTCTGTACCTTGAAAACAAATCTGTGCCACATCACGATCATGTCTTTGTCATCATCTTTAAGTGACCATTTTTCTTCAAGGATTTTCTGAAGAATCTGAGCAGGCGTGGCATTCTTTAAGCCAACCTTAGTCTCGCTAAAAATACCCAGCCAAGCTAGTTTTTCGTAGGTCGGATCGTCTTGTTCTATCTTAAGTTGATATCTCAATTTCAATTCAACAGAATCGTGCCTGCTATATGCCAAAAAGGAGTTCGTAAACTCACGGTAGGTCATGTTCTCTGAATTCTCAATGGTATAACTGTCATCCGTCATTCCCAATTGAACCAGGTAATTCCAGGCCCGGCAGAACCCTACTCTTCTAAACGTTCCTCTAAATATGGTCGGGATATTCTCCAGTCCGTACACATCACGATACTTCAAAGAATCGCGGTTGGCATAGCCTTCAAACTTTCCATAACCATCGATCTCTATGATCTCAGTTCTCCTGAACAATTTGTGGTAAGGAATATACTTGTACTTCCCTTCCTGGATAAACTTGGCAGCACCACCTTGTCCGGCCAGCACCACATTTCTTGGGTTCCAGGTAAATTTGTAGTTCCATGGATTATCATCACTTTCCGGCGCGATAAGTCCGCCAGTAAACGATTCAAAAGCGATCATTTCACCATTGGCTTCTTCAATTTCGTCGAGTACTTTCTTTGCAGACAAATGATCAATTCCCGGATCAACACCAATCTCATTTAACAGGATAACACCAGCTTCTTTGGCGGCTGCATCCAGTTCTTTCATCTCTTTAGAAATGTAAGAAGGCGTGATGATTGGAATTCTTTTTTCAATGCACTCTTTAGCTACCTCAATGTGGAATCTTGCAGGCAGCATGGATACAACCAAATCCATATTTTCAAGTGCAGCATCTCTTTGATTTTGGTCCAAAGCATTCAATTCAAAGGCTTCTCCATGGGTACTCCCATTCACCTTACTTTTTGCCAATTCAAGGTTCATATCCCCTACTCTTACTCTCCACCCTTCATCAGCTGCATGATCCAATAAATATTTGATCAAAGATGATGAAGATCTACCTGCTCCGATTACCAAAATGTTTTTCATACTTCTAAATTAGACTTAGATTTTAAACAATATGTTGCTTATCAAGTATTTTTTTTAACAGTTTATAGTGTGTCCTAACAGTTCACTTTTTTGCTACATTTGAGCATGCGAAAAAAGACCTATCTCTTTGCCTTCATTTCCATGGCAATAGCGATTTCACTGGGAGCTCTTGGCGCTCATGCTCTTAAAGAAGAATTGAATCCCGAACAGCTGGAAAGTTTCAAAACTGGTGTTTTTTATCAAATCGTTCATGCGCTGGCTTTGATTGGTCTTGTTGGCTTGCAAAAAATGGTGGATAGTAAACGTGTAAAGTGGGGATTAAATTGTCTCAAGATAGGCCCACTTCTTTTCTCTGGTTCTATATACCTATTGGCCTGTAAAGATCTCATTGGCCTGGGAAGTGCATCTAAAGTACTCGGTCCTATTACTCCAATTGGTGGTTTAATTATGATTGCAGGTTGGGTAATACTGGCTTATGTTCTTTTGAAAATTGATAAGAGGAGCGAATAGACAGTCTGTGCTCTGAACCCGGTTCGTGAAACTTATAACATACAGTTAAAATTTTAATCACTCATTTTTAACAATTCGTCCAATATGTTGAAAAAACCGGACAATTGATTCTGCATTTGGCATTTTAAAGCCCTAGTTTTGTATATAGAAACAAAAGCAGAAGCGCACCATTAAAAAACTGCTGGGTGTGTGGCTTTAGAACTTAAATTGTATGAATGAATTTGGAAAGAAGGCCAAAGATGCCTCTTTATCTAAAATTGGATTAAACAACTTAGAAAACGTTTTCTGGAATCTTAATCCCTCAGAGTTGGTAGAAGATACGATTGCAAATGGCATGGGTGTTTTAAGTGACACAGGTGCAATTGCAATTAACACTGGTGAATTTACAGGGAGATCTCCACAAGATAGATTTATTGTTTGCGATGACATCACTGAAAATTCTGTTTGGTGGGGAGACATTAACAAGAAATTTGATGCGGCTGCTTTTGACAAGCTTTACGACAGAATGAAGGCTTATTTGGCTAACAGAGATATTTACGCCAGAGATGCTTATGCCTGTGCAGACAATGCTCACAGATTAAATATCAGAGTGGTCAATGAATTTCCATGGTCAAACATGTTCGCATATAATATGTTCCTAAGACCAACGGATGCGGAATTGGAGAACTTTACGCCTGAATGGCATGTGATCAATGCGCCTGGTTTCATGGCCGATCCTGAAATTGACGGTACAAGACAACACAATTTTGCTGTGATCAACTTTACTAAGAAAATGATCATCATTGGTGGTACCGGTTATACAGGTGAAATTAAGAAAGGGATTTTCTCTGTACTGAATTTCATTCTTCCTCACGACAAGAATGTATTGTCTATGCACTGTTCTGCTAATATTGGTAAAGATGGTGATACTGCTGTGTTCTTTGGGTTATCAGGAACTGGTAAAACGACTTTATCTTCTGATCCAAATCGTCAGTTAATTGGAGATGATGAGCACGGTTGGGCCGATGGTACCGTTTTCAACTTTGAAGGTGGGTGCTATGCCAAGACCATTGATTTGTCAAGAGAGAAAGAGCCGCAAATTTATGATGCGATTAAGTTCGGAGCTATTTTGGAAAACATTGGATTTGAAGAAGGGTCTTCTAAACCAGATTATTCTGATTGCTCTATTACACAAAATACACGTGTGAGCTACCCGCTTCACCATATCGACAATATTGCTGTTCCTTCAGTTGGAACAACACCAAAAAACATCTTCTTTTTAACATGTGATGCATTTGGTGTATTGCCTCCTATCAGCAGACTTGATAAAGGTCAGGCTATGTACCACTTCATTTCAGGATATACTGCAAAGGTTGCCGGAACAGAAGCTGGTGTGACTGAGCCTCAAACGGCTTTCTCAGCATGTTTTGGAGCTCCTTTCTTACCTCTACATCCAACGAAATATGCTGAGATGTTAGGTCAGAAAATGACAGAGAACAACGTTAAAGTATGGTTGATCAACACTGGTTGGTCTGGTGGTGAGTATGGTGTTGGTGAAAGAATTAGCCTGAAGTACACCAGAGCCATGATTACGGAAGCTTTACTAGGAAATCTTGATTCAGTTGATTTCGTTAAACATGATGTATTCGGATTAGAAATGCCAACAACATGTGCAAACGTGCCAGATGAAATCTTAAACCCAAAGAATACCTGGAGCGACAAAGCTGCTTACGACAAAAAAGCCAATCAATTGGCAGATGAGTTCAACAAGAACTTTGAGCAGTTTGCAGACAATGCATCAGAAGATATCCTGAATGCTGCACCAAAGGCTGCAGCTACAGCATAAGAATCATTCAGAACGAAAATATATAGAACCGATCAGACAATGGTCGGTTCTTTTTTTGCCTAAAAAATGACCATCTTTGCGAAACAATGCACCTATTCTACTCTCCAAATATTGCTCAGGCATCTACATTAAGTAAAGAGGAATCTCACCATGCTGTACGTGTGCTGAGACTGAAAGAGGGAGATCAATTCAAAGCCCTGGATGGTGTTGGAGGAGAATATCTTTGTGAGCTTACTTCTCTCAACAAAAATGCATGTGAATTCTCGATTCTGGAAAGCGTACAACACGAGACTGAGTTTCCGCATATTCATATTGCCATTGCACCAACAAAAAACAACGATCGTCTGGAATGGTTTCTGGAGAAGTGCACTGAAATGGGCATCTCGGAAATCACTCCTATTGTTTGTGAACATTCTGAACGCACACGCATCAAAACCGAAAGACTTAAAAAGGTCTTGATCTCTGCCATGAAGCAGTCTAAACACACTTATCTACCTAAATTGAACGAACTTGTTGAACTCAAGAAACTCCAGATAAGCCAAGACAATAAATTTGTAGCTCACTGCGAAGAAGACATGCCAAGAACATTGTTGAGTAAGGCAGTAAAACCTGGTGAAGAAACCTGCATACTCATTGGTCCGGAAGGTGATTTCAGCAAGCATGAACTTGATTTCCTAAAACAACAATCGTTTAAATATGTATCTTTAGGTACAAGTAGATTACGAACCGAGACTGCTGGTGTTAGAGCTTGCAGCATCATTCATACCATTAATGAACTGGCATAAAATACTCATCGTCTTTAGTTGTTTAGTGAGCTTTGGAGCTTCTGCTCAAACCAGTTCCTATCAGTTTGCTGTGTTAAAATATGATGGCGGTGGTGACTGGTATGCCAACCCTACAGCCGTTCCTAATCTGGTGACCTACTGTAACCAAAACCTGGGCATGAACATCAACACAACAGTTAATGATGTCCATGTGGGCAGTGAAGCTTTGTTCAATTATCCTTTTGTGCACATGACCGGACATGGAAACGTAGTGTTTTCTAATGATGAGGCAGAAAATTTAAGAAACTATTTAATCAATGGTGGCTTTTTGCATATCGACGACAATTATGGTATGGATGAGCACATCAGGAGAGAACTCACCAAAGTATTTCCGGAATTAGAACTTGTAGAATTGCCGGGAAATCATCCCATATATAACCAAAAATACACCTTCAAAGGAATGCCTAAAGTACATGAACACGATAATAAACCCGCACAAGGTTTTGGGTTAATTTATGAAGGCAGGTTGGTTTGCTTCTATAGCTATGAAACCGATTTGGGAGATGGCTGGGAAGATCAGGAAGTACACAATGATTCTGAGGCGACCAGACAAAAGGCCTTGAAAATGGGTGCCAACATTGTTCAGTATGCAATGGGCGGAGGGTATTAGATTTATTCTTTCTTCTCCAATTTAAAGACGTACATCCTCTGGTATACTTCTCCTGTCAACTGAGAAAAATAAACAATCTCATTTTTTAAATTGTCAATTCTAAACTCCTGAGAGTTTCCTACATACATAAATACAGAGTGCGCTCTGGCTTTATACCAAACCGGTACATTCTCAGTATTCTTTCCAAGCGTAATGGTCACGTTTTCATCACCAAGGACAATTCTTCCCTCCAACTCACTTTCTCCGGACTTCAGGTAGCCATTTTCTCCCTTCTCGTACAAATCAAATCCCGATAAATTGTAGGCACGTTCGTGAAGTCTTTGTCTGCTCCAATTGTGGAAATAGATGTCGTCACTATGTATTGAGTATGAAGTATCACCTTTTGTCAAAATGATTCTGTAAGCATTCAAATTTGGATCGTAGCTGATATAGCCTTTTTGGGCCGACTCGCCTTCATTGAAAGACACATTGTAATGATTCATGTACACATAGCCCTCTGAGGCATAGCCTTTCGAAATTGAAGATTTCATTTGATCCACCACATTAATTCCCTGAAACTTTATGAGTGTATCCGCACCAAAATCCTCAATTCCATGGACAACCAGCAAACCTTTTTGATTCTGAATGGCCACATCAATCCCGACTTTAGAACTTATGGTATCTGTATTGGTACCTGTTTCTCTTACAAAGAAATTCCCATTGAGTTTGAGCATTTCCAGTTCCTGGGACATTCCCTGGAAACAAATGATAGTTATGAAAACGCTTAAAATCCCTTTCATCAGGCTATAAAGTTAAGAATCGTTAAAGAATTGATCGATTCAATTTTACATACGTAACCACTATATGCGCGAATTATTGTCATTTACATCCAGTATTTTGTCCATTCACGGATTTCAATTATTGTTCATTAGGCTAGTTCAAAAAACGGGCCGTTTTAGTTCCATGTCCACATCAAATTGCACATCCGTTGGCATCATAGAGCTACTCGCTTTCTTAATGTTCGGCTTCATCATAATTCCAATAATATATTTTGTTAGTCTCGTTATGGGGAGATTTTTCTTTGTTTACAGCAAACGGTTTATAGGATATGTGGTCGATCTAAAAATGGACCCGGTTGGCTCAACAGTCTTTCCTTTTCTACTCCTGGGATTGGCCTTCTTTCCTATTATCATTCATTTCGAATCGATATCTCACATCTTTAATGTCGTCTCTCCGGACCAATATATTTTCCTGGTTCTTACAACCGGGCTCTTGCTTAGTTATATTGATGTGATGAGAATGAAAATTCAGGTCTAAACCAATAAATCCACCATGGTTTTCTTATGAGCAGAAAATGCCTTTTTCCCTTTGGCCGAAAAAGAATACAAGGTACTGGGTCTACCAGCCACAAACTTTCTTTTTAGTTTAATATACCTGTGGTTGTGAAGCCCTTTTATATGAGAAGATAAATTACCATCAGAAATTTCAAGGGTCTTTTTCATCTCTGAAAAACTCACCCATTCCTTTTTTTCAAGCATGGTCAGCACCCCAAGCCTGATACGGCTTTCAAAATGCTTATTGATAGAATGAATAGAATGTTTGATAATTTAAACTTTGAAATTCAAATATATCAAAATTTAAGAGCTAGTACAAGCACCAATTAATAAAACAACATTAAATAACCATACGGTTACAATCAGTAATCCCAACATTCTTTGCCCCTTCAATCTTGTATAAGATTGGTAATTCGTATTCATCATAAAAGCAATAGAAGGTAGCAATAATAGCACTAAAATTGCGGGAAAAAGAGATTTAAGAGGTGTTAAAGCCAGGAAAGAACTATTCCCTGTAGCCTTGTAAATGATGAGCATAAACATGGAATAGATAGCAGGCAATATAAACAAATAAGCCAGGAGAATTTTGGGAGATAATTGCTTCATAACTTTGATTTTTATATTAAACTGAAAACCAAAGTAATTTTTAAATGCACAGAATTTTACCTCCATGCAATTTTTGTATTCACGATCGAATGTTGATTTTCCTGAAATTCGGGAGTCAGTCTTACTCCTTATTTTCGATTTTCGTTGGCGTTTCGTCTGACTTTTTATTCTCAGAGAACTCTTCTGCAAGTAGCCAGGCAAGCAATGCGATTATGACCAATGCTAAAAATATCTTGGGATTCTTATACAGCGGTTTGGGACGCTTGGTCATTTTTTCATAAGCGTGAGAAAGCTTCCCGAAATCCTTGTACTTGCGCACATCTTTTTCGCTGGGCTCTTTGTAGTCCTTATTTAATTTATACTCTTTCACCGCCTATTAGCTTTTTTAATTTATCGAGGGCTCTGTATGTTTTTATTTTAGCATTTCCCTCACTAATGTCCAAGATAAGGCCAATTTCTTTAAACGAGCACTTATCAAAGAATCTTAGCTCAATCAATTTCTGATCCGTTTCAGACATGCTTCCCAAATGCTGCAATACCCGTTTTAATTTGGCATCTGCGTCCTCCACTTCATCAATCTCCTTCATCATCACTTTAACGTCAGAGTCTTTCACCTCAACTACCTGATGCTTGTTGTTCTTTCTGAAGTGCATGTTCACCTCATTAATCGCTATTCTGTACAACCAGGCAGAAAAAGGATATCCCATGTTTTTATAGCTCTTAATTTTTGTTAGTGCTTTAAAAAACACCTGAGAAGTCAGGTCTCCACAAAGACTTTCATCTCCTACCCGTTTCAACACGAATAAAAATATTTGATGAAAGTAACGTTCGTATAAAGGCGCAAAATACTTGTGATCCGTCTTAGCTGCCTCTATAATTTTAGCTTCATTTAGTCTGGTATGTTCCTTCGAATTGTTCAATTCTTGAGCTTTCTTACTATCTTAATGCCGGATATTATTTTTGGTACAGTTTTTATTGAATATAACTAAGTGATTATTAAGACCCACATATTTTTTTGTTTGATTTCCCTGTGTTTTTGTCATGGGTTTGCTCAAAATTATGAAATAAAGCCAGCGGATATCAAAACAGGATATTCCGATTTTGCCCCTTGCATGTGGAAAGGTCAAATCGTTTTTACTTCTAATAAACCTGTTAACGGAAACAAATCTGGTTTTTCAAATATTTTCAAGGTAGTGGATGACCAATTGGTGATTTTTGATGAAACGCTCAAAACAAATTACCATGATGGTCCGATTAGCTTTGCAAAAGAAGGCAAAATGGCCTGTTTTTCATCGAATATCTCCAGTGAAAATGAATCTAAACGCCTACCTGTAGGTTTGTTTTTCAGTACACATACAGATTCCGGTTGGACACCTGCAGTTCCTTTTGAATTCAACGATCCTAAGTTTAGCAATGCTTACCCAAGTTTGAGTGCAGATGGTAAGACCCTGTACTTTTCTTCTACAAGACCAGGTGGTTTAGGTGGTACGGATATCTATGTATCCACTAAAATGGAAAATGGCAATTGGAGCACACCAGAAAATCTTGGAGAAGCGATCAATACATCTCAAAACGAATCTTTCCCCTTTTATCATGAATCGGGACGTTTATTCTTTTCTTCGAATGCTGGCTCTCAATTTGGAGGTTTGGATATCTTCTACAGCGACTTTAAAGACAATAAATGGTCTTTCCCAAAAATTCTTCCAAGTCCAATCAATTCATCAGCCGATGATTTCGGAATCTACATGGACATCAATCAAAAGACAGGTCTCCTTAGTTCTTCAAGAAAAAAGGGAAGAGACATGATATATGCCTTTGAATTAAATGAGCCAAAAAATCAACTCATTTCAAAACAGGAAAATCTGGCTTTCGAAACCAAATGTGTAACCTTCTTTGAAAACAACCCTAATAAAGATCCTTTAACACCACACATGAGTTATTCCTGGGAAATTGACGGGGCCGTACATGAGGGAAAAGAGGTTGAACATTGCTTTGAATTACCTGGAACATACCCTGTCAAACTCAATGTTTACGATTCATTATTACGGACGCAGGAACAAGTAGCGACCTATGATTATGCGGTTAGGACCGAGGAAAAGCCAATTATAGAGGTCGTAAGAGCAGATTCATCTAAAAAAACGACCGTACTGAGGCTCGTAGACCTTAATTTAACTAACTTTAAAGAGGTGATTGTCATGTGGCGCATCAATGACAAGTGGTACCTTGGCAATGAAATCACCATTGAGGAAGCTATGCAGAATTCCTCACTGCTATTGATACAATCAAATGAAGACCATGATAAATACCGCTGTTATAAAGCTGATTTTAATCAGTGGATTCATTAGCACCTGTCTGACCAGTTTTAGTCAGGGGGTTCCTTCGAGAGAGGAAAATATCCCCTTTCTGATTACTTTCGGGAAGGAAGGTTCTAAGTCCTGGGGAGATGATGATCACAAGCAGATTTTCTATTTCGTTGTTCCTAAAAAATACAACAAGCCATTTTACATCAGAATTAAAGATCCGGATATTGGAGGCGCTCATGATGAACAAAAAGGCACATTCAATTCAAGCTCCAGATACAGCGTATATGGTGGACGTAAGTGCATCTCGGACGTTGAAGCAAGAAAAAAAGATCCGGAAGGTGATTACAAGTCGGGAACTTTAATCACAAGCAAGGTATTTACTTCAGATTCCAAATACGATGGAAAATGGTTCTCTTTTGGCCCTTTCGATCCGGCTTCAGGTGAATTAACCAATGAATATGGTGGCTACGTCTTCAAAGTAGTTTGTGAGGGAATTAAGGGAGATGATGGTAATTTGTATGCTTATTTTCTGAGTACGTCCAAGGATAGAAACATTCCTATTGAAGGCGGCAATGCTTTCACCTTCGAATATTCCTTCAGGTTACACGATGATGTTGAACAAACCTCACATATCTATCCCTATATAGATAATGATGTGGTTTTAATGAAACAAAGCAATTTTGACTGGGACAGTGATGGCAGAATCAGACTCATATCTCACTCTCATGAAGGTAAAATTCTTAAGAATTCGGGAGACAATGAATGGGCTCGGAGTGATATCAAAATCAATGAGTCAGACAAAAACAACTCTGCTGATATTCAATTCATTAAGGATCGAAATAAGAAGATCAAAAACAACAATGTTGTTTTTAATGTGACGAATCAATACGGAAAATACTTACCTTTCTACTCTGTTCCGATAGGTGGGATTCCGAAATATGCTTATAAAATCAGTACTAAATAGAGCCTTTCTACTTGCAACGCTTTGCTTGATTGGCCTAAATGTACTTGGTCAAAAATCTATTGAGGTAAAGCAGTTCGACAGTCAGTCGGGAATTCTTCAACCATTCATTTATTCTATTAATCAAGATGATCAGGGTTACCTTTGGGTTGGAACGAGCGAAGGTGTTTTCAAATACAATGGTTTCAACTTTGAAGTCCTTTATGAAGGCGATAGTTTAACAGAGAACTTCATTACAGTTGGTTACACAGATAGTTCCGGAGGAATTTGGTGGGGACATCAGTCTGGAGGAATCACACAATACAAAGACGGGAAATTTAGCAGCCTTAAAGTGGAAACGGAATTTTCCAGCAGTGTTAATTCGATCAAGGAAGACAAAGAGGGCAACATCTGGTACGCACTGCAGAGCAATGGTTTGGTTCGCTATCGTGATGGTAAATTAAAGCACTACAGCAACGAGTTTCAGGATTTAAACATTTCGGACATGGAGTTTGCCTACAATGGTTTGCTTCTGGTTGGAACCGATGAAGGCCTCTTTCTCTATCAGATTCAAAAGCAGGGAAATCCTTTCAAAATCATGCAGGTTAAGGACATTCCTGACGGTAAAATCTCACATGTTTGTAAATCTCACGAACCAGATACTTACTGGATTGGAACAGAAGAAAACGGGATTTACAAAATTAAGGTCGATCCAAGTACAAAAGGTTTTATTGAGGTCATCAGTATTGGAGAGGGGTATGATCTCCAGGACAAAATTGTGAGACATATCCTTGAAGACCGTTCCGGCAACCTTTGGATTTCCACCCAGGAAGAAGGCGTCTTAAAGGCCAGTTACTCCGCTTCTACCAATTCATACATTGACGTGCAGCAGATTGGGGCCAATTACATGCTAGAGTCGACGGACATCAACCTTGTTTTTGAGGACAGAGAAGGCAATATTTGGGTAGGATCTCATGGTGGTTCCCTCTACTATCTTATTGATCATCTGTTTGAGCAGTATGTTGAAACCGTAGATACACAGACCTACAAGAATATCCTGTCTATTTATGTTGACACCAATTATTATTACTACGGTACGGAAGGAAAATTGATCGTTGAAAAGAAGATTGACAACTCCATCACGGTTTATGATTCACTTTATGGTTTGCCTAAAACAGATTCCGTAACTGCGATCTATATCGATAAAAAGGGAAATTACTGGCTGGGTACCGACCAACATGGTGCCTATGTAATGTACAAAGGAGAGGAGACTTTTGAATCCCTCAACCTGTCTCTGGATAAGATTAGTAACTCGGTTAATTCCATTACCGGAGGCGATCAATTTATATACATAGCAACCAAGTTTGGGATGTTTCAATACAACACCATCACCAAAGATGCTGTTAAGTTGTCCACGGAAAACCAGTTGAAGCATAACGACATTTCTCAATTGTACAAAGACCCAAAAACGAGCACAATTTGGGTAGCTACAAGGAGTAACTACCTCTCAAGAATCAGAGGAACGGAGATCAAACACTATAAGATAAAGGAGACCGGAAATATACTGGACATCATTAGTGTTTGTGGCGACTCTAACGGAGATATCTGGATGGCCACCTACGGTCATGGTGTCTATAAATTCAATACCAATCGTAAGGAGTTTGTCCATTTCGACCTCAACAACCAGCTTTTAAGTGATTACTGCTACTCTTTGATTGTAGACGACAACGACAATGTTTGGATTGGTCACAGAGGCGGAATCAGTCGTATTATTCCTGATAAGAACATGGTAAAAACCTACGGTCCGCAAAATGGTTTTATGGGCGACTGCTCCAAGAGTGCCATTTTTAAAGATCACGACAACAATGTTTGGTTTGGAACCAATGAAGGGGCTTATAAGTTTGTTCAATCAAAAGACAAGGTCAATACCATTCCTCCGTTAACGGATCTTCTAAAGGTTATTGTTAGCTCCGGTAACAGTGACACAGAATATTCAGGTGGTCCAATAGAATTGGGGTACGGCAATTACAAAGTGCGTTTTGAGTTCATTGGTTTATCCTTCAAGAACTCGAACAATGTAACCTATTCTTATACGCTGGAAGGCTACGAAACGGAATGGACAGAACTCAGTACCAACAACTTTGCCCAATACAACAATTTGGCAGACGGAGACTATGTCTTTAAAGTTAAATCTTGCAACAGTGATGGATATTGCAGCATCCAATCAACAGATGTAGAAATTAGAATTGCCACCCCTATTTGGAAGAAGTGGTGGTTCATAACTTTATGTGTACTCCTTTTAATTGCTGCGGTCTTCTTCTACATTCGTTACAGAGAGAAGAGACAGAGACAAATTCAGGAATATCTGCAAACAGAACTGGATGAAAGAACGCGTGAGGTAATTGAACAAAAAGAAGAACTGGAAAGCAAGAACAAGGACATCACGGATTCGATTAACTACGCGAAGAGAATTCAAAGAGCAGTGATTCCAAAATATTCTGAGCTTCAGCGTGTACTTCCTAATTCTTACATCTATTTCAAACCAAGAGATATTGTTTCCGGTGATTTCTATTGGATGCATAAACCAGATGATGACAGATTCTTTATGGCCTGTGCGGATGCAACCGGGCATGGTGTTCCGGGTGCCTTTATGAGTTTGATTGGAGGAACCATTCTTCAAGATGCTGTGAGAAGATCAAATGTGTCTACACCACAAGATATTCTGGAAACTCTTGAGAAAGAAGTGGTGAGTTTGCTGACATCTGACGGACAGGAAGAAAATCCAAAAGACGGGATGGACATTTCCGTAATTGAGATCAACTTAAAAACCAAAGTTCTCAGAATTTGCTCTGCCATGAGACCTGTTTTTGTGATCAAGGATGGAGAACTTCATAACCTGAAGGCCAACAGAAACCCAATTGGAGGCGGCTATAAGAATTTTGAAAAATCGTTTGAAATGACCACCGTTCAACTAAGTGAGGGCGATGGCATTTATATGTTTACAGATGGTTATCCTGATCAGTTTGGAGGTCCAAATGGCAAGAAATTTAAAGTCTCCAGACTAAAAGCCATTTTTGAAGAGTCTCACAACTTAAGTGCAGAAGAACAATATGCGAGAATGGATAGAGAGTTTTCTTTGTGGACGGAAGGCCATCGTCAAATTGATGACGTACTCGTAATCGGAATTAAATTGTAATCTTCTTATGGTAACCAACAGCTTAAAGACAGGACTTTTATTATCTACATGCATTTTGGCATGTGCCTGCACTGAAAAGCCTCAGAAAGTAGATACCCATCAATCCACTTTTCATGTAGAAGATGCACCATACCATAAGACACTTTTTGTCAACGATCTTAATTTTCTACAGCATGAGTTTCCTCAGGAGTACGAATGGGCTCGAAAAGAAAGACGTGGTAAGCTCATTGAATTGGAAAAAGATACGTGCCAGGACGACTTTTTGGAGTACACGTATTCATTGAATCCATTACCCGGTTTAGGAGAATTGTATGCCGTAAATTTAACTGGTGATGATAAACCCGAGTACATCTCATTTATGTACTTCTCTCCTCTTCTTTCATGGACAAACTATGGTATTATATACAATGATGAAGTAGAGCCAATAGATACCCTCGAAATTCACTCTAAGGAAGGGCTTTGCTCAATTAGTTTTAGGAAATTACAGTCCACAGACAAATACAATATCATAGCAGAATGGGAACAGAGTATTTCCGTTTATGCAGATGCCGGGATCAATATCTATGAATTGAAAGATGATGGTTTGCAAGAAATTTTCCTGACGAACACCTTCTTTGATGACTACCAGTCTTACTCACATGATGAGATGGCAGACGGTTCAGTTAAATCCAAGATTACCAAACGTACAATCGAATATCTTGAAAAAGACGGAGGGGTTTCTGCTATGCAGATAAGAACCACCGAAACCGTTGAACAAGATACGCTCCTGGATCAAATACATGAACATTTTTGGAATCCGGAAAAATCCGAATTTGATCAAACCATTGTAATCAGTCTTGAAGAGCCTGATTCTATTGCTCTCTAGAAGCCAATACTTTTAATACATCTTTCAATTCAAAATTCTTTGCTCTAAGCAGAATTAAATAGTGAAACAAAAGATCTGCGCTTTCATTTAAAAACAGATCATCCTGATCATCTTTTGCTTCAATAACTACCTCAACCGCTTCTTCCCCTACTTTCTGAGCAATTTTATTAATGCCTTTTTCGAATAAGCTTGACACGTACGACCTGGCATTTGGCTGACTTGCTCTGTTATCAATTACAGATTCCAGTCGTTTAAGTAAAGAAAAATCGTCAAAATCCCTGTTTCCCCAACATGTTTCGTCTCCGGTATGACATGTCGGTCCGGTAGGATTAACCTTTACCAACAAAGCATCTCCGTCGCAATCTACCTTCATAGAAATGAGATCCAGAACATTGCCGCTACTCTCCCCTTTCATCCAAAGTCTGTCTTTAGACCTGCTAAAGAAGTGCACACGGTTGCTTTGTTGCGTTTTCTCAATTGCAGCTTCATTCATATATCCCAGCATTAACACCTCTCCGGTATTGTTGTCCTGAATGATTGCAGGGATCAGGCCATTCATTTTATTAAAATCTATTTTCATATACGTCTTGTTTCTATGTTTTGAATCGATAAATACGATTTCAGTTCATTTAATTTAATCTCGCCAAAGTGAAAGATGCTTGCAGCCAGAGCTGCATCCGATTTTCCGGTGGTATATACATCCTTAAAATGTGACACCTCACCTGCCCCTCCTGAAGCGATTACCGGAATCGACAAGGTTTCATTTAATTGTGCCAAGGCTTCCAGCGCAAAGCCGTTTTTCGTACCATCGTGATCCATTGAGGTAAATAGTATTTCTCCTGCCCCGAGTTTCTGTGCTTCTCTCGCCCAGGAAAACAATTCCAGTTCAGTTCTCTGACGTCCACCAGACATAAATACCTGCCAGTTATCTCCTTCTCGTTTGGCATCAATTGCACACACCACACATTGATTCCCAAACTTCCCGGCTATGTCGCTCAATAGTTTTGGATTTCTAATGGCCGCTGAGTTGATACTTACTTTATCTGCACCAGCTCTCAATATGTCATATACATCATCAACGGAAGAAATGCCACCTCCAACTGTAAAGGGGATATTGACAACACGAGCAACTTCTTCGACCCAGGTCAACATGGTTTTCCGTTTCTCGTGCGTTGCTGAAATGTCAAGAAATACCAATTCATCTGCCCCTTCCTGAGCATATCTGGCAGCCAATTCTATAGGATCTCCTGCATCTCTGAGTCCAACGAAATTCACACCTTTTACGGTTCTCCCATCCTTAACATCAAGGCACGGAATGATGCGTTTTTTCAAATTATTTTTCATTGAATTTCTGCAAATCGATTAAACTAATTTTGTTCTCATAAATGGCCTTTCCTATAATCACTCCTTCACAGTCAATAGCTTTTAGCTCATATAAATCTTCTAAACTTGCCACACCTCCACTCGCAATTAAATTGACATTTGGAAACGCCTTTAAAATGTCTCTATACAACTCAACAGAAGGGCCTTGAAGCATCCCATCTTTCGCAATATCCGTTGAGATAACATAAGATATACCTCTCCCCACATAGTAGTCCAGAAACGACTCTATTCCCTGATCAGAATCTTTGAGCCAGCCATTGGTTGAGACCATTTTGTTTCTCACGTCAGCCCCAAGAATAATCTTATCTGAGCCATATTCTTCCAGCCAATTGAGCACTGTCTCCGGTTGATTAACTGCTATACTTCCGGCAGTGATTTGATTTGCTCCTGCATCAAACACACGTTTCAAATCTTCATCTGATTTAACGCCTCCACCAAAGTCAATTTTCAGTTTTGTTTTATTGGCAATGGTCTCCAATACATTCAGATTAATTACACGTTTGGCCTTGGCTCCATCCAGATCTACCACGTGCAAATACTCTATACCCGAATCTTCAAACATCATGGCCATATCGAGCGGATTGCCATACTCAACTTTGGTGTCGTAATCACCTTTACTCAGTCTGACACATTCTCCTTCAATGATATCTATCGCTGGAATTAATCTCATAAGCTTAAAAATTTCTTTAACAACCTTTCTCCCTGTTCCCCTGACTTTTCGGGGTGAAACTGGAAGCCATAAAAATTATTTCTCTTCAGTGCGGATGAAAAAGGGACACCATAATTCGTTTCCATGATCGTGTGTTCACACAAATCCGCATAATAACTGTGAACAAAATACATATCAGAACGCTCTGTTTGCTCTTCATAGACTACATCATTCCAGCCCATATGAGGTACCTTCAAATCCAATTTGAACTGTTTCACTTTTGTATTGAAAATCCCAAGTCCTTTTGTATCTCCTTCCTCCGTGTGAAGGCACATCAGCTGCATCCCCAGGCAGATTCCCAGCACATCCTGTTTTAATTCGGGAATGAGTCGATCCAGGCCCTGTTGTTTCAAAGCCATCATTGCGCTGGAAGCTTCTCCCACTCCGGGAAATATGAGCTTGTCACATGTCTTCAGTTGCTCTGTTGAATTTGACACCAATGGCATCACACCAATTCTTTCAAAAGCGAATTGTACTGATCTCACATTTCCGGCACCATAATCTATAATTCCAACTTTCATAAGCGTCCTTTTGTAGTTGGTAGTTCCATAGATGATGTATCTCTCTTGACTGCCATTTTTATGGCTTTAGACCATGCTTTGAAGATGGATTCAATTTTGTGGTGGTCATTATCTCCCTCACATTTGATATTTAAATTACATCTGGCTTCATCCGAGAATGATTTAAAAAAGTGTTCGAACATTTCCGTTGGAACGTCACCAATTCTCTCGTTTTTAAACGTCACGTCCCAAACCAACCAAGGTCTGCCGCCAAAATCTATCGCTAGCTGAGCCAGGCAATCGTCCATAGGTAACAGAAAACCATAGCGGTTGATACCGGTTTTCTTTCCAAGTGCATTTTTGAAGGCGTTTCCAAGAGCCAGGGCCGTGTCTTCCATCGTGTGGTGTTCATCAATTTCAAGATCTCCGTCCACCTCTATTTTCAAATCAAGTCCTCCGTGCTTTGCCAGTTGATCTATCATGTGATCGAAGAAAGGCAAACCGGTTGAGCACAAAGATTTTCCACTTCCATCAAGATTTAATTCTATGTTGATTTTAGTTTCATTGGTGTTTCTCACGACCAGTGTAGATCTTTTCACATCCAGGAGAAACTGATAAATTCTCTTCCAGGATTTGGACAACAGTGCGAGTGAGTTTTCCAATTCCGAGTTTTCCAGTTCATCTTTCATCAAAATACCCTGCGCTCCAAGATTTCTTGCCAGTTCTATATCCGATTCTCTGTCTCCAATCACAAAAGAACGCGACAGATCATAGTCACCATTTAGATACCTTGTAAGCATAGCGGTTCCTGGTTTTCTCGTAGGTGCATTTTGTTCCGGAAAAGTTCTGTCGATATGCACATCTGCGAATCGGATGCCTTCATTTTCAAAAGCCTTCATGACCTTGTTGTGCGCAGGCCAGAAAGTGTTCTCAGGAAAAGATTCTGTCCCAAGCCCATCTTGATTAGTGACCATCACTATTTCATAATCTAGTTCATCAACTATCTTTCTCAGATAAGTGAAGACTTCAGGATAAAACTCTAATTTCTCTAAGCTATCCAATTGATAATCTACCGGAGGCTCTATTACCAAAGTCCCATCTCTGTCTATAAACAATACTTTTTTCATGATTCCATTGTTTTTAATACTTCAAGTAGTTTGACATTCTCTTCCATCGTTCCAATACTGATTCGCAGGCAGTTTTCACAATTCAACTCATTCGATCTGTCACGGACCACTATTTCGTTTTCCAACAATTTGTTGAATACACTCTGGGCGTCCATAAACCTGACAAGTAAAAAGTTGGCTTCACTTGGGAATACCTTCTCTACCATTTCATATTCAGCCAACACACGTTCCAAAACCTTTCTTTGCTCCACCTGTGCTTTTATCCAGGCATCAGATTGTTGCTTGTTTTCTATGGCTTTGAGCGCAAGATTCTGTGTTAAGGTGTTCACATTATAAGGAGCCTTTACAGTATTTAGCACGGCGGTTATTGCCTCCGAACTATATCCTACCCCAAGTCTAATACCCGCCATTCCCCATGACTTGGAAAAAGTTTGCATCACAAATAGATTTTCATTTTGATTCAGGAGAGCAATGGCCGAGGGAGTTTCTGCAAAATCGATATATGCTTCATCAACCACCACTATGCCTCTAAACTCGTTGCACAAGTTTTGGACGGTAGATAATGGAATGATGTTTCCTGTAGGATTATTAGGAGAACATAGCAAAAGTAATTTCGAATTTTCGTCTGCCAAACTAAGTACATCTTCATCTTTAAAATTGAAATTTTGATCCAATGAAAACTTCCTCAATTCAACCTGATTGATATCTGCACACACCTGAAACATACCGTAACTAGGGTTCGCACATATGATGTTATCCTTACCAGGATTACAGAAGGACCTAAACAACAAATCAATGATCTCATCACTGCCATTGCCCAATACAATTTGATTGGAACTACACTGCCTCAAATCACTCAAAGCGGCTTTTAGAACATTTTGGTTGGGATCCGGGTAACGATTTAAGCCCGTTTCAAATGGACTCTCGTTCGCATCTAAAAAGATTGCATCCATTCCAAAGTTTTCATCCCTTGCAGACCTGTAGGCCTTTAAATTCTTAATATTTTCTCTCAATAATTGTTCTATCATGACATTGATTTTAATCTGATACTCACAGCATTTTTGTGGGCCTGAAGTTGTTCGGCCTCTGCCATAAGTTCTACTGTTGGACCTATATTTTTAATACCGTTTTCGCTAATTTCCTGAAACGTAATTTTCCTGACAAACGAATCTACGGAAACGCCAGAATAGCTTTTGGCAAAACCGTTGGTTGGCAAAGTATGGTTTGTCCCGGAAGCGTAATCTCCTGCACTTTCAGGAGTATATGGACCAATAAAAACCGAGCCCGCATTTACTACCCGTTCTACAAAAAAGTCATTGTTTCTTGTATTGATGATTAAGTGTTCTGGAGCGTAGGCATTTGAAAACGACATGATATCTTCTTTGGGGAGCAATATGATTTTCGAATTTTTCAAAGCCTCACGAGCCACTTCCCTCCTTGGTAAATCACTCAATTGCATGTCAACAGCTTCACGTACCTTGGTCATTAAGGAAGGGGCGGATGTCAATAAAATAACCTGACTGTCCGAACCGTGTTCTGCTTGTGACAACATGTCTGATGCAATGAATTCAGGATTGGCAAGCTCATCCGCAATCACCAATAATTCTGATGGTCCGGCAGGCATATCAATCGCTACACCATATTTAAGTGCTTCCTGTTTGGCCGCTGTCACAAATTGATTTCCTGGTCCAAAAATCTTGTCGACCGGACCAACTGTCTTTGTTCCAAAAACCATGGCTGCAACAGCTTGAATTCCCCCAATCTTGTAAACTTTTTTGATCCCCACCAGATCGGCGGCAGTTAATATTGCAGGATCAACATTGCCATTTTTATCGGGTGGTGTAAACAAGCTCACAGATTCACATCCCGCAATTTGCGCTGGAATTCCTAACATCAATACTGTTGAGAACAAAGGAGCGGTACCTCCGGGAATATACAAACCTACATTTTGCATGCCGACAGACTTCCTATAACATTTAACACCTGGCATAGTTTCCACAACGGTTTCCCTGATGACTTGTGATTCGTGGAACTTGCGAATATTGGAAGCTGCTTGTTCCATTGCCGACAAGAGTTCTGGAGAAATTGACTTCTTCGCATCCATCAGTTCTTTTTGGGAAACGGTGGTATTTGTTAATTCCAGACCATCAAATTTCTCTGTATAAGACTGAATGGCGGTATCACCTTGCTTCTGAACATTTTCAAAAATATCTCCCACTAACTTGCTCAAATCTGCCTGGTTGGTTTGTGGACGTTGAACCAGTTCATTCCACAATTGTCTGTTTGGGTATTCAAATATTCTCATCACGCAATCATTTTTTCAATTGGAACAATTAAAATGCCTTCGGCTCCGGCCTTTCTCAGAAGATCTATCCTCTCCCAAAAATCGTTTTCATTAATTACCGAGTGCATGGAACTCCATCCTTCTTCTGCCAACGGAAGGATACTTGGGCTTTTCATTCCGGGCAAAATCGCGCTGATTTCTTCAATTTTGTCATTTGGTGCATTCAGTAAAACGTACTTATTGTCTTTTGCAGATTTCACTGCAGACAGTCTAAACAGTAGTTGCTCCAATATGGATTCTTGTTCCTGATTTAAATCAGGACTGGCGATTAAACAAGCCTCCGACTTTGCCATGAGCTCCACTTCCTTCAAACCATTCTTTAGCAAAGTACTCCCCGTACTTACTATATCACAAATTCCGTCGGCCAAACCAATGTTGGGAGCGATTTCCACTGACCCGGAGATCATGTGGATTTCTGCATTAACTCCATTTTGCTTCAGGTAATTTTCAAGTGTATTTGGGTAAGAGGTGGCTATCTTTTTGCCTTCGAAATAAGCCAACCCTGAATAGGTCTTCTCTCTTGGGATGGCGAGGGAAATACGACATTTAGAGAATCCCAGTTTGTTGAGTAAACGATAAGAGGTTTGTTTTTCCACCAGCACATTCTCTCCCACGATGGCTATGTCTGCTACACCATCCTCCACATATTTTGGGATATCTGAATTACGGAGAAACAATACTTCCAAAGGGAAATTAGCAGCACTGGCCTTCAATTGATCCTTACCATTGTCAATAGAAATACCACAGTCTTTGAGAAGCTTTAGAGATCCATCCTTTAACCTTCCCGACTTTTGAATCGCGATTTTAATCTTTGTCATCATTTTGATTTTATGGGTCTGAGAGAATGGAAAACAAAAAAGCCCATCTTCTCAGACGGGCTTTTCATTATATTTTAGTTTACACCATACAACATCAGCTCGCCTTAAGGCCAGAAGCATGATGGATATGATGTAATTGTGTTCTCATTTGGCGACAAACATATGACATTTTTTTTGTGAGCTAAAATTTAAATCACTTTTTCGATAAAATCTGTTTCGGATTTCCCACTATAGCGTACTTTTGGCGCATGCCTGAAAAGTCATTCAATATTTTAGGGGAGCACATGCGTGAGAGATTGAAGCGCAGAGCTCAATTCCTATTGAAGGTAGACAGGCGGATTAAGTGGTTGGGAGCGGGCATGTTTTGCTTTGCCTTATTCTCTGTACTATCCTACTTCCCTGAGTTTACCGAAAAATATTACTCTCGAGGACTTTTCATTGTTGTCAGATACATTTACGATTATACACTTGGATTGCTGCCATTTTCGCCAGCCATCTGGATCAACCTGATCTTTTTCTCGTGGTTTTTGTACAAAATATTCAAGTATCTCAAATTCAATTTGATCAACAGAGAAGTTTCTCTTTACAACCGATTGAAGTATTCTCTTTTGTCTGCAGGTTCCTTTGCAGGAAAAATATCCGTGATCTTTTTTGTAGGATGGGGATTCAATTTTTACAGAGTTCCCATTGAGGATCGCACCAATCTTGACTTACACTCCTTAGATACTCAGGAAACCATTGTTGAGGCGAATAAAGCTCGTAAAAAATGTATTACCACGAGGGCTCAAATCAAAAACCTCTCAGACACTGAACGTTTTACTGCCGACTTACTCCCGGATAACCTGGAAGATGAGATGCGAGAGAATCTCGAACATGCCATGAGAATGATGGGTTATCCCACTCCGGGAAGAATACGGTGTAGAACCATTAATAATGATTACTGGTTGAGAAAATTTGGTTACACAGGAATTTATGTCAGTTTTTATGGGGAGGCTTTAATGAGTGATAAAATCGCCCCCGTTTACAGGCCTTTCTTTTATGCACATGAAATTGCCCATGGTTTTGGATTCTTTGATGAAGCGGATGCCAACTTTTTTGCATACATGGCCTGCATGCAGTCTGACGATCCAGCCATTAGATACTCTGGTTGTCTGGCACATATGATTTACCTCAGTCATGAGTTGGAAGGCATTAGATTAACCTATCCACCGGCTGTACTAAAAGACTTAAGATCCAGTGGTGTTTTAGGTGGTCAGGAAGAATATAGTCGTATGATCTTATTGGTACATGCCTGGGGACAAAAATATCCCTTCAAGCTTGACAAACCAATCGAATATTTGCCTAAAAAAAATGTCCGCAAATAATTGCGGACATCTCTATTCAATAGTATCGAGTTTTATTTCTTGTGCTCCATAATTGTTTTCTCAATAATTGCGACACAAGCCATTAACTGCTCTTCTGTCATGACAAGTGGCGGTGCAAAACGAATGATGTTTCCATGAGTTGGCTTAGCCAGAAGGCCATTCTCTTTCAGTTCCACACATAAGTTCCAGGCAGTTTTGCTATCCGGAGAATCATTCACCAAAATGGCATTTAACAAACCTTTCCCTCTTACAGAGTTAACCAAATCCGTATTGGCTATAATTCTGTTCATCTCTGCTCTGAAAATTTCACCTAGTCTTTGTGCATTTTCAGCCAGTTTCTCTTCTTTTACCACTTCAAGTGCAGCAACTGCCACTTTTGCAGCAATTGGGTTTCCACCGAAAGTAGATCCATGCTGACCTGGTTTGATGACCATCATCACCTCATCATCTGCCAATACAGCAGATACAGGGTACATACCTCCGGACAATGCCTTTCCAAGAATCAAAATGTCTGGTTTCAAATCTTCATGATCACAAGCCAAAATACGTCCGGTTCTTGCAACACCAGTCTGTACTTCATCAGCGATGAATAAAACATTTTTAGATCTGCACAACTCAGCTGCTTTGCTCAGGTAACCTTCATCCGGCACAAATACACCAGCTTCTCCCTGAATTGGTTCCACTAAAAATCCAACCACGTTTTCATCCTGTAAAGCCGCTTCCAACGCACTTAGATCGTTGTGAGGAATGCTTTCAAATCCAGGTGTAAACGGACCGAAATTCTCATTAGCGTCCGGATCGTTTGAAAAAGAAACGATTGTAGTAGTTCTACCGTGGAAGTTGTCTGAACAAACAATAATTTTAGCCTGATTGCTTGGTACACCTTTCTTCTCGTATCCCCACTTTCTACAAAGTTTGATAGCAGTTTCAACAGCTTCTGCCCCGGTATTCATTGGCAAAATCTTATCGAAACCGAAAAATTCTGTGATGTACTTTTCATACGGTCCCAAAGCATCATTATAAAATGCACGTGAAGTTAAAGCAAGAGTTGAAGCCTGTTCATTCAGTGCAGCAACAATTTTAGGATGACAGTGCCCCTGATTGACAGCAGAATACGCTGATAAAAAATCAAAGTACTTTTTTCCTTCACAGTCCCACACATACACACCTTCTCCTTTGTTTAACACAACCGGAAGTGGGTGATAATTGTGAGCGCCATACTTGTTTTCCAGCTCCATCGCTTCCGCAGAGCTCAATGATTTTGTCGTCATAGTTTCCATGATTTCAAGATTAAAATGGTTAATAAACTCGCACTCATCACGGAGAGTAGCCATCCTTTCCTCATTAAGACCTCAACAATGGACTGAAGCAACCTGGAGAGAAATCATCCTGATTAACAAATATAAGCAGTATCCGTTAATTTACACTATCTTTCGAGTAGCATTTTTACGCCCAAAATCTAACTAATTGCAGATCATGGCAGAAGAAACTCTGATAGAAACAGCTGAATTTACCAAGAAGATCAAAACCTACATTTTGCTTCAAATTGCCTTCTTTTTATTGGTATCCGTTATCGGTATTCCTTTACTTGTTTTCTGGTTTCTTGGAGTGGGACAATGGTATTCAAGAAAGTATTATAAAAGTCTGGAATGCGACTTAACAGATAAACATCTGAGGTTTAAGAAAGGCGTTCTGTTCAGAGTGGAAAAGACCATTCCTCTTGAAAACATTCAGAATCTCACTTTTATAGAGAATCCTTTGCTGAGATGGTTGGAATTGCGTGTACTTAAAATTGAAACGGCCGGACAAAGCAATCCTCAGGGAAGTGATATGAAATTGATTGGAATTATTGATTCCAGTGGATTTAAGGACAGAGTTCTGGCACAACGTTCTGTCAAAATGGGCACTGCAGAATCCGGAAATCAGGATTTGAATGATTCTGCCGTTCTGGACGAACTGAAAGCCATCAGAACTTTATTACACGATATTAAAAACAATACTTCCAAGTCATGATAGCAGACGATTATTTCAAGTATTACATTGATCTGGTAAAGCAGAATCATTATCTGGATAGCTTACGAGACAACTATGAACATACCATAAAGATTTTGTCTGATATGGATGAAGAGAAAGGAAACCATGCCTATGCTGACGGCAAATGGACCATTAAGCAGGTGATTATGCACAACATTGATTGTGAAAGGGTATGGCATTACAGAGCTTTTACCATTGCCAGAGAAGACAATCCTTCATTGCCTGGTTTTGATCATGATGCATATGCTTTTAAGGAGGTTCATAATTCCAAAAGTTTGGATCAGATTGTAGAAGAGTACAAAGCTTCAAAAGCTGCCTTCATTTCTCTGTTCGAAGGGTTTTCTCCGGAAGAATTGGCGGCTATTGGCAAAGCCAACGGCAAGCCCATCCAGGTTGAAGCCATTGGATGGATTGCTGCCGGACATGAAATTCATCATATGCAAGTCCTAAAGGACAAGTATCTGTAGTTTACTCTTCGGTTTTTGGTTTCCCCATAACCCCAACGAGCTGCTCCATTTTCTTGATTCTCAAAATGAGTTCATCGATCTTACCATCTGCGGTTTCAACATAGCCCACTTCTATCCCCATAATATCTCTATTATTATGGTAATCCAGAATGTTCTTACTACAGGTATTGGACAATTCGCCCCTTTGTACATCCATTCTTAGTTTGATCTTTCGAATGGTGGATTTTCTCCTTTTCACTTTAAGCACTTCAAAGTCGATTCCCTTTTTATTAATCGCCTCCACTATTTCATTCAACTCTTGTTCCGTGGTTTTTGCTTTAATTAAATACACAACACTGTCTTTTTGAACAGTTCTGCCCGGTAATGCATTGGAAAACTCACTGGCAACATGTTTGTCAGTCGATTTAGCAGTTGATGATGGTTCAACCGTACGTTCTATTTTTACCAGACTGTCGTTTTCAATAAGAATGATTTGTTGGTTTTTGGGTTCCTCCTTCGATGGTACTGTTTGTTCTTCTTTTAACTTAGGTTGAGAGGTGTTTTGGCTCGTTTCTTTTAAAAGAACCGGCTTCAAATATAACTCTGTATCATTATTGATTTTCGCCTCCTGATAATTTTCAGGACTATCCTGTACCGCTGAAATTTGTGTTTGAAATTGATTGGCGCTAATTAAGGCCCCAATTAAAAAAATGCTTGTCATCATTGCTATTTTATTTAGGATTATTTCCCTCGTTCCAGGTTCGACACCTTTGGTTGAGAAGGATTTTTCAGCCAGATTTTCCAGCTGAGTTACCGACATACATGGTTCAACCTTGCGCGCCAAGTCCAACCAATCGTCAATATGTTTAGTATTTGTCTTCATGATATCACAGTAAAGTCATCATTTTACTTACCGAAATTCCCTTACTTTTTTTAAGAGCTTCAACCGGAGCACCAAGTAGCTCACCAAGTTTCTCTCTCCCCCTCCTCAGTCTCGCTTTTACAGCAGATTCACCAGAATTTTGTTGCTCGGCTATCTCCTTAATTGAAAAACCACTTATCTCAAATAGCAACAGGGATTCAGCTGTTTTTTCAGGAAGTTGAGAAATTGCTTTGTACAAACTCTCTACGTCAAACTGATAGGGATTAATGCCTTCTGCAGTCTGAACAGATGCCTGGTCTATATCCAGCATTTCTTTTCTGTCTCTCAGGGCATTTTTAATCACATTACTCGCAATTGTGTACAAGTAAGATTTAAATGCCTGTTTACTCCGCAAACGATCAAAACCACTATACGCTCTCAAATAACTCTCACTTATCAAGTCTTCCGCGGGCATAATACCATAAGATCTTGCAGAACAAAACCTGCAAAACTGGTCGTGATGACGCTTGTACAACTCAATAAATTCTTTCTGTTTTGACATCTTCTAATAGCTAAGTAACGTAAATGCTATAAAAGTTACTTTTCACTCGCTATTTTCTTTTAATTACTTTTGCAGCGCATGAAAAAGGGAGCAATTTTAGACTTAACAATTACTGACTACGCTTTTGGCGGAAAGGGTATTGCACGTGTAGAGACAGAAGAAGGATCTAAGGTGTTTTTTGTGGATCATACTTTTCCCGGGCAGACGGTGAAAGCGCAAATTCTTAAGAAAAGAAAACGGTATTGCGAGTGCAGATTAATTGAAGTCCTTGAAAACAGTCCGCACGAAATTGCAGTTCCCTACCAACGAATTTCCGGTGGGCCGTATGTGACTCTGCCCGTAGGCATGCAAGTTCAATACAAGCATGAAGCTGTTCTGGGGCTTTTCAGAAAAATAGGCCAGATAGAAGCTCCTGAAGATTTGTTTGATGAGTTCATAGAGTCTCCATCTCACTGGCACTATCGCAACAAAATGGAATACTCATTCTCGAGCATAGGCCACAATATTGAGACAGATACGGAGTATGATGGTTTTGCACTTGGTTTTAAGAGAAGAGGTACCTGGTGGAAAGTTGAAAATTTGGATAAGAGTAGTGGTTTGTTCGATGAGTCATTTGAAAATCAGCTTCATCTAGTAAGAAAGTGGTGTGAAGACACGGGATTACCTGCCTGGCATCCGCCTAAAAAGACTGGTTTTTTCAGACACATTGTACTTAGAAAATCCTTTGCTCAGGATAAATTACTCGTGCATTTGGTGACCTCATCAGAAAACATTGACCAATTTGATGAAACGGCTTTTGCAAATATGTTGTTGGAAATTCATGGAGATAGAATTGCCGGAATTCAACACACGGTCAACGACAATGTAGCAGACAGAGCCAAAATTGAAAACGGCAGAACAAAATTGCTGCATGGTGAAGATTTGATCATTGAAGAATTGCTGGGACTGAAATTCGAAATCAGTATGGAGAGCTTTTTCCAGACCAACCCCAAGTGTGCGGAAAAACTGTACAGTAAAGTGATTGACTATACACTTGAAGACAATCCTGTAGATGGGCATGTGGTAATGGATTTGTTTTGTGGAACCGGAACTATTGGTCAGATATTGGCCTCCAAAACCAATGACACTAAGATAATTGGTGTAGACATTGTTCCTGAAGCCATTGAAAATGCTGAGAGAAACGCCAAACTTAATGGCATTTCGGATGTTAAATTCTTCGCTTCAGATGTAGGAAAATTCCTTCTGGAATATCCTGAGTACACAGGAAAAATCTCCACGATTGTACTCGATCCACCAAGAGGCGGCATTGCTCCAAAGACATTGAGAAAGGTGATGAGACTGGGCGCCAAAAGGATTGTATACGTATCCTGTAATCCAGCCACACAAGCCAGAGACCTTACTGATTTAAAGGAATGGGGATACGGTTTAAAGAAATTCTCTTTGGTAGACCAATTCCCTCATACCGCACATGTTGAATCTGTGGTTCTACTGGAAAAGTCATGATACAAAAAAGCATGTATCCACTTTCGCGGACACATGCTCTAAACTAGATTTTGAAACGATTACTTCTTGAAAGTTCTTGGAACAGTTTTGTTCTTTTTCGGTTTCTTAGTTGTTATTGGGCTACTGGGTTTAGGTGTTTTTATGTGCTTACCTATGTTCACATAACGACCGTACAGATGATATCTATTCCCCTCTTTAGCTATAACATACGAACCTTTAGTCGTATACGAAAAATGTACAATCTCTCTTCTGTTCCCTTCTTCTTCAATCCAGGTAATATTTTCTTTATCACTGGACTCTTGCCTGCTTAACCTACCATCTTCTTCTAATTTAAGCAGCTTATCAGGATCTTTCTTTATCACGTATAGCTCCTTACCCAGATACATCATAATATCAGTACCTCCTCTCTCCTGATCTCTTGTCTTCAACTCACTGTTCCTTCCGGTAAAGATTTCGTGCTTCACAGTTGCATGCTCACAGCCCAATATTATTTTACCATCAAAAGGAATCATAGTCCTAATAATACCTGGGTTCTTTCTTGGGCCAGCGACTGGAGATCCATTGTCATTTACAGCTGCTGCTAAATCCGGAATATCTCTTCTTGTAAAATTTTCTCCATCCTCAGAAACCAGCAGAAAACCAACTTTTCTGTCTGCCTGAGTGAAATCATATGCGGCGATATAAAGCTTTCCTTTGTACGACATCAGCTTTGTAGCTCTCATACGTCCTTCAAATCCACCTATAGTAAACTCATTGTCTCTCAGTAATGAATTATGCTGGGGATGTTTTTTGAAACGCACCAGGTGCAAGCTATTATCTGCTCGTTTTTCCAGAAAGTACAGCGCATCTTTAAATGAACATAACTCTTCAACCGGATTTCTGGATATGTGAGCCGCCAAAGCAAATCCACGATTTTCGCTGGTTGGTTTCTTATACATTCCCCGTGAAGTGCCTACATAGGTAAAATCACTCCAAAAGGCTACTCCATACATGGCAAATGCCGTTCTTCCTTTTTCACTCCATTTCTTCGTTTGTGCATTGGCTGCTGTACTAAGACATGCTAACAAGACAAGGCCGGTTAAGGAGGTCTTACCCACTCTTTTTATTGAATTTATGATTGCTTTTTTCATAACGTTAGTTTTAATTGACATTGAAACGAAGAAAGCACATCAACACGTGCGCGACAAAATAATGGTACAAACACTACTATATGTGGTATGACCATTTCGAAATCAGGTATCTATGAAATCAAGAAGTCCTATCTTAGTGAAAAACAAAGCACTATGAAAAAAATATTCCTACTTACTTTAATTACTTCATGCCTTGTTGCGTGCGGTGATGACAAAAAAGAAGATGAAGAAAGTAAAGTTGATACCTGTGAATGTTCAACTTTTTACGCTGATCCAAATTCACCTCTTGAGGATGCCTCTGACGATTGCAATTCCTGGAGAAAAGAATTGATGAAAGATTTCGCCAATCCGGAGGGAATTGTTGATATGGAAGCTCTGGATAATGAGATCAAAAAAATTGCAGAGTCTTGCGATTAGGAACAAACGAATCGTTTTTAGTTTAATTTTGAAGCATCACATCAATTTGTGGTGCTTTTTTATGCTCAATTCAGACTACTGGGACAACCGATATCAAACCAAAGAAATTCAATGGGACATAGGTGAAGCTTCATTTCCTCTGGTCAAGTACATTTCTCAACTGGAAAATCCATTTCTTAAAATCCTCATTCCCGGATGTGGTAATGGGTATGAAGGTGAATTGTTATGGGAAAGTGGCTTTGATCATGTTTATTTAATGGACTACGCACCATCTGCCAAAAAGAACTTCCTGGAACGTGTGCCTGATTTTCCGGAAGATCAGTTTATTGTAGGTGACTTCTTCGAACATGAAGGTCAGTACGACCTGATTTTGGAACAGACTTTTTTCTGCGCACTTGATCCAAAGTTGAGACCAGCTTATGGCAAAAAAATGAACGAATTGTTAGTAGATGGCGGTAAGTTGGTTGGACTGTTATTCAACGATCCTTTGAATAATGACCGGCCACCCTACGGAGGCAACCCTCTCAAGTATCTGGCTTATTTTCAACCTAACTTTTCGGATGTAACCATGAAACCATGTGTGAACTCCATTCAACCCAGACATGGCAGGGAGCTGTTTATAAAAATGGTGAAGTAGACATGTATCTTTTTCAGTTTTTTTTAATTGATTTCATAGAAAAAGGGCTTTAAATTCGGGATTATGATGTTTAAAAATATCCTCTGCACGTTTTGTATCACCTGGATGTTAAGTTTATCGGGATTATCTCAAAATTTACATTTCATTGACTTCAATGGGGGTGTTGCAGACAATATCACAATTCAGGATACACTTCCCTGCGATCATGGTGGTACTCTATTAACCCTGGCTAGTTTTCATGTTTCAAACCAAACAAGTCAGCCAATTGATGTTAAGGCAAAACGTTTTGAACATAATTTTATCTCTGGATCAGAGACATTTTTTCATTGGTTTGTCGGCTATTCAAATATAGCAGGAACACATTTTGAATTCCCGGTTCAGGGATCAGTTCAGGCAAACCACTTTGTAACGGTTAATCCCGGAACCTCAATGAATCCGATTGAACTTGAACTGATGTCGAACGGATTTTGCGGAGAAAGCTGTTATACAATTGTTGCGTTTGATGGCAATAATCCAAATGATAGTATTTGGGTCAAGACTTGTGTCTACTTTGATTCCACAATCACTTCTATTCAGGATAAGGACGAAATCGATATGCGAGTTTATCCAACTTTATGCTCAGATAAAATCACTTTCGAGACCAAGGTAACAGGCAAATCTGTACTATCTATCCTGAACATGCAAGGAAAAGTTTTAAGTCGGAGAATTATTCGCGGACAACTAACAAAGTTAGATGTAAGTCAATATACCAATGGTATTTATTTTTATCGACTTTCTGCGGGGAAACGAGTCAAAAACGGAAAGTTTATAGTCCAGCATTGATTACAAGGTAAACTCTACTTCTCCATTTTTAACGTGGATATTGATACGTGTATCTCCCCCACTTCCAATTTTACCGTTGTAGGTATCCATTTTATCCAAACTCTCATGTGAGGTGACGTTAACTGTTCTCGGATAATTAAAGGTTTTTCCATTTTCCTGTACTACTCTGAAACCTGTATTCAGACCTTCTTCTGTTACGATGAAGTAATCCGTAAAATTTCCATTCAGATTTAATCGACCGAAATTTGGATCTATCTTATCAACCTTAACGCTACCAAACCTTGAGTTCAGATCTGCTTTCTTCTTTAGTAAGTTGATTTTTAAGTCACTTAAAGACATGTTTCCACTCAGGTCGTTTACACTTACCAAATGAAGCTTGTCGTTTTTAGAAATGAGATTCATAGACCCAATATTGTCTAACAACACATCACAATTTGCAGAAGTTAACCTTAGATCAGCACATTGATTCAGCTCCAAATCACCAAAAGAAGCATCAATTGAAGCATGATTAGATTCATCTATACGAATGTCTCCATAGCGCAATTTTAAACGTCTTATTTTTTTGATGTTGCTGGCTCTGAAATTTCCGTGTTTGATATCAGCCTGCAATGCACCATTCAGGTCTCCCATGTATACGTTGCCGAATTCATTGTCAATATTCAAATCTGCATTAACCGGCATGTAAATGAAGTAATTGACCGCGATCTTTCCTGAACTGTTTAAACTTCTCTTAATCTCATCAATTGATCTTCTGAAAGCACTGTATCCTGAAGTCCAATCGGTTCTGGCAGAAACGTATTGTTTACTTCCTGTGAAGTTGATATCTACTGCTTTTATTTTAGACAGAACTTTATCCAGTTTCTCTCCTTCAGCTTCAATCTCCACTCTGATATACACACTGTCTTTATCCCAGTTTGTAAAAACCAGTTTGCCGTACTTGTTTTCAATATCAATGGACACGCCATCATTCACAGCAAAACGTTTTTCCACAGTGCGTTTCTCACTAAACGTAGAGTTTACTTTTTCCTTACTTAAAGCCCACCCCGACATGAGGACGAGCATTAATATCATTTTATATTTCAACACCATAATCGTTGTTATTAGTTGATTTAAGATCGCTTAGGATTTCCTCCAGGACCTCTAATTTTAATCTGTAATTTTCTATCATCGCTTCAATGATGATTTCATCATCACCGCCGGCACCAAGTTCTTTTTTGAGCAACTCGTAGTCTTCCTCTAAACCATGAATGTCTTCTAAGAATTCAGGATCCGGATTGAGAGATTTCAATTCTTCCACTTTATTGTTCACCTGAACCGCATAGTATTGTTCAATTTCCGCGTAGTCTTCAGAAATATCTGCCAGACTCACATCTTCCTGTTCTACTTTCTTCGGCACTTCCTCCTGATCAACTGCCACGGCATCATTGCTTTCGTTACTTTCAGGTGTTTGAGAACCCGATAGGACAAAAGCCCCAACAATAATTGCCACACTTGCCGCAGCTCCTGCGTATAACCACCACTTCTTCACCCTCACAGTTCCATCATTCGCAGAATTAGTTTCCGTTTCCGTCAGACCTTCTTCTACTTTGTTCCAATCCAGATCGACCTTCTTTTGATCAAATTCTGCCTGATTGTCTTTTATGAATTTTTCCAGTTTATCCATGTTGTAAAGATTCAGTTACTAGTTGTCTTATTCTTGCTTTGGCTCTGTTATACTGACTCTTTGAAGTCGATTCAGTAATGCCAAGTTGATCGGCTATTTCCCGATGAGAGTAACCTTCGAAGGCAAACAGATTAAATACCATTCTGTAGCCATCCGAAAGCTGTTGAACAGCCTGATTTACCATCTCTATAGTATATTCAGGCTCTTCATAGTTGTTGTCGTCTTCTTCATTTATATTTTCATTCAAATCGCTTGTATACATTCTATGTCTTTTTACAAAGTTCAGGGACTTGTTAATAGCTATTCTCTTTAACCACCCTACAAAATTTCCACTTCCGGTAAAACTGTCAATCTTATTGAAGGCGTCAATAAAAGCCTCCTGTGTGATGTCCTGCGCATCCATCGTATTCCCTGTAATTCTGAGTGCAGAACTATAGACAGAAGCTGAATACAGATCGAACACTTTCTTTTGGGCCAGACGGTTGGAGCGTTTGCACTCAGCCACCAAAAAATCAAGCGATATGTCTTGTGTTGAATTCAAATGAACTTAAAACCAGCCCAATTTAAGGGTAATATTTCCACCAAGTCCGCTTAAGTTGTCCTTTTCGTTGTGTAAAGTCACATCTGAGGTTTGTCTGTAGTTGATTCCTCCGGCTAGACGCATAAACTTGAACACATTCAATTCTACATTCACACCGGCTTGCGCTACAAAGAACACATCATAATCTGACCTGTATTCATCCCAAAAGCCATCATAAATTCGATACTTGTTTTCTGAAACAGCACCCGCTCCAAGTGTTACAGGAAATGTCACATGTACTGCCCATTCACTTTTCAGCATTGGTTCAATAAACAGACCACCGTAGGCCAATTCGTAGAAATATTGATCACCATTGATGTCTTTATAATCTGAAAACACGTCCGTTACCAAAGCATTTCCCGCAAAACCAAGGTTGAACTTTCTACCAAAAGAAGCTGCTACTTCTCCACCAAAACCATATCCTAGCTCACCATTGATATCGAAAGCCTGAACACTGGTTCCAATATAACCTCCGGTTAATCTTTTATTTCCCAGTAAGGTCTTTGGTTCATTTTCCTGCCCATTAAATATGGTCTGAGCATTTGCACTGAAGCCAATCACCATGGCACAGATAAGTCCTATAATCTTTTTCATTTTCTTAATTTTTTTCAGAAATATTGGATTACATGCCGGTTACTTGTCCCGAGCCAGATACATTCGAATTAACTACAGGAGGATTTCCCCAGTAATACACGTCTCCGGAGCCACTCACATTGGCCGTTAGTTCATCTATTACATAGACTTTCACATCTCCTGAACCGTCTAAGTCAACATGAGACTCATTTACCGTCAAACTTTTACAGTTGATGTCTCCACTTCCCTTCAATTCGATATTGCTGTCGCTTGCCACACCAGAAACGTTGATGTCTCCGGAACCTTCCAAATCAACATCTACAGAGTTAATAGAAGAGAAAGATAAATTCATATCACCGGAACCATCCAATCTAACAAACACATGGTTTCCAATCAGATTACTTCCGCTCACATCACCAGAACCTTTCAGGTAAATCTGATCCAGATAATTGGCAGATACATACACACGAACCCTGTCGTTTTTAAAATACTGATTGGCTCTTTCGTCGATCACCAATTTGTTGCTTTGCAATGTTGTGCTGATGTAAGGCAATAACTTCTCTCCTGCCTCTACTCTCACATCATAACTTGTGTCTTGCGTGATAAACACATCCATGCTACCCTGCACCTGAATTGAGGTAATGCTGTCGCTCATCACTCTATTCTCAGTAGTTATTGGTCCGGCTGAAATATGCTTATTACATGATTGAAGGCCGCCCATTAAAAGTGCCGCTCCAAAAATTGATGCCAGTGCATTTTTAGTCAAATTTTGTGTCGTTGTTTTCATTTAAATAAGTTTTGTTTGACCTTAAGACACAGAAAATTTAAAAGGTTGCAAGTTGAGCGCAAAAAAAATATCTTCGTTATATGAAAGCAGCTGTAACAGTACTAAATTCGGACCAGGTTGACCAAAAAACCGAGCGACTGGCTCATCAGATTTATGAACATTTTCACCTTGAGGATGAAGTAATTCTGGTTGGAATCGCCAATAAAGGCTTCCAATTTGCTGAAAATCTGCATACTCATTTGAGCAGAATTAGTGACAATACCATTACACTCGCTTCTATGACTTTGGACAAGGAGCACCCTTTCCAAAAAGACTGTACATTTTCTATTGAAGCAGATTCTATGCTTGGTAAAACCATTGTTTTGGTGGATGATGTTTTAAATTCGGGAAAAACTCTGATTTATGCCTGCAAACACATCCTTGAACATCAACCAAAGAAAATCTCTACAGTCGTGTTGGTAGACAGAAGACACAGAAAATTTCCAATTAGAGCAGATTATGTTGGCTTAACCCTTTCTACAACACTTGAGGAGCACATTACTGTGGACTTTGAGCAAAACATGGCTTACATTAGTTAAGCAGTTCCTTTAAAATCTGCTCAATGTCCTGCTCGCCGTTTAATATTGTTTGGGCTCTGGAATAATACCCTTCTCTTCCTGACAAAGTTTTAGAGATATAATCCTTCAATTCATCTTCATTTTTTTTCTGAAGCAAGGGGCGTTTAGAATCGTTTTTAAGTCGCTCATATAATACTTCCGGATTCACCTTTAGATATGCAGTTTTACCATTTCCAAGCAAGTAAGACATATTGTTAAAATAGCATGGTGTGCCACCTCCAAGAGCAATCACAGCATTCTTATTCTCTCCTACCACTTTTCGTAAGGCATTGTATTCCAAATACCTGAAATAGGTTTGGCTAACGGCAAATAGTTCGGGAATAGATTTGCCGGAAGATTCTTCAATAAACGCATCCAGATCGATGAAATTGGTCTTAAGGACTTCAGATAATTTCTTTCCTACCACACTTTTTCCACTTCCCATAAAACCAATTAAAAAAACGTTCATACGCATACTTTTGTATTTTTGTGAAGATACTAATCAGGATTGAATGACCCTCGTAGAAGTTACATATAAAAAGACCGTAGCCGATTTCCATAAACTGCCTTTCTTGATATATAAGGATGACAAGAATTGGATCCCGCATTTGAAGCAAGATGTGGAAAAGGTTTTTGATCGTTCTAAGAATAAAAAATGGAGAAAAGGCAAGGCCATTCGATGGGTGGCCTATAGTGATTCGGGACAAATAATTGGCAGAATTGCTGCTTTTGAAGACGGTTCTAATAAGGAATACAGAAGTGGTTTGGGGTTCTTTGAGTGCATCAACGATCAGACGGTTGCTTTTGCACTGTTTGATAAAGCCAAAGCCTGGTTGGAGGAACAAGGCATGGAACGCATGGATGGTCCGATTAATTTTGGAGAAAACCATCAGTTCTGGGGTTTGATTACTGAAAATTTTAACGAGCCGCCATATTACGGTCAGAATTACAATCCTGAGTATTACGTCCCATTTTTTGAAAATTACGGTTTCCAGGTATATTACAAGCAGTTAATTTTCTTCAGAGACATTACCAGAAAGCTGGAGGACAAATTTACAATCCGCGCAAGACGACTGATGGAAGATCCCAATTATACAGTTCGTCATGTCGACATCAAACAACTGGAAAAATTCACCGAAGATTTCAGAACCATTTATAACCGTGCATGGGCCAATAGAGAGAAAGGCTTTACCGCCATGTCGTCTGTTCAGGCCAAAGCCATCATGACCAGTCTTAAACCAATTATGGATCCTGAGTTGATGTATTTTGCCTACCACAAGGATCAACCTATAGGTATGTACATTCAGTTGCCGGAAATTAACCAGATTTTTAAGCATGTGAACGGTAATTTGAATTTGTGGGGTAAGTTGAAATTCTTGTACCACAAAAAAAGACGTACTGCAAGAAGGTGTTTTGGGATGGTTTTCGGTGTTGATCCTAAATTTCAGGGAAAAGGTGTGGAAGGCATGTTGTTTAAGTACATGGAGTCTATTGTACACCGAGACTATCACTATAAAGACCTAGTGATCACGTGGATAGGCGATTTCAATCCTAAGATGATTGCCATTGTAGAGAACCTTGGAGCAACTAAATTGCGCGAAATGGCAACCTACAGATATTTGTTTGATCGTGAAGCTGAATTTAAGCGTAAACCTATCGCAAACATCAAGCCCTCAGGTGAATTGGAAAAACTTGAAAATAATTCTGAATAATTTTTTTATTCAAATGTTTGCCAGAAATATTTAAGCCATTATATTTGCACCCGCTAACAAGGAAAACGCTCCTTAAAAATAGCAAAGTACTGATCTCCTAGCTCAGTTGGTAGAGCATATCCCTTTTAAGGATAGGGTCCTGGGTTCGAGCCCCAGGGGGATCACTGAAGCCTTCTCAAATGAGAAGGCTTTTTTTGTGTTTGGGAGTTTCTGCAGATATAGAAATCAGTCGATTCGATCTTCAAACTATTTTGCCTTAAGACTCGGTCCCCAAGGAATCAACCGATATGGACAATTGGTTCAATTATTCTATTCATTACATAAAGAACTTATATCCAGTTCAGCTCTCCAATGATCATACTAGAGTTTTTAACAAAGTGTGGAAAAAGCATTTTGTATGAGCAAGTTAAATGAGTTTTCTTTGATCTTAACGACCATCAAACTAACTTGAACATGTACTTAAAAAACTTACTGTCCACAATTGCATTATCTCTTATTGCAGTCTCACCGCTACTTTCTCAAAACGCACCACTCAAAAACTGGGAAGAAACCACCAGAGCCGTTTCCGAAGGAAATCAAGCCTCCAATATGACAAGCGGCGATGTGAGTTCAATCAACCAATCGGGAGATGTGAGTGCGAGTGTCCCAGTCATTGAAATCAAGAGTAGAAATATGTCCATTCCAATTTCAGCCAATTACTCGGCTGGAATAAAAGTAGATCAAAAGGCATCTTCAATTGGCCTAGGTTGGAATTGGTCTTTTGGATCTATTCAAAGAGACTATGGGGCTTTTGAACCTGACTATACGGCAACTTCACCAGAAGCTTATATGATTGATGAAGACGGGCCTTTCAACGGTAGAATTGATGATGCTCTGCCGACCAGCAACAACAGAAGTTTAATCTACAATGGTCTGCAAGACGGACAAATCATACCAGATGAATATCATGTTTCAGCGCCGGGGCTTGGAGGCAATACTTTTTGGAACAATGGAGCAGTTAATCAACCCCACGAATTTGTGTTTTCTAACCAAACTACATGGAAGGTTGAACACACCGTAAAAGATTATTCCGTGTCTCAGGAATTCAGTAGAATCAACGAGTACAATTTGGGAGGGGTGTCAACGGGCATACAAACAGATCAGAATGGAGATAAATATTTGGTCGGCAACAACAGTTATGCTGCTGCCATTGGACTATTACCATACGTTAAGAATCAATATTTTGAGAGTTTTGTGGTTGACAATGCCGGACAAACAAATGTCTTTAACCCTGGTGCGCAAGAACGAAAGGTTGAATATGAAGATTTTGGAGGTTTTACGATTACAAGTGGAGACGGAACTATCTATGTATTTGACAGACCATTGAGAGGTCAAAAGTACATGATGAATGAAGATCCTTATTGGAGTACAATTGGCGGAAACGTTCCAGTTCCCTTTGATGGTGATTTGACAGAGCATTGGAAAATGGATTACATAGCTGAATGGCTATTGACCAAAATTTTAAGTCCGGATTACAGAGATTTAAATGGTAATGGTATTCCAGATCAGGGAGATGCTGGAGACTGGATTTATATTGAATATACAGCTCCTACCAAGCTAGAGGATGTGATGTTGGGACAAGGTTCTAGCATTGAAGTCCCAATGCACCGGGAATGGACTAACCTATCTCAAACAGATAGAGCATCTTCATTAATGAGAGAACGTGCCTATGTTAGACGTATCACCACACCAATTCAGGAAATAGACTTTACAGTATCTGAAAGATTTGATGTGGATTGTGATTATTATAGCAAGCCAGCCAACTATGTGAACAATCGCGATTACATATATGCCGACTTGAAGTATCTGTCTAGCGGGTCTTCCAGTGATTTTGACATTATTTACCCCGTTGAGACTATGCGATACGACACCATTGTTGTTAAAGAAACCAGACAGGATGAGAGATTCTATCCTCATGATAATGTCCTGAGCACAATTGTATTCAATTATGCCGAAAAAGGTAGCTCAGAAGAATTAGCTGTATCAGAATACCTAATCAGAAATAATAAAAATGAAGACAATGGACTTTACAATCCAAATGGTGTGAACATAAATGCGAGTGACTTTGTAATGGATGATTACAAAACCTCCGGTGAAAAGCGAGGGAAAACAACATTACTTGGGATAGAATTCTTCCCACAGGCCGAGTTCATACCTGAAGAACGTCAGGCGTACGAATTCTCTTATGATTTTAATCCATCTTACAATGAAATACACAAAAGAGAGATCATTAAGAAGCGTTTCTCACCTAGTAAAAGGCAGTCTAATTCAGCGTCAGCAACCAGTGAGTACTTAGGTAATTTAACTTCATACACTGATGAAAATGGTATTCAGTATTCATCCAAAGATGCCTTTGGAAACACTCTACCAAATAACAATGTGGATGCCCTTGATTTCCTATCTGATTTCCCATATAACTCAGAGGAAACACGCTATGTTGTTACTGGAGGACCAACGCCTTTTCAAATAGACGGACAGTCAGCCGATATTTACTATGATAACAATCAAATGCCTTCTAGTACTGCCCCAACCACGGATATTGATAAAAGAACAGATATTCAAAGAAATGCGGTGAGAGATGAAATGGGGTATTACAGAAACGGAGAATTGGGGAATCCTAATGTCGACAGACAAGCTTGGTCGTTAACCTCAATTAAAGTTCCGACCGGTGGGGTTATCTCTTTCGAATATGAGGCCGATGAAATTGATTATTTAAACGAACGTGCCAACTGGACAATCAAAGATGATGAATTGCCTTTAGTAAAACTCTACAATGAAGTAGCCAAAGAGAGAGGCTTGAGACAACATATTCACAATGTAGCTTCAGATATTAAAAACATTGTAGATGCAGCAACGTTTCCAAACAAACCTCTTGAACAAACCTTTAGCATGCCCATGAATACAAACTCAGGAGGCATAAGACTTAAGAAAAAAGTATTAGATGATGGTGTCAATCCAATTGTAGAAGTGAATTACAGCTATGGGACTGGACATTATACCGCAGTTCCGGCAGATTACTGGGGGAACTATATCAGTGCATTCGGTGATTTTATTAGGAAACAAAGAAGGATGTTTCAATCTGAAAACGACCTCTATTGCACTGAAGCATACGGACAAATTTTTGGAACAGAGTTCGGGGGTAATCTAATTCCGTTGACCCAGAATCTTGGTTGGACTAACTCGTTTGATAATTTCTTAGCACCCTACCTAAGAAATATGAGGCTGGATAACTCGGTTCGAGGGGAACACTACTACTCAAAAATTACTGAGACTTATGCGGATGGTTCTAAACATGAAATGAGCTATGGAGCAGCTAATCCTGTATCAGATGATGTGAAAAACACTCAGAAACTAATTCCTCTGAAAAACTATGTGGATAATACGGGATATGGGGTTTATGCCTTGGTTCAGCAAAGACTCATCAAAAATGCACCTGTAATGAGAGAAGATGCCTCTTTCTATGCGAACGATCCACTTCCATATAAAACAGTCATCACGCAGTATGAATTTGGCATTTTAGAAAATAAGGAGCTATCCAGTTTGGCGTATACTTCTCCTACTCAAACAAGTCACTTTAACCTTAAGCGAAGGGATGATAACATTGGAAACTTAGCATTTACAGATGACAATGGAGACATTGATGAATGGTGCTATGGCTTTGAAAGAGATGGGCAACTTAATTTGATATTTAAGTTGTTGTATCCACACCCAAGTCTTGATTTTACCACTGAAACAGTTCAGCGTCAAATCTCGACCTACTTAAGGCCAAATACTGTTACAAACAACTACAAAGGCGTTGTCAATAGCGTGGAATACGACTACATTCCAGAAAATGGGCTTTTGAGAAGTGAAACAACTACCGGACTCGTTCAAAGTCTTGGACCATTAGGCAACTTCACAGATGAATTTAAAACCGTCTACAAATACGCCTATGAAAGCTATGATGGCATCAACTCCATGTTCTCAGATCAGAACATTTTAAATGTGCGTTCAGAGGCTACGGTTAATCTCAATACGCTTGTAAACAATCAACCATTCTTTGCCACACTCAAAGCCACTGCCAACACTTTTAGGTTCAATGATGTCACCCCTCGTCCATTAACCAGCTTTACTTTCAGGGGAGATATTGACCATGAATCAGGTTATATCTTAAACTATCAACCGTATGATTACAATGGCAATAGTGCACCTGAATGGGTCAATGTTGGAGCAACCATTGAATTTAATGACTATGGTCAACCTGTCAGAGATAGATTAGACAGATTACGCAATGTATCTGTTATGGGCTACAATGGGTCGGTTGGTAAAGCTGTTTTCTCTATGCCAGATATGGCTTATGATGCTACTTATAGCGGTTTTGAGGACTTAAAACATGATGACGCTATTATTGATATTGGAGATAGCGAAGACAATGAGTTTTGGTATGACCAGAATGCTAGAAACATATCTGCATCTAACCCTTTGATTAATGCCATTGTAACAGGGCTTACCACTCAAAACTGTGCCAATGAGTTTGAATACAGTCAAAGCAATGTTACAACAGCAACATATCATAATTTGCTTGTTGAGGATGCTACAAACTTACTAGTGGGAGACCAAATCACCGTGACTTTTAATTTAGGGCAATCTACTACGGAAGTGCTTCAAACAAGCATTCAGGATGTGGTAACATTGAGTACTCCTATTACCATTGGTAATATTACCTACACCGATATTATCTGTTTAGGTAGTCCTTTTCCGGGGAATGTCATTACTTATCAAATGACCCAATGGGATCAGTTTCTTCGGACAATAGCCAGTGTCCAAAAAAATGGTGTAAGTGTGACAGACTTATTATCAAAGCCAAGCTCAACAGATGCTAAAACAGGAGACTATTCTTACAATTTGGCACACAAGTTAGATATCAATGATCTAGGACAGAGAACTCCTATCAGACCAATTAGGATTGGTTCTAACCCTGCTTGTATTAACCCATCAATAAAAGAATGTGCCATTCCTTACAAAGCAAGTGTTTGGGTAAGGAGAAAGGACATCACATTGCCCCCACCAGCAGGAGGAGGTTCGCAAGATGAAACCGGAACAGTTTCCACCACAATGGGAACAGAAGACCTTAAATTAGTTTACAAAATTTGGGATCAGACTTACACAAATATTCTTGATCAGGGTGAATTCTATTTGACCAATACCGATCAAAACTGGCGATTCTATGAAATAGACATCCCACTTTCAAAGGGCATTGGTGAGCAATTCTTAGAGGTATACTTGGAAAACAATATGCTTAGATCAGCTACACCATTTGAACAGATCTATGCAGATGACATTTTAATTTATCCTAATGGTGCTAAATATGCCTATCTCTCAACTGATAAGTTCAACAACTTTACTTATTCCACCGAGACTAATAACAACACAGCATCAATGGAATATGATGTTTGGGGCAGACCAATTGCTGTCTACGACCAAAACAATGAACTACTCAGTGAAACTAAACATTTTGTGACCAACAATTTAGCAGGCGAGCATAACTACGTTGAAACAAAAATGTTTGTGGATGAGAACAACCACTACAGCGAATCTAAAATCTATGCAGATGGCTTTGGTAAGACTCTTCAGACTCAAGTTTCTGAACCAAATAGAAACATACGTTTGGTTACCGGAACCATGACTTATGACAACAGAGGACGTGCCAAACGTGAATGGATGACCTATGCCCTACCTGGCTCTTACTTTGGTGTGAAAGAAAACACCAACCAATCACTACATACACAGGCCATATACGGAACTCAAAAGGCTTACAAACGCTTTAAATATGAAGATACACCAGAGCAAAGATTGAGTGAAGAACGCATGCCAAGAGAAGATCTTGAAAGTACCATTGAGATCACAACAAGTGATGAAGCGAATGCGATATCAATTAGCACAGGCGGCTTTGGATACGCACCTAATGAATTGGTCAGGCAAATCTCCATTGATGACGAAGGCTCAGAGTATAACACTTATACAGATAAAGAAGGCAATCTGGTACTCAAAACATCTGCCATTGGTTATGACCATTCAGTAAATGCTACGGGAGCAATTATTTACAATACCTCTGGCACGTATGAAGTGGCTCAAACTCAGTATCGTTATGACAGAGCTGGAAACCTGATCAGAACAACCGACAGAAGCGGAAAAGTCACTGAATACTTTTATAATAGTGTTGGGGAGTTACTCAAAAAAGTGCATCCAGATGAGGGAACAACAGACTTTGTGTATGACACCAGAGGAAAATTGAGGTTCTCCAGAGATCAAAAGGACTTTGATGAAGCTACAAACGACAACAATTTAGTAGATCAATTCAAGTTTAGTTTTTATGATGGATGGAACAGAGTGACGCACGCAGGTGTTGCCAAACAACCAACGGGAACGGGGAATTCATGGTTTGATTTAAACAAGGCAGTTGATTTTAACTTCCCAATTGAAACAGAGAATGGAGTTGGCTATGAATTGCACAATGAATTCACCTATGATGGTAGTAAAGACATTAACGGAGATGGACAATTGATAGAAGAAAAAGTATATTCCAATCACTCTTTGAATGGCTCTGGTGAATATGTACCAAATGAAGAAGACGTTTGGACCTATGAATACAACAATCGTGGAGAGTTAATCAAGAAAGCTTGTAAACTAAACGAATTTACCAATTTCCACACCACTACTTTCAAATACAATTTATCTGGTGGCATTGAAGAAACACTTTACGAACACCCAACAAATACAGATTATAACTTCATGACCAGATATGAGTATGATGATCTTGGTAGAAAAGTAAAATGTTTCTCCGGTCGTGATGCCAATTCGCTTACCGAAGACGTTAATCTAAAGTATGATGCGGTGGGTAATCTCTTTAAAAAGTCATTGGCCGCTACAAGTGATCCAAACAACCCTTACCATGAGCAAATTGGATATCTATACAATGTCAGGAATCAACCCATTGCACAATTAGGCTTGAACTTCAGATACGAAATCAAACACAATGAAGTGGGACGATTAATCGAGCAAAAATGGAGCAATAATAAGCTCGACAACTTAACAACTGGTCAGCCTTTTGAATCTCATAGATATGATTACTACTATGATAAGTTGAATAGATTGGTTGGAGCAGATTACTCTACAGATCAATGTGATGATAATCCTTATACTACTTATGAAACTGTGGAGTCGAACCAGAACGTGCCTATTTTGAACTATGAGGCATTGGGAGAAGCTCCTAACGTGAATATGAAAGATATTTTATCTGATATAGTCAATGTGGTACAAGACCCTCAGTACTTCCAGGGTGAATTGGCGTTTCAGGTACTCAACAATCTAGATTCCATGATTACGATTGTAGATGAAAAAATTGAGGCATTGGGGACCAATTTCAATTCCATGTCCATGGACGATCAGGAAACCTTTATGTTGGAAGTGTTACAGACATTGAATGAGTCAAGTATTGATTTAACTCATGCTGCGATCCTATACAGACAAGTAAAAAAAGCTGTAAAGGCTGATGATGGCAGTGAGCAAGAACGCATTGATAAAGCCCTTAGAAAGATTCAGCGCTTAGATACTCAGGAAGCTGGATTAGCAGAAATGTCTGTAGTTATTGAAAATGATGAAGACTTGAATAACACCGGATTATCAGAAGCTCAAATCATCAATGAGGTAGACAATAACTTAACGCAGCAAGATGCAGACCTAGACTTCATCAAACTCATCATCAAAAAGTTCAAACTCAAGATGATCGAGAAGGCCGGAATCAACCCCAAAGCTGTAGCTTATGGAGATGCATACACTATTGAGGATTGTATCAACCCTGTTACCAATACCAGTTTAAAATATGATGCCAATTACCGCTACGAAAAGAACGGGAACAATGAGCAGTTGACCAGATTTGATGACCTTGGCGTACCAACACAATTGGATTATGTGTATGGAAACATAGGCTCTAATCAGTTAACCAGTGTCGATTTCACAACTTCTGGCTCCACAACTACGTACAATTATTCGTACAACCCACTGGGCAGTATTATGGATAACCAGAGAAGTAATATTGATGAGATAGATTATGAGGACTTTCATAGAAGACCGATGGAAATACTTTCCGTGAGTGGAAATACATCTGAGTACCGTTACTCGACAAATCTTACAAGAACTGTAAGAGATTTTGGTAATGGAAGCAAAGAATACTATTTAGACGGGGTTATCCTGGATGAAAACGAACGCCCTATCAGATATACTTTTGATGAAGGTTTTGCGCAATTAGATGGCAATGATGACTTGTATAAAACCTATCAGATTATGGATTGGTTGGGGACAGTGAGGTTGGTCATGGCAGATGATGGGAATATCTTAAATACAAGTGACCATTACCCTTATGGTAAAAGCATGCCGCAAAGACTATTTGTAGCGTCTACCGAAGGTGAACGCTATGGCTACCAAGGCAGTGAGAAGGAAGGGCATATTGATGAGGATTTGTATTCTACGCAATACAGAGATTTAGATGCGGAGTTAGCTCGGTGGTTGAGTGTTGACCCTTTAATTGATAAAATGCCTTGGCAAACGAGTTATAATTCTATGGATAATAGTCCTGTAATGTTGACTGATGGATTGGGGAGTGAGACTGAGGATGATTATTTGATGAATAGTAAAACCGGACATATTACGCTTCTCAAGAAAACTGACGATAAAGTAGATCACCTGTATTTATCTGACGAAGAAGGAAATAAAACCGAGACACAGATTACGTTTACTGATAAGGCGTTTTTACCAATGTTTACCAATAAGGATCCTAAAGCATCATATCCAGGGACTTACGGAATAACGGAAAAGAAATGGGAAGCGTTTAAACTATTCTACTTTGCAGCAAACTATACAGAAGTTGAATGGAAGCTTGATGGATATAAGTCAAGCAAGGGGCCGAATAAATTTATAGTTGCAAGTTCTCATACTCCAATTACTTCATGGGGTGCTTCTGTTTACGGAACAAGTTACTATAATTCAAAAAGAGTCAATATTCCCGGTATTAACTTTAAGGATCAGCTTTTTGATATTCATTCCCATCCATATTCAATACCTTTGAATAAAAGGCTGTATTGGGGAGCATCTGGTTACCCACATGTGAATATTCACGATGGAAAAAGATACAGTTGGAAAGAGATGACTGGGGACAAAAAATATAGGCATGGTCAACAGATGGATAGAAAAAAGGCAGGAGGCAATTTAAATGTCAGATATTATGTATATGAACCTGGTAACTCTTCATTTTATGAATATGGTCACTTGAATAGTACCTTCAGAAATAAAGTTAATTGGTTTGGAGATCTCTATGTACCCTATTAATTAAGAAACAATGAAAAATCTACTTGTTATTGGTACCCTCTTACTTTTTGGGTGCAGCAAAACACCAGAGGAAAATTCTAGTAAGACAACAAATGACCGAGAAACTACAGCATCAACTACCGATTCAGCTAAGGTTAAAAATCAATTTCTTGATGAAATACATCTTTTTTCAAATGAAATAGATAGTCTTATTGATTCAACGTATGGAGATAATCTGTTGATATTAGCCTATTATACTCAGTATGACGGTGTATGTAGCATCATACTGTCTTCAGTTCCAGGTTTTGGAGGGGAGAATCAGGAATATTTAACTAGTAGAAAACTCAACAATAAAACAGTGAATATATATATTGACAAAAGCATAAAAGACAATTGTATTGAAAGGCTACCAATCTTCTACGACGAACTAGAAAAAACTGATAAAGAAGAGTATGTTCCTTCACTTGGTAATCCTTGGATGAGAATCTATACTTTTGAATCACCCGAAGAATACCAACTAATAGTCAAAGGAGGAGCTCTTGATGTTTTTGTCGAAGAGGAATAACTTTAAATATAAAATGAGGCTATTGGAAGTTGAAATGGCTTCAAAAGTTAAATAGTGGTGAGTCTTATAATTGTAATAGCAGTGTTGATGAAGATCGTAATTAATGTATAGCCGTGTAAATAGCATATTTAAAACAAGACTGATGTTAAAAAGAGCTTTGATCCTTTTCGTATTAAGTACAACATTTACAGCAAATTCCCAAAACTGGGGAGTCAAAATAGGAATTCAACAAACTGGATTGTCAAAAACATCAAAATTTCTTCGTTCAGTTTATCATATAGGTCCCTTTTTTGAAATACCTATCAATAATACTTTCTATGTAAATACAGGACTTCAATTTGAAAGAAAAGGAGGAGGAACCCTTACCATTGATTATCTGGAGTTACCTCTCTATAGTGTAGTGAACTTATTTGGAAATAGAGCTCATCTGGAAGCTGGTGGATATATGGCGTACGGGGTAAGAATATTTGGTCTTACTTCTAGTGGCAAATTCGACATGAATTTTGGTGATGGTTTAATAGAGTATGAACGCCACGATTACGGAATTCATGTTGGAATGGGAATTAATGTAAATGAAAAACTTCAACTTTCCTTGGGCTATGACCAATCATTTGTTGAGATTGATCATCGTCCTGATAGAATTGAAATGATTCGAACATTTAATTTTTCTATGTTCATAAGGTTTCCGAAAAATTCAAGCAAAGAGAAACAAACGAATGAAGCTGGATGAATAACAACAAAATCCAATGAACTCCAAAGCCACTTAGGAATTCAATTTGTACCCTTTTTCTTACCCAAGCACTACTCCACCTAACATAAGCCGCTCAACAGCAAACAGTTAAATCAGAACAAAATAGCCCCAGGGGGATCACCAAAGCCTTCTCAAATGAGAAGGCTTTTTTTGTGTTTGGGAGTTTCTTCCAGCCATCGGTTCAGAACAAAAGTTTTTCCAACCATAACATAGCCTCATACACCTTTACCACCCAATCATTTTCCAGAAAACGATCCAAACGTAGACAAAAAAGATCGAAACGTAGATTACATTATTCTCGATAAAATACCTGGCAACTTGAGAGGTTATCATTGTGTCATCAAACTTCACATTACACATGATAAGAACATTTAAAACCTCTGTTGCTTTAGTGCTTTTAACTGGTTTCATTAGCACAAGCCATGGACAAGACCAGTACACCATTAGCGGAAGCGTTAAGGATGCCTCCACAGGCGAGGACTTAATTGGAGCAGTTGTTAGCATAGATGAACTGGAAGGCATGAAAACAGCCGCCAATGTCTATGGATTCTATTCTTTAACCGCTCCGAAAGGAGAATACTCTATTTCTTATAAATTAATTGGCTACACCACTATTACAAAAACGGTCAAACTTGATCAAGACATTCAGTTAAATATTGAATTGGCTGAGGGCAGTGAATCTCTTGGCGAATTAGTGGTACTGGAAAAGAAAGAGGAAGACGAAATGGGTGTGATGAAAGTAACACCTGATGAAATCGAAACCATTCCTGTTCTTCTGGGAGAAAAGGACGTTCTAAAAGTCTTTCAACTCAAACCTGGTGTTAAGTCGGCTGGAGAAGGCAACAGTGGCTTTTTTGTGAGAGGCGGGGGCGCCGACCAGAACCTGATTTTATTGGATGAAGCCCCAGTTTACAATGCCTCCCATTTACTCGGATTTTTCTCAGTTTTCAACTCTGATGTTATCAAAGATGTGACCTTATATAAAGGAGATATTCCTGCCAAATACGGAGGAAGAGCCTCCTCTGTAATGGACATTAAACTCAATAATGGGAACAGCAAACAACTGGCCGTTAAGGGAGGAATTGGTTTAATCTCATCCAAGCTTGCTGTGGAAGCACCTATTGTAAAAAATAAAGGCTCCTTTGCAATATCAGGGAGAAGAACCTACGCCGATCTATTTTTAAAGTATTCAAAAAACACAGAGTTAAGAGACAACAAACTCTATTTCTATGACCTTACAGCAAAAGCCAACTATCAAATTGGTAAGAAAGATCGGATTTTTCTATCTGGTTATTTTGGCCGTGATGTTTTAGGTTTTGGCAGCCAATTTGGATTTGATTGGGGCAATAAAACCGGGACCTTGAGATGGAATCACATTTTTGGAGACAAACTCTTCTCGAACACCTCAGTTATCTTCAGCGATTACAGTTATAAAATCAAAATCACCGAGAATAATTTTAAGTTAACCTTAAGTTCTCTCATCAGAGACATCAATATCAAGCAGGACTACTCCTATTATTTAAACAATAAAAATACCATCACTTTTGGGTTTAATTCCGTGTACCACAAATTCCTCCCTGGTAATTTAGATGCGGGCGAATCCAATTCAATCAACATTAGTAATAAACATGCGATAGAAAGTGCAGCTTATGTACAGAACGATCAGAAAGTATCTGAAAGTCTAAGCCTGAGATATGGATTGCGCCTGTCCCACTTCAATTACATTGGTCCCAGTGTTAAATACACGTTTGACAGTAAAGGGAACGTAGCCAAAAAAGAAACTTTCGAAAAATGGAAATCCATCCAGCAATATACCGGATTAGAACCACGACTGGGCTTGACCTACCAGCTCAATAAAACCAGCAATTTTTCCATGGGGTATAATCGAAATTACCAGTACATGCACTTATTATCGAACTCTACCTCTACTCAGCCAAATGATATCTGGATTCCAAGTACCAATAACATCAAACCTCTTATAGCAGATCAATTCTCAATGGGATACTTCAAAAAATTGAAGAAAGATGCTTATGTATTTTCTACTGAGGTCTATTACAAGAATCTGAAGAATCAACTCGACTATAAGGATCACGCCAATCTATTTCTTAACGAAACTGTAGAAAATCAACTGGTATTTGGCAGAGGTTATGCTTATGGGGCTGAATTCATGTTAAAAAAGAATACTGGTAAATTGACAGGATGGGTTGCATATACTTATTCCAGAAGCTTTAAGAAGATCCCCGAAATCAATAAAGGCAAAGCTTATTCCGCCAAACAAGACAGAATCCATGACATCTCCATTGTTGCTATGTACAAACTGACCGAACGGGTTAAATTGGCTTCAAATTGGGTCTTCTATACAGGAAATGCCGTAACATTCCCATCAGGTAAATATGAAATCAATGGTCAATCGGTTCCATACTACACAGAAAGGAACGGATACAGAATGCCGAACTATCACAGACTTGATGTAGGCGTTACGCTCGAAGGGAAACAGTATAAACTTGTATTTGATACAGAAACTGGTAAGGAAATGAAAGTTAAAAAGAAATTCACCTCCAGCTGGAATATATCTGCCTATAATGCTTATGCAAGAAAAAACCCTTATACCATCACATTTAGGCAGAAAGAAGGCAGTCCTAATCAGACAGAAGCTGTTCAGACAACCTTATTCAGTATAGTGCCATCCGTTTCTTACAATTTTAAATTCTAAAACATGAAAACCATATTCATCATTCCCATCCTCCTACTCCCTCTCCTATTCACTTCATGTGAAAAAGTCATACCAATAGATCTCAACGACTCGGAGCCGCAATACGTTATGGAAGCAGTTTTGCTGGAAGGAACTCACGATTTCACGGTTAAGATCACCAAAACCACGAGCTACTTTAACCCAGGTACTCCTGAAAGAATCCTAAATGCAGTGGTTACACTTTATGATGGGAACAATACAATTAATGCCGTATTCCACACTTCTAATGGCATTTATGTACTTCCTAATTATACTGCAAATGAAGGAGAAACCTATCGTTTGAAAGTAGAGATTGGTGACAAGGTCTATGAAGCAAGTTCAACGATTCCCTCAGCTGTTGCTATTAATAGCTCTGCTCTGGGCATTTTCGAAGATGATGGAGAAGAATTCGTCGGAATGGAGTACGATTTAAATGACCCTGCCGGAGTCGATAACTATTATCAGGTAATCCATCACATTAATGGTCAGGAAGTAATTGAGCAAATCCCATACACTTATGACGATTTCACTATTGACGGGACGCTTATTAACGATTATATATTCATTGATCAGAACATCACCACAGGAGATACCATAGATTTAGAACTACGGTCCATAGATAAAAATTCCTTCGATTTCTTCACAACGCTGGAAAGCGCCATATCCGGAGATGAAGGAGGTCCGGGTGCTACCGCCCCGGCAAACCCAACAAACAACTGGAGCAATCTTGGCCTTGGATATTTTGGAACGGGAAATTCAAGTTTCCAAAGAACCATTGTTCCATAGGTTAAATGTCCATGACAGAATCAAAACAAACCTTAAACAAAATACAGTTGCCATATTCTGCGTTAGAGAAATCGATATGGAGTCAACACCATTGTGTCTATGACCATTAAGCATTTCCTATATCATACCTTGCCCTGGCTGGCTATCTTTTCTCTGCTTGAACTGAGCTTCCCCATATCTCCGTTTGAGCTTCCCATGGGAATACATCTTAAACTACTGGGATTCATTGTTAGTTTGATTGGTGTATATTATCTAAATACACGGTTCTTAGTTCCAAAACTGCTGTTTCAAAAGAAAAACTTCCTCTACGTTACATCTGTCCTTACCGTTCTAATCATGTCATGGTTTCTAAACTATCAGATATCTGTTTGGACGCATTTCAATCAATCTTTTTTCCAGGTTGAAGAAACGGTTTATCCAGAGGATTATGATCAGGAAGACATGGAAGAATATGAGGAGGACTACATTGAAGATGAAGATGTTCTTGTAGCAATCACCTTTCTGGCCATTTTTTATGGAACACTGATTTCCTCTCTCTCCCGACAAAGAAAAATTGAACACGAAAAAGCATCTTCTGAAATAGCTCTTCTAAAAAAACAGATCAGTCCACATTTTTTATTCAATACCCTGAACAACGTTTATTCCATGATCAAAATTGATCCGGAAATGGCCAGAGATCACACCTATAAATTGTCGAAACTACTCAGGTACACGCTTAATGAATCTGAAAGTAAGTTAGTCTCCGTTGAAAGAGAAGTCGATTTTATTTCCAATTACATTGCGATTGAAAAGATTCGTTTAAACGACAGCATTAAAGTCAATTATAATGTACAGGGGAATTTCATTGGTCAGATCCCTCCCCTGTTGCTGATTGCATTTATTGAAAATGCGTTTAAACATGGTACCAGTTATGTGAGTGATTATTCCATCGATATCAGCATAAAACAGACGCAAAACAGGTTATTTCTATACGTATCAAACCCGATTACAGAAGGCAAGAAGGAGATAGACAAAAGTGGAATTGGACTGGCGAATGTTAATAAGCGACTCGAACTAATCTATCAGGAATCTGATTACCAATTGTCAGTTGTCAAAAATGATCGTTTTATAGTTGAACTTGAAATTCCAGTATATGCTTAGATGTATTGCCATTGATGACGAACCTTTTGCTCTTAAACTGATTGAAGAGTATTGCGCCAAGATTCCGCAAATCGATTTAGTAGATACTTATCATAGCTCTCTTCAAGCCAAAGAGAAAATTCCTCAGTTAAAACCTGATCTGGTTTTCCTGGATATCAATATGCCTGACCTAAGCGGAATAGACCTGTTTGAGCATATTCCCGAAGACACAAGGGTCATTTTCACCACTGCCTACGATGAATTTGCTGTAGTGAGTTACCGACTCAACGCATTAGACTATTTACTAAAGCCGTTCAACTTTGAAGATTTCTTGTCATCAATAAACAAGGCAAAAGCTTATTTTGATTTACGCGATTTGGCCGCAAAAACACCTCAAACAAGTGGTCATATTTTCGTCAAATCAAAGCATAGCCTGGTTAAAATTATCCTGGATGAGTTGTTATTCATTGAAAACCTTAAAGACTATGTGAGGTTCTACCTGAAAGATGGCAGTAAGGTGATGTCTTTAATGAGTTTGAAATCTTTGGAAGAAAAATTACCAGAAGAAAGGTTCATAAAAGTTCACCGATCTTATATCATAGGAGTTAGTCATATCACATCCATTCAAAAAAAAGCAATCACAATCAACAATCACAACATTCCCGTTAGCAATGCTCATAAGCACAAATTGCATCAAATCAAGTGAGCTCAGAAATTTATCCTTAAAAACCTCACCTTCCATCACTCACAATAAGGTGTTGATCTAATTTGTTAGTAATCTGATAAATATAAGGTCAAAATCACCTATATTTAAGGTAGTGAAGTCTTCAAGTCAAATACTCAAGCTGTTTAGTGCATTCGCACTGCTGTTCGCCTTGGTCTTTTCAACCGTGGAGCGATGGTATCTGGATGATGACGCTGACAAGACTGAATTTTGTGAGGAAGAAGACACTGAAGACAGAGAAGGATCTGAGGAATCGGAAGAAAGTGATGAAAAGGAAAAAGACGATTCTCTCCATCTCTCATCTCTGATTGCAAATTATATCCCAACTGTTAAAAACGGTGATTCTGTATCAGGGAAAACAGGTGCGTTGCACAGTCTTGCGCCTCCTGCCAAGTTCTATATACTCTACCATCAAATTAAAGTACCAGAAGATTTTTGCTAGTCTTCAGCTGTCAATGAATCTCATTGCAGTCAACAATTAATGTGGTCATTTTATGGCCTGAATAACGGTACTTTAATTTCTAAGAAAATGAATCAAAATAACAACGGGTCGAATAATGACCTAAATCAGGATGCAATGCGTCCACAGTCGACACTTAAAACACTGATCATGCCTTTGGCGGCTTGTACTTGGATCGTGATCGCAGTCATCCTTTCTCACCCTTCAATTGATAAGAAAAAAAGCGTTCGCACCAATGAAGAAGCTGACCAAAACAGCACACTTAGTGTTCATGTTGAGTCGGATGAAACTCCAAAGAAAGAGTCGCATCAATAGTTATATAAACCGATTGAAAAAGGGGTTTCGATCCCTTTTTAACAATTTTTTCTGTCAGGCGCTACAATTCTGACACTCATAGAAGCCGGAAAGCTAAATCTGTTAATGGTAAATATTGCCAAAACAGATGAATGCTTTCCGGTTGTTTTTTATGGCAATCAAATTCCTCCTGCTATTAGCTGGTTGTCGTTAATTTCGATCTGAATACATTAAATCCTTGCATTCCATTTCCAAAAATCACATATTCAATGTTAGTTTACATGTGATTTTACTGCTAAATACACTAGCTTTACACATCTTTTGGTGTTAATTACCATAAGTTTAATTTTGACACATCAGCCCATGTTATGCCAAACACAAAATTTATCCATATAATTTGTCTTTCATTCCTTTTGATTGGTTTGGCCTCATGCTCAGAAACGACTCAAAAAAAGGAATCGGAAAAACGTGAACCAAGTACTCCGGAAAACACAGATTTAAAGGTAAATCTCCAGAATAATGTTCTGGACTATGTAGGTGTGCCGGACAGTGCCTCAGACCGTTCTTCTCTTTCGTTTTCAGATCAAGGAGCATGGTTCTCTTATGGTTTTTCAGATCGAACAGAACTTCAAGGCGGTTTTTCAGGCCCATTCTTAATGACTCAAGATAATGGAGCATGGATCAGTCCTATGCTAAGTAGCTTAACTCTGCAACAAGGAGAGAAAAGGCTGAGATGGAATGATTTTAATATAGACCAAAACAGCTACCCCAGTCATCTTGAACAGGTTTATGAAAATGATGAATTGCGCGTTGAACAAGCCCTGTTTTTCAGCTCAGGGCATTCTTCAATCATACGCACTCAGATTACAAACAAGTCAGATAAAGACATAAGCCTTAGTCCAACCTGGAATGGCGATTCCTTTCTCGAATCAGTTAAGTTTGAAGTTGACCTGAGAGGTATCAAAATTGTATCTGAGAACAGTCCGGCCACAGGCTATATTCAAATACCTGAACAGTTCATTGATCAAATTCAACTCAGTGATTCGGACTACGAAATAAGACTTAAGGAAATTGAATTACAACCAGGACAAACCCACGAGTTCGCTATTTCTCATAGTTTCATTTTTCCAGAGTATGATTGGTCCGCTGAAAAAGAAAACCTAAGTGCCATATACACAAGCCCGAAGGTTGAGCTACAAAAACACATTGAGCAAAAACGTAGAGAGCAAGAACAAATGGTAAGTCAATTGGACTCTGCCTTCCCAGATTCGATTTATCATAATTTACTTGGCAAATCTCTTCTCACACTTCAAAATAACTGGAGAATTCCGGCAGGAGAATTGAAATACAGTGGCCTTTTCCCAAGCTATCACTACATCTGGTTTCATGGTTTTTGGGCATGGGATAGTTGGAAACATGCTGCTGCACTGGCTCACTATAACCCTGAACTTGCCAAAGATCAGATCAGGGCTATGTATAGTTTTCAGGAAGAGGATGGCTTCATTCCCGATTGCATTTATCGAGATACCAGCATAGAACAACACAATTATAGAAACACCAAACCGCCTTTGTCTGCCTGGGCCGTTTGGAAAGTCTATGAACGGGATGGTAAAACTGATTTCATTGAAGAGATGCTTCCCAAAATAGTTAAGCAACATACCTGGTGGTATCAGTTCAGAGATCATGACCATGACGGCATTTGTGAATACGGCTCTACAGATGGAACTCTGATTGCTGCCAAATGGGAAAGCGGAATGGACAATGCCGTTCGTTTCGACAATAGTCAAATCTTAAAGAATACAGATAAAGCCTATTCCCTGAATCAGGAAAGCGTAGATTTAAATGCCTATTTATATGCTGAGAAAATTTATCTCTCCAAAATGGCAGAACTTCTTAATGAAGATGCATCTCATTTCACTAATGAGGCAAAAGTTCTCCTGAGTAAAATCCAGGAACAATTTTTCCATGCTGAGACAGGCTGGTTCTACGATACCGATTTAACTGGAGAGAATCACATTCTGGCAATGGGTTGTGAGGGCTGGATTCCCCTTTGGGCCAATGCTGCTGCTCCTGAACAAGCCGAACTTGTGAAACAAAACATGATGGATTCTCTGAAATTTAATACAACGGTTCCATTTCAAACCTTAAGTGCCGATCATCCCAAATTTGAACCTGATGGTGGATACTGGAGAGGTCCTAACTGGCTTGATCAGGCATACTTTGGTGTACGTGGTCTGCATAACTATGGCTACCATGAAGATGCGCTAACTGCGACACATAAACTGATCCACAATCCGGAAAGTCTTTTGAAAAAAGGTACTTCAATAAGAGAAAATTACCAACCTTTAAGTGGCAAAGGACTTGAATCCCGAAACTTTAGCTGGTCTGCAGCACATTACATATTACTTCTTATAAATGAATAACATGACACAGTCATATTCGGATATTAAAATAGACATTGAAGAAGCTTCAAAAATTGCTAAAGAACTTTACAGTATTCAGGGCGAAATAGAAACGCTTGATGGAGAAAGCGATTTTAACTTCAGAATCAGAACTGAAGCGGAAAGCTTTTTATTGAAGGTGAGCAGACCGGGCGAAGATCTGGATTTCATCAATTTTCAATTTGAAATTCTACGTCATGTTGAGGGCAATGAATTGGGAATTCAATCTCCCAAAACCTTTCCTGACATATCTGGAAATTACCTGTGCGAATACACTGACGACAAAGGACAGGTAAGAAATGTTCGATTACTATCCTGGTTAAACGGTAGATTATGGTCTGGTGTAAATCCTCACTCAGATAAACTTTTGTATAGCTTGGGAGAAGAGGCCGGAAAACTCACACAGTGCCTTCAAAATTTCGATCATCCAAAAGCTCATAGAAATTATGAATGGGACATTGCTCAGGCCCTGTGGACTATCGACTATCTTCACTTATTTTCAGAAGAAGACCAGAAGACACTTCAATACTTTCAGAACAGATTTAAAGCATTCCAGAACAGTTATTCAGATTTAAGAAAAAGTGTGGTTCATGATGATGTCAACGATAACAACATTGTTGTTTCAAATGACCTGGAGAATCCGACGGTCGTTGCAATCATAGATTACGGAGATGCCGTCTACACCCAAAGTATTAACGATTTAGCTGTGACACTGGCTTACGCCATTATGGGCCATGAGGACTCAATTGGAGCATGTTTGCCTCTGATAAAGGGCTATCATAAAGCTTTTCCAATCCATGAAAATGAACTGGATTATCTGTATACACTGGTTTCCATGCAGCTCATTATCACGGTGACAAAAGCGGCCATTAACAAGGAACGAGAACCGGAAAATTTATACCATGTAATCAGTGAAAAACCTGCCTGGGACGCCCTTAGGAAATGGATTAAGCTCAATCCAAATCTGGCCAAATATCATTTCAGACAAGCTTGTGGTTTCACTTCTCATCCTAAGGAATTGGAATTTTTGTCGTGGGCACAACAACAAAACAGTTCCGTTAAAGACTTGTTCCCATCTATTGGTCAAAATACGGTTCAGGCAATAGATATGAGCGTTTCCAGCACATGGTTAGGTCATGCCAGCGAATACACCAACCTGGAGCTTGGAGAGTTTAAAATGGATCAGCTAAGAAAAGAAAATCCAGATTCTGTTTTTTGTGGAGGTTATACAGAAGTCAGACCATTTTACAGCACCGACAACTATGTTATTGAAGGTAATAACGGGCCAGAATACAGAACCATTCATTTGGGAATAGATTTTTGGCTTAGAGCCCAAACACCTGTTCATGTTCCGGTAGATGGTGAAGTTTTCAGTGTGTTTAATAACGATATAAACAAAGATTACGGACCAACTGTTATTCTCAAACACCAGGTCAGCACAGATTTGACATTCTACAGTTTATATGGCCACCTGAGTCAAAGCAGTCTGTCGGTTCTGAAACAAGGTGATATAGTGCAAAAAGGCGATCTACTCGGTTATATTGGCGGCCCTGAAGAAAATGGTTGCTGGGTTCCACATTTGCATTTTCAGTTGATGCTGGACATACTGGAGAATCAACACAACTACCCAGGAGTTGCCAACCCCAAATATTTGGATGTTTGGGCTTCTCTTTGTCCGGATCCCAATTTCCTGTTCAAAGAAGATGCATTGATTCCTTCAAATCATTCGAATAAAGAGGATGTGATTTCATACAGACAAACCCATCTTGGCAAAAGCCTGAGTTTGTCATACAAAAATCCCTTGGAGATTGTAAGAGGCTCTGGGGTTCACCTCATTGATAAGACAGGCAGAAAGTACCTGGACACTGTCAATAATGTGGCGCACGTGGGACACGAGAATATTAGAGTTGTAAAGGCCGGACAGGCACAAATGGCCCTCCTAAACACCAATACACGCTATCTACACAACAATATCAACGAATTTGCAAGAGAGCTTCTGAGTACCTTTCCAAAAGAATTGTCCGTCGTACATTTTGTCAATTCAGGAAGTGAGGCCAACGAGCTCGCATTACGGATGACTCAGGCTTACTCTGGCAGACGCGATATGATTGCAGTTGAGATAGGTTATCATGGCAATACCAATGGCTGCATTAATGTGAGTTCTTACAAATTTGATGGAAAAGGCGGAAAAGGCGCTCCGGAACATACGCACATTGTGCCTTTACCAGATACGTTCAGAGGGATTTATACAGATGACAATGCAGCTGAAAAATATGCTGATCATGTCAATACTCAAATTGAAAACGTTCAAGCCAAAGGCAGAGAACTTGCCGGTTTCATTTGCGAAAGCATCATCAGTTGTGGTGGCCAGATTGAGCTCCCGGATAACTATCTACGCATGGCATACAAAGCGGTAAGAGAAGCTGGTGGCATTTGTATTTCTGATGAAGTGCAGGTTGGTGTGGGACGTGTTGGCTCTCACTTCTGGGGGTTTCAACTTCACGGCGTCATTCCGGATATCGTTACCATAGGAAAACCTTTAGGGAACGGTCATCCACTGGCTGCGGTTGTTTGCACTCAGGAAGTCGCCGAGCGATTCGCCAATGGCATGGAGTATTTCAACACTTTCGGAGGCAATCCGGTCTCATGTGCTATTGGACGAGAAGTTCTAAGAGTTGTAAAAGATGATAACTTACAGGAAAATGCCCTTAAAACAGGAGAATTCCTAAAATCAGAACTCAAAAAACTACAAGAAGATTTTCCGGTTATCCAGGATATCAGAGGGCAAGGTTTATTCCTTGGTTTTGAGTTGGTTGATGCAGATAAAAAACCACTTCCCAAAAAGGCAAATTACCTTGTAAACAGAATGAAGGATTTCGGTATTCTAATGAGTACAGACGGCAAAGATCACAATGCCATAAAAATCAAACCTCCAATCATCTTCAATGAAGACAATGCCAAAGAACTTCTGAAAAGAATGAAGACGGTTTTGAAAGAAGATTACTTCAACCTGACGTATGAATAAATTCCTGCACATAGTTTTATGCTTATTCCTTGTTGCATGCTCTGGTAAAGAGGAAAAAGCCAATGAGAAGCCGTCTACTCTTCCCGATGGTGAAGAACGAATTCAAAATTTGCATAACGATCATACAGCATTTGGAGAAAACAAATTACCTCCTCATGCTCATTTCTTTGCCTTTGAAAGCAGAGAACAAGCCCAGAAAAACGTGCTGGAAAACTCCGGAAGGTATCAATCTTTAAACGGATATTGGAAGTTCCATTGGGTTCGATCTCCAAAAGACAGAATTCAAAACTTCTACTCTAATTCGCTTAACGACACACAATGGGATAGCATCCCCGTTCCGGCCAACTGGGAGGTCGAAGGATATGACCATCCCATATACCTTGATGAGCGTTACCCCTTCACCACGAAATGGCCAGATGCGCCGGAAGATTACAATCCCGTGGGCACTTACCGTCGACATTTTAACATAGACAAGTCATGGCTTGATGATGACATCATCATTCATTTTGCAGGTGCTAAATCGGCTATGTACCTATATGTTAACGGACAGTATGTTGGCTATTCTCAGGGATCGAAAACACCGGCGGAATTCAACCTGACACCATTCGTAAAAGAAGGCGATAATCTCATTGCCATTCAGATGTACAGATGGAGTGACGCCAGCTATCTTGAAAGTCAGGATATGCTTAGAATGAGTGGAACTGAGCGAGAGGTATTTCTATATGCAAAGCCTAAAATATCAATCAAAGATTTTGAGGTGATCGCCGATCTGGACAGTTCATTTAAACATGGAAAATTTGAATTGAATCTTGACATTGAAAATGCCCTGAATTCTGTACCATATAAGTGGCTTACCGTAGAATTAAGTAAAGAAGGAATGAGCCACTTCTTCTACAAGAAGAAACTGGAGATTTCGCCCAAACAAATCACAAAGGTAAGGCTAGACACACTCATTGATCATGTGCAATCGTGGACCGCTGAGACGCCTGACTTGTATCAACTTTCCATTGCGCTGACCGAACTTCCCGAAAAAACCGGAGAAACAGATCAATTCATTGAAACCTCCATTGGCTTTAGGAACGTGACAATCGAAAACAGTCAGTTACTTGTAAATGGCAAAGCAATCTATATTCGAGGAGTCGACAGACACGAAACAGATCCTCATACCGGGCATGTTGTTTCTAAAGAAAGTATGGAGCGGGACGTTCGTTTAATGAAGGCAAACAACATCAATGCTGTCCGATCCAGTCATTATCCGAATCATCCATATTGGTATGAGCTCTGCGACAAACATGGCTTATATGTCATAGATGAAGCCAACATTGAAAGTCATCCTCTGGCCATTGACGAGAGTACTCAGTTGGGGAATGAAATGTCATGGTTGGCTGCACATTTGGATCGAACACAACGTATGTTCTACAGAGATCGCAATCATCCTTCCATTATAATTTGGTCCTTAGGCAATGAAGCAGGAGTCGGCAAAATTTTTGAAGAAACTTATACCTGGCTAAAAAAACATGATGCCACCAGGCCAGTACAATATGAACCAGCCAGTCACCTCCCCTATTCCGACTTATTTTGTCCCATGTATCCAAGACCATCAAAGCTGGAAGACTATGCAATGAATGATCCTCAAAAACCCGGAATAATGATCGAATATGCACATGCCATGGGGAATTCGGTTGGAAATTTGCAAGACTATTGGGACATCATTGAACGCTACCCTTCCCTACAAGGTGGCTTTATTTGGGATTGGGTCGATCAATCGTTAGAATATAAGGATGAGAAAGGGAATCCGTATTTGGCATATGGACACGATTATCACCCAGATCTTCCAACTGATGGAAATTTCCTCAACAATGGACTCGTAGATCCTTATAGAAATCCTCATCCACACTTATATGAGGTTAAGAAAGTCTATCAACCAGCCAGTTTTGAATGGAATCAGGAAACTTCCGAGTTAACCATCAGCAATAAGAACTTCTTCAGGTCATTTGATATGGTGGGCCTCAAATGGCAAATTGAAACTGAAGGAAGACGAATTCATTCTGGAGAAATCCCGAATCTTCAAATTCCCGCACAAGAGTCTAAAACTTTTAAGATCAATTATGGGGAATTGGGTATGTCTGAATGTATTTTGACAAGTTCATTGATCACAATGGAACGAGAAGGGCTTCTGGAAAAAGGACATGAATTAGCCTTTGAGCAATTTGTGATTCAGGAAGCAGATACCTTATTTTCCAAACCCTACATTATGGATTTTGAAGATCGAAAGGGATTGGCCACAATTGAGAATAAAGGAGATCAAATTATTCTGGAAACAGGCGAGAACAAATTGATTCTGGACTCCAAAACCGGTGGTATAGTTTCATGGACAGTTGACGATCAAGTCATCACAAAGCAAGCCATTCAACCAAACTTCTGGAGGGCACCAACAGATAATGACTTAGGAAATGGCATGCACAAATGGGCACAAATCTGGAAACGTGCCTCAACAGAATTTACATCTTCTCTTGCTGAAAATCCTGAAAAAAATGAACAAGGAATTCAATTCAAGCTGATGTATCAACTTCCTGATAATGTGGCAAACTACTCTGTAGATTTCCTTTTCTCTTATAACGGCGAATTATTGCTTGACTGTAAGTTTTCTCCTAATTCAGATACATTACCTAATATTCCGAGAATGGGCATGTCCTTAATTCTGACCAAAACTTTTACAGAAACGGAGTGGTATGGACGTGGGCCTCATGAAAGTTATTGGGACCGAAAAACGGGAGCAAAAATTGGCGTTTATAGTGGCTTTATTGAAGACCAGTACCACCAGTACATTCGTCCGCAAGAAAGTGGTAATAAAACGGACATTCGTTGGATGCGTGTACTTAATGGGCAATTAAAGCTAACTGCAAAACCTTATGACAATTATTTGTTGAATGGCAGCGTCTGGCCATTTGATCAGTCGGAAATTGATTTTGAGATGGGCAAAGATGGCGGAAAATCAGCTTCAGGTTTGGTACCTGTGACATCTAAGCACGCCATTGATGTTCGAACGGGCCAGCTTGTGAGATGGAACATAGACCATCTTCAAATGGGACTTGGCGGTGATACTTCATGGGGCAGATTGGTAAATGACGAATACTGCATCCCTGCAAAAGCTTACCACTATTCTTTCATTATCATTCCAAAGAAACAGTAGTTCCTAAAAATACGAAAGTCCACTCCCCAAATGATAAGGAGTGGACTTTACACGTTAGACGATCCCTGCTTACAATACCTCCTAACGCCACTACAACAAAGAAAATTTTAGCTTAGTTTTTGATCAGTTTCGTGGTCATAACATTTCCTCCTTTTGTAGTTACTGAAACAACGTACAAGCCCACCGGAAGATCAACATCATTCACTTCAATAGTCGTATGTCCCTGTACGTGATAATTATCCTTTTTCCACACAGTTTCCCCAAGTGTATTTAAAATAGTAACCGCCACATCATCTTGTCCGGTTAAATGCATATTTATGGTAAATCTGCTTTCAAAAGGATTTGGACTAATTTGCATATCGGTAATTGTGATGTCATTCACTGAAGAAACTGTATTACATCCTGTAGCTATTAAATTTCCTGAAGACCATAAGTTATTTCTTCCGGCAACTGAAGAATTTAATGCTGCATGCATTCTCGTTTTTTGTCCCTCAGTAAACATACTCGAACACGGAGTATAGTCCATATAGTTTTCATCATTCACAACCGTTACGCCAGAACACAAGGTTCCTAACTGCTGACAGTTGTTACTTCCATGATAATATACCGGAGGAGTGTCTGCCACCTCATCACCTGGCGCAGAGCAGTAATTCTCAAAAGTATGATGAAGGTTTAGGTAATGTCCAACTTCATGTGTCAATACTCTTGCCATGTGCGCCTGCCAATCTGAAGGTCCGGTTACATCTGATGATCCTGTGTATCCTAAATATCTGTGATTGTACATAATTCCGTCAACATCATTGTTGTCTGCCCAACTACTTGGTCGGTACGCCCAACCTGAACCATACAAATCTCCGTCGTTGAATACTTCATCTACCACCCAAATATTCAGGTATTTGTTCCCAGGCCATCCGGAAAGGTGCTTCACTGTTGACCCTGTGCCATCAGGTTCCTCACCGTTATAATTGTTATAGTGATAGGTAATTCCGCTGGTTGGATTTCCCTGAGGATCTTTGGTTGCCAAACAAAACTGAATTTGCACATTGGCCGCAATAGACTGGAATTCTGGTCTTAAATTATTGAACTCCGGATTTGCACCATTATAATCTTCATTTAAAATATCTATGGCCGATTGAATCTGTGCTGCTGTTACCTTATAAGGATTCACATCATCATTCACATGAAAAACAACTGGTATGGTGTATGAGGATCGCTCTCCCGACTGTTTAAACGATTTTGTCCAAAGTCTCAAAGCTTCAATCTCCGACAATTCATTCGGATTTAACTCTAACAATCTGGCGTGAGCTCTGCCGCAACCACATTTAACCTGAGCTGTTTGATGGTCATCTCCATTTGTCCAGGTAAAGGTACTGCCCTCTTGTCCGTACCCCTGAAAGCTACTTATGGCAAGTGCTCCCACTCCAATTTTTTTCCAAATAGTACTCATCTGTTTTGATCTTAAAAATGAATGATGGCACAATAATAAAAACACTTTTAGTTTACAATACCATAACTTATGGTTATTTTTACCTTAAGATGGATTTTGACACAAATCCGTAAAAAATGTTACAAATTTTAAACGTGAATTTTTTATTTATGAATCCACGATAGAAATGTAATTTACAGGTGATCAGGTCTGTCTTGATCCGGAAAAAAATTACCTTTGATTGATCTACTACTTCACAGATGCGAAAACACGATTACAAAAAAGAAGACATTGACATTTACAACATTCCTCTGGATGATTTCTTCCATTTTGCCATGTCAATTGACCCTGTTGTATTTGGATTTGACGACACAGATCTAAAAATATTGCTAATAGAACGTGGTGAAGAACCATGTAAAGGGAAATGGGCGTTGCCTGGAGATTTAGTAAATCCGGAAGAAGACATTGACCATGCGGCCAATCGAATTCTAGAAGAATTAACCGGCGTAAAGGATGTTTACCTCAATCAGGTTGGTGCTTTTGGAAACCCGGACAGACACCCATTGGGACGCGTTGTCACCATTGCCTACTATGCTTTAGTAGATATTTCTTCTATTGAGTTGATCCCTTCCTCCAGAACAAGTACAGCAAAATGGTGGAAAGTTACCGAGCTGCCAGAATTGGGGTTTGACCATGCTGAGATCATTTCTGCTTCTATGGACAAGCTTCAAAAAGACGCTAAAATCAAACCAATCGGATTTGAGTTACTTCCCAAAAAATTTACTCTGGCGCAATTTCAGGAGTTGTATGAAGCCATTTATCAAACCTCATTGGACCCAAGCAATTTCAGGAAAAAGATTAAGACTTTTAACATTCTGACAGATCTCGAGGAATCTGAAACCAATGTATCTCACAGACCGGCCAAGCTTTACTCATTTGATGAAAACCGATATACCCAGTTGCAGAAAGAGGGCTTTCATTTCGAGATTCATATTTAGTAAACCTGTGCTCTGGAGATGTTAATTCTCAAATCATCTATTTGACCGATATCCCCTTCCGGACTCCAGATATACATGAAAATGTACTTGGAATCTCCTGTGATTTTTTCAATAAAAAAGGACTTGGAAAAACGTGTCATCAATGTTTCCGACTGAATTCGTTTTAAGTCAAAAGGAAGGTATATCAATTTCTCTTCGGTATAAGATCTCAACTCTAAGACAAAAGATATATCTGCGTCAACACGGCCCAATTCAATATCCGCGCTAAGATCTATTCTAAAAGATTCATTCACATACTTATCTGTCCATATAGGTTTAAACTCTGTATAAGCTTGCTTAATTAGAATTGATGTATCCACCACTATGCTATCGTGAATTTCCCAATGCACAGGAACCTTTCGTTTCAGGAGTTTCGCATTACAGGCCGGAAAACTATCTATAAGCTCATAACGGTCCATATTTGCTTGTCTGCTCCATTCACTTAAAATCAAAAAATCTGCTACTTCACTATACTCCCCTACCTGAGCCACATTTAAGTTCTCCTTCTTAATAATATTGTAGTGATTGTAGGTGTACTCCAACGGTGGCGCTGCCATTATCAAAGGTGTTTGATCCTCCTGACTGTTCCATTTAATCTGATAAACAAAACTCGCGGGCATGGTGATTGGTCTCCACAATGGCGCATAAACCAGGTTGTAGCTCATCAATAACTGAATAAGAAATGGAAGGGCAAAAGCCAGACCGATAAAATGTGTTTTCTGAGGCCTGATTAAATCCAAAGAAAAGTGAATGCCCATTGCTCCCAGCAAAAACAAGTGAAATAATGCTCTGTCCACCGGATATTTGATTCCCAGAATTTCATGACTTAAAATGATGCCCAGGAATGCGCTCCAAAACAAAACGGTGGTGATCCCTGAATTGCTTAGTTTCTTTGTTTTAACGGCATGAAAAATACTCCATACGCTTGATGCAATAATTAAAACGTACACTGTTATCCTGAAAAAGGCGCCTTCATAAATATCTCTGAGCAAAGGAAAAATTGACTTTCCAAAAAGATCGCTGGATTCTCCCAGGTATAACATGCCCTCAGATTTCAACAGAAATAAATAGTCTACCGCATATATCAAGGGAATCGTTAGTAATAACCATATGGTGATCCCCTGCCAGACAGATCTCCTCTTGCTCAAAAAAACCACCAGAAAAAACAAAGTCATACACATTATAAGAAGCAACAAAGACAGGTTACTCCAGAGGGCTAATCCTCCCATAATTCCCCCAAGTGTCAAATGGAATAACGATTTATCTTTTTCGGAATTGAGGCGATACAAATGATATAATGACGCGATTAAAAAAGCGTAAGACATGCCATAACCTCTGGCCAGGGAGAAAAAGCTGATGGTATAAAAGCAAGTGATCATTCCAAGTTTAAACCAAAGTGCTTTGAATGAACTGGAAAACAATTTTGTATAGTGAAAAAGGTATCCGAACAATACCAGAAAACTCAACACGCTTGGCAATCTAATTGCTAAGAAACTTGTTCCTCCAAGCAGCCTGTACGACCAATTAGACAATAGCGAATTCAATACATGGTTATTGGCATCTAAATGAGCTTCATATGGGTTAACGTTCCCTGATTGAACATAGAGAAAAAACGTGCTTACTTCATCCTGATATGGTGCTACATGATACGCTCTTGCTATGATGTAAATAAAGACCAGTAAGCCTACTCCAACAAATGAAACCTGCTTCCAATTAATGCTCCTGAGTCTTTCCACACTTTAAAAATACATACTTAAATTAAGATGACCGGATATGATGAATTTAGCATGAGGTACCTGTAGAAACAGAATACTACATAAATGATCTCAATCTAAAAGCAATGTTGCATTTATTAACCTAGATTAATTTTCGTAGGATTCATCTGGTATAATTTCGTTATATATAAACCTATTTAATCTAAACAAATGAAAAGTATTCTTACAGCCCTGGCCCTTGTTTTGGCAACTGTTTCCATAGCTCAGACAATGACCGTTAAATCCGATGATGTTAAAGTTGAGTTTTTGGCTGACATGCAGAAAACCGATGGGACTATTGGTGGATTTGATGCCAAAATTAAGTTTGATCCTTCTAATCTTACAGCTTCTTCCATAAAAGGATCTGTTGACGTGAGCACTTTGAGTACAGGCAACAAAATGAGAGACAAGCATCTTAAAAGTGATGATTATTTTGATGCAGAGAAATACCCAAAAATCACATTTGAAAGCAAGTCTATTGAAAAAACGAATGATGGATTTAAGATGACAGGAACTGTTACAATGGCAGGAGAAAGTCATGAAGAGACCATTACTTTTTCATACAAAGACAACACCTTTGTAGCTAAGCTGGATGTGAGCGCGGCCAAATACAAACTGGGATCATTTGGTAAGAAAAAACCGGAAAAAACCATGGTTCATATCACCATGACCATTCCGGCTGAATAGTTTTAATACTTCTAAGCCGGAACTAAAGCTGGTGTAAAACTAGTACGCGTATTATACGCGCACTAGTTTTACTAATTCCCCTTTTTTGTTTTTTGGTAACTTTCAGGATGCTCAAATGTTATGCGAATATGACATCCCGAATACCTACTTTACTTCTTGCCTCAATTCTAATTGGATGTAATTCTTCTCATGAGAATTCGAATAAAGACATCCATCAAGACAAGATAATCCACACTAAGAAATCCGACACTCAGGTTATTGATGAACCGGATACGAATATCTTTCATCAGGTTGATACAACTACAACGGAACTTATTCTTCCCAAAATAGTTCGCCCGGAAGCCATTGGTTATTGGATGATTCCAACAGAGGATTCGGGATTGGAACACACAACAAGCAAGGGTATATCCTTGTTGTGTATCACCTGGCCAGGCGCTTTCAGATATGATGGGAGATACCTCACCATATCAATGCCGATAATTGACAACGCTACTCTGGCTACTCCTTTAAAATGGATCAGTAAAGACGAGCATTACAAATTCAAGACAAGCTGGAAAGGAGATAGTTTGTTTTACACCAGTCCCTGGCACAGAGAGGAATTTATGGCCTGTTTTAAGGACAGTTTATTTGTGAGGACAGAGCCGTGCGACACACTTAATCACGACTGGAAATTTTATAAAGTAGGTCCTGAAGAGCTCACGGATTCGTGGAAACCACTTATCAGACAAAGAGCGGTTTTCAACTATGAATTATCGGAACCTAGATAAGCAAAAACAAAAAAACCGGTACGCTATAAAATTTAAACTGGTGCGCGATTAAATCGCGCACCAGTTTAAATTACGTACCAGTTTTTTTACCTGTTTGTATTAGGTTAAACCGTAATTGTCAAATTATAAAACAGTCTTGATATCGTCCATATTGAAGATGGTACTTAACTGGTCTCTTGCTGAAGTTAAATCACTTGCACTTACACTATAGAAATCTGTTCCGATAGTACTTAAGATTGAGTTGATTTGGGTTGTTGTAATACTTGGGTTAGCACCATAAGCCAAACCTCCGATAAAGGCAACAGCCTCAGATAACTGGTGATTTCTCAAAGCATCATCTGTAATATCGCTGGCAGCACCATTCAAATAGTGAATTGCAGTTCCGGCGATCATTCTTTCCATTTCTGTATTAATGATAGCGATTTGAGCATTTCTTTCTGTCATGTCACCAAAAGAAATGGCTGCACGTCCTGTTCTAAAGGCAGTTGCAATCTTAGTTGCAGAACCTAACAAGCTTTCTCTGCTGTTAGCATATTTCCCCCAGAATCTGTCTGTTCCGTTAGTTGGGTAGTCAATTTCTGAAGTGAAGTATCCATAAGCTTCATCCCAGTGATGCTCCATCAAAGTATAGTGTTTACCACCGGCAGCATCAACCGGAGACGCATTGTCTACATCAATTTGAGCTGAAGATAAATAGTGACTTGAGATATTGTAATAGAACACTGCTCCCATTAAACCTTTTTCGATTAACTGAGTGTACTCGTATCCCTGAGCATCAAACAAATATTGCTTTGTGCCACTGTTAGATGTTACTACACCAGCTGTTCCGGCAGAACCAGCACCTGAGGCAGTACTTGCGTTAGCCAAAGAATCCATATACCCTTGGAAAATAGCGATGATAGTACCGTCTCCACCAGCAGTTTTGTTTTCCAATTGCTTAGAAGATCCTGTCATCCCCAAACTGTTGGCATCAACCCAGGTAAAGCCATTGTTTGCATACATATTTTTCAACTGAGTAGCACTTAAAGTTGTCCCGGTAGTGTTACCAGTCTTCATATATGTAGTCATTTCTGACAACATGTCTAAACGTTGCTGCTGACCAGTGAAGCTTACTGTATTGTTTCCTGCATCATCTGTAAATACATAAGTGCTCGGTACGGTCATAACCGGATCATAAGTACAAGAACCATCATCCTTTCTGGCTTCTTCATTATAATTGTTAGCCTTAGGATCTGTACATCCTTCTTTCTTACAAGAACTTAGAGACACTCCTAAAAGAGCCGCCATTCCTAAAATCTGCTTAGTTTTCATATAGTTGTTTTCTGTAATAAATTTCACGTTACAAAAGTCTATTTAGAATCATTCTAAATCAATACCACAATCGCGGTATTTTCTAAAAATCACATACCCTGTTCGTGGTATATAATAATTCAATCAATACCATTATTGTGGTATTACAATTCCTGCATTTCAAACGTAGGATGCCCCTTTTCTCCAGATTGGTTATAGAAATCAATGAAATGGAGTTTAAAAAATCTTGAATCTGAAGTTTCTATGATGTAATTGATGTCAGAATTGATTTCGAAAGCACTGATGGCAAAACTGTACACCTTCCAATCGAATCCAATTGTATTGATATGGTCACTAAAAACAAAAGAAGACAAGTCTCCGTCAGAGATACTCGTGAAGTCATGAGTTTCATCCTGAGCAATCACTGTTTGATAAGGATTTTGGAGCACACCTGTCACTAAATACGTATCTCCATTATCGTACACATGGGTATACTGAGAGAAGTATAAATCCCAATCTGTTTTTGGTGGTTCTATGAGAATTTGACCAGCATCAAATGAGAAGCCCATTCTGTTTCGAGTGGCATTTTTGGTAAGCGTGTGGGTTAAATCTCCATTCCCATTTAGTTCTGCTACTCTAATTTCATATTCTGTTGTATTCACACTTTGAACCATCATTTTGAAAAAACCAAGATGTGATCCTGCCCAGTTATATCCTCTATTGATAATATAAACTTGCGGACTACTTTGCCAATCTCCAATTGCCGTTGAATCTAGTTTACCTCTTACATTATCGTATCTCCAATTCGCTCCGGAAGTATCAGTCACGGAAGAGAAGTTGGTTTGCCCGGTTCGCCACACAGCCATATATTTTGCTCCATTCAATGTGATTTGCCATTCGCTGCTTCCACACTGAAACCCTAAATCCCAGTCTGTTTTTAGATTCTGTCCAACAATTGAATTGGTTTCAAGATCATAATACAATTGATACCTATAATTGGAAGTCATAGCAACTTCTGCGGTAAGTACATCTCCCCTATCAGTCTTTGGAATGGGGAGCTCATCCTTTTTACAGGAAGACAAGATGATGAGGATGATAATAATTAGTGTGATTTTCATAAGTTCAGGTTAAATTTTAGTGACGTGAATACACTGGTTCCCCATGCTGTTAAAGTGGTGCTGCTATTCCCACTGTGTGCTCCCTGGTTCACCGAACTAGTTGTAACGCCAGTTACATTAAACAGATTCTTACCCCCAATGGTCCAGATTAATCGATCTTTCCAGAACTTTTTTGATGCAGACACATCCAGAGTATGGTAATCTTCAAGTGTTCCTGTACGCACATTGTCATTCTCGTCTATCGTAAACGAAACTACTCTTCCTGTATATTTATAGAAAAGTGATATAGATGTTTTGATCTTCTTAATTCTATACGTTCCATTGACTCTTATCTCTGGTGAGTGAGAAAATCTGTCCACCTCATCTCTCAAATCAGAAATTGAATTATAAATTCCATTGTAGGTACCTCCAACGTTGATGTTCCAAGCTTCTTTATTTAAAGAAACATCTGTTTGAACACCTCTGGAAATATACTCTGCTATATTGAAATACTGGTATTGTCCCTGTGTGGAAGTCAATCCCAAAGTGATTCTGTTAAAAATCTGGTTATAAAACCCGGTTATGCGAATATTCAAGCCTCCCTTTTTCAGGCCTTTCTTCCACTTGACATTCAACTGAACATTGTGAGATTTCTCTGCTGTAAGATCAGGATTACCAATGATATCATGGTTTATGTCTTTAAACAAAAAATACAACTCCTTCAACGAAGGCGCTCGAAAGCCTTGTGCGTAGGAGGCACGAAAAGTCCATTTATCTTGTCCGTATTTTAAGTGAAACGATGGAATTAACGGAGCTTTGTAATCAGTATTATAGGTTATTCTAAGAGCTGGTTTTAGCACAAAACGGTTGCTATCAATAGATATTTCCGTGCTTCCAAATAATGCAAAGTCGCCAAGGTATTGTTCCTTATCTCTGATTCTCTCACCATATGCACTTTCATAATTCACATCATATCCGATCTGATAATTGATCCAGGTACTGTCCTTGGTTCTGCTCAAAACACCTCTGGACATGTATAAATTGAATTTTGAAGTATCCTGATCTCCTGCGTTTTTGGTTAAAACCTGATCTAAGGTGGTTAAATCCTTAGTCCAAGTATTTTTATGTCTTGTAAATGCGTTTTTTGCCCCAATGATTTCCAAATAATGATACTCTCCAAGCTCCCCATTAGTTTGAAATCCGATATTGACTCTTTCTGTTCGATACTCATCATCAAATGCCGATTCGTAGTGCGGTTTCCTTGGAAATCCTCGATTAAAGACAGTTTCATCAAACCATGTAAAATACGGGGATATAATTTGTCTACCAATTTTTGCCTGATAACGAACCTGTGCAAAATACTGCTCTTTTGGATTCCAGGTTTTGTATCTGTTGGTATCAGCCAGTTTTTCCTGCGGGATTACTTCTATGGCATCTCCTTCTTTCCACCCATCGAAATAGTTTCTTCCTCCGGAAAAACTTATCTGGTGTTTCTTTTTCTGCCAACCAATTCGGGTATCCCAATTATACTGCCCAACAGATTCATAGAAGCTATTCCCGCTAAGTTCCCATGATCTCTTCTGAGATTTTTTTGTTATCAGATTAATGGTTCCTCCCAATGCACTGGTTCCATAGTTAACTGCCATAGGGCCTTCAACAATTTCAATACGTTCAATGTCGCTTAGGTTAATCTGAGTAAGGTCGATACTTCCGTCCAGACGACCAATGATTGGCACGCCATCGATCAGAATTTTAACGTTCTCCCCGCTAATCCCCTGGATAGAAACACTACTTCCCAATACTCCATCCTGAGACAAACGCATGTTGGTTTCATTTGTAAGAGCATCTCTCAATGTCACTGCTCCCATAGCGTCCATCCGTTCTTTTGTGATCACCCTCACTGTATGCACAGATTTTTCGGGATCACTTGGTCCGTATTGTCCGGTAACCACCATACCTTCCAGCGACTTTTTATCCTGTATCAGGTAGATTTTTATTGTTTGATTCAATTCGAGGGTGTCTTCAAATGAATGGTAGCCAAATGAAGACACCCTGACATAACTTTTCCCTTTTAAAGATGTTGAGACACTTCCGGAGGAATCCGTTCCAAAAACTTCTTTCTCTTGAGAACTGACTGAAGTGATTTCTACACGACAATTGGGAATCGGAGCAGTATTGGTTTTATCCATCACCACTATTGAGGTTTGAGCACTTGCAGGTACTACTATGCAAGCCAATATAATGCTAAGCCAATAATTCATTTAACTCTTGTTCTAGTGATAACTCAATAAGTGCTTCATGAAGCATGACAAGTGTTTGCTCAAACTGCTCCTGATTTAAGCACATGTGAATATGATCACTTCCCGTTCCCAGAACGAGTTTTAGACCATCCGGAAACGACATCAATCTGTTTTTAGATTCTTCAATCAACTTGTCGAATGATGTGCATAGATTCTTAAATCCAGCAATGGTCATTTCACTGATAATGGTTCCAATAACCACCTGAATGCTTTGACATTCATGACATTTAGCAACATAGCCTATGGGCCTGGATGCCAGTATTTCCAAATTTTGATGTACACTCATTTTCCTTGTTTGAGTTCATTTTCTAATAACTGTAATCGTGGTAACAAGACATGATCTTCAATGAAACCATGCACGTGCATATCTATTTCAAAATCCTTGCACAGACTGAAAACCTCAGTTAAAATATCTGAGTTCTTCTTTGGCACATAATTCAGGAAAACCTCTCTGATGGTATTCAACTCTTCGTCTGCATGATTGTGCTGATTTTTAAACTCATCCAGAGAATAATTTCCGATCCGCTTTTCTTTTGTCAATACCAGCGCATATGGGAATAGTCCTCTTTCTTCTTCATGAAAATGAGCTTCCAAATCCTCAACATAAAAAGAGACAAAATCTTCCAGTATATCCTTTAGATTTCTGCCATCAAACCAGCCATTTTCCATTCGATCTATGGCCTGATATAATTGAGGGATATAATGGTTACGGTAGTAATCATGCGATTTTTGAAGATAGTCCACCAATACCTCAACAGAATAATCTTCAAACTGTGTGGCATCAATATGGCGGGTATCTCCAAACGCAATGATTATCTGAACGATGAAATCCAGTGGTACGGACTGTTCTTCTGAGAATTTTCTAAGATCTACATGCTTTATAGGACACTCATCAAACCGTCCTAAAACATGTGCTACCTGAGATGTGACTTCAACATCATATGTTTCTCTGTTCTTCATCACCGTGCTTTCAACTTAAATCCAGATAAAATTTCCAAGCAAATTTCTCTAGTCTGCATGTCATTTGTTGTTTTGACCAAACGCCATATACAACCTTGTCATGCCAGAACTTTGAGAGCTTCCCAGTACCTTGGCATATGCTTTTAATTTGTAGTCTTTTAGTGATTTGGTCTTCGTTGTTTTGGTTTGTTTGTTTTTCATTGTATTGTGGTTTTGTTTGTTTGCTTTTTCAGGAGCCAGAAGAAAATGGATACTCTTCTACCCCCAAAAGGCACTACAAAGAGTGCCAGATGGGTGGTTGTGATATGCTTCTATATATCATCCCTAGCTACTATCTTATTACTATGCGTTCTGAGTTAACTCCTTTATCGGATTGAAGCATTAAAGTGTACATTCCTGCAGGCAGATCGGAAATTTGAACTGTTTTGGTCTGCAATCCTTCATACCCCTGCCATACTTTAACAGTACGTCCATTCATATCCACTAACTCAATGGTTACAGGCGAATGACTGTTGTATGTCAGATTCAATTGTTCTGTTGCGGGGTTAGGGTATGTATTCAGAATCATGTTTTGGTTTTCTGCCACACTGTTTGAGGCCAGTTTCTCTTTGCCAAAAATGAACTGTCCGGCTGAGCTACCTGAGAATCCTGTGAACACCATTTTCCAAATATCCCCTTCCTGAGTCTCTACAAAATATACAAGGCTGTCTTCAAGTACCCAGCCTACTGTGAAATTAAAAGACTTCCAATCGTATCCAATGCCGTTGATTTTGGTATCGAAAGTATGCAAATGGTAATCTACATATGTACTGGAGTCGTTCACAGGGTGAGCTTTGGCCACCTGAGTCCCAGCGTTTGCCAGCACGCCAGATACCAGATACCAACCTACCTGAGAAGCTTCATATTGACCAAACATCACATCCCAATCGGTATTTGCCGGCTCTTTGTCTACTTCCTGATGATTTTGCAGTGAGAAGTATCCGAAATTTTTGTTTGTAAAGTTTGATTTGGCCAAGGTGTGCGTCATGTCCATTGAATTATCGAGCGTAGCATGACGGAAAGTATATACACTTGAAGCCAATGACTGGATCCATAATTTCTGATAAACACCATTGGACAATTCTATCACGAATAACTCATCTCCTACCACCTGATGTGTGATAGTACTGTATGTTCCCCAACCCAAATCAAGTCCGGATTGGTTTTGAGAAAGTGCTCCGTATGCCCAGGAAGTATCACTGTTATGTAACTGAGTCCAGGAAGACATACCAGCTGTATCCAATGTAGCAAACTGCCCTGTATCTCCCGGATACGCCCATATTTTTGTGCCTATTGCCGGGTTGATCCCGATTGAAGAACCAAATCCAGTGGTTTCAAAGGCAATGTCCCAATCATTCTTAGGTACATTAACCTGCTCATCGTTCTCCAAACTATACCAACATTGGTTGGCATACCCAGCACCTATTGTTACCGTATCAATAACCATTTGTGCTGAAGTGGTTAATCCGGTTAAAATTCCTATTGAAAGTAAAATTCGTTTCATCTTTTAGTTTTTGTTTAGATTCATTCTAAATAACACTGCAAATGTAGATGAGACGTAGTCACTGGTCAATCGCCAAAGCGTGGTAAATTAAGGGTAACAGAAAGCGGGTATGCACTACCCTGTTCGTGGTATCAAGCTTCTACAAGACCTATGCTCACGCAATAGATGGTTAGTTCTGAAATACTTCTTACACCCAATTTTTTCATGATGTTTTTACGGTGGGTATGTACCGTATGTGGACTGATGTGTAACAACTCGGCAACCACTTTATTGGTATTTCCCTTTGCCAGAAGTTGAGCAATTTCGGTTTCTCTTTCCGACAGAGTGGTTGGCTCACAGCTTTCCTGTTCCTTTACATATAAGTGCTTATTGAGCACAATATCCAAAACCTTATTGCAGTAGAATTTTTCGCCTTTCGCGATAGAGAAAATAGCATGGATGATTTCGTCTTCATCACATTCATAGGTCAAATAACCATGCGTTCCTTTTTCCAATAATCGCAATACGGTTTCTTCATCTCCCACATCTGAAATGACCAGAATTCTGGCTTCCGGATAGTTGAGTTTTAGCTTATGAATGGTATTGGGACCAAAACCGTTTTCTTTATGAGGATCGATGATGATCAAATTCCAGTCACCCTCACTCTCATATACATGAAACAAGTCCCTTTCTGTTGAAACAGCCTTAAGCTCTTCAATTCCTCCACCTTTGGACACCAAAGCTCTTAAACCATTACGGATGAGTGTATTGGCATTGGCATGAAGAATTCTAATCGCTCTGTTATTATTTAGACCCATTCTAAACAACAAACCTACGCATGGTATTTCCATTGATCAATACCACGATGAGGGTATTTTACATGGGAACACAAAAAAGGGGAGCTATGCTCCCCAAATGCTTTATGCTCTAGTTGGTTTTATAACTGCCCTAACATGCCTTTCTTAAGCTTGCTACTAGCAGGTTTGTCTCCCAACCAAATACCGAAAAGAGCCTTTTTGAAATCAAGTCCGGCCACAATTCCTTTATACTTACCATTAATGGTTACAGCAGTTCCTTTGCCTGGTACATAGATGATATTGATCTCATCATTGGCCTTAAACTCTGCAGAAAAGAACGATTTAAACTTCTTTATTTGCTCGGCAGTTGCTTTTCCACTTGTAGATTTAGCAAAACCTTCTTTTACAGATTCATTGAATTTGTCTCTGGTAACCCTTTTAGAAATGATCACAATTTTTATGGCCTGAGTCTTATTGTCATTGATGATTACAGACGGATCAAGAGATGGTCTTTTTAAATACAGTGCAGCTGCATATAAATCCAAAGAATACTTCTCTCTCAAGCCACAGCCATTAAAATTAAGATAGGTGTCTTTGACTTTCAATTTGGCATCAAACTGCACACCGGCAATCGATCTTCCTTTTTGTGCATGTGTTGTTCCAACAAACAATACCAGCATTAGAAACAGGAATGCTGCTGGTTTAAACGTCATATCAACTATCTTTTTCATATAAGTGTTTTTTTCTTGATTTCTATGGTTAAATTTAGACTTAATTTTACAAAGTCTCATCAAAATATAAGCACATGATTCTTATTGTTACATTACTTGGATTGATCATTGGCCTATTCCTTTCAATACGAATTTACTTAGTTTCCCGTAAGTCTGGCAACGTTACTTCCCAAAGTCATGCCATTTTATCCGGAGCACTTGTTTTAGGCGTTGGCGTACTACTTCTCAGTTATTTTCTCTTAAAAGGAGAAGGTTGGACAGAAGATAATCGTGTGCAGTTTTACCAAATTGGAGCCATTTCACTGATGATCGCTTTTGTCATCTTTGGTTTACGACTTGTTCTATCAGGACGAAAACAACAAAGTCTGCTTACCCAGATAATGGGAGCCGGCTGGGTGGTTGGAGCCATTGTTTTAGGCATCAACAGTTACACTATGGCAGGTGCTTTAAACGATGGTTGGTCTGAAGAAAAACGTGCTAAAATTGCTGCTAAGTGCGACCCCTCTACTACTAATTGCCAGTGCTACGTTAAGAAAACGGTTGAGTTCTTTGACTCCGTTGAAGATTACACAGAGACTTTGTCAAATGAAAGTAAAAACCAGGAGAAAATTGACGCCTATTACACTTTGATAGATACAGCCTGCGCTTGCGGCAGTGTTCAATCTGATGTTGAGGAAGTGGATTTACCTTTTTAATCTAAAATTTGACATGAAAAAGTTTGTGATCAGTGCCAGTATGATGTTATTGCTGGCTGCTTGTGGCGAAGAATCTAAAGAAAACGATGAAGCCAATACTAAAGAAAAGAAACCTGATGCAGAATTGAGCACTGAATCGTCAAATAAAGATGTAGAATCGTATGATGTCCCAAAAAAAGAAACTCTCGAACCGATTGATGAAGAAGCGCCCCAACCTGTAGAAAATGAGCCATTAACTGTCTACCTTGATGATCCTGATGAAACGGGGACTAATCTTCGAAAAAGCCCTAATGGTGAAGTTGTGATGACACTGGTTAAAGACGACATCAATATGGACTACATGCTAACCGTTGTTGAAGCAAAAGACGGATGGTTTAGAGTAACAGGCCCTATTGAAGGGATAGAACATGATTTTGACATTCCCGGCAATGAAGCCTGGATTCATGGATCGGTTATTTCCGTTGATACAAGAAACTATGGTAACCAAACCATCGAATTACTCTCTTCTCCTGTTGACGGGACATTGATGGCTACCATTTCTGAAGAAACCGGAGGCCTTAAGATTCTCGACATGTCGGGTTCCTGGGTTCAGGTTGAATACGATGGCACAGTTGCCTGGATAGAAGCACGTTGGTTGTGTGGAAATCCTTTGACAACGTGCTCCTAAATCAGAATTAGTTTAAAGGACTCAGGTGATACTTTACTCCGAGCATAACGGCTCCCGTATTGCTCATGAAATGTGTTTTACCGCCCATTACCTTTTGAGCACCAACGCCTATTTGGGTAGACAGATTTATTTCTATGGCGTTTAGAATGGTATAACTCATTCCCAAAGGAATTCTGGCTCTCACATACATACTTGGGTCGGCCTTGTAAAACTCGTTGTCTTTCCATTCTACCGACTCATGATAGCTGTAATCTTCAAGATATCTGGTTTTACCGTACATCAAGACCATTTGTTTTCCAAAGGTTCCGCCCAGGTCAGCACTTAATCCGGTAAAAACTTTAAACCTGTTTCCTTTTTTAATCAGATAAGCTGCACTCACATTCCACTCGTTGTTTAGGTTACAATAAGTAATGCTTTGTCTTTCGAGCGTATCTGCGTTAAAATTTGCCTCTTTATCGTAGTTGATCATGGCTTCTCTTCCGGCTATCACACTTGCTCCAAGTATTAACTCTCTATTGGGATTACCATTCAAACGAAAAGAGAAATTGCCGCCTATCCCTACTCCTGTCACACTCTTAGTAATGCTCTCAGTATACCCATTCAGATCAAGTTTAATGTCTTCCGGGTTGGCAGCATGGTCATACATCTGGTCTAAAGACATGCTCGAATAAACATCCCAGTTAGTGTACAAACCAATGCCGATAGAACCTGGTGTCCATTTTTTTGTAACTGCAGAATTTGGGTCGGGGCTTTGTGCATTCACAGCCATTGTCAGGCTCGCACAAGCGAAAAGAATGATTGATTTCATAAAAGTAGATTTTGGATACAACTAAATAACTTAATAAACCAGATTTTGTTGCCTGATAATCAGGTTTCTTAACAAAGAACCAACATACAAAACCACCCCAAAACCGCTGTAAATCAATTAATTAAACAGGTTCAACCATCACCTTTCCATCATAAAAGTCAGAAAATAAAAAAGCTTGCTGATTAATCAATATTCCCCGGAGTCATCTCACTTATGGCCTTACTTAGCCAAAAAAACAACAAATTATGAGGCTAATAATGCTGGTTCTGGCAATCCATATCTGTCAAACTTCTACAGGACAAATGATTTTCTACAAGGACAATTTCAGTTCAAAACTGAGCAGTGTTGAAGACATTAATTTTGATTCAACAAACAACATTGGTGTTGCCATCCCCATTTACTTATTGAAGAAATACGACAAAGTTGACATTTGGTTTTTCGAAAAGGAAGAAGATGATTCCAAATGGAAGTCCCTGTCTTATCATGCACCAATTTCACTCGAACCAAAAAGTAGAAAATTCAGGGATAATTATGGCAGTCAGAAATACGTCTACGCTTACATAACGGCAGAAAATGAAATTCCCTCAAAATATAAAGACCTTACCGTTTTATATGAAAAACTGGATGGAAAACGTCTCCGCTTCCACAAGACAAAGTTTATGGTAAGAGTGGGAGGTTATTTTGCCGAAGGAGAAGATTCAAGATGGAATAGCAACACAGACTCTTTTGAAAGTTATACTAAGTATGAATTCTCAAAATACTTTCTGGAGTCGAAAGAAATCAGTTTTGCCAAAGACGAAAAAGCTCTTGCTGAAGAACAGGCTCGAAAAGAAAAAAAGAACCTGGAAGAGAAGAACTCCACTTTGAACGGAATTAGTAGCATGTTGATGAACTACGCCAGTTTGCATGAAGGCAATTATAAAACAACCGATCTTTGGAAATCCATTAACTACTCTGTAAACAAGGCTAATGAAAAATATGAAGATGAAGATGTAAAAGCGCTGGCTGCTGATATCGATAATTTCAAATCGAGATACTATAAAATAAAGAGAAAATACGACCCTATTCCAATGACTGAGGGATTGATTTGGAGAAAATACAAGATTGCCAGAAAATTTCTATTAGAAAGTAATTCTTACATCAAGGAAATCGAGCTTCAAAAGAAAATAGTTGAGTTAATGAAAGTTAAAACCAAAATACTAAAGACAGCCATCGGAGAAGAAGAAGATCCTGAAAAAATCATAGACTTCATTATGAATTATAAGGTAGAATAAGCAAACCAAAAATAACTACATTTGGGAGCATGGTGAACCTGACGGTTTACCATGCTTTTATGCTTTAGCTAATCATGTTTAGAGACAAACTATATCATCTGTTTTTGTTTTTGCTATTGGGCAATTTTGGATTCGTCCAGGCCCAACCAGGCAGTATTGATAGTTTGGAGAACCTACTTGAAGTCGAAGAATCGCCAACTGAATTGATTAAGATTCATAATGAGTTGTGCTGGCAATATCAAATAGAAGACCTTGAACTAAGCCTCAAGCATGGCAGTCAGGCATTCGATTTAGCCTTAAAAGAAAAACTCTACGAAGAAGCTGTCATTGCCCAAAGATATATGGGAATTAGTAGTGGTAATTTTAACAAACCAGATTTAGCTCAGGAACATTTCTCTCAAGCCATAAAGACTGCCAACAAACACCAAATTACATCAAGACAAGTAGCATTATCTTATAATGATCTTGGAAGTCTTTTTTTGAGAAGTGGAGAATATGAAGATGCCGTAGAACAGTTTAACGGCGGAATTCTGATTGCTGACAAGGTTGGCGACCTGGATGTTTCGTCTTTGCTCAATTTCAATTTAGCCTATGCTTTTTTCGATATTAAGGAATATGATAAATGCATGGCCATTTCGCGGAAGGGGATCCAATTAATCTTACCAAAAGTTACCGTTCAATTGGGTATGCTATATCAAAACCTTGGCAATTGTTACCTGGGGAAGCACACCTATGATTCATCCAAATACTACTTTGAAAAAGCACAAGCAATTTTTATTGAAACTGGGAATATAGCTTTCTATGGTCATGTAAGCAATTCTCTCGGAACATTATACTTTGACCTGAAGGAGTATGAAAAATCATTACAATACTATAGACGGTCAATGGACATAGATGACTCTTTGGGTATCGATCAACACGATGATGTGTCTTATTCAAATCTCGCCTCAATATACAGAGTAATGGGGAATTATGATTCAAGTATTATCTATCTGGAAAAAGCTGTGGGTTTCGCTCGCGAATATGGCCATCTACATAATTTAATGGGTAATCTTAAATATTTATCACACACACAGTATGATCATGGAGATTATAAAGCAGCATTTGAACATCATGCAGAATATGTCGCGATCAAGGATAGCATTCTCTCTGAAGATAACAGGATCAATATCCTCAAGCTTCAGCAAAAGTTTGAGAACGAAAAGGCCATTAACGATAATAAACTGCTAAAAACTCAGATAGAGCAAATTCAATCGTCTCTTAAATGGAGCTATACATGGCTCTATAGTATCATCATCATTTCTATACTGGTATTGATTCTGATTTTCCTGTTCTACAAAAACAAAAGAATTCGTGATGCACAAGTGCGTGCCGAGCTGGAGAAATCGGTTCTGGACCTCAAATCTACAGCCCTGATGGCTCAGCTTAATCCCCATTTGGTCTTCAATATTCTAAACTCTATTCAGGGACTGGTAGCCAGTAATGAACGGGAAAAAGCCAATATTTACATTTCCAAGTTTTCCATGTTTATGAGGAAATGTATTGAATTTTCTGACGTTCCGAGTATTCCACTTCATGAAGAATTACTCTTGCTCGAAGAATACTTTGAATTAGAAAGATTGAGGTTCGAAGACAAAATTTCTTTGACCGTTGAAGACGCTTCAGACGCAGCAACGCCTGTTCCTCCACTTATTTTGCAACCTTTGGTTGAGAATTGTATCAAACATGGTCTTGACAAAAATCACAAGAACGCAGGGAAGATTACCATTTCCATCAAAAAAATGAATTCGGTAACAGAAATTAAAGTGATGGACAATGGCAAAGGGTTTCCGGAATCGTTCAAAATTGTTGAAGGCCATGGCGTTGGAATCAGCCTTAGCAGGATCAGAACGTTGAATCCTAAAAACAGCATTGAGTTGAGTCAGCACAAATCCCCCAGCACCATTAAAATTACTATTTGGGAATGAAGATTTCAGCGGTGATCATAGAAGACGAATCTTTGGCCAGAGTAACATTAAAATCTTATCTGGAACTTTACGCTCCTGAAGTAGAACTTATCAAAGAAATTGACTCCGTTAAAGAGGCCATCCCCTTTCTGAAAAGCCACTCCGAAACCTTAATCGTGTTTCTGGATATGGAGTTACTAGACGGCAAGGGAACAGAAATCGTTGACAATGTAGATTGCAGCAAATTCAAAATTATCTATACCACCGCTTATAACAATTATGCGCTCCACGCCTTCAAAAACATGGCTTTTGGTTACCTGCTGAAACCCATTAATCCTATCGACTTTAAGGTAATTTTGCACAGAGCTATCAATGATATTAAAAGCTCCAGGACATCTTATGGCAAGCTAAAAGTAGCGGTGCGCGGCGGTAGTGAATGGCTGGATTTGACTGACATTATCAGATGTGAAGCTCAGGCAAACTATACCAAAATACTGTGTTCTTCAGCTGGCAAAACCATTGTTATTGCGAAAACCCTGAAACAACTGGAGACGGAATTGGAAGCGTCTCAATTGTTCATCAGAACACACCAATCGCACTTAGTCAACCTACAATACATAGCCGAAAAACGCATTAAAAACAACACCATTTGCCTCAAAAACGGAGACCTCATTCCCATTTCAAGATCCCGAAAAAAAGATGTAGAGTCTTTATTCGAGAGAGTTTAAGGCCTCTATAGCTTAACGGTTAAGATATCGTGTACTTCTTTATTATCTTCTAAAACCAACACCTGTTCACGCTTTCTTTGACGATTGGTTCCCCAGTTTTCATATACTGTAGCATACACTTTAGTTCTGGCAGAAGCTCTGTTTCTATCAGAACTGTAATAGTGAGCCGATACCTGGTACTTGCCCTTCTTCGCGTCTTTCATAATGTACATTTCCGGTCCATACCCTTGTGTCACATCCTGAGTTAATCTTCCACCCAATTTGGTTTCAGGATTACTGTAAAAACACTCTTCTCCGTTTGGTTCAATCACATGCAAATCAATATCAGTGTTGTCTGTGTTCCATGTAATCACCACCACCAAATCAGCTGTTTCAATGTTCAGAGACTCACGCAAACCTTTCTGTCTCTGCAAACCATAATCCTTCAATCGGTAGTCGTTTGACTTGAGTGCATCTTCCAATACTTCAAGGTAAGCCAGACCAGCAATTCGGTGCACTTCTCCAAACCTACCGTCCCACTGTGCATTCAGAACAATTTCAAACATCATACTGGCCAAATCATAATTACCCATGGCAGCCAGACATTTCCCCATGGCAATGTATGTTTGAGGCTCATATGGTCGTGAATTGCCTGCTCTTTTGAACAGATAATAGGCCTGAGAATACAGAGACCATCCCATTGCAGTGTACGCCACATCTCTCACCATTACTGTATTTCCTGAATTCTTCTCTACCAAAGAACTCAATGTTTTTAAAGCATCATTCTTTCCATGATTGTTGAGGCGTTGTTGGGCCATAAGATTTAAATAATCGTAGTTCAATCTGGCACGTTTCAATGAATCGTATTCAGCAGACTGGATTTGATCAACAGTTCTCACTTTACAAGTCAGTGGCTTTTGTCTTACCTCAAAACTTGATTGTGGTAATTGACTCATCAATGCTTCCATTGAAGCCGGAATGGTAAACTCAACCCCCATCGTTTTCTCTAGCTTTTCAAGAGATGCCTGAAACTTGAGTTTTGCATTGCCCAACAAGGCCGACACCTGATCTTTTAAGTTGCTCAGAAAATGGCTAAGGTTATTTGACTTAATCACATATGCTTCTTCCTGATACTGAATGTTGTATTGCTCATAATCTTCTTCCGTATCCAACATCAACAATGCACAGGTTTTCCGAGCTATTCCAAAGTGTTTGGCAAAAGCTATGCTCATTTTTTCAGAATGGTGAGCAAAATTCTCTAATTGTTCGGTTGCTACCTGACCGAAAGCTCTAAAAGCCAATTCAGAGTTTAATACCTGTGAATTTGAAACTTGAATTTCTCTGGTTTGACCATTCTGACTTAAAGTTATTTTCGTTTTTCCGCCTTTTCTGATTTTACCCTTACCGGTAATCTTAAGTGTTTGTTCAGGATAAAGGTACTGAAGGTCACCCTCAACAATAAAGTCGTCTGAGCCATCCACTTTAATCGACTTAATTCTCCATGGCGTGTATTGAATCGCCTGACTGATTTTGCTAATCTCAGCTTCTCCTGTAATTGTGAACAAAGCGCCTTTTCCGAGCTTTCCAAGTACGTTTAACTTATCAGATGAAGTTCCACTGAGTCCGGTATTAAACACAAACAAATGATCCTTATTATCAAATGATTTCATGATAAGATTAGGATCGGTTTCCCCCCAGGTATCTGCTCCATCGCTCATTAAAAACACATTATCGCTTGAATTTTTCGCCCAGGCTACTGTATTTGTGCTTTGTATGGCCTGTCCTATATCACTGGCTCCTTCCAGGGCCAGATTTGAAGCGTAGTTTAAGAAGGCCTGAACGTTGGCTGGTGTATTGGAAACGGGAGTTTCTTTCCACCAAAAAGACTCAATGTTAAACATCAGCACATTGAAGGTTTTGATTTTAGATTGATTGTTTAAAAGCAAAGCCTTTGTCATATCTAACCAAATATTGAATTTATCCGGACGCGAGCTCAAGGAAAGATCCAGCATCACGATGGCGTTTTCACTGGTGTTTTGGCTGGCAGTTTTAGGAATGTTTGGGGAAATCTTGCTCACGAAATAAGCTTCTCTTAAATCGTCTGCCTGAGATTGCAAACTTACATTCTTCAAAGCTCTGTATCTGATATTTAACTCGCTCATTTGTTTATTGAGCACTCTGAATTGTTGCTTACCGTTGGTTGTTCTTGCATTCACGCCAGAAGGTAATATGGTTCTGATCCCAGGGATATTGGCCACTTCTGCATCCAAGACCATGGGACCATCTACTAGAGGCACATTAAATTTCAGTAATTGGTCGTTTCCTATCTCAGTTAAATCAACATCATATCCAATCACTACTCTATGCATGGTTTTGGGATTCAATGGATACACTCTGAAGTTAAAGACATCTGCTCCTGCCCATTCCGCCAAAGCCGGATCAATTCTTCTTCTAACCGTATTTCCGTAGGCCAAAGTCGCTTTTTCCTTCTCCACTACTCTGGCGATTTTGGGCTCGGTCCATTCTTCGGACATACGCTCTTCAATACTTTCTATGCTCAATTCCATGTCACCATCGAAAGGCTTCTTAGTGATCTCGTTTTCAAGAATTACACTGTCTTTACTGACCTTAACCGATTCACCGAAAGCAAAATAATACGGAGAAGCCCCCTGAGGTAATTTCATTTTAAACGTGCCTTCCAGCATGTAGTCGTAATCGGAATAGAACATATAATCTATAAGAACTCTTGCTCTGAAACCATCTACCTTAAGCGCCATTTTAGCTCCTTTGGGCATTAGGAATTCCTCATCTCCAATCATCAATGTGGCTTCATTGATTCCTTTTTCCGAGCGTTTCCATGTTTTTAAAGGCTTGTCATCTCCACCTTCATCAGCATCTCCTTCGGCTGCTTCCGCTTTTTCTTCGGTAGCCATGTCTTCCATCTGATTAACCCCATCATCTTTGGCCATGTCTCCACCTTCTTTCACCTCACTATCCGTGCGGCCTGAATCTCCACATGAAACGGCCATCATTAACACAATTGAATACAATAAATACTTCATAATAGTTGATTTGTTTTTCGGTAAATACCACAAGGATTTAAAAGGTAACCTTTTTAAACAAAAAAAGCCGCCCCGATAAATCGGGACGACTCTTTCATCTAACATTAAACTAAGACTTATCGTAACTAATACTGCTCCAATAAGTACTTCATAAGATCGGTTGTGCTAACAATGCCTTCTAAATTTCCTTCTTCATTTACAACAGGAACCGCATGAAACTCTTCTTCAGAAAGTAGTTCTGCAACTTCTTTAATAGGAGTCTCCGGAGTCACTGTTCTTGGTTCGTGATGCATCACTTGTGGTACACTTAAGCTATCAAAAATAGATCTGTCCACAGTCGCTTCCTGACCGTAGTTTGCTCCGAAACTAATTCTGTGAATGTCTGTTAAACTAATGATTCCAACCAGTTTCTCGCCTTCTACCACAGGTAGATGTCTGATACTGTTTTTCTCCATGGTTTCTTTAGCTTCAAACAAACTGCCATCATGCACATTTAATGTCTTTAGTTCTTTTGTCATGATGTGACTAACTGGCTCTCTTCTCTTCATTTTATATGGGTTTATGTGTGTTTTATTTTTACACTATAAAGCACTTAAAAAAACTGGTGTTAAACTATGCAACTCATCACCTCTCTTCTTGATTAAAATCAGATTTAAATGGTCAAACTAAATCTGGGTTCTGAGGATTTGGATTGAAACAATTTAATATCCAATGCCATACATACATTTCGGACAAATTTTTCACCTTTCGGCAAAACTCTCACGCCGACATTATTTACCTCAATCAGTTTGTCAGCCTCTAATCCCTTAAGGTTTTCCCTGATCGTGTCAAACTCAGGATGTTCAAGAATGTCCTTACACCAGTCGGTCTCAAAATGGCACATCAGATTCAGAATATGTTGTCTCAGCATTAGATCCTGATCCGATAACAAATGTCCTTTAAAAATGGGAAGTTCTCCGTTATCTACGCTTGCCTGGTACTCTTTTACCGTTTTGGCGTTTTGAGCAAAACCAATCCAACAGTCGCTAATCGCGGACATTCCCAAACCAATCATAATTTTATTCGTATTGGTGGTATATCCCATAAAATTCCGGTGAAGCTTCTTGTGCTTCAGTGCCTGATACAAATGATCTGATTCCAGAGCAAAGTGATCCATTCCAACCTCAAAATAGCCATTGTCTATAAAGGCCTTTTTGCCTGCTTCATACAAACGCCTTTTTGCAGTTCCCTTGGGAATGTCATCATGACTAAATCCTCTCTGCCCAACTCCTTTGACCCAGGGAACATGTGCGTAGCTATAAAAGGAAAGTCGTTCCGGATTCAGGCTAATCGTTTTCGAAATGGTGTCCTCTACATCCTTTATCGTTTGATGTGGTAAGCCAAAAACAAGATCGTGACTGATGGATGTATAACCAATTTCCCTGGCATTGTTATGCACTTTCTCAACAGTTTCAAAAGGTTGAATTCTGTTAATTGCTTTTTGAACTTTTGGAGAATAGTCCTGGACACCAAAGCTCACCCGCCTAAAACCAAGATCATACAAAGTCTTTAGGTGCTCATAGGATGTGTTATTTGGATGCCCTTCAAAGCTCATTTCATAGTCTTCAGAGAGCACACTTTCCTTGAGAATTCCATCAATAAGACGCTTAAGTTCAGATGGTGCAAAAAACGTTGGGGTCCCGCCTCCCAAATGAATTTCCTTAATAATCGGTTTGTTTGGAAGTAAGTTCAGATACAAATTCCATTCTTTTAAAACGGTATTGATATAAGGCTCTTCTACTGAATGCTGTTTGGTAATGTGCTTATGACAACCACAGAACGTGCATAAGCTCTCGCAAAACGGCAGATGAATGTATAAACTGATACCTTCCTGACCTTCTTCAGAATTGTAGAATTTCAAAAGGGTATCCTCCCAAACTTTTGAATTCATTGAATCGGCATCCCAATCGGGAACAGTCGGATAGCTCGTGTATCTGGGGCCAGGTACATTATACTTTTCTATTAACTGATCTTCATTCATAGCATTTTCAATACTGTAAAATGAGCATCTTCAAGCGCTTCTACTCTATGCATAACATCCACCGGAATATCAAATACATCTCCTGCGTTTAGCTCATTTGTGGTTTCTGAGGTAATGAATTTTATCTTACCTGAAAGGACCGTTAAAATCGCAGGTATCGGTGTTTTATGATCTTTGAGTACAACATCTTTTTTGAGGCCTATTGCCAGATACTGGACAGAATCCGGGGTCTCTAGTTTGGTCACAACAGGACCATTGCTACTTAAAACGATATCTTCTATTATGTTCATGTATTATCTGATTTGTGCCATTCGGCATAACTATTTCCTGTTTCTCTCAGGTTCGCCTGAACAAGTGTGATATTTTCGGGCAAAACCTGAAGTAATGTCTCAACAATCTGTACCAACATGTTTTCACAAGTAGGTTGATAAGACACATATCTAACACGTTCGTTCTTGACTTCTATTCCTTTGAAACGGGAATCTTCTCTTAAAATCAGGTGGTGATCAAAGTTGTTAATGACCTTGTTGTTTACAATGGCCTTTAAATCTCCAAAGTCTATGACCATTCCACAACAGGGATTCTTTGGATCTTCAATGGTCTTTCCTAAAACCGTGATGGATAGCTTATACGAATGTCCATGAATGTCTTTACACTTCCCCTCATAACCATCTAATGCATGAGCCGCTTCAAACTCAAACTCCTTGGTAACTCTAATTCTCATCGTTAAAATACTTGAACTTCACATCCGACTTCTAAACGCACTTTTTCTGCGATTAATTCCAACTCCTTCTTACTCACTTGTTCCAGACCTTTGTAGGCGGTATCTCTGTCTAAACTGTAGATCACTACTTTCACCGGATCAATTTTCTCCAGATGTTCAATCCACTGCTTGACTTCCTGAAAACTGGTATTATTAATAGCTTCCCCATCAACTTCTCCTCTCAGAAACAAAGATTGAATAACAATGTCCATATCCTGTTCGGCCAACTTATCTACTACCTTTCTCAGATTGACGGTTCCAACAGGTTTGTTGATTCGTTCAAATACGGTTTGTGAGCCGGCATCCAATTTAAACTGGCATTCATCAATGTATTTTACAGCCCCTTTTACTGCCATTTTATCGATGGTAGTAGCGTTGGTCAACAAAGCTATTTTACAATGAGGTGCATGTTCATTTCGGATATCGTATAATTCAGCTACAAATTCACCAAAATATGGATGTAGCGTGGGCTCACCATTTCCGGCTAAAGTGATGTAATCCAGTTTACCGGAATCATTTTGCAACTTGTTTTTGAGTTCCTCCAATATAGGTTCCAACTCAGACATGGAGTACGATTTTTTCTTCAGGTCGGTAATCCCACATTCACAATAAACACAATTGTAATTGCAAAGCTTTTGATCGGCAGGCAATAGATTAAGTCCTAATGACCTACCAAATCGCCGACTATTCACCGGTCCGAAAATACCTGATTCAAAGAGAGCAGTGGCCATAATGTAATGTTAGATATTGAGTGTAAAGGTCTTAATACCTTATGCCAAATAATAAGCCCAGGATCATCCCGAAAACTGACATTTGTCATATTTGATTGCTGTAAAAGCTAGGACCTTTGTCCCTGAATGAGTAACGATGAGGTGATATGCGCGCATTGCGGTGATAAATGTCCTGATAAAACCATCACATTTGACACCCACTATTTCTGCTGCCACGGTTGCTCATCCGTGTATCAAATTCTGAATGAGAATGGGTTAAGTCAGTTCTATGATATTAATTCAAACCCCGGAAACAAACCAAAAGATTCTAACAAGCACAGATACCTGTATCTTGAAAATGAAGAGATCTGCAATGAGATTTTAGATTTTCAGGACGGAGAGTTGGCAAGAGTGTCTTTATTTATCCCGAGTATTCATTGTGTATCATGTGTTTGGTTACTGGAAAATCTAAATAAGGTCAGTGATGCTGTAGTAGCCTCTCAGGTTAATTTCCTGAAAAGAGAAGCCCAGATTAGTTTCAATCAGGAAAAACTGAGTTTACGTGAACTGGCTGAACTGCTCGACAAAATTGGCTATGCTCCCATTTTTGAAAAGAAGAAAAACGAGAGTCATCCAAAGAGAGATCAAAGAAAGTTGATTAAAAAGGTGGCTGTGGCTGGTTTCTGTTTTGGAAACATCATGCTGTTTAGCTTCCCCGAGTATCTCAATCCGGATCGTACGTTCGCAGAAGATTATCGAGATTTCTTCAGCGGCATTATTCTGGCACTTTCGATTCCCGTACTTATTTTCTGCGCCAAAGATTATCTGGTCTCAGCCTACAAGTCAATCAGAATAAAACAACTTAACCTTGATGTCCCCATTAGTATTGGTATTATCGCTCTATATGCCAAAAGCTGTTTTGACATCATTTATGGCCATGGTCCCGGGTACATGGATTCCTTTGCCGGATTTGTATTCTTTCTATTGATTGGTAAATGGTTTCAGAGTAAGACTTATGACTACCTGTCATTTGAAAGAGACCATGATTCTTACATGCCTTTAGCTTCAACCGTGCTTAGGGAAGATCAAACCTTTATTTGCCCTATTAACGACATTAAAATTGGAGATCATCTGCTCATTCATAATGATGAAATCATTCCGGTAGATGGTATTCTGTTATCCGAAGACGCTTTTATAGATTACAGTTTTGTAACTGGAGAATCGAGATCTACCAAAAAACAGAAAAATGAAAAAGTTTATGCTGGCGGAAGGATTATCGGTTCACAGGTGAAGATCATTTGCGAAAAAGTGAGTAATCAAAGCTACCTGACCGACCTTTGGAAACAGAAAGCTTTCGACAAGCAGAAAGAATCGACTCTCAAGAAAACAACCGACACCCTAAGCAGATATTTCATCTATGCGGTTTTGGCCATAGCCATTTTAAGCGGACTCATCTGGTCATTCATTGATCCTGAACAAATCCCAAACGTGCTGATTGCTGTACTCATAGTTGCTTGCCCTTGTGCATTGGCCCTCTCCTTCCCTTTTACCTATGGGAATACAATAAGAGCCATGGGAAAACAAGGGCTGTTTCTAAGAAATTCTGATGTGGTAGATCAAATGAGCGATATCACTGATATTGTTTTCGACAAAACCGGAACCCTCACCCTGAATCATGGACAAAGTGTGACATTCTCTCAGGAGCTGAGTGACCATCACACTCAGTTGATCGCCAGTCTGTGTGGAAATTCTATTCACCCTCTGAGCAGAAGTATTTATGATTCCCTTAAAAACAAGGTGAGCTCATTTTTAGAAGCGACCGATTTCGAAGAAATTAAAGGCAAGGGTATGTCTGCCAGCATAGGCAACTCAAAAATCAGAATGGGGTCCGCTGATTTTATTGGTGCACCTGAACAAAGCAAAGGCACCCGTGTCTATGTTGAAATTGATCAGACACTCATCGGTTTCTATACGATAGATCAAAAGCTGAGACCAGGAGTGGAAGATTTGCTTGATTCTTTAAAAGGAAATTACACCCTGCATCTTCTTTCCGGAGACGTTAATTCGGACGACACACTTTTCAAGTCATATTTCGAGCATGATAAGTTGATCTTCAACAAACAGCCAAAAGACAAACTGGACTACATCAACAAGCTCCAGGAAAACGGACACAGAGTGATGATGTTAGGTGATGGTTTGAATGATGCAGGCGCCTTGAAGGCAAGTGATTTTGGCATCTCGGTTTCAGATGACATCTACAGTTTTTCACCTGCATGCGACGGCATCATTGACGCCAAAGAGATTAAACAACTTCCTCAGCACCTTCAGCTGAGCAATAAGGCCCGATTCGTACTTAAAGCCAGCCTCTTGTTTTCTTTGTTCTACAACCTAATCGGACTCGGTTTTGCTATTAGCAACCAACTGTCTCCACTTGTGGCGGCCATCATCATGCCTTTAAGTTCCATATCCATTGTCACTTTTACCACATTGGGCATTCGATTTTTCCAAAGAAAATTGTACAAAAACTAAAAGTTCTAATGTCATTTTCAAGTCATTATAACTAAACATGACCAATGTCATATTTACCAATGTCTGTCATCATAAAATAGGCCACTTCCAGCCTCTACTTTTGATCAATAATGGAAGTAATATTCATACTTGTTGGAGTCAGTACAGTAATCGCACTCATTTTTTTGGGCGCTTTCTTCTGGGCTAATAATGATGGTCAGTACGACGATCATGAGACCCCGGCAATAAGGATGCTATTCGATGATGAATTAATTGAGAAAAAAACCAAGGACAACACTCATGGAAATACAAAAGTTTAGCTACGATAACAAAATCGTAAAAAAGTTTCTAATTGCCACAACCATATTTGGTATTGTGGGCATGTTGGTAGGGCTCCTGGCAGCCCTTCAGTTCGTTTTTCCGGTAGACTTAAATTTTTCTAAGTATGCCACCTTCGGAAGGATCCGGCCACTGCATACCAATGCGGTGATTTTCGCTTTTGTTGGAAACGGAATATTCGCCGGAGTCTACTACAGTTTGCAACGCCTTCTGAAAACCAGGATGTGGAGTGACAAACTCAGTAACCTCAACTTCTGGGGCTGGCAATTGATCATAGTCTGTGCTGTGGTCACTTTACCTTTGGGAATCACTCAGGGTAAGGAATACGCCGAGCTGGAATGGTGGATAGACATCCTAATTGCTCTTGTGTGGGTGGTATTTGGTCTCAATATGATGATGACCATTATTAACAGAAGGGTGAAACACTTGTATGTGGCCATTTGGTTCTACATAGCCACTTTCGTCACAGTAGCAGTTCTACACATCTTTAACTCTTTTGCCTGGCCTGTTGACATGATGAAAAGTTACAGTGCTTACTCTGGGGTACAAGATGCCCTGGTACAATGGTGGTACGGACATAATGCGGTAGCATTCTTCCTAACCACTCCTTACTTAGGTTTGATGTACTACTTCATTCCTAAAGCATCCGGAAGACCGGTATACTCTTATAAACTATCTATTATTCACTTCTGGGCCCTCATTTTTATCTACATCTGGGCAGGTCCACACCACTTGTTATACACTGCTTTACCTGAATGGGCTCAGTCGCTCGGAATCGTATTCTCTATCATGCTTCTGGCTCCGTCATGGGGTGGTATGCTTAACGGACTTCTTACCTTAAGAGGTGCCTGGGATAAAGTACGAGACAGTGCAGTTCTTAAGTTTATGGTAGTAGCCGTGACCTGTTATGGTATGGCCACGTTTGAAGGACCAATGATGTCCCTGAAATCTGTAAACGTCATCTCTCACTTTACTGATTGGACCATTGCACACGTTCACATTGGTGGACTTGGTTGGAACGGAATGTTGACCTTTGGTATGCTTTACTGGTTGGTGCCAAAACTATGGGGAGGCAAACTCTTCTCGGAAAGATTAGCAAACACCCACTTCTGGATTGCAACATTAGGTATCATGTTCTACGCCATTCCAATGTACTGGGCTGGTTGGGTTCAAGGACAAATGTGGCAAGCTTTCAACGAAAACGGAACATTGGTTCATGGAGACTTTATTGAAACCGTTTCTCAGCTTAAGTACATGTACATGATGAGAGCCTTTGGTGGAGCTCTGTATGTAACTGGTGCACTGGTAATGGTTTACAACCTGGTTAAAACAGCCAGAATGGGAAGCTTTATTGCCAATGAGGAAGCTGAAGCTCCTGCGCTTGTGAAATCTAGTGACGATAAAAAACACGAAAAAGGTGAATACTGGCACAGAAATATTGAAAAGCGTCCGGTAAAAATGCTCATACTCAGTTTGGTTGTCATATCCGTTGGTGGAATCATAGAAATACTTCCTACGATATTGGTCGACAGCAATATTCCTAAGATAGAGGCTGTACAACCAATCACTCCTCTGGAGCAGGAAGGTCGTGACATCTATATACGTGAAGGTTGTTACAATTGTCACTCTCAAATGGTACGACCACTGCGTTTCGAAACGGAACGTTACGGCGAGTACTCAAAGGCTGGAGAATTTGTATATGATCATCCATTCCAATGGGGATCTAAACGAACCGGACCGGATTTAGCTCGTGAGGGTCGTGGCAACAAACAATACAAAAGTGCCAACTGGCATTACAAACATTTCCTGGATGCGAGACGATTCACTGACGAGTCTATCATGCCTAACTACAAGCATTTCATTACGGATGATCTCGATTATGGTAAACTCAAAAGAAAGATCACTGTACTGAGAAAACTTGGTGTACCATATCCGGAAGGCTATGAAGATCAGGCTGAAGAAGATTTAAAACTACAAGCCAGATTCGTTGCCAGAGAAATCTATCAAGGTGAATTAGGTGCCGAATACACAGAGGCTGATATTGAATCTCTGAGTAAGAAAGAGGTCGTAGCCATTGTAGCTTACCTCCAGAGACTTGGTGCCGATATCAACGGTGAGGCCACCGACCTTGAAAAGATGAGACAATTAGAATTAGGAGACACAACAATTTCAAAACAATAATTATGCTGAAGTTCATTAAAAATCATATGGCCACAATGGATGGGATAGAAATCTTTCCAATCATCTCATTGATCATTTTCCTATTGTTTTTTGTAGTCCTGGTGCGCTATGTATACAGGACCGACAAAAGCTTAATTGATGAAGTCAGCCACTATCCAATTGATAATAACACCGAAAATTTAGAAAAATGAAGTTGAGACAGCTCTTATATATAGCCATAGGTATTTTCTTCATTGGTAACTCGTTTTCTACTGAAGCCCAAAATGGTGAAAGTCTATTTAACGACAAATGTAAATCGTGTCACCACCCCGATAAAAAAGGTGTTGGGCCTGCGCTTAGAGACATTCGAGCTAAGTGGGCAGAGAACACTGAAAATACAGACTTGATCTACGAATGGGTCAGAAACTGGAAAGAAGCAGCCACTATGGGCGATCCATATGTGTCTGAACTGCCCAATAGTTTTCCTGGAGAAATGAACCCAATTGATTTGACCAACGAAGAGATTGATGCGGTTCTGGATTATGTTGACAATTATGTAGAAAAGAAAGCCTCTTCTGCCGGAGGTGGCGGTGCCGCTCAAGGTGGCGCGGAAGGTGAAGAAGCAGAAATTGAAACCATTCCTGATTATGCTCAAAACATGAGAATCATTGGGGTATCTACGGTGATTACGATTGTACTTATCATCATGGTACTTACTTTGGCAACTTCTATCAGATCAACTGTTCAAAGTGATATCTACAAGCAAAAAATTGCCGAGAAGTATAACAAAGAACATAACGTAGGTAAGAAGATTCTAACGATTTTGATCATTCTGCTACCTACACTTGGTTTCTCTCAATTACCCGGAGACCCTCCTGAGGTGAATGAGACCTTCTTTAAATTCAACAATACACATGTTTGGATTGCAATCTCTATCAACTTAATTCTATTAGGTGTTGTATTGTACCTAAAGAGTGTATTGGTTCAGATTCTTGAAGCCATTGGTATTGAGAACAAGCGCTACAGATTCTTTAAGAAACGTGAATTCAAGTTTGGTAAGCGCATGACGAATGTGGTGCCTATCGAAAAGGAAAAGGACATCCTGATGGATCACGAGTATGATGGAATTCAAGAGTTAGACAACGTACTTCCTCCCTGGTGGTTGTGGATGTTCTACCTCTCTATTGTATTCGCTGTGGTTTTCATATTCCACTTCCATATTTTCAAAACCGGAGACCTTCAGTATGAAGCCTATCATAAAGAAGTGGCCAGAGCTGAAAAGGAAGTACAAGCTTATCTGGAAGCCAACGCGATGAACATCACAGCTGATGATGTGGTTCTTTTAACAGATGCTGAATCTATCGCTCAAGGTAAGAAACTCTTTAGTCGTGAATGTGTGACTTGCCACGGTGACAAAGGTCAGGGTGGTACAGGAGCCAACCTCACGGATGACTACTGGATTTATGGTAACCAAATTGGAGATGTGTTTAACACTATTTCTGCCGGAGGAAACAACGGTATGCAGTCATGGAGTAGCACATACAATCCTAAACAAATCCAGTTGATTGCGTCTTATGTTTTGTCTATCGACGAATACGTAAGCCCTGAAGATGGCGGAAAGGCACCTGAAGACAATGCAGTTTTCATGTCGGATGAAGAAGGTGCGGAGGAAAACCCAGAAGAAAATGCTCGTCCGGTAGAACCGGAAGTTGAGCAGATGAGCGACACAACCAATGTTGTGAGCGATACAACTATAGTTGAGTAGAATGGAAACAGGTCAGGATAAAGACAGTTACAGAGATAAGATTGCCACTGTTGATAAAAGTGGTAAACGAATCTGGCTATATCCAAAGAAACCAAAGGGCAAATGGTTTAACAGACGTCAGATCGTTGGATATTCACTAATGGCGTTCCTGTTCATTGCGCCTTTTATCAAGATTGGTGGCAATCCTCTGTTCATGTTCAATGTCATTGAAAGAAAGTTCAGCATCTTTGGCCAGATTTTCTTTCCGCAGGATTTCTACCTCTTTGCACTTATGATGTTAACCGCGGTGATTGGCGTTGTGCTCTTCACCCTGGTTTTCGGTCGTCTGTTTTGTGGCTGGGTTTGTCCGCAAACGATCTTTCTTGAGTTGCTTTTCCGCAGAATCGAATATTTGATTGAAGGAGATGCTGCTCATCAGAAAAAATTGAATAAAGGTCCCTGGAATAGTGAAAAGATCTGGAAAAAGACACTTAAACACACCATTTTTTACGCCATCTCTTTTTATGTAGCCAATACCTTTTTGGCTTACATTATTGGCTTAGACGAATTGATTGATATCATCACAGATCCACCTTCCGAACACGTTGGTGGCCTGATTTCGATTATCGTATTCTCTTTCGTGTTTTATGGAGTATTTGCCTTCATGCGTGAGCAGGTTTGTACCACTGTTTGTCCTTATGGACGACTCCAAAGTGTGTTGCTGGATAGAAACTCTATGGTGATCACTTACGATTATTCCAGAGGGGAAAACAGAGCCAGGTTCAAAAAGAATGAGGATAGAGAGGCTGTCGGTAAAGGTGATTGTATAGATTGTTTTGCCTGTGTGAAAGTCTGTCCAACCGGAATTGATATTCGTAACGGTACGCAATTAGAATGCGTGAACTGTACAGCGTGTATAGATGAGTGTGACCATATCATGAATAGCATTGGGAAAGACCCCGGGTTGATCAGATATGCTTCAGAAGAGTCAATCGAAACCAAGAAGAAATTCAGATTTACAACCAAGGCCAAAGCTTATACTATAGTACTGAGTGTATTGACAATTCTGGTCACAGCAATCATTTTCACAAGATCACCTCTGGATGTAACAGTATGGCGTGTGAGAGGAACTGATTATGCCAAAACTACAGATGGCAGAATTTCTAATCTGTACAATATCTCCATCATCAATAAGACCGGTGAAGAACAGAAAATCGAACTCAGAACTGAGGACTCTAATGCCGAATTGATTCACATCAACAAAGGTTGGGTACTGGAAAAAGATACTGAGTTTAAAGGAAAATTCATGCTGATTTTAAATAAGGCAGACATAGGAAAAGAGAAAGAATATATTAACGTTGGCATCTACTCAGAAGGTGAGAAAATTGATGATGTAGAAGTCGACTTCATAGGACCAATATTATAGATTATGAACTGGGGACAAAGATTAGCGTTAGCACTGACATGTTTTATAGGTTTCATTCTTTTTATGGTGATCAGCTCACACAGCATTGAATCTGATCTGGAGACAGAAGATTATTACGAGCAGGAAATCACCTATCAGGATAGAATTGACGCCAAAGCCAATACGGCTTCACTAGAGGATGTATTTACTGTAGATCAATCCGAAGAATTCATTGCCATTTCTTTTCCTGAAGATTTTAAGGAAGGTGTAAGTGGTCAGGTTCACTTATTTAGACCAAACAACGCAGATTTGGACCTGAAACTTTCAATTCCGGACAACAGTAAGCATATTTCAATTCCGAAATCGAAGATCAAAACAGGACAATACGAACTCAAGATCACCTGTGATGTGCAGGGCAGTCAGTATTATTTCGAACAAGACATCACTGTGAAATAAACTATGTACCTCTCTGCAATCATATTAGGACTTCTGGGTAATTTCCATTGTATGGGAATGTGCGGGCCAATCACATTGATCCTTCCCTTGCATCAGTACAATATGCCTAAGAAGATTTTGGCAGTGAGTATGTATAACCTTGGGAGAATTTTCACTTATGCACTCATCGGTCTGGTATTCGGCTCAATCGGCCATGCGATTGTAATGACCAAAATACATCAGCAAGTCTCCATTACAATGGGTGTTATCATGATCATTTCTGTCATCACACCCTTTTTGCTCTCAAAAAAATTAAAAGGTCGCCTGAATAATTCCCGATTTATGAATTGGCTGCGTGGCAACATCAAATCCTTATTAAAAACTCAGAATTTTGCGGGCTATTTCCTATTGGGGGCCATGAATGGTTTACTTCCATGTGGTCTGGTATACGTAGCTGTTGCAGGAGCTGTTATTTCCGGTAGTCTGGCCGGGGGTATTATTTATATGGCCTTGTTTGGACTGGGAACCGTTCCTATTATGATGCTTCTTCCTTTATTTGGTCAGGTTTTAAGCAAAAAGCTGAAGATCAATACAAGCTTTATAATGCCAGTGGCTACCACCATCGTTGGCATTCTATTTATCGTAAGAGGTTTGGGATTGGATATTCCTTACGTGAGTCCTCACAAAGATACTATGACCATAGGTACAGAAGAACCTACAGAGGACGGAAAAGTTGCTCCTCCTAAGAAGAGCTGTCATTAAGTTTGGAGCAAATTATACCTTTACCGGCATTACCTCAGCACTGATACTTTTTTGGGTAAGAATCGCCTGATACTTGTCTTTGTGTCCTTCAGGAATAACGATATATAAATTACCACCAAATTTTCTGGCTTCAATGCTCATAAAAATCCATCGGCCAATGCTATCAGGTAAGTCGTTCTTTATCATCTTAGGCTCAACACAATACAAATCCACTCTCTTGTCGTAATGCGCTTCAGCATCAGGGAAAAGAGATTTATTGAATCCGGTTACCTTAATTTTGTCAGGCTTGGTATATCCTGCCGTATCCGCTTTAATTGTGTTAGCTTTAGTCTTCTTTATATGATCGATTGCTTTTTTCAGCAATGTGCCTTTGGTTACTGCCATCTATTCTAGTTAGTTCAACTACCAAAGGTAGCAAAACAACTGTCAAAAGCAAATATCATTGACACAATCAGGCATTTGTTCCACAAGCTTTTCTTTCTAGCGGACAAAACTATCGGTAAAGTGCATTAAATTTGAGTATTTTCAGGCGCAAATCAATAAACTTGACATTTTCCAGAAAAAAAATTCTAAAAGGCTTGGCTTACGTATTCTTCGTATGCTGTACCGTACTATGTTTACTGGAAATTGTTTACCGCTATCAATGGATTGATTTTTACCGAACTGAGTTTAATGCGCTTAACAAAAAGATACCTGACAACTGCAAAAACTCAGTTCTCATTTTTGGAGACTCTTTCAGCGCTCAGCCAAACGGCTATGTCGACCAACTCAGAGATGAATTCCCAAACACATGTATCTATAATGCTTCCGTTCCGGGAACTGGGATAATACAGACCAGTTTATTGGCTAAAAGACGATTGAATGCTACCAACCCAAAATTGGTCATTTATCAGATGTATTTAGGCAATGATTTAATAGACATCCATCATCCCATTAACTGGTCTGAATTGGGAGTTGTGCGTAATTTGTATTGGTGGATCAGTGATCGATTTCGGGTACTGGCCTACATCAATCAGAAACTGGGTCAGGTAAGCCATTCAAGCACTCTGGATATTGATAAAGACTATGACTCTAAAAACGAAAAAGTTTTTTCGGTAGACAAGTATTCTTCCAGAACAAAATTGTATCTCAAATCAGATCCATATTATCTGGAAAAAAGTGTAGGAGCTGCAACTGAATATAGTTTCAGAATAAAAAAACTGATTGATGGAATCGGTTACCTCAGAGCCAAAATCCCGGATGAGGTACCTTTGGTCATAATGCCTATTCCTCACTGCTCCCAACTGGGAGGTCACTATTATAACGAGTACCTTAAGCTCGGGGCAAAGTTTGACAATAAGAAGGTTTATTTACAGGAAGATTATGCATTGTTATCCAAATTGAAAAAACACTTTAAAAATGAGGATATCGTTTTTCTAAATCCACTCCCCGCTTTAAGTGATCAGGATTCAGAAGATAAAAGATTATATTTCGCCAACGACCCACATCTAAACAAAACAGGTCATCAGGTATTGAAACAGTTTCTAACTCCCATACTTCACGATTATTTGCCATGAAAACACCGTGTTACATACTGGGAATTTCTGCTTTCTACCACGATTCTGCAGCAGTTTTACTGAAAGACGGAAAAGTCGTATGTGCGATTCAGGAAGAACGTTTGAGCAGAGTCAAGCACGACTCTCGTTTCCCTGTTAATGCCGTTAATTTTTGCCTGGAATTCGAAAATATCAGCATTGAAAATATTGAGTGTATCGCTTATTATGAAAAACCTCTTTTGAAGTTTGAACGGATCTTAGATATCTACGTTGCCAACGCTCCCTGGGCCATTCGCCCTTTCATTAAGGCCATAAAATCCTGGACCAAGGAAAAACTCTGGATTCCATCTCAAATCAAAAAAGCAACGGGATTTAAGGGAGACATTTACTTTTCAGAACATCATTTATCTCATGCGGCCTCTTCATGCTACACATCCCCTTTTGAAGAATCTGCCTTTCTTACAATTGATGGTGTTGGTGAATGGGCTACAGCGAGCTATGGAGTTCACAATAGGGGAAAATTAGACGTTTATTGCGAACAGCATTTTCCACATTCAGTAGGCCTCCTCTACTCTGCTTTCACCCAATACTGTGGTTTCAAAGTCAACTCGGGAGAATACAAACTTATGGGACTTGCACCTTATGGCAAACCAAAATTTGAGGCTCTTATCAAATCACATTTGGTCGATATACAAGACGACGGAAGTATCAAACTTGACATGCAATACTTTAGCTTCAACAGAGGTTTAAAAATGATCAATCAAAAGTTCTGTGATCTTTTCGGTCGTCCGGCACAAAAACCTGAAGCCAAATTTGATGAGTTTTATGCTGATGTGGCCGCCTCCATTCAGTTGGTCATGGAAGAGATCATTTTAAAAATGGCCGCACATGTTAAGATGGAAACTGATGCGAAAAATCTGTGTTTGGCTGGTGGTGTTGCCCTAAATTGCACAGCAAATGGCAAACTCATGTCTTCTGGTTTGTTTGAGAACTATTGGATTCAACCAGCTTGTGGTGACGCCGGAGGTGCTCTTGGTGCTGCCTTATTCGTTTGGCATCAGAAATTCGCAAAATCCTATGAAGTGCCTTCCGGATTGAATCCTTATTTGGGGAAATCATTTAGCGAAACGGAAATAGAAAAGGCAATTGAAGGCTTATCGTATGTCAAACTTGAAGACACAAAACTTACCGCAACTATTGCAGAGCAACTCAAAGAAAAAGCTGTGGTGGGTTGGTTTCAGGGAAGAGACGAATGGGGACCAAGAGCTCTCGGGAACCGATCTATATTGGCAAGTCCGCAATTCACAGATATGAAATCACATCTTAATCAAGTGATAAAGAAACGAGAAGGCTTTCGTCCTTTTGCGCCCGTTATACTCGAAAAACCTGCCTCCGATTGGTTTGATATGCCAACCGACTCCCCGTTTATGTTATCGACACATCAGTGCAATCAGGCTTCAAAAATTCCTGCGTGTGTTCATGTGGACGGATCTGCAAGGGTACAAACCGTCAACCCCCATCAAAATAAAAAACTGTCTCTGCTGCTCGAACAATTCGAACAAATCTCTTCCACTCCTATACTCATCAACACATCCTTCAATGTGAGAGGTGAGCCCATCGTGGGGAGTCCACATGATGCTGTGGCTTGTTTTTTTAATACCGACATGGACGTTCTGGTAATAGAAAACTATCTTATTTATAAGCAAGAAAACTTGTCTCAGGCAAACAACTTTAAAACCCAACAAGCGCATGTACTGGACTAAACTTCATCAATCGGCACTTAGTTTCTCCAAAGAAAAGAGAAAGCAGGTTCAAATGGGCATTCTCATTTCAATGATTGCCATAATTGTGGTGTTTGCGAAATTCTGGCAAGATGACTCAAAATACATCTTCCTGCTTTTGTCCTCTATCCCAAGCATTTTCTCCTTAATCTTCCCTGCTGTTCTACAACCAATTCTTTATGTCTGGATGGTTCTTGGGCAGCTTCTGGGTGACTTCATGAGCACCATACTCATTTCAATTATTTACTTATTTCTCATTACCCCCATTTCCATTTTCATAAAAAAGAAAAAACCGGAAGGGTGGATCAAAAAAAAATCCAGTAATATTGACTTAGAAAAAATGTACTAAGTGAGTAAACTGGAAACCCTCAAACAGCTCTGGCAATTTTTAATGCAAAGAAAAAAGTACTGGCTAGTCCCAATAGTCATTGTTTTTGTCTTGCTGGGCATCCTGGTATTTTTGGGAGAAGGCTCCGTCATTGCTCCAATGATCTACTCATTGTTTTGAAAATCTCAAGTCATATCCGCAACTTTCTAAGTAACAATCAGGCTGTATTGCTGTTTTGTGTATTGGGAAGTTTGCTCAGACTTATATTTGGATTTATGCACACGCCCTGGTTAGGCGCTCCGGATCATATGGCCTGGGAATTCGTGCTATCCAATTCCAGTATTTCTTACGATACGCTGATCCACTACCCACATGAAGGCGGTACAATAATGGCCTCTTTAACAGCCAGATTCATTAAAGTGTTCACAGATCAGGATTCGTTGATGATTACTGCAGTAATTTTCGACTTTATATCACGATTCATCCAACTCTATGTGGTACACAAGATATTTAAAACGCCTCTCTTTTTTCTGTTTGGCGCTTTTACCGTTTTGTCTGTTCCAGCCATCATTCCTTTTGGCACGGTCAACTTTGGTCTTCACAGCCTGGCAGCCTGTTTCCCCTTCATTGCGCTCTACCTCATGTGGTTGAATAAACCATCTGTTAAATTCCACCTTTGGTCCGGTGTATTTCTGGGCTTGGCCCTTTGGTTTTCATATATCAATGTCATTTTAATTCCCATTTTCTTTTTGCATTTATTGATTGCTCGAAAGGAGATGCGATTGGTTTTATACACAGCCGGAACATTCCTGACTGTTCTGGCTTTACACATTCGAGTGCGATATTTTGCGGATGCTGGTTTCCACTTAAATGAATTTGGAATAGCTTCTATCAGAGGAGAAGAATTTGCCTTTGGTCCTGATATCGTAGCGCACGTCTATGAAATTTGGTGGGGACCGTTAAGCGATTCTATTATTGCCAACCCTAAAGCCAGTGATTACCTGATTACCCTCAGTCAGATTGGTGTTGGCATTCTTGTGATTGGATTAATTCTTGGCATTGTGCACCTAATTAGAGAAAAGAAATACAAGGGATCATCGTACTTGTGGGGCGGACTTTTACTCATTCTTGCCTTTGTCATGATTTATGCAATTAGTCCGTTTTATTATGAAGGTCCTCACATTACAAATTATGTGCTTTATCGTCACCTGACTTACATTTTACCTCTAATGGCTCTGTTCGCGTTTTGGGGTTATCGCAATATCAGGTTCGGCTCAATTCCTCCAATTGCTTTCATTCTTATCGGAGCGATATCTACTGGTGTTTTATTCAAAACATTTCCCGAACCTAATAAAGACAAGTTGGTAGTTGGATGGATTCTGGGAACCAAGTTCGGGCACGATCCGGAAAAGCTATACGATATGGTTGAACAATCAGAAGATCGCAATAGATTGTACATGGGATGTGGTTGGGGAATTTCATCTGCCCTATTTCAGGATATTGATGCCAGTGAAAACGATCTGGTTTCGTCTAAAATCGACCAACTCTGGGATTGTTTTGGTAAGATTTCCACTATAGAGGGCAGACAGTCCTTTTTAGATGGTGTTCAATTTGCTTTTGAGCCATATTTAGACCCGAAACTGGATCAGAAAATTTACAAACGAATTGAGGCGTCTATAACCGAGATGTCTTTAATTGAAAGATGAAGTTCTTCTCAGCCCAACTTTGATCCGTGTGAATTAGTTCAAATGCAATTTCATGCTTCTCTGCCAGATCTTTCAGATGATCAATTTTACAGTCCTCAGATAGAATCATCCAAATCGCAGCCGTTTCCTTTCTCTCATTGAGCTGAGAAAACAACTTTTGGAAATACTCAAAATCCTCACCACAAAACCAGGCCTTTTCAGCTTCATTTGAGGGCGTTTTTGGATAGTAAGGTGGATTGATGATGATGCAATCAAATGTCTGTTCTATATCATCAAATAAATCACTCTTTACAATCTCTACATCCAGTTTGAGTTTCTCTGAGTTAAACTTCAGGCCATCAATTGCAGTTTGGTTAACATCAGAAGCTGTTACTCGAGCTCCCTTCTTTGCACAGAAAAACGAGATCAAACCACTTCCTGCTCCTAACTCCAGTATACGTTTATCACTCAATTCCTGCTTTTTGAGAAAATCCAGAAGCACACGTGTACTGAAAAAGTATTTGGGATGAAATACCCCTTTCTCAACTCTGATATCAATCCCTTCATAAGAGTATTGAGTTGCCCTGTTTAAATAAGTTTTGAAAAAACGTTTTAGAATGGGACCTGATATGTGTTTGACTACCTGCCTCATTACTCTGCATAAAAACCTTCCGTCTCCGGCTGACGGTATTTCCAGATCTTGTGCAAGGCTTTAATCTCATACGGGAATTTGTAAAAGCCCGTTTTGTACCTCAAAGACGAGACGCCTCTCAGCAAATTTTTCTTAAACCCTTTGATTCTGAAATCGGAGGCTGTTGGATAATAGCCATTCAAAACCGTTTCAAAATTACTGATTCTATCAACCATCTTTGAAGTCAACCAAGGTGTCAGAGGGTTCTTTCTTTTATCGAAATTCTCCCATGACGGTGACAACCAATCTTCTAATTTTTCGGGAAAAGAGAAGCCCTGAGCTTGAATTTGCTCATACAAATCAGAGCCTTCTGTCGGAACAGGACTGTACATATATATGATGATTTCTGTATCAGGATTGATCTGCTTGATCTCCTTAATGAAACTGATGTCGAATTCCAGTTGTTCCCAAACCTTTTCTTCGGTCTCTGCAGGCATTCCCAGTACAAATGAATATTCAGGAATGATTCCGATTTTTCCCATTCGAGCCGCAAAACTTCTAATCTGTTCACCAGATTGTGTGCCACCTTTATCCATCTGAGCCAATACCTCATCGTTGCCTGTCTCAGCACCCAGAAAGATCATTTTCAGACCAGCATCACGCATCAAAATCAAATCTTCATCAGAGTATTTATTGATGGTATCTATTCGCCCTTCTCCCCACCAACTGATCCCCTTACCAAGCATCAATTTTGAAAATTCCACCACACGCTTTCTTGAGGTAAAAAAGTTGTTATCGTGAAATTCTATGGCATCAATGTTATGATGTTCTTTAAACCAATTGACGTCTTTCATCATCCGTTCTGCAGACATCCCTTTCCAGCGTGCATTGTACAGTGGCACCACAGCGCAGAAAGAGCATGTAAACGGACAACCAAAACTTGAATGGTATGACAAGGTTCTCTTGCCCATGAAGGTTTTTCCCAGATAGTCGGCTAAAGGATAATTCTCATCCAGTTTTTGATATGGAAAATCCGGTAAATTGTCCATGTCTGGCAATTGTTCCTTTGCCGTAAATACAAATTTACCTTCCCTTTTATAGATCAGATTCTTGATATGAGACCAATCATCCTGATTATTTGAAATGGCTTCAATTAGATTTGGGAAAGCGGTATCTCCAGGACCTTTGATCACCACATCAACCCAACCGGAATTAAGTGCAACTTTATATTGATTTCCTGCAAAATAACCACCCCAAACAGTTGTGACATCAGGATAGTTTTCTTTAATTTTTTTGGTAATTGGAATGGCTTGCTTAAGCTGTGGTCCGGGCATTACAGTACATCCGAAAAAAGCGAATTTTCCGGTATCCAGATGTTTTTTAATGCAATCCCAGGGATCTTTTTCCTTGTTGCCATCCACAAAAGCATACTCGTATTTCCCATGAATTGAAGCGCCCACCTGAAGGATGGAATTCGGAATTCTGTGCTTGGAACTGGCACTTTTAGGGTTGAACAGTATAACTTGTGATGCTTTCAATATAGATTCAAATATAAGTAAAGGGGGGTTAGAATGCACTACAACATCTGCTACAAGCAGGCAAATAGCCATTTGACTTTTTCAAATCCTTTCTGAAAGCAGAAAAAACCTGTGAGTTCCAAATCTCTTTAAGAGACTGATCATAGATGTTCCCGACCTGGAGATTATAGCAGCGGCCATGAGCAGGAATTACTGATCCATCAGACTTGATCATGATGTTATTAAACACATCCGAACATCCTTTTCCAATAAATACTTCCGGATGGTTATAAAAGGTATGCAACATGGATTTATTAGGTAATTCAGGTGCAAAGTGTACCGGAAATTTGGAATCTATTTGTTTGACTGCTTCAATTTCCGTCCACAACTTATCCAAATCATAATCTGCCGGATTGAACTCATCTAGATTCGATACAGTAGCCGGATATTTGTCTAGCCATATTTTATTATGGGCATCTGCGATTGTCTGAGACGTGAAATTGGCATGCATGAATGCCATTTCCTTAAGCGGAAACTTTTGAAAATATCGAACAAACTCACTCAACTCTTCCTGATTCCAGTTTGTAATGACACAATATACGCCTATTTTGGGTGCACGCTCAGACTTCAAAATGGTCTCAATTCCTTCAATGGCTCTTTGAAAAGATGATTTATGCCCCCGAATGTAGTTATGCGTTTCCTGAAGTCCATCCAAAGAAATGTACAACTCATTAAGTCCGGCCCGACATAAATTATCAGCTTGTTTCCTCAGATTAAGTGCATTGGTGGTGATGGCTGTGAACATATTTTTGCTCTCCGCATACTCCAAACTTTCAATCAGGTGTGGATAGACCAAAGGTTCAGTAAAAGCGTATCCAATTTTCGCCTTTGGAGAGAATGAGTGTGTCTGATCAATGATCGTTTTAAACAAATCCAAAGGCATATTGATGGGATGTGTACCTACCAGATTTTGTGCAAAATTGGTCGTTGTGTTTTTGGTCCCAACATCACACATTTTGCAATGTAGATTACACACATTGTTAACGCCAAGTGCTATCCAACTCGGACCGTAGTACAGTCTGGAAGGTGATAACCTGATATTAAGTGATTTTATTTTGGACTCAAGCACATTCGCCATCTTAACTCAAAGTTAGTTTATTCTGGATTCATTGGCTCGTTTAATCACTACATTTGTTAACTGCTTTGAATCGAGATAAGATGCACATATTACTGGTTTGCCCTGGATTTGCCAAAGACGAGTCAGATACAGCTTGTCTCAGTGCCGTTCAGGACTATATTCTTGAGTTTCGATCATTGTATCCCAACTGTTCATTCACCATTATTGCACTTCAATATCCCTATGAGAAGAAGCAATATCATTGGAATGGTATTCCGATTCACGCACTCAATGCATCTAGACTTGGGATAGTAAAAAAACTACTTCACTGGCGAGAAACAGTCAAGCTGGCTCAAAGAATTCATCAAACAAACCCGATTGACCTGATACACAGCTTCTGGCTTCATGAGGCTTACTTTGTAGCTTCTAAGATCAGTCGCAGGCTCAAACTCCCAATGATCGCATCCGGAGGCGGACAAGAAGTCAAAACAGGAAATAAATATCTCCGATATTTCAAAAATTCTAATTGTGTGTACGTTACTTCCAGCTCATTGCAACAGACCCTTTTGCTGGAGAACTATAAGATTCAAAGTCAGCTAATTCCAATGGGATTGAGAGCTGAAAACCTGGTGAAAATTCAGGAGAAAACAATTGACATATTAGGAGTGGGGAATTTTACTGAGAACAAAGACTTCTCATCATTCATCAGAATTATTCATCAAACCCAAAGTCAGATTCCAAATCTTAAGGTAAAACTGATTGGGGATGGTGAACAAAGAGCTCAAATTGAAGCGGATATCCAAAAATATGATCTGTACGATACGATTGAGTTGACCGGAATGATGGCTCGGGAGGATGTATGTGAATTGATGGCTCAAAGTAAAATTCTGCTTCATCCTTCAAAATACGAGAGCTTTGGAATGGTTTACCTTGAGGCTCTGGCACATGGCATGTATGTAGTCTCCAAGAAAACTGGTATTGCAGAACAAAGTGATAAATGGTTCTTGTATGAAGATAAAAAGGAAGCTTCAAACCAAATAGCTCAGGTTCTAAATCAGAAGCAGCAACATGAAGTCCTGATGCCCTATCCCAGCTCTGCTATGGTAGAGGCCTACAAAGTACTTTATTCAGAATCTTGATCAGTTAATTTTTAGCCAGCAGAATGGCGACATAGGTTTACCAAACAATTTTGACAACCTGGAAAACTTAGGTTTATAAAGCACTTCATGAGCACCAATGTCCTCAAATGTATAGTGGTGATAGAATGGAGCCAATTCAGGACAATTCATCTTTTGATAGTAGACTTCAGTTCTTTGTTTGGCTTCCTTCTTTTCTTTTTCGCTGGAATAAAAAGGCGTATCCAGAATGTGGATTTCTCCCTGTGAATTCAAATGCGATTTCAGTTTATTCAGCAGACCTTTCCCATCATCAAAATATTGGAAACTTGCGTTAAAAACGATGATATCAAAAGAGGTCTCTTCCAGGATCAAATCCAGGTCATGGGCATAAAGAAACTGAAGTTGATCACTTGTGAATACGCGCCTCCCCTGCTCCAATTCGTACAAATTCAAATCCTGGGCCCAAACTTCATTGTTCGATTTTACCATTTGATTCGAAAACCAACCATTTCCACAACCTATGTCGAGTATTTTAAGCTGATCGCCTTTAGAAGTCAGATAATCGAGGAACCGATCAGCTGTTTGCTTCCTTTTAGCCCATTCTTTAGCATGAGGATGTTTGCCATCGATCAAAGGCAATTTTGCCACCTCAGCATCACTCAGCACTCGATTTTCCTTATCTCTCACGTACAAATACAGAGCTTCAAAAGGATGCGCAGAACCATTGAGTCGTATAACGCCATTGATGAGCGGATATGTTTCAAATTTTGTCATTACTTATTGAGCAACATAAGAGCATAAGACATTTTCGCCTTCCCAAATGACTTGAGAAATTGCCAGGTTGCTTTCTTTTCTTTTGCCTGAAAAGACAGGTTGCTGTTCACAACATATCTGATCGCATATTCATAAAATTTCGGAGAGTAGTTTCGTTTAAAATCGATTTGTCGATCTGTACTTGTATGCCAGTCTAAATGAGTGGTAATGTCCTTTTCAATTTCGTCGTACAACTCAGTTCCCTTAATTGGATATGCTTTTGTAATGGTCAATTGATTAGGCGTAGCCACCTTCAAATGGTACACAGTTTCCTTAATGTCTTCCAGAGTTTCGCCAGGATATCCTACCATGATAAAAGTGCCTGCTTCTATGCCGTGAGATTTGGTTCTGTTGATCATTTCCCTCACTTTATCCACTTCCACTTTTCTGTCCATAGCATTGATGATTTTTTGGGAACCGCTTTCTGCTCCAATCCAAATTCTGGTGCATCCCATTTCACTGAGTTGCTTCAACACTTCATCATTGAGTCGTTCCGCTCTCGAAATGCATTCAAATTTGATTTTTAACTGACGTTTTACGAATTCATCATACAAGCTTTGAATCCATTTGTGACTCACCGTGAAGACATCATCTACAAACCATAATCCATCAACCTTATATCCATCTATCAGGTATTCAATTTCGTCTGCCACAAGGTTAGCCGGACGTCTCCGATAGCTTTGTCCGTAAACCGCAGTACTGCACCATTTACAGGTGTATGGACATCCCCTTTGCGTGCTAACATTCAGCATTCGAACGCCATGATACAGTTGCCAGGTGTCCAGATATTTATTCAAATCAATGGCTTCTCTATCCGGTAAAGGCAAAGTGTCCATATCCTTGATTTTTGTTCTGGCTGAGGTCTTTACCAACTCGTCATTTTTCAGGTAAGCAATGCCTGCAATATCGTCTACAGGAGTTTTAAACTGAATGGCTGAACATAACTCTGCACTGGTTTGCTCTCCTTCTCCAATTACCAAATAATCAAAACCATGTTTGAGGTAATTCTCAGCATTGTATGTAACATCCGGTCCACCCGCTATAGTCACCAATTGAGGCAATTGAGATTTTGCAAATGCCATTAACTGAAGGTTCAGCGGTTTGGTGATTAAATTGGCGTAAGCGCACAAAACATCCGGTTGGTAGTTCAGAACTTCTTCCTTCCAGGACTCTATAGTCATGAAAGTTGAATCCAGTACTTTTACTTCAAACCCTTTAGATTTTAAGTAGCTTGAAACGTACAATAAGCCAAGTGGAGGGTAAGGTTTCATGATGGTTTGCTCAACAGGATCGTTGCAAATAAAATAGGCATGTGTGAGCAAAACTTTCATCTTAATCTATCTTTTCAAATGTAAGATAAAAATGATCCGAACGGTTGGCGAGGAATGGTGCACCGAATGATATTTTCTCAAAGAAGTACAACATTCGCAGCAGAACACCTTTTCCTTCAAAAGCTTTGTCCATATAGGATGGTGGAATAAACAGGCCAATTGACTTTTGATGAGTGAGTTTGAATGTTGGTCCGATCAGGTCATCAAACTCTTTTGGAGAATAATACCAGGTAGGAACCTGTGTGCCTTCCACATTGGCCATAACAGCTTCTTTCGATAGTCTTCTGTTTCTGGATTTTTTATCGCCCTTTACACGGAAATAAAAACGTTCCCACCAACATTTTCTTCCCATAATAACGGCCGTAAACTTTCCTTTTGACGACATCTTCGAACTCAACGATTGGGCAAATACCCGAATTTGATCAGGCGATAGGCAATTCAAACCACCAAAGTTGGAAAACACGTGTTTAAAATCGGCGGATTCCAGTTTATCCAAATCGTTTAAGTCCAATTTCCGAACCTCAACATTTGAGAATTTCTCTGTTTTCTTTTTGGTAACATTTACCATCTCTTCAGACAGATCCGTGGTTACCAATGAGTGTTCGTGCTGGAGAATGAATACGGCATCTTCTCCGGTACCACAGTTCAATTCAAGAACTTTAGAAGATGATGAAGGCAAATCTTTAGCCAGGTATTTCCACACTCGATTTCTCTGATATTTTCCGGTTTTGGTATGTGTGAAAGTTGAATCATAAGATTCTGCAATATGGCCAAAGTTATCTGCCATTAGTGTGCAGTATTTTTGTCGAAACGCTTCAACTTTTGTTTGAATCGAATGCTTTGAATCCAGTTGATTGGCAGAGCCAGCATGGATCTGGTCTGAATGTAATCCGGCTTCTTCATTTTGAACAGGTTTACCAAGCCTTTTCTACCCTGAACCGTTCTGAACCATTTGTGCACATACCTGTGCAGTGTCTTATAAAAATCGGTATTGAAGGTTCCCTGAAACATCATAGCCAATTCGTCTGAATCCGTCCAGTTAGTTTTATCACCCAATTCGGATTTTACTTTATCGTAGAAGGGCGTTTCTGGTAAAGGATACGAAACTGAGATACCAATATCGTCCGGTTGATTCGCCTTCAGCATATCAATGGTTTTGTAAATATCCTCTTTTGTTTCTCCCAGATAACCGAACTGAAGAAAATAGGCTACTCGTACTCCTTTACTTTGCAACAGAGTTGTAGACGATTTTATTTGCTCCAAAGTGGTTCCTTTATCCATGGCATCCAGTATTTTCTGAGAACCACTTTCAGCTCCGATCCACACTTCATACAAACCACTTTCTGCCAATACTTCAATAGTATCATCTGCCATAAGTAAGTCTGCACGACTCTGAATTTTATATTGGATTTTCAGGTTTCTCGATTTCAATTCCTGATTAAATGCCTGCACCCATCCTGGCTTGAGTCCGAAAATATCGTCGCACATCCAGAATCTGCTTACCTGATATGTTTTGATTAAAAACTCAATTTCATCCACCACATGTTCGGGCGTTCTGGAATTGTATCGCTGACCGTAAATTGGTTTAGCACACCAGTTGCATTTAAACGGACAGCCTCTGGTAGTAGCAATATTCAGCGCAAAAGGATACTTTCCTTGTGCCCAAACAGCTTTGTAGGCATCTATATCCACCAGGTCCCATGCAGGAAGTGGTAATTCATCCAGATTTTTAATAACGGGTCTGCGCGGATTTTTAATCGCCGCATCACCCTGTTTGAATGCAATTCCTGAAACAGACTCATTCAACTCTTTATCTGCATTCCAGAGATCCAATACTTCTTCCAGAGATTTTTCTCCTTCTCCAAGCAAAACAGCATCTGCACCAGCAGAAATATATTGTTCATAATGATCCGTAGAATCTGAACTGGAGACGACAACCTTCAAACCTAAACCTGAAGCTAATTTGATCATCTCCTTGGCCGCATCTCGCATGTTGGTGAGACACATTTTACTCAAATAGTTGAAGCCATCGTCATATACCACAAAGTAGTCGAAACCACCCTGTTCCAGCAATTCTCTTAATCCGGAAATATTGTGTTTAAGATTGGTATCAAACAAACTCACCTCATACTCAAGTTCTCTCAAACAAGATGCCGCCAAAATTGTAGCCAATGGCGGGTAGGGTGTTTTATTCTCCCATTGTTTTGGGTCGAGCGGATAGAAGTAGGAATGCGAAAAAAGGACTTTTTTACCCTTCATAAATTTAGCATCCACTGGCTATTTCCGCAGCCAAATCTTTATCCTTCCCTCCTTTCTCGTTCCACTCATTGATGTCGGGATATTTTTCCTTGACTTTTTTCATAGCACAATCACAGTCAATGTCGTACATCTTTTCTTTGCACACATCCATAAAGGTCTTTTCATCACTTTCTTTCCACTCTGAAGAGCAAGATCCAAGCGCAAGTGCCAACGTAATTCCTAATACTAATTTCATCATATTCTCTTATTAAAATCTAAATCTCATGAATCCGAACGACAAGGATAATGTTGGACCATTTTTAGCGAAGAAAGTCACGGCATCCCTACTAGCCAAACCAAATTCGTAAGTTCCTGAAGGTGGTGTGATCACAAATCCTACAGGTAATTGGAAATCGTAGTTACCACCAGTCATGAAACCAGCCTGTAATTGCAACCATGGAATTGGATTGATGTTTCCACCAAAACCAATCAAAGTCTTTTCTAAATTCCCCGGAACTTCATTTCCAGGCATGATCATATCAAAACCAAGTTCGGCAATCTTACCAAATCTGTAGCTGGCTCCAAAACGAATCGTAGAAGGTAATTCAACTTTCTTTTCAGCCAAACCGTCCCACTTCAACAGGCCATCTTCTCCGGTAAAATCACCAATTGACTGGAACAAATTGTAGTTTTCCAATCCTGCACTCTCAGTATCATACAGCAAAGTATCTCTCACAGAGTAAACATTTCCATCGTAGGTAATGCTTCCTCCATTTACATACGACACACCAACTTTAAGCTTGTTAAACAACAATAAGTTGATTCCTATATCGTAACCAAATCCTTGTCCGACAGCGTTTGGCAAAAACCCTTCCTGCTTAATGGCTGATGGATTGGTATTGGCTGCATTTCCATAGTCAATATCAAAAAATGGTGTAATGGCTGAGAATGCTTCCAGATTACCATTTTCGGCCTGAATATCCATAATAGCCAAACCTTGCAGGTACTTAAATCCTACACCCGCAAACAAGGCAATGGTGCTATCCTTTTCAAAGATTTTTCTTCCGTAAGAAAGGTTGTATTCTCTATACCAGTTCATGGACAATCTTGAACCGTCCAGTATTTGAGACATTAAATCGGGAGTGCTGGCAAATCCGTTTACGATATCCAATGTATCATAATCGTAGTTAACGCCATCATTCGCTATTTGAGTTGTGTCGTAACTAGTTCCATTAAATTGAACAATCGTTAAACTGTCGAAATAAGTCGCTGTTTTTCCCAAGAACAAAAGTTCTGAAGCTACTGGTCCTAATCTTGAATACCATTGAAACCTGTCATTAATTCTAAACGCAAAGCCTCCGATTTTCTCATTTTGGTAAGATGCTCCAATAGAACCATAGTCCATGTTAAAGGCCAGACCTGCATCTGCAAAATCTTTACCTGCCTGAATTTTCTCCTCTCGTGTAAATGCAGTTAAGGATTTGTTTTGGATGGCAGCTTTGATTTCATCTCTTAACTCTTGTTTAGACAAAGCTTCAGAGTGCAATGAGTAAGTCATCTCATTTAATCCTATTGCGATCTTTTTATCTTCAAACTTCATTCCCCAACCAAGGTTAGCCGGGTTGATTCCCACCGCCTGATAATCGGTTACGAAAGTGGTTGCGCCTCCTCTACCTGTGGTTGTAAATGACGACAAGTTGTTTTGAGTAAATCCAACGAGGGAGCCCCCAATCAGAAAAGCAGTTAGAATATATTTCATAGGTAATAGTTTATACTTAATGATGTGTAAGATAGCGAATATGTTGCATTCAAAAAAAATCCCGCTCCGTTAAATCGGGCGGGATTTTGATTCAAGTCTTATGATCTATTTTGCAAACTTCTCGATCACCTCTGCGGAAACTCCGGTATTTGAGAATCCTCCATCGTGATAAAGGTTTTGCATGGTCACGTATTTTGTCAAGTCAGAGAACATAGCAATACAGTAATCCGCACAAGCTTCTGCACTGGCATTTCCTAATGGACTCATGTTTTCAGAATAGGAGATAAATTCATCGAATCCTTTAACACCGCTTCCTGCAGTGGTCACTGTTGGTGACTGGGAAATTGTGTTGATTCTCACTTTCTTCTTAACACCATAGTGGTAACCAAAACTACGGGCAATCGACTCCAATAATGATTTGGCATCTGCCATATCATTGTAATCAGGGAAGATTCTCTGTGCGGCGATATAAGATAAAGCCAAAACAGATCCCCAATCGTTAATCGCATCTTGTTCGTATGCTACCTGCAATACTTTGTGAAACGACATTCCGGATACATCCAAAGTTTGCTTATACCACTCGTGGTTCAAGCCTGTATAGTGTTTTTTCTTTCTAACATTCGGAGACATTCCGATTGAATGCAATACGAAATCAACTTTTCCACCTAACACTTCCTGAGATTGAGTGAATAGGTTTTGAAGATCTTCCATAGACGTAGCATCCGCTGGAATAACTGTTGATCCGGTCTTCTCAGCCAAATCGTTAATAGCTCCCATTCTCATTGCAATAGGCGCATTGGTCAAAGTGAATTTTGCGCCAGCTTCATGAGCTTTTTCCGCAACTTTCCAAGCAATCGACATATCATTAAGGGCTCCAAAGATGATCCCTCTCTTTCCTTCTAGTAACTTATGTGACATAGTTTTCAATTTGATGGGGCAAAGATAATTATATCCATCAACCAGAAATATCGAAATCTGTAATTTAATTAACAGAGATAATCAACTCACGTGCACTGGCAATGGCAGACTCTCCAATTGTTTCTCCACTCAGCATTTTTGCTATTTCCGTGATGCGCTCTTCTCCATTTAACTCACGGATATGGCTAATGGTTTTGTCACCCTGTACCTGCTTATAAACTGAGAAGTGATACCTTCCTTTGGCTGCAACTTGTGGCAGATGCGTGATGCTCACCACCTGCATATTGCCTGCCATTTGACGCATGATACTTCCCATTTTGCTGGCAATTTCACCACTAACGCCTGTATCTATTTCATCAAAAATGATACTCGGGAGTCTTTTCTTTTGTGATAAGATGGCTTTCAGGGTGAGCATCAATCGAGACAATTCCCCACCGGAGGCTACCTTGTGAATGCTTTGTAACTGTCCGCCCTTATTGGCAGAGAACAAAATATCCAAATCGCAATTCCCGTATTGATTGATCTTATCAGATTCTTCAAGTTTAAATTCTATAAGGGCTTCAGACATGGCCAAATGATCCAGACTGGTTTCTATTTCCTGTTTTAATTTGGAAATGGAAGCTTGTCTGCTCTCCAACAGTTTCTCTGCTTTTGCGTTCAACTCAGACTGCAACTGATCCAATACTTTTTGCTTCTCCTCTATCAACTCATCCAGGGAATTCACCTTGGAAATTTTGTCTTTAAGGTTCTCCTGCAATTCAATTAGTTCCGATTCGTCCTGAAGTCTGTGTTTAAACAACAAGGCATTCAGCATACTGACCCTTTCAGTTACAATTTGTAAACGTTCAGGATCAGAATCAATCAATGTATCTGCGTCTCCTAACTGTTCCGATACGTCTTTCAATTCTAAATACGCAGAATTGAGCTGTTCGTATATGCTTTTTAAGTTTGGATGAACATCTGATATACTTTTGGCTGCATCCGCTGCAGATTGCACATTAGAGAGCACATGCCCCTCTCCCATCAAAGCTGTTTCGATGGAAGCCATAACACGTTGTACGTCATCGCTCTTTTCCAGAACTTTTAGCTCATCTTCCAACTGAATTAATTCTCCACCTTTCAACTGAGCGTCTTCCAATTCCGTTAGTTGAAACTGAAAGTAGTCCAAGTCAAGTTTCGATTTCTTCTCTTCTTCTTTTAAATTTTCCAACTCGCCCGACAATTGGGTGAACTGTCTGTATAAACCTGAATAGGCTTGTCTATCGGTTAGCAATCCTGCATACGCATCTATCAAATCAAATTGAAAAGAAGTGTCTTTAAAAGATAAATTGTCGTGTTGAGAGTGGATATCCAGCAACTGTTCACCTATTTCTTTGAGTATGCTCAGGTTGACAGGTGTATCGTTCACAAAGGCTCTGCTTTTAGCTGAAGGCAGGATTTCTCTTCTGAGAATACACTGTTCTGAATAATCGAGATCGTGCTTCTTAAAAAACGACTTTAACTGGTAGTTCTGGATTTCGAATTGAGCTTCAACCACACATTTTTTGTCGTGATCGAACAATGCTTTTGTGTCTGCCCGCTCACCTAAAACGAGTTTCAATGCACCAAGAATAATGGATTTACCGGCTCCGGTTTCACCAGTAATAACAGACATGTCGGACTTCAAATTGAGTTCCAGTTCCTGAATAAGTGCGTAATTCTTGACGATTAACTTTGCGAGCATCTCACAAAGGTATCAATTCGATTTAAGAATTTTATTGTAGCGCTCCGTATTAATTGGATCTGCTTTTTTGAAGATCACCACAACCTTGTTCTTTTCTTGTGGGAAGGCCTGACTGTAAAGATTGACCAATTCATCTGCCTTGGCTCTAAAGAATGCCTGAATGTTAATTGATCCTGGTCTTGATTTCACAACCTGATCAATATAATTAATGGTTTTAGTCACCACAGCTCTTCCCTGAGTAACGTTTTTAGACATCACATCAAATCCTTTCGAATGGTATTCATAGTAAGCTCTTCTCATCGGTTTGAAAGCCTGGTGTAATGCATTTTCTACCAACCAGTATCTGTTATTGACAGACTCGTTTGCCTTCCAACCTCTTTCGGCTGCATTAGCCGCATTACTTACTATTTGCTGTGCTTTTGTGAAATACTGTGTTCCGCCTTCCAATGAATAAGAATCGTAGTCGTACCCCAAAATCATATAAGCATAATAAGCCAAAACAGATGTTAAGTTGTTTCTGTGCTGATCAATGCTGAATTCCAGTCTGGTTCCTCTTAGGAAACGAACGTCAAAATCCTGATCATTGAAATTTAAAAGTGTTGAGTGGTATGATGAGCCATAAATTGGTCTTCGGCTAATCACCTGAATAGAAGCGGAAAATTGATCAACAGAAGGCGCCTCATTGATTGTAATCATCAAATTACATTCGATTCTTTCTTCAACCTTAAAAGCGTCTTTGGTCCATTTTCTATTATTCATGAACTCTCTGACAGCTGCTTCAAAGTTTGAGAAGACTGTTTTATCTACAGCAGCAGACTGCACATTTTGACTCAAAATTACCTGAACATCACAATTGAGCTCTTGTGAGACACTTAGAAATGGGAGAAATAAAAAAAACAGACTAGCGAGCCTCATAGTACTTATTTATTTGAGTCAAAATATCTTTAGCCACTTCCGACTTAGATTTTAACTCAAAGTTAAGGATATTATTGTGCTTATCAAGAATGGTCACTTTGTTTGATTGTCCGCCAAAACCGGCACCTTTGTCCTTTAGAGAATTCAGAACTATCATGTCCAATTGTTTTCTCTCCAACTTAGATTTGGCATTTTCCAGTTCATTGTTGGTTTCCAATGCAAAGCCAAGCATGACCTGGTCCTTCTTTCTTTCTGACAAAGCTGCTAAAATATCCTGAGTTCTTTTAAGCTCAATATGCAGATCACCTTCCTTCTTCTTGATTTTGATATCGGAATAGTTAGCAGGGGTATAATCTGCCACCGCAGCGGACATGATCAATACGTCACAGGAGTCGAAATTTGCCAAACAAGCTTCATACATATCCTGAGCCGATTCGATCTTAATCAAATTGATGCCTTCTCCTGTGGTTTCGTGACTTGGACCAGAAATCAAAGTCACTTCACAACCCAACTTAAATGCTTCTTTCGCCAAAGCATAGCCCATTCTTCCAGTTGATCTGTTCCCTATGAAACGAACAGGATCTATGGCCTCAAAAGTTGGTCCGGCTGTAATTAAAACACGCTTTCCCTTTAAAGGGGAATCCGGATATAACTGTGCTCTCAATTTTTCGATAATGGTCTCGGGTTCTGCCATTCTGCCATGACCGTGAAGTCCGCTCGCCAAAAAACCATCTTCAGAAGGAATCAGGACATTGCCATACTCCTGAAGTTTCTTAATGTTCTTCTGAGTTGAAGGATGGATGAACATGTCCCTATCCATTGCTGGTGCAAACATCACAGGACATTTTGCCGAAAGGTAACAAGCCAACAAAAAATTATCTGCTTCTCCCTGCACCATTTTAGACAGTGTATTTGCTGTAGCCGGTGCAATGATCATGAGATCTGCCCATAGTCCTAGTTCCACATGGTTGGTCCAGGTTCCGGCTTCCTTGCTTTCAGTAAATTCAGAATAGACTGGATTGTCGGATAAAGTGGCCAGACTCAGGGGCGTCACAAAATCGTGGGCACTGGGTGTCAGCACCACTTTTACCTCAGCCCCATGCTTTTTAAGCAAACGAACTAAGAAAACTGACTTATAGGCGGCGATACTGGCAGAAATTCCGACCAATATTCGCTTGTTCTGAAACATGTTAGGAAATTAGGCTTCCGTCTCCGGATTTCTGGCGTAAACTCTGTTGTTTTCGAAATCCTGAATAGAAATGGCCACAGGTTTAGGTAACTTTTCGTAAAACTTAGAGATTTCAATTTGCTCTCTGTTTTCGAAAATTTCTTCCAGATTATCTGTATGAGAGGCGAATTCATCCAACTTCTGAGTCAACTCTTCTTTCATTTCAACTGAAATCTGATTGGCTCTTTTGGAGATAATCACTAAACTTTCGTAGATGTTACCAGTGTCACCATCCAATTTATCTAAATCTCTGGTGATAGTTGTTCTTTCTGCGTTTGAATTCTTATACGACATAATCTCTATTTCTTACTTAGCAATCCCAGTTTTTTCGTTGCGTTTTCACGAACATTCTCTGCGTCCTTGATAAACAAACTTTCAGGGAAAGCGGACACAAAAGTACGATAAGATTTGATAGTTTCTTCAAATCTCTCCATCTTTTTTTGTTCTATACTATTAATGGCAAGGTTATAGTAGGACTTCATCTTGTAAAACAAGATCTGTTCTTTGTACACAGATTGAGGAAATTCTTCAAGGCAAACGTCATACAAAACCGTAGCAGACTTGTACTGCTCTGTCTTGTAAGCCAACATAGCCACTTCAAATTTCTTTCTGTCCAATTTTAAAGTAAGCTTGTCAATAATCTTATTGCAAGTGTCTGTATGTTCTGTATCCGGGTACTTATCTAAAAACAACTGAAGTTGGTCAATGGCTTTTTCTGTGTCGGTTTGATCTAAGGAGTACTCAGGAGATAATCTTACTTTACAAAGTGCACTTTTAAAAAGCGCTTCCTCAGCACGTGGATCAAAATTGTATTTCTTGTGGAACTGCTTAAAATAATAGCCAGCCAGATAAAAATCTTTGGATAAATAGTGGCAATCAGCATACTTATAATATGAAGTACGACCAATATCGGTGGTAACTTCTTTCGGAATCACCTCTTCATAAAGGGTCTGCGCCTTGAAATAATCTCCATTGGCGTAGTATTTTTCTGCATACTGAAACTGCACCAAGTGATCGTCATGCTTGGCTACTTTTCTATACGGCAGATCGTTTCCGTCCTGAGTTACGGTAACTTCTTCCTTTGATTTGCAGGCCCCTAGAGTTAAACCAGCGATCAATATAATACTTTGTACTTTCATATAAATTCGCTTGCAAAGATATCAATTCATCCGATACACCTTATCGTATACTTGCACAGCTTAAACGTAGTTTTGTGAATAAAATTTTGTCTATTAAACGATCATTTCTTTGACATCATCTAACATTAGCGTACTTTTGCGCCCTAATTCGTTAATGACCAAGCTCATTAACAAACTGTATTGAATGGATATTTTTGAAAAAATAAAAGGTAATAGAGGTCCTCTGGGACAGCACTCTAACCAAGCTCACGGTTACTTCACGTTTCCTAAACTTGAAGGACCTATTAGCAACAAAATGATGTTCAGAGGTAAAGAAGTTCTTACCTGGAGTATCAACAATTATTTAGGATTGGCCAACAATCCTGAAGTAAGAAAAGTAGATGCAGAAGCGGCTCAGGAATGGGGTATGGCTTATCCTATGGGCGCAAGAATGATGTCTGGCCATACAAAACACCACGAAGAGTTGGAGAGAGATTTGGCTGATTTCATGTTACAGGAAGATGCCTACTTATTAAATTTCGGTTACCAGGGATTCATGTCTGTAATTGATGCTTTGGTTGACAGAAATGATGTGATTGTATACGATTCTGAGTGCCACGCTTGTATTTTAGATGGTGTTAGAATGCACATGGGGAAACGTTATGTTTTTGCCCACAACGATATTGACAACTGTAGAAAGCAGTTAGAACGTGCTACAAAATTAGCAGCTGAGACTGGTGGAGGTATTTTACTGATTACTGAAGGTGTTTTCGGAATGTCTGGTGATCAGGGAAAACTAAAAGAGATTGTTGAACTACGTGAGAACGAAGGTTTTGACTTCCGTTTATTAGTTGATGATGCACATGGTTTTGGAACGCTTGGAGAGCATGGTAGAGGTGCTGCTGAAGAGCAAGGTGTTCATGACAAAATTGACATTTTCTTATGTACGTTTGCCAAGTCAATGGCGAGTATTGGTGCATTTGTAGCTTCTAATGATGACGTAATCGACTACCTGAGATACAACATGAGGTCTCAGATTTTTGCCAAGTCATTGCCAATGCCACTTGTTATTGGTGCTAAGAAACGTCTTGAAATGTTGAAAGATACTTCTCACAAAGATAAGTTGTGGGAGATTGCTTCTGGACTTCAAAGAGGGCTGAAAGAGGCTGGTTTTAATCTTGGAAATTCAAATTCCTGTGTTACACCGGTAATGATGTCTGGAGGTGTTGAAGAAGCAACTGCATTGACTTTTGATCTTAGAGAGAATTACAACATTTTCTGTTCTATTGTATGTTATCCGGTAGTACCTAAAGGCATGATCTTATTGAGATTGATTCCTACCGCGATTCACACTCAGGAAGATATTGACTACACAATTGAAGTATTCTCTAAAATCAAGAAAAACCTTGAAGCAGGAGATTACAAACGTGAAGAAATTGTGAATGCAAGACAAGATTAAATCTTGTTAAAAAAAACGATCAAAAAAGTCCTTCAGAAAATTCTGAGGGACTTTTTTTATGGAATTCATCCTAACTTTACATCATATGAATATGAACCGGCTCTTTCTATCTATGGTATCGCTTCTATTAGCATTGGGGGGCCTTGCACAAAATAGATTAAACGGACATATTCAAACTTATCATTACGGTGAAGATGCTCCATTTGCTACTATTACAATTGATGACTCCCTCTCTTTACAATCTGATTTTGATGGTCAATTCAAGGCCTTAAATCTGACACAAGGCAAACATACGATCAAAATAGAATGGCCAGCTTATAAAACACTCACAGACACATTTGAGGTTTCACAAGCATTTGAGTTTTATGATTTCTTCCTGATTCCACAGGACAGCATTGCTGATTCCAGCTACGTCCCTGTAAAGAAGGATATGAGCAGATACAGAGCATCCGGAGGCACAGTTACCAGAGAAGACATTGTAAAAATGCCCTTAAGGATACCTATTCAAGACATCAGTTACCAACCCAGTGAAACATCTCGCTTAAAAGGCAGACGATTTTATCGCAGGCAAATGAAAGCAGTACAGGCCAAAAAAGGCAGAAGACTAACAAGAAAGGAGAAGCAAGAGTTAAAGAAACGTATTCTACTTTAAACCTACAGGTCGATTCCTGCAACTTGAAGCATTTTTATGGAAAAACCTTAACTTGATCATCCAATGATTATGAAGCGTTTAATCTTTTTCTTTTTGACAGTTTTTTTGAGCTTTTATATAAATGCTCAACCCATGCTCAATGGTCATATAAGAGCCTATTCTTCAGAAGAGGATATTTCTTTTGCTCAAATCTCCATTGACGATGACCTGCCATCTTATGCTGATTTCGAAGGCAAGTTTAATTTTCAGGCACTTGCTCAGGAATCTTATCGGATTAAAATTGAAATGACGGGCTACAAAACACTCATTGATACCATTGAACTGTCTGACAATAACGAATTCTTCGACTTTTTTCTTCTAAAAGAAACGGAGGCCCCTGATTCAGGCTACGTTAAATCTTCAAAGAATAATGCTAAAGCTGGTGGCAGTGCACTTACAAGAGACATTAGAACCATTCCTGGGCACATCCTGACAAGTCAGATTGTTGTCAATAGCGAATGTGTTGACCCTATTCGTGGATCTTGCGCTTCTTCTGGTCCTCATTATCTGGCCTCAGCACTTCCTAAGGGCAGAAAACATTATCGTTTTCAACGTAAGACACTCAAGAAGCTCAAGGGAAGAAAATTGACTCGCGAAGAGAAAAAAGATTTGCGTAAATTCTATCTAAACTAGATACCCCATCAATAAGTTTGTGAACTTTTTATGGAATTACATTTTAAGCTGCATCATAGTTACATGAAACATCTTTTTGCCTTATCTGCTCTGTGTGTTTTTTGCTTAAATGGCTTCAGTCAAAATATCTTTAAAGGACACATTCACGAACATAGCTCCAAAGAACAAGTTGTATTTGCTACAATTACCATCGATTCTAAAGAAACGGTTCAATCAGATTTAGACGGACAGTTTGCTATCCGTAATCTTGAGCCAGGTACACATACCATCCAAATAAAACAAATTGGGTACCAGACTTTGATAGATACTTTTGAAATATCAAATCACCAGGAACAGCTTCATTTTTTCATGTTATTAGATGGAGAGTCTCATTCAACTTATGTTTCGCACAAAACCAACAAAGATTACGCACAGGCAAGTGGAGGAACCGTAACACGCGAAGATTTAGCAAAATTGCCTACGCGCTCAGCCAAGAGCATTGCGTCATCCATTGCTGGCACACAACATATAGAACCGGTTAGGGGATGCTGTGCGCCCATCAGAATATCAAGCTGCTCCAGCTCGAGTTCTTGCTCAGTGGCCGTTAGAGGGTGTTGCGCCAGGACAATTAGAAATTATGATGATTCCAATGTTTACCATAATCAAACCAGACAACTACATCAAGGGTATGGGAAACGGATTAAGGGGAATAATCTACAAGAAATGAGAGCTCTTAGACTCAACTAGACTACAATCTATCAGAAATTGCCTGAGCCAATTCTGCCGGACACTTCATTGGTCTCATCGTCTTGGCATCAACAAAAACGAGTACCACGGTCCCAAAATTGATTTTATCGCCTTTTTCGTTGAACATTTCGAATTCAAACGTGATTTTTGCACCCGGCATTTCTTTGATTTGTGTGACCACAGTTAACAAATCATCATATAGAGCCGGTTTCAGATATTTAATATGAAAATCCAGAACCGGCAACATCACACCACTTTCTTCTAACTTTCTGTAACTGAAGCCCAAATCTCGGAGCGCTTCTACCCTACCCACCTCATAATACTGAGCATAATTACCATAGTAACAATAGCCCATTTGATCGGTTTCTCCGTATCTAACTCTCAATTTATGTTCGTGTGAATACATATTCTTTACAAATTGGTCATCTTTGAGCCTCTGAAATTAATTATTATTGTAGCATGATTAAATGGGGAAGCATAATTTTAATTCTTCTGGCGATTTCCTGCCAGTCGACTAAAATAAAACCGGCTGCCCCTAATTCAATTAACGGTTCAGCCGGAGAGGACGCCGAAATCCAAAGCATGATTCAGCCTTACAAGGACTCCATGTCCACTTATATGGATGAAGTCATTGGAGAATTGGCAGTGGACATGAAACGTTTAAAAACTGAACCGGAGACCATACTTGGGAATTTTGTGGCCGATTTAAGTTTTGATATGATCAATGAGTTGTACGAGCTACAACAGATAGATTTTGAGCCAAGTATGTGCATTTTAAATTTTGGTGGTTTGAGGACATCTTTATCTAAAGGTCCGATTACGCGATCTAAGGTTTTTGAATTAATGCCATTCGAAAACTCCATTGTGGCCGTGAAGATGACCAAAAATGACATGGATTCACTGTTTGCTTATTTGGCTCGGGAGGGTGGACAACCGATTTCGAATGCTCGATTAAGCATTTCAAACAAGAAACCTGGCACTTATACTATTGGCAATAAGCCACTTGTAAATGGAGATTATTGGGTAATTACCAGTGACTATTTGGCTAACGGTGGAGACAACATGACCTTTTTTATTGACAAAGAAAGACGGTCGTTTATGAAACTAAGAGATGCTATTATGACGCATATAGAGAATAGTAAGCGTCCGATTTCATCTGAAATTGAAGGGAGGATCACATATGACAACTAGACGGTCCTTCATAAAAAAAGCATCTCTTGGCGGGCTGGCCATTGCCGGAATGAGTTCTTTTACTATTCCTTTAGCCAGAAACCGCAGGCAGCTTATTATTCTACACACCAACGACATGCACAGTCGTATAGAGCCATTTCCCGGAGATCATCCTAAGTATCCTGACCTGGGCGGTATGGCAAGACGTGCACAGGTGATTAAAAACATTCGGGAACAGAACAAAGACAAAGTAGTACTTGTACTGGATAGCGGAGATGTTTTTCAGGGGACCCCATACTTTAATATGTACGGGGGAGCGCTTGAATTTAAATTAATGAGCGCCATGGGGTATGACGCCTGCACTATGGGAAATCACGATTTTGACAATGGCATTGAGGGTTTCCTTAAAATGCTCCCGCATGCCAAATTCCCTTTTGTCTGTTCTAATTATAATTTTGAGCACACGGCACTTAAGGGCAAAACCAAACCTTACCATATCATTGATAAACAGGACATGAGGATAGGCATCATTGGCCTGGGTGTTCAGTTAGAAGGTTTGGTTGATCCAAAAAATTACGGCAATACCATCTACGAATCTCCGGTTGAAAGAGCCAATTATTATGCTTCTCTTTTGAAGAAAAATGAACGTTGTGATTTCGTGATTTGCCTGAGTCACCTGGGATACAGCTATGAACATGATAAAATCAGTGATGTAACCTTAGCGCCCCAAACACGGTATATTGATATGATACTGGGCGGACATACTCACACCTTCCTTGACAAGCCGGAAGTTCATAAAAACCTTGACCAGGAAAATGTGATCATCAATCAAGTTGGGTGGGCTGGAATTAACCTGGGAAGAATTGATGTCAAGTTTAGGGGAAAACGCAAAAAAGAAATTTCTGCGCACGCCCCAATAGACCTGAAAAAAAATTATGCCAAAGTCTAGAAGTTTTTCAGAGTAAAACTTTTCAAAAAAACAAGACTGAATTCATTTTTTTTTTAACTTTTTTATGTAAATATTTGTTCCGCTTAAGAAATGAAAGTTTCTATAAGCTAATCAGATACTATATTTTTTAAACTTTTAAGCACACGATCTACTATGAGAAAGAAGAACCATGAAACTGTTTGGGAAAATTGTTTGAAAGTAATTAAAGACAATGTTAGCCTACAGAGTTTCAAAACGTGGTTCCTACCTATCAAACCTGTCAAAATTAAAGACAAGGTTTTAACCATTCAGGTACCTTCTCAATTTTTTTACGAGTGGCTAGAAGAGCACTACATACAACTACTTAGGAAAACTATTCGAAAAGAACTTGGTGAGGAAGGTAAATTAGAGTACTCTATTGTAATGGAGAACAACTCTCAAAACACCAATCCTTACACTGTCAAAATTCCAACTACTAACAAACGTGCTCTTAAAAATGCGCCAGTATCAATGCCTATTGATCTGAGCTCTAATCCTATCAAGAATCCATTCGTGATTCCCGGACTGAGAAAAGTTAATGTTGATTCCAACCTCAATCCGAATTACTCGTTTGAAAACTTTGTTGAAGGTGATTGTAACAGACTTGCACGATCTGCAGGTTTCGCAGTTGCTCAAAAACCTGGTGGAACAGCTTTCAACCCATTGTTAATTTACGGTGGCGTAGGACTAGGAAAAACACATTTGGCGCACGCCATTGGAATTGGTATTAAAAACCAGTTTCCAAACAAAACAGTATTGTACGTATCGTCTGAGAAATTCACACACCAGTTTATTGATGCTGTGAAAAGCGGAACAACCAATGATTTCCAGCATTTCTATCAAATGATTGATGTATTAATCATTGATGACGTACAGTTTTTTGCAGGAAAAGAGAAAACTCAAGAGATTTTCTTCCACATTTTCAACCATTTACACCAAACAGGTAAGCAATTGGTATTGACTTCCGATAAGCCGCCGGTGGAAATGCAGGGAATGGAGCAAAGATTGTTATCCAGATTTAAGTGGGGCTTGTCTGCAGACTTGCAAACACCTGATTTGGAGACGAGAATTGCCATTCTTGAGAAGAAGATGTATGGAGACGGTATCGAACTACCTAAGGAAGTTGTTGAGTACCTGGCATACAGCATCACTACTAATGTACGTGAGCTTGAAGGCGCTTTGATCTCTTTAATCGCACAATCATCATTGAACAAAAAATCAATCACGCTGGAATTAGCCAAGCAAATGATTGACAAGTTTGTGAAGAACACAGCCAGAGAGGTATCTATAGATTACATCCAGAAAGTTGTGTGTGATTATTTTGATTTACCAATTGAATTGTTGAAATCGAAAACAAGAAAGAGAGAAGTGGTTCAGGCAAGACAAATTGCTATGTTCTTTGCGAAGAAGATGACTAAGTCTTCATTAGCAAACATTGGAATGCACTGTGGAGGAAAAGATCACGCAACAGTACTTCACGCTTGCAGAACTGTTAACAACTTGCAGGAAACCGATAAACAATTTAGAGGTTATCTTGAAGATTTGGAGAAAAAATTAAGCATTCAATAAATACAACATCCCCTGCACCGTCAGGGGATTTTTTTTACTATGAAAATTTTAATGGTCTGTTTGGGTAATATCTGCCGGTCACCAATGGCCGACGGCATGATGAGACAAATTGCCCAGGAAAGGAATCTGAATATTGAAGTAGACAGCGCAGGCACTGCTTCTTATCACGTTGGCGATCCACCAGACAGACGTATGCAGGCAACCGCACTTTCACATGATGTTGACATCAGTTTTTTAAGAGCCAGACAGTTTGTAGCCGAAGATTACGATCGTTTTGACCTGATTTACGCTATGGATAGCAGCAATTACAGCAATATGAAGGCACTTGGAAGAGAAGACCAGGTTCACAAGCTAAAAATGCTGCTAAATGAAACCAACCCAGGACAAAACCTTGAAGTTCCCGACCCATATTATGGCGGAGACGAAGGATTTGAAGCGGTTTTTCAAATGGTAAAATCAGCTTGCGAAACCATTGCAGACAAAATTGAAAGTGGTGAGTACAGCTAAATTATACCTACTGCCATCAAGTTTGGGAGAATCTTCAAGAGACAGAACGGTTCCCCCAATCAACAAAGCCATTATTTCAGAGATCAAGTTTTTTGCATGTGAGAATCTTAAAAGTGCCAGAAGGTTTTTGATTTCCTGTGGACTCCCCTCCCCCATTCCCGAGGATATTACTTTTATTGAAATACGAAATGATGAAGATAAGGACGCCTTGCAAGAAGCAATAGGTGTTTTAAAAAACGGGCACGAACTCATCTACCTGTCAGAAGCTGGCAACCCTTGTATTGCTGATCCGGGAGAAGCTTTAGTTGATGCTGCACACAGATTAAAAGTTCAGGTGATCCCACTTGTAGGTCCCAGCTCCATATTACTGGCTCTAATTGCATCAGGATTAAATGGCGAGCAATTTACTTTTCATGGCTACGTTCCCAGAGATAAATCCGAACGCATTCAAGCCATTAAGAAATATAGTCAGCAAGCGGCAAAAGGCTACACACAAATCTTCATGGATACGCCCTACAGAAATACTCAGTTGCTTGAAGCCATTTTAACTCATTCATCTGCACAAAAAATATCTATTGCGATAGACCTGTGTTGTGATACAGAAGAAATTATCTCAGGAACGATCTCAGATATCAGAAAAATGAAGCACATCAATCTTCAAAAAAGACCTTGTATGTTTCTTTTAGGGAATTAGAACAACGACTTATAACGTCTTTTACCTGAAGATTTTTTCCTTCGTCTCCCCAGATTATTGAATCCTGTTAAGTTGTAGGCCACATAAATGTTCGCAGATAAAATGGCATCCTTCGTCTCCGGATCCCCTCTCTGCTCTCCGTGAATGGTCCAGTTTTCATTTGCTCCACTCGACGGATCTGCCAGCTTAGCCGCATCCTCTCCTTGTGCTGCCAGGATCAAATTGTTATCGTAATAATCTCCACTCACATCATCAATATAATCTGAACCAGCTTTGCGATACGTTACTTCCAAGCCAATGTTCATTCTTTTGGAAACCATGAATCTTGCACCAATCCCAACCGGAATGGTATACGTAAACCGCTTATACTTCTTGAGTGTATCTGCTGCAACTTGTCCCTCGGTACCATAAGGCTGAAGCGCTCGCCACTTACCGTTGATATTCGCCTTCGGATTAAAGAACATAAATCCGGCTCCACCAAACACATACACGTAGGTAGACATGTTCTTAAAACCGTTTTTAGTGACATTATACCTTTTCCCGATTTTATCCAGGTTAACACCAAATTCGAGAAGCTGTGAAACCTCCCAAACATGAGACCTGAAATGCAGGTTGCGGTAGTTTCTGAAAGTTTCCTGAGTCAACTGATCATCTCCTTTCACAATTCCCCACATCAACATGGATCGGGTTGAAATATTTCTGGTCAATCGATTACGATAAGCTACATAGACGGAAGGACGTGTCAACGACCACTCGATATCCTTCATACTATAATCCGTTCCAATCTGATCAAGACCTCCAAGATCCCCCAGAAAATTGGTAGCACCAAGCCCCAGAAAAACGGTCTCTTTGGTTCTTAGCCAATCGTTTCCACTACGAAAATTGGTTGATTGAGTCCATCCCACGCAGGATGAGGCAAGAAATAATATGGCAACTATTATTCTATTCAAGGTTGAGCAACTATAAATGGGCAATCAAAAGTAGCAAAAGCCAGACCAAACTCAGCATGAGAATGGCACTATTAGACGAATGACAACAATAAATTAATATTGGACTATTAGAATCCTACTTCACGACCTTAAGCACCTCTATATCAAATATGAGATTGGCCTTTCTGGGAATAACCGGAGGGTTGCCAAATTTGCCGTAGGCAAGCTTCCAGGGAATGAATGCCCTAACCTTATCGCCTTCCTTCATATATGATACTACAATGTCCCATCCACGGATGACTTCCATCTTTTGAAGAGAAAACGTGAAAGCACCTTTTCCTGAAGTATCAAACAATTGTCCGTTTTCCAGGTAACCCGAATAACGCACATATACTTTATCGCCTTTTTGTGGCGCTACGCCGTTATCATTGGAATGAACCTTACAATACCTCACTCCTTGCCAGGTTTTAAGTGTATCCAATCCGGTGCAATCAAATAGCAGAGTATCCTGAGACAATCCCTGAAACTGAATCGTAAACACCAACCCGAACAATATGTATCTCAAAAAGATCATTTTTTATAATCTACCGTGAGCATATAGGTCACATTTTCATTTGGTTTTACCTTATCCACAAGCCCCTTTGTTCCAAACGCATGTTTTGAGGGAATATCTACTATCACTTTATCTCCCTGCCTCAAACTGGCGAAAATCATATCAAGTCCTTTCACAACCTGTGATCTTCCCACAACAAACTCATAAGGCACACCATTATCTCTGGAAGTGTTGAAGATATTTCCAGTCTCATCAAAAGCAAAATAATCTATTCCTATGACGTCTCCTGAATCAATTTTGGCGGCTGAAGACTCATACAACCAATGAACCATTACCCCGTCTTTGTCCATCACTTTAGGTTGTTCCATGATATCAATTTCATAAATCAGGGAATCTTTTTCCGTATGTCCCAAATTCGGGAACTTTTCCATTTCAGGGTGTTGCGAAGGAACTTTAAGTGCGACTTTCTGACCGTAACGGAATTCAGACAGACTTTTATCCAAAATCTTAGGAACCAGTTCAAGGCCAAGCTTCATACCATAGGGATCAACGTTCTTCAGAGAGGATTTAATCACTTTCCCTGTTACATCCTTCAACTCATAGTGAAACCTAAGCACACCGCCTTCTCCTATAATAGCTCCTTCACTTTCTCTAAGTACCTGATAATTGAGATCTGTGTTTGTTTTTACAGTATCCATAAACACATTTGCAGTGTCTTTTGGAGCTTCCGGTAATTCCACTTCATTTGTATCAACAGAATTGTCTTTAGGCACTTCCTCTTTTGGTGTGTCAGTTTCCTGCTTTGATTCACCTGCATCCGGACTACAAGCTATCAGGGTCGATAAGATTAACAATACAACTACTCTCATGATTCTACACTCAATAATTTCAACTTATACACCAGGACCTGATAAGGCATGATTTTATCATCATCGCCCAGAACACCATGTGCACGTGTATTGACCATGATGAAAACGCCTTTATCTCCCACTCCTAACATTTGAACAGCTTCATGCACACCGCTTTCCATATCCTCCTTTCCAATGGCAAATGTGGTTGGTCCATTTTCTTCGGAACTATACAACTGCTTCCCGTCCAAAGTACTGATGTCATATTCCACCACCACCCTGTCTGATTCCTTAGGTTTGATGCTGTCGTTTTTTTCAAAAATGTAATAGAAAATTCCACTTTGCGTAGAATCTATGTCCCAGTCCTTATTTCTCAAATACAACTCAATGTTATTTAAATCTTCTTCATTGAATTCTTTATTGATTTCACTGGTCAGTTCCATCAAGACCTCATCTTCCGATTTAGGCTTCTTAATCCCAGCTTCCTGCACTTTCTCTTCTTTATCACCACAAGCGGTCAGGAACAGGCTTATTACAGACAATATGTATAGATACTTAATCATGATAATATTTAACCAAATTAGGCAACAGATTTTTCACTTTTTCAATAGTCTCGGCCAAAGGTACGTGAGAAGCACCACCTGCAGCATTCTTATGTCCGCCACCATTAAAGTGTTCTCCGGCCAGTTCATTCACCCACCAATTTCCTTTAGATCTGAATGACATTTTTATGATGTCATCGGCTTCTTTCATGAAGATTGCCATTTCAATGCCATTCATACTCAATGCGTAATTCACAAAACCTTCTGTATCTCCTTTTTTGACATTGAATCGTTCCAATTCTTCTTTACTTAAAGTGAAAAATGCCAATTTATGAGATTCAAACACCTCCATTTTATTAAGTGTATAACCCAATAATTTGATTCGGTTAACACTATTAGAATCGTAGATCAATTGGTGTACTTTGGCATGGTCACAACCGCATTCAATCAACTTAGCTGCAATTAGATGCGTTTCTGCGGAGCTTGAAGGGAATTTAAATGATCCGGTATCCGTAATTATTCCGGTATAGATGGCTTCTGCCTGAGAAGATGTGATCGTATCAACTCCATTACAAGCTTCAATGAACTTAAATACCATCTCAGCAGTTGAAGAGGCATTGACATCTGAAAAAACAACGTCACAATAATCGGCCGGATCCCTGTGATGATCTATCATAACTTTAAAAGCCTGACTTTGCCTAAGAGGCTCCTCAAGCAGATTTCCGACTCTTGACGGATGGTTAAAATCCAGAGTGAATACAAGATCCGTTTCTTCAAACTGCATTGCAGCCAATGGTTTGTGCTTATCAGCAATCAGGATTTTCTCAGAACCTTCTATCCACGCCAAAAAATCCGGAAATGCGTCCGGCAATACCATGGTACACTCCTGATTCATGGTTTGGATGAATTTCCACAAAGCCACTACAGAGCCAACAGCATCTCCATCAGGAGATTTATGCGCAACGACAGTAATGTTCTTTGCTTCTTTAATTCTTTGAATGCACTGTTCTACTTCCTCTTTCTTAAAAACCATGATTTACATCATTAAAAAACCCCGCTCCGGGATATCGAAACGGGGTTTGCATATTATTTCGCAGGTCTAGTTAAATCCAGAACCTTTGTTATCATCTTCGATTTTGGTTCCATCTTTGAATCCTCTCTCAGATCCTTTTTGATGCTGAACCAATACACCAACACAAACTACATCAGAAGCTTTTAGCTTTCTCTTGCTACTTCCTTCTGATGCACCATCTGGTACACGGATACGAATAAACACTTTCTTAGTACCGTGCGCCTGGAACTCGATAGACTGAGCCATTTCATCTTCACGGTTGTTGTATTTACTCTCTCTTTCTTTGGTATAACCAACTCTTTTCTTAGCCGGAATGTACTTCTTTACTGTTTTTTCAGTAAAAATCTCAAACTCCAATTTTCCATCCATCTCTGGTTTGTTAGAACAAAAGCTGAATCTATAATCTACACCATCGTACAAAATTACGCTGATCTCGTGCACATCTCCTTTTGCAAATGTTCCACTTTTAGATTGAGGTGAAATTTGCCAATTTTTATCTTTGCTGCGGTCACAATAAGTATGTTCCTCACGACAATTTTGAGCTAAAACTGATCCCATGCTAAGCAGGGTCAACATAAATAAAGTAATTGTGTGTTTTGCTTTCATAGTATTCTTTGTTTATTGACCATCAACGATTTTGGCCCTCATTTCCTCAACTTTTTCAACAATCGTACCAAAACTCTCAGCGTCTAATACAACCTTCTCTCCACCATCTAAGATAATCTTACCATTACTCTGGTCTGCTTCCACTTCTTCTTCCTGAAGATGCTCGTAGTAAATCTCAAGTAAACCACCCAAATCATCTAACCATGGATTTAACTCAGGATTCTTTTCAGCAGAATTCTGAGCGTGCTCCATAATGCTTTCAATGATTACTTTTTGTGCCCCAATTTCATCAATGATGGCATTGTTATCAGAATAGCCATCGATCAAATGCGTCACAATGTGCATACTTTCAACCCATCCACCAATCAACATATAAGACAATACGTCTTCTTTTTTCTCTTCTTCAAGATAGGTATACGCATTGTAATAAATTTCCGAAGAATAGGCATATAAAGAATCTCCGTTCTCTGTGTTTTCACTCAACTTATTCATCAAGTCCTCAGAAAACACTTTGGAAATCGACATTTCATCTGCCAGACTTTTAATTGCACCAAAGTACTGTGCGCTTTCAGAGTTAAAGTCGTAATTCATCATGTAAGCCAAATCCGAGATGTATACCCCAAAATTCAATGCCTTTTGAGCAGTCGTCTCGTAGTTGTCTTTGTTTTCAACTGAATTAACCAATTCCATATCAGCGTCTCCACCGATCTTCTTAATCACTTCAAAAAACAAATTTGGTGTTGGCAATCTGTAATCAACCTTTTCGGTATCCGTTAGTTCAACCTCAGGCTCATTGATATCGTCCTTACTAATTTCTTTTTGAGGCTTTCCTGAATCCCCAGAATCTTCTCCTTCCTTTTCATCACCAGAACATGATGTTAAAAGCATGCCTGCCCCCATCATACATACACCAGCTAGCAAAAATTTCTTTTTCATAACTTATTTTATGTTGCGCTTGATTAGGAACAAAAATAAAAATATTTTGATTCCATTTACGCACATGAACATGGTCTACTACGAAAAAACGAAGATAATGTTCCCAAAATATCAAATAGTTATACTTTTGCACCGAAAATTATAATTATGGCGACTAACAGAACTTTTACAATGCTTAAGCCTGATGCCGTTGAGAACGGACATATGGGTAAAATTTTAGATATGATAATTGCAGCTGGTTTTGAGGTGAAGGCGATGAAATACACGCGTTTATCAGAAGAGCAGGCGAAAGAATTCTATGCTGTACATGCGGAGAGACCATTTTATGGTGAATTGGTGGAGTACATGACTTCAGGTCCAATTGTAGCTGCTATTCTTGAAAAAGACAACGCGGTAGCAGACTTTAGAGCTTTAATCGGTTCTACTGATCCTGCAGAGGCGGCAGATGGTACTATCAGAAAATTATACGCTGAATCTAAAGGAAGAAATGCCGTTCACGGTTCGGATAGCGACGAGAACGCTGAAATCGAAGGGAAATTCCACTTTGGTGAAAACGAGATTTTCTAGTAGTTTTTTAGTTTAAAATCTTTGAAGGGTCCTGGAGTATCAGGACCTTTTTTTGTGCCTTAAAATTTAATGTCTTTGACGATATCGGACTGGAGACTCTTATTCAACTGCTCTATTAACTTGGCTTTAGCGTAGGATAGTTCGTCTTTAATAATCGCCGATTCTATTTTGACTTTAAGCACACCTTCCTTGTCCAGATAGATGCTTTTGGTTTTAGAGGAAATGAGTTTACCAACTATGTTGCGCCAGGCGTGTTCTACCCTTTTGACTTTCATTCCTCTCTCCAGACGAAACTCTTTCAACATTCTGTCGATGACCTCTTTTAATGGTTCTGTGTTCTGACTACGCTTCATTCAACTCTCCTCCTTTCACCTCAAAAGCGGTGTATTCTTTATTTAATTCATCTAAAATAGTCGGCACACGATCTAAAGATGTATCTGTGATAAAAACCTGACCAGACTGTTCTTCATCTGTCACCAAACGCAACAATGCCATGACCCTGTTTTTGTCGAGCTTGTCAAAAATATCGTCCAGTAACAAAATGGGCTTTAGCTTTAACTGACTTTTTATATATAGGTAGTACGCCAGTTTCAATGCGATTAGATAAGACTTTTGCTGTCCCTGAGACCCAAATTTCTTAAGCGGATAATCTTCAATTTGAAACAGCAAATCATCTTTGTGAATTCCCACTGTGGTGTGCTGCACGCTTCTGTCCTTATCCAATGCCGATTTAAGTGCCATTTCGTACTTCCCATCTTCCACAGAAGATAAATAAGTGAGATTCACCTGCTCCTTTCCGTCACTAATGGTTTTGTGAAGTTCATTGAATTTTGGAATCAGATTGTCTCGAACGAATTCCCCTCTTGCTTTGGCTATAGCCGATCCATACTGAATTAACTGGCTATCATAGATATCTATCACCTCCAGATTAATTTCCTTTCCGTAAGGCGTGTTCTTTAGTAAAGCATTCCTTTGATCCAGGACTTTATTGTAAGCCATCAAATGATTCAGATATGTGGGATCGACCTGAGAAATAATGGTGTCCAGAAACTTCCTTCTTAAATCACTCCCTCCTAAAACCAGGTTACTGTCGTAAGGAGTGATCATAATTACCGGATAGCGTCCAATATGGTCTGATAATTTGGTGTAGTCAACCTTATTCCTCTTAAAAACCTTCTTACGGCCTTTTTTGACAGAACAAAGTACCTCATCTACTTCATCATCATGAGAAAATTCTGTCTGAACCATGAACATCTCTTCCTCAAACCTAATGTTGTGACTGTCTATCGCATTAAAATAACTCTTACAAAACGAGCTGATATAGATAGCATCCAGAACATTGGTTTTGCCCTCTCCATTATCGCCAAGAAGGCAATTAATGTGTGGATTAAAAGCACAGGAAAGCTGCTTATAATTTTTAAAATTGACCAGAGAGAGCTTGCTAACAATCATTAATTCAAAAGTAGTTAAAGACTGGCGATTAGTTCATGCTTGAGTTATAAAAAAATTATCTATTTTTGCAGCTTGTAAAATTGCATCAATGGCAGACGAAAGAGAAAAAGTTCTTGAGGACGACGATTTGTTAACCAGATTAGAAATTTGGTTCAGAAATAATAAGAAAATGGTTTTCATCGTAGGTGGAGGCTTAGTAGCAATAGTTGGAGGACTATTAGCTTACAAGTATTTATACCTTGAGAAAAGAGAGAACAAAGCCACTACCATTATGTATGGTGGCGATAAGCAGCAGCAGTCTGCATTCTATCATTTCGAAAGAGATTCTTTTAGATTGGCTACCGAAGGAGATCAGGTAACTGGTGTAAAAGGTCTAGATGTAATTTTGAAAGACTATGACAATACCAGTGTTGGAACCATTGCTCCATATATGTGGGGAATCAGTCACTTACACATGGGTGAAGACAATGCTGAGAACTATGCTGAAGCTGTAAAATGGCTACAGTACTCTAGCGAAAAAATTGACGAAGAAGAAGTTTTAATTGGAACTCACGCCATTGGAGCGCAGGGTGATGCTTTGGTTGAACAAGGTGACCTAAATGGTGCTTTGAGCAAGTATGAAGCGGCTTCTAAAAGAAATACCAACGTATTGCTAACGCCTTACTATTTAATGAAGGCTGCAGTTGTACACGAAGAGTTGGGCAACTGGTCTGAAGCACTTAAAATTTACAAGGAGATTCAATCTTCTTATCCTGATTCTGACCAGGCTAAAGGCATTGCCAAGTACATTGGTAGAGCTCAGCAAAAAGTCTAACATATGGCAACCGCCAACCAGAATCTATCCGATTTTGAATTTACCGGAGACGCCTCAGGTTTTAAGATAGCCCTGGTTGTAGCCGAGTGGAATTATCACATTACAGGAAATCTTTTGAAGGGTGCCAAAAAAGCTTTGTTAGAAGCTGGTATGAGCGAAGACAATATCGTTGTTAATCATGTTCCCGGAACTTATGAGTTGGCTTTAGGTGCTCAATGGGCACTGGAAGACAACACTGTTGATGGAGTGGTTTGCATAGGTTCTGTGATTCAGGGCGAAACCCGTCATTTCGATTTTGTATGTGAAGCTGCCGCTCAAGGCATCATGCAAGTCAACCTAAAAAGTAACAAGCCCGTTATTTTCTGTGTACTTACCGACAATACTGAGCAACAAGCCATTGATCGTAGTGGCGGTAAACATGGCAACAAAGGACATGAATGCGCTGTTGCCTGTTTGAAGATGGTTGAGTTGAAGGGGTAAATTTGACCTCAACATTTCAATAAGAAAGAAATAGCTTAAAACATCTGGCTCTCAATTCTACACTTCAATAACGTGGAGCGTTTTGGAACTGTCTTTTACATATAAGGTATTCCGATTATATTGAACGCAGTTCATTTTTCTTGGAATATTCAAACCTGTTCTTCCTGTTTCGTTCTCAGGATGTATGCGATACTCATCGAGAAGTCGACCGTTTGTTTTATCCCATTTACAGATAACCGTATCAATATTTCCAACGGTGAAGATATATTCTTCTGTAACAAGCTTCTCGCAATAAGTATCATAACCTTTCATCTTCAATTGTTCTGGTATTGTCAATGAATTTATCTCTTCCCCGGAAAGATGATTAATCGTTTTGTAAGTATCCGAAAAGCAATATAATTCCTCATTATGTACTGAACATTCGTTAGGTATATATTCACAATTCCAGCTTACATCTCCAGATTTTGAATCCACTCCTAACACTTTATTTTCTGTTATGGGAATGACTAAAGTATTTTCTATTAAACAGATTTGATGTTCCCATCTACCAGAATGGTCTCTATCATGATCCAAGTATGTTCCAAGTTTTGAGATGTCCAACTGCCACTGAAGTTCCCCTTTATAGTTAAATGAAGCTATTTTATTCTTAGGGTTTAATGTTGCCAGGAAAACACTTTGATCTCCAATGATCGGAAAACTCCATATATCATCAATCTTCGCATCAAATTCACCACCTCCCTGGTCACGAAAATGCCATGAAGTTGAATTAGAATCAAAATTCAATTTAATACCTAAGGCTTTGGTCATAAAAAAGGAATAAGACATGGCTCTCTCGTTTTGAAATTGCTCAACAAAATCACCTTCAACATACTCAAAGATCGTTTGATCGTTTTTTCTAAAAAGTCTATTACCATCCGCCCAAAAAAAGTCTTCAGTAGTACTTAGAACAATCTCTAAACTTTCTGTTGTTCCGGAATTTTCGTCTTCGGTAACAACCAATATATTGCCATTCGAATTAAGTATCAATTCAACTGATTCTAAAGTGTCTTTTACTGTCATCTTTTCAAGAAAATTGAATTAAAATTACTTTTGAGCAGGCTTTTTAAAGCTTGCGGGTCATCCACTCCAGTGTAGCGCTTTGTAAGCTCACCACCGATAGGCAAATTATCAATAGCTTCCATCATGTTCTTTTCAAAGTTAGCAGGTTTTTTGGAGGCATCAAACACCCATTTAATCTGAGATAAATCGTCTGCAATTTCCAAGTCTTTTATAAACTGTTCATTGAACTTTCCAGGTGGTACAGATTTAACAGACTTAAACTCGTAGAATATTCTTTTTCCACTGCCATCAACAGCCAAATCAATATATCGCATTCCTGCTCCATCTACCCTTTGACTTAGCTCAAAATACAAAGTTTTTCCTCCAAATTCTTTTACTCCATTGGCACTTGACACATATTCCAGAACCCATTTACTACCATCAGCAAAATGTAAATCTTTAGAAACAATGTCATCTAACATACGCCCAAAATTTTCGAATTTGGTACCGCTATCAACCAACTTATCAATCCCTTTTAGAATTTCTTCCGTACTCTGCGGCAAATCCATTACAAGGGTTTCATACAGTTGATCAATATCTTTTGGCTTAAGTCCACTCTTAGATAATTTTGAAGATCCTTTTAATTTGGTCAGTAGCTCTGGGACATCTGAGTATTTGGAAAGCCATGATTTGCTGGCCATGGCGACATACTTTTTATCCAAATGTCCCACAATATCCATCAAACCTTCCATCCCTTTTTGCGTTCCGGCACGCCTTCCCATCACCTCCATGAGGTTGCTCATAAACAGACGCATTTTTCCTTGAATGGTGTACGCTGTATCCAGCTGTTTCGAGATCTTAATCATATCAGCCACTTTAATACCTGATTCTCCCACCGAAACAATGACAGACCTCAATTTCGGCTGTTGAATTAAGATTTGCTCAATGATCTCTTTGAAGTTATTTTCAGACAAACCAGCCTTCATCTTTTTAATGCCTTTCAGGAATACCGGGCTATGTTCTCCGAACAAGACTATTAGACGAAACGTAGTGCTTTCTGATCCAAGAGCATTTTTGAGGAACTTATATGTACTACCTTGTTTAAGCCGCATCCTTATGTGTCCGGCTAATTCAGTATCGCTTGCATCTGGGTAACGTGATCTAAGATTGCTTAATTCATCTGCATGAGTTGGATCATTTAAAATTGCATTACGTTCTTTTTGAACCTTTTGAAGATTCAGGCCTTTGCCCTTCCCTTTTGGATTGTATTTTTTTGCCAAAAACTCAACCAACTCATCCCCATTCTTTAGAAGTTTTGCTGCATCATCAGCTCCTTTCATGAACTTTTTGAAAGAGATGGTACCCTTCATGAATTTTCTGGCTGAAGAAGCAATCGCTTTAAATACTTTACCGGCTGCCGGAATATCAGCGGCTATGAGTAATATGTCCAACCATATCCAGTCAAGATCTCTGTCTTCTGTACTCAAAGTCTCACCAAAATCAAGGTTTGCAGCATTTAACTTACTTACAATTTCATCTTGTTGATAACGTTCATACATGGCATAAGCCTGGATACCAGCAGAGGCGGCAAACGCCAACCAACCTCCTCCAGGAATAAAAAGCAAACCTATACTCAAACCAGTTGTTACTACATTACTCACGGCATCCGCAAACTCAACCAGACTTTCGACATCTTCAATAATTGCCTCAAAAATAGGTTCGCCTTGTATCCCCATGGCATACTTGGTTTCTTCTATCACATCAGGCAATCGCCAAATAAATGACTTGTCACCTGATCGGCTCTTCAATTCAGCCTCTGCTTCATCAATCTTCCTAAGTTTTTTAATAATGATTGAACGTAATTTTGTTGCTATTTGCTCATCCGTTTGGTTTTTTAAATTTTCAATTGGAGCAGTAGGGTGACCACTTGACGGTGCCAGAGGGAGCAGTCCTGACTGTGGATTGATATTTAATGGAGGAAGGTTTAAATTCTGATTATCGGGAGTAAAATTGGATAGTAAAGATTTAGGCCATAAATCACGTTCCCTTAACAAAGGATCTTCAGACGTAATTGATTTAGCGCTTCCCATCATCGAGCTAACAGAACGGTTGTCCAGATCTTCTGCCATCCAATATTCATGAGCATAGTCTTCATTCCCCATACCTGATCCGGGATCCTGAGTCATGCCAATACTCATCAATTTGTCATATTCATCCTGGTTCGAATAAAACTGATCTACCACTCCAGATGATTGTCCTGATACTTTTCGAACACTACTAAAGTCAAAACCAAGCCCTGTAGAATTAAGTATCCCATACTTCTCAGCTTCCGCAATAAGCAAGTAACGGTTGATTTCAAGCATATCCAATGCTGTTTCATAGGCTCGATCTTGAAAATACTTTACGAATCCGAATGGATAGCCAGTTCCCATTGGTTGACCATACCCTCTGTGATCACCTTTTAACAGGCTCTCATAATAGTATATGGCGCTATACCAATCCTGATAACTTGGCGGCGGAAAATTGCGAATACCTGGTTGGGCATTAAAGAAATTCAACAATGGTTCTTCGTAATAAGAATATCTCGCTTTTGAGCCTCCATAGAAATACTTCTTAATAAATGCATCATAAGTCCCCTTGTCTATGCTTCCCATACCAGTGACAGCAAGGTCAGCAGTGTATTTTATATATAGCTCATGATGAGATGGTGAATAAGCTCTGAGTTCTTGAATAACCCACCACATGGCTGGAGGATTTTCGAAATTCTCTGCTCCCATTGAAGCATTTTCTGCAATACCCTTCAAATAAATTTGTGAAAGATCAGAGAATGGCTCTACTGGTTCAGAGTTTTCAGATTTTGATGGAACTGCCAATATATCTCCTGGTTTAAAAACATGTCGTTCCTCCGTTAGTGGATCTATTGCAGAACCATCCTGATAATCTGTATATCCATTGACAGTCATTAATTCGTTTACAGTAACATTGTAATCTTTAGCAATAGATTCTATAGTTTCTCCCTGTTGGATAATATGTTCGTTGTCTTGTAGCGATTCACTGACGCTTTTATAATTGAACATATAAGTATGCCCATTCCAACTGAACTTTTGACCTGTATTCGGTGTGAGGTATTTCGCAGCAATGATCCAAGCCTCATTTTTGGAGTCAGCTTCAACCCTTAGAGGGTCTTTCGTATAATCATTATTCTGTATAATTAATCCATTACTCCAATTAAACTTCCCGCTATTGTAGCTGATTACAAGATTTACCTCATTGTTTCCAAACTCCGGGTTGCGTGTACTGCTTAACTGAACAACCAATTTCTCTCCATTATCCCCACTTGTAACATATTGACCAAGTGCAAACATTGAGTTTTGTTGCTTAAGTAATAACTTTATTAACCCAAGTTTTTCCATCAATTCAGCCAGCTTATCAAATTCACCAGGGTTTTCTGTAAGCTTAGTGTAGTCAATGCCAAGGTTTTTTAGAACGATTTCTAATTTCTTTCTTAGGTAGTTAGTTTTTTGTTCTCCTTTCAGAGTTAAAGTTTTGACTTTTGATTTAGGTACAAACCCCGCTAAGGCAACAGAATCATAAAAAACCATTACATAATACCAGTCGTCCGAAACATAAAGTATGTCTAACAAAGTATCCTTCGGAAGTATTAATAGTTTCTCTGAAGATTTATCTGCTTCAAGATAAAGAATGGATGGAGACAAGACTTTTCCGGTCAATCCGGAAGAAGCCTCAGTGAAATCATCATAAAGGTTTTGGACAAAAGAGAGGTTTTCTTTGGTTTCATCCTGAAACCAAATTTGCTTCTTATTAAGCACATCAATGTACTCTTGATCAAGCTTATCTTGTTGTATAACTGTCTGGTCCTTCAAGGCGTCCTCTTTTCTTTAATAAATTCTTTCTTGATAGCCTTAGACAACATTTCTGAATCCAATTCATAGGTCTTGGAGGCAAGTGCCGATAAAGCAGCATCTTTTAAAACGTTGGCTATATTGGCTCCTGTAAAATCATATCCAGACAGCTTATTCAGATCAATGTTTTTAGCATAAGAGAAAGGATGAGGTAGGGACAACTTCCAAAGCTTATAACGTTCTTTCTCTTCAGGTCTGTTAAAATAAATCACACTCTGAAAGCGGCGAGTCATCGCAGGCTCAATGTTGTCCACCAAATTAGTTGCCAAAATTGTCAAGCCCCTATGCTCTTCTAGCCTCTGAAGCAAATAACTAACTTCAAGATTTGCCCACTTATCGTTGGCATTTCCAACATCAGTTCTTTTACTAAACAGAGCATCCGCTTCATCAAAAAACAATATCCAGTCTTTACCAGCCGCTCTGTCAAACAAATAAGCCAGATTTTTCTCGGTTTCACCAACGTACTTTGAAACAACCATTGACAAGTCGACTCTAAAAACATCCTTGTTATACCTCTTACCAATAAGCTTGGTCGCAAGGGTTTTCCCTGTACCAGGAGGGCCATAAAAAAGACAAGGATAGGATAAATTGAATTGCTGATTTAAACTTGCCATTTCTGATCCAAATTCAACCCAACGCATCACCTCTTCAACTTGATTTTTAGTATGAGAATCAAGTACCAACTGTTCCCATGAAAGACTGGTAGTAATCCAGGTTGCAGGAAATGCTTTCCCAAAATCGGGACGTGGTTTTATACCGGAAATTAAATACTGAATATATTCACTTTCAACAGTTGGGATATAATTGATCTCGTTGTTAGGATTATTAGAGAGTCTTTGCGGACTCAGTTTTACAATTCCTTCCCCTATCAAATTCCCTGAAAGTAAAGCAGTTTTATAGAAAGTAGCATTTGTCTGATCTCCCCCTGCCAGGATGAATAATGAAGTTTGTAAACTAGGGACAAAATGCATAAAGGTTGGATCTATGAATCCCCCAAACTCCAGATATTTAAGTTTCATGTGGTTTTGTTGATCTCTGAATCTGGAAGTGAATACCTCAGAAGAGAAATAGGGAATCAGGCTGGTCACAAGTAACACCCTTTCAGCTGAACTTAAATTCAGTCTACAAATGGTTTCTACATAAGGGTTTGACAATTCATTACTTTGCACCTCCGGAGCGGTAACAGAAATACTACCTTCTTCTTTCATCTGAAGCTGACGTATTCGTTCATCAAGCAATGTCTTAACCCATTCTAAATCAGCCAAAACGCTAGACATAATGGAAGAAATTTGCTCTACTGTCAAATCACTAAAAGGTGATTTTCCTGAGTTTTGGGTGATCTTTCTATGGGTATACTTCAAATCCATTCACATTTTTTTTGCAGAAAATACCTTCTTATAGAGTGTCGGTCAAGGACAAAAGATCAAAAAAAAGAACAAGGAAATCCCCCCGATATGATACCAGATTTTTTGAATTCAATATCCTCTCTTTGAAAGATTTAAAAAGACAAGAACATCAGACCGCAAGTAACCTACAGACAATCAACACCTTATAGACACCTGCTCTACTACAGATCAGAAAGTCCAACCATTATCTAACATCTAAACGAAAGACAAAAGGATGTGAAAAAGGACAAAGGCGTATTAGCCATTAAAAGTGCTTATTCTATTCAACGTATGTTATGTCTTGTCAAAAAACTGTCTTCCAGACGATTTTATAACCCAAGATGTTCTTGTTATCTCAGAGAGATATGATTATTATAGTAAAATGAGATTTACGAAAGGCTTAAAACTATCTATTCTAAGCGTTTGTCTGAGTGCGCTAAACCATACCTATGGACAAGGCTGCAGTGATGCTGGTTTTTGTACAATAGACAGCTTCAAACCGGGACATGCTGACAGCACAGAAGTACGCAACAACCAAATTAAGATTGGAGCTTTTTATGGTGGTGCAGATCACAACATTTCTGTGTACGGGAATTATCTGGAATACAACCGTCAACTAAATGATAAACTGGGACTTGACCTTAAATTGACAACGTTGGGTCAAAATGGAAACGGTATTTCGAGCTTTGGTTTGTCTGACGTGTTTTTGAATGCGAACTATGAAGTAAGCGACAGAATAAAGCTCACCCTAGGAGCTAAGGCCCCCCTTTCTGATGGCGGAGAATCACATGATGGTCTCCCTTTACCAATGGATTATCAGTCAAGTTTGGGAACGTTCGACCTCATTTTAGGTCTGGGCTTCAAAACAGATGGATTACGATTTGTAGCAGCTATTCAGCAACCACTGACTCAAAATTCTAATAAATTTGTTTCCAATAATTACCCGCTTAGTTCAGATTTACGTGCGATACAAACCACCAATGGATATCATAGAAAAGGAGATGTTCTGTTGAGAGTATCCTACCCTATCTCCGCATCCGATCATTTGATAATTACACCAAGTTTGTTGCCTATTTATCACTTAGGAAATGATACTTACATTGATGAGATGAATCAGGAAAGAGAAATTACAGGTTCTCAGGGTTTGACTTTGAATGGGAATGTATACCTGGATTACAAGTTAAATGACAAACATGCGCTTCAACTTAATCTGGGCGCACCTTTCATTTTCAGAGATGCCCGACCAGACGGTTTAACCAGAAGCTTTGTTGCAAATTTTGAGTATCGGTTAAAGTTCTAAAACCGTTGGTGAATAAAGGCAATACCTTATTATCTCAAAGCCATTTCAGCGTAAAGAAATCTCTCCTGATTTTAAGGAAAAGAGATTTCTCCGCTACGGTAGAAATGTGACCTTGTAAGAATACTGAAGAGTACTCAAACAAAAATCCCGTCTCCAAAAGAAACGGGATTTTTTAATTTCTGATTAACGTCTCCGTCTACCACCGGAGCGTTTTTGGCGTCCACCTTTACCTTTGTAGCCTCCGCCACCACCTTTACGGGGTTCGGTTTCTTCAACTACAAAGTCTTTGCCTTCATAATCTTTTCCTGTCATGCCAGCTACAATCCCTTTAGAAGCCGATTTACTTACTTCAAAGAAGGAATAACCGCCGTGCACTTCTATCCTGCCGATATCTTTACTATTGATACCGGAAGTGGTACAAACCAATCTTACCAAAGCACCTTTGTTTAGATTTTGTTTCTCACCAAGGTTGATGAAGAAACGTTGAGAATCTCCACTTAGATTTCGGTTTTTCTTATCTCCTCTTGTGTTACTACCTCCGGAATCTCTGTCATTTTTAGACGCATTTAAGTCTCCTGACTTCTTATAGTATTCAATGAATTTATTGAATTCGGCAGAGATGAATTTCATCACAACCTCTTCAGCAGAAAAGTCCTGGAATTTTTCATAAATCATATCCCAGTACTTATCCAATTCATTTTCGTTCACTTCTGTTTTAACCACCCTGTCTACCAAAGCCATCATTTGTTGCTCACGAATGTCGTCTGAACCCGGTATTTTCTGGTACTCTATTTTAGTCCCAATAATCTTTTCAATCTGCCTGATTTTATAGGATTCCTTGGTATTGATCAAACTGATAGACATCCCTGATTTTCCTGCTCTGGCAGTTCTACCACTTCTATGCGTATAGTTTTCCACATCATCAGGCAGATTATAATGAATCACATGTGTCACATCTTTTACATCAATTCCACGAGCTGCCACATCTGTAGCTACTAAAACCTGAACGGTTTTTTCACGGAATTTCTTCATGGCTGAGTCTCTCTGCGCCTGAGACAAATCCCCGTGAAGCGGCGTTACATTATAGCCTTCCTTTTCCAGTTTCTCGGAGATCATACCTGTTTCACGTTTCGTTCTACAGAAAATTAATCCGAAAATATCCGGGTGAAAATCTAATAATCTTTTTATGGCCAAATATCTATCACGCTCTTTGACCATGCAGTATACATGTTGAATATTTTTGGCGGTTGTATTCTTAGTTCCAACAGTTACCTCAAATGGATTTTCCATATATTCCTTGGTGATTCTTCTCACCTCTTGAGGCATGGTGGCTGAAAACAACCAGGTTGATTTACTTTCGGGCGTTTGAGACAAAATGAAATCCAAATCTTCTTTGAATCCCATATTTAACATCTCATCAGCTTCATCCAAAACGGCAATATTTACCGTTTCCAGTTTAATGGCTTTTCTCTTAATCAAATCAACCAGTCTACCAGGCGTTGCTACAATTACCTGCGCGCCTCTTTTGATAGATCTGATTTGATTTTCAATACTTGCTCCTCCGTAAACGGCCACAATATTTGGTCGTTGTAGATATTTGGAAAACGATTGAAGATCTCTTGTAATCTGATTACATAATTCTCGCGTAGGGCAAACTACCAATCCCTGGGTGTTCTTTGAATCAAAGTTGATTTTTTGAAGTAGTGGCAGACCAAAGGCTGCTGTTTTCCCTGTCCCTGTTTGAGCCAGTCCCATCAAGTCTGTATCCGACTCTAATAATGTTGGTATCGATTTCTCCTGTATTTCAGAAGGCTCCACGAAACCAAGGTCGGCGACAGCTTTTAAAATTTCGGCATTTAAGCCAAGGTTTTCAAATGTCATATAGTATAATTAGGCGGCAAAGGTATGACTTTTAAAGCCAAGCGCTCGTTTGAAGCACTTTTTATTCGACCAAGACCTTTTCTTACACCGACTTAAGGAAGTCCATAGTATCCACCCCATCAGCATAATCATCCAGTTTAGGGCATTGCGCTTCTCCGAATTGAATGTGCTGCTTTCCAACCACACACTGAATTTCGTTTTTAGCATTCTCAATATATGCCTGCATATCCTGATCGTTCTCAAACCTCTGATAGTACAGTACTCCCAGCGGTGAATGCAAGTCTTCTGTTTCCTTGAGAACCAAAAAACCATTGTCCAAAATCTCATCCTGATTCATCAGATAAATGGTCTTATGATAATCATAGTTATTCCCATACTTGGTATGATTTACCACATCTCCATGAGGAAAGATACCTTTGAAGAAATGATCCATATCATAATCTTTGGGGACTAGTAATTTAGACACGTTTCTGCATCCCAATCCAAAATAATTGAAGATGTCGTTCCCCAGCAACTTCAAATCTTCCTTAGATTCTTCACCAGTCAATACAGCCAATGAAGTTCTGTTTTTTCTAATAATCAAAGGTACATGGGAGAAATACTGCTCAAAATACCGAGCCGCATTGTCAGATCCCGTTGCAATCACGGCATCATAATTTTCCAGCTTGAATTCCACTATCTCCATCAGATTTGCAAAATTCTCGTCTAAAGATTTCATCATTTTATGAATTCCGGGCCACAGAAAAGAATCGTCTTTAGACAGTTTAATGAGTGCCTGATTCCCGCTTAACAGAACGCACAAGACATCATGAAAACCAACAAGAGGAATATTTCCAGCCATCACTATTCCAACATTCTTAGTTTCTCCTGTTTCTTCAAAATTGTACTTGTTAACCCAATTGGTGAGGCGTTCTTCTTCTAACATGTGGGACAATGACAAAAGCGCTTGTCTCACATTTTCTTCCGTAAACCAACCATTGTGATTTTTCACATATTTTATCATGCCCGAAAAAGCCTGAAACTCTTTCTCATTCAGACCAATATCATAGCCAGGCCAATCATGATTATTCCCTAATTCTTTGAAAATTTTGCCTAGTTGAACAAAGGCACTTATTCTTTGTTTAATTTTCATGTAACCGAAAGTAAGTATGTTCGTATATTTGCGGGACGAAATTGCAACATATTTTTAATATTTGAGCGATGGCTATAATGATTACAGACGAATGCATTAATTGTGGGGCTTGTGAACCAGAGTGTCCAAATAATGCAATATATGAAGGCGGGGTTGAATGGAGATTCGCTGATGGTACAACTTTAGCTGGTATGGTCACTGGCGTTAACTCTGGTGAAGAGGTAGATGCTGACCATGAAAATGAACCAGTTGAAATGGATGTATACTACATTGTTACCGATAAATGTACTGAGTGTGTTGGCTTCCATGATGAGCCTCAATGTGCTGCAGTTTGTCCGGTAGATTGTTGTGTAGACGATCCTGATTACAGAGAAGAGGAAGCTTCATTACTTCAAAAGAAAGAGCAACTTCACCTGTAATCTGTAACCTATTGGCATTATATTAGTAAGAATGCACAGTAGTTATGAAAAGATTACTTTCCATATCATTTTCTTTATTGCTTGGATTGACCTTGACGGCTCAGTCCATTCCAGACCCTATGAGCGTTCACGAAAAGGACCTCAAGAAAAAGCTGGATGCTTTGCGCGCAGCGAAGGATGATAGTGAAAAGGAATTGGCTAATTTAAAACTGATCGCCGCTGTAGAAAAAGTCGTGATTAGAAAAGAAGCCTTCGACTACCCTTTTGATTCGTTAAAAACCATGGGAACCATCACTTCTCCCGATGGCGCATTCAGATTATTTAATTGGAATGTTGAGCAGGACAATGGCAGTCAGAAGTTTTATTGCTATGTGGTGAAAGTCAGTCGTAGCAAGTACAGAAACAACCTTATTAAGCTCAACGACCAGTCGGAAAACATGCGTTCACAGCCAACTGACATGACTTTAGATCAGAATAAATGGTTTGGTGCATTGTATTATAAAATCATCCCTGTAAAAAAAGGCCCGAGAACTTTGTACACCCTTCTAGCCTGGGATGGGAATAGTAGATTGTCTACAAAAAAGTTTGTTGAAGTACTGTATTTTCAGGGCAACAAAAAAGCCAAATTTGGCTACCCTGTTTTCAAGAATGGAAAAGAAGTACAGAAAAGATATTTTCTTGAGTTTTCGGATGGTCAGTATGTGTCTATGAAGCACCACGCAACCAGAAAGGAGCAGTATATTGTACATGACCACCTATCTCCCAAAGCACCTCAACTGGAAGGATTATACGAGCACTACGTGACTGATGGCAGCTATGATGCACTTAAATTTGAAGAAGGCTTCTGGACTCTGAAAAAAGATGTGGACCAGAAAAATCCTGGCATGACTTCTAATTACCATGATCCGGTTAAGAAGAATTACGACCACAAAGGCAAGGAATTCAAAAAAATTGTCATTACACCTCAAAAATAAGGCCTCCAGCCTTGTTAAGAACTTCAATACTTTCTTAACACTTAAGTAATGTTAACTCTAAAATAATTCTGACATTTGTTGTACAAAACAATACGACTATGTCAAAAATCCACAATTACAGCGCAGGACCTTGCATTCTACCTCAGGAAGTATTTGAAGAAGCTTCTAAAGCAGTATTAGATTTTAACGGACTTTCTATTCTGGAAATTTCGCACAGAAGTGCAGATTTCGTGGATGTAATGGAAGAAGCCAGAAACCTTGTTAAAGAGGTTTTAAATGTGCCTGATGGATACACTGTTCTGTTTTTACAGGGCGGAGCCAGTACAGGCTTTTTAATGTCGGCTTACAACATGATGCGTGAGCACAAAAAAGCCGCTTATATCAATACTGGTGCATGGTCTACAAAAGCCATCAAAGAAGTAAAACATGCAGGTGGTGAAGCCAATGTAATTGCCACTTCAGAAGACAAGAACTTTAATTACATCCCAAAAGGATTCGATATCCCTGCGGATTGTGATTATTTACATTTCACTTCTAACAACACCATATTCGGCACTCAGTTCAAATCATTCCCAAAATCCAATATTCCGGTGGTTTGCGACATGTCATCAGACATTTTCAGCAAGCAGATCAATGTGGCAGATTTCGATTTGATCTATGGAGGTGCTCAAAAGAACTTAGGTCCTGCTGGATCTACTCTATACATTGTAAAGGAATCGATCTTAGGTCAATCTTCGGTGGATATCCCAACCATGCTGGATTTAAATACACACCACAAGAAAGACAGTATGTTTAATACACCTCCCGTATTTCCGGTATACGTTGCCATGCTGACATTGAGATGGCTGAAGAAAAACGGAGGTATTAACTGGATTGAAGGCGTTAACAATGCAAAAGCTGAGTTATTGTACGGAGAAATTGACAGAAATCCTCTGTTTAGTGGTACAGCGGCAGTTGAAGACAGAAGTTACATGAACGCTACTTTTGTTTTGAATGACGACTCTTTAACAGATGAATTCAATAAGCTCTGGAATGATGCCAATATCAGTGGAATTAAAGGACATAGATCAGTTGGAGGCTATAGAGCTTCTATGTACAATGCCTTGCCATTAGAAAGCGTACAGGTATTAGTTGACGTTATGAAACACTTAGAACAAACTAAAGGATAATGAGAATTTTAGCAAACGACGGAATTGCCCAATCGGGTATTGATGCTCTTGAAGCAGCTGGTTTTTCTGTATCAACAGATAAAGTAGAACAAGAAAATCTGATTGAAGCCATTAACCAGCAAGATTATGTTGGCATATTGGTGAGAAGTGCTACCACGGTTAGAAAAGACCTGATAGATGCTTGTCCGGGACTAAAGTTAATCGGAAGAGGAGGCGTTGGTATGGACAACATTGATGTGGATTATGCCAGATCAAAAGGTCTACACGTCATCAACACGCCAGCAGCCAGTTCTCAATCGGTTGCCGAGTTGGTAATGGGACACATGTTCTCTATTTCCAGAGGTTTGTATGATGCCGGAAAAGAAATGCCGGGCAATGGCGCTACAAATTTTAAAGTGCTTAAGAAGAAATACGCCAAAGGTATAGAGCTAAGAGGTAAAAAGTTAGGCATCATTGGTTTTGGAAGAATCGGTCAATCGCTTGCTTCCTATGCCTTAGGATGTGGCATGACTGTTTTAGCGGCCGACAGAACTTCAAGCCCGGTTAATGTGCCAGTAAGTGTTAACGGTCAAAACATAGACTGTTCAATTACACCTGGTTCTATTGATACTATTTTGGCAGAGTGTGATTTCATTTCCTTACACATTCCTAAGCAAGCTGACGGTAATGCAGTAATTGGAGAAGCTGAATTTACAAAAATGAAAGACGGTGTATGCTTATTGAATGCTGCCAGAGGTGGTGTCATTGATGAAGATGCGCTAATTGCCGCTTTGGATTCCGGAAAAGTAAGAGCTTGTGCTTTGGATGTGTTTGAAAACGAACCTACTCCAAGAGAAGATTTGTTAACACACTCTAAAATCGCTACTACACCTCACATTGGTGCAGCTACTGGTGAAGCACAAGATAGAATTGGAACTGAACTGGCTTCTCAAATCAAGGAGCTATTGGGCGCTTTGGTGTAAAGCTTTACCCATTCATTTCGCCATTTCTCTAAGTGAGAATTGTGAGTCATGCACGTAAGTGTACTTTCGTGATATGAAGTTTTGCGTACTCCTATTAAGTCTATTCTTTGGCTTGAACACTTTTGCTCAATCCAAAATTGCCATTACAATTGATGATGTTCCGAATACATCAAAGTTCAAACGAGATCATTTTGAGTCAAAACTTTTGAATGTCCTTGACTCTTTGGAACTCCCCATCACCATTTTCATCAATGAAGGTCGGATTTATCGAACAGATTCTGTTAGCCTCAATTTTGATTTATTGGTCAACTGGTGCAAGAGAGATTACATGACTTTGGCCAACCACACCTATGCTCATTCAAGGTATTCTGCGGTTGGTTTGGATTCTTTTAAACTTGATATTGACCGTGGTGCCGGAATCTGCAGAGAGTTGGCCAGGAAATATGGAAAAGCTTTTGATGAATTCCGTTTCCCATACAACGATCTGGGCAAAGATTCACTTCAACATGCTCAAATTCACGAGTATCTGGACAGCAAAGGCTACAACTCTACCCCATTCACGGTAGAAAGCTCAGACTGGATGTATAATTATGTGTACAAACACTATCTAAAATCCGGTCAAACAGACAGTGCTCAAATCGTTGCTCAGGATTACATCACGCAAACACTTAATCTTTTCGATTTCTACGATTCTTTGGCCCTTGAGATTTATGACAGGCCGGTTGATCACATATATTTATGTCACGACAATGAAATCAATGCAGACTACTTAGCTCAACTAGTAGATGCTCTTAAGCAGAGGAAGTATAGCTTTTCAAGTCTAAAGGAAGTCTTGAAAGATCCTATATACGGACAAAAAGATGTGTACTACAAAAAATGGGGAATCTCGTGGTTCTATAGATGGATGACAGATTCTAAAGAACGTCAACAATACATGCATGCCGAGCCTCAATTAGATTTCATTTACAACACTTATGAACGCTTGAAAAATTGACTCAAACCTTCAGTGCCTCCGCTAGGGCTTTAGCTACACGCGGACTCCTATTACACATACATCATCTAACTGCTCTAGATCTCCACGCCACTCTTCAAACATCTTATCAATCAATTCCAGTTGTTTTTCGATAGGCTGTCTCTGAATAGACAATAGTAATTTTTTAAAATTGGCTGCTTTAAATTTCTTGCCCTTATCTCCTCCAAATTGATCCGCATAGCCATCAGAAAAAATATAGAAACTGTCTCCCTCATTCAATTCAATAGTGTGGGTGGGATACGGACTTGGGTCGGCATATTTGCCAATGGGTTGTTTATGCCCTTTAATCTCTTCAACCTGATTTGCGCCTTTTCGAACAAGCCAAAGCGGATTGTGCGCCCCGGCGTATTTTAGCTCCATACCTTCCAGTGAACAAAGGGCAATGTCCATTCCGTCTTTTACTTCTTCTTCTGATTTTTCAAATTCAGAGATCACAATCTCCCGGGTCTTATCTAAAATATCTCCCGGTTCTGTGAGTTTGTGTTCACGAACAGATCGATTCAACCCATTGTTACACACTACACTTACCATTGCGCCAGGCACACCATGTCCGGTACAGTCCGCAGCAGCAAACAATACTCCATTTTTAGTTGGCTCGCACCAATAAAAATCACCTGCGACAATGTCTTTAGGTTTATAAAGAATAAAAGACTTTTGAAGATATTGTTTTACCAATTTGTTGGGAGGTAAAATGGCCGATTGAATCCGTTTGGCGTAATTAATCGAATCCAGAATTTCATTGTTTTTCTCTTCAACAATCATTTTTTGAGCTGAAATTTGCTCGTTCTTTTCTTCCAACAGGAAGTTAGACTGCCTTTGTTTCTTTAGGTTACGATAAATCAAAGTTGATATAACCAAAAGGAGCAGTAAGCCTAAAGATGCCCCCCAAGTGTACATGCGTTTTTCTCTTAGTTCTTCCTTATGAGCAGCTTCCTTAATTTCTTCATCCTTTTCAAAAGTCAGTTTAAGCAACTGTTGCTCTTGTGCATGTTTTACACTATCCAGTGCTTTTTTTTGCCCATATTGAAATTCAAATGATTTCCTGGTGATTTCCTTTGCACTAGACTCATCATTTAGTTCAGTTTCCAAGGCTATTTCCCTATCTCTATACTCCAAAGCTTTATGCCAATTGTTTTGATCTTTGTATACCTTGTAAAGACACCTACAGGCACTTGCTTCACTTTTCTTTCTTTCAGTTTTTACAGCATATGTGAGAGCCGAATCACAATAGACAAAAGCCAGATTCAAATTTTGCTTTCTATAATAATAATCTCCAAGGTTGTAATATGATGTTGACATCCCTGATTGAAAATCAATCCTTTTTCTGATTTCAAGTGATTTTTCATAATAAACAAATGCCTTTTCAATATCTCCCTGCTCATCAAAAAGGAGTGCCATATTGTTAATGACATTGCTGTACTGTAATTCTTTATTGAATTCATCAAATATACTGAGTGCTTTCTGGTAATAGTCGAGAGCTTGGTCAAATTGATCTTCTTCGTTTAATAAATCCGCAATATTGCTGAGGGCATTACCAGACCTTTGGATTTCACCAACATCTTGACAGATTTTATAGGACAACAAATAATATTCTTTTGCCTTAACATAGTCGCCAAGATCCTTAAATAAAGCCCCCAAATTGTTGTATCCCTGAATAAGCCCAAGACTGTCATTCATCTCTTCTTTAAATTTAAGAGACTTCAACATGTGGTTCACTGCATTCGCATATTCTCCTTTTTGAATATTGATAACTCCGATTGTATTGTGCACGTGCGCTTGTCCCAAAACATCTTCGTTCTCCTTAGCAAAATCCATGGCCATATTGGCATATTTCAGCGCTTTTTCTCTATCAGAAAAGCCCAACTGGAAGGAATAGTAATTGAGATTCTTAAGACGTGTTTTATAATCGTTTGATTCATCTTCAAATTTGTGCAATAAGGTATCCAAGCCCTGAGCATTCACCTGAAGGGGTTGAATTGAGCAGATAAGTAGTGCTATGAACCAAATTAACTTCATCATCCTATTGAATTAGATCTAAACCGTTTCACTAAAAGTAAGGAAATAGATTAAACTCAACTTGATCCATCGAACTCATCCTAACCATATTGGGTCTTTATTAAATTTGAGTCTGAATTATGAAACTATTGATAGCCATTATCCTTTCGTTCATCTTTTTTTTGCCTATCGGGAGATCTCAGGATACTCTGAAGGTAACTACCTGGAATGTTTTTCTGAGACCTGCAATAATGGCTGATCAGCAGATGAAGCGCGTTGACAGTATTTCTGCCTGGCTCCAACAATCGAACTCAGACATTTTAGTTCTGCAGGAAGTCTTCCACAGACGGGCAAGAAAAAAACTGATTGCAAGCCTGGAAGGGACATTTCCATATCACTTTGGTCCGGGAAAAGGTGGTTTGATTAAGACCAATTCAGGTGTCATGATTTTTTGTCGTGACACCATTACCAACACAGTAATAAAAAGATTCAGATATGCTACCGGTAGTGACCAATTAGCTTACAAAAGTGGAGTTTCAGGAGAAATTGAATTTAAAGACAAACGTGTACAGATTGTAGGCACTCACCTTCAGGCCGGAGACGGAGATAAACGTCATAAAATTCGAATGAGTCAGCAGAAAACCTTACAATCCATGCTAAAGGACAATTCAGATTCGTCCTATGTTCAAATTCTTGCCGGAGACTTCAATACCAAAAGAAGCAGTTATTACTACGGACAGATGCTTGAAATTCTGGATAGTAAAACCGTGGATCCTTCCTCAGACCTCAGATATTCTGCAAACAATTCTAAAAATCCACTATTCAAGACCAATGGAAAACCGGAATTGATTGACTTTGTACTGCTTCAGCAACAATCGAAAGCCAAAATAAGTCAAATACAAATTGTCTCTCCTCAAGCTTTATGGAGTCAAAAAACCAAGTTCCTGTCAGATCATAATGCAATCATAGCTACATTTATCATTGAGCAATGACGACAAAAAAGACTGAAGATAGTGTCAACCAACACCAATACTACACCATGAAACCTTCGGTGTGGAGGGCCTTGAAACGTCAAAACATTTTTTCACCGGAATACCTTTCCCGAAAACGAAAAATCAACCGATATGTGGCCCTTAGCAGTCCATTACAAGCTTTACAATCCAGATTATTCAAACGAAAAATCAATCAGATTTCTTTAGAAGACAAAGCACCACTCTTCATACTTGGTCATTGGAGAAGCGGTACCACTCACCTACACTACACATTGGCTCAGGACAAACGATTTGACTACTTGTGCAATTACCAGACTTATATTTTCAATCTGGCCTTGCTCAGTAAATCCAGAGTAAAAAGAATCACCGCTCGTTTTTTCCCGGAGACGAGACCACAGGATAATGTTAAGATTTCCCCATACGATCCGGCAGAAGAAGAACAAGCTTTATGTTTACATTCTGTCCATAGTGGAATTCATAGTTTCTTCTTTCCTCAAAACAGGTCTTATTTTGATAAGTACAACTTGTTTAAAGACATCAATCCTGAAGAAAAAACCGCATGGCAACGAGATTATCAATTTGTACTAAAATCGGTGATGCAATATGGAAATAAGAAGCCACTTTTACTGAAAAACCCACACAATACCGGAAGAGTAAAAGAACTTTTAGAGCTATATCCTGAAGCAAAATTCATCTTCCTGCATAGAAACCCCTACCATGTTTATCGATCAACCGTTCATTTGTTTAATAAGCTGGTCGAAAGTCAGTACCTCCAAAGCATCACTCAAACAGAACTTCATGAAATGGTGCTTTACATGTACAAAACAACTCATGAAAAATACCTCAACGAAAAGCTCCTGATCCCTGAAAATCAACTCATAGAGATTGGCTTTGATGAACTGGAGAAAGGAGGAATATCCTGTATTAGAAAGATCTATGAACATTTGAACTTACCCAATTTTTCTGATGTGGAAAATGAGATCTCCAATTACCTGAACTCACTCAAAAATTACAAGAAAAACAGTTTTGTTGATCTACCTGAAGCCGTGAAACAAGACATTAATCGGGAATGGGGATTTTTCTTTGAGCACTACGGTTACCAGATTTAAGTTCATGGTGTTCACGCTTTGATTCCTTATATTTGACTATGAGACACTTACTACTAATTGGTTTATTTCTGTTCAGCCTCACCGGAAAAGCCCAAACCTACTTCCCTCCTCTTACCGGCAGCACGTGGGACACTTTGGCTCCAGGCAATTTAAATTGGTGTCAGGACAGTATCAACTCTTTGTATCAGTATTTAGATGATGCCGAAACAAAGTCCTTCATCGTTCTAAAAGACGGTAAAATTGTACTGGAGAAGTATTTTGGCACTTATACAGTGGACAGCACTTCTTCATGGAATTCAGCAGCCAAAAGTCTACGTGCCGTTCTCATTGGCATTGCACACGATGAGGGTAGTCTGGATATCCAGGACAGAACTTCAGATTACATTGGTTCTGGTTGGACCAGCCTTAGCTCTGTGGAAGAAAATCAAATCACAATTCGACATCAGTTAACCATGACCAGTGGTCTGGATGAATCGAATTTCTCCTGTGTAACACCTTCGTGTCTCAATTATGTTGCAGATGCAGGAACACGCTGGGCTTATCACAATGGTCCTTACAGTCTATTAAAAAACGTCCTGGAATCTGCCACCGGAGACACTTTCAATGGCTTTACAAATACCAGGGTTAAAAACAAAACCGGCATGAGTGGAATCTGGCTCACTGTTTTGGGAAGTTCATTTTACTTTTCCAATGCAAGGAGCATGGCCAGATTTGGATTGATGATTTACAACAATGGTTATTGGGATACAACACCTGTACTGGATGATCCAGTCTTCTTTAATGACATGCTCAACAGTTCTCAAAGCTTGAATCCATCTTATGGTTATCTCTGGTGGTTAAATGGTAAAAGTTCCTTCGTTGATACGAACAGTCCTCCTAATTCCTGGCCAGGGCCTATTGCTCCCAATGCTCCGTCTGATGTTGTTGTGGCTGCAGGATTCAATGGTCAGTACATCAGTATCTCTCCTTCTAACGGAATGGTTATGGTTAGACAAGGAACCTCTTCAAGCAGCTCCTTAACAGAGTTCGGACTACATGATGAGATCTGGAAACGCCTGATGAACATGTCGTGCTCAGTTGGCACTCCTGACATGACTGAATCTGATGTTAAGATTTTCCCAAATCCCGGAGCCGGACAGTTTAAAATTGAGATTAAAAATGCGATTTCAGGACAAAAAGCAAGACTATACAGCTCCTCTGGAAAGCTGGTTTGGTCTCAGAAAATCGATACAAATGTGAGTCACATGAATGTTGGGCATTTATCCAAAGGAATCTATATACTGGAAATTGGATCAATGCGCCAAAAAGTCATCATTCAATAAGGGATATCTTAGTATATTTACTCCCCAATCTAAAAAACACAGCATGAAAAATATTGCAGTTATCGGAGCAGGCACAATGGGAAATGGAATTGCGCATGTTTTCGCTCAATCAGGTTACAAAGTAACGCTTATAGACATCAGTGAATCTGCACTGGAAAAGGCAGTTGGTACAATTACCAAGAATCTGGACAGAATGATCAAGAAAGAAAAGATTTCTGAGTCGGATAAGGCTGCCACATTGGGGAATTTATCAACTTCAACAGACATGGCTTCAGGTGTTGCTGATGCTTACCTTGTAGTTGAAGCTGCCACTGAGAATGTAGACCTTAAGCTTAAAATATTCAAAGATTTGGATGCGAACACTGGTGCTGATACAATTTTGGCTACCAATACGTCTTCCATTTCTATTACAAAAATTGCTGCCGTTACTTCTAAACCAGACAAAGTAATCGGAATGCACTTTATGAATCCGGTTCCTGTAATGAAACTGGTAGAGGTAATCAGAGGATATGCGACAAGTGATGCTGTGACATCTGAGATTATGGAAATGTCCAAAGGCTTAGGTAAAGTTCCAGTGGAAGTGAACGACTATCCTGGTTTCGTTGCCAACAAAATTTTGATGCCAATGATCAATGAGGCCATCATTACTTTACATGAAGGTACAGCTGGTGTTGAAGAGATTGACACTGTGATGAAACTTGGTATGGCTCACCCTATGGGACCATTACAATTGGCAGACTTCATTGGATTGGATGTTTGTTTATCGATCCTTAAAGTACTTCAGGATGGATATGGAAGCGCTAAATATGCCCCATGTCCGTTACTAGTAAACATGGTAACTGCCGGAAAACTTGGTGTTAAATCCGGAGAAGGATTCTACAGCTGGGGACACGGTACTAAGGACCTGATCGTAGCTGATACTTTCAAAAAATAATGCGAGTTAAAATTCTCATATACATGATAAGCCTGTCTTTCTTTGGAGGACAGGCTTTTTCACAACAAAAAGAAGACATTCTTAAGCTGGAAACTTATGCCAAGGTTTACTTTTCAGCACTAAAAACGGGCAACATTCCCGATACACTTACCCCAAGTTTTGATGAGCTCAAAGCGCTCATTACTGATCATGATATTGCCAGCATTGAAAGAGAAGAGATCACGAAAACGGTTCAGAGTTTAGAGAATCGGTTAAAATCTGATCTCGAAAGTGCCAGACGACAGTTGGAAGCGGCCAGCATGGATATCTCAAAACTGGTCTTCCGCAACCACATCTTTTCCATCAAAAGAAAAAACCAGGGCATATTTGACTTCCCAATGGCCACACTTCAAATTCTGTTTCAGGAAGAAGGAGACACTGCTTTGTATAAAATCTACATCCTGGACATGTATTTCATGCAGAAGCGCTGGACTTATACAGGAACTTTACTGGCCGCCACACAGCAGACCTCTCTGGTTAATTGTAGTTATTCTACCGATAGCATTTGTCATAAAATCCGTTCCGAATACCTGGAATACTTAAAGGCCAACAAACCAGATCCACTTAGACAGGAACTGTTAGCCAATGAAGTCCGTACCTTATTATCCATACATGATGCTAATGATATGGGACAGGTCTATCCATGGGGCCCATCTCTATCGGGCTTAGACTCCGGATTTGAATTAAAGGAGCCGAAAAACGTATATATTGACGAAGAAAACCCTCCCGCTATTGAGTTTGTAGAAACCGAATTCGATTTTGGCAAAATCAAACAAGGAGACATTGTGACGCACGCTTTTAAATTCAAAAACACAGGTAAAAGCGAACTTGTTATAGTAGATGCAAGAGCCAGCTGTGGCTGTACACTGCCCTCTATTCCAAAAGATCCCATTGCCGTGGGCGAGACAGGAGAACTCACGGTAGAATTCAATTCAAGCAAAAAAAGTGGACAAATTCGAAAGGCGATTCGCATCACGGCAAACACCTACCCAAATCAATCGCATTTGGTATACATAAACGCGGAGGTGATAGAATGAAAGCTCTGATTACATGTTTATTTCTACTTGGCTTTGGCGCCTCCAGAGCTCAGGATGTTGCGGACTTAACTGAATTTGCGTCCGGGGTTATCAAAGCAATTGCTATGGATGGTAAGGTTGAAAGTCATTTACCAGATGATGATAAACTCATTAAGATTTCGCAAGAATTGCTGATTGGCAGTACACCTCAAGATATCAAGGATGGTATTTCCAAATCAGTTTCTAACATAAAACAACAATTCGACTCTCTAGACTTCAAGGTAGCAGATATGTACTTAACCCGACTTGAGTATCATATCACGAAATTGGAAGAAACAGTTTTCGCAGACTTTATGCTAACGCTTAACAGCAATGGAGCCAGCTATCTGGTTCATATCAAAAATGCAGCACTGCTTGAGTCTGACTGGAAATTAACGAATCACCTGTACGTTACACAGGCTGATTTTCTTGACAAAGACTACATGTGCGACTGCATGGATAAATTAAAAATGACAGACACAGAGCTCAACCAGGAAGAACTTGAAGCAAAGAAAGTGTGTCGGGACTACACAGATTTCATTGAGAAAGAATTCTCTCCTGCTTATCTGAATTACGCCTCAGAGCCATTGTTAGAATGTGAAGATGAGGATTTCGACTTTGATTCTGATTTACTGGATTTGACGGAAGACATTGAAGAGAATGAAACATTGCGTCAGGTTTTGCAGGAACTCCCATTGGCATGTGAATGCAGTCAGTACATTCTGGACTCTAAACTCAAAGCCAAACGTCCTTGCAGAAAGGTGAAGCGGAAATTCAGAAAATTGACTAAGAAAATGGAAGCTTCAGAGAAAGAAGCTTATCTTGAAGCTTTAAGCACTTGCGAATAAACAGACTTATGAAACAACTACTTCTCATTATTACCATTCTTTTATCAGGCATTTCTTCTGCTCAGGAAATTAAGGGCGCTGATAAATTTGCCAAAAACATCATCAAGGCAGTTAAATCTGATAAAGGATTTAAGAAAATCATCATTCCACACGATGAAATGAAGCAGCTTGTGGACATTATGTTTGAGGAATATTATTCCGCTGTTAAAGAAGAAGGCGCTGAAGAGCTTCTTGAGCCAATTAAAAAAGCTTTAAAGGATATTAAATCAGATTCTGCATACAATAGCCTAACTGGAAAAATGAAAGGTGGTTTCTGGGAAATAAGAGAGGAATTGATCGCCAAAGGCATTGAGCCATCATCCGTTAAATTCATAGAAATGGAATATGAGCAGGGTGAACAAGAGGTTGAAGCATTAACGGAAGCTAAGTTCAAGATTAAATTTAGTGGTAACAAAGGACAGGACACCTTAAGCCTTGTAGCGAAGAGATGCGTTTTCATGGATGGCAAGTGGTACGTTGGGAACAAACTGAAACTGCAATCTAATCTTTCCATGTTTGGGATCGATATGGACAGAATTTGCGATTGTGTTAGAGACCAATCACTTGAAGGATGTGAAGAGCTTGGAGAGGAAATTGAAGAGAAGATGGAAGCTCTATCGGAAGAAGAACGCAACCAATTCATTGAGGTGGTACTACAATGTCTGGATGATGAAGAACTTGACAAAACTGAAGAAGCCACAGAGGAGGCCGCAGAAGAAGGATGGGAAGAAGCTGAGGCGGAGGAAGTGACGGAAGAAGCGGCCGAGGAAGCCGTTGAGGAAAGTGCCATGGAGGTTGAAGAGAACCATGATTTCTCTACTGAAGAAATAGAAGAAGCACGTTCAAATATTGCTTCACAAATAGATGATTACTGTGATTGTGGACTTTATCTAAAATCGGAAACTTTGCCTACTGGCTGTGAAGAAAAGATCAATGAGATCCTTGATCTTTTAAATCGACTTGAGACGAGAGATCGCGAAATTTATGAATACGCTATTGAAACTTGTAAAGATTAAGACTTAGAGTCTCTGGCTTTCTTTTTACGAGCTTTTTTCTTCGCTCTGTATTTTTTCTTACGGTCCTTACGATCCTGTTTGGTCACCATTTTAGGCTCTTCAGGAACTTTAATTTTTCCTTTTTCAACGTCTTTCATCACTCTGTTAAGCAGGACGTCCTTTTTCGGATCGAAAGTTTGTTTGAGGTCTGCCCCGCCTAATTTGGCTAAGCCCTGCCAGTACAAAGCTTTTGCTGATCCTCTGTATGTCTTAATGATTTCGTAAGCCGTCAGACCAGTTTCTCTGTGAATGAGTTTACACAACACGTCTCCATCAGATTCTGACATATCCAAAATAGTGTGTCTAAAATCTTCCTTAAGCTTTTTGTTGACTTTCTTGGCTTTCTTTTTATTGGCTCTTGTCACCTTTTCATCGCTCACATCTTCATCAATGCCTGTGAGCAATTCAACCGCATATTCTGCAAAAGGCGCCATTTTTTTCACCCTGTGCCTCATCCAGCGATAAGGTTGATCGCTGCCGGTTTTCTCAAGATCTTTCAATACAAATACCCAGGCAGTATCGCCCATATATACCTTTTGATATTTGGACATATCCACCTGACCAGAATCATTTTGAGCAGCCCCAAAAAGAACACTGGACATGAGTAGTATGGAAAGTACAGCTTTCATCTGTACCTCTAGTTACGAAAAAAAAATGAAAATGTTGCTTAAAATTGCCTTCTATTCGTTTCCCAGGCTGAAACATCTGCTCCAGATTCCTGAGCAACAGTACTTTGTTTTTCATTTAGAGCCAACAAACCAACCAATCCGGCAATTCGCGCCTCTTCTTCTGCATCCTCAAGTATAACGGACAAATCAGGCATTTCTTCAGCCACAAAATTGGTTGTAAATGAGCCATCAATGAACTTTTCCATGCCCATTACATGCTTACAAAATTGTAGTGTGGTAGGAATTCCTTCAATGTGATAATCTTCAATGGCTCTAATCATTCTATCAATCGCCTCTTTTCTATCTTGCCCGTGCACAATCAATTTAGAGATCATTGGATCGTAGTAAACCGGAATTTCGTCTCCCTGATCGTAGCCATCATCTACACGCACACCTGGGCCTTTTGGAACAGAATATCTATCCAGACTTCCCGTCTCCGGTAAAAATCCTTCTACCACATTTTCAGCATAAACTCTCACTTCAATTGAATGACCTAAGATTTCCAAATCTTCCTGAGCAAACGACAATTTTCCGCCTCTGGCCACATTAATCTGCTCAGCCACCAAATCGACACCGGTAATTAACTCTGTAACGGGGTGTTCCACCTGAAGACGTGTATTCATCTCAAGGAAGTAAAAAGCGCCATCTTCATACAAGAACTCAACAGTTCCTGCACCAACGTAGCCACAATTCAAAGAGATACTAACAGCACACTCCCCCATTTCCTTTCTCAATTCCGGAGAAATGACTGCACTCGGTGCCTCTTCTATCACTTTTTGGTGACGTCTCTGAACACTACACTCTCGTTCAAACAGATAAACTGCATTTCCATGCGTATCTGCCATCACCTGTATTTCAATATGTTTAGGATTCTCTACGTACTTTTCAATGAAAACAGCACCATCACCAAAAGCACTTACAGCTTCACTAATAGCTCGCTCCATCTGCTCTGCCAATTCGGATTCGGACCTTACAATTCTCATCCCTTTTCCACCACCACCGGCAGACGCTTTAATCAAAATCGGATAACCAATTCCGGCAGCAATTTTAATCGCTTCCTCTGCAGTTTCAACCGCATCATCAGTTCCCGGAACCATTGGAATATTGTGGGTTTTGGCAAAATCTTTAGCAGCCAGTTTACTTCCCATTAATTCCATACTCTCCGGAGATGGCCCAATGAAAGTAATTCCGGCTTCCTCTACCTTTCTTCTGAATCCTGCATTTTCGGACAAAAAACCATACCCAGGGTGGATACCATCCGCGTTATGTACTTTACAAGCTTCAATGATCTTATCCTGAACCAAATAGCTTTCTGCAGCTGTAACACCACCCAATGCAAACGCCTCATCTGCGTATCTAACAAACCTTGCACCTCTGTCTACGTCACTGTACACGGCTACTGTTTTAATACCTAGCTCCTTACATGTTCTCATGATACGTAAGGCTATTTCCCCCCTGTTTGCTATTAGAATCTTATCCATGGCTTAAAGATAATTAACTGTTGGGAAAACCATGATGAAAATTCCATAAGATTCCAATATGACTTAACAATTATTTAATTAACAGTTAAGAATTACTTATTTTTTGGTAAATTTGGGAAACCCTCTTTATTATGAAAGTCAAACATTTACTCCTCCTGTCTACTTCTTTCTGTCTTACCCTCTTAGCCCAATCTCAGGTTGTCATTAACGAATATTGTGCGGCCAATGTGAGCGGTTACACTGATGCCAATGGTAGAAATGAAGATTGGTTCGAGATCTATAACGGAACTGGTGCTGCGGTTGATTTAACCGGTTGGTACGTGAGTGATAAGGCAGGAAATCCAACAAAATGGCAGATTCCTTCGGGAAATGTTCCTGCCGGAGGTTATGCATTGGTTGTTTGTTCAGGTAGAGGGGCCATTCAAGGAACAGAGATTCATGCAGGATTAAAATTGACTCAAACAAGACCAGAGGATATCATCTTATCTGATGCTGCCGGAACACTGGTTGACCAAATCACACTAACAAATCATCAGGCAGATCATTCGATGGGTAGAACATCAGATGGAGCTGCTACCTGGTCTGTTTTCACCAACCCTACGCCTTCTGGCGCAAACAATAGTCCGTTTGACAATTATGCCACTACTCCGGTATTTGATCAGGCACCAGGCTATTACACCGGAAGTGTCAATGTTAACATCACAAGCCCGGATCCAAACGTAACGATATACTATACCACCAATGGAGATGAGCCTACCACAGCCAGTACGGTTGCTACAGGAGCCATCACCTTAAACACAACAACAGTTATCAGAGCCTATGCAGTAAGCTCAAATGGCAGTGTTTTACCAAGTTTTACTGAGACAAACACTTACTTTGTTGATGACACGCACACCATGCCTATTCTATCAATTTCAGGTTCTCTATTGGAAGATTTGATTGAAAATGGAAATGGCTTTTCAGGGAATTTTCTTGGAGCCATTGAATATTTTGGCGCCAATGGTGTTTTAATTGATGAAGGCGTTGGTGACTACAACAAGCACGGTAACGATAGCTGGGCTTATGACCAAAGAGGATTTGATTTCATCATGAGAGATCAACAGGGCTACAACCACTCTATCAGACATCAGATTTTCAGAACTAAGAACAGAGATGAATTTCAGAGGCTGATTATCAAGGCTGCTGCTAATGATAACTACCCATTTGAGGATGGAGCGCATATTCGTGATTCTTACGTTCATTCTTTGTCTCATGAAGGAGGACTGCTACTGGACGAAAGAACATTTGAACCTTGTATTCTTTACTTAAACGGTCGTTACTGGGGTGTTTACGATATCAGAGAAAAAGTAGATGATAACGATTTCACTGATCATTACTACGACCAAAGTGTTCCTTACAACGGCAGTGAAGACTACGTATGGTTTTTGAAAACCTGGGGACCTACCTGGATGGAATATGGTGATCCGGTTGCAGAACCAGCCTGGCAAGCCTTAAGAACTTATATTAACACCAATAACATGGCTCCGGGACCTGCATTTGATTATGTTGACAGCCTGTACAACTGGAGAAGTTTGATCGACTACTTCTGTTTGAACTCATACATTGTAAGTCAGGATTGGTTAAACTGGAACACTGCCTGGTGGAGAGGTACTGATTTGAATGGAACCAAAAAGAAATGGCGTTATGTTTTATGGGATATGGACGCCAGCTTTGGTCACTATATCAACTATACAGGAATTCCTGATCCGACTGCCAATGCCGATCCTTGTAACGCTGAGAACTTACCAGATCCGGGAGGACAAGGTCACACAGAGATATTGGTAAAATTGATGGCAGAGAACGATTCTGTTAACCAATACTACATCTCAAGATATATTGACTTGGGTAACACTGTTTTCAGCTGTGACTTCATGATTGGTCACCTTGACAGCTTGATTGCCCTGATCGATCCAGAAATGCCAGGACAGATTGCAAGGTGGGGAGGTACTTATGCCGGTTGGCAAGGTAAGGTGCAGGAGTTAAGAGACTTCATCAATGCCAGATGTACCGCTATGCAACAAGGAATGATTGATTGCTACGGACTAACTGGTCCTTTCGATATCACGTTTGATGTTGAACCGGATGGTGCCGGACAGATCAAAGCCAATTCAATCTGGTTAGATTCCGATCCTTTTACCGGGGTTTATTATGGTAATATTGACATCCTGTTAAAAGCCAAAGCCAATGCAGGTTATGTTTTCAAAGAATGGGTAGCGGTTGATCCAATTAATCCGCATAAAGATTCAAGCAATGCGAGTACTCAGGTAACGCAAAATCAAACCATCATCGCCCGATTTGTTGAGGAAGGCGATCCTACTTATGACGGCGTACACATTCCAACAGCGTTCTCTCCTAATAGTGATGGTAACAACGATTGGTACTTTGTCATTGCTGGTGCAGATGTGAGCACGGTCGACATTCGTATCTATAACCGTTGGGGACAGGAAATGTATACTTCCAGCGATCCTTTGGAAGGATGGGATGGAACTTTTAACGGAGAGCCTCTGAACAGTGGAGTTTACACCATTATTGTTGATGTCACGTATGAAGATGGCAATCAAGTTCGAGAAACCGGAAACATTACGCTGGTTAGATGATAAAACGACTGCTCATAGTATCTTTTGTTCTGGCAACATCATTGGGGCGATCTCAGGATGTGCACTTTTCTCAATGGAATGAGACGCCATTGATTCTAAATCCGGCCAGTGCAGGTTTTTATAATGGCTACGAGCGACTTATTTTAAACCATAAAAGCCAATGGGCCTCTATAGGTAGTCCGTTTAAAACAACGGCAGCTTCATTCGATCTGCCTTTTTTTCTGGGATACGGAAACAAAGCATACATTGGAGCCGGACTGACTTTTTACAACGACAAGGCGGGAGATTCCAAGTTTGGAACCAACCAGGGAATGTTATCCATTTCCGGAATACTTCCTTTGGACGACAGAAGCAAATTTGCAGCAGGTATTCAGATTGGTATGGGCCAGAGAAGTGGTCAGCTCGAAGGTTTAACCTGGGGCAATCAATTTACCGGAGAAGGATTTGACACTGCCCTTCCTTCAAATGAAGTAAACTCTTTGAGCAGTTTTGTTTATGGAGATGTTGGTGCAGGTGTAAATTTCGAATTCGACAATACTTCTGAAAAGTTCGATGGTTTCGATGAGGTTAAATTGAATGTTGGAGCCGCAATCCTTCACGCCAACAAACCAAGGTTAAAGTACACCAATGCACCAGACGATTATTTGTCCAGAAAATTGGTTGCATATGCACGCTTCAGATACGACATTCCTGGTTCAAAAGTCTCTTTTATTCCACAAGTATTATTTGTAAAACAAACACCTCATCAGGAAATCTATGGAGGATTTAGCATGAGATTCCAGTTACAGAATGGAACGAAATTTACAGGACTTGTTCAGGAAAACGCACTTTCCATTGGTGTTCAGACCAGAGTAAAAGATGCCATTACACCAACTGTATTGTTAGAACTGACTGATTATGCCCTTGGGCTTTCGTACGATATCAGTGTAAGTAAAATTGGCTCTGTTAACGCTGCAGCCGGAGGATTTGAATTGACCTTCCGCTATACCAACCTTAAAGATGCTTTGTGGAAACGAAAAACCCAAGGTAAGTTTAGATAGAATTCGATAAAATTGTGCATATTTATCTATGCCGTATTTATTTCTGTTTATACTACTGTTCTCAGCATCACCTAATAAGCCATATTCTAAAAAAACATCCGTACGTGATACGCGTGATGGTCAGACCTATGACTACGTTGTTATCGGGAACCTTAAATGGCTAAAACAAAACCTTCAACATAAAACGAGTAAATCCAGCTGTACAGATAATGGTGTTAAAGATCTTTGCGAAGAGTGTGGGCAGTTCTATCCTGTAGAAGAAGCTTTGAAAATCTGTCCGGAAGGCTGGCGTTTACCAACAGAACAAGAAGTTAAAGAACTCATCAAGCTGGATCGTCGTCACAAAATTAATTTGGTGGACACATTAAACATTCGTCTTTGTGGCAGAATGGATTACGGTAAAACGGCGCGTGTAGGTGAACAAAATACGTTTTGGATCGACTCAGAATTAAAAGATGGTAATATCACGCACTGGCACACTTTCGGAAACGAGCATGAATTGCATAACCACAATGTGGTGGTGGCTAAGCGACAATTTCCTGTAAGATGTGTTTGTGAACTGGAAAATCAAGACCAATGACAGAAGAAAAAATAAAAATCTACAACGAATTATGTGCTTCAAGTACAAAGTTTGAACGAAAGGGTAAAACCATGCCTTACACCTCTGCAAATGGTTATATGTTCTCTTTACTTAATAAAGAAGACGAAATAGGCATTCGATTATCAAAAGAATCTCAGGCCAGCTTTAAAGAAAAATACAATGCAACAATCTTTAAATCTCATGGCGCTGTGATGAGAGATTATGTAAAAATCCCGGATGAACTACTTCATTCTGACAGAAAATTGATCGAAAATTTACTGGACGAAAGTTTTGAGTTTGTGATGTCACTACCTCCAAAACCAACCACTAAAAAGGCAAAAAAGAAATGACACTTAAACGAACGGATTCTACCGACAAAGATTTCATTGAACTTGTTCAGCTACTTGACTTTGAGTTAAAAACGAGAGATGGTGAAGAGCACGATTATTATGCACAGTTCAACCAAATTGATATGTTGGAGCATGTCATTCTTCTCTACGTAGACAACAAAGCCGTGTCGTGCGGCGCTATCAAGGGTTTTGATAAAAATACCATGGAAGTGAAACGCATGTACACCAGAGTGGACTCACGGGGAATGGGGCTGGCATGTGAGGTTTTAAAGCAATTGGAAATTTGGACACTGGAACTTGGATATGATGCCTGTTGTCTGGAGACAGGTAAACGTCAGCCGGAAGCCATTAAACTCTACAAAAACAATGGCTACGAAATCATTCCTAACTACGGACAGTATGAAGGTATTGAGAACAGTATTTGCTTCAAAAAAGTGCTAAAACTTCAATAGTAGCCATTAATCCTAATCTTATGTCTACCTTTGCGGCCTATTTCTAAAATCTAGCCGTTTCGCTGTATGCAATTTAAAGACCTTAAGATCAGTGCGCCAATTTTAAAAGCACTGGAAGATCAGAACTACTCTACTCCAACGCCAATTCAGGCTCAGGCCATACCAAAAGCATTGGAGGGAAGAGATATCCTTGCCAGTGCGCAAACCGGAACAGGAAAAACCGCCGCATTCGCGATTCCTATTCTTGAGCACCTGCATGCACGAAACAATTATGAGAAAAGAGCTATAAAAGCACTGATTGTTACACCAACAAGAGAATTGGCCATTCAAATTGGTGAGAATTTCACTAACTACAGCAAGTACCTTCAAATCAAAAACACAGTGATTTTCGGAGGTGTTGGACAAAAATCGCAGACGGATGCACTCAAAAGAGGCGTCAACATTCTGGTAGCTACTCCGGGACGTTTATTGGACTTGATGGATCAGGGTTATATCAAACTCAACCAAATAGATTACTTTGTATTGGATGAAGCAGACAGAATGCTGGATATGGGCTTCATACACGACATTAGAAAGCTATTGAAGGTACTCCCTAAAAAACGTCAGTCCTTATTCTTCTCGGCTACACTTCCTGATAATATCATTGATCTGTCGAGAAGCATTTTGCATAACCCGGTGAAAGTGGCAGTAAATCCAGTGTCCTCAACTGCACAGACCATTCAACAATATCTATATTACACTAACAAATCAGCTAAAAAAGATTTGTTGTTGCATCTACTCAAGGATCCTAAGCTGGATCAGGTGCTTCTGTTCTCCAGAACCAAGCACGGTGCAGACAGAATTGTCAGAAATCTCAAGAAAAAGAACATTCCAAGTGCGGCTATTCACGGAGACAAAGGACAAAATCAAAGGCAAAAAGCACTGGCTAACTTTAAATCTAAGGACATCCGTGTGTTGGTAGCAACCGATATTGCGGCACGTGGTATCGATATTGACAAACTACAATATGTCATTAATTATGATGTTCCCAACGAATCTGAAACCTACGTTCATAGGATCGGACGTTCGGGAAGAGCCGGAGAATCTGGTGTAGCCATATCTTTATGTGAGCCGGAAGAGAATGCTTACGTTAAGTCAATCGAAAAGCTCATCAAAAAGAAGATTTCGGTAGTAGAGGATCACCCTTTTCCTCAAACCGACAAGCCAATGACCAAGGCGGAGAAAAAGGAGTTTGAAAAAGAGAAGAGCCGGAAACGCCAGGAATTTTTTGCCAATAGGAAGAAGAAACGTGAGGGCGGAGGAAATTCTAATAAAGGGAAGAAAAACTGGAGGAAGAAACGCTAGACTATTGTTTGGGCATAAACTCAATCCCGAAATTTCTGGAATCTGAATAGTTGAGCTTTTTTATGCCATCTTTTGCTTCATTCCACTCTATTTTTAGCAAACGTCCAAACGACATGTCGCCATCCAGAGTGTAATAGTTGTTTTTGTAGGAATCGAAATACATATACTTAAATGGTTTGATGCGCACCTTTAAGCCCTTATCGGTAGGTTTGATTTTCCATTTCACATCTTTATTTACTGCAAAAAGTGTTTGTTTTTTTGAGAATAGATTCTCTGTATCGTAAGTATATTCCACAAATTCGTAGGTTTTGTGAATGCGATCCGGACTACTTTCGTGAACCATGTACTTTCCGTAATTATCAAAAGCAGCTTCAAACTTCCAATCTGCTCTTTCATGAACCCATTGATTAGGCCCATCACTTTCAAATCTCAACTCTCGTGAATGCGGGTACGGTTCTATAAACAGGTGTTTGTGTTCAGAATGTAAAGGCATTATTTTTTGGTAATCTTCATCAAACAAAAAACCTTCCTTATAACTCACCTGCCTCATTGAGGCATCTTCAGCAGAAAACGAACATTGAATTAGTACATCCTTATTTCCCCGAAAAGTAATTTCTCCCAGTCTTCGCCACTTATCAAATGGCACTCTGTAATATGATTGATTGCTATTCTTATTCATGTAGAAACCCAAATACTGTGCATTCTCTCCTCTTCTTCCGGCAGCTGTGAGCCATTGTATTCCCACAAAGAAATCCCCTTTCAGTATAGAAATTTTATCTCCCACAAAATGATGCACCCACGAATTAGGCTCATTCGCAACTACAGGCTCACTTGTAAATACAGGGAAATTTGATGGCAAACCGGTCTCCCCATTCACATCATACACAACAAACCTAAAAGGCGTATCCCATTTGTTTTGTTTAGTAATAAAGGCACTCAAGGTATCCACACTCGACAAACCATGTATAGGATATCTTTTTATGATCTCTGCTCCCGGAACGGACACCCAGGGTGCAATACTGCCATAAGACTCTGGTAAATCAAATTCCGAGTTAAATTGTTGATCAAAACTTCTGAGCATGGCTTTGGCTTCTGACTTTTTAAGCTTGACAAGCTTTGGTTTCTCCCAATCTTCTGTAGACAATGTTTTTGTCTCATAGCCACTTGCAAAGAAGGTAACACTGTCCACAAAATCTCTTGTTCTGTAATGGAAGTAGGCAGAATCATTGGCCAAAGCTCCTCCGGTATGTCTATTTATATGAATATAGGCGTGCGGAATTGGGTTTAATTTGGAATCCACCACTTGCCCGGACAACTCAACACCTTCATAAGCCTGGTCTTGTTTGAGAATGATCTCCGTAATTCTATCCACATAATCAACCGGATTCACCACGTCAGAATTAAGAATCAGGCAAATGCCATAGCCCGTTGAAGGAATGTATCTTATTTGTGATCTGAAACCTCTTATAATGCCACCATGCTCCAATATATCCCAGGACATGAAATTGGTCTTAATGAGTCCGTAATTGTACTTTAAACGAACATTATTGTCAATTTCTGACATGGTTTGGGCCGCTTTTAGAAAGTCATCATCCTTAAGTAAAGAGTGCATCCATTGAGTGATGTCGGTCCCTGAAGTCCAAAAATTACTGTAGCCATAGACCTCTTCTTTGCTTTTTACAGGCACAAATGATTTGACATATACATGTCCATGAGCACAATCCGTGCATTTTCTTCCATCCTGCCAGAAAGAATTTGTAAAACCAGACTTTTCTGCAAAACGTTCCCATGATAAATCCGGGTGCTTTTTAGCCAACTCCTCTCCTATTTTATAAAGAAGATAGTAGCCGGTATTGGAATAAACATGTCTGCTTCCGGGTTTGAAACTGAGTTCCTGAAACTGAATGAGGTCTTCACGAATGGCTTTTTCCCTGACCGGTTTATTCGGATTAATTCCTCTTAATTGCTGAAGTGTATGAAATTCTCTTAAACCAGAAGTATGCTCAATAAGGTGTTTGATCTTTATTTGGGCATAAAATTCAGGCAACCAATTAAGGTACTTGGTAATTGGATCATTTGGATTACAAGAATTTGTACGAATGAATTCAAACATCCATTTTGCAGTGATGTGTTTGGCCAGAGAAGCCACATTGAATTGAGTTTTAGGATCGCAAACCGGCATTCTGCCGTAACTCTTCAAACCATAGTTAGAGACATGCTGCCAACCGTTTTTATGTACAATGCTCAGAGAAACTCCCGGGTTTTGACCAGCAAATCCTTGCATCATACTATTGATCTTAGCGATTTGAGAAGAATCCAACTGGGCACACAAACCTCCACCTATGAATAGAACTATAGCAAGACAGAGGTTTTTCATTACTTATTCAGGTTAATTTCCAAAACCCTTGCTTTCTCAAATTCGATGAGTTCTTTATCTGCATCTGCCCAGGCTTCATGAAATTTCTTTAAATACGCTCTTGATTCTGTTTTTTGACCAGCTCTGTAGTACATTCTGGCTAAGTGCAGTAGAATTGGTCCCGAATTAGGTTTTCTGTCTAAGGCTTCTTTCAAGATGTCTATGGCACCATTGAAATTCCGTTGTTTTTCATACAAAACGGCAATCAACTCTTCAAATAGCAATGGAATGGCTGGTGGATCAGATAACTGGTATTCCCAGATTTCATGTTCGATTCGGTAAATATTGCCAACAATATCATCACTGGTTTCATTCTTATTATCCAGTAAAAAGCTTAAAATTCGTTTGTGAATCTGCAGGACATCTGTGTAGGTATATATGTATTCTGCTCCAAGTTCTCCTTTGTTATCCTTGCGTAGTTTTTTTCCTGTCTTGATATGTTTCTTCATTTTATCAAGAATTACTGCAAGTGTATCGTCATGGTCCTGCTCAAAAGCATGCATCCCATCGAAATATAATTTAAAGCCCTTCACAAAGAACTCATTGTCGAACTCCAGTCCCTGATTCAATAAAACCTCTGCTTGCTCTGATGCTTTTTGCCACCTCATTAATCTGTAAGGAACCAACATTGGCACTGTATGCAATTTAGGGTTGATCTCTCCTCCTATCCCGTTGTTCCAAATATTTGTGGCCTTTCCCAGCTTCTTGGCCCAGTCATCTGCTTCTTTAAGTTGACCTTGTTCTGCCAGGGTGAGACATAAGAAATCCAGATTATGAATGTAATTCCAATTCAGGTCAATCGCATAAGTATTCTTAGCATTATAAGCCGAATCCACCAGATAACTTTTCTTAAAAGCTTCAATAGCCTTATCGTACATTCCGTTGTAATAGTAGGCGTGTCCAGGCATATGCACAATGTGTCCGGAATTTGGAGCAGTTTGCTCAATTCTTTCTGCCAGTTCCAGTGCTTTCGGTGGATTTAATTCTTCATAGAGATGAATTCCCATATGCAAAACAGCCGCATTGTCGTAGAATTTACTGATTACCTTCTGCACAATAGAGTCCGCTTTTATGGTAGTTTCAAATGGTTCATCTTTATAAATAAGTCCATCATCCAAATAGTAGATATACCATGCCAAAGCCACAGGATTATCGCTGAACTCTTCATACAGTTCATGCATTCTTTGGTCATAAATATCATCCTGAAACTTCCTTTTATACGAAAAGGTCCCAACTTCTAATTCTAACAGGGCTCTTTCAAAATCGGTCATTTCAATACTGTCGGAATGATAAATTTCATTAGCTCGATCATATAAGTCGTAGTACAACTCAGATTCCTCTTCAGCTTGTTCGAGATTAACCAGAGTTCCTAACAAGCAGCTCACACAATTGGTATCTAATTTATAGGCTTTGTAAAACGCCATGAAACTCTCATAATAATTGAAAGAGAAGTACATATTAACTCCTTGATTGGCGTAATACTGAACAGAATCCACATTAGAGTGAACGGGCATTACACTCGTACCGTGTCCCGGTTGTGGCATGGCTTCCGGTAGGTCTTCAAAAGAAAAAGCCGGAGGTTTGCAACAGTTATTCTTCTGTGCATTCACTCCGGCGAAGGTTATTGAAATAAGAGCTACTAAGATGAACTTCATAGCTCAAAAATAGTTAATTAATCCTGAGGGATTCTTTTAGAAAAAGTTTATGCTCGTAAAGAGCAAAAGCATCATTTGAGTACCTGCCAAACCGATACCGGTAAAGCCTGTTTTCTCTCTCAACTTATTAATCACTTCTTCCTCTTTCAAAAAATCGATATCGTCTTCTGAAATATAGCTGTCAGAAGCTTCAATAGATCTCTCAACAGATGAATACACCTCAGCATACTCAGGATTATCATCCCCTCTTTTCAACAGCAAGTCCTTGATGTCATGATCAAGCTCAATACTGGTGAATTCTTCTTTGTAGTTCTTGTTCATTTGAGTTGTTTTTAGTTTTGCGCAATTTCCGAGAGTCGTTCATTTACTCTCTTGGTCACACGGTTTTTAAGTCGTTGATAATATACTTTCAACTGATGTGGCGGTTTACCAACATAAGTTGAAATGTCATTATATGGCATGTTCTGGCTTTTTAACAACAATAGCATACGTTGCCAATCTTCCAGTTTATCCAATTCTTCTTCAAGGATGGCCAGCTTTGGGTTTTTGGGCATTTCTTCTAATCTCTCTGCCCTCACTTCTTTTTCGTGAATCTTTTTTCTGATTTCACGTTCGGTACTCAAGCCCGCACCATCTCCAATATTTTCAAAGTTTGATTCATTGAAAATTTCAAATTCAATGTATTCTCCAATTTGTTGTTGTTTTCGATACTGTTTTCTTAAATAGTTGATGTAAATTTTGTAGACTACGGCTGAAAAGCCTTTTTCAGAATCAAAATCGTAAGAACCAATTTTCTCACAAACTTTAAACAGGGTTTTATACACCATATCCCAATTGGTGTCTTCATCTAGTTTCCATGTATGCAATCCATATGCATACAGTTTTCTTCCATAACGCTGGTACAACACAGCAACTGCATCTGTGCCTGTATCTAGCATAATTTCGTAAGTCGGTCGGTTTCCTTGCATGACAACTTATCGTTTTTAGTGTTGTGTTTTTAACACAACGGGTTAATACCTTTTCCTTCCTTGCAACTACTATAATCCAAGTAGGTAACACCTGACTATACCAGCTGGGTAAAAAATTCTAAAACAATAAGTAAAGCGTGTGTAAAAAGAGTTGTAATAAGTTCCTACGGAACTGTTGTAAAAAAGTTACATCTTTGTGCAACCAAGTTTAATTTATAACGTCTTGGTATAAGCACAAGGAAACTATTTATGAAAACAACAAAACTCTTTTTAGCAGCAATCACGGTGGTTTTAGGGCTTAATTCTCATGCCCAGGTAGTGGTTGGTTCGCAACAATACCAAACTCAAAAAGCTAACGGAACTTTAAATCAGGCTAATGTTCTGACAAATCCGGCTCCGGTAGTGAACGGAAACCTGAACGATCCAAAAGATCCGCCAAGTACTCCACAGTATAAGTCTTCTTGTGAATGTTACGTACAACCAGATGCTACCTACACTGTAGCAAACTTTGGTGGTGCAACAGATGATGGGTCTCAAGGACCTATTGCCATTCCTTTCAACTTTTGTTTATATGGTACCACTTACAATTCATTTTATCTGAACATCAACGGTAACATTACTTTCGATCAGGCTTACGGAACTTTCTCTTCTGTACCTTTTCCAAGTAACCAGTACGTAATGGTAGCTCCTTTCTGGGGTGATGTGGATTTGGGAGGAACCGGAACCATATATTATAAGATTACACCGACTGCAGTTTACATTAACTGGGAACAAGTAGGTTACTACAGCAGTCAGGTAGACAAGGTAAATACATTTCAATTGATCATTACGGACGGGACAGATCCTGCTGTTCCAAATGGAGATAACATTGCCTTTTGCTATGGAGATATGCAATGGACTACCGGATCTGCTTCTGGTGGTGTAAATGGTTTTGGTGGTACACCTGCCACAGTTGGCGTGAACAAAGGAGATGGAATCGACTACATTCAATTAGGGCGTTTTGATCAGGCTGGAAATTTATATGACGGTCCTATTGGTAACCCTGATGGTGTTGATTGGTTAGACAATCAATCTCTATACTTTAATGTATGTTCTGCTACTAACATCCCTCCGATTTTCGGAGATTTCGGTATTGGTGGTGGTACTGGTGTTAACGGTGGTAACAACTGTGTTGGTGGTGACACCATTAGAATTTGTGGGATTGGAGATGGAGACACTTTAATTCTTAATCCTTCATTTTTGGCACCGGAAGCTGGTGAGACAGTAACCGTTACTGCCAATTTTAACGGAATGACTGGAGCTTCCGTGATTAGCTCCACCCCTGGTAACCCAGGCTCGGCCGGCATCATGATTATTGGTGATGCAAGTAATGCCGGATATCACGTGATCGACTTTACGGGAACGGATGATGGTACCCCTTCTCAATCGACCACGGTGAGTATCACCATTTTTGTGGATGTACTCGGGAACCCTAATTTCACACCTGTTATAACTGGAGATACCTTGGGCTGTACGGATGTTACTCTGGCTCTGGATTCAGCCTTTACATATGATTCTTATGACTGGAGTCACGCACCTTCAGATTCAACCTTATTTGTGAACACAACCGGAAGTTACTGGGTAACGGTTGTCAAAAATGGCTGTATTAAATCTGCTTTACAAAACGTAACCATTGTTGGAGAACCTCAACCAGTTTTAGCAGGTAACTCTTTCGTTTGTCCAGGAGATTCTACTTTCATTTCAATTGACCTTGGAGCTTCAACCGGACTTCCATACGACTCTTTGGATTGGGGGAATGGATTAGACACAACGAGCACTACATACTGGTTGCCAGGTTCGCATACTGTAACGGTGGTTGACACTAACGGATGTACAGGAACTGCAAGTTTAACAGTTACCACTTCTACTCCACTGGACTTATTTAACAATACCATTAACCTATGTAGCACACTTACTTCCGGATTCCCTCCAGGTGGTAACGTTGGAGAAAATGGTGGAACATGGTCATTCAATGGTCCTGCAGGTGCTACAGTAACATTCACACCTGCGACAGACATCAGTCCATCGATCACTGTATCGGAATACGGCAATTATGAATTTATCTATCAGGATCCTTGTGGAGATGTGGATACTGCCTTTATCAACTTTGGAATTGCTCCGGTAATTGAATTAACTGATACATTCTTCTGTGCAGAATCTTTCCCTGCATTTACACTAGATCCGGACAGCATCAATGGTAGCAACGCATTTAACTACAGCTGGAATACCAGCGCCACAACTGAAACTATTTCTGTAACGGATACCGGAATGTACGTTGTTACCGTAAGCAACGCGTGTGGATCTGCAACCGATAGTTCACATGTAACCGCTGTAACGATCAACTTCCCGGGTGACACAAGCGTTTGTGGTTTGGCTTATGTGATTCAGGATGGATTGGTAACGAGTCCTTCAGGCGGAACATGGTCTTATGTTAGCCCTAATCCTCTTGAGGACAGCTTAAATTTCGATTTCACAAATAGTATTAGCAACGATGATCCATGGATTTACGCTAATAACTACGGTACTTACACCATCACTTATGAAGACAGTTTGTGTGGAATTACCAAGGATTTGGATGTAGAGTTTAAAGTATTGGCCTGGACACAGTTGTTCGACGACACCTTATGTCTTGGAACGAGTACTAACCTACTTGCCTATGGCCCACAGAATACATCCTGGATGTGGAACACAGGTGCAACTTCTGATAACATTACTGTGACATCTTCTGGACAGTACTCTGTGACTGTTTCTAACTCTTGTAACAGTTATTCAGATACTGCAAATATTGTATTCATCCCATGTTCTTGTAATGTACCTAACGTGATTACTCCAAACGGAGACGGTATGAATGAGACATTGGTAATTGATTGTGTACAATATTACGAACAACCTGTGATGCAGATCTACAACCGTTGGGGTAATATGGTTTACCAAAACGATAAGTACGATAACTCATGGGACGGTAAAGATGACAATGGAGTTGAATTGTCTGATGGGACTTACTATTTTGTATTCACCGTATTGGACAATCCTGACATCATCGAAAAAGGAACCGTAAACGTATTTAGATAAGACATTATTTGCTGCTTTAGATAATGGGAAATCCCGATTAGCATTTGTTAATCGGGATTTTTTTATGGGGTTGTCGTAGCAAACTAATTTGATTAACAAGACAACCTCCTTGCCTCTTCCACTATTTCCTGAGGATACGCATTGATGCTTAAAATTTCGATGGCGTTTCCTTTCGGAAGCACTCCTTTCTTAAGTTTATAATCGAAATGAACTCCCTTACCAGAAACATGCTCGGAAAAATGAAACATGTCAAATTCATTCTCAAGCATTGAGGTCAATTCAACATCATGTGTGGATACAAATATCTGGCATTTTTGCCTGTTTAAGTATGATAAGATGGCTTTGGCTGAAGCAATTCGTTCTTTGGTGTTGGTGCCTTTGAAAAGCTCATCCAACAGGACAATAGCCCCTGTTTTACCTGTCTCATGGATAATGGCTTTCATTTCGTCGACTTCACGGAAAAAATAGCTACTCGACATCATTAAATCATCTTCAATTCTAATAACGGAAAGTAATTTGGTCATAGGTAAACCAGCTGAACTGGCAAAGCAAGTGTTTAAGGTCATCCCGGAAATGAAACTAAGCCCGAGCGCACGAATAAAGGTTGTTTTACCAGACATATTGGACCCTGTCAGCAGTATAGACCTTTCTGTCTGAAGAGAATTTGCAACACAATCCTCTAACAAAGGATGTCTGAGATTTTGAAATTGAAGTTTTGCGGACGTTGGTCCTATTTCAGGCACACAGAATTCTTCAAGACCATATCTTAATGAAGCTATCGACAAACTAAGATCCACTTCTCCAACAAAGCAAAAAACGTCTTCAATTTCTTTTGATTTAGAACGCAACTTGTCTAAGGAACTGAATAACAATAAAGGCTCAAGTAGAAACGTAATTTTGAGCATTTCCAAAAGGAACCAATAGGCCATTTCCAAGTCACTGTCAACCTTCTGTTCCACTTTAAAGAAGGCCATTTTTCTTCTTATTGAAGCAATCACGCCAACTGAATCTGAGACATTTAGGTAAGTCGATTTAATGAAATTGAATTGCATTAGCTTTCTGGCCACACCTCCCATTGCCAATAAAGACGGGACAGATAATACAAATAGATTGGTTCTTCTTTTTAAAGCATAGTGAACGATGACGTTTATAGGCAACACACAAAGCAAAATCAGAATGGCTTTGGGTATCACGAAAGACAGTAGGAAGCTCAAGGCCGAAATAGTGGTTAGGATTGGGATTATCACATACCATCCAGGCTTTTTTTCGATTGTTTTCTGAAACAGATCCACCACATAAGATACCTGCGTATTGTTTAATTTTTGGAGCAAATACTGAACTTCCAGACGGTCGTCTTCATAATTCTCAAAGTGTTTAATCAGTTGCTCTCTGCGTTCAGTTAGCTCTTCAGAACGATTGATGACTCTCATTTCATTGTACAGAAATTGTTGCCCGATTTTAGAAGATGTCCGATCTGCATACTCAAAAAATAAATCGAAATCCAAGTCTTCACAAGTCTGATCGGACAGCACCTGAAAAGCCTGCGAATGATCTTTATTGTTGTAATAACGTCTTACCAGATCGAAATTAAATCCCTCAGTTTTTTCCTTCCCGAAAGTCTTCCGGAGTGTATCAAGAATTCGTCTTTTTTTTCGAAACATCAGACTTGGTTTTCTTCTTCACTGGTGTACTCGAGGATATCTCCGGGCTGACAGTCGAGTGCCTCACAAATGGCATTCAGAGTCGAAAACCGAATAGCCTTTCCTTTTCCCTGTTTCAGAATAGAGAGATTTACAGTGGATACTCCAACTATTGCCGAGAGTTCTTTGACCTTCATTTTTCGCTTGGCCAACATCACATCTAAGTTTACGATAATGCCCATGACCTTATATGATTAATGACTCTTCGAAAGAAGTGATGAATGTTTGATAGTTCTTTTCGTTACGATTCCAGGACACATTTCCATACAGTGTACATGAAGTGAATCTAATCGTAGTTCCTTCTCCCTCTTTTTCCTCAAGGGTAATGTATATGTTCTCTCCCCAAGTCCAAAAATTCAAGTATGAACCACATAATATTGACCTTTTATCTCTATCAGAATCGAAAAGTTTAAACTCGGAATCTTCTACTACTTCAATGAGCTTATCAAACAACAAATCATTTGATATGTCGCTCTGAAAACTGTAATGATCCCGTTCGAACAAGAAATTAACAGGACTCAAAAACCAGCTTTTACGTTTTAAACTTTTACGCCAAACAAAACTGAGCACCAGAATACCAACCGGAATCAAAAAAACAAGAAGAGGCAACCAAACCTCACCTGTAAGGTATGCAATGAGCTTATAAATTAAATAAAAGGCTATGCCCAGTAAAAAAGGAATTCGTTTCATAACAAGAACAAAATTATGAAAAACATTCTAAAATTAATGATAAACGATAATTTTTATTCAAAAAGTACATTCTAATTCCTTCCTATTTTCTCGTTTTTATTCGGATTAAATTTGATAGCTGAGTTTTCTCAAGTATCATTGCATGCAAATGGAAACACTCAAAAAAACACAAACTCTCGGGCAGCACAGCAGTGCGGCATATGCCATTTCATCCGGGATGGACGGTTTGATTTTGAGTGGTGGTAGCGATAAAATTCTTGCTTCATGGGATCTCGAAAGCAGAAAGGTCCACAATTTTAGCATAAAAACGGACCAGGGCATCTATTCCATCATCTACCACAAGCCAACGAACTTATTACTGATCGGCACATCTCAGGGGCACATTCACTGGATTGATCTCAAAGAAAAGAAAGAGATTAAAAATTATCAGGTGCACAAAAAGGGCGTGTTTTCCATGAGTATCTCAGAAGGCATTCTCTATGCCAGTGGCGGTGAGGGCAGCATTTCTTTGTGGGACTTAAACGACCGCACATTCATTCGACAAGTGCCTTTGTGTGATGAAAAGATCAGACAGGTAGCCGCATACCAAAATACCGTTTTGGCAGCTTGTGGGAATGGAAAATTTCACGTTCTGGATAAAGACATGAATGATCTTTTAAGTGTGGATGCCCATGAACAAAGTTGCAATACCGCCATTATGATGGGGAACTACATGATTGCTTCCGGTGGTTGGGATGCTCACATCAAACTTTGGAATTCAAAGTCAGGTGAGTTATTAAAATCCATTCCTGCTCACAATTACGCCATCTACGATATGGTTCTTAGTAATGATGGTATCTACCTGGCCAGCGCGAGTAGAGACAAAACCATTAAGCTATGGCATACGGACACAATGGAATTAATACAACGTCTTGACATCAAAGACGGGGGACATAGCAGGAGTGTAAATGGACTTGTTTGGGAAGACAAACGACTTGTTTCAACCGGAGACGATGGTAAAGTGATCCTATGGGAGTTAAGTTAGAACAGACCGATAAGCATCCCGGCAATTCTTCCAATCAAACTTCTTCACCTCACTAAAACCAAGCTTTTCATGGTTCAATACCAGTTGAAGTAACTCCTCTTCAGAATCGTATAAATTTTCTCCCTGAATATATTCGGGATATGCCAGTCTGTTAGGTGCAATGATTTTCGTTTGACAATAAGCTGCTTCTACCACACTGATGCCAAAAAAATCCTGATTTGAGGTAACCGGAAGAATGTCCGCCTGCCACAACCACCTTGCGTAGTCCTGAAATGACTCAACATACCCCCAATGAACAATCTTATCAGAAAATTCACTTTGAATTTGATTAAAAGTCTTCGGAAACTTTGCATAGGACTCCCCCATGACTGCCAATTCAAATTTGAAATCGGCTTTTTTCAATGACCTCAAAAGATCTAAAAAACCATCTGGATTCTTATCATACTCCCATCGATGGTTCCATAAAATCAATGGTGCTTTGGACTTTGTATCGTGTTTAAACTCGTCATATCTGTCCAAATCAAGACCTAAGTATAGGACATTGCTCTTTTCCTCAAGCTGTGCTATGGTATCCAGATTATGATGATCCGGGAACTGTTTTAAGAACTCCGGCAAAGCCGATAAAAAAGATTTTTTGTGGTAGTGAGAATTGAAAAACACCTTGTCTGCTACCAGTGCAGATGCATAATTGATAAAACCGTAGTGGTTATCTCTCTTTAATTTAACGTCCTGATCTTCCGGCGACCACGGGTAGGTCAATTGATTCTCATGCATGTATAAATACACGCTGACTCCACTTATTTTCTGTCTGCACAAAGCAGTAAAAGTTCCCAAATCGAGCATATCGGAGGCGATAATGACATCATAGGCCACATCACTTTCAAGAAACTGTTTTGCCAGACTCACTGCTGCTCCATGCATTCGCCACTTCCAGTGCCTGCCAGGAAGCGCATAGATATCAAGCAAACCGTCAAACTGATTCGACAACTGTTCCGACCATTGTTTATGAGAACTGGTGAAGAAAGGTTCTATGAGGGCAATCCGTTTAGACATGCGCCCGTTAAATTAAGAAAGATCATGGCAATGGTCCCTCAATCTTTTAATTGAATTCGATAAAGTTTGTGAAATCCATTGTTCGATCTCAAAAAATAAACCCAGTTATCGAAAACCTGAATATTCTCTGCAAACACCACTTCATCCAAAGAAAATATGGTTTCCTGATCACCACTTGACAAGTCCAGTTTATTCAATGAATACACACCTTTGCGAATCCCCAAAACGTAAAAGGTATTGTTCCATTTATCGAGAATGATTTTGAACTTTCGTGGACCTTTCTTCCTCAAATAAGGCATGGTTTTCTTCAAGTCACCTGATTGATTATAGACGTATATGGAGTCGTTAAGGAAATCAAAAGACACTACCTTATTGTACACCTGGAAACTCTGAATTTCTATTTCTCTGGCTCTGATTTTTAAATACCAACTAATCATCCTGTTAAGCGTATCATTTTCTGCCAGAGCAATCATATTCCCGTCCCAGGCCCCTTGCTCAATGATGTTGGCCTGAATTGGCACCGACTTATAATAAAGAGCAATAATAGCCATATATTCTTGTTGAGCCACCTTCTCAGCATCCTCATCCCAAACCTTCATCATTAGCTTGTTTTGAAATTCTTTTTCGATCAGGTACAGGGAATAGAGTTTATTGTGATTCGTAAATTTTTCGAATACCACTTTATCGTCAAATGCAGCAACACAAGGCTCCAAAAGTTCATTAAATTCATCCATAGAAGATCTGGCAACAATGGCCATATCAGCACCTAAATAGATCTGATAACTGCTATCTTTAGATAGCAGATGAATGTTTCCATAACAATCTTCAAACAAAGACTTTCCGTTGATTTCATTAAGAGGAAAAGATTTGATGGTTGAATCAGGGGCTTCCAGAGACAAAAATTTCTCCCGTTTGTAGGAAAACAGTGCCAAAGTGAAGTTTTTATAGGGCACATAATCCAGCACATTCACGCCCTTTCTGTCCAGCACAGAGGTTAAACGATTACTTGAAATACTCAAATCGCCCAGATCCCTGGTCTTAGGTTTTAATTGAAAGAAATGCCTGATGGTATCGCGACCAGATGGTACCACAAAACTATCTGTCTCGTAGCCAATATGTGACAAGTAAATGAGATCTCCCGGTTTTACTTTCAGATAAAAATTTCCAAATCTCGATGATGTCGTCTTCAGGTTGAGTGCTCTATTCTCAACTTTAACGCGTCCCATGCGCTCTTCATTCTCATCTGTAACCGTTCCGAATAGAACCTGTGTCCGACCAGTATCACCTAAGAAAAACAGGCTCAATAGAAAAAGAAACCCAGCGCCCCTCATAATTCTCTTCATTACTATATAGATGCTACGAGCGCCAAATTCCACAAACTATTCCTACACAAGTTCCATCTTCTCCAACAACCAGGTGGCATTCATATTTTTACAAACGCCCGGCTTGAGTGTATAGTCGAAAATAAGGTCGTCCGTTCCGAATTCGACTTCAAAACAAACATTCTTGACGCCTTCTATCTCGTTGCCTAAGGAGGTCAGAGACAAGTCGTGCGTAGCAATGATACCGGCCACCTCAAAGTCCAATAATTTTCTTACGAACCGTTTGGAGCCTTCGGCTTTGTCTTTGGAATTCGTGCCCTTCAGGATCTCATCCAAAATAATGAATAGCTTCTCTCCTTTTTCCAATTTACTCATCAGAGCTTTCAAACGCTTTAACTCTGTATAGAAATAACTTTCGTTGTCCTGAAGAGAATCTGTGGTTCTCATACTGGTAAAAATCTTGAGCGACTGAAATTCGTAAGATTCAGCACAAACGGGCAAACCAAGTTTTGCCATTACAAGGGATAAGCCGGTTGATCGAAGGAAAGTACTTTTCCCGGCCATGTTTGCACCTGTAATGATGGCAAATGAACTGAGGTCCTTCAAGTCAAAGTCATTTCTCACGCACACATCTTCCGGTAGAAAAGGATGCCCGAGCTGCTTGGCTTTTAAAACCTCTTTGCTTTCACTTGGGAAATTGAAGTTAGGGTGGTTATACACATAAGTAGCCAAAGAATTCTGAACATCCCACCAAGCCAAGTGATCGTATAGGTTTTCAAAACTCCCCGAATGTTTCTCCATCCATTTTTCAAGTCGGTTAAGACACATAAAATCCCAGGCCATAAAAGCATTGAGTACAATTCCGACAAAAGGATTCATGCGATTATCAAAGCTAGACATGATCTTTGACAGCTTATCAATGTCATCACTGCTATACTCTTCATTCCCAACCTGAGCACTCTTTTGTTTGAGCTTGTCATGTTTAAATTCTTCCGCCTCAATTTCAGACAATAAACTTGAAGCTTTAGACAGAATTCGGTAGCCCTGAGACGCCTGACCATGAGTTAAGTTCGTGTGTTTTATTCTGGAAGCAGTAATCGCCAGAGGAACTATTAGCCACATGATTAATTGAGCAATAGATATTTCTCCAAGGATATGCAATGTTAAAGCACTTAGTGAAATTACCGGAACAGCAAATCTGTAGATTGTCCAGAAAACAGATTTGCTGACGTAGGCATTAAATATTTCACGCCATTTGATGAGCGTTTTGATTTCATCCTTCTCGCTGCCATACACTTGCCCGAAGACATACATTTTTTGTCTGAAAGTAGTCTTCTCAGCCAACTCCTTAACGATGGCCTGTCTGTCTGCAAGACCATCCTCATAGATTTCATAATCTTTTAGATGATTAGCGAGCAATTCAGCGCCTGAAGAAGTAGAGGTTCTGTCCAGACTTTGAAAGAAAGAATTATGGCCGAAAATATCCAGATCGTGGCCGTAAGCATGATCGAGTTCGTGAAAGTGTTCTCCGGTTTTAAACAGACTGTGATCTCCTTTTTGAGCAAGAATTTCGGCCTCAAGCAGGTTTTGGTAAGACTCATTAAACTCTTTCTGAAACTTAAGTAACTCATTTCGTTTTACCAATGACAGAAAAAATGCCAATCCCAATACTACCACACCAATTGAATACCCGTAATGAATGGATGCCAATTGCCAGGCCAGAAAAACCATTAGAAAAAAACTCAACAGGCGGACCACCAAAATTCTGGACAGCTTTGAACGCAACTCAGAATTCTCGGTTTCCTTTTGCTTCAATACGGCTTCATACTCTTTCACTCTATGCATGCCATAAAGTTAAGAAGCCTTCATAAGTGAGACCTATTAATCGTGAAAATAATAGATCGTTTTACCAATTTTTAAGTAAAAATCTTCTTTGATGCTTAAATACTTCTTGAACTCAGAAGCCTTATCCTCTCCCAGTTTAAAATACGCCTCACTGAACTTTTTAATCTTTTTTGCTGATGTCAGATCGCTTGAAATACTTCCATCAACCCAGTTGTTCTTCTTCCAGTAGAAGGTTTTGTTGTGAACTTTCTTAACTGTATTGACTACAGTCTTTTTTCCTTTACTGTTGGTAGCGTACACCACACTTTCATCCTTGATCGGCTCCATCTCTGCATCTACGATCCCTCCTCCGGAAAACGAATTAGTCGTTTTCAAATCATTCTTATATTTTCTAACCGCGTTGGCCTCTTCTCCTGATACATCATCCAAAACCTGAAGATTGTTTAAAGAACGTGTCTGAATAACATCTCTCTGCGCAAAATCAACATCTTCTTTTGCAAGAAAGGCCGTATAAGGTGTGAGTATACCATATCGCTTACTCAAATCTATTAGTTCATTCACCAGCTCATCGTTCTTCCCATTCTGATCTATTAATGTCAACAAGTGAGCCACTCTGTTATTGGCCCAAATGGCATCCACATAGCTGTGTGCATCTCCATCCGCAACAGAAGCAAATTCAACCGGAAATTCAAATGTTCTTGATTCTCCCTGAATCTTTCCGGTCATAATTACAGTAGCTTTCCCGCCTTTCTTGTATCTCCCGTAGTATTCAAACTGACTGCCCTTAAACATATCCGGTAAGTTGGTTGGGTAAGTCTGAGACACCTCAACACCGGTCACTTTAATATTAATATCCGTCATCACCGGGCTGCTAATGCTATTAAACAAACTGGACACTGACGCTTCCACATCCTCATCTGGTTTTACATATTCGGTTAAACCACCATTTTGAGTACTGAGCTTGTCAAGCAATCTGGCATTGACATTGTTTCCTACTCCAAAACAGAAAATTCGGGTGTTTTTGTCGTTATACTTCTCTACATTCTGCACTATTTGAGTTTCGTTTGTAACGCCAGCTGTTGGCAGTCCATCCGTTAAGAAAATAAGGTAGTTAGGATTGCCATTGTCCGGCATCAACTCCAAAGACTTTTTAAGAGCGCCTTCAATATTAGTTCCTCCATTGTGCACTATAGTTGAGGCATAGGCAGACGCTTCTTTATAAGAGGCCCTGTCATACTTGATCAGTTCGTTTTTATACGGCTCTATCCTATCGTCATAAATCACCATATTAAAGAGGTCTCCATCTTTGAGGTTTGCCAATACATATTCGAGTGCAGATTTCGCCTGTTCTATCTTCTTGCCCGACATAGAACCCGATTTATCCAGGACGAAAACCACATTCTTACTCGTCTTCTCTGTCTCCTTTACTTCTACTTTAGGGCTGGCTAAAAACATGAAGTGCCCCAACTCATCCTTACTTGCTTTGTGGCTATACAAACTCCCCCCCACATCTTCATTATCAAGATTATAGTTTAGTTTAAAATCTGTACTTGGTTTGATATTCTTAGCCTTGAATGTGACTTTACTAAACCTTTCATTGACCTTTTCTATTTTAACACCTGGATTTGGTGTAAACACAGATTTGATATCCACTGTGGTTCTGATTCTGGCATTGATATTTACCTCCGGGATTGCCTGACTTGAAAATTTCTGAGTGCCAATTGGGTAGATATACTGCATGGTTCCATGCTTTTTATGGCAGAGATGAGTGTATCTGATTGTGATTTTTCTTGATTTTCCAACCGGAATAGGAAATACTGAAGTTTTGAATAAGCCGTAGCCCACATATTCCATTAAAGCAGGATCTCGCTTTCTTCTTACAATTCCTTCATATATTGATTTTGCTTCATCTTTAGACATCAACTCTCCTGGAATTTCCTGCCCGTCTACCATTAACATGAAATTTTGAACGACTCCATTATTTGGCAACGGGAAAAGCACTTCTACTTCCAAATCGTGATTCTGTGCATTCTTGATGGTTTGACTCACGGATACTTCAGCCACATGGTCTTTGATATCTGCTTCAACATCAATTCCCTGAATCACATAAAGTTTATTCAATTCAGGAGATCCGTTGGGAAAATGTTGCTGATCCCAGTTGGATGTTGTCACTGCTAACTGAGCTGTTAAAAACTGTGCAAAAACTGTGGTTAAAAATAAGGTGACAATCCATTTCATAAGCTTAATTTTATATCCGGTACACTGTTTAATCAACTCGGTTCAAAATGTCGAAGAAATATAATAGAAGAAGTTTTTTAGAATTCATTGGAAAAGGCAGCCTTGGAGTGGCTGTTATGCCCAGCTTACTTTACAGTTGTTCTGAAGAAGAGAATTTGGATGAAGCCAGAAAACATCAAACACTCCACAGAAAGAAATTTCCTTTTGAACCAATAGATCCTATAGAAGAAGACGATTTGATTCTGGCAGCAGGTTTTTCTTATGCAGTCCTGATCAAATGGGGAGATCCGATCAATAACAAGGAAAAATTTGGTTTCAATAATGACTTTATTCAATACTTACCCGTTGAAGGCAAAAAAGATGAGGCCATTTTATGGGTCAATCACGAGTATGTAGACCCTCGTTTTGTTTCAGGCTGGGACGAAGGTGTGGACAGGACATTAGAGCAGGTCGATGAAGAAATGAACAATGTTGGTGGTAGTTTCATCAAGATTAAAAAGAAGGGAAAGAGCTGGGAAGTTGTGGAAAACGACATGATGAACAAACGTGTATCCGGTCACACCAAAATTCCTTTTAACTGGGATACACCAATTGCGGGCAGAGATTATGGAATCGGTACCCTGGGCAACTGCAGTGGAGGCCTGACGCCATGGGGAAACATCCTCACCTGCGAAGAAAATTACAATGGTTTTTATGGTGAAACAGACCATTCTACAGGAGAAGCCGTTCATCAGAACAGTAGTTTGCAATGGGAAAAATATTACCCTGACAATAAACCGGAACATTATGGCTGGGTGGTAGAGGTCAACCCGGAAACAGGAGAAGCACAAAAGCACATTGCATTAGGAAGATGCGCTCATGAATGCTCTAAGGTTCATGAAATGGAAGACGGACGACTAGTGGTGTACACAGGAGATGATGGCAGCGACAAGTGCTTATATAAATTTATTGGAAGCGAACCTGGTTCTCTAAAAGAAGGTACCTTGTACGTGGCCAATCTGGAAAAGGGCAAATGGGAATCTCTGGATTATGAATCTCAAAGTATTTTGCAGGAGAATTTTGCAGACCAAACGGAAGTCTTAATCAGAGCCAGAGAATCTTCTTTAATGGTAGGTGGTTCTATGCTGGACAGACCAGAAGATATTGAAATCGATCCGTTGACAGGTAGCATTTTAATTGCATTGACCAATAACACTTCCAGAGACAACTTTTTTGGTTCTATTCTTAGAATCGATGAAAAAGAAGGCTATGACGGGCTAACATTTGCGCACGACACACATTTAGCCGGTGGAGAAGAAATGGGCTTTGCATGTCCGGACAACATGGCTTTTGACCCAAGAGGAAATCTTTGGTTTACAAGCGATATGAGTGGAAGTGTGATGAACAAAGATCAATACGCACCATTCAAAAACAATGGCTTGTTCTTTGTTCCAAGATCAGGAGAACGTGCAGGTGAAGTTTTGCAAGTGGCTTCTGCTCCAACTCATGCTGAGTTTACAGGACCGTGTTTTTCTCCGGATGGCAAGACTCTGTTTTTAAGTGTACAGCATCCTGGTGAATACTCTGAGAATGTCAATGACCCTAGCAGCCACTGGCCCGAAGGTGGAGATTCAACGCCTAAACCAAGTGTGGTTTGTATTCATGGTAAGGCACTTGAAGGCATTATGAAGATGTGATCAGAGGCTTCCTGGTAACCTAAGTTGGCACAATAATCGTATATTACCATTAGCCATGCGGTTGTTGGTAATCATAGTACTATTTGCGTGCAGTACTTTATCTGCTCAAAAGAATCCCTACGCCTATGCGGATAGTATTGCCTTGAGTTATGCCGGAAAGACCTTTAAAAGCACGGAAGACATGGCGCGCATTTTAACCAAAGGCGTCAAAGGTTATGAAGATAAATTTCGTGTGATATTCCGCTGGATTGCTGATAACATTGAATACAATCCCACAGCGAGAGGAGGCGATCCAAATAAAGCTTTGAAGAAAAAAGAAGGTGTGTGTGCCGCTTATTCTCAACTCTTGAGTACTGTATGCGGACATGTCGGTATTAATTGCCCCATTATAACAGGGATTGCAAAGGGGCACACTTCTGTTGGAAAAGATTTAGATTCTCCGGATCATGAACACGCCTGGAATGCCATTAAAATTGACGGAGAATGGAAACTGGTAGATGTCACCTGGGCAGCCGGTTACTATGATGCTAAAGAGAAAGAATTCAAGAAACAATTTAAACCCGAACATTACTTCACAGAACCTGTAGTATTTGCGGAAAGGCATTTTCCGGATGACAAAAAGTGGCAACTGCTGGACCATCCAAGACATCATGGAGAATTCGTTCACAGCCCGCTTTTTCATGCCGTTAAACACCACTGCTACATTGAACTTTTAAGCCACAAAGGCAGCACCATCAAAGTGAAGGAAGATGAAAAAATTGTCATTCGTTTCAAATCAGCATGCAAAGACAGTGACGATCCTGGTGCTTCAATTCCTGACCCACAGGCCAAATACCAGTACGAAATTCAGTATGACGCCAGACGATTTATGAAATCTCAGAAGCTCACCGTTGAGTTTAACGGCGAGCCCATGGTAAGTTATCGGGTTATTGTAAAACCCGTTGCAGAAAAGGAATGATACTTCCTACAACGTTTCTTTAGTCGTTTTCACTTCTGTTCCACCCCATTCAATCAAAGTAAATCCTTGCCTGTTAAGTTTTGGCAAGTTGGACTTTTGAACAAAGTGATCACCACCCACATTTTTGAAGAACATGTAAACTCTGATACTTGTTTCTGGTTTTGGAGTGACATTCAATTTAGAAATGGCTTCATAATCTTCATTGACTAAAAACTGAACATGATTGAACTCGTTCTTCACCATTCTTGGTGCCCAATAAGTAATAAAATCATTTTGTTCTGAAGCATTCAATCCAAGTGTTGTCAAGCTTTCTTCAAGAAAACTCACCACATGTTTACTTTCTACCAGAAAGCCTTCGTTTTCATTGTAAGCTTCCAGAGTAATATCAGCGTCATAGAACAGATAATCATAAGATTTGCCGTCGACATTGAGTTTGCCATCTTTTTGAGCGGTACAAGACCATCCGTTGTTGTACTGAGGGTAAGTGAAACGTAATTGACCATTCATATCCAAACTTAGGTCCACTTTTGTTTCTTTTTCAGGATACAAATAGATCACTGGTTTTTCTGCCTCTTCGATGATCTCTTGATTCATTTTCACCACATACTTCAAAGATTTGTTTGGCTGAAACTCAATGGCTTCAGTTGTAGCAGATTCGTATCGATAATATGGGGATTTGAATGCAATGCTTTTGATTTTTTGCCCTTCTGAAAAAAGTAAATCGAATCGTCCCTGACGAACGGTATCGACAATTTTATTGTTCACAACAACAATAATAGGTCGGGTAATTTTTCTATCTGAATAATTGCGAACAATGGTGCCATGAACGCGCATTTTACCATTCAGGTCAGCATCTTTGGTACTCAGCAATTTGCAGTAAGAAGGAACGTATTCTACTTCTCTCAGGTCATTTTGAGGTGTATTTGCCTTACTCGTTGACAGGGCGAATACCAGTCCCAGCGTCAGTACGCTTGAGGTAAACGATATACTCATAATAATATTGGTTTTTGGGTTTGATAATGACATTTGCCGGAGCGTAATTTTCCAAATTGACCTTGAAATCGACCTTTTTCTTGTCGAGAGTCAGGACTGTTTGACTTTTATCACACTGCGTATTTCCATTGATATTCTTCATCTTCCAGTACAAAGTGACATTTTCAAGTACCTCCTGAGAGTCTACATCTTTGAAAATAAATTTATACTGCACCGTTTTCTTGGCGATGGACTCATCCTTCATCTGAGCATTTAGATAGAAGGTAGATACCGGGCCAAAATCAGCATACCGACCATAATTAGGTGTTTTTTCGGGTATCCTATCTGCATAAACGCAGGTTGACAATAATATGCTGACCAGAAGTAATAATCTCATAATCCAATTTGCTGTTTAATCACTTCTCCTCCGCCCCATTCTACTAAGGTGAGACCTTTTCTTTTAAACGGTTCGAAAGTTTGTTCAATTGTTGGCACAAAGGCAGGTAAGGCCTGATACGCCATATAAAGTTTCAACGTACTTTCTATTTCAATACTTGTATTCATTGAACCTACTTCTTTGTCATAATCTTCATCCATAATAAAGTGAACGTAGTTATAGTCGTTAGACACAAGTTTGGGTCCCCAGAAAGCGATAAAGTCTTGTTTTTCCCTATCATTCAAGCCCATAGAAGTAAGTTGCTTTTCAAGAAACTCAACTGTCTCTTCTCCTTTAAAAACGAAACCATGGATGTAGTTAAAATCCAGTTGTTTTTGCACACCTTCCCAGAAAAGGTAATCCATCGGTTTTCCATCACACCATAAACCATCTTTGTCAACGTGAACTTTCCAACCGGCTTTGTGATTTGGATAGGTAAAGGTGAATTCACCAGCAGGCTCCACACTTAATTCAAAATCCTTTGGTTCATCGGAATAGATGTAAATAGCTGGTTTGAGATCCATAATCTCCATCTCTTGCTCTTCATAGAAACGAGCACTGATTTCAACATAGTGTTGAGACAGCAATGAGGCATGTCCGTATATGATTTCGTAGTTTTCCTTGATCAGTTTGAATTCATACTCGGCAGCCGGTAAAGTATCGATCACTTTTTTGCCGGCTTTCTCAACCCAAATCTCCCACTCGGTGAATGATCCAATGTCTCCTGAACGAATCCAAATGGTTGAATTTTCATGATTCAAACTAAGTTTTACGATTGATTGGCCTTCCTGAATAGAGGAGTCTTGCTCAGAAAACCACACATTAAAATTACTGGGGCCTTCATCAATTTCGATAATACCAAAACCGAAGAATGGTACCAGAGTCGTTAATAATGCTATAATTTTCATAGTCCTAGTTGTTTAAGAAACACTTCTCCGCCGCCCCATTCTACAAGCGTTAATCCTTGTCGTTTGAAACTTTGCAACTCCTGTTCTACTACCGGTATTGGTGCACTCAGGGCTCTGTAGCCCATAAATAAACGCAGGCTGCTCTCAATTTCCTCTGAAGATTCAACACTTCCAATGCTCTCGGTATAATCCATTCCGGTAATGAAGTGCACATAATTGTAGTCGTTAGAAACGAGTTTTGGTCCCCAGAAAGCAATAAAATCCTGCTTCTCTCTGTCATTCAATCCGAGCGTACTTAGTTTCTCTTCTAAAAAGGCAATGGTTTCTTCTCCTTTGAACACAAAACCAAAGTTGTAGTTAAAGTCCATATGATCCTGAGTGGCGTCCCAAAAAAGATAATCGTACTGCCTTCCATTGCAGGTTAATCCATTTTCATCCACGTGCACCTGCCACCCATCTTCTTTGTGTGTCGGATAAGTAAAATCAAACTTTCCTACAGGATTCACTTTGAGCTGAAGGTCAACCGGCGTCTCCGAATACAAATAGATAGCTGGTTTGAAGACCTTATATTCTTCCTCAACTGGTTCAAATCCATACATTGTTGCAACAGCCTCAACATAGTGCTGCGATTCTAAATTGATGTTCCCATAAACCGTATTCATCCCGGCCTTCTCAAATTTGAACTGATAGTTTCCCGCCGGAAATGTATCCACAATCATTCTTTTCGAACTTTGAAGGTGGTAAGAAAGCCAGTTACTCCATCCATCGGCCTTTTTGACTTTGTATTGAATTTTGACATTCTCCACATTTAAATTGAACTTGATAATGCCTTCCCCCTGAGAAATGGCTTCATCTTTTTCATCAATGGTTTGATAAAAATTAGCGATTCGATCTATTTCAACCAACCCAAAGCTGCTTTGGATAAAGAAGAATGACAATAATACGGTAAGTGTTTTCATATGTTTAGTTGAATTTAAGGTCTGATACTTCTGCACCTCCCCACTCGATTAATGTTACCCCCGATCGCTTGATTTGTGGCAATACTTGTTCTTCCATAGTTTCAGGTTGATCTGTGCTTTCAAACAACATTAACAACCTGAGTTCCGAATCAATCTTTTCAGAAGACTCATACCCTGCAATCTGCTTGTTGTATGCTTCTCCGGTCAAAAAGTGAATCTTATTGAATTTGTTTTTCTGCAATATTGGTCCCCAGTAGCAGATGAAATCCTGTTTTTCTTTGGCATTAAAGCCCATAAAATCTAGCTTCTCATCCAAAAAGGTCGTCGTCTCCGTTCCAGCCACAACAAACCCCTCATTCTTGTTGTAATCAATGGATTGATGAAGCCCTTCCCAGAACAAGTAATCATAAGTTTGACCATTCACGGTCAATACATTTTGATCTACATGTACCTTCCAGGAATGCTTGTACTCCGGATAGGTATAACTAAAGCTTCCTTTTGGTTCAACTTTTAACTCAAGGTCAATTGGATTTTCAGAATACAGATAGATAGCAGGTTTTCTCGACTGAATTGGATAATTGTACTTGTCAATCCTTGGTTTAAACATGTTCACCTTGACATCATAGTAGTTTTGGCTTTTTAGTTTAAGCGTTCCGGAGGTTTCCACATATCCTTTCTTCACAAAACGGAATTCGTAGGCATTTGATTCCAGAAGAAGGTGTATGGTTTTCTTGTTCCTGTTATTCTTGATTTTTGTCCAGTCCTTTTCGTTTCTAAGCTTATAATAGGCCTCCCCAACCTGAGTGCTCAATGATATTTTGACTTGCGACTTTCCTTCTTTTATTGTGGAATCTGGCGCAAACATCTGAACGTAAAAGCTAGGCATCCTATCCACTCTGCCAGACCAGGCTGTGAAGGACACACAAGTTACGACAAGGGCAATAAATAACTTCATAATCTTAGTTTTCGAGTTCCAGAGTTGGCAATTCTCCTCCTCCCCATTCAACCAGAGTAAGACCTGTTCTTTCTGGTGCTTCAAAGCTTTGCTCTATTACCGGCAATGGCGCTTCAATAGATTCGTACACCATAAACACTCTGATTTCCGTATCTATGTTCTTATCGGATTGAATGGTAGCAATGTGTTCGTTGTATGCTTCTCCAACCATAAACTGCACAAAATTCAAATTGTTTTTAGTCAACTGAGGTCCCCAGTAAGCGATAAAATCTTGCGTTTCTCTGGCATTTAACCCCATATCTGACAGTTGGGCTTCCAAAAATGGAACTACCTCATTAGAGGCCACATTAAAGCCTAGTGACCTATCAATTGTCGGTACTGGCCTGTCTCCTTCCCAGAACAGGTAATCATACATTTTCCCATCCACTTTAATTTTTCCGTTTGCCTGAGTTTCAATATTCCATCCTGCAGCGGGCTTTTGAGGATACACAAAATTGACATTGCCATTGGCTTCAAAATCCAGATTCAGTTCAGTTTCCTCATCACTGTATAAGTAGATAGCAGGTTTCTTGGTTCGGATTCTTCTAATTCTATGAATATAGACTCTGGCCTCATAAAAATGTCGGTTCTTAAGTTCTATTGTATTTGTAGTAGGATAATATTCACCTTTTCTTACAAAGGAAATATCGTACCTGCCTGTATCCAGAGTTACATGAAACTGTGCCCCTGCGCTGTCAGATTTCCACATTTCCTTCCATTCTTCATCTCCTTTCTTCTTCAGACTCATAACAGTATTTGGAGCCTGCACTGTTACCTTAAAGATAGCTTTACCCTTGGGTACATCATTGTCCTTCTCGTTTAATACAAGTTGCCAGGGGTTCATTCGCTTGTATAAATCCCGGCCTTCGCCTTTTCCTGCAAAGGCACTTAAACTCAACAATAAGATGCTTGTAATTAGTGTAAATTTCATGGCTTTTTAGTTTTCTGGTTGCTTGTATTCTGTTCCGCCCCATTCAATTAGGGTAAACCCTTCTCTATTGGCTTTTTGTATGGTTTGAGGAATGACTTCCTGGAATGCAAATAGTGGTTTGTATACCATAAACATCCTGAACATATTGTCTGGTTTAGGTGATACTTCAATTCCTGCCACCCTTTCATCATATTCATCATTGAACATGAAGTGAATGAAGTTGTAAGCATTGTCTTGCATAAGAGGCGTCCAATACACGATAAATTCGTTATACTCTGTAGGATTTAGCCCCATTTTTGGCAGAACCTCCTCAAAGAATTCCTGCGTTTTAGAACCTTTAATAACGAATCCTGTCTTAAGATCTTCTCCTTTCAACATATTGTTGGTATGCTTGCCTTCCCAGAAGAGGTAGTAGTAATTCTTGTTACCATCTTTTAAGACACCTTCCGGAGTAACCGTGTATTTCCAGGAGTCTTTATACACCGGATAGGTGAATTCCAGTTCTCCTTTAGGGAAAATCTTCACTTCAACTTCATGCTCTTTTTCAGGGTACAAGTAAATAATAGGCTTGTCTGAAATGACTGGATAGCCAATACCAGGCATGAATACAATTTTGACGTGATGGCCTCCCTTAAACTCTATTAGGCCAGTATATACACTATAGAAACCATTGGGGATATCTTCCTGCTTAACTGGAAGTCCGTCGTTATCGTAGTACAATAATCTTGGGTCGTGAAGCTGTAAATACTTTTGCTGTGGCGTTATGGTGATCTTACCTTTTCCGGTTGAATCTGAAGTCCACATCAATTCCGGGGTTTTATTTTGATCCTGTTTTTTAAGCATCAAACCAGCCACTCCAGGGAATGTGGTGGTGGAATCTACACCAAATCCATAACTATAATTTGGCTGAATTTCTATTTCCAGAAGCACTTCATTGGAAGCCACATAATCAACAGCTGAATCTAGTTCAATTCTGTATTCGGGAACGGATTTTAACTCTCTTTGCCTCTTTCCTGCCCAGCTTGTCTGACAAGCCAAAACCAGCAATGCAGCACATAATATTTGTTTTGTAATCATTACTCTGCGGTATATAGTAAGTCAATAAAGTCTTCAGAATCACTTTGAGCCAGACTCAAACTGGTCTGTTTCTTATATTCCTTGAACTTGCCTTTGCTCTTCTTGTACACTTCTTTATTTTGTTGGTTCACGGCAATATCATCTTTTTGAAATGCACTAATCGTTTTAGTATTTTGTATAGTTGTGGCAGGAGCCACAGAGAAATATTGATTTTGCTCAAAGTTTCCGGTCACACTTTGTTCCAACACATCTCTGTTTTCGTTTAGGGTTTCTCCTTTGGTTGTGGTCGCCGTTGGAACCTCTTCCATGTCTGCTACTTTTTCAAAATCCTGATCGGACAATGTAGTCACCTCATCCATCACAGATACGTCTCCATAAGAGTAACCTTCCGGTGGCGCAGGTGCGTTATTTCCATCACTAATAGATCCAGGCACACCTCCCGAAACAATACTTCCGGTAACAAAGTCCTTACTACTGGATTCCAAACTCTTATAACCTTTATTGTTCACATCAGATTTCTCTCCTAAATCCATTCCTTCCTTCTCTAAAAGCTGACTATTTAGTTCAGCATTTTCAGTATCAACCAAAGCAATATCTTCTCCGGTTTTCACAACAGGTTCTTCTGCCGTTTCAGATACTTCCTGCTTAGATTGATCTCTTAAATTATCTCCCGTTTCCCTTTGACTTTCCTTAGTAGAAATTTCCTTCTTCTCTGTTTCTTCTTCATTAAGTGCCACCGGTTCGTTTTGCTCCATCGCTTCATTACTTCCCATCGTGTTAACTGCTACCACAATCAAAACCACACAAGCTGCACTCAAACCTATCTGAAACAATGGCGCTCTATGAAAAGGCTTCTGTTGAGGCACTAACCAGGCCCAGAAACCATTCAACCAAACAAAGCCTCTCTTCCCTCTGTTACCTGCCATTTCACTCATTAAAGCTCGTTTCACATGGCTTCCCGGCTTATGCTCTTCTTGAGACCAGGCTTGTATGCCATCCAACAGCCCCTCCATTTCTTTTAACTCGCTTTGAGTCAATTCGGAATCGGCATGCATGTTATGCAAACGATCCCTTTCTTCGCTATACATTTGCTTATTAGCCATATACTTCCTCCTTTTTTGCCGGGTTATATTCCTGTAAACCAGCATTTAATTTTTTTAAACAATAAAAGATTCTGGACTTAACAGTTCCTTCTGAAATATCCATAGAATCACTAATTTCTTTGATCGATAAGTTGAGCTTAAAACGCATAATAAATACCGATCTGTGCTTCTCCTCCAATGCCTGTAAAGCCTCATCCAAAGCCTCATTAAAGGCTCCTACGTCCATTTTCTTTTCATGATCGTAATCACCACCACTCACCTGCATACCATCATCGAGAGTATTCTTAGTACCTTTTCTCACCTCCTGCTTGCGGTATTCATTCTTACACATATTGTGTGCTACACTGTACAACCAGGTTTTAAAAGACCGCTTACTATCGTACAACTCAGGTTTATTGATCAGCTTCATAAACAGATCCTGAACAAAATCTTCGGCCTTAACAGAGTCTTGCCACAACATCTTGTAGAAATAAGCCATCATCTGTGATGAATACCTATCGTAAATTACTTCAAAGGCATGAGCATCTTTTTGTTGAACCTTCATCATGAGGTCCGCATCAGATTCATTCTTATATGAAGATTTGAATAATCTCAAGCTATTCGAATTTCGATTTCACCTTGTTCCAAACTCCATTATTTTCTGCTACAGATTTAGCAAGACTTTTATACTCATCTGCAAGTTTTTGATTACCTGAACCATGGAACATATATAGATTATGCAAAATCATTATATAACTGTAATCCAGTTTTTTATCAACACTTGTTTTACTTTTTGATTTAAACCTTGACAATTCAAATGTATTCCAGTTACTTTCCAATACTTTTTGGTTTTTTATGGCAACTTTACTCAATCGAAACGCCAATCCTGTGAGGTACAAATTCGACTTGTGGTGTTTCAAAACATCATGTCGATTATTTAAAGACAAATACAATTTCTTATCGGGGTTACTTTGCATCAAATTGCTCACAAACTGTTTATATGATGATGAATAATTCCCCTTTAATCCATAAGTGTTTGAAATTCGTTTCCAATAAGCGTCATTCTCGATTAGTTTCAGATTGATCACTTTGACGTCTTTTCGGACACTTTGAAGCTCCTGAAGCACGTAAAGCGGATAAGTATCGATCTCTCCATTGCAGATTAAAAAACCATTTTGATCAATTGAGTTCAGTAAATTTTTAGCGTACTCGTATTTATAACCAGAATATTTACCTGAATTCTTGATTTTGCGGGCAAAATCCTTTTTTGATGATACATCTCCACGAATCTCAGCGTCTCCCATCATCTCATCCATCAAATCAAGCTTGTTAGATGACATTTCATAGGCAGATTTTAAACCGTCAGAATCGTAACTCCTGAATCCCTCAGTTTTTAAATCAAGTAAATACTTATCCTGCTCAACTCCACTCGCATCCTTACCTAAGGACATTCGCGAATTGACATTGTCCAGTTCATCCACTCGATCATCTTCCAATTCCTGTTGAACGGCTCTCGATTTCTGATTGGGTGAAACATTCTTAGTTCTCTCTTGTTCCTTTTCTTTGGCTTTGCCAGAGACAGCGGATTCGCTTTGCCCCTGAGCGGATAAACCGCTCATACATAAAAGAACAACTATCAGACTTATGTATTTCATTTTAAACATATTTCTCTTTAGTACACCCAAGGATTAATTGGGTTCAAAAAGTTAGTGTTTTTTTTATTCTCACAATCGATTTATTGATCCATTCCTCAATAATTACACCAATAATCCAAGATATGGCTATCTTTGTTAGGATGTTCGAAATCCGAGACATGACATACAGCTATGATGGGAAATCTTCCATCAATTTCCCTGATATGGTTTTCAAATCAGGAGAAGAATGGCTTGTACTGGGGCCTTCGGGCTGCGGTAAAACAACTTTGCTTCACCTGATGGCTGGTATTCTTCCTATCCAAAAAGGGATAGTTTCATTAAACGCTCAATCATTCAATGACTTGAGTTCAGCCAAAATGGATAAGTTCAGAGGACGTCATATCGGAATGATTTTCCAACAATCGCACTTTGTTTCTTCATTAAACGTACTCGACAATCTGATCCTTTCTCAAAAACTGGCGGGAAAGAAAGACAAGGCTCTGGCCATTGATCTTTTGAAAAGATTGGGACTTGGTGATAAACTCAAAAAAAGACCTCATCAGTTAAGCGTGGGAGAACGACAAAGAGTAGCCATAGCCAGAGCATTGGCTAACAAACCACAGGTAATTTTGGCAGACGAGCCCACATCAGCCCTGGACGATTCGAATACAGACAAAGTACTGAACCTCCTCCGTGAAAATTCAAAAGAACTGGGAAGTACGCTGATCATTGTGACACATGACAACCGATTAAAAGAAAAGGTGTCGAATAGAATTGAGTTATGATATTTAAAGTAGCCTGGAAAAATATCATCACCAATCCTCTGTCGTCTTTTTTGTCGGCAACACTTTTTGCTATCAGCATCATCATCATTCTTTTATTAAGTATTGTTGGCTACCAGCTTGAAGAGAAATTTAAAGCCAGCAAAGAGCGGGTAAATATGGTTGTGGGTGCTCCCGGAAGTGAGATGGACCTGATTATGAGCAGTATTTACCATATCTCCCCTCCTGTTCAGAATATTAAGATTAAGGATGCAGCATTCATCATCGCAGATCCTTCCGTTTCAGTTGTTCCTTTGGCCATGGGAGATCACTGGGCCGAGGATGGCGGAAAAAGTCATGGAGAAGACGTAGAAAGACGACGAATTGTTGGTACCGACACCTCTTACTTATCCTTATATGATGCCAAAATAAAGACCGGTAGAGTTTGGGAGAAGGACATGGAAGTAGTCATTGGTTCTGAAGTCAATTCTTTAGGACTTAAAATTGGCGATAAGTTTGCTGGCGTTCATGGTATGGTTGGCGGTGGAGCTGATGCACATGTTCATGAAGATCAACTCTATACTGTGGTAGGAATTTTGGAACCATCCGGAACTGTCCTGGATCAATTAATATTATGTACGGTACAATCTGTGTGGCATGTACACGAAGGTCATGGCCATGGAGGTCCGGAGGATAATAAAAGCATGATGGCTGGTGTTAGACAAGAGTTCCAACCACCTTCACCTGATTTTATCTACACGCCTCTGGATATGGAAGCACAAGATTCCATTCAGGCGATCATTGAACAGAAACTCAGTAACATCAGAAAATTTACGGCAATTGATTCCTTTAATTTGGAGAATCCCATGTCAAAGTCTTCGAAGATTAAGCAGGACATGCTGAGAATTCGATCGAATCTTAAATCTATCGTAAAACAAGCAAATATTTTGGCCGGAAGTCAATATGGAGACATGCTTCAGCTTCAGGCAGATTCAAGTTTCAGTGTCAGGGACAGTTTCTCAATGGCAGGACATTCGATTGCCAGACAGCTTAATTCTGATATATCGGAGCTAGAAAATCTTGTTAACTCAGGCAATAACATGCCTGCGTTGATTCAAAAGGCACGCTCACTGGAAAGCATGACTTACGATTTTGTGTTTGCTTACGAACGCGTTAGAACAGACTCTTTGATCCAGGTAAGACGCGAGATGATGCGCAAAAGAGGCATCAAGATCAATCAACACTATCTTTTGAAACATTTGGACAAAGAATTGACATCTCTTCTGGTTACTTTTAGAGGAGGTGCCGGAGGATTAAGATTAGCGGGAACCATCAAAGAGGATTATCAGAACAGGCTTGGGGTGGCAATGGTAGATGTTCAGGTTGACAATTTGTACAGTTTGGTAGAGCCAGGCGTTAACTACATTAAATTGGTTGCCTACATCATTATGGTGGTGTCCGGGATTAGCGTATTAATTTCATTGATCAAGTCCCTAAGAGAACGAAAATACGAAATGGCTCTTATGCGCGTAATGGGAGCCACAAGGCTTAAAATATTTGCGCTTGTATTACTTGAAGGCATAATGCTGGCCATCCTGGGCTTTGGTTTGGGATTTGTCACAGCCCATTTATTGGCAGAAATGCTTGCCGGACAACTTCAGGCCGAATACCATTATGATTTCACCGGTTTTATATTCCTGAAATCGGAACTGTGGGTTTTCCTTATAACTCTTGGTATAGGTTTTGTATCTGCACTCGTACCAGCATTAATGATTATGCGTACAAACATCTCTAAAACATTGAGCAAGCAATGATGAAATTTATGCTATTCATAGCGTTGATAGGGGGATCATTCTCTTTATTTGGTCAGCAAGAACTAACCTGGAAAGATTTGGAAGATGTGAAAATCACCAAAGACTTTGATCCTGACTATAACATGTCGTTTGAATACCCAACATTTGGTGTGAACATTGAAAAATTTGATGGCAAAGAAGTATTTATTCAAGGATTCCTGGTTCCAATAGACATGGAAGACGGTAAATTCGCCCTATCGGCAAGTCCATATAAGTCGTGTTACTTTTGTGGTAAAGCGGGACAATGGACAGTGATTCAGCTCAACCTAAGCTCCAAAAGGCGGTATTTAGGTTACCGAACCGACCACGTTTTAACATTTAAAGGTACCTTTAGGCTCAACCACACAGATGTTGTTGATTTAATCTATGTTCTTGAAGACGCTGAGCTTTACTATGGTAAATAAAGTCATACTTGCGCTTGTATTGCTTGGTTTTTGGTCGTGTACAGATAATTCTAAAGATTCTCCTGAGCCCGTAAAAGAAGACAAAGAAAACACCGGCTCATTGCTTCTGCCTGAACATCAGGATACCGTTGATCAACGTTTACTGGAAGTTCTTCCTGATTCTGTTTTCTACGGAATGAAGTTCGACAATCCCATGGAATACGAAGGGCAGACTTACAACAGGATTACTTTTAACCACTTAGCTAAAGTTGAAAGAATTGTGGTTGACTATGAAGTATATGCCCTCATGGAAGTTCTTGAATTCAGCGATGAAGTAAAATCTTTAGATGGACAGGACATCATTTTGAAAGGTTTTTTGCTTCCGGCGATTCACACAGAAAACATGTACGTCCTCTCAAAACATCCATACAGCAACTGCTTTTTCTGCAACAAGGCTGGTGTTGAATCAATTATGGAGCTTCAACTGAACAATCCTCCCAAATTAAAAACCACCGTGGATCAGATCGTAATGGTGAAAGGTACCCTCCATTTATCAGAGGCAGATCCGGAGCATTTGCCATACACCTTAGAGAACGCCGACATTATCGTCGACTTTTAACCGCTCATCTAAACCATCTTTAATAAGACATTTAAATCATTATTTTAGCGTTCCTAAAAAATTAAATATGCGTAACAAATTATTCGTACTACTACTTTCATTTGGATTTAGCACCTCCGTTTTTGCCGACGAAGGCATGTGGTTGCTAACCATGCTTAATAAGAATTACAAAGACATGAAGTCTAAAGGTTTGAAACTGAAACCTCAGGACATTTATGACATCAACAACTCTAGTTTGAAGGATGCGGTTTGCACCATGAACGGAGGAAGCTGTACGGCAGAAGTCATTTCATCAGAAGGTCTTCTACTTACCAACCATCACTGTGGTTATGGAGCTATCCAACAGTTCAGTTCAGAAGAGAATGACTACCTAACAGATGGTTTTTGGGCGATGGACAGATCCGCAGAGTTACATGTTCCGGGCATGACTATGACTTTCCTTGTTCGTGTTGAAGATGTAACTGCAAAAGCCTTAGAGGGTGTTACAGACACTGATGATGAATTGACCAGATCTGAAAAAATCAGAAAGAATTACAAAAAGATTGCTGAGGAAGCAACTAAAGACACGCACTATGAAGCGGTTGTTAAGCCCTTCTACAATGGAAATGATCATTACTTATTTGTAAACGAGACCTTCAAAGACATCAGATTGGTTGGAGCGCCTCCTTCTTCTGTTGGAAAATACGGTGGTGACACAGACAACTGGATGTGGCCAAGACACACAGGAGATTTCTCCATGTTCAGAATTTATGCTGGTGCAGATAACAAGCCTGCTGACCACAGCACAAGCAACAAGCCTTATTCTCCAAAGCACCATTTACCGGTTAACATTTCAGGTGTTCAGCCTGGAGATTATGCTATGATTCTTGGATATCCTGGTTCTACTGACAGATTCCTGACTTCTTATGGCGTGAAGTTAGCTGTTGAGAAAGATCAACCTGCAAGAGTTAAGATCAGAGGTAAGAAACTTGAGCTTATGAAAAACGAAATGGATAAGTCTGACAAAGTTCGTATCCAGTATGCTTCTAAATATGCGCAGGTAAGTAACTATTGGAAATACTTCATTGGTCAGAGTGAGCAATTGGTAAGAAACAAAGTTTACGACAAGAAAAAGGCCATTGAAGACAGATACCAAACATGGGCAGATGCCACTCCGGAACGTAAAGCTAAATACGGAAATGTAATCAAAGACATTGCCGCTGCATATGAAGCAAAAGAAGGTTACTGGGCAGCTCAAACCTATTTGCAGGAAGCGATCTTTGGTCCTGATGTGAACGTTTTACACTGGACATTATTAAGACCAATGCAGAAGGGGCTGGATTCTGAAGATGAGTCTACATTGAAAACAACCAGAGAACAACTTAAGGAAGCTGCCAAAGGTGAGTTCTTCAAGGACTACAACAGCACAGTAGATGAAAACATCTTTGCTGCCATGTTAAAAATGTATTCTGAAGATGTACCTGCTCAACTTCACCCTGAAATGTTAACCAGTATCAACACAGAGTACAAAGGAGACTGGGAGCGCTTTGCAAAAGAATACTACGCTACATCTATTTTCACAGATGAAACAAGATTCATGAATGCAATCGATACCTTAACCGGTGCGTCTATTGAGGCCGACAAAGGTCATCAATTAATGAACGAATTCATCATGGCATTTGGAACTAAGGTGAGACCATTGGCTGGTGCTTCTGAAGCGAGTCTTAAAAAGGCTATGCGTTTATTCGTTGACGGGTTAAGACAAATGGATTCTGATGCTTTATTTGCACCTGATGCTAACTCAACTATGAGATTGACTTATGGAAACGTGAACAGATACAAAGGGAAAGATGGTGTAATCTACGATTACTATACAACCATTGATGGATTGATGGCTAAAGAAGATCCAAACAACCCTGAATTTACTGTGCCTTCCAAATTGAAAGATCTATACAACAAAAGAGATTTCGGAAAATACGGTCAGGATGGAACATTGAGAGTTTGCTTTATCTCTAATAACGATATTACTGGTGGAAACTCAGGAAGTCCGGTAATCAATGGCAACGGTGAATTGATCGGTTGTGCATTTGATGGTAACTGGGAAGCCATGAGTGGAGACATTGCTTTTGAAGACGAATTGCAAAGAACCATTTCTGTTGATATCAGATACGTGCTTTTCATCATTGACAAGTACGCAGGCGCCACTCATTTAGTAGATGAAATGACATTGGTAACGTCTAAAAAGAAAAGCAAAAAGAAATGTTGTAATTCCAAGTGTGGATAAAGACACATTCCCTTTATTTTGTATTGAAACGCAGGACTTTGTTCCTGCGTTTTTCGTATATTAACGCTTCAATTTTAAGATTTTCAACTAATAAGATATCAAGTGAATAAACTAATCATTTCTACAGGTACTTTGCTTATTTCTGTTTTGAGTTTTGGACAGGGTGACAAAGCCACTTTCAAAGAATACAAACCAGGCTATTATCAGAACACCATCCTTAAGGGAATTACTGAATACGACCAGGAAAAGGAAGCACCTAAAACCCGAAAAAGATTAAAAATAGACACCAAGGGGAAAGACTACCCTACCGACCCGGATTTGTATGAAAAAATCTGGCACACGGGTGTAATCTCTCAGGGGAATACGGGAACCTGCTGGTGCTTCTCCACTACTTCATTCTTTGAGTCTGAAGTAAAGCGAATTTCAGGAAAAGAAGTTCAAATGTCTGAGATGCACACGGTTTACTGGGAGTACATTGAAAGAGCCAAGTACTTTGTGGCCAACAGAGGTGACATGAATTTGGGAGAAGGCAGTGAAACCAATGCCGTTGCAAAAATCATGAACATGTATGGTGCTGTTCCCAGAACGAGTTATACCGGTATGAAGGAAGGACAGAAGTTTCACACCCACGCAGCTATGTTTGATGAAATTGAAGCGTACCTGGCTTCAGTGAAGGAAAGAAATGCGTGGAACGAAGATGAAGTGGTAAGCACAGTTAAATCGATTCTGGATTTTCATATGGGAGCACCTCCAAAAACGATTAAAGTTGATGGAAAAAGCATGACTCCTAAACAATACCTTACAGACTATTTACAACTTAAACCTACGGACTATGTAAATATGATGTCATTAATGGAAAAGCCGTACTGGACAAAAACTGAGTATGATGTTCCTGATAACTGGTGGAACAGTGAAGACTACATGAATGTGCCATTGGACAATTACATGAAAGCGATTAAAAACGCAATTAAGAATGGATACGGAATCAGTATTGGTGGGGATGTTTCTGAAGCTGGCTTTGAATCAGAAGCTCAAATCGCCGTGATCCCATCATTTGACATTCCATCAGAAAACATTGACGAAAATGCACGTCAGTTTAGGTTTAGTAACGAGACTACCACGGATGACCATGCCATGCATATGGTAGGTTACTATGAGAAAGATGGTGCAACCTGGTTCTTAATTAAAGACTCTGGAAGCGGAAGTAGAAATTGTGGAGAAAAATGCAAGCAATTTGGATATTATTTCTTCCATGAAGACTACGTAAAACTAAAAATGATGACAGTAACGCTTCACAAAGATGCGGTTAAAGATCTTGTTAAAAAGATCAACTAAAATATGATCATATATCTTGCGGTACTAGCCTTTCTGCTCCTCTTCATGTATTTTATTGAAAGGGAAAAGAAAGGCTTTTCTCGTTTTTCATTTAAAGAAAAGTACAACAAGATTATCATACTTGGCTCGCTGGGACTGATTCCGGTTCTGGCGGTTCAATTATTCGTTCCGAAAACTCCAAAGGACAAAGGTGCTTTCTATGCCAAACTGTCCAGCGGAGACAATGGTGCTCAAAAAACGCATATCAAACTTGCTGGGCTGCGCTACAAATGTGAGCAAGATCCGAGCTATGCGAATTTCGTCGAGCTCTTTCACGAACAAAGTGTATCCAAATTTCTGGATAAATGCGAGGGACTCGAAGATTTCACTTCTCGTCAAAATCTGGACAAAGATCGCCGCATCATACTCAATGGCATCATTAAAATCATTTGCTGGAACCACCCACTTTCAGAAACCGATCTAATCGTTGAGAACCAAAATCAACCGGGACTTAATTACACTAAGGGACTCAACTTCTATTATCAGGGAGCCTATGATTCGGCTGAAGTCTATTTCTACAAAGAAGTTCACTACCCGGATTTAAAGAAATCCAGCTACACCTACCTGGAAAGAATTGCCAGAGAGTCCCCAACAAAACTTAAGAAACTCTACCTCAACTGGGACGCCATCAAGTATCTGCCTCAGATGCCTAAGCAACAATACTATTTCGACAATGGTTATTTCGCTCATTACACCTTTGCCATATACAACGACTTTTATCGCAACGCAGAATGGCTGACCATCATCATTGCCTTTCTTGTCTGCATGGTTTGGATTTTCTACATATGGAGTATCGACATTTTCGAAAGAGAAAGTTGGATCAACGTTTTCTTCGTTTTTATTCTCAGTTGGCTCGCAACTAACCTATGTTTCTATTCATATGATTTCTTCCATTACAAACTGGATTGGTACCTGAGTTATGATTCTGCTTTCAATGACTTCATGTACTGTACAATTGTCATTGGAGGTTCCGAAGAACTTATCAAGCTTCTGCCCTGGACGCTTTTTATTCTGATTAACCGAAAGGCAGCCAACGAACCTTACGACTACTTACTCTACGCTTGCATCAGTGCCCTTGGGTTTGCCGGGGCAGAAAATGTGATGTATTACGAGAAACACGCCATGTCCATCATATCTATGCGTGCCATCATGAGCTCTGTTGGACACATGTTTGATGCCTCACTGATTGCCTATTCCGTCATACTCATGAAATATCGTTTTCAGGATAAAAACTGGCGTTACTTCCTACCTGTTGGTGGGTTTGTTGCAGCTTGTCTCGCTCATGGATTTTACGACTACTGGTTGATTAGTCCACCAATTCCAGGAATGCGGGTGATCACACTTATTTTCTTCATCATAAGCATTCATATCTGGAAGAACATGAAGAACAATGCACTCAATCAATCTACTTTTTACTCGTACAAGAAACGTTTAACAAGAAACAAAGTCAGTTACATTCTTCTGGCCGGATTTATTCTGATATTGATGATAGAATATGTCGTCACCAGCTATCAATTGGGTCATAAAAACAGCAGCAACATTTTAAGAAGCAGTTCCTTGTTCATGGTATTCTTTGGGGTATACCTCATCACAACTTTTGAAGATTTCAAATTGAGAAAAGGGAAATGGGCAAAAATCAAATGGCCGTTCCAGGACAGATTTTTATCTCTTCTCGGCATGAAGTCTCGCAATGATATAGCCGGTCTGAGGTTGCGCTTATTTTCACCGAAGGACAATCCATATGTGGGCCAACAGTTTCCAATAACAGGATATCTATCTCAGGAAATTCTGATTGATGATAAAGATGGGTGGTATGTTTTTGAGATCGATCAAAGTGTACTTGTCTCAGGATTCGAATCAAAGCAAATTGTAATCAGGTCAAAGAACAAGGAATATGATCTCGAAGACGAACGAATCGAAATCATTCTATTGCTCATCCCGCTTCATGTAGATGTCAACTTACCTTCACTAAGAACAGACGACTTCAGATATGTTGGCCGAACTTACTCCTCTCCTATTTAATCTTACAGAATACTTAAAAATCATCGCTGAAGTTGTATATACAACTTAAATCTCTATATTTGGGTATGAATTCTGAGCAAACCGACTTTCCTAACATTGCTTCATGTGACCCAAGGCTATGTATTTCCGGCAGAATTTCCAGAATTCAACGAATTGTCAGCGAAATATTTAGAAAAGAACTCAAGCCTTATGACCTTAGTAACAGTCAGCTAAGCATTCTCTTTGTTTTGTCCAAACGGCCACAAGCCATGCAAAAAGAGATTTGTGACATTTTGTATCTGGAAAAATCATCACTGAGCCGAAATCTCACCAGACTATTTTCTAAGAATTATGTCACCAAACTAGACAATGGCATGGTCCAAATAAGTCACGAAGGCAAGGTACATCTTGAAAAAGTTATTCCAGCCTGGGAAAATGCAATGAAAACAGCCAGAAAGAAACTCAGAGAAGAAGGTGAAGACGCTTTACAGTTGGTTCTAAATAATCTTACAAGCTAATTTTTTTACTCACAAGTTGTATATACAACCTAAAATATCACATCATGACATTGCAAATAGGATACATTACGCTTTCGGTGGTAGTATTGGTACTGCTCCTGTTAATTGGAAATCACGCCATAAACAAAAGCGTAAAAGACGAAAAAGTAAGAACCAGATACAAACGTGTTTTAATATTGGTTATGCTGCTTTGGCAAGTGTATCTAATCATTATGGGGACTTCTGGTTTTCTGGCAAGTTTTAGTTTACCTCCACGAATGCCGTTGTTGATCATTGTTCCCTTGTTTATTTCTATGGGCGTTTTCCTCAATAAGAATAAAAACAAGCAATGGATACAAAGCATTCCTCCGATATGGCTCACAGCTTTCCAGTCGTTTAGAATTGTGGTAGAAACCTTGTTCGTTCTTTCCTTGCCAACAGGTGTTTTGCACGAAAATGTGACCATAGAGGGTTACAATTACGATATGGTTGTGGGTATATCAGCTCCAATCATTGCCTTGATGGTCTATTATTCCAAAAAACTTCCAAATAAACTGTTAACCGCCTGGAACATCTTTGGTCTTACAGTACTGGCTTGTACAGTTTTCGTATTTATGTCAACCGCATTTTTTCCGCAAATCTATGGTTTCGAAACTACGCCATTGTCTACCGACTTTGGAATGTACCCTTATGTTCTTGTTCCCGGTCTGCTTATGCCGGCAGCCGTATTCATGCATGTTCTGTCCTTAATACAGTTGAGAAGTTTTAAGAGAACTACTTCACATAATCCTGCTTGATGACCAGTGCATACAGACCTTCTTCTAGAGGTAAGTACCCTTGCTCATAGCAGAAGAAATAAGTTTTACCTTGTTTGGTGGTATAAGTATTTGTGTAGTAATTGAAGTTGAATCCTGCTAACAACAATTGATCTTTAGACACTTTGGTAGTTCCTTTAGGGTTGAGTTCGGCCAAAATTCGGCGGTTCTTCCTCAGGGTGTTGTTGATGTTCCTGACGTAATTGTTTGTATCAGAGTTAAGTTTGTTGTTATAGGAATTGCGACACTGGTCGGAGCAAAATTTCTTATCTGCTCTGCCGTACATGTTGTCTCCACATTCCAAACAAGTCTTAGCCACAACTGAAAATTAAGGAATTTATATCGATTTCAAAAGTGCTATTAAAGTCTCTGGTTCAAGTCTTTGTGAATATTTTGGGTTCACGTAATTGAATTTAACTTCATTGTTCTTTATGATATAAACTGCAGGCACCGGTAAAACATGATGGTCTTCTCCAGACCATTCCTCGGTATCCAATCCGTATTTGTTTTTGTACTTATCGTACAACTTGTCATGCACTTTCCATCCCAAACCAAAAGCCTGAATTAGAGAGATGTCGCTATCTGAATACAATTTGTACTTAGCTCCTGACTCTCGAATACTTGAGTCTAATTTTGTAAAATCGTCCGGGCATACCGCTACGACCTGATATCCAAGTGAATCGATTTGATTTTTGGCTGCCTGCAAACCACTTAGTTGTCGTGTGCAATAAGGACACCATCCTCCTCTGTAAAAAACCAAAACGGTAGGTCGATCATTCAACACATCCTCCAGAGTTCGTTTTTTCCCTGATTCATCTACTATTTTAGCCTTCAAAGGGAGATCCTCCCCTACTTTTAGCGGACAAATCTCATACATTTGATCTTGAGCATGTGCGCCAAAGGCCAAACAACTCATTAATATTCCTGCAATTATATTTCTCATAATCATTCTTTTTTGGCACTAGCCTGTATTCCTGTATAAAAGAAAATCGTTTCCTTATTATTTCTGTACGCTTCAAACCTTTTCTTCAATCGCTCAATCAAGGCTGAATCTACTTTACCAGCCTCAATGAGTTGATCCTTTCCGCTTAAAATGAGGTCTTCCCAATAATTCAGAATACCTAGCAATTCCTGAGGATTTCTTTGATCTCTGTGTGCATACAAGGGTTTGGATTGAATTTCAATAAACCCTTCTGATTGTAAATAATTCCCCAGCTTAATTCCCACATTAGGGTCTCCTCCCATTTCCAACTGAAGTTCATTGTAAGCGCTCCAATACTGTTCCATTTCTTCTGACGAAGGGAGTAACTGAAAGGAACGGTTATATACTTCTGTCATGATGATTTTACCGCCGGGCTTTAAAACCCGATTGACTTCTCTTAGGATTTGAGAACAATCCTGCACATGCTCCAATACCCAGCAAAAGAATACGCAATCAAATGTATTGTCTTCAAAAGGCCAGGCTCCATCGCCAAGCAAATGCAGGTTGACTTTGTTTTCTCCTTTCAGATTGTTTCCGGCAGCCGATAGTTGAGCCTCAGAAATATCACAAGCCTCAATTGTCATCTCAGCATTTTTCTGAAGCAGAATTTTAGTTTGAGCTCCGGTCCCACATCCTATTTCCAAAAGATGATTTACTTCCGAGAAGTCCAAATCTTCATAAATCATTTGTCCAAGAAAGTCTGCCTGTTCATTCAGACGTTCCTGTTCTTCCTCCGTATAACCGTGTATATATTCCATATCAGATTTAAAACGGTCTTAAGTTAATCAATATGATATATAGAAGGATCAAATGTGTGAAGCATTGGTCTTGGAGACGACTCATAACACAACAAAGCCGCCACACATAAGTGCAGCGGCTCAAACTAAGCGTAGATAGTTTTGGTTTAGGACCCTTAGTTCCTCTTAGCTTTAGTTGTAGTAGTTTTGGTAGGTTGTTTTGAAGAAGTTGAACTTCCTCCGGTTTTTGAATTGGTTTTGGCAGTAGACGCCTTGGTAGTACTTCCTTTAGAATTTGTCTTTGGAGCTCTGCTTCCCATAGGTTGCGGAGAGGCCGTTTTGCTTTCTGCCATCCCTTTTGAGATCTCCATAATCGTATTTTGTCTGTTAACCTTTGCAGTTTCTTTATTGATTTCTTTCGCAAACTGCTGAATCTTTTCTGTAGAAAAATCCCTGGCTACAATAGGCTCCAATTTATTTGTAAAGCCCATTTCTCTTACAAGATCTTTTGGAACCGGCACAGCTCCTGCAGCCTCTGCAAAGTCAACATTTCCTGTTCTTACAATGTCTGTGATGCATCCATCAAGCAAATCGTTTCTCACACCTGCATCTTCACATACCTTTTTAGCTTTTCTTACTTCAACTTTATCAAGGTCCGCCAAACCACCATAGTTGTTCTCAAATTTGGTGTGATCCAAAGCCAATAATTTTGAGCCTACAAATTTCCCGAATAAGGACTGTTCTTCACTTACTCTCCAGGATTCACCAAATTCAACTGCCAGTTTTTTGTTGTAATTGCGTTGAGCTTTTCTCATAGAGCCTTTAACTCCCTTTTTCTTGAGCACGTCATCAACCTGATAAAATTCCGAAATAGCCGTGATAGAATCTTTACTGCCAAATAGCTTCAAATCATCACCTGGATCTCCATTGGCATTCCCCATCAAACCTTCGTACCCTGCACCTGTTTGATTGGCATATACTACAGGGGTCACATTCATGAATTGCCTGTTCTCATTTCCGAAAATTCTAACTTTCACCATCTCTCCGGTTGGCCATTGAACCTCAAAATCTTTTTCTCCCATCTTAATCATCCCGCCATGAGGTAATTTGACTCTCTTAGACTTATCCCCTACTACAGGTGTCCCTAGTTGTCTCGCTCCGAACTTGATCAACTCATCTCTAAGCTTAGGTTCGCTTGTTATGACTTCTCCATTTACTCTAACCGGATGTCTTGAATTATTAGGAAAATCCTGAGCGTAAATACAAACCGTATCTCCGTTGACATTCATAGCAACCGCTGAATTCATTGAAATACCTGGTCCGCTGGATTTTTGACGCGTATGTACCTCAAAATGACCAGCTGTTGATCTGCTCATTACAAATTCGCCTACCGACATGAGGTCGTACTTATGGCCATCGTAAGTTTTCAAATGAGGATCTCCATGGCTACTTCCGGTACAAACTGTGGCATTAGGACGGTTAATGATGTCCTTAAAGATTGTCCAGAATTTGACTTCTTCAGGTTGAGAGATCACTTCTGGTCTTTCCAACTGCTCATCTACTATAACATTGATTTCTTCTCTCTGCTTTTGAGGAAGTCTGCCAATTACCTTAATTGGTGTTTCATCTGCTTCTCCCAACTCATTATTCTCCACTCCTGATGCGATGGTAATGACCTGTCCAACTGCATTTCTTGCCTGATCGTTGTTATTTCTTCCGGCTGTGTTTTGGGCTTTGTCTAATGCTTTTCTTGAATTGTCACTGAGTTCTCTTGGAGCTCTCTTATCCTGAGCTATTGATGTGGTGCCCAGAACGAGCGCAAACATCAAAGTGAATGATTTGTTTAGTAGCATAGCAGTGCGTTTAACAAAAACTTAACAAATTCCGGGCCACTTTTTTAATCCGACTCTTATCGGTCCAAAATTTCCTTAACGCGACTCTCCAGATATGGCACCAAATCCAGCTCAAACCACTGATTTCTCTTGAACCAAAAAATATTTCGCGGAGACGGATGAGGCAATGGAATAAACTTAGGGTGGTAGTCGTGATACGATTTCACAGTTTCCGTTAAGTTCTTTTTCATCTGCTCATTTAGATAATGTTTTTGCGCATATTGTCCAATTAACAGAAAGAGTTCTATGTTGGGCATGGCTTCAAACAATGCTGTGTGCCATTCCTGAGCACACTCCTTTCTGGGAGGTAAATCTCCGGTCTTTCCCTTTCCCGGATAACAGAAGCCCATTGGAACTATGGCAAAAATTTCTTCATCATAGAACTGCTCGTTTGTAACGTTGAGCCATTGACGGAGGCGTTTACCACTGGCATCATCCCAAGGAATTCCTGAAGCGTGGACCTTAGTACCAGGAGCCTGGCCTATGACCGCTATTTTTGAGTTTGGAGATGCTCTAAGCACCGGTTTTGGGCCCAGTGGCAAATACTCTTTACATATGGTACAGGCTCGCACCCTTTTTAAAAGGTCTTCCATCATTTCTTAATTTTCCAGGGAGGGTTAATTCTCGCATCTCCGGCATGGTATAGAATGATTGAATTGCCGTTAGGATCTTTCAATAAGGCTTCTCGCCAAAGCCACCTTTGATCAACCGGATCCTGCTCAAATGAATAGTTTAATTTCTTCAATCGGGTAACTTCTTTGTCCACATCACATTCAAAATACAAGGTAATATCGGGTGACTCTGTGGTTTCTGTTTTCTCATGAATTGAAAAGGTCGTGGATTGATCCGGGCAAACGAAACGCACATATCTGGGAGCAGAGTCTACAATCATTTCCAACCCTAAATCTGTATAGAATTGTATTGACTCGCTGACTTTGTTGGAGTATATGGTTATCTGATTGAGTCTCATGCTTTCGGATTTTTGATTGAATACAACACATGCTTGTAAAGTCTGTGATCCTTCTGAATAGATGGATGTCCAAATTCTCCAATTTTATTCATTCCTATTTTTTGCATCACTTTTTCCGACTTTTTGTTCAACTCCGGAGTAAAAGATACGATCTCATCAAATCCAAGTTCTTCAAAGCCATGTTTCAATGAAGCCAAAGCGCCTTCAGTTGCCAAGCCCTGATTCCATACTGAGCGTTTTAATCGCCAACCTATTTCGATACTGGGTGTAAAATGTGATTTAAATGGGGTTTTAATTAAACCAATAAATCCGCAAAACTCTCCCGTCTCCAATAAATCCGTTGCATAAAAACAAATACCATGGTCGTCGTATTGAGCCTTAATCTTCACCATGAACTCATCCAGTTCTTCCCTACTCATAAGTTTTGGGAAAAATTCCATCACTTCAGAATCATTACACATTTCAAAAAACGGCTCACGATCAGTGTCAGTCCATGTTCTAAACCCCAATCTCTCAGATGTAAATATGTATGGTTTCATTTTATGTGATACTATTTACGCCACTTCCAATCTGTATCGTCTACATAATAGATGTTCATATCAATTAACATCTGCTTAAACGCATCCTGATCTGTAATGCACGCCTTCGGGATGATTTCAACTTTACCCCGTTTCATTTTAAGTAGATAAATGTCTTTTAATTCGGTGAGATATTCAAATTCTTCTACCTGAATAATCTCTTCTACCATGTCGTCTCTGAAACGAATTTTTCCATTTTCCAGATAACATTCTGTCTTTTGATCAAACAGATACTTATACTGTTCATCGGTATACGACAATACGTTTTTATAGACTCTTTTTCTATAACTTCTAGGGTAGGTTATCAAAAGGTAAATTCCCATCACACCAAACACCACTGCCGGAATGATGTCGTCCAGGACTCTGGAAGTAATGAATCCCAATGCAACCATCATTATCAGCAAGCTCCAACGTCCACGCTTAATCTGATTGACATTAAGCTGAGTCTGATCGGAAGTGTACAGCTGCATCTCAATGAAATGCTCTTTCTCAAGGACAAATTCGAGTTTCATGTCTCTAAGCGATTCTTTGGTCTATAGCAGCTTTGAAAGCCTGCTTATCATCCACAAACAAGGCCAGAGATTTAGCTGTTTTTTTAATCCCATACAAACCGTGTATTGTCTGTGGAACGTGACAGTGCAAAATTACATTATGTCTGGCCATTCCACCCAATGGAGACAAACGCCTAAGGTCATCTGTATCTTCAAAATCCTGCCAGCTGAACTCAAGCGATTCTATTTGATCATATGGGATGAAAGCTTCTCCCATGACACCCTGTGGTAAGAAAACACCATCTTCCTGAATCTGCATATATCTTCTTGGCATTGACTTGACCATTCCCAGCAACTGTAAGCCGGTATAAATACTTAAGGCCGTAATAATCCATGCCAAAACATTACTCACATCTTCCAAAAGGATATGGAGCACAACGGTTTCTACAGCGACCACCATAATTAAAGCGCACAGCAATGCTACCAAACCACTTTTTTTATGGTAGGTGAATTCATTCTTTGAAACAGGCTTTTTTCTCCAGGTCCAGATACCATAGTATATAATTGCAACCTCCATGGCAATAGGATATACCATTTTTGGAGGCACTATACCGGTACAAGCCTCCTTAACTGATGTAAAAAAATCGGAATGTGCATATTGAGTCTCGCGGACGGCTCTTCTAACCTTCCGAACTTTTATAAAGATAAATGAGAGAACAGTGAGTTCAATAACGGGTAAAAAATAGGACTTAAAAGAGTTTAGATAGGTCTGTGATTCGGCTGGCAAAACCTGAGTTCCAATCAAAAGTCCAAGTACCATCATAGGCACCACCGTTGTGTAAGGAATTTTCGTTTTTCTAATGAGTAGAAAGTAGACCAAAGGGACAGTCAAAAGCAGATCTGCAACCAGGGCAAATGCAAACGAAGGAGATTTTGATTCGGGCCCATCTATTAAAGTTAACGAGCATGTCAACAGAATTAAAAAAGCCGGAATTCCAAAGATTAACCAATAATTTGCAGGACGCGTTTTCTGTTGTAAAATCATACCTATAAAGATAGGCAATTAGATTCTATCAAGCTTGCGTTTAATCAAGTTTATGTCCTGCTCACTTTTGGCTAACAGCAAGGATTTTTCGAGATGTTGTTTTTGTTTTTCAGGATTGCTTTCAGAATACAATTCGGCCAGAAGCGAATGATACAAATGGTTGTCCTGTAATTTGATTTTAAGGGCTTCTTTTAGAGCCACTTTCTGGCCTTGTACACGATAGAGTGCATATGTTCTGTTGAGAGCCGCAGAAGCAGAGTATTCGATCTGAAGTAATCGGTTATACAATCTTAGAATATTGTTCCATTTTTTTGAGTCAACCACATTGGTTCTTGTATGCCAATAAGCTATCATGGCCTCCAGGTGGTATTTATACATGTTATTTCCTTTGGCTGACTGACGTAGGTATATTTCACCTTGCAAGATTAACTCATGTTCCCACTTGCTTTTATCCTGGTCCTCATAAAGCACCAGTTCTCCCAGTTCATTTGTCCTGGCATCAAAACGAGAAGCATGGAAGCAAAAAAGTGCCATGAGTGCATAGCATTGTGGTAGGGACCAATTTTCAGATTCGGTAAGAATGTGCAGTAAGCGCATAGCTTCATAGCACAACTCTTTCTTTACTTTCTCACTATGAGTTGTGGTATAGTAGCCTTCATTGAACAATAGATATAGAATGGACAGCACGTTTTCCAATCGTTCGTCCAGTTCTTCTTTTGCCGGAAGGTCCATTTCAACCTTATGAGTCCGCAAAGTATCCTTTGCCCTATACAAACGCTTATTGATGGTTGATTTGGTAGACAACAATGCATTGGCTACTTCATCTATCCCAAATCCACATAAGACACGTAAGGCCAATGCTATTTGAGACTCTGTATTAAGAACGGGATTACAGACAGCGAACATCATTTTTAATTGACTGTCCTGAATTTCATCCTCTGAAAATTCCGGTTCCACAACATGTGTGGGTTGATTGGCTTTAATCTCCGGGGTGAGTTTTTGTCTAAACAGATCTGTCCGCTTAAAATGATCTTTGGTCCTGTTTTTTGCAACAGCATAGAGCCAGGCCCTTGGATTTTCAGGAACGCCTTTTAATCCCCAGGTTTCGGAAGCCTTTAGAAAAGTTTCGCTTACCAGATCCTGGGCCAGTTCAATATTGTTTAAACCAAAGGACTTACACAGAACGGAGACCATTTTACTGTACTCCGTTCTGAATAAATCCGGTATTAAAGTTTGATTTGGCATTTACACATCAAAGACCATGACGTCTCTGACCTCAACTGTTCCTCCGGCATCAAACATAGGACAGCCTTCGGTCAATTTAATGGCGTCTTCCAGGTTATCTGCTTTAACAATGGCATACCCACCTACAACTTCTTTAACTTCAGCGTAAGGTCCGTCAGTCATAACACCAGAAGGCTTAATTAATTTCCCTTCGAATCCAAGCGCATCTGTGGCTACAAATTTCCCCTGAGCCGCAATTCCACCTGACCAGTTTTGCCATGCTTCAATGATAGCTGGTAAGTCTTTTGGATCTGGTTTTGGAGCGTCTTTATCGCTTCTGAAAATCATCATAAATTGTTTCATCATTAAAAATTTAAATGGTTAATATTTGATTTTGCCCTTATGACGATCGATGGTTTCTGAATAGGACAAACAACATTGTTTTTTTTCAAAATATATTGTTACGAATTAGAAATCAATCAATTGAATCCTCACACTTCTATTCCCCAGTTGTTTCTGTACGATTCAATCTCAGGCACCACACAGGAGTTGGTATCGTTTTCTGAAACAAACACTTTCACCTTGTCACTTTTTTGTTTGTCCGTAAGTGCAGGTGACTTAAAGGTAATACACTCTCCCAGCTGTTGTCTGCCGTCTTTTGTTTCAAATTTGTAGAACACCTTTAAAAACTTATGTGATCCGGATTTAGGGGCAGAAGAAATCAATTCTGCTTCTTCTACACGCCCATATTTATACAAACTGATGACCTTTCGAGCGTACAGCCAAGCGATAAAAAACAATATGAATGCTCCTGCTATAAGGACCCACGGCATATAGTAGATCGTCTGGAGCATGCTCTTCACAAATCCAGGTAAACCATATGATTTTATTCCAACAATAATGGCATCTTTTCCTTTGTAACGGACTTCTACTCTATCTCCAACTCTGTAATTGAATGCCAAATTTGCATCCAGAGTCTCTGTTTCACTTCTCCTCATTCGCCCTTCTACATCATACTCGAAAGTGATGACAATCGGGTTTTGATTATTAATTGTGACACTTGTGTTTGTAGAAATTTCCACAATCACGCCTTCGGTGACAGTCCCATTTTCGTAAACATCTTCATAATCAACTTTTGGTTCCAGATTGGTCAAAACGTCTCCAATTATGAGTATGGGAATAACCGACAACAAACCAATTCCCAGCAACACAATTCCAATGATTGCAAGAGCCGGTTTATGCTTGAAGGTTTCGAACTTAGACTTAAAACTGACTTCTCTTGGTTTCATGAGCAGTGTAAATTTATCTTAAGGTCTTGCCAGTTCTATTTCGTGCACCAGACCATCCTCTTCAATGATGGTAACACCTTCTTCATTTTGATGCGTGTAGAACGAACCATCATCATCTGTAGTCCAACTACCACCCAACAAATCCATTGCTGCTTTTGGCTCCATGCCAATAATGGATTCCCCCTCATAATGAAACAATGTACTTCTAAATACAATCGTTCCTAATTCATTGTTCTCTGAGGAATAAAAGTAGCACGACATTTTGGGTTCATAGTAATTATAAATGGTTTCCAACTCATCTTCAAAAGTGTCGTCCTGCCCAATTCTGTTAGGCAAACCCAAAACTTCATTCACTTGTTGAGTAGACATTCCCAACTCCACATCCCCTATTCCTGTTCCGGGGATCACTTCATACTTTTTATCCATTTTTAGAACTTTTAATTAACCTGCAAGATATTGATAAAATTACTTTATTCCTTACCTTTAAATTGTGAAAGATTTACCACAAAAAATCAGTCATTTTGTGAGAACAAATGAGCTCCCTGGTGAAGCTGCTCATATGAAAATGGCGCCAAAATCAAGGGTAAGAACCTCCAGGGCCAAAGAGTACACAGGGTTTGATCCTAAGTTATCTGCGGTGATGATATTATTATATCCAAAAGACGGCATTTGGCACAATGCACTTATTCAGCGTCCCTCATACCAAGGAGTGCACTCTGCTCAAATGAGTTTTCCGGGCGGAAAGCAAGAAGAAACGGATAAGGATTTTGCGCACACTGCTTTGAGAGAGACTGAAGAAGAAATTGGCATTCCGCAACATCAGATTTCGCTTATCAGTGAGCTCACGGAAGTATACATTCCTCCCAGCAATTTTCTTGTGAAACCATTTGTGGGCATCACAGAAGAAAACCCCAATTTCATCAAACAAAATTCTGAGGTGGATGAGATTATTGAATACCCCATTGTTGATCTGTTAAGCGAACACAGCATTAAGGAAAAAGACATTGTCTTTGCCAATGGATTTAAGATTAAAACGCCCTATTTTGATATTAACGGGAAGGTAGTTTGGGGAGCAACAGCCATTATGCTAAGCGAATTCAAGGAAATTTTGATCCAAATTGGTTTCGGAGACGAGATTTAGAAACAAAAAGCTTACTTTCATAGGTCTTAAAAAGAACTAAATTATGAGTCCTACAGTTATTGTTGCCATTGTTGTTGGTGTGATTGTTTTGGCAATCATTGGCATCTACAATGGCCTTATCTCAAAGAAAAATCAGGTTGATAATTCCTTTGCCACCATTGATGTGATGTTGAAAAAACGTGCGGACCTGATTCCCAGTTTGGTGAGCACGGTTCAAGGATATGCAGCTCATGAAAAAGAATTGTTTCAAAAGGTAACAGAGTTAAGAAATCAGGTAAAACAAGTTGGTTTGAACTCTGACGAACGTGTTGATCTAGAGAATCAGATTACGCAAGGCATTGGGCGTATGATGTGGATTTCTGAATCGTATCCAGATTTAAAAGCGAACGAGAACTTCCTAAATCTACAAAGAAACATTACCGAAATGGAGGAGCAACTGTCTGCCGCCAGAAGAGCCTTTAATGCGTCTGTTAACGACTACAACAATGATATAGAGAAATTCCCCAGCAACATTTTAGCCGGTATGATGAATTTTAAACGCAAGCCTTTCTTTGAACTTCCGAAAACTTCCAGAGAGGATTTTGAAAATGCACCGGAAATAAACATCTGACATGAAAACCATTGAAGAGTTTAAGCATTATTTTGAAGAGGATTTAAGTGATGAGCTGGATAAACTTGAAATTCCCAGAAAGAAGGTTCTCCGTTTAATTCTAATCACAATTTTATGTTCTCTTGGAATGATTGGTGGAACGGTTTATTTGTTCGTTATAGGGAATTCTATTCCTGCCATAGTATGTCTGGTATCATGGATCATTTTTGCTTTGATTATGGGCGTAACCATCAACAACAAGATTAAACGAATAAGGGTCTCATACAAAGAAGGATTAATCAGACCTATGATCTCCTTTATTAGTCAGGACCTGAGCTACCACCCTACTTCATGCATTTCTCAAAGCGACTACCAGACAAGTGGCATATTTACCCAGGGCGTGGATAGATATAATGGTGATGATTTGGTTGAAGGGAAGTTGGACAGCACGTTTGTCAAATTCAGTGAAGTTCATTCTGAATATGAAACCAGAGATAAAGATGGCAATTCACAATGGCACACCATTTTCAAAGGGATCTTCCTTGTAGCAGATTTCAATAAAAACTTTAAGGGGAAGACTTATGTCCTGCCGGATTTGGCCGAAAAGTGGTTCGGCAGTCTAGGTAAAATGATGCAAAAAGCCAACTTTTCAAGGCCACAATTGGTCAAATTGGAAGATCCGGTTTTTGAAAAAGCCTTTGTGGTATATGGAACTGATCAAGTAGAAGCCAGATATATTCTATCTCCCAAACTCATGGAAGATATTATGGCCTTGAAGAAAAAGGCGGGCACCATTTCCCTGTCATTCGTGAATTCTCAGGTAAATATTGCCATTAAGGTGAGAGGTAATCTGTTTGAGCCACCTATTTGGAGCTCTATGAAGAAGTTTTCCTTAGTAGAAAAATACTTCACCTATCTGGTTCTGGCCATCAACATTGTTGAGGATTTAGATCTAAACACACGTATCTGGACTAAAGAATGAGTATCGCAGAGCGACATAAAGTCAATGAAGAAGGCTTTAAAGAATTCTTTGAAAAAGAACTTAAACCGGAGCTCAGGAAACTTGAAATTGAGAGACAAGTCATTCAAAAACAACATCAAGCCATTGCTATTGGAAGCGGAACAGTCTTTATCATTGGTGTTGTTTGCTTCATTCTGGGTTATTCAATAGTTGGCGTTCTGTTTTTCGGACTGGCTGCTGCACTGTTGTTTCTTTTTAAGAGTAAGGACTCCTGGAACGAGAAGTACAAGCAAAATGTGATTACCCGAATGTTGGAGTTTATTGATCCTGTTTTGGTTTATCAGCCAACAAAGGGAATCGGCAGGCCACTTTTTGATGCGACTTTACTCCATTACAGGCACTACGATAAATATCATACAGAAGATCAGGTCTCAGGCAAATTTGGCAATATCAATTTCAGATACTGTGAGGCCAAAGCTGAAACAACTGGTAATGAAGGCAAAGTCCATTTTTCGGGTGTCTTTATGGAATGTGATTTTAACAAGAATTTTAAGAACCATTACATCTTAATACATGATGTGGCAGACAAAGGTTTGCTGGGAAAAATCGCTTCCCGATTTGATAAATTCGACCGCATTCCTTTGGAAGATCCCAGATTTGAAAAAGTATTTGATTTAAGGGGACCGGATCAGGTTGAAGGCCGGTACATTTTTTCACCCGCTTTTATGGAACGTCTGCTCGAACTGGATCAAATCTTTGACGGGAAGAGTTTTCAAATGGCATTTTTTGATGGTAAACTATACTTTACCTATGAATACGACAGAGATCAATTTGATCACGACTTCAGACTGAAAGCCGACCATTATATGCACTTATTCAAAAGTTACTGGTTTGCTTGTCAAATGATCGCCATCATAGACATTCTGGACCTCAACAATGACATTTGGAAACCTGCTAATTAGAGCAAAAAAATCCCGATCCTGAAATCAGAATCGGGATAAAGAATCCGTTAACTATGTTTTGCCAACTATTAGTTACCGGTTATTTCAAATTCAACACGTCTGTTTTGCTGGCGACCTTCTGCCGAATTGTTGGTAGCAACAGGTTGATTACTTCCGTAACCTTTAGCAGCCATTCGTCCTTTATCAATTCCTTTGCTGGTTAGATAGTCTACAACCGACTGAGCTCTATCCTGAGATAACTTGTCATTCAGCTTTGCAGATCCTGTATTATCCGTATGTCCCGAAATCTCAACTTTAAGTCCGGGCACATCTTTCATCAGCTTAACCAATCTGTCCAATTCCTTGTTGGATTCTGACTTCAAGGTAGCCTTTGCCGTTTCAAAGAAGATATTTCTCAAGGCGATTTTAGAACCAATTTTGATGTTTTTAAGCTCAATCACTTTATTCACCATATTGTATTCTCCTCCGTTCTCAATATCAAAATTCTCAGAGTGGAATAAGTAACCGTCTGCCTTTACAGCAATACCATAGTTCAATCCAGATTGAAGAGAAATAAGGAATTTACCAGATGCTGAGTTGGTAGTTAACTGGTTGATTTTACTTCCATTTGAGTTATCTACAATCTCAATATTTGCTTCAACCGGTTTCTTAGTTAAGGCATCAATGGTTTTTCCTTTAAATACCGTTAAACTCTTTCTATCCACCTTTTTCGCACTTTTAATGCTGTTGTCTTTGATAGGTGCAATGGCACTTGCCAAAAGGAAATCTTCAGTATCTACCAACAATGGCTTGTCTGGTCCCCAGAAGGTCACTTTGTAGATATCCATTCCACCTGAACCACCCGGTCTGTTAGAAGCAATGTACGCATACTTTCCACTGGCTGTAATTGCGAATACTTCATCATCATAAGGTGTATTGATAGGGTATCCCAGGTTCACAGGCTCTGTCCAGTTACCCTGTACCTTTTTGGAGACGAAAATGTCCATTCCTCCGATTGAGTTATGTCCCTGAGACGATAAGTACATAGTTTCACCATCCGGGTGCATGTATACCGATCCTTCGTGGAAAGAAGAATTGATTTCTTTACCAGCAGGTGTTCCCGTTCCATACTTTCTGGTTCTTCTATCAATAACTCCAGTGTAGTAGATATCTGCTCCCTTACCAACCATGTTTCCGGTATTCTTATCTGCCAGATAGTATACCTTAATTTGATCGTAGTAATATGAAGCATGTGTTTGGTTATTCGGATTATTCACAGCATTTGCAAAGCTCACCGGTGCAGACCACACGGCTCCTTTTAAAGTACTTTCATAAATATCGAAATGTCCTCCGGCATCTTTGTACATCAACATTTTTGTTCCGTCGTAGGACAAGTTAGAAGAGTAATCATCTTCAGCAGAATTGATACCCCCTTTAAGTGGCACTGGTTTTCCCCAGCTTCCGTTAGCGTACTCAGCAGAATACACATCCATATCGTAGTCTCCCACTGCATTCACATCTTTTCCATTCATTCGGTTACTTGTGAAAATAATGGTCTCTCCATCAGTTGTAATTGACGGATTGAAGTCGTCCTTAGCAGAGTTCAGAGCCTTCATATTATCTACCCAAACACGTTCTGGTTTGGCTGTTAATTCTTTGGCTAAAGAGCATTCCTTTTTACGCTTCTTAACGAATTTCCCAAAATTATCAGCCTTTCTATACTCTTCTTCGAACTGCTTGTAGGACTTTACTGCCTTATCGAATTCGCCTTCCAACTGGTAAGCCAATCCAAGATAGTATGGTAAAAAGTGATCCACATCAGAGTCCAGCTCAGCTGCCTTTTTAATAAACTTTGGACATCTGTATTTCTGAGTCGTGTATGCATACGAAACCCCTAATTTGAAGTTAAGTTCTGCATTGTTTGGGTTGAACTTTTGAGCCACAATGTAATGCTTGATGGCTTTCTTGAAATTATCTTTAGGAGGTCTTGTGTTAAAAACAGCATCCGTTCCTAATTCATAAAATTCATCTCCCTTTTTAATGTTTTCCACGGCTTTCTTTAAGCCTTCTTTGTCGTCTTTAAAGTTGGACGCTTTGAAGTCGACATTTTGTGCGTTTGTCAGACCAATAAATCCAACCAATAGCGCAGTAGCAATTAACTTTAAGTTTTTCATGATTTGATTTATTGACAGTTAGTACTATGATATAATTTGGCGTCTTCGGCTCCTAATTCTCTGGCTTTGCTCCAATCCTGGCAAGCGCCTCCTTCGTCTCTTAAACGCTCTTTAGCAGTACCTCTGTTAACATAGGCATTGGCGTAATCTTTATTGAGTTTGATCGCTTTATCGAAACTCTCTACTGCCTTTTTGTATTGCTCTTTTTTGAAGTAGACCGTCCCCTGATTATTGTACGCAGGTGCATAAGTACTGTTCAACTGAATGGCTTTATTGAAATCTTTTAAAGCATCATCATACTTCCCTTGCTCAAAAAGAACGCTCCCACGATTGTTATAAGCCAGGTAGTATTTATCATCCACGCTCAATGCACGATTGTATGCGGCAATAGCTCCCGGATAATCCTTCATGTTCTTTTTGGTTGTCCCGATATTGTTGAGCACAAAAGTCAACTTAGGATTCATCTTAGCAGCTTTTTCATAATCTGCAATGGCTTTGGAATACTCCTTTTTCATCCTATGAGCACTTCCTCTGTCGTTGTATGCAAAAGCAAAATCGCTCTTAATGGCAATGGCTTTATCAAACAACTTAATGGCACCATCGTAGTCCTTTTGAATGAATTTAAGTGTTCCAAAATTGTAGACCACCTTTTCATTTCCGCTATCCATTTTCATGGCTGCTTCATAGTCTGTTTCGGCCTTGGAGTAATCATTCATCCCCTGATAAGCCAAAGCTCTTTGATACAAGGCTTTACCAGATCTTTCTTTATCCATTAAAGTTGAAAAAGTTTTGGCCGCTTGTTTAAACATTTGAGCCTCATTCTCAGCAACACCTTTATTGTAGTATGCATCTGCAAATTCGGGATCTATCTTAATGGCTTCTCCAAACTTACCGATGGCTTGTTTGTATTTCTTGCCCTCAAACAACGAAATTCCTTCATTGTAAAGTTCTCTACTGGCTGCATTTTGCTCGTTTGCCGCATTCACATTTGCGATCGAATCTTTATATGCCTGCTCCCTTTCACTTAGGTCGGGCTGGGCAAAAGCACAGCCACTGGCCAGCAGTAGGGCCATGATTAATCCTTGTTTCCTCACACTTAATGTTTTTAATGTACACTGCAATATAACTGCATTCATAAGGGATTCAAAGGGATACTTTTCCACAAATTGTTAATATCTATGCGACTTGTGTATTTTTGTGCAAAATTGAGATTATGTTAGGCTTAAAAATGGCCACTGATCCGCGATGGGTAAATGTGGTTGAAAAGAACATTGAAGAAATCTTAACGGATCATGCATGGTGTGAACAAAAAGCGGCTTCAAATGCCATTACATTGATGGTTCATTACCCGGAACATCCGGATTTGGTGCAGGAAATGGTTAAGATTGTGCAGGAAGAAGTGGAGCATTTTGGAATGGTTCACAACAAGATTCTTGAAAGAGGTTATAAGTTGGGAAGAGAACGCAAGGATCCTTATGTACACGATTTAATAAAATACATCCGTCGTGGTGGCAACTATGAAGAGGTTTTGGTTGACAAGCTTTTGTTTGCCGCTATGATTGAAGCCAGAAGCTGTGAACGATTCAGAATATTGTCTCAGGAAATCAATGATGAAGATTTAAAAAAATTCTATCATGAGTTGATGATCAGTGAAGCGAATCACTATACGACTTTTATCGGTTTTGCCAGAAAATATGGTAAAGGCATTGATGTAGATGCCAGATGGGAAGCATTTTTAGAATATGAAGCTAATATCATTCAGAACTATGGGAAATCTGAAACTATTCACGGTTAGTCTCGCTCTTATTTTTTTGAGCGCTTGTGGTTCCGGTGATTCGGAAGAAGTGGAAGACGGCGGTAAGATTCCATCGAAAGAAACGCCACAAGAAGATTTGGTAGTTGATCCTGCAGTTGACAGTACTGAAGTAAAGTTACTTTATGGTTCGTGGCAATTGATTCAAATAAACGAGCAGTCCATTGAAGCCGACAATCCGCTTTTTGGCTTGAAACAAACCTTTATGCCTGACAGAACCTGGTTTATTTCATCACCAAAACCGGAAGAAGATTCTATTGTGCTTGTGGAAGGTGGTCGTTGGAGTTTTGACATTAACAGCAGACAATTGAGCATTTTGTTTACCGCAGACAGCATCTACAAAACGATTATGCTGGAAGAAATCAACCAACAGAAAATGATGATCCAGACTCTGGAAGGCGTTCATCAGGCATGGTCTAAGATTCCTTCGGAAAAATAGGGATTTACAAAGCTTCAAACTTTCTTTTCCATTCTTCAGGAATGGAAATTTTGCTGTTTTGTTCGTAATCAAAACAAACCAGTATCGATCGACCGCTTGCACACTTTTCACCATTCTTGAGTACTATATAAGACAAGGTAATGGAAGTGTTTCCCATTGATTCGAATGACGTTTCCACGATCAATTCATCTTCTAAAAGAACCGGAAGTTTGTAATCAATCTCATTTCTGGCTAAAATCAGGCTTCTTTTTTCCCAATCCCAGGCACCATCCAAAATTTTCTTTTTGAAGAAATCGATTCTACCTAATTCAAAATATTGCAGATAAGCTGCATTGTGAACATGACCAGCCATATCCACATCAGAAAATCTAATTTGGATTGTTGTGCGAACCACTATGCGATTGGGTTAAGCACTACGCTGAATACGGTTACCGCATTCATATCTCTGCCATAGTACAACTTATCAAGTGCGCTCAAGATGTTCTTTGCACGGAAATAGGAAGTTTGTAAATCATCTTCCCCTTTCAAACTCCACTGAATGGTATATGAACTGTCCTTTTCCTTATAATCCTGAACGTAAGCCAGCATTTTCTTAAGGCAGTCCAATTTGTCGTAGCCTTGTTCGCTGTGAAATAGAAATGACTGTCTGTGACGTGGATTTACAGTCACCAGATCCAACTTCACTCCGGCATCTTCATCATGGAATTGAAAAATAATGCTATTCGACTCTAGTCCACCAATATAGCTTCCAATTTCCTTTTGCAACTCTGCCAATTCTACATGTAAATCGTTTGTCATCTCAAATTAAATTAGGCGTCAAATTTAGTAAATTCCGAGTTGTTGCTGAGATACTCTGGTACCAAATCTTTGATTTTCTTAACGGCCTGATCAATTTCACCAGCTCTGTTTAATGAAATCATGGTATCAAAAACACCAGAAATTTCGCCTAGATCGTAATGACGAACTTTGGCAATCATAATCTGTGGATGGTGTGTCTTAACAGTGTTTTCTTCGTTCGACAACAGCTCTTCATACAGCTTTTCACCTGGTCGCAAACCGGTAAACTCAATGTCAATATCTTCACCTGGTTTTAATCCACTTAAGCGAATCATTTGGTCTGCCAAATCAACAATTTTCACCGATTCTCCCATGTCGAAAATGAAAATCTCTCCACCTGCTCCCATCGAACCTGCTTCCAAAACCAACTGACAGGCTTCCGGAATGGTCATAAAATAGCGAGTCACTTCCGGGTGCGTCACGGTTAAAGGACCACCCTGCTCAATTTGTTTTCTAAACAAAGGAATTACGGAACCGTTAGATCCAAGCACATTCCCAAATCTGGTTGTGATGAATTTGGTACTTACGTTCTCTCGTGCAGTTTGTGCATAAATCTCTGCAGTTCGTTTGGTCGCTCCCATCACACTGGTTGGGTTTACCGCTTTATCTGTAGAGATCATGATGAACTTCTCGACCTTGTATTCTATCGCCAAATCAACCAGATTCTTGGTTCCGGCTACATTGGTCTCTATTGCTTCATGAACATTTAATTCCATCAACGGCACATGTTTGTATGCCGCTGCATGGTAAATACTGTCTGGCTTAATGTCCTTCATAATGTCCTTCATTCTGGACACATTGGTGATATCGGCTACTATGGCTATTAATTTGTCTTTGTAGCCATCTCTGATCAATTCCTGTTCAATTTCGTACAGAGGAGACTCTGCCTGGTCGAGCAGAATGATCTTTTTTGGATTGTGACGAATAATTTGTCGGGCCAATCCACTTCCAATAGAACCGGCGGCTCCGGTAACCATGACCATTTTCCCTTCAATGTCGTTGGCCAGCTTGTCATTGCTAATTCTAATCGGACGTCTGCCCAACAAATCCTCAATCTTAATTTTTCTAAGCTGTTTAACATTCAACTCTCCATTGATCCAGGTGCTTACAGGCGGGACATTCAATACCTCAACACCATATTTGATACAAGTATCCACCACCTGCTTTCTGTTATCAGCATCTACCTGCTGCATACTAATGATCAGCTGGTCTGCCTTACCGTCCTTCAGAAAATCGTCTAGCTGAGAACTGTGCAGGATTTTAACGGCTTCCAGCGTCTTAGAACTCTTCTTTTTATCATCATCTACAAAAGCCACTACAACCAGCTTTCTCGTACCTTCTCTATCCAGAGTTCTTTTAGCAATAAGTCCAGCCTGGCCAGCTCCATATATCACGACCCTTAATAAATCTTTCTTCTCTCTTTGAGATTCGAAATACAGTAATTTAAGTGCAATTCTGGAAGATATTAGAAAGAAAACACTTGCCATGTATTCGACCAGGATAATGGTCATAGGAAGGAAATAAAATCCATCTCCATACTCTTTCTTGATTGGGCTAATCGCCAAAAAGATCAAACTCCCCAGGCTCACGGCAACAAACAAACGTTTTGCATCTTGTGTACTGGTGTACCTGATAATTCCTGCATAAGTCTTCATCAAATAAAATACAGATGCCCGAATAAGAATGTACCATGGTAATGCCTGCTTTAAAATGGGAAGTTCTTCTTCGTATGGCAGACTCAAAAAATCAAATCGCACCAGATAGGCCAGCATGAGGGCAAACAAACAAATCCCAATATCAATCATAAAGATTAACCAACGGGGTGCATTTCTTTCTGGTAAGATTTTCACGCTTCAAATATAAAAGAATCGATCGGCGAGTTTAAATAAATCGTGTTCATAAAATTAATTTGAGAAAACGAATGACATCAAAGTATTGATTTTATTTGTAGCCTCAAGGTGAAAAAAATCCTATTCATAGCCCCCTATCCTACCGGAAAGGCTCCCAGTCAGCGCTTCCGTTACGAGCAGTATTTGAGCTTTTTAGAGGCGCATGATTTCACCTTTGTAATCGCTCCTTACCTCAAACAAAGTACCTGGGAGATTCTCTATAAAGAGGGACGTTTCATTAAAAAGACCTTTGCCATACTTGGCGCCTGGTTTAAACGCTGGTTCTTACTATTCTCTATCAAACAGTACGACATTATTTTCATTCACAGAGAAGTGAAGCCTATGGGCTTTCCGGTTCTCGAATGGTTGATTTGCAAGCTTGGTAAGAAAGTAGTTTACGATTTTGATGATGCCATCTGGCTCAAAAATTACTCTGAAAGTAACAAAGCAGTGAGCTCTCTTAAGCGTTATTCCAATGTGAAAAAACTATGTCAGTGGGCTGATGTTGTTTCATGTGGAAATGACTATTTGGGTAACTACGCCAAACAATGGAATGCCAACGTTGTCATCAATCCAACAACAATTGATACGGAGAACTATCACAACAAGATGGCACAACACAACAACGAAAAGCCAATTATCGGATGGACAGGTTCACACTCAACCATTCGCTACCTCTATGCCATCTATCCTATTATAGAAGAGTTGGAAAAACAACATGAATTTGAATTTCGGGTGATTTCAGATTTGCCACCTAAATCAGGACCAAAAAGCTTAAACTTTATTAAATGGTCAAAAGAAAATGAGATAGCCGTTTTATCCCAAATAGATATTGGCATTATGCCACTTGAAGATGACCAATGGGCCAAAGGTAAATGTGGTTTCAAGGCACTCCAATACATGTCTCTTGGCATTCCTGCAATTACTTCCCCGGTTGGCGTCAATACAAGCATCATACAGCACGAAAAAAATGGTTTTCTGTCCAATACACCTGATGAATGGCGATCTGCTTTGGAAAAACTATTGACCAACAAATCGAACTTGTTAAAAATGGGACAGGAAGCCAGAAAAACTGTAGAAGAAAATTATTCTGTGAAAGCCAATCAAAGCAATTTTTTACATTTGTTCGACTAAGCAAAAGGAAATATGAAAAAAACAGCGTTAACGAGTAAGCACATTGAGTTGGGAGCAAAAATGGTTGAATTTGCGGGCTACTATATGCCAGTGCAATATTCAGGTGTAAATGATGAACACGAAACGGTAAGAAACCATGTAGGAATTTTTGATGTTTCTCACATGGGAGAATTCCTGATTACCGGTGAAAACGCCCTTGATCTCATCCAAAAAGTAAGCTCGAATGACGCTTCTAAGTTGGTTCCGGGAAAAGCTCAATATAGCTGTTTACCTAACGAGAAAGGTGGAATTGTTGACGATTTGATCATTTACATGATTGAAGAGAACAAATACTTATTGGTTGTCAATGCTTCAAATATTGAAAAGGATTGGGAGTGGATTTCTTCTCACAATTCTATGAATGCTGAGATGAGAAACATCTCTTACGATTTTTCTCTAATGGCTATTCAGGGACCAAAAGCTGTTGAAGCCATGCAGTCATTATCCAGCGTTAACTTGGGCGATATCAGTTTCTACAATTTTGTGGTTGGTGATTTTGCCGGAATTGAAAACGTCATTATTTCTGCCACAGGTTATACTGGTTCAGGCGGATTTGAGATCTACTGTAAGAACAGTGAAGCAGAGCAAATCTGGGACAAAGTTCTTGAAGCTGGTGCTGATTTCGGAATCAAGCCAATTGGTTTAGCGGCAAGAGATACTTTAAGACTCGAAATGGGATATTGTCTATATGGCAATGACATTAATGACACCACTTCTCCATTAGAAGCCGGACTTGGCTGGATCACGAAATTCACTAAAGATTTCATCAATTCTGACGCACTTAAAGCTCAAAAAGAAGCAGGTATTTCTAAAAAATTAGTGGCCTTTGAATTGACAGAAAGAGGAATTCCCAGACACGACTACGAGATTGCGGATAAAGACGGGAACATTGTTGGTGTAGTTACTTCAGGCACCATGTCGCCAAGTATGAAGAAGGGAATTGGATTGGGTTACGTACCAAAAGAAATGAGTGCTGTCGATACTGAAATCAGTATCATGGTAAGAAACAAACCAGTGGCCGCTAAAATTGTTAAACTTCCATTTTACAAAGCCTAATGGAAGAACAAGAAAGACCTTACGTTGAAGTCTGTTTTTCTCCAAAACAATTTCCACTTTATAAAGATCCGCACGACATCATTGTGGTGATTGACGTGCTTAGAGCAACCAGTGCCATTTGTGCTGCCTTTGAACATGGCGTTAAATCGATTATTCCGGTTTCCAGTATTGAGGAAGCCAAAGATTTACAGGAACAAGGATATCTGGCAGCCGCTGAGAGAAATGGACAAATAGTTGAAGGATTCGCATTCGGCAACTCCCCTTTTAGTTATATGACTGAGCGTACCATTGGCAAAACTGTTGCACTATCAACTACCAACGGCACCAGAGCCATTAACATTGCCAAGGTATCAGCTAAAACGGTCGTTATTGGCTCTTTAAACAATGTAGAAGCATTGTCTAAATGGTTGATTAAACAGGAGAGAAACGTCCTTTGTTTGTGCAGTGGATGGAAAGACAAGTTCAACCTGGAAGACACCATTTGTGCGGGTGCCATTGCGGATGCTCTCCTGTCTACAGGGAACTTTCAGTCTACAGAAGATTCTTCAATTGCTGCCAAATACCTGTTTCAATCTGCAAGGGACAATTATTTTGGGTACCTGAAATCTTCTTCCCATAGAAGACGTTTGAAAAAACTCAACCTCAACGAGGACATCAAGTTTTGTCTGACTCCCAATCAAACAGAAGTCATTCCAATTATGCAGGGAGACCGATTGATTTTGATGGATCAAGACTAAAGATTTCTTTATATTTGATTCATGTTGAAATCGTGGATCTTTCTCTCATTTTTGGGGCTTTTCGTGTTCTCTTCAAATGCACAAACCCTTGAAGATATTTATCAGGACAACCGGACCTTTACGCATAAAGAATTAATTCTAAAATATATGCGTTTAGAAAAGGAATTCCCCGGACAATGTAAGCTACTCAATGCGGGAGAAGTGGATTGTGGCCGACACCTTCACACCTTTGTCATCAACAAAAATGGCCAGTTTTCACCCGATTCGATTGACCGAACAAAGGAAACCGTACTACTCATCAACAATGCCATTCACCCTGGAGAACCTTGTGGAGTAGACGCATGTGTTAAAATGGCCAGAACATGGTTAAGAGAAGGTAAAATTCCGGACAAGCTTACACTGGTCATCATCCCTATGTACAATATTGGAGGTGGTACAAACAGATCTTGTTGCAGCAGAGCCAATCAAAATGGTCCGGATGAATACGGTTTCAGAGGAAATGCACGAAACCTTGATTTGAACAGGGATTTCATCAAAATGGACTCAAAAAATGCCTTTTCTTTCGTGGAAATATTCAGACAATGGGATCCCAATGTTTTTGTGGACACACATACCAGTAATGGTGCCGACTATCAACATGTGATGACGCTCATTACCACTCAAACAGACAAATTAGGGCACCTGGGAAAATATGTTAAAGAAGAAATGACCCCTGTTTTGTACAAAAACATGTCGAAGAGTGGTTATGACATGGTCCCTTACATGCATGGCATTGGAAAGACACCGGATGAGGGTATTCAGGATTATCTTGAAACACCCAGATATTCTACAGGCTATGCTGCTCAGTTCAATTGTATCGGCTATGTAACTGAAGCGCATATGCTGAAACCTTATAAAGAAAGGGTTGAAGCCACTTATGAATTTCTCCAAATTCTCGGAACATTCATGAGCTCAAACTCAAAAGAACTGATTGCCAAAAGGGACAAAGCTCGCTACATGAGTGAAGCAGCCACAAAAGTGCATCCTATCAACTACGAATTGGATACAACTGTGTACGACTCAATTTTGTTTAAAGGCTACACAGCTAAGTACAAAACCAGTGAGGTTACCGGTCAGCAAAGGTTGTATTATGACAGAGATGCCTCATATGAAAAATACATTCCGTATTACAACACGTATCAAGCCTCTCAGGTCATTGAAATCCCTAAATACTATATCGTACCACAGGCATGGAAGGAAGTCATACAAAGACTAGAACTCAACAAAGTTGAGATGCATAAACTGGAAAAAGATGACTACGCCTATGTGAGAGCTGATTATATCGTAAACTACGAAACAAGTCCCAAACCTTATGAGGGACACTACCTTCATAAGAACGTTGAGCTAGAATCTAAAAATGTGAGAGTGAAACTCTATGCCGGAGACGTGCTCGTATATCCAAAAGGAGATGCCAAACGTTTTGTAATAGAAACTCTGGATGCCAGGTGTGTTGACAGTTATTTCAACTGGAATTTCTTTGATGAAATACTCATGCAAAAAGAATGGTTCTCGCCCTATGTATTCGAAGATAAAGCAGTGAACATGCTCAAAGAAAACCCCGAGCTTAAATCCACTTTCGAAGAAAAAAAGAAAAACGATCCTGAATTTGCCAAAAGTGCATGGGCTCAGTTATACTTTTTATACACTCAATCAGACAATTATGAATCGAGTCATAACCGCCTGCCTGTCTATAAAGTATTCTAGTGAAAAACCATGCTTATTTATCCCGATAATTTTTAATCAATAAAAGTTATTCCAATCACAAAAAAAGACTACTTTTGCGCTGGGCAAGTCTTATACGACCAGCTCCTGTTGAACTCCCCCAGGCTGGGAACAGAGCAAGGGTAAACGGTTGTAGCGGTGCGATATGAGTAGCTTGCCCACCTTTTTTCTTTTTTTAATCTAATTTCTTTCTCTTTTTATTTCGTATTTTGTGTTCACCGTGGCAGAACCAACAAACATTCATATTGACTTAATTCAGGAAATCGACAATCAGTTTCAGGAATCATGGGATTTAGCCAGAACCGACCCAAAAAAGTCTGAAGAAATAGCAAATTCTGCACTACTTAAGGCAAAAGAAATTGGTTACAAAAAAGGAGAAGCCTATTTACTTTGTGCCCTTGGAGCAGCATTGGTCTGGTCGAGCAGAACCACTGAAGCCCACACCACCCTTCTGGAAGCACAGGAAAAATTAGAACTACTTGGCGAACACGAGCTACTGGTTGAAGCAATTTATCTTATCGCCGTAGTTTTTATTTACCAGGGAGATTACAGTCAGCACCTGCATCATTGCAAAGAGGCTTATGACATTGCTCAAAGCTATCAGGATTTACATGGCATGGCCACTGCTCTAAATGGCATTGGCACCTCATATCTGAGTATTGGCAAACATGAGCAAAGTTTAAAGTATTTGAATGAGTGCCTGGAGATTTGTGAGAAAACAGACAATCAACTTGTATTTCCCAGAGTATGGGATGCTTTGGCACAAGTCTATCTCGATTTAAATGATTTTGAAAAGTCCATTTACTTCAGAAAGAAATCTCTTGATCTGGCCAGTGACAGAAATGATCTACTGGTTAAAAGTTATTGTTTTCAAGGTTTGGCAGACACTTATGTCAAAATGGACAAACCAGATGAAGCCAAGCAGTTTTATGAGAAGTGTTTAAACCTGAGAAGAAAAATCAAGTTTAAGGCAGGAGAAGCATTAACGCTTCTTCATTTAGGGGATTTACTGGCAGGGCAAAACAAAACTGAACAAGCCAAAGAATTATATGAGGCTAGTTTGGATATTTCGCATGAATATAAAGTTCAGAATGTAGAGTTTAAAGCACATTTGGAACTGTCAAAACTGTATGAAGCTAAAAACGATCTTCCCAACTTTGCGGTTCACTACAAAGCTTACCATAGACTACATAGCGCTTATTATCTTGACAAAATTCAACAGAACGTTAAGAGCAACGAAATAGAGCATAAAAAAGAAAGAAAGGCTTATTTCAAAGGTCTGGACACATTAAGTGAGATTGGATCAGACCTCACCTCTTCACTGGATATCACCAAAATTTTTGACACCATCTATGAGAAGTTAAACCGTCTCATGGATGCCTATGTATTGATCATTTTCCTTTACGACAAGGAGAAAAGAACTCTTACGACTACTTATGCCATTGAAAATGGACTCCCAATTCCACAAGCCATTATCAATGTTGATGAGGAACTGGATACGCTTGCTACCTGGACCATCAGAAACAGGGAAATGGTGATTATCAACGATCATGAGAGTGAATACCAAAACTACCTGGAGGAAAAAAGAGAGCTGCGATATGGCGACCAACCTGAGTCTATTATCTACGCTCCTCTTGAATACAGAGATCAGTTGATTGGGGCCATTACAGTTCAAAGTCTCAACAAACATGCTTACACAGAGGAGCACATCAGTATATTTAAGAACCTCTCTGTTTTTGCTTCCATTGGAGTAAACAATGCACTGTATTTAGGGAATTTGGAAAGTGAGCTTCAGGAAAATACCAAGTTTGTATCAGAACAAAATGAACGTCTCGAACAAAGAATTAACGATACCAAAGTAATCAACCTGATTGGTCAGCAGTTAATTTCTAATCTTGATTTAGATGACGTTTTTCTGGCCCTGCATGAAAACGTTCAAAAAATGATGGATGCCAATTGTTTTGGGATTCGAATCTATGATAAAGAAAGAGAGATTGTTAATTACAAATATGATTTCGAAGACGACGAAAGACAAGAGGAAATAGAAGTTCCTATGTCTCAAAAAAACAACTACTCGGTTTGGTGTATTGAGAACAAACAACCTATTCTGATCAACGACAACATGGCCGAATACTCCAGGTATGTGGATGAAATTCATGTAGTTGATGGAGACATGCCCCACTCCCTTTTGTTTCAACCTCTGATTCACAATGATGAAGTGCTGGGTGTGGTATCCGTTCAAAGCTCCAAGAAAAATGCCTATACGGAGTATCATCTGGAGATTTTGCAAACACTTGCCTCTTATACCGTAATCGCCCTCAACAATGCCAGAAGCTATGAGGAGATGGAAAACAAGGTTAAAGAGCGTACTGTTCAAATCAAGAAGCAAAGAGACATTATACAGATGAATGTATCCGAAATGTCTCATAAGCAACGAAACACCAACATGTTGAACGAACTTGGGAAGAAAATTACGTCTCAACTTGAAGTCAACAACATCATTAAACTGGTATATCGCGAGTTGGGCACCATCATGGAGGTACACAGTATGGGAATTGGAATCCATAATGAAGATAAGGGGGTCCTCACCTTTCCTGGATTGATGGAAAACGATGAAGTGATTGAAGGTGTGGAATTTGATTTAAATGAAGAAGGAAGGTTAGCCAGCATTTGCTTCAACGAGCAAAAAGAGATTTTGATTGGAGACTACAATAAAGATATCTTATCATTCACCTCACAAAACAAATCTGCTAAAGCCGGGAAACTACCAAACTCATTGATGTATCTTCCTTTGACTATCGAGGACAATCAAATTGGTGTTATTTCAGTACAAAGCTTTAATCAATACGCATATAATAATTACCACATAAGCTTACTCCGACATGTGGCCAATTATACCTGTATTGCTATTCAGAATGCACGCCTTTATTACGATTCTGAAAAACTTGTAAAATCCAGAACGAAGGATCTTATAGAACATCAAACCAATACAAAATTGATCAATCAATTGGGACAAAAACTCATTGCCAGTTTTGAGTTGGAACCTGTGGTTGAAGAAGTCAGTAAAAACATCAACAGCTTAATGAAAGCTGATATTCTGAGCATCAGATTGATTGATAAAACATCCAATGAGGTAGTCTACAAATACGGCTACAACAAGGGAGAAAAGATGCCCGAAACCAGAGTTAGTATGGATAACAAAAACAACTACTCGGTTTGGTGTATTCAGAACAAGAAATCCATTTTCATTAACCATAACACCTTGGAATTTGGCAAATATGTAGATGAGATTCATGTAGTGCGTGGGCATTTACCAGAGTCACTTATGTTCCATCCAATGATGTCGAACGATGAAATATTTGGCGTAATTACCGTTCAGTGCTACCAAAAGAACGCTTATACTTCATATCATCTTGATCTTCTCGAAACACTGGCCAATTACGTATTGATTGCGGTTAATAATGCTCAAAAAGTGGAATTGCTAGAAAAGAAAATAGTCGATTAAACTTCCCTCCTAATTACTTTTCCATATTGTTGATTTCTTTTTTTGAATCAGCTCAGATTCTTAGCTACTTTTGAGGGCTTAAACATTACTATTGACATGAAGTTTTTTATTGATACAGCAAACCTAGATCAAATCAGAGAAGCCCAGGACATGGGAATTCTTGACGGTGTTACCACCAACCCATCTCTTATGGCTAAAGAAGGGATTTCGGGAGAAGAAAATATCCTAAACCACTACGTTGAAATTTGTAGTATCGTTGATGGAGACGTTAGTGCGGAAGTGATCTCAACAGATTACGAAGGCATGATTCAGGAAGGAGAGAAACTGGCTAAACTTCATGACAATATTGTTGTAAAAGTTCCTATGATCAAAGATGGTGTTAAGGCCATTAAGTATTTCTCTGATAAAGGCATTAGAACAAATTGTACACTTATTTTCTCCGTTGGACAAGCTTTATTAGCAGCCAAAGCAGGTGCAACTTACGTATCTCCTTTTATCGGAAGATTGGATGACATCTCAACAGATGGTTTAAATCTTATCGACGAAATCAGAACTGTATATGACAACTATACTTTCGACACGGAAATTTTGGCTGCCTCTGTAAGACATCCTATGCATATTATTGATTGCGCTAAAATTGGTGCTGATGTTATGACGGGACCATTGAGTGCCATTACAGCACTGTTGAAACACCCATTGACAGATATCGGCTTAGAGAAGTTTTTAGCTGATTATAAGCGTGCTAACGGGTAAAAAAACGGGTATTAACCGGAAATAAGGATCATGTTTATAGAAATCAATCCGGATAATATCGATTCCAGAAAAATCAGGGAAGTTGGGAATGTCCTCAATGCCGGTGGTATTGTGATATTCCCAACAGATACTGTCTACAGTATGGGCTGTAGTCTGAGTTCTCCGAAGGCAATTAAGAACCTGGTTAAGCTCAAAGGTTTAAAATCGAATAAGATCAATTTTTCCCTGCTCTGTTCGAGTTTAAGCACACTGTCTGACTACACCAAACAAGTAGACCGTCCCACGTTCAAAGCCATGAACAGATCTTTACCGGGACCATTTACCTTTATTCTGAATGCCAGTAACAAAATCCCTAAACTATTTGGTCAATCAAAAAAAACTGTGGGAATTAGAATTCCGGACAATCAAATCACGCTGGATTTAATTGAGTATACTGGTCATCCTCTTGTGGGAACCTCCGTTCACGATGATGATGAAATCATTGAGTATACAACAGACCCTTATGCCATTTATCAAAACTGGGAAGGAAAAGTTGATGCCATCATCGATGGTGGATATGGCCGTAATGAAGGGTCTACAGTCATTGATTATACTGGCGGCGAACCGGAAGTTCTGAGAGAAGGTTTAGGTGATATCAACTTGGTTCTATGATTCTGATCATTGACGCCGGAAGTTCAAAAGTGCCTCAAATTGAAGCATGTGTTGTCAACTTTGGAGTCAGAAGTTTCACAAAATCCATCTCAGATTTTAGCAAGCAAGATGTCGAAAGAGCCAGTCACATCATCATCAGCGGTTCTCCTTTACTATTCGTAGACAGAAATCTCCCGGAGTTACATTCTCTTGGAGAAAAGCTTTTTATCCCCAGTAAAAAAATTCTGGGAATTTGCTTTGGCCATCAATGGATGAGCCTATGTCATGGAGGCACGGTTGAACTTGGAAAAGCTTCAAGAGAACCACTTGAAATCAATCTACTCAAGAATTCTCCCCTGTTTGAAAACTTGTCGGATACCTTTGTAATGGCTCAAGATCACTGCGAACATGCTTCATTGCCCAAAGACTTTATTCACCTTGCCAGTTCTGAAGATTGTGTCAATGAAGCCATGCAACACAAACACCACTCCTTTTATGGTGTACAGTTCCATCCTGAATATTCAGGCGTCAATGGACAAACACTTATTAATAACTTCCTGAAGCTGTAGTTTGAGCTATCTATTTGAATTGTAGATTCGTTGTATGGCTATGAACTTCATCTGGGCCGGGTTCTTAATTGGAGCCTTTTTATTCGGACTGATTACCTTCTTTTTTGGTAATGATTCCATGTATCCCGATGGGGATCATTTCCGTGTGTTTCAAGACATAGCCGAAAGTACTTTGGAAAGCAGCATCACTGCTGTTAAAGTTCTGATTATACCATTAATTGGAACCATGGCTTTCTGGCTGGGCATGATGCGAATAGGAGAAAAATCCGGTTTGATTCAGATTTTTGCACGTTGGATCAGTCCTTTCTTCTCAAAAATTTTCAAAGGCGTTCCCAAAGACCACCCTGCAAACGGTGCCATGCTGATGAACTTTTCTGCAAATTTCCTGGGAATGGATAATGCCGCTACCCCACTTGGTTTAAAGGCTATGGGTGAATTGCAAAGTCTAAATCCTAACAAAAAAGTAGCTTCTGACGCCCAAATCATGTTCCTGGTGATGAATACCAGCGGACTCACACTTATTCCCACAGTGATCATGGCTGATCGTGCGGCAGCTTCTGCAATGAATCCGACAGACGTGTTTCTACCTATTTTGATGGCCACCTTTGTTTCTACACTCGTTGGACTCATCACCGTATCCACTGTTCAAAAAATCAATCTGTTTCAAAAATCTTTGATTGGGTATTTTGGGGCAGCCATTGCTCTGTTTGTTGGGCTTGTATTGTTATTGTTCGATATTTCAACCCGACCAAACGGTGCGGAGATGATAGAAAAGATTTCCATTATTTCCAGCGGAGTCATTGTTTTCGGCCTCATGGTATTATTTGTATCGTATGGTTTGTACAAAGGCATCAATGTATTTGACACGTTCATTGATGGTGCGAAAGAAGGCTTGAAAACAGCTGTTAAGATCATTCCATACTTAGTTGCGATATTGGCCTCTATTGCGGCCTTTAAGGCTTCCGGCGGACTTGATTGGATTGTTGAAGGCATCAGAAGTATCGTTGAAGTATTTACCTCCGAAACGAGATTTGTGGATGCGCTGCCAACCGGTATGATGAAACCAATATCAGGTTCCGGAGCCAGAGCTATGATGGTAGAAACCTGGAATTGTGCCGATGGCTTAAATGGCTGTACAGGCGTAGATACTTTTGCCGGAAAAACAGCCTCAGTAATGAGAGGCGCTACAGAAACTACTTTTTACGTACTGGCTGTATATTTTGGATCCGTAGGAATCAAGAACACAAGAAGTGCCGTTTGGCTTGGCTTATCCGCTGATTTGGCCGGGATTATAGCCGCAATTCTGTTTTCTTACCTCTTCTTTACTTAACATTTTTTATGATTTGAAGATGTAAGAATTGTAGATCTACACCATGAATATATGCAACCTTTTACCTTAATTTGTTATCATTAAATAGTACAGAAGGGAATAAACCTGTTAATTATGAAGAAAATTTTACTTACTCTAAGCGCCATGATCTTATCAATTGGGGCTTTTTCGCAAATCACTGTTGAGTCTAGCGATTTGGTTGAACTTTATGACGAGTTTGACCAGGCACGTGACACCTCTGTTACAGGAATAACTCCTGGAGCTGCCGGAGCCAACCAGACATATAATATGGCCGGACTCTCTGCTCATCATATCTCACAAATTACTGTGACCAACCCTGTGTGGACAGACAGTGGGTATGCATTTCCTACATCTACCTTGGCTTCAAGAATCATCAATGCTTCCAATGACACGACCTGGTTATATATGACGAAAAACTCTAATGGTTTATGGATAGACGGGCTCGTTGGTGAACTTGGATTAGCAGGTGCAGGAATCAGTGGAGTCTTGTTAAAGAATGACGATCCGGAATTGTATGTTTCTCTTCCATTAAACTATATGGATACGTATTCTGATGATGCTAAAATTGACGTCACTATGCCAGACGTAACTGTTGGAGGAACAACTTACGATTCTGCGAGAGCTGTTCAGTACCACGACAGATCATATGTAGTAGATGGTTGGGGTACCATTACCACGCCTCTTGGTACATTTGACGTTCTTAGACAACGTGTTGTAGATTACGAAAAAGATACTGTTTGGGTATATCAGTTTCCTTTAGGATGGATTCAGGCGCTGACTATTGAGGATTCAACTTTCTCATACCAATACTGGACAGACAATCCAAGTGCTGGCTTCCCTGTGGTAGAATTAACAGTAGATCACCTTGATAATGTAGAAGAAGCAAACTGGTTGATGACCAACCCTACAGCAACTTCAGTTAAAGAAAATGCTTTATCTTTCTCTATCTACCCTAACCCGGTTCAGGATAGAATGAAGATCACCACTTCCAACGCTATTGATAGAATATCTGTGACAGATATCACCGGAAAGGTCGTTCTCACCAGACAACAAATCGAATCCGGATATGTGAATACCTCTTCGCTTAAATCCGGTGTATACTTTGTAAGTCTCTATGCAGGCGACAGGGTTAAAACACAAAAATTTGTGAAGCACTAAAAGCTTTTAATGTTATAATTTTTAAAGGGCGTTCATTGAGCGCCCTTTTTCTTTTTCATTACAAACTTTTCCGTTAAATTCGCAAGCACACGAAATTTGAGTTAATCATGAGTTATGACGTTATAGTAGTTGGTAGTGGTCCTGGAGGATATGTAACTGCCATTAGAGCTTCACAATTGGGTTTAAAAACAGCCGTTGTAGAAAGAGAATCTTTAGGTGGAATTTGTCTTAACTGGGGATGTATTCCTACAAAAGCCTTGTTAAAAAGTGCCCAGGTATTCGAATATATCGAACATGCTAAAGATTATGGCATTAGCGTTTCAGGACATAAAGCAGATTTCAAAGGCATGATTGGACGCAGTAGAGATGTGGCCAATGGTATGAGTAACGGGATCCAATTCTTAATGAAGAAAAATAAGATTGATGTCTTAATGGGAACCGGAAAAGTAAAAGCCGGAAAGAAAGTAGACGTTACTGACGACAAAGGAAAAACCACAGAGTATTCTGCTCAACATATTATCATTGCAACCGGAGCAAGATCAAGACAACTTCCAAACCTTCCACAAGACGGTAAGAAGGTAATTGGTTACCGTGAAGCCATGTCTTTACCAAAACAACCTAAGAAAATGGTTGTGGTTGGTTCTGGCGCCATTGGAGTTGAGTTTGCATACTTCTACAATGCAATTGGAACAGAAGTAACCATTGTGGAATACATGCCAAACATTGTTCCTGTTGAAGATCAGGAAGTATCTAAGCAATTGGAAAGAAGCTTCAAGAAGTCTGGTATTAAAATTATGACCAATTCTTCTGTTGAGTCTGTAGACACAAAGGGAACCGGTTGTAAAGTGAAAGTGAAAACCAAGAAAGGAGAAGAAACATTGGATTGTGATGTGGTATTGTCTGCCGTTGGTATTGAAGCAAATATTGAAGGAATTGGTTTGGAAGATGTAGGTATTGTTACTGATAAAGGCAAGATTCTGGTAAACGATTTCTATGAAACCAATATGCCTGGCTACTACTCTATTGGAGATTGTATTCCTGGTCCTGCATTGGCACACGTTGCTTCTGCCGAAGGAATCATTTGCGTAGAAAAGATTGCCGGTCATCACCCAGAGCCATTAGATTATAACAACATCCCCGGATGTACTTACTGCTCACCTGAAATTGCTTCTGTTGGATATACTGAGCAAGCAGCTAAGGATGCAGGATTTGAGGTTAAGGTTGGGAAATTCCCATTCTCTGCCAGCGGTAAAGCAAGTGCGGCAGGTGCCAAAGATGGTTTTGTGAAGTTGATTTTTGATGCTAAGTACGGTGAGTTACTTGGTGGACATATGATTGGTGCCAACGTAACAGAAATGATTGCTGAGATCGTAGCATGTAGAAAACTTGAAACTACAGGAGAAGAGTTGATCAAAACAGTACACCCTCACCCAACAATGAGTGAAGCGGTTATGGAAGCTGCTGCAGCTGCATACGATGAGGTGATTCACCTGTAAGAAAACAAATTATAAAATACTAAAAATCCCGTCCGATAATTCGAGACGGGATTTTTTATGTCATTATATATCTTACAGGTAAGGAAGAATTGCCTGTTCTATTTCCGAACTGGTAGTTGGAGAACCTGCACCATTGATGGCTTCCTTAAAAACACCTCCCTGGTAGATCCAGATTTGAGGAAAGAATGATACTCCCTCTGCATCAAAAACCGATTCATAATCAACATGGTCTATTTCTCCAAAGAATACACCATCCAGGCTGGATAGCTGAGCGGCCGATTCCACATGAGGTCTCTGCGTCTTACAAACCGAACACCAGGCCGCATGGAAAAATACCACACTCACGCCACTGCCACTTTTTACTTCACTTTGAAAAGTTTGACTGTTCAGAATCTGCAAAGAACCGTTGGATGCAACAGGCTCATCATCCTTTTTACAAGACATCAGTAGTAGGCTGAAGGCTATAAAAAAAGTCCATTTCATATATCAATAATACTATAAAAGTGAAAACACCCCTGTCTTACAAAAGACCTTTCTTTCAATTTTCACGACATTAACTGATCAATTTCAAGCTCCATTTTCGAAATAAACTCTGTTAAAGCCGGATCTTCTTTCCCTATATGCGATTTCGATTTGTTGAGTTTTACAAGCTTCTCATTGATCAATCTGGTCTCATCATTCATAAAAGACTCAGTAAATTTCTTCCAAACATAGTTTACCCCTGTATCCGAGGGATGCAACATGTCTTCTTTATAGAAACGATAGTCCCTCAAATCATCCGTCATTAACTCATAGGCAGGGAAATAATGCACATGGTCGAAGGCATCTACCAACTCATGCACAGCTGACAACAAGTGAGCTTTCGACCTTGCATTTTCCACGGCGCCATCCTTCCAGTGTCTTACCGGACTCACGGTCATCACAATCTTTAAGTTGGGATTTTGTTCCTGGAGTCGCTTAAAAATAACCTTATAAGACCACACAATGGTTTGAATATCTGTAAGCTCTTTAGAAAAATGATCCTGAGATGCTTTATGACAATTCGCAACAATCTGATCCAATGATTTATGACGATAGCCCCAGGCAGTCCCAAACGTAATGAGTAAAACATCACAGGACTGTAGTCTCTCAAATGTAGACTGGTACTTATCCTGAACAAGTTTGCATAACTCTTCTCCATCAACATCTCCAATGCTACTATGATGTAGAAAAGAAACTTCTCTGTCTCCTTTTCTAATCAATGATGCCTCATCCAGTTCCGCGCCATTGATGCAATTTGCCAGGTGTTGGCTGATCACCAATGGATGGAAACTAATTCCCAAAGGGTTAATTGAAATATCAAATCTATGATCCTGAAGCTTATTCCCTATTGAATTGGCAAAACAAGACCCCATGGATAAAATTGATGATTGATGATCAATCTGAAAATCCGCTTTGTCAGGATGAATTTCTGTTCTATAACTTTCCATAATCTGTCTGAGTTAATTCGTAATACTTCAAATCAATTTTGTACAAATGTCTGATGCCCATATAATTCATCCCAATTTTATCCAATACACGTTGAGAAGCGGTGTTTTCAATATCTACGGCAGCTGTGATCAAGTCCAGTTTCATTGTGCCAAGTGCATGATCTCGCGCAGCTGCAGCCACTTCTGTTGCATAACCTTGTCCCCAGTATTCCTTATAAATTCGATATCCCAAATGTTTTAAATCAGTATCATCCAATTGATTCACATTACAGCTTCCCATTTGTTCCCCGGTCGATTTGAGGAAAACGGTGAAAGATCCAAACCCAGGATTTTGTTCCATATAGGCCATCCTGTCTAACCATTTCTGATAATGCTCTTCTCTGCTAATCACCTTGCCATCACCAATGTACTGCACCACCTCCGGATCCTTACTGGATTCCACATAACTGTCAAAATCATCCCAATGAATTGGTTTGATCAGACATCTTTTTGTTTCCATCATAAGCTCACAATTTTCGTAAGAACTGAGTTTTCAAAATAAAATTTCAATTCAAAATAACTCTGGTCCTGATCCTGTATGTGAATCACAGGGTACTTTGTTTGACCATAGAACATGCCCGAAAATACATCTAAATCACTCGTTTCAATTAATATGCGATTTACTTCTTCTATTGTCATACCAATTCTTACCGGAAGTCCCAATTCAAGTGTACTATCCGTCAGTGTAAATCCGGAAAGCTGAGTATCATTAAATCCTGAACTCCCTTGAAAACTCAATTGATCTTCCTGATCATCAAAAGATAATTCAGCGAAATAGTAAGATTCTCCACCCGCTGTGATTTCTTCGTTCTCCACTATTCTGTCTATGACGTCAAAATCGTTGTTGTCTTTAAACTCAGATAGATTATATCCTCTAAAATCATCCATGAAAGCGCCCTTTATCACCGGATGTGGATTCATCCCCGCATTATATGCTTTGTACCCTCCCGGCGAATCAAAAAAGGCAATTTCATGGTACTCTGCATCTTCCGCCTGAAGCAGGATTGTTTTTAATGCCTTTAAATCTTTCTCCGCATCTGATATTTGCGACTTCTTAGCTCGCCGGACAGGTTTTCTATCAATTTTGGGATAGGCATCAATCTGTTCACACATAAAACAAATCGAAATGCTGGCAACGGGCTGATGTGACTTATTATAAAAGACAAAACAATGATGAGGAATGAAGCACTTACTCAAACCATCGAACAGCAATTGATCCTTCTGATTAACTATTTCCAAAAGTGATTGAACTGAAGCTTCAGGTAATTTGGGCGCGAAATGCAAAACCGTGCTATCCAGCTCTCCGTTCTTTATTGCCTGATGTTGTCCATGTAAGTTACTCTGCAAATTGTAATTCCCTACACGAACATAGCTGTAGTCCACGTTTGGCCATGACTGAGCAATCAGATGAGTAGAGAAACTCATCAAAAAAATACAGATATGAACAATTTTAAATCTCATATAACTCAATATTTACGGGCCTTTTCAAACTTTATTAACAAAAATGCAACCTTATTAACAAAAAACCAGTAAAAACTTTCACAACAACAACCAATTTAACCAATTCCGTAAAGGAGCGTACTTAAAATTACTAAAATGAAAGCAATAAGAAACATAGGTATCACAGCGATTCTTTTATTTTTCGTCTTTCCTTCTTTCGCTCAGCAAAAAAAACTTGAACGTCTTGAGATGTATTATGATCAGGGCAATTATGAAGTAGTATACAGAAAAGCGAAACGTTACTTGAATAAACCGGAATTCGATCACAGTTCCCTACCTTCTTTCTACAAAGCTTTGGCTATGTACAGAATGGCAGATGCAGGCGACTTGAAATTCACTTATGAGAAGAGTATGTCTGCCTACGAAGATTTCCTTAGAAAAGATCCGGGAGCAGATTTTATGGCTGCGCATAAAGTTGAGATCAGTGACTACGAAAATGGATTACTAAAGTATGTGAGAACACTGAATGAACTAAATAAAAACACTCAGGCTCAAACAACTTTAAGCCGAATTGATGGCTTGTTTAATGAGTCTCACAACTTTGCTGAGGTCATCAATGATCCGGTTAAACCTAATAACACAGAAAATAAAACCAATCCTTCCACTCCTGATCCGGTTGTTGTACTGGAACCACAGGTTAGACGAGATAGCATCATTGCCTACGCTCAAAAGTTTATCGGAGTTCCTTATCAGTGGGGTGGTACTGATCCGAATGGCTTTGACTGCTCAGGTTTCACCAAATATGTGATGGAAAAATATGACGTTGACCTTCCCAGAATTGCAGGAGACCAATACACTGCCGGAAAACGTGTAGACATGAAAAAAGCGACCAAGGGAGATTTGGTTTTCTTTGGAAAAAAGAACAATGTTCAACATGTGGGTATTGTAGTGTCTGAACCTGGTGAAGAATTGACTATGATCCACGCCTCTTCCAGCAGAGGTATTATGATCAGTAACGTTGAAAAATCTACTTATTGGAAACCAAAATTACTTTACACCGGAAGAGTAATTGAGGATTAAAATCTTGCTGCTTTAGAGTTAAAAAGTCGATAGGCATTTGTCTATCGGCTTTTTTTGTGAACTTTTGTGAGACCAAGTTGTATACAAACACATGAAGATCTTTTTTCTCTTTTTGAGTCTGACTCTCTTTACAGGTCCACTACTCTCTCAAGGCGGTTGTCGTCTGCTAAATTATGCCAAGGAAGATAAGCTAAAAGAAATGTCGCAGCTCTTAGCTGTCGACAAACGATCACGAGACAACATAGATTGTTTTAGAGGCGGAGAATGGATCTCCCCCCTCATGGCTGCCGTTCAGAATGACAACCTTGATATGGTGAAACTCCTGCTCCAATACGGAGCCAATATGAACAAAAGTTTGAGTAACAAAACGGCCATTGATCATTGTGTTTCCGAAACCATGCGTTCGTTTTTACAAGAAACGGGAACCATGGGCAACAGATTGGTTGAAGCCGCCAGAAAAAACGACACTACTGCCGTTAATGATCTATTGGGTTCTTCTATGATCAGTGTGACCTCCAGAGGTGACAAACACTACTCTGCCATTGCTGCCGCAGCGGAAGAGGGCAATGCAGATATGATTAAAAAACTTCTGAAATTGAGAAGTCCAGTTGATCATCCTCAGAAAGGCTATACAAATGATAAAACACCTTTACAGTTTGCTGCTGAGAAAGGACATTTAGATTGTGTTAAAATTCTGGTTGAAGCCCGTGCTAATTTGGATGGAAATTTAAGAACCGGTTGGACACCTCTTATGTTGGCCATCCAAAACCAACATACAGATGTCGCAAAATATTTGGTTGAAAAAGGTGCTAAACTGGATCTTCCGATTCATAATGGTGCAGAACCTTACTCACTTGCAGCTGCACGAAATGAATTTGATCTGCTTAAGTTCATGTTAGAAAAGAAAAACGTCATTGGTTCTAAAAAAGATTTGAACCACAACATCATGGCAGCTGCTTGTTATTCCGGTAATCTGGAGATGTTCAATTACCTCATTGAAATGGGCATCAGTCCTGCTCAAATCTCTCCATACAAAGGCAGTAATCAACTCATAAGAGCGTGTAACGGTGGTAATCTGGAGATGTGCAAAATACTGGTCGAAAAGTACAGGTTTGACGTCAATGCACAGGATGAGCACAAGTTTACGCCTTTAAGTACGGCTGTGACCTGGGCAAAGGATGTAGCACTAATAGACTACCTCCTGTCCAAGGGAGCAGATATCAATGGTCGGGCTCATGCCGGGTATACTCCTATTACAAGAGCCATTGGAAATGCCGAAATTCTGGAACATTTACTTAAGAATGGTGCGAATCCAAACCCTAAAAATGTCATACAGTCCCCACTTGGAACAGCTTGTGCGTTAAACAAATTGGAATCTGTAAAAATACTCATCAAATATGGAGCAAACGTCATGCGCGCAGGAGCCTGTAATAAATGTCATGATGCGGATATCAAAAATCACATTGAGAAAATACAAAAAGCCCAGAGCAGTTTGTTCGTAGATGAAAGCAGTGCGAGCAAGGAGTCCATTGTTAATTACATTAAAATGGGAGGTAGTCCTAATTCGCCTTTTGGTAGTCAGGGAAGAACCTTGTTATTTCATGCAGCAGAGAACAATTATGTTGAATTGGCTGAAGATCTCATCAAATTAGGAGCGAACGTTCATATAAAGATCAATAAATTGTCCGCAATCATGGCCGCCTGCCATAAAAAAGGGCACATTGAAATAATTGAATTATTGTTGAAGAATGGAGCCAAATTGGAGCGGCCTGAAGAATCATTTTGGGATCCTCTGGGTAACGCGGTCAAAAGAAAGGATAAAAAGCTGATCGATTACCTGATAAATAAAGGTATGACAGTCAACCACAGATTCAAGGACAGCAGTACCATCATGCACGTGGCTGCGCAAACCGGAGATCTTGAGATTTTCAAATACTTGGAAGAAAAAGGTGGCGATCCGCATGTAGCAGATAAAACCAATCGGACGCCTTTTATCACTGCCTGCTATCATGGCGACATGGCATTTATGCGGTACATGGTTGAAGAATTGAAAGTTGATGTGAATACCATGTCTTCAAATGGCGCATCAACTGCCATAAAAAATGTCACATGGACCAATAGCTTGCAAAAAGTAAAGTATCTATTAGATCATGGAGCTGATCCCTATATCACGTCAGAAAATCTTGAAGACGCCATTCAGTGGTCCTTCCAAAATGCGCATATAGATTCGCTTCACACCTTCTACACAGAAAGAGGTTATAAGCTAAAGGCTTCTATTGGTAATCGTCGTAATGTGTTTGACAATATGATGAAGCAAAAACTACATGATCGAATTTTTTATGCCATTCGAAATGGTCAGGTCCCTGATGGGTTTGATACTTCCTATGCTGTTACTTTAATGAACACTGCCTTAACTAAAAATGATACAGCCTTTTGTGATACTCTATTGAAATATGGTGCCGATATTAATGGAAAACTCCAAAACCGGAATACTTTGCTTTGGACGATACAGGAAAACTCCTATTACCCAAGCCAGTTAACCGGTTACCTGCTTAAACGTGGGGCGGATCCTAATGTTTTAAACGGTAGCCATGAGCAACCAACACTCATGAATTGCATGAGAAAGTCCAATTATTTTGCCCTCGAGCAATTGCTAAAAGCTGGTGCCAATCCGAATTTGACTGATAAAAACGGGAATCATGTCTGGAATCATATGTCTTTGATTAGAGGAATGCCGATATATGATAAAGGGAAACTCGCGGACTCCCGAAATACCAAAGCGCTTAAACTATTAAAAAAATATGGCGCCGATTTAAGATTGAAAAATGAGCATGATGGACGAACTGCCATTTTCACAGCTTGTGCCAATGCTGACCTGTCAGCTGTAAAATACCTTCATGAAACCATTGGTTTGAGTGTGAATGACAGCACTAAATATGAGGTAAGACCCCTGTTTCAAAGTTTGAATACTTTTGGCTATACCACCTACTCAATGGAAATGCCTGGACATGCCTCATTGCCTTTCCAGAAGGAAACATTTAAATACCTCCTGGATCAGGGAGCTGACCCAAACTACTATTCAACGCGCTTACCAATTTACGGTTCACATTTCAACAGAGGCAGCAGAAATCATTTCGTTTTTTACTGTGCTTACAACCATCCGGAGGCTTTCTATGTACTTCTTGACTACATTGATCCGAATATGGTTGCGAAGAGTTATGCTGTAAGTCAAGAATATAGCCTTGTGGAATTTCTATCTGCCATGGGATTGGAAAAACAATTGGAAAAAACACTCAAAAAAGGAGGAAAAGTAGTAAATCCAAAAACCGGAAAATCAGCTTTGGACAAAGCCAAAAACGTGCAGATTAAAAAGCTTCTGGAAAAGTACGATTAGTCATCCTGAATACCATCTGACTTCTTACGGTAATGGTATTTCAAATGCATTGGTTTAGCATCCTGAGTGCTTTGAGGTTTGTGTTCCATTAAATCGGGGTCATCCACCTTCCAATATTCTACTTCATAGTTATCCAAACCAAGCTCCTCCTCTATTTCCCAGAGGTATTTCTTTCTTACCGGACCGCCTTCGTGCTTATAATAAATGGCCAGAACAATCCCGGTGATCAGTCCCCAAAGATGACTTTCCCAGCTCACGCCCTCTCGAATCGGAAATACGCCCCAAATCATACTGCCATATTCCAAAACTACCAACATAGAAATCGCAAGCAAATGCTTGTTCTTTCGTACAACACCGCTGGTAAACAGGAATCCAGCCAAACCATAGATCACTCCGCTCATTCCAATATGGTTGGTACCTGGCATACCTGAAGTCCATACGCATAATCCGGTTGTGATCAAGGTATAGAAAAGGATTTTGCCGGCTATGTTCTTATAGAAATAATAAAGTGCCCATGTGAGTACAAACATGGGGATGGAATTGTTGATGATGTGACCAAAATCTCTTGTACCATGTAAAAAAGGAGCAGTCAGAATACCGATTAAACCATCTGATTCTCTTGGGCGAATACCATAACGGGTAATTTCCGGCCACACGTGCAGCTGAATATAGTAAACCACCCACATGGCTCCCACAAGCAAAATTGGGGCAACAAGTGCTTTGACACCTCTTCTATTTTCGTTTGAATTTGCCAATTAGTTCATCCCCCTTTCTTTCTTGATAGTTTCATAGGCTTCCTGCACCTTTTGAAACTTCTCTTTACCTGATTTTTGATAATCTTCTCCCAACTGACTTAATTTATCGGGATGATATTTTACCGCCATTTTACGGTAGGCTTTCTTTACTTCCTGATCTGTAGCACTGCTGTCGATTTCCAAAATCTTATAGGCAGCTCCAGCATCCTTATAGAACATGGCTTTGATTGATTCAAACTCAGTACTGGTGATGCCCATGTTCATGGCAATGTATTCAATCACCCTTACTTCTTCCTTATCTATATGCCCGTCCGACTGTGAAATGGCAAATAAATAACGTAATAGCTCCAATCTGTCTGGTCTGGGCAAATGATGTCTAATTTGAGAAGCCACTTCCTTGGCGTTAATATCCTGTTTTAGAATATCTCTCAACAAATTCATGTACTCCTGAACCAGGTTGGGATCCTTAATTTGCTGCTTGAGGAAATTTCTAACGAAAGTAATTTCAGATTTCAGGACTTTCCCGTCTGCCTTAAGCACTGCTGCGGTGAGTACCAATAGACTCACAGTAAAATCTCCGGGACGAGTACCTCTGTGTGTTCTTGCACCACCCGCAAATCCCGCTTGATTGGCATCAGCAGACAGCGAACCTCCAATAACGGCACCAATAATGCCTCCTATAGGTCCGGCCACAACCCAGCCAAGTCCTCCTCCTAAAATCGATCCAAATAATCCCATATTATTTTTTTAACACTAATTTTTTTTACTTTCGTTATTAATGGGTTATCTCCCCCCATATAAAATTATCGCACCTGCCATTGCTTCTGGTAGTGTCTACCATTTTACCACAGATTCCGGTACCAATTATGAGGTAAGATTTGCCCGAAAAAAGGACAATCTGCTCCATGCTACCATTGCGTTCGGCGTTTTGAATGATGAATACGATGGTGAAGAGTACGTTGAAACAAACAAAGGAGAGGTTTATCGGGTGATGAGTTCTGTTGTGGAGGTAGTTAAAATGTACATGACACAGCACCCTAACATTAGAACCTACGAATTCACCGGACAACCTGCAGCCAATGAAACTGAAGGCAACGCGTCTAAACGAATTAATCTGTACAAACGCTATTTAAAGAACATTTTTGATCACCGCTGGGACTATATCCCAAGCGGCAATCATATGCTTATTAAGAGATCCTAGAATCTCTATTTTATGAGTTCCAAACTTCTGTTGATGAAGTTGGTCAGGTCTTCTCCTTTTAACATTCCCTGAGACAACAAAGCCAAATCTACAACTTGCTTACTCAGTTTTTGTTTTTTCTTATCAGTTTTAGTTTCTAAAATTTGCCCAATCGTTGGATGGTTTGAATTCACAATCACAGAGTACATTTCCGGCATAGAACCGAACATACCTCCATTTCCACCAGACATTTTCTGCTGGTCATTCATTCTTCTTATGAACTCACTTTGCGTAATGATGATTGGTGCTTCCGTTTCATATCTGCTTTCAAACTGGATTTGATACTTCTCTGTACCCAACACTTCTTCAAAAAGAGGTTTCAAAGTAGCCTCATCCTCCTCTGTTAACTTAGAAGGAATCTCTTCATCTTTCTGAATGAGCTTCTCAACCGAATCAGAATCTACCCTTGCAAATGAAATGCCTTCCAGTTTTTGCTCTAGTTTAGATAACAAGTGAGCCGTCAGTGGACTGTCCATCAACAATACATCATAGTTCTTGTTTTTGGCTGACTGAATAAATGCATGTTGCTCGTCCTTATTAGTAGCATACAAATAAACCAAACGGTCGTTCTTATCCGTTTGAGCATCTTTTACTTTTTCTTTATACTCTTCGAAAGTAAAATACTCTCCCTCCACATTTTTCAACAAGGTGAACTTCTCTGCTCTATCGTAGAACTTATCCTGGGTCAACATACCATATTCCATAAATACATTGATGTCGTCCCATTTAGACTGAAAATCTTCTCTGTCGTTCTTGAACATCTCCTCTAATTTATCAGCCACTTTCTTCATAATGTGGTTACTGATTTTCTTCACGTTTCCATCCGACTGTAAGTAAGATCTGGAAACATTTAGAGGAATGTCCGGTGAATCAATTACACCATGCAATAATGTCAGAAAGTCAGGTACAATTTCTTCAACAGAATCCGTAATAAACACCTGATTAGAATACAACTGAATCTTATTTCTTTGGATTTCAACGTTGTTCTTCAACTTTGGGAAATACAAAATTCCTGTCAGATTAAAAGGATAATCCACATTCAAATGGATGTTGAACAAAGGTGGCTCTGTAAATGGATATAGATCCTGATAGAACTTGGTATAATCCTCTGCTTCCAATGCGCTTGGCGACTTTGTCCACAAAGGATCAGTACTATTAATTTGATTTGGTGTCTTAAGCTCTACTTTCTTTGGATTTCCTTCTTCATCTTTCTCTCCCGAAGGGTCGTCCACAAATTCTGATTTTTCTCCAAAAATGATTGGCACAGGTAAGAACTTGCAGTATTTATTCAGGATATTGCCCAACCTTGCTTCTTCAAGGAACTCTGTTGCGTCTTCAGCAACATGTAAAACAATGTGTGTTCCTCTTTCTGTCTTTTCGGCATCCTCAATACTATAGTTAGGACTTCCATCACAAGTCCACTTTACTGGTTTAGCACCTTCCTGATGTGACAAACTAATGATTTCAACCTCTTTAGCGACCATAAAAGCCGAATAGAATCCAAGTCCGAAATGACCAATGATTCCTTCTGATTTGTCTTTGTATTTATTGACAAACTCTTCCGCGCCTGAAAAAGCGATTTGGTTGATGTATTTATCGATCTCCTCGGCCGTCATACCAACACCGTGGTCTTTGATTGTAATTGTTTTAGCGTCTTTGTCAAGCACGACTTCCACATTAAGCTCCCCCAATTCTCCTTTAAATTCTCCAAGAGATGACAGAGTTTTTAGTTTTTGAGATGCGTCTACTGCGTTAGACACCAATTCTCTTAGGAAGATCTCATTATCTGAGTATAAAAACTGCTTGATGATTGGAAAAATGTTTTCCGTTTGAACGTTAATTGTACCTGTACTCATAGTTGATAGTTGTAATTTGGGAATGACATGTCAATATCGGTGCCAATTACAGAAAACTGACAAAATGTCGACTTACGCGAAAATAAAATGATAAAAACGGCAGATTAGTCCTTTAAGAACTCCAATTTCCATGAACTTATGTCTGTATGACTTGTTCCTGAGCTGTCTACCTCAAACTCCAGGTTAAGTTCTCTTTTGGCTAAACGATTAAGTTTTATAAGTTGCTCTTCTGCATTGTCTTCGGTCAGATTGGTGATGGTTGAATCTGGTGCTCCTCCCTGATCATTCCAATCTTTGAGGTAGGTATATTTAATTAAGATATGGGATTTACTCTTCCCGTCTCCGGCACGCCATTCCCATTTACCAATCCAGGTTATCTCACGGTCGTAAGAACTTCCTGTATTTACATTATATTCCAAACGTTTTAGCCTATGCGTTACAGAGTCCTTCCCATAGAAACTGTAATACACATACATATCCTGATCGTATTCGATTTCCTGAGTAGAAGATTTGAAATCGACATGATTTGTGAAATTAGTATAGTCAAAGGTTTCACTAAACTCAAGCGGGACTGTTGGAGCACTAAATGTTCTTGTACCACTGCCTTTATAGGCTGTCCAACTCCCCTTTAGTCTGCTTTTTCTGGAATGAATAGAGAAAAGCGGATCATCTGCTCCTTTCTTACAGCTTTGTGCAATAAGGGCAATTAATAAGATGCTCAGGATTTTTCTCATGGGGCAAAAATAAAAAAGTCCGGACTATGTAGTCCGGACTTTCTATATAGAAATTTAAATTTCTCTTAGAAGTGGAACATCAATCTGATAGCACCACCGTTGTTGTCAGTATCAATACCGAAAGAAGAACCACCAGCAGATAAAGTTTCAACAGTTTCGAAACCTGTACCAGCTGTATTCAACTGCTCAGTCATTGTAGTAACATCACTCTGAGAAGAGAATGCTAATCCCCATCCGTACTCAGCACCGATAGAAATTTTTGGAGCGAAGAAATATTCGATTCCGATTACACCTCTCAATCCTAAACCGAAAGTACCACTGCTTTGCTCAGTCATTCTGTTGTTAGTGAATGCACTAGACATAGTGTTAAAGTCAGTTGTAGTAGCACCGAAAGTAGTAGTGCTCATTGCGTTACCGTAAGTATAAGTATCCTTAGAGCTAGAAGTAATGATCAATAAATCACCACCGTAGTATCCTTGAAGTCTGTTATGACCTTTTCTTTTCTCGATACCACCACCAAGAACGATATTGCTACCACCTTGCTTCAACTCATCGTTTACCATTGCAGTAGACGCTGGATCAGCAGCAACAGCTACATCATCAGTTACTAAGTTGTTAGTAGTTGTAGAACCGAAACCTAGTCTTAACCAACCTCTAACAGCAGTCTCAGAATCTAAGAAATACTTACCCATAATGGCGTTATTTCCATTCTCCCAAGCAGCGTTCAAAGTGTTACCTGAAGCTCCGTTGAACATGTCACCAACGTAGTTAAGTAATGGATTAGCATCAAAACCTAATGCCCAGTCACCACTCTCTGGAAGGATCTGGTGTCCATCTTTGCTTTTTAAATCTTGTGCATTAGTAGCTACTGATAAGCTTAATGCGGCCGCAACTAAAAGTACGTGCTTTTTCATAATTGTTTATTTTGGTTTAACTTTTTTACAAAATTTCTCGAGACAAATATAATGCCTCATTTCAAAATGGCATAATCAAACTAAAAGTCTTTTAAACTCATTTCTGTTAATAACTGCCGCTCTTAACGAAAGTAATCACGACAAGGTTACAAACTTTATTTTTTTTGTTTCAACTTACTCGATATGATGAAGGTTTTTACCGATAGGTTGCAGGTATCATCGATTTTTGTTCTCAAGCATTGGTACAAAGCGAAAATCGCCATGCGACTCCTCCTCTATACCGGCTTCTGTACGCCTTAATTTTAGCATATTCTGAACTTCATTACCCACAGGAATAACCAGGATACCTCCAATACTTAATTGATTTAATAACTGAAGAGGAACTTCCGGTGCACCGCATGTCACAATTATTCTGTCGAATGGAGCAAATGCTTTTTTCCCAGCATAGCCATCCCCATAATATAGTTTACACCTATATCTAAACTTATCTAGAAGAACTCTTGTTGAATCATATAGTTTCTTTTGCCTTTCTATAGAATAAACCTTACACCCCATTTCACAGAGTACAGCTGTTTGGTAACCAGAACCTGTACCAATTTCAAGAACCTTCATCCCCTTCTCCAATTCCAACAACTGAGTTTGAAATGCCACAGTATATGGTTGTGATATGGTTTGACCTTCCCCAATTGGAAAAGCCTTATCTTCATATGCCAACTCCAAAAATGCATTGTCCAAAAACAGATGACGGGGAATTCTATCCATGGCTTCCAGTACACGATGATCTGAAATTCCCTTTTGCTCAAGAACCTGAAGTAACTTCTTTCGCAAGCCCTTATGTCTATAATTGTCTATCACGTAACAAATGTAAGCAGCACAGTTAGCTTTCACACCAAAATAAGACTCAAAAGAATTAACATTAGACAGTGTATGATTCTTTTCGGTTTGGTTCCTATAGCCTCAAAAGCCGACTAACTTTGTAAAAAAAATCGCATGTTAAAAATTGGTGTAGTCGGTACAGGACATCTTGGTAAAATTCATTTGAAATGTATCAAACAGTTGGAAAAGGAGTATGAGCTAATTGGTTTTCATGACATTGACACAGAAAACGCAAAACAAATTGAAACAGATTTTTCAACTAAGTTTTTTCCAGAACTGAATGATTTAATTGCCGCATGTGATGTTATTGATATTGTGACGCCAACATTGTCTCATCACGACATTGCCTCCAAAGCCATTCGTCAATGTAAACATGTGTTCATTGAAAAACCGGTCAGCAATACACTGGAAGAAGGAAAATCAATCATCAACCTGTCGCATGAAGCTGAAATTAAGGTACAGGTTGGACATGTAGAAAGGTTTAACCCTGCGTTTGTAAGTGCAGTACCTCATCTCAGCTCTCCAATGTTCATTGAAACGCACAGACTGGCTCAATTTAATCCAAGAGGCACAGATGTACCTGTTGTACTTGATTTGATGATTCATGACATTGATATAGTACTAAGCACAGTCCGTTCTAATATTAAAAGAATTAGCGCCAGTGGCGTGGCAGTTGTTAGCGATACACCCGATATCACAAACGCCAGAATTGAATTTGACAATGGTTGTGTTGCCAACTTAACAGCTTCCAGAATTTCTATTAAGAACATGCGTAAGTCGCGTTTCTTCCAAAAAGATGCCTACATCAGCGTGGATTTCTTAAAAAAGGAAACGGAAATCGTTCGCATGACGGATCAGGTGTCTGACGATCCTTTTGCCATGATTCTCGATTTGGGAGATAAAGGAAAACGAGAAATTATTTTTGACAAGCCTGAAATTAAAGAGAGTAATGCGATTATGGAAGAGCTGAGAAGTTTCTCTAAGGCCATTAATAATGACCATGCTCCTGAAGTTACAATCGAAGACGGATACAACGCTCTGGAGGTCGCTCACAAGATCATTTCCAAGATCAATAGCAACAACAGTTTTCTACAATAAAGGAAGAACACAATAAAACCCTTACATTTGCGTTCTTTTTTTGCTGTAATCTTTGCATATGCGTATTTGGATAGTTTTGTTCATGATCGCCATAACTTTTGGCGGCTGCAATACCTTGGATAGACCCGAGACCATTCCTTCCTATATATATGTTACTGGTTTTACACTTACAACAGATTCAGGAATAGAAGGCGAAAACACTCATGCCATAAAAGATGCATGGGTATATGCGGATGGAGAATTATTGGGAATTTTTGAATTACCCGCGAGAATTCCAATTTTGGCAAGCGGTAATAAAACCATAGAATTACGACCGGGTATTCATAACAACGGAATTTCCGGCGATCGTCAGGTTTATCCTTTTTACCAACCTTATATAGTCAACCTTGATTTAGTTCAGGATTCAGTAATTACTCTTAATCCAACAACCACCTACAAGTCTAATCTTGAATTTAAGATCGATGATTTTGAAAGTGCGGGACAACTTTTAATCAAAAACAACAACAGTGATACCACCTGGTTAATAGAAACAAGCGGTGGGCCAACAGGAAAATTTGGAAGACTGGTTCTAGATGGCAGCAAATTTTATGCATACATGCATACTGATGAAAACAACAACTTCCCAAAGCAAGGCGTAGAAGTTTACCTGGAACTTGATGTTAGAACAAATAACATTGTAAGAGTTGGAGTAATTGATGAAAATGGAGGCGCGGCTTCCAAAGTGTACAACAATTTCGGTGTTAACAAACCAGGAGAAGGAGAATCTCCGGTGTGGAAAAAACTGTACATCCAACTCACCAATACATTGAGTTACGAATCTCAGGCAACTCAACATGAGTTCTTTATTGAAGTGGTCAAAGATGCCGGTGTTTCAACGGCTCAGGTTGACATAGACAATATTAAAATTGTACATTTTTGATGAACAGTCGCTTGCAGGTTCTAAAATATGTACTTATTGACATCTTAGCAGCCATCGCTTCCTGGGTAGGCTTATTCTATTATAGAAAAACGAGAATTGAAGAAACAGATTTTGTTGTTGATGACAATCTAAAAATTGCGATTCTTGTGATTCCGGTTTTCTGGGTTGCCATGTTTGCCATTGCAGGAGCTTATAAAAACGTAAGAAGACGCTATAGAATCAAAGAACTAGGCCAAACCTTCCTAATATCTCTTATAGGAAGTTTGGTTCTCTTTTTCTTTTTAATTCTGGATGATGAGGTCAACAATAACTACAAGAACTACTACCAGCTCTTTTTAGTACTGTTCGGACTTCACTTTATCCTCACACTCATCCCAAGACTGGTTCTGACATCCATCACGGTTAGAAAAATTCACGCAAGGAAAATTGGCTTCCCTACGCTCATCATCGGAGGAAATAAGAACGCACTTGAGATTTACAATGAACTTGAAAACCAGGAAGAGGGTCAAGGTTTTATTTTCAAAGGATTTGTGAGTATCAATGGGGTTGACAGAACTTTAAAAGATCAACTGAGTTATCTTGGAAAAGTTGAGGATTCCAGTAAAGTTTTGGAAGAACACGGCATAGAAGAAGTCATCATTGCCATTGAATCCAGCGAGCATGACAGACTTCAGACCATTATCAATGAACTTGACAATGGTTCCGTAAAAATCAAGGTAATTCCGGATATGTACGATATTCTTTCCGGTTCGGTTAAAATTACCAGTATTCTGGGGGCGCCTCTAATTGAGATCAACCCGGAAATCATGCCTCAATGGCAAAAAACCACAAAGAGGGCAATGGACATTGGCTTATCCTGTCTGGCATTGACCTGTCTTTTGCCAGTCTACCTTTTTGTTGGAATTGGGGTTAAACTCAGCTCAAGCGGACCGATTTTCTTCAAACAGGAAAGAGTTGGCTTAAAGGGAAAACCTTTTAACATTATCAAATTCAGATCCATGCGTGCAGATGCTGAAAAAAATGGTCCCCAGCTAAGCAGTACTCACGACAACAGGATCACGAAATTTGGAAAGTTTCTGAGAAAAACACGCTTGGACGAACTTCCTCAATTCATCAACGTGCTTAAAGGAGATATGAGTATCGTTGGGCCCAGACCTGAAAGACAATTTTTCATTGATCAAATCATCCAAAAGGCCCCACATTACAAACATTTGCATAAGATAAAACCTGGCATTACCAGCTGGGGGCAAGTAAAATTTGGTTATGCTGAAAATGTGGACGAAATGATCCAACGTCTCAAATATGATTTGCTCTATCTTGAAAACATGTCGATAGCTGTCGACTTCAAAATCATGATTTATACAATCAGAACCGTCCTGAAAGGCAGTGGTAAGTAATATATTACCAAAACGTTAACTTATTAACATTACTAGTTATTTCAGCAGCTTTTGAATAAATTTGGTATGACTTCATGTGGATGAACATCCTAGGCAAGTTCTTTGCCAACCATCCAGCTAACATCTACCTTATGAAGAATATTTGTATTGTTCTAACATTAGTTTTATCGCCTTTTGTTGCGTTAAGTCAGGCATTTACCGAAGATTTTGAAAGCGGATCCAGTGGCTACACTTCTTCTGTAACTGAGTGTATCAGTGGTTCAGACTACTTCTCATTAACTAATGACGCTGGTATTCCGGCCACATTCACAGGAAGCACAGGAAATTACTTTGCCGCTCAGGATTACGATGGCTGTGCGGGTTCTTCAGCTCCTCAAACCCTCACCTGGAGTGGAATTTCAATTTCGGGATGTACTGGATTATCCCTGAGCATTGATGTGGCAGAAGATGATGATGGTTCAAATCAAGATTGGGATGCCAACTCATTGCTGACCATTGAAGTCAATATTGATGGAGGAGGTTACGTAAATATTCTTCAATTTGCCGCTGTTGGAGGTACCAATACCGAACCAGCACAAGACACAAATTTTGATGGCACCGGTGATGCTCCAGCACTCACAGATACATGGCAAACATTTACAGGAGCCATTGCGGGTACCGGAACCAGTTTAGATTTAAGAATCACATTTGCCGGGTTAACTGCCGGAGATGAGGATGTAGCTATAGATAATATTGTCATTAATGGAACAGGATGTGGAGTCCCAAGTTGTACGCCTCCAACGGTAACCTCTATTGTGCCCGCTTCCGGACCTGTTGGGACTACTGTTATCATTAATGGTACAGGGTTCACAGCCGGAACAACCGTAGATTTCAATGGTACTTCAGCCAGTTCGGTAACCGTTCTTAGCGCAACACAACTTGAGGTAGTTGTTCCTGCGGGAGCCAGCTCTGGTGATGTAGACGTAACCGACAATCAGCCATGTACTCAAACATATTCTTCATTTACTGTTGTTGATACAGATAATTCCGGATGTGGAACTGTATACACCGATCTGTTTATATCTGAGGTGTATGATGCAGGATCCGGAGATGTCTACTACTATGAGATTTACAATGGAACCGGAGCTGCTGTTACACTAACCGGCGTATACAGCATTGGTCAGGACAATAATGGAGGCGGTATTAATTTCACAACGCCCCTAACAGGAAGTATTCCGGATGGCGGAACCTTTGTACTGGGAAATAATGCTTCACATTGTTCTGGTGCTCAGGATCAGGCTGGACACGCATCCGGGATCAATGATAACGACGGAATCTTCCTAATTAAAAGCGGAACAAACATTGACAGATGGAACAACGCAGGAACTGTTCTCTCTGTTGGGGGAACAGGTTATACATACAGGCGAAAAACGGCTCCTGTAAACACGCCACCGTCTATGACCTGGAACGAAACCGGAGATTGGGATATCAATGGCACCGAGTCTTGTAGCGACCTGGGGACCTACACAGTTGGAGGAACACCTCTTCCGTCAGTAACTACCCACCCTTCGACCTCACAATTATGCCAGGATGCTACTGCCACATTAACGGCCGCTGCCACCGGTGCAACATCATTTCAATGGTACGTTAATGCACCGGGCTCAAGCACATGGACCGCTATTTCTGCACCAGGCACACCTGTTTATGGTGGATTCACAAGCAATACGCTTACAATTGGAAATTTAACCGGCTTAGATGGTTATCAATATTACTGCGAGATTACCTCTGCTGCTAGTTGTTGGCAAGCAACCAATGCTGTTATGTTAGACGTTTTAGGCAATGGAGGAACACCTGGTCTTTGGGTTGGTGGCACCAGCACAGATTGGTGTGATTGCAGAAACTGGGATGATGCCAAGGTTCCAATTGCCACAACGGATGTAACCATCAACCAAACTGCGAGCAATGACTGTATTGTTGGTACTACCTGTGCAGCAGTGTGTAACGATCTTAGTTTGAGCACTACCGGAGCAGCACGTTCATTAACCATCAATGGAACAGGAGCTCTTGACATCAATGGCAACGCTGTAATTGATGGTGCAGCAGCCGGAACTTCTGGTGCTGATCTTGTTTTCACCACTACCGGAGCAACATTCAATATTGATGGGAACCTGACTATTGAAACGGGAGGTACACTCGATATGAGTGCCAATTCTCCAACCTTAACGCTTGGTGGTAATTGGACAAACAATGACAATCAGGCCAATGGCTTCCTTGAAGGAGCCGGTTCAACAGTGAGCTTTAATGGCGCGGGTATCCAGGATATCAATACCAATAATTTCACTGAAAATTTCGGAAACGTTACCCTGAATAAATCGGCTAACTATGTGCGACTGCAAGATGACATTGCCTTAGATGCTGCCGGAATTCTGGCGTTAAGTGATGATCAAATTGACTTGAATGGATCTGAGTTAACCATCAACAACTCTGCGATTGGTGCCATTACAAGAACGTCTGGTTCAATTGTAGACGAATCGGGAGCGGCTGCAGGAAATAATGATGGCAAGATTCACTGGACAGTTAATACGGTTGGTGGGATTCACGAATTCCCATTCGCAAGTGCTATTGGAGGGACTTACATTCCGTTTAGATTTATTAGAACAGCAGGAAACGCTGGTGTTGTTAGCTTATCGACTTATGGTACACCAGCAACCAATTTGCCATGGCCGAATACCCCTGACCTTGTCAACAACCTGGCAAGTACCCAAGGTCTGACTCCGGACAACAGAGACGCCACTGCAGACAGGTTCTGGCAAATTGACGTAACGGGGACTCCTACGGCCACATGCAGATTCTCTTACACAACAGCAGAGCTGCCGACTGTAGCGCCTTATAACGATCATACAACCATGGTGGCACAACGCTATCAAATCGCACCAATTCACCAGTGGGACCCAACTGTATATCCAGGGCAAACTCAAGGAACCATTACTGGTGGATTCTATGTTGAGCGAACTGGTATTACAACCTTTTCGCCATGGGCACTGGCCAACATCAACTCTGTACTTCCTACTGAACTGTTGAACTTTGATGCAGAAAAAGTGAATGAGCATGTACATGTTAGCTGGTCTACTGCATCTGAGGTTAACAACGACTATTTTGTAGTGGAAAGAAGTAATGATGCTCAGAATTTTGAACCTATTGGATATTTAAATGGTGCCGGAACAAGCGTTTCAACTATTAATTACGATTTCATTGACGACACGCCTCTCAGTGGTATTTCTTATTACAGGTTAACGCAAGTTGACTTTGATGGCAGCACCATGATTTACGGTCCTAAAATGGTTGAATTCAACGAAGATGAAGCTGGATTCGCTCTCAACTCTGCTTATACTTTTGAAGACGAGTTAAACATATCTGTTAATAATCCGGACAAGACAGCATACAACATCTTTATTCTGGATACTAAGGGCAGACAGGTACTTGAACACAAGTCTTCTAATGACAGAGAAGTCATTGATATTTCTGATGTTAGTACAGGGATTTACTTTGTAAAGCTTGTGTCAGGAAACAGAATCTCAACAAAGAAGCTGTTCATTAAATAAACTACTGAACGATTACTTTAAAATCCAGTTCTAAAGGATTCGTTTGAGAGGCCAGCTCAGCGATTAAATCGGACTGATAAAATTGTGATACGTTGGCAAAACGCTCCAATAACTTTCCTTCTGGGAAAAGACGTGATTTTAATCTCATAGCCTGATTAATGGAGGCATCATGTTGTCTCTTTTGAGCCTTAATGACCTTAGCATTGATTTGCTGAATGGATTTCTCTTGTTTTCTTACCTCAGCCATCACAGTCCCTTCTAAAGATTTATCGACCTCAACGGCCTTCTCCAGAATCTGTTTATAGATCATTTTGATAGAGTCCAATTCTCCGGTAAACTCAACTTCCTCCGTTAAGTCCGCCACAACCTTGTTGCTCAAATCATTTTCAGGCAAAAACAAATCGTTAAAATTCAAGCCGAGCTTATTAAGTTTCTCAACATCCTTCCCGGACATAAAGCCCATAGAATTTCTTAAGATCAGAATTGGAAACGAGACCCCATGGTGGTCAAAATTTCGTTTGAGCTGCATCCAATAGGCCAACTCCCCTCCTCCTCCAACGTAAGCCACATTTGGCAAAACATGTTCCTGATACAAAGGCCTTAAAATAACATTAGGACTGAAACTTTCAGGCATGGACGATAGCAAGTTGAGCAGTTCTGCTTCTTCCCAGTTATTCTGTCCATCTGAAGTTGCATAAGCATTTTCCTGCTTTACAATCCTACTACGGCTATTCTCTCCCAAATAAAATAAGTTGATCTCGCGGGCATGTGCCTGAACCTTATATCTTCCATCCAGAATGGCATTGGTTTCCTCAATTTGTTTTTGACTGAATTGATGTAATATTTCATCCTTCATTATGTCTGAAAACGATTGCTTCAAACCGTGATCATCTCCATCAAAAATGACAAGATCAGTGCCTTCAAATAATTTACTCACTAGCTTTCTGTGAGCATGAGCCAGGTTATCTGATGCATAGGCCCATCTCAACAATTCAACGAACTCTTTTCCTTGTTCTCCCAGTACATTTTCCAATTCCTCTATTGCAGCATCTACCCCTTCTGTTGTCATACGCCCAACAGCGCCCTGCTGGTTCGTTTCCCATTCAACTTTCTTATTGTAACAGTATGTGTGGTTAATTTCCTCCAGATCATGATCCTCCGTTGCCATCCAAAAAACAGGAAGGAAAGTTTTATCAGATTCGGCAGTAAGTTGTTGACACAGATTAATAACACCACAGATCTTAAAAATACTGTACAATGGTCCGGTAAAGAGATTGAGCTGGTGCCCTGTTGTGATTGTCAGGGTATCATCAGACAAAATTGACTTAAGCGATTCCGGTTCTTTTAGCCCTGACATCTCATATTGAGCCGAAATTCTGTCGAACAACAATTGTCTTTTTTCCGAGTCAAATGATCTTTGATCGGCCAGTTTTAAGAGCGATTCCTTATCCGGAAAATCAGTAATCAGTTCTTCAAAAAAAGGATCCTGATTAAGATAATCTGCAATGAGTTTTGAAAAAATATTGATTTGCGCGTAAGGAATTGAATGTGTCATAAGTTTAATTTTTGATGGCTTCCAGGCGCTCTAAAATGGGCGGATGAGAATAATTTACAAATACAAACCAGGGGTGCGGATGCAAGTTCCCTAAGTTTTTTGATGATAGTTTTTTAAGTGCCTGAGACAAACTATTCGAGTCGTAAGTTTTTGAAGCGAATGCATCTGCCTCAAACTCGTGTTTTCGACTTAAAACGTTGCCATAAATACCAAATAGATTGGAGATAGGACTATATATTATCGTGAACGCCAGAATTCCCATGTGAAATGAAGCTGTTTCTGCGCCCATGGCTTTTGACAATTCAGGGTCCGTTATGAACTGAGATAAAATGAATAGCATGAAGCCCATCTGTAATAACCCGGAAATCATGCCTTTTTGAGTATGCTTGAGTTTATAATGTCCCACCTCATGCGCCAAAACTGCTACCAGTTCTTCAGTAGTATGCTGTTCTATTAAAGTATCGTAGAGCACAATGGTTTTCCGTTTGCCCATTCCGCTAAAGAATGCATTTGCCTTGGAGGATCGCTTAGAGCCATTCATGACATAAATGTGTTTTAGGTCATAACCGATTTTATCACAATAGGCCTGAATGGCTCTCTTTAATTCCCCCTCTTCAAGAGCTTCAAGTTTATTGAAGATCGGAAGGATAAAACTTGTGTAGAACGTTGCCATTATCAACATAAAACACCCCATCACAATCCAGGCAAAAATCCAAAAGTCCGTCTGAAATTCCTCAAAGATGGCCATCATCACATATAAGATCCCGCCTCCTAAAATGAACATCATGATATAGGATTTGATCTTATCTAAAATATAGGTGGGAACGGTTGTTTTGTTGAAACCAAACTTTGCTTCAATTTTAAAAGTGGCGTACGCTGAGAATGGCGTGCTTAGCAGGTCCATCCCCACTAACAACACTGTAAAGAAGATAAGTGAGTGTCCGTAGTTGGAATTGCTTAATTCCCTTGAAAATTCATCTATTTCACCAAAGAAACCAGTGAGTAAACAAACGATTAGAACCAAGAACGAAAAGGTGGATGACCAAACAGAGAACCTGGCATTGCTCAATTGGTACTGTCTTGATTTTTTGAACTTGTCCGAATCATAAAAATCACTGAGTTCTTTAGGGATGTCATCTGACCAGTTTTTAAGATTGAGATAGCTCAAATAACGATCTACCACGAATCCCAAACTCGCAATGGCAATGATTAATATGAAATATGTTTGTTCCGTCATGACTAAAAACTAAAACCAATTCCAAAATTTGGCCTAAACCTGAACTTATTATCGAAATCTGAGCCATCCCAATAACGGTTATAAGTCGACACCAACTCTGCTTTGAAAAACAAATCGGCTGTTTTAGGCTGAAATCTATAGCCAATAGCCGGTCCGCCCCATACTTCCCATGGAACCGATTTAGAATCCCAGGTGTAAGCTCCAACCAAACCAAGACTTAGATGGTTTCGTGAAGTTCCAACGGGAATCAGATAGGTGAATTGTAAAGGAACGCCCATCCACAAGGACAAGTTGACCATAAATCCGGTTCTGACATGCCATTTATCGCCATCTTTACTCAAAGCTCTGTCGTAATTGAGAGATAAAAACTCGGGCTCCATTTGATAGAAAACAGCATTTTGTCCATTTCCGGTAAGGATGTCATCCTGAGATTTTGCAGGAGCACAGACTACAAAAAGGCATGCAATTAATAAAACCCTAATAAGCCCCATATCTTTTTCTTAAAAACCATTCTACACTCAACAAAGCCACCAGAAGGAAAAAGATCCATTTATAATCTATGATATTCGAGTATTTGGTAAGCGGATAGGACACGTTTACCAGATCGTCTCTGCCCATGATTTTATCGTATAACAAATCTAATTCGTTCGGGTACACCATTTCTCCACCATTGTTATTGGCAATGTTATATAGCAGTTGATGATTGGCAACAGTGTTAGCGTACTCAACTCTGATTTCCTGAACAGAAAACTCACCGGTTTTTTCATAATTCTTGCCATCTACATTTGCAGTTGCAGTATAGGTATACCTTCCGGTAGGTAGTTTACCAAGGTCCAATCTATAAGCCCTTCCATTTTGCATGAAATCGAATTCATAATCATCTCCATTTTCGGAAACTACCTTCATCCCTACAGCATGGTTATTGATTAACTCATAACTTTCGTTGAATAATTCTGCTTCAAAAATGATGGACTCATTCTCGCTGAACAAGTCTTTTCCTGATAACCTGAAAAAGCTTTTGTCCTCTTTGGTAACCAGATACTGCACTGATTTCTGGATGATTTTTTGAAACAGGCTCTTATCCTCCAATTGCCAATGCCAAATTCCTTCACCAACAAATACACCGGTTCTCACTCCATTCCATTTATTGAACATCATTAAAGGTTCTTCTTTTTGAAGATTCCCAAGTTTTTGATACATCAGAACATTAACACTCGAACCAATTCTCACATTACCAAAAGGGACATGAACAACATGTAAATCTGAGGATAGATTTAAAAGTTCCGGTGGAATTCCGAAAGCTGAAAAATTGGGGTTCACAGAAGCCTTAACTGCATCCAGTTGCCCTCTGAATCCAATGTGTTTCAAACCTGTATTAAGCTTGTTGAAATCGGAATATCTGGTTTGGGAACCAAGAAAAAACCAGGTCGGCTTTCTTTTTTCTGAGATCTGAGTCAGCACATTGCTCATTTTAAACTTGCTGGAAGGCAATTGATGCATGATGAGCAACCCGTAAGCGCTTATTTTACCATCAAATTTGTCTGCATATTTTAGGTCTACCTCATAACCATCATTCAGTTCAATGGCATTCTTAAGAGCTCCAATGTCCGGATGCGGACTGTTGGCCAGAATAAGTATTTTCTGACGGTTATTCTGGACATCAATGAAAAAGGAACTCTCGTTATTAGAATAGGTAAACTCTCCCTCTATAGGATCCAGTTTCACAGTTATTTTGTACGTTCCCGGCTTATCTGCTTCCAATCTGAACGCGTGATTCTGGATAGACAAACTCTGATCAATATCAATGATTTTCTCGTGAACGAGTTTTTCATTTTTAAGGATTTTGAGTACAGACTTTTCGCCTTTGAGTTTGTCTGCTTTGAGTAAAACCTCAAGTGGGAAATCATTTCCAAGGTAAGCCACCTTATTATGGCTTAGTTTTTCAAGTAGTAAATCTTTCTTGATGGTTGTATCTCCCAGTGCGATTGAATAGATTCCGGTATTTCTAATACTTGAAGCCAGACTGGCAGGATTAAAACCTTTGTTATAAATCCCATCTGAAGCAAGCACGACAGCTCCAATATTTCGATTCTGGTATTGGTTGATTACTTCATTGAAAAACAAGGAGGGATCTGACTGCATACCGTCAAATTTGATTCCCTTGGGGTCACTAATCAACCGATCATCAAAGTTGAAATACTTGACTTCATAATTGGCACTAAGTCGGTCTACAAACCTCTGAAACGACTGCTTGTATTCCCCCTGATAGAACAGAGAATCCTTGTTTAGAACAATAGATTTTGAAGTATCATGTCCCAATAAAATAATGGGCTTCTCCACAACTTTCTCTTCTTTCCTGATGAGGATTCCGAGTAATAAAATACAGATTGCGGAGACGCTCAAAAAACGGAACAATGCAAGTGCAGTCACTGCCCATGAAGGCAATTCGCTCAGCATTTTATCTTTCCTATATAGAAAAAATGCATAAATACCCCCAGCTATCAGGCACAACCAGACAGACCAAGTGGGGTATTCTAAAACATAATCCACAAATTAATCAGGTTAGCATTCCACCACACACGTGAATGGTTTGTCCTGTAACGTAAGCAGATAAATCAGACCCTAAGTAAACGGCTGCATTGGCAACATCTTCAGGAGTTCCTCCTCTTTTTAAAGGAATGTTGTTTCTCCATTCATCTACCACTTTTTCGTCTAGAGCAGCTGTCATTTCAGTTTCAATGAAACCAGGTGCGATTGCATTACATCTGATGTTTCTTGATCCCAGTTCCTGAGCAATCGATTTTGTGAAGCCAATGATTCCTGCTTTTGAAGCAGCATAGTTAGCCTGACCAGCATTTCCTTTCACACCAACCACAGAGCTTACGTTAATAATAGAACCGTGTCTTTGCTTCAACATAGTTCTTTGAACTGCTTTAGTCAGGTTGAAAACAGATTTTAAGTTGGTATTGATTACTTCATCCCAGTTTTCTTCAGTCATTCTCATTAACAAACCGTCACGTGTAATTCCGGCGTTATTGATCACGATATCGATCTGACCAAAGTCCTCCATCACGTCTTTCACCAACTGATCTGCTGAGTCATACTCTGCTGCATTACTTTTATAACCTTTGGCCTCAGAACCATGTGCTTTAAGTTCTTCTTCCAGCTGTCTGGCTTTCTCTTCTGATGACAAAAATGTGAATGCCACTTTAGCTCCATGGCTTGCATAAACATTGGCGATTCCTCTACCTATACCTCTTGATGCCCCGGTAATCAAGGCAACTTTACCCTCTAATAATTTCATTTCAACTTTATTTAAATGACGTTCACCACAAAAATTTTATTTTTCAAAACAATAGTCGCGATTCTGCGTGTATAAAATACTTATGTTTGAACTCTCAAAAAACCAAAGATAATGAGAAAAGTATTTGCAGCAATTCTAATCATGATTTCCACACAAGGTATTTCCCAAAGATGGGTAGACTTTGGAATTAAGGGTGGTTGGGGTGCTAATTTTCTGATCAATAGCAATATCCTTGATGACAATACTTTTAATCACAGACTGACCGGAGGTTATACGGTTGGTGGAAAAATCGGGTATAACTTAAGCGATATGCACGAGATTACCTTTGACGTGATGTACTCTGGTTTTAAGCAAAACTTCAGATATTCTGTAACAGATACTGTTGTTGGCAGCCCTGAGTATGACAAATCTGTTACCTACAATACGCTGGACTTCCTTTTGATGTACCGTTTGAATAATGAAGGACGTTATTTTGAAATTGGACCAAAGTACAGCCTCATTAGCAATGGCTCTGACTTTGACGGTCAATCGGGGCAGACTACAGACGTGGTAGATTTAATGGAGACCTCTACTTTCGGAATGGCACTTGGTTTCGGGAATTACTTCTTTGGAACGGATAATTTCGGGATCACGTTTGGTGCACGAATTTCTTATGACTTTGGAGACATCATCTCCGATAAAGGTCAAACAACTCATTATCCTTCTAATAAACTGTATTCTTCTTACGCACAAACAAGTCCACTAAGCGTGATGTTGATGTGTGAGTTTAACTTTGATTTTGGTTATATCGCCAAAGCCAATTGCGGGCAGAGAACCAAGTTGATTGTTTTCTAAACCAGGTGTAGAAGCAAAGTTTCGTAGAAATCGTAGCCAGTCACCTTGGCCTTGAACCAGCAATAGAAAGCCAGTTTCTTGATTTCATCATCCGCATTTTCAGATTCTCCTTTGTTTTCAAATGAGATTTTAAGGTCGTCTAGTTGAACAGACGTTTGATCCTGAATGTACCTTTTAAACATTTTTAGATAGGCCATGACTTGTCGGTCTGTTTCCAGTTGATTGAATGACTTACTTTGTTTGATGATGCCGTTGATACGACTAAGCGCTACATCATCATGTCCCAGTTCGTATTGAATGAGCATTTCTATGAGGTTTTTTCTCACCACCCATTCTTTTCCCATTTTCTTCTCACACCAATGATCCGTGTGGTGAAAATTGATGAATAAACGATTGGCCTTCCGGAACTCTTTATTGTATGCGTAATACACTGCCAGATTCAAATGAAGATTCAGGTTGTCCTTTAAACTGATTTTATCTGATTGTTTGAAGAACTCCTCCAAAACGGTGATCCCCTTTTTAAGATCCCCCTGAATGAAATAAATGGCCGATCTCAAACCAACCACCTTGGAGAAATAAAACTGAAAGTGCGTTTGACTAAACTTTAGAATATCCTGTTCAAACTCCTCAAGATATTGTAAACATGCTTCATAATTTTTATTTCTGTATAGGGTATGACAAAGCATGTAGAGCAACTTCAACTTGTAACCGTGTTCATTTTTTGAGAAGGAATTGCTTGCTTTGGCTTTTTCATATAGTTGCATAAACGGACCCTCCAAAGTTCTGGCCTCCTTGTTGATCATTAAAATACTCCTTAGAGTTTCAATGTAATTACATAGCTGTTTGGGGTGCTGACATAGCTGATCTGCCCGTGAATTGATCAGTGCCCTTAAACGATCTGCGAAACTGGCTAAATCAACATCCTCACCCTTTGTCTTATACTTGTGTAGATTTTCTTTGGCAACAGCCAGGTTTTCCAACAAAGTTTCTTCTTCCAGCAGGTATTGTTTAACCAATGATTTTTTTTGAATCACCTCCGATACATCTTGCGCATATTGAGAGTTGGCGTATGACAACATCAAAGAATAAGTCGCATCCAGCACCACATAATTTTTAGACTCACGTGCTTTCTTCTCGAGTTTATTCAAATGACTCCACGCTTCTTTGGTCAATCTGTTTTCCAATAGATAACGACACATATTAATGGTATTGAGCATTTCACTTTGCTCACTCAGGTCATCATCAATTTGTTTAAGTGCAATGAATTTGATGAGATCCTTCTTTAATCTATTTCGAACCGCATGGTCTTTATTCTCACTTTTACGCTTCTCTCCCGATAAAATTTCCGTACATATTTCAACGTCTCTCCGGACACTCTTCTTCCCTTTTCTTCCAAGGAATTTCACAAACTCCTGCTGCTCACTACTCGAAAAACTATTTAAGACAGATTCAATAAACATAAAATAAGAATTGAATTATTCAAAACACTATTAATCAATAGTATAAATATAACAAATACACCTACAAAACATAAGAAAATTAGAATTTTAAATATCCAATTTGTTGCTTTCGAGTCTAAGTTTGGGCAAAACTTATAAAACGAGTGTTATGAAAATGAAAGTTTTAATCGCCCACTTTAGTTTATCCTTCTTATGTGGTTTTCCGGTCCTGTCTCAAGAGACAGAAACCTCTGCCAAAGCCAGAAAAACCATGGCTATTTTGAGTATGGATTCAGAGATCAGTAATTTATCTGCTCAAAAAGCCGGTGATATCCTGAGATTGGAAGCAGAAAAGCTGGGCATCTATGAAATTATGGACAAATATGATGTGAAGTATTTGGTTGAACAAAACAACATCAACGTAGACAATTGTTTTGGCAAAATATGTTTGGTTGATGCCGGCAAGTCACTCAAGGTTGAAACCATGTTGACTGGTAATATTGAGGTTTATGCCAATGGCATGAATATTACTCTCCGACTCATTGATGTTGGTCAGGAAAGGATTATAAAAACGGTGACAAAAGAGTATACCAAAAACAGCAATTACATTCAGACTATGATAGAGATTGCCTTAAAGGATTTGTTAGATATAGAAAACAATGCAGCTGTTGAAGAAGCCATCAGAAAGAAAGTTACGGTTCCGGTGGTTCACGATCCATCCAAGGATATCCCGCGCCTAAGGTCAGATGGTCCAAGAATGGGCGTGACTATGTTGACAGGTGAAGCTGCCAGTATTTTTCAAAGACCAACTTCTGAAGGTGGGTATGACGCACTTCCTGTGATGTTTCAATTTGGATATCAGTTTGAGACAACTTACCTAAGCTCAGGGAATTTCCAGGCTTTGTTCGAGTTTTTACCAATGATTACAGGTTTGGATCAAGGCCTGTTTATTCCAAGTTTTACTTTATTGAATGGCCTGCGCTTTAACAAGCAAGGTTTTGAGTTTGCCTTTGGTCCTACAGCCAGTCTGGGACAAAAAGAGTACGGTTACTATGATGCTGATGGAGAGTGGCGTTTGCAGAGCTACTGGAATGAAACGGAAGAAGATCCCATTGCGAATCCCAATCCTTTTCCCATAGTGAAACGAATAGACAGCAGAGGTCATTATACCTTGGTACCTGGTTTTCTATTCGCGGCTGGTTATACCATTCGTTCAGGAAATTTAAATATGCCGATCAACGCTTTTGTAATTCCTAACAGACACGGGGTGAGGTTCGGACTTTCTTTGGGGTTCAATGCAACAAAAAGAAACTAGACGGTTTTTGGTTTAACGTGAATTCTGAATTCAGCAAAAAGGGCGCTCAATGAGCGCCCTTACTTTATTATTCTCTTTTAGTGCTGATGACCACCTGGTCCGTGCACATGTCCATGTTCGATTTCTTCAGCTGAAGCTTCTCTCACATCAACAATAGTCACATCAAAGTGAAGTGTCATATCTGCCAAAGGGTGATTCAGGTCAAGCGTCACATCTTCTCCATCAATTTTAGAGATAATGGCCAAAGCTGGTCCATGCTCTGTATCTAACTGAACCTGCATACCTTCCTGCATTTGCTCTTCACCGCGGAAACCTGATTTAGGAACGACTTTTAACAAATCATCTCTTCTGGATCCGTAAGCATCTTCAGGAGCAATAACAGCTTTTACGTTCTCGCCTTTTTCTTTGCCTTCCAATTCTTTTTCCAAGCCTGGAATCAAAGCTCCAACGCCTTGTAAATAAACCAATGGTTCTCTTCCATCAGAAGTATCCAATAATTCTCCTTCACTGTTTTTTAATGTATAGTCTAGTGAAACGACTGTGTGTTGTGAAATCTTCATAAATAATCTTTGAGCCGCAAAAGTACCACTTCTATTTGGGCTAAGACGCTATTTATGTATTAATTATCAGAATTTAGAAGCGATATCCTACGTTCGCCTGAATCAATGCATTGACTCTTGTTGGACTGAAGTCGTAATCTCGTCTCATTCCAAGCGCAAACATTAAGCTGGTATCAAAATGTTTGGTTGGAGAGAATCTGAAACCGTGTCCTAAGTAGAAACCGTAATAGTTTCTATTGACATTATTATATTGGGACACCCAATAACCTCCCTGGTCATTGTAATACCCACCATTTTCACGAAATCTTCCTTCACCAAAAGTGATCATTGGGCTTAGATAGTATGTAAATCTCTTTTGTCCTCCCGGGTAAATATGGAACTCGAGTTCCGTTCCCCACACAGTATTTCCAGGTGTGTATCTATCGGTTCCAAAACCAAGGGAGAATGTTCCCTTTAATCCGAGCATTCCTTTCTCTCCGAGAATTCTTTCGTAACTCAAACTTACTTTTTTGAACAACCAATCCATGTAGTTGGTATTGACAATGTTCTTTCCGTAATCTTCAAGTTTATCCGGTTTATTTCTTGGGTGTTTAGCGCCCAGAGAAGGTACACCTGTGAAGAAGTCTGTCTCCCCGTTTTCGTATACTACCTTAATCACTTTGTTTCGGGACACTTCATAGTCGGGGCCATTAATATTAGAGTGCTTCTTATAAACGATGGTTTTCTGGCCAACTTTTAAAATCTTGGCAGGTAAAACATTCCCACTTCTAAAGTGAAGTGTATCCTGGGCATTCAAACTTGTTGCAAAGAACAAAAAGCTAATGATGGCGATTAATTTCATTTTGCTGGTTTTGGTAGTGATTAAAATCTGTAATTAATTCCGAACTCGAAGAAACCATGTTCTGTAAGGTTCCTAAAACTGTATGGGCTAAATTCCTGATAAAGCCCTAATCCAAGTGCGGCATTAAAGCCTATGTGTTTGTAAGGATTATAGACAATTCCGTTTTTAGCATAAATACCTATATAATCACGCGGGGGTTGATAGATCAATTGATCCTCCAGGATGTAGTAACAGGTTGGGCAATTGTTGCGCCAATAGTTCATCCTTCCAACTTTGCCTTCAACTCCAAAGAAGTACTTTACTTTTCCTTGTCCTGTTGGATAAATTTTAACCTCCAGGCCGGTCTCCCATTTTGTATTTAGACCAAGCTCCCCTCCACCAAAACCGTATGACATTGGTAATCTAAGTCCCAAATATCCCTTAGCAAGAATACGCTCGTAAGACAGCGTTGCTTTTCCGTAAAGCGGACTTAAAAAATCGTAAGAAATGATGTTTTTAGAATGACTTGGAGCTGCCATTGGTTTGCCCGTTTCCTGAGCAAATGAGAATGTAGATAACGTTAAGCAACAAGCGATTGCAGATAGTGTTTTCATGAAGCGTGTTTTGGTATCCCTCTAACGAGATCTATTCCGTTTTATTGTATAACAAAAAAGGGAACAGTATGTTACTGCTCCCTTTTCAATTTTATATATAACGAAGGTTATTAAGCGGTTACGCCTAAAACTTCTGCCATTTTTGATCCAATTTCAGCTGGAGAATCAACCACGTGAACACCACATTCTCTCAAGATTCTTTTCTTAGCCTGAGCGGTATCACTTTCACCACCTACAATGGCTCCGGCATGTCCCATAGTTCTTCCTTTTGGAGCAGTTTCACCAGCGATGAATCCAACAACCGGCTTAGTTCCGTTTTCTTTGATCCACTGTGCAGCTTCAGCTTCAAGGTTACCTCCAATTTCACCAATCATGATGATACCATCTGTTTCAGGATCTTCCATGAATAACTTAACAGCTTCTTTAGTAGTTGTTCCAATGATTGGATCTCCACCGATACCAATTGCAGTAGACTGACCTAAACCTGCTTTCGAGATTTGATCAACTGCTTCATAAGTCAAAGTACCAGACTTAGATACGATACCAATTCTACCTGGCTTGAAGATAAACCCTGGCATGATACCTACTTTAGCTTCACCTGCTGTGATGATTCCAGGACAGTTAGGTCCAATTAAAGTACAATCTTCCAATTGATCGATATAGGCTTTTACTTTCACCATATCGTTCACAGGAATACCTTCTGTAATGGCAACGATTACTTTAATTCCGGCCTCAGCAGCTTCAAGCAAAGCATCTGCAGCAAATGCTGGTGGTACAAATACGATAGACACATCAGCTCCCGTTTTCTCAACAGCTTCAGAAACTGTATTAAATACCGGCTTATCTAAATGTGTTTGTCCGCCTTTACCAGGAGTCACCCCTCCAACAACATTGGTTCCATACTCTATCATCTGACCGGCATGGAAAGTACCTTCCCCACCTGTAAAACCTTGAACAATTATCTTAGAATCTTTATTTACAAGAACTGACATTTTATCTTTTTTTTAGTGTGGAAGCTAAGATAAAAACTTTGCTTGGAAAATGACCTAATAAAATCGAAAATTAGAAGATTCGGTTAATCTCAATTCTCGTAACTTTGCGCTTCATGATTCATCAATCAACCATTTGCGCAATATCGAGTCCTCCGGGAATGGGAGGAGTTGCCCTGATCAGAGTCTCTGGTCCTGACGCTTTTTCTGTTGTGCAAAAACTCACTAAAACGAACATCACAGAACTGGTCGCCAGATCGGTAGCTTACTGTGTGATTCGTGACAATGAAACCATTATTGATGAATGCGTTGTGAGCAAATTCATTGGTCCGGCTTCTTTTACCGGAGAAGATGTGATTGAGATTGCTTGTCATGGTTCTACCTACATTCAGCAGCAAATTATGAGTGCTTTGATAGACAATGGCGCCACTTTAGCTCAACCGGGAGAATTTACCATGCGTGCCTACCTCAACGGGAAAATGGACCTGACACAGGCAGAAGCCATTGCAGATTTGATAGCGAGCGAGGACAAAATGGCTCATCACATGGCTGTGCGACAAATGAAAGGTGGTATTTCCAAAACCATTGATGAACTCAGACAAAAGTTGATTGATTTTGCGTCTCTAATAGAGCTGGAACTCGATTTTTCAGAGGAAGATGTTGAGTTTGCCGATAGAGATGATTTGAAGACTCTGGTAAGAGGTGTGATTAACTACGTGGAAGACCTGATCAGTTCATTTAGCCTTGGAAATGCGATTAAGAACGGGATTCCTGTAGCAATTCTCGGCAGACCAAATGCCGGAAAATCCACCCTACTCAATGCACTTTTAAAAGAAGATAGAGCCATTGTTTCCAACATTGCAGGAACGACTCGCGATACCATTGAAGAGAAGTTCAATATTGAAGGCATCACTTACCGTTTAATAGACACAGCCGGTATTCGATCTGCCCAGGATGACATTGAAAAAATCGGGATTCAAAGGAGTTTGGAAGCAGCTGAAAAGGCCTCCGTTGTGCTTTATCTATATGACGTACTTAGCTCCAATGAAAACGACATTCAAACCGACATTGAAGACCTCAAACTAAGAGAAGACCAATCTCTTATTATAGTAGGCAATAAGGTTGATGAAAGCACAAATCTCAAATCCAACCCAGATCATATCTTCATTTCTGCCCAAACAGGCGATTCAGTTGACGAGTTGAAAAAAGTCCTGGCAAGTAAAAACCAAATCAACCCGGCTGCCTCAGACACCACCATCATTTCCAACGTGCGTCATCTTGAAGCACTAAAACTGGCCCTATCCGACTTACAAAAAGTAGAAAACGGCTTGAGCATTGGCATCACCGGAGATTTAATTGCGATGGACATTCGTTCGTCTTTAAGGCATCTTGGGAGCATCACAGGAGCTATCAGTACAGATGATTTGCTGGGGAATATTTTTGGGCGGTTTTGTATTGGAAAGTAACCCAAGCAAAACAAACACTTCAAAAAAGACTCAAAAACCCACTAAAACCACAATTATCATAGGCTTTATTGACTTATTACGTCCATCATTTATTTTGCGATAACATCAATTTATTTTGTACGTTTTTGTATTTTTATTGTACGTCAGGATTTTGACGTACAAAAATTCAGAAACTATGGGTATAAAAGTCACTTTAAGAAAAGCCAAGATTAAAGCGAAGAAAATCAGCTTGTATTTGGATTATTATCCTCCAATTCCAAAAGCTGATGGAAGTGGATTAACAAGACGGGAATATCTTAAACTTCATATCCATCAAAAACCCACTACTCCACTTGACAAGCGATTCAACAAAGAGACTTTAGAGTTGGCGGAACAGATTCGTCAAAAAAGACACATGGAATTGAATAAACCAGAAGTGTATAGCGATTTTGAAAGAGAACGACTTAGAATAAAAGAACTTGGCGATAAAGACTTTATTCAATATTTCACGGATTTAGCTAACAAAAGAAAATCAAGCAATCACGACAATTGGATGTCCTCATTAAAATACCTTGTCGCATTCTCAAATGGCAACTTAAAGTTCAAAGATGTTAATGAGAAATGGTTAGAAGACTTTAAAGATTACTTGCTTACAACCAAAAGTAATAAGAGTCAGAAAGCTAAATTGGCTCAAAACTCAGCCGTTTCTTATTTCAATAAGGTAAAAGCAACGCTCAAACAAGCCTTTAAAGACGGAATTCTTCAATACGACTTAAATGGTAAAGTAAGCCCAATACCTTACAAAGAGAATCATCGACAGTTCTTGACCATCGATGAACTTAACAGTCTGATCAAAACCAAATGTAACAACGTACAACTAAAGAATGCTGCTTTATTCTCAGCCCTCACAGGTCTGAGGTTTTCCGATATACAGAAGCTCATTTGGAAAGAAATAGGATACATAGAAGAATTAGGCTATCAGATAACATTCACCCAAAAGAAAACTAAGGGAGCTGAGGTATTACCAATTTCTGCGCAAGCTTATGAATTATTGGGCGAAAGAGGAAAACCAGAAGAACAAGTATTTAAAGGGCTAAAGTATTCAGCTTATTCCAATAAACATTTGTATCAATGGATAGGTAAAGCAGGGATAGATAAAGACATCACATTTCATTGCTTCCGGCATACGTATGCGGTTCTTCAATTAGCCAATGGTACAGACATTTATACAGTCTCTAAGCTACTTGGACATAAAGATCTAAAAACCACACAGATTTATGCCAATGTTGTTGATATAGCAAAACGTGAGGCAGCAGACAAAATTCAGCTTAACTTTGACTAAAAGCCATGGCATGAATAAAAAAACTCAAACTGTAACCGCATACTTAAACAAAGTCAATCGTGTGTCATTCTGTGGAAAAACTGTTGCGTGGCAATTGGAACTTGATGGTACTTACTTAATTCCAAGGAAGGGAATTCTGCCCAAAGAAGGTGAGCATGATCACAAAGAATGTAAAAACTGTCAAAAGACTCTCAAACAACTAACGCTACGATTGCAGAACAAGTTTGACGGTAAGGATAAGAACCCTCCTTTTCCTGGGTGTTGCGAACACCATAAAGGACTTTTAGAATTGAAAGAGTTCAACCGAAAAGATTTTTTAGAAGTACCCAAGATGACTGCAGAGAAAATTATCTGGACGAATCAACACATCATTAATACATACAAGCAGAAAGACTGGTACGAAGACATAACAGATTTTATAACTGCCAATATTGACACATTTGGTCAAATGCCTAATGCTTGTGGTGAACCCTTGTATAGAGGTGATTATCTTTTTTATGTAAAAGACCTCATTCAACTTAACGATGAATTTGAAGAAGAAAAGAAATTGAGGCTCGTTGAGTTTATTGACTCATTCTTTGATGTCAAACGAAAAACGGAAACTACCGATTTAAATATTCTTGTAAAAACCTACGAGACATGGTTCAAGACTTTTCCATTTGACTTGTCTTTCTTTGCTCACCTCAAAAATGAGTTCTCAAGAAAAATTCCAGTTCTGAAAAGCCAACCTAAGATTAATAGATACAGTGGAGCAACAACCATTCAGATGCACACAAAAGGCAGTCTTATTGAATGGTTAGTAGGTCTGACGAATGACATTATTACGAAAATCAACGCCCTTAATTTGTACGAAAAAGGTTTGCTCACAGAACCAGACAAAATTAGTTTAGAGATTATCTTGAATGAACGACTTTTAAAGTTAAAGCAGGGTTACACTAACAATTCGACTGATCCTTCAACTCGATATAGAAACATACTGAAGGAGTGGCTCAAAGATGAAAAGGAGTTTATTAAAGAAATAACTCCACTCATAAAGGATATTGGCACTGCGCAAGGCAAAAAGAAAGACAAATCGGCAACAAAAAGTGCAACAACAGATTTAATTCATAAACACTTTGACCGATTGGATAAAAATGGGTGGAAATACGCTTTTAAAAGCGAAACAGATTTCAATTCTTTTGTTCAATTACTTACCGACTTCTTTGAATACAAAGATATCAGACTACCCGAGGAAGTTATATCACTCAAAAGAAACACCAAAACAAGATTAGCCAAAACTTTGCGTGAAATACATGGAGAACTTTCAGAAAACCAGTTAAGATCAGATCATGAATTCTTGGATATTGTTAGGACTTTAAGTCACTTTAACATTGACGATGACCTTTACAAAACGTTAACAAGATAATTCTCATACCCATAAATACCACCTTTTAACCCGCAAAACCCAAAGCTAATGTTGCTAAGAATTTAAAACTCTTAGCAATGAAAGAAATATCATTCGATCAACTTCCAGAAGCAGTTAACAAGCTAAACGAAAAACTGGAAAACATTGAGCAGATATTGCTCAACAAATCAACTAAAGAACAAGAAAGAGAAGACGAGATTCTGTCCGTCGAACAAGCTGCCGAATTCCTTGGTTTATCAAAACCCACGCTTTATTCCAAAAATAGTCGAGGGGAACTGCCTTATTTTAAAAGGGGAAAACGGGTTTATTATTCTAAGAATGACCTTATAGATTACCTTATCGCAGGCAGACAACATTCTCTTGATCAGCTTAACCGATTTGCTGATGATTACATAAATGAGAAAGGAGGAAGCCATGCGTAGTATGTTTTTCCCCAATAGAAGTCAGCTCTTGATAGTATTTGAATACTTAAAAGATCATACGGCCACCGCTTCAATGGTTTCAGAAGCAACTGGCATACCTCAAAAGTGCATTACTTGGTACAAACGACACCTTGAAAAGTCAGGTAAATTATGGGAGGTCAGAAAAAAACGTTGTCAAATCACAGGCAGACAGGCTTGGTATCTGACAACTGATCAGCGAAAAGCTCCCAAGAACGACCAACTTAATCTCTTTTGACATGATAGATTTTGTCAAAATTGAGATCAGAGAACCTGACATTGATAAGATCAAGAATAATTCTTTACTCCATTTTATTGGGGAAACAGACGAAGAAACCTATGAATTACTTGGTAATAGTGTGGCTTCATTTCAAGGATTAAAATTTGAAATCAAAAGGAACAGGTATTTAACAGTAAAAGGAAGCCTACATAAATACAAGAATAAAGGCAGGCACAATGCAGACAACTTTAGCATTGTACAACTTCATGAAGTAATTGACGACATCAATAAGAAGTTTGATTTAGACATTCAGAATCAGCCCATAAGAAACATAGAAATAGGTGTAAATGTTGTGTCCCCTACCCTTGTGAGACCTTTATTAAATGGGTTGATTCATTTTAAAGGAAAACCGTTTTTGGATATGCCCTTAGCGAATGGCCAAGGTAAAAAAGTGTTCTTGCAGCACTATCAACTTAAAGTTTATGACAAAGGCGCACAATATCGTAAAATGGGATTTAGCGAACGTCTCTTGCGTTTTGAGATAAAAGTGAAGAAAATGGTCATGCTCAAAAAGATCCCAATCAAAACCCTTTCAGATGTATGCGCTCAAAGCGGATTAAAAGCTTGTTTGGACTTATTGATAAAGAAATGGGAAGAACTGTTTTTGATTGACAACACCATTGACAAGAACAAATTAACACAGCGAGAACTGGTTACTTTGGGAGAGATAAAGGATTACGATACGCTGACTAATTGGAGTAAGCAAAAACGCTATGAAGTAACAAAGTGGTATCGCTCCTTGGTGGCTACAAAATCAGCAAAAACACAGGAAGAAATTAAACGTAGAATTGAAGCAATGTTGAATGAAATGGGGTTACCAATTAACCATTCAAATAATGTGTTAAATCAATAACCCCAAAAGATGATTTACTCCACTTTTTTCAACGCAGCTTCTATTGAACTGAAATCTATGCCAGCAGGAGCATATTCCAATTCTTTGGTTGACGCTGATTGAGCTGAACCATTACCAGCATAAACAACACCATCTTTTACCCAAAATACCATTTGCACATCCTTCTTATCATAGTCGTTAACGGAATAGCAACCAACAGCAATACCTCCCTTCAACTCTGCCGCCTTATACGTGAGGTTTGACTGCATATCCTCAGGTAAAGTGGTCATAACAAGGTGTATTTCATCTTCATACTTGTCAGAAGATGAAGAACAGCTCTGAGTAAGAATAGCCGCTAGGCATAGAACTGACAGTAATGAAGTAATTTGTTTGATTCTGAGGTTTGTAATTGTGTTTAACGAAAGAATAGAGAGCTTCCCTGTAGTTGCAATTTTCATAATTATAGTTTTAAGTGATTACTTGGTTGATGTGCTTTGATAAAGCTGAATGACAAACTTTAAAAGCTTGGTATGCTCGAATGCCATTTCCTTTTTAGCATGATCCGAAAGTTGAGAAATATTAGGTGCGTTGTGCAACACATTAATAGTCAATAATAGGTTCTCTGTCACTTCATCCAAGCCATTTTCTTGAAAGAACTCACGGCTTATTTCTTTACAATTGATCATGCCAATAAATTTTACCGAATATTACGAAAATAGACCGATATATCATACTGCTCATTTTGTCAAGTATTGGCACTTTGGGTTAATGACCAAAATCAGAGACGATAAGTATTTAAAACAGCTTGGTGAACATCTAAGAAAACTCCGCGAAGACAAGGGGTATTCGCAATACAAGATGGCTGACCTTGCTAACATACCGCGTAGTCAGATTATCAGTATTGAAAAAGGTGAGATCAATACTACCATAAGTTCTCTGAAAGCCATAGCGGAAGCACACGGTATTACCGTTTCTGCGCTTATCGACTTCTAAGATTCCCAGAGGAATTTTCTTACATCATAAAAAAGGGGGAAAACCAAACGCAAAAGGAATTTTCCCACGTGATAAAATCAATGAAGTTTTCTTGCATTAGAAAAATGGTGGAATATTCTCACATCAATAAATGTGTCACACATTACCAAATTATTAACTTTAGAGTAAAGCCATGGATGATCAGCTTAAAACGACGACGAAATTGTTGAGCTCATCCTTATTTACTCAAATGGATGGGAAGTAAAAACCTCACAGTAGAAACATTAGCCCGAATAGCGGGAAAAGAAATAGATGATGTATTGGTTACCCTTTGGGACGGGGGATTTGATCTGAAAGATTCAACAAGTATTATCCCGAGAGGAAGAACCAACCAAGCCAGAAGATTGATCGGAATTGCCACGAAACAAGATTTGGTTTCCATCCAATACTGGGAAGAACACCTTGGACTTGATTCATCTGAATTTAGAGATTTATGTAACAGCTTAGATATTACACTCGGTTCAACCCGAAAACTTCCAAAAGGAGCTGTAAAAAAACTCAAAAAGGAATCTCAAAAAAGAAATAAGCTTTTACAAACAAAACCACAAAATGAAAGTTTACAAAAAGCGAAACAACTTCAACCATTTGAACTTAAATCAATAGGAAATATCCCCAGCCAATTATTCAGATTAACTGAAGAAGAGGTTCTTGGAATACACAATTTCCTTGTCAAAGACTTCTTAAAATCTGGAGATCCAATTGAACCTTCGGGAATCAAGAACAAAACGCTGCTTTCGTCAGCTGTTCATAGGCAAATGGCTGGAGGTTTTGGTGTTGACAAGTATGGAACTGTTGAACTCAATGCCGCTGCCTTAACTCATTCGCTTGCTCACAATCATGCTTTCCACAATGGCAATAAGAGAACCGCACTGGTTTCAATGATTGTTGTGTTGGAAAAAAACGGCAGGGTAATCACTTGTGATCAAGACAAGGTATTCAAGTTCATACTCCAAGCAACGCAACACAGAATTGTAGACTCATCAATCCCACGAGAATCGCCCGGATACGACGATAGAGAAGTACATGAAATAGCTTCTTGGATAATCCATAATTCAAGAGCCATAGAATTAGGTGATCGACCAATAGCATGGAGGCGATTGGAAAAAATACTTAAAGGATATAACTGCTCAATAACTTATTCTGGCAACAAAGTACATATCGAGCGAAAGCCCGAAACTAAAAAGTTCCAGTTCCTAAGAGCCAAAGCTAAACCATTAAAGTGTACAGTTCAAAACCCAGACAAGGGAGGTGATGCACATATCCCAGTCATCAAAAGGATAAGAAAACAGTTAGATTTGGAAGAAGTCAATGGTGTAGATTCTAAAAGCTTCTATGAAAAAGAACCAAGTTCAATTGACGACTTTGTAAACCAGTACCGAAAAACTTTAAATAGGCTAGCCAGGCTTTAAGCTAATTCTAACAGGTCTTCAGATTTACGTTGACTTCTCAGGTGCCTCTTATAATTATTTAGAAGACTCTTTATCTGCCTTGTTGCAACTGGATTAGCTGAATGGACATGAAACCTCATGTTTGATAGATCCAATCCTGATTCAAAAACTAACCATTTGGCAACAGCATATCCATCAGGAGCTACTTCATTTTTATCGTCCAATCCAAGGTCATTGTCAAAGCTAACAAACTCTGGCAAGCCATTAGCTTTCACATAATTGATAAACTCATCATAGGTTCTAACAACATCAAAGGTGGACACCTGAGATTTGTCATAAACCATATCAACTGTTCTTACATCATCAAGAAAAAGGCGTTTCATTTTCTCTAAATTGGGGTGCAAATGTACACAAAACTAAATACTTAGTATTGTCAACGTATTCAAAGCACTTAAATTGTACAATTAGGCTGCTAAAGGTTTACCATTATTTCGAGCGTACTCAACAAAGTACCAAAACCGATCAACCAATTCATCAAATGTTTCCTGAGAAACACAATCATCTGACTTTTTCCACCAAGTTGATTTCTTAATCAAGTTTGATTCACAACTGAAAATTGACTCGATGGGTCTCATTCGATATTCAATATTAAAACTACCATACTTCCACTTTTCTAAATCACCTAAAGTAGCATCAAACTCTTTTAGAACTTGTGAAGTCATATTATCAATTGCAGGATTTAAACCCGATTTCTGATTGATGTATCCATAATGTGCCCGATTGATAGGGAAATTCTCCAATAGAAAAGACATGAAGGAATAGTATTCACGAACAAATTGTTTGTCTCTGGTTCCATCATTCAACCACATTCTCACATTAAACGCTAAACTGGAAAAGTCTCTTGGATTAGTGATTTCATGCTTTTGTACAGTTATAAAATCCATGGCATCTTTATTTAAGTTAAAATTTATATCATTGTAACTGTCAAAAGGTAGTGATTATTACTGTTGCAGTCAATAGATCAAAATCACAGTTTTTTGAAGTTTCTGTACGTTATTTGTACGTCAAAACTCAAAACCTCAACAAAATCAACACTTCTTACTTTTTGTATTGGGAAGTAGGTCGCACAAATTGTCACAGACTTCAGTAAAAAACTCCTAAAACTCCTTCATATCAATCAATTCAGAAGCCATTCTGTGAATAATTAATTTGTGCTTTTTGGGTAAAAATGGTGTCCTAAAACCCTCACCACAATATTGTGGCGACAAAAAGGACAGTAATGAAAGTAACGATCAGACAAATGAAAATTGCGGATGGACATCCAAGAGAAAGTGAAATAGAGTGTGTTTTCAAAGAACTCAAATACAGCACTACAAAATTGTTCTATTCCTCTGGATGACTGAAACAGTTTGCAAGCGTGGCTAAGAAGTTCGTGGTGCTGTAATCAACCTTGAGACCATCCACTACATCATCGAGACAGTATCTGAATAATACTTTCTGTCCGAACTATACGCTCTCCTATGCAGTCCTCAGACTGACAGGTTTTGGAAATATTGCAGTTTCCTTCAACCTGAAACTCTGGTTCTCCAGCCACCAAAACGCCTATCACCTCATGCGTATCTAAACGGAATACGGGTGATCCTGAATTACCTCTATACGCATCCACAGACGTAAACAGATAATGGTAATCAGAGTTGTCCAGGATTGATGCATTGACCGCAACCTTTGTTGGCAATCCAAGGGGGTTTCCAATGGTGTATACAGGAGTGCCTTGTTTTAGACTGACTGTGGAGCTCCATTTTAAGGGTACAAGATCTGTTGGACGGTCTACCTTGAAAACGGCAATATCCAGTTCCTCGTCCACACCGCCACTGACGAATCCTTCTACAAAGTAGACGTTGTTTTTGTGAAGCACAGACTTGTATACCCCGTGCTTGGAAATAGTCTCGAATCCGAACACCACCGCATACTTCTCGGGAGCCATATCAAACACGTGACGAGCCGTACAAAAACTATCAGAACCAACCAAGAAAGCTGTTCCAACACCAACCGTTGGCTGATCTCCAAATGGTTCGGCATCACATAAGAAGAATGCATTTTGAAGTGTTTGGGAGATATCTAGCTCGTAGTAATCTTCAGAAATCTCAACCAATTTGGTGCGATCTACTACCATGGCCACTGACTGGCTGGCCGTCCAAACTTTGAATTGCCAGTCGATAAATGGATTGAGGGTGCGCACCTCCACCCTGCTATCGTATTGTGAGGGACCGAACAACCGATCTATCGAGCCGGATTCTATGGGATCTTGAAAACCACCAGCCCGTGATTCTAAACTGCTCCTAATACCGCCTTCATCATAGAAATCGTTATTTACTTTCTTAGCATATGCACGGTGCTGTCCCCATGACGTATTGAGCACATGAGAAAGTACACTGTCCCCACTTCCAATAACCCTTCCCAACGATTGGTACACTGCGGTTTCATATTTGCGCTGAGTGATGTAGACCGATTCATAGAAATGTCGAAAGGAAGCCAACTGCATAAATTTCTCACCTACGACAGTATCATCTTCAGGAAAATATCGCCAATCCTCTGATGCCAGATCCATTTGGACTGAGTCTAGCGGTATGACCTGATCCTGAGCACTGGTTCTTGTCACAGCGATCAGGAGAAAAGGGTATATCAAAAACATGCGCATCTATTCGAACTCTCTTGGACGCGTATAGATATTTAGTAATGGAATGTCCAAGGTGATAGCAGCTCCAAAGCGGAAGGAATCCAGATAGTCGGGTTCCTCCCCATCGAGGACAATCTTGGTTAATTGGGGACCGTACTGCATCCCTATATTCAGAGAGAATGGCGAATTCTTGAAACCGCAGGTGTAATACAATCCAGGTGCAAACACATTCCGGAACGTGAAATCCGGCAAGTGTTCCACCGAGTCACGGTGGGCATTGAACCGGAAAGCTGTTGGCGCACCAATATCAATAATAGGTACAAAGAAGCCGTGCGAACAACCACTATTCCCCCAGGCCACACTCAGACCAATCGGTGCTGTGAATCCTGTAGTAAACTTAGGAGTTACCAAACGATTATCCCTCTGCCTTACGATCCACTGATTGGCGCCAAACAAGCCCGGGTAGGCATTAAGGGACACATTGAACTTTGACTTTCTTTTTATGGAGTAGCTTCCGGTTGGCAAGGCAATCGCATCAATGGCTTTCTCCACATCCTCAGAGTCCTCAGCCTGCGCCAATTGATCCACAAACTGGATCAACTTGATGAGTTGTGCGGGAATGTTTTCCTGTACAATCAGTGAGTCGCTTTCTAGATACCCAAGAATAAAAGCTTTTAGGTCTCTTAAGCCCTGATCTACCAGCGTCTTGTTTGACGCTGTAAGTGCTCCATCAACCAAGACAGTGGCTCCTGCGTTCGCCCACTTGTCAAACAAGGTTTCAAAGTTCCTTTTGTCATCTTCGCTAAATAGCGGCATGCCGTCAACTGTTAGCTCCATCATACTGTTGCTTAACTCTGTCTTAATGGCATCAAGCGGTGTATCCACATAGTACGACAGTACTAATCGGTGAAAGCGCATATTTGTGGCAGCGAATTTAAAGGCCGCCTTCTGATCATTTGTTAAAGAATGTGTAGTGCCTGTCCCAATCAGCGCCATTGAATTTATGGCCTTTCGCAATTTCGTTAACTTATTTGAAAAACTCCGATCCTGTGAAAAGTGCTCCGCATGGTAGCTTTGAACTTTCCGGAGTTCTTCATTAAGTTTAACTAAAGATTGTCTGACCCCATCGTCGACTAAGACACTAGCTGCTGCTTGCCAGGTACTACAATTCGTCAAAATTGACTTCCACTGATCCTTAAAACTTGTATCATTATTTAGTTTAGCGGTTACCATCGAGATTTGAAACGCTACCGAACCTATTTTGGATGAATTGTTTTCTGGCACCACCTCATTCAAAATCAACAGTGCCTTGGTAATCGCAGATGTGAAGTGTTTGTTATGCAGATCTAGAAAAATTTCGTTCGCATGATGAGCTGAATTAATATATGGCTTCACCTTCTCTTGGATGTCCATCCGTTGAATGGTTTTTCCTATGTTCGTAATTCCCAGAGGTCCCAGAATTGCCAACTTGGCTACAAGATTGGAGGTATTCTGGACATCAATAATGTGGTTAACCAACATCTCAGCACCACCGATCATGCGATCAGTTAGGTCCACTGTCCCTTCCAGAAAGTTGTAGACTGTGTCTACACCAACCGGCATATTGGCCTTAGTAGCCTTTTTGATGCTCTGTGCGTACTTTTGAACCGACTGAGCCTCCTCAGCAATCAACGAAAACTCTCTCGTAAGCCGCTCTGTAATGTCAGCCAACATCTTGTAATTGAAAGCACTGCTTGCATCAGGTCCTATAACCTTCATCAGATTCTCCAACCCATCTTTCAACGCAAAGTCCTTGGTATTTCTAGGTCCTCTGAACTGGATATCATAGTACTTCAGGTTCTGTTGATGGATGAATCCAGTGTATAAGACATAAAAGTTGATCTCAGACACATAGTTGTTGACAAAATTGAGATTGATGAATTCTGGATTACCTGCGTTGTTCACAGTTAGACTGTGCGCTAGCAACTCGGATAACTTGATAGATTGGGCTATGTTGAATTTCCATTTATTCTCAGTATCCGCCCTCCAGCGACTCATCAGGCGAGTATTGGCCAAGATATCGAAATAGTCGATGGAGTGCTTGACGTCAGATAATTTAGGAATGATCTCCAATGCTTCAAAGGCAAATTCCATATCAGGATAACGTTTCAATATTGGCTTGATACGTGAGGCCTCTTTCAGATCGTGTACATTCTCCAGCAGGTGATTGAGATCATCCTCAATGTACTGCTTGAACTGTGGTACAAAATTGGTGAGTTGATCCGCCTCAAAATTCATGAAGTAGTTGGAAGTCTTCGGAAGCAGAATTTTGAACTCTTCCAGATACCCTTCCTCATTCGCATTGTTCAGCCATGTCTTTATGTTGCTCATCATGTACGCTGTCAACTCCTCTTTGATACGTTTGGCAAGGAACTGAGACAATCCATCTATGATCGTGGAGAAGGCCAAATTTCCACCAAGAAAGGGAATTGATTTTTGCAATGACACATCCTTTCCGGCTTCAGCATATGGATCTAATTTGAAGTTAAAGTTCTTGTCATACTTGTCTATAAACATGCGTGCCATCTCCGCCAGATAAGTGTTTCCTGAAATGAGAAAGGATTGATTGATCCTGAAAAGCTCATTCCCATCCTTGAAGTGTTGTTTTTTTAAAAAGTCGATTTCGGTATTCACTAAGTGTATACTATGGTTTTCCACCTTTGCAAGTACCTCAGCGTTTGATCCAACTGGCATCTGAGAGATTGCGCTCAAGTGCTGTGTCGCCAACTTGTTTGTATGCACAGCTGTTGGTAGAGAAGGGGTTGTAGCGTACAGTGCTCCCATTGAATGCAGAGATTTAATCTCATTTGAAGTCAAATAGGACTTAAAAATCCCAAGCACTTTCGCTCTGTCCTTGGCCATTTCATCCTGACGATTCTCAGTTGAGATGGTATTATAGTCCTTCTTCAAAAAGTCAACTAGTTGAGCTGCATGTCCCGCAACCGGATTGTTTTTTTGAGCAAATGAGATGTTAGTAACAAGTAAAAAGATAAGTGTCTTAGCAAGAACGGCAATAGTTTTCATAAATTCAAAATGATCAATCGAACAGTATTTGTTCAATAGTGATTAGTTCGCTTGCAAGATAAGAGTAGAAAATGAATCTAAACTCACGGAAAACCGTGATTTTTCATTTTACCAACACCATCTCAAATTCTAACTTTAAGACTAAAATCTGATGAGTTATTAATATTAGAAACAAGTAATAGCCTAGCAAAATTTTAAGGAATTGAGAATGGCAAGAATTGCATCCAATTATCCTTCAAATAAACTTAGTGCCAATCAAGCCTTCGGTTTAAGAGCTAATGAAAAACCATAACATGTTTTATATCGGAAAGTAGTTAAGCTATGTCTCAATAGATCAATTACTTCCCAATAGTCAAATATCCTACCTCTTCACAACACGCACGGCCTGATCATCTACCTTTAACAAATAAATCCCCTTACTCAAACCACTCAAGTCTATCTGATAATTTGATGTCGAAACGTTCTCAGAACTAATCAGTCTACCTGTGTTATCCAACAATGTGACGGTATATGGCAAAGATTTATTAGATTCCAATGTGATATTATCATAAGTAGGGTTTGGATACACTTTAAAGTCAATTGCTTCCAAAGTACTCACCCCAACCTGCGTGCCCACATCAACTGTTAAGGTATCTGAACAACCATTGTCGTCATATACAATAACGGTATAAGATCCAGGTGTTAAACCGTTCAAATCTTGGGTATCATCATTATCTCCAGTTCCGTCATTATCCCAATCATAGGTGTAATTAGGAATTCCTCCACTTACCGTCAAGTCAATGGTTCCATCGGAACCAAGGAGTTCATCTGTAGAAGTTGCTGACAATGCTAATGCAGCTGGTTCTGTTACATTGAATGTCTGACTCACCATACATCCATCTGCATTCATAAGCTGAAGCACATAGGTTCCGGAATCTAATCCTGCCACACTCTGCGGGTCATTGAAATCGCCTGTTCCATCAATGTCCCAGTCATAACTTAAACCAGATCCTGACGTTGTAACAGAAATACTTCCATCTCCGGCTCCTGAACACGAGATATTGGTAACTGATGACGATGAAATTACTGGTACTGCAAATACTTCAACATCATCACTAGCTGCTCCCACACATCCCGAACCATCAGTATACGTATATGTAATCGTATGTACTCCAACTCCCGCTGTAGTTGGATCAAAAGAGTAGCTGGTACCGTTTCCATCGTCTGTCACACCAGTTCCTGAATACACACCTCCAGTTGGCGTTCCATTACCTAAACCGGTTAAAATGGTTTCATTCGCGCAAATGTCTGCCGGCGCAGTAAAACTCACCATTGGGGCTGCCGGATCGCTTAGAGTTTGACTTGTTGTAGCCGTACATCCATTGGCATCTGTAACCGTTAATTGATACCCACCCGCTGTCACACCTGATAAATCTTCAGTATCGTCATTGTCTCCGGTACCATCGTTATCCCAATCAAAAACATAAGCGCCAGTACCTCCGGTAGTGGTCACCATAATAGCTCCATCATTAGCTCCACAGGTGGTAGGGTCAGTAGTTCCATCTAAAGCAATGGAAAGTTCAGCAGGCTCACCAATAGTAGCTGTTCCCGTAGCAGTACATCCGTTGACGTCTGTGACAGTCACATTGTAAGTCCCTGCACCCAGGCCATCCTGATCTTCTGAATCATCATTGTCACTCGTTCCATCATGATCCCAATCATAAGTATAGCCCATGGTTCCACCAGTTACCGTGATAAATGCCTGACCATTCAAAGAATCGAAACACAATGCATTGTGAACACTGTCAGTCGCAACCGACAGATCACTTGTCACAATCACATCAAAACTACATGAACTTGTATTGCCAGATGCATCAGTTGCTGTATAGTTCACTGTAGTTGTTCCCAATGGGAAACTCGAGCCGGATGTATGAGTCCCTGATACGGATCCCCCAGAACAATTATCCATGATTGTTGGACTCGTCCAGATGGCGATTCCCTCACACCCCGCATTATTGGTTACAATATTAATGTTGCCAGGACAAGACATTAAACTTGGCGAAATTGTATCCAAAACAGTTACTACAGCCGAGCAAGTTCCGGTATTGCCACTTCCATCAGTTACCGTTAAAGTAACATTGTTTGCCCCTGTATTGGTACAATCGAAAGTAGTTTGTGAAGCACTCAATGAAACGCTGCCACAATTATCCATTGAACCATTATCAAGGTCGGCAGCCGTGATACTTGCATTGCCTGTTCCGTCCAAATAAACAGTCACATTCTGACAAGAGGCCATCGGTGAAATAGTATCCTGAACCGTTACAGTAGCCATACACGAATTTGTATTGCCATTACCATCGGTAGCAGTTAAAGTAACATTATTAGCCCCTATATCAGAGCAGTTAAAAGTCGTTTGTGATGCACTCAAGCTGAGTCCGACACAGTTATCTGTTGAACCTCCATCGATATCAGCTGCTGTAATACTTGCATTCCCCGATCCGTCTAAGAAAACTGTGATATTCTGACAAACAGCTGTTGGGTTGGTGACATCATTCAAGACCACATCAAAGGTGCAAGTTGATGCATTACCTGAAACATCCGTTGCGGAAATAGTTATCATAGTTGTGCCTGTTATGGTCGTTCCTGCCAAAGGAGACATACTTATTGTTGGGGTCCCACAGTTATCACTTCCGGTAATAGAGAGTGTTGAAATATAGTTCGGGAGTACGAATTGACAAGAAGCATTTGGGTTTTCTGTTTGATTACCGGGACAAGATATAGTTGGAGAAATGGTATCCAAAACCGTCACAACAGCAATACATGTATTTGTATTTCCATTTCCATCAGTTACTGTTAAAGTCACATTGTTAGCTCCCAGATTTGCACAGGTGAACGAACTTGGTGCTGCACTTAAGCTAACTCCACCACAATTGTCGCTTGAACCATTGTCAATATCACCTGCTGTTATATTAGCGGTCCCGGTACCATCTAAGAAAACGGTCACATTCTGACAAACCGCAGTAGGAACGGTGTTATCCACTACTGTTTGATTTACCGTACATGTTGCCATGTTTCCTGAACCATCCGTTGCTGTTAATGTGATGGTAGTTGTTCCCAACCCTAAAGTAGCACCCGCAGCTGGTGATTGTGTGATTGTTGGTGAAGCAGTACAATTATCTGTAGCCGTTACCAATCCGGTTAAATCGGGACAAGTGGCCTGACAAAAAGAATTTGCAGAAATATTTGGTGGGGTTGGCGCACAGACTGTAATGACTGGTGAGGTGTTATCCACTACTGTTTGATTTACTGTGCATGTCGTCATGTTTCCTGAACCATCCGTTGCTGTTAATGTGATGGTAGTTGTTCCCAACCCTAAAGTAGCGCCCGCGGCTGGTGATTGCGTGATTGTTGGTGAAGCCGTACAATTATCTGTGGCCGTTACCAATCCGGTTAAATCGGGACAAGTGGCCTGACAAAAGGAGTTTGCTGAAATATTTGGTGGGGTTGGCGCACAGACTGTAATGACTGGTGGAGACACATCCGTAACCGTTACTGTGGTACCTGAGCTACATGAACCAGGCGTTACACATCCACCTTCTCCTCTAACAAAATAACTGGTAGTACTGGTTGGATTAACTACTATGGAACTACCGGTTGTTGTCCCAACCAAAGTACCTCCACAAGATCCAGAATACACATGCCATGCGGTGGCGTCATTTAAACTACCTGTCCAGCTCAAAGTACTGGAGCCACTTGGACAAATCGTACCTAAGCTGGCAGATACATTGGGCACATCCGGATCTGTACAGGATGATACACAAGACACAAGCGTGACAACCAAATCATTATTGGCAGCCACAGTATTACAAGCACCTTCATTATCGAGCTGAAACTCATAATTTCCGTTTGAAGGAGGCGTAAAACTAAATGAAACATCATCTCCACATCCAGTACCAGAATATGCTACCTGCATCCCTCCTCCATCAGTAAAAACTCCAATGGCGGCGTCAAACGGAGCACCACAATACTCAATAAGGTAAGTACAGTTTGCATCCATATTGTTTACCTGAGCATGTTCGGTTCCCCATGTAGAACCACATACGACATTTGACACCCCCACAGCAAAAGTGGAAGCATCCAAATCCGGACAAAAATCCGTTGCACCTGAATAAGGACATTGTGCCTTTGAAAAGTTGGAAAAACAGAACGATATGAACAGAATGATTAATGTTCTAAATGCCATTTTAGAGGTTCGAGTCGTAGTCTCAGCAGTGTAAAATGATGTCATGAAATTTGATTTATAACCCCTGGAAGAGGCCGTTATGAATTTAGTTCTCAAAGCTAGGGACCGGTAGATTCAAACACCTCCATACAAGGGTATACAAGACAGTAGTCACTCCTTCCCCCTCTTACATCACTTACATCTCTAATTAACAAATAGATACGCTTTTCACTTTTAAACCCTGTCTACCCAATGGTCTACCCTTTAGCAAGTACTAATTAATGCCTGATGTATTTTTAAAAGTGGGACGTCTGAACTTTTTCTATTATCATTGAAAGCAATAAGACAATAGTCCAAAATAAGTGTTGCATTGAGCAGAATAAGTAAGATTATAAAATGGTGTGCCCCGACTAAGTTGGGATTGACATTTTCACTTTTGTTGTGCTCCCTAACTGGTAATGGTCAATACGAATCAATTCTCGACAGCCTTCATAAAAAACTCCCTGCCACCAAAGACACCGCAAGACTATATTGTCTTGTTGACATATCTTATTATACTGTCTTCTCTGATCCTGGCAAAGCAAGAGGCTATGCAGCAAAAGCGCTAGAGCTTGCTACAGAAATGTCTTACGTATACGGACAGGGAGAAAGTTATTATGCATTGGGTACTGTCCATCACTTTTCTCACGACTATGATTCTGCCAGATTCTTTCACGACAAGGCCATAGAATGTTATAGAGAGGTAGACAACTCTGTTGCTCTGGCAAGTGCCTTAACGGTAAAAGGATTGGGCTTAATGAATCAGGGATATTTGGTTGAAGCTGAGGCTCCATTACTAGAAGGTCTTGACCTCATGCTTAACAACAATGCCAAAAGTGCGGACCTTGCTATTCACTACAACAATGTATCGAATTGTTACTTGCTACAGGAAAAACACGAGAAAGCCATTTACTATTGTCAAAAATCCATTGCCATTAAAGAAGAAATAAAAAGTTCTGACTTGTCAAGTGGCTATATGAATCTATCCATTATCTATAAGAGCATGGGAAAGTTCTCATTGGCATTGGAAAATTCGCTAAAGGCTTTAAACATTGCGAAGGAAGATGAAGATGTAGAACAAGAACACACTATTTATTCAAACATGGGGTCCTTGTACTACGTAATGGATGATTACAAACGAGCTGAAGATCATCTGGAAAAAGCCATCGATTATTTTAGAGCCAAAGACCAATTCTTAAGCCTTTCAAGAGCTCTTCCAAATCTCGCTTTGGTTTATTATCACTCAGGCCGTACTGCTTTAGCAAAAGAAACACTGTTGGAATGTATTGATATCAAAAAGGAACTGGGTTCAACGGACCAGTTAGGGGATGCCTATATAAGTTTAAGCAGTATATACTGCGATGAAGGGAATTATGAAGAGGCTATGGCGTACTGTCAAAAGACCATTGATGTAAGTAAAGAGGCTGCAGATATGAAGGGAGTGGCGCAAGGATATCTGGCCATGGCGACAGCATACAAAAAGAAAAAAGACTACCAAAATGGTATTCAATACGGGCTTCAGGCCTATATCATAGCGAAAGATGAAGGCTATTTAATTGTTCTAAAAGAAATTTCTTTGGAGTTATCAGAACTATATGAGCTTGCTGGTGACTATACTCAATCCGTTCTTTTTCTTAAGCGATTCAATACTTATAGAGACAGTCTTTGGGACAAGGATAAGCTCAAACAAATCTCTGAAATGGAGGCAAAATATGAGCTGCAAAATCAAAGAAGACTCCTGGAGGAAAGTGAAAAAGAAGTGGCTCTGCTTCAAAGCAAATCAGAAATAGCCGTGAGAGACAAGAGAATTTCAACACTTAGAGAACGTATGCTTATTATTGGTCTGGCCTCTTTAATAATAATTGCAATTCTGGTATTTGTGTTTCAGCTTTCTCGAATCAGACGGGGCAAGAAAATGTTGAAAAGAGAGCAAGAATGGGCCAAAGAAAGAGTAGAAAACGAGTTAAGAGAAAAAGAACAGCTTGAAGAAAGACTTGAACTATTCTCCACTCAGGTGGCGCAAAAAAATGCCATGCTCGAAGAATTCAAAATCCAGCTATCTGAGTTGGAGAATGAAAAAGGAGGCAGTCCTTCTTTCATACATCTTTTTAAACTGATTGAAACCAACATTGGGTCGGAAGAAGAATGGCAGGAATTTAAAAAACATTTTAATCAGCTTCACCCAAGCTTCTTTTATCAGCTTAAGGCCCAACATCCCAATTTATCTGATAGTGATGTGCGCTTAGCTGCCCTCATCAAATTGAAGCTAAACCAAAAAGAAATTGCAAACATTCTCGGCATTGGTTTAACCAGTGTAAAAAAGGCACGCTACAGATTAAGAAAGAGATTAGAGCTAAAAGAAGGCAGTAATTTATCAGATTTCATACGAGAAGAGGTCTAGGTTTTCAAGAGTGTTGCATCTACTGCACCCAAAACCGTAATGTCTTTTGCACCAACCCTTGTCATTTCTTTTCCCGAGCACAAAACGCTTAACCCTAAGATTTTGCATAAATTCTGATCAAGATTTGTGAAATACAGTGTATTGGAACATCCTATTCAAAATAATCCTCAAATTTACAGACATGAAGTATATTCTGTTTTTCTTATTGATTGGAGCATTTTCGTTACAAATGAATGCAAACGACAATGAACTTTCCACAAATAAACCAAGGATCAACAAAAAACAGATGTATGGTCTTAAGAAAAGAAAGTTTGTAAAAGCTTCACTTAAGGTATTGGGACAATTATCTAGGGAAATATCTCACTTTGATATTTATGAGAGTGAAACTCCGACTACATTCTCATTGGATAAGGCCGAGCTTACCAAAGCAATGAAAAATTACGCTGACGTTACAAAAAATATTCCCCTGACAAAGCATGCGATAAATTTTCTGAGTGAAAAACTCACTTTAGTGAAAGACATTAATGATCTTGAAGACATCTTTGATCAATTATTACAAAAATTGAATGATCGAAAGTGGCTTAAGAAACATTATGACAGACATAGTTCAACCTACTACTTTGAAGGGGAAGCAAGAGCTTCAGATGAACTTGTTATAGTTGATGGAGAGATTTTCGAATCGACAATCAAGCAAGATTTTAATCATCTTATACTCTTTATTGAATATACCGTTCGCAGTATGGACACAACTATAAAATCTAACTAAGAAGTTGATCAGAGAAATATTACAAGAATTCACCAAAACCTGAGCAAAGTAAAATGCGCTAACGATTTACAATGGGAGTAATAATCATGTCTATTAACCCACCCAAAAAACCACTTCACCAACTCTCACATTAACCACTACCCTACTTTTCATACTTTCATTTTACAATTATGAAAAGAATTCTAACCATCCTTTTGCTTTCTCTGTGTGGTCTTACAGGGATCAGTCAGCCCTTAACAGAGCTTTTCAATGCTCCAAGAAATACTGATACCTTGTATTTTCCGTACAAAAACGGGATTCAACTTATCATAGTAGATGCTTGTGACGCCTGGAATAATCAGGTAGCAATGATAGATGCTGCTTATCCAAGAGGCGGAAGCGCTGCAGATTACATGGGGCCACAGCCAAAGAATCTATACATTTTCAGGAATGAAACGGGAGACATAATCAAAGTTTACAACCTGTTTTCGGACACCATAAAATTATCGTTGAAAGAAAGTGGTTTCGTGAGTGCAAGTTTCTCTGATCTTAACACCATCATGGATTACAGAGAACTCAACCATCACTTAAAATTTTACGGGGACAGTGGTAAGGTGGGACTCATCAACTTACAAGGAAAGATTGTACTTCCTGCAGAATACCATGAAATCAGGAAATTTCAAGATAACAGGGAAAGGCACGACAAGCTTATGGTCAACCAAAATGGCTTGTTTGGCCTATTGGATTCTAATATGAACTTTCTGTTTGAGCCACAATACAAAGCACCTAATTACTATCCGGAACATGATGCCATTGGTTTGACATATATCAGAGTAAGTAAGGGAGGAAAACAAGGGTTGATTAATGAAAACGGAGATGTTCTGATAGATTTTAAATATGACCACATCAGATTAATTCATGACACTCTATACACCGGCTATATATTGAAAGAAAATCATGAGAAAATTAGTGGTAGAGACTTTGGTGAAAAAGTAACCACGTGTGTGGTTTTTGATAAGCATTTCACGCCCATTACCCGTTTAGAAAACTACAATTACATCAAGTACTGGGGCATCAAGAATTTTATTGTAAAAAAGGAACACAAATTTGGTGTGGTAGACCATCTTGGCAAGACCATTATTCCTATGGAATACACCTATCTTTCATCATATCAAGGACACTATTTTGTTTCGAAAGACGGAAAATCAGGGCTATTCAGCTATGAAGGAGAGCTCGTATTGCCAATAGAGTTTCAATCTATTTTTATTCGCAAACCCGCTATATATGTCAAACGGGACGGACTAATTGGTGTTTATCATAGTAAAAACTACAAATGTATTGCTGAGCCTCAATTTATCCGCAGATATTGGGATATGGGCAAATTCATGCTGGTGCGAGAAGACGAATCTACCGGATTTGTTCAATACAAACACACTGGGCATAAACTGACAGAAGTTTACTACCAGTCTCCGGAAGGGAAAATCACCAAATTTGCTAAATAGCGGCTTCTATTTTTCTATTAGTTCCCTCAAGTTAGATTTCACCCTTGTCTCCCACTCTTCTTTAAGAATGCTCAAGACTATGCTATCTCTTCTGCCATTTGGTGAAAAACAGTTACTTCTTAAAACACCCTCTTCCACACAACCAATTCGTTTCATGGCATTGATGGACCTTTTATTATTGTTATCGGCACGGAACTCAACTCTTTCCATCTTCAACACTTCAAAAGCATATTGAAGCAATAAAAACTTACAATGTTTATTTAAACCGGTACCATGAAAAGCTTTTCCGTACCAAGTATAACCAATGGACAGTGATTGATGATGCAGACTGATGTCATAAAAACGTGTAGATCCGGCTACCTGATCCGTTTTTTTGTCAAATACCACAAATGGATATCCGAATTGTTCGGCTCTTGATTTCAAAGCCGAATCCAGATAAATCTTCATTTCTTCATCCGTTCCTGCTGGTGACAGTGAGTAATTCCATAACTCGGGTTCGTTTCTTGAAAAAGGCAATAGCAAGTCAAAATCTGCTGCCTTTAATGGCCGTAAATAAGCACGTTCATTTTCCAAAATGATGTCCTCAGTAAAATTCATTTCATCTCAATTTTATCGTTTTAAAGATATCATAACGGAAGCGTTAAGTCACATTTCATTCAAAATATCCATTCATTTTCTTCATGACCACCTGTTTTTTGGTAGTCATTTTTCAGACAATTTAAAATTTGTCCCCTCTGAGGCATTTTTTCACCCTCAACACCAATAGCTCCATTAAACACTCAAAATCAAACAAATAAGATCAATTCAGAAATACTAAAATCAAAATGTCACCCTTTTGTCAACCACCATTTTTTCATTTTTTGGGGTGACCTCAAATAGATTTGCTGGCACAACTAATAACACAATTATGAAAACTAAATTCAAATCATTATCAGTCATTTTAGCCAGTGCTTTTTTCATTTATGGATGTGGAAGTGCTTACAATGTATCACGTGTTGGAGAACTCAATATGGTATCCACAAAGAACATTGACAACTCAGCGAATTACGAAGAACTTAAAACTTATGCTGGTGTATCCGGACAAGATTTAGAAAGTGCTATGTCGAAGGGAGCCGGAATCATTAAGAAGAAATCTGCTTTGGCCGGGCAGATAGAAGAATTAAAGGGAAGCTCTATCAATGATGGAATAGACAAAGTTGTTCGTAACGTCCCAGGTGGAACTTACATGACCAACGTAGTGGTATATCGTATTTCTGAAAAATCACCAGGTGGTTCCGGTATGGCAGGAAAAGTTGGAGGCAACAAAGATGTAAAAGAAGAAGATCCGCAAGAATTTTACATTGTTTCAGGAGATGTTTGGGGTGTGAGAAAAGCCAATGCCAACATCAGAGGATTTTCTAAGGGAGACAGTGTAACAATTATTGAAACGTCCAGTCTGAAGTCTTCGGGAGTTAAGGTTGCGAAAAACGAACAGGTTCCAGGACAAATCGTTGAATTAAAAGGTGTTAAAGCCATGGTTAAATTAGGTAGCGAATACGGCAACAAGATTGTTGAAGTTCCTTACTCTGCTATGACCAAAAACTAGTACCTCTATTGGATGGTTGATCACCTGTTCAGAATAGGTGGTCAATTATCCAATCTTTCATATATTCAAGGCCTACACAAGTTTCCTTGCGTTTTTATTACAACATATCGTTTCTCTTGTTTTTGTTCTGTTTTTTGAGCGGACAAAATTTTGTGCATGGACAAAGCTCCCCCCTTTCTGTTGAGGTTGACAGTTTAAAAAAAATGATTCCTCAAACACAGGATCCTGTGCGTCTGGGACATATTCACTATCAAATTGGCAAACGCTATTTTCGAACTGGTCAGCTTAATGAAGCCAATACATACACTGAGAAGTCTTATGCCTATTTCAAGTCTCAAAAAGTAGACACACTTGTTCAGGCAGCCGCAAATTTATGGGGAATCATCAATGTTTACCAGGGACAAACTGACACTGCTATTATGCGCTTAAAAGAGTCTAACTACCTGGCACGAAAGGCCAATGATTCTTCTTTGATAGCCAGTACCTACTCTGTGCTTTCCAACATATACAACGACATTCTTCACATCCCGGAAAAAGCATTTCTATACATAGATTCTGCTGAACAATACTATTCAAAAAACGCCTACAAGGAACTCATCTTTGGCAGGATTGTAAAGGGTGGAATTTTCCAGCGTGCTACTGCATATGACATGGCGCTGAAATCGTATTTTGAAGCGTTAGATCTGAGTGAACACTACTCCAATCAAAAATCGAGTATCTATTCAAATATTGGAACCATTTTTAAGTCAATTGGAGACTACCAGGGCGCCAAGAAGTATCACTTGATGGCGATAAAGGCCATTACTCAGCAAAAAAATGTGCAGGAAGTCACGATCGGCATCAACCATCATAATCTATCCATTGACTACAGAGCACTTGAGTTGCCAGATTCAGCGCTCATACACAGTCGGATCGCCATTGATCTATTCATAAAAAGCAATGCCCTTCCTCAACTTTTCCAAAGTAAAATTCTGGTTTCTGAAATCCTATTTGAACAAGAAAAGATCATCGAATCCCATGATTTCTTTGATTCAATTGACACCAACAAACTCTCTCTGGAAAATAAGTTACGTTGGTATGGTACAGCATGTAAAATAAACCATAGTTCTTGTCAGCACGAACAAATGCGCGCCCATTTTGAACCGCTTATTCACAAGGTAAATGAAGATTTGAGTACGGAGATCTGTCAGCAGTTATACAATCATTACAAATCAGTTAACAACACCAATCTGGCACTGAGATTCAAGGAAGTGTATTCAGACATCAAAGATTCTATTCTGGCAAAGGAGAAGGTTCTCAATGCACACAAAGTTCAACTGGAACGCATTGTTGATGAGAAAGACCAGAACATCCAGGAAGAAAAACAACGAAACGTATATCTCACAGACCAGTTTGAGCAGGAAACCGAGCGTAAAATGAAATGGATGTACATCAGTATTATCAGCCTACTCATTGGTATTGTGATTGTGTACATTTTCGTTCAATCTAACAGAAATAAGAACCAGAAAATCAAGCTTCAGAAAAGTGAATTAAAGAACGAGAAGGTGAAGCGAAACATCCTTATTCATAAGCTAGACAGTGCTAAGTATTCGCTGGATAAAAAGAGCCTGGAGCTTCAACAACTCATGGAGTCCAGCAACAACCAGGAAGACTCTGCAAGTAGTTTGATTGATCAGTTGAATGAGCGAAACTGGGCCTCCTTTATGGCTGAATTTGAAATCATCCATCCCATGTTTTTTGAGAACCTTAAAACACACCTCAACGCAGATTTATCAAAAAACGAAAGAAGACTCTGTGCTTTAATAAAACTGAACCTTACTAATAAAGAGATGGCTGAATACGTTTTCGTTACTCAGGAAAGCATCAAAAAGGCCAAAAACAGATTGTACAAGAAATTCTCTGATGATATGCGTGGGCAGCAAATTTCAGAGTTGATTAAGTCTATCTAAGTTACTTTATTGGAAACGACACTTCTGTTACCAATTCGCTCTCTGCTACTTCCATTGGACTATTGACATACAATTCGAAGGGATTCATTCTTTTGTTTTTCTTGAAAACCTTGTTTCTCTGCATGGTATACAATGTACTCCACGCGTTGCCCATATGGTGGTACGGACCAGTATGTTTAACCGTGTAAACTGATGTTGCAGGCATGTTTCCGGATACAAAGTGTCCTGGTAGATCCGAAGGAATTTCTTTTACGAAAAACCCTGAAGTATATTCGATTTTGTCCTTAACCGGATTCCAAACGCTATAAGTAGAAAACCCTTTTCCTCCGGAAAGTTCGGGATTGGCTAAAAAATAGGCATGCAAATCTCCAAAAGCCTTTTTCATGGTATCCGGAAGTTGTTTTTTACCACAAGCCACTGAAACACCAATGTAATTGCCGCCTTCGAATTGCGCCTTTCCTTTGAAATCAAGCTTTGTTTGCGGAGCACCCAATTCAACATACTCTTTGAGCATCATGAGTCCTCTTTCAAAGTCCATTCCTACCCAGGCATCCATCATTCCCTTCATCCAGAACATGAAGAAAGGCAGACTTCCATCCATATTCCATGTCAACTCTGTATAATCGCTATGCGACCTTAATTTAAAAGTGATTAGGGATTTAGATTTCCATGGTTTTAGAAACATCAAATCCATCTCTATAGATTCGTTTGGCAAACCTTTAATGAACGTCATGTTACCTGAGCCAATTCGTTTGCCTTCCCATTCGTAGTACTTTCCGTCTTCTCTAACGGTTACTCTGGCTTCCGGTTCCTGAATTAACCAGGGCGACCAGGTTTGCCAGTGATGGAAATCTGTTAAAGTTTCATATATCTTCTCTGCTGAAGCGTTGATATTGATTGATCTGGATACTTTAAATGAAGGCATAAGTTCTTATTTTTCAGGGACCAAACTAGTGATTTTTTTAAATTATTGATGTGATTTGGACAGGTTTATTGTTGTCGCTTGTCGAATTACTGTATTACTCAGTTTCTTTAAAATACTTAATCTTTCTTGAGACCACAAAGTCGGACGTATTCTTTGCCCCAACTACTTTCATCATTGTCCAGTTACCCTGTGCATCAAGGTCTTTATAAACATATCGGGTTTCTTTAATACTTTCTCGACCTTTCTGATAACTCATCTTATTCAATTGCTCATTTTCTTCATAAGTATACTCAAAGACTTCCTTTTCATTTTCCACATTGGGTTTACTTTCCCTTAGGTTTCTATTGTTAATGACTCTTTTTACCAAATTTCCCTTTGAACTGTAGTACAATCTATACTTTTCAATATCCCATGGTTCTCCTTTATCATTGGTAGTATTCAAGGTGCCCACAATCCAATAACTCCCATCTTCTTTATAGTTGTATCGAACCTGAAAAGGGTAAAAGTTTGCATCTAATTGATCATTATTGTATGAGGTCCAACTCTCAGTAATAATTCGGTCTTTCTCATCATAGTCAAATAGAATAACCCGTGAATCGCCACTTTTAGGATCAGCATACATTGACATGATTTTTCTACCACCAGACCATGTCGTACTTTTTTTCAGACGTTCAAAACTTACTTCACTTGGAGCCTTGTATGATTTAGAAGTGGAATTGACATTTAAAACATGAATTTGTCCGTTTTTCGAAAAGCCATATTTCAGTTGGTAAGTTGGCGCACTATCGAAATGGGAGCCATCTTTCTTCTCTAAATCCTTATCCGACACAAATTCTTCATAAGTACAGGTTTCAACATTTCCGTTAAGGTGCTTGGCCGAATGAGAGAAAAAATGCTCATCGTGTCCCTCCAAATACTTCATATTTATAAAGTCCATACGCGCACTTCCCGAAAACCAAAATGGTGTCTGGGCAGTAAGGCCAATAGAAAAACCGATTGTGCAAAATATAACTAACACATATGTTTTGAGCTGATTGATCATTTATCCTTAGTTGTTGTATCTATAGAACTAAATTTAGTAAAACATGCTTTAAAGTCTGTAAAAGATACAGTTATATATTCTTTTGTCCTTTCATTAGGACCATGTGGATTTCTCAATTGGACAGTTTGTGCATCTTTATCAACTTTTATAATGGTATATGCGTGCCCACAAACAACAGGTGTATCATCAGCCAGTATGACCAAGGTACCACTGTCTCCATAAGCTTCTGTTTTATAACCTGCCGGAATCTCATGCCCTTCTTTGGTATCTGCCGTTGCTGTTCTTCCTCCCTGAATGGCTGATTCCAGCTTACTTCCCAAATCATTCACACTTACTTCATCCGTATATGTTTTATCAACTTCCTTGCCAGTGAGTACTGCCAATGCTTCAACAGAAGTCCCAGACACAATGTTATCGTACCCCCCCATTACTTCCGCATAGGCCTTCTCAAGCAACATTACCCACATTTCATTATCTCCTTTACCTGCATATATCAAATCGTGGCTATACGTAGGACTCGTTGGCCCTGAACTCACATTAACCATACCTCCACTTGGTTTGTCTTTTGTAGTTTCCTCTGGAAAATGAAAATTTACCTTGACATTGACCGGCTCTCGTTTAGTGGAGTATCCTTTTTTAATGAAAAGTCTCACAGTGGCGTAGTCATCTCCAGGCGTATAAGAAATGGCATCTTTGATTAATTGAGGCTTTTTGAAAGCCACTGCAGCCAGTGCCGACATCAGATAACAATCTCCCAATTGTCCCTGAACTACATCATTCATACATACCTCATCTCCATCTTTTTCCTTTTTGTCTTTATTATAAATCTGGTATTCGTCCTTTTTATAGAGCTTATCTGACTTTAGATTGGATTTATTCGATTTTTCAATTTTTTCTCTGGATTTACCGGCATAGGTCTTCTTGGCACGATAACTCACACCTTCACTTGAACCGTCTTTCATTGCGTCATCCTTTTGAACTGGTGGATCATAGTCGATTTGCTCCTGTTCTTCCATATCGAAATAAGACAATTGATGTTTGGCTTGAGGTCGGTACATATCCATACAGGCAATGCTATCCGATTTGAGTTTATCTATGTATCCAGCTCCTCCATTATCGTTGAACATTTTTTTCAATGCCTTCGCATCATCACGATAATAAGAATTACTCAGATCCAGTGTCCCGTTTTTTTCTTTTTCCAGAAACAACTCAACGTCTTCTTTTGTGATTGCCTGTTCTACAAAAACCCGATTGTAATTCGTAAATACGGATGTCGCACTTCCTTTTTTAGGATTATTTCGCACACTGCCATCGGGGTAAAAATACCACTCATCCAGCGCATTTTGCAGAAAGATGAGTTTGTTCAACTTATCTATTAAATCTTCGTCCGGAGTGTTTTGAAGTGTCCTTAAAGTATCGGGATCAATGCTTTTCCCCTTCATACTTTTTCCCGCCATACCGGAGTTATTCCGGGGTTTATGTGTTGTTTTTCTACTTGATTTCAGCATGTCCTGATGTGTGTTCAACAAGGTAAGACAAAGTCGGTCGAACGTCAAGGACAAAAGTGTAGGTTTTGGGACACGAAAAACTCCGGTTTTAATCAGTTCTTTATGAACTTAACCGCTCCACTTTTTGTTGTTAAGGCCTTGTAGTGTTTTGTATATAAAACCATCGTATCCGAGTGAAACTTCACATACAGGTTTGCATTAAAGTTTTCGTAAAACTGTATTTTCAAAGTAGTATCGTTTGACCTTTTATATGGAAAAGAGACCTTCTCAAAGCTAATCGTAGAATCCAGAATAGCGATTTCTTCAAATTTTTTAGCCGGAAAAATGGAAGCTGAAAACCATTCTTCATTTTCTGACTCTGTGAAGGACCACTGCCCCAGGATTTTATCACCTATTGGAATTTTTACAATTTCCTTTTCTTTAGCCTGAGTTTGTTTGACTTCCTTCGGGTTTACGTTTTCTGTTTTTGTTTCACCGCAAGATGATGTTATGGCTACCAACAACAGAAGAGTAAGGTGCTTATTTTTGATTTGGGCAAACATCTTACAACTCAAGAGTTTCTTCAAGATCATCCAGTAAAAACTCAAGAAAATTCATATCAAATTCGTTGTTCATCTCATTCGATATTTTATCCCAATGGACAATCGGGCACTCTCTGGTCTCGTCCATTTTTGAAGTATCGAAACAATAAAATCTATCTTCTTCTTCAAGAAAAACCAATAGATGACTAGGGAAATCGTACTTTTTTCTAATATGTGTATTAAACCAAACCATATCCGGAATTCCTCTGGTCATACTTTCTTCACTTATCAAACCATAATATTCGCGCCCATTAAACCACATTACCCCCCAAGTTCTTAGAAATTCTTTATACGAATTAGGCAATTTAACATCCAATCTTTCCTCCGCCATTTCCACAAGCGAATCATCCACAGGAGCAGAAAATCCGCAATGATCTGGATGTTCACTGAGTATCCCCTTTATAGTTTCTACCGTTTTCATATTTATTCAAAATCTTTTGACCTCTGCTTCCAATAGTCAGATCTCCATTTTTCATAGGCCTTGTCTGACTCTGTTTTCTTGTAATTCTTTCCACTCTTGGTTTTTTCCCAAGTCGACTTTCTTCCATCAGGTGTCCTAAAACTCTTATTTTTTTCATTCATATGCAAAATTTTAGTGTGCTCTTGATGAAAACTTCCTGATACTTCAGCCATTGGTCCAGGTTCTTGCTGGATAAGATGATGCATGTTTATCTTTTCTCCATCAAAACCAATAGGCGCAAGCCCTTCCTGCATTCTTTCAATGTTGGTTCTTCCCATGCCGTCTACATGATTAGGATCAAAAAGGTCGTCACGCTGATATACCTTTCTACCTCCAATTTCTTTGGGCTTTTTCCAAAATTTCAAATCCAAACTGCTCGAATTCTCCGAATTCGTTACAGAAATTTTACCACTATTAGTAACAGTAGAAGAATTAAACTTATTAAATTCTTCTTTACTAACCGGTTCAAACTCTCCGGTCTCTTTATTCTTCTTAAAATAATTTCCATTTCCATCTTGAGCGTAGGTCACTTCCATTTTATCTCCACCCTTATCAAGCTTATTTCCGGCACCATCGGAATTGATCATTTCCCTGTTCCAAACAGGTTTTCCATCGGGTGTTTTACCAGATCCAAATACGCCTCCTTTTTGAGTTCCAATATTTTTGGTACCCGAATTAGAAATGGCGTTTGTCGCATTCTTACCTGTGATTCCCAAACTGAAATCAACTGGTTTAGTTCTATTCGATAAACTATTCGGCTTGATTTCTTTTGCAGTTGATCTTAGAATTATGAAAGTGATGGTTCCGGCAATAATCGCATTAAAAATGGCCCTTTCCATTTCCTCATCATTTTTGGCGCCTTGAATTGCTGCAATTGCTTCACTGGAAATGTATACTGCATTACCAATGTCTACACCAACCATGAATGCCTTTTCAATTTTTAAGAAGACGCTCCCTCCACGATAAACAGCACTTAAACCATCTCCCAACTTGGCTAATTCCGCAGATAATTTTAGAAGTTTGGCTCCACGAATAAGGCGACCAACCACAAGCAAATCTGCTGCAATGTTTCCTAATTCCAGAACCGCCCTGGTTGGTGTTAAGGTCCCGTTTTCATACATATCTGCCATGCTGATCACGCCTGAAGCTATTGTTGCTCCAATCCCTACATACATAGTTACCAAAGCAGCCGTTCCAGCCAAAGAACTTCCTCCTGTAAATGGAGCTGCGACAAGTGTCAAGATAAGTCCGCCAATAGCCAACCATTTTTTCCATTCCGGCGGGCCATAGGTTGGTATTGAATCTTTTTTACCGGTAGCATATTCCTGAAAATACAATGTCCCTGGAGGAAGATCGTCATTAATTTTTTCCAGTGCTTCTCTAATGGTTTTACCTTCTGGTCTGAGGTCCTCACCTCCTAAATTTACCCTTAACTTGTATGTACCATCACTCTTCTTGTAATAGTAGATTCCTAAAGACAAACCATTGTGATCCTGACGGTACTCTTCTGCCATGTTGGGCTTCACTTGCTCCATAGAAGACAGGATATCGCCCGTTGGGAAGAACATATTCGCTAACAGTTTTTCATAACCTTTGTTTTTAACCTCTCCCTCTTTATCCACGACATTAGATTTGCTCATGTCCAGATTAAACACAGCATCATTTGAGTCTAACAAGCCAAATGAAATGGTGGTTAGGAATTCATCCATAAGTTCCGTTGCCCTGTGGTATTTCCCGGTAAGTCCCTCAACTGACATCCACCCATCCTGAGGATATGGTTTCAGGTACTTCATTTTTTCAGGATCTGCGATACCCACAACCAGATTGAATGGTATTCCGTCAAAGTCATCTTCGCTGGTTACATAACTGCCGTAATAGTCGCTTGCATCTTCTATGGCATTATAAAATTTCGTGTATTGGGCATTAAACGCCTTCACATCCACCGAAGAGGCGTCAAAATCGCCTTCTTCATCAAAAGGTGTTTCAACATAGTTAAGAAGACCAGACCATGCTTCATACATTTTCTTAGCGGGTACAAACTTTGCAGGTGTATTTTGATCAAAAAAGTGCATGCTTTCGGCTAACATTTTCCTTTGAACAAAAACATTTTGCTTTGCTCCAATCAATGCTTTTTCGGGTGTATATTCGGCTTGCGATTGAAGGTCTGAATTGAGGGTGCTGAAAAATTTATTCGATTTATACGCTTGCTCTTCATTTTTAAGAGTTTCAATCAATTCGGTTTCATCAACTCCCCAGGCATAATTGTCTTTTACGACTTCCTCCCAACTCAGTAAAAACTCATCTTTTGCAGCATTTACAGCCTCATCATACTTTGTGGGTCCAAAACTATAGCCACTGGAGTTATATTCAAATGCATTTAGGTATGGATTTCGATTCGACATGTTTCGTCCAAAATTCCCCAGAATTGCATTGTAGTTACTTCTGCTTGAATTGTTGTAGTCACCACCATATCCGCCTTCATAATGAATGGGCTGGTTGAAATACGAATACTGATATGTATCTGATTGCGGAACGGTTTGTCCATCCTCTGTTACCCATTCGGAAACATTTCCAGCCATTCCATACAGTCCATAGTCATTTTGGAAATAAGACCCTTGTCCGAAATAAGGATTCTGGCCGTACGGAACTTGTTGATATGGATAGTAAGCCCACTCATTTCCACCCCAATCATTGTTGTTATCATATTCCGGAGGTGGCATTTCCCCTGGTTCAAGAGCATCATCTTCTTCAGGAATAAACTTATCGAGCTGATCAATTGGTGTTGAGTAAATTTCCTCAAGACGAATTTCATACTTGTTTGCATAAGCATTTTTCAATGCCCAGATACGTTTTTCGGCCCTTTCCTGAGGTGTGGTATAATCCGCAAGCCATTGATCCAAAGCCTGCTCCGTCTGATCATCAAACATACCTGTCCACTCTCCGGGGTATTGATAAAATAGTATCTCCTGCACTTTTACGACAAATGCCGTGAATTCATGGCTCACTTTCTTTTCATCCATAGCAGCCATGTACAGATCGTAATCCTCTGTAATATCCAGGAACTTCTTCAGGACAGTTTTTTTATCTCTGGAAAGCATCTTAACCTTGTTAAAATGCGCTTCTTTCCCAGCATACCCAACCATGAAGTGTTCCCTATTACCGGATATTTTCCTTTGCCAGTAAAACCTGTCAAAATCCTGAAGTCCAAGCTCTTTAGATTTCATTCTGGCATCCTTGAAGCTATACGCTTCAATAACGGGCTCTCCCGTAACCGGATCTTCCCACACCTCAACATCTCTAATATTTGGGATTGGATCACCAGGACTCCACCCTCGATATATAGCACAACGTTTGATCCATTGACGCATCCAATGTTCTGATCCCGGATTAGCATCTTTGAACTCTTGTAAAACAGTTGAATAGTCAAGTCCAAATTTGTTCGTCACAATTTCCTGTGTGGTCAACTTTTGCCATGATGATCTATCTTCTGTTGGTTCTTGTGGTGTATCATAGGAGAAGGTATACTCTGTCCAGCCACCATTGTTCGATTCATTATTGGACAAGTTGTCTTCATTAAGTACTTCACCACCATCAGTATTTTCATTGTTTTCTTCCGAAATATCTTCAGGCACCTCTGTCTTTTCATCCTCAGACTCATTCAGGATCAACTTAGAGATAGGTACGTTAAAGAATTCCTTACTTGAATGGTCATCCAAATTCAGGAACATTTCATAGTCAGAGATCTCCTGACAATCATATGTATCTTCTAACCACTGCGCATAATACTTCCAATATTTCTCTTTAACCCATGACCGCTTAAGTTTAAGAGCAATTCCTCCATTTTGACTTGCAAAGGGAATTTGATCTCTGAAAGACCTAATCTTGATTATTTCGCCAAGCTCAATATAATGTTGGGCCTTCTTTCTACGCCTTTCGCTTTTCTTGTCGTCCTCATCATCTCCTCCACCTGCTGTTGTCGACAACATATTAATTGAATCTGGTAAGACAGGATCTGTATCTTCCTTTTCTTCTGTGCCTTCTCCATGTAGAGCAGCCAAGGCTCCCATATCAATACTATTTCCGGACATGACGCCGTAATTTTGATCTGATAGCCCTGAATTAACAGCATCTTCATTGGTTTGTATGGGAAGGGATTTTTCTGACATAGTATTTCTTACATAGTTCTGCCTGATTTCATGAGTTCTTTCTGGAGTCCTTCTCTAATATCTGCTTCTTTCAATTCAATTTTATTCTCATCCAAAGCTTTGAGCGAACAATAATGAACTATGTTGCATATAGTTCCTCCCGATAGTTCATACTTATCCGCAATGTGCTCTAAATCCAGATTTTCGGAAATTTTCAGTTGTGCGGGAAGCATGTTTTCCCATAGAGTAAGTCGTTCCTTCTTAGCAGGAATTGGGAAATAGATAATAGATTGGAAACGCCTGATAAATGCAGCATCAATGTTTTTCTTAAGGTTGGACGCCAAAACCACCAATCCTTTATAGTCCTCTATTCTTTGAAGCAAATAAGCAACTTCCTGATTCGCGTGCCTGTCATTAGAGCTTTCAACGTTTGTTCTTTTTCCAAACAAGGCATCTGCTTCATCAAAAAACAAAATCCAGTCTTTGGTTTCTGCTTCATCCAATACCCTTGCCAGGTTCTTTTCGGTTTCACCTATGAATTTGGAAACCAATTGAGATATATCTATCCGATAAACATCCTTTTGATACATCTTCCCGAGTAGTTTAGCGGTTAAGGTTTTTCCAGTACCCGGTGGACCGAAAAACAGAACACGCATACCCGGTTTAAGAATTCTGTTCATTCCCCAATCATTCATCAGTACCTGATTATGCTGAAACCAACGATGGATTTCATTGAGTCCATTCTCAGTCTGATTACTAACAACCAAATCTTCCCAGTTTAAACTGGTACTGATGAGCTTGGCTGGAAAGTTTTTACTATACGTAGGTTTATCAACACTTCCTTTAGTAAAGAGATCAATGATGGACTGAGAAGGCTGAATTGAATAGCTAATGAACGGCTCATTCTCCTTTCCTGCGCTCAATAAAATATACTTCCCTAAAATGAGTTTTGCTCGCGATTCGAAAAGAGACAAATAATTAAACCTGAGCTCCAAATCACTTCCACTTGCAATGAACAGGAAAGTTTGAACACTTGGGATGAAGCCACGATGAGACTTACCTTCTTCTCCCCCAAATTCACTGATTCTGCCTTGATGTTCTTTACTTTTTACTAAAAAAATATCGAGGATTTGTGGTTTGACATATGGAGCCATGACCAACATTAAAAGCAGTCGTTCTATAGGGGAAATGGTATGTTCCTCGATAAACCGGGCATATGGTGAAGAATGATTTCCAAATGCCGGAGGATTATTTATGATGGCAGCTATGTCAGATTTGTTTCCTTTTTTTTCTCCAAACTCAGCTTTTATACGATGATTTAGTACCGAATAAAGCCAGTCCATATCCATTTGAATATGTTTGGCATTGTTTAAAATTTTACTCTCCTCTACCATTCCACATATATCATATTATCTGACCAAGGCAACTTATACATACTAATTCCCCATGGTAATCTGTCCAAAAGGATATCTAATGCCTCTCTTTCAAATCTAATTTTCATTCCACCATCAACCTCCAGAATCTGACCTTCTCGCTGCAAAAATGTTTGTCTGATGGCATGAATTGAACTTGAACCAAGTGCTGTCCAGTTATCTAAAACTGCCGTCAACAACTCTTTTGTTGATTCTATTAATTCCTCGGTTAGTGGGTTAAATGGAAGGAGAACCTCTTGTATCTGAATACCACACAGCAGTTTCTCTACGATTAAGTCATGTTCTTCGGGAGCATCTGCTTCTCCGGTGGCTAAAAAATACAACACATAACATGCCTTATGTTGTGCTGCTTTTGACACAAACTCCTTATCTATAACCAAGCCTAGTTCGGTGAAAAAAGCATTTAAAAAAGGCTGTACTAACACCAGACCAGCGTTTTTGGCAATGATCCCCATCTCAGGAAAATCCTGGGTGTAGATTTTTTCAGCTATTTCAGAGACTTCAGGCTCATTTGTTTCACTGGTTTTTACAGATTCTGATCTTTCCTCTCGGGTGGGTCTCCCAACATTCTTTTTACTTTCAGATGTTTCCTTTCCTACCGGAATTGAAATCCCTGATTCTCTGATAAATTGATCTAATATTACAAGACAGGTGCGTGTTTCTATATTTTGGGGAACAGCCTCATGAATGATTTGTCTCAATTCTACTACCTTGGTTTCAAGGGAAACAGGCTTGTTGTTTTCTATATTTTCGAGCAATACATGTATCAAAACTGTTTCCCTGACCTTATGAGGCAAGTTGACAAGAGCGGTCACAAGTTCATCAGAAAAAATACTCTTCATCTGACTCTTCTCCAGAATAATTTTAAGTGAAGCCGGCCTTAAGTGTCGAAACAATCTTCTTGAAACCTGAGCCTTCTGTTTATGTTGTCCAAAATGTTGATACAAAAGTTTCAAGGACGGTTCAGGCAAATCCAAAACCAATGCTTCAAGCGATATTTTGGTTTCTTGTTGTGCCCACCATGGCAAATGCCCGTTTTCAAGAATAAAAAACACCAAATCCAGGTTAGACTGATGTTTTTCCAATCTCTTAAAAGAGCTATTTATTTGACTCTTAATATGATATCCAATTTTATCTCCATGGCCCTGACTCATATCTTCTTCCACAACAGAGACTTGTTCAAACACCTTCTCCTCCATTGCATCTCCATAACTCAAGCTCACATCTTGTTTCATGGCGGAAATTTGTTCGAATACCTTCCTTTCAATTGCTTCCAGGAATTTTTGATCAATAGATTCAAAACCTTGATCGGATAAATCAATTTCCAGTCGATCCATTTGTATCATTTCATCAACTCCTCCAACTCTGTCAAAGGCTTTTTCTATGCTGTTGATGATCGCATTTTGCGCATTTGCCGTTTCGTTTTGTCTTTCAAAGGCATCATCCATTGATTCTGTTTCTATTTCGACAGTCAACCTTGCTATTTGATGCTTGCTTTGAATCATATTAAATCTCCTTATGTCACCTGAAGGTTAATAACACTGGCGCTGGATCTTTGTTGAGCAACACCATTTGAATCGATAATTTCGAACATATACTTGAAGCTATCCACCCCGGAGAAACCTTGTAAGGGCTGGTATTGCAATGAGGTTGACACACCATTTGCCACGATTACCGAAACAGTTCCATACTGAGTTCTGTTTCCTGGATCGTTTGGATGGTTTGTTGTGCTCATAGGTGTGAATGATCCGGAAACAGGTACTCCATCTGCACCTATTGTGCTGTACTCTAGTTTATTTCCATTGCTGTCAACTAAATACAATTTCACATGTGATTTAGGGAATTGCGATGGATCGAATTGAATGGCACTCAATACATCAATTGTCATGCTCTCGCCCACTGCACTTCTCATGCTCATTTTCTTACTGTAAGCATAATCTCCAGGCGTATACTGCATGGTAAATGGCATACTTAAAGCTGGTAGGTTTAATTCAGCGATGGATGTTGGTGGAGGAACTTCTCCGCATCCGCAATCACAGCAACAAACATAAGGGAGTGTGAAATCTGCAAATACCTGAAATGCGTCAAAATCTATGCTCTCAACTGGAACTCCCTGAGCAAGATCTGCTGTTAGTTGTTCTAAATTGAGCAGTGTACTTGTGATTCTCTCCAACTCAACGGTCTCCGCTTTTGTTTTCACTGGTTGCGCTCTCAGAGTAGCTGCATCCACTTCTAAATTGTGTTTTTCTCTGGCCAGATTAACCGTTGCTTCTCTTATCGGTTCACTTACTCCAACAGATTCACCATTCACCAGCATGATGTACGTCCCTCCATAAGGGACTCCTGCCTGATGCTCTACCCCGGAATGCTTCTTAATGAAGTTGCTAAATATGGTAATGTCATTTTCTAACAGATAATTCAGTCTGTATTGGTAACGATAATACAATAAGGTCATTTGGTTTGCCTGTGTCCCATTTACGAACTTATTGTTGGCTGAAGAATTTTGAGAAAAATACTGATTCAGGTTCGCATAAAGCGTATCCGAATTTTCGAGAGTGGTACTTCTTGTTACGAGATCCAAAATCTGGTTCTGAGCTACAAGAATGTTATTGGCAAACTGGAGTCCACTCATGTACGTTTGAATGAAACCATCAGTTTTGTTAGGTTCTTTTCCGGTATAACCATAATCGAAATCGCCAATACTAAGAGGCAATTGCTTGGTTCTCAATGTAAAAATGCAATCTACCAGGTCGGATACATTGTTCTTAAAATATTGAACAGCTTCTGACATGGTTCTTTGTGGTGCATAAATTGGAATATCCTTTTCTTTTCCACGATCAGATTTTCTTTCAATTCCAATTTGAGCCTGAGTTACCGAACCAAGGTTAGACCCTGAATCTGCCTGATCAATCAAACCGGTTAAGAACCCGGGGAAGGCCTTTAAACTAACGCGTCCATTCTGAACGATCGCATAATTATCAAAAACACCTTTAGTGGTTCCGCTGATATCAGCAGCAATACTTCCATATTCTGTCTCAATGTCATCGAAATTACAACGCTCCAAAATATTATCGAGAGGATCTCCCCCCAATCTCAGAGTTAAGTAATTAAAGGGCAGATTAAATCTCGTTTTCAAAGCTTCCAACTCTTGTTCAACTACCTGATAATTTTGTCTGAATGCTCCTTCAATTCTAAGGAAGTTGTATGGATCAATGTTATAGTACAGCGGCGATTCAACAGGACCGGTATCATTGCTTACAACCGGGTTCTGGTTTTGGTACGAAAGCGGCTTTAATCCATGAGATGACAGCTTAAGTCTTTCAAACTCAAAACTCCAATTGTCCTCCAATGTTCCCAAATCCGGATCGACTTCACTGACTTTATAATAAAACGGAATGGCTCGATCGCTCAGCGGATCTCTTTTTTCGTTACTTGGAGTAATCAGAATTGGCTGTGTCAAGTTTCCTGGAGGAACCGGCGTATCCGGTGGATTGTTGACCAAATCAAAGTTGAACATTCTTGTCATCAATACCATTCTTCTATGAAGCATGATTGCCTGATCCAACTTACTTTTTTGTTGATCGAAAGCCGGTGACAAGGTAAAACCGTGTCTGAATTCGGAAGGTAAATTGGCGTTCACACCAGGTACTGCCTCTCCCAATAAAAGATGTTTCGGGAAACAAGCAGAACTCGGACAGCACTCACTCATTAGTTGAACAGCCACCTCATAGAATTCATCATACGCTAAGATCAAATCTTTGATAAAATCGTAGAAATATTGAATTCCAAAATACTTAGGTCCCGCTCCTAACAAAGCCCCATCCAGATACTGGTTCCAATCTAATTTGGGAAGATTATCGAAAGGATTGACACCATTGTACACCGGAGCCAAAACAGCTGCAAAATCGGTATAAGTTTGTCTAAGTGCATCAAATAATTGCTCATACAAACCTGATTTGGTTGTATCAAATGGGCTCACAAACTTATCCCCTTTAATTGCATCCGTTATGTAGTTCTGAGAAAAGGCGAAATAGTCTGTACTTTCCGGAGAACCAGGTTCAAACAAAGCTCTTCTGATAATGATTTGAGGAAGGCTGTATTTATTTGGGAATTGCGTGGTTTGGGTACAAGTTCTTGGAAAGACTTTTTGTACCAAATCGTTTTTACTTATCAATAACTTTCTCAATGTAAAAACCCTGTCTTTTCCTCTCTCGTCGCAGTTTTGTCCTAAACAAGATTTTAAATCCACATCCAAGCATTCCATGAACAACATGACCACCTTATCATCCAAAAACCCTGCAGGATCATCTAAATTCTTAACGTCTTCTCCAGGCAAAACCTGAGCATCCTGAGCCACCAATTCATACAATGAGACGTCTTGAGTTCTTGTCGCAGGATCTTCAAATGGCGGGTAACTCAAGTTCTGAGGAAGATTGTACACCTTATACCTATCCATGGTGCAATCTCCAACTGAAGTGATATACCCTTCAGAAGTTACTCCAAGGCCCTTCGAAATATTCAAAATGGTTGGGGAACTATCCAGACTTAACTCCAAACCGCACATAACTCCGGTACCAATAAGTTTGGTACGGGTTAGTCGATTCTGTTCGTCGAGATATGTTGCCAGTTGGTTTAATTGAGAACTGGTTAAAACCTGGTTCCCTTCAAAGACAGGATAAGATGTGGTCAATTGGCTCATTGTTTTAGTTATTTAATTTGTTCCTATTACGGTTCTGTTAAGTATTATTGAATTGTTGCTTAGGTTCGGATCAGTGCCACAGTCGTGCAATGTTCCCTTTGGATATACGTTTCTTAATTGCTCAAGAATTTCTATTAAATCGCTCAATGCTCTGGACAGTTTTAGAGGATCTTTAGTCGTTCTGCTATTTTCGCAAAGCCACTTTTTATATCGGGTCTCGAAAATTCTCATTTGCTCACAGTTCACCCAACAAATATTTGGGACAATATGAGCCGGACATTCTGTTCTCAAACTCCTATCGAAAAAAGCTCTAAAATCATCATTAGCGAATCTTCCCTGCCATGCGGGAAGTACCACCGTGGCAATAAATGAATAAGGATCTTCTACTTTGCACGACATACAGTCTTCAAGTAAACTCACTGACATTAATCTATCTTGTACCAATATTTCTCTTGAAGCGACCTCAATATCTATCGTTCCGCTTCCTGCAAAAGCATCAATTGGCATGTAAGCATCATCATTTATGCCGCCTCCCGAATTCGTAATGGTCACTGGATAGTCCAGAGAAATTTCCAATACATCACCAGGTGCCTGAATTTGTTCAGTATTCGGATAGGCGCTGATTGGCACAGTGGTATCAAAAAGAACTTCTCCCAATGGTGCTGTATTCGATGGAATGTCTTCCACAACTTTTAAGGCCGTATTACCTGCTGCAAAAATTGCTGTTACCAGTGTATAAACACCATCGTTATCACCGTTGTTAGATCCTTCAATTATGATGGTTTGAAGCGGTGTGAAGTTTGCCGATTCATCTCCAGTCACATAGAAAATATTTTGTACCAGATCAACGGCAAAAATGTCTCTCTTCTTCTTATAAGTGATATTTCCAAGTGGCGAAACGGTGGTATCAATTCGAGGAGCGCCATCATCAAAACTCACGAAAACTTCTTCATTAACCTTAGGTCTGAGTAGAATGTGTTCTATCAAATGCATTCCCTCATGTGAAAAGAAACGATCCTTTACAAAATGAATCATCTGGTCGATCGCAAATTGATCAGCACCACCAGTTACAAAAACTTCATCCATGGAAGATGGATTAATCTCCACAATTGGTAAGGATTTAGTAAAGTTGACGCTTGTTAATGGGTCCGTAGACTGAATACTTTCTTTCAACCAAATCAAGGTGTTTGAGAGATCAAAGAAAATCTGATCTATGATGTAATCGGTTTGGTTACTCATAGAATCTACCACAGTAATGACATCATTGTTGAACAAAATCCTTGAAAGATCTCCGGCAGAAGAATCCATAACCAGTTTTCTTTCTTCCAGGTTAACGGATTGAATGACATATCCTGAATTGCTAAACACGAATTGTCCGTTTGCAATAAGGCTTGTGGTTGCCGGATTAACCGTTAACTCAATTTTCGCTCCTTGAGCATCTGTAGCTGTTACATCATAATTCCCATCATTTGCTGTAGAATTCACAATGTCACCAATTCCTACAGCCGCAATTTCGGTTGCTAATGGCTCATTAAAGTTTTCCTCTACACTTGTAGCCAGAATATTGTCGCAAGCATCTTTAATTTCAAAGAAGTATGGATCGCCTGATGCACCGGTTCCCAAAAAGTGGTAATAGTCTTTATCACAAGCTTTGGAAACGATATCAAACATCCATTTCTCCGTATTATCTGTTACATACTGTAGAAAATCAGCCTCAGAAATGGTATTGTATTTTAGTACTCCCAATGGTTGATTCGAACCCAGAACAGGTGTATTATCCAATACAATTTCGGTTACAAAGTTTCCAGGTGTGGGTTCGGTCACACTCACAGTCAATACCGTATAATTCCCATTGTTATCTGCAGAGTCAGCAATTGTGACAGCATCTCCTCCAGCTATGTAATTTGATAAATCACCATTTGTAGTTAGCGTAAAGCTTGTGACGTCTATCCCAATAATATCTGTTGTTTTTTTGCAATCCCCCTGTCCGTTGTATGGTCCTTTCAGCATTTCTACATTACTGGAACTATTGAAATCGAAAGGGAAGTACCACAGGGAATAATCCATTTGAAAACTAATTGGATCGGATACCATGTCCACCGTGATATTACCCAACTCAAAATAGTTGTTTAGTGGGCACGCCAAATTGTGTCGATTGGATTCAGGGTTGTTGTAATACGTCTGATCAAAGAACTGAATGGTCTCATCGATCTCAGTGTCTGTCGGGAAACTGGCCAGGCTTTCTTCGTTTTGTGCTAAAATCTTGTCGTCTCCGCAAACTATAGCCATCATAAATGGCCCTTCACCATTGTCTTCTCTCACAAAAACTCCGTTGCTATCAATGGCACCATAGTTGTCTTTGCATACAGCATTTATCACCAACTTTTCAATGGATAACCTTACTTCTTCTTCGGTATCCAGAACGGCAGGCGATTGAAGTACAAAACCTCCGGTACCTGGAACTATTATTTCAAAAATGTAGCCTCCGCTTAACGCAGTAATTTCAAACTCTTCTGAAAATGCGAGTTCGGTTCCTTTCTTTTCATCAATACCTGTTAATAGAGAGATTCGTTTCTCAAGTCCGGAGACATTGTTGATGCTCCACAACTCGCATGGGCTCTCATAATTAAAGGCTTTAAATCTTCCACTACTGATTTCAGGGTATCTGTCTAAAAACTTGAGTTTGTCTTCCAGTAATTCCTGAGGTGCTTTTTTACCGTCTAGTTTATAGACCAGCAATGCATAATCTGTGAATTGCTCGCCAAATCTGGCCATCAAATGATCCAGAAACTTGTTCCTTCTCTGATCAAACAAAGCTTTATCTTCTGCAATATCTTGCAGATTTTGAGGGTAATTTGCCTGATCAATCAACAAGGGTTCTATATCCGGAACAATGCCAATCAGATTTTGAGTGAAATAACTCTTATCTATGATAAAGTCACCATTAGAATCTCGTTCTCCGTTCATAGAGAACAGTTCTCCTACATGCGCCAATTGAGACAAATAATCTGCCAACAATTGATCGAAAAACGTTAAAAACCCTTTTAGCTGCTTGGTTTGAGCTTTTAACAAATCGCTGGAATTTGAAGGCAATCCTTCAGTTCCGACCCCATAAACCAAAGGGAATTCTTCTTGAATACTCTGATAATCTGAAATGTCTCTAAAGGTTCCTTCAGGGACAGGAATATCAAGTTCAATATCATGTAACTTCTGAGGCCTTTCATTGGCTTCCAATTCCTTTAATAGGATATCAACCTCAGCTTCATCTGCCACGTATGGCAACTGTTCTTTTAGGAAAGTGATGCTAGACCTTTCTGTTGATAATCTTGGGACATAGTTCTTGTCAAAAGCCAGTTTCAAGCACCATTTAACACTAACTGAAGGAATGTTTTCTGTATTGTCGAGAGGAACATTTGCTATTTGCATTTTGCGCACAGCTTCAACACCAGGAATATCCATAATAATCTGGATTAAATCTGATACATGAATGGTCTCCCTCCTATCGGCATTCACCAGCTCATTATGATCTATGAAACCGTGCTCCAGAGGTGGGCCTTCAAAAATCTCCTCCGTTTTATACCCCTTCTCATACATTTCTTCCAGAGTATAGAAGTATACAGTGGGCGATAAGAATTTTCCGATCTCAAAGAAAATTTGAGCCTCCACTTCTTCTACATCAATATTGGTAGCCAATACTATGTCGGCACACAAAGCTATTTCCTCAACTTTAAGTGCATTGATCTGATAGAAGTCCTCACAAAGATTTCTATTCATCATCAGACGGGCTCTGACGTTTTTAACGATTTCCTGAATCTTAAATATCTTCTTTTGATACTGAATTAAGAAGTTATCCGTATTGCTACTTCCGTACAACAATTCATTTAATTGTTCTTCAATACAGGCTGTATCTATAGGCGTTGTTCCTTTATTGATGGATACCACAACGCTATTGTTATTGGCCTCATCAAGACCATAGCTCTGTACAGTATAACCAGATGGCAAATCGTCGAAATCCAGAATAATATTGGTGGCTGAAGCTCGAATACTATCAAGGTCATTCCAATCAACACCCTGAGCATCCCATCTGGCAAATTCGAGCACGACTTTTACGCTGACGCCACTTAAAGCAGGATCAAACCCTGGCGTAGACACACATGCGTAAAGCTGTGTTCTTTGCTCAATTGTGTTGGCATTCAAATCACCTAAATTCTCACAACGGTCAAACTCCAGTAAAATATTGTAGAGCGGCTTAACAAATACTTCTTCCGGGTTCAGTGGATCCTGAGGTTGATAGCTCAATGCATCCAAAAGATTGTTTTTATAGATAGGAATTTCTGCATTTGGCGACTTCTCTATCCATGCATTTCTAACCCCTGCAAAAGGACAGTCTGGATCGTTTGGGTCGTGTACTTCACAGTCGATGAGTAATTTTCTATAGTCGTCAAAATTTACCGGACACATAGGTAATATCTCGCGAGCTGTGTAGAAGTTCTTCAGATTTTGTGTTGGTCCTGAAGGGTTTGGGGCAAGAATATCCGGAATAGAATAATTAGATCTGTATCCCAGATCTGTAATGGCATAGCTCAGTATTTCCAAAATAGTGATCCCCGGATCACTCAGATTATAATCCGTCCATAATTTACCTGAAAGACGTTCAATATGCTCAATCCCCTGCTCTCTAAGCAAGTCGTATTGCATACTTTTGGTTTCCGGTGGATTAGATGATATGGTTAAGCTCTCTGCCATGTCTAATTAATTCGCTGTTACTGTTCCTTCAATCGATTCCTTTTTGTCTTTACCATTCAGTGATACCAGTTGTTCGTTCGCCTGATTGTATATTTTGGCCATCATTTCATGCACCTGGTTGTATGGTAGTTGACCTAAAGCCTGAATGGCCATATTCACTTCCTGAACACTAAGGGTTAATTTTATTTCCTTCATTTCTTTTAAGTTTTATTCTAGGAGACCAGTGGCCTTTAATCTTATTTCCAATTCATTAATTCTGGCTCTCATGTTATCCAGTATGCGGATAACACTCTGGTCGTAATTGGCTCCGAATGCATTAGAATCAGCAGGTGTTAATACAGGCTGTTGCTTCAATACAAGCGGATCTCCAGATTCATTTTGCACATGCAAAACCCCACTTAAAGTATACAGCTGCACGGCTGCAGTTCTCACAGTGGCGGGTTGAGTACCTTCTTTTATAGCAAGCACATTGCTTCCTCCTGCTCCAATTTCTTCTTCCACCAGGTCTCCAATGACTACGTTACCATTTAAAACAGCTGCTAAATTGTGATTGCTATCTGTTTGCCCTGATACATTTGATACATATAAGCCGACATCACTAGAAGCCATATCTCCCAGCCATGCACTTGGGTTTTCAATTTGCAAACCAACTCTGTGTTCTGTGGCGGTGGTACCTCTGGAGGCTGCTCTTTGAACAATATGAGCCGCGGCATTTCCTGAAGTTACCTGTTCCTGATCCAAAACACTCAAAGTTGCACTTGGTGCATCTGTAGCCACTCCGACTCTTGGATCAGTTCCAGTATTGTAATAAATATTATCTCCTGACTGGGTCCAAAGGCTAGAAGAAGACCCGGCCGTTAAAGATGCCCATCCGGATGCAGTTCTTCCAAGAAAATCGTTACCATCCCATTTAATAGACCCTTCATTATCGTTAGTGGTATCTCCTATTCTGATAGCTCCATTAATGTCCACCCTTTCAATTGGATTGATCAAACCAACACCTAAAAAACCGTCATTTGTAAAGGCGCCTTTTCTTTCTACCGGCACACTATTATCCGAATGAATCACAAAACCACCACCTAATGGTTGAATCTCTAAGCTATCGGTACTTAAATCGAGTACTCCGTTTACAAACTGTCCTTGTCTTGCCTGAAGCTGACCACTACTCAAAACCAAACTTTTCGTAATAGGACCAATGTTTGCAATCCCACTATCAGGGGTTAGGCTAATGACCGTATTTGCATCCGTTTCGGGTAATGACACCTGAAGTTTTGAGTAAGGTTGCGATTCATTAATTCCAACATTACCGTCAGTTGTCATAATCAAGGTTTCTTCATCATTGGTTGAATGGTTAATGGCAACGAAAGCTCCATCTCTCGCCTCAATGGGATCTTGAAGATGCCCCAGAGTCCAACCATTATTGCCAACAGACGCTGGATTAAGCATTTTTACACCAGTAGCTCCGGTTGAAGTTGACTTTTGAATTTCGAGTTTTTGCTGAGGCGTTAAAGTTCCCAGTCCTACGTTTCCGGTAGATTCTTGTATGAATAAACGACTTTCTGGTCCGGTAGCCGCCTGCTGCGACAAATTTAAGCCATAGTTACTGGCGCCATCAGGTGCACGGTTAATCATCCACTGAAGTGTTTCATCGGCGGTTTGATCATGCAGACCTAACCAATCTTCAGAAGTTCCCTGCGACTTAATCCCCAATGGTGCCGATGGCGTACTCAGTCCAATTCCAATTCGCTTAGTATCGGAATCAGGTTTAAAAGTATGAACCCCATCTTCTCCACTAATTTGGAGATAAGAATCAATTAAGTCAGCAAACTGAGATTCCGTTGGAATGTCTCCTGTTTGGAAGTACTCGTATAACTCGTTTCTTGTTTTTTCAGCCATGGCTTTCTTGTTAATTATTCAAATTCTTTAATTTCCATTATCCGGAGCTCCTACTACAAAGTCTCCTCCTATATCTCCTCCACCAACTCCCAGTGTTGGTTGTTCTTCTACAACCACGTCCTCACATCCGCAATCCTCACTTATTAGATTTGATCCTACCACATTGTCTTCACATTCGCAGTCATCCGTTTCAAGTACATTGATGAAGTGAGATGCTGCAGAAGTCAGTATAGATGCAGATGTGGTGGCTACAGCCTCATCAATATTTGTAAGTGTGGTACTGCCAGTTATTTGATCCATTTGGAAGCATGTCACATAATCGACATATGGTCTTTCTTCAACAAAATTGAGGATGACAGAGGCGTCAATTCTTCCTCCAAAGAAGATTTCGGCAGTTTCAAAAGCCCATGGCGCTAAGAAGGCAACAATCTCATCATTCAACTGATTCGCAAAGAAGCCAGCATCTATACCTTCTCGGAATCTCACGTTAAAATGCACCACGATTTCCTCATAGATGGGGTTTTTAACGAATACCTCTGCGCATGGAGGATTGATTTTCTTAATTGTATCATGAATCTTGCTAAGCGTAATCAAACTCGTTTTTGGTTGCAGAACATCAACCGCATTTTGATTTCTGAGGTTTGATACTACTGCCAAAGACACGTTTCCGGGTGCCAGTTCATTGATATCGTTTTCGGAAATGTATCGTGTATGGTTGATGCATTTCACCTTATATATGTCAGGGAATTTCTCCAGAATGAGGTGCTCATAATCCCAAATATTTACAACTCGATTCTTATGCCTCAATCGTTCACTAATTCTTACAAAGAAGGCTGTATCTTCTTCTGCAGCTCTGCCGCCGAAAGATGCATAAGGCTGGCTCACGCTGGCAATATCAGCATCACTGTTCACCAGACTGGTGATACTTTCTGCGGGAAGCGCACTGTTAAAATGCGCAGGATCATTGCCATTATTGACAAATGCAGCAACCACAGCCTGTGTTTGGATACTGATGATATCACACACAGCTCCGGAATTATTTTCAACAGATGCTTTGATCCATGTAAGGTTTTCGGGCAGAGCTGTATTATCCGAATTTAGAGTCTTAGGTATTTCAAAAGTGATGACACCTGAGGTTAGTAAACCATTTGTGCCGTCGGATAAAATGCCTCTCTCCGGGAATGTGTACCATTCGTTGTTTACCATGTAACTCCATTTAACTGGTTGAACCGGTAAATCCGGGTTAGCGCTACCTTCAGCTACCTTAATAAGCATGGATAGGTTTTGAGGCACTACCATATTTTCAAATCCAATATACAATGTGCCTTCATCCTGGAACTCCGGAACTAAGGACACAAATGCCGTATTATTGAGCAGGAACGGATGTTGTTCTGAAACTCCAAATGGCAGGACATGGAAAAATTGATCTACTCTATTATCAAACTCTTCCTGCGTCTCGCTGGCTGGTGTACTAACCAGTGAAAAGGAATTACTTGAAGTATAGTCTAAACTCAACTCTGAGATGAGTGGCGTATAGGGTTCGTTTGGTAAAGGATATGCTGCGGTGTCTCCAGTTGTTGCGGCATTGATGGCCTGCGTTGCATATGATACCTGATAGTCGTTATGGCCAAAATCGGCATTCGCTAATTCCAGACGAAGAAAACCTTTTTCAGTCTCATTAGTGAACTCTTCAATTTCTCCCAGATCCGGATCTGCGGGTACGTTGGCCAAATTTGAGTTCTGGATTTTAATTTGCCTGAATGGTTGTAATTTCTGCTCAAGCGTTGTGGATGCAAAAGATGTTAACGGACTAGGCGTTGAGATGAAAGTTCCAAATCCAAAACTAATTGGCACAGAGGCACTAATTACAGTTAAGGGAAGCGGCTCAAACAATCTGGCTAAACTTGACGATTGAGAAATAAGAGGTTTCCAGACTCTGCCATCTAAAATTGAAATGTTGGCACGATACAAATTGTTCTTTCTCTTATTGTTGTTACTCGCAGGAATATAATTTCTATAGTATCCGCTAAATCCTCTTGAGTCATCAGGTAGTCCCTTCCAGGTAATGTTGAGATTTACTGAGGAAACTTGTTTTCTAAACACTTCCTGACTCCCAACGTAGAAAGCAGAAGTGAGTATTGGGCGAATTCCAAATGGTCTGAATGGTTTAGACGCATCCAGAGTAGCCTGATCATTCTGTACAATCAGATTTTTTACGTTGTCTACATCCACTTTGACATCTGCACTATTGATTACAAGACCTTTTAGTTTTCCGTAGATGTAGTTGGTTGCCGGGTTGTTTGTATTGAGTAATATTTTGGCAATTGGCCATTTGGTTGAAAAACGCTCCTGAAATACGGTATCATCATAGGCTACAATCGCTGGCTGATCTTCAGTAATTGTACGTTGTAAAATGATGGTATTTGATCCGCTTGGTCCCAGATATGTTGTATCCACTGGAACTTTGCTTCCATCTGGACTAGGGAGAATCCATTCTGTCTCTCCTGTAAACATGACCTCAAACGCGTTGACCAAATCTGAATTACTTAAACCAGTTGTTGAATTGACATTAAGGGTGATTGTCACTACCCTATTTCCTTCTCCCAGAAACAAGGTTGGAGAAGCCAAAGCAAATCCCACCTTAGCTTGTGGCCTATCGGCCTGAGGAGAACTAAAGGGAACTGCCGGATTTGCTATGGCTCCAAAAGTTCTCCATTTAGGTTCAGGTGTTTCTATTGGTTCTCCTAATCCGTTTGCAGAATTGGCAATTGGTGAAGCATACAGTCGTCCATCGTTGTTTTTGTTGTAAAACAATGCCTTAAATTCTTGTGCCTGAGAAGTATTTAAAGCAACATCTTTTTCTGTGTTGTATACCCTTTCATTTCCGAGCGCATCATCTCCGGCATTAAGTCCGGTATCCTTTTGTAAAATATCTGTAGCAACACCCTGAGCCAGTTCAAAAATTACAAATACCTGATCTGGAATTTCTGCATTACTTTCAAGCCTCAATACATCTTTATAGTAAAATTCGAGATGTCTTTTAGTGATGGTATTCAGATCTTCCTGGGCCAACTTAAATAGCTCCAAAAAAGCAATAAACAATGCGTAATGCGGTTCTGTTTTCTCAGTTGACTGATCGATGACCTGATTTAAAAAGAAATCCTGCCAATCTCCGTTTTTTTTGTCTACATCATTGTAAAACTGAATCTGTGTGGCAAATTTATTGGCAAATTCGATCAAATCTGACATACTCCGTTCGTCAACAGCTACATATGAAGGCAATAAGGCAGCAATTAGTCTTTGTTGCTGACTGGTGCCATCTCTCATCAGAGGGTTTCTATTTTCGCATTGTTCACTCATGATTGTTCTAAATCAGTTCCTTCGTTTATATAGAATGGGAAAACTATGTTGCTTCTGGTGTTTGTAGACAGAACAGTGTATATGATTTTGATTTCGACTTTTCCTTCCAGTGGTTTGTCTTCATATTCCACATTATCTAACCTCACTCTGGGTTCATTGAGGAGAATGGCATACCTCACCTGCTCAGAGATAAAGGTTCTGAAAGTGGTGTCCATTGAGTCGAATACATAATTATGCAAACTTGCTCCAAACTTTGGCTGCATGATTCTTTCACCAATCACTGTAGACATAAGGATTTCTAAACTGCTTTGAACATCTTTCTCTGCTTCAAACATGACAACTCCCTTATTCCCCTTTGAAAAGGTCACCGGAAATCCAAATCCACGTCCTAAATAAGCTTTACTACTATCTACAAAATCTTCTGCCATACTATTATCCTATTATTACTCTTGGTTCTCCTACTGCCACACTTGCACCGCATGCACACACGTCTCCAGCTCTTAGGGCAGGTGCCCCATCAATGAATACAGAGGTGCTTCCAACCGGGAACACACTTGCCTGAAGGTGTCCGGTATTTGCCGGAATTGAGCATACATGATTATCTCCCCCCAATGCTGCGCCCAATCCACCAATGATGACAGTGGTTGATCCAGGACCAGTTACTGTTCCTCCGTGAGTTGTTGTATCTGTTATTCTTGCTGCTGCTGGCATGTTTACGAGTTTATTAATACTAATTGTCCATTTATGATGGCATTACCTCCAGAAGAATCCAACTTAGCCTCACCTGTTGCCTTGGCTACAAATGATCCTTTAGATGTATTCTCAATGCCTTTACCTTCTATGGAAACTTTACCTTTTGCGACCATAGAAATGTCCTTATCAGAACTGATCTGGATTCCATTGGAGTCCATTGTAATGACGTTTTTATTACTGTCTTCAATAGTGATGGCGTCATCCTCATCTGAAAGGACAATTTTTTGTTCCTTTTTTGTTTGAATAGTAATGCTGTTCTCATCTTCATTGAAGACCAATTTCAAGCCTGTATCGGTAAAAATTCCTTTGATAAAATTGTCCGTATCAGATTTTGCGTCTTCCGGAGGGGTGCCCTTTTCTTTATTTACACCATATAAGCCTCCTAATATTATTGGTTGTCTTGGATCTTCATCTAAAAATCCCAGAACGACCTCATCACCAATGCCTGGTCGGAAAAAAACACCTTTATCCTGCCCCGCTCCAATGGCAGACAATCTTGCCCAAACACCATTTCCGGAGTCTTCAATTAAGGGCATATTTACTTTGACACGGTAATCATTCTCAGGGTCATTTTCCTGAGCATCAATATCGGTTACTACTCCCAATGCCAGACCATTTACTGACGGTAAAAGACCAGCCGCCGATTCCTGAACAATATCATTGTACTCATCTGCAAACCAATCCTGACAAAAACCGAACTGAATGTCAGTAAACCAGGCACTATCCCCAGAATACTGTTGCATAAGGCCTGATACAAAAGCTTGCCCATTAAACCTTCTGGATATATTTTCAATTCCGATAATCGATCCTAATTCAATTTCTGAAAACCCTTCAACCTTTGCGGTACCCTGAATCTTAGCCAGCCGACTTCTCATAAATTTTGAGCCAGCCCAGGCTTTCAATTCTTGATTTTCTAGGTCACCTGAATGTTGTAATGGAAAGTCCTCAAGGCCTATTACCTGAGCTAAATCATCAGCAGACAAATTACCTTGCGGAGTAATGGCAGATGTTTTTACTGTTTCTGATTTAACTTTTCTTTCAACATTATCCCAGCTTCTTGCTGTAACTTGTTTGTACTCATTTCGAGAGTCAACTTCAATGTCAAATTCATAAACATTTTCTCCAAAGGAGACATTCACTGCTTTTTGCTGGAGAAAATCGGGTGTTGCAATGTTAATTTTTCCATCCTTCACCATCACCAATCTTCCACTTGCTTCAGCTCTTGATACAATGAAATCCCAATCGGTGCAGAAGTACTGTACCATTTCCTTATGAACAACACCTGGAGATGGTCCTCCACCAAAATTAGGTTCGGAAATATTGGCCGTAATTCCATCGGCAGAATAGTCTCTGACGATATTTTTTATGATTTCGGAATCTGATTTATCAAAAAAGTACTTGTTCTTCCGCCCTACAGTCATTTTTACAGCAGAATCTTTCACTTCAACAATCAACTGAGTTCCCAAGCTTGATAAAAGCTTCACTCTTTGTTTTATGATAATGCCTTTAAAAACTGTTTCCTCCAGCTGGTCATATCCCATTCGAATAACCAATTCTTTTCCTGGCACAAACAGATTTGAGTTACTAGCCTCATATTTCTGTTCTGCAGCACTGCCATCAATCAGGGTCAACTTTGCAGTAGGTATTTTATTGACCGTTTGCAAAATCCATATAGACGATAGTCCAAAACTATCGGGTATGGGCAAACCATCAACCAAGACCGTTGTACTACTGTGCGTCTTCGGCCCTTTTGAAGGTATTATATTGCTTACTCCTGGCATTAGGATTCTCTGGTTATTGGAGGAAATAGCAACTGCATTCCCGGGTTTAATTTTCTAAAATTCTTAAGTTGGTTTGCCGCAGCTACCTGAGTGTATAAAGTAGGATCTCCGTACTCCTGAGCACATAGATCTGGTAAGGTATCTCCCTCCTTCACTGTTATAGTTTTGGATACGTCCGGAGAAGAGAGTTTCAAAATTTTCCCCACCAGGGTATCAGAAATGAATTCTTCAACCGTAATAGACATTCTGGCGCGTAATGGACGTCCCTGATTGTCAAACATTTCATAGGTCACATTGGCTGACTTGAGCACGCATGTCATGATAAATGTTCCCCACGAAATCATCATATACCAAGGTTGATGAAGCTCTCCGGCTATTTGATAACCCAGTTTTAGGAAAGTTTGAACCTGTATGTCAACTGAATTAAAACTATTTAAAGCTTCTGAAAAACCTGAAATCCCGACAGAATCCAAGAGATTGGCTACATTAGATGGGGTTGGAATCATGCTACTCAAACTACTTGGAGAAGCACCCGTTCCATCAAAAAACAACTCCATACTAACGGACCTTGGTCCTGTATTGATGAATTTCTTACTGGCATTACTGGTAAGTGGCTTTTTTTGTTCCTCATGCAGCACGTTATGATTTACCGTAAGTGTTGTTGGGTTATACATAGGCGTGAACGGTACCCCCACCCCAGGTAAATCTGGATCCGGGTAAAAAATGATTGTCATTTTTCCTAATATGCCTGCCGAAAACGCCATGTTATCTTTCTTTTTTCATTTTAATCATCTCTTCAACCATTGAAACGGTCATTTGAGCTTTATTAGATTGCTTGATCTCCTTACTCCCGGTTTGTTTTACACCAGGAGCTTCCGGCTTTCCTACAACCGCCTTGATCACTATTTCTCTAACTTGTATTGGCATAAGCTGTTATTGAATTTCCTGTCGTTTAAAATATTGGTAAGAAAACTCTATGGTCTCAGCTACTATCCCTCCATTTTCTGCATCAAATCCTTCGATATTCCACTTGGTTGGCCAGGCTCTTACAAATACCCATGCCTCCAGTGGTTCGTGGTTTTCATTGAGCAGATTAACTGTTATGTTTCGAGGATCAAACTTGAAATTCTCAAGTGCATCCTTGAACCAAGCAATTAGTTCTGACCCTACGAGCATCCCTCGTTTTAAAACCAGATTTTCGTAGGTCGCTCTTGCCGGCAGTCGGTGTACAAATCGATTTTCGCCACCTTCTTCATATGTTTGAGAATTTGGAACTGACGTATTTAAACCTGATACGCTTTGAAAGCCGAATTCTCTGAACTCGCTTGAAAACCCTTCAAATTCAACGCTGAAATGAAAACCGACCGGTGGATAGTATTCTGCCATGGTTTTCTTTAGTTACCTACTATTTGCAAACCTTCATGACATAACTCTAATGTCTCAACAGCCACTTCATTTCCTGTTGAATTCAGGGAAGGACCTTCATATTTACAAGGCCATGCTTCTAACACATCCCAGGTTACAATTGGTTCATGATTCTCGTTTAGTAGACTGATGGTAATGTCTCTACGCTCAACCTGATTAAGTTTTATAGTTGAAAGCCATTGAGAAAATTCATCATCTGCAATGAGGATTCCTCTTTTTAGAGTGATGTTAGTGAACTGTGGAATCCCAGGCATTTTTGTAACCTGATAATTCTTGGAATTTCCTTCTCTATAGTCGATAGCCTGAACGTCTATACTTAAACCTGATGCTTCTGTGAAACCGACACGAGACCCACCCCATTCTACCTGAAAATGAAATGCTGAAACTGGATAACTAACTGCCATAATACTATGATTTTAATTGTTTTTTATTCTGATTAATTGTTTATGATTGTTGTAATAAATGTTCGAATTTTAGGATGATGAATTCGGCTGGTCGAACTGCTGCCAGGCCTATTTCCACGATCATTCTTCCTTCAAGGATGTCCTGACTTGTCATGGTAGTACCTAAACCAACCCTTACAAAGAATGCTTCTTCAGTTGTGGCTCCGGCTAAAGCACCATCTCTCCATTGTGCAGTAAGGAAAGATTCAATCATCCCTCTTACACGTTGCCAGGTATTCCCTGTATTTGGTTCGAAAACCACAAAGTCTGTCGCTTCCTGAATAGATTCTTCGATAAAAATGAACAGTCGTCTTACATTGATGTACCTCCATTCGTTATCGTTTCCTGCCAGGGTTCTTGCTCCCCAAGGCAAAATTCCTCTACCGGTGAAGGCACGAATCGCATTGATCGATTTACCACTGGTAGCATCAATGTTTAAACCGTCTTGTTGACTGGTTGTAATGTTTATCGCTGGTGCTAAAACAGATCTCACTCCAACATTAGCTGGTGCCTGCCATACCCCTCTTTCTCTATCAACTCTGGCATAAATACCTGCCATTGCTCCGGAAGAATTCAGTTGAATTTGCTCGCTATTGATATCTGAGGTAACTGAAGAATAAACCGATGGTTGGTTGTTTTGAAGGTATCCTAAACTTCCTGCGACGAAAGTTATGGTTGGATCATTCATAGCATCTGTCACTTGTTGAAGAGCTCCTTCCAAAGATTGGATCAATGCCTCTAATGAAAGAATTAATGCATTTCCATCAGTTACGCTCTGACTGGAGTTGAATAAGCCGGCTGCTGCAAGAGCTGTTGCAGATTCCCCTGAATCAATCCCAGACAAAGTAGAGCTTACTGTACTAAAAGCTGCAGGTAAAGTCCCCACACTTCCTGTCGCTCCTATTGCACTGTCCGTATCAGTCACCAGTCCCAGAGTAATGCCGGTATCAGTTGCCGATAAAGTTTGCATTGCCACTCTGGTATAGTTGAGTGATTTCCTTGCGAGTACTAAGCCAGTGTTCACAAGGTTCATGAAATCAATAGCCTCAGCTGAATTTGCCGTTGGTGGAACCACATTATCTACCGTATAAGAATCAATGTGCGTCAAAGCAGAATTCACAATGTAGTTTAAAGTCGTTCTTAGATCAGGATAATAACTCGCTCCATACCTTAGGTTATCAGGACCAATTCCTGTATTTCTGAAGCTGCCTGCATCTGTTACCGGGTTTCCTGTCACTTGCTTGACATCCATAATCGTAAAACGGTCTTTAAGCAACTCACACTGAGCGAGTGCCGCATCATACACTTCTTTACTATCTGATAAAGCCAGTGAATAGGCATCAGGAAACAGTAACAATGTCGGTTCATCCTGTTTTGCAACTCCTGCCAACCCTGCAAGCAAAAGATTCTTGTCTACGGTCCCTGCAGCAGGTGCAGGTTCATATTTTGTGGTATAAAAAGAAACCGGAACAATATAGCATGGTCCTCCTCCATTAGAAAAGTACATTTGCATGTTGTAGTAGAGTCTGTATAAAGACTCTGTTCCCTTTGTAACTGTGATAGTTCTTTCGGTTGGACTTACCAAGGTATTGTCGTTTACATCAATGGTAAAAGGCTGACTATCTGGACCTCCAAAAATAGTTTCGAACTCCAGCATAGAAGCAATGCGGACTGGTGTATTCATAGGGATTCCCTCCCCATTTCTTTCAGCTTTTTCTACATAGCCGATAAATGCCGGTATGGCTGTAGCAACTCCTGCAATTGAAGCTGGTATTCTTGGAATTTCTTCTATATATACACCTGGTGATAATGGATTAAGTGCCATGGTTTTCGTTTTTAATGTTTTTAACTATTCTTTTTATTATGATTGTTGAACTAGGTGAGAGAATCTCAACACAATGAACTCAGCAGGACGAACCGCAGCCAAACCAATTTCTACTATTAACCTTCCATTAAGGATGTCATCGGAAGTCATTGTTTCATTCAAGCCTACCTTCACGAAGAAGGCATCTTCAGGCACAGCTCCAGCCAATGCGCCTTCTCTCCATAGGTTGTTCAGGAAGGAATTTGCTGTTCCCTGAATTCTACTCCAAGTTGTAGCCGTGTTTGGTTCGAAGACTGAAAATTCTGTCGATTTCTTGATAGATTCTTCAACAAACAGGAATAGACGCCTTACATTGATGTATCTCCATTCATTGTCATTTCCTGCCAATGTTCTGGCTCCCCATACGAGTGTTCCTCTTCCGGCAAACTCTCTGATAACATTAATAGATTTTCCGGAAACGGAATCTACATTTAGGTTACCTTGTTCTTGATTGTCTACTGTTACATTAACGCCACTGATTCCTCTTATACTAACATTCGCCGGAGCCTGCCAAACACCTCTTGAGGCATCCACACGAGCATATATTCCTGCCATTGTTCCAGACGGATAAAGCTGAACTCTGTGGCCTGCTAAATCTGCCAAAATGGTATTATACAGAGAGGTATCATTGGTTCCTAATGTCCCTGGATTAAAGCTTGCCGCTGTTCCTGCAATACTTGATGCTGTGGTAGACCAAGCTGGTGTTGCAGTGCTAGACTCTTTCATCTGAATGAAAAAATGAGTCGAACTTGTAGGGTCAATTCTACATAAATAGGTCTGAGAAAGTATAGGATGTGAGTTAACTCCTTTAACCATACTGGCAATAACTCCTGCTATGTTTGTTGCTGGATCTAAATCAACTCCTACAGTCAATACAGTTCCATCCAATGTAAATGTCTCCGGGCTACTCAATCCTCCACCAGAAACAGTATAGCGCATATAACTCACCAAACCAGTTTTTACCGTACTCAGTGTATTGTTAGGAGCACTATTATATACAGCACCAGTTCTCGAATCGGTTATTACAACTCCAAATGGATCATAGGCATATTCCAAAACCGTATTTATCGCAGGGTAATATGAAGCTCCATATCTAAGATTGTCTGCGCCTACATCATCATCTCTAAAATCATCTGCGTCTTCCTGAACGGTATTGCCATTTTCATGTAACACATCCAATAAGGCAAATCTATCTTGCAGTTTAGCGCATTGACTAAGCATATTATCATTCACCGATTTCCTATCCGCGGCAGTTAAGAAGATTGATTCGGGCGCCAAAAGGAGTGTCACATCATCAATTTGTTCCATGTTGTTCATTCCTCCTTCGAGTTGAGTTCTTGTCACATTGGCGCCATATCCTTCAACAGAAGAAACGTAACATGTACCTCCACCATTGGCATAAAACATTTGAACATGATAATACAAGATATGATCAACCGTTGATGTTTTTTGCACAACAACATTAGTTGGTACCGGAGCCGTCCCCGTTAATTCAACAGAATAAGACTCTTTAAATGGCCCTCCAAAAATGGCTTCAAACTCGAGCAGTGACTCTATTCTGATTGGTGGAGTGGGAACGTCAGATGAAGTTCCATAATCCCATTGAACGCCATCAATGATTGCTTTCTCGGTTGCTCCAACAAAACCGGGAATAGAGGTTGGTACTGGTGCCACGGATGGCGGTAAAGTTGACACTTCTTCTACAAATGTGCCTGGTGTGTTATAAGTGGCCATACTATGCTTTTTTATTGTGATTATACATATACATAAATTTGAGATGTGTTAAAATCGTTTCCATCTGCGCTTACCACGTTAATTACCGGGTTAGACAGATTGCCAACAATCACATCAACATTACTTGGGTTATTTCTCTTTACAAATTGAAGTTCCTGAACGGGAAGTTGAGTCAAAGGAATTGGCGTATCCGAATCGAAAACAGCCGTTGGAATTCCATTGAAATCTGTATCCGTTTTTCTGCTAAACGAATAGGTTCCTTGTGCATCTATTATTTCCAGATCATCTGAGAGATCTACAATACTTGATTGAATTAGGATTAAATAGCGCCAGTTAGGTTCTCTTTTCTTAAATCGAGCCCTATACATTCTGTCTGCGGGAAACGAACTGGCTTGTTCATTTTCAACGTTGATCTCAACAATTCCGAAAACGTTTTTTCTGGCGAGTGCATCTCCAATGAAAAGATTCCTCCTTTGATTGGGGACACCTGTTACAATGGTTCTAAAGTTGTATGTCCCCACCGGCATAGACTTAAAATCTATGGGATAGAAAAACTTACCCTCTTCAGTTGGTAATATATTATCCGGATCGGGGGAGGCAGGGGTGACGTTATCACCAGCTTCATTTTTAATGACAATTCTTCCTGTTTCTGTTGTTGGGTTTGGAACTACCTGAGGAAATTCATAGGTAAACAAACTGGGCTTTACGGCATCAATAATTTTGTACTTAAGTCCAGAGTTTAGTGGGTTGTTCATATTACTAAACTCGGCCAGATTACCAGCAACGAAATTCTTCATTGGTCCGTTCTGTTTGAGATCCGTAATGTTCTCAAATTCAAAAACGTTCTTCAAAATTAGTTCAAACCTCAACTTTAAATTGCTGAACGGAATAAAAGCATTGTCGCTCCCCTCCTCATTTCTATATAGAACCCTAAAGCCGGTTGAGTCAACCTTAAAAAGCAGGTTATTGTTCTTTAAGATTGCCTGAGTTTCTTCAGTTGGAACAATGCCAAAATCTTTTGTGATACCATTTTCATAATAGGTATGCAACATTTCTACCTGAAACAACTTTTTATATGACACAGCTCCCATATCTAGCTCAGGTTATTATTAATGATGTCTAATTGAGTTACTGGTGCATTCTGATCGAGTACAACTTTCTCCTGATAAGTCAATAATCTGACTTTGTATAATACCGATGGGAGGTATTTTGCCCCCAGGATTGTCCAGAAGTTATACTGTTGTTCAAATGTGTATGAATACAGATCTACAATTAACTTTTGGAGATTTGGATCCATTGACGGAGATGTGTCCGGTGTAAATACGTACTTACCCTGAAAGAAACTTATGACATTTGATAGCTGCTTAAGCCCTTCCATATAATTTGACACGTTTGCCTGAGAGTTAACGTAGTTTGCACAAAACAAGACATAGAGGTTTAACTTAATGTTTGGATTGTATCGTTCTATTTCTCCGTCGTCATTTCTGTGCAGGAAGTTTTGATCTTTAAAAACTCTTTCTTCCTCAATATTAATAAGGGACATTCCTATTTTATCCGAAGGAATTGCCCATTTGCCACTTTCATCCGCGACATTACTTAAGACAATAAATCCATCTGATGGGGCAACACCACCGTTAACCAGAGTTAAGTAGTTTTCTACCTCTTCGTTCAAAAACTCTAATGCTGAATTAATCATGATCCTTTTTCAAGTTTTGAGTGACTAATTCCATTGATTGCTGAAACGTGATTCAACTTACCTGATATGGTTATCCCATTATTAAATTCTGAAACATGCCTCTTTATAGGTTCATGTTTAAATGTTTTCTTAATGGGTAATGAAATAACGACCATTTCTTAGGTATAAATTGAGTTGAACTTTATTGTCTGTTTTCTGAGTTCTAAATTCCTAATTCATATACCTGAAATCAAGGACACAACTTCAAGTTTTACGACTCGAAAAACAAGCCTCCAAAAACCATAAACAGCTTAATAGCAAATACTTACGCCTAAACACTCGGGACATAAGTTTATGTGTTTTTTAAAAAAAATATGGATTTACACAACTTCAACAATTGACAACAAAATTTCCATAACGCAAGTCAAAACACTGAAAATCAGTATAAAACAAACAAACTATAATCAAATCATCGATTTTTTAAAAGTCTGACTGTGTCCGAAATAACAGTTCAAAGGAGAGGCTTTTTTTTCATCCTAAACCAATAATAAAAACCTGAAAAACAAATAATTAAACAAAGAAATATAATTATCAAACATGATCCTAAAACACGAAATCATGTGTCTTTTCGCATTAAATGAGTGTCCGACAAGAAGGGGTTTTGTCCATGAAAAAAGATCAATTTCAACTATTTTTTAGTCAGCCCAAAAACACGCATTATGAGAATAGAAAATCACAAACTTATTGGCCCGAATATCCCATTCATAGATACTCCTAATAAGGGAGGAAAATTCAAGGCCGGAAACCTAAACACCATTGTCATTCATTACACTGCCGGACCAAGCGCTTTGTCTGCAGTTAACACTTTGGTTAATCCACGTGTAAAAGCTTCTGCACACCTTATAATAGAAAGAGATGGCAGCATCACTCAGATGGTCGATTTCGACAGAATTGCCTGGCATGCCGGTAGAAGCTTTTTTGGGAAACGAACCGGATTCAACCGATATTCCATTGGAATTGAGTTGGTGAATGCAGGCCCATTAAAGAAACTTGAGGACAAATATGTCGCCTGGTATGGTACTAAATATGATTCTGATGATGTGATTTATGCTACTCATAAGAATCAGAACAGTCCAAGATATTGGCAGGTATTCACTGAGGAACAAATGGCTGTTACACGAGAAATTTGTCTATTGTTAATGGAAGAATATGGGATTGATACTATTCTTGGTCATGATGAGATTTCTCCAAAACACAAAATTGATCCGGGGCCAGCATTTCCTTTGGACAAATTCAGGGAAAAGTTGCTCACCCCAGAGAGAAATGAAGACAAAAAAGAGCTTGAGCCTGTAAAATCAGAAGGTGCCGTCTCCGCTTCAAGCTTAAATATTAGAGTGTCTCCGGACGTTGAGGCCGAAAAAGTGACTCAGGCTCTTAAAAACGGAACTAAGGTGACTATTCTGGATGAGCAGGAAGGTTGGTTAAAAGTGAGAACAGAAGTCGAGGGATGGGTTTATGGAAAATATATCGAGTAAGGTTTAAGCGCTTACTTTACTTCTGTTCTTGACTGAGGACTCAAGCCACTTATCGAAACGGATAATCTCTGTCCCCATTGGATCCCATGAGAGCTTTGGGGCATTAGATTTGATGTTCTTCAGATGTTCCTTTTCGCGTTTCAGGATCGTTTCCACATCAAAACAACATTTATCCAAAGACTTTAGCAGTTTTAGAATGGCTTCTTTTCTTGGACATTGGTTTGACTGATTTTTAACGTAGCGAGACAACATCTTCTGAGTAGATTCTGAATTCACAATTAGCTTGTCCAAATCATTACATTCTATGGATGTCATGATGAACAGCATCATAATGTTGTACTTTAAAGACCCACTTCTTCTTTTTAGTCTTATTAAAGACTTCATTTTTTCGTGAGCGCGCACAAACTCTCCGTTATGGAAGTAACAGGATGCTTCAAAGAACTGCCATTTGATATAAATAACAGACTCTCTATCCAGCCCTAATGATTTAATGACATGGTTAACTATTTTCTGTCCGCCAGACCAATTATTAGATCTAATAAAGCAGAAGAACAGCAGTTCCAACATTAAAATGTCGTTATACAAAGCTTTGATAACACTGGAGGCGTTTAAGGTCAGGATCAAATCTCGCGCTTTTCCCATCTCTCCCATCTTGAACAAAGTCATACTCTTTAGTATGATAGCAGAAAAGACATTTGATGGTGTTGAAAGCACACTATTTTTACTCACCAACTCAAACAATCTGTCGGCATGAAAATAAGCTGTAGAGTAATTCTCCTGTCTATCATTTAACAGGATGGCAGTTTTTCGATATAAAGATCCAATTCTTGCTTTGTGCGAACGTTCAAATGATTTACGCACTTCTTCAAGACTTGAACTCCATCTCTCCTCATCATTTTGATCTGAGTATTTTACTCTGGCCAAAGCCAATTCGGAATACAGTTTTTTTGCCTTACAGTAGTCGTTGAGTTCTTCTACAACACACATGATATTCTCCATGCTCTCTTCGGCAATCTGACTTGTAAACAACCACTCATCCATAAACAGGTCCATAACCTGAAGTTTCTCGAAATACATTTCTTCCCGATACACCTGGTTTCTGACTTTAGCCAATAGGTCATGACTTTCGGTCTTAACTCCCCTACTCTTCATGATCTTACTTAGGAGGACTGATTTGTGATTTTGAATAGCACTTGTGGTAGGATATTCTCCGGCACCATTGCCACATACCAACATGATATCGTATATATCATGTCTTAGTCTATTTTTCAACTTCTTAAATGCAGTAAGAGATCCGGCGTTTTCGTAGACTTGTTCAATTGCAATTCGATCGGATATAACCCCGCCTTTTCTGGCAAGTTCAAAAAGCTTTTTACGCTTAGGGTCATTTCCCCCGGATTTATACATTTGGTTGAGCAATTTAATCTCCTTTCTGTCCATGGACTCAACAAGTCTTACTAACCTTTTCATACTAAATACTGCATTCTTTTAGATTGATTTATTTGGATAGTTTACACATTACGAAACGAGACCATAAGGTTCTTACGTTTCGGGTCAAATGACTTTTAACATACCTCTGTAATTTTCTTGTATAAGATATGATAAAAAATACAGTTTTATTGCGTAACTAGCTGAAAATCATTATTTTCAGTTACATCAAAACACAAAAACAGTGAGAAGCACCTCCCTGAAAACAGTTACGAAAATGTCTGGAGACGAAAATCTGTTAAATCTCTAAAAGAGAGCAATATTATCTGTAGGCAAAACCGATATTAAAAATCAAGTCGTTATTGAGAGACAAACCTTCCTGATAGCCTTTAGATTTATAACCAATGGTTCCCTGAAGATAGGCATTGAATTTATTGAAAATTCGGTAGTTAAATGTGGTAGCACCGCTGCCTCCAAATCCCTGAACGGTTTCGTAAATGTCCTTTACTTTAAAACTCATTTCCGGTTGATCCCAAATAGAAACCAGTGCATCAATGGATAAACGTTTTTTCTCTCCAAGTAAAAGGTTAAACGCTTTAAGGTCGACACCAAAAGATTTGACATAAGACACTGCTGCATGCTTCACATCCAGTTCGAACATGGTGTGGTCAAATTTGATGAAGTTCTGATAGTTCAACAACGGTCCGAAAGGCGCCAGGTTCATCTTCACACTTGGCAAGTATTTAACTCTTTCACCGGCTTTGATCCAAAACATATCCATCATCTCTTCTCCTTTGGCAATGTATTTTCCAAGTCCAATAAGTGCGGCAAAGTTCATTGGGTCCGCTCCCATATCTATGAAAGACAATAGCTTCAACTTAGCTTTATCTATAGAACCAGCTCCATAAGTAGCATTCACATTATCTATATAGGCCTGTATTCTGTCTCCACCATAATCACTCACCAAAGTGTTGTGAATTGCCAGGTCATTATTATTGAACAGAAACATCAAAGCCTCTTCATACATGAATTCTCCATTTAAAAACATGTTTTTCTGGGAAAGATCTGCCATAAATCGACTGGCTTCCGCACCAGCTGCATTGATTAGATTCAGGTCATAAGCACCAAGTGAATCTAAAATAGATATTGAGGCATTGCTCTGCTTAGAGCCAAATGCGAACGGAGAGCCCAGATTAATGTGTGCTTCATCTTCCAGGGTATTGAAAGATTCCAGCCTAAACTTGGTTCCAAAGATTTCACGTTGAGTACTGGCCGTGAGATAAGTCAAAGGATAATCCAAAAGTCCGGCCTTGGTCAGACGGAAAAGTGCATTTCCAATTTTGGCCATTTTACTGTCCTTCTTTCTAAAAACCTTAGTTGGAATAAAACGATTTTGTAATCGGCTCACTACCTGATGATCTGCCAACAAATGATTGGCTCCAAAAGTTGTAGACAACTCATTATCATAGATTAAGCTATAAATAGCGTCATTGTCTTCTTTGTACTTTTTCTTGTCGTCTTTGTCTTTCTTTTGTGCGAAAGAATTATTCACACACATCAACATCAAACATGAGAGGGATAAAAGCCTTAAAATCATGGGCCAAAAATAGACATTAGAACATCTACTTTCGTAATTAACTTTTTAACATGAATAAGTTTCTTTTGAAATAAGAGATTTTTGGTCCAACTTCATATAATCAAAATAAGGAATCATGTCAGAACAAGAAATTAAAGCACAAATAGAAGAACTAAAATCACAATTAACCGGAGATCTTTTTAAGGATGGAGAGACACAACAAGCTATCTATAATCTGAAGCTAAAATTGCAGCCGGAAATTGAAGCTCAGCCAGAATTGGACAACTACGACGACGAGGAGTGCTTGTATTGCGGAAGCTAATGCTGACCAGGATTCTCATTTTTTTATCGGTTTTAAGTCTGGCTTCCTGCTCTGAAAAAGCCAAAGAGGAAGCGTCTAAGGATGTCTCCAAAAAAAAAGACACTCAGGTTCAGGATACGACTTCAGTGAGTTCTGATTCATTGGAAATGGTTGATGATATTCCTGAAACCGTTAGTCTTACACATTTTTATGATCAGGATGGCTTCTTAAATGTATTGGTTGACAATGTAGACAGTTTATTTGTCCATTTACAATCTAACACGGTTATCACACTTGAATCGGGTACATACTATCTGGATGACATTGACAGCACACTGTTTAACAAACATGTGAATCAGGCTTTGGTGTTGTTTGATGAAATTTATTATGATGAGGATGTATGGGACGACCAAACCTTACTGATAACCGGTGTTGAAAATCTGACCATTAAATCGGCTGATGATTTAGGCGTTGAGATTCTGACAAGAAAATTGTCTGCCAGCGTTCTCGCTTTTGATTCATGCAAGAATATTGAGCTCAATGATCTTAGTTTGGGACACGAAAATGAGACTTTACAAAACAAAGAAGACCCTTGGGTGAGCTATTGTTCCGGAGAAGTTCTGGAATTCTTTGATTGTAAGAATGTTAATATGTATAACATGGATCTCTTTGGTTGTGGAACCAGAGGTTTTCTGGCGCACCGTTGCGAATCGGTTAGCCTGATAGATTCGGAAATTCACGATTGCACCTATGGCACTTTTGGTGTTTTTGGATGTGATGAGGTACTAATCAGTCATTGCTTATTCAAGGACAATACTTTTCGTTCTTTTATCGAGATTGAGGAATCCGGAGATGTGATTTTAGAGTATACAGCTATTATTAATAATACGGAAGCCGATCAATATACAGATGGTGTTGTTGTGATCGATGAATCTTCAAAATTAGTGACATCAGACCTTGAGTTCAGTGACAATGATTTTGGTTCCAATGATGTGGAAGGGTATCCCTAATACTACCACACCCTGTAATCGTTTTCGATATTTTCTATTCTTGAGGTAGGCACCTGCTTTCCTTGAGACAATTCCCTTACCTGATCCTTCACGTATTTCTGAATTTCAGACAACATAATAGCGCCATCACTATCCAGGTCCGCCTTTCCGGAAGAAATTCCATTCAATAAACAATACGTAAACAAACCATTGTTCCATTTGTCGCTTTCCATTGCGAACTCTACCCCACCGGCACTTGAAATAACCGTTGCTCCCGTTCCCCTTCGAATATCCGTGAAGAGTTCTTTAACCAACGCAGAGGTGTTTTGTAATCCTAAGTGCTCATCCTTTTGTCGAACGCCTGTTCCAACTGCTCTGAATACAATGTCTGATCCCTCAACTTCTTCTGTATTGGCAGCCAGTTCTACCTCATCCTTATCAATCTCACCACTATGACATGTGTCCATAATCAGTAGTTTGCTAATTGACTTTAATCCATCCAAAAGTGCCTCAACGTCTTCATAAATAACACCTTTGCCAGCCGGATCATTGAAATCCATATCGTAGGTAGCAAAGTAGTAGTCGAAATTGGCATCCAGCACACCATGACCGGCAATGAAAACGATAACAGCATCATTTCTTCCGGCTTTTTCGAGAAAACTTTTGCTCTTCAGTATGTTGTCTTTTTTCACCTCACTATCCACTATCTCCAAAGCTTCAACTGAAGAAAAACTGGCATCTTTTTTCATCAATGCCACGAAATCCTGTACATCCTTAGCAGCATAGTTTAGGTTAAAATCTGATTGCTTGAATTTTGAATCACCGATTGCCAAAATGAATAATTTAGGTTTGGTAGCCTCTCCTTCCTTATACAATCTAAAGCTTTCTCTAATGGATTCCACACCATTGGTGTTATGCACGGAGACATCAATTTTGTTATTGCCGTTGGCCAATTCTATTTTCAAATCTTCATCCAATTGTTGACCATCGGAAACACTCATGCCCTTTACTCCATAAATTGGCACTCCGTTTATCCACACATTGATTCTGTCAATTTTGTATTTCTCATCCTTTGCTTTGAGCTCAATTGGGAATGTCGATTTTTTAGTAAAGTACTCGTCCGAATGAGCCAACTCGATTTCTGGTGCATTGAAGCCTTTTTCAAAATCGCTTTGGTTGAACCCCATTTTCTTCAAGCGTTTTTCATGAGCTTTTTTATAGCTATTGATTAAATCTTTAGAAGCATATCCAATGCGGTCCAGCACAATATCCGGTCTGTTATAGTGTAAATCAAATTGTTCGAAGGGAAACATTTTATTCCCTCGTCTAAAAGCCACAGCATTGGTTCCGCCAGAAGATGTCATGTAATAATTATCCGGCGTGATCATGATGAAATTTTCCCGATCGATGGCTAACATGGTAACAATCAGCTTTCCTGTTTCCATATCCCACAATAAAATACTGGTATCGTCCGCACCACTTGCCAATTGTTTTCCATCAGAAGTAAACCGCAGGGTATTGATGTGATCAGTATGTCCTTTCAATGTTCTCACCAACTCTAGTGTATTTGCATCATATACTCTGATTTCGTCGTAATCTGTTCCACATAACCAGCGTTTATCCGGACTATACATAACATGGTCGAAACGCCCATCCAACTTTTTAATGACTGCTGCGGTTTCCGAATTCCTAACATAGATTTCTCCATATTCTATGGTTGCAAGTCTGTCTCCTTTTGGGTTAACCGACATATCCCAGGCATACTCTTTAATGGCCAGTGGCTCCAGCTCAGAGTAATCTGACGTTTTCCATCGTTTGATTTCTTTATGGCCTGCAGCGTATAGTACTTTCCCATCCGGACTGTAGCGAACTGCCCTTACCATTAATCTTGGCGGTTGCAGATTGTGTAATTCCTCTCCGGTTTCTCTATCGTGGATGAGCAATCTACCAGGGACGTAAAGCACACCTTTATTGTCTGGCGTTACACTGAAATTTCCGGTTTGTTTATTCCCTCTGTAAAATGTTTTAAGCGCCTTACCATCCTCTGTTCGCCATGCATAAGTTGAATTTTGATTGGCCTGATAGACATATTTATCGTCATTGCTAAAACGTACAGTTGAATAGATATCTCCTGGATAACTCAGTCCATCTGAGAAATTGGAAAACCCGCTCCCTGAAGCCAGGTCCCAGGCTCTTGCATACCTCACATTACTTCCGGAAAGAAGCGTTTTATTATCAGAACTGAAATCCAACGATTTAATCGCGCCCGGGTAGCCTTTTAGTTCGTACATGAAATGTCCGTCTACCGCATTGTAAATAAGAATCGAATAATTGTCTTCCTGATTTCTTCCTGCGATTGCCAACAGCTGATCATTTTTGTTGAATGCCATGGTATAGATTGCACGTAATTCATGCTTAAGTTCGAACTGTACTTTTTTAGTTTTTAAATCCAGCATTTGCGGATCGGAACCACAAGAAACAATGTATCTCTTTAAATCTGATGAAAATGAACAAGGACATGGATAACCACTTCCGGGGTTTTTAATGGAATCTTTCAATGCCCCGGTTTTAACATCCCAAATTAAAATTTGTCCGTTTGAACCACCTGAATATAAGTTGGCTCCATTCTTACTGAACCTCACATCTGCGACCTGTCCTCTGTGAGATTTTGCATCCAGAGATTTTAGAAATTTCCCGGTAGAAGTCTCACGTAAATGAATCAATCCCTGCACTCCAAAAGCAATCGTTTTCCCATCCGAACTAAAATCTGCGTACTCTATAGTATGTCTGATTCTTTGAGCATCTGGTGCGTTTCTGTCATCCTTTATTTCGAAGAGTTCCTCTCCGTTTTCCATATTAAAAAGTCTGGCCTGATAAGATGTCCCGGCAAATAGTTTTTTTCCGTCATCACTCACAGCAAGAGCTTCAATGCTGTTTCTGAGTCCCTTTTCAATATGAACCAGCTGTTCTCCGGTTTCCACATCAAACACAAAAATTTGCTGATCGTTTCTATCTCCACCTGTGATGACTTTTTTACTGTCTTTTGTAAAGATGACTTTGGTAACGCCTTTTTTGTGGCCACGAAATGTTCGGATTTGTTTGTTGGTTTTAAGATCCCAAAGAATCACGTTATTGTCCTCTCCGGCAGAAACCAGATATTTCCCGTTGGGAGAAAAAGCCAGAGATGAGATTTCTTTGTAATGACCGCTTTGAATGACTATTTCGGTTTTTTGAGCCTGAACAGACAGCGATAAAAGACTTAAAATGAGCAGGAAACACTTCATACTTGAAATGTATGCAAAATCTGTGCAAAATGCCGCTTAGATGTACAAAAATATGGTGAACAGGTAGTTTATGATGGTTACATAACTCCCATTGGCGTTTTCACACCTCTTGAGCCATCGCATTTTCTGGGACCTTTCCTAGAAGCACAAGACTCCACCAAAGAAGCCACTACGATTAGCAAGCAAACCGTGATTATAAAATAATTCCCTCTTTTCATGAGGAAATAAAGCCACTGTGGTAACACCTATGCCAGTTCCAACACAGGATTTCGGTAAGTTTCGTGTGCCATGTACTCATCGTAGGTACATACTTTATCTACGAATACTTCAGGTGTGATTTCAATAACTCTGTTCGCCACGGTCTGTACAAACTCATGATCGTAAGACGTGAATAAAGCTGTTCCCTTGTATGAAATCAATCCGTTGTTCAGAGCAGTAATCGATTCCAGATCCAGGTGGTTAGTAGGTTCATCCAGAATCAATAAGTTGGCTTGTGCCAGCATGACTTTAGACAACATACAACGCACTTTCTCGCCTCCCGACAGGACACTTGCCGACTTGAAAGTTTCTTCTCCTGAGAATAGCATCTTACCAAGGAATCCTCTGATGTAAGCTTCATCTTTCTCCTCAGAATACTGTCTTAACCAATCGATGAGATTGTCTTCCGTGTCGAAAAAGCCATCGTTGTGGTTTGGCAAAAACGCCTTCGTGATGGTTTGTCCGAATTCTATGCTTCCACTATCGGCCTGTTTCTCTCCCATCAAAATCTCGAACAAAGTGGTCAGAGCCAAGCTGTCCTTACATAAAAAGGCAATCTTATCTCCCTTATTGACATTAAAACTCAGGTTTTTGAACAACACTCTTCCTTCAACAGATGCAGTTAAATCTTCTACAGTCAAAATCTGATTTCCGGCTTCTCTGGATTGTTCAAAAATGATCCCCGGGTAACGTCTTGAAGATGCCTGGATTTCCTCTACATTGATTTTATCCAATAATTTCTTTCTACTTGTTGCCTGCTTAGACTTTGAAGCATTGGCAGAGAATCGGGCTACGAAAGCTTCCAATTCCTTCTTCTTATCTTCTGCTTTCTTATTAGCAGCCTGCTTTTGTCTTAGAGCTAACTGACTGGACTGGTACCAGAAAGTATAATTTCCTGTAAAAATTTTGATCTTACTGAAATCGATATCAGCAATATGTGTACAAACCGTATCTAAGAAGTGTCTGTCGTGAGACACCACAATCACCGTGTTCTTGAAATCAAGTAAGAAATCTTCAAGCCAGGTAATGGTTTGCAAATCCAGGTCATTGGTAGGCTCATCCAGAATCAGAACATCAGGGTTTCCAAAAAGTGCCTGAGTCAATAACACTCTCACCTTTTCTTTACCACTCAGTTCTTTCATTAATCTATGATGACTCTCCTCTTTAATTCCCAATCCGCTCAGCATAGCAGCTGCATCAGATTCGGCATTCCATCCATCCATTTCCGCAAACTTCTCTTCTAATTCAGATGCTTTAATACCATCTTCTTCAGAAAAATCCTCTTTTGCATATATGGCATCCTTCTCCTTCATAATCTTATAAAGATCCGAATGCCCCTGAAGCACTGTATCCATAACAGTACACTCATCGAACTCAAAGTGATTCTGTCTTAAAACCGCCATTCGCTTGCCTGGTTCCAGACTCACGTTTCCACCATTAGGATCTATATCTCCGGCAAGAATTTTAAGAAAAGTAGATTTACCAGCGCCATTGGCACCAATTACACCATAACAATTACCCTGAGTAAACTTGATGTTAACTTCATCAAAAAGAACTCGTTTTCCGTATTGTAAAGAGACGTTATTTGCTTGTATCACAGTTGAAATTTTGCGCAAATTTACTCAATCAATGTTGAACACCATATCTTTTGTAGATAAACTTGGCAGACATCCGTTTAATAAGATGGCTATCTTTACGGCATGAAACTCTTGGGATTTTTGTTTGACATGGGAATTGTGTTCATCATATTGAGCCTGATTTGGGGCTTCTTTATGCTGATATTAAACCTGTTAACGGCTGGTGAACGGAAAGGTATTTTTGAAGAGAATTTACTGAAAAGTGCCAACTATTATTTACTGGCCAATTTAAGTGCCATGGTTGTTTTGGAAAGAGTCACTTCCACTGGGGTTACTCATTATGGGTTTCAGATTGCCGGACTCATTATGCTATACCTATACCTTGTGAGCAAACAAGAGAAACAGCAGTTCAAAATGCGATTCCAAAGAGGTTTTAACAACTTTAGTTTGAATACGGATAGACGTAACAAAACCCTTGATACCATTTATCTTTTGGGAACACTGGCTTTGTATGCGGCCTGTATTATGGTACCTGAAATTATTGACAATGGTGTAAATCGTTGGTTCATGACGGCGATTGTAGACATTAAAGAAACTCCTGTTATCGGTTGGATAATTAAATTTATTGGCGTATTTTTTCTCTTGAATATTTTCATCAGAGGAATTGTTCAAACCCAAAAGTTGACCTCTGGTCGTGATCAGAATGATGATCCTTTAGACCGTGATCAACACATTGGGAATCATGACAACCATAGTAATGATGATGACTTTGATGATTATGAAATAGTGGAATAATTGTTGCTGGATTTTAACGACCAAATCAAAACCAATTAGTATGCAAGCACTGGCTTATTTATTTATCTTCCCACTACTACTAACTACCCAAACGGACGATGATGATAAAAGACTGACTTTTTGGAAGGCCAAAAGCAAGCAGTCTGATGCCGTTTCTTATTTCCTTAAAATGAATGGTCAGAAAAAGATTACGCGTTATGCGAATCGTTACGACCAGGAAGAAATTTCAACTTTCGTTGAGAATATTGTAATCAGTGATAGAGATGTAAAAGAGGTGGTCACTCTTATCAATCAGAAGGATCGTTTCAGATCTCAGTTAAACGATCATTATTCTCCCGGGGTTTCTACCTACGGTGACCGTTTAAATAAAAGACCTCAGTCTTTGATGTACGATATTGATCCTGACACACCTATCAATGCAAAAATTGAAGAAGAGAATGCAGAATCCGGTACAGAGGGATATAGCACCATTGCCTATGTTGATTTGGACGGACTTCAAATCGGAGATACGCTGATCACTTATTTTAACAGAGGTGCTGGCAGCCAAAAAGAATTCTCATTCTTAATTGTGGATGAACAGGCCGTTAATAGTTACGGTAAGACAAGCATTGAAATTCCGCTAGGAGAAGATGAAGAAAGCTCTGAGTACTTTGGATTAAAAGTAATTTTTGGTGCACACCATGGTTTTTCGCGTTTCGAAAATGGATCGGTTTCTTATGAAATCCAAATTGAAAGAAGCCTGACATTACCTGAGGGGACCACCTCCAAGCCCATTTCAAAAAACAGAGTTAAGCGAAGGTCTTAATATTGAATGTTCAGAATTGGATGGAGTTCAATTTCGTTCTCTGCCGCATTTCTTGGAAATTTGTGATCGATATCAATAAAGGCTACACCTGTTATGGTAACGGTCTTGCCCTTTAGGTCGTCTTTGTTTTGTTCAATCCAGGCTCTCACATCAGATAATTCTGTTTTGAAGCGAGAAGTCCCCACATACTCACATCCGGTATTCGGCGCTTCACAGTTAACGAATTTATCATTGCCATCGGTTAATTTTACTTTCCAGTCACCATCTCTGTGCTTGCTAAGTTTGTGCACTGTAGCTGTGATGGTGAAAACCTTTTTCTCGATCTCCTGACGTTTCGAATCTGAATCCACTTTTCCAACATCAATACTCCCAATTGAATCGACCGTAGTGGTAATGGCCTGCATATCTATTTGATTGGCTGCTTCATCACTAGCCAGTTTTACCTCTCGTCTGGTATTTTTTCCATTACAGGATTCAGGGTTGTTTTTTCCCTTCTTACAACTGTTCTGAATCAGGAGTAACAGAATCAGCATCAACCCTCTATAGATTAAATATTTACGCATGAGTTCTTGAGCAATTAAGAACTAAAATACATTTTTTATTGCTCAGACTTGTGGCTGGACTCTAATAATAAGTAAAGCTCACAGTGCTAAATCTTTGAAGTATTTGTTCTCCAATTGGGGGCAATTCCTCTATACTATCCTGAGTTCGTTTTTTGTAGGCATGTCTGCTGTAATAAGCCCGGTCGGGGATTCCGAAATGAGATGGATTAACATGTCGGCGCCACTTTTCTTTTTCATCGTTCATCTGAATTACTTCTCGTAAAGAATCTTTTTTGTATGCATATTTAAAATGATATTTCACAATCTCACCATTGTGTTGTGGAACGTAATGTAACGATTCTATTTCCGCATCATTCTCGTATTTCACGACAGCACGCAATGCCGTATCATTATATGATTTTTTCATAACAAGATCTCCAGAGGAGTCATAACTGTACTTTACAGTGTTAAACTGTGGCCAACCATTATACCCGGCACTCTTTTTTTCAAATACCAACTGATCATTTTCATTCAATACAAATTGCCAAGTAGTACTTTCAGGCTCACTGGAACGAGACCTTACATATTTGTCCTGAATCTCATATACCGTGAGCGTATCTCCCAACTGCTCATATATAAATCTGGTTGAGTATAGAAATTCATTTTTAAAAGGAAAGTAGTGCTCTTTCCTATCGAGTTTCCCAGATTGATCATAAGTATAGACCACACTATCACCTCCCATGAATTGGATGATTTTTAACAAACGGTCATCAACATCATAAATCAGTGTGTCTTTCTGATTAAAATGATACCCATTCATTCTGGTACTCATCAATTTTCCTGTTTTGGAAAATTCGGTGATAATAGTATAATCCTGAGGGACTGAGGTTACTTGTGGTGAACCATGGTAATCCGTGATTCTCTTTATGCCAGGCATTAAGCCATAATCTGACACCGTGTATGAATACTTACCCCGCATGATATTTTTGTAAAAAACACCCCATGTGCTGGTTTCTGCATGCCTGATTTGAGCTAATACATTGCCCACAAATCCTAGCATCATCACGAATATGATTAGTTTACTCATACTGCAACATCTTTAAAAAAGATGTTAGCCGCAAAGCAGACTTAGAAAACGATCCGGATAAGTGGGTGAATAATCTATTTATAGATTGTAAAAGTTTCTCCCAAAAGCCACTTTCTGATGAATTCTCTATTTCCCGAAATGGGGGCCAGATAGAAATTCATGGACCAATTAAACGGTCCGGAACACAAAGCATATTCTGCCATGACACACGTTTCTCCCGAATAATTGGAATGAATGAATTCAATGTCATTTTTCTTAACATTCAAAAAACCCACGTGATTATCGAGTCCCACAAAATACAAGCCTTCATCCAAATGATTAAAGTATCTCCAGCAAGTATCCTGATGAAGTTGAACGGGCGTTTTACCACAAAAAACAGTCTTGGCTTCCCCTTTTGGTGCCTGTTGCGCCATTTTATATCGATTAATATTCACTCCCATGTGCAACAATGAAGTCGACACCAAATAACCGCATGCCACTTCTCCCTGGTTGGGAACTGATGTATGCCCCTCAAATGCCCATACCGTACCATACCAATGTGGTAAAATATCATTGCACAAAAAATCCTTAAAAGCCAGACCCGCTGAATCCAAAATCAGATCTTTTTGTTGATCATTTGCGGACCTATATTTTTGACGCCAGGTATATTTTAATCGACCTGCTTCTTGTTTTTTCTGAGCATAAGAACCAGAAACCTCTCTGTTGATCCGGCAAGATTCTTCCTGCCCAAACAATGGACTACATAACCCCATGAGGATGATCAAACAGGCTCTTACCATCCCCCTTTAAATAGATTAATTCCGCCTCTTCTGCCACATTTCATTTCTCTGTGATAGGCTTCACCTGCAGCAACCCTGCATTTTTCGGGATCTTTCAGCTGTGCCCATTGAGTCAATACATCATCTACAATGAATGCCCCCGGATATAACAAGCCCGTCGTATGAACCAAAGGATGACTCCCGGTTAAAGCATAATATTCCTGAAAAAAGTAATTCGATGAACAGGAAATACTCATGCCCTCTTTATATGAAGCCTTCCTCACCTGCGCTACATCAAGTCCCATATCCATTAATCCGTTGTGACCATTAAATACGATCAGATCTGCGCCTCCTCGAAACGGAATTGTGTCGTTCTTTAAGGGCAACTCAGAATAGAATTTACCCGACAAATACGCAAAGTAGTTTTCTAAACATGGTTTCATTTGATCACCCGCATAGGCATCACAAACCAGGTAAACTTTGGCTCTGTTAGGAAAAGTTTTTACGAAAACGGAGCGTTCTAAAATTACATCACTATCTATCGAATCTGATTGTACATGACGCCAACCGTGTCTATTTTTAAAATAAGCCTTCATGCCATGTCCACAAGCCCAATATAAATTCCCCCTAAGATCACGTCCTCTACCTAAGTGCTCTGCAACAGGAACGATTCCCTGATTGACATTATCACACAGTGGCACCAATGCATGCACCACAAGGGGCTCTCCATTGTTAATCTTATGTTTCAGACGTTTCACAATGGAGTCTCTCTCAATCACTATTGGAGGCAGAGCTTCTTCGACCGGAGCCTCCTCTACCTCAACGTCTTTTTTTTCGGGAGTTGATGTGAGTTGAGTTTTTTGAGGCACCTGTTCAATCGATTCACTGCATGAAAGCGCACTTATACCAGCTATAAAAACACATAGACTTAGTTTTCTCATAATAATTGAATGATCAAATCCTGAAAAGAAACAAGTTATGTAAATTTGCAGCATGAGAATTGCTCTATTGATTTTTTGCCTTGGATGGTCTTTTATTTGCAAATCGCAAGATACTCTGTCTTGGGAAAGCAAAGCTGATACCGTCATAAAATACGCCAAAAGTCAGATTGGCGTGACCTACAAATGGGGAGCCTGCTCTCCCGGAAAGTGTTTTGATTGTTCTGGTTTTACAAATTATGCGTACAAGCACGTTGGCGTCACTTGTTTAAGAAGTTCATCAGGTTTATCTAATTGTGGTGTTGATGTGGCATTAAAAGATGCCCGAAAGGGAGATATGATTTTGTTCAGAGGTACGAATCCCAACGACAGAAGCGTGGGACATGTTGGTATCATCCTTGAAAACGAAGAGAATAATCTTAAATTCATACACTGTTCCAGTTCGCAGCGGCACTATGGTGTGGTGATTACAGATTACTATAAAAGTGGTTACCCAAAGCGGTTTGTGAAAGTAAAAAGAGTATTTGAATGAAGTATTTGGGATTGATTTTTCTGTGCGTTGCAATTGCTTCTTGTGGCGGCAAAAAAGATAATGATAAAGAATGGGATGATGGCAAAACAATTGACACTGATTCCGATTCTGGTGAAAAGGAGATTAGTCATGAAAAGCTGGACACCTGTCAGTGTGATTTATTAGCTTTTGATGAGGCCGGTATCGCTCAGTTTAAGGATACTACCTTCAACGGGAAATGCCATTCTTATAACAAAGCCAATGGCAACAAATATGAAGAACGCCTTTACCTTCAAGGGGCAATTCAATGGATTAAGTACTACAACAACTTTGGAGATCTCATCACTCAATACGATTATGAAAATGGTGAGCGTAAGGAACTTTCAACTAATTGCGATTGCAACAAAATCGAGTACAAAAAAGTTGACGAAAAGTTTATGGCCTACTACGACGGAAAATTGTTTGATGGCTACTGCCGTTCCTTCTATCCTAAAGGAAGTCAGATTTACCAGGAAGGTAAATTTGTAAATGGCGTTAAAGAAGGCATGCATTCTGTTTACGATAAATCCGGGAATATTCTTACATACGAGTACTTTGAAAATGGGGTGTTGACCAAAAGCAGCCATTAATAATCCTCAGATTTTCATAAATTGCTACATGAGACTTCTTCTTGTAGCGTTTTTATTCATTACAGTTAACAGCCAATCGCAAGGCATTTTTTCTCTTTTTGGTGGATTGAATTCCACTTCATCAAAATGGGATCCATCTTACACATCTGATCTGAATCATGGGTTTACATTTGGTCTGGATCTAAAAACCACTTTCAGAAGATTTTCACCTAAACTCAGACATATTGGGTTGGGCTCATCACTGGCTTATCTCAATTCATTTTATGCACCACCCATTTCTAGTGGAAACGTATACCCTCATGGCTCTTTGAATTTTTCACCATATTTTCATTTTAACCTTGCCATTAAAGGGAAACGACAGATAGTCATAAACCCATTTGCCGGCCTTGATCTGAGGTTTGGAAAGAAAAAAGAAGAATTGGGCTTGATATCAAATTCAGTTCATTCTGGATGGACTTTTGGAGGTTTTATAAATGTATACAGGAGACTAATGGGAAGTGTTTTTCGCAAAGTTCCCTACGAACCTCAGGCCTTTGTTCCATACGCCAGAAGAAAAGGCTCTATGCTGAAAGGCTATAGTTTTGGATATAGAGCTACCATTAATTCAAAGGATTTGGAAAGCTTAGGTGTGTCCGGAGGCTATCTCGCTCATAACTTCACACTCGGTGTCATTCTGGGGGCTCCTCAACCTATGAGAGTTGTAAAAAAACCAGCACTTTATTTTTATCCTGAAGATGAATTGGACTCCATCACTCTCACCGTAAATCCTGTTGGACAATTGACTTATACCTACCCTCACTTTGATCGTGACATTACTTTTTCCGCCAAAACGAATGGAGATCTCAAATATGGGGATTTGTCTCTTGACTACATCTTCTTCGAAAGCACCTATGCAGGGCATCTTGATGATTTCATTTATGAACAGGGAGCAGTCGTTCAGAAAGAAAACTATCTGGAATTTATTGAATCTCAGATGACGGTTCTGGGTTTAAACGACAAAGAAAAAGAGCAGTTTATTACTTATTGGATGCCAGAACTCATCAAATACAAAAGTGCTTTCATTCGCTTCTTAATTAATGAAGAATGTGATCTGGTGGCCAAAATTGATGTCAGCCCGAAACCACAAAACACCAACCGGGTATATATGTTGTTTACCCCGAATCCAAGTGCAAGTATTCTCCCACAGCCTCAGCGACTAAAGACATTCGACAGATCTGGTTTTGACGTTTTGGAATGGGGTGGATTCATACAGCCAGAAGCAGAGAAGAGCTTGTAATGTTACCTCTAAGGCTTATCATTTAAAACCAATGAATATGCCTATGATCCATCTGTACTCAACTAAAATCAAGCTTTATGAAACATCTATTATTGTTGAGTGCAGTACTTATGGTTGGTCTGGCAAAGGCACAAACCATTGAGGTTTATGGAGGTCCAAACTTTAGCAAACTCATCTGGAAACCGAATTATTCTTTAGCCAATCTTAAAAACTATCAAACCGGCAGTAATGTTGGAATCATGTTTGGTCCGAAACACAAGCGACAAGAGGGTTTTAGAGGACGATTGGAACCACATTTCGCGCTGGAATTCTTTTCATTTAAATCGTATGCTTACAGACAACTTTCTGAAGGCGTTTCCACCGCAAGTTGGGGAGAGTTCTACAAAGTTGGGGCAGCCATCCCGATTCGTTACAAAATTACCGAAACTGAAAAAAGGCGATTCAAATTTTATGGCCTTGTAAGCCCTGGATACGCATTTACCATTGATCAAAATTACCAGGAGTGGTCCGACAATCCCAGCCTGGCTTCATTTGGAGACTTATCAGTAGATCTTGGAGTAGGCACGGTATTTCAGTTTGGAAAAGTGAGCAAAAAGGAAAAACGTCAGAGTAAAAAATATGGCATCTCTGGTTTGTCCCTGTTCATCTCCAGATCCTACGACCTAAACTCTTCGATTGAAAGTGGTTTGGGCTCAGCTAAATTGTACCAATACAACATCAATGTGGGCTTAAAATTTAGTACTAAACGACAGAAAATTCTCGATTTTGGGAAACGAGCATAACCATATTTAAATAGTCACGTATCAGAGGCAGGTATGAAGTTGTCTCTGATCGTTTTCCTAATATGTTTCCTTGGTTTCAAGAACACGCAGGCACAATTGGATACTACAGTGACCAGACTTCTTGAAACCGGGAATTATCAGGAGGCCAAAACACATCTTCAAACGCTTCTCAAGGCACATCCCAAGTCCGACAGCATTGCTTTCCTGCTTGCAGAAACTCATTATTTACTCGAGGAAGATGACACGGCTACAAGCTTACTTGACAAACTCATCAATACATCTCCTCAATTCGAAAAAGCTCCTATCCTACTCTCCCAAATATATGATGAAGCCAACGATTACAGCAAAGCTCGTCAGATCCTCAATAAATATATCAACGCCTACCCGGAAAACTGTGAGGTATATGTAGCCCGAGCTCGTCTCTATATCAAACACAACGACTACGACGGAGTGCCACTTCAGTGGTATGAATCTGCCTTGCACTTTTGCTCCGATCAACAAACAATTACTGTCCTGCTGGAGTTAGCCAATCATTACTTTATTGTTGAGGAATACGAAAAGGCCCACAACGCTTACAAAGAATTGTATCAACTTGCCCCTGATGATCCTCTTGTGCTATATGATGTGAGTAATTATCTATCTGAAGTGGGAAACTATAGTAAATCCAATGAACTTCTAAGCAAATACATAGAGCTCGAACCAAATGACAGTACTGCAACCTTTCAAATGGCGTTTAACCACCTGGCTCTGGAAGATTATGCCAAATCTTATCAATACTTTACTGATTATTTAAAGAAAGACAGTTCAGATCTTGAAGCCTGGTACAACAGAGGTTTGGCTTATGCAGCCAATAAAGATTATGATTTGGCCATCTCGGATTTCAAACATTGCCTCAATGTCAATTCTGATCATTTGGAAGCCCGATTTAACATGGCAATGGTCTATCAAAACAAAGGAGAATATCAAAAAGCGACCGAACAGTACACCATGTACATTCAGGACAATCAGGAAGATGTGGAAGCTTATTTTAACCGGGGACATTGTAAGTACTATTCTGACGATCCTAATGGAGCTTGCGGAGATTGGAAACAAGTGTTAAGAATGGGGCATAAAGATTTATGGAAATCTGTAAGAAAACTTTGTGAAGATTAAAACTACCTTTGCAGTATGATGAGATTGACGGCAAAAACTTTCCATGGATTAGAAGATGTCCTGGCAGAAGAGATTAAGAGCTTTGGAGGTAAAAATGTTCTGATAAACAGACGCGTGGTGACTTTCGATGGAGATCTTAAGACACTTTACAGATGTAACTACGAATCCAGGTTGGCTATCAACTTTCTTTTGCCTATTCACAGGTTTGAAGCCAGAAATGATCAGGAATTGTATGATGGTGTGAGACAAATTCGTTGGGAAGAGCACTTAAGTCCAAAAAGTAGTTTCATGATCCAATTTACCGTTAGATCAGATCACTTCACACACTCGCAGTATGCAGCGCTTAAAACCAAAGACGCCATTGCAGACTACTTTAGAGATAAATATGGAGAACGTCCATCGGTGAGTAAGGAACGTGCGGATTTGATTATCGATCTCAACATTCGGGACAACAAAGTCATTCTATCTTTGAACAGTACTGGTCAGCCACTTTTTAAACGTGGATACAGACATGTGATGGGAGAAGCGCCTATCAACGAAATTCTGGCTGCCGGACTGATTGCTCTGAGTGGTTGGGATAAAAAATCGGAGTTCCTAGACCCTATGTGTGGTTCCGGTACCATTCCAATTGAGGCTGCCATGGCGGCTGCAAAAGTTCCTCCGGGTGTATTGAGAAAATTCTATAGTTTGATCAGATGGAATAATTTCGATCAGAGAATTTGGGATGAAGTTAAAGATACTGCCGTTGACCAAATTACAGATCGTCTTCCAAGAATTGCCGGAAGTGATGCTCATTTCGGTATGGTGAAGAAAGCCAGAGTTAACCAAACGAATCTCGAAGAATACTTCAGGTTATCTTTTCAGAACTTCAACATCAAGGAACTCATTGCACCAGACCCTGGAAGCACCATCATTATGAATCCGCCTTATGGAGAACGAATGTCGCAAATGGAAGGCATTAGAAATTATGAAGAGTTGGGCGACATCATGAAGAAGCAATTTAAAGGCAGCACAGTTTGGATCATCACGAGTGACAGAAATGACATCAAACATATTGGTCTGAAAACCTCCAAACGAATCAACTTGAAAAATGGTCCCTTGGATTGTACATTTAGACGATACGATTTGTATTAAACTTTTTAAGCCCTCATATTTCGTAATTTAGAGCTATGGTTTCCAGATTCATAGTGCTACTACTTGTCTTCGTTTGTTCATCTTGCGTTGACTCTGATAAAGCAAGAACCGAAACCGTAGAAGCCTGTTTTGGTATTGACATACCAGAATGCGCTACTCTGACAAGAAATGATATTAAATCTGTGGAGGCTGATTACGAATTTTGGTTGGAATTCAAACTATCACAAGATTGTTTAGAAGAGTTTCAAAAAGAGTTACCCAAAGCCCAGAAATATTTGGTTGACCAACGCATTAATTATGAAAAATATGAATGGATAAAAGGCGAATATGAGGAGAAGGCTGTCATGGAAATTTATGAGAAAAGTGGAATTCTAAAATTTAATTTTATTCATTTTTGATTAAGTCGTTTTTGGACTAAATACACTTCAAGACAATACATGGATTACACGACACTCAAACCTTTTCTTGATGAGAAGGCAGAACTATATAACAAAGCTGATTTCATAGAATCAGATCCCATTTCTATTCCGCATAAATTCACAAAGAAGGAAGACATTGAGATCTCTGGTTTTTTGGCAGCAACCATTGCCTGGGGACAAAGAAAAACAATCATCAACAACGCCAATAAGATGGTAGAAATGATGGACTTTGAACCTCACAACTTTATTCTCAATCATGAGGAATCTGATCTAAAAAACCTTCCGGATTTCAAGCACAGGACCTTTAACAAAGTGGACTTTTGTCACTTCATGAGTGCTTTAAAACACATCTACAAGGAACATGGCGGTCTTGAAAAAGTCTTTAGCTCCCATCCTACTCTCAAAGAAAGTATTCATCATTTTAAGCAGGTGTTTTTCTCTATCGATCATCCGGCCAGAACACAAAAGCATGTCTCAGATCCGCTCAAGGGTTCATCCAGCAAAAGAATTTGCATGTATTTGAGATGGATGGTGCGACAAGACAACAAAGGTGTGGACTTTGGAATTTGGAAATCTATAGACCCAGGAATTTTAATGTGTCCGCTGGACATACATACCGGAAATGTTGGCAGGAAAATTGGACTGTTAAATCGAAAACAAAATGACTGGAAAGCCGTAGAAGAGTTGAGCAATCATCTGCGCATCATGAATCCAAAGGATCCTGTTGTATATGATTTTGCTTTATTTGGACTTGGCGTTTTTGAAAATTTTTAAGCTGATAACTATGAAATATTTACTCCTTCTCTCCTTGACATTTACCATTCCTACGTTTGCACACACTGGTATTGAAACACCTGTTAAATCCATTCAGGAAAATCAAAAAATCATGAAAGGCACCATTGAACGTGAGCAGTTTGAGAATAAAATTGGTAAGAAAGTCAAAGGTATTTATGACTACAAATTCACAACTAAAAACAAAACCTATCATATTAATTTGCACGAATCTTCTGTTACTGAAGCTGAAATGAAACAGATTCTGGGCAAAAAGATTAAAGTGGCGCTTAGCGTAAAAGATGGTTTATGGGATACTGACGATCCCAATGTACAAAGCAGAGTAGGAGAATATGTCGCCATTCATGAAGTACTCTAATCCTTTTTCGACTTCCGTTTTCTCCTCAGATACCTGAATCCAAGGAAACTTAAAATAACCACCAGCACTCCAGCCAGGAAGGCAAAAATAACTTGTGCCCAAGCAGAAGTTCTCACGATTTTACTGACCAGTTGATTGTGTCCGTCTTTGTCGTATTTCTCTCCGCGAACATCCTTCACGTGGTGCAATAAATTGATCGCGAAATTATCGGGAATGTGCTTATGACAAGCCAAACAAACGCCTCTCCTATCCAGATTTGCTCTTTCTTTATTATTCAACGGGCGCGAACCAGAGAAATGATGTCCTACAGTTTGCAACTGCTTACCTTCTTCTGTCACAAATCTTGACCAATCCATACTTAAGTTGGGAATAGCTGATACTTGTTCTTTGTGCTTATTTGGTAAAATTTCACCATCGGCAGTCGTTAAATCCACCACATATGCTTTTGAAGGATCGCTATAAGTATCTCCGCTTTCAATTCCGTACCCCATGGCTTGTGGGTTGTTATGACAGCCTTCACACGATCTGGACTTTTTAGAAATGGTGTGTGGTTGAACAGGCGACATATCGATTCCCAACTGTCCCTCTTCCCCTGCTCCTTCTACATTAGGGATTTTGAATATATGATTCAACAATAAAGGTGTACTGTCTTTTCCGATAACCGTAACCGTAGTTTGACAACCAGGAATGGCCGGAGAAATTCGATTTTCACCGTTCACAGCCAAAGGCGGATTCTCCCACCGCAAATAACTTCTTTGTTCCGTGACTTTTCCATCAATCAGATATTCTTCATAGGCCCCCCTGGCATCTGCTGTCAATCCGGAAGCATCATGGTCGTTCCCCATCGCCACCCAATCCGGATGTCTCTCACAAGGTTGGGAATAATCTATTTTAATGTGACAACCATAACACTGAGGTGCCCACGTAGCATGGCAGGTATAACACTCCATGGTCTCCATGTGTTGATCGACTGTAACCATGGCCACTTCTCCTTCTAAACTTAATTTGTCGTTATCCGCTTTGTATTTTAAAGGCTCAAACAAAATGTCCTTCCCACCGGCGGTATGAAGAAGCACTTTGTTTCCCTTCTTCACAATGTTTCCAATCGGGTTTCCTCTTGCACTGAGTAAGTAGCCATCTTTTTTAGGATATACTTTCCCTTTTTTGGTGTACTCCAAAACATCATCTGCCAAACCTCTTGGAGCTGATCCGTATTTACCAAGGCCTTTATGCTCATCACTATACCCCAAAGGCAATTCCCATGGATATTTGCTGGGGGTTCCATGACAATCCTGACACTCAATTTCAACCGGAGCTAATGTGGTTCCCGCCAGATTTCCATCACTGTGAATATCTATACTGGTGTGACAGTCCTGACACAGCATGCCCTTTTCCAAATGAACATCCGCATGTAAATGCAGGTAATTCTTGGTGTGCAATTTCTCCTGATTCTCTCCATCTCCCATAAATGGTGACGAATAGGCTGTTTCCATCAATCCCTGATAAGAAGTTCCAATGCGTTTCCCTCTGTCATGACATGTGGTACAAGTCTCAACGGGTACGCCGGAGTATGTTTTACCATTGACGTGCACATGAGCATCTCTGGTAGCCTGAATACTATGTACCAAAGGATGTCCGGCTTCCTTTTTATTAATAGCCGCATCTTTGCCTTCATAAAACCCTTCATTTCCGTATGGAATATGGCAGGAAGAGCATCCCATTCCGCGGTAATCGCCACGTTTTTGTCGACCTTGATTTCCTGTATGACAACGCTGACACTCCTGTCTTAGATAAGTATATACAGCCAATTCAGGGTTTTCCTGAACTTCATCTGCGGTCGGAGCCGGAGGTAAAGCACTCATTTTTGAAGGAAATACATCAGATTCAAGCGATTTGAGTTGAGTCATATATTTTTTATACCGATCCGTTCCCAACTTTTTGTGAGGATCTTGTTCTTCCACATCATAATTTCCAATGTCATGCTTATAACCATTCATACCTCCAAAGCCCCATAAAGAACCTTGAATTTTGCCGGCTTCAGTAAACATCAATGAGGTAAATTGTGTGGCTACTTGTTCCTGATGACACATGCCACAGGTATTCTTGTTGATCCATGGAGATCCCGGATCAGGATAAAATTCTTTGGGTCCTTCATGTGATTTAAAATAATCAATGGTTCCGCTATGTGCACTATCTACATGCATGAGTCCAGGTCTACCTCCATGGCAAACCACACAATCATTCCCATCAATACTGGCCCGATCTGCTACTTCAAGAATGGCTTGCATCATACCGGATTCCGGTTCACGAATATGTTCAATACCTCCATGACAAACGGTACAAGTACTTTTTTTCTGAGAATAATGTTTTCGGGGCCGAGCTTCTGAAACGGGTTCTGTTTCCGCAATCAGTTCTTCCTTTTCGGGCGGATCGTGATAAACCGTTTCGTCATTACTCTTCATACAAGAGAAAATACCTATGGGAATGATAACGAGCAGTACTGCAAAGACTATGTATTTTGTCGACTTCAAATCAGAGCTAAAAATAGTTTTATTAAATCTGGAAAAACATAAAAAGCATGAAGTTTTTAATCAATTGCGTATTAATATTTGAAGAAAGATTTTATATTTGCGCCCCCGATTTGTACAAAATTCATCGGTAAAGTGTGAAGCGAGGACACTAGATGAGTTTTCTGAATTGGGCAAATCAAAAAGATTTGGTTATGATAATCTTGCCAGTCTGTTGACTGGACGTTTGGCGCGGTAGCTCAGTTGGTTAGAGCGCAGGATTCATAACCCTGAGGTCGGGAGTTCAAATCTCCCCCGCGCTACAGAGAGAAACCGCTGATAATTAAGGGTTTCAAGAAAAAGCCCCATCTAACGATGGGGCTTTTTTATTGATGGAGTTAAAAAGTGGAGTTAAAAGTATTCCAAAATCATTGTTGTTTTTTATCAATCGAATACTGAAAATTTGGTTGCAACATCCATCAATAAAGTTCTATCCAAATAATGCTTTTCTATCACATCAATCGATGAATGATCTGTAACCACTTTAGTTTTTTCTCCATACATTTTATAGAGATTTGATATATAAGTATTTCTCAAATCGTTTAAAGTCAATTTACGATCCGATTTAACCAATGACCAAAAATGACCAAATGCTTTACTGATGAATTCACACATCGTAGTTCTTTTCATGACTTCATTTGAATCAAATAAATATTCATTGCTATCCCTCTTTGAATAGAGATCAAGTTCATTATTCAAAACCCTTAACACTCCATTAGTTATTGGGACTAGTTTGTATTGAGATTCTTTTGTCCCGTCGATTCCATTCAATCTGTTTACTTTGAAATTGGGAATGCTAAAGTAAATAGGACGATTACCCTCCCATTCAATAAAATTCCAACGCAATTCAATTAATTCTTCCCTTCTTAACCCTGTTTCTAGAGCCAATTTAAAAGCAGAACCTAACCAATCTTTATAGTAATATCTTTTCGCTCCTGACTTTAAGGTTTGAGTAGTATTTGAGGGTTTAATAACCTGAAGCAAATTTTCAAATTCACTCTTCTTAATAGTGTTTTGAACTTTTAATACCTTTCTTCTGGCTACTCCATCAAATGGGTTCTTTAATTCGTAATCCTTTTTATCTATTAACCATGCGTAAAACTGTCGCATACAAGCTATCATCTTATTATAGGTTTTGTTCGCGTATTGAAGGTCATTGATCAGGAAATTGTGAAATTCCCCCACCTCTCTTGATGTAATTTGTTCTACCCTTATTGCTTTATGACTGTAGCCAGCTTTTTTTAGCGATTCACAAAACCTTTTGAAAATCCTTGATACCTCTTTTATGTGAGCCTTAGTCCTATTTTTAATCAAATGTTCTTCAATCCCTATATTGTTAAGAAATCCAATATACATAGCCATACAATCTATCAATCCATTTGGATGTTCTCGTTTGATCGGAACTGATAAAACAGTTTTGTAATTAGTGGCTTCTAGTTCCTTTCTAAATTCGAAAGCTGACACTATAGCTTGATCTAAGTCTTTTGTTTTAAGTGTTCTGGACTTCATTTGTTTACCATCTGTATTAGGAACAGCGACGAATAACTTAAATACATGCTTTTCCTTTGATTTACATGTTGATATTGACTTTTTGTTCTTATGACAAATTCCTTTGGTTGTGTATTGTTTACAGGAATTGCAATAAGTATGTAGTCCAGTAACTCTTTTACTTTTTGGAATTTTGAGTGCTTTCATAGATCATTCATTTGGTTTAAAAAATCTTCCTCCGCTTTACTTTTTGGAGAATAGTGTGTTGATTTCAATTCCGCTTTCTGATCTGTCAGCTCAAGAAGTCTCTTTGTATCATTTTCGATAAATGCACTAAAAACATCTCCCCACCTTAAAGGGTACTTGACTTTGAGTTCTTGAATGAAACGTTTGTAAAAAGCAATATTAAACTGTAATGCGTTTACCCATTTCTGTGAACCTTCCCCCAAAATAGTGACCCCATTCTTCTTGCACCATTTCTTTACCGATCTATATGTGTTATATCCAAGTTTGATTTTTATATCAGATAACCTTATTAGATTTGATAAAGTGCTGGTATTTGTGTTCCCCATCATATCAGCGGAATTGAATTGAACACAATACAATTTCTTGATTCACTAATATTTTTTCGATTCATTGGATTAGTTTATTTTCAATTAAACGCTGAAACCCTTTACTGTTGAGGATTTCAGCGTTTGCATTTTTGAGTGCTTAAACTCTGTTATTTCCAACCGAGATTTTGGTCAACCGACTGTGCTACTGTGTACCCATGAGAAAGAGTATCAAGCACTTTCTTTCGTGAAAAATCATGAGATGCACCAAGTTCTCTTTGAGGTTTGATGATCTTAATTTTGAAGTCCCTTAGAACCTTTCCAGATTTTCCAATTAGCTCAACTCCCTTTGCTCTGGCTTGTTTCACAAGTGAGTTGATTTGCACAAAACAATCTATGTCATTTTGCAAGATTTCATTCATAGCTATTTCATACATACTACGGGCTACAATGCTCAAAATATTTGGTCTTTTAGTCATTACTTCCTCTTTACCCGTATGACATGAAATCACCACAAAATGATAGTCGACATCATCCTTTAAGTTATTGATATACTTAACCGCATCCCCAAGAGGTGTCACATTTCTAATTGCACCATCTACCGCATTGGTTATGGTGTATTTTTTAGTCACGATTTCATCTACTGGAGGAAACATTACAGGGATCGTGCCTGTTGCCAAAACTGCATTTCTTAGCTGCGTGTCACTCTCAAACTCTTTGTGAGATGGGTTATAGTAAACACCATCTGTAAGAGAAACAAAACCAGCATGGAACGCATCACTTTTGATGTCTTTAAGACTTACAAGTCGTCTAAGCTTTTCAACTAACGGACTTGGGTCGGCAATGGCTAAAAACGATTTTAGCTTCTTACCGATCTTTTTCATGGCTTTTTTTCTTCCGGAAGGAAGAATTAAGCCCGCCTTTTGAAAGAAATTGAGATCTTCTGTCAAATAGGCTACGATGGCTTCAGTATCTATCTTGATTTTCTCTCCGTCAATTTCTAAAAATTCACTTTTATAAACCTCCGATGGCTTTCCAGCGATATGGTGCCAGAGGTCATATAGTTCATCATGTTTACCCATAGCGGTCATAACTCCGTTATAACCTCCTGCTGAAATGGTAAAAATGGCGTCAAAGTGATTTGGGAAATGCTTTTTTCCCTCAATTGTTAACCCGTTTTTGTGAATGTACTTTAAAGCCCCTGCTTGGAATCCTCCGTTTCCGAATCCTCCACTTAGAACTAGAATGAACTTCTTTTTTCTACTGTTTTTGTCATTTTTCATTTGTTTTTGATTGTTAATTGTCTACCTGATATTATTTTGAATGACCATGAAAACATCTCTTTCATTTTTGGTCAAATATCCATTTGCATCAAGGGTGTATCTCGAAAGTTTTACTGTGTTAGACACATTCCCTCCAATGGCTTCCAGAAACCCCTTGCCAACTTTTGTTATAAGTTCTCCATGTGATCTGAACCAACCAGAGGTGTGGTAGCCTTTTCCTCTTTCGTTTGAGTAAACCAATAGATCGCCCTCCTTGGGTTTGTATTCGTCAATCCTAAACCCTCTTAATGATGCTTTTGGGTTATCTCTATTAGCCTTGGCAAACTGGAAGTAGGTTGTATGTGATGCACTATATGGGAACTGTTCTTTTGCGCCCCATTTAAAGAACAAATAGGATATAAATGCACTAGACCAAGGCCATGAGGCATGAACATCGGCACGCATCATCTGATCTTTGGTAAAGTATTTGCCCACACTCTTCCAATACTTTACTAGCAGGGAACTTGCAGCAGGTGAAAGTTCGGTCAGATATTTCCAGTGTTTTAACTCTGAAAGTGCAATGTCTATCAGTTTTCGCTTACCATAATTTCTTTTGATGAGTATAAAAACTAATGATACAGAGGCTACAAGCCCTAAAGAAATCAGTATAATATCTCTGGTTTTCAATGGAATAAAAAATTAACTTTGGAATTAAGAGCAAGGGATGGGCAGATGCGCTAAGATTCCGCGAGATTCTTTGTCACACATCTGTCCCCTTTGCTTCCTTTTGCCCTGCAATACACCACATACTAGGACAAAATCTATTGGAAACTATAACTGCTCTCTTTAATATAATACAGAACTACTGAAAAAGTAACCCCCATTTAGTATTTGGGTTGACCGAACTATTAAAGTCCCTGTTCAATTAGGTAATCGAGCTTTTTCTCAATTCTTTCTAATCGTCTTTGGATATTAATATGTCTTTCTTCCTGAACACTTTGAACCCCTTTAATATTATTAAACTCGGTTTTAACCTCATTTATTTCATGCTCTTGGACTTGTACTTTACCCTCAATCAATTCGATTGAGGCATTTGTGTTATAGTAGAAAGGCACTATTGATACAACTGCTCCAAGTACAATCCAAACTGCCCCCTCTTTAATCTTGGCTAGAATCTGCTTTGTGGTCATCTTCTTCGTCTTTGATTGTTAACGCCCCGTTTATAATGTCTGCTACAAGCATGGTTTCTTTTAAACCGTCTTTTCCGTATAAGGAAATTACCGGCGCATTTCCAGATAAATAGAGAAGCGCGAATATCTCTGATACGCCCCTTGGTTTAAACTTCTCGTTAGCGTACGAAAACACATCTTTTATGATCTTTTTAACGCTCATAGAATAGAGTCCAGCAAATACACCGGCCCCCGCTGCTTTTACAAGTTCTTTCAGGCTACACTCTCTAATTCGTTCTTTGAATTTGAATAGCGACAAAAGTGGTTTCTTATCCATATCTGGCAGATCAATCCTAACAAATAATAAGCTTGGATTAATACCCTCTTTAACAGCTATATTACCAATGATCTTCTGGCAAGTTTCGCTGATTAATTCTTTATGTTGATCGTCTTGTTCCATGTCTGCTTTTGTTTTAATTATTTCCAATTATGTTTCTTGCGTAGCTTTTGTAGGTGGTAGTAGAAATATCTTGCTAGTGAACCGTTTGCTTTCATGGGCTTTCTGTAACCGACTAGCTTGGCTAGTTCAACCAAGTGCCAGGTCTTTGAATAAGAAATCTCAAAAAAGTCCTTATCGAAGTCAATTCCATTGACCTTTGCACTCGCGTAGGCTTCATATTTGGACAACTTGGGCATATCGCTAATTCAATTGATCGTCCCCCTCTCCAAGAATTGCCAGTATATCTGAAATCCGTTTTACTAACTGGGTCTTACCGTTTATGACCGTTCCTATGATCGGTTTACCATCAGTGTGCGCATTACACATGATGTAATACAGTTTCTTGTGATCTTTCAACTTAAACCCTTTCATCATTGAAAAGTGGAAAGATTCAAGCATGGATAATATCTTGTCAGGTGTAATTCTAAGCGAGATCATTTTCTTATTTATGAACTCTTTCAGCTTGAGCCTAATTGGTTCTTTACCCTCTTCCATAAGGAAAAAGCACATTCCTTTTGCTCCACCAATGAACTTTGAATAGATCAATGCCTTTTTGGGATTGTAATTTCTTTTTGAAATGATATTGCTAATAGCCTCTATAAAGGCCAAGTCTTCTCTTGTATGATAATCTTCTAACTTCATAATTGTTGATTTATCAGGGCATTAAATACCCTAGTGTTGTGACTGCTCTAATTGGTATTCGGCTTAATCGCAGTAGTCCGTACTTGGCAGATAGATGGCCTTTTATTACCACAGGGAGATCCTTTATAGTACCACTTGATGAAAGCGTGGCAAATGATGGCATCTTTTCAGCCAGTTCGGCAAATACTACACTCACATCAATAGGTATTATTGAGGTAGTGCCACCCGAAAGCTTATAGCGATCAAAGGCCGACACCTTGGAAACATGATGCCCTGCTACAAAGACATCATATTTTTGGCTCCATACATCAAGGTCAATAGTTGATGGATTGGTAACACCATACATGATTCTGAAAGTCACCCCATCACTTGAAAGAAGTTGAACCGAATATGACAGCACATCATAGTCAATTTTATTAGCTATCGACATGGCTGTTGCTGCTATTCCTCCAACTATTCCAAGACCTATAATTGCTCCTATGGTTAACCACTTTCGTTTCATTATATCGCTATTAAAAAAATGCCCACAAGTACACTAAGAGTAGCAGCAATTGGAAATAGCTGCCCAAGTGAATTGTTAGAGTAGTATTTGATTCTATCAAGTCTTTTAAGCCATCCAGAAATAAAGGCTGGATTACCTGATAGATACTTTTCTCGTCTCGCCTGCTTAATGGCGTAAAAGAGTTTCTTTTGGCTCATTCTATTCCAATGCTTAATACCATCAAGAGAAAAAGCCTTGTAATAGTCAATTGGTCTATTCAAGGTTTTAGAGACTTTATTCATCAAAAAGCGCATGGCGTTAGTACCCTGATTTACAACTCCGTCATAAATCAATGTTGCCACCGATTGATTATTAAGCTTGTCCAAATTGTTCTTTAACCAATAGTTGGTTTTCAAGATTAGTTCGGCAGTTTCCCTTGGAAGATTCTGCATTTCTAGCTTTGTCGGAATTCTACCTAAGTAATTAGCCAGAACAGGAGCAGATATACCCCAGTTCGTACCAATCAAATTACCCTTGTAATAGTTTCCCTCATCTCTAGGATTATCTTGGTAGCCACCCTCGTTGATGCCAACTATTCTTTGTGCTTTTTTAAAACTTGTCATGTTGTTATGCGTTTATTGATTTATCGTGTAAGTCTCTAAGGTCACTTACCCAACCCTCTTTAACTGCTGCCTGTAGAGCATTGTAAAATCCTGTACCCATTACTCCATCCATTCCTCCGGTATCATTGATTTGCTCAGACACATAGGTGTTTCCAAAGAACATGGCATTGCTTAAAAGCCATGCCTGCATTTGCTTGACTTCTCCCTTTGGGTATGGTTGATTATATGTGCTGCCGGAACCTCCTGAAGAATTGCCTCCAGACGATCTAGGCAAGTATTTGTTCTCTGCTGCTTCTTCCTCTGACTTTCCTGACAAATGCGTAAAAAGGAAATACCCCCCGACACCCACCAGAACCAGCCCACCAAAAAGGGCAACGATTTTTAGCGTTTTGTTTTTCTTTTTTGTCATTTTGAATAAGGTTTAAATGTCACGTTGTCACCACGTACATATCCATGTGTAGTTCCCCAAAAACCTACCTTGTGCATCAGCCAGACTTTGAACCACCGGTAGCCATAGCCATTGAAAGTGCCTGTTACTTCACTAACTACTTTCCCTATTGGAGTTCCAGCAGATATTTTGGTTAGAAAATTGTCCGAAAAATCCCACCAACCGCGATCTGTGTTTACCTCTGCTGAAGTACGGATATTGGCATACCCAAAGCCTCCATTTTCACCTTTGGCTTTTGGGTAGAGTATTTGACCTTTTATTTCTGAATAAGGGTTGGACAATTCATTTTCTCTGTTGAATGTTGGTACAACTCGATTGCTGTTTGAAATGTCAGGCGTATTCCCGCCAGCTTGGGCGACAATGGCATCCCATCCCGAAAGGGATTGACCACTTTGCGGATTTGAAGTACTTGCTGTCTTATCTCTTGCCAAAGCTTCTTCAAGTTCTTGGGCTTCTTCTTCCTCTTTCCTTTTCTTGTTTAGGTAATGGATAGCAAGGCCAATACCTGTACCCAAGAGGACAACGCCCCCAATTATCAGTGCTATTTTTGTGTTCTTTTTCATTTTGTTAGTCTCTAGGAAGTGTCATTATTTTCCCCATCAAAAGTTGATACTGCGCCTTGTTGTTTTTGTCAAGTGCTTTTTCCAGAACCGTCAATAGTTCTTCATCATACAAGCCATAAAACTCATGAGCGATTAAAGACACATCATCAATGTGCCCAAGCCCATTAAAGGCACTTATAATAGCTGTTTCATTGTCATTCTGCCACATCCAACCACCGTAGTTATCCCATACCATTCTGGCACGTTCTCTGGCTTCCATTCTGGATATAGTGTGTTTGCTTGTTGCAGACTGAAATTTTCTGATGTCAAAAACACCTTCATGTTGAAGTTTATTAAGCCCTCCAACTGCGCTTGCCGTGTATGGATTTTCAAGCGCTTCATCTAGCCTTTTACGTATTCCAACTTTCTTAATGGCTGGATAGACTATGATGCCTCCGATAAGTGAAATGCCTCCTATGATTGCTATGGTTTTTACTGTTTTGTTCATTGTTTCAAAAGTTTTGTTGTGCCTGCTGCACCTGACACAGCTTTCAGTCTTCCTCCCGTTCTAATGCTTGTTACATCAAGGGCCATATCGGATGCTGTTCTGCCTTGTCTTGTTTGAGCGATCACATAGTATGCGATTAGCCCCATGCCTAAAATGACACCACCATACAGAAGTGTCCTGGTCATTTCCATTCCCGAACCAATCCAATCACCAGCTTTTACAAGAGCATCGGTAACGTCACCGCTTGTATCTGTTACCAGATTCACATTTTGGGATTTCATGTACGCTCTAAGAGAGTTTACATCTGCATCTGACCCAGCGCCAGCTCTTTGATTCCAGAAACTCACCCAATATTGGTTTGCTTCATTTTTTGAGAACCATCTTTTAAGTGACTTGTGCCACACCACCCACTCTTCAGCCGAAGAACTGCCCGTTGGAATATGTTTGCTTGGGTCTGTCATGGCATTACGATATTTGTGTTTTGACACCTGTCCTTTTCTCTGGCCTTAAACCTTTGGATGTACTCGTTGATAGCTGCGTTCCTACGTCTATTCAATCGCGTGTTTTTCTTTGCGAATACTGACTTGAAACACGCTTTAGCTTCCTCGGTATCAAAACCTAGATTGAGTGCCAGATTAAGTGCGATTAGATCTGCACTCAATTCATTGCTTATTTCTCTTCCGTACTCAGGGTTTTTATAGAAGTGCGCGTACTCGTGTAAAAGCACCAGCATGAGCATTGGCAAAGTATAGTCTTCAACGACCGATTTATTGACTTCAATAATGCCTGTCCCTTTGCCAATTCTGGCAGGTGTTGTAAGTACCTTTCCTTTGTGGTCAAGGAGCTGATCCAATAGCAGAATATTGAATTTTCCGCTTTGGTATATCGTTCCCTTGCTGCCTGCTGTCAGACTTTTGAAATTCGTAGCAAACCATTTGGCAAACTTGATAAAGGTCTTATCTCCTTTAGTCAGATCAACCGGACATTTGGTATCTGGTACAACTTTTATTTCCTCTAACCTAAAGTGCTTGTCTCCAATTGGAAGTTCACGTTCAATGATCCTTACCCTCAACCTGTCTGGAACAATAGGAAGTTTAAAAGTCAATTTCCTTGCTCCACCAATATGAACCTTGCGATCTATGTAAACCGTTTCTGAAATCGGGTCATAAATGCTAACTAGCAATCTAACTGGAAGCATTGCCCGAATTTTCAGAATCAGGTTAAAAGGCTTGTTATATGGTTTCAGATCAAAAGTCACTATGATTTAGGTTTAATTCTGCCAATGCCGAAACCAATACCCAATACCGCTAGACCGAAGATTGTCAAAGGCAACCAATGTTCTTTAGCTGCGGCTTGCAAACTCATTTTACACTCATGAGGTTCTTCCTTTTTATTGTTGTCAGGAGCTTGTTGAACACTGACTTGTTGTGTAGGCACATCTACTGTTGTAACCTCTACACTAGGAGTAGGTTTCTCTGCAACTGGCTCTGATTCTTCCTTTGTTGTATCGGACTTAACCATTTCACCCAATGGATAGATTACCTCTATTTCGGGCGAATCAATTCTAGGGTCATCACTTATAGGTTCACCATTAATCGGTGCTTTGTCATCTCCTTGTATGGTGTCCTTATAGAACATCTTGGATAAGTTATCTTGCTTTGTCATTGTTTTTTGTTTTTAGTTGAAAGGCTACCGCCCCGAAAAAAAGTCCGAGCATAATGGGCAGGGTAAACCAGAATTTTCCACTTACTAGGCAAATGGCTATTCCTCCCATCACGCCTGCCCCAAAACCTATTTTGTAGGCTTGTAGTCCCTCCCTGTATTTGTTCCAATCATCCATTAGCTGTTGCTATACTTGTTTTATTCTGATGGCGTATGTAGATCACCACGCCAGCAACTATTGATAAGCCTATCAGTCCAAGCAATACAGCTTGTCCAGTTGTTATGCCTCTTGATGCTGTTGAGTTTGATCTAAATGTTGATGGATTGGAAGTGTCTCTAAAGTTGTTGTTCCAATTGCCACCAAAACCTGATAGAAAACCGTCGCTAGAATCTTTCTGGATAGTCAGACCTCCGTTTTCTTTATCAGTAACTATGCTCCAACCGCCAGCATTGAGTTCTTTTTCTAATTGGTCGGCCAATTCATCTTCCCCCTTTAGTTCGGCTGCGTTGTACAGCGCGAATTTTTCTTCCGCTTTGTTTCTAGTTAGTCTCATTTTAAGCTGTTTTTAGTTTAGCTGCATCCTTGGCTTTAGCTGATTTTACTGCGATCACAATGCCGATCACAACCACCACGCCTATACCGATGAAAAGCCCGGTATTTCTTCTTCTGCGCCTTTCATCTTCCATGCGCTGTTCCATGCGCATTTTCTCCATTTGGAGTTCTCTGTTCTGATCGGTTGAATAGTTCTGACTTCTACCTATCCCACTCAACACAGAACCAAGAGCCGACAATACACCACCAGTAATGGCAAGTCCTTTCCCGTCTGCATTGGCATAGCTGTCTAATTCAAGTAGTTTTTTGGCTACTGATTCTCTTAGCACCGAATTACTTGATAGATGCTTTACCAGAATTGAGAGTACAAGACTTTTAGGAAGTACCACACTTATGGCAACTCCTGATTCATGCAAGGTTTTAGTCACCCATTCAGATTGTTTGTTTACCAGTTCTTTGAGTTTGGTGGCTACCAATGTCTTACTCCTATTAAGCTGCTTGGTGCGCTCGTTGTTTAATATGGCTTCTGCTAATCTCATTTTACAAGTGGATTTGGTAATTGTCCTCCCAGATTGGCTGCTGCATTTGCAGACTGTTTCCTTTTATAGAGCATATAGCCACCGATTGCCAGAACTGCAACAATACCCAACCCAATGAGCCAGTTTCGCTGTTGTGTTCCTGCTTTTTGTTGGCTGGCTGCTTCTGCCTCTTTTCTCTGGGCTTCAAGTTCTTGCTGGCGCAACTGCTGTTCATGGGCCATTTTTTCTCGCTCCTTTTGAAGCTCTAACTGACCTAGTTCTTTTGCGGTTGTTGGATCAAGCCCTTTTTCAAGTCCAACACTTTCACCTTTTACTAAGGCGTTTATTTGCTTGTTGATTTCCTCTATCTGCGTTGGGATTCTGGTTTGTTCCGCCTTTAATGAAGCTAGTTTGGCTTTTTGAGTAACTACATAACCATCAAGTCTGCGGGCTTCTTCTTCTACTGTCTTACCGTGTTCCTTTTCCCATTGTCTTCTTTTAAGCCACCCTATATCCCTTAACCATTGGGCATCTCCCTGAGAAACAGTAATACTTCTCTGGGTCTGTGCGATCAGAACAGGCAATTGCTTTAACCTAGCTTCAAGAGTTGAAATGTCTTTGGCAAGGGATTCCCTTGTTGTTGAACCATCAACACCAATCTTGATTTCAGGTTTAAAGTCCCATCCTTTTATATTTGATAATTGCGTCATTGTCTTATTTCTTGTGCCTTTTTAAAGGCTGTATTCTTCCCATTCACTAGGAATTGTCCTAGTGTCAACTTGCTTTCTTTTAAAGCTGATTTGTGGTTTAAAGGGGCTGCATCTTTCAAAGACACAGCCCTTTTTGACTTACTTAATCCTCTTGGTCACAGGATTAACCCCTACGTGTGGCTTAACTGCCAATCCTCCCGTGTTCACTCTAGCAGGAGCAAAGCTCTTGATAGGCTGACCACCTTTTAATGTGCTAGAAGTGTCGATCTTGTACATTGGAAAAATCGTATAGAACACTCTGGTTCTAGGCTCAATTTCTACTTCCCAATAGGTCGTACCGTCAACGAACTCATTAATTGGAGCATCCAACATATTCTCCTGCTGCTGATAAGCAGATTTGAATTGTTGCATATTCATTGGTCGCTTGAACACGTTACCATTGGCATCTTTCTGGTGAACGGTGATGAACTTGGTAATCTGCAATCTGTTTTCAGATTCAATTCTCATGAATTGAGTAGAAAACGGCTTTGTAGAAGACTGTTGCAAAAGTTCAACATACTCAACGCCTGGTTGACCGATGGTAATAACAATGCCATTAGGACTGCCAAAACGTGGCTTCAACAAATGCTTGTCATTTCCAAATATGATTGCTGTCTTTGGCTGGTCAGTAGTATTTTCAACTACAATCTGGTAAGGGTCGGCTTGATACATTCGTACCTTTTCTTCCTTTCCCTCGGCATAATCGTAATACTCCTCTTGCTCATAACTTTCCCCATCAAAGTGCAGGTACTTGTTTTCGACAGAATCTAAATCTTCACGAAACTTGTTATGTGTTTTGCGTTTGCGCATGATTTATTCGGTTTTTGTTTATTCCCCCTCGACTGTGGTAGCTACTACCTTAGTTGGTTCTGAAGCTGGTGGCTTAGAAACTGTCTTGGTTGTGCTGCTCTCATCTTTTGGCGACATGGCCTTGTACATCACATAAGCGACTAAGGCACTTGCAGCCAAATTGATCCCAAACTGGATCAAGAATTGTTTCATTGGACTTTTTACATTTGTCATTGTTTTTTTGATTAATTGCAAACCTTTACTTACCTTTATTAACGGGCTTTTCAAAAGGTTTGTTGGCAGGAATTTTGACACTCAGGGGGTGGCGAAATAGGCTAGTTTTCTATTCTCTAATCAATTAGAGTGGCGAAGTGGGTGGCGGAATTTGTAATAACTAGACTTAAATCAACCACAAGAAGCCAAAATCCCTCTAAAAAGGACATTTCAAGGCTTAAATTGATTTTTCAGCGTGTCAGGAGTATCTTTGATGTACTATGGAAAACTCACTGGACCCAATTTCTGAAAAAGCAATCGAATGGCTAGATAGTGTAATTGGCAAACCAATTAGACAGCTTGGTTTGATAATTGAAGATAAATTAAAGTTCAAGCGATACAAGAACCAGGTTGATATCCTGATTAAAACAAAAGAGTTCATTAAAGATAAACAACTATCTCCAAACGAGATTAAACCTAAATTCCTTGCTGACTTTTTTGAAAACTGCTCATGGGAAGATGATGAGAATATACAAGAGTTGTGGGCACGGTTACTGGCAAAGGCATTGACGATAAAAGATTCAGCCAACGAAACCATCATGTACCTTCATATTCTAAGACAACTCAGTCCCAAAGAAGTTGAGATACTGCATAAGTTCTACATGGATAGATTCAAGAATGGCTGGATTCCATCACAATATGTTTCCATAGGGGCATTGCAAGGGGGAAATGCAAACCAAGCATCAAAGACCAGTTCTGATATTGCCATTGACAATTTGGTTAGGCACAATCTATTAAGATTCAATAACAGTTCTACACATCCAACACAGGTGAGACACCTAGTATTTGGAACATATCTTGGCTACCATTTCTCCTTAGCATGTATGAAAGAATAGTCAATGGATGTAAATAGATTACGATCTACTTACTCCATCTTTGAATTTATATGCGTAGATTAACTTTAAAATGGAAAAGAATTAAGAAAAATGCCATTCAAGGTGAAAACGATTTTTTACCTGACAATCAATGCTTTTTTGAAATTCATAAAACAGAAGACAATAGGTACTTTATAAGTCTTGCCGGAAGAGGAATCGAGAATATGAATCATAAAATTATTGTTGATTGTCCAGAATTTGCCAGAGAGTTTTGTGAGAATTATCTCAATGATAATTTAACGCAAATCTTGAGATACCAAGCAAAAGAAATAAGCAGAAAGTATGTTCCCTCCCAAGAGTCAGCATCTTACTACGAGAACTTTCAAAAAGGCATTAATCGATTGGATTAAATAGTCGCCAAAAACTCTTGATTCCAATCCTTAATCTCTGTTTGATTATTTCTAGGGCGCTTTTGTTCTTCGTTTTCTTTTCGAGTGTTTCCAAAACAAACCAAAACTACAATTTGGTTTTGTCATTGTCAAAACCCACCGAGTTAATGCCATTTTTAAAATTCCAAGAAAAAATCACTGAATTCAGAAATAAAAATCACTGAATTTAGTGATACTTCAGTGATTATCTCACAATACATTTAACAAAATTATCTTATTACATAACACTCGGATTCCTTATCTCATGCGGAATCAAACATTTGAATGAATTACTATGAAAAAACTATTATTACTTGGCTGTGCCATATCGACACTATTTTCTTCTTATTCTCAAAATACATTTCCAACCAACGGTGCTGTCGGTATTGGCACCAATAATCCAAGTGCAAAACTGGATGTGAACGGTAATATGAGAGTAGACAGTTCTGTTTATGTTAAAGATTCAGTTGTGATTAATCGCGATCTCAGGGTTAAGCAAGATGTAAAATTTGTCGGTGAAACTATCATGAAAGGTGATGCCGTAGCGAAATCGGATTTTAAGATTTTAGGAATAACAAAAATGAAAGGTGATGGTTTCGTTGAAGGAACATTTAAGTTTAAAGGATTAGAAGATCCAACTATTACCGAAGATAGATTTTTGATGATTAACTCTAATGGTAAAGTAAAATCATTCACGAAACCTGGTCTGATCTCAAATATATATAATGCCGAACCATGTGTGGGGTTTACTGATGGACAAACATCCGGAGGTGTTCCAGCTCCAATTTGGAATCATGCCTCAGGGATTGGTCATGGAATACTATGGACAGGTCACCCATGCCCTGCTTGGGTTGGAATCAATATTGCTAATCCTGAAGCCGAATTAGATGTCCGAGGAAGTGGATTCTTCAACGACTTTGTTGGAATCAGACTTGGAAATGGATATAACTTTACTGGAAACAATGCCTTAGAGATTGATGGAGCTTCTTCAGGCAAAGATTTATTCCTTTTTAAGAATAACAATGGAGAAATGCTCAAACTAAAAGAAAATGGAACCCTGTATGCCAGAGAGATTAAAGTAAGGGATAATGCATTTCCCGATTATGTTTTCAAGGACGACTACAAGCTAATGCCATTGACAAATCTAAAGGAATACATTAAAAGTAATGGGCATTTACCTAATATGCCAACAGCAGAAGAGGTTAAGGAAGATGGTGTTGCTCTAGGAAAGACTAACCATATTCTTGTTGAAAAAGTTGAAGAGTTAACCCTGTATACGCTTGAACAACAAGAATTAATCAATCAACTTCAACAACAATTGAAGGAACTGCAAAAAGAGATAGCGAACATTAAGAAATAGCATTATGAAAATGTATGTTTTAGTCTTAGTGTCTATTTGTACACTATCGTTTAGCGCTCTATCTCAAAATCTTGTCAATAATCCAAGTTTTGAAATAACCACAACTCACCCCAATAAGTCACGAATACCTTACGCTCAAGGATGGGTAGACGTATCCTATACTAATTCTGGTGCAGGGTCAACAGCTGACATGTATCATCAGGATGGTGCTGGTGCTTCATTTTTCCCCTACATCCCTCACCTAACCCCTCGATATGCCGGATTAGCTTCGACAGCAAGTAATAATAACAATCCCAATTATCGTGAATTTATCAGAGGGTCGCTTACCTCACCATTAGTTGCAGGTCAAGAATACGTTATTGAATTTTGGGCGAGAAAGGCAGGGGATCATAGTACACCGATAACTATTGGTGCCTATCTAACAACGTCTCCCATCACATTTGCATATAATAATGGGCCTATATACACACCACATGCCTCTGCGACAATTGGTCCAGTTGGAAATTGGGAAAAAATAAGTGGTTGCTTTACCCCTCAAACCAGTGGTCCTCATTATATTGTTATTGGGAACTTTGGGGCAAATATAGTTGGAGGACAAGAACTGAATTACTTTTTCATTGATGATGTTTCGGTAGAGGTTTCTCCTGGGTTTATACCTCCTGTGGCTTCACTTAGCTTAAATGCCAGTGAATTCTGTCTTGGAGATCAAATACTAGCCTCAGATAACGGCTCAACGAACTTTCAAGATTATCTCTGGAAAGTAACTGATTTATCAGGAAGTGTATTGGCTCAAACCTCTTGGCTAAATGGAACAACGATTCCCAATTTGGATGTTGCAACATTATATACCGGCTTACAGGCGGGTGAATGTTATAATGTTGAGTTGTTTCTAAGAAATGGTTGCGAAACTACTCATACATCCCAACAATTCTGTATTCAGGACCCAACGATAGACTTTATTTTTGATGGAAATCCAGTTTGTGCTAATGTTCCTCTCCCTTTGAGCGTGACAGGTGATAATAGCTGGACATATACTTGGAGTACTGGTGATAATGGAGTGGGCGTTCAAAGCATCACGACAACACCAACCGCTCCGGGCACACAGACGTACACGGTTGATGTAACGACCAACGTTGGTTGTACATTTTCTCAAAACATTACCGTTACAGTACATGATGATATCAACATTGCTCCTTATGTTAACGGAATGAATAATTCAGGGAATTATACTGCCTATGTTCAGGCCGGAGATCAAATTTGCTTTAATATACCTTCCTTTGATAGCTCGAATGAACTAGTCGTTTTTAATAATCAGGTAACTCAAAATACTATCCCAAGTGGAGCCATCTGGACAACTAATAATAGCCCGCAGCAAACAGGAAGTTTCTGTTGGACACCAAGTAATGGTGACATAGGCTATCATTCGTTTGATATTCAAGTTGAGGATAATAATGCCTGTGGAGAATCAGTAGGTATATTTACTTTTAACATTAAAGTTGTCTGTGATTATTGTCCACTTTGTATCTACTATGAAAATAGAACACCTCAAGGTCTGCCGTTGCCGTCTATAACAGAAACCGGGCATTGCATAATTGCAGGAGAAAACGTTGATCCAACGCAAGCCAACGGGGTTGTAGAAACTGGAAACGCTGTAGTAGAATTTATTGCCCCCGAAATAGACTTGGAACCTGGGTTTACGGGTGGTCCTAATTTCACAGCTACTATTGATCCAAATACTTGTACTGATGATTGTGAGGCGTGTTGCGATAATTTTACCGGATTTACAATAGATTTACCGTTAAGTAATGTTTTTAGCCCCAATGGTGATGGTGTCGGTGATGTTTGGTTTGCAAAAGACAACGATAACCCATTCTGCGCCTTTAATGCTAAAAAGTTTAGACTCAGAATTTTTCGTGGAGATGATTTTGATTTGAAAATTTGGGATTTAACAGGCGGTTCGGAAAATGGTCCATGTTGTCAATTTTGGGCTCCATCTGACATATACAATGTTAACCTCCCCCATTCTAGTATATGGTGGAACGGTACGATTCAAAGTTCAGGACAATTGCTACCTCATGATGAAACGGTATTTTATATTTTAGAATTATGGGGTTGTGGGGCGTACCAACTTTTTACAGGCCCACTGGCAGTCTTTGTTGATCTCCCAAATATGGCAGTGAATAATACCATGCAGGAAATATCAGCCAATCAGCTTAGTCAAGATGAAATGAATGAGATTGCTAAAGAGCTAATGTTAAAAGATGATGCATTAGACGTACAGAACTGGTCTTCTAAAATCTATCCCAACCCTATTGATAATATTGCGTATCTTGAGAGTTCCAATCAACTAGATAAAGTGACGGTTTATGATACAAATGGAAAACTTGTAAGAACCTATAAAGGAGAACCTGCCTTTATTGAAATTGGAGATTTAGAAAGTGGTGTTTATCTGGTAAGGTTACATTCGAATGGTAACATTAAGCAACACTCTATTGTTAAACAGTAAATGAAAGGGTATCTATTATTCATATTAGTTATGTTCATCCTTGTAACTGCATGTCGCAAGGATGAACCTTATCCTATAATCAATTCACAGCCTATCCAAGACTGGGAAAAGTTTATCGGTGAGTATAATGTTTATGATACAAATGGTATTTATATGTACAATCTTGAAATAAGTTTGTATAGGTCTGATACCTTATGGAATGGACAGATCATTGATAGCATAGAGTTGAGAAATTTTGCTGACACTTTCGATCTCAAAGTTCATTTTGCTAACAAAACAGACCCCAGTGTATTCGACATAGGAATTCACCACCCTGTTATAGACAAAAATGGAAAAAGATGGCATTTGTCTCATTTGGCAGATGATGCATCTACCACCAGACAAGAAAACGCTTTAGTAAACGATACTTTGGTTTTTTATTTTCAACAGTCCAATATTGCATTTTACATTGCTGATGCTGTACCTTACTTTGCATGTAATTGCAAACACGTGGCAGTAAAACAGTAACTCGAATATTCATCTGTCATTGTTGAAAATTCTAACCTTGACAAGTTCTATTATCCGACAAAAAAACAAATCAGTAAGAAATTCCGACTTAAAGAATTCCGCATTTCGAGTTAAATTCTGTTAAAAGCAGTCAAATTAATTGAGTGTCTTGACACTTAAACTCCCTGTTATTATTGAAAAAATCCCACTCCGCCACTCCAAAAGGTGGCGAAATTCATTAAGAAAAAAAGTAACAAAACTCGAAAAGTACCCGTTACAATATATGTAAGCAACCCCACGTCCGAAGTGGATATGCCAAAATAAGTTGCTTAAAATAGTCGAGTATTTAGATTCTTTAATCTCGACAACCTTTAGTCAAATCTAAACGGTGTTTTTCTAAGATTTCGCAAGTAGATAGGTTAATCATTTTAACACTAAATGACGATGATTTTAGAAAAAGACAACATCACAAGACATTTCGAAAGATCGGTAAACAATGCCGAAAATTTCAACTCACCAACCAACTATCGAGTTGAAGTAATAGAGGTTCAAGATCACATTCAAAATTTATTCATAGAAAACGTATCACAGGATTTGTGTGCAGCCAAAAGGGACATTCTTATTCATGCTCTCAGTGTTGCACAAGATCATCAGCTTAATTCCTTGACCAAGGAAAATAAACAATTGGGATACACAAAGTTTAATTCAATTAACTAATGCAAAATGATGAGAAACATATCGACAATACATCCCTAGAGGCAAACAAGCCAAAGGGTAATAGGGTTTATAACACCGTAGAGGATGCTTTAGCCATTTCAAATGACCAATTACTTGCTAATTGGTCACGACTAGCAACTTTTATTCGCATTCTGAAGGGCTTTAAAAAAAGGGCGGAAGCGGAGAAAATCGCCTTGTCACTTTTCAAGGATAAAATCAAGGCTATCGACTATATTACTAAACTACGAGCAGAACATGAAAGCTCAAAAGAGGCTAAACAATCTAAAGAGAAGTCGAATAAAAAGACCAAGACCGCAAAAAAGAGCAAGGTTAAAACCCCTAAACCTCGTCCACCGCAACCTTATAGTGTCAACTATAAACGACTAATGCAGGTCGCATCAGACCTTGAAATTCGACTATTGAAAGGCACGGAAGCAAGTGGAAAGTCGAAAGTTGCGGGATTAATGGACTTTAACATGGACTTTATTGAAAAAGAATCAGAGGGGTTATACCACCTTGCCATATCACACAACTACGTTCAGAATGGGGATTTAATACCCGATCCTGATATGCAAATTTTGGTTGACGTTGAAAACCAATTGGTACAAGCATTAGCCATTCAACATTCAACTGGTCGCTATGCGAAAGTTTATGATAACCCATTTAAGAGAAATATTGTTGATTTAGCTGAGAAAAAAGATCAAAATGAGTTCTTAAGAGTTTGGTTAAATAATGTTGTTAATCAGGGACACAAGATAAAATGGCACGATTCGGAAATTGAGAGCAAGCCATCTTTGAAAGAGATAAAAAGCATTAAAGCTGAAACGGAGAAAGAGGACAGCACCATACATTGGAAGACTCTTGCAGGTTTAATTAGGGATGGTGAAGGCATTTCGCAAAAAGACGCTGAAGAGAAGGCAAGAGAATTGAAACGATCTGGAAAAGAAGAAGTCTATTTATCTGAGATCAACAAGAAGCTTCAAGAAAGTTCCAATAAAGAACTGCGCGCCAAGTTGGTGAACATTCATAAGACCAACTATCAAATGCTTCTAAGACTTATTCCGGATATTCTAAAGAAGTCTAAGGATAATGCTATTGATGGACAGTTGTCAGTCAAAGACGGTTCTAATAAAATCGTTTATGAGTTAATACCAGCTGAATCAAAGGACAAGGGCAAGTTTCTGTTTGCCATCAATGAAAAAGTTGGAAGTAATGAAACATTGATCGTTGCAGTTCATCCAAAAGCGAAAAAGTCATGGGCCATATTGAGAACAGAAGGGTTTGCAGAAAAAAGCGATTACGACCTTGGCAAATACTCTAATGATCTTGAAACTCAAGTAAAAGTTAGCAAGGAATATGCTGAATGGCTGGACATTCTAATTGACTTAGATTATAAAATCACGTGGCGCGATATAACGGAAGTTGAAGATTCAAAACAAAATGAGCCACAACACTCCAAAAACGAAAAAACAAAGCCCAAGAAATCTAAACGTAAATACAAGGCAGGTGAAGTTCAGTTAGATGATGAATTGAAAGAGGCGGGTTTAACCAAAAGAGACATCAACTGGATTAATAAACATAAACAAGGAATGATTCTCTTCCCTACTAACAAGGGGGTGTTCAACACAAAAGATGTGTTGAAAGATGCCGAAAAAACCGCTTTACCAAGAGGCAAGAGAGTTTCCAGATATGGGAACGTGTACTACGAAACAAGAACCAACAGGTCCGATGACCCGATAACGGGAGTTTAATTCTTAAAACAACAATTATGAAAGAGAAAGCAATAGAAGCAGATGAGTGGATAAGAACACATGATATGCCACATGAAGACCTAATGGATGATCTTGATATTGAAACCGATGATCTGAGTGCCAAAATCCGGGCAGAAATTAGACGATTTGATGTCCTTTTCGATAAAGCTTTATCAGATGGTTTTGTGGATATGAATGAGCATCAACAATTGGTAAAACACTCGAAAAAAATATCCGCAATGATCAGACAAGAGAGAGACAAAGAAAAAAGCAGCCAAAACAATTCCTCGAATAATGCAGGTGTAAATGTCTTCGGGATGATACTCTGTGGAATATTAGGAGCAGCGATCGGGGCAGAACTAACTAAAAACAATCAAACATGAACATACCAAAGAGTTTTATTATATCAACGCCTGACTTTATGAGGTTACAAGGTAAGCTACTGATGTTTTGTGCTAGTATTGGTTGCGCAAGAATGGACAGCTATTTTGATCTTATACAGGCAAGAGAGTTCAAACAGAACAAGAAATTTGTCGGTAAATATTTGACGAGCAAAATCTGCGAAGAATTTGAGATCTCCGAATATCAATTATTTGAATCTGGAAAGCAATCAAGTGAAGTAACAATCGCCAGGCATTTTCATTGCATACTAGCTTTTAAACTTCTTGGAATGAGTAAAGCAATGGCATCAAGAACAATAGGTAGAAGTAAACATTTAGCAAAACGAGCCTTTAAAGAGACTGAGCCACGCATACTAAACCCAACCAACAAATTTGATGTTGAGTTAGCGGCCAGATATAGACGATTGGAATCATTGATTAACGCCTATATCAATTTCCAGATAAAGCCAAAAAAGGGAAAACAACCTGATGACCTTGGCTTAGAATAAGGTCAGTAGAACAGAAGACAAAAATGGAGTTTTTTAAAAAGGTCGGAAGACCATCACAAGAAGAACAAATGATGATTGACGTTATTGCCGAAATCATCCACGAAAAAGGGATAGAAACTAGTGATATACCTGAATGTCATTCTTTAGAGGATTTGATCGAAGTAGAACAGCTTGTTCGTAATTATCGGACTAACGATGAACAAGTACAACAGCCGGAACATTCTGACCCAATTGAATCATCTTCCCCGGAAGTTAATAACCATAACATTGAGGAAGTCGAAGAAGATCACAAGGAAGTTGAACTGTCAATTGTCAATAATGAAGACGATGAACAACCACCTGCTGAAGAAATTCAATCGGGCATTGATCCCGAAGAAATCTTGGAAGGAGAGCCAGAGACAGTTATTTCTTCTGACTATGATCCGTTTGCCGATCCAATTATAGAACGTTCTTACAATCAATCTAAGGAGTCACAAACGGTACAAGAACCAGAAAATACAGGTGCTGACCCGATGACTTTCGATGAAAACTTAGAAGAGGCTGCAAGTACACCACTTGATGACCTGAATCCTAATACCAAACGCAAGGCAGCGGAGCAATCGGCAGATGCCATATTAAAGGGATATGCCAAACTTGCTCCGGAACCTTTCAAATGGCTTTGTAAGTTTCCTGAAAGTAAGATTGAAAAAATGTCTTTCAAGGGAGAACTTGACACTTCCATTGAGGTTGAAGAAGGCGTCCCCTTTTCTGTTTATATGAAGCAAATGAACCAAGGCATTGAGGAAATATTTGAGGTACAGGAAGAAACCATTGAGGAAATTCGTGAGCCACTTGTAGAAGTTCTTATGGAACAGAAAATGGAGCTTACACCACAACAGCGTTTGGGGATGGCTGTTGTCAGTCACTTAATTCAGATGTTTACCATGGCCGTGAAGCTATGGGGACAAAATAAACGCATCCTAGAGTATCAAAAACATTTAACCCAAGTAATGAGCCAAGCGCGTCCAGCCGCTTAAATAATTGGTGTTTTAAGTGGAAGCCTCTTGGTAAACGATGGTAGCTTAAAACCATTACTACCATCGTATCTTACCAAGAGGTTTAATTCAATCAGGGGATCTATTTAAGATTCTTACAATGTCTAAAAAGAAAACAGGCAGGGAGGCCAAAATGATCCTTGTCGCAGGAAGAAAGGGAGTTGGTAAAACATACCAGACTTTAGTCCACATTTCAAAGTATTTATTGTCTTCATTAGTCAAAAAAGGCCGAAAGGTTCTCATTTTTGATGTTAATAATGAGTTTGGGAATGTGAAACAAGATCACAAAAACCCAAGTTTCCCAAACATAGGTTTGATCAAGCTTAGTCAAGTTCCAGCGTTTTCAAGAACTAATGTCCCAGTTGCCAAGCGTGTTTCAGTGTTCAAAGACAACGGCAAACAAATGAGTTTATCAGAAATGGCAAAAGCTTTGGGGTACATTCTGGAACATTACCGTAATGGTCTGCTACTTATTGAAGACATCTCAAAGTACATCACAGATTCGCTTCCTGGCGATTTGATCGGTTCAATTTGTACACAACGTCATGTATCGGTTGATGTATTAATACACGTTCAAACAGTTGGTAAGCTGTTTAACCCAAAATTATGGGGTAACTGCAATGAACTACGATTGCATCGCGCAGACGACACCATAGAACGTCACAGAAGTAAAATAAGTGGAAACATAGAGCATTTGCTTATTATGGAAAGCTTGATTAAGCTTAAACACCGATCTGGAGATAAACGATTCTTTTGTTATCTGGATAAGGATGTTGGTAAGATACGAGGTAGGTTCACCAAACATGAGTTCATTAGGGCAATTGAAGATTATTTGTCAAGTAACTATTCCAGAATATTGAAACCACTTTTAAATAAGAAACACATTTACTCGGGAAAGAAGTTATATGAAAATCAAAAAGAAGCTGTGATAGCCTTTGTGAAACGTTTGGTACGGGAGTATTTGTAACTAAATAAAAGCAACTAGATTCATTGTCAAAACGCCACAAAATCCTGAAACCACAGCAAAATTTAACTTCAATAGCATTCTGATTTTCTTCTTTTTAATCTTCTTTCTGCCATAAATGAAGGTCGCCGTTGCAAAGGTAATGGCTCCACATAGACAGTAAGTGGCAGAAACCAAAAGCGACGACTCGCTCAATACATATCCTGAAACGAAAAGAACAATGCAAGCGGTAAGCCCCCAAATTGCACCTATTTTATAGTACCGGATATCCTCTCTTGTCTTTATCGTCTTTGACAAACGTCTATACATCCTCTTGTCTTCAAAAAGATAAGTTCCACAGGATAACAAAAGAGTAAATATTACGCCAAGGCTAATAAATGTCAAGAATTGAGTTTGAGGCATATCTAAAATAGAAAACTCAGTCTTATTGATAACCAATTGAGTAAATCCAACTCCTGCAACCAAAAAACTGACAATAAACGGCCAAAAGAAGGCTTGCAATTCTCCCAATGAGTTGTCAATTTTTTTAAATACAATTTTCATTATTCGACTATGATTGTTAGAGCTTGTTAATCTCATCAGTTGAAAGATTAGTAAGTTCCCTAATATACTCCAAACTTCTACCTTCCTTCTTTAAAATTCGTGCAATTGAAAGAACTTGATTCTTTTTAGTTTCAAGTTCCTCATTTTTTTCACTTAAACGATCCTCTAATTTCTTAGACCTATTTCTCTCTTTTTCAGCATTCTCTTTGTATTCCTCCGCGAGAACAAACGGAGGAACAAACTTTGTACTTCCCTCAAGTTCTTCCATCAATCCAGTTTCTTTGAAACTATAAAACGATTCAGTAGAAATAATCATGTGATCAACCAAATACAACTGGACAATTTTACCAACCTGTATCAGTCTTTCTGTTTTTTCTTTATCAGCGATTGAAGGTGTTAGGTCTCCGCTAGGATGGTTATGTGCAAGCACAATGTATGCGCACCTTTTTTGTAATGCCCAACTATAAACCTCCATAGGTTCAACCACCACCATATTCTGAGTTCCAAGACCAATTAACTCAATATACAGCAACTTCAAGTTATTAGAGAGTCCAATTGCCCAGAGGTGTTCTTTGTCTTGATCTATTTCACTTTCTCTAAGTAGTATATCTCTCAATATAGGATACAAGGATTCTGGACTGTCGACCTTTATTTTGTCTTCTTCACGTATATTTATGGTCATTGGGCAAAGTTAATAAATCCTCACCCTTGACGCAAAATCCCATTTCGCCACTCAAAAAGTGGTAAAACGCAATAAAAAAGTTCTTACAAGATCATTGATTGAGTTTTTTTCAATTTCGACACTAGAAAAGGTGGCGAAGTTCAAAAAAATGAATAGAAAATCTCTTTCCGACACTTTTTTATGTGTCGGAATTGTTTAAACTACTATAGAGCAAATGATTAAACTCATTTCGCCACTCTAAAAGGTGTCAAAGTTGATTAAATATACTCATTTTAAATATGAGTTTTCATGGAATTAGTAACTTAGGCACAATGGCAAACCTTGGATGCAAGTTGTGGGTAATTAACTAAAAATGAAGGTCGTATTTGATATCGTTAGAATAGGTAAAATTAGAAAAGATCGCTCAATTGAAAGAGTCATTGAAGCAAATGTTTGGTCACTTAAACAGGACATTCGCTCTTTATTGAAAGATAGAAATGAAGGCAATACGCTTAGTGTGGTCATGGTTATTCCTGCTAGGGGATGTACCATTACAATTGATCTAAGAGATATAGGGGATGAAAACCTTAAAAAGGAGTTAAAACAGAGTTTTCCAAACTCGATTTATAAAGGGAGGTATTCTTTGCTTCTTGACAATATAGATAATCGGATTTTTAGAATATGAAACAATATCCATGAATGGCCGCCTGAACAAAATAATTATTGATAAATCCAGCGAATTCAGCAATTGGTTTGAAATCCTGAATCGACACAGAGATTCAATACTTGCAGTCGAAGTTCCAAGTCAAAAAGAATATAGTCAACTGACCTTTGAAACTTCAAGCGTACTTGGAGAAATAGCTGACTTAGCTATAAAATATGGTGGTTTCAAAGACAATTTTGACACAAGTAAGATGTATATGAATCTATATGGTCCCTCTTTAATAATTAAATCAGTAAAAACAGGAGGAATTTTCTATCTGGCAACTGATTTAGAAGGAATTCATTTAGAAACTTCATTTCTTCACGATGATAATCTCAAAAATATGAATGATCAATTTTGGGTGGAACTTTTTGAATTAAAAAAGTTCAGGGGATTTGAATATAAAGAAAATTCACATTTCAATATTGATACTCAAAGAAAATATCCTGAATTATTTCATACCTATAAAGACACATTGTTCTTAATGTTTAGAAAGTTTTTCCTATCGCATATGGAAAATCACAATGAGATTGACATAGGTAGTTTTAAGGTTAAATGGGAATTGAATGAAGACTTCAGCGAAACAATTGAAGGAATATGTTTGGCCTTTAAATCTATGTACAGAATGAACCATAAACTATGGAAAGTAACAGATTTACGCAAGAAGAAAAAAGCTAATGATTCATTGACTTGAGGATAGGTACAAGTAGAAAAGAGTACTTATAATTGTGATATGAATAGAAAGATCAAAAGGTCCAAAAAATAAACTAATGAGCATTGTTTCCATAGATATTAAACTGCAACCCGCTTTGGGATTTGAGATCGGTCGAATAGATTATTTTGAAAGTATTGTTCATGATTTTATCGATATTGGCAGTTCTATGAGATTCAATATTCATGGAATAGAGTTAAAGAATATTAAAATTTCCAGAACAATTAATAAAAGCCGAGATCAATACTTGAAAATCGGTAAAGAATTTTCTTCAAACCTCAAAATAGAAATACCAATACCTACAACAGCGCCTAGCTTTTATCGCAAAATTGACTTAAGCAAATTGTCAGATGAAGAGCGAAAAAATCAATTTCGTGAGGAATTGATTCTTGATATTTGTGCAGAAGTACAACATCTTACAATACTATCAAACATAGCAAAGCCAGGAGCAATGAAAGTACGAAGTGCCAAGTGTTACCTAAACAATGAATTCCATTCATCAGCCTTTAAAGGGTATAGTCTTCATCGTGAAAGCCTAGATTATTTTGAAGGTCTAAAGTGGTTTGAATTTCAAGATATGTCGATCAAAAATGTTTTAGATTGGGTAGATAGAAATAAAATTTCATTTCAGCGAATTAGTAGTAATAGCACGGAGATAGCTATAAATTCATTTACCCAATTATTTCATGAATGGAAGGATAGTATCGTTTTTGATTTATTCTGGGCATTGATTGGTATTGAGGCTTTGTATTGCACGGGAAAAGAAGCGTTGGCGAAACAAATATTTGAAAAAACCCAAGTAGTTCTTGGAGAAATGTCAACTTTTAAAAAGAAGTTAAAAGAGATGTATAATTTTCGATCTAAATTGATACATGGGAGTTTAAATATTGCTCCTGTTGGCTATTACACTGTTGACAAGGAAGAAGAAAAGATAGAAGAGGATGCGTTTGAATCATCGTGCCTAGCTATAGCTATACTTACGGGGTCATTACAAAAGTTAATAATAATGGATTCTTCAAAGTTTGAATTTGAACATAAACTCAAGTGATTTGTGTTTTGAGGAAAAAGGCATCTTAATAAAGATCTAACTCATTCAAATTCCGTTCAAAGAGGATCGGCTTATTTTCGTATGCCTTAAGTGTCCTGTTAGGCTACCTTTTCAGATGGCCGAGTTGTTCGCCCTCTCCCAAACTGATAGTTTTTTGAAGTTCACCACCCGAAAAGGTCACGAGGTTAGATAAATTAGAAGTTTCATCAATCCCTGATCCGGATAATCGTACCATTAAACTGCTGTTATCCACCGTGTGTTCTAGGGATAAACGTTATATTTATGTTGTTTATGCCTTGTTAGGTTCAAATAATTGAAAGTTGATAGGTTTCTTAAAAGATAATATAGGATGGATTAAGGACATATTTACTATTGCCCTTGCATTGACGGCAACAGTAATATCCATTCTCACATATCGTAGGGCCAGAGCAACCATATTGGCTCCAATAAGAAATGAAGTAGTTAAAAAGCAGTCTGAAATCCTTTCTGAACTTTTGGGTTTCATACGAGAGCATGAAAACAGTATTGACAGGGGTGTTGATTATGTGAATTTGGCCAAGTTGAACACGTTCGTAGTTCTCAAAGAGTTCGGATTTCTGTTGAAGAATCAAGATGAAATTGATAGGTCAGTTGAGGAAATGACAGCATTATGGATAATGGTTCCTAAATCCAATGTATTAGAAGATGTTGAAGTAGTTGGAATCCATTCCTCCAAGAAGTCAGATACGGAAGTAAAAGAAGATGAAATTGAAAGAAGAAGAAGAAAATATGAAGCTGCAAAACAAGGAAAAGCTGAGATAACCAAGATTCACATTACAAAAAAACATGAAGACTACTTCAACAAGATTTCCGAATACGTGGATAGCCCATTCCTACCAAATGGAATCCAAACAACCTTAAAGGAAATCCAAATGGACATATCTGAGAACAGAAGTCATAGGCTTATTCAAACCTTGGAGGACTTTATTAACTCTTACGTAACCAATTCGAGTGCCAGTAGTTATAAAAATGTTTCTCCCGATGGAGTCTTCAATGCATTTAACAGGAATAGAGTCCACCATTTCCAAAAGTTGGTACAACTAAAAGGTGAAATTAGAAAGTACTTAAGAATTGATGATGAATGGTAAGAAATCAGCACCTAACAAAACCTAAACTGCATGTTACACACACTTAAAACACAGTTTATCAAAAACGTTAGTAGCTAAAAAATAAAAAAATGACCAGAGCAGAAACTCTGAAAATTAATGGAATAATAACAAATGCCGTAAATGACGGAATCAACCTTGCCTTGGACAGATATGAAGAATTAAAGGCTAAAAATTTTGATAGCTTATATTTACCTAAACATGAGGACTTTCCTTCCATTTCAGATTTTTCATCTGGTCTCCCGCACTTCTCAACAACTCCTGCGTATTTAGGATTTAAAGTGAGTTACAAGAAAATTTTATCTGATAGTAAAAAGGACATAGAACTGGATTCTTGGAATACTCTTTTAGAATTATTTTTTAATGATGAAGAGATATACGAATACATAGAATGGAAGGACTGGTATCCAACAAAAGAAGGAGTAAAAAAAGAAATTTATACTTTTTCAATTTTTGAGGACCTAAGGTCTATTATTGACTCAATTATCCATAGTGTCAAGAATCCAAGAAATAAATCCAAGGCAAAGGCAGAGAAAATTTCTAATTGGGTAAAAGCAATAACTAAGAATGTCGTTAACTATGAAATAATAATTCCTATAATATTTCATCAGCCAGATTGTCAGAGAATTACTTTAGATGAAAATATAAGAATCCAAAGAATAGATAAGAAATTACAATTAAGCAGACACCATAAACTACCTGAAAATATTGTTGCTCATAAAAATGTTGTTGGAGCTGCAACACATGCAATTTTCATTTCGAACATTTTAAAGGATATCCCCAATAAAAATCGAGAAAAAAAATATGGAATAATTAAACAAAGGATTGACGAAAATTTTGACCAGATTACAAAGATTTTCTCAATTTTTAGATTGGTTATTAATGATTCAATTGGATTTTGCCAAGTAATAGCTTATCCAACTGACTTTGAAGATCGTTGGCTGGCAGAATTGCCAAGTGTTAAAATATTTGGATTCAAGAAATTCCCTCCTTCATTCGAGGAAAATGGGTGGCACGAAAAAAGAGTTATCTCAAAAAAACAACTACAATTAATTAAGAAGTACTACAACCAAATAACTAATGATAAAAAAATCGAATTAGCTAAACGAAAACTGTTCGATTCTGACCTGAGAACAAATACGGATGATTCTGTTTTAGACATAGCAACAGGTTTGGAAGCATTACTATCAGATTCAATAGATAACTTGAAATATAAGATATCATTGCGGTCTGCCGCGATTTGCAAAAAGAAAAAGTTTTATGAATTTACACCAGTAGAAGTCAAAATAGGTATAAAGACATTTTATGACTTCAGGAGTGCAATAATACATGGCAATACCAAAAACTTGAATAAAAAGAAAATCATCAAGCTTGATAGATTTCAACCAATCGAAACCTTATGGTTTGGAAGAAATGTATTGAAGCACCTGATTGAATATTTGATGCTAAATCCAGCATTCAGGAATATCGAAAATATTGACAACTATCTATTAAATGAATAATAAACACAGGCGCTAACAACATGTATGTGTTCATGTCGTGGAAAAAACGATACACCACGTACACCAGACCATTACGTGCAATTGAAACATGAAGAAACCCAGAAAACATATTGTTCAAACTATTTCCAATAAGGCATTTGCAAATATTGTCCCTGATGAGTGGGCTGCCAGAGAATTAGATCAGGACTATGGACTTGACTTCATGCTTGAAATTTTTGAAGATGAGTATTCAACCGGGAAAATTTTATTCGTTCAATTAAAGGGGACGGATGATAAACCAGAAAATGATTCAATTACATATCAAATAAAACGGACACATCTTGAGTATTATAGTTCCATCCCAACACCTATCCTTTTCGTAATTTATAGCGTGCCTTCAAAAACCTTTTGGGCTGTTTGGTCAAATAATTTAAAGAGCTATCTTGAAAAGAAAAAAGATGATCAGAAATCGAACATACTCCGGCTTACTAAAGATCAAATAATTGATGATTCATACTTTAAGGATTTGCCTGTATATTTCACTCAAGACCTACCAGATAAAGTTACTATCTCGTCAAATACTGATAGTGATATTTCAGAATATTACAATACAAAACTGATTGATTGGTTAAAACATTGTTTCCAAGAAACAATTGTTGTAGACAGTAGTCTTTTGACCCAAAAAATTTCGTTGGATTACCAAACAACAAACAGTAAGGAGTTAGAGGTAAACATTAAGTTTTCATTGAGTTCGTCCACTATTGAAATAGATTCAGTAGCAACAAACAAATCTCTTTTACTTCCGATCACGAACTTCAAGAAGCTTGATAAGATTTTTGTTAAGCCGCTTGTCCAACTTTCAATTGCACTGTTAGATTATAACGTTGATGGTTCTACAACTTTATTAATTAAGTGTCTTGAGGCAGATTCTACCATAGAGTTTTCACCTGAAAACACATTATCAATTGGGACAAAATTAGTCAGTAAAGGCAATGTAAAATTACTTCAAAAATTCATTGAAGCTATAATTGAAATTGAAAACTATAATGAATTTCAATTACTAAACTTCATCATATTATCGGCAAAGGATGAAAATTCTGTTAAGTATTATCAATCAAATCTTGAAAAAGTAATTTCACAAGTTGATAATGGAAATTTCAAAGGAGTCTTATGCTATAATTTAGCAAACTCTTATAGGGGTTCTAATGAATTCTATTTAGCTAGTCGACACTATCAATATGCTCGTAAATTTGAGCCTAAGTACTTAACTAAACCATATTGGTGGTATGAGTATGCAGGTGTAATGTTTCTCATGGAACACTATAAAGTAGCCGAACAGTTTTATATAAAATCTGAAAAGCTAGGAGCCAAAAAGCTGTATGGTCATCTATTATGGGCTCTCACCGGAGATTGTCTTTTTTATCAATGTAAATTCACAGAAGCAAATGTTTACTTCAAGAAGTATATGGAAGCCCAAGACGATGTTCCAGATGAATTCTTTTTAAAGTATGATGTTTGCCGAAATATGATTTCAGCCGGTTTTGATGGGGTAAAACCTGACATTCAAACATCAAACGAGTTTATTGAAAAAGCGGAAAAAGAGAGAAGTATTAACCTACTAGGAGAAGCCATAGGAAAAAACCCTCTTAATGCTTTAGCTTGGTTTAATTATGGTGTAAGTCTTGACCAACAAAAACAACCAAAACAAGCATTTATGGCTTATTTAACGGCATGTTCAATTGCTGAATGGGATATTGAAGCATGGAAGAACTGCTTTCTCATCTCTTGGAATTTAAGAAGCATTGAAAAGCTCCTAGTTTTTTATAAGATAATCCTTCGAAGGTTTGGTTTGGAATCAGTGAATTATTTGGCAGATCATATACTTGATGATCCGCACATAGAACAAGAAGTAAAACTTGGAATAATTGATTCGTTTAAACAAGTAGCCGAAGAATTAAATAAAAGCTCATAACAAGGTATAAACTGCATTAAAATGACAGTTTAACGGCTTATAAGAGCCGTTAGTGAGATGGAGTTAAAATTTAGAGTTAAAAAAAGTTCAATTATAACCAGAAAAGTTGATCTCTGTCTTTCTAAAACACCCTAAAATACTAACAATCAACAAAGAGCCTTAGGGTTCATAACCCTGAGGTCGGGAGTTCAAATCTCCCCCGCGCTACAAGAAAAGGCAGAACAAAAGTTCTGCCTTTTTTATTTGATTATAACTGAGTTGAATTTATTCGATCGAAGGAATGATCAAATAAAAAAGCTTGGCAATGGCCAAGACTTTTCTTGTGATTCTCTACTAAGCCCATCAAGATTCATAAAGTAAATCTCCCCCCGCAAATCCTGTTCTGAACATAACAGTCCTAAAACCTTGTGTTGTCCCATTGTAATTGCAAGCCCCCCTGATCATTTGTTTGGAAATTCCATTCGGGATAAACAACACTTCAACCTTATGTTGTCCGTTATTTGATAATTGGATAAACGTTATATTTATGTTGTTTATAACCAGTTAGCAAACATTAACCCAGAATGATGAAAAATCTTTTTTTGACAATAATTTTGATAGGCATATCTATTCTATGTACATCTCAAAGCACCAATATTTCTGGAATAATAAACACGTATACCAGCGTTAATGGACTTTCGGGCGACACCATAACCGTTACTTCTTCAACCGGTTTTTCAGTTGGTGATAAATTGTTAATCATTCAGATGCAAGGAGCAACCATTGATGAAACTAACACGACGAATTTCGGAGACATTTCGAGCCTCAATAACGCTGGTAATTATGAATTCAGCATTGTCTGTAACGTTCTGGATGCCAATACTCTTATTGTTAACGGACTTCAGAGAGCGTATGATCCTTCCGGAGTAGTCCAGGCAATCAATGTTCCCATTTATGACAACGCAGTAATAACAGGTATACTAACCGCACCTGCGTGGAATGGATCAACAGGGGGTGTGCTTACCTTTGAATGTAATGGTACACTTACCATGAACGATGGAATAAACTTGCAAGGAGCTGGTTTCCGGGGTGGAACAGTAACGACCTCCGCATACAGTTGTGCCTGGTTTAGCGACCCCATTGATTACTACTACGATATTTTATCGGGTGAGGGAGCCATGAAAGGAGAAGGCATTGCACTTTATATACCTCACAAAACAGCGGGAAGAGGTGCTCAGGCGAATGGCGGAGGCGGAGGAAACGACCATAATTCTGGAGGAGGCGGAGGTGCCAATGGAGGTTTCGGTGGTCTTGGAGGTGAGCGAGTTAAACCAAGCACTTTCACTTGCCAGGGGATCTCTCCCGGTCTGGGCGGGAAATCGAATACTTACTCCAATGCCCTCAACAAAATATATTTAGGCGGAGGTGGAGGTGCTGGACATGAAAATAATCCAGCCACTGCTACAGCGGGAAGTAATGGAGGTGGAATCGTCATTGTTAAGGCAAATACAATCATCGGAAATGGAAATACAATAAATGTAAAAGGAGTAAACATCTCTGCAAATTCTGCAGATGGTGCCGGAGGTGGAGGTGCCGGAGGTACTGTTTTACTGCAAGCTACGTCTTACATGGGAACTTTGGCCGTAGATGCAAGCGGAGGCAACGGCGGAAATGTAGTTAATATTGGTCCTTCGAACTGTAACGGTCCAGGAGGAGGAGGAAGCGGAGGTGTTTTGTGGGTAAATCAAAGTTCAGTACCTCCCAATATTTCTTTAAATAATAATGGAGGGGCAAATGGTACTACGATTTCTACAACACAAGGAAATTGCTCGTTAGGCGGATCCAATAACTCAACTCCAGGGAATTCTGGAATTACTGTAACCGATCTTTCACTTATGGAGAATATTTGTAACATTCCTCTTACCTCTCTAACCGCTACAATATGTAATTCCGACAGTTTATTTTTGGCTGGTTCATGGCAACTTTCATCTGGAATATACTACGACACCCTTAACACAGGCTGTTGCGACAGTATTGTTGAAACAACCCTTACCGTACTGCCTCCTTTAACAGGTACAATTAACCAAACCATTTGCGATGGAGATAGCATTGTAGTTAATGGAACAACATATAACACTTCTGTGACTGGAGCCACTGAAGTCTTTACCAACATTGGACCAAACAATTGTGATTCAACAGTCACGATCAACTTAACTGTATTACCTCCTTTAACAGGCACAATTAACCAGACCATTTGTAATGGAGATAGCATTGTGGTTAATGGAACCACATATAACACTTCTGTGACTGGAGCCATTGAAGTCTTTACCAACGTTGGACCAAATAATTGTGATTCAACAGTCACGATCAACTTAACAGTACTGAGCGCAATTGATACGTCAACTACACTGTCCGGATTAGTTATGTCTTCCAATCAGATAGGAGCAAATTATCAGTGGATTGACTGTGATAATGGAAACAATCCAATATCAGGAGCTACTAATGCCAGTTACACTGCAACTAATAATGGCAACTATGCTGTTATCGTAACCGCAGGTGCTTGTTCAGATACTTCAGCTTGCATCAATATTACTAATGTTGGTATAATTGAGAATAATTTTGAGAATGAGCTCATACTTTTCCCTAATCCAACGAATGGAGATTTTTCGGTTGATTTAGGGAAAAATTACAATTCCGTAACGACCACGATAACTGACTTAAGTGGAAAATTAATTCAATCAAGTACGCACACGGACAGTCAACTATTAAATTTAAACCTAAAACAACCGGCAGGAGTTTATTTACTGATTATTGAGTCGGAAGGTCAGAAAGCTGTAATTAGATTAGTAAAAGAGTAAAGCGTCTTTTTACGCTAAACGTTAGTGAGACGGAGTCAAAATATCGAGTTAAAAAAGTTCAATTAACTAGAAAAGTTGAGCTCTGTCTTTCTAAAACACTGACAACCAAAAAAGATCATAAGAATTCATGAATGATATTATTACTCAGAATTTATGTCTTACAAAATGAAGAATATTAACTTGAAATTGGAGAAAAAGAAAGTGGTTATGAAATTCATGATTATTCTGTTCAGTACGATTTTTATAGTTGCTTGCAATTCCAAAATCAAAAATGAAAATAAATTGATTGAGAATAAGCATGAAGAGAATTCTAGCAGGGAATCAAAGGATTCGTCTTTTATTGACGAAAAAAAAACTGAGACAGATTCAATTTCCGAAGAATTGTTGACTGATTTTTTTACTGTGGCCGACAGCTTTTTAACAGAAAAAAACTGGTATTATGAGGATAAAAGCGGGATAGAAACTCTACTCCTAGAAAGGTTTGAGGAAGAAGACTATGGCTGGCGTCATTTACCAGAGTCCAATGAAAAAGATTTTATTGCCATCACAACTTTCTTCTCAAACACCCATATTGAATTGAGTTTTAAAGTTTTTAATAGGAATGGAAAAAAACATGCTTTTTTGGCAGAATCAGATAAAAATGAAAGCACATTCTTTTTGCTTCAATACAGCATTACAACTGGCGTTTGGCTGAACAAAAGTGAGTTTATCCCCACTCTGTTTAATACTGACTTTTTTAGCGACCTAAACAAAGAAGAGATGACTCTGGTCGAAGGGAATTGCGAATATAAAGTCAATCAAAGCTACGACAGAATAGTCTTCTATTTTGATGACTTCCTTTTTAGCAATTGCATTGATGAAAAGTTTTCAAAAGAATCAGATTTTGAATTTGTATTGCAGTGGAATAATGATGGATTTTGGCTAGAAAAACAGAAAAAGTAACAAAGAGTTTAACATCATAGTAAAAGCATTAAAACGACTTTTACATTATAACATTCGCAACAATGAAGGAATGGACATAAAAGACGTATCTAAAAACTTAATTCATACTATGATAGAGTTGAAAATATCCGATAAAGTGTAAAGTATTATGTTACCCCCCAATAAAAGAGCCCGAATAGCCAAACGATCAACTATTGAGTTGGTGAATCTTCTTAAGAAGGATGTGAAATATCTTTCGACAAAGGACTCTTTTAATGCAGAAATACTTGTTAAAATCATTAAAACTGTCGAATGGAGGATCCCAAATATGTGGCAAACTACCTTGGAAGAAATGTTAGAAGATATCTATAAATATGAAATTCCACTGAAGAAAAAAACAAGAGATTTAATTCAGAAAATTCTTACTTATTATGACAGACCAAATTGGCAATTTCGCGGTCCGGATGTATTTGGAGACATATATGATGATCTGCTTTTTCAATACGGTGTTCAACGCGATTCTGAAAAGGATAAGAAAATGTAATTAGATCTAATGAATTACCAAAAACAAAAAATTCTCGAAAGGTTATCTGACCTTTTTTGGTTAGTAGAAGGTGAAGCGTTTCCTAAATCTCAAAACAACTGGAAAACAACAGAAATCATTCAATTAACCAAAAATGGTACTTCTATCTTCTTTGCTGTGGAAAAGGATCCTACACCAGGTTATTTAGGAGGTAAGTTTTCTTCTGCGAATTATGATATCGTGGTATCTAATGTAAACCCAACAGACATGGAGGTTTGTGACTATAAAATAATTGCCGAGATCAACCTTGGTAAGAAGTGGGAAGAAAAGCTAGATGACTTTATTGCCAGAATAGAAAGATACGCAGAACATAAGCCATACATCCTTGACCTTAACGCCTCCAGAATGAAGTCTAGAAATGGATTTATTAAGGAACTAAAAGAAGTATTTCAAATACCTTCCTACTGTAGTGATAATCTGGATGCTATTTATGATTGCATGACCAATATGTCATGGCTACCAGATCAAGAAATACATGTTAGAATACATAATTGGAAAGGGGTGGAAAAACATCAGCATTTTGATTATGAGGGGTTCCTTGATGAGATTAAGCAACATTGGGATCAAAGTTCTTCAAATAAAACGTTCAAAACATTTATCGTAGAAAAGCAAAAAAATGGCTGAAGAACATAGGGGATATAAACTTAAACAAATTGCCATAACCATCTATCTAACCCTGGTGTTCTTAGGATTAATTCTTGGGCCATCTTCTTGGTATATGAATTATTCTTTTGTGTCTGAGTACAATGCCTTTGCAAAAGATGCTATAGAAGTAAAAGGAACAGTATATAAGAGGTGGAAGAAAATTAAAGGGAGGTCATCCAATTGCTATATATCCGTTCGTTATAGCATACGACCATATGAGGTTACTTTGGCAAGTAAAGTAAAAGTACTACACGCCCTTGAGGTAACAAAGGGAGATGAAGTTACGGTACTCTATCATCCTGGTAACCCAAAAGATGAAATAAGAATTAAAGGCGAAACTGATTGGAAGAACCTTCCTCCCATTCGCAAACCGTATGTTGGAATAGTATATACCTTATTTGCATATGTTTCACTAATTTACTTTCTAATCAGAGGGTATAGAAAAAAGAGACAATCCCTTAAAACGAATGTTTAACTTTTGATGGATCTTCACCTGGTAATTAGATACGCTGGCAAAAATTGAAAGGGCTGGACACATGAAACTTTTGAGTTTAAAGAAGTCGGACAAGAGACATTCACCCATTGTCTTAAAAAACACGGGAGTCCAAATGCATTTGATGCTATGATTTATATTGACCACACAAGACCTATTACGGTTTTGAAGAAGTGATATAGTGTTGAGACCTTAAGATAAAAACCAATATATACGAAAAGGCTCATCCGCTTGATGAGCCTTTTCGTAATGAATTTGATTTATTATTGCACTACCAATCTTTCTGTAAACACTCTCTCTTTGTTTTGATGAATGTTTACCATATAAACACCGGGTTCTACCAACTCAGTATTCCACCTAAGCTGTTTTTCTTCGGTCCGTGTACTATACACCAACTTTCCGGAAACATCAGTTATTCGGATTTCTGACTCAAGGTCTCCTTCCCATTGAATGTTCACCCAATTACTGGTAGGGTTGGGGTATAAAGATGCGTTGATTGAGTTGACCGCAAACTTCTTCTCTGGAACACGTTTGATTTTAAAAGCTATGATGGGGTGATCATCATTCAGATCTGGATGATTTAGCTTAACGACAGGTCCAAATGTTATTGCACTATCAATTAAAACATTACCGTTTACATTGTAATACCAAATTTTGTACTGGGTTGATAATAATAACCCATGTACTCTCAAGGCATTCCCTCCATTTGAAGCAGTCACAGTCATTTTTACAGTATTAAGGTCGTCCACAGCGTCTTCAGGCTTTTTTGTGTCACAATCTGAGCCGTCTGGGTCCGAATGTAAAGAGTAGTAATTATATGTTCTGTTATTAATAACTCCCATTACCTTATTCTTGTCACCAGAACGCAAATAAACCATGTCCGCTGTCTCATCAGCACGTGCCATATCGTTCCATGCAGCAGAGCCGATACCAATGTGTTGTCCTGGTATCCAATTTCCTCCATTGAAATCTTCACCATCCACAAAGTCCAACAACTCTTTATAATAATGCCAATGGTCAGGTTGTCTTGCTGCTCCATAGCCAAGACCGGCTGCTAATCCAGAAAATGTATTCATCCACAATGTCCTTTGAAGTTCTATAGCAATATCATCACAAGAAACAACATAGGGCACTCCTGTTTCAGCAAACACCACTGGCTTTCCATGAACTTCTAATTCTTCAATTAAACCACCACTTGGATTGGTTATTTTATGGAACCACTTAGTCTCTCTTCCATGGTTATAATGATTTTCTGACACATGCCCAATAGAAGACAAACCATGCGTGTTGTCACCGCTCAAAGAAGAGCCCGCATATGAAGCGCTTATTGGGTGAGCATCTCCTAATGTATTGTTGATATACTTAGTCATTTCATCATGCCATTCTTCCACCTTTTTCTGAAAAACTCCACTACTTGGAAAAACGTTCGTTCTATATGCTACCGATCCTATATTATTTATATTGAGAGCATCCTTATATGGAAATGTTCTCATTTGCTCTTCGGTGCCATCTGGTTTTTTGTCTGCCGTAATAGCACCAATGTTATTGACCTCACTAATCAACTCCCACATACCAACTGAGGTAGAATATCCCCATCTGGCTACCATATACCTTAGTTTTTGTTTGTAGTATTTTCTGGCATCAACATCTGTAAAAAACAACTCCGGCTTATCCAAAGCGAATTCTGGGTTTCTATGGTAGCAAAATTGTTGATCATGTACTATCTCCGGAAGATCAACAAAAGTTCCAGTTGTTTCGTCCCATAGACAATCTAAATATTCATCTCCATCTGCCCAATCCCATCTTTTAAATCCGAAAGCATTGGTTTCTAAATTATAATGAACCATCATATTAAAGTAGATAGTCAGATCTTCATTCTCGCACAGATTAACCATTCTATCAATTTCATAAGCATAATTTAAACGTTTATGATAATTGCCAATTTCTTCGAATTCTATATCGCCTCCCCAAGGACTTAACATATACCGGAAACAATTGGCTCCTTCGTCAGCTATTTTTTGCAAGTCATTTTCAAAATTTATGAATGATTTCAACGGTGCCTTAACTCTGCGTTTTTTTTCTGTTAAAGAGCCTCCAAAGATCGGATAATCAATAGGATGAAGTTCCTTAAGTGTTTCTGGCCAACCGAAATTAGGCCCGGCAGGAATAAAAGTTTCCGATCCTCTTGTAAAAAAACGGTTATTCGATCCAACTTGTATATATCCAGGATTACCAGATTCTACTACGTTAAAAATAAATTCCGGATAATTGTACGTTCCTGTCGAAGGAGTTGTCACGGTGAGTAATGCTATCCATTCACCATTTAAAGGAGGTGCAAATCGAATTCGAAATGGGTATCCTTCGGTGCCCAGGTTTTGCCAATACCCACCCCATGTTGAATAGGATAGAGTATCTAAAAAACTGATTGGATTTGGCCCGGTGTATTCTTGTGGAACACGCTCAAAGTCTTCAAAGTAAAATCCATTAACCGTTTTAATAGTCCCAGTTGCCACATGTATGTATGTTGCTTTCACATCTATTTCCCATTCAAGAAATGGATTAATCGCATCAGGCGCACTTGGATCGGCAATAAATGAGTTTATTCCAGTTTGCAAAGCTTCAGGTAATTCAACCCCCAATTCAAATCTTTCATACCTTTTTACTGCAAAAAGATCATTTGGCTCGAAAAGGGCAACGTCATGAGCCTCAAGAGATGCCAACCTAAACTTATCCGGATTGGTTGCTGAACTTCCCATCTTGAAATTCGGACTTACTTTAATATGCCCTGAAGCCTTAAATTCTTCATCCACTCCAGCAGGATGATTGTATGTGGTTCCCTCTTCAAAGTCAAAGCAAATACCTAGGTGTTCATTTGGTGCTGATGTTAATGCCGCATCAGGCACAGCACTAACCGGACAAAAGTCGTAGACACTTGTTTGCCCGTATGAAGCAACAGTGCTTCCAAGCAATAACAAGGCTAGAATACTCTTCTTAAAAACTGTCATGGTTTACTTTGTTTCAAGTTCAACAATTCGTTTTTGCAACTCTTCATTTTGCTTGCTTAAACTCTTCATTGATTCGTTTAACTCAAGAATATAAAGCGTTAATTCCTCTATTTTCTCTGTTTGAACTACTGTCATTTCAGAAACGGCAATCCCATTTTCAGCTACTTCTTTTGCAGAAGGAATATTTGGCAGATGTTTTTCTTGCTCAACGAATTTTTTAAGATCATCTAATGACATCAGATCGTAATCTTTATCAAAAACATAATCAGGAAAATCACCCTTTACATCTACATTTAACTCAGTACACCACACAACTCCGTCTCCCATAACTCGGAATACATCCTCAGAGCTGTTTACCACCGCTAAGGACTTGGTTGTGTTATTATCCACTACACACTTCAATCCATAACCATAATTAGCTGTTTGAGTATTATTCAAGCATAAGCCAACCACTTTTTCTTCATTCTCAACTACCATCTTCACATCTACATTAGGGGCTGCTCCAATACCAACGTTTGCATCCATATCAGCCGAGAAAACTCTATTAAAAACTGCAGCAGACTCATCTCTTTGAACAATATGGAATCCATCTCCATTTCGTTCTATTTGAGTATAATCGCTCACATCCGTACCATCTGTTTCAAATAGACGCATGTGTCCGTTCACAGCATCCACTCGAAAAGCAGTTCCACTGGTAGTTGATGGATTCGTTACATGTAATAAATAATTAGGATCGGCTTGAGAAATACCAACATGACCATCAACATCAACCAAAAAATAAGAGTTAAAAGTCCCATCTCCTATCCAGGGTAAAGTTGTGCTTGGATTTTCTCTTCTCACTTCAAGCAAGGATGGGTCCGCCTCTGTTGCAAAAGGAGTAAAAGCTGGAGGTGCTGTAATCCTACTCCCTGCTTCCGATAAATTACTGATATTCAACTTTACTTCTAATTTTGAAGTAGGGTTTTGTGTACCAATCCCTACATTCCCCAAATTAGATTTGGCATTAAGAATAGTATTGTAATCCGATGAGAGTATATTGGTTTGTATATGCAAATCGTCATCAGTTACATACAATTCATACTCTCCCCCATAACCACTTCCGCCGATATACAATGAGCTATCTCCAATTTTCAGGTAATCAGTTAACTCAAGAGATGTCGATCCGACACTCCCTCCGGCAGTGGTTTGAATTGTCCCATCAGGGAATTTAATTCCACCACTTGTTGTCTCTATCATGCCCCCTACTGTGAGCATGGAAGAAGGGCTGTTAACACCAATACCAAGGAATCCAGAATTGGTTAATCTCATTCTTTCAATGTCATTGGTTCTAAAATGCATATGTTGATTGGCTTTTTGATTCAATATGAACCCTCCGTTCGTATTGAGTTCCATTAAAGTTCCAGGTCCACTATTGGTATTTTTAAGACTTAGGGTAACGGGGTTTCCAATATCTCGTATCTCCATATCGTGAGAAGAAGCATTTCCCGTTATACTATTGGCATCCGTTTTAATATCGGTTTGAGCCCCCAACATACATGCATTTGTTAGGAGTACTCCAAAGGTGATTACTTTTAATTTCATTCGTTTTTTGAGTTAGTTATTTTTGACAAATTTGAGGAGAGACCTTCTAAACTCCCTAATGTTTTCAAGGGTTTGGTACGAACACATATAAAATTGGTACGAAAATTATGGAGGGATACACCTCTGAATTTAGAAAAGATTCAGGGCAAGAATAAATCCATGTTTTTAAAGACTAAAATCCAATTTATTCGTCGAGAAATGTGGAAGTAAAAATTGACAAGAATATTGCCATGAAAATCAAATCATTACACACGTAATTCACCAATATTGGAACAGAAAAGCAATTTCAAAGCCATACAGAAATGCTAGAGGTGTGTTTCGATATTATATAAGTATATTTAAACGGATTATGCCAAAGCCTCAATGATGATCAACAAATACCTCTTCCCTCTTTTACTAATTGGATTCGGACTTTTGTCTTGTTCTCAAGATGAAGCATCTAAAAAGCAACCTGCAAGAATGGATTGTGACGAACTCGTCGAACATGCAGATTATATGACTCTAACCGGAACTCTTGTCATTAATCCGAAAGGAGAACTCGTTTTTAAGGCAATTACGGATGATTCGTTGGGCATTGCATGCTCAACATTTCTCATTCCATGCGGTGATGGAAACAATGAATACATAGAAGGACAATATATTGGGTATTCAAGTATCCGGAATATCAATGATAATTTCTGGATTTCAGTTTCGGGGAAATATGTCAATCTGGATCATTATAAAAATCAGGATGAACACTTTAAGCAACTGGAATTTGTATACACAAACGTTGCATTGATTGATGCCGTGGAAGCAGATTAATCACATTTATTAAAACCTTAACACCAGCTTTACTCATACAACAGGCATTTGAGGCATTATTGCCAATAAAAAGAATGCACAAATTTTCCAGTCTTCTCCTGATTATTTTCTCACTATTCTCAGGAACACTTTCATCTCAAGTTACCTCTAGCCAAAATTCCAAATACATAGCAGAGCTTGAAACCGTGCAGTCCCCAATCACAGGTACCTTTATTTCATGTTCCATGAAAAGGACCAGTCCCCTATTTACCAGCGGTGAACAAATTCTGATTCACAGAAGTACTAATAACACAGCTTCCTGGAATGCCATAGATACCATTTTACCAGTGGGCGACATCCGCCTCATAGATCCTGTAATAACCGTAGATGCCATAGGCAACTATTACCTCATTTTTATGCGAATAGAAGACGCTTCTGTCGCATTCCCTTATAGAACTACTTATCTGGATTTATACCGTTCCACCGATGACGGTCTAACCTGGCAATTTGTAAGTTCTCCATACTCAAACTACTTTCCGGACTATCCGCAAATGATTTCAAAAGGTAATGGTCAACTTTTTCTGGTCTTTGGCGACCCTTTTGATTCAACCAGTATCTCAATACAAGAGATCAAGTTCATGAAATCTATGGATGGCGGACAAACATGGAGCTCTCCAATTTCCTTTAGCTATCCCAACCCACAACAAACCGGTGTTGGGATTCCGGATATCAATTGGGGATCAGATTCTTCCATTCATGTTAGTTTTGGAAGTGGTTTTTATAAAGGACCATGTCATATAGAAAGTGATGATTGGGGAAATAATTGGTCGGGGCAACTATTGTCAGATCAAAATACCACACAAGCCAACTCAAGTGTTCTGAGTAAAGTCATCTCTAATCCAACTGTTAATTTTTATGGTATCATATCTCACAGACCTCATTACAACTCTACACTTATTTCTTACCATTACAAGGACGGAAACAAATTAGGCACAAGCATAATTGGGAATGGCGCTTATGCAGAAGGTCTGATTACACACGACAGCATTGTGCATGTAACATATAATGAATTGGAAAACGATACTTTCCGGATCAAATACATTGCTTCAGGTAACGAAGGACTCACATTTACACCTCCTATTGTTTTGTATACAGCTCCCTTTGAAAACGGTGAATATGGCGAATACCAATCGCTTGTTCTTGGAAACGACAACCAGTTTTATCTGACGTTTTGTGATTGGTCTGATAGTTCAATTGCCAAAACTCTGGTGTTTCAACCTCAACTCATAGATTTTGATCCCATTCTGGAAATAAGCGATAAGAAACCAAAAGGAGACTATCTCATTTATCCGAATCCTTCTCAAGGTCAATTGACAATGCATTATCCCAAACATATAGTGGTAAACGAAATCCAGATCAGCACCATTAACGGGAAGTTGATTACAACCATGAATCCGGTACCAGTGCAGAACAAACTTAACTTAGACCTTTCCCATCTTCCAAATGGTACCTATCTAATTCGTTTTATAGAAAAAGAGCGATATGTTGTAAAGAGGTTTATTAAATCGGGGAACTAATTTCTGATAAGATATCTGATTTCCTGGACCTTAAATAAAGCTAAGTTCCTTTAAGCCCAGCAATACTACCTTTGCCTGCCATAAATAAAAGTTAAACAAATGGAGCAGCGCAAATACTATCAGGCTAAAATCACAAGAACTCTGGAATATCTCTACAACAACCTTGATGAAGAAATAAATATCGAATACTTAGCTGAATTAAGTAATTTTTCAATGTTTCATTTTCAGAGGATTTTTAAGGCCATTACCGGAGAGTCTCCATACGAATCATTGTTGCGACTAAGACTCGAGAAATCTCTGTATTTCTTAAAAAATGAACCAAACTATAAAATTCATCAAATTGCTTTTGAAAGCGGTTTTCCCTCTCCAGAAAACTTCTCCAGACAATTTAAGGCAAGGTTTAAAATGAGTCCAAGTGTGTTTCGTGCCAACAAAGAACTTCACAATAGCAGGATTTATCAAGACAATAGTCCAAACGACCTCTACATTCGCGTGGAGAACTCAATTAAGACTCAAAAACATGAATTTGACGTCACATTGGAACACTTACCTGAAATGCAGATTGCTTTCACTCGAGCGTTCTACGGAAAAGATGGTTCGGGACTGGTAGAGTCGTACGCAGAATTGATGAATTGGGCCAAAGAAAAAAATATCACAACTGAAGGATCGCTAACAAGATTTGGTATGTCCATAGACAATATAGAGGCCACACCATCAAGTCTGTTTAGATATGATTTTGCTGTTAAAATTGACGAACCACACTCAAGTGAAGGCCTTATTGAATTAGGAGTAATCCCTAAAGCTCAGTATGCTACTATACATGTCATTGGCTCATTAAAGAAAGTAACTGAAGCCTGGCATTACCTATACAAACAATGGCTGCCAAATAGCAACTTTATCCCAACATATCATCACGCAATAGAAGAGTTTATTGAAGGGCCGGAAAACACTGGTTGGAAAAATTTCAATCTCAAATGCAGGATACCGGTGATGCCAATACCAATAAAAGAATAAACAAGAAATCATTTATGAGAAAAACACATTACCTAATACTTAGTCTACTATTATTTATAGCCTTTTCATCCGACTTATCAGCACAATCAAAAAGCCAAAACCGCATAGCTGCTCAATGGGAAGATGGAGAATACAAGAACTACGTAGGTAATGGATACGGTATGTTCATGGCTAGTTCCAGAAAACTGAAAGTCGAGATAAAAAAGAACGACAAAGGCTTGGCTACTCAGGTAATTATTGATGGACGAGTACATGATGTTTGGCAAAAATCAGGCTCCGAATGGTCCAGCGGTTTCTCTAAAACGAATAACACTTGTCTCTTTTTCACTGATGATGGAAATAGCATTGTAAAATATGAGTTGAACAGCAGCTCTAATACAGTCTCGGAAATTACCGGATTCATCAATAAAAAGGCTGGAAAAGCGAAAGCAGTAACTAAAATGATCAATTCTTATCTGGCGCAGGGTATAGAGAACATGCAAGCTGAAAAAGACGCTCTTGCCGCAAAAAAAGCCGAACATAAAGCCAAGTATTCAATTGGAAACAAAACTGTGGAGAAGATCTCCATTGAATTACTCTCCGACGATAAAATAGACTGTGGAGCAAAATTCTTTGTGGCATATACTATTGAAACTGAAGATGGCAGTACCATTAAATCAAGAAACCTAGGAGGAGAAGCCTATCCAAACGAATATGACATAGAAGTACGTGGAGCACAAAGAAAACGAGTTAAGAAAGCCAACGGTGATGTAGATTATGAGTATACCGCCGAACCATACTGTGATGCCTATACCGATAAAACGCTTGTGGTTATTGTAAAAGCTATTGGTAAATCTACAGAAGTGGATCGCCTTACTTTTCCGGTTAATTGCACCATAGATCCTGCGGTTGCAGCAGCCGAAAAAAAACGTCAGGAACTTTTGGCCAAAGAGCGTGAAGCTGAAAAAGAACGTGAGCGTCAACGACTTTTGGCTCAGAAGAAATTTGAGCAACAAAAAGCCAATGGAGAAATCGTTAGCAAACCTGCGGCTTCTTCAAAAACAGGAAACAAAATGGGCTTACTTCTAACCGATGGCAATACAAGTATAGATTACATCAAAGCTCAAGACAATGACAGAATGCTTCTTAATGTAGCTCGGGTGAACAACGAAACTTTATTGGTTGGAGGAGACAGAAATGCCCAAAACAATGCAATTTCTCCAGCCATTTATAGCTATTCAAACTCAAACATCAAGAAAAAATATGTCGATTTTGCCTCAGTACAACTTGACAAAAAAGAGACTTTTTTCACTGAATTGGTTTCTGATGGCTCAAATCATCTTTTGGCCTCCGGAACTGGAATTTTGGTGCGTCTTCAAAAGACATCTGACACATATAAAGTGGTTCAATACTTAGACCCGAAAAAATTGGGTACTAAGCTTATATTCAAAAGCATTCAAAAGCTTTCCGGAAGCAGATGCGTTGCTCTCGGCTATGAGAAAAGAAATTTTGACACCAAATCAGCATATGCTCCATCCAAAATCCATTTGGTCTTCTGGGATTACAAAACGGGGAAATTCGACATTCACGTACTTACGGAAGATGCGTCTTTAGATTCAAAGATGATTAGAACCAAGGATGGTAATATTGTTATCTCTGTGGCCGATGGACGATATTCTGGCTGGAAAGAAACAAGTATGAACCTTGCCATTCACAAAATTGACGCTAGCAATTCAAAACAACTCAGGTTCATCTGGACGCAAAAATTGTATGAATTCAATGAGGAGAACATGTATGGCGAAAATCCATATCCAATTACAGCTTACTATAAAATTACCGATATGTTAGAAGATGATAATGGCGACATTGTCTTTGCTCTCTATAACGCCAACCCTTCCTGGTACCTTACTACAAAAATGCCAAGGACTGTATCTAATAACGATTATCAAATAAACTCAACCTCCGTGGGCATTGGAAGAGTAAACTCATCAGGGAAGGATTTGAAAATATCTGAAAGCGATCATTTAAACGTGTCTTACTGGGGAGGTTCCGACAGATACACACTTGAATCTAAATATACACCCGGAGCGATATACTATAGTGGAGACAACACCTACACCAAATTAATGAAGTCACCAAAAGGAAACGGTTATTTACTGACTGCCAATATGAATGCTTATGGTGTAACATTCCCAAAGAACAAAGGGTTTAGAAATAAGCACACTTTCAATAACACCTGCCCTGCCCTAATTTATTTCAATCAAAAAGATCTTTCTATTGAGTCTTTCGATTTTATTAATATAGACCTCCACAAGCAAACTGGTTCTGACGAGTATGTGTCTATGGCACGTTCTAAAAAGAAAAATGATCAGTATCAGATCAAGTATGTTCAACATAATCTTGCACAAAACAAGCTTGTGTTTTTTGACCTAAATTATCTATCTAATGCTGAAAATCTGGTGGTATCAGTTAAACCAGAATTTAATCAAAAATGGGCAGGCGCTGATTTAGTCTCAGAAACTGAAAGTGAGTTGAATCTCATGTCAAAAATGGAAAAACTCCTTGAGGAAAAAGGAGAAAAATCTCTCAACGAATACCTGGCTCTTACCGAACCTGATTATGGGGATAGTGAAGACTCATCAGATGGACAGAGTGACATTTACGACAATTACGTTAGATTGGTAAACAATACCGGAAACAAACTCATTCTTATCAATGACATGGGCAATAATACAGACATATTAAGTGGAAGATCCAGTGATGTTAGATGCAGCACCAGTTGGTGGATTGCCAGATCTGCCGCTACGGGCAACGTATATACTCTTAAAGGGCGATTGGTATATAAAGAAAACTCTGCTTGCGGGAAAGAGTTTATAATAGAATAGTTACCTGACAAACATATTTTTTAGAATCCACGGTCACCTGTCATGTGATTATTTATCTTGCTTAATAAATGAGTGGATATGATCTAATAAAATATACGGCCTTTGGCTACTCCTTTATCATAGCCTTATTGTGTTTTGTGTTGCCAGATGATCTGAGAAATCCCAAAATATTTAAGAAGTTTATGCTCGCTTCTTTGGTATCCGTTTCAATTGGAATCGTACTTGAGCTGACCAATGTATTGGATATCGAAAAAGGTTTATCCATATTATTAATGTCTATTTCAACGATATACCTGGTATTTTATGAGGTTTTGAGACGCTTATTTAGGGCCTGGAAAGGAGTTGATCCCTGTATTACATCTGCATCAAGTTATATTGGTGGTGAGCCTATGGGCGGTTTTTGGACAAGGTATCCCAGAAACAGAAAAATCATGTGGACCGATTATTTGTTCAGCTTTGCACAGGCGCTTCTTCCTATAGCGACCGTTGTTGGTTTAATGATTTGGATCATTGAAATGAATAAATAGCCATTTTCAGGCCAAAATGAACTTCAGTGTTTTTGAATAACTCCCCACTCATCAAGCACTAAAACCGTCCACCAACTTCTCTTCTGAAAGCTCCTTTTTACTCCTTGCCATTCACACGTTTCTACTGCCGTTTAAATCCCTTTTTACTTTAATTAACACGCTTTAACTTTTTGCTTTTTGTATCGTCTTTAATTTTGGTGTATTCAATGATAAAACCAAAACACACATGAGATATACACTGGCCATACTCACATTTCTATCAGTATTCAGCTCCTCAGCACAAGAATCCTTCAATATTACGGGAACACTTCTTGATAAAAATGAAAAGGGCGTTGATCTTGCGCTTATTTCCATTTATAATTCTTCAGATTCGAGTCTGGTTAAGACGGAATTTTCTGATGACGATGGAACCTTTCTCTTTTCATCTGTGAATGCCGGCAACTATATTTTAAGAATCAAACACACCGAGTTTGAAGACTATTCCAAAGAAATTGCAGTTAGTCAAACCACAGAGTTGGGTAAAATTACTTTAACTGAAGCGGAAGAAACACTAACACAAATGACAGTAAGTGGTTCCGTACCTTTTGTTGAAAGAAAGATAGACAGAGTGGTAATTACCCCGGATGCCTTAATTGCCAGTGCCGCGAGCAATGCACTTGAGATATTGGAACAAGCTCCTGGTGTCACAGTCGATCAAAATGGACAAATTGTACTAAAAGGTCGGACAGGCATTGCAGTATATATTAATGACAAACCTTCTTACCTATCGGGATCTGAATTGGAAAACTACCTGAGGTCTTTACCCGCAGGTTCCATCAAAGACATAGAAATTATTGAAAATCCACCAGCCAGATATGAAGCAGCCGGTAATGGTGGTATCATTAACATCAATATTAAACGTACAACGCTTAAGGGCCTGTATGGAAATACTTCTGTGAGTTACCGCAGGAGCAGATACAATGGGAGCAACAATACGCTTAACCTCAACCTTAACAAGAAAAAAATCAGTTTTGCCACAGCTTTAAATGCTGGTTTTTGGGAAAGCTTTCAGGATTTGAATATCAACAGGTATTATCTCGATAATAATGGTGTTGAGCAATCTGCTTTCAATCAAAATTCCTTCAACAATAACAGCGGACATTACCTTCAGGGACGACTTGGAATCGACATCTATCCCTCAGATCGTACAACGCTTGGCGTTTCTTATAAAAGATCTCAAACACCTCAAACACGGGATACCGATAACACATCTTTAGTATCTGATGCCAATGACAATCTCCTGCAAAGAGTGGTAGCCGATAACATCAGTGAAACTACGTTTGGAAACAATCTGGTAAGCCTTTATTTCACCAGAACCTTAGACACTCTTGGGAGTGAGTTTTCAATAGATGCAGACTACGTTCAATACAGTTCAACCAACGATCAGAATTTTAAGAATTTTCAATATGATCCTAATGATGTCTTGACATACAGCGATCAAATTAACGGTGAAATTCCATCTGAAATCAGCATTTATGCGGCCAAAACTGATTACTCGAAACCGCTTAAAAACGGATCGGTCTTTTCTGCCGGATTGAAATCAGCTTTCACACAAACAGACAATGAAGCGATATACAGCAATACCATTGCCGGAGTAACTCAACCAGACTACAATTTAAGTAACCGTTTCCTATATGACGAATGGATCAATGCGGCCTACCTCAACTACCATGGCTCAATTGGGAAAACACAGTTTCAATTAGGACTCAGAGGAGAAGCCACTAACCTAAAAGGACATCAATTGGGGAACGTACAAAGTCCGGATACAAGCTTCACCAGAGATTATGCCTCTTTATTCCCTACATTCTATGCAGCTCGCGCTCTGGATTCAGCAGGTTTCCACTCAATGAATTTTTCATATGGAAGAAGAATAGAACGTCCTTACTTTCAGGATTTAAATCCATTTGTGAGCCCGCTGGATAAATTCACCTTTTATACTGGAAATCCCAACTTGCTTCCTACTTTCTCACACAATTTATCTCTGACACACACCTATAAAAACATGATCAGCACATCTGTTTCCTACGCTCTAATTGAGGATGGCATCAATGAGACTTTAGAGATTCAAAATGAGATTTATTACAGCCGACCAGGAAATATTTCAACCAGTCAGTACCTGACTTTCTCTGTAAACGCGACCATTCCTGTGACTTCATGGTATACACTCAATGCTTATGCCCAGGCTTCATTGGTGAAATTTGAAAGTCAGTTATACACAGAAGAACTCAACGCCAGCGGAACAAATGTCTACGCCAGCCTTACCAACAGTTTTAAATTCAAAAATGGCTGGAGATTTAATGTTATAGGTAGATATTCCAACGACCAGGTATATTCTCAATTGCTTATCAAGAATTACGCTGTGGTTGATTTTGGTGTTCAGAAAAACGTTATGAAAGGTAGAGGAAGTTTGCGTTTAAGTGCTTCCGATCTTTTCTACACGAGAAGGGGCGATGGCATCATCAATAACCTAAGTCAGACCAATGCAGACTGGAACAGTAAGTTCGATTCCAGAAGTGTTTCTCTGGCCTTTTCAATGCGTTTTGGGAAATCCAATTCAAACAAGAAAAAGCATGATGGTTCCGGCTCAGAAAGCGAGCAAAACAGGGTCAAATCCTAAGCCCACAACTTCATGTAAAGCATATTTTTCCACTTGCAGATTAGCCACAGATGCGCTACTTTTAGTGGAAAGATTGCCCAAGTGAGAAGATTGTTTGTCATATGCCTTTTTATTGTGCCTTTTCAGGTTCAGGCCCAAACGCCCGATCCATGTGAAACGGGAAGTGGAGATTTGGTAGGATACGATCCTCAGGATGCGGCTTTTTGTTGTGAAATTGTCCAAAAAATCTCTAACAAGCTGGCTGATGATCAGGATAAACTGTTAGAATCCTATCGAAATACAAAAGGTGTGAGAGCGGATTCTCTCGGACAAGATGCCTGGTTACTCAATTTTTGGTATGGCGGTTCTTATGAAGATGTATTCATTTACTCTAAAAAGGGGGGCGACCAATACCATAAAATGCACCACATTGCAGGCGCTCCACTTTATGAAGTTCTGCCAGATCTGAATAATGGATTAAAAGACATTAAACTCATAAACCCTTCCAATAAAGAGCCTTTTGAATACACTTTATGCTTTGATGGCATGCAGTATGATACCTGCTCAATATATGGTGTGACCCCTCCTCTATACCATGCACTTGGTATTGAAATCTGGTACAAAGACACCTCCATTCAAGTACTGGCTGATGAAGAGTTCAGGTTTGTTTCGGGCAGTGAAAAACGTTATAAAAACGATTTCTGGGATGAAGACAACTTATATTATCTTCTTTACAAAAAAGACAAAACGTCACAATTTAAATTAATGGGTGCCTTCCCTGTGTTCCCATCCTTGAACATGCCGGGTAATATACTGGATGTTTACAACGATATGCCTGTTTTTAAAACGAAATCTGAGCATATTTCCGAAAAGGTTGGCCAATTGACCAGACTACACTATTTCGACGGTAGAAAATATGTTGGCGAGATCAGATATGACAGAATCGACGACGAAAATTACATCAGGGAAAACTATACCACTTCAAGTGAAGAGTTTGGTTTTGAGATTTTAAAGGACTAAGACATGCTTATTGAGATCAGAAAATACGATCCGGAGAGAGATTACGAAAAACTCTTAAACGTCATCAAGTCAGAAGGTGAAGAATGGGGCGATTACCTAAAACCAGTGTATCAGGACTCCTTAAAGCAAACCATCACCTATGTTTCTTATGCCAATGGAGAATTGTGCGGCTACATTCGTTCAATCAACGATTCTGGTTTATACATCTGGGTTGTGGATTTACTGGTGGATCAAAACTTCCGTGGACATTCAATAGGGAAACAATTGCTTAATCGCGTTGCTACAGATCATCCGGGACAGGATACTTATGTGATGTCAGATGTAGATGAATACTACGAAAAGCAGGGATTTGAAAAGGAAGGTTCCATCTTCAAAATAAGTTAAGCATGGCAGGACTAGTTACCAAAGAGACCAATAAAAGTGTTGCGGAGTTTATTGAGAACATAGACAACAAATCAAAAAAAGAAGATGCCAAGACTCTTTTGAATATGATGCAGGAAATAACCGGAATTGAACCCAAAGTCTGGGGTGATAATTTCCTCATAGGTTTTGGAAAGTACACTTATACGCGAAAGGGAGGAAAAGAAGAGTTTGAATGGTTCAATATGGGGTTTGCCGCAAGAAAAACCAAATTGACCGTGTATTTGACCATGGACATCAGTCAGGAAAAAGCACTCCTGAAAGAACTTGGGAAATGCAAATGGGGAAAAGGATGTTTATACATCAACAAGTTAAAGGACGTAGATTTAGATGTTTTGAAGCAATTGATCTCGAAGAGCAAAAACAATAAATGGCATTAAAATTTGATTTAGATGAACGCAAGTGATGTAGTAAGCATAAAAGAACACGAAGAAAGGCTCTTAAACGCCATGAAAAACGGAAACGTTGAGGTAGTAGATGAATTGCTTCATGATGATTTGTTGTTTGTAATTCCAACCGGACAAACCGTTACCAAAGAAGCTGATCTTGAAAACATGAAATCCGGGATTTTGAAAATTGACGACCTTGCTTCAAGTGAACTTGAGGTGAGTGTTATTGGTGACAATGCCATTACATCTGTTTTAGTCGATTTAAAAGGCAGCTATGCTGGTCATCCGATAAATGGAAAATTCAAATACCTAAGAAACTGGAAACGTTTCGATTCCACATGGAAAGTGATTGGCGGAGCGGGAATTGAGATTAAGTAAATCATCCCATCCTCAATATTTCGTACCTTTGGACCAACTTCTGGTCTTACCTCTCTATGTTTGTTGACCAAAGCATAGTTTTAAAAACACTGCTCGGCCGGAAGGATATATAGCATTGCATACAACAAACAACAATGAGCACCAGTACAACAGGCGATCCGCTAGTAACATTCAAAAGGCCCACTAATCCAGGATTTAGTGCAGATCTGAGAAAGCGCGTTCAAGCCTATTTCAAAGAAAATAAACTCAAGAAACACGGCAATTGGAAAGTTTACATCAAAGCCATTGTTTGGCTTACAGCCTATTGCCTGCCTTTCATATTAATGCTTACCATGGATCTAAACCTATGGGTATGCCTTGGGCTGGCCGTCTTAATGGGTATTTCCAAAGCAGGAATTGGACTCAATATCATGCATGATGCTGTCCATGGCACCTACGCAAAAAAAGGATGGGTGAATAAACTGGCCGGAAAATCTCTGGTACTTATGGGTGGAAGTCCCTTCAGTTGGCACCTGCAACACAACGTTTTGCACCATAGTTATACCAATGTATATGAGCACGACAGTGATGTGATGCCAGGTCCGATTATGCGATTCAGTCCCAGTGCAGAGAGAAAATGGTGGCACCGTTTTCAACACATCTACTCCCCGATTTTTTATGGTATGATGACTTTTGTTTGGGCACTTCATAAAGACCATGCTCAGGTATTGTTGTATCACAAACAGGGATTGGTTGAAGAGCATGGCTCTACCATTGGAAAACAAATGTTGTCAATCTCAGCCATCAAAATTTTCTACTATAGCTACATTCTTGTGCTTCCTATGTTGGTCATGGACATCACATTCGGACAGTGGCTCATTGGCTTTTTTACCATGCACTTTGTAGCCGGAATGCTGCTTTCACTGGTCTTCCAATCTGCTCACGTAATTGAAGATACCGAGCATCCGGAACCAACCGAAAACGGTGAAATTGAAGACGAATGGCTGGCTCATCAAATGCGTACCACAGCAAATTTTGCCATGAACAGCAGGTGGTTTAGTTGGTTTGCAGGTGGACTCAATTATCAAATCGAGCACCATTTATTCCCAAACATCAGCCACATTCATTACAAAGAGTTATCCAAGATCGTTAAAGAATGCTCTAAAGAATACAAACTACCCTACCACGAGTCCAAAACCTTTTTCTCTGCTATTGGATCTCATTTTAGAATGCTTAAAACATTAGGAAGGGCGTAATGAAAAATAAAATTCGCTGGGTTTTCCCGCTTATTCTGGCCATACTTTTATCCATTCCAACTTTTTACTGGATTTACTATGAAAGTGATGCAAGTGACCTGAGTTTGTTTATCAATCTATACAATCTTCTATTGGTATTGATGATCGCTTTTTACGGATTTGGTCTTGTAGGACACATCTCTGATTATAAGCCTAAGGACAAAAACTGGACTTATCTTTTCATCTCAAATTTAACCGGTATTAGCATTTTAGCATTAGCTGTTGTATCTTGGAGACTATGCGCCGATACATAATATTTCGTTCACTCATTGTTTTACTAGCTTGCTTATTGAGTAGCTTCTCATTATCTGCTCAGATAATTTCTAATCGCCAGGCTAAGGATCCCGCAAAAGCTATAATTTCTGAGAACCAGAGCAAAGGTCCCGTAAAAGTCATAGACAAAATTCAATTACAAGGTCTTTGGGAATCGTGGGGTTACAGAGTCCACTACGACAGTGAAAATGGTCCGTTCATGGACGCCATGTTTGAAGATTTCAGAATACCCGAACATTTGTATTTTGAAGGCGATAGCCTTTGGGTAATGCAATACCCATGTCAATTAAGCCATGTCTCTGCCTACCATATTGACGATTGGTTTCTGGATAAGAAAGTCTGGTTTAAGGATGATAAAGTTTTGACCAAGGGAGGAAGAAGAAGCTATGAGAAAATTGAATTTGATCCGGCCATTATAAAACAACTCCAAAACGACAAGTTAGCTCCAGAATGCTACGCAGGAGAATGGCGTTTGGTAAGAGCTGAAAGTGGCGGTGATGGTACAGGAGCCGACTATCTGTTTCCTTTCGACATGGCAGATAGTATCATTGTTGATGTGGCGTCTCTGAGTCCGGACAAGCTCAAAGATGGCATTATTGAACTTAATATCGGAGGAAAACTAAGGCCATTCTATTTTCACTCTACTTACAGAGATTTTCACCACCACATCACACTTGAACCTACCGAATCATGGAACAAATCTGACGCTCGCATGTGGAAAGTTCATTGGGGACACGAACCCGAATTTATGCTGATGAGTGAAGAAGACAAGCGCAAATACAAACAACAGGAAGGAGAAGATTTGATCCTTGAATACATTCACTAATTATGCGATTAATTCTACTATTATTTGTGACTACAGGTTTGCTTGGCAGTTGTCAATCTGATGTCAAAAAAGACGATAAGCCTTCTGAAGAAGAAACCTATGTTGCACCAAACATTGAGGGGCACTGGAAATATGTGGCTGAGCGCACTTTGTTCGAACCACCAGGCTTTGTATCAATAACAGACAGTGGTGAGTATATTGCCAAAGAGATGCAGGAGTTTCTATGGTTAAGACGAACCGATTATGTGTTCACCCAAGATTCCTTCTTTAGGTTTAGTTTTCCAATGGAACTCTTTGATAAAGGGACTTACAGAATAGACACCCAATACCTTTTTTTAGAAGGTGATCAGCCTTATGCGCCTATGCCAATTCAGGCACATGATGATTCACTGTTGATTTACATGGAGGAAGACCATTTGTATTTGAAGTTGATGCTTCTCCAGGATAAATTTGATGACAATTTAGTATCCCTACTAAAGAAAGACCAGATTAACTATGCCCAACTTTCCAGAAAATGGCGTTTGATTGATGGAGATAGCGGGGGTGATGGAACCGGCGTGGATTATCTTTTTCCTTTCGACATATCGGATAGTTTAATTATTGATGATGGGGTACTGACTGCTGAAAACCTTAAAGACAGTATTGTTGAACTTACCATTGGCGGAAAACTAAGGCCATTTTATTTCTACTTCTGGTATGATGACGATTCTAATCAACATATGCGCTTAGAACCAACTGAATCCTGGGATGAATCTGAAGCCCGGATGTGGTTCCTGCCATGGCCCAATGATTGGGCTCCGGAAGATTACCCCACAACTGAAGATATTCGTAAGGCGAAAGAAGGTAATGGGAGTAAACTATTTCTTGAGTATGTTGACTAATTTTAATCCATTACCTCACAATGGTCACATGTCCGTTTAGGTCATGGAATCGGCCTCTCACATCCTTTGTGCGAACTACCCAGGTATACACATCTAACTTAGGTGCCTGTCCTTTGTACATGCCGTCCCAGGATTGATTGATGTTGTTAGATAAGAAAACCTGCTCTCCCCATCGATCGAAAATTCTCATTTCGAACTCAACAATTCCGGTACCTTCAGCTTTAAAGTAATCGTTGATACCATCATCATTCGGAGAAAATGCATTAGGAATGTACAAGCTGTATGTACAGTCGAAAATGACTTCTATCTCATCTCTTACCGAACCACAATTGTTGTCCATATCTACCCAATAAGTTCCGGATTCTGTGACCACAATTGAAGGCGTATTTTCTCCTGTTGACCATTCATAAGACACCAGGGTTTCCGGAGAAGGCGTTAACTCAAGCTGTTTATCGCACAAATAAAATGTCGCTGGGAAACTGGCTTCAGGCTGCTTGTTAAACTGGACATTAATGACGTCTTCAGAAGTACAAACCCCGTCTTCAACCATCAAGGTATAATCTCCGGTTTCATCTACATTGATGTTTTGAGTCACTTCTTGTGTCGACCAGGTATACTGCGCTCCCGGAATAACCGGACCACTCAATTGAATGATTTGCCCCTCGCAAGCTTCAAGATCCGGTCCAAGACTCCAACTTGGTGTAAGTTGAGCAAGCAATTCAACAGAATCTGTTGTAAAACATCCGTTCGTATTTTCAACTGTCAACCAATACAGACCGGCAGTATTCGCTTCAATATTGGGCTGGTTTGATCCTGTACTCCATAAATAACTGTTCATTCCGGAAGGACCATTTAAAGTCACTGTATCCGTTTCACAGAAGTGAATGGTATCATTAAAACCAATATTAAATGGTGGATGCACGTACACTGTAACCGAATCGCAAATAGCCACACTTCCACCATCTATTTGGAGTCCATAGGTTGTTGTGGTAGTTGGAGACACAGTAATTGAAGATGTTGTTTCTCCCGTACTCCACATAAAAGAAGAACCAGCATTTGATGTCAACGTTACAGATTCTCCAATACAAAGCGTATCCAGAGATGACAAAGTAATGTCACAATTTATCACTACTAAATTTTGTTTGAGCAAGGTGTCATAAGCACATCCCTGGGCATCTTTCAAAGTCAAAACCACATCATAGTGGCCGTTTGAATATGTATGGCTTACATTAAATCCCTGAGCAGAAGTGCCATCTCCAAAATCCCAATCCAAAACTGCACTGGTATCGTAATACTCCGCAATAAAGTGTACTGGTTCGCAAGCACAAACGGTATCGTCAAAATCAAGGTAATTCGTTGTGTCAATCAAATAAGACATGTCAAAATCAGGCTCAAGATGCTCCACATTAATTCCTGAGTTTAAATAATAAGATGCGGCTCCTGTGTATCCGTGAGGTAAAGCAATAAAACCTCCGGAAGACGTGACTCTGTGTGCAATGGTTCCGATAGGCATTGGCAGTGTAATCCATGAATAGCTCGGGTTAATTGCATTGGGAGAAAAGCCTCCGGCCGGAACGGGAGCTCCGTCCAGCATGACATTTCCTGTATTTGCAGTATTGGTTATAATCGTGAGGTAGTTGAGATACAAACCAGAAGGGTCATCAAAAGACTGGTAAGACCAATCTGTTTTAAAGTGTGTGACAGGCGGAATAAAACTCATCATTGGATCTCCATATCCTGAGCTACAACCTTGTCCGTATGTAATTTGAGCCACAGAGACTGGCAAGCTTGCACTGATAAAATTCTGACCAGATAAATTCAGTTCTACATAATCTCCCGAATTAAGCGTTTGTGGTGCAAATCCACCTCCGGAAACCACCGTTCCGTTGTAGGCGGCCACTATTTTCAATTTATAGTCATTTCTGTCTCTTGGAGGAATGATTACAAAATCCTTTCCCCAGGTGTGATAGTCGTGTAGTTGTTCCATTAAATGATCGCATCCTGAGCACCCGGCACCTCCAACAATGGAACACATATCACCCGAAAAAACAGAAATGGGATGTTTGATTCCGGTAGAATTACAAATGGATTCAACCAGAGTTCCCGACAAATCGTTTCCATTATGAGAAGCACCAGTCCCCCAGTAAGATTGAATCTGATAGCATTGTCCCTTATTCAAATTAACTGTAAAAGGAGCAGTTGTGCCATTGGACAATGCTCCGGAAGGCGACACACGAACCGTTGTGTTGTCTTCTGTGGCTACAATCAGTACTTCCGGTGTGCCCCAATTCGTATTGGGATCATCAATGTAACTCGTCGCAAAATAATCGTAGCCCAAAGCATATACGGGTGTGATGGCTGAGGCATCTGTACTTCCCTGAGCTGTACTGACGATGGATAAATAAACTGAGTCCTGAGTTTCAACATACACGCCTTTATTGCTAATTGTCATGTTCCCCAGGTTATGAACCAGATTTGAAGGCAACTGAATTTGAACAGAAGAATTGGCTGCTACTGTAAAAGTTTGAGACCATCCGGCACCGGGAATTTCAACCACGCCATTGGTATTCACTTCAGAATTGATGGCTACGTAGGCTTCTATTCCGGCAAAGCTTTGCTGATTTTCCATGAACCCAAACCAAAACTCAGTACCTTTCATGCCTTCTGCCCGCGATAGGTGAGCAGAAAAAAGAATGCCCATCATCAACAGTATAAACCCCCTATACTTCACTTTTTCAAATAGTATTTCTGATTCCTACAACGAAAATAATACACTTGAATTGCGTTTTAAAATCTGAAATAAGTCTCAAGTGGAAAATTGGCGTCTAAACCAGATTCAACAGATTGAGAATAACAGCCTTCTCCTGACTAGTTAAAAAAGGTTAATTTTTCCTAAGCCTTGGAAAACCTGACTTAGCGGAATTGTGAATAACTCTATTTACCAAAAACCTTGTATCGCGATCTGTTCTCTCGTAATTTTATAAAGAGTTTTTGAAGACGTAAATCCTTTACGTCTTAATCCATTTCTTTTACAACATGGCAGCTAGCAAATCTATTGTCCATATCGACATGGACACCTTCTTCGTCTCCTGTGAACGCTTATTAGACAGCAGGTTAAACGGCAAACCTATTTTAATTGGAGGCACTACAGACAGAGGCGTAGTGGCCTCATGCAGCTATGAAGCCAGAAAATTTGGAGTACATTCTGCCATGCCCATGAGACTGGCGAAAGAACTTTGTCCTGAAGCCCTCATCATCAAAGGAAATACATCTACGTACAGTAAATTTTCTAATGACGTTACAGAGATCATTAAGGAGACTGTTCCGGTTTATGAGAAGACTTCCATCGACGAATTTTATATGGATTTATCGGGGATGGATCGTTTTTACGGTTGTATGAAATTTGCCACAGAATTGCGGGAACGCATCATGAAAGAAACGGGACTTCCTATGTCCTTTGGCTTGTCTCAAAATAAAACTGTTTCGAAAATTGCTACGGGGGAAGCCAAGCCTAACAATAAAATCCAGATTAAGTATGGCAACGAAAAGGGCTTTTTGGCGCCTCTATCTGTTAAGAAGATTCCTTCTGTCGGAGCCAAAACTTACCACACTCTGAAAACTCTGGGTGTCCGCCAAATCAAAACCCTGCAGCAAATGCCCGTTGAACTGATGGACAGTGCCCTTGGAAAGAACGGCATTTCTATCTGGAAGAAAGCACACGGTATAGACCACAGTCCCGTAGTTCCTTATAACGAACGAAAATCTATCTCTACGGAACGAACTTTCGACAAAGACACCATTGATGTTGTCAAGTTAAAAGGCTTACTCACTGCGATGGCAGAAAATCTGGCTTTCCAATTGAGAAGAGGAGAAAAACTGACCGCCTGTGTCACTGTAAAAATCCGTTATTCCGATTTCAATACCTATACCCTTCAACGCAGAATCCCCTACTCTGCCACCGACCATGATTTAATTCCCCTGGTACTGGAGCTGTTTAATAAACTCTACAACAAACGCTTGCTCGTAAGACTCATTGGAGTTAGGTTTAGTCACCTGGTAGGCGGTGGTTATCAAATCAATTTGTTTGAGGATTCTGAGGAGCGCATCAAGCTATATCAGGCAATGGACAAGATTCGAGACAGGTTCGGAGATCGAAAGATTATGCGTGCTTCAGGGATGGAGGCCAAAACCATCAGTCGATTTAACCCTTTTAATGGAGAAAGTCCCCTCCCGCTTGCCAACAGAAGACGATAATGCTCCTCAATACACATAGTTATTACAGTTTAAAATACGGGGTCTTATCTGTTAAGGAATACCTGGAGTTACTCCAAAACTATGGTTTTCAGGGTGCGGCATTAACCGACATCAATAACACCTCTGCCTGTCTCGATTTTATCCGATTGGCACCAGGCTACGGGATTAAACCTGTGGTTGGAATTGATTTTAGGAATGGGGTTGAGCAGAAGTTTGTAGGCATTGCCAAAAGTAATTTTGGTTTTCAGGAGTTGAATCAGTTTTTATCGAGTCACCTTCATCAAAACGAACCCTTCAAAAACAGAGCTCCCAAATTTCAGGAGGCACACATCATTTATCCCTTTCAATCTTACCAGGGACAAACACTCAATGGGAACGAATGGATTGGCATCAGTCCACAAGATCTGCCGAAACTTAAATTCACCAGACACTCCAATAAAATGGCCAGAATGGTGGCTATGCCTACCTGTACATTCGTGAAGAAACAACACCACAACGCCCACAAGCTGCTTAGATCAATAGACAAGAATATTCTCATCAGTCAACTGGCAGATTCCGACTGTGCCTCTGCCACAAACGTATTTCCCAGCTCAGCACAGTTGCTCGAGAAGTACAAAGACTATCCATTTTTGATTGAAAATACACAAAGAATCATCAATGAATCGGAGGTCTCTTTTGAATTCAAAAACCCAAATCATCACGAGAACAAACGTTTCTTGTTAAACAACGAGCAGGAAGATCGGGAAAAACTGATTCAATTATGCAAGGAAGGTTTGCACTACCGTTTTGGAAACAATGTGTCAGAAGAAATCCAAACCCGTTTGGAGAAGGAAGTTGACATCATTTCCCAGAAGGGATTCATTGGCTATTTTCTCATGAACTGGCGAATTACAGAGTATGCCCGTCACAAAAATTATTACTACGTGGGCAGAGGAAGTGGCGCCAACAGTCTGGTGGCTTATCTTTTGCGAATTACGGACGTGGACCCCATTGAACTGGACCTGTATTTTGAACGTTTCATTAATCTGTACCGACAGAATCCTCCGGATTTCGACATTGATTTTTCGTGGCGAGATCGGGACGACATGACCGATTTCATTTTCAAAGAATTTCCCAATTCAACTTTACTGGGAGCTTACAATACTTTTAAATCCCGGGCAGTGAGACGCGAATTGGGTAAAGTTTTTGGCTTGCCCAAGCACGAACAGGATGCACTCAGAAACGACATTCCCAGTATTCAATCGCTCGACAATACCACCAAAACGATTCTGTACTATACCCGATACATTGAAGGCTTCCCGAGTCACTTAAGCATCCATGCCAGCGGAATCGTTATTCCCGAAAAAGACATCCACTATTTTGGCGGGACCTTTATGCCGCCCAAGGGCTACCAAACCACTCAGTTTAGTATGATTGAAGCGGAGGATGTTGGCCTCTATAAATTCGACATTTTGAGTCAGAGGGGTCTTGGAAAAATCAAAGATTGTCTGGAAATCATCACTCACAACCAACCCGACAATCCGGCAGAAGACATCCGCAATATTTCAAAATTCAAAACCGATCCGAAAGTCAATGAGTTACTTAAAAACGGAACAGCCATCGCCTGCTTTTATGTGGAATCTCCGGCCATGCGAATGTTGTTGTCTAAACTACAGGTAGACGATTATCTGGGATTGGTTGCTGCAAGTTCAATCATCAGACCGGGCGTGGCAAAGTCAGGGATGATGCGGGAATATATTTTACGTCACCATGGCATGCCTTCACAAAAAGAAACGCCAAAAAAAATGCTGGAGCTCATGCCCGAAACCTATGGTGTGATGGTGTATCAGGAAGATGTGATTAAAGTGGCCCACCTCTTTGCAGATTTGTCTTTGGGAGAAGCAGACGAGTTGAGACGGGGCATGTCTGGCAAGTACCGCTCTCGAGATGAATTCTTAAAAGTGAAGGACAAATTTTTCTCCAATTGTTTGGCCAAAGGCTACTCTGAAAAACTCACTCTGGAAGTCTGGGAGCAGATTGCCAGTTTTGCAGGCTACGCATTCTCCAAAGGTCATTCGGCTTCATATGCAGTGGAGAGTTATCAGTGCCTTTATTTAAAAGCTTATTACCCTCTGGAATACATGGTGGCCACCATCAATAACTTTGGCGGATTCTACCACAACGAGATTTACATTCATGAAGCACGGATGCTGGGGGCAACAATTCATGCACCATGTGTCAACCAGAGCAATGTCTACACCAACATCAAAGGAAAGGACATTTACCTGGGGCTTAATTTCATTAAAGATCTGGAGCACAATTCCATCCTTAAAGTTGAGGAAGAAAAACACAGAAACGGTCCGTTTACATCTTTTGAAGATTTCATTGATCGGGTTTACATTTCCGTTGAACAGCTGAGCATACTCATCAGGGCCAATGTGTTTAGGTTTACCGGAATTCACAAACGTCAGTTGCTTTGGAAAGCGCATTATTCTGTTTCCAAAAAGCGGATTGAAACCAGCAACCACAAACTATTTGGTCAGGTTCGAAAGGATGTATTTGTCCCGGAACTTGAGCAACACGAACATGAAGAAACCTACGACCAAATGAAGCTTCTGGGCTTCCCTTTGAGCAATCCTTTTGATTTGGTAGCGAACAGAGATTATGAGAAAATTCTCGCTACTAACTTAGTTACTTATTTGGGCAAAGAAATTCAGATCAGAGGTTACTTGGTATCCATTAAAAACACCTCAACTTCCGGCGGACTAAAGATGAATTTCGGGACCTTTTTAGATGAAGATGGTTACTTCTTTGACACCACACATTTTCCTGGTCCGGCCAGAGCTTACCCTTTCAGAGGACGTGGTATTTATACCATTACCGGTCTGGTGGTTGAGGAATTTGGATTTTACAGTTTGGAAGTCGTGTCTATGGAGAAAGAGGTGTATGTGATGGATGAATAACTATACCTTCTCAAAAAGACAATGCATACTTAAATTATTTGAAACTATCGCCTGGCTATATTTATTGGTTTTCACTCCCCAAGTGGTAAGCATTGCTGTATAAATTCCTTTCTTGGTTTTAGTTGCTGCCCTAAATTGGTTTTCCTTATTCCTCAACCTATCAAGATAGGCCTGGTCCATTAAAAATTCTTCATTGTAAAACTTAATCTCACACAAATTTACAACGACATCATCTCTATCTACCACCAAATCAATCTGTGCTTTGTTGTTATACCAGCTATAATTTTTGGATCGAATTTGGTCACATTTCAAGCCTGCTTTAACTTCTTCAAAATGTTTTAAACAGATCGTTTCAAAAGCATAGCCACACCACGAAATGTACTCTTGTTTTTGAAATATTTGAGTCCATTTTGATCCCTTAAAAGGCACTATAAACTGGAGATGGAATAAACAAAATTCATCGTAGATACGATAAAGCACCGTTTTCGTATTGTCTTTATAGGCGTCATACTTCAAGACAAAACCCGACTGAATGAGCTCTTCCAATGAATCACTAAATCTTCCCCCGGAAGACACCCCCATCACCTTCAAAATCTCATCTCTGGTAATTCCCCTTTTGTTTCCTTGTGACAAAGCATCCATTATTTTTTGATGGTAAGACCCTTCTTCAAATAACGACTTGAATACCTGATCATATTCATCTTCGAGATAGGCTCCTTTTTGGAAACACAGGTTCTCAATTGTCATCACAGCAGATTCTCCTGGTTTCACATGTTCCAGATACTCTGCTACACCGCCCAATACCATATATATCTTTAGTATCTCGTACTCTTCCATTGGAATGCCCTTATACTTAAAAAACTCTCGAGTTTCTCGCAGGTTGAATGTTTTCAATTTAATCGTTTGAGTGATTCTTTTACTGAGTCCTGCCGTATTATTGATGATCTTCTTAACCATGTAGGAGGCAGCAGAGCCACAAACAACTACCACAAGATCCCTTCTCGTTGTACAGTAGTCATTCCAAAAGTTCTCAAATGCGGCCAAAAACCCGGACTTATGAGAATCTACCCAAGGAAACTCATCAATAAATATGACCTTCTTCTTTTTGGTTTGTCGTATTCCTTTAAGAAAGCTTTTGAGATAGCTAAAAGCTTCAAGCCAGTCAGTTGGTTCTTTTTCAACCCCTTCTGTAACTTCACTTAATTTAAGCATGAAATTCTTGATTTGATCAGCTCTTTTTCCTTTGCTCAATCCGGTAAAACTAAACGTAAGCTGTTTTCCAAAAAATTCTCTAACAAGATATGTTTTTCCAATTCTTCTTCTCCCATAAACAGCTACTAATTCTGATCTGTGGCTATGCAGAGTATCAGTTAAGATTTGCTGTTCCCGTACTCTTCCTACTATTTTTCTTGCCATTCCTAAATTTATTAGTGTGCCAAAAATACAAATAAACTATCTATTTGGCACACTAATAAACCGAAAATCACAATTATTATTGTGCCAAACTTACTGAAAAACAAAGATTATGGCATAATAATAAAAATTACAAGCTCCAGGTTTCACAGTTAACTTAAGTAGGTTATTGCCATTTTAGGGAGACACTTACATACAATCCTTACAAATCCCTGCAATCACACAATTAACTTCTTCCACCTGATAATTGTTTGATAAGGAAAAGTGCACAGGATCCGGAAGACATTCTATGGTTTCGCATTTTTTACAACGGAAATGAAAGTGGTGCATGGCCTCTTCTTTCTCTTCACATTTCATACATAAAGCAAAATACTGTTTCCCGTCATCTGCAACAATTCTATGCAAAACGCCATCTTCACAATAGCGGTTCAGCACCCGATAAATGGTTGCTCTGTTAATGTCAATCCCAATTTTCTTCTCAATGGCACCCTGACTCATTGCCTTACCAGATGCTTGTAAAACGGACAATACCGCCTCCTTTGTAGCTGTATTTCTTCTTTTCATTGCCAAAACACTAATGCAACTTTATTGCAATAATACAAAAACTCATATATTTGCATATAAAATTACGCGACACAGTCGCAATAAACAAAAAAACATGACCAGGCGGGAGATTATAAAACGGGGAATTTCGACCACTTTGCTACTTCCCCTCCCCTTTTGGTTGCGACATTCTAAAAACGATACAATGAATACAGGTAAACAATTTGACGTTATAATTATAGGCGGTAGTTACTCCGGATTATCCGCAGCAATGGCACTCGGCCGTTCTCTACGCAAAGTATTAATCATAGATGGTGGCATGCCTTGTAACCGACAGACACCACATTCTCACAACTTCATTACCCAGGATGGTAAAAAACCTCATGAAATAGCACTGGAAGCCAAAGCTCAGGTACTGGAATATGATTCTGTACAATTTCTACCAGCCAAAGCAAGCAAAGGCAAACAAACCGACTCTGGTTTTGAAATAGAAACAGAAACAGGTCAGAAGTTCACGGCTAAAAAGTTGATTTTTGCGACAGGCATCAGAGATATCATGCCTAATATAAAAGGCTTTTCAGATTGTTGGGGGATTTCAGTAGTGCATTGTCCTTACTGTCATGGTTATGAAATAAGGCATAAAAAGACCGGGATCATGGCTAAGAGAGAACACGCGTTTCACTTGTCTCCTATGGTCAAAAACCTGACAGATGATGTGACGATTTTAGCCTCCGGGAAAGCAGACTTTGCACCTGAGGAACTGACCAAATTCAAAGAGAACGATATCAAAATTATTGAGAAGGAGGTTGTGGAAATTGAGCACAGCAACGGACAGCTTAAGCACGTGGTGTTTGCCGACAATACCAAAGAAAGCTTTGAGGCAGTTTATGCCGCCATTCCTTTTGAGCAGCATTCAGACATTCCGGAATCATTGGGTTGTGCACTGACAGAAGAAGGCTATATAGAAGTAGACATGATGAACAAAACCACCATAGATGGCATGTTTGCCTGTGGTGACAACTCCTCCAGATTACGTTCAGTAGCCAATGCAGTGGCCTCTGGAAATATAGCCGGTGCGGTGGCTAATATGGAACTGGCTAACGAAGAGTTCTAATGGTTTTCAGGGAGGGGTGATTGGTTGTTTTTGGTGTTGTGGGGGTTGGGTGGAATGATTTGTTTGCATGGTTAATTCCTTGAAACCATGTACGAAAGAAACAATGAAATTTTTAGTGAACCCCTAGAAAACTTAACACACCTAAAAACTCGCAAAATTATTGATGAAATTAATGATCAACCTGATGAATATTTTGAGAATGTTTCATTAGCAGAATTTGCAGAGTATCTTATCTCCAAATATTCGATTACAGAGTTTCCAGAGATAATTTGGGACGAAATACAAATGGATTTTAGCGAAACTGAAATCGCTGGAAGGGACTTACCTTCTGTTTTTTATGGATCTGATCCTAATCAAAGGTTTACAAGAAAAGTCGTGGAATATCATGTACCCGTACATGGAAATACTGAACTCCTATCGTTTCATGCTAGCAACGTATTTTCCACTGCTACAATTTACGGCGGTTTATCGATCGAGAATAGCTCTATCTGCTTTAGCTTAGAAGATATTTATAACGAGCCAAAAAGAATTGAAGAAGCATTCCACACATCTAAGAATACTGTAATTGGTAAAATAAATTCTGTTAAAATGGAATTGGATCAATATCATAATGAATTACCAAGTTTTGTTCAAAATGAAATTAATAATCGAATTCAGAAGATAAATCATGCCAATGACTACAAATCAAAATTTAAATACCCTATAAGAAAAAAAAATGTTCCGACAGCCTTTGAGTCCCCAAGAATAGTTAAGAAAAAGAAGATCTCTCCAAAACCAATTAGCACAACTAATAAAAAAATAAATCAACGCTTTATTAGCGATGAAGACTTCACTCATGTTTTAGGTTTATTGCAAGATTGCGGTAAAAACTGGGAATGTCACCCTGAAATATATAAAGGTAAGGGAGAAGAAGCTTTAAGAGATTATTTAATCTTCGTCTTAGCCCCCAATATTGAAGGAGTAGTTGCAGGAGAAGCTTACAATAAAAAAGGAAAAACAGATATTGCGATTAAACACGAGAGTACAAATTTATTTATCGCAGAATGCAAAATATGGAAGGGAGCGAAAGTATTTACAGAAACCATTGATCAAATACTTGGTTACCTTACATGGAGAGATGCAAAAGCAGCTATTATGATGTTTGTACCCAACCAAGATATCTCGAGTGTCATAAAAACTGCTGATGAAACTACAATGAAACATTCCAACTTTGTCAGAAAACTAGAAGTTGTTGACAAAGGATGGACTAATTACTTGTTTCATCTAGAAAACGATCCTGGAATTCATTTAACGATTGCCGTACAGTTGTATCATTTACCCGAACTATAGTCTAGCTTTTTTCAACTTACCCCCTACTCAAAATCCCCATACAACAAATACCCCTTCCTGGTCTTCTTGAACTTCACCACGTCCTCCTTCCAGACTGCAGCAATTTCCTCAGCACTCTTGCCGGCCACCAGCATTTCTCTTACCGTTCTATTACCGCATAGCAAGTGAAAACTTCCCGACTTTTTGAAGAACTGGTCTTTGTCTTTGGAGTTTTTGTACATGCCTACCAACCAGTGCAGGTACAGTTGCTTTTGATCTCTCATGTGCTTCCAGCCAAACTCGCTTAAATCGTAGCCATTGCACTTAACGCCTTTGTGTTTAGGGTTCTTTGCACCCGGCATTGATATTGGGGTAAAATTGTAATCACCTTCTGTGAAACCTGGCTTACCAATTACCTGAAATTGCTTGTTGGTGCCACGCCCCACGCTCACATTCGTTCCTTCAAACAAACACACGGTTGGGTACATGTAAATCGAAGACATGTTAGGCAAATTCGGACTTGGCTTAATTGGCAATTCGTAAAACTTGGTGTGGTCGTAATTGGCACAAGGCACTACTTCCAATTCACACTGCACGCCATTGGCCAGCCACTTCTCTCCATTGATCATTTGCGCGTATTCTCCCACCGTCATGCCATGTACAATGGGCACAGGATGCATGCCAATAAACGACTTGTATTTGCTCTGAAGAATCGGTCCGTCCACATAATGTCCATTCGGATTGGGCCTGTCGAGTACTATCACCTTTTTCTTGCTTTCGGCAGCCGCTTCCATCACATAATGCATAGAAGAAATGTAAGTATAGAATCTTGCACCCACATCCTGAATGTCAAAAATGATGATGTCTAAATCTTTGATGGCTTCTGCCGAAGGTTTCTTATGTCTGCCATGCAGAGATACCAACGGTAAGCCTGTTTTAGCATCCTTTCCGTCCTTAATCCAGGCTCCGGCATCTGCTGTGCCCCTAAAACCATGCTCAGGCGCAAATACTTTCTTCACGTTTACTTTGAGCGATAAAAGTGTATCTACCAGATGCACGTCTCCAACCATAGAGGTTTGATTTCCCACAACGCCAACTGCCTTTCCTTCAAGTTTATCAATGTATTGATCGATTCGCTCCGCACCAACCACAATGTCCTCATCATAACTGATCTCTATCTGAGCGCTGGCACCGACAAATGTCAAACACATTAAAAAGCTCCCGATTATTTCTTTCATATTGTAACTGCTTTACAAGTTGTTTCTTACTTTTATCACAAATTCCGAATTCTGAATTTATCGTATCAAATAGCCCGTAGGATTGTCAAAGATAAAAGCCGAGACCAGGGAAAAATTTCCGGTCCGGTCATAAAAATATCCATTTTATCCATTATTCTGGGTATGGTGGTCATGATTCTTGCAATTTCAGTAGTTACTGGCTTTCAGGATGAAATCAGAAACAAGGTCATTGGTTTTGGCTCTCACGTTCAAATTAACGCCAATTCTGACGGCCAACCAATCGACACAAGTAAAGCTCATTTCTATCCTGGTATTCAAGACCACGACTTAATAGAGCACATCCAAATCTATGCCACAAAGCCAGCCATTATTCAGAATGCCGGAGATACAATTCTTAATAAGGACGGAGAAGCTGAAATTAGTCGCGACATACAAGGTGTGATTTGTAAAGGAATTGGCAACGATTTCGACTGGCGTTTCCTTAAAAACAACATCAATGAAGGCACCATTATCAATACCGGTGATGAGGAACTTCAAAAAGAGATTCTGATTTCTCAGCACATTGCAGATAAGTTAAAGCTCAAGTTAAACGACAAAATCGACCTTTACTTCCTGCAGGGCAAGACGCCGGGCAAACGAATTTTTAAGATTACCGGAATCTATGAAACCGGCTTTGAAGAGTATGACAAAGAGTTGGTGCTCATCGACATCCGTCACATTCAAAAACTGAATAACTGGGGGTCTAAAGCTTCTTTGAATATCAAAGACACCTGCATCAACGGTCGTTTTGTACTTGAGGCGACCTGCTACGGTGGTATGTATGAGCAGAACTACCGTTTCGATTTGGGCAACGGTTATGAACTCACTCAAAATCCATATGATCCGCATTTGTATCAAAGCTACATCTGTATAGACAAGGACACATCTATTCGCCTGATTGCAGCAGAGTTCATGGCAAGTGCCACAGGTGCGTATTCTGAGCAACTGGAACCGAACTTTATTCCGGATACAGCCTGGCTGGATATTGAGATCATTGACAATGGTCCTGACTCACTATACACTTGCGATTGTATCAACTCGGAATTTGGCGACATCCAAACTGAGATTGAGGACGATGGTGGTTACGTGAAAGTCTACAAAAACAACAAGACCTTCAGAACTACATTGAGAACTTCCGGAGGGACTTTCAATTACTACGTTGGTGGATTTGAAGTGACCACAACCGACTGGAAAAACATTGATACTGCCACAGTGATTGTTGAGCGATCGACCAATTCAATTGGAAACGCAACTTATGATGTGAACTCGATCAAGGAAATCAGAGGCGATATTTTTGGCTGGCTTGACATGTTGGACATGAATGTGAAAATCATTCTGATCCTAACAATTTTTGTGGCCGTGATCAACATGAGTTCTGCCCTACTGGTGATTATTCTGGAAAGAACCAACATGATTGGGATTCTCAAAGCCATGGGGGCCAGTAACTGGACCATCAGGAAGATTTTCCTGTACAATGCAGCTTACCTGATCTTAAAAGGAATTTTCTGGGGGAATGTGATTGGAATCGGACTTTGTCTGCTTCAACAGCAATTTGGTTTGATGAAATTGCCAACTGAGACATACTACATTAGTGAAGTGCCAATCAACCTCAACTTGTGGTACATTTTATTATTGAATATCGGCACACTGCTTCTGTGTACGCTCGCTATGATCATTCCAAGTTATATCATCACAAGAATTAGTCCGGTGAAGGCGATTAAGTTTAATTAACAAATTTGACGCTGAAATTGTCTATTACAGCTCATTTCTAAGGTCTTTTTTTAATCAATTTATCTATCTTTCCGGCCGATTGAAAAGGAAGACAAATGAACAACAATCAAATGCTGAATTACATTAAAGATGTGGTGAAGAATATGCCTCAGGATTGGCTTAATCTAACTACCCATCGATTAGATATTTATGAAGAAAGACTTGCCAAAACACAGTTTTTGGAGCAGTTCGAAATTTTGGTTAAAAGCAATAATTCAGAGGCCAGCGCCCTGGGTGAATTGCCTACCGCATTTGATTACATTCGTTTAGGACATCCTTTATCATGCATTTTGGAATGGGTTATTGCCCGACTACACGATCAACATGCAGACCATGTCATTAGTTTTTCGTCAGGTACAGTTCCCATTTTAGCAGTACTCAGAAAGAACTTATTGGATGGAAAGAATACCCGACTCGTTCACACAGGCAATTTACCTGAGCGATTTGATGTAAACATTATTAAGCAGGTTTATGGCTATCAGTTTGAGCTGATGCAGGTAAATCAATTAAGTGACATTCCGGAATTTGATGGCAGCACGGTTTTCATTTCAGAGAACAACAATGTGTGTCATTTTGAATTGGTGCCATCCGTTGACTTCTTTATCAACCTTCACAAAGACCTGGGAAGCATCCTTTTTGTCAATGGCACCCAAAACAGTCATTATGTTTCAGACATCCAACATGTCAGGAGACGTGAGACCATTGCTATGACGCCTGCCAATTGCGCATTGGCATTGAATACCTTACTTGATGATTCTTCGAGCAATATTGAAAGTCGAGACACCCAAGCCCAAAAGGAACAGGTTCTACACTCTATTAAAGACATCACCGGGTCTCATTCAAAAGCGGTTGTAGGCTCTAGCGGACTCTCCATTCAATATGCCATCGTGATGGGCTTGATTCATCATGCCATTGAAGCACATCCTGGAAAAGATATCAGAGTGGTTGTCCCACCAAATTGCTATGGAGGTACCAATGATCAGGCAAGGCGGGTAGCTGCTTGTCTTGACAATGTATCTGTCATGGATTTACCCGTTGATGGAGACCACAATATGGTTCAAAGCATTGATATTGTTCTGGAAAAAATTGCGAAAGAAGATGCCGTTCCTTATATCATAGCAGAGATTCCTACCAATCCCAGAGTTGAGGTGCCGAATCTTGAAGATTTAAGAGATGTGTTATCTCAGGAACGTCATACTCAAGATGGTCAGCCAGCGGTTGATCCTGTTTTCATTTTAGACCAAACCTTCTGTCCGAATGTGCATTTCCTGGGCGAAGACGACATTCTGTCTGGTGTTAGAACCATTTCTTATGTGAGTGGATCGAAATTCCCAAGTGGTGGAAAGTGTACTGCCGGCTACTGTTTAGGTAATCAAAAGGCAGAAGTTTTAATGGACAAAATAGACCAACACCTTCAATTGTGCGACAATGAAGCTACAGATCTTCAGATGGAAATTCTGGCTAAACAACTGCCTTCCATGTTGCAGAGGATTCAAGGAGCTTATGAAAACACGCGCAACTTTGTTGAGTTTATCCAAGACAAACTACCTGAAGCAAAAATCAACTTTGTGTCTGAAGAATTAGCCAAGCAAGGATTCACCCCATCCGTATTTTCTTTAGACCTTCCAACTAAGGGCAATACGCCAGAGGACAAGGAAGCTTACAAAAGAGCTTTGAATCTTAAACTCATTAATTTAATGATCAACGAGATTCCGGATGAGAGCAAGTATTGTGTGAGCTACGGTCAGCTAAAAGGTTGCTACTGGACCATTCCCGCCACTTCCACTCAGGGAACTACAAAAGAAGGGGATAAGGATTACATTGTACGTGTTGCGCTCGCTATGGATATAGACCTGGATCGTCATAAAGATGTATTTGCAGATTTCGTGGCTGGAATTTAATCTCTTGTCCAGATCGAATAAGAACACTAACTTACGCTCATGAGAGCTTTACAAATAAAACTATTCACTCTACTTTTCATGTTGATGGCAAGTGGTCAAGTCCACAGTCAATGCTCAGAGCTCTTCTTCTCAGAATACATAGAAGGTTCTTCAAGCAACAGGGCTTTTGAAATTTATAATCCCACGAATAGTACGATTAACCTTTCCGACTATGTGGTCTACAGAAATAACAATGGTTCAACTACCCCATCGGATAGTCTATTTCCCCAGGGAAATCTGGCTCCGTATGATGTCTTTGTGGCAACAAATCCAGGTACCTCACTATCTTTTTTGATCACAGAGTCAGACACCACCCACAGCATTACCTTTTACAATGGAGATGATGCCTTATGGCTCAAAAAAATAAGTACCCAAGATACCATTGACGTCATTGGTCAAATTGGTGTGGATCCAGGCTCAGGATGGCCTGTTGGGTCCGGCGCGACTAATAACAATACGCTTATCAGGCAAATATTGATTCAACAGGGGAACACCAACTGGGCAATTGGAACCACGGAATGGGATGTATTTCCTATTGATATGGATGATTCCTTGGGCAACCATACCATGTATGAGTGCTTTCATTATGACACATTAATGACAACTTCATGTGACAGTTCAGTATCGCCAGATGGCAATGAAACCTGGACCAGTTCAGGCATTTACATGGATACCATTCCAACTGCGAGTGTCCTTGTTAAGGATACTGTTTTCACAGTTAATCTGACAATCAACACAGTCAATACAAGTATTGTAGTAAATGATCCTATGATTACCTCTAATGCTGTTGGAGCCCAATACAAATGGTTAGATTGTCTGAACAACTATGCTGTCATTCCAGGCGCTACAAGCCAAAATTTTACGCCTTCCGTTAATGGAGATTATGCTGTGGAAGTGACCGAGAATAACTGTACAGACACCTCTGCGTGTGAAACAATTTCTACGGTTGACATACTAGAAAATGCCCTATTCAGGCAACTCATTATATACCCCAACCCAACAGAGGGGCACTTGCTTCTTGATTTTAGCTCAGAACAGCAATACCTCAAGTTAAACTTATTATCGCTATCCGGGCAGACACTGCAAACCAAAGAGATCTACCATTCCAATGTAGTTGAAATGGAAATAGGTCAGGCAGATGGCCTTTACCTACTTGAGATAATCAACGGATTTGATGAAAGGGTTATCATGAAAATTATTAAAAGGCAACAATAGTCATTCAACATCTTTTAATCTTTTCAAGAATCCATCCTCATTCACAAAGGAAGTAACTACATTTGTCCCAGATTTTCGAAACACAATGAAATACTACAACAACATACTTGAAACTATTGGGGACACGCCTTTAGTGAAGTTAAACGCGTTAACCAAAGACATTAAAGCCACTGTGCTTGCTAAGGTTGAAACCACCAATCCGGGGAACTCTGTTAAGGACAGAATGGCGCTTCAAATGATTGAAGATGCTGAAGCTGATGGCAGATTAAAGCCTGGTGGAACCGTGATTGAAGGTACTTCCGGAAATACAGGAATGGGACTGGCTTTGGCTTGTATCATCAAAGGTTACAAACTGGTATGTGTGTTGAGTGATAAGCAGAGTAAGGAAAAGATGGACATCCTAAGAGCCGTTGGTGCTGAAGTGTATGTTTGCCCGACAAATGTGGCACCAGAAGATCCACGTTCTTATTATTCTGTATCGAAAAGATTGTCTACAGAGATTCCTAACTCGTGGTATGTGAACCAGTACGATAACCCATCGAATGCCAAGGCACATTATTTAAGTACGGGTCCTGAAATCTGGGAACAAACTGAAGGAAAGATCACACACTTTGTGGTGGGTGTTGGAACCGGAGGAACTGTATCTGGTGTTGGGAAATATTTGAAAGAAAAGAACCCAAACATCAAAATCTGGGGAATCGATACTTATGGTTCTGTGTTTAAGAAATACCATGAAACGGGCGTTTTTGATGAAAATGAGATTTATCCATATATCACTGAAGGTATTGGAGAAGATATTCTTCCAAAAAACGTTGATTTCAGCGTGATAGATCACTTTGAAAAGGTGACAGACCGTGATGCAGCCGTTTACCAAAGAAGGTTGGCTAAAGAGGAAGGTATTTTTGTTGGAAATTCAGCAGGATCTGCCATTAAAGGGATTCTTCAAATGAAGGATGAATTGAAAGAAGATGATGTGGTGGTGGTATTGTTCCACGATCACGGAAGCAGATACGTTGGTAAGATGTTTAATGACGACTGGATGAGAGACAGAGGTTTCTTAGATGACGAGCATAAAACGGCAATTGATTTGATCAAGAATCATGAAGATAAAAGTTTGGTGACCATTGGTGCCAACGAATTGGTGTCTCATGCCATTGTAAAAATGCAGACTTATGGTATTTCTCAAATTCCGGTTGTAAAAGACGATGAATTTGTTGGTGTGGTTGATGATTCTGGTTTGTTCAAGAAGATGATGGACAACCCTTCTATTAAAGACATGCCAATTAATGAGGTGATGGGTAATAAATTACCTGAGGTAGATGCCAAAGCCACCATCGAAGAGATTTCTAAACTGGTTGGTCATGACACACCTGCTGCATTGGTAAAAGATGATGCCGGTAAGTACCACATCATTACAAAACACGATTTGATCAACGCCATTGGCTAGACGAATCACAGATCAAATTGGAGCGGAGATTGAATTGGTGTCTCCACCTAAGAAAATCATATCTGTTGTTCCCTCTCAAACGGAACTATTGTGGCATTTGGGGCTGGATGAAGAAACAATTGGGATTACCAAGTTCTGCATTCATCCGGAAGAGTGGTTTCGCAATAAAACGAGAATTGGCGGGACCAAAACTCTGGACATAGAAAAAATCAAATCTTTGGAACCTGATCTTATTCTCGCCAACAAAGAAGAAAATCAGGAAGATCAGATTAAGGAACTTCAAAGCTTGTTTCCTACTTACGTCAGTGACATTTTCACTCTTGATGATAACTTAAAAATGATCAAGGATGTGTCGGAGATTTGTGGTAAGTCAGAATCCGGAAACAAACTGATACATGAGGTGCAGAAAGGTTTCTCCGTATTAGACAATACGCCAAAGGGCAGTGCACTTTATCTCATTTGGCACAATCCGGCCATGGCTATTGGCAGACACACCTACATCAACGATATGATGAAACGTTGCGGATATGAAAACGCCCTACCCGATCAAGCTGAATACACGCGTTATCCGGAAATTACTGCTGAACTGGCGAAGGAATTGCATCCCGACTTTGTCTTCTTATCATCAGAACCTTTTCCTTTTAAGGAGAAGCATCTGGCTCACTATCAGGCTATGTTTCCGAACGCCAGGATTGTTTTGGTAGACGGCGAGATGTTTAGTTGGTATGGTTACAGAAGTGTCCTGGCCCCTGCTTATTTTACAGAGCTGAGTATTTCTACAATCTCCTGAATCAATAAAGCTTCTATTTCTTCATCGATGGTTGTGAGCATGTGCAACACATCTATCATTCCGTGATTAGAATGTTTGAAAACGACACTGCCTTCAAACTTAAGCTCATTCCCTTTTGACGGCACTCCGTTTAAGGCAACTGTTTTGATTCCCCAGGTGTCTTCCAGAGGTAGGAAATCAATGTTCTCAATCAACTCATCCATCTGCAATTGAAAACTGAAATTCTGATCTGAAGTGATCATCTCCTCATTCAGCAAGTTTTTTCTTTGAGACACATATACGTAGCCATCGTCTTCGCGCAGGAATATGGGCAATTGATTTTTCAATTTATAGGCGCCATCCACATCTTCCAGTCCGCCATCATCGAGTAAAGCAGACTTCTTACTTTGCCAGTAAGCCTCATTCACTTTAAAACTCGCCACACCATCTGCTGTTGGGAAAAGCACCTGAGATTTCAGACTCACCCCCAAACCATTCATCCAAAAACTGATGTCTCCGGCTAAAAGGCTATCCAAATACAATTCTACAATGCCACTATCTGTTGGCAGTTCTATGACTTCAGATAACTCTTCATGGTCGTAATTAATTCCCGAATTCCAGTGAAATTGTCCGGACAGCAATCCTTCGCTCAAATCAAGAGATTTTCTGTCCTGACTTAAAATCTGATCAACATCCTGTTTGGTTTGTGCCTGATGAATGATGGATAATTTATCTTCCTTGATGCTAAAGAAAGAGTAACTGTTCTCTACAAATGGTGGTGTAAACTTGTCTAAATAATCCACAATGACAGAACCCGAATTGTGGTGAGGATTGAAGAACACCGCCATATCATGTTCTCGGTTTAGAAGTGGTTCGAACCAGGACTCCTTCATAGCAGAACCGTACTTTTTTGAGAATCCATTGATCTCCTCAGCTAAATTTAGAGCAGACGTTTTCTCAGTGAACAGCACCAAAGCACCATCATCATTGACTGAGACTTCATAGTTGAAATCGAGTCCGGTTTTGGGCAAATACTTCTTAAGGAATTCATCCACCCCCTCCTCATCTGAAGCTTTTAAGGCAATTCCTACCACAGGTTCTCCGTCTTTGGAGTAACTGAAACAGGCAATCGGACTCAGGAGGTCAATACTGGCTTCAATGGCATCTGCGACCAACTCTTTCTCCAACTCTTCGTCAATTTCTACCCGACTTTTAAACTCGTCTTCATTATAAAATCTCTGGTAAAAAAGCGCACCTCCGATTTTTTTATTATTCAGAATCAATACAGCATCCGCGTGGGCAGGGATTTGTTTTAAATGATCCGTTGAAGGTGCCTGAAAACTCTTTTGGGCAATGAAGAAGAGAATCCATGTGAGGACAAGAATACCTGATATTTTCAACAGTGGACGCCAGTTCATATTCAATACTTATCTCCTAAAAATACATCAGGACTCTCGGTTAAACCTGTGAGCATATCCAACAAATGAAGTGTGCTCAGTTCTCTGTCCTCTTTTTTCAATTCATAAGTTCCATTTAAAATGGCCGTATTGTCGATCAAATCCATCCCGTTTTCTTCATACTTGCCAAACATGTCATCGTGCGTTGACAAAAATCCACGTGTAAACTGGGGAATTCCTTCCATGTCGTCCGAATCGCTAAACCCATTTGCGCCTTCAATGTCCCAGAAAACGTTGAGATTATCGTCCACCATGTCTGCAAACTTTTCTTTACTCAATTGAGCGGCTTCAGGATATCCCTTTTGCAAATAGTCCGTAACAGTGCTCTCATTATTCGTAACAATCAGAATTCCATCTACAAAAGCCAGATAAGTATCTACGGAACCATCCTTAACATTTTCACTATATCTGTTTTTCTTTTGAATGAGTCTGTAGTAGTCTCCCATTTTAACCAGACGTCTCTCCTTTTCCAGCATATCCAGTGCATTCGAGACAAACTCGTGATAACCGGATGAGGTCATAAAGATGAATTCGGGACGTTTTTCCTTCTTAGTCTTGATAATTTTCTCCCTTACATGGTCTTCCTTGTTGTAGGCAAAACTCTCGTATCTCACATCCACTTCTTTCATATCTGTGATAACAAACAGCATGTCTCCTTTGAAAATTTTAAGCGCCTTCTTCTTATCAATGATTCCTCCTAAAAGCGACATGATTCTTTGAGTAGAACCTCTGAACCCCGGAATATAATTGCCATAATTGAAAGACAAATCCTTCAATAGTTGCATGGTATGTTTAGGGTTTAAGGCCAATGAATAATAGCCCATAATGTTGTCGCCCGAAATATATTTGCGGTAATTCTTATTGAACTTAGCTCCGGTTATTTTCTTAAAATGCTTGAACAAATCCGGATTCAGAGCAAAATGTACCTTATTGGTTAAGAGCTCCTGATCAAACTTCCAGAAATTGTAAGAATAATTCCCCGTCAAAAGTGAATTAGGCTCAGTCTCCTCTTCAATGTATTCGTAATCGTAAGCATCATAACCATATCTGTCATAATCCACATAAGGCTCTCTTGGCGCACTTCCCAGATCAGTCAGACTGCTACTGGTATAGATAAAAGAGTCATAGTCCTTACTGAGCAGTTCCATGAATTGGCGTTTACTCAAGATAGCGTCTTCAAAATCGAGTGACAATAACCTTAAGAGGTCCTTCTTAACCAAATCTTCTTTGATCTTTTCTCTTTGAACGTCTCTTTCAGATTTTTCCTTTTCCGACAATTCTTCCAGATAATAGTCACTGTCGTCCTGCATAAGAGAATTGATATAGCCGTACATCACGCGACCACTGTAGTAGATGAAAAACTGTCCATTCCAGGCTATGGCGTTTTCATCATTCACCAGATATTCAAAGGTACCTGAATTGGCCTTTTCCTTCCATTTATCCTCTCCAACTGCTTCTTCTATGAAGGTTTCGAGAGTGGATTTCGAGCTCACTTCAAATACAGAAGCATAAATTCTCAACGAATCATTGCTTTCTTTGAAAGTATAGTATTTAGTGAGATTATTGACCCCCATTTGAGCACCATTGTATCTTGAAATGACATTTAAACCATACCATGTCTCTTCAGAGTTTTCCTCGAAATTCTCTTCAAAGTCCTGATAAGTTTCTTGTTTGATGATTTGATTGAGCTGATAAATTTCGTCAATCCGGTTGCCTTTAACTACGGTAATACTTTTAGATGATTTCGGAATAAATGACAGAATATTCTGTGCATTGAGGGCTGTATTGGCCACTGTGGCGAGTAGGAAAACAATAAAAATCCGAAACATCTATAAATAATCTATTATTAAATATAACTAAATATTCTTTCTAACGTTAATAGCATGTGTTGAATTACTGCTTATTAAGAAAATGAGACATTTATTACTTGCTTTACTCCTGTTAATAGGGTGTTCCGCGCGTACACAAACTGTTGGTTTGGTACTAAGTGGTGGTGGAGCAACCGGAATGGCTCACATTGGTGTTTTGAAGGCTTTAGAAGAAAAAAACATCAAAATTGATTACATCACCGGAACTTCTGCAGGTGCACTAATTGGAAGTTTATACGCCTCAGGTTTCTCTCCGGATGAAATTCAGAAGATTGCAGAAAGTGAAGAGTTCCAATTAATGGTAGATGGCCTGATAGAAGAGTCATATGCCTATTATTTTAAAGAACCTCAAATGAGCGCTTCCTGGATGCGACTTCACTTTAACAAGGATTCCATTTTCAACAAGGGCCTTCCAACGAATTTCATCACGCCTACACTCATTGACTTCCAAATGCTCAGTATGTATTCCGGACCATCGGCTTCTGCACAGGATAATTTCGACAATTTGTTCGTCCCGTTCAGGTGTGTGGCCTCCGACATTAATACCAAAACGAGTATTGTATTTGATAAGGGACCTTTGAGTCGGGCAGTACGTGCCTCTATGAGTTACCCGTTTTATCTGAAACCTATTGTGGTTGATGGAGTGGTTATGTTTGATGGTGGTTTGTACAACAACTTTCCGATTGATGTGATGATGAAAGATTTTAATCCCGATTTCATCATTGGCAGCAATGTCTCGGGAAACAATGCCCCCGCTACTCCTGACGACCTGCTCTCTCAGGTTAAAAATATGATTGTTTCTTCCTCAAATTTTGATGTTCCCGAAGGAAAAGGCATCATGATTGAACCTGAGGTCGACCAAATTGGAACCTTCGATTTTCAGAAGATCAAAAAAGCCATTGCCGGCGGTTATCAGGAAGCCATGGCCTTATGCGACTCCATCATTTCCATTGGTATTCCCACTCAAGATAGTAGTGTGCGTGCACAAAAGAGGGCCAAATTCAAATCTCAAATCCCGCCATTAAAGTTTAAGACAACCAGGGTAAATGGTTTGAATAAAAAACAGAGTATCTACGCTAACAAACTATTGAACCGAAAGAATAAAACACTTTCACTAAAAGAATTCAAAAAGAACTATTTCAAACTTGCTCTGGATGACAATGTGGCTTTCACCTACCCTACTGCTTTTTATAACGCTGAAGACAGCAGTTATGATGTTGAAATAGAAGTCACCAAACAAAAGGAAATTGTCTTTGAATTGGGCGGAAATTTCTCTTCACGACCAATTAATACCGGTTATCTTGGTTTAGAGTATGGCCACTTTGGGAAATATGGGATTAAGTTGATCGGGAACAGTTACTTTGGCAAGTACTATGGTGCTGCTTATGGTGCCATTCGTTTTAATTTCCCTACCAAAATCCCAATTAACATTGAACCATTTTATAGTTTGAACAGATGGGATTACTTCAGAAGTTTTGCCACCTTTTTTGAAGAAAGCAGACCTTCCTTTATTGTTAACAGAGAACAGTACGGGGGCCTCAAGGTATGCTTACCGGCAGGTAACAGGAGCAAATTATCTTTTGAAGGTCTGTACGCCGATATGGATTTCAGATATTACCAGGTGGAGGAATTTAGCTCGAGTGATACAGCGGATGTGACCAACTTCTACCCTATTGCAGGAAAAATTCACTTTGAAAGAAGCACACTCAACAGAAAACAATACGCCAATTATGGTACTTACCTGTCTTTTAAATTTGCCGGTGTACAAGGAACTGAAGTCAGTTATCCGGGCAATACGAATGTTAACCGGGATTCGATTGTAGACCATCATACCTGGGTATACGCTCAATTGAAGTATCGCAATTACTTTAAGCGCAAGGGACGGTTTAAGTTTGGTTTGTACTTAGAAGGTGTTTTCTCAACGCAGAAATTCTTTGAGAACTATACGGCCTCTCTTCTGGCGGCTCCTTCCTTTGAGCCCATACCTGAGATGAAAACATTCTTCTTCCCCCAATTTAGAGCTTACCAGTATGCCGGGGGTGGTTTAAATACGGTCATCAACATCACTAAAAATATTGAAGCCAGATTTGGAGCATATCTGTTTCAGCCAGTATGGTTAATAGAAAGAACAGCTGATGATGAAGCCAGGGTGGGAGAATATTTGGACGGGAGGTCATGGTTAGCCTCAGGAAGCTTTGTTTACCACAGTCCATTAGGTCCGGTTAGCTTTAATGCCAACTATTACGACCAAAAAGCAGTGATGCCCTGGAGTTTATCTCTGAATTTCGGATACATCATCCACAACGGGAAAGCGATTCAATAATTCAACTATTTATGAACCGGAGGAATCCAAATTTACTTTATCAGGGTATCTTTTGGTTCTACAGCTTGTAAATCAAATTTTGCTGAATCTTCGGGTGTGATTTGACGGCTACCTACTACTTTATTGTTCTTCCACAAACTAACCGATTTAATGTTTCTGGAAGGACTCACGTAATAGTATTCTCCGCTCATCGTATCGTTGATCCATATACCTTTATAGAAGTCTCCATTGGGAAGGTCCAATCTTCCTTTACCGCTTCTATAATTCTTCTTCCAATCACCAGAAAACACGTTTCCGTTGGCCCAGGTATACACCCCATACCCTTCTCTTAGGTTGTTTTTAAACTCACCTTCGTAAACAGATTTATCAAAGTATATGAGTTTCCCCTGACCTTCTTTTTTGTCTCCATTAAACTCGCCGGTATATCCTGATTCAGGGTTGAATTTAAAAAGATAGTTAAGTGGGTTTCTGGGATCTCCTGGTTTTTTGATATTTCCAACGATCTTGGCTTTTTCGAACTTCCAACGGTACTTGTTAATTGCCGGTTGCAGATACAATCCTGTTGATGAATACCCCAAACCATCGAGCACAACATAGTCAACGCCCATTTCTTTAAAGTTTTCCAAAATTAACTCCCTGTTCTCCTTTTTCCTGTACATATGACATGCCCTATTCGAGAAGAAACTGAACATGGCTGGTTTTCTACAGCATATAATGGCATCTTTTGGAGTATTTACTTTGACCCACTCTGCCAGGAGAAAATAATTTGAATATTTCGGATGATACTTATGTTGAGCGACCTCATTCAACTTATCGATACCAGGTGTCATTTTAGACCCAATATAAAATATGATAGGAAGAATGATAACTGCCTGCAAGATTATTGGTCGAACCTTTTTGAGTCTTTCACCGGCGATCTTTTGGATCGCTAACTCAATAAGTTTATACAAACCGAAAATAAACAGGAATGTAATAATTGGAATCATTGGGATGATAAACCTTGGGCCAAACCATACTTCAGGCCAAAGCATAACCACTGACATGGTTCCAAGGACAATCCCAAAAATTAGCCACCTATGTTTAGGAAGTTTGAACACACCAAATAGTGCCAGACCAATTACGAACAGCCCCAGCATCATTTCGGAGTTTTGAATAGGCGTTGGATCCCCTGTTTTCGGATCCACGTATTTCATAAACTTTTCTCCATAGACGGCGTAAGGAATTTCCCTGCCTACATATCTTTCCAGATTTTCGAAAAACCGACCACTCCAATCTCCAAAACCACTCATGTTGCCTTCTTCCATTCTATATGGATTTTTGGCCATTAACTGCTTGACGTAAAAACTACCTCCATTGGAAGAAACGTAATTTTGCCACGGCATAATTCCTAGAACAAAGCCCGCAGTGATGCCTACCACATACCACCATTTTTTCTGGAACAGGAATGACAAGAATATCCCTCCAAACACAGCGACCCCTAATGCTCTTGTATAGTAGGTGGCCAGTAAGGCAATCAAGGTGGCCCAAAAATACCCTGATTTATATGGCACTTTTTTGAAATCAATTTTAGTACAAAAGTACAGGCATAAGGCCGTATAGAACATAAAAGGTATCTCACTCATTGCTATGAATGAATACTCCAATAGTACAGCGTTAAACAAACATAAGATGGAGACGGCAAAAGCGATATGTACGTTCTCCGCCACCCTTGTAAAGGTGAGAAATAGCAATACTACCGCCAGGAAGAAGAGTAGTCCATTGAACTTCTTGACAGTTTCAATATTACTTAGAGGGTCGTCTTCCGGATCAATTATCTTACTGATCATGTATGGATACATGGGCGGATAACCGGTCATGATGGGCTCTCCTGCCAAATGGGCGTTGACATATCCCTTACCTTCTGCCAAAGCTTTTCCAAGAGAGTAGTATACAATGTTATCCCCTCCCATGGAGATTTTGTCATCATACACCTTATCATAGTTGGTCTGAAATACAATCCCCAAAATAAGGATATAAGCCAGTTTAAAAATGATTAGAACACGTTTCGCTGAAAGTTTGGAGTTCTCTTCTTTTTCATCCAAAGATTCCTCCTGAGGTTTGATTGGTTCTTTCTGTTCTTTTTTCTTATTGATCTTAAACTTCTTTTTTACCACTGGCTCTTTTTTTAGGTAGGTTTAAGTAGTTTCCTCCTTTCAAATATAGTTTTTTTGAATTTAAGCCTGTGTAGTTGGACCACCAAAGTTTAATGGAATGCCTCCTGACGGGTCCGAATCCTTAATTGGACCATGCATGCTTTCAAACTTATTGAGGTTTTCGTTTAAAGCATGAGCCAATCTCTTAGCATGTTGAGGTGTTAAAAAAATTCTTGATTTCACCTTTGCTTTAGGCACACCTGGCATCACTTTAATGAAATCCACTACAAATTCTGAGCTAGAGTGTGTAATCACAGCCAGATTGCTATAAATACCTTCTGCTACTTCTTCGCTCAATTCAATGTTAAGCTGGTTGTTGTTTTCGTGTTGATCTGACATATCGTTTTCGTTTAGACAATGCTTGTGCTGAAGCTCATCTCCTTTGTATAGCGTTGGCAGAGCTAGGTCAGCATAGGCACAAAAAAAACCCTGACGATTCAGTGAATGTCAGGGTTTTCGATTTTACATTATTTTATTCTTCAACTGAGGCTTCTTCTTGCTTGCCTACGAGTTCGTCGTATTCTTCCTGAGATCCTACAACCATCTTCTGGAATCTTCTTGTTCCTGTTCCGGCTGGGATTAGGTGTCCTACAATCACGTTCTCTTTCAAACCAAGTAATCCATCAGTCTTACCACCAACGGCAGCTTCATTCAGTACCTTAGTTGTTTCCTGGAAGGAAGCAGCTGAGATAAAGCTATCCGTTTGAAGAGATGCTTTTGTAATCCCTTGAAGTAATGGTTTAGAAGTTGCAGGAATTGCTTCTCTTGCAGTTACCTGATTCTTATCCATTCTTCTTAGTTGTGAGTTTTCGTCTCTAAGCTTTCTTGCAGAAATAATCTGACCAGCTTTTAAGTTTTCAGACTCACCAGCATCTTCAACAACTTTCATTCCCCAGATAGCGTCATTTGCTTCCATGAAATCAAACTTGTTAACGGCTTTCTTCTCAAGCATCATAGTGTCTCCCGGATCAAGGATTTCTACCTTTCTCATCATCTGACGAACGATTACTTCAAAGTGCTTATCGTTAATCTTCACACCCTGTAGACGGTAAACTTCCTGTACCTCATTCACTAAGTATTCCTGAACGGCAGTTGGCCCTTTGATATTCAAAATATCTTTTGGCGTAATGGCACCATCTGATAACGGTACACCTGCTTTTACGAAATCATTTTCCTGAACAAGGATGTGCTTAGCCAAAGAACAAAGGTATTTCTTCACTTCACCGGTTCTTGATTCTATGATTACCTCACGATTACCACGCTTAATTTTACCGAATGATGCGATACCATCAATCTCTGACACTACAGCCGGGTTAGAAGGGTTACGCGCTTCAAATAGCTCGGTTACCCTTGGAAGACCACCTGTAATATCCCCTGTTTTACCAGCCACACGTGGAATCTTAGCCAATACATCACCAGCTTCAATTTTATCACCTGTGTTTACAATGATGTGTGCACTTACCGGTAGGTTGTAGTTTTTCAACTCTTCTTTACCTTTTGCGTCCATCACGTGAATGGTAGGAATCTTCTTTTTATCTCTTGTTTCAGTAATTACTTTTTCAGTAAATCCGGTTTGCTCATCCACTTCTTCACGGTAAGTTACACCTTCTTCAATATTAGAGAAGTCAATCTTACCAGCAGTTTCAGATAGAATCACGGCGTTATATGGATCCCATGTACAGATCACATCACCTTTCTTCAACTTAGCACCATTCTTCACTTTAAGGTGAGAACCGTAAGGGATGTTACCTGTTGCCGCAGCAATACCAGTTTTAGCGTCAATGATTTTCATTTCAGCAGATCTTCCGATCACCACTTCAACTTCAGTACCATCTTCCAATTTCTTGCTAACCGTTCTTAACTCTTCGATCTCGATTTTACCAGCTGCTTTTGCTTTCAAATCGTTTTCATCAGCAATGTTAGAGGCCGTACCACCAACGTGGAAGGTTCTTAGTGTTAACTGTGTTCCTGGTTCCCCGATCGACTGTGCAGCAATTACACCAACAGCTTCACCGATTTGAACCGGACGGTTAGTAGATAAGTTTCTACCATAACATTTCACACAAACACCTCTTCTGGTTTCACAAGTCAGTACCGATCTTACTTCTACTTCCTCGATACCTGCATCTTCAATTGCATGAGCAATTTCTTCAGTTACATGTTCAGAAGCACCAATCAATACTTCACCAGTTTCAGGGTGGTATACATCATGTACGGTATATCTACCTAGAATTCTATCAAACAATGGCTCAATAACGTCATTATCGTTCTTAAGAGCAGACACTGTTAAACCTCTTAGGGTTCCACAATCTTCATCTCTTACAACCACATCCTGAGCAACATCTACCAAACGTCTTGTAAGGTAACCGGCATCTGCCGTTTTAAGGGCTGTATCCGCAAGACCTTTACGGGCACCGTGAGTAGAAATAAAGTACTCAAGGATGGAAAGACCTTCTTTAAAGTTAGATAGAATCGGGTTTTCAATAATTTCCTGAGAAGTGGCACCAGATTTCTGTGGTTTTGCCATCAATCCCCTCATTCCGGACAGCTGACGAATCTGCTCTTTAGAGCCCCTTGCTCCTGAGTCCATCATCATATAAATAGAGTTGAAACCTTGTCTGTCAGACTTCAATTTCTCCATCAATGTGTGTGTCAATCTGGAGTTAGTATGTGTCCAAATATCAATGATCTGGTTATAACGTTCGTTGTTAGTGATCAATCCCATGTTGTAGTTCATCACCACCTCATCAACTTCTGTAGTCGCTTTTTCAATCAAAGTTTCTTTTTCCTTTGGAATGATTACGTCATCCAGGTTAAACGACAGCCCACCTTTGAAGGCCATGTAGAATCCAAGTCCTTTGATATCATCAAGGAACTTAGCACATGTAGACATACCTGTCTTTTTCATCACATCTGCGATGATACCTCTTAGTGCTTTCTTCGTTAAAACTTCATTGATGTATCCAGCTCCTTTAGGTACATGTTGGTTAAACAACACTCTACCACAAGTGGTTTCGATCAATTTCAATACTTCATTTCCTTCTTCATCAATATCGTGAGTTCTCACTTTAATGTTCGCATGAAGATCTAGTTTCTTCTCGTTGTAGGCGATGATCACTTCTTCCGGAGAGTAGAAAGTCATGTCCTCCCCATTCACAGTCTCCTCTTTGTTACTTCTCTTGCTCTTAGTAATGTAATAAAGACCAAGAACCATATCCTGAGAAGGTACGGCAATTGGAGCACCATTCGCAGGGTTCAAAATGTTATGAGAAGCCAACATCAATAATTGAGCTTCCAATACGGCTGCATTACCTAATGGTAAGTGAACCGCCATCTGATCCCCATCGAAATCCGCGTTAAATGCAGTACAAACAAGTGGGTGAAGTTGAATCGCTTTTCCTTCGATTAATTTTGGTTGGAAAGCCTGAATACCTAATCTATGCAGAGTTGGTGCACGGTTAAGTAGTACAGGGTGTCCTTTCAATACGTTTTCAAGAATGTCCCAAACAACCGGCTCTTTTCTATCAACAATTTTCTTTGCTGATTTCACTGTTTTAACAATACCTCTTTCAATCATCTTACGGATGATGAATGGCTTGAACAGCTCAGCAGCCATGTTTTTAGGTAAACCACATTCATGTAATTTCAAGTGTGGTCCTACAACAATTACCGAACGTGCAGAATAATCAACACGCTTACCAAGTAAGTTCTGACGGAAACGACCTTGCTTACCTTTCAATGAATCTGAAAGTGACTTCAATGGTCTGTTAGATTCTGTCTTAACAGCACTTGATTTTCTTGAGTTATCGAATAAAGAATCAACAGCTTCCTGAAGCATACGTTTCTCATTTCTAAGAATCACTTCCGGTGCTTTGATCTCGATCAATCTTTTCAAACGGTTGTTTCTGATGATTACCCTTCTGTAAAGGTCATTCAAATCAGATGTTGCGAATCTACCACCGTCCAATGGAACCAATGGTCTTAATTCTGGTGGAATCACAGGAACCACTTTCACAACCATCCATTCAGGACGGTTTTCAATTCTTTCCTGAGAACCTCTCATAGCTTCAACCACTTGCAAACGCTTAAGTGCTTCCGCTTTTCTTTGCTGAGAAGTTTCAGTATTTGCTTTGTGTCTTAATTCATAAGACAAGCTGTCCAAATCCAGTCTTTGCAACAGGCTGTACAATGCCTCTGCTCCCATCTTAGCGATGAATTTGTTTGGATCTGAATCTTCTAAATACTGATTCTCTTTTGGTAATTTTTCAAGGATATCCAGGTACTCTTCCTCAGTCAGGTAATCCATTGTGTTCAATGCTTCACCTTCTTCGTTAGTAGCAGGACCAGCATTAATTACAACGTATCTCTCGTAATAAATGATTTGATCCAACTTCTTAGTAGGAAGTCCAAGTAAGTAACCAATTTTGTTTGGTAAAGACTTGAAATACCAGATGTGCGCTACAGGAACCACCAATGAGATGTGTCCCATACGCTCTCTTCTTACTTTCTTTTCGGTTACCTCTACACCACAACGGTCACAAACGATTCCTTTATAACGAATACGCTTGTACTTACCACAGTGACACTCATAATCCTTAACAGGACCGAAAATTCTTTCGCAGAAAAGTCCGTCTCTTTCTGGTTTATAAGTTCTGTAGTTAATGGTTTCAGGTTTTAAGACCTCTCCATGAGACATTTCAAGAATCATCTCCGGAGACGCAAGGCTAATCGTAATGTTTGAAAATTTCGGTTGAACCTTATTATCTTGTCTGTAAGCCGCCATATCTTATTTTATATAAAATTCTTAATTCTTAATTTGGTGATTAGTCTAATGTGATGTTTAATCCAAGACCTCTTAACTCGTGTAACAATACGTTGAACGATTCTGGAATTCCAGGTTCAGGAAGGTTATCTCCCTTCACGATTGCTTCATAAGCTTTGGCTCTACCGATCACATCATCCGATTTCACGGTTAGGATTTCACGAAGGATGTTAGCTGCACCGAATGCCTCAAGTGCCCATACCTCCATTTCACCAAATCTTTGTCCACCAAACTGTGCCTTACCACCTAATGGCTGTTGAGTAATCAACGAGTAAGGTCCAATTGATCTTGCGTGCATCTTATCATCAACCATGTGGCTTAGTTTCAGCATGTAGATCACACCAACAGTTGCTGGTTGATCGAAACGCTCTCCTGTTCCACCATCAAACAAGTAAGACTTACCATATCTTGGCACCTTAGCTTCATCTGTATAGTGGTTGATATCATCAATGCTAGCACCATCGAAAATTGGTGTGGCAAATTTTAATCCTAATTCTAATCCTGCCCATCCAAGTACAGTTTCATAAATCTGTCCAAGGTTCATACGAGATGGTACCCCTAGTGGGTTCAACACGATATCTACCGGCGTTCCGTCTTCAAGGAAAGGCATGTCTTCTTCACGAACGATTTTCGCAACGATACCTTTGTTTCCGTGACGACCTGCCATTTTATCACCTACTTTCAATTTACGTTTCTTAGCAACATAAACCTTAGCAAGCTTAACAATACCAGCTGGAAGTTCATCTCCAACAGTGATTTGGAATTTCTTTCTCTTGTAGATCCCTAATAAATCATTTGCCTCAATATTGTAATTGTGCAACAATCTTTGGATTAACTTATTGGTCGCTTCATCTTTCGTCCATTTTTCAGGATTCACGATGGTATAATCTACAGCGCTCAGGTTCTTCTCAGAGAACTTCACCCCTTTCTTGATGATTTCTTCTTTGAAGTTGTTGAATACACCATCAGATTTATTGGCACCAACCAATTCCAATAGTTTTCCAACCAACACCTTTTTCAATTCAGCGCTTTCCTTATCGAATTCTTTATCTAATTGTTCAAGGATTGGTTTATCCTGAGCTTTAGATTTTCTATCCTTAATGGCTCTTGAGAATAATTTCTTATTGATTACCACACCTCTTAATGATGGAGACGCTTTTAAAGAAGCATCTTTTACATCACCGGCTTTGTCACCGAAGATGGCTCTCAATAATTTTTCTTCCGGAGATGGATCTGTTTCACCTTTTGGTGTGATCTTACCGATCAGGATATCTCCTTCTTTAATTTCTGCACCAATTCTGATCAACCCGTTTTCATCCAAGTCTTTAGTAGCTTCTTCAGAAACGTTTGGAATATCAGCAGTTAATTCTTCAAGACCTCTTTTTGTATCTCTTACTTCCAATGAGTATTCATCAATGTGGATAGATGTATAAATGTCATCTTTAACCACTTTTTCAGAGATCACAATCGCATCCTCAAAGTTGAATCCTTGCCATGGCATAAAGGCTACCTTCATGTTTTGTCCAAGTGCCAATTCACCTTTTTGAGTCGCGTATCCTTCACAAAGCACCTGACCTTTTTTCACCTTTTGACCTTTCGATACAATTGGCTTAAGGTTCATACAAGTTCCCTGGTTGGTTTTAGCAAACTTGGTTAGCTTGTATGTCATCACATCATCTTTAAAGCTTACCAGCTTATCAGTTGATGATCTTTCGTACTTAATGGTGATTTCTTCTGCATCAACGTACTCTACAGTACCGTCACCTTCTGCATTGATCAATACTCTTGAATCTTCAGCCACACCTTTTTCAAGACCAGTTCCAACAATAGGAGAGTTTGGTCTTAATAATGGTACTGCCTGACGCTGCATGTTTGATCCCATCAGGGCACGGTTCGCATCATCATGCTCCAGGAAAGGAATCATAGATGCTGCAATAGATGCAATCTGGTTGGTTCCTACATCCATTAGTTGGAGCTCAGTTGGCTCAACTACCGGGAAGTCACCTTCAAATCTTGCTTTTACTTTATCAGTCAGGAAGTTTCCTTTCTCATCGATTGTGGCGTTGGCCTGAGCGATGGTCTTGTTGTCTTCTTCCTCTGCACTTAAATAAAGTGGGTCTTTCTTCATGTCCACCTTACCTTTATCTACTTCCCTATATGGTGTTTCGATGAAACCAAGTTTATTTACTTTGGCGAATACACATAGTGAAGAGATCAGACCAATGTTTGGTCCTTCAGGTGTTTCAATAGTACAAAGTCTACCGTAGTGAGTATAGTGAACATCACGTACCTCAAACCCTGCTCTTTCTCTTGAAAGACCACCAGGTCCTAATGCAGACAATCTTCTTTTGTGAGTTACCTCAGATAGTGGATTCGTTTGATCCATGAACTGAGATAGCTGGTTGGTACCAAAGAAAGAGTTGATTACAGAAGACAATGTTTTAGCATTGATCAAATCTGTAGGTGTAAAGACTTCATTGTCTCTCACGTTCATTCTTTCTCTAATGGTTCTTGCCATTCTGGCCAAACCAACACCAAACTGGTTGTGTAATTGCTCACCAACCGTTCTCACACGTCTGTTACTTAAGTGATCGATATCATCAACATCTGTTTTAGAGTTGATCAATGAGATCAGGTTCTTGATGATAGAGATGATATCAGTCTTAGTCAATACTCTCTGATCAAAAGATTCAGTTAAGTTCAACTTCTTATTCAATCTGAATCGTCCTACTTCACCAAGGTCGTATCTTGTTTCAGAGAAGAACAACTTATCGATTACACCACGAGCAGTTTCCTGATCTGGTGGCTCGGCGTTTCTTAACTGACGATAGATATGCTCAACAGCTTCTTTTTCTGAGTTAGATGTATCTTTCTGAAGTGTGTTATAGATGATGGCATAATCGGCAGAGTTCACATCATCTTTGTGTAGAATAACCGTTTTAGCTCCAGCGTCAAGGATCATATCGATATGCTCCTCTTCGATGATGGTTTCACGGTCAATGATCACTTCATTTCTTTCGATTGATACAACTTCTCCTGTATCCTCATCTACGAAATCTTCGATCCATGTTTTAAGTACTCTTGCGGCTAATTTTCTACCAAGTACTTTCTTAAGTCCTGCTTTGGTTGCTTTCACTTCATCAGCAAGGTCAAAGATTTCAAGGATATCTTTATCACTTTCCCATCCGATAGCTCTAAACAAGGTAGTAACAGGTAATTTTTTCTTTCTATCAATATATGCGTACATCACGCTATTGATATCGGTAGCAAATTCAATCCAAGATCCTTTGAAAGGAATTACTCTTGCAGAATACAATTTAGTACCGTTGGCATGTCTGCTTTGTCCGAAGAACACACCAGGAGATCTGTGAAGCTGAGAAACGATTACTCTTTCTGCACCATTCACAACGAAAGACCCTTTAGGGGTCATATAAGGAATTGTACCTAAGTATACATCCTGTACGATGGTTTCGAAATCCTCATGCTCAGGATCGGTACAATATAATTTCAATTTAGCTTTAAGGGGAACTGAGTAAGTCAATCCTCTTTCGATACATTCTTCAATAGAATAGCGTGGTGGATCAATGAAATAATCCAAAAATTCTAATACGAATTGATTTCTGGTATCGGTGATCGGAAAATTTTCGCTGAACACTTTATACAAGCCTTCTTGCTCTCTGTTTTCCGGGGTTGTTTCGAGCTGGAAAAACTCTTGAAACGATTTTAACTGAATTTCAAGAAAGTCTGGGTAAGCAAATCTAGTCTTACTAGATGCAAAATTGATTCTTTCCTGAATTGTTGAAGCTACCTTTGTCAAAGCTTATCTTTTTTGTGCTACGCAGAGCGTAACGGGGTTATTAAACAAACATTTGGTTATAAACCACAAAAAGGCATAGGTGTACCGAGCACTATGCTCGGTACTTCCTACACCATAAATAGTTGGGGATTGGCTTACTTAAGCTCTACCTCAGCACCAGCTTCTTCAAGCTGAGCTTTAAGTGCTTCTGCCTCATCCTTTGGAACTCCTTCTTTAATTGCTTTAGGAGCACCATCTACCATTTCTTTAGCTTCTTTAAGACCAAGACCAGTCAATTCTTTTACTAGCTTAACAACAGCTAACTTAGAACCACCAGCAGCCTTAAGAATTACGTCAAACTCTGACTTTTCGTCTCCGCCACCAGCGTCTCCGCCACCAGCACCAGGAGCAGCAACAGCAACAGCTGCAGCAGCAGGTTCGATACCGTATTCTTCTTTAAGTACATCAGCTAATTCTGAAACTTCTTTAACAGTTAAGTTAACTAGTTCCTCAGCTAATTTTTTAACATCTGCCATTTTAATTGTTTTTAAGTGTTTAATATATTATTGAAGCGTGCGTAACCACATTTATTGTGCTCTTTCTTCAAGAGCTTTAACCAAGCCAGCCAATTGGTTACCTGCATTAAGTGCAGAGATAACGTTTTTAGCAGGCGACTGAAGTAGCATAACCACATCTGCGATAAGCTCGTTCTTGCTCTTGATAGCAGCAAGTGCGTCAACCTGATCACCAATGTATACTGATTCTTCAACGTAAGCCCCTTTAATGATAGGCTTGTCGTGCTTTTTTCTAAAGTCCTTAATCATTTTTGCCGGAGCATTACCTGCTTCTGACAACATGATTGCTGTTGGTCCTTCTAGAAGAGAAAACATTTCTGAGAAATCTTTTCCTTCTACTTGTTCCATGGCTTTCTTAAGTAGTGTGTTTTTCACCACTCTCATGCCGATATTGTTTTTAAAACAAGTTCTTCTAAGATCGCTGGCTGCTTCTGCGTCTAATCCTGCAGTATCAGCTAAATAAACTACTCCGTTGTTACTTAAAACTCCGGTAAGTTCCTGGATCATTTCATTTTTTTCTTCTCTAGTCATAGCCTGATTTTTATGCCGTTACCGACTTTGATTCAACCTTAACACTAGGACTCATAGTACTTGACAAGTAGATACTCTTAATGTACTGTCCTTTTGCCGCTGTAGGCTTCATTTTAACCAATGTTTGGAGTAATTCTGTAGCGTTATCAGCAATTTTCTCAGCGTCAAATGATGCTTTAGCAACAGCTGCATGTACGATTCCAAACTTATCTACTTTGAAGTCGATTTTACCAGCTTTCACATCTGTAACTGCTTTTCCGATATCCATAGTTACGGTACCAGACTTGGGGTTAGGCATCAAACCTCTTGGTCCTAAAATACGACCTAAGGCACCTACTTTACCCATCACTGATGGCATGGTGATGATTACATCAACATCTGTCCAACCACCTTTGATTTTATCTACGTACTCATCTAGTCCAACGTAATCCGCTCCAGCTTCTTTAGCCTCAGCTTCTTTGTCGGCAGTACATAATACCAATACTTTAACATCCTTACCAGTTCCATGAGGAAGAGATACAGTACCTCTTACCATTTGATTGGCTTTTCTAGGATCTACACCTAAACGTACACTGATATCAACAGATGCATCAAATTTAGTTGTAGAGATTTCTTTTATGATTTTAGTGGCTTCTTCCAGGTTATATTCTTTCTCCTGATCGTATTTAGCCAAAGCCTCTTTTCTTTTCTTAGATAATTTCATAATGCAAAAGATTTACGCTTCAGGGAATTCCCCTTTAACAGTTACACCCATACTTCTTGCTGTACCAGCTACCATTCTCATGCCTGACTCAACTGTGAAACAGTTTAAATCCGGCATTTTATCTTCAGCGATAGCTCTCACCTGATCCCAGGTCATACTAGCTACTTTGTCTCTGTTAGGCTCAGAAGAACCTTTCTTTTTCTTAGTAGCCTCTAAGATCTGAACTGCAACTGGTGGAGTCTTGATGATAAAATCGAAAGACTTGTCTTTGTATACCGTGATAACAACTGGTAATACTTTTCCTGCCTTATCCTGAGTTCTTCCGTTAAACTGCTTACAGAACTCCATGATATTTACACCTTTAGCACCAAGCGCTGGTCCTACGGGCGGTGAAGGGTTGGCGGCACCTCCTCGAATTTGTAGCTTAATTAAGCCATCTACTTCTTTTGCCATTATTAAAAAATTGTGTGGTCAAACATCCCGACCAAACGGGACTCCCACTGATTATATATTTAAGACTCTTTTTCTACTTGCATGTAACTTAATTCCAATGGTGTTTTTCTTCCGAAAATTTTCACCATTACCTTAAGTTTCTTTTTCTCTTCATTGATTTCCTCAATGATACCAGTAAAGTTGTTAAAAGGTCCATCAATTACCTTGATAGATTCTCCAACAATGTAAGGGATGTTCATTTCCTCATCACTCTCAGCCAATTCATCTACCTTACCAAGAATACGGTTCACTTCACTTTGTCTCAATGGAACAGGATCTCCTCCTTTTTCAGCTCCAAGGAAACCAATCACATTATTCACACCTTTTATTGTGTGTTCAACTTCACCAACAAGGGCTGCCTCAATCAGAACATATCCAGGAAAAAAGCTTCTTTCTTTAGATACTTTTTTACCATTTCTGATTTGGTAAACTTTTTCAGTAGGGATCAAAATTTGAGTCACGTAATCTGACATTCCGATTCGGCCAATTTCCAAATCAATCAGATCCTTTACTTTCTTTTCTTTCCCACTGATAGCCCTTACGACATACCATTTTCTATCAATATCTGCCATTTCCTTTCTTAACTACTACTTAAAACATGTGATAAAAGTATCCTAGAATTCCTCTCCAGAACGGTGGATCTTCTGGTGTCCCCAGATTGATTCCAAAAACATAATCCATCACAAACACTACAAGCGCGATGATAACGGATGCTACCAAAACAATGATGGCACTAGTTTGCAATTCTTCCCAGGTTGGCCAAGATACCTTGTTTACCAACTCATCAACTGCATCTTCTATATATGTCCTAAATTTTGACATGTTTCTTTCGTTTTACTTGCACGGGCGGTAAGATTCGAACTCACGACCTTTGGTTTTGGAGACCACTGCTCTACCAACTGAGCTACGCCCGTATCCTGACAAGGTGTTAGCCTCATCTTTACCTTCAAATATTTCAATTCCTTTTTTGATTGACATCATGGGAAGGAAACCCTTTTTATATTACAAGTAAAAGGATTCCCGCATAAGCAGGAGTCCTTTCACTATTAAACTATATCAATGAGATTACTCAATAATCTCTGTTACCTGACCAGCTCCAACTGTTCTACCACCTTCTCTGATCGCGAATCTTAGACCTTTGTCCATCGCTACCGGAGTAATTAGTTTTACAGTAATTGTAACGTTGTCACCTGGCATTACCATTTCTCTTCCAGCTTCCAATTCGATCTCACCAGTTACATCTAGTGTTCTCAAGTAGAATTGAGGTCTGTACTTATTGTGGAATGGCGTGTGACGACCACCTTCTTCTTTCTTAAGGATATAAACCTCAGCTTTGAAAGTTTTGTGTGGTGTGATTGAATCAGGCTTAGCGATTACCATTCCTCTTTTGATGTCAGTTTTTTCAATACCTCTCAAAAGAAGACCTACGTTTTCACCAGCTCTACCTTCATCCAAAATCTTTCTAAACATCTCAACACCAGTTACGGTAGAAGACATTTTTTCGTCCTGAAGACCAACGATATCAACAACATCACCTGTGTTAACGATACCAGTTTCGATCGCTCCTGTAGCAACAGTACCACGACCAGTAATAGAGAATACATCCTCAACAGACATCAAGAAAGGCTTCTCAGTATCTCTTTCCGGAGTTTCAATCCACTCATCAACAGTCTTCATCAATTCCATTACAGAATCAACCCACTTCTGATCACCATTCAATCCACCAAGAGCAGACCCTTTAATGATTGGAGTGTCGTTGTATCCGTAAGAATCTAACAAATCAGACAATTCCATTTCTACAAGCTCTAAAAGCTCTTCATCGTCAACCATATCCACTTTATTCATGAATACAACGATTCTAGGAACGTTTACCTGACGAGATAATAAGATATGCTCTCTAGTTTGAGGCATAGGACCATCAGTAGCAGCACATACAAGGATAGCTCCATCCATTTGTGCAGCACCAGTTACCATGTTCTTTACGTAATCGGCGTGACCAGGACAGTCAACGTGAGCATAGTGACGGTTTTCAGTTTCATATTCAATGTGAGATGTGTTGATCGTGATCCCTCTCTCCTTCTCTTCAGGAGCGTTATCAATCATATCAAAATCTCTTTTCTCAGCAAGACCTGCGTTAGCTAATACTGTAGAAATAGCAGCAGTTAATGTAGTCTTACCGTGATCTACGTGTCCAATCGTACCGATATTCACGTGCGGCTTGGATCGTTCGAAATTCTCTTTTGCCATTTTTGTCAGGTATTTGTTAGTTTATATTATATACTTATTTAAATAAAAATGCTTTGCTTAATCAACTTCACTTGCCTTCTTGTTACTTGAGCCTTTGACGGGAATTGAACCCGTGACCTCTTCCTTACCAAGGAAACGCTCTACCCCTGAGCTACAAAGGCACAAAAAACTGTAAAAGAGCGGGAGACGAGATTCGAACTCGCGACATTCAGCTTGGAAGGCTGACGCTCTACCAACTGAGCTACTCCCGCTTTTAATTTTTTTCTGTTTGCTTTCAACTAGTGTGGGGAGAGCAGGATTCGAACCTGCGAAGGTAAAAACCAACAGATTTACAGTCTGTCCTCGTTGGCCGCTTGAGTATCTCCCCATCCTTTTGAGCCATTGAACGGACTCGAACCGCCGACCGGCTGATTACAAATCAGCTGCTCTACCAACTGAGCTACAATGGCAAACTACAGTTTTTCAATTAGTTATCTACTTTATAAAAGCAGACCCCTTCGTTAAGGGTTTGCAAATGTATAAAAGATTTGAATTACCACAAAAAAAATCAAAAAAATTATTCGCGTTTTTTTTGACTTTTTTTCTCAAGCTGATCGCTTGCTTACAAGCCTTTCATAAATCGGGGGCAAAAATAAGAAAATAAAAAAGGCCCGACATCTTTGCCGGGCCTTTTTTTTAATTAAATGTTAATTGAGCTATGCTCTCTTCTTAGCCTTATACCTTTTAACCTGACGTTTTAAAGCGTCTACTGCTAAATCCGTAGCCTCTTCAAAAGACTTACACTGCTTTTTAGCAAACAACTCTTTACCTGGCATGGCTAATCTAATTTCTGTGACTTTATTGTCCATGTCACTGGACTTATCTAATCTTAAAAACACTTCTCCTACTACAATATTATCGAAGAACTGATTTAGTTTTCCCAACTTTCCTTCTACAAACTCGATTAATTTGACGTCTGCGTCAAAGTGAATTGAATGAACCTTTACATTCATGATGACCTCCTTGTTTTTTTAGGCGCCTCTCGGATGAGCTCTTTGATGCACCTGTTTAAGTTTAGTAATTGTGTTATGGGTGTATACTTGTGTCGCTGCAAGATTAGCATGTCCTAATATTTCCTTAATCGCATCTAAGCTTGCTCCATTGTTGAGCATATGCGTTGCAAAGGTATGTCTGAGTACATGCGGACTTCTTTTAGTCACACTCGTTACCTTACCAAGATAATTATTTACCGTGCGATAAACAAATTTTTGGTAGAGTTTTTCACCCCTATTGGTCAGAATTAATTCTTCCTTATTTTTCCAACCCTGTTCTTCTTTTAAAACGAGATATCGGGAGATTTGTTGTTTTAATTCATGAGATATTGGCACCATTCTCTGCTTGTTTCTTTTACCTGTAACAAGTATGGTGTCTTGCTTAAGATCCTGGGTCCGGATACCGATTAGTTCAGATAAACGCATTCCCGTCTGATAGAACAACTCCACTATCAACCGATCTCTTTGCCCCGCATAATCCTCAGAAAAGATTTCTTCATGATTGACCTGCATTTTATCCATTGCAGAATGCTCGACAAAGCTTGGCAAGGATTTTTTCATCTTGGGAGCCGTAACCTTGAGCATTGGGTTGTCGTTTCTCACGCCTTGCTTCAAGATGAATTTGTAATATGTCCTAAGGCTGGCCAGTTTTCTGTTAACCGAGCGATTGGACACCCCACCTTCTATCAATTCTACCATCCAGGAGCGGATAAGGGAATGGTTTGCAGCCTCAGGTTTTATTTTATGCGATTCTATAAAAGCGTAGAACTGAGACAGGTCTTTGGTGTAAGCAGTAATGGTGTGCTTTGAATAACGCTTTTCGAACTTTAGGTAGTCTATGAACTTATCGAGCATAAAAAAAGGGATCAATTATGATCCCTCTACGTATTTTGATAAGAAAGGTTTAATCTTCTTGCTCTCTTAACTTCTGAACGTACTCAGCTTTGATGATCTCCTGTCTTCTTAAAACAGATTTCTTCGTGAATTGCTGACGAGCTCTAAGTTCTTTTATAACGCCAGTTCTTTCGAACTTCTTCTTATACTTTTTAAGCGCCCTTTCTATATTTTCTCCTTCTTTAATTGGTACTATTAACATAATAAAACACCTCCTTTAAGTTTTTTGGGACTGCAAATGTAGTCAATTCGCCGTCTTTACAAAACTATTTTAGAATATTTCTGGCAATGACCAATTTTTGAATTTCTGATGTTCCTTCTCCGATGGTACACAATTTAGAATCTCTATAGTATTTCTCTGCAGGGAATTCTTTAGTATAACCATATCCACCAAAGATCTGAACGGCTTCCGTTGCACATCTCACAGATACTTCTGAAGCATAGTATTTTGCCATAGCCGATTCAGTCGTCATAGGCACACCTTTGTTCTTCATATCTGCTGCCTGGTATAACAACAATTCAGCTGCTTCAATTTCAGTAGCCATATCTGCTAATTTGAAAGCAATGCCCTGGAAATGTGCAATTGGTTTTCCAAACTGCTCTCTTTCCTTTGCATATTTCAAAGCACTTTCGTAAGCACCTTTAGCTATTCCCAAGGCCAAAGCTCCGATAGAAATTCTTCCACCATCCAATACTTTCATGGCCTGAATAAAGCCTTCTCCAACTTCACCAAGTACATTGTCTTTATGCACTCTACAGTTGTCGAAAATAAGTTCTGTTGTTTCTGAGGCACGCATCCCCAGTTTATCTTCTTTTTTACCATGTGTAAACCCAGGCGTTCCTTTTTCAATTGCAAAAGCTGTCATACCATGAGAATCTCCTTTCTCACCGGTTCTAACTATCACCACAGCAATATTTGAAGATTTACCATGAGTAATGAAGTTTTTCGACCCATTGATTACCCAATGGTCTCCGTCCTGAACAGCAGTGGTCATCATGCCTCCCGCATCAGAACCCGTGTTGGTTTCTGTCAGGCCCCATGCACCTATCCATTCTGCAGAAGCCAATTTCGGCAACCACTTTTTCTTTTGCTCTTCACTTCCGTGGTAATAAATATGTCCGGTACAAAGTGAATTATGAGCCGCTACAGAAAGACCAATTGAGCCACACACTTTAGCTACTTCTTCAATTACCGTGATATATTCAAAGTAACCAAATCCTGATCCTCCATATTCTTCCGGAACGAAAACGCCCATTAACCCGAGCTCTCCTAATTTCTTGAATACTTCTACAGGGAATTCCTGACTTTCGTCCCACTCCATCATCTTTGGACGAATCTCTTTTTCAGCAAAATCACGCACCATTTGTGCAATCATCTGCTGATTCTCATTTTTCGCAAAATCCATTAATATAAGATTGTAAAATTTAGTTGTTTCAGATCGGTTGCTAATTTATAAATAATTCAAATGCAAGCCTTGTAATTCAATCTGATTTTTATTGCCAAAGTATCAATAACTTACCAAACTCAGAATCTGATCGGAATATGACTCCAGTTTTGCTTTACCATCTAAAAAGCCCAACTCAACCAAAAAAGAAAAGCCAGCCACCTCTCCTCCGGCCTGTTTAATAAGTTCTGCAGTAGCAATAGCCGTACCTCCGGTTGCCAATAAATCATCATGAATGAGAACTTTCGAGCCTGCTTCAACAGCATCAATGTGCATCTCTATTTCTGCTGAACCATATTCCAAATCGTACTTATAAGAGATTGTTTTATAAGGCAATTTCCCTTTTTTCCTGATCAGAATAAAAGGAACTCCCATTTTCATTGCAACAGGCAGTCCAAACAAAAAACCTCTGCTTTCAACACCAGCAATGGCATCTACTCCCATATTTTTATAGTCCTCTGCCAAGCGTTCACAAATGTCATTACATAATTGCGGATCCTGCATAATGGGTGTGATGTCTTTAAATACAATTCCGGGTTTTGGAAAATCATTTACATCTCTAATAGCTTCTTCTATTCTGGATTCTAAGGTCATTATTCGAAAATTAAATACGGTTTGAGTTTTGAAGCTGTTTCTTCATCCAGCTGTAATTTGTTCTGAAAATCTTCCCAATCTTTGAAAGGGTGTTTTCTTTTGTGAAAGACAATTTTATTGGCAAATTCCCATGTTTTAATGTAAGGATGTTTCTTTAATTCTGAGGCAAAAGCTTTATTGACATCAACAAATTCCCAGATCTTGGCACTCGCCTGCACCTGAGACGCAATGAAGTCGTAGTTTTCATCACTGATGCCATATACTTCTTTGAGCTGTTCGATATTGTGTAAACCACCGAGCATATTCCGGTATTTTACGATTCTAACGGATAACTTCTCTCCTATTCCCCTAACCGTTTTTAGTTCTTCCTCTGAAGCCAGAGAGATGTCGACCATCTTGTTTGGCACAGTCGTTTTGCGCTTTACAACTTCAGATGAATCATTTTTTTCAGCTACAAATGCCTCTTCTTCGTGAATTTGTCTTTTATCTTCAAGTACAATGTAGGTTTTCAGTTTTTCATAATGCTCATCACTCACTACATACATTTTCTTAAAATCTTCAGGTTTTCTGAATTGCCCACCTTTCCCTCTGTAATTCAGGATTGATTGAGCTTGCTTTTTGGAAAAGCCCAGTTTCTGAAGTTCCTCCAGGCTAACAGCATTGGGGTTAAATGTGAATGGAGCAAAAGTTCTTTTTTGTTTTGGAGAGTATCTGTTTGTGTTAGATTTACCCTGATCGTAGTTTGGATAGTTCCGTCTTTTGTCGCCATCCTTCTCTGCCAGAGCAGGATCATAGTTCTTATCGAACTGAGACTTTAAATTTTGATAGACTTCCGGATTGTGTTCCGGTTTTGGAACAAACTGCTTGCTAAAAAACACATAGATCGTTAGCAGAAGAATGACCGCAATAAGGACGATGAATCCATTTCTTTCACCTTTAGAGAAATAAGCGTAATCTCTAAAGAAGCCCATTATTTGAACTTTTTGATGGCTCCGGATTTAATGCGGGCAAAATAATCCTGCATATCGGCCTTTACTTCCGGCGCGAGTAGTATCATTCCAAGAATATTTGGGAACGCCATTCCGAGTACCATCATATCACTGAACTCCAGAACTGCTCCTAAACTAATTGAAGCACCTAACACAACAAAGATTAAGAACATTACTTTGTAAGCGATATCCATAGCTTTAGTTCTGCCAAACAAATAAGTCCATGCTTTCAATCCATAATAAGACCACGAAATCATAGTAGAGAAAGCAAATAGCATAATGGCTATTGTCAATACATATTTGAACCAAACGAACTGCTCACTAAATGCTGCTGAGGTTAGGTTGGCACCGCTTAAGCCTTGTGTATCTTCAGCGAATCCTGTAAAGATTAATACCAATGCTGTCATGGTACAAACCACAACCGTATCAATGAAAGGCTCTAGCAACGCAACAATTCCTTCTGATACAGGCTCATCTGTTTTCGCAGCCGAGTGCGCAATTGATGCAGATCCTACACCAGCTTCATTTGAAAATGCAGCTCTTTGGAAACCAATGATTAAGACTCCTAAAATACCTCCCTTAAGTGCATCTGCGTTGAAAGCTCCATTGAAAATAGCACTGAAAGCATCACCAATATTTCCAATATTCATGAAGATGATAATCAAGGCAAACAAAACGTAAACTCCTACCATAAGAGGTACAATTTTGTCTGTTACTTTGGCGATTTTTTTGATACCTCCAATAATCACAAATCCAACTAAAACAGCCAATACAATTCCAAACCAGAATCCACCTCCGTCAAGACCGGCAACTTCTTTAAACTGTGCAAAGGCCTGATTAGCCTGGAACATGTTTCCTCCACCGAAGGATCCTCCAATACAAAGCACTGCAAAAATTGCGGCGAGCACTTTCCCCAGCCCTTTCATATTTCGTTTGGCCAAACCTTTACTTAGGTAGTACATTGGACCACCATGCACTTCTCCGTCATCCTCATCAATTTCTCTGTACTTAACACCCAGCGTACATTCAACGAACTTACTTGACATTCCAAGCAGTCCGGCCAAAATCATCCAGAAAGTAGCTCCTGGTCCACCGGCAGCTATCGCAATAGCCACACTGGCAATATTTCCTAATCCGACGGTCCCAGACAAGGCTGTAGTTAAAGCCTGAAAGTGCGTTACTTCTCCAGCTTCCTTATGGTTAGGATCATCATATTTACCCTGCACCAATTCAATCGCGTGTTTTGCTCCTCTGAAGTTCACAAACCTCATGTAGATAGTAAAGAACACAGCACCAATTACCAACCAAACAACAACTAATGGAATTCCAACACCTTTATCTGTTCCATTTGCCTCCGTTGCAGGTTGTGGTTCATCATATTTGATTGTTGCAATTTGAATTCCTGAGATTTGAGCATTGCCTTCTGCATCTACATACTTTAAAGTATCACCAGGCTGTAGTTTTGATTCTATCTTTCCTTTTCCCGGTGCATAAACATGCAAAGGCTCTCCGTTGGTAGTCAACAAGGCTATTGGCTCTCCTTTTTTAGGCTCTTTGTTTAACCATTTTTCAAAAACGATTAATGAATAGTTTTCATCTTCATCAAATGGGGAACCAATAATTTCTTCATCTATATAGATAGTAGGATCGTACAAACCAAGTGCCGCAAAGGGATCCCAGAAAACGCCTCCAGCAACCGCTTCTACCGCAGGTTTAGCAGATGAGTTAATTTTTTCCTGAGTAGTTTCAGCTGCTAACTCATATTCAAATTCTTTTTTAGCCCCCGTTGCATCATGAACCGTGATGGTATAAGTTTTACCTTCAGTTAATCCGGTTGCCGTAGTTTGGTAAAAGCTGATTTCTTTTTTTGACCAAACATATTTGTATGGAGCTTGTCCTCCGGTAACCTTGATGGTGATGGTACCATCATTGATATCATCTGACCCATGAGAGGACGTAAATTCGGCTTTCATTTGGGCCGAAAGCACTGTAGTAGAACAAATTAATAACAGGGATAATAGTTGCTTGATCATAGTATCTTTTTCACAGGTTCACACAAAAATAACAATTTAAGCCACTTTTTCAGGATACATTTGCTTAAGGGCATCTAGCAAGGTATGAGGGGCATAACTCAATTCTTTGCGGCTTTTTGAAATATCGAATCCGGTTTTTGGTGGTCTTGGAGCCGGACGGTCCAGTTTTTCACTTGAGATAGCCGTCACCAGTTTTTCGTCTGCTCCGATGGCCTGAGCAATTTTCACAACCATATCGTACATAGAAAAAAGTTCCGGTCCGGATACATGGAATATTCCGGTAGCATCTTTTTCAGCAATGAGGTGACAGCCTTCTGCCAGATCCGGGGCCCAAGTTGGAGATCTGAATTGATCATCTACAATGTTTAGTTCCTTTCCAAGAGACAGAGAGTCTACCGCCCAGGCAACAATATTGCCTCTGCTCAAGTTTTCTCCCAATCCGTAAACTATAATGGTTCTGGCAATTGCCCAATTTGTGTCTTTGCTCTTCTGTAGTAATTTTTCAGAAGCCCATTTAGATCTGGCGTAGTGACTCAATGGATTGGGACTATCTTCCTCTTTATAAGGGCCATCTAATCCATCAAAAACAAAATCTGTGGACAATTGAATGAATTTACAATTTGGCGATTTGAATTTCATGAAATGAGAAACCGCCTCTACATTAATTTGCCAACATTTGTCTTTCTCCTCCTCACACATATCTACATTGGTCATAGCCGCCGTATTGATGATAGTTGTTGGATGGTGAGTTTGCAACGCTTGTTGAACAGCAATTGCATCAGTAATATCCAGAGAAATGTAATGTTCTTCACTTAGGTTGGAGTTCCTGTTGGAACCGAATGAACTGGCCACAAAATCAATTCCTTTCTCCTGATATAATTTAACCAGAGCTTGCCCTAAAAGACCATTACTTCCTGTGATGAGAACTTTCATATCAATTCACACCAAGTATATTATTAAGGACCTGAATTTGCTCGGGAGCTCCAAGAACAAATAATTTAGAATGAGGAATGATGTGCGTTTCCGGAGAAGGGTTGATCACGTAATCTCCAGCTGGTGTTTTAAAACCAATAATGGTGCAACCTGTTAACTGATAAGCGTTTAGTTCTGCAATGCTCTTGTTTTTAAGATCGTCTGGCAATTCGCTAAATGCAATAGACTCCAAATTTACCTGGGCATTTCCCTGAATAGAGATGTGATCCAGAAATTCGATGACATCCGGAGTAGCTACCAGAGAAGCCATATGCGCTCCTCCCAATGAATCCGGCATAATCACATTGTCTGCTCCCGCAATTTTAAGTTTCTTAACGGAACTTGATTTAGAAGCTCTTGAAATAATCTTAAGTGTAGGGTTAATCTCTCTGGCCGTAAGCACTACGAACAAATTATCGGAGTCGGAGGGCAATGTTGTGATCAGTGCTTTAGCTCTTTTGATACCTGCTTTGATCAAAATCTCATCCTGAGTAGCATCTCCACTCAAAAAAAGTTTGTCCTTATGGGCAAAATCGCTGATGATTTCCTCATCATTTTCCAATATGATAAAAGAATCCTGATGCGCATCTAATTGTGCCACTGCTTGTTTTCCAACACGACCATATCCACATATGATCACGTGGTTTTGAAGTTTATCTGCCTCTTTCACCGTTTTATATTCTTTAAAATATGATCTATACTCTCCTCCAACCAAGTAACTTGTTATTGCCGAAACGGCATAAGCAAATGTACCAAAACTTGTGATGATAAGGAAAGATGTGAATAACTGTCCATTAGGTGACAACTCATTTACTTCATTAAATCCAACCGTAGAGATGGTAATAATGGTCATGAAAAACGAATCCAGTAAGGACCAGCCTTCCACCATCATGAAACCAACAGTTCCGGCGCAAATAATGAGCATCAAAATAAGGAAGGCATAAATTACCTTCGAAAAGAGTCGAAAATTTAAAAGCATTCCTCCTTTCATATATCCCACACACTTGGTCGTTTTCTTTTAATCTTGAAATACTGTTTGTGCTCAAGAATAAAAGCCATGATTAAATATATAAACAGAACGGAACCAAAAGTTATGAAAGACAAGTAAATAAAGAAAACCCTGATCTTGTGAACTTTTAATCCAAGTTTCCTTCCCCACCATGCGCATACACCGTAGGCCTTCTTTTCAAAAATACTTAAGATCCTATTTTTCATGAAGCCATGAGAAGTTTCGTTCCGATGGCACAAGATACGCAATTTTTGCGGCTACAGTTTTCATTTTTCAACTGAATTAACGCCTGTGAATCGGCTGCATTCTTTGCTTCAACACCTAATTCGGACCAGGTTCGGATGATTCCATTTTTTTCCGGAGGAATATCGTAGAGTAGGTTTAATGCCAGATCGCAAAGCTCTTCTCGGTTGTGTACACGGCCATAATAGAATACAAATGGCGCGATGGAGTTGATCATTAAAGTATTGATTGAAACTCTACCCAAAGTAGCCGAACGTGCGGTTGTATTTTTATCGAAACTACTGTGGTTTTGCCAATACGCATGAGGTGGATGGTCGCTGAAGATGGATTTGAGTTCATCATAACCATCAGTTTCAATGACCTGCCTGTATAACTTAGGAACATTGGCCAAAATAGCAGCCAATTGGGCAATTCTCAATACGGGAAAGTTATTGGGCCGCATTCGCGACATCTTCCAAATAGATTTGGATAAAGGTTTTAGTTGAAATTTGTTTTTGAGATGCAGAAATTCTTTCCTTAACATGGCAGGATAATCATCCTCAAATTCATCTTCCAAAAATCCAGCCTGACCAAACAACAATGCTTCTAACTGAAACTGATTGTGTCTGGTGGATTCTATCATTCTAAACGATAGGGCATTTGACAGAATAGAAAAGGGCAAACTGTTTACTCTGAAACCAAAGGCCCTGAATAATATGCTATGCAGTACATATTCCCAATCGTTGTTCGACTTATGACAAGCATGTTCAATTTCATTGGTCTTCCGTTCGAGTCGTTGAATCAGGTTTCTGTTGAGGGTTTGTTGAATCACAATTTCATCCAGAGTTTTCAACTCATCCTTGCAAGCCACCTGATGCTTGGAGTTACTAAGCTTCTGCCAAACATGAATGGCATAAGGGTCAATTCTGTTTTTTAACTCAATGGTTGGGATTTTCCGGCCAGTTTGATCAAACACAGAACGGTCATTTTCATACACCACATGCAGGATCACATTATTATATGCTGAATCGTGTTGATGGTTGTGTGCATCCCAATCGCTGGCCACCGTGTGAATTTCAACATTACCGATCCATTCTATATCATCTATAAAAATTCTGCCAGAGCTAAAATCTGGTCCACTGTCGGTATTCAGCCTTCCCTGACTTAAAACCCTAATGCTTTGCCCATCATCTGTTTTTAAGCCACTGGCATCAAAGCGCATAAACTGCCACACAAACTGTATAAAATCCTCATTCATGCCCCAAAGAAAGTTGGGGAGAACGTATTTTATTTACGGTTTGAAATTTCAAAATATCATTTAAATAATGCCCAATACTTTCTTCCTTTCTTAGATTTGCAGATAACGAACCACTTGAAGTGTAGAAATATATGAAAATCGTCATTGCAGCATTTGTCCTACTCCTTTCTCCACATATTAGATCCATTGCTCAAAACAACGTTTTATACTCCACATCAATTAGCACCACGACGAAACATTCCACGTCTGATAGATTGAATTTAGTTGCTTCCAAAAAAAACATTAAAAATCTTTATGATTTAGGGCTTATCTGGGGATTCCTTAAGTACTATCACCCAAATGTTGTAAAAGGTAAATTTGATTGGGATCAAGAATTATTTGAAATGATTCCACAAGTCCTTAATTCGAAAAATCAAAATGAACGTGACTCCATTTTTACGGAGTGGATTAAAGGTTTAGGAAGGTTTTGTAAAAGTAAAAAACTTCATTTCGAATCTCATCAGGACAGTATTAAGTATATGCCTGATCTCGATTGGATACAGCAATCAAACTATTCCAAAGAACTGGTCAGGATTTTAACAAAGGTTAAAAAAGGAAAAAGACCTAAGACCTCTTACTACGTCTCTCTTGAATCTCCTGCAGGAAACCCTTCTTTCGATCAGGAAATTGCGTATGACGACAGCGCTTTTATAAATACAAATCATCGTTTACTCGCTCTATTCAGGTATTGGAATATCATTGAGTACTTTTTCCCTTACAAAACCTTAATTGACAGGGATTGGAAAAACAGTCTTTTAGTTTTTATACCAAAATTCCTTGAAGCCTCAAACGAACTAGAATATATTCAAGCAATTCAAGAATTGATTACTCATATTGATGACACCCATGCCATCATCACATCTTCAATGGCCCCACTTGATGAATACTATGGTTTAAACTGGAGCCCTGCCATACTAACTTTCATTGAAGGTAAAACTATCGTGACTGGATACCATAATGATTCCTTAGGGCAAGCATGCTCTCTTAAGATTGGTGATATAGTGACAAAAATTGATCAGAAACCAATTGACACCATTGTTAGTGAGAGGGAACGATTTGTTTCTGCGTCCAATTCTCCAACGAGATTACGGAACATTTCTGACGACCTTCTGAGAACCCCAAGGACTACCTTACAAGTCGAATACATTCACAAGGGAATTAAAACCTCTGCAAAATTGAAGACTTATTCTTCCGAAGAAATGCCTATAACAAGTCGCTTTGTTTCTACAGACACCTCCTTTAGGCTTCTCACTCCAGACATTGCTTATATAGATCATGGTACACTTAAAAGGAAGCATTTAAAGTCACTTTGGCCTTATATTAATCAAAAACAGGGTTTAATCATTGACCTTAGAAATTACCCCTCAGATTTTCCTGGAATGGATTTGTGTGAATACCTATTTCCAAGTGAGAAGACTTTTTGCAAAATCTCTAAGGGAAGTAGCCTGCAACCTGGACTTTTCTATTTTAAAACAGCATTAAATATCGGAAAAGAAAACAAAGATTATTTCAAAGGTAAATTGGTGATCTTAGTCAATGAAACTACCCAAAGTTCTGCCGAGTTTCACGCAATGATGTATCAAATGCACCCAAATGCAGTGGTACTGGGGTCTACTACAGCAGGAGCTGATGGCAATGTTTCTTACCTTGTACTACCTGGTGGTATTAAAACTCGTTTTAGCGGAATAGGTATTTACTACGCAGATGGTAGCGAAACACAGAGAGTCGGCATTGTTCCTGATATTCAGGTAAAACCTACAATTAAAGGCGTTTCTGCCAAACGTGACGAATTAATTGAGGCTGCCATTGATTTGATTTCAAAATAATCTCTGGTTAGTAGTCTGGCTAATCACTTTAAACCATTCTTGTCAAGCACAGAAACTCATTTATATATTGCATTGCTCTTCATTCATGCTTTACTGAAAACTAGAAAGAGCGTATTTTATTTACGGAGCTGTATTTTTCTCAATTCCTGATGTTTTAGGAGTAAGTCCAACTCTTCCAAATAGTCTATTTCGAACAAGGTATAATCAGGCACGGCATTAAAGAATGACAAGGCCAGAGTTGAATATGTCAGCGCATTTTCAAGATCACCTTTTAACTCCAAACAAGCAGCATAGTCATGATAAGTTCTTGCCAGTCTTTCACCTTCAGTAATTTGCAATCCTTTTTCTTCTCTTTTGAGGTTATTTGGATCAATATTGGCCAGTTTTTCTTTCGACACGTTGATTTGTGCTAAAATCAGATCCTGGGCTGCATCAATGTTTCCGTTTTTCAATTCCTTTTTGGCTGACGTTAGTAGTTTGGTTCCACTTAAATAATATCTTCTAAAAACCTCATCCTCCCATGGACGTAATCTTCTGTACAGTTCCTTTACATTGAACTTTATCAAACCTTGATATTTGCTACTCTCCAAACCAAAATCCTTGACAGAAAATTTAGCACCACTTCCTACAGCCTGCGTATTTACAGTGACCGTGTCTGTAATTTTGTTTATCGAATCAGCTGATACAATGGTCCAATGTACATGAATCTGACCCACTTCACTAACTTGCTCTTCTCCACCAACTTTCTGAACAATTTCTTTTTTGGTAATGACGTAATTTTCGAGAGCAATGATGGCATTCGCGTGATAAGTACTCAACAAGGTCTCTACATTTGCTTCAGATTCATCTACCAAAGAAAATCTTATTGAATCAATGAGGATTGGAGTGAAGCCGGAATCCTCATTCAACAGTTCGAACAAATAATTAACTCCTGTTTGAACTACTTTCTCTTTATTGGCCAATGAATTTTCACTCACTATCTTATTGAGTGTACTTAAACGATTATCCTCTTTTTGGGGCGCAACTACAATCAGAATTCTTGGATTGTCTGAAGTCCAATGATGAATACCAGCGTACTTTCTTTCGGTTTTTGGAATACTCTTACAGCTTTGGATTAATCCGGCTGCAACAATTAGAAATAATACGGGCCATACCTTATATGACACCTTTATCTTCAAGGGCTTGAGCCATTTGTTGTTGTAATTCCTGAGCAGCTTTTTCGGCTTCATGCGCACAATTTTCGTCGTTTCCGGCGTAAATAATTCCTCTGGAAGAATTTACAAGTAAACCGCAATCATTATTCATGCCAAATTTCGCCACTGCTTCAACCGTTCCACCCTGTGCTCCAACACCTGGTACAAGGAAGAAATGATCAGGTACCAGCTTTCTGATATCTGCCAGCATTTCAGGTCGGGTTGCCCCTACCACGTACATCATATTTTCAGGTGTTCCCCATTGAGATGATTTGAGCACGACTTTCTCCCAAACCTGCTTCTTTTCATGATCCAGCTTTAAAAACTGAAAATCCAGAGCCCCTTCATTAGACGTCATGGCCAACAATATCACCCATCTGTTTTCAAATTCGAAGAAAGGTAAAACAGAATCGTGCCCCATGTATGGTGCAACGGTTACTGCATCACAACTCATAGTTTCGAAAAAACTTTGGGCATAATATTTAGAGGTATTCCCTATATCTCCACGCTTGGCATCTGCAATTACGAATTGATCTTTTGGAATGTAATCGATGGTTTTTTGCAAGGCTTCCCACCCCTTTACACCATGACATTCGTAGAACGCCAAATTGGGCTTGTATGCCACACAATAATCTTTGGTAGCATCAATAATGTCTTTGTTGAATTCAAAAATCGGATCATCTGCTTTTAAATAATGTTCCGGAATTTTCTTCAAATCCGTATCCAATCCTACACACAAGAAGGATTTCTTAGCTTTAATCTGAGCGAGTAATTGCGCTCTGGACATTCCATTATACATTACTTCCCTCCTTCAGCTTTTCTGCATTTTCTGCCATCTTCAAGGCATCAATCATGTCATGAATATCCCCATTTAGGAAGTTAGACAGGTTGTATATGGTCTTATTAATTCTATGATCCGTAATTCTTCCCTGAGGGTAATTGTAGGTTCTGATTTTCGCAGAACGGTCTCCGGTTGACACTAACGATTTTCTGTGTGCAGCACGTTCTTCATTCTTCTTATCAAGTTCTGCCTGATACAATCTTGATCTTAAAACCTGAAGTGCCTTTTCGTAGTTCTTATGTTGAGAACGACCATCCTGACATTCTACCACTGTATTGGTAGGTAAATGTGTCAATCTAACCGCAGATTCCGTTTTGTTAACGTGCTGTCCACCCGCACCGGAAGCCCGGTAGGTATCCTTTTTAACGTCTGTCAAATTCAATTCGAAATCTACTTCCTCAGCTTCCGGTAAAATAGCCACTGTGATGGCAGATGTATGTACACGTCCCTGAGATTCTGTTTCAGGTACACGTTGAACACGGTGAACACCAGATTCAAACTTCAAGTTTCCGTAGATAGATTCTCCGGACACATTCATCACGATTTCTCTATATCCTTTAGTAGTTCCGGGAGTCGAATTTACAATCTCATAAGACCATCCTTTGTCTTTAAAGAACATGGTATACATTCTAAACATGTCCTCCACAAAGATGCAAGACTCGTCTCCACCAGTTCCTGCACGTAATTCTACAATGGCGTTTTTATTATCCTCAGGATCTTTAGGAATCAAGAGTACTTTAATTTCTTCATCCATGGCTTCTTTCTTAGGAAGGAGTTCATCCAGTTCCTCTTTCGCCATTTCTTTCATTTCCGGATCATCTTCGGTATCAATGATCTCTTTGGAAGTTTCAATATTGGAAATAAGGTTTCTGTACGTTTTGTATGCTTCAACAATCTCGCCCAGTTCCTTATACTCACGATTCAGTTTCACGTAACGATCCATATCTGCAATCACGCTTGGGTCAACAATAAGCTGACTCACTTCATCATAGCGCATGCTGATGGCTTCAAGTTTATTCAATAAATCTTCCATTAGGCTTCTTTATATTGAAATTCTCCAAATTCACTTTTGATAAGCAATTCATGCTCTCCGGCTTCTACTCTACCAACTATTTTGGCATCCACATTGAATGACTGACTGATATTGATGATATCCTGAGCAATCTCTTCAGGAACGTACAATTCCATTCTGTGCCCCATGTTGAACACTTTGTACATCTCTTGCCAATCTGTTCCTGATTCTGCCTGAATCATTTTAAACAAAGGCGGTGTATCAAAAAGCTTGTCTTTGATAATTCTGTGTTCCTTAAGGAAATGAAGAATTTTAGTTTGAGCACCTCCGCTACAATGCACCATACCATGAATCTGGCTTCTGTAATCGTTTAAAATTGCTTTGATAATTGGTGCATAAGTTCTTGTAGGAGACAATACCAATTTCCCTGCATCTAAAGGAACGGAATCGACTTCATCCGTCAATGTCTTTGATCCGGAATAAACCAAATCAGATGGTACAGATGGATCAAAACTTTCAGGGAATTTGTCTGCTAAATATTTTGAGAACACATCATGACGAGCAGAGGTTAAGCCATTGCTTCCCATTCCGCCATTGTATTCGCTTTCGTAGCTTGCCTGACCGAAAGAAGCCAAACCAACAATCACATCTCCGGGACGAATATTATGGTTAGAAATGACCTCATCTTTTCTCATTCTGCAAGTTACTGTAGAGTCAACAATGATGGTTCTTACCAAATCTCCCACATCAGCAGTTTCCCCTCCGGTTGAATAGATCTTGATTCCCTGATCTCTCAGGTCTGCCAAAAGCTCTTCTGTTCCATTGATAATTGCTGACAGGACTTCTCCCGGGATGAGGTTTTTATTCCTCCCAATTGTGGAGGATACCAGAATATCGTCACATGCACCCACACACAACAAATCGTCAAGATTCATGATAAGTGCATCCTGAGCAATTCCTTTCCAAACAGATAAATCTCCTGTTTCTTTCCAGTACATATAAGCCAATGAAGATTTGGTTCCGGCACCATCAGCATGCATGATTAGGCAATGTTCATCTGAACCCGATAAATGATCCGGAATGATCTTACAGAAAGCTGAAGGGAACAAGCCCTTATCTATATTTTTGATGGCGGCATGAACATCTTCTTTAGAAGCTGACACACCTCTTTGGTTATATCTATTATCTATCATTGTAAAAAGAAAAAGCATCTTCCAATACCGAAAGATGCTTCTTAATATTTATAAAGTATACTTACTCTTCTTTTGGTACATAGTCGGAACTAATCACCTTACAATCCGTACGACGGTTTCTTTGGTGAGCAGCCTCCTGTTCTTGTTTTGTTGGGAGTTTGTCAATTTCCTTACATCCCAATCCTGGTAATGGTTCTTTCTCTCCCATTCCAACAGGTACAAATCTTTCTTGAGGCATTCCTTTTTCTTCAACCAGATATGTCACACAAGATTCAGCTCTTCTTTTTGCAAGTGCTTCATTGTATCGATCATTACCTCTACAATCTGTATGCGATCTCAACTTAACTACAAGAGTTGGGTTTTCCTGCATCAGGTCATATAGATAGTTCAATGAATCTTTAGAGTTAACTGAATCATTCACCTGAAGTACATGACTATCGTAATCGTATCTAACCTCTGGCAGACGAATTACTTTCGTAGTACTCTGAAGCAAGAATTCGTAAACAAAGTTCTCTGATTTCTCAAGTCCTACAGTTGTAAATGCCTGCTTACCATTTAAGTAATCACCAGTTTTACCAACTTCTACATTGTAGTTAGTCTCTTCAATTACATAGCTTTTTCCACCAGGCTTCTTATCGAACTCAACCATACCATTCTCATCAGTCTTAAGTGTGTATAAGTTGTTATCTGAACCTAATAGTTTAATCTCTGCGTCTGCAATAGGATCTTTAGTATCCTTATCCATTACATAACAAGTCAATTTAAAGATTTTCGGAGGTAAGTTAAAGCTCCAGATATCATCTCTGGTTTTACCTTTTCTGTTTGTAGTAAACAAACCTCTTTCTTTAGAACCTTCGAAGATGATACCGTAGTCATCAGCCTGAGAGTTTAACGGAACTCCCATATTCTTTGGCTTATCCCACTGCATGTTTCCGGTTTTCTTACACTTGAAGTTATCAAGCCCACCAAGACCAGCGTGTCCATCAGAAGAGATGTATAAATCTCCATTTGAACGAAGAGTTGGGAACATCTCGTTTCCTTTAGTATTGATTGTTGGTCCAAGGTTTACAGGCTTTTTCCAGGTCTTTTCTCTTTTGTCATACTCTGACATCCAGATATCCAAACCTCCTTGTCCACCAGGCATGTTACTGGCAAACAATAAGAATTTACCATCAGGAGACAAGGTTGGGTGACCTACAGCCATTGCAGAATCTTCGAAACCATCAGGTCTTAATTTAATCTTTTCGGCATCAGCCCAGTTCTTTCCTTTTTTAACGGCAGTGTATAAATCACAACCTAAGCTTTTCTTCTTATCGTGGATACATCTGGTGAATACCATTGTCTTACCACGCTTATCAACAACTGCCGCACCTTCATCGTGTTCAGTATTGATTCCTTGATTTAGGATGGTTGGCTGACTCCAGTGACCTTTGTTATCTCTTTTTGTATACCAAACATCTTTGTTCTGTCCACCAGTTCTATCGTTATGGATTTCTCCGGTAGCACCTTTTCTGTCAGAAGTGAAGTACAATTCGTCGTACTTAGAAGATGCAAATAAAGGAGACATGTCATAATCTTCTGTATTTAGCACTGTCTCTTCAGCAACTTTATACCTTGTCTTGTCCTTCATCAGGTTCAAGCTTAAGTTACAGCTTTCCTCACCTTCCTTACCTTTAATATCACCAGACAAACCATGATATTTCTTGAAATTACGCTTAGCTTCTTCATAAGCACTCTGCTCTTTCTGAACCTGAGCTAACTTCAAGTAAACGTCTGGTTGAGTTTTATCATACTTAAGTTTAATTGCTTTCTCATAAGATTCCTGAGCCTTTTCTACCTCTCTATATCTGTAGTAGCAATTCCCCAATTGATATTGGATATATCCTTTGGTCCCCAACTTATCAACTTTTTTACCTGATCCTCCGGGCAAGGCATGGGTATAAGCCTTTTTGTAAGAATCAATTGCTCTTTCTATCATTCCCCCCTTGTAATATCTCTCAGCATCTTTGAAGAAATTCTTTTGAGCATCTACGGTCATTGATATGAAAAGCAGAAACGCAGTAGTTAAGATTAGTCTATTAAATCTCATATTTTATCTTTTTATTTATCCAATCCGTCAAAAGGATATCTTGCGAAAATAATTGAATTGATTAAATAAATCAAACCTCAGTCATTTAATTTTACATATGTTTTAATCTAATTCCTCTCAAACTTAGATTCCAAGGACATTTGATTGCAACAATATTGACCATTATTTAATTATAATCAAGCACTTAAGCTTTTTCTACATTGATATCTCTTTTGATCTGATCAAATTTTATTTCAACACATTTTATCTCCATAATACATAGTATCTGGGGAGGTTACAATTGAACAAAAAAAATCCCGCTCCAAATAAATTGGAACGGGATATATTTATAATTAACTGTGTGTTTATCTTGTAAATAAGATCTCTCTCAACTTAGGAAATGGCCAGATTTGATCATCAATTGTCAACTCCAGTTTATCTGACTGGTATTTGATCAGATCAAAATATGGTTTTACTTTATCGCAGTAAGCATACGCCATATCTCTTGGATCTTCGAGTTTGTTGGCTTTTCTTCTCTCGTCAACCATTTTTGCGACAAGTTCATTCATTTCATTCACATGGTTTGAAATACGCTCAATGAAATTCAACTGAGTTGCGGCTGCTTTTTTTCCAGCTGCTGCACCCAATACATCTTTCAGACCTTGTACATTCTGAATGAGTTCATTTTGATATCTGATGGCCGATGGGATGACGTGGTTTCTTACCATATCCCCTAAAACACGTGCCTCAATCTGCAATTTCATCACATAGTTCTCCAATTCGATTTCGTGACGTGCGTTCATCTCCTGCTCAGTAAACACGCCTAATTCGGCAAATAGCTTCTGAATTTTTTTATCCACCATCACATCAAGGGCTCTTGGCGTATCTTTTAAATTAGACAAGCCTCTCTTTTTAGCTTCAGCCACCCATTCGTCGCCATAGCCATTTCCTTCGAAACGAATCTTTTTAGATGCCTTGATCAATTTTTGAAGTTCTTTCAAGATGGCCTCATCTTTCTTATCTCCTCCTTTAATCCTATTGTCTACTTCCTTTTTGAATTTTTGCAGTTGCTTAGCTACGATCACGTTCAGAGCAATCATTGGAGACGCACAGTTAGTAGCCGATCCAGGTGCTCTAAATTCGAATTTGTTACCAGTAAAGGCAAATGGAGAAGTTCTGTTTCTATCTGTATTATCTAATAAGATTTGAGGAATCTTTCCAATATTCAGTTTCAATTCTGTTTTATCCTCAGGTGTCATTTTTCCGGCCTTGATACTTTTTTCCAGATTGTCCAGGAATTCAGTTAACTGAGATCCCAGGAAAACCGAAATGATCGCCGGAGGTGCCTCATTAGCACCTAATCTATGATCGTTTCCTGCAGAAGCAATGCTCGCTCTTAGAATATCCGCATTGTCATTAATAGCTGCAATGGTATTAACAAGGAAAGTCAAAAACTGAAGATTGCTCTTCGGATTTTTCCCCGGTTTTAACAAGTTTACTCCTGTGTTTGTAGATAAAGACCAGTTGTTATGTTTCCCAGATCCATTCAAACCTGAGAATGGCTTTTCGTGAAGCAATACTCTAAAATCATGATTGATGGCTACCTTTTCCATAATATCCATCAATAATATATTATGATCATTGGCCAGGTTAGCTTCTTCAAATACCGGTGCACATTCGAACTGGTTAGGAGCCACCTCATTGTGTCTGGTAGTTACCGGAATCCCTAATTTAAGCGCTTCAATTTCAAAATCTCTCATGAAAGCGGTTGCTCTATCTGAGATAGATCCAAAGTAGTGGTCATCTAATTGCTGTCCTTTTGCCGGTGCATGCCCCAACAAAGCTCTTCCTGTCAAACACAAGTCCGGGCGCGCATTATACAAAGCTTTATCAACCAAAAAATATTCTTGTTCCCATCCTAAAGTCGTATTGGTCTTAGTAACATTTTTATCAAAATACTGACACACCTCAGTGGCTGCAGCATCTACTGCATGAAGTGCTTTGATTAAAGGCATTTTATAATCCAGAGCTTCTCCTGTGTAAGAGATAAAAATGGTTGGAATACACAAAGTACGACCGATCACAAATGCCGGAGAACTTGGGTCCCAGGCTGTGTATCCTCTTGCTTCAAACGTGTTTCTTAATCCACCATTCGGGAAACTGGAAGCATCTGGCTCTTGTTGTACCAATAAAGTACCATCGAATTTTTCGATAGCGCCTCCACCTTCTAAGGGTGTAAAGAACGCGTCATGTTTCTCAGCAGTAGAACCAGTTAATGGCTGAAACCAGTGCGTATAGTGAGTGGCTCCTTTACTGGCAGCCCAATCTTTCATAGAAGACGCTACCTGATCAGCAATTTTTCTATCGATACGTTGACCTTCCTGCATGGCGGCCATCACACCAATATATGCCTCTTCAGGCAAGTACTCTCTCATTACTTTCTGGTTGAAAACATTTTCTCCAAAGAAATCGGAAATTTTGTTTTTTGGTAATTCTGGGAATTTAGCCTGTCTGTTTAGGACATCTTCTATCGCCTGAAATCGAATATTGGTCATGATTTATCGTTTTTTTGACAAATCTACATGTTTTTCAAGGGGGTCTCCAAAAAATTATTGCTTTTTATTTATTAACACCCCTAAATTTTAATTAAAAATTCAATAAAAATAGATTCTAATCAATCTACCCCCCCTGAAAAAAGTGAGATTTATATACAAAAAGCTGTTTTTTCGAGAAAACCCGAAAAAACAAAAAAACAACAAGATAAGTTTTGCTATGCTTTAGCAGACATCACCAGAAGAGTGATATACAATACGTAGGTACCAAACAACAGGACTCCTTTGAAACGGCCAATCTTTGCTCCTATCACCATTAGTGGGAACAGTGCCAATGAAATCCCCAACATCCATAACATGTCCGATTCCATGATGGCTTCATCTACCCTAACTTCCTTGACAACAGCTGTTGTTCCCAGAACAGCACATATATTAAAGATGTTCGATCCTATTAAGTTTCCAATTGAAATATCCGTTTGTTGTCTGAAAGCTGCCACACATGAGGCCACTAGCTCCGGTGCGGAAGTACCGAAAGCGACTATGGTCAGTCCAATAACGTGTTGTTCCATTCCGGCAGACTCTGCAATTCCAACCGCTCCTTTCAACAACCATTCACTTCCGAAATAAAGTCCAACCAAGCCAAGTGCAAGAAAACCGATGGCTTTAGGAGTACTTTTTGGCGCTTCATCAAACTCCTCTTCCATAGATTGCTCTAGTTCTTTACTTTTAGATTCTTTTCTGGATTTTCTGATTAGGAATACGGTGAAGCCAATCAAAAAAGCAAGCAATACTATACCTTCCCACGCCTCTATTAAAAGATCCTGCGCAAATAAAAAGAACAGGACAGAAGCGATCATCATAGCCGGCCAGTCAATCCACTTTGTCTGTCGTTCTACTACCAGCGGAAAAATCAATACTGTGATTCCAAGTACGAGTGCTATGTTCGCAATATTAGATCCCAATACATTTCCAATGGCTATTCCGGGATTGTCATTAATTGCTGCATTTACACTCACGAGTAATTCTGGTGCGGATGTTCCAAAAGACACTACTGTTAAACCGATTACCAGAGGAGACAACTTTAACACTGTGGCAATTCCTACGGCGCCTCTCACCAGAAACTCTCCACCTAGTACTAAGACAGCAAGACCTATGATCAACCAAAGAACATCAGGCATCTTTGTCGTCTTTAAGTGAATCTTCTATTTCCTTAGTGTGCGTTTTAACTTCATTGTCAACGTTACCCGCACTCTCTAAAATATCTTCTTTGATTTCATTGGCCGCATCACGCATTTGACGCATGCCTTTTCCCAGTCCCTGTGCAATTTTAGGAATTGACTCACTTCCAAAGAACATCAAAATCATAAACACAATGAAAACGATTTCAAATGTACCCAGATTAAAAATTAGAAGTGCAGGGTTTTGCATAATGCAACGAAATTATAAAAAAAAGAGTCCCGTTTTTTGCGGGACTCTCAGATTTATTTAAGCTTTTTTCTCTTCGTCTCCGAGGGTTAGTCTCCTCCTTGATAAATCGAAGGCTGTTGGTGTTGCAATACACAATGAAGAATAAGTACCAACGATGACACCAATCATCAATGCGAATACAAATCCTCTAATTGCCTCACCTCCGAACAAGAAGATGATTAACAATACGATGAATGTACTTAAAGAGGTATTGATCGTTCTACTTAAAGTACTGTTCAATGCAGAATCAACTACTTCCTGAGAAGATTTTCTCTTGTACAATCCAAGGTACTCTCTAATTCTATCGAATACAACTACGGTATCATTAATAGAGTAACCAACCACAGTTAAGATGGCTGCGATGAACGCCTGGTTGATCTCCATTGTAAACGGCATTACCTGATAAAGGATAGAGAACAAACCTAATACAACCAGCACATCATGTGCCATTGCCAATAAGGCTCCAAGTCCAAACTGCCATTTCTTAAATCTGAATAAGATGTATAAGAAGATCACAATTAAGGAGAAGAAGATTGCCAATAATGATTCAATCATCAATTCTCCGGAAATTTGCTCATCAACTTGTCTTGATTCAATAACCGTATATCCTTTTTCATCTGACTCGTTCATTGCCGCAACAGAAGGGAATGACTTGTATCCCATTTCCGTCATACCAGCATCCAGTTTAGCCAAGATCTGCTCCTGAACATTGTCTTCAGAAGAGTTGGCCATATACTTGGTTACGATCTGCGCAGTATATGAATCTCCTTTTTGCTTCACCTCAGGCTCACTATCGAACTGAGTCTTCAAGCTTTTCTTCATGCCTTCCAGATCAGCCTGATCAGACATTTGAACTACATACATGTTTCCTCCTTCGAACTCAACACCATAATCTAATCCGGTAGTTGCCAATGAAGCAATACCTCCGGCGATGATCAATCCTGAAACAACATAGTATAGTTTTCTCTTAGCCAACCAGCCAATGTTCACTTTTGTAAATGCATTGGCAGTTACTCCTGTAGAGAAAGTAATGTTCTTTTTCTTATCCATCATCCAGGTGAAGATCAATCTTGTAATGAAGATGGCTGAGAATAAAGATGTGAAAATACCAATGATCAATGTAGTTGCGAAACCTTGGATTGGTCCACTACCAAACACAGATAATACGATGGCAGTTAACAAGGTTGTTAAGTTGGCATCAACAATGGCAGCATATGCTTTGCTATAACCATCCTTAACGGCCAGCTTCATACCTTTTCCTGAACGAACTTCTTCACGAATTCTTTCGAAGATCAGTACGTTCGCATCCACCGACATACCAATTGTTAATACGATACCTGCGATACCTGATAAGGTTAATGCAGCACCTAAAGATGCCAATGTACCTACCAGGAAGAAGATGTTAGCAATCAAAGCCACATCTGCCACAGCACCAGCTTTTCCGTAGTAGAAAATCATGTAAAGCAATACTACTAACAAGGCTACTACGAAAGAGATTAAACCTGAACGGATATTCTCTTTACCAAGAGAAGGACCAACAACAGATTCTTCAACAATTTTCAATTTAGCAGGAAGGGATCCGGCATTTAATAAGGTTGCTAAATCTTTACCTTCTTCAATTGAGAAGTTACCTTCAATGTATGCACTTCCCTGCTCCATTACCTGGTTTACAGTTGGTGCAGTATATACATGGCCATCCAATGTAATGGCAACGATATTCTTCTTACCTCCAGCGTAGGCTTTTCTTGTTACATCTGCCCACTGAGCCGTACCCGCATCAGTAAAGAACATGTTAACGATTACACCAACACCTTTTTGCTTAAAGTCTTGCTTAGCCTGATCAATGGCCTCACCTGTCATAGCAGGACGACCTTCTTCATCAGCTTTCAATGCATACAGAACAATGATTTCAGTTGGGTTTCCAGACTTATCAGTTTCTGGTTTAGCAGCCCACATCATTCTCAACTCGGCAGGGAATAAATCTGCTCCATAAGTTCTAAAGTAAGCATTGATAGCAGCGGTATCTTTAATATTAGCTCTACCAACCTGAGCTTTTCCAACCATGACACCGTTTCCGTTCTGGTTGATGCCTAAACGGCTGAATAATGGGTTGATTTTTTTAGCCAAATCATCTGAAATCTGATCATTGTCAATCAAAGGAGCTGATGACGTATCAGCAGCTTCTGCCTCAGCCACCAACTGCAAATACTTAGCAGAATCATCTACCATATTTGTATCGATAGCGTAAGTAGCTGTATCAGCTAAATCAATTTCAATAGAATCGTAAACAGCAACTGTATCGATTCTCTCGATTTTTGGCATTGGAATCTCTTCCTTTTCTTCAGGCGCTTGTCCCTGAGATGCCAAGTACTCTTCTCTCGCACCAGGATACAGATCATCAGAGATGATGTCGTTTAACTGCTGGAAGTAAGGGAATAAATTCTCATCAGTCCCGTCGAAAGTATAGGTCTGCCAGAACTCTAAGTTTGCTGTAGCCTGTAATTGCTTTCTAACACGTTCTTTATTCTTAACACCTGGTAATTCAATCATGATACGTCCGGTGCTTGTTTGCTTAGTCATGTTAGGCTGAGCAACTCCAAACTTATCGATTCTTGTTTTGATGATGTCTTCAGTATTCTTAACAGCCTCTTCCGCAAGTTCTCTAAGTTTCTCAACAACCTTCTTGTTACTGTCTTTTCTGGAGAAATCATCTCCGGCAGTTTCGCTACCGCCGAAAATTCTACCAAGTGGTGCGTCATTTTTATTAGCTGCGGCTAAAAACTCATCAAGGAAAGTCTCGTTAGAACCTTTAGATTCTTCCTTAGCTTCTCTTAAAGACTTAATGAATGCAGGGTTAGGACTGTTATCACTTAAATTGTTTACAAGATCAGCGACAGACAGCTCCAAAGTAACAGACATACCACCTTGAAGGTCCAGTCCTAAGTTTAATTCGTTTTTCTTACAGAATCCGTAAGAATAACCTAATAAAGGATACACACTCTCCTTACTCTTCGCGTCAAGAATTTTTTGCTCGTAAATGTTCAATACATTCTCGAAATCCTTCTCAGTCTTGAATGGTAGAGTATCGCCATATACGATTGCGATCTCAGCGCCTTCAGCTGCAACAGCTTCCTTCAAAGAATCCAACTTCACTTTAGCCGTTTTTTCTGCCTTCGCCTCTACACTAGATGTTACGAACGTAAACGAAATCTGGTATAAACATACCAACGTAAGTAGAACAGTAAAAACCCAAATTGCCGTACGGTTTTGCATGGGATATAATTTAGTTAATTTACAATTTTAGGGGTGCAAATATAGAACTTCCAACTATAATAACCAACATAATTGAAACGAATAAAACAGGAAAATCCAAAAGCCTGCATTTTCGCACTATTCAGCCCGAAATTAATTTATTTTTCTCCATAAGCTCAACAATGTTTAATTTTAATGTGCTCAAAGCAACTTTAGACCAATTAAGAACGTTATATATCTATTAGAATAGAAGCCCCATTTATGAAGTTTTTCAAACAACTTTTCCTACTAACGCTTTGTACAAGTGTACTACCTGCTACATCACAAACTCAACAATACACCCGTGATCTGAATATCATCGTTGAGAAAAACGGGTCTAACTTGCTTAATCCGTGGACTGGCGGGATGAATTCCATGCAATTTTCCAGAATTGATCTTGACATGGACGGCACCGAGGACTTGTTTTGTTTTGACAGAACGTCTTACAAAATCACAACCTACCTTAATAATGGCGCATCTTCAGATGCACACACTTACGCCCCCGATTACGAGCCTTTATTTCCAAAAATCAGAGACTGGGCTTTATTGGTTGATTATAATATGGACGGCAAACGAGATATTTTCACTGCAGGCGTAGGTGGTATTTCTGTCTACAAAAACATTTCTACGGTTTCAGGTGGATTGGAATTTGAAGCCATCCCTTTACCAAATGGTGTGATCCACGAAATGGCATTGGGAAATTTTATCAACCTATATGTGACTTCTGTTGACATTCCTGCAATTCTTGATGTTGACAATGACGGAGATATAGATGTATTAACCTTTGGGCAGTTCGGAGGCAGAATGGAATACCACAAAAATTTATCGATGGAACTGTACGGTCATTCAGATTCTCTCACTTTTGAACTCTACAATTCTTGCTGGGGCAATTTTTCAGAAGATAACAGCACATGTATTATGTATTTAGAGGATACCTGTTCTAATGTTGGTGTTCCTAACCCTCAATTAGATGTAGTGAATGAGCACAGAAGTGGTGCCAGACATACAGGATCTTCAACTTTGGCTTTGGACATGACCGGAGATGGTGTTAAAGAGCTTCTGATTGGCGACATTAGTTGTACAAGATTAATTGGCTTATACAACGATGGTCCAACGGTAAACATGGCTACTTCTATGGTTTCGCAGGACAGTGTTTTTCCAACTTATGATGTTTCAATTGACCAGTGGATTTTCCCAGCAGGTTATTATGAAGACATTGATAATGATGGTGTCAGAGACCTATTGGTGAGTCCGAACTCTTACAACCAAAGTGAAGACAAACAAAGCGTTCTTCTTTACAGAAACATAGGTAACGATTCAGTAACTAACTTTTCATACACGCATGACGATTTCCTTCAAAGAGACATGATAGAAGTTGGGACAGGTTCCGTTCCTCAATACTTTGATTACAACAACGATGGTTTACTCGATTTATTCATAGCCAACATTGGCTACTTTGATCGTGCATCTAACGATTACATTCCATCCATTGCTTTATATGAAAACATTGGACACGATACACTTCCGGCGTTCAGATGGGTGACAGATGATTATGCAAATATCTCAACCATGGGATTCGGAAGCTCCATTGTTCCTGATTTCGCCGATTTAGATGGTGATGGAGATAAAGACATGATGGTTGGTGATGGCGCTGGTCAGTTACACTACTTTGAAAATATTGCCAGCACAGGTGCCAATGCAAATTTTGTTTTAAGCACACCTTATTATGAAGACAACACTTCAACAGCTATTGATGTCGGACACCATGCCATTCCAAGATTTGTGGATTTAGATCGGGACGGAGATTACGACATGATTATTGGAAAGAAGATTGGCTCTTTGACCTATTACGAAAACGTAGGAACAACAACTTCTCCTTCTTTCGAAAAGCAAACGGATGATTTAGGTAACGTGAATGTCAAAACCATCTTTGATCCGGGAGGCTACTCCTGCCCTACCATTTTTGATTTTAATGGCAGTTACCAATTAATGGTTGGCTCAAATAGTGGTACGCTTTGGTTGTATGACGACATTGATGGCAATCTAAACGGAACTTTTAATTTGATAGACAGTACAGCTTATGATCTGTATCCAGGAATGAGATCGACTCCATGTATGGTAGATTTGAGCGATGACGACTACCCAGAGTTAACGGTAGGTAATTATGGCGGCGGGCTTTGGTTCTTTGATGGTTATCAGGATTCGGCCATCGTCATCCACGAAAACCCTCTTAACAATATTAAGGTATTCCCTGTACCGGCACAAAACTCAATCACAGTTGAATTACCTACCAACACAAATCAGGTTCATTACAACATGCTTGATGTATCGGGCAGACTTGTGTTAAGAGGAGAGATCAGAGGTCGCAGACAACATATAGATCTTACAACATTGAAAGGTGGTAGCTACTATCTGGAAATGAATGATGGTGTAAACCGAATTACCAAGAAAATTATTCTTCAATGAAGTATTTACTGATTGTTGCCGTGATTGCATTCGGACTTACATCATGCGTAAAGCCTGGTAGTGGAGGCAAGGCTCAAATCAACGTTCATGTGATATATGACAATGTTAATTTGCCCTATAATTTGGTGAAGATCAAATATGGTGCAAATGGTTTGCCTCAGGATGGTTCTTATGATGAAGTTGATACCAGCGACTATGCAGGAAGAAACAGTTTCTACCCTTTAAAGCGGGGAGATTATTACATCTACGTAGAATACGCCCCAGACACAAGCAATGAGGTTTTTATTGGAGGAGCTCATGTTAAAATCACCAATAGAAGAGGTGAACAACATGTCGTGATCGATTTAGCAGAAGAAGATCCTTTATAGTCTTATTCCGCACTTCATACAATATTGATAAGCAAGGTACGTTGAGTAGACGTTTCCTATGCTTATGAAAAATACTGCACTTCTTATTTTATGTTTACTAACTACAGTCAGATACAGTTCTGCCCAATTAGACACCATTATTTCTTATGAAGTTAGAACCGGAATTATTGATACAATTGTCGTTCCTCCAAACAACTCAAACGCAACGTTCGACTACACCAACCACTATACAGGTTTAATGCCGGGAGTATCTCCTCTGCAAACCACTACTCCAACTCAAAATCTATACACCGGAAGCTTGTTTCAACGACTTGAGCGAGCCGCACTTAACCACAATCTTTTGAATTATCCGGAAAGAGCCAATGTTAAATTATTTAGATATGAAAACGACACATTAAAACACAAGTGTTCGGGTACATTGGTAGATGATAATTTGGTGCTAACGGCCGGACACTGTATTTTTTTACAGCAGTCCTGGGCAATGGACAGTATTCTCGTAGCTCCCTCGTATGATAACGGTATGTTTCAACCCACGCTTCCAACAAGCGGTGTACTTAAATATTACATTTTTAAATCTTCGTACAGTGGTTCACTGTCTTACGATTTCGCACTTCTGGAGTTGGATGATAATATTGGCAAAGACTTAGGTTGGTTAAGCATTGCTTACAACTCGGATACTGCTTACTTCAATAATAAAGTGTTCCATAAATTCAGCTACCCAATAGACGCCGGATTAATCGATACAAGTATTCACGTGAATGGAGACACCATGTACTACCATTATGGAGAAATAGATTATCTAACCACAGATCATTTCGGTGTTCAATCTTCAGATGCTATTGGAATTCCGGGACAAAGTGGAAGCTCTCTTTTCTATACCGACAATACATCAGAATACAAATGTTATGGTGTTTTATCATTTTCTGCAGGCTACAATCATACCTGGTTGAACAAAGATTCTTTTTATGGTTTAAAGCACATCATTGACAACCATGCTTTGGGATATGAGACACCCGGCACCTTACCTTCAATTGAACTTTACCCTAACCCAATGGGAGATATATCATTCCTGAACATCTCCACAGATCTGTACAGCTCATTCGACATCCATATTTATGACGTCTCAGGAAGAGAAATCAAAAAAATCCCGAATTCAACTGCCAATACACAACTTAACAAATCGGATTTTTCACCGGGAATCTATATGATTTCAATACTGAGTGAAGGCAGAATTATTGGCAGCACCAAACTCGTTGTCAATTAAACAGACTCTTTCCAAAGTTGAGGCATAAAAAAAGCACCAGGCTTTCACCTGGTGCCTCCTTCAATATATGTAACTCGCTTAAGCTAAAACAGAGTCTAAAAGTGTATTGGTCTTCTTCACACCTTCAGCACTTTCAGTCAACTTAGCTTTTTCAGCATCAGACAACTCAACCTCAACGATTTTCTCAATTCCGTTTTTACCAAGAATACATGGCACACCGATTGACAAATCGTTCAAACCATACTCTCCTTCCAATAAAGCAGAACAAGGGAACATTTTCTGAGCATCCTGAGCGATGGCTTGTACCAATGCAGACACAGCAGCTCCAGGAGCATACCATGCAGAAGTACCTAACAAACCTGTTAAGGTAGCCCCACCAACTTTAGTAGCCTGTACAATTTCATCCATTTTATCGGCAGACAAAAACTCGCTTACCGGCACACTGTTTCTTACAGCCTTCTCAATCAACGGCACCATTCCTTTATCAGAGTGACCGCCGATTACCATTCCGTTTACATCAGAAGCAGGACATCCTAGTGCTTCACTTAATCTATACTTAAATCTGGCGCTATCTAATGCACCACCCATTCCAATAATTCTGTGCTTTGGTAAACCAGTAGCTTTATGAGTTAAGTAAGCCATTGTATCCATTGGGTTACTCACCACAATTAAAATTACGTTAGGAGAATGTTTGATCAAATTAGCAGATACTTCTTTTACAATACCAGCATTGATTCCGATCAACTCCTCTCTGGTCATACCAGGTTTTCTTGGAATACCAGAAGTAATTACAGCAACATCACTTCCTGCTGTCGCTGAATAGTCATTAGTACTTCCTACAATCTTTGTATCGAATCCGTTTAGAGAAGCACATTGCATCAGGTCCATTGCTTTTCCTTCTGCATAACCTTCTTTAATATCTACAAGCACTACCTCAGAAGCAAAATTCTTGATAGCAATATACTCTGCACAGCTTGCGCCAACGGCACCTGCACCAACAACAGTAACTTTCATTTTATATATGTGTTTTAAGATTTAATAAATGTGTCGCCCGAATTTAGTGAAACTCGCTCACTTAAAAGCTTAGAATTCAAAATATTTTAATTTCTTTATAAAAATTGGCAACCACCAAAAAAAAGCAACGTCTAAGCTATTGAAAGAAAGGATGAAATTATCCGAATCAGAGTTGAAAGAGGCCATCAAGGGATGCATGAGAGGTGATAGAAGGTCGCAGCAATCAGTCTTTGAGAATTATTACGGCAGAATGTTATCGGTCGCAATGAGGTATTCAAAGAATGAGGATTTAGCGAAAGACCTGGTTCAGGAAAGTTTTATAAAGGTCTTTGAAAAAGTTAGAAAGTATAATCACCAGGGTTCATTTGAAGGTTGGATCAGAAGGATTGTTGTTAACACGTCCATTGATTACTTCAGAAAAAAAAGACACGAACTGTTGGTGTTGGACGATGACAATAGCTATGACGGTAAGTATGGCGTGCAGGAGGAAGAAGCGGATGATGAGAGTATTTATGGTCAGATTAAACCAGACATGGTCGTTAAAGCAATCGCTCAATTAAGTCCTGCATACAAGATGGTATTTAACTTATATATCATCGAAGGATATTCCCATCAGGAAATTGCTGATGAGTTGGAAATCAGCGTTGGGACATCCAAATCTAACTTGGCCAAAGCCAAACAGAAAATGAAAAAAATATTGCTTACAGAACTCAATAAATAATTATGAATAAGTTAGACTTATTTGAAACATTAATCAAGAATTCAGCGGAAGCGCATGAGATGCCTTACGAGCCTGATGCGTGGTCGCAAATGGATTCTAAATTAAACTCAGGAGGCAGTTCAGGCGCAGGTCTGAACACTGTTGCTGCTTGTTTATCCGGGTTGATTATTGTTGGTGGTTTAATCACGCTTGGAAGTTCTATTAATAATGTACCTCAGCAAAATCACACTACAGAATCTACCTATACTGATTACTCTCAGAGTACTGATGTTTCTGAAAAGCACGAAACATCCAGTCTAATCGTTGACAATTCCAATACAAAAAATCAAACAGATGTAACTGTTGATGATGGAGCTCTGCCAGCGAATCACATTTCTAAAATGGAACAGGCTTCTGTTGTTATTTATGATGAAAACACTAAAGAAGAAACTGTTGTTGAAATTGATAAGCTAAAAGATCAATTGAATAAGAAAGAACATGAGATGTCTAAGGATATCAATAATGCTTTCCCTGAAATTGGTTCATATATAAACGAGTTCAAAAAGGATGAAACTGATGTAGCTGACAACAAAAAACTTCAGGACATTCTTCCTCTACCGGCCAACGCAACGCCATGTGAAGGCGAAAAGGTTGAGTTCGACATTCTGATGTATGCTGAAAATCAAACGACTGAGTGGGACTTTGGTGATGGTTATATTTCATCTTCAAGAAACCCGGTACATACTTATGAAAAGTCAGGAGATTACACTGTTACACTGACCACACGATTTAAAGACGGCAACGATGATAAGGTGATCACTAAGACCACTCCTATCAAAGTAATGGCTGCTCCTGTGGTTGATTTCTCTGTCAATACTTCTGATTTTGCAGCCAGACCGATTACAACACTAAAATCACAAAATGGCCATAGCAATTCTATATGGAAGATTTCTAATGGCAAAAAGTATGTTGGAAATCAGGCTGAATTAATTTTCAACCATAAAGGATCCAAAACCATTACTTTGACTGAAGTTGCTGAAAATGGTTGTGAGGCTTCTAAGTCTAAGACTGTTTACATTGAAAATGATTACAACTTGTTAACTCCAAAAGCACTTACATGCAACGGAGATGGACATAACGACGACAACTGGTTCCCATTTGCTTTAAAAGTACTTGACTTCCCATTTGAGGTAATCGTTATGGACAAAACAGGAAAAACTGTTTACAACACAAGAACATTTAAGCCATGGAATGGTATCAACAATAAAACTGGTGAGAACTGCCCAACTGGTTTCTATGTTTGGTATGTTAAACTAACTAATGACAAAAATCAAGTTGAGGAATATAAAGGCTCCCTTTACCTCAACAGGAATTGATTTTGTTGAAAACATATGAATTTATAAAAGTCTGGTTATGCCAGACTTTTGTAATTTATAGACATAAGTTTTTTAAAAAACAAACAGTTAACGTCAATTAATTAAGAAGCGTGTGTTAATTAAACATTAGATTTAAAAATTAAACAAATGAAATATTTTTTCTTGCTTTTCTTTTTCTCTCTGCCAATTCAGGCCCTAACACAAACCCCAATCAAAATTCCTCAAGGCATCCAGCACAGTGAGCAGGAAATAGATGTAGATGATTGGAATCTGATAGACTATCAGTTTAAAGTAGATGAACTTCAAACTAAAATTGATATTGTTTCTGCTGATCCGGAACAAAAAGCCAAAGCAGAAGCTTCAGGTTGGTTCAAAACCGCTTATGCCGCACTCAAATCGGCCAGATTCGAGCGAGATACTCATATCAAGAAATACAACTACAAGAAAGTTGAGGGATTTCCCGAACATCAATACACAGGTAACAGACCTCTTGATGATGCCAGGTATGAAAAGGAACTGAGTACCTGGATAAACGCCCACCCAAACCTAACTAAGGACAACCTGTAATTTACTCCCCTTGCCAGATTTATAACTTCTTCCCCCGCCAAATGAAATTAAATAAACTACTGCTATCATTATTTTTTCTTAATGCGATTGGAACATTCGTCTCCGCACAAGATGATCCTTGTAACGCTGTCAATATTAACCCCGGACAATGTTTGAATGGTAACAATACCGGTATGACCAACTCAGGTAACAATCCGGGTTGCGCCAACTATTCCGGAGGCGACTACTGGTTTCAGGTTACTGTTCCCGCTTCAGGAAATTTGTCATTTGAAACCGGAGATGCCGGTGGTTTTACAGATGGAGGTTTGGCTATTTGGACTGGTCCGTGTAACGCCCTTACAAATGTGGCATGTGATGACGATGGTGGAACGGGAACTTTCTCGCTTATTAATCAGGCAGGATTAATACCAGGTTCTACAGTTTTCATCCAGGTGTGGGAATATGGAAACAATTCTTTTGGTCCCTTCGAATTATGCGTAACTGATTTAGGAGGAGGAAACCCGGTAAATAACAGTGATCCGTGTAATGCCACTCCTATTACCGTTGATGGCCCATGTTTAACCGGAGACAATACTGGTGCTCCCGGAACCACTTTTGATCCAGGCTGTGCTAACTGGAATGGTGGTGATGTTTGGTACGAATTTACTGTTCCGGCTTCTGGTGTATTTGACATCACAACAACGGCTGGAGGTATTACTGATGCGGGAATGGCCATTTGGGTGCCAAATCCTAACTGTAACAGTTTATCTCTGATTGATTGTGATGATGACGGAGGAACAGGGGCAATGCCATTTATACAGAATGGAGCCATAGCTCCCGGAAGTACGGTTTACATTCAAGTTTGGGAATATGGAAACAACTCTTTCGGAACCTTTGATATTTGCGTCACTGAACCAACAATAGTCGGACCATGTGTACCTACAGGGACTGCTTCCGGAAACTGTGGTACAGCTAATCCATTCTGTACAGGTAACACTGAATGCTTCCCGGCTTCAACCAACACAACTGCTGAACCTGGAAACGATTATGGATGCTTATCCACTCAACCTAACCCGGCCTGGTACTATTTGGAAATCGACCAAAACGGACCGATTACAATTGACATGTTCAGTACTCCTTCTGTAGATATTGATTTTGCACTTTGGGGACCATTTGCTGATTTAGCTACTGCTCAAGGCAATTGTGGATCTTTAGGAGCGCCTCTTGATTGTTCTTATTCAACCAGTGCTACCGAAACAGCAAATATTCCAAACGGTCAGGCCGGAGAAGTATACCTATTTCTAATCACAAACTTCTCTGGTTCGGTAACAGACATTACTTTCTCGCAAACAGGAGGTACCGGTACTACAGATTGCTCGATTATTCTTCCTTGTGACATATCAGCAATGACAGCAAATGCTTCTCCCTGTAATGGTGCCAATGTTTATGATATTTCAGGAAACATCACTTTTACGGATCCTCCCTCAACCGGTACATTAACCGTTACTGATTGCAATGGAAACAGTACAGTTTACAATGCTCCATTTACTTCTCCACATGCCTATACGATTACAGGTGCTACCGCCGATGGTGCTGCTTGTAATGTAACAGCAACTTTCTCAGATGCCGGAGCATGTACTTTCACCACACCAGTTAATGCGCCAGCTCCTATGAGTGTTGCCACGGTTCCTACAAATGAATCATGTGACGGTGCTTGTGATGGTTCTATTACCGCCAACGTGACAAATGGGGTTGCCGGATTTAATTATAACTGGAACAACGGTGCAGCTAATGTTCAAAGTCCAAATGGATTATGCCCAAATACGTACACAGTAACTGTGACAGACAATAACGGATGTACAGCAACTAATAACGGAACGATCAATGCTGGAACAACCATTACAGCAGCATTGCCAGGTGTTGCCAACCAATGTTTAACTGGTAATTCATTCAACTTTAACGGAAGCGGTTCTACCATTAGTACTGGTACCATCACCTCATATTCATGGGATTTTGGAGATAGCAATACCGGAACAGGTGCCACTCCAAACCACACTTACGGGGCAGCAGGAACATACACAGTGACTTTAACCGTTTCTGACGGAACTTGTACAGATCAGGCTACAATCAATGTAACAGTATACCCAATGCCAACGGTTACAGCAAGTGGTACAAATGTGGATTGTAATGGTGCCAATAACGGCACGGTCAATGCCGTTGGAGCTGGAACTTCTGGTTATTCTTATAGCTGGGATAATGGAGCAGGAAACAATGCCAGCGCTACAGGATTAGGCCCAAACACCTACACTGTAACAGTTACAGATGTTAACGGTTGTACAGCTACTGATTCTTATACGGTTACTGAACCTCCCGTTTTAACGGCCTCCATCACGGCACAAACTAATGCAGATTGTAACGGGAACTCAACCGGAAGCGTCACTGTAGCAGGAGCAGGAGGAACACCAGGCTATCAATATGACATTGGAGGTGCTCAGCAAGCTTCAGGCACATTCAACGGACTTGCTGCGGGCAATTATACAGTTACAGTTGAAGATAATAATGGCTGTACGACTACGGTTCCGGTAACCATTACTGAACCGACAGCTCTAACAGCATCTATTACAGCACAAACCAATGTTGATTGTAATGGTGCTTCAACAGGATCCGTTACTGTTGCTGGCGCAAACGGAACACCAGGATACTTATACGATATTGGTGGAGCGCAACAAGCTTCCGGTACCTTCAATGGACTTGCTGCAGGAAACTACACGGTAACGGTTGAAGATAGTCAAGGATGTACAACTACGGTTCCGGTGACTATCACTGAACCAACCGCACTTACTGGTTCAATCACTATTCAAACCAATGTTGATTGTAATGGCGCTTCAACAGGATCCGTTACTGTTGCTGGTGCTAACGGAACGCCTGGCTACTTATACGATATTGGTGGAGCGCAACAAGCTTCCGGTACCTTCAATGGACTTGCTGCAGGAAACTATACGGTAACAATTGAAGACAATAATGGATGTACGACCACAGTTCCGGTGACCATCACTGAACCAACCGCTTTAACGGCATCTATTACGGCACAAACCAACGTAAACTGTAATGGGGATGCGACAGGCTCAGTTACGATAGCAGGCGCTAACGGAACACCAGGATACTTATATGATATCGGTGGCGCGCAACAAGCCTCTGGTACTTTTAATGGACTTACAGCCGGAAACTATACAGTAACTGTTGAAGACAATAATGGTTGTACAACTACAGTTCCGGTGACCATTACTGAACCTCCTGTTTTAACGATATCACTTACAAGTAGTAATGATGCAACATGTGGTTTACCAAACGGGGACTTAACAGTTTCTGCTGCCGGAGGTACTGCTCCATTAAACTTTGATATTGGAGGTGCCCAACAAGCTTCTGGCACATTTGGATCTTTAACCCCAGGATCGTATACAGTAACTGTAACAGACAATAATGGATGTACAGCAACGATCAATGTTGTTATAGCTGACTTAAGTGGTTTGACCGGAAACATTACAGCCCAAACGGATGTTGATTGTAATGGAAACCCAACCGGTTCTGTGACTGTTCTTGGCTCCGGGAGTTTGGCACCGTACACCTATGATATTGGAAGCGGATTCCAGGCCAGTGGAACATTTAATGGACTGACTGCAGGCAACTATACGGTAACAGTTCAGGATGGCAATGGATGTCTGTTCCCGGTAGCGGTAACAATTGCTGAACCAACCGCCTTAACAGCCTCCATCACTTTGCAAACTAATGTAGACTGTAATGGTGCTTCTACTGGTTCTGTGACTATTGCTGGTGCTAACGGAACACCAGGCTATACTTACGATATCGGAAGTGGACCACAAGCTTCAGGCACTTTCAATGGACTGGCTGCCGGAAACTATACGGTAACAGTTGAAGACAATAATGGTTGTACTACAACAGTTCCAGTGACCATTACTGAACCAACTGCTCTCACAGGCTCTATTACAGCCCAAACTAATGTAGATTGTAATGGAAACTCAACTGGCTCTGTGACTATTGCTGGTGCAAATGGAACACCTGGTTACACTTATGATATTGGTGGTGGTCCACAAGCCTCTGGTACTTTCAATGGACTGGCTGCAGGAAACTATACGGTAACAATTGAAGACAATAATGGTTGTACTACAACAGTTCCTGTAACCATTACTGAACCAACTGCTATTACAGGTTCTATCACTGCTCAAACGAATGTAGATTGTAATGGTAATTCAACTGGTTCTGTGACTATTGCTGGTGCTAACGGAACACCTGGTTACACTTATGATATTGGTGGTGGTCCACAAGCCTCTGGTACTTTCAATGGACTAGCTGCAGGAAACTATACGGTAGCGGTTGAAGACAATAATGGTTGTACTACTACGGTTCTGGTGACTATAACAGAACCAACTCCACTTACGATTAGTTTAGATGCTACAACAGATGCGTCATGTGCAGCTGCCGCTGATGGTGGCCTAACTGTTTCTGCCAATGGAGGTACACCTAATTATAGTTTTGACATTGGAGGTGCGCAACAGGCTTCTGGCACTTTTAACGGGCTTGCTGCCAACAACTACACAGTGACGGTAACCGATAATAATGGATGTACCGCGACGGTCAATGCAACCATCAATCAAGCTGCAAGTCTCACTTTATCAATTACCGGCACAGATGCCACTTGTAATGGTGGTTGTGATGGATCTGCAGATGCTACAATAAACGGAGGAACATTACCATATACTACTGTTTGGCAACATGGACCAACTTCAGAAGATTTAACAGGTGTGCTTTGTGCAGGAACCTACACTTTAGACATTACAGATGGTAATGGTTGTACAGCTACAGCAAATGTTACTATTAACGAACCAGGGGCAATTACTTCTTCTGTTGCCGGAACTGATGTCACTTGTAATGGTGCGAATGATGGAACTGCAACTGTAACTGCTAACGGAGGAACCGGAGCATTAAGCTTTTCATGGGCCCCTGCCCCGGGTGGAGGACAAGGAACCAACGCTGCAACAGGTTTAGTTGGCGGAACTCTATACACTTGCACAATTACTGATAATAACGGTTGTACGACTACAGAAACTTTCACACCAAACGAACCAGCGGCTCTCACGGTAGCTACCACTCCTGTAAATTCAAATTGTGGTCAGGCTGATGGATCAGCAAGTGCTACAGGTAACGGAGGTACCGCCGGATATAATTTTGAATGGTATGATAATGCTGCTTTAACCAATAACATTGGATCAGGTAATTCAATTGCCGGATTAGCTGCAGGAACCTATTATGTTGAAATTACTGACAACAATGGCTGTACAGCTTCTAACTCAGTTAACATTGTAGATAACAATGGTGGTTCAATCGCTCATACACAAACTGCTGTGACTTGTAATGGTGGATCTGATGCTTCAATCGACATTACCATTACAGGAGGAACACCAGCATTTACATATGCATGGACAGGTCCAGGAGCATTTACTTCTGCTAACGAAGATCTAAGCGGACTGGCTGCAGGATCATATGATGTCACAGTTACAGATAATGTAGGTTGCGTGTTGACACATACTGTCATCATTACTGAGCCAACCGCCTTGTCAGTTTCTGCGAACGGAACAGATGCCAACTGCTTTGGATCTGCAGATGGAAGTGTGAGTGCTACAGGTTCAGGAGGAACGCCAGCTTACACAATTGACTGGTACGATAACCCGGCTCTTACCAGTGGAGTTGGTACAGGATCTCCTTTAAATGGTCTGGCAGCAGGAACTTACTATGTTGAGATTACAGATAATAATGGATGTACAGCTTCCAGCTCAATCACTATTAATGAACCAGCTCAAATTGTGCCTGTTCTAAGCTCTACTGATGCCAATTGTGGTCAGGCAGACGGTAGTGTTTCGGTAACAAGTGTATCGGGTGGTTCCGGAAACTATGTATCTGAGGTTTGGGAAGATGCTTTAGGTAATCCGGTTGCCAATATTAATGCTGTACCAGGTGGTTCATACACGGTAACAGTAACTGATGATAACGGATGTACCGGAACCGCTACTATTGGAGTCAATAACAACACAGGTCCAACCTTAAGTATTTTGGCACAAACAAGTACTTCCTGTGCAGGGGAGTGTGATGGAACTGCTACCTTGGATGTTACAGGAGGAACTGCTCCTTACAATTATGTTTGGGTACCTGCACCTGGAAGTGGACAGGGAACCGCAACTGTTTCCGGACTATGCGCAGGAAATTATAACGCAACTGTAACAGATGCCAACGGATGTGTTGATAATATCGCCGTTACAATTACAGAGCCTCCGGCACTTAACGTAACCATCTCGGCAAGTACAGATGTTACTGTCAATGGAGGGAGCAATGGTACTGCAGATGCAACAGGTTCAGGAGGAACACCCGGATATACCTTTGAATGGTTTAACGGTTGTCCTCCGGGTGCAACGACGGGTCAAACTGGTACTTCAGCTACAAACTTATCTGCTGGCACTTACTCTGTGGTTATTGCCGATAATAAGGGATGTCTGGACACAACTTGTGTTACCATTAACGAACCAAATACAATCAATACAGTTATGGCATCTACGGATGCATTGTGTAACGGTGCCTGCGACGGTTCTGCCAGTGTAACAGCTTCAGGTGGCGTTGGCGGATTTACTTACCAGTGGCATGATGGAACAACCAATAACCCACTACCAGGTCAAACAGGTGTAACAGCAAGCAACCTGTGTGCGGGAGATTATTATGTGGTTGTAACAGATGCTAATGGCGGGACAACCACCAGCCAAACAGTTACTGTAAATGAACCGACTGCTATAAGTGGAACGACTTCAGTTGTTTCAAACTACAATGGACAGGATGTATCTTGTAATGGAGCTTGTGATGGTTCTGCTGACATTGTTGCGGGAGGAGGAACTCCAGGATATTTATTCCAATGGGATGATCCGGCGAACAGCACCACTGCCACAATCAATAACCTTTGTGCAGGAAACTACAATGTTATTGTTACGGATTTCAACGGATGTACTGGTAATTTCGTTGTGACAATTACAGAGCCTGCCGCACTGAGTAATGTTATTGCCGGAACTGATGCTTCTTGTTTTGGAGTATGCGATGGAACAGCTTCTGCAACGCCTGCAGGTGGTACTGCCCCATACACCTACTTATGGAACGATCCGGCATTATCCACCACACAGAACATCTCAAACTTATGCGATGGGACTTATGATGTGGTAATCACTGATGACAACGGATGTATATTCAATGATCAAATAACAATTACTGAGCCAATAGAACTTATTTTAGCTTCATCAACGGTAGGATCTAATTGTGGTCAGACCGATGGTTCTGCGACAATTTCTGTAACTCAGGGAACACCTAATTATACTTATCAATGGGATGCAGCAGCAGGAAATCAAACTACGGCAACCGCTTCCAATTTAGGTTTTGGATGTTATGATGTGACCGTTACTGATGGAAACGGTTGTACCGCAACTGAAACTGTATGTGTTCAGGATTTAGGAGCTCCAAGTATCACACCTCTGACCATTAATGATGTAAGTTGTAATGCTGCTTGTGATGGATTTGCTCAGGTTCAGGTAAGTGGAGGTGTTGCGCCATATAACTATCAATGGTTCGATGGTAACAACAATCCGGTAAGTGGAATCTCCACTACCCCATCTTTAGGAAGCTTATGTGCTGGAACATATACGGCCGAAATGACAGATGACAATGGTTGCGTTGCTACAACTTCAATCACTATCAACGAACCGCTTGCATTGAACGGTGTAATACAAGCATCCACTGATGTCACTTGTTTTGGTGATTGTGATGGATCTGCTACAGTATTGGCCTCTGGAGGAACAGCTCCTTACACTTATGCATGGAACGATCCGGCAGCCCAAACAACAACCACAGCTTCTAACCTTTGCCCTGGAACATATAATGTTTCAATTACTGATGCGAACAATTGTACTTTCTCTATGAATGTAACAATCGGTGAACCCCTTCAAATCATTTTGTCTACATCTGATGTAGATGCATTCTGTAATACACCTTCTGGTTCAGCAAGTGTGACAATCGTCCAGGGAGGAAGTGGTAATCTGAGTTATGCATGGAACCCAACCGGACAGAGTTCTCAAACTGCAAGCAACCTGACTCCTGGTGTATACACGGTAACCGTAACTGATCAGGATGGATGTACTGCCAATGCCAATGCTACAGTTGGTAACATTCCTCCGGGAGTGGCAAGCATCTCAGCATTAACACATGTATCATGTAATGGTGGATCCGATGGAACCATGACAGTTTCTATGGCCGGAGGAACTCCCAACTATACCTATGAATGGTACACGAATACTGGTGCTCCAATCGGACAAACTGGTCAGACTGCAACAAACCTGGCTCCTGGCGACTACTTTAGTGTTGTAACGGACGTCAATGGATGTACTGCAAACTCTGACACAGTTTCAATTGGTCAGCCTCTACCATTAGCAGCTACCTTTGTAATTGACAGTGTAAGTTGTAATGGCCTTTGTGATGGTGTTGCCACAGCTACTGTTTCAGGAGGAACTAACCCTTACTATTTCCAATGGGATAATGCATTGAATGAAGTCACTCCTAGTGCACAAGGTTTATGTGCACAACAGTACAACGTTGTTATCACGGATGACAATGGTTGTGTGCTTAATGAGAGTGTAAATGTATTTGAGCCAAACGCAATTGTTCTTGACTCAACAGTTGTCAACGCAAACTGTCAGCAAGCTGACGGACAGGCTTGTGTTCTGGCAAGTGGAGGTACTGGTGCATTTACTTATTCATGGCCTTCAGGATCAACCAACTCTTGTGACGTTAACCTTGCAGCAAACACTTATATTGTTGACGTAACAGATGCCAACGGATGTCTTGAACAAATTGCAGTTGAAGTCAGTGACTTAAGTGGTCCGGTTGCTTCAATAATTGCTCAGTCAGATGTGAGCTGTTTTGGTGGTACAGATGGAAGTGGAACTGTTGACATGACAGGTGGAACAGGTGTTAGTTTCACCGTTCAGTGGGATGCAGCGGCAGGGAACCAAACCACACCAACTGCATCTAATCTTGCAGCAGGATTATACACTGTAACTATAACTGACAACCTTGGATGTAGCGCTTCAACCAATCTAACAATTAATGAACCTGCACCACTTCAGTATGTTGGCAATACGATTGATGCTTCTTGTTTTTCTTATTGTGACGGAGAAGCCTGGATCAATGTGATCGGCGGAACAACACCATATGCCTATTCATGGGTTAACAATGCTGGAATTCCTGCCGGAACAAATGACACGATTACGGGGCTTTGTGCAGATACTTACCTAATCACCGTAACTGACGCAAATGGTTGTACAGTTAACGACTCTTATATTGTATCACAACCAGTGCAGGTAAGCGCCACTATTTCGGCAACCAATGTAACTTGTAACGGTGCATGTGACGGAACAGCAACAGCGACAGGCGTAATCGGAGTAGGTGCATTTACCTACTTATGGGATGACCCTAACGCTCAAACAACTCCAACAGCTACGGGATTGTGTCCTGGATTATATACTTGTATCGTCACAGATCAAAATGGGTGTTTCACAACGGTTAACATCAACATTACTGAACCAACTCAAGTCACTGCGGCAATCAACATCTCGCAAAATGTGAATTGTTTTAGTGCATGTGATGGGTTTGCTCAGGTTGATCCACTTGGAGGAACACCAGGATATACCTACAGCTGGGATAACAATGCTGGTACAAACCAAATCGCAACAAACCTTTGCCCTAACACTTACACTGCTACAGTGACAGATGCAAACGGATGTCAGGCAACAGCTACAGTTACAATTACTGAACCTACTGCACTTGGAATCACAAGCAACACAACTAACGTAACATGTTTCAATGCATGTAACGGTACTGCAAATGTGAACGTTTCAGGAGGAACAGGACCATTCTCTTACCAGTGGGATGATCCGGCATTTAGCACAACACCAGCTGTAAACAACCTATGCGCCGGAACTTACACTTGTCAAATTACAGACGCTCTAGGTTGTGTTATTTCTGAGACAGTAGTGATTACTCAACCAAACGAGCTTACTTTAGTTGCTACACCAACTGATGCCAACTGTGGTCAATCTAACGGATCAATTTGTATAGCAGTTGTAGGTGGTGTTGCGCCATTTACTTATCAGTGGAGTGATATCAATACCACGACATCTGCATGTGTTAACAACATTGCTGCGGGGTGCTATACCATAACAATAGTTGATGGCAATGGATGTATCAAGGATAGTTTATTATGTATCAATGACATTGCCGGACCAACAGTGACTGGAATTAACTCTTCAGATGTGACTTGCTTTGGAGATCAGGATGGTTCTGTTGAATTCTCTGTTGTGGGAGGTACTGGTGCACCAACCCTTGAACTACTAGATGGAAACAACAATCAGGTAAATACTGGTCAGCTTCTAACAAACAATTTAGATGGAGATTGCTATACTTTAATCGCGACTGATGCAGCTGGTTGTGTTGGTACTGATGTAATTTGTATTTCTGAACCAAATGCACTCAACTCTGCCATCACCTCTTCTGCTGATGCAAACTGCTTCCTTGGCTGTGATGGACAAGCAACTGTTTCAGTGAGTGGTGGACTTCCTTCAGTCATTAATGGGTACACTTATACATGGAATGCTGGTGGAGCTGTAAATGCAGCAACCAACACCAATCTTTGTGCGGGCAACTATACTGTGGTGGTTACAGATAGTAACAATTGTACCACTACCAGCACAATTACCATTAACGAACCAACTCAATTATTGTTGAGCACAGCCAACCAGGTAAATGTAAGTTGTAATGCTGCCTGTGATGGTTCTATCAACGTAATTGCCAATGGAGCAACGCCTCCGTATTTATATAACTGGGCACCAAACGTGAGTACCGGACCAACCGCTGGTGCATTGTGTGCTGACAACTATGATGTAACAGTTACTGATGGAAATGGATGTGTTGAGAATATCAATTTCACCATTACAGAACCTCAGCCTTTGACCCTTTCTGCATCTACGATCAACTCTACATGTTCGCAATGTAATGGTGGAGCCAGCATCACCGTTAATGGTGGAACTGCTCCATACACATACAACTGGTTGAATGGAGGTAATACTACTTCTGCTGCCACTAATACCGGAATGTGTCCTGGCAACCACACTGTAGAAGTAACAGATGCCAATGGTTGTTTCACAACCTTGGTAGTTACAATCATAGATGAGCCTGCTCCAACGATTGATGGATTCAATGTAACTCAACCAACATGTAACGGTTTGAGTAACGGATCTGCAGAGGTATTAACTTCAGGTGGTACCGGAAATCTGACCTACTTATGGGATGCTGCTGCATTCAACCAGGTTTCGAATCCGGCGGTTGCACTTCCGGCTGGCAACTACTGTGTGACAGTATCTGATGTTAACAATTGTCAGGTAACAAGCTGTGTAACGGTTAACGAACCTGCACCACTATTACCTGTTCCGGACATTAGCACAACTATTTGTTACGGAGATTCTTCTCAATTATGGGCAAGTGGTCAGGGTGGAACTGCTCCTTATACCATTAACTGGACTACATCCGGATTAACTGGTCCGGGACCAATCATGGTCACGCCATTAGTGACCACAACTTATTGCTTCACTGTGACTGATGACAATGGTTGCCTGTCCCCTTCAGGGTGTGTTGACATTACAGTACTTCCTCCTCTTGATCTTAATTTAACACCATCAACATCAATTTGCAGCGGAAGTGGAATTGATTTAATTGCTCATGCAAGTGATGGAAATGGCGGACCATATACATTCGACTGGACAGATGAAAATGGAAATGTTCTGGTTGGAACACAAAATGCTGACAGTTCATTTGTCAATGTGAATCCAGCCACACCAACATGGTACTACGTTACCTTGAGTGATGGTTGTAGTTTGGATGTCATTGATTCAACATTGATTTCAATTAATCCAATCCCATCGGCATCTATCAGTGCTCTTGATTCCAATGGATGTGTTCCTTTCACTGCACAATTCATTGCAAATTCAGACATTGGAGTGACATATGAATTCGATTTTGAATGTGATGGAATCGTAGACTATTCTGGTCCTAATTCGAATCCAACATTTACTTATCAAAATCCTGGAACATATGATGTGTGTTTAACTGTAATTTCAGCTGATGGCTGCGACACAAGCATTTCTGTTAATCAGATGATCACTGTACATCCATTACCTGTAGCAGACTTCACTATGAATCCGCCTGTTACCACAGCACTCAACCCAACCATTACCTTCACAAATATGAGTTCAGGAGGTCTTATTTACGATTGGGACTTTGGTGATGGAAATACGATAAGTGGTATAGATACTGCTATTATTGCAGGAACAAATAATGGCATGACTATAGGGACTTACAAAGACCCTATTCACACTTATACCGACACAGGCTATTTTGATGTGACCCTTACCATTACCAATGAATTTGGCTGTACAGACGTGGTGTCCTACCAAGTATATGTTGAAGGTGATTATATTTTGTTCACACCAACTGCATTTACACCAAACGGAGATGGTAAGAATGATGTATTCAAACCAGTTGGAATTGGAATTCACGACAACCAATACGAAATGTACATCTTCGATAGATGGGGACAGTTGATCTTTGAATCTCACGATCCTGATTATGGTTGGGATGGTATCGATCCAAGATCAGGTAGACTGGTTAAACTGGATGTTTATGTTTGGTTGATCAGAACACTTGATCATAAAGAAGAACCACATGAGTACATTGGACACATTACCGTGGTGAGATAGTCCACTTTTATTTAAAAAACTGCTGCATAGAAGGTTGTCTTTAGGTAGGCAACCTTTTTTTTATTTTACGTTTTTGTTAAGAATCTCATCAATTTTTGCTATAATTGATTAAATATGAAGCTTCTATATACTACTACCCTTTTCTTGGCATTATTTTCAAGCAATTATTCTACTGCATGGACAGGGCTAAGCACCGAAAACACTGGGATTCCGTCGATTTCAGATAAGGATTCTAAAACCACGTCTAATTCATACAAAGTGACAAAAGGATCTGAACTTGCTGATTCTGAGTTTCGTGCAGCCTTTGAAGCCATCAACTGGGATGGATATCGTTTTGAATCTAAGCCTTCCGTTCTGAATTTTGACAATGGAATTACCATAGAACTGCTTTCTGCCCAAAACCTTGAAAAATTAAATATTGATTTTGATTCAAACAAAATCATTTCAGACGCTTACTATGTTGAAAGAACCTCTGTTTTTCACCTCTCCTCTACTGGTCAGGTAATTGAAAAGATGAGGTCTTCAGGAAAAAAATAATGGATTAAGCTATCATCCCCCATGAAAAAATTAATCGCCTTTTTACTATCGATCAATGTTGTTATAAGCTTTGGTCAGCTAGCCAATGACGACTGTGCAGGAGCCCAAAGTTTAGGTGCACTCCCTACGCCATCATTATGTGACGGAAGTCCAACCGAAGGACAAGGAAACCCCGTAACCACAAATGGTCTCACAAATGTGAATGCAGTTTCAGAGAACCCATATACCACTGTCACCAATTGCCAGGGAAGTGGTAATGACATGGCTTCTCCTGCTACAGATGTGTGGTACTCGTTTACCGCTACAGGAAATGAATTAGATGTTTCAATCACTGGTGCCATAAACACTCCCAATGTTGGATTGTACGAAGGTACCTGTGGTGCTTTGATTCCAAGAGGGTGTGACATTGGTGCGGGTGGTAATTTAAATACCACATTTACTCAAATGACCCCCGGTACAGTATACTACCTTCAAATAAGCGGAGGGAATTTAACTGATCAGGGTATTTTCAACCTGACCCTTCAAAACAACAACAGTTGTGATGCCTGTTTGATCACATCTTCAATTGTAGCTACACCTGCCCCGGTGAATGGGACCTATCAGGCTGGACAAGTGGTTAACTTCTGTTACACAGTGTCTGAATGGGAACAACAAAATACAAACTGGTTTCATGGTATCGAGATTCAATTAGGTGCTGGTTGGGTGCCAGGTTCAATTACCGGACAGGTTCCGGCAGCTTCTATTTCTGGCGGAGGAACTTTTGGATGGTATAACGGAATCACAAGTTCGGCCACTGGAAACACCTATGGCAATGGTTTTTATTATGATGAGAACAACGATGGAGATCCGGGAAATAATTTCGGAGACGATTGTAATGGTGCCTGCACATGGACTTTCTGTTGGAATGTGACAGCAGCTTCATGTCCGCCTGCCGCTGATGGAGATGACCTGGGAATCACAGTCAATACACTGGCAGATGGTGAAGCGGGAAGCTGGACCAACCTGGCATGTGTGAATGACGATGATTACGTTTTTTCCGCAGCATTAACTTGCTGCCCTGATCCACAAATGGCCCAAACACCTGAATCTTGTCCAGGAGCTTCAGATGGTACCGCCACAGCTACCGGATTAGGTACAGCTCCCTGGGATTATGTATGGACAGATGCAGTAGGTAATCCTGTTCAAACAGACAATAACCTGAATGGAGCATCTACTGTTACTGGGTTGGCCCCTGGCAACTATCTGGTAACCGTTACTGATGACAATGGATGTGTGACTACTGGTTCTATACAGGTTGGAACAGGTCCTTCGTGCTGCTCCATGACGGATCTCACGATCAACGTAACCAACTGTTATGTAAACGGAGGATTTTTAGAATATGACATTGCAGGTGTGCTCACCTTCACCAACCCACCAACCACGGGTCAATTGGTGATCACAGATTGTTATGGTGCCACACAAACCTTCAACGCGCCATTTGTGTCACCCTTCAACTTTACACAAACCAACATGCCTCAAACTGGTGCTCAGTGTGATTTCACGGCTGTGTTTACAGACGATCCTACCTGTACCATTGTGGGACCTCATCAGGCGCCACCACCCATCACCGGCTTTAGTTCTAACTGTGTGATTGGGGCTGGTATCGTTACTGGAGACATCACCTTTGATGACACCTATGGCTCTGGATTTTTAGTAGTATCTATTGATGATGGTACCAATGTACTGGACACCATGATTACCTTGCCAACTACCAGTCCTCAAAACTGGTCTGTGTCTGGATTAAATCCGGCAGCCAACCCTTATACCATTAGTTACTACTTCTCAGATTACCCGGGTTGTTCTCAAACCACCACCATTAACTGCGGTTGCCAGGCTGATGCGGGAACTTACAATGTGAGTATGACGGGTAACGGTAACACCAACTTTATTTTGTGTGATGGCGATCAGGTAGACATTACTACCAATAACGATTTTATTGATCCGGATAACAATGGCCCACTGGGTGGTTTCCCATACGATCCGGGGATTGCATGGTTGATTTATAACTGCCCGCCAACACCAGGAGTAGACCCCAACAACGATCCTTGTTTCCAGGGAATCTTCAATGCCCCTAATGGCAGTGGTAATATGAGTGACATTAATGACCTGGGCATCATCAATGCCTTCCCTCCGGGAACTTTTAACAATAATGAGGTCTTCTACATTCCTATGACCATGTACAACTACCCTAACCTATTGTACAATGCCAACTGTTGGAGCATGGGAACACCCGTTTCTGTAACCTACCTCACCCCTATTACCTTCAATGCTGTTGAAGATTGTCCTAACGGAAGTGTAACTGTGACACTAAACGGTGGTCATCCGGAAATCTTTGGAACCAATTTTACAGCTTCTAACCTATTGCCGGCAACAGCCAGTTTTGCCAACACCACAGCAGCACATGGTGGTACCATCACCATCACCGGGCTTCAGGATGGAGACATGTACAGCTTTGATGTAGTAGATCAAAATGGGTGTCCGATACAAGTTACTGGTGGACCATTTGTTGGGCCTCCTGATGCGACCATTAACCCGGCTGGACCTTTCTGTCCTAATGATCCGGCTCTTAACCTCACTGCTGCCACACCTGGTGGTAACTGGACAGGTACAGGGATTACAAACGGTGGGGCTGGTACTTTCGATCCCGCTACGGCCGGAGCTGGTACACATACCATTACTTATACCGTAGGAGGCGCTTGCCCTTCTACTGATACTGAAGACATTGTGGTGAATGCAGCTTTTGATGCCACCATCACTCCTGCTGGACCGTTCTGTGAAGATGATGCTGCTGTTAACCTCACCGCGGCCGATCCGGGTGGTACATGGGCTGGTACCGGAATTACAGATGTGAATGCAGGTACTTTTGATCCTGCTACGGCTGGACCTGGAAACCATATCATTACCTATACCATTCCCGGGTCTTGTGGAGATACTGATACGGAAACCATTGTGGTGAATGCACTCGATGATGCCACCATCACACCAGCCGGACCATTCTGTGATACCGATCCGGCTGTTAACCTGGTTGCTGCCACAGCTGGTGGTAACTGGACAGGTACAGGAATTACAAATGGTGGTGCGGGTACTTTTGATCCTGCTACGGCCGGACAAGGTACACACACCATTACTTATACAACCAATGGTGCTTGTCCTTCTACTGATACTGAAGACATTGTGGTGACCAACCAACTGGATGCCACCATCACGCCGGCTGGACCGTTCTGTGAATCTAACGCCTCTACCATTCTGGCAGCCGTGGATCCAGGTGGGACATGGTCTGGTACTGGAATCATCAATACCACAACCGGTGAATTTGATCCGGCAACAGCTGGTCCGGGTACACATACCATTACCTATACTCTGGGAGGGTCTTGCGGTGCGGTAGATACTGAAGACATTGTGGTGATTGCCGATGATGATGCCACCATCACACCGGCCGGGCCATTCTGTGATACAGATCCTGCCTTTATTATGACTGCAGCCGATCCTAACGGGGTTTGGAGTGCCACTTGTGGAGCTTGTATCAATGCCGCTACCGGATCTTTCGATCCTGCTACAGCTGGTGCTGGTACACACACCATCACTTATACCATTGCAGGAGCTTGTGGAGATACTGACACGGAAAATGTGGTAGTAAACGGGCAGTTAGATGCCACCATCACTCCTGCCGGACCGTTCTGTGAAAACGATCCGGTATTCTTTATGAGTGCCGTGGATCCGGGTGGAACATGGTCCGCAACTTGTGGAGCTTGTATTGATCAGACTACAGGAGGATTTAATCCTGCCATTGCAGGGGTGGGCTTACACACCATCACCTATACCATTGCAGGAGCTTGTGGAGATGTGCAAACAACGGATGTGGATGTATTGCCTAATGCCAATGCGGCCATCACTCCTGTTGGACCATATTGTATTGGAAACCCATCTGTGATTTTAACAGCTGTGGATGCCGGTGGTACATGGTCAGGTATCGGAATCATTGATCCCGCTACGGGTGAGTTCGACCCTACTGTGGCCGGACCGGGTACACATGTGATTACCTACACCATTGCAGGACAGTGTGGAAATTCTGAAACCACCACCATCACCGTAAACGATCCTTTAAGTGTCACTGCATTTATTGATATGGATATTTGTGAAGGACAGAATGCCAATTTATCTGCCGTTGCAAATGGCGGTGATGGCAACTATACCTATACATGGACAGATGATCAGGGGAACCCTGCTGGAGTTGGACAGTTTATTACTGTTACACCTGCTGTTACAACCACATATACTGTTAGCGTGACTGATGGGTGTGGGTCTAATGCGGCTACCGATCAGGTAACTGTGACTGTGAACCCTTTGCCTACCATAGATTTTGTGGTAGACAATGCCACTGGATGTGCGCCACTTACTGTCACCTTTACTGACAACTCTGTACCTGCTGGCACAACGTGTTTATGGGATTTTGGGGACACCTTCTTCTCTACCGATTGTGGTACAACAACTCATACTTATACCGATCCCGGATGTTATGATGTGTCTTTAACCATCACAACTGCGGCCGGATGTTCGAATAGTATGACACAAACCAATATGGTATGTGTGAGTGACAATGCTGTGGCTGATTTCTCTTTCACACCGGATTCCACAACCATTTTTGATCCGCATTTTGAATTCACAAACCATTCTCAAAATGCAGATTCATATCTCTGGACCTTTGGTGATGGAGCAAACTCAACAGACGTAGATCCTTCACACACCTATGAAGCCAACCCTTTTGTGCATGAAGTTTGTTTGATTGCATACACAGTAGATGGTTGTAACGATACTATTTGTAAACCGGTAACCATCAACGATGAGTTCCTGATTTATGTGCCAAATGCATTTACTCCGGATGATGACTTGTTTAACAACGACTTTGGACCTGTGATCAGCGGACATATCCCGGAATCATACGAATTCTACATCTTCGATAGATGGGGACTCATCATATTTGAATCCCATAATCTCAATGTAAGATGGAATGGTACAGACCCATCAGGGGTACTCGCTAAAACGGATGTATATGTCTGGAAAATAAAAGTCAAATCTGCCATCACAGGTGAAGAAAAAGAATATGTTGGACATGTTACGCTGTTAAAATAATAACACTTTCATGATAATTTACTAATGACTACCTATTCTGGTAGTCATTTTTTTTTCAGACAACCTTTTTAACTTATCTTCGTCTTATTATAAAATCAGCACCTCTCAAACATGAAACAAATTGCCATACTATCACTACTCGCGTTGGTTTTGAGCTCTTTCAGCACAAAAGACAAAAAGACGCCAGCGCCGAATAAGTTTACCCAATTTATTGTAGAAGAAGCCGACACCAGAGCGGAAGCTCAACAAATCGACAGATACATGCAAGGGCAATCAGGGGTGGTTGTTTCCAGAATGGATCCAGTGAGCAAAAAATATTTCGTTATTTATTCTGCTGATCAGGGATATGATCAGAACTATTTCATAGAAACATTTAAAAAGTTAGGCTTTGAGATTAAATGTTTTAGAGAAGGGGAGCATGGAGTAGATAAAGTCATTGACCAAAAACTAGACTGCGAATAATTTACGACTATGAAAAAGATTTACTCTCTACTACTGGCAATTACATGCTTTTCAACATTCACCGCTACAGCACAGTACGGTGACTGTTTTACAAATGCACAAGCATGTACAACTCCTAATTTCCCGGTAACGCCTTCAGGTTTCGGAACCGTTGATGAATTAGCTGGTAATAACTTTTCAAATCCATCAACAAACCCCAACGCAGTGCCCGGTAACTCCGGTTGTTTGTTAGCGGGTGAGCTTAACAGTACATGGATTTTAATTACCGTATCATCTGCAGGAACCTTAGAGTTTAGTATTGGTGATGGTGTAACTACACCAGGATGTATTGACTGGGCTATGTGGCCTTACAACGCTACAGCTTGTGCTGACATTGCCAATAACACATTGGCTCCGGTTGCTTGTAACTGGAATGGTGCATGTGGTGGTTTTACAGGGATGGCAAACCCGGTTCCAGCTCCAGGAAGTCAATTTGATTTTGAAACACCATTGAATGTAAACCCTGGTGATCAGTTCGTCTTATGCTTTTCTAACTATAGTGGACAAACCACCAGCTTTCCTTTAGATTTCTTTGGATCTGCTCAAGTGACTTGTGGTTTACAAGATCAGACAATTTGTGAAGGCGACACCGCTATTTTGGCAGCAGTTTCTGCTCCGGGATCAACTTACTCATGGGATCCAAGCCCTAGTATTTATGCAACAAGCGCAAATGGAGATACAGCTTTTGTAAATCCTACAACAACTGAAGATTTTATTGTACACATTACAGATCCTTTTGGATCAGTGATAGATGATACAGCAACTGTAACAGTAGTACCTACAATTGTACCAACCTTATCCGTTGTTAACGACAATTGTGCTAACTCACCTTCAGGATCTATAAATATTGCCGTTACTGGTGGTATTCCTCCAATTGAATATCAAATTACAGGTCCGGTAAACGATCAAAACCAAACTGGTGCCTTTACTAACCTTCCTGATGGTCTATATACCATTAATGTTTGGCCTACAAACCATAGTACTTGTATTGTGACTTTGGATACTACCTTGATTTTGGAATGTGGTATTGATGATACTACTATTTGTCAGGGAGATACAATCGCCCTTGGTATTTTAGGTTTCGCAGGGTATACCTTCTCTTGGGATTCAGAGCCAAACATGACTTTGAGTACGGATCAGGATAGTGCCTGGGTATGGCCGACTACCACAACATCATACGTTATTTATTTTGATGATAATAATGGTAACATCACTACGGATACGGCGACTGTAACGGTAATTCCTACAATAGATCCAACAGTGGACATTACAGACAACACATGTTTGAATTCTCCAAACGGAATCATAGACATTACAACTACCGGAGGATCTAACCCAATGACTTTTGATTTGGTTGGACCACCAAATGCCACTAACGCTACTGGCTATTTCGATAACCTTCCTGATGGAACTTACACCATCACAATTACTCCGGATAACCATCCAGCTTGTGCAATTACATTCGACACAACTGTAGGCTATATTCCTCCAAATCCTGTTTTCCTTGTTGGTGATACAGCTGTTTGTTTAGGAGACACCATCACACTTTCTTTAGTTGGTGCTGATAATTACGACATCCTATGGAGTACTGGAGATACTACCACAAGCATAGAGCATTATACACTTACAGGCGGACCTCTAAGTGTTGATATCAATACTGGTTGTGAAACGATTTCATTTAGTACCACAGCTGTTATTTATCCAATTCCGGTAATTGATGCCGGGGCAGATACCTCTATCAATGTAGAAGAAATCATCCAACTTAATGGTACAGGTGGAGTTAGTTACTTATGGCAACCAACAACAGGCTTGGATTGTTATAACTGCCCGGATCCAAACGCGAGTCCGGCCGTAACAACAACCTATACCCTTTCTGCAATTGACGCAAACGGATGTCAGGCTAGTGACCAAATGATTATTGAGGTGAATTACCTACCGATATACATTCCTACAGCATTCTCTCCTAACGACGATGGTGTAAATGATGTATTGTATGTACGTGGTGCAGGTATTACCAGTATGAACTTCTTGATTTATGACAGATGGGGAACCACTATTTTCCAATCTCAAGACAAATCAATTGGTTGGGATGGTACAACCAAAGGGAAGAAAGCTTCCGGAGGTGTATATGGTTACCAGTTTACCTGTACAAGACCAAATGGTGAAATTCTTGAACTAAAAGGGAATGTTACCCTGATGAAATAATATATGAGGATTAAACTTCATTATATCATATTGTGTTTGTCCTTTGGGATCGTAGGAAGTGTTTCCTCCCAGGATCATCATTTCGCACAATTTGATAAATCACCAGCATATCTAAACCCCGGTTTAATTGGAATCGGGAAAGGCTTTAACAGAGCCAATATGAACTATAGAAATCAGTGGGGGCCTTTAAACAAGGCCTTTTCTACGATGGCATTTTCCGTAGACATGCCCATTTTGTCGAGCAGTATGGGGGTTGAAAACGCCTACGTTGGTGTAGGACTTGACTTCATGTCTGACAAAGCTGGAACAGGCGCCCTTACTCACAATAAATTCGGATTCACTGTAACGGGAATTTTGATCGCCAGTAAGAATAGTTCTATTTCTCTGGGAATCAGATCTGCTTTCGAACAAAGAAGCATTAAAAATGCAGCCGCACTGTCCTGGGATAATCAATGGGATGGTTCTGTTTACGATCCTAGCCTTCCAACTGGAGAGACCTTTGGTAACGATTCCCACTCTTTCTTTGATTTCTCTACCGGACTTGCGTGGAAGTATGTAGAAAAGAACATTGGGGTTTCTGCTTTCGATAAGTTGGCTGCTACAGCTGGTATTGCATATTTCCATATCAACCGTCCTAATACAACCTTCTACGGTTTTTCCGGAGATAAGCGATATGGAAAGCTTGTAGCACATGCCATGGGAACTTTCGGACTAAGAGATCAATACATTACTATTTCTCCTGCTGTGTATTTTGCGCATCAGGGACCATATAATGAAGTTATTGTAGGTAGTATTTTTAAATACCTGTTTAGGTCTGACACTAAGTACACTGGTTTTGTTAACGAAAAAGCCATTGGTCTTGGTTTTTATGTTAGAGGGAAAGATGCCTTAATTCCAACATTCATTTTCGAGATCAAAGGATTTGAGTTTGGAATCAACTACGATTACACAATTTCCACACTTCAAAAAGCCAATAATGGTGTTGGTGGATTTGAACTCTCTCTCAAGTGGAATGATACATATGGAATCCTGTTCAAACAAGGAGATAAGCACGTATTATACGTAGATTAAATTATTTTTATTTTTTCAGGCAACCATTTACCTTCTGAAACGTTATACTTCAAACAAAAAAACTGAATCGTGAAAGTATTTTCAACTATTTTACCCCTCGTCCTATGTCTGCTCACGATCAAAACTTACTCACAAACAGCCGTTTCCATGGCTGATGGTAACGCCGCTACCTGTAATGGAACTCTTTTTGATTCAGGTGGACAAGGTGCTGCCGGATATCAAAACAACGAATATTATGTTTTAACTATTTGTCCGGATGTCCCGGGAGATGTTATCACATTAGATTTCCTGAACTTTGCTCTTGATCAAACTAACACGGCAAATCCTCCTGGAAACAATATGGATAATCTTGCCATTTATGATGGTAACAGTACTGCCGCTCCTTCTCTGGGAACTTATACTGGTAACCAACTTCAAGGTCTTTTGGTTTCATGTACATCATTGAATACAAGTGGGTGTTTAACTTTGGTATTTACATCTAATGATCAGGGAACTGGTGTATTTGCTGCAACAATCACATGTTCTACACCATGTCAGAGACCAACAGTTGTTATGAATGCTCCTGCTGTGGCCAACAATCCGGTTAGAATTTGCGATGGCGATTTAGTGAACTTTGATGGATCAGCTTCTTATGCTGCTCCAGGATTTAACATTGTAGACTATATCTGGAACTGGGGTGATGGTACAGCTGATACTTTAACTACAGGTGTAACTAGTCATACGTTTAATACCGGACCAGGTGAATACTTAGTGAATTTGTATGTCGTTGATGACAACAACTGTATTAGTACCAACCTTGAGACGATTCAGGTTTGGGCGGCAACAACGCCAAGCTTTCAGGGAACAACACCAGACAGTTTAATTTGTTTAGGTGAACAGGTTTGTATGGATGGTTCGGTTACGCCTACGACCTGGACAGCCCAACCAGTAAGTTCACTTGGTGGCGCAACTTATCTGCCAGATGACGTTGGTCAGTGTTTTACCGCCACACTTGATTTTCAATCATTCCTTCCTGGTCAAACACTTAACAATGTTAACGACCTTTTAAGCATTTGTGTAAACATGGAACACTCATACATGGGTGACCTTGTAGCGAGCATTTACTGTCCAAACGGACAAAGTGTTATCATGCACCAACAAGGTGGTGGTAGTACTAACTTAGGTGATCCAAACCAGTTAGATGATTCTACTTTGGTTGGTGTATGTGAGCAATACTGCTGGAGTCCAACTGCAACAAACGGAACATGGGTAGACAATGCTGCTTTTGGTCCAACACCTAACATTTACACCAACAGTTCCGGTAGTAACTCTTTAGTACCTGGTACTTATGAAAGTTTAAATCCTCTGTCAGGTTTGGTAGGATGTCCGTTAAACGGAACCTGGACGATCGAGTTCTGTGATTTATGGGGAGCTGACGACGGTTTCGTTTGTGATTGGAGCATTGGGTTCCATCCAAGTTTATTCCCTCCTTTAACCTCTTTTACACCATCTATTGGTAACCAATGTGATTCTTCTTACTGGACTGCATCTGGTCCTGCTTCCAGCATTATTACATCAACATCCGGAGATTGTAACCAGATTTGTCTGATGCCAACTGCTGCTGGTACTTATGACTATACTTACTTTGTTACAGATAACCACGGTTGTGATTTTGATACAACTTTGACTGTAACTGTTGATCCAGGGCCAACAATTGACGCTGGTAACGATACAACTATATGCTCTGGAACACCTGTTCAACTAAATGCGATTGCTTCTGGTGGTATTTTGCCTCCTCCATTCTGTGATTATACATTGAACATGTTTGATACATTTGGAGACGGTTGGAATGGCTTCCAGGTTGAAGTATTCATCAACGGAATTTCTCAAGGTACATTCACTTTCAATACAGGCTCTACAAGTACTGATGTATTTAGTGTTGCCGATGGTGATGCCATTACTATCAGTACAATTTCAGGTACTTTTGATAATGAAGTTTCATGGGAATTGGTTGATTGTTCAGGAAATATCTTATTCCAGGATGGTGTTAACTACACAGGTAATAACCCTGCAATTGGTGCTAACATCTATAATGGTGTAGGTGTGAATCCTGCTCCACCTAACTATAACTATAGCTGGACACCTACAGCCGGGGTAAGCAATCCGAATGTTGCAGATCCAACCTTTACTATTAACTCAAACTCTCAATACGTTGTTGAAGTATGGGAAACAGGGCATTTATTGTGTTCAAGCACAGATACCATTAATATTATTATTGACCCGGCAGTTTATGCAGGTGAAGACAGTACAGTTACATTTTGTTTCAATGATCCGATTACCGATTTATTTACATTAATTGGTGGTGGACCTGCGGCTGGTGGAACATGGTTAGATCCTTCGAATAACCCAACAACAAATATGTTGGATCCTTTTACAGCTGCATCCGGTATCTACTCATACATTGTTTCAGGACCGACTTGTCCTAATGATACTTCCTTTATTGATGTGACTATCTTGGCTCAAGGTGATCCTGCTTGTGGATGTCCTCTTAACTCTTCTGAAACACACGTTGATGTGACTTGCTTTGGAGATTGTGATGGGGAATTGACAATTGTAGATCCTTTAGCTGTTGAGTACTCTATTGATGGTATTGGATGGGTAACTACCAATAACTTCCAGAACTTATGTGCTGGTGTTTATGAAGTTTACTCTTCAGATCCTGGTTATGGGCCAACTTGTATTGATACAATTAGTGTAACAATCTTAGAACCTACTGCCTTGACTTTGGACGTGACCTCTCAGGATATTAGCTGTTTCAATGCTTGTGATGGGACCATTGATGCCATTGTTGGTGGAGGAACACCAGGTTATACATATGCGTGGTCTGGCGGACTTACAGGAAACGGTAATTTAACAGGTGTTTGTGCAGGTGATTACAACTTGACAGTAACTGATGCCAACGGTTGTACAATCGATTCTAACAACATCAGTTTAACGCAACCACCACTGCTTACCATTGATAATGTTGTAGCTGTTAACGAAACTTGTTTTGGAGACTGTGATGGAAGTATCACAATTACTTCTGCCAATGCAGTACAGTTTAGTATAGACAATGGTGCTACTTTCCAGGCCAGCGGTGATTTCAATGGTTTGTGTACAGGTAACTATGACATTGTTGTAATGGATGCTGCAGGTTGTCAGGAAAGCGGTCTTGCCACAGTTGGAGGACCAATGCCAGTTCTACCTGAGTTTACAGCATCTCCGCAACCTACAACCATTTCGAATACAGAAATTACGTTTACCAACCAATCTCAAAACGCAACCGGATATTCATGGGAGTTTGGAGATGCAGGAATCTTAGGAACAAGTGTTGAAGAAAACCCTCAATTCACTTTCCTTGAAGAACCTGGTGTACACAATGTATGTTTGACTGCTACTAACGACTTTGGTTGTCCTGCAACGGTTTGCCACACAGTTATTATCAATGATGAATTGATCGTGTACGTACCAAACTCATTTACACCTAATGGAGATGGTATCAATGATGTATTGGTTCCTGTAGTTTCTGGTCATGAACCAGACAGCTACACCTTTAGAGTATTTGACAGATGGGGACAGATCGTGTTCTCTTCTACTTCTCCTGGTGAATTCTGGGATGGAGGTATCAATGGTATTCAGGTAGACAACAAGACTGATATTTACGTATGGAAGTTGAATGTGAAAGCCGCACATGACGGTTCTAAACATGAATACGTAGGACACATTACCTTGCTTAAGTAAGCAATTATTTAAGCACTACTGCTATGAAAAACTGCTGGGTGGAAACTTAGCGGTTTTTTATTTGCCCTTTAGCCACTCAACATGTAGGTTTTCGAATGCCCCTCGTTTGTGCGAGAGTACATGGTTAATTGTCATGTGAATCTTGGAGTCTGATATCAGATCATACAAGTAGCCGTAATGTAGTTTTTTGACTTCATCTGAAGGTTTTCCCAACATTCTTTCCAAAGTATCAGATAAATTTAAGTGAAACTCCCACTCCCCTTCTCTATAGCCAAATTGCATATTTCCCTTTTCCATTAAATCGCCATTTGCCCAAAATCTTTCAAACGTCCCATCTATTTTGAATTCATTGAAACGATACTTTAAGTATAGTTGTCCATTAGGATACCAGGCCTTTTGTTCCTGATCTAACCAACCATTATTGTATAAATACTCGGATGATTTTATTCCCTGATCGGTATAGCTGTTCCATTTCCCAGATTTAAGACCATGATCAAAACTTCCAGTATTCTTCAAAGCTCCATTTGAATGGTATATTTTACTCAGGCCATTCGCTTTTCCATGACTATAGTTCAATTTAACATGCACCTGACCTTCCTTTGTTGTCAATTGCCATTCACCATCCATTAATCCATTCCGGATGCGACCACGAACTTTTCCACCATCGTATGTCTCAAAATTCACTTCATCATTAAATGGAAGAGAATCCATATAATAGCTTACTAGTTCTTTAAAATGTATCTGATAGAAATAAGCCTCCAGATGATAGCTATTTGGGAGTTCATTTATATTGTCAAAACCAGTCCTTAAAAATTGAAACACACTTGTTGATTCGACACTATCAATATTTGACACCAACAAATGATTTTCAAAAACGTCATTCCACATGTGATGTTCATCATAATAACCGTCGATGGTTAAATTGTGGATGTACCAGAACAATTCTGGATAATACATAGTAAATAAGCACTTACTGCTTGCTCCTTTTTGGTAATAAAAAGATATGCCAATCGTTTTGCTTTTAAGCTCCCCCATCCCCTTGTCATAATACCAGTATTCTTTCATTTGAATATGCGACAAGTCATCCCAATGCTCTTTAACTATCTTTATAACCGTATCCTGTGGTAAAACTGACTGATGATAAAAGTTAACAGAGCTATAGTAGGTAAACCAACTGGGATCCTTCAGAATCTTCTTTTTCAACAACGAAAGTAATCCAATTGAGTAATTGGCATATAGCGTATCTATCAAATAATCATCACCAGTTTTTGTAATGTGAATTCTTCTATCCCCTTTCGTTAAGGATTCATTTAAACGATTAATTGGTATGGTCCGCCAAACTTTCATTTGCCATTTTGCATCATCTGTAAGTTCTATGGGTCTGGGATAAATTCCTGATGTGAGTTTATTTTTTTGTTCAATGGGCATCATTCTGATTGAATCAGTGCTCTCCATAATATCATGACGAACCGATTCAGGCATGCCTCCGTTGATGACTGCGTATCTTTCATCTATTGCGTGTCCATCGATAACACCAACATTAATTTGAGAAAACACCTGCCCAATTGAGAGCGAAAAAACCATCAAAACTATTTTATTCATATACCTATATGTTCGTTTTAAAGAAAAGTAACCACAAAAAAAGGGGCCTAAAAGGCCCCTTTTCCATATAATGACATGTTCAATTATGCATCAATGTTTGCATACTTGGCATTCTTTTCAATGAATTCTCTACGTGGTGGAACTTCATCTCCCATCAACATTGAGAAGGTTCTGTCGCAATCTGCGGCATTTTCTATGGTTACCTGACGCAGGGTTCTGTTTTCAGGATTCATGGTTGTATCCCAAAGTTGCTCTGCGTTCATCTCACCAAGACCTTTGTAACGTTGTACACCAACAGAAGATTCGCTTCCTGAACCTTTTAATTGATTAATGTATTGATCTCTTTGGTCATCATTCCATGCATAATGTTGCGATTTTCCTTTCTTCACAAGGTAAAGAGGTGGTGTAGCAATGTAGATATAACCATTCTCTACCAACTCTTTCATATGACGGAAGAAGAAGGTTAAGATCAAAGTTTCAATGTGACTACCATCAACATCCGCATCACACATGATGACGATCTTGTGGTAACGTAACTTTTCAGTATTCAATGCTCTTGAATCTTCCTCTGTACCTACTTTCACACCCAGAGCCGTATAAATATTCTTGATTTCTTCGTTCTCGAATATTTTGTGGTGCATGGCTTTCTCCACGTTCAAAATCTTTCCTCTCAATGGCAAAATAGCCTGAAAGAATCTATCTCTTCCCTGCTTGGCAGTACCACCTGCCGAATCACCCTCGACAAGGAATAACTCACATGCAGCAGGATCTTTTTCAGAACAATCAGCCAGCTTACCAGGTAGACCTGAGCCAGACATCACATTCTTTCTCTGAACCATCTCACGCGCCTTTCTGGCTGCGTGACGTGCCTGAGCGGCCAAAATAACCTTGTTTACGATTTGCTGAGCGTCTTTTGGATTTTCCTCAAGGTAGTTGCTCAACATTTCGCTTACAGACTGGCTAACTGGTGCAGATACCTCTCTGTTACCCAATTTTGTTTTAGTCTGACCTTCGAATTGTGGTTCTGATACTTTAACAGAAATGACTGCAGTTAATCCCTCACGGAAATCGTCTCCGGCAATATCGAACTTTAGCTTGTCCAACATACCAGACTCGTCAGCATATTTCTTAAGTGTATTGGTCAAACCTCTTCTGAATCCACTCAAGTGTGTACCACCTTCGTGTGTATTAATGTTGTTTACATAAGAGAAGATGTTTTCTGAGAAAGAAGTATTGTATACCATGGCCACCTCAACAGGAATGCCATTTTTCTCACCTTCCATAAAGATTACATCATTGATCAACTGCTCTCTGGTTTCATCCAGGAACGTAACGAATTCCTTCAAACCTTCCGTCGAATGGAAAGTTTCAGAAGGATGCTTTCCGTCTTCATCAGTCGTACGCTCATCGGTCATGGTAATCGTGATTCCCTTATTCAAATAAGCCAACTCACGCATTCTGTTTGCCAGTGTGTCGTAGTTATACTCCAAGGTATCAAAGATCTCAGGATCTGGCTGGAAAGTCACTGTAGTACCAGTATCTTCAGCAGTTCCTACTTCTCTTACAGGATATTTTGTTTTTCCGCGAGAGTACTCTTGCTCGTACATCTTTCCATTTCTTCGAACTTCTGCTTTAAGCTCAACAGACAGGGCATTCACACAGGATACACCCACACCGTGAAGTCCACCGGAAACTTTATAAGAATCTTTATCGAATTTACCACCAGCTCCAATCTTGGTCATAACCACCTCAAGGGCAGATACACCTTCTTTTTTATGGATGTCGACAGGGATACCACGACCGTTATCCACTACTCTAATACCTTCTCCTTCGAGAATAGATACCTGAATACTATCACAGTGACCTGCTAAGGCCTCATCAATGGAGTTATCAATCACCTCATATACCAAGTGGTGCAAACCTCTTACCCCAACATCTCCGATATACATGGACGGACGCATTCGAACGTGCTCCATTCCCTCCAGGGCCTGGATCTGATCGGCGCCATACGAACCTTTTTGTTCTTCTTTCTCGCTCATTTCTTCAGTAATTTTTAAGACTATCAAAGATAACAATTAAATCGGTCTATAAGCCCCGAAAACCAAAGGAAACAAGGCACTTTTCAACAAAAAAAAAGGTGTATCAACAGAGGTGGAGACATTGATGGAAAACTCAATGGAATTCACCAAATATTTTCAGTAATTTTAATTCGAATGAAAAGATATATTTCGGGACCAACAAGAGCAGCTTTTCCGCTTGCTATTATTGTAGTAGGCGTGACATTTTTAGTAGTGTCTTTTGTCATTATGGATCAAAATGCTTTGATAGGACTCTCCATGGCTGTACTCTCAACTCTGATTCTTGTTGCCAGAACGGGATATGAAATTGACACCGAAAAAAAGCTGGCCCGGCAGTTTACATCTATTCTGGGGATTAAAAGCGGTAAATGGACCGACATTACTCAATATGCAGAAGTAAGTCTGCTAAGCACCAGAATGAACACCACAGCCTATTCCAGAAGCAACAGGTCTACTTCCGATCACTATCTTTTGTTTAGAGTTTGCTTACTCGATGATACTCATCTTAGGAAAATTGTGGTCTACGAAAGCAAATCTAAATTGCGCGCAGAGGCATTTTTAAAAGATTTGACAGACGGAATGGCTGTCAAACATGTTCGGTATAGTCCCAAGAAGTTGAGACGAAGAAATCGTCGTTAAAAACGAAATCTGACCAGTCCCATAAAATTACTCGCAAATTCCGAGTAGAGACTTTCTGGAGGAGAACTACGTAAATTGGCATTTGAAGCGTATTCCCTAATCCGTTCTTTTATAAACGGATGGATCATTAAAATTGGTTCGTATGAGAAAACCAATCCCCATCTCTCACTAATTTTTGCATTTAGGTTAATATTGGCGGAAACTCCAAAGTCTAAATAGAAGCTTGTGGCTATTTCCCCATAACTAGGATCAACATCAGGATTCGTTTTGACGATAATCGTCACGGCGGTATCGTTAGGCGACCATTCATCATAAACAGGGTTATACAACTGTGGCGCTCTGGTTAGAGTCCTAATAAAATAACTATATCCTACAATAAAACTTCCTCCAATAGAAAAAATGCCATCCAGAAAATCTTTGTCCGCTCCCAATCTTAAATGGTGAGCCTCAACTTCATGAAAATAGCTTTCCCTGATTCTTGTTGAATCTGTAACTTCATGAAAGCTAATTCCCAACCTATGTTCTTCTGTATTGACATGTTCTCCTCTTCGTCTCGTATATGACAATCCTATTTTCTTGTATAAACCAGGTTCAACCAGTCTTCGGTATTGAAGATTATATCTGTACAAACTTGGGTAATCCGACCCTAATACCATCAATGTGTTAACTGAAATATCGTTTTCAAAATTCCGATCAGAAGTAGTCGTTTCCTGTTGACAAAATCCAAGAGTTGAAACTGTTGCAATACATACAACGAATCCTATAATTCTCATAGTAGTTTATAATAGTTTTGGTTTTATTACAAACTAGTAATGAGTCACATATATTGTGCTTAGCTTAAAAACTCCAGGTAATTCCGCCAAGAATGTTTATCCCCTGTAATGGATAATCCTGATAGATCTGGTATTTCTTAGCAAGAATGTTGTTGAAATTCAGGTAGGCTGACAAACGCTTGGTATATCTGTACTCTAACCCAAGGTTAATATCTACGAACGTTCCCAGGTCGATAGAATACACACCATCGTTTCCTTTTTGTCCTTCCTGAGGCTCATAAGTACCAGCATGTCTGCCTCCCAGAACATAAGCATTGAACTTGGCTATGATCTTATCCTGCATGTCGTAAGTTGCTCCAATGCTAAACTTGTACTGAGGCAGGTACCAGGCCATCTCTTCTCTTCCAGAACCGTACAGGAAGTATTCACCTTTACCGTAAATCTTTAGCTCTTCTCCATTATGATAGCTCAACTCTCCTGTGAATTTTGTGATTGTCATGGTGTCGTATCTCACCTCAAATCTGTTGTCGAAACTATAGGTAGAATCCCTCCAGAATAGCGGCACACTTCTGTACATTCCTGTACTTACTCCAAGATTGAAGTCTGTTTTCGAACTCAAAGTCCCGCGAATACCACCATACAACTTGTAGACATTATTGGTGTTGATTAAATCCACACTTGACAGGATAAATGGATTCTCTCGAGCCAGGCTTCTGAACGAATTACGTTTCAATTCTCTTGTCACACCTACATAAGGAATGAAGATATCATTGAACATGCTATACTTCAATTCCGCATCCGGGAAGGCATATAGTTTTGGATTGCTTGTATTCGGATCTGGCATATCAACATCAACCTTCAGTCCGGCTTTAAATTTGAAATTGTCTCGCTGACTGATGATTCTGAAGCCAAGATTCAAAATAGCATTTCCTCTTTGCCCTAAACTTGTTGTGGTATCACACGCAATGCAAGGATTGAGTGTGTCATTTTTATAGTTGTTGTAATCAAGATTTAAATTCCCTTCAAGGTATTCCTTATTCAGGTATTTACCCATCGTAGCTTTAAGGTCAAAGTGGTGCTCACGACCGAAATCGTATTTCTGTTTAGCATCCTCATCTTTGTAATCCTGGAAATAGTAGTAACCTAATTTGATGTCGCGATCCAGGTGCAATGAATCTTCAAAATAACTCTTGATACGTCCGTTGAACTCGAAATTAGTGAAACGTTGTTTGATCATGTCACGAGTGATGGTCGTATCGTTCATAGTTCCATATTGGTGAACGGCATTGTGATCAAAAACCAGATCTCCTGACAATGTGAAGTACTCTAAAAACTTAGATCCGTATAACTTCAGATGATTGTCTGCAAACCCTGAAAAGTTATAATCTTTATGCGCATCTCTGCTGGAAAAATGCTTCCCTCTGATCCCCCATGAAGCGTTTCTGTTTCTCGCTTCCATAAAATGCACATCCAAAAATGGACTTGAGTACATACCAAATCCAGCCTTCACATAGCCTTTGTACAATTTTGTGATCGGCTCAATAATCTTAAGTCGAGCTGGTTGAATTGGGGTAATTTCCGTGTTAACAAAAGCTCGTTTGGATAACAAAGGATAGTCGTGCGTTGGCACTTCCACAGTTGTGTCCACCACTTTTGGCAGGGTCGTGATTTTGTTTGACGTGGCCACAGATCTTGGTTTGGATACAACAATATCAACTCCATATCCGTTACCCGGTCCGTTTTGAGCAAAACCAAATACAGGTAGTAAAATGACTATGATTAATGCCAGCTTATTCATCTTGACCTCCTTCTTCTATGGTTTCATCTTTAATCTTATCCTTCCTTTTGTCTTTGATCACGTCTTCATCTCCTCCGAGATCCAGCTCCATGGAACGTGATTCTTTACCAGACTCTTCGTCCTTCTCCGCTTCAATAATTTCTTCCAGTTTCTTTCGGGCTGTTTCAATAATATCGTCGTCTCCAACATAATTATCAATTACTGAGTTGAGCGTTGCTTTTGCGTTGAAATAATCACCTGTGGCTGCCAGATTATCTGCTAACAAGATATAGCCCTTAGCCACCCAATAGTCGTAAGAAGGCTTTTGCTTAATCAACTCCAGAACCTGCTTCTCAACTTCAACGTAATCCTCTTCTTTGAAGTAAATAAGTGCCACATGATATTTGGCCTCTGCTCCCCAAACACTGGTTGTCTTTTTGTTAACCGCCTCCAGCTCGTCCTTCGCTTTTGAGTTTTGTCCCAAATGCATGTATGACATACCAAGAATCAACTGTGCCTGAATTTTGATATTTTCTGGCGTTTGGTCAGTTTTATAAACCTGAACGGCATAGTCGCGCGCATCTCCATAAGAACCTAACTTGTAGAAACAACGCATCTGTCCAATTTTACTCACCAGAAGGTTCTCTGGTTCGCTGGCAATTTTTTCTAAATGACTGAAGTTCGCGAAAGCTTCCTGGATTCTGTCCAATTTGTAATAAGCTTCAGCAGTTCTTAGCAAAGCAAGCTCTGTGAACTCACTTTGAGGTAATTCCAGAATACGCTCGTAGTAAACCAATGCCTCATCTTTTTTGTCGGCTTCATACAAACAATCGGCTTTATAACTCAAAGCATGACTTCTGTAAAATCCTTTAGGATATTTATCCAGGTATTTATCTACGTTTACTAAGATTTTCTCACAGTTTCCATCGAGATAGTATTTGTTAACCGACTCAACAAAGTAGGTAGAATCGTAGGTAGATTGTGTACCACCAATACAGTTGTATTTCTTCACCACATTCTCCCATCTATCCAACTGATCTCGCTTAACATAAACGTCCTTTAATCCGAAGACGGCATCTTTACACTGACTCGCATTAGGATTGCTTTCCAGCACTTCCATATAACTGTCAATGGCTTTGTTTAACTGGTTGGTTTCAGTAAACAAATGTCCAAGATTCAATAAAGCCGGTTTGGCCAAAACGTTGTTAGAATGTTGCTCCGATACCTTCAGATAATAATCGATTGCATTTGGATAGTCGTTCTGAACCCGGTAGGCTTCACCAATTTCATATTTGGCTTCAATTAAATGAATGGAGTTGCTATAGTATTGTAAAATACTCTTAAGCTCCTTGATTTTGTTACCAGGCTCACCAAGGTATCCGTATGCAATTCCCTTTTTGAAGTGGGCATAATCCTGAAACGCCAAATTCATATCAATCGACTTCTGATAATATTTCAAAGCCTCTTTATCACTCAAATTGGTGTTTTTCATGAAGTAGGCATCTGCAATTCTAAGGTAGGCATCATTTACTCTTACCTCATCTTTATCTGGTCGGGCAATGTATTGTCTGAATTCTTCAAGAGCTGCCTCAAAATCCTGATCTTTCAAATAGGTATAGGCAATATTGTAATGTGCTACACCAAAATACTCTGTGCTATAAGATCCTGGTTCTTTAATGAATTTGTTGTAGTACATTTTTGCCTGAGGATAGTTCCCCTGATAGAATTCCACTTCAGCAATCCAGTACCATGCAAGGCTATTCAATGTTTTGTCGAGAGGGTATTTCTTCACCAGCTTGAAGTGGTCTACGGCCTCTTTGTATTGACTGTTTGAATATAACTCAACCGCTCTGTTATACACAATCATCTGATAAGCACGTTGCAATCTCAAATCAGACTTATCTACTTTATCCAGAGACTCCAAGGCCGCCTTATAATTCTTTGTAGTCATGTAAACATTGATGAGGTACTGATAGGCATCTTCCGCCCTTGGTGAATCAGGGTAAGTAGCCAAATACTTTTGGAAGGCTTCAATGGCTTCATCATAAGGGTTCAGTGACAATTCGTAAGCCAACTGAGCAAATTTGAACAGGGCATCTTCCTGAATTTCTTTATCAAATTCCAATACAGCTGCTTCTTTATAGGCATTTTGAGCGTAGCTCTTTTTGTCCATTTTCTCGTAAGCATCTCCCATGTAATACATGGCATTCTGCCCCAATTTATCATGAATTCTACTCACACTCGCGAAGAATTTAACGGCTCTGGTATAGTCTTCTACCATGTAGTAGGCATATCCTAATCTGTAGTGTTCTTCAAGAGTTGTTTTCCCTTCATCGTATTGGATTTCGAGATAAGGAATGGCTTCATCATACTTCTTTTTCTTGTAGTACGAATCTCCCACCATATTTGCGATTTCAACCTTCTTTTGAGGTGTAATTGAATCTAAAAGTGGGGCACCATAAGCAATTACTTCATCGTACTTGCCCTGCTTATAATAAATCTGTGTAATGTAGTAAGGTACAATCTTAGAGAAACCTTTTTTATTCTTGAGCTTATTGAAGCCCTCCAATGCAGTTTGGTAGTTCTTCTCTTCATAAGCAATGTGAGAATAGTAGTAAATCGCAGGATTCTGATACTGAGACTCCACATCCTTAATTTCTCTGAATTCCTTAGAAGCTTCTATGTATTCTTTTTCCTGAAAATGGCTATACCCTTTCTTGAAGTAATACTCTGCCAATTCTTCTTTGCTCAATTGAAACTTGTCTACTTTCTCGAACCACTTTACAGCTTCTTCCCAGTTCTTTTTTCTGTAGTAGATGATTCCCATATTGAAGTAAACCGACTGTACTCTGGGACTTTCGGGATATCTGTTTAGGAAATCTATGAATTGAAACTCTGCATCTGCATGGTACAATTCTTTAGAAGACATGGCCTTGTAAAAGTATGCATGCATGACTCTGTCATCCAACTCGTTATTGGTTTCTGTGATGAAGGTGCTAAACAACTCCTGAGCCGCTGTATACTTCTCCTTGTCGTAGAGTTCTGCTGCTTCATCATATACCGCATATTCGTTGGTATAAATGCTCGTTTTCTGCGCCACCGCTGTTACGGTCATGCACAACAAAGCTGATGATATGACTAACTGTTTGATCAAATCTCAATTTTAAACTCGTAAAAATAACAAGGGAATGAGGGGGAAATTCCGTGTAAGGGGGGTAAGTTGTTAACGCAATTCTGTTAAGATTATTTTGTAAACACTCCAAAAATCCGGCCATGAAGTGAGAAATTTACAGTAGAAATTGACCGTCCATGCACGCCATAGAACTTAATAACGCAAAGATTTATCAGGGAAAAACACTCATTTTGAGTGATGTAAGTTTTTCTTTGGAGCAAGGCAAGTTTGTCTATCTGGTGGGAAAAACCGGTGCAGGAAAATCCAGCTTGTTAAAGACTTTATATGGCGAATTGAAGCTAAAAGAAGGCAGTGGTACTGTAGCAGGCTTTGATTTATCCAAATTGAAAACCAGACAAATCCACAAGCTTAGAAGAGAAATTGGAATTGTTTTTCAGGATTTCCAATTGCTCATGGATCGCAACATCATGAAGAATCTTCAGTTTGTAATGAAGGCGACCGGCTGGCGTGGCAAAAAGAAAATGCAACAACGCGCAGAGGAGTTGCTGGAAATGGTGGGGCTGAGCACAAAGGCATTTAAACTACCACATCAATTGTCGGGAGGAGAGCAACAGAGAGTTGCTGTAGCCAGAGCGTTGATCAATGAACCTAAGTTGATTCTGGCAGATGAGCCTACCGGGAACCTGGACCCTGATACGACCGAAGAAATCATGAGATTGCTTTTCGACATACAGAAAAAAGGAACCGCTATTCTGATGGCCACTCATGACGGTATTATTATGGAGAAATTTCCTTCGAGAACGATTCGTTGCGAAAATAAAACTGTGACGGATCTGAAAGCTGTGACCGAGTTTAATCCTTTCGGATAGCTTACTTAAGAAATTCAATCAATATCTCAGCGTTCTTCTTATTGCAAAAACGATCTGCCAGAATGAGCTTTCTCGCCTCTAGATGACCCTCTTGAAAGTCCTGCTGAAAACAATCGTTTAGCGCGTTTTGCCACTCTTTACCTGTATTGGCTATTGTACAGGCCTTTTCTAATCCGGTTTCCAGAACCATTTCGTTATTGGCTATACAGAACCTGCCGGAAAACAGAGATAAAATAAGTTTGAGTTTAATTCCCGTAGCCTGGAAAGTTGGCAAAACATTGACATGTGCGCTTTTCACCAAATCATGAATTTCCTGCGTACTTAAATCACTTTTCAGACTAATGTGTTGATGCCCCTTACAAGCTGTTTCCAAAGCTTTTGATGGCCCATTACCTGCAATAATCAAAGGATGGTTCAGTTTGGAGAAAACTTCATTTACTAAAAACAGAGCTGCTTCATTGTTCTCCCCCACCGACAAGTTACCATGATAAAAAGCAAAGTCACCATGACCTGTTATTGAATCCGGCTTTTCGGAAGCATGGAAGACCGGTAACAGACTTGTATTTCCATATTTTGAATTCAAATAGTCGTAGTCAGCCGGAGAAATGGCAAAAATCTGATCTGCCTGAGATAAAACCGACTCATACGTTTTAAGCTTCTTCGATTCTTGTTTGAAATACGCTCTTTTTAAAGGATTGCTTTCCACTTTAGCCAGACCGTTGTAATAATCGTGCTCAATGTTGTGCATGCGCACCATTTTTCGTCTGCCGGCTAAACCAGAATGTGTTAAAAAACAACTGGTATGCAGACCTTCAAACAAAACGGGCGCATCATTTCTTTTTAAATTTTTAAGCAAATCTGAGCTACATCTGGAACTCACCACATAGGGCATTTTTGCAAACAATTTGAAAGGAGATTTAGATCGTTGGTAGTAGTGTACCTCTTCACAAATATCTGCCAAAGCTGATTGGACACCTCTGCCATAATCAAAGCAATGCAGAGCTACTTTTACACCGTGTTCATGAAGTGCCTTGACTTTGAAATACACATCTATGACACCGCCGTAATTCGCTGGAAACGGCACATCAAATGACACGATATTTATATCAACCTTAGCCAATTTCTTTCATTATTTTACTCAAAGCTTCTGCTTCATTTTCCCAGGAAAGCGCTTTAACAGCCTTTGCCGTATTCTGTTTGCAAAGCTGCAATTTCTCATCATCATTTAAAAACTCTGACAAACTTTCTGCCAGTTTTTTCGGGTCATGCGATTCGAACAGGCTTCCAATGTTGTAGGTTTCTATGACCCGCTTCAACTCTGGTAAATTAGAAGAGAATACTGGTATTCCCGCTTTGATATAATCAAAAATCTTGTTTGGCAAACTGAAACGGTAATTCAGGTTTGTATCCTTATCCATACTCAATCCCAGATCAGCACAAGCCGTATAGGCCATCATATCTTCATAAGGCATTCGTGGCTTAAACACCACCCTATCCGTTAATTTAAGTTCTTTCACTTTTTTCTTCAGGAGATCAACAACATCACCTCCCCCAACAATCAGGCACAATACATTGTTCAACTCAGACATGGCCTCTACTAACTCCTCTGCACCACGATCCACATTGATTCCGGAACCTTGAAGTATGATGATTTTTTGATCCATTGGAAGATTTAATTCAGTTCTGCTCTTTCGTTCAAAACTCTGTCCAGACAGAGGAATATTCCTCATGATGTAGAGTTCCTTCCCATACCTCTCTTTATAAAAATCAGCAATGGATTGATTCACTGTGATGACATGTGTGAGTTTGGGGAAAATCCACTTTTCAATTCTCAACCAAACTTTTCTGGAGAATCGCCCCTGAATCTCCGGCACTTCTGTAAAACACTCATGACTGTCATAAATCAATGATTTTCTTCGAATTCTTGAAACCATGAAACAAGCCAGGAGTGTATCAAGATCGTTGGCATAAATGACATCACACTTCTTAAACAGAAATTTCCAGAATAATCTGAAATTGAAAAATGCATAAAACAAGGCGCCTTTGGTAAACAACAGACGCATTCGTTCGGTGGAATAAGATCTTGAAACAGCTTGACTGGAAGGTAGCTTTCTGCCCACCAAAACAGGCTCGTGTCCCAAACTCTGCAGACTCAGGCAAATTTTGTGCACACGCTGATCTGTTGACAGATCGTTTATAACAGCAACCAGTATTCGTTTCCCCATAAAGCAGTGCGAATATAACATTCGCTTTTTTCATTGCAATTTGTTAGTAATGATTCCGTGAAGGCAAACAGAGTGCCAGGATATTACATAGATTTGATCCAATGATTGAACAGAACATTTCTCTCAAACCTTATAACACCTTCGGACTCAAGAGTACAGCCAGGTATTTTGCCAAAGCTGATTCAGTTGAGTCTATGCGTACTATTCTTCATTCTTCCATTTCGCAACAGTCGTCTTTACTTGTTCTTGGTGGTGGTAGCAACTTATTGCTAACGCAAGATTATGACGGCTTAGTATTGAAAAATGAAATTCCCGGAAAAAAAATCATTCAACAGGATGAAAAATCCTGCATTGTTGAAGTTGGCGGTGGCGAAAACTGGCATGAATTTGTTCTTTGGGCGATAGAAAATGGTTTGGGCGGATTGGAAAATCTATCTCTCATTCCCGGAAACGTAGGGGCCAGTCCTATGCAAAACATTGGTGCCTATGGTGTGGAGATTAAAGACCGTTTTGTGCAATTGAGCGCCTACCACATTCCGACAGGTGAAGTACATACATTTTCTAAGAGTGACTGTGAATTTGGCTACAGAGAAAGTGTGTTTAAGCGTAAGTTAAAGGGACAATACATCATTTGTAGTGTGCAGTATCGTTTGAGTCTGGAGCACGAATTTAACGTGAGTTATGGTGCTATTGAACAGGAATTGGAAGCTATGAATGTGAGTGAACTGAGCATAAAAGCGGTGAGTGATGCCGTGATCAACATTAGAAGAAGTAAACTTCCGGACCCTAAGGAAATTGGAAACTCGGGAAGTTTCTTTAAAAATCCTGTTGTTCCTGAAACACTGGCCAATGACTTGAAGACGAACTATCCGAACATCCCTAATTACCCTGCCGGAGAAGGCAAAATAAAACTGGCGGCAGGATGGTTGATAGAACAAGCGGGCTGGAAAGGTTACCGACAAGGTGATTATGGCGTACACACCAAGCAGGCTTTGGTATTAGTGAATTATGGAAACGCCACAGGTCAGCAGATTTACGATTTGTCTCAGGAAATTCTTGATTCTGTGAAGGAGAAATTTGGCGTTGAGCTGGAAAGAGAAGTGAATATTATTGGTTAGAACTACAAAGCCTTCGACTTAAACGGAGCGTACAAAGAATCTACATTCACGCGTTGTTTGCCTTCTAACCACTTATTATTCCAGTTGATTTTTGAGCCTTTATCAATCAATAATGATTTGCGGTCAATACCACTTATTTTAAGTGTCATTTCGGCAGCACCATACTCTGTTTTCTTCATAAAGACCGCACCATTCATACTGTTGTTCGAGAGCTTTGCACTTTCTACAGTGAATTTCGAGTCATCCTTGGCTACCAATGCAATGTTGGCATTTGAAATGGTAACGATTTTGGCTGTGGCAGACGAGCGTTCTCCCACAGAGATTCCCTTATCTCCAATTTGATCAGCTGTGATGTTTTCAAAATGAATGGTGCTTCCAGAAATATCCAGTGCATCATTATTAACCTGAGTAAACTGACAATCATCCACTCTACCGGTACAAAAATCCAGATCCAAAGCGTCAGAATAGATGTTCTCAAATTCGCAATTGCTGATGCTCACCTTACAGCGAACCAGATTTAAAGCATCCTCCGTTTGATTATCAAGGAACTTACAATTTTTGATGGTCGCATCACATTCATAAATACTCACCATACCAGTTCTTGGACGATTCTGAGTATCGAAAGCAGACATTTGCGCAAAAATGGCATTGTAGATTTCCACTTTATTTTCATTCCCCAACACACTTAATCCGCCTCCAATGGCGTTTTCTTCATCTGCACTCGACACAACCACATCATGCGTATTCTCAAGAGAACCAATCAGCACATCTCCATAGCACACCAAAGAACTTCCTGCCATCAAATTGATCATGGTTCCCGGCTTTACTACCAATTTGTAGTCCTCCGGGATGATGTAGATCTTATCCAAATCCACTGTACCTTCCAGAACGACTTCTTTGTCAATCACACTCACTCCCTTTAACGTCTCCTTGCTTAAATCCAATCCGAATGACGCTCTATACGCTTCATCTTTCTCCCACTTAACAATCTTAAACCTGCTGGTATCTCCATTATGGATGTAATGAATTCTATTGACTTCAAGCGGAACAGTTAACTCAAACTCATCAGCCATTTCTCTAAAGGCCGACATGGTGTGCGCCTTAATTGGCACAATGTCTTTCTTTTTCTTTTTAAACGAATAGCCGATAATCTCTATCTCATCTACATGATAATTGTAACAGCGAATGGTTTGTTCCTTGTCATTTCTGCTGCTCGTGTAGGCCTTTAATGCGGCAACTTTCACAAATCTTTTACTTCCTTTTGTGCCTTCATAGACCACTTTGTCGTAGGTATAAGGATCTGTATCAAAAGAAGCGGCTTCCAGTTCCGGCAATTCCTTTTGAATGGTTTGACTTCTTCTTATCAGTCGATTCACATCAAAATTATACCAGGGATATTCGGTTTGTAGCAATTTTTGGTTTTCCTCTATTTCGTCTTTAATCTCTGCCATTACAGTTTCCACGAACTCTGGCGTAATGGTCTTCAGATATTCGATATAAAATTGTTGGTATGCCGGATCGTTGAGGAATTGCTTATTGAAATACGTGTCCCTTGGATAGGCTCCCGGACGTGGCTTAATACCATAAATGGCTCTTGGATGCGTATTGTCTCTTCTCTCTGCAAAACAATCGAAAGCTATAGGCTCCAACTTGTAGGTGATGGGGTTAAAATAGAAACGAATGTTATGCCATACCATGCCGTGGTAACTTCCGCCAAGATCTGTGAGCGCCATATAAGCAGCCATTTGCTTTAAATCTACCACACGCCCCAAATCAGATTCAAAATTCTTGACCTGCGCCATGGCATTTTGTGCAGATACTACCAGATTGTATTTCTGTTCGTCTTCATCCAGATTCTTATCGTCAAAAGGGAGAATCTCTGCCGATTCGTAGTATGGCACTCTGTAATCTACATCTTCCAATCTTGCTTGCCACAAGGCTTCCTCATTAATCTTTACAATTGGGCCTTCTCTTCTATGCTGGCTTTCGAGAAGTTCTTTTCTAAAATGTTCCTCCAACGCGTAAATCCCCAGGGTTTTGCCATTCACCTCAACCGGAATAAATTGATACCTGGTTGCCAAAACCCCTTCTCTTTGCATCAGTTTATGAATGAACCACTCATCCATAAAATATCTGGTATGCGGACTTTGAATAGAGAACACTTTCATCCCAAACAAACTCTGGTCGTTCTGAATTTTGATTCTAAAGCTCCATTTATCGCCTTCCAAATGATCCGGCCAGTCTCCTTTTAGTCTCAATTCTACTTCATAGGTTTTACCTTCCCATGAGATTGTGGCAGGCACGTATTTCTTTTGCTTCTTACCAATCTGCCCTTTTTCAATGGCTTTATCTCTGAACTTTTTGAGTTTGGCGAAACTCTCATCATCAATTTGGATAGACAGCGAGTTTTCCTGCTTTTTTAGTCTCTTTTTGGTTGACATGGTAATCTTCAGGTCATCAAAATAAACCGGAGTTTCCGTACCATTCACCAAGAATATTTTCAAGCCTTTCTGATCGTGGGTTAACACATGATCAATCACAATTTTGTCCCAGGGGCCGTCAGTACTCTCCACATAACTGGAAGCTTCAAACATGCTTCCATCCGGTGATTGAAGTACGATTTGACCATCTCCGTATTTAGACAGACGATAACATTCAGCATAAATGTGTGTGCCCTTCTTGAGATCTTCAAATTCAGCTGTCATACCATACAAATGATCCGGGTCCAGTTTACAAGAATACTTTCCTGAATACGCAAATTCGTCGGACTGAGTATTGGCGTTTTTGAAATGAGTGCCCTCTCCCACAAAGAAATCATCTTCAATTTCCTCCGCATCACAAAAGAAAACGCCTTCTTTTTCTTCGATCTTGGCTTTGTCCTTCTTAGAACAACTGCCCAGCATCAAAGCTCCTGAGACCAACATCACCAAAATTTTATGTACACTCCAAACTTGCATTTCAGGCGATCGATTTTACCCAATTCTTAATCATGGTCTTGCCATGTTCTGTCATGATTGATTCCGGATGAAACTGAACTGCTTCTATTGGCAATTTATTGTGTTTCAAGCCCATTACATAACCATCTTCAGATTGAGCGGTCAAATTTAAACAATTTGGTAAATCTTCCGGTTTTGCTGCCCATGAATGGTATCTCCCAACTTGAATCTTATCTGGTAAATCCTGAAAAATCCCCTGATGATTTTCAATATGACAAATGGACTGTTTGCCATGCTTAACCGTTTCCATGTTAGCAATTTTGCCTCCATAAAACTCAACCAGAGCTTGCAGTCCAAGACACACACCCAATATTGGTTTCTGAGCATGAAAACGTTCTATCACCTCAGGCAATTTGCCAGCTTCTTTTGGGAGTCCAGGTCCCGGAGACAAAAGAATCGCATCATAATTCTCAATGTCATCTAAATTGACCGCATCATTTTGCTGCACGGTTAATTGAGCGCAAACCGGCTCAAGATAATGCACCAGATTGAAGGTAAAGGAATCGTAATTATCTAGGACAAATACTTTCATTCTACGACCAAAGAATCCTGAAATAGAACGACCCGTGTGGTTTAAATTTCTGATAGAATTCCGGGCCAAGATTGATCTTGGTAAAAAGCATGTTTCCGCCAAAATCGAAGACAAATTTGCTGCTCATGCGGTATCTGAATCCTCCACCAATAAAACCTCCAAATCCAACTCCACCGAAATCAACGTTTCTGTATATGCTGTTTTGAGATAAGTTTCTCGAGTACCTGCTCAGGGTGTATTTCTTATCCTGAACTACCAAATAATTTTCAACCATACGTGTGGAAGCCAGATTCCCTCCTAATTCGAGATAAGGTGTTGCATCCGGATTGTCTCCCAGACCAATGTGATAGCCTAAATTGATGTTTAAGCGTTTCTCTTCCCCTACAATACTTTCGACCTTGATATCTGGTTGAGAAGTTTGTGTGGCAGGATCATCTACTTCAAAGGTAAAAGCGTCTGTTGTGGTAAGATTGGCAAAATTCACATCCACAAAAATCATTGAACTTTCATCTGTCTTATAAGCCAAATGACCGCCAAATTCCAATCCGAACTTGTAACGCATGTCTCTTGGATAAGAATCATTTGTCAGACTAAAATCCAAATCGCCATAACTCTGTCTTATCTGTTGGTAAATCGAATTTGGATGATTTGGATTCAGGTCCAAATGATACTGAACATCCAAACTATAGTCGTATTCTACATCCGAACCATCGTAACGAATGGTGTTGTATTTATTTGCTTTGTAGGTTCCAATATTCACCCCAATCTCCCAATTCTGAAATGAAGTGGTCTCCTGAGACATTGCAATCCCGGGCAGAAGCAAGAATAACAGATAAATTCTTTTCACGCACCGAATATAGTGAATTATAGACGGATAAAGACATTCCGACTATACTGACATCAACAGAAATTAAGCCCCAATGGCTTCCTTACAGGCTTGTAAGATTTTTCGGGCATCTTCCAGAGTCTTTCCTTCTGCATAAGTCCTGAGTACGGGCTCTGTTCCGGAAGGTCTGATCATTAACCATTCGCCATCTTCGAAATAGTATTTCCATCCATCAATGGTACTGATGTCTTTGATTTCGTATGATCCAAAAGCTGTGAACTCATTGTTCTTACATTTCTCAACAATTTCCAACTTTAATGCCTCAGGAATATGAAGGTCGTTTCTTTCAAATTTAAAAGGCCCTACGAGTTCATAAACCTCCTCGATAAGCTCTTCCAATGTTTTACCTGATTTGGCCATGAACTCCCAAATGATTAAGCCCATCCAAATACCATCTCTTTCCGGAATGTGTCCTTTAACAGCAATTCCGCCTGACTCTTCTCCTCCAATCAATACATCCTCTTCCAGCATGATGCCACAAATGTATTTGAAGCCAATTTTCACCGTTTCATGATCGCAACCATAGTGCTCTGCCATCTTTTTGATTCGAGGAGTACACGAATGTGCGTCACAAACCTTGCCGTCCATTCCCTTGTACTTCTTCAAGTAGTGCAACAACAACAAGATAATGTGGTGAGAATCAACAAACTCACCAGCCATGTTATACAAACCAATACGGTCAGCATCACCGTCTGTAGCCAAACCACAATTGATGTTCCCTTTTGCTTTAATGAATTGTGAGAATTCCTGTAAGTTTTTATCGATTGGCTCTGGCGCCTGTCCCATGAAAGACGGGTTGTAATCGCAGTGCAGAAAGTCCATATCAGGTAAGATGCGTTTCAATACGTTCTGTCCCGCTCCGTACATAGCGTCATATGCAAATCTCAAACCACTGTTTTTAATGGCTTTTAAATCAAAATTAGCTTTGACATGATCCACATACATGGTTTCCATATCAATGTATTCAAGCAAGCCCTGATTCTTAAATTCTTCGATAGACATGGCGTCCAAATCCATATTAGAAGCATCCGGAATCACATCTTCAATCTCCTGAACCTTGTCTGGAGTCAGCGGTCCTCCATAATGCCCTTTTAGCTTGTACCCATTGTAAGATGGAGGATTATGGCTGGCAGTAATAACGACACCCAGAGATGCTTTAAGTTGAACGGTAGCGAGAGACACCATTGGTGTGGATACAAATCCTTTTGAGATTTTCACTTTAATGCCCTGACTACAGAAAACTTTAGCTGCAGTTTCAGCAAACATTTCTCCGGCGAAACGGCAATCATGACCAATGATAATCTCGGGGTTTGGATAATTGGCTTTCACCCATTCTCCTGTTGCGATACTCACTCTGGCCACATTTTCTACTGTGTACTCTTTGGCGATAATTGCTCGCCATCCATCGGTTCCAAATTTTATTTTAGACATCTTACTTGATATTATTCTGATTTAACCAGGCTCTGTATTTTGCCGCATTTCTATTATGCTCGCTCAGCGTTTCGGCAAAATTATGGCCCTTTTCATTGTTTGGTTTTGCGCACATAAAAATATAGTCGTGCGACTCGTAGTTCAGCACTGCCGGGATGACTCCTTTTGGCACTGCAGATATTGGTCCCGGAGGTAATCCGGTATTTTCGTAGGTATTGTAAGGACTAGATACTTTATCGGAATTATAAACCCGTTGCGCATCATATCTTCCTGAAGCAAATTTCAAAGTAGGATCTGCCTGAAGCGGCATTCCTTTTTTAATGCGATTGATATACAGTCCGGCCACTCTCGACCACTCTGTACTTGTACTTGTTTCACGGTAGACAATAGAGGCCAGTGTGGCTACCTCAGATTGTGTCATACCCAACTCCTGAGCTTTGGCTTTGTTATCTGCTGTCCAAACACTTTTGTATTGTTTACTCATCATACCAAGAATATCATCCTTGCTGGCTGCCCAGTTAGATCGGTATTGATTTGGATAGAACAAGGTGATCATGGTTTCTTTTGACAGACCATACTTACTTAGAATATTGTCCGAGATGATGTAATCGTGAAAATCTGCAGAATCAATCTCCAAAGACCTGGTAACTTGTCCTACAACGTGTCCCAAAGTCCAGCAGTCGTTAAATTTAAATGTGACTTCTTTCCTACTATAGCCGCCCCTTAAATGAATGATGAGCGAATCTACATGCCAGCTTCCTTTCACCATATAAAAACCAGGAACAACTTTACTACCGCCATAGTTTTTAGAGGATGCTTTGTTCAGAAACAAATCTCTTTTATCTGATTTAATGATGCCTTCTTCCACCATTTGATTGGCCACATCCTGAGCTGTGGAACCAGTTTTAATAAACAAAGGAGCTTCTTCATCTTCTCCAATGGCCATGATGTTCTCACTGTCGTTGAAAAACTTGGCCTTTAAAATGGGATACAGATAATAACCTGCTACGCCAATCAATGCCAACATTCCAATCAAAAAACCTCTCCTCATCATCTTACCTGCCATCAGTTCTTTAATTTTTGAAGTAAATATTCGTCTTCCCAACCTTCTTTGGTTTTAATCCAGTTTCGTTTCAAACCAATTTCTTCGAATCCTGCATTTTTAAACAGTTTCAGGCTGGCTTCATTTGATTTTAAGACGTTGCAATATATTGATTCCAGCATCAAATGATCGAAAGCATATTGAGAAGCCAGGTTAATCGTCTCCGAACCGTAACCTTTACCTCTATTCTCTACGTCATTAATTAAGATCCCGACACCTGCACGTAAGTTTACCGGATCGTAATCAAAGAAATCCAAAGTACCCAGGGCTCTCTCATGATCTCTTGCAATGATCCACCTAACTTGTTTATGCACAAAAATATCGTGACCGGATGCAATGAAATTTTCCAAAATATGCTTGCTAAAAGGCATCAGGGTTTGGCTAACCTTCCAATTATCCGGGTTGTTTTCCCATAAGTATAACAACTCCAAATCTTCCGGTTCCATTGGTCTTAGGAATATGTTTTCGCCTTTAATCAAGTTTGCTTCAATTTTTCAATGCGATCAAATATCTCCTTTTTAGTGTAAATCTGAAAATAGAAATGATTATTTGATGGATTTGTTGTGACCAAATGACCTCTCACATCTATTAACAGTTCTTTATCTGCCAATTCCGGAATTAGTTCATAGACGTACTCACATTGTTCAACATCATTGATTCCACAAGTTTTAAGAATGTCCTTGATTGGATTAAGGCAGGTTTGTTGTGATTCAATTTTATCATAATCTGAAAAAACTGAATCTGTAATTCCTTTTGTATCGAGATTGATTCTGAAGAAAATGGATGGCTTGACTCTTTGTTGTATAAGTTTAAACAAAAGTGGGCTTTCATATTTTCTGCTGGCCTCATATTCCAGGGAATACACAAATCCATCATCGACAAACACCAAATGCGGTGGTGATTTGTGACAATTCAACAGACCAATCCAAACACCAGAATTTAAATCTGAAGAATTGAGGATCGATACAGGTCCTATGTGAGGTGACTTAGAGCTCAATGCTGCCTTTAAAAACTTGTTTTGCCGGTCCGCACAACCAAATATCGTGATATCCTGAAGGCCCTTTAGTTGCTTTTACAGATAAATCTCCTCCACTGGCATAAACCGGCACTTCATTGTTAAACCTCCCTTGATGCATCACTGTTAAAGCCACGGCTGTTACGCCCGTTCCGCAAGACAAAGTTTCGTTCTCAACACCACGCTCGTAGGTTCGCATCTTCACCCCGTCCCTGAACATTTCAAAGGCATTTACATTGGTACCTTCTTCTTTAAAACGGTCATTATAGCGAACTGATCGCCCATATTCAATCATGTCCAACCCAGGCACATTTTCTTTTTCTGCCACATAATGTGGAGAGCCTGTATTGACGAAATGAAATCCATCCCCTTCTTCAATGACTTCCACATCTCCCATATGAATTTGAACCTCATCTCCTGCTATAATACCATCATGCGGACCATCAATTGCTTCAAAACGAGTTTTGTTTCCAATCATGCCCAGGAATTTAGCAAAGGCCACTGCACAACGGCTTCCGTTTCCACATAAACTCTGCGAGCCATCCGGATTGTAAAAATCCATCAAAAAGTCCAGGCTGGGATGCTGGTCGATACAAATCAAACCATCGCTACCGATTCCGAACTTACGGTCACATAATTTGGTGATTAATTCTATGGATTTAGGGAATTGTCCATCTCGATTATCAATCATCACAAAATCATTCCCTGTCCCCTGATACTTATAGAACTCAATGGTCATTCTTCTTTCTTCTTTAAAGCTACAAACTCAGATTTTTTCTCAATGAGGTAAATCTGATTACCTACATGCAAATCTAAGCCATTTTCCGTTCGCTTTAAGTCAATAAATGTGGCGGTATCAATTCCGAACACCATAATCTTGTTCCCGGATGTTTTATACCCCGAGTAACCTATCGGTGACTCCCACAATTCCAATTCATAAGAAGAGTGTTCTATAGATTCCACAATATTGAGATCTTCTGCCAGGGTATCAATTAAAGTTCTCTCAACAGTATCGGTCAGTGGAAGTTCAAACTTCAATGTGCGCATCAAAACATCCTTCCTTACCAAAATTAATTCGTCTTCAACACCCACAAGTGAATCGCTGGAAAAGCTGGCAGTATCGAGTTCCTCCACGCGAACAGAATCAAATTCCATAGAGTCTCCTATGGTAATCACCTCCTGCATCACGACTTTGTCTTCAGGTTGATCGTTGTAATCCTTATAAGCTTCAACCGCATCTTCCTTATAAATTTCGGGAGTATAGGGCACAGGATCGATCTTGTCAGATTCTGCCAACTGAGGTGTCTTTTTATCTGGTTTTTCTTCCTGCTTTTCCGACATCACATAAAATCCAACCGTAGCAACTGAAGCGCCAATTAAAAGCCCTACATAAAATCCTATGTTTGAGAATAGTTTCATGCTTGCTAAAGCAAATGTATAATTATCCTTAACAATTTTTAACAGGATGATTATAAACATATTGACAATTCATCCGTTACATAAATTGATTATAAGAATTGATTTCATAATTTTAACAAAATGGCAATAAGAATGAAGAGAGATAATATAGTGGGAATGGTTGCAGCAGGGCTTGCTGGTGGCGCTATTGCTATGACAGGCGCCTTTTTCATGATGGGCAATTCGAGTGAAACGCCCGTAATTGTGGAAAAAAAGATTGCTGAAGTTCCTGAAAATCAAAATAACACACCAATCAGACAAGTGATTTTGGATGGCTCTCCGGAATCCAGTAAAGATTTTACACACGCCTCATCTGAAACGGTGAACGCTGTGGTTCATATTACAACAACGTACGAATCGTCTTACAACAGAGATCCTTTTTACGAGTATTTCTACGGACCAGGCTATGGTCAGGCAAAAGCTTCCGGATCGGGTGTAATTCTTACGGATGACGGTTACATTGTTACCAACAATCACGTGATTGAAGGTGCAGACAAAATAGAAGTAGCACTTAACGACCAACGTGGTTATACGGCCAAATTAGTAGGAACCGATCCTGCAACTGATTTAGCGCTTCTTAAAATTGAAGCCAAGGATTTACCTCACACAAAGCTGGGTAACAGTGATGAAGTGAAAGTAGGAGAATGGGTATTGGCTGTTGGAAACCCTTTTAATCTGACAAGTACGGTAACCGCTGGAATTGTAAGTGCAAAGGCAAGAAGCATCAACATTTTGCAATATGATCCTGACAAAGAAATTTTCCCAATTGAATCTTTCATTCAAACTGATGCGGCTGTAAATCCTGGTAACTCAGGTGGTGCATTGGTAAATGCGGAAGGAGAACTGGTTGGGATTAATACTGCCATTGCCTCTAAAACGGGATCTTACTCAGGATACTCTTTTGCAGTTCCTGTAAACATTATGAAGAAAGTGACTAAAGACTTAATGGAATTTGGTCAGGTTCAAAGAGCATTTATCGGTGTGAATATTCGTGGCATGAACCAGTTGATCGCAGATGAACTGAATGTGAAGGACGTACAAGGTGTTTATGTTACCAGAGTGATTGCCGGAGGAGCTGCCGAATCAGGTGGAGTAAAAGAAGGTGACATCATTACCAAAGTTGGTACCGTGATGGTAAATAATGTACCAGAATTGCAGGAGCAGATAGGTAGATTCAGACCCGGTGATAAAGTGTCTGTTACCTTAAAGCGAGATGGCGTTGAGAAAGTGATGAGTCTGACACTTAAGAACAAGAATGGCAGCACTGATGTGGTTGAGAGCAAAACTGAAGCGGAAGTGGTAAATGTACTTGGTGGTACTTTTAAAAATGCCAGTTCCAAGGAACTTAAAGCCCTTCAACTTGATGGCGGTGTTAAGATTTCCAAACTGAGTACAGGGAAATTAAGAACTGCAGGAATCAGAGAAGGTTTTATCATTACCAAAGTTGATTCCATTAAGATTACAGATGCCGGTGAACTGCTGAACTTGCTTCAAGACAAGAAAGGAGGCGTTCTTATTGAAGGTATCTATCCAAATGGTATGAAAGGCTATTATGCTTTTGGACTCTAGAACTTAACTTATCCTAAATATAGAGCCGTTCCAATTGATTGGGACGGTTTTTTTATGCCTATCTATTTTCAGACAATGCGTGAATACATGATTCTCTAATACTCCAGATTTCTTCGAACGACTTATCAATTTTCTCCTGATCTAACCAGCGTTTTAAAAATTCCTGGTGGTAATTCACTTTAAACTCATTGACCTGTTCTGGTTCAATAGAGAGCTCTTCAATAATCGCATCTTTGATGTGATCGAAACTTGAATTCGGAGACGTGATATCCACTCTTTCACCATTCATTTTCAGATAACAATGTGCCTCCGGAATATAATCCAAACCAGCGTCCTCAATCGTATTGCCTATCCTTGGTGTATTCTTAGAATTCATGCGATACATGCCCAAAACCAACTCAATGTCCGGAATCTTATTCAGGTCTGCCACAGTCTTCAGAAAGGCATGCTTAGAACTACAGGTCCCTTTCCTTTCTATCATCACCAGTTTAAAATCTCCCCTACTTCTGTTTCTTCCGTATGGTAAATTCTGCACGTAGGCAATCAACTTTTCCCAGGATTTAATGCCTTCACTTTTGATCAACCTTGAAATGGGATCTGATGAAGAAATAGCGTAATGAGTCATGGCACAAAACTATCTCATTTTGCGGATAAATGTCAAACCGACATCAATACATGGTGTTTCCATTCAGAGTTGTTTCCGGAATTTCCTGCATGGCGTCCCAATGCTCAACAATCTTACCCTGATCATCAAACCTGAAAAAATCCATGGTGACATACTCCAAATCTCCTGGCCAAACCTGATGCGTATGAAGTGCAACCAAATCACCTTGTGCAATAGCTCTCACAAACTCAATGCTTTTATCAGGGTACTCCTTCCCCATTCTCTCAAAGTAATCTATGAATGGTTGTTTGCCATTCCCAACCAGAGGATTGTGTTGAATATAATCGTCCCCAACAAATAAGCTTACCGCCTTTTGGGGATTCCCTTCATATGCCATTCTGTAAAATTGAATGGCATTCTCCTTATTCTGTTCGAGATTGTGTGACATGTTTGTGTATTCTTTTACTCAAGTACCACTTTAAATGTCTTTTGTCCTGTCAGGACATAGTAGACACCTTTATCAAGATCAGTCAAATCTACCTCAACATTTTCCTTATCTCTGTTAGGTTTCAAACGTGAGGTGATATTTTGTCCAAGTGCATTGAAAATTTCGATCTCTGCTTCAGGGTCAACTTTCAGGTTAATGACACCTCTTGTTGGATTTGGAAACGGAACGGTTTCATTTTCCGAACCACTGCGCAAATTCACTAAACGTACATCCGAGTATGACACTTCACCATCAAAATCGGTCTGCTTCAACTGGTAGTATGAAATATTGGTAAACGGGTTCTTATCTACGGTTGCATAATTAATTGTTGAAGACGAATTTCCAGCTCCCGCTACGTAAGTTAAATCATTCCATTTCTCACCATCTTTTGAGCGCAAAACTGTGAAGTAATTATTGTTGATTTCTGAAGCTGTTGCCCAACTTAAGTTTACCATTCCATTTGCCGGTTCGGCATCAAAACTTAATAGCTCAACCGGTAGTGGACTGATTAGATTAATTGCCACGTTGTCTATAATCAAACCACAAGTACCAGTGCTTGTTCCACTCATGGTAAATGTATGACTGGTTGAAGTTGCTATGAAAACGAAAGTTTCTCCTGTAAATCCAAAACCTCCGCCATTACGAGACACCGTTGCAGAGATAATTCCTCCGCTTCCTGTCACACTCATAGACTGAAGTGTTGGTCCGCAAGTCGTTCTTCTGGAACAATCAAAAGTAAATGAATACTGAGAGCCAATGGTAAAGCCTGTTACCGTCTGGCAAAGTCCGGCTGCTGCATCAACTTCCGCAACACGATTTGTGGTACTGGTTCCACCATATACATTTTCGAAATGAGTAGTTTCCGGAGAACACCCCCAACCTGTGCTGGTACTGTTGAAGTTACCGTTGGTAATGGTTTGTGAGAATGATACAATTGGAACTAAAGCTGCTGCTACAAGTAAAGATTTCATGCCACAAGTTTACAGAGAATTTGCCTGAATTCCCATCTAAATGAAACATGGAATTGGATTTCTATATGAGGCTCAAATTTGCTTTAACTGCCCTCCTTCAATCGTATCTTTTCTCAATTATTTAACCATTCGCTAACATTAATCAAATATTGTGGTTTTTGACTTGACTTATGCTCTTAAAAGGCATACATTTGCCGCCACGATAAACACGTGGCTGTTGAATTCATTTATTAACCAGGTTTGATTGTTTTACCTACAAACACTCAACCTTCTAAAATATATCGTTTCTATGAGACAACTGAAGATCACCAAATCCATTACTAACAGGGAGAGTCAATCATTAGATAAATACTTACAGGAAATAGGAAAAGAGGACTTAATTACCGCCGAAGATGAGGTGGAATTAGCCCAGAGGATTAAGCAAGGTGATCAGGCAGCTTTGGAAAAAATGACCAAGGCCAATCTTAGATTCGTAGTATCAGTAGCCAAGCAATACCAAAATCAAGGATTGACTTTACCGGATTTGATCAATGAAGGGAATTTAGGCTTGATCAAGGCCGCTCAAAGATTTGATGAAACAAGAGGATTTAAATTTATCTCTTATGCTGTTTGGTGGATTCGTCAGTCTATCCTACAAGCTTTGGCTGAACAATCAAGAATTGTTCGTTTGCCATTGAACCAGGTTGGTTCGCTAAACAAAATTAACAAGGCCTTCTCTAAATTGGAGCAGGAATTTGAAAGACCACCAAGTGCCAGCGAAATTGCTCAGGTATTAGATTTACCGGAAGACAAGGTATCAGACACTATGAAGGTTTCTGGTAGACACGTGTCTGTTGATGCACCTTTCGTTGATGGTGAAGACAACTCTTTATTGGATGTATTGGTGAACAACGATTCTCCAAATGCAGACAATTTCCTAATGAGAGAATCTCTTCAAAGAGAAATTGAAAGATCATTATCTACTTTAACAGAAAGAGAAAGAGACGTGATCAGATTGTTCTTCGGAATTGGAATGAATCATGGCTTAACACTTGAAGAAATTGGTGCTAAGTTTGATCTGACCAGAGAACGTGTGAGACAAATCAAAGAAAAAGCTATTAGACGCTTAAGACATACCTCAAGAAGTAAACTATTAAAAGCCTATTTAGGTTAATCGATTAAATTTTATTGAACGTGGAAAGCAAACTAGCCCAGGGCTATGAAACAGAGCTAAGCGAATGGATTAGCAGAGAAAAAGCTGCCGTAAATTTGATTAGCGCAGTTGGTAAATTGTTATATGATAAAGGAACGGAACTGGTTCTTTTTAGAAATCACCTGGTAGACAGAAGTGTTTCGGAAGTGCTGAATCTTCATGAATACGCTCGTAAGGTCGTGAATCAGGAAGTGGATATTTACCACACATCTGAATTGGCTGAAGAACTTTACAAGTTAGAGTTAAGACCAGCTAAACTTGACATTGGAAAATTGGCCAGTGAGTATATGAAAGAAAAAGCTGACTTTGGTTCGGCTTCTGAATTTCTAAACCACAAATTGGCAGATTTGTTTAACAACGGTGAAGCAACTGCAGCTCCAAGAGACGTTGTTCTTTACGGATTTGGTAGAATCGGAAGATTGTGTGCCAGAGAGTTAATCAAACAAGCTGGTAAAGGTCAGCAATTGCGTTTGAGAGCAATCGTAACAAGAAATGCAAGTGACGATCAGATTATGAAGAGAGCGGCTCTTTTGAGAAACGACTCTGTTCATGGTAAGTTTGCCGGAACCATTCAGGAAGATTTTGAAAACAAAGTACTTCACATCAACGGACAATCTGTTCAAATGATTGAGGCTAAAAATCCTGAAGACATTGATTACACTGCTTACGGAATTGACAATGCTTTGATTATCGACAACACTGGTGTATTCAAAGACAGAGAAGCTTTGGGCAGACACTTAAAGTGTAAGGGGGCTAACAAAGTACTTCTAACTGCTCCGGGGTCTGAGATTCCTAACATTGTGTACGGAATCAACCATAAGGATTTAGATATTGAAAACGAGAACATTTTCTCTGCAGCTTCTTGTACAACCAATGCCATTAGTCCGGTATTGAAAGTGATTGAAGATCATTTGGGTGTTGAGAAAGGACATATTGAAACTGTACATGCCTACACCAACGATCAAAACTTGTTGGATAACATGCACAAGAAACCAAGAAGAGGTAGAAGTGCTGCCATCAACATGGTAATTACATCAACCGGAGCAGGAAAAGCTGTTACTAAAGTAATTCCTTCTTTGAATGGAAAGTTAACTGCCAATGCAGTACGTGTACCTACTCCAAACGGTTCTTTGGCTATTTTGAGTCTAAACGTTGGAAAAGCCACTTCTCAGGAAGAAGTCAACGGATTGATCCGTAATGCTGCTCTTGAAGGTGATTTGATCAACCAGATTAATTACAATGTAGATCCTGAGTTGGTATCTAACGATATTATTGGAAACACTTGTTGTTCTGTATTCGACAGCAATGCCACAATCGTCTCTAAAGATGGTAAGAACGTGGTACTTTATGCCTGGTACGACAACGAATTTGGTTACACCAAACAAGTTATCAGAATGGCTAAATATGTTGCCAACGTAAGAAGATTGATTTACTATTAATCAACATGATAAATTTTAGAAAGGCGGTTCGTTTGGACCGCCTTTTTTATTGTATTAACATCACTTTTCAATCATGATTGTTTAAGTCAAAGTATGGAATTTGCTAACTTAAGCATCCTAGACACATAAAACATCTACCATGAAATTAACTAAACTACATTCAACATTACTCATTTGTATAATATCCATGGTTGTTTTGAATCTCCCGGCACAAGCACAATGGTCACAAATTGGTTCCGATATTGATGGAGAAGATGCCTTTGACAATTCTGGCCACTCAATTAGCATGAATGGTGCAGGAAACACAGTTATAATTGGTGCTCCGGGAAATGCTGGCAGCTTTTCGGGAGCTGGACATGCAAGAGTTTATGAATTGATTTCCGGAAACTGGATTCAAAAAGGCAATGACCTTGATGGAGAAGCTCAGTACGACGGATCTGGAATTGCAGTTGCCATGAATGAGACAGGGAACATCATTGCTATTGGTGCGGTTAGTAACGATGATGGCGGCTCCGGGGCGGGACATGTACGAATATATGAATGGAGCGGCACGGCGTGGACTCAGAAAGGATCAGACATTGATGGAGAGGCTCAGTACAATGAATCTGGCAACTCAATACAACTCAGTGCAGATGGCAATACCATTGTCATTGGCGCTTCAAAAAATGATGATGCAGCATCCAATGCAGGACATACAAGAGTCTACGAATGGAATGGCTCAATGTGGATTCAAAAAGGCTCTGATATTGATGGAGATGCTGCAAATGATGCTTTTGGGTATTCCGTGAGTATCAGTGCAGATGGCAACATCATTTCAATTGGTGCCCCCATGAATTCCGGTCTAAATGTCAACGGAGGACAAGTTAAAATATATGAATGGAATTCCAGTAGCTCAGATTGGATTCAAAAAGGATCAGACATTCATGGAGAGGCTAATTATGACAGATTTGGTTTTTCTGTTGATTTAAGTCCTGACGGCAATACCCTTGCTGTGGGTGCCATTATGAACGATGGCGGTGGAACTGATGCTGGTCACGTACGCGTATTTGAATGGAATGGCGGGGCGTGGGCACAAAAAGGAGATGATATCGACGGAGAAGCTTATGACGACAATTCAGGATGCGCGTTGGCTCTCAGCTATAGTGGAGATACCGTTGCTATTGGAGCTAAAGGCAATGATGGCACAGTAGGGACAAATGCAGTTGCAGGACACGTGAGGATATACTGGTGGACCGGAAGTTTCTGGTCGCAAATCAGTAATGACATTGATGGAGAATCAGACCCTGATTATTCTGGTCAGTCCGTTGCTTTAAGTTTAGATGGTAGTACAGTTGCTATTGGAGCACATTGGAACAGTGGTAACGGGACAAGCTCTGGTCATGTACGTGTTTTTGGTGCTCCAAGTAATGTTGGAATTTTTAACATTCAAAACAATGACCTGGTCCAGGTATACCCTAATCCAACCACTGGTAGTATTCAGCTTGATTTAAGTGCTCTTGAATTCAATTCAAACGACTTTGAGATTCGATTAAAGAATGTACTGGGTCAGACGGTGGGTACTCAAGTTTCTCAAGGGCCAATAACAACAATGGAGATCAACGGTTCTCCAGGTATCTACTTCATTGAAATCTTGAATGAATCACATAAGGTATCTGTTCAGAAAGTCGTAAAACAATAAATTTAAATGTTTGATTTACTATTAATCAATCGCCTTTTTTATTGAACCTTTTTTGAATGTGTCTGTACTGGTCAGCATGAAAAGACTGATTTTGATCGCATTATGCTTGGTTACTGCATTGAGCAGTTGGGCTCAGGAATTATTTGATGTCAAAGGCACCATTCAAACAGTATCCTACTCTCAGGGTGGTGTGGAATTGCCTCCTGAATATACAAGACCTTACCCTACTCCCAACCAGGTCATATACATTGTGAAGTACAATGGTCCCGACTCTCTTCCTACGGTCATTGAAAAAGTAACAACCGATAGCCTGGGAGTTTTCAAAAGTACTTTGCCTGCCGGCAAGTATGGCTTCACTTTGTCACATAAAAAGAGAAATCTGGAGGCTGGTAAGTATCTCCCTAAAACCTATGCCGATAGTATTGACGACAGGCACGACAAAATTTCCTATTCAGGCACGAGTAAACAAGAGTATTGGTACATGAATCAAAATGGTCCGTGGGAAGTAGGTTCTGATAAAGACAATACAGTCGTTCTCACACACCACAATGTCACGATTTGTTACATGTGTCCTTAAACAACCAAAACCGACTCCATTTCAGAAGGTTAAAACCTTTGAACTCAATACCAGTTATATTCTGGTCGTTTCATTAGGCTAATTGGCAGTTCCAGACCAAAAAATGGCAGTTCTGGTCTATTTATATAACTATGAACGCAGTTTGTACGTACTTTTGTTTAAGATGCTTAATTATGCTCTTAAAATAAAGCTTTGTTTACTGGCCCTCAGCATGTTGTTCGCAACAGAAAAAGGATTTGCCCAGGAAAAAGGGATCACTCCTTTTGTTAGCGGAGGAACTCATCTGGCTTTTGTTTTAAAAGGTAATACTACAGCACTTTTCGATGGATTTAATGGTAGAGTTGGTGTTAGAAAAAGTCTCAGAGAGCAAATAGACATCAGTACCTCTGCCGGAATTTTACAATTCGACAACCACAAATACTATCCCTTGAGTGTTGCGGGACACTTCCGTCTCAAAAAAAATTCAAGCAATTTTATTAGTTACCATCTGGGTTATAGTGTGGCTCAATTTGCACCTCATACTGCCAATGGATTTCAAGATCTTCATGGCGGACTTATGCATAGTCTTGCATGGGAAAAGAGCTTGTTTTCACTCAAAGACCTGAATTTTTATCTGGAGTTTGCAGCATGCTATCAAAGAGGAAGCTATCAAACAGAGCATTACGAAACCAATTTTGGTCTGACCTCCCTGCGCCTCAATCTTACCGTTGAATTTTAGATATGAGAAACTATTGGCTCCTCATATGTTTATTATTATCGGTTAGCCAGTTGAATGCTCAACTTGAGATCACTGAATTGAGTTCCAAGAATCAGTCTATGCAAGCCGATTTTCAAGGCGATCACACAGATTTAATTGAAATCACAAACGACGGTCCCCCAGTCAACTTATCTGACTTTTATCTATCCGACAAAATTGATCATCTTGACAAATGGCCAATGCCAAACCTTATTTTAAACCATGAAGACATTATTGTGATTCATGCCAGTGGTAAAGACACAGTTATCGGAAATGAACTTCACACCAATTTTAAGCTTCAGCAAAAAGGTCTGGAAACGGTTTATATTTCGGATGCATCTTTAAACATTCTTGATTCAGTTCACCTTCCATGTATTCCTGATGACCATAGTTACTCTAAACTGATTCACTCCTTTTATCTGGACAGCCTGCCAAATTTTGGTCACGAAAATAACATCCTTGGACTCTATTCACTTTTACCGGATGAATTGGTTTGGACACATGATGCCGGCCTGTATTCAAGTACTGTGAATCTTGGGATATCCTCATTAAACGGATATGGAGTCAAAGTATCTATAGATGGTGACTACCCTTCTCCTGATCAGAATGACTTTTTCGGAACGGTTTCGATTTCAGAATCTCATATCTCTCCCTTGTCAATGATTTCAACTTCTGAGCACTGGGAAGAACCCGAAGGCAAAGTTTTAAAAGCAACAGTTGTAGCAGCCCAAAGCTTCTTTCATGGATGTCCATTATCTGAAAAGGAGAAAAGAACTTTTATTGTGACACCCAATATAGAAGAGCGTTACCCCGCTATTGTATCATTGAGTTTTGAAAGTGAGGATATATTTGGATATGAAGACGGTATTTATGTCCCGGGAGCAACTGGTCTTAATTTTAGACAGACAGGTAAAGATTGGGAACGAGAAGTCTACTTTGAGTATTTCGATGGTGATGGCACACGAACAATTAGTACCCCGGGGGGATTAAGAATTACAGGGAGTGGTTCAAGACAGGGGCCTCAAAAGTCATTACGCTTTTATTTAAGAGATGAATACGGATCAGAAGAGGTCCAGAATTTTGCCTGGGAAGACAGATCTGAATCACTTGAAGTCAGAAGATGGTTATTGAGATCCGGAAATTCTGATTTTTTGAAATCCCTGATCAGAGACCATGTATTGTCTAAAGCTTTGGAAGGCACTGATATGGATTATCAGGCCAGCGATCCGGTTGTTGTATTCATGAATGGTGAGTACTGGGGCATTCAGTTCATCAAAGAACGTCATGATGTACAACATTTGGCCCGTAAACACAACATCTCAGAAGACCACATTAACATCATTGAAACGGATGGTATCGTGAATGAAGGAGACGGGGACAGCTTTGGCGATTTGGTTGATTTTGCCAGATACAACGACCTTTCGGATCCGGAGAACTACAAAACCATCATCGAGCATATCGACTTAAAAAACTATGTAGACTACATGGTTACTTATATGTTTTTTGCTAATTGGGACTGGCCATTTAAGAATGTAAAACTGTGGAATTCTGATTACGACCATCCTAAATTCAGATGGTTGGTTTTTGATGGAGACGCCATGTTCTATAAAAGCAGTTCAAACTTCTTCAACAAGCTCATTATGGAGAAAGATGAAGCTGATGTGAACTACATTCTTTTTACTTCTCTGATGGAAAATGATTCTTTTCAGGATTATTTTAAGCTTAGAGCAATTCAACTTGTTCAAACCACATTGAGTCCTGATCATATGATTCGGATTCTTGATAATCTTGAGGATGAATTAACGCCATTTATACCGGAGCACGTTAGACGTTGGCATGCACCTGCAAGTATGCTTCAATGGCATGATGACATCAGTGAAATGAGATTTTTCTTTCAGAACAGATCGCAAAGTTTCTTGTATGATCTCGAAGAAGAAATTGGCATGTCGTTTAACGTGCACCCCAATCCTTCCAGAGATATTTTATATGTACCAGAGAATTTGACGGGCATTGATTTCAGGTTTGATATTTTCGACAGAATGGGTCGCAGAATAAGAGAAGGCAGGTCTTCTGGTCAGCAAAGCATCAACATCTCAGATTTAGAACCCGGGGTTTTCACCTTAAGGGTATTTATTGACGGAATAGCCCTTTACAGCAAATTCGTAAAAGTTTAGATCAAAAAAATCCCCTGAGGTGTTCAACTCAAGGGATTCTCAATAGCCAAAGCTGTATATCTACTCTTTAATGTCTTCTTTTCGTTGCTCTTTACGTGCTTTCTTCTTCTCCATATGTTTCGCTTTTCTCTCTTCTTTAAGCTGATCATATTTGGCATCTTGCTCGTCTGTTAGCACCTCCTTGATTGCTGCTTCTATTTTCGCATGTTCAGCTTTAAATTCTTCACGTTTCGCCTTTCTGTCTTCCTTCATCATCTCTCTTTTGGCATCTCGTTGCTTAGCGGCTTCAAGGTTAATTGCATAAATCTTTTCTTTTTGAGCGGCATCTAAACCTAAATGCTCTTCTAATTTGTCCGTTTTATGTTGTGCTCTTTCTTCAGCCGTTTTTCTTTCTTTCGTTTTTGTTGGTTCCTGAGCAAATGTCATTCCTACAAATAAAACCATTGCTACTGTTGCTATTATTTTCATCCTATTGTGTTTAATTATTATTGTTTTTATTATCGGATCCACTTCTTTGACCACACAAAATGAAAAAGGTTTAATTGAGGGTAAAAAAAATCCCGGTCCATTATGTCGGATCCGGGATTCACCATGAAAAAAACTACTCTCCGATTTTATCGGAACTCTACTTATTTAACCTTAATATTTCTTGAAGGCTGCAATTTCGCTTCCTCTTTCTTTGGAATTTGAACAGTCAAAATTCCATTGTCATATTCAGCAGAGACTTTGCTCTCGTCTGCGCTTTCCGGCAGATTAAATGATCTTTTGAAAGATGAATACGAAAACTCCTTTCTTGTGTATGCGTTATCTACATTCTCAGATTTAGTCTCTTTGCTTGATGAAACAGTTAACACATGTCTGTCCAAATTGATTTCGAAATCTTTCTTATCAAATCCCGGTACTGCCAATTCGATTTGATAGCCCTCGTTATCTTCTTTGATATTTACAGCTGGCAAAGTACTTCCGGCAATCATAGCGTTTGAGGAATCAAATAAATCTCTTTTGAAAAAATCGTCCCAAATGCTTGGAAAATGTGTACTCGGCTGTTTTCTAAATTTCACTAAACTCATGATCTTATATTTTAATAGTTGTTTTTTTTAATCTGCCTGATGTCTCAGTACAGGAATTTCGTTTGACTGGCATAGATCAATTCAGATGCCAGTCGAAAAAACGACCACAAAATGTCCGATTAGAGTGAATTTTAATGACTTTTTGTCATTTTTACCCAGGAACACATGTCATTTTGACATTAAATTTGAATTTTCAGAACGCCTTGCTCTCCATTAACAGAAACTTTGAGTAGGTAAATGCCTTTAGACAGGTCTTTAGGTAAGGTCCATTGATTGGTTCTGATGGTAACCGAGTTTATCTGCTTTCCTGCAAGATCAAGCAGGACTATGGTCTTCTCATGTAATTCTTCCGACTGTATGGTGAGCTCACCATTGAAGACATACATATCAATATTGGAAGACAGCTCTTCGGTACCGGCAATTGGTCCCCAGATATATTCTACCCATTCCGGATGATCAATAAATGGGTTTCGATTTCCCTGAAGTCCGTAGATAGCATCATTTCTATCAATTTCTTTCTGACTTACCGGATCAGCCAAATGCCAGGCTAGTAACATACTTTCTGCCCAGGAACTCAAATCTCCTCCTGTCAACATATCTGAATTCCAGGAAGACACTTCATCCTTATAACGTGTCATCATATAGAAATACGTTCTAGCCAAATCTCCCTTGAAAGCATCAATTGGTTCGAAAACCGTTCCTGAATATCCCGGATAGTTGCTATTTCCAACTTTCCCTCCATTCTGAGTAGTATTAGAAGCCGAACCAACTTCACCATAAGGATTGTTTCCTCTTAATCCGTTGACATACCCATCTGTTGGATACAAATGAAACATATCCGAATACATAGGCATTTGATCATTGAACCAGCTTTTAGGAACTGAATGCTCTCTGTTATAGCATTGACCTTCTGCTGTATAAGTTCCACACTGGTCGGAACCAAAGTTGAAATTATACGGATCTGTGCCGGAAGGATTATCTGAATAAATGTCCCATACTTTTCCGGATCCATCATCATCTAATGTGGGAAACAAGCTCCACAAAGTAGAATAATTATAAGCCGTATGGTTATCGATAATATCGTGCAAGGCAACCTTCAAAGGGTTACCGGTTAAGAAAGCCGCATTGTTGTAATATCCCGGTGGAATTTGAGCGATTCCGGCAAAAACAAAGCTGCTTAAGATGAGGGTAAGTAAACTTTTCACGCTACAATTTACTCATAATTGTTCAATGAATTGTCATAAAAACATCTACAGACGCATGCTTAATTGAATCCGTTTTCTTTCAAGATCAACGGATTTCACCTTAACGCGCACTTTATCATATACTTTAACCACATCTGCCGGATTCGAAACATATTCATCTCTCAATTCAGAAATATGTACCAAACCATTTTCCTTGATTCCTATATCCACAAAGGCTCCAAAATTAGTCACATTACTGATTAATCCTGGCAACTCCATCCCTTCTCGTAAATCGTTGATTGTTTTGATGGATTGATCAAACTCCAATACCCCCAAATATCTTCTTGGATCTCTACCGGGCTTCTTTAGCTCCTGCAAAATGTCTTTAAGGGTTGGCAATCCTATCTCATCTGTTGTAAACTCATTCAGATCAACATCTGCCCACACAGTTTCATTCCCAACAGCTTCTTCCAGTGGCAACTTGATCTTTTTGCACATGTTTTGAACCAACTTATAGGCTTCCGGATGAACCGCCGAATTGTCGAGTGGGTTCTTCCCTTCTCTGATTCTTAAAAAACCTGCACACTGCTCAAATGCCTTAGCTCCTAATCTTGGTACTTTCTTTAATTGAGAACGATCTGAATAGGCTCCAATTTCCTGACGGTAAGTCACAATATTCTCTGCCAATTGCGGACCAAGACCAGAAATTCGTTGCAATAGATACTTACTGGCCGTATTCAAATCCACACCAACAGAGTTAACCACACTTTCCACTTCTCTTTCAAGTGATAAATTCAACTTCTTTTGATCCACATCATGCTGGTATTGACCCACTCCAATAGATTTGGGATCAATCTTTACTAATTCTGCCAAAGGGTCCATCAATCTGCGACCAATGGATACGGCTCCACGCACAGTGACATCATAATTTCCAAATTCTTCCCTACCGACGGAGGAAGCGGAGTAAATAGATGCACCCGATTCGTCCACTACATACACCAAAACCTTGCGGTTAAACTTGGTTTGTTTGATTAACTGCTCGGTCTCTCTGCCAGCGGTACCGTTTCCAATTGCAATGACATCAATTTTGTACTGCTCAACAAGCGAAGAAATTTTCTTTTGAGCTTGTGAGCGTTCCTTTTGAGGCGGATGCGGAAAGATCGTTTCGTTGTGCAGTAAATCTCCGGTATCACTTAAACAAACGACTTTACATCCGGTTCTAAATCCCGGGTCTATGGCCAGAGTTCTTTTTTGTCCGACAGGTGGCTGTAACAACAACTGTCTTAAATTATTTGCAAATACCTTAATCGCATCCTGGTCTGCTTTATCTTTTTGCTGAGCTCTGAACTCGTTTTCTATGGAAGGAATCAACAAACGTTTATAAGCATCATGCAAAGCTTCTTTCACCAGAATACTTGAGGCATTCCAGGATTTCATCCACCTTTGTTCCAGACGTTCTGTGAGTTTGTCATTATCCACGTGAACAGACACCCTTAACAAACCTTCGGTCTCTCCTCTCATCATAGCTAAAAACCTGTGCGAAGGACATTTCTTCAAAGATTCATTCCAATCAAAATACTGGGTAAACTTTACAGCTTCTTCTTTCTTTGACTTAACCACTTTACTGGTAATTTCAGCATACTTCTCGAATTGAACACGTGCCGTTTTTCTCGTCCAGCCGTCTTCACTGATCCACTCTGCAATAATATCCTTCGCTCCGGAAATAGCCTCTTCTAGAGAACCAACATCTCCCTTCACAAACTTTTGAGCACTTAATTTTGGTTCTCCATCATTTTGAGACATCAGAATTTTTGCCAAACCTTCCAATCCCAATTGTCTGGCTTTTTCTGCCTTTGTCTTACGTTTTGGCTTAAACGGCAAATACAGATCTTCAAGTTCATTAAGCTCCTGACATGCATTAATTTTGTCCAATAAATCGGAACTCAATGCCCCCTGCTCATCAATGGTTTTGATGATCAATGCTTTTCTTGCCTGAAAGGTTCTGATTGATTCATGAAGATCCAGAATTTTCTGAATTTCTACCTCATCAAGTCCATCGGTTTTTTCTTTACGATATCTGGCCATGAACGGGACCGTGGCACCGTCGGAATGTAAACTTAATACAACATCTACTTGTCTGGACTTAAGCCCCAGTCCGGAAGCAACTTCTTCATTTATTTGCATGTGATTAACTTGAAAAACTCAAATCTATCACTATCCGCTTAATCGTGAAAAGAAAATCCAACAAAGAAATTGATATATGGTGAAGAAAATGACGTTTTGGGACTTGGTTCTGAAATTCGACCATTCAATCGCCATTGTCTGTTAGACATATCAAGAAAGTACCCTCCAGACACTCCCAAAGTTACAATACTGAAATTGGCTCTCAGGTCCATTCCAAGATCGAACAGGGCTCCCCTATTCTTGTAATTCAGGGTTTGATCCTGAACCGAACTGAACAAACCATCAGTGATTACAACGCCTGTTTGTGATTGAGTATAATCCATTCTTAAAGTCGACATCCCAAAGCCCCAATAAGGAATTACATTGAAATGTTTGTTGTCTGTAACATCAAATCCTTGTCTGAAGTTTGCAAACCAACCATCCAACTTCAAGCTTTCTCCTGTGGCCAACGTTTGTTCTTCTCCTGGTGCATATGAGAATGAGAATTTAACTGCCGAATACAGGTTTTCAAAGACTGTTAACGCCCCTCCATAGCTGACCATATTGCCAGAAAAATCTGCAAACCCAAGATTTGTTAATTGCTCGTTCAAAGGATCTAAATTGAGCCAATGCATAGAATAATCTCCGGTTAGATTCACATACACCGGGTAATTGTAATAATAACTATCATCCTTGTCATCAGTAGTGGCATCACTCAGATCCGATTGTAGGGTGTGGTTATTAATGATAAGGAATTGAAATTTATTGACCAGGTCACCAAAGTAAGCACTGTCGTCATTCACTTCCATTAAAATCATTTCATCATCTTTCACCCCAAGGTCTTTCACCAATTTGTTGATCTGATTATAGGCCTCTCCTTCCAGATATGATACTTCACGTCTTGGGTAATAAGCGGCAATGGAACATACTTTGTCCTTTAATCCGGGATGATCGGAGCTTGTGATACGTGAAGCCAAAGTTTTGAAATGGTAAAAATTACACCATTCATCTTGTTCCTGAGTAGCTGTATGACAACGACCAAACTGGCTGAAGAAACGTTCCCCTTCAAATTCGTCCACCAGCCCTACAAACTGGTTAAACATATAGGTTTCCCTGTAAATCTTTGCATGCAAAGTTCGATTCTTTTCCAAACGCTGTCTCTCTGCCTCAGCGTCTAATCCGGACATGACCTTATCAAACATTCCAAAGTCATCTCCAAGATAATCCTGGTAATGGGATTTGTTTCTTTCGTAGCCTTTTAAAATTTCAATTAAAGTCTGCTCCGAAGAATATACACCAATGTCATAAACAGGTCTGATTCCTCCATTTGAAACACGGCCTTTATTATGCTTAGAATCGTTGTACCCCATTAAACTTTTGATGGCTTCCACATCCAGGGCAATGGAATCATGAGGTGTTGTTTCCTTCTCAGAAATCAGGAGGCTTAACAGCTTCACAGATGTCAGGCTGGACCTTTCAAGATCTATTCCGTGCACATGAATCCTATCGGCACTATCCAAAGTTTTGTTGTACTCGTGAATACCTTTGTAAAGCTTCACATATTCCGGATACGAGTAGTTCGTCAACATATCGATGATGGTGGTATCTCCGGTATTCACATATTGATCTACATAATAACCCCGACTAAAGCCGAATTCCAGCAACAAATGCTTCACACCTCTTTTCTGATGCAGGTATTTCAGCATTTTGAGCTGCAGTTTATAGTTGCTGTTCCTGAACAAGTGATTCTCTCCAGTAAAGAAAATATTGTATTGATCTATTTCGGGAAGCAGAATATCAAAGGAGGCATAATCATCATTGGATTCAATATCCAAATCTGTGTATACCACACCGTTCTTCTCCTTTATTACAGAGTCGTCCTGAGCCGAAACTTGTGTGGTAATTCCCACAAGAATAAAGGCCAAATAAGCCGTTTTCAAAAATTGCATTAAAGTAATCATACTGTATATTGTGGTTTTAGTTACATAAACAATGAATTTTGTAACCGATAAGTCATTTGGCGTTATATGCTCAGTAAATGCAAAGCACAACAAGTCAATATCACCAGTCCAATTCTCAACTTCAAGAGGAGTTGATTCAAATCAATTTAGCAAAGCAAACACCGGAAGCGTTTGAAGCACTTTATAATAAGTACTACGAACAGATTTTCCGTTACGTATATCAACGAATGGACGATATTGAAGCAGCAAGAGATGTGGTAAGCCAGGTGTTCCTCAAAGCAATGAACAAACTACCCTCCTATGAGTTTAGAGGCGTTCCCTTTTCTGCCTGGCTTTACCGCATTGCTTATAGCGAGTTAAATCAGTTCTTTCGGGAAAACAGCAATTCGAGAACTATCAACGTAGAGAATTCTCAATTACCCGAACTCGAGCTGGATGATGAGCATTACAGCTATTCGGATGAGCATAAGACAGCACTCATTTCAGCCTTATCTCAATTAAGTGAAAAGCATTTACAGTTTATTGAGTTCAGATACTTTGAAAAACGTTCTGTGAAAGAAATCAGTGACATATTGAATATTTCCGAAAGTAACGTGAAGGTATCCACTCATCGGGCTATGAAGAAGCTTCAGGCCTTAGTCATTAAACAGCTTGACTTATGAAAACACCTAAAGTAAATATTGATCGAAAAGCCTTGTCTTCTGAAGACATCAGTTCTTTTAAGGATTTTGCGGCTTTGAAACAGCAATTTGCTATTGCGGGCACACCTTCACTGGTGGGCAGTTGGTTTGCTGCTACTTTCGCAGGAATTGCTATGGTTATGGGGATTGCGGGAATTTATTCCTCTCAGGCTCCCGAGAATCACGACCTTGCTTCTAAACAAGGAAGCTTTGAAACGCATATAGAGCACAAGTTTTCCTCCTCACCTGAAAACCAGGCTGAAGGCAAACTGGAAATCACTGAAATGTCGGTTCACACCTATAAAAATAAAGATGGCTACGAGTTCATTCATGATACCGGTTCAAAGATCACCATTCCGGCAAACGCGTTCCAGACCCAACAAGGCGAACTACCAGAAGATATTGAATTCCATTATCGAGAGTACCACGACCCTATTTCGGTTTGGTTGAGCGGTATCCCAATGGAGTACGATTCTTTGGAGATCTACTTCTTCGAATCAGCAGGCATGAACGAGTTGAGAGCATATTCAGGCGGAGAAGAGCTACAATTAAATCCTGAAAAGCCTATTGAGATCAGTATGATCAGTTTTGATGACAGCGACGAGATGAATCTATACGCTTTAAACGACAAAACCGGAGACTGGACTTATCTTGATCACCTTCCTCACGAAAATTTAATGGAAACCATTCGAGAAGAGAATTCCAAAATCGAGCAGAGTATTCCAGAACTGGAGGCAGTCAATGCACAAATTGAAGATTTAGAAAATAAAATAGCTGCCATTCCGCAAGTGAAAGCCTACAATCAACAAAAATACAGTTTCGATTTGGATGTTGATTTGCAAGACTTCCCTGCATTAAGAGGATTTAAAAATGTGGTTTTTGAAGTGGTCAATCAAAATGCGTTTGACACCAGGTTTTATGACATTGAATGGGAAAATGCTGAGATTAAGAAGACTCCGGATGCACAGATTTATTTGCTTGAATTGAGTAAACAGACCAGAACGGAGCGAATTCAGGTAATTCCTGTGCTACAGGGAAAAGAGCTTCAAAAAGCTCTGAATATTCAGGAAACACAAAAAGCCAAACTTCAGACTCAATTGGATAAACACCAAATCAGTAAAGAAGAAATTCTGGACAATTACAATCAAAAACTCGAACAGTTTAAGAAAGAGAATGAAGCCAGAGCTGCCGAAGAGCAAGAAAAACTGGAACAAGATGAAAAAACCATCAGACAAAGGAAAGCACTGAATTGCATGTCTGAACAAAATTTCCAGGCGAACAGTAAAGCCAAATATGCCAAACTTGAAAAAGCAGTGGTAAATACACGTAAATTTTTCGCTCGATTCACTGGAATCTTCAACTTTGACTGCGCCAGAAGAGGTCCGCAGGCCAGAAGAATGGCCAGAGAGGATCGCAGAGCAGCCAGAGAAGAATCAGACAAAGATTTTCAGAACAACAAATTTGGCAAACAAAAGAAAGTCACCCTGATCAATAAAATCACTGGTGCCACCATTGTGCCTGTGACACTTTTCCTGATCGAAAAAGGACGAAACTTGATCTATAAATTCAACCGGGAGGAGCAAAACAAAGCCTTTGCCTTTAATCCTGAGGCCAAAAATGTAGTTTGGGCTCTGACCAAAGATGACAAGATTGCTGTTTTCCGATCTGAAGATTTCGAACACCTGCCAATGGAAGCAGAAACCTACAACTTAGACGTTACAGTGTCACCAGAATCGCTTTATACCAAAAAAGACATTGAAAAATTTCTTGGATTAAATACCTTTGAAGAATCAAACTAGCCTATGAGACTTATCTGTTCCTGCCTTCTTTTAATATTCTGTTCGCTATCCTACGCGCAACAAGACCCACTTTCGGAACATGGTACTTATAACATTGGAAAATGCGACCAAAATTTTCCGGGATTTGAGAGGGGCAAGGCCAAGTTTAAAAGCAACGGTGAGTTCAAAATGCTTCTGATAGACAATAAGAAAAAACTTAAATGTTCCGGATTTTGGGCAGTTCATGATTCAGGCTACCTCCTTACCATAGATGACGCAAATTTTCTACTTGAAGGCTTGCCTGCCATAGGAGATCAAATTAGTTTGTTCGATCAAAGAATTGGGTTCGGAGAAACCTGTATTCAACTCGTGGATTAAAATGGATCGAATTTTGTGTTGGCTGCTTTAATTTGTATTTTTAATCTATGCGTCTAGTTACTCTGATTACACTGCTATGTCTTGGTTCCATTGCTTATGGACAGGATACAACCTACACAAAAAAACACGGCAGCATCAAAATTAAAAAGGCCTATTCAGAAGCAGATCACTATACACGCATAGCCGGTGTTTTGGACGGTGATATCACTTCAGCACAATTGTGCAATCCGGACGGGATTTACACAATCTACCCCTACGATATTCAATCGTTTAAGCTTGACTGTTCTTACTTAAAATCAGATGCAAAAGTAACGACATCAGGGCATGTCCTCAGCGACGAAATGTGCAAAATTGTATCTGTTTTACCAGACCATACAGTGGTTTATTTTACAGACATTATAGCACTGGATCAAAAAGGTAATAGCGTGCGATTGAATTCTTTACGCTTCATCATCCGCAACAAAAAAAATTAGCCATTTTGTGAGGAATCTTAGTCATTTGGTATTATTTTTGACTAAAGACTGAAAAACCATCCATCATGACAAAAGCTTTCATCTTACTTGCTATTTCCGGAATTACTTATGGCTTCATGAGTTCTCATGAATCGATCACCGGACACATTCCTTCAAGTTCTGTTATTCCTGTTGATGCAGACAGCTATAGAGTGATTAAAGTGAATGGTCATATCATTTACACTAAAAAAGGTAAAGACATGCACCAGGGAGATGTTTTCAACGCAACTGAAGCCATCACCTTTAAGACACCTGATTCCAGAGCAGCTGTGATCAGCAAAGTAAACGGAAGAAAGATTTTATCTCCCAAGAGCAAAAGTTCTAAAGCAACGCTGTTGCCGCCTATGAATAACATCAGTTCCCGCTCAGGAGGTTTGAACAATTTGATTGATCTTAAAAATCATTTTGATGGCGATTACCTGGTTTTAGGCACAAGCAAATTAAAGATCAACGAAAAGAGCTTTCCAATGAACGAACAGGCTTTCTTCTTCATGAAGTACCAATACAATGGAGAAGCCATCAACAAGAAGCTATCCTATGATGGAGACAAGTTGGTTATTGACAAAGAAGAGATTTTCAAAGTTGATGGTAAACCAATTGACGGATCGGGAATTGAAACAGTTGAATTGTTTTATCTAAATGGCAAAACGAAGACAACTATCAATAGCTTCAACCTAAAATTTGGCAATGACGATGAGCTAAGTACTGAGTTAAAAATCATTTTGACTGAGCTCGACAATGCTGATGAAAAAGCGGTTTTAGATGAGATCACTTCTTACCTGAACGAATACTACGGAAAGCCAGATAAAACCAATCTTAAGAGCTGGTACGACACTCATTTGAAGGAGTAGTGATAGTAACCTTTTTTGCTTCTATCGTTATACCAATAAACGAACAATATGAAGTCAATTTTATTACTATCCTTTACCCTTTTATTTTCTATTATTAGCTTCTCTCAACAAGTTCCTATTGAGATTAAAGACAAGTATTTTCCGCCAAATACTGCGGAGATCAAAGAGAATTTTCTTTACATCTCGACAACGGAATTATCCAATATTGATTACACCGAATACCTTCTGGATATCAGAAAAAGAAGCGAGGATGAGTATACTTCAAATTTGCCCGATACTTTGGTTTGGCGCTCTAAATTAGCTTACAACGAACCTTATGTAGACTATTACTTTCGTCATCCCGCTTACAGAAGTTATCCGGTGGTTGGACTTACCTATGAACAAGCCACAAACTATTGTAAATGGCTCACTAAAAAGTTGAACGAGCTGTATGCCAAAGACGATAAATCTCCTATTAAAGAAGTTTTGGTGAGACTACCACGCAAAGCAGAATGGGAAGAAGCTGCAAGAGGCGGTCAGGGAGAGCACGTGATTTTCCCCTGGGGAACAGAAAATGTCCGTGTTGGTTCTGAAAACAAAAAATTCAACGGACAGATGTATGCCAATTTTGTGAGAGGAAGAGGTGACTACATGGGCGTAGCCGGCAGGTTAAATGACCATGCAGATGTGACAGCTCCGGTACAATCTTACTGGCCAAATCCACTTGGAATTTATAACATGAGCGGAAATGTAGCCGAAATGGTTTTGGAAGAAGGAATCGTAAAAGGTGGTAGCTGGAGAGACAGAGCCTATTACATTCGAATTGATGTGGATCAGAATACAGAATTGCCATCATCTCAGGTAGGCTTTAGATACATGGTTGAAGTGACCAAATTCAAAGCAAATGATTATAAAAATCGAGCTGAATTAAGCGCTAAGTTGATAGAAAGTCAATTGGCCTATATACCGGCAGGAAGCTGTAATGGCTTCAAAGAGCAGAATGGGTTTGTGAGGACTGCAGTACAGAGTTTTGAATCTTTCCATGTGAGTAAATTCGAAACAAGCAATCAACTGTATCAATACTTTTTAGAGGATCTTGAAGTCAACAATCCTGCAGATGCAGACAAATTCGCACCCAATGACGATAACTGGAAAAAAGAGATGCCATATTTACACTTGCAGGAGTACAGCTCTCATCCGGCATACAAAGATTATCCGGTAACAAACATCAGTCATGAAGCCGCAGTTGCTTTCTGTGATTGGTTGACAAAAAAGTACAACGCCTTTCCTGACAAAAAATTCGACAGCCTCAAATTCAGACTTCCAACCAGATATGAATGGAGGTATGCCGCTAAAGGAAACCTATCATTGTCTCCTTATCCGTGGGGCGGACCGTACCTGAGAAATGCACAAGGGTGTTATCTGGCGAACTTTGCTCCATTTGATGAGCGTTTTCATAAGTACTCTAAGGAAAAAGGAGATTATTATGAATACCCAGACAATGACACCACTAAATTTTATACGCATGATGGCGGGTATTTCACACTTCCAATTGATAGTTACCATCCAAACAACTATGGTCTATATAACATGAGTGGCAACGTATCTGAAATGGTCTCGGAAAAAGGAATTTGCAAAGGCGGTTCGTGGAAGAGTATGCAATACTACTTGCAAATTGGTCATGCAGACAACAGCAGTGACAAACCCTACGTAGACAACAGAGACCCAAGAATATATGAGCGCTTCAACGGTGCTGACCCAAGAGTTGGATTTAGATTTGTAGCTGCTACCAGCGACGACACCGAATACAAAAAAGATTAAGTCAATTTCCCTATCTTCAGATCGAATTTTGAAGTAAACACACGTGTCACAATACGATCTGGATAATTTTTACCTTACACTCCCTGAGCCCCAAAGAGGATGTTTTCTGGCGCTCAGGGATATTATTTTATCTCTCTCAGACGACATCACTCCCGAATGGAAGTACAAACTCCCCTTCTTCTACCACAAGAAAAAGATGTTCTGTTACCTATGGATGGATAAGAAGACCAAAGAGCCCTATATTGGCGTTACGGATGGGCTTTTGATTGACCACTCTGCATTGGAATTAGGAGATCGTAAACGGATGAAAATCTATCGTGTAAATCCGGAACAGGATATTTTGGTAGACGAAATTGTTGACATTCTTCAACAAAGTATTGATCTTAGAAGTCAATGAAACTATGAACGCATTTAAATTCAATAACGTAAAGAGAGCCTTTCTCCTGCCAATTTGTTTCATTGTCACATTCTCCTCGTTTTCCCAGGATTTTAAACCAAATTCATTGTCTTTGGGTTATTTCGGGCCGCTTCCTTTCGAATATGGCTTTCGGGCTGGACTTGATTTCAAGATCAAAGACTACGATAAATCCAGCATAATTCTGAGCCCTCATCTTGGCACATTTGGGAAAAAGAATGACAACTTCAATGTGCTGGCAGGTGCAGAAATTGGCTTACTACTTCACAAGGATGGCTCTAAAAACAGGTCGTTTTTTTCTCTTGGAAGTGCCTATCTGACACAATTTGAAGTCACTGAATTCACCGTTAACCTTCAAGGCAAGATCATATCAAGAGAACGGGAAAGGCGCGGAATTTTCATGCCAACGCTCAATTATCAGTATGCCAGAATAGTTAACGACAAGTGGGCGCCATTCGTGAAACTGTCTTACGGATACAAAATTGCCAGCGTCATTGAGAATGCCGGTTCTTTTATGTGGGAGTTTGGTATTCTGATTTCACTTAAAAACAAGCAAGATGGATAGAAGAGATTTTTTGAGATATGGTTCTCTTGCCGGAGTTGGATTAGGGTTGATGCCAACTCTGTTACAGTCGTGCAAACGCGACGACCGATTAACTGTCAATTTTGACGGCAAGGTTGTTATCATTGGAGCCGGAGCGGCCGGGATGATGGCTGCTTATACACTTCAACAATACGACATTGATTTTGTACTGATTGAGGCTGCTTCTTCATTTGGCGGACGCGTTAAGAAAACAGACACGTTTGCAGACTTTCCTATCGATATTGGAGCTGAATGGCTTCATGACAATCCGAATACCTTTTCGAAACTAATTGCTGATGACAACGTTCAGGGCAGCATTGACATGATTTCGTATCAACCTGAATCCATTTATTTCTGGAACGGCAACTCGTTGACTCAAACCAACTTTGGCTCTCATTTCTACAGAGAATACAAGTTTAAAAGAACAACCTGGTTCGATTTCTTTGAAGATTTTATTGTCCCTTCAATTTCTTCTAAAATTGTTTACAATGAAATTGTAGATGACATCAACTATTCGGGTAATACTGTGGAAATACAAACTACAGGAGGCAATACATATACCGGAGACAAAGTAATTGTGACTGTTCCTATGACGATATTACAAGAAGGTTCAATCAACTTCACGCCGACTCTTAGTTCAGACATTCAACAAACCATAGATGGCATTGAGGTACCTCCAGGTCTGAAGGTGTTTATGCAGTTCAACGAAAGATTTTACCCGGATTTATTAGGGATTGGATCAGCTCTTAGTGGCAGTGATGCAGAAAAGCTTTACTATGATGCTGCTTTCAAAAAAGACAGTTCTCAGAATGTCCTTGGCTTATTTCAGGTTGGACCGGAGGCCAGTCAACTAACAAATTTGTCGAATGCAGATATCATCAGCACAATTTTGGCTCAATTAGATGAGATTTTTGATGGCAAAGCTTCTCAAAACTATGTAAGCCACATCATACAGAACTGGTCGACAGAACCACACATCAAAGGCTCCTACACTTTTTTAAAGTCGTCTGATTATGCCAAAACGGAAAGAATGTCTGAAGGCGTGAACAACAAACTTTACTTTGCCGGAGAAGCCTTTCATCAATCCGCAAATTCCACCGTTCATGGTGCAGGGTTTACCGGAAGAGACATTGCCAGCAAGATAATTACCGGGGGCTAGTTACCAGATTCTGTAATCCATACTGGAGTTTTCCTCTCTGGAAGTTGGTTTTTGCTTGCCTTGAGACAACTCACTTACCAGATCGTACACGTACTTTTTAAGCTCGGAAATCACAATGCCATTTCTTCTGTCCAAATTGGCTTTCCCTTTTTGAATACCGTATAACAAGCAGTATGTGAACAGCCCGTTTTGCCATTCGTCACTTTCCATAGCATACTCGGCACCTCCGGCAGATGAAATTACATGGGCACCACTCCCTTTTCTCACATCACTGAACATGTTCTCTAATAGCTGTACACTGTTTTCCAGTCCAAAAGCATTTTTCTTGGAAACAGTCGCTCCGGCATTTCTAAATTGAACATCTCCCACATCTTCTGCAAGGTCTTCACTAAAAGCCACTTCTTCCTTATCCACTTCTCCACTATGGCAGGTATCCATAATCAAAAGTTTCTTGATTGCTTTCGTCTTCACAAGTAAATTATCCAAGTCTTCATACGGCAGTCCGCGTTTCTCCGGGTGGTCAAAGTCAATATCATGCGTTCCATAGTAGTACTCAAAATTCTCATCCAGAACTCCATGTCCGGCTACAAAAATCACAATGACATCATCTGGTTTGGCACTCTGGAAAAACTCCTTCAATGCCGCCACATTCTCTCTGGTTACATCCTTATCCAGAAGTGCCTTGTGGTAAACATTCTGATATAGTTTCTGGGCTGAGGACAGGGTACTAATTACGTCACGTGCATCCTTGACGGGATATTTCAGATTGAATCTCTCATCTGCATACTCAGACACACCAATTGTCACAACATACAAATCAGACGGGGCATCAGATTCATTTCTTACTATGGACAGAGTGTGTCTCAAAGACTCCACCCCTTTGTCGTTCAGAACTGACAATTGGATCTTATTATTTCCTTCAATCAAATTAACAGACACTTCCTGTTCCAGGGATTTGCTGTCTTTGTCGAGTTGAATCCCTTCCAAGCCATACAAAGGCACATCATTGAGGTAGACATTTACTCTATTGAGGTGATGATTTTCGTCAAAAGCTTTTATAGGAATCTTGATACTTGTTTCGTTCGTCACCAATGGAATATTTTCACCATTCACTTCCAAACTTGGCAATTGAAAATCTGCTGCCAAATCGGATTCATTGAAATTCATCTTTCGGAGACGTTTTTTATACAGATACTCATAAGCATGAATCACACCTTCCGGAGTTTTACCTAATCTTTTGGAGACGATATCAGGACGGTTTAACTTAAGGTCGAACTGATCAAAAGGATACAGGTTATCTGCAATTCTGAAGGACACTGCTTCAAGTGCATCCTTTGACGCCATGTAGTAATAATCCGGCGTAGTGATGATGTAATCGGTTTCATTGACACTCACAAATGTCCCTACTTCACTACAATTTTGATAGTTCCATGCTTTGATCATACCATCGTCTGCACATGAATACACCAGTTGAGAGGTTTTATCGAAAATCACCTTATTGACCCCACCGACATGCCCGGTATACTTACACACCTGATTTCCTGTAGCCACATCCCAAACAATCACCGAATTATCTGCTTCCAATACCGAATTGTTTCCTGCACCACTAGCCAGGTACTTTCCATCTGCTGAAATATCTATGGTTTGTACCGTATTTACATGCCCCTCAAGCGTTGACTTCAAATTCCAGGTTTTGGTGTCGTAGATATAGATTTTTTTATCCCAGTTGCATGCAGCAAAATAACTGCCATCGGGACTAAACTTCAGGTCACTCATCATTAGCATAAATCCGTCCTTATAAGCAACCTGTTCTCCCGATTCTACATTCCAGACATAAAATGAATTTTGCAAACCAGAAGCCGCTACATATTTACCATCCGGACTAAATACAATCCCATAGGTCATACCAACCGGCCACTTAATGACTTGTTTGATTTTATAAGTTTCCATATCCCAGATGAACACCTTACCCTGCAAACCCATTCCGGCTACCATTTTACCATCCCTGGAAAAACAAATTTTCTGGATCAGGTCTCCTTGCGTTGGCAATTCTGCAAGTTTTTTCCCTGATTCTATATCCCACACAGCAATTTTAATGGACATGTAGTTACTCAGGAGTTTTTTTCCGGTAGGATCTATAGCTACAGGCCAGAATCCCTGGAATTTTTTGACGATCTTATTTTGTTCGAGATCCCAGAGTTTTATGTCCATAGACAAAGAAGCTGCTGCCAGGTATTTCCCTTTTTGGTCGTAAGCCATGTTCACAATCTTATTAGACTTACTTTTGAAGATTTTCGACACCTTCATTGTCTTTCTATCCACGTATAGAAGCTTTTTCCAATCTGCAATTAGAATCAAGTTTTGTTTCGGATGTGGTTCGATCCATTCACCACTGAAGTCAATTACTTTATTTCTGGCTTCCAGTTTTTTGGCTTTGAGATCCCAGATAAAAAGGTCCTTAGAACCATGTTGTACACTTAATAAGGTAGAAGACTTTTCATCAAATTTGATATCCTTCACCTGATTTTCATGTCCTTTTAACACGGCATATGTGCTCAGGTCTTTGGTATTGATGATATGAATTTCGGTTTTATTAAAAACCATTGCCACGTACTTTCCTGCATGATCCGAGTCTATTCTCGTTGGGCAGAAAGAATAACCATCATGAAGTTGTCTTTCGGCTGTAATTGCTCCCGTCTTCAAATTAAACTTTGACAATTTCCCCTTGTAATCGTATACGATGGCTTCATTGGATTTTTCAATGGCTTTGAACCTGGTTACTCCAAGCAAATCGGAGATGGGTTTCGGTTCTGTTTGCTCTTGAAAATCGTATAAATGAGGGCGTCCCTCCTTTCCAATAATCAGAGCCTTGGTATTGTTTAATACGAAATCGAACTCAGAATAATTACTTGGTGTCTCGTATCTGGCAAGGAGTTCACCTGTTTCCATGCTCCAGAATTTAACTTCATCCGAATTCAGGTGTGCTCCAACAACTTTTCCTTTATCGTCGAATTTCACGAAACTAACCCGACCTGCATTTCCTGAGAAAGTTCTCAGTTCCTTTCCCGTAGAGTTATGAATGATTTTAACCAGTTTATCTAATGAGCCAGTGGCCAACCATTTGCCATCATCACTAAAATCCATTGTGGAGATGACATCTGTATGTCCTCTGGACACTACTACTTCAGGTTTTTGAGCATTCAGTGAGAAACAAATACTGAGGAGAAAAAATATACTTATTCGCACAATTCTTTTTTTAGCAAGTTAAGCAATAATTGTGCAAAAAATAAGACACAAAAAAACCACCATGTTTCTTTAATGAACACGGTGGTTGTGAATCGAAAGGTCTCGCTATACCTAATCCAGATTCACGCGTGAGAACCAAATAGTCTTACCTCCCTTATCGCTTCCAAAATAAACGATCTGCTTTTCAGATACATTTAACCTTGGGTAGCTTTTGTCAATAAAATACTTCTGTTTTTTGCCATCCAAACCAAGTACTAAAGGATCACTGACCTTTTTGGCATTCACATCAATCTTAGTCAATGTTGGGAAATAGAATTGCATAGAAGCGGAACCGGCAATCTCTATCACCTCCATATATACATTCTGCCCCTTGTTCATGAAACTGTATGGATTCCCGGTTTTGAATGCATTGGATTTGGTTAAGTCCACTCCATAAGTAGCTTCCAGGTTACCATCTTTATCGAATTGGATGCCATAAAAATCCTTGCCTTTTCCTTCTTTATCGTAGAACTGCCCCATCACTAAAATTCCGCCATTACCTAATAACTCATATCCACCTTTTACAGCTTGCTTTCCATTATAATCCTGTGTTTTCTTAACAGAAGGAGGCGTCACTTTCTTAGCTGCCAGATCTTCAAGATTAGATTCAGTTAAATATTGAATTTTTCCACTGGATACTTTCATCATTTGGATAGACTTTTTCTTGGCTGATTGCACTGCCACATTGTAGTACTTATCCTTTCCAAAAGCAGCCGATCCATATACGTATACATCTCTTTTTCCTGATGCATTTGGAGTCCAAACAGCTGTTTCTATCTTCCATCCCGGGGAAGGACTTGTGAAAGATTCACGTCCGATCAAATTCAAATCCTTGTCAAATTCAACATAAGTAAAATTGCCCTTGTTCTTATCCTTTGGAGCCGAACTTCCTTTCCATACCGTTGGTGCAAATACAATCACACCTCCATCTACACCTTTGGCTTCAGGGTTATTCGGATCTTCATTGGCAAACGCCTGAGAAAATGCCACTTCCTGTCCATATTCAAACGGAATCTTAGTTTCTGCAACTTTATTCAGGTCGTAGTCAAACTTCAAAAGTCTTAAGTCGGTTAACTGCTGACCAGCATCTTTGCTCACCATACCAGGAGCTGCCCCTGCTATGATATAGATATCTCCGGTAATTTCATCTTCCATATAGCCTTTGGCAAAATATTTCATGCCGTCATCCGTTCTTGGCTTCACTTTTTCCAGCACCTCAACTTTCTTGTGATACCCCAACAAAAGCCAATCGTACTTATACGTAATTCTCTTTTTCTTGAGTTTTAATGGTGCAGCAGGATTCCAGTTCAGAGTAATTGCTTCAACTGAATACAGCTCTCCGTTAAACTTAAACCACTTGAACTTGGTCTTCATCTTTTCATATTCAAGCTCGCCATCTTCCAGGTTTTTGAAATTGAAATCTTTATCGAAAGTGTAAATCTGAAACTTTGCTTTCCTGGCTGTTGACTTAGTGAGATAAGTTAGTTCGTAATCACCATTGGCTTTTTGCTCTACGTTGGCCAGTCTTCCACGCTTAGACTTACCGGTAATTTTATAGGTAGCCTCTTTATCTATTGTTTGAGAAGATGCCTCAAAGGCATTAAAACCCAACATCAAACTCAAGGCCAGTATGTACTTTTTCATCTTTTTTGTTTTGAGATTATTGAATGACTTGAGCAAAAGTCGATAATGCCAATCTCTAAGACTTAAAGTATATCCCGTATTTGACTACGTAAAAAAACGTAGATGTTAGAAAATGATTTAGAATTGATAGCTCACACTTGCAAAGAAATTTCTTCCTGCAGCTGTAATACCAGAAGAGTAAGTTCTATAACGTGCATCCAGAATATTCTCAACTCCCAGGCTCATTAAAACTCCACTGAAAGCATAGCTTCCAGCCAGGTTAACTGTATACCAGGAAGGTGAGTAAGGATTACCATTAGAGTCGGCAGCATATAGTTCAGGTTTGTTTTGTTCACTTGGTGCCAATTCTTCAAAAGTTTTACCACCGTTATACCTCACAGAAGCATCCACTTTCCATCTAGGTGTTTCGTAGCTTAAGTGTCCATTAGTAAAAAATGGTGCGACATGTCTCAATGGGTTTCCTTCACTATCCTCTCCATCTTGCCAGGTAGCAGATCCTTTCAGCCAAAGTTTACTGAAGAAATTCCATTTACCAGCCATGGAAAGGCCATAAATAATAGCACCATCAGCATTTGTGAGCGCTTCAACTTTACTCAACTGACCATCATACATGATGGAATCCTGACCATTAAAACTGTAATCCCCTCTAATTAAAGCGTTGTCCAAAATGGTATAAAATCCACCGAAATCCAACCTTGCAATGTCACGATCAGTATAATTAAATCCTATTTCCCCAGTGTAGGCATATTCTGGTTTTAAATCAGGATTAGGCACCACCACATTTCCTGGTTCACTATCGAATATTTTGGCCATATCGTCTATATTAGGTGCTCTGAAACCTGAGGCAAAGTTCAGGTTAAACTTCCATAAACGCGATACGCGCCAGGCAGCTCCCAAACTTCCGCTCAATGCACCTGATTGACTCCTGATCTCCTCAAACGGGAATTGATAGAAGGTACTGTCAAAAACGGCATTCAGTAAAATCTGGTTATATCTTATTCCTCCAAGCATGCTTACTTTGGTTCCCAGCTTTCTTCTATATCCCATGTAAACAGAATTGCTTACCCAATTGGAATTGTCAGGATATCTACTTGCAATGGCTGAAGTATTTCCCGTTTCTATACTGGCTTCCCAGGCAGATGAGCGTACATGGTTGTTAACATGCTCCACCCCATAGTAGATTGTAGAAGAATCTTTCAATACCTTCTCCAAATCTACCCCCAAATTAAAGGCATTGACGCGCTCGGTTCTTTGACGTTCGGTGACAGCATGCAGAGATCTGTCGTTTCTACTCTCCTCAAATCTTTGGTAACCAAAATTGACCATCATCTTATCCAGTAATTTTCGATCAGATTCGTGAACCAGATTAACAGCATGCAATTGCCATTTTTGAGGGCCATAATACCACTCTGCATATCTTGGTGCTCCGTTTTGTGTCTGAATTAAGCGATCATACCTAGGAATATCAGATGTTTCGCTAAAATGAAAAGCGTAAGTCATGTCCCAGGTACTGTCAGGACGAAAACGCACTTTATTCAATAAATTCAGTTGATTATACCCCGACCCTACCTGCTCTCTGTTATTCGGGTTTTTAAGAACGGAATCCTTACCAAATACAGAGCCCACATACTCATTTATGAGGTAATCATCCGGTCCGTTAGATCCCATACGTAAATCGCCAAAGCTACTTTGTGTAAAAGAACTCACAAAAGAGAATCTGTCTCCATGATAGTTCACATCTCCATGAACACTAATTTCAGATGAAGCAGAAGCCGTTCTTATCATAGCCGATCCGGTTACCCGGGTTGAGTCTTCGGAGAAATACATTGGTTTTAAAGAATGGAAGTCAATGACTCCTCCCAGAGCATCACTACCGTACATAAGAGAACCTGGTCCCAGGATCACCTCCCCTTCATCTATCGAATTGGGGTCAACAGATATGATATTTTGCAGATTCCCTCCTCTGAAAATGGCATTATTCATACGTACTCCATCCACCACAATGAGTATTCTGTTAGCTGAAAATCCCCTGATCATAGGACTTCCTCCTCCGTACTGACTTTTCTGAATAAACACTTCTCCGGTTGATCCTATCAGGTCTGCCGCAGTCTGATTTGGTTCCAAATGGTACTGTCTTGGGTTCACTTTTACCAGATCGAGTGGCGATTCTCCGTCCTCTATCTCCCAACGCCCTCTTACTGTCATACCATCCAGAGGCTTCAGGTTATGAGCCATGATGACTGCCGTTCTATACGACAAAGCTTCTTGCTTGGTAAGCTCTCTTTTAAGATAAGACTGATGCGTAAAAACAATGATCTCATCATCTTCAAAAATCTCAAGATTTGCGATTCCCAGCTGATTACTAAATGCTGTTTTTTCACCTGAACTGATGATGACATCAGGAATGGGGTTGCCTTCTTTATTCCTCACCAGAACCTCCTGAGCACCCGCGCTTTCCCCGATTAACAGGCCTAAAACGCACAAGAACATGTAAAAAAACCGCATTCGCTCAAATAATTGTGGATCGATTTACAACAAAAATCATACCTTAGATGACGCGCGAAAGTATGAAGATTTTTTGTGTCATATTGATCTTATTTTTAAGTACTTGGTTTTCGTCCGATTTACTTAAGGCGCAATCCTTTCGTCCTACCATTGTAAATTATTCCCCTCAGGCCTATAATACAACGGAGAAAAACATCACTCCCGAGACACAAGCCATTATTCAGGACAAACGTGGTGTGATCTACGCAGGCGTAGGTAATGGCGTATTAGAGTTTGACGGCACACAATGGCGTTACATCAAAGTAGTTAACGGATCATATGTGGTATCGCTTGGAATTAATGATGAAGGAACCATATTCACTGGTGGTCAAAGAAACTTTGGTCAACTAATCCCCAATAAAAAAGGTGAATTGGAATATCAATCATTGAGTGATCAATTACCGGAAGATTTAAGAGACTTTTCCATTGTGAGAAAGGTCATTTGTTATGAAGATGATGTTTACTTTATCAGTCTTGAAAGAATTTTCAAATTTTCCAATGGTGAATTAACGGCTTTTGAACCGGAGACGGCATTTCATACAGCTTTTTTAGTCAATGATAAACTGTATAGTCGTCAAAGACATTTAGGACTCACTGTTCTTAAAGGAAACGACTTTGAATTTATAGAGGGCACCGATACTCTGGATGAAATGGGCGTTTTCGGCATGATCGATCAGGGCAATCATATTCTGGTGATTACACGAGACAATGGTGCTTTTCACATGCCTTTAGCCGGAGGAGCTCTCACAAAAGTTCATGGCAAGTTTGAAGACGAAATTAATGGTGCCAGAATACTTGACTCGAAACGTCTACGCGATGGTCTGATTGCCATTAATTCTGAAGAATCAGGCGTACTCATTGTGGACGACAAACTCAACATCATCCACCGAATCAACAAAAAAATGGGAATTCGGGTAAATGATGTGAAGTCCTTGCTTGAAGACCGAGAAGGCAACCTTTGGCTTGCTTTGAACAATGGAATCTCTGTTGTCAACTACAACTCTTCTCTCTCCTATTACACCGAAGACATTGGTTTGGAAGGAAGCGTACTCAAGGTCACCAGCTTTAACGATCATTTGATTGTAGGAACCACATCCGGTTTGTTTATTCATCCACCTCATTATGAAAACAAGTTCTACAAACATCCATCAATTTCAGGTCAGGTCTGGGATTTCATGCCATTTCAAAATCAGCTCTTGATTGGTTCAAGTGATGGTTTGTTTTTAATGGATTCTATCAATAACGTCCAGGATTTAAAACCTCTGAAACAGGTCAGTGAAAAATCTGTTGACGCCATTCAATTAATTGAAACTACCGGAGAGTTGTTCCTTGTTGGATTTGAAGGCATTTCAATTCTCGACCCTAACTCATTTGAACAGGTAGATTATCTGGAAGCACAAATTGCCGGAGTCACCGGCTTCATTAAAAACAAGTCAGCACAATTTTGTGACGAAGAGTTTTGGATAGGCACCAACGGACAAGGAATTATCCGTGCTCAGGTGATTGAGGGCTTTGTGGAATACAGTGTGTACACCAGTCAGGATGATGGTTTGGATTCTCAATGGAACGTTCCTTTCGAGTATGTAGACTCTGTTTTATTTGGTGATCCAAGCGGACTGCATTACTTCTTCGATGAGCACTATATGATTGAACATCCTGATAGCATTGACAGCTACATCAACCTCAAGGGAATGTTTAACCCAGCCAATCCTGCACTTCAATTCGACATCAGAGGGGCAGTGAGTCATTTACTGGACACTAAAGACAAGGTTTGGATTTGTTTGGACAACCAAATCATGTATGTCGATAAAAAGGACAATTACAAACTCGTGAAAGAAGAGTTTATGGGGATCAAGTTTGGTCGAATTCAGAATTTCTATGAGCACCATGGCGCTTTATGGATTGGTACTGCGGATGGTTTGATCAGATACAAACCCAATGGTCGAAATCAAAGAGCCACAGGATATCGGAGTATCATTAGGACTTTTACCGTTGGAGAAGATCGTCTGGTTTACGGTGGCGGGTTTGGATCTCTTAAACAAATAGACCATCAAAGTTTCGATTATGATGAGCGATCAGTAAAATTCACTTTTGCTGCACCATTCTTTAGTGACGAACATGAGGTTCTGTTTTCATACAGATTAAAAGGGCAGGATGACAAATGGTCTGATTGGCAAAGCACACCTGAAGCCGTATTTACAAACCTGAGAGAAGGCACTTATACTTTTGAAGTGAAAGCCAAAAACATCAATGGAGAAGAAAGCTCGGTCAGCTCAATCACATTCGAGATCAATGCTCCCTGGTACAGAACATCTTTGGCATATGGACTATACGCTCTTTTTATCATTATCCTGATTTTCGTTTCCATCAAACTGAGTTCTATACGACTTAAGAAAAAGAACGAATGGCTCGAGGGAGTTGTAACAGAACGAACCAAGGAAATTGCTGACAAGAACAACGTCCTTCAAAACCAAAAGGATGAGATTTTGCACCAGCAAAAAGAAATCATGGATAGTATCAACTATGCCAAACGAATCCAGGAAGCCATCTTGCCATTTGACGAAGAGATCAAGAACAATTTTAAAGATTCCTTCGTTCTCTTCCGTCCAAAGGACATAGTTAGTGGAGATTTCTACTGGTTTGCCAATGTTGATAACAAGCGCATAGTAGTTTGTGCAGATTGTACCGGGCATGGTGTTCCTGGAGCATTCATGAGTATGATTGGAACAGATAAGCTGAATCATTTCGTCAAAGAAAAGAAGATCACAAACCCTGGCGCCATTCTGTCTGAGATGAACAAAGGCATCAAGAAATCACTTAAGCAGGTAGATGATGAAAGCTCAACCAAAGATGGAATGGATGCGGCCATTGTTTGCTATGACCCTGACAAAAACATCTTACAATACTCAGGAGCGCACAGAGCACTGTGGCAAGTTCGGGATGGTGAGTTAATCGAAATCAAACCAACCAAAGTTGCTGTTGCAGGTTTTACGAGTGAAGACCAGATTTATGAGGTGCATGAAGTTGCCATTCAGGAAGGCGATACCTTTTACATGAGTTCAGATGGGTACGCCGATCAATTTGGAGGACCAAAAGGCAAAAAGCTGAAAGTAAAAGTGATGAAAGAGCTCATTATGGGCATGCAGCAAAAAATTCTGAGTGATCAAAAAACGGAATTAAACACTGCAATCGAAGATTGGATGCAGGATTTGGAACAGATTGATGACATATGTGTAGTTGGTTTGCGTTTTTAGCGAATAATCTCTCAATGTTTTCAAATCCTTAATTGTTCATATCAAGTAGTCAATCTCTCCGAGACTAAATAATCTTATCCGTATGTTTACCCACGATTTATGGAAAAGACTAAAAAGTATACTAAGTGGGTGGCCTTATCGATGGTCATGGCAAACATGATTGGCGTTGGGGTTTTCACTTCTTTAGGATACCAGGTTTTACCTCCCGAGCATGGTGGTATTCCAAATGCCGCTACCATTTTGATCATTTGGACTTTAGGTGGAATCATTGCACTTTGCGGTGCTTTTGCCTACACAGAAATAGCTACAACCTATAAAGAATCCGGAGGAGAATATACTTTCCTAACAAAACTGTACCATCCTGCACTTGGGTTCATATCCGGATGGGTCTCTTTGCTCGTAGGATTTGCCGGAGCCATTGCAGCCTCAGCCATTGTGATTGGTCAATACAGTGCACCCTTTTTAGGTATAGATACCGATAAAGGTTATTACATCTTTGGTGAGTTCGTCCCCAACTTTAAATTCACTTCCATCATAGCCATCATTGCGCTTTCGATGGTACACATGCGAGGAGTGAAAACGGGAGGTATGGTTCAGAATATTCTTACCGGTATCAAGGTAAGTTTGATTGCATTCTTTTGTGTTGCGCCATTCTTTGTAAGTGATTTTGAGCCTAGTTCGGTTGATTTTTCTGTGTCTGATACTACCTGGGAATATGTGTTTAGTCTACCGTTTGCTGGTTCACTTGTATGGGTGATGTATTCATATTCTGGTTGGAATGCTTCCGCCTATATTGCCGGAAATGTAGAGAATCCAAAACGTTCACTTCCTTTCTCTCTTGTCTTAGGAACAGGTTTGGTAACCGTTATTTATGTGGTGATCAATGCCGTTTTCATGTATTCATCTGAGTTTAGCCAGATTGCTGGACAGGAAGAGGTTGGAAACATTGTAGCCATTAATCTGTTTGGAGACGACATTGGTGTTATCTTCTCCGGCATCTTTAGCATTGCCATGATTTCTACTATGAGTGCCATGATGATTGCAGGTCCTAAGGTGACTGAGTCGATGGGAAAAGATTATTCTATTTTTAGAAAACTGACCACTAAAAGTCACGGAGGAACGCCTATTTACGCCATCATTTTACAAGGTATTATAGCCATTGTTTTGGTTATGATTTCAAGCTTTCAGGAACTTATTCAAACCATAGGTTTTATTCTTTTCCTCTTCTCTCTTCTAACAGTAATTGGTGTTTTCATTATCAGATACAAGAAACAAAGAGGCCTGAACTTACCTGGTTCTGACAGTCCTGGTTCTGAAACTGATGTTGTAAAAACCTGGGGATACCCTGTAACACCTATCATTTTCATTCTGGCTACTATCTGGATGATCATTTACTTTGTTAAAGAAGATCCGTCCAAACTCTTGTATGCATTGATTATTTTAGTGCCTGGTGCCATTATTTACTTTTTAGCTGAGAATAAAAAAAATGAAGACAATCCAGACGATCATGAAGTCATCGACACTTCAAATTCCACTGATATTATTGACAATTAGCCTGCTTTCTTCTTGCGGCAACGATAAGAAATCGGAGGATTCAACAGAACCAAAAACAAAAGATTCAGAGGTTCAAAATGAGAATAACTCTGTTGACTCTGTGCATACTGACAAACCAAAAGAAGTCTTTGTTCCAATCGATACCACGCAGACTCAAATGGCGCATTACCTTGCCGGATTGGCATCATTTGACACCACAAATTCCATCTACACCAGTTCAGTCTGGAAGACGTACAAAGCAGATATTGACAAACAATGGCAGAGTCTTGAGTCTAACAGATTACAAGCCTTAACTTCCTGGGGAGATTCTACCTTAAGTACCTACCTCAACGATAGTCTGCCTCTCTTCTACCCTTTTTCCGGACCAGATTTCCTCCATGCACACAGCTTTTACCCAGAAGCTTCAGATTACTACTTAATTGCTCTGGAGAAGGTATACGATCTTCCAAACATTGAGAATTTTAGTGAGAATGAGCACACGACATTTCTACGTTCTATGAGAAAGAGTTTGCGAGATATTCTATCAAAAAGCTACTTCATCACCACACATATGATGGAAGATCTTACAGCTGAAAAAGCGGATGGTGTATTGCCTCTATTTTATGCTTTTTTGGCCAGAACAGGACATGAGATCATAGACGTATATCCAATTGAGGTAGATAGTTCAGGGGCAATTTTTACGCATGATTCATTGACTTATGAGACGAATCAGGCTGTTCAATTCAAATTCAGAAAAGTTGGCGAAAAGCAAATCAAGACATTGAGTTATTTCAGCAGAAGTATTAGCGACAGAGATCTGGACAAAGTACATCCTAACTTCAAAGTGTTTTTAGAGAATCAGGTGCCTAGGAGCAATGCTTTTGTGAAGGCTGCTTCTTATTTAATGCATTACGAAGGGTTTGGTGTGGTACGAGATGCCATTTTGCGTACTGCAGATTGCGTTTTCCAGGACGACACAGGTGTTCCTTTACGTTATTTAGATCAAAGTGCATGGGAGATTCATTTATTAGGAGATTATACCAGGCCTATCAAGAATTTCACAGACAGGATGTATCAATCTGACCTCAACGAGTTGTACGATAATACCAAGAAAACCAGAAAACTGGATGAATTACCATTCTCACTTGGCTACCATATTGTGGGAGATAAAATTCAGAACCACCAGATTTTTGTGAGACAATGAGGCTCCTGATTGGCATCATCTTTATTTGTCAAACATTCTGTACGGCGCAATCACCTTTAGAAACAGTTCTATTGAAAATTGAAGGCGCGGACAGCGTTCTTAGCGATCCAAAATTTCAATTCGAATGCATCTTAACCCAGGTTATTCGCGAAAACGATGACACAAAATTTAGGCGTTACCATGTTGGTGATAGCAGCTCATACTATTATCCTGCTTCTACTGTAAAACTGCCTTTGGCGCTTCAGGTACTACACAACTATGAGCTGTCAGACAAGTATCAACTAAAGCAAACTGAGGTATGTGAAAATTACCAATACGATTCTGAATATCACGTTGGCTACCTACTCAAAAAGATGTTGGTCTTTAGCGACAACCCTTCGTATAACTATCTTTTCGAATTATCCGGAGCAGGAGGCATGCAGGAATACATGAACGATCATGACATTGAAGGTCAGGTAAGCAGACGCCTGCTGGCCTGCAAGAAAAAGTACTGGAGAAGATCAAATCCAAATAATTTGCATCACATTAATTACAAATATAAGGGCAGTTTCAGGCATGGACTCAAAGCCAAAATTGGACATGCTCACTATTACGGAGGTAAATTTCACAACAAACCGAGAAACTTTAAAACCCACAATTATCTGCCTTTACAAGCGGATCACGACTTACTTCAAAGACTCGTTTTTAATCACGAATCTTTGGGGATTTCAAAAATGGAAAAAGATTCCTTGATTCATTTCCTGTCCATGACACCCGGAGAATATGGTGATACCACTAAGGAAGACGGTTTTACCAAATACTTATTTGTTGGAAACGACAGCACAGCTATTCCAGAACACATCACAATTGTGAACATTGTTGGCAGGGCTTACGGTTTCTTGATTGACCATGCATACATCCATGATACGCGCACCAATACAGAATTCATCTTGTCTGCCAAAATCTATTTAAACAATAATGGCATACTTGGAGACGATTTGTACCAATACGATACCGTAGGTTTTCCTCTCTTTAAATCTCTGGGAATAGAAACACTGAAGTTACTGTCAACGAAAGAAGACTAATAAGCGCCTTTTAGGCTCTCCAAATGTTTGATGTAATTAGGGCTGGTCGCATAACCAACTTTCTTAAGGAAAGCGTAATAGTCACCTCCAGTATAAAGTTTATCCTGCCACCACTTGTAATACTTCACAGATTCAACCCAATTATCAAACTTCAGGTATTTGCCTTTGTAGAAGAATCCAAATAAATTATTTGTTCCCAAAGAACAAGAAGTACACTTGAACCAACCCGTCTCCAAAATAGCTTGTCTTAAAACCACATCAGTTTCTTCGATACCGGCTTTTTCCAATTCTATTTTCAGATTCTCTACTGTTAATTCAGGAATGACATCCTCTTTTGGCTCCTCTACCTCAGGTTCTGCTTCTTCAAACACTTCCTTTGGTGCCTCTTCTGTAATTCTTTCAGCGGCTGTCCCTTTTTCTTTGGACGATTTTCCATCTTCAGTTCCACCTGTCGCAGATCCTGAATAGACAAAAACCACATTGATAATCACCAATAATAATATGTTTATAATCGAACGCATATATCGTTTTTTTGCGGGTGCAAAGATATGACCCTTTTTTCGAGACATAAATCAATAATTAGACAAAATGTCTTTTCACTGGGTTAAAATGCTCTTTTACAGGGGTAAAAATTAGATGTAAAACGATGGATCTTTGAATAAAACGAACTCAAAATCAATATTTTGATAATCGTCGTGACGGTTATTTTCCAGACCAAACTTGTTAGTGGTCCATAAATCTCCCTCTCCATATTTTGAACTGGAATTGTAAATAACGACTGGTCCGTGCTTCTCGAAAATCTTTTCCTGAAGCTCTTGTTTAGCAGGTTTATCCAATAAACCATCACTCAAAATAATGAAACAGTCAAATCCGGCAATATCTGTTCTGGCTATCTTCATAATATCAATTGGGGTCGCAAAAATACATTATTTAAGACATACCTGTTTTCAAGCGGCTCTTTTTCTTAGAAGTTAATCTTATGAGGATCTCGGTTATCATCTTCTATCATATCCTTTACCACCATCATTTTACGGGCCAATAGTGCAAAGACTTTATGATTATGACCAATTAACCATTTGAAGCCCTCTTCATCTCCATCAATGATTCTTGCCATGGAGGCCAGAATATCATACCCTGCCAAATAGAGCCACTGAATGGCTTTTTTATTGCCTTCTCCTCCATTAATAACGGCCAATAAATGCGCATATCCATTCTCTGCCAGCCATTTTTTTGCAGAATCACTATTCCTTAAAGCAAAAGAAAACAAGCCAAGTTCGCGATATCCATTTTTAATTAGCCAATCCCTAATCTGATCGTTGCCATCAATGGCTTCACCCCAGGCCATTAAAATTTTGGTGGGATAGTCAAGCGGCTTTAGTCCACTTACGTCTTCAGGATTGAATAATTTACTCATTAGCACATATCTATAATGGTTTATACTACAAAGGGTACATTATTGATACGCTTTAATCAGGATATTTAGTATGTCTGAAGCCGCACGGGGGATTTTTGTACCCGGACCAAACACACCAACTACCCCAGCATCATATAGGTAATCATAGTCTTGCTGAGGAATTACACCTCCGGCAATGACCAGAATATCTTCTCTTCCCAGCTTAGACAATTCTTCAATCACCTTTGGCACCAAGGTTTTATGTCCGGCAGCCAAAGACGACACACCTAGAATGTGCACATCATTCTCAATGGCTTGTTTGGCCGCTTCCGCTGGTGTTTGAAACAAGGGCCCAATGTCAACATCAAATCCAATGTCTGCAAAGGAAGTTGCAATCACCTTAGCTCCTCTGTCGTGACCATCCTGTCCCATTTTTGCAATCATGATTCGTGGACGCCTGCCATCTAATTCCGCAAATTTATCTGCCAGTTGTCTGGCCTCATTAAAATCGTTATTGTTCATAGCTTCCGAAGAATATACACCAGATATAGATTTGATTGTGGCTTTATACCTGCCAAAGCTTTTCTCCATGGCATCAGATATCTCACCTAAAGAAGCACGCTTTCTGGCCGCATCTACCGCCAATTCCAGTAAATTCCCATTTCCGGTTTCTGCTGCCTGAGACAATTTATCCAAAGCAGCCTGCACCGCTTCACTGTCTCGTTCTGCCTTCATTTTCTCAAGTCGGGCAATCTGATCCATTCTTACCTTCTGATTGTCTACTTCAAGAATGTCAAATTGACTCTCTTCTTCAACCTGGTATTTATTGACACCAACGATGACATCTTGCCCTGTATCAATTCTGGCTTGTTTACGAGCAGCTGCTTCTTCAATTCTCATTTTTGGAATTCCGGTTTCAATGGCTTTTGCCATTCCTCCTAACTCCTCAATCTCCTGAATATGTGCCCAGGCTTTCTGAACCAGTTGATCAGTCAAATATTCAATATAATAACTCCCTGCATATGGATCAACTACTTTCGTAATCCCCGTTTCTTCTTGCAGATACAATTGGGTATTTCTGGCTATTCTCGCCGAAAAGTCAGTTGGCAAAGCGATTGCCTCATCCAAAGCGTTGGTATGAAGAGATTGCGTTCCTCCCAGTGCGGCAGATAAAGCCTCAACACAAGTACGTCCCACATTGTTAAACGGATCCTGCTCAGTTAAACTCCACCCACTGGTTTGACAGTGCGTTCTCAAAGCCAGTGATTTTGGATTCTTTGGATTGAACTGCTTCACCAATTTAGCCCAAAGCAATCTCCCCGCTCTCATTTTGGCAATCTCCATAAAGTGATTCATGCCAATGGCCCAAAAGAACGATAATCTGGGAGCAAAAGCATCTATATCCATTCCAGCTTCCACTCCCGTTCTCAGATACTGAAGACCATCTGCCAGAGTATACGCCAATTCAATATCTGCAGTTGCTCCCGCTTCCTGCATGTGGTACCCGGAGATACTAATAGAGTTGAACTTTGGCATATTTTGACTGGTGTACTCAAAAATGTCCGAGATGATTTTCATTGAAGGCAGAGGTGGATAGATATAAGTATTGCGCACCATGAACTCCTTCAAAATGTCGTTTTGAATGGTTCCAGCTAGTTTTTCCTGACTGACTCCCTGCTCTTCGGCAGCCACAATGTAGAAAGCCATGATTGGAATTACAGCACCATTCATAGTCATGGAAACCGACATTTTATCCAATGGAATCTGATCAAACAAGATCTTCATATCCAGAACAGAGTCGATTGCCACACCCGCTTTACCTACGTCTCCGATAACTCTTTCGTGGTCCGAATCGTATCCTCGGTGCGTTGCCAAATCGAAGGCTACAGACAGGCCTTTCTGTCCGGCAGCCAGGTTTCTTCTGTAAAAAGCATTGGATTCCTCTGCAGTACTAAATCCAGCATATTGTCTCACCGTCCATGGCCTAATGGCATACATGGTAGAATATGGCCCACTTAAATATGGTGGAATTCCGGACACATAATTTGTATGTGCCAGATTTTGAGAATCGTCGTACTTGAAATAAGACTTGATCTCAATGCCTTCTGCTGCATTCCAGTTTTTTCTCTCTTTACCGGAACTACCGGATTGAAAGGACAATTCTGCCCCACTTACATCTAGTCTTTCCATTACAATTCAATAAAATTAAGTTCTTTACTTGACCAGTTTTCACCGCCTTTAGGTGCAAATTTGTTAGCACCAATCAAGCTCTTTGTTCCATTTTCAAATTCTTCAATACGTTGATTTCTGCTGACTTGAATTTCAGTTTTTAGCTGAGGTAAGTAATTTTGAATACCACCTTTGGCTTCAATCTCCTTAAATGATTTCCAGGCGGCTTGTGCCAACTCCTCAGTTAAATTTTCGATCAGGTAGCTTCCTCCAAGTGGATCGATGACATCACTCAAATAACTTTCTTCTTCAATAAGGTGCACAATGTTACGTGCTATGCGGTAGTTATGCGCTTCATTATTCTGGCTTAAATTCAAAGGGTGAATCGCCAGACTATCAACTCCTCCAAGCACACCACTAATAGCTTCTGTGGTAGCTCTTAACATGTTGTTATTAGAATCTTGCGTGAGTTTATTCCAGCTTACTGTTTCTCCATGAATCCAACAACTCATAGAATTGTCATTCTTTGGTTGATATAGCTTCACTAAGTTAGCCCACAACACTCTAAAAGCTCTGACTTTAGCGATCTGACTTACAAAATTGGAGCCCAAACCAGTTGAAAAACTAATCCTTGCTGAAGCCTGATCTACCGTTAAACCAGTTTCTATCAAAGTATGTAAATATTCATTACCGGCTGCCAGCAAATAAGTGAGCTCCTGAACTTCATCTCCTCCTGCATTGGCAATTTTGCTTCCATTAGCACATAGCCAGTAAGAATTGTTTTCCGACTGATGCATGCTTAAACAGTCTTCAACAGATACCTGACTACTTAAAATGGGATCAACATTCAGGAATACCTGTCCATTCGTAACTGTCAGTAAAGCCTGAAGACTGTCTTTATCGGCTCCCAAACCAGCTCCCAACCAAATAAAATCTTTGTGCACGCCTTTTAAGGCGCGTTCCAGATTATCAGAATTCAAATTTCCTTCCAATTGGATAGACTCAGCACCATTCTTTAATGCTTCAAGAATGAGCTTATTTGCAGACTCGTTGTTAACATTATAAGATTGTTCCAGACGAAACGTATTACTCCCTTCTTTGGCGCTTCTTAAGAAAGGGAATTGCCCAGGTTCATCAATATGTCGTTTTAGATTTCTTTTATATATCGGCTTTATCTGTACATCTTCATTCACATCTTGTGTTAAAGTGTCAAATGATTTGCCTTTAAGGTCGGATTCTACTTTTGCCAACCACTCTTCAAAAGAAACGGCTTCAAATCCATAAAAATTCTTATCAATCATAGTCTAATTTGAACGAGTCGAAGGTACAAAACACTTAGCAATTGAGCATCACACTTTTCGCTATAGCTTTAGTGGAGGCACAAAAAAGCCTGCCCCGTTTTATCAGGGCAGGCATATCTTGTAAGATTCAATTTTATTAATCGATCTTAATCTTATTTGGTTTGTGAACCGTGATCGCTCCGTTTACCATACCGCCGGATTTAACGACGATATCTACATCATCTTCCATCACGTTCATACTACCAGCCTGAGAATTGTCTACCAACTTCACTAAATCCCCCTTGTTCACAGTGATGGCTCCATTTACCATACCACCGGACTTACTAATCAACTCTCCATCACCATTCATTGTAATAGAAGAATCTGCTGTTCCACTTACCAATTTAACACGGCTTTTATTCACTGTAATGGCTCCTGTTACCACACCATCTTTCAACAAGGCAAAACCTCCATCATTTAATTCAAGAGGACCATCTAATGTCGCACCATCTTTCAATTTAATCTCTCCTCCACTAACCGTTACAGAACCTGTTATTTTGGCGTTGTTTTTCACTACAACCACATCTGTCTGACCGATACTAAGGTTCTCATTAACATCAGAGTCTATCACTCTCTTCGACACTGTTACCGGTGTAATGTTGGCAGCTGTGCAATTCAAAGAATAACAATTCAAGTCAAACATACATGGGTCATCTACTTTCAACCCAGTGTTAGGGAAATTCGCATCCGCAAAGTTGTACGTTTCATCCGAATCATCAGGACTTACACTACCTCTAATACCTGATCCATCAATACTTTTTACTGTTCCAATTACCATAGTTTAATGTTTTAGTTTTGTTTTGATTTGTCTAAATATAAGAAGTTTGATATTTATATAGACATATAGTTTTGTTTACTTATATTGACAAAAAATGAGGTTGCTGCTAATCATATTTGTACTTCTGTGCGTCTCAAGCGCGCAAGGAACTAACGTAGATAGCTTAGAATCAATCTTATCGGGTTCTTCAGATACAAAAACAAGGTATGACGCTCTCTCCGAAATACTTGCACACTATCAGGGAGAAGGGCAACAAAAAAAAGCGATTGAGTTAGCAAATAAACATTTATCCGGATTTGATGAAAACAGTCGGGAAAAATGCGCCATATACCTAACTATAGCCGACAATTATTCTGATCTGCATGAATCTAAAAAAGCTGAAGAGTTTTATAACAAATGCATAAACCTGGCTAAAAAGAATCAATTTCATGTTGAATGGTATAGCGGTCAGCGATATCTGGCCTACAATTACCTGAGTGAAGGGGAATTTTCAAAGGGTCTGGACCTGTTCAACTCCAATCTGGATCTTTCTTTGGAACATCTTAAAACAGATTCTTCCTACATTATGAATGCTTACAATGATATTGGCTCCGTTCATTACTACACCGCTGATTATTTCAATTGTGCTCAGAACTGGGAAAAAAACCTGAAATATGCTGCCAGAAATGGAGACATTCGATCGGAAGCCTCTACTCTAAGTAATCTGGGGTTGGTTTACATTTCACTTGAAAAATATGGCAAAGCGGATACTTATTTGAAGCGGTCGGTTCAGTTATCAGATTCTCTTGGGCTAACGGCTAACCTGATGAATGCCTACACCAATCTGGGGAAGCTTTATTTTCATTTGAAAGATTACAGAAAGGCAGAAAATTACCTGTTGGAATCTCAGAAAATCGTTGAAAAATCCGGCGACATCAAATCTACCATCAATGGATTAAACAATCTGGGAGAAGTTTTGATCAAGAACCAACAGTACGAAAATGGTAAGAAATATATTGAACAGGCCATTAAACTAGCCGAGCGATATGATTTGGTTGATTACAAGTCGAATGCACTCTATAACCTAGCAGATTACTATTCTGAAAGAAATGATTATGCCACAGCCTATGAACTTTTGGACTCTGTCCTTGGCTTAAAAGATGCTTACTTGTCGGCAGAAAAAATCAAACAAATCTCGGAGCTTGAAACCAAGTATAAACTCAAGCAAAAAGAAGATTCACTTCAACTGTCTATTCAGGGCATCAACCTGTCAAAAGTAAAACAAGATCTCGCTGAAGAGAACGAACGAAAAGCGCTCGAAAAGTCTAAAAAGGACAGACTATTGTTGATCGGTTCTTTGATTCTGCTTTGTTTGGCAGGTGGATTGATTTTCCTGGTAGTGAGAAGTAGCAGACAACGTAAAAAGGCCAACCTTAAGTTGGAATCTCAGAAAAAAATCATTGAACAACGAAATAAAGACATTACTGACAGTATTGAATACGCAAAGAACCTTCAAACTGCTATTTTACCGGACATTAATCTGATCAAAGAAGTGGTTCCTAATTACGTATTGCTTTATGAACCAAGGGATATCGTAAGTGGTGATTTCTATTGGTTTCATGAGAGTGATGACAAGATTTTTCTGGCCGCTGCTGATTGCACAGGACACGGTGTGCCGGGCGCTTTCGTCTCCATGTTGTGTAATGATGCCCTTAATAAGGTTGTCATCACATTGGGCTTCCGTTCTCCTGGACAAATTCTGTCCAAAGTAAATCAAACAGTGATAGAAGCCTTTAGAAAAGAGGGCGCTTCTCACCAGGCTTATGATGGAATGGATGTGACACTTTGTGTGCTGGATAAGAAAACCAGAAACCTAACATTTGCTGGTGCCATGAATCGCCTTATCCTTATCAGAGATCAGGAGGTGATTGAGTACAAAGGCAACAAGAGTCCAATTGGTGGGAGAACACCAATAAATTACCAGTTCGATACCGAATTTATTGAAACCCAACCAAAAGATGCGGTTTACATGTTCAGCGATGGATATATCGACCAATTTGGAGGAGACAGAGGCAAGAAATTCATGGTAAAACGCATGAAAAAGATGCTGCTGGAAATTAAACATATGAAAGCTGATGACCAAAAAGAAGCCATGAAGAAAAGGCTTCTCGAATGGCAGGGATCGTATGACAGAATTGATGATGTACTTGTAATTGGTTTTGAAATATGATAAGAGGGTACATCATTTTACTTGTCATCCTCTTTCCATTTGGAAACACGTACATCAATGCTCAAAATCCGGAAAAAGATTCTTTAAAACAGCTGCTCAACTCAGACAATCAACTTGAATTTATGTCTGCAGCCAAAAACTTCATCCCTTTTTGTGAAGCAGGTGACACGTTGGAGATAGATCAGATTCGAGTAAAATCAGACAGAGTTTTTCAGAAATGTCAAAGTGATTGTGACAGTCTTTCCGTCCTCTATTTTGGTTTCTACATGAACTATTCGTCTAGGGTTCTCTACAGACTCAAAAACCAGCATATTGAAGCTGAACAGACCATGCAGGAACATTTGAAAGAGGTAATTGAGTTGGGAAACAAGCAAGTCTTGGCAGACTACTACATTTCTTTGGGAATCTATAAACGAAAACGATCTGCGCATACTGAAGCGCTTGGATTTTACCACAAGGCATTGGACCAGTATCTGGAAATTAAAAACTACAAAGGTGCGGCCAATGTACTGCACAACATTGCCAACGTCTTCGGCGATCAGCTAAACCATTCAGAAGCCATTAAATACCATCGCAAGGCCGCTAAAATGAGACGAGAACGTGACCTGCCACAAGATTTGATCTATTCCTGGATGAGTCTTTGCGGAGTCTATTCAAGGACCGGAGAACTGGATAGCAGCAAACATTACCTGAGTTTACTTGATGACCCTGAACTTGATGTTACAGTGTCTCTAGGGATTCTTTCTTACGCTTATAGTAATGTTGGAATCTGCCATGCCAACCATGGTTACTACGATGAAGCCATTCCTTATTATGAAAAAGCCCTCGCATTGAGGGAAGAAGCTGGTTATGGAGACGACATTGCCAACTCTAAAATCAACCTGGGTACTGTACTTATGAATTCCGGAGACCTTAACTCTACAGAAAAATTATGTTTGGAAGGACTTGAGTATGGTGAAGCACACAGAAGTCTTTTCCTTAAAATGAATGCCTGCCAATGTTTGACAGAGTTCTACGAAAAAAGCGGTCGAACAGACCTGGCCTACAACTACTACAAAGACTTTATCAAGTTCAGAGATTCGAGTGACAATTACAAGGGAGAAGCTGAAGCCCTGCAAACTCAGATGAATTATGAATTTGAAAAAGAACGTCTTCAGGACAGTCTTGAATTTTCACAAAAAGAAGCACTTCACAAAAATAACCTGGCCAAACAGAAGGCGGAAAATGAGAAACAGGATTTGGAATTGCAAAACAAACAAATTCAGGAACGTGCATTGTATGGCGGAATTGCCCTGAGTATTGCCTTCTTAATATTTGTCATCATTCGTTTGAATATCACTAGACGACAAAAGAAAGAGATTCAAAAACAGAAGCATGAGGTAGAACGACAAAAAGAATTGGTAGAAACTAAAAACCACGAGATTACGGAATCCATCAATTATGCGAAACGCCTTCAGGAAGCCATTCTTCCCGATAGAGCATTGTTTAGAGAGTTGCTGCCAAAATCCTTCATTTTATACAAACCTAAAGACATTGTAGCCGGAGATTTTTACTGGCTTGAAAGAAAAGGCGATCTCATATTCTTTGCCGCTGCCGATTGTACAGGTCATGGCGTTCCAGGAGCCATGGTAAGTGTAGTTTGCAGCAATGCCTTGAGTAAAACTGTTATTGAAGAAAATGTACATCAACCGGCTGCCATTCTGAATCGTGCAAGAGAACTGGTCATTGAACGTTTTTCGAGATCCGGAGAATTGGTTAAAGATGGGATGGACATTAGTCTGGCCTGCTTCAATTCTAAAACTATGGAACTTGAATGGTCCGGAGCCAACAATCCCATTTGGATTTTGAAAGAAGGTGCTGGTAGTCTAACGGAAGCGAAAGGTGATAAACAACCCATTGGCTTGTACGATAAACAAACAGACTTCACCAATCACAAGTTCCAATTGGCTAAGGGAGATCAAATTTATCTGTTCAGCGATGGATATATTGATCAGTTTGGTGGTGAATCCGGTAAAAAGCTGAAAAGTTCCGGCTTCAAGAAGCTCATTTTAAAACATGCTCATTTAGAGGCTGAGGCCCAATGTCAGCAGCTCTCAGACTTCTTTACTGAATGGAAAGGAACTTTAGAACAACTGGATGATGTGTGTGTGATCGGTCTGCGTGTTTAATCACTCATTAGAAATCACAAAGATTTTCTCTCCTGGTCTTTTAAAATGGTAACGTTCTCTGGCAAATTGCTCTCTTACTTCCGGGTCGGACAGTGACTTGGCCTGAAGACGTGTTTCTTCGATCTTTTTCTCAATTTCATTCATCTCCTGTTGCAGTTTGGATTCCTTTGCCTTCAATTCCATCAAAGAAAACACATCAATACTTTCGAACAGAGTCAGTTGCAACAGTAACATCACTGTTACCAGTACATACTTATTGGTAAAATATCTAAAGATCTTCCAATTCACGAATCAAATTTCCTGATTAATCTCACTGATTTTTGGGATTATTTTACTTTTTTTAAACAACAACGCGTTAAATCTACACCCTATGGCAAGCGATATTTATCAACTTGAGACAAACAATTCTCCTGTGGTTTTGTGTGTTAACGAGAATAAACTTTTTCTAAGTTCTAGCACATATAGTTCTTCACAAGACATGCTCAATGATGCAGAGATGGTATCTAAGAAGAAATTGTTTACTGTCATCAAGGGAAGTAATATTCACAAGATGGTTTTTAATGAAGGGGACCAGACTCTGCTTCTGAAGTTTTCTTCGGAAAAAAGTATGCATGATTCAATGAAATTGAATACCAAAGGCCAATCAGAAATCGAAAACTTACTAGATACAATCGCCGGTATTACTTCACTAAAGAAAGATGACGCTACAGAGAGTTCGGGGAAAAAACTAACTCAAAACGTCCTTTTGTTTGGAGTCGTTCTGGTGATTGTTGCCGTCGCAGTTTACCTTTCACTTGGTGACGTTGGGGAACCTGCCACTGCTTCCAGAAAGGCGAGAAAAGGTTTCTTTTTGGTAAAAATACTTCAGGAATTGGGTCCCGTTGTTGTAGGTGCCATTGGAGGCGCAATTATGGGTGCTATAGCCTCAGTAACATTCAAACGATACAAGAATCCAACCAGAGAAATCAAATACACCAAATAAAAAGCCCTGCTCCAAAATTCAGAACAGGGCTTCAAATCTTATTTTACAGATCTTATCCTAAGAATGGATATCTATAATCTGTTGGCGGAACGAATGTTTCCTTAATCGTTCTTGGAGACACCCATCTCAACAGGTTCATATAAGCACCTGCTTTGTCGTTAGTACCAGAACCTCTGGCTCCTCCAAATGGTTGCTGACCAACTACAGCTCCTGTAGGCTTGTCGTTGATGTAGAAGTTACCTGCAGCATTTTCCAACATCTTACAAGCTGTTTCAATTGCATACCTGTCTGTTGAGAAAACTGCTCCTGTCAATGCATACTCAGAAGTCTCATCTACCATTTTCAAAGTGGCTTCAAATTCATTCTCAGGGTACACATAAATTGTAATTACAGGACCAAAAATTTCTTCGCACATGGTTCTGAACTTAGGATTGCTTGTCAACACAACAGTAGGTTCAATGAAGTAACCACTCGATTTATCATAGTTTCCTCCGATCAATATCTCTGCATCATCCTGTCCTTTGATATAATCAATGTAAGACGCAATTTTATCAAATGCACGTTCATCAATCACAGCATTAATGAAGTTAGAGAAGTCATCTGGTTTCCCCATCTTAAATGAACCAACTTCACTTAAAACGTGAGCTTTCACATCTTCCCAAAGGTTAGAAGGCACATAAGCACGAGACGCTGCAGAACATTTTTGTCCCTGAAACTCAAATGCACCTCTTGAAATAGCCGTTGCTACTTCTTTAGCGTTAGATGATTTGTGTGCTACAATGAAATCTTTCCCGCCTGTTTCTCCAACAATTCTTGGGTAAGAACGGTACATATCAATGTTATTTCCAATCTCTTTCCACAGGTGTTTAAACACAGCTGTAGATCCTGTGAAGTGCAATCCGGCAAAATCTCTGTGCTTAAATACCACATCTCCGGCTACTGGTCCGTCAACAGTCACCATATTGATAACACCGTCTGGCAAACCTGCTGCTTTGAACAATTCCATAATTACCTGTGCAGAATACACCTGGCTTTCTGCCGGTTTCCAAACCACCACATTCCCCATCAGGGCAGCTGCAGCCGGAAGGTTCGCACAAATAGATGTAAAGTTGAATGGTGTAATGGCAAATACAAAGCCTTCAAGTGGTCTGTACTCCATTCTATTCCAGATACCATCCATTGATCCTGGCTGATCTTCATAAATCTGTTGCATAAAATGCACGTTGAACTTAAAGAAGTCGATCAACTCACAAGCTGCATCAATCTCGGCCTGAAAAGCATTTTTACTTTGCGCCAACATAGTAGCTGCATTCATTTTATCTCTAAAAGGGCCTGCCAATAAATCGGCTGCTTTTAGGAAAATAGATGCTCTGTGTTCCCACGACAATGCTGCCCATTTCGTTCTGGCTTCCAATGCGGCATCAATCGCTGCATTTACATGGCTGGCATCTCCATAATTAAAATGCCCTAAAACATGCTTATGATCGTGTGGTGGGTGCATGCTCACCTTGTTATCAGTACGTACTTCCTTGTCACCAATATACATTGGCACATCCACGGTAGTCCCAAGCAACTCATTGTACTTGGCTAATAAACTGTCTTTCTCTGGCGATCCTGGTGCATAAGAACCAACTGGTTCATTCACCGGAAACGGTATTTCAAATACTCCTTTTGGCATTGGAAAATGGGTTTAAATTCAACTTAATTTTTTACTATCACGAAAGTAACAATTAAAACAGAAAGAGAGGAACTATCCTCATGTTTTATAGGAGTCCAAAGCAGACTAAAAAATAAACCAAAATGGGAGTTCTTCCTGAAGTAAATTAAAATGTAGTTTCGCGGAAAATTCAAATATGAAGATCAAACTGACTTTTTTCCTCCTGGTTTTAGCTCAGATCCTTACTGCTCAGGATAAACTGGATTACTTATCTACCAATAAAGTTGACTTAAGACAAGGGAATCCAAACATATCTGAAACCGACTTTAATATCATCGGATTTGGCGCACTACATGGAAGCAGCAAACCTTATGAAGCAGAACTGAAATTGGTCAGTTCCCTGATAGAAAACGAACTTTTGGATTACTACATCATTGAAGCCAATTACAGTCAGGCTTTCTATTTTCAGGAATATTTGCGCAACGGAGACGAAAAACTTCTGAAAGAACTTGTTTTCGCTTTTCAAACGCTCGTTTCTCAGGAGGGTACTATTGAGACTTTCAATCACTGGAAAAATGTAAGAGCACTTCAGTTAAAATATCCTGACAAACCAATCAAAGTAATCGGATGTGATGTCATTCACGAGTACAAATTTCCAATCAGACATATCCTGAGCATTACAGAAGAAGATACCAGCTGGACACAAAGACAAGCATTAGAAGAAGCAATAGGTAAAGCCGAAAACACCACAATATGGAATCAGGACCTCAACAAAGTAGTTAAACCTTTTTTTGAAGATTATTTATCAAATACGGAAAAGTATGCGCCTCTTGTGAAGGATGCCTGGACTTTGAATCTCATCCTTCAAACCATGAAACGCAATTTTGAAGACAACAGAGATCGTGAAAAAATCATCTACGACAACTACATGTCTATAAAATCAAAGTTCGGATTGGAAAACAAAAAACAGTTCGCCAAATACGGCTATTTCCATATTCAGAAGTACAAAGAAGGGAACTATCCTTCCTTTTTTACACGCTTAATTGAAAACGAAATTTATGACAGAACCAAAGTGGTCACGGTAATGGCTTATATGACAAAAAGCAAGGTACTTTGGGACAAGAAATATGACAAAAAAGGAGATTATACAGGCTACACGACTAAAGCCGGTTTTGGAATTTCTGATTACTGGAAAGAATATTTCAAAGGCATCAAGTACCTGAAAAAATCGAAAATCTCCGATCTGACCATGTTCAAACTAAACAATGCAAGTTCTCCTTATTCGGAGGGAACGGACCTGGTAGAAATCAAAATGTTTCTCAAAGACTACAATACCAAAAAACTAAAAGGAAAGAACACTCTGCAGTTCATCGATTACGCGATATTGGTGAGTGACTCCAAAGAACAGGTACCCATTGAGGAAATGGAATAATCTGCTATCAAACCATACTATCACATCCTCCCTCAATTCCTATATTTGCATAAAAACTAGAATCTATGTTTGGTGATATGATGGACAAACTCAAGGCCATGCAGGCTGAAGTTGAGGAAACCAAAAAACGTTTAGATAACGTTTCTGTCGAAGGTGAAGCAGAATCAGGAATCGTGAAAGTGGTATTGACTGGAAACCGAACTTTAAAATCGATTCACATCAGTCGGGAATTGGCCGGCGACACAGAAGCTTTGGAAGACCTGATTTCTTTAGCGTTTTCTCGTGCTTTGGAAAAAGCCAACAATGTCAACGAAACAGAAATGAGCGGCGCAGCCAGAGGCTTCATGCCCAATATTCCGGGAATGTAGATGGCATCAAAAAAAGATCTCAGACGGATATATAAACTGGGCAGAAAAGCGCTGAGCACAGAAGACAAGCTCAACAAAGAAGCCAAAGTTTTGATGCAGTTAAGGCAGAATTTTGAGCTGAAACACAAAACAGTTCATACCTTCCTTCCCATTCAAAGACTACAGGAAATCGACACCACACCTTTATTGCAGGACGGTCAAACACATTGGGTTTTATCAAGGTCCAATTTTGAAGACCAATCCATGACAAATGTTTTGTACACTCCCGATCTCAAAATAGAGAAAAACGAGTGGGACATTCCCGAACCGATTGGCGGACAATTTATCGATCCGAAAGATCTTGACATGGTGCTTGTTCCTTTGCTTTGTTTCGATCTAAAAGGCTATCGGGTTGGTTACGGCAAAGGATTCTATGATAGATTTCTGGCTGAACTCAGAGACGATTGTCAAATCATAGGTTTGTCTCTATTAGATCCTGTTACGGAGATAGCAGACATCAACGAGTTTGACCTCCCGATGGATGCAGTTGTCACACCAGAAATAATATATTATTTTTAACGATAAGAAATACCGTGGAATCGCCCATTTATTGAGCATTTTATTCATTCCGGCAATCATTGTTGCTGCGTTTTTTGTTCAGAATATTTGGTTGACCACGATAATGGTACTTTTTTTGATTGTTATACTGTACTTCATTTTTAAAAAGAATCAATGAAAAATTTAGTTCTCATCTTCAGTTTCATCAGCACAGTGTTTCTATCAAGCGCACAAGGTGGAGATCCAACTATCGAATACCACCTGGGGTTTAACCTGATGCCCAACTTTTCGGGAGATTTGGTTTCTTTTGGACTGCTGCAGGTGAGAGATGGCAAGGTACTTGGCTCTACTCCACTCAGCAGAGAGAAGTTTGTACAATATGCTGGTGGCATTAAAATGAATCCGGCAAATCCTGAACTGGAGAACTTGTTCATTAAATATGAAGTAGACAGTTGCTGGATCAATTATGACGCAGATTATTACAAGTACGGTAAGAAAGTATACGTGAGTCACGATTGTTACGGACTCGACAATCTTTGGAAAATTCGCTACAAAAAGCATCCTTATGAGCATGGCGCTTTTGGTTGGTCTAATGGCGATTACAACTTTGATGGCAAGCAAGCAGCTTTTCTAAAGAAATTCTACAATGTTCAATCTCAGGCCGAGTATTTTTATGGTGAAAATGCTTTTAAATTGCTTAAAGATATGGCAGATGAAGAATGGTTTGATTTCTACCAGGCTGGCGATTTAACATGGGGAACGGAAGGCGCAACCTCACCATCTGACAAGGAAGATTCTGAAGAAACCGATCCCGAAGAGGAGTAGCGATCTGCTTTTATCCTTAAATTCGCTTTGTGGACAGAAAACACGCCATAAAGCAATCCATTGAAAAACTTAAATCCAGGCAACAAAAGCAATTGGATGTTGACAAAATTGTTGAAGGACTCTGCTCCGGCAGCACCTCAGATTTGTCTACAGCCATTACTTTACTGGAAAGCACCGCTCCTGAAAAAAGGGCAGCCGGACTCAAGATTCTGGACGCTTGCATGCCCAAAACCGGAAATGCAAAACGCGTAGGCATAACCGGAGTACCAGGTGTTGGAAAAAGTACCTTTATTGAAGCTTTTGGACTTGAATTGATTGAGCAAGGTGCTAAAATTGCCGTTCTGGCCATCGACCCAAGTAGTCAGATTTCTAAGGGTAGTATTCTTGGTGACAAAACCAGAATGGAAGACTTATCTGCTCACCCCAAAGCATACATTCGTCCTTCCCCGGCCGGAAGCATGTTAGGTGGAGTTGCCGCCAGAACCAGAGAAACCATTTTACTTTGTGAAGCTGCCGGATTTGATGTGATTTTAATAGAAACTGTGGGTGTTGGACAAAGTGAAACGATGGTACATTCCATGGTCGATTTCTTCCTATTGTTGATGTTGGCTGGTGCCGGAGATGAACTTCAGGGCATCAAAAGAGGCATTATGGAATTGGCTGATCAGATTGTGATCAATAAAGCTGATGGAGACAACGTCCAGATGGCTCGAAAAGCCAAGGTGACCTATGGCAAGGCGGTTCATTTATTTCCTCCAAGAGAGAATGGTTGGGCCACTGAAGTGAGTACCTGTTCTGCTCTCAACAAAGATGGCGTTCAGGAGATTTCTACAGTGCTCAATAAGTACTTTAAAACACTTGAGGAAAGCATTGAGAAAAACCGTCAGGAACAAAACATTTTCTGGTTTAGAGAAGCTGTCAATGACCTCATTCAAAACCAGATTCTTCAGGCGAAAGAACTATCTGAAGATTACCAATCATTAGAAAAGCAAGTATTAACCGGCCAGTTAAGTCCATTCGGAGCGGCCACAAAATTGATCAATGTCATCAAAAACGCTCGATAACCTTAGCCGTATTCTGCTTGTAGTTTGCCTGATGCTTTCAGCCATAGGTTTAATCTTGCACCAAAAAGAAGCCACCATTTATTTGGTTGAATCCGGGCTTACTAGCTGGCAGTTTGGTCGAATTCTGACATTCTTATTACCAGGGTTTATCATTATTCCTGCCACTCTATTGGGCCTCAATTTGAAAGGGAAGCAATTCTTTTTAGGAATGATCGCCATCGTTCTTCTCATTTTTTCTTTCGATTTATTGAATTACGCCGGATTCGAAAAAAACGAAATCATTAACAAACATCCGCTTATCAACGCTTTTGACGGCAGTGCTATGTGGACAGGGTCACATGTTTATCTTTTGATTCTGATGATGATTTGTACTGGGATTCAATGGGGCATTAAGAATGAACAGAAATCTGCACCAATTTTTGTTTACCTCCTGTTTATACCGCTTTTTGCTGTCTCATTGCTTGATTTCCCTATCTACGATACAGATTTTAGTACACATGAAGATGAACTCCCGGAAGGAATCTCTCATGATTACTTCAACGTGCTATTACCAGAACCACTGCCTGAAGACTACGTTATATTTGCCTTTAACCCTGGTTGTGGAATTTGTGAGCAAGCAGCTCAATTGGTAGGAGCTACTGTTCGAGGACATAAAACCATTCCTATGTACATGGTATTTAGTACGCAACAAAGCGAAATTGATCAATTCATTGAATTCACTGCTTGCGAGATTCCCTATTATAATCTGCCGAAAATTCAGGATTTCCTAAACATCTCCAACAGGCAATTCCCCAAGACGTACTTAGTTAAAAACAAAAAAATTGTAAGTATCAGAAATGGTGTTTTCCTCAATTACCAATTTCTGGATCAACTGATAAAGTAACTAGAATAATCTTCTCGCCTCACGTTTTAAAATACGAGAAGCAGTGTCTGAAGGGGCTTCCTTCAATTGTCCCATCAATTCGAACAACTTATTACTCATATCCAAAGCAGAGGCATCCTGACCAACTTCTTTAGACGCAATATTGATCAATTTAATGGTTTCTTCCTTGGCACTTTTCAAAGCTTCCCATGAGTCGTCTCCAACATACACTTGCTGCGCCATATTGTGTTCAAACTCACTTCTAATCTGATTGACCAATTCATTCTGCATCAGCTTGGCACTCATACCTGGCTTATAAGTTGCCAAAACACTGTTTGTTGGGTTAATTCTTTCCAGATAAAGAACAAGTCTCTCGACAGCCTGTAATCTCAAGGGCAAAGTTTTTTTGGACGACAGGTTTTTCAATTCACGCACCTTCTCCCCATATTCCTTTTCAAAAAAGCGTTTTAAAAGCATTTGATTTGCCAATAAAACCAAGGCACCCGGGATTGCCACCAACAACACAACCAATAACACATGTTCAATATCCATAGTTCAAACTAAATTATATCTGAGATTTGTAAATATAAATGTCAATTTTCAATAAAGGTACACAATATGGAAAACTAAGCTTCTAATCTCGCGAACGCTTGTAAAAACGGTGACGCAATGAAATAGAGACAATCTGTCTTGAAGGCGCCCCAAAATAGTACCAGTCAAGTTCCTGAATATGAGCTGGGTTTGAATCTGAACGCATCATGGTAGGCACCACATCTATTTCTGTTCCTATTCCCCATCGGGAAGCGAAATAATATTCCAGTCCGGCACCTGCTGCCAAACCTGTTCCATACCAATTGATCGTATAATTTCGGGAAGCATTGTAAAATGTTTGTTTCAACTGCCTGCGCATCAAATTAACATCTGTGAAGAGATAAGCACAGAAGGTGTAAGATTTATTTCTCAATACGTTTCTTTGAACACCAGCAGACAACTGATAAACTCTGAAGTAATTGTGCCTGTCTCCGTCCCATGAATACTGTAATAGTGATCTCAATTTCCATTTAGCATTCAGGTATCGGTTGTAGCCCAACATATGATGTCCCTTAGCAGGATTAACAATATGGCTGTAGCCAAGAAGGACTTCATTTCCAAAACTGGATTTAAGACGCATCCCCTTCTGAGAATGACTGCTCAGAGGGAAGCAAATTAGAATGACCAGAAGAAATCGCATCATTCCTGAAATTAAGCTTTTTTATTAAAACGGTACTTAAGAGTTAAAGACGCAAACTGCCTGATGCTAAGTCCAGTTGAAGGCCACTTACTTTCAGGCCTGTGAGCCCCTAATCTCGAGAAAAATGGACCAATGTCAAATTCAGTGCCCACACACAATCGTGAAAACATCTCATTCCCAAAGCCAGTTGACGGTTTTTCTACTTCCTGAGAATATATAAATCCCGGAAATAAAACTAAAGCAACAATTATCGATCTCATTTTTTCGATTTAAGATTCTCTCATTTTAAACGAGATTTCCGATGATGTAGTACATTCTTAGCCCGTAATTTATAGCTTTGTATAAACTATTTGACAGAAGGTATGATCTCTGACAGAATTAATCGTTTATCGGAGTCGGCTACCATAGCCATGGCTCAAAAGAGTAGAGAACTCAAAAACCAGGGATTGGACATCATCAGTTTGGCCCTTGGAGAACCGGATTTCAACACGCCTGATTTTGTGAAGGAAGCGGCCCACAAAGCCATTGATGAGAATTACTCGAAATACATGGCAGTACCTGGCTATCTGGATTTAAGAGAAGCCATCAGCCACAAGTTTAAAAGAGACAATGGTTTGGACTATGATGTGTCTCAAATTCAGGTGAGCACGGGCGCCAAACAGGCCATTGCCAATGTAGTTTTATCTTTAGTCAATCCGGGAGAAGAGGTGTTATTACCTGCTCCGTTTTGGGTGACTTATGAAGAGATCGTGAAGTTGGCAGGAGGTATTCCAAAAATCATCAAAACCAGTATTGAAGATGATTTTAAAATGACTGCCGAATTACTGGAAGCCAATATTGGGCCGAAAACCAAGTTGATGATTTTCTCAAGTCCATGTAATCCAACCGGATCGGTTTATTCTGAAACTGAACTTAAAGAGATGGCGCATGTCATTTCAAAGAACCCCAACTTTTACGTGGTGTCCGATGAAATCTATGAACACATCAATTTTATAGGATCACACTATAGTCTGGCAAACTATGAAGGTATTTTTGAACAGGTGATTACCATTAATGGTGTATCCAAAGCATTTGCCATGACTGGTTGGAGAATTGGTTATATGGGAGCTCCAAAAGCCATTGCTCAGGCCTGTATTAAAATGCAGGGGCAATTTACCTCTGGTGCTTCCAGCATTGCTCAACGTGCAGCATTGGCAGCCGTTTCTGCCGATCCGAGTGTTACACACGATATGCGTGCTCAGTTTTTAAAGAGACGAGATTTCATGTTGGGAGAATTAAAAGGAATTGAAGGATTTAAGGTCAATGAACCGGAAGGTGCTTTCTACATATTCCCTGAAGTAAGTGCACTATTCGGTAAATCTTACAACGGGAGAGTCATCAATGATTCAAACGACCTTTGTATGTATCTGTTAGAAGAAGGTTTGGTTGCTGTAGTTACCGGAGACGCATTTGGAGCGCCAGGTTATTTCAGACTGTCTTATGCTGCTGCAGATGAAGAATTGAAAAAAGCCGCCGAAAGAATTAGAAATGCCATTTCAAAATTAGCTTAGTGACAAAAGAGAAGATAGAACAGGTTTTTGAGGATTTCAATAAGTTGAAAGTACTTGTGGTGGGCGATATCATGATTGATGCCTATCTAATTGGGAAAGTAGATCGTATTTCTCCGGAAGCACCGGTTCCTATTGTGAATGTCAGCAAAAAGGAAAATCGATTAGGTGGTGCTGCCAATGTTGGACTCAACCTGGTTGCATTGGGTGTTCAAACCAGCTTGATTGGTGTGGTTGGCAATGACGACAATGGTAAAGTTTTTCAGAATTTACTTGAAAAACGAGGAATAGATGGCAGTGGGATGGTTAAGGATGCCAGCAGACCAACAACCATTAAAACAAGAATCATTTCTAACAAACAGCAAATGATGCGGGTTGATGAAGAATCGATCGCAGCTGTTGATCAGGACATTCAGGATAAAATTCTGGCAAACGTTAAAGCGAAAATTGAAACCGGTTTAGATGCCATTATTCTTGAGGATTATAACAAAGGCATGCTTCAAGCTGATTTGATTGAAAAAATTATTCAACTGGCAAAAGATAACCATGTCATGACCTGCGTTGATCCTAAGAAAGATAATTTCATGGCATACAAAGGTGTGACCTTGTTCAAACCTAATCTTAAAGAACTAAGAGAAGGTCTGAACTTCATGGTAAACCCGGCAGATATCAACTCTTTAAGCATTGCCAGCAAGCAATTGACTGCAAAACTGAACAACAAAATCACTTTCATTACGCTATCAGAACATGGGGTGTATTTGAATGACAATTGTTCACACGTCCATGTTCCCGCACACGTAAGGAATATCTCGGATGTGTCTGGCGCAGGAGACACGGTCATCAGTGTTGCCTGTGTTTGTTTGGCCAGTTTGCTTGACAATAGTATGATAGCCCAGATTTCTAACCTTGCAGGAGGATTGGTCTGCGAGAAGTCTGGTGTTGTTCCAATAGATAAAAAATTATTACTCGAAGAAACCATTAAGCATTGTTGTAAATGAGTTTAAGATCCTTTAGAGAAAAGGCAAATATCTTTCTGTACGACAGCAAAAGTCAGGTACTCAACATTCTTAGTGGACTTAATATCGTTGCGGTTTTGAGCGCAATGGGACTCCTTGTTTACTACTACGGATTTCCATTAAATCATGAAGAAGACAAGCTAATTTTTAAGATTATTGAGGGAGTATTTACCTTCTATATACTGAGGTTTGTGGTCAGATTAATCTATGATTTTGAACCAAAACGTTTTCTAAAGGAACATTGGTTTGAGGCGTCTCTCATGACTATACTCCTTATTCAGGGAATCTCTTATAATTTCTTTAACGACGGACTTCTCAAAACCATTTTTGCCAGAAGCGACATCATCGAGATAGAGCATTTTACCACCATTTTTATTCAGCTGGCAGTATTTATGGTTTTAATCGTAGGTCTGTTTAGAAAGAAACGATTCCGTCCATGGATGAAGATCCATCCGGCATTGCTGTTTACCATTTCCATTTTTGTTATGACCATGGTGGGAGCACTACTTCTCATGCTTCCGGAAATGAGCCAAGATGGTGTGAGCTTTACTGATGCTGTGTTCACTGCAATGTCGTCTGTAAGCGTTACCGGACTAACCACTGTAGATATTTCGTCTGCACTCACATTTAAAGGACAAATTGTTGTTCTGGCAATGATAAAACTGGGAGGATTAAACACCATAGCGTTTGGCGCACTCATGCTGGTGATGGCCAAATTTGGCGTTGGGATCAAACATCATGAAGTGATTGAAGACTTTGTCAACAAAAATTCTGTACATAAAGCCAATTCCATGCTCATCAAAATCATCATTTGGGCAAGTGTTATTGAGATAATCGGAATTCTTCTTCTTTATGTGGGCTTTGGAGATGGCGGTGTATTTGCCGATCCTAAAAACCGTCTTTATCAAGCCATATTTCATGGCATTTCAGGTTTTAACAATGCCGGACTGTCCATCTTACCGGGAGGGATGATGCATCCTGATGTGATTGACAATTACTTTGTACACACCGTGATCATGATTCTCTTCTTTTTTGGCGGTTTGGGCATGATCTACGTATTTGATCTCTTCGAAATTAGTCGTTTGAGAGAACGCATGAGAAAACCCTGGAAGACCATAGAGTTTGGAACAAAAATCTCACTTTACTATACTTTGGGATTGTTGCTTATTGGCGCCATTATTTTCTACATTTTCGAATACGACAATGTACTCAATGGTAAAAGTGGCTTTGGAGGCATGGTCACCGCCCTGTTTGAATCAATGACCACAAGAAATGCCGGATTCAATGTGGTAGACACCAGTGCGCTATCTACACCAGTACTCATCACCTTCCTGTTTTTAATGTTCATTGGAGCTTCCAGTGGGTCGGCTGGTGGTGGTATCAGAACCTCAACCTTTGCTATTATCTGGGCCTCTGTGATAGGAACGATTAGAGGAAAAAAGAATACGGAACTATTTAAAAGAACCATTCCCAACTCAGATGTTTTAAAGGCTTATGCCATTTTCATGTTTTTCGTTATTGGAAATGTAGTTGGACCATTTGTTTTGGCAATTTCTGAGGCAGACCTTTTGGAATCAGGGAGATACGACTTTATGGATCTCATTTTCGAACACGTTTCTGCAGCGAGTACCGTAGGTTTATCTACCGGAATGACGCCAGAATTAAGTGAAGTTGGTAAATTTGTGCTGATTATCGCCATGTTTATAGGTCGGGTGGGAACATTAACCCTTGCTTATTTGTTAGGTAAACAGGTAATCAGTAAAAGATACAAGTATCCGGAAGGACACACAATGATAGGCTAATGGCAGAAGTAAAACCATACAGTAAACAAGGCAGCAAGAAGGAACAAGTGGCTGATATGTTCAACAACATTTCGGGACGCTACGACTTTCTGAATCATTTTTTATCTGCCGGAATTGACAGACGTTGGCGAAAAAAAGCCATTAAAATGCTCAAGGCATATAGCCCTAAACAAGTTTTAGATATTGCTACAGGAACTGGTGATTTTGCAATTGCTGCATTGAAAATGAATCCGGACAGAGTTACTGGTGTGGATATTTCTACCGGAATGTTGGAGAAGGGTAATGAGAAAATCAAAAAGAAGAAATTAGACGACCGCATCACTTTAACCTACGGTGATTCTGAAAACCTCCCTTTTGAAGACAACACCTTTGATGCCATTACAGTTGGTTTCGGTGTGAGAAATTTCGAGGATCTTGAAAAAGGCCTTGGTGAAATGTTACGAGTCCTAAAACCTGGGGGACATGCTGCCGTTCTTGAGTTTTCCAAACCGAAGAAATTTCCAGTTAAGCAGTCCTTTAAATTCTACAGCAACTACATTATTCCATTGATTGGAAAAACTATTTCTAAAGACAAACGAGCATACACCTATCTTCCTGAATCTGTAGAAGCGTTTCCTGAGGGGCAGGCATTTTCAGATATCATGACCAAGGTTGGTTTCAAGAGCAAAGAAAGAAAATTGGTATCCGGAGGAATTGCCACCATCTATTTGGGAGAGAAAGTCTAGTCTGCAGAAGGCTCCTCTTTTAGCTTCAAGTACTTAGTCAAATACCCCGTTAGCAAATAAAACGGAAGCGTATCTATCAAAGCAACCACCACTTTGAATAAATAGCTGGACAAAATATAGATCAGCAAAGTGGTTCCCATGCTATGTCCATCAAGTTGAGGCAAACCAGTGGCCATGTAATGCGTAATTAAAATTACGGCTATCGAATCTACCAACTGACTCACCAGAGTTGAAGCATTGTTTCTCAACCAAAGTTTCTTTCCCTGTGTCTTTTCTTTTAACCAATGAAAAATGTGCACATCAATAAACTGTGCCGCCAGATAGGCAATCATACTGGCCAATACAGCACCAAAAGTGAGTTTTCTCATGAAGTAAAATGCGTACTCGTACGGTACTTCATTGTTCGTTACCTCTGGTAAACCTTCATGTAATTCCGGAGGAACCAATGCACCTCCCAACCACATAATCAGCAGCACCCAGATATTCAAAATTAAACCAATCCACACCACCATATTGGCTTTCTTCTTCCCATACAACTCACTGATGAGATCAGTACACAGAAAGGTAATTGGATATGGCAATACACCCACGGCAACTGCAAACGAGATCTCTAATCCGAAAAAAGAAAAACTGTCAAACTCGAGAAAACGGGAAGTTCCAAGTATGTTCAACATAGTTAGAGAGCCCAGAAAAACACCGGCCAAAATCATGAACACCCAAAGGCGTCTTTGCTCAATTATTCCACCGTTATTTTGAAACATTTTGCTCATTTTTCAGTTAAATGCTCTCTACTGATGTTGCGCAAGATAATACAGATTATTGGCCTCTCCCTAATAATATGCAGTAATCTGCACGCACAACTCGTGCTTCAAAAAACAATTTCAGGCGGCATCACACCAAAATCTATTGTCCACAATCACAACGGTTTATTCTTTGCTCAAAACATGATATACATGCACAATGTTACTGTGTATGATGAAAACTACGAGCTGGTTAAAAAAATCAATGATCGAGTCAACCTGGAACAATATGGCTACTCAGGAGGGTCCGTAAAAGGTGGTCCGGTAGAAGTCGCCTTTTCTCATAATGGAGCATATGCCTGGGTATCCAATTACACAATGGAAGGCTCGTCCTATACAAATCCGGGATGCGACAATTGCAGTGGCACCAGTTTTGACAAGGGTTTTTTATACAAAATCAACACTCGAAATTTTAAGATTGAGCAAATTGTGGAAGTTGGTTCCGTTCCTAAATACGTTGCCGTTTCTCCGGACAATCGGTATGTTCTGGTCTCAAATTGGACTTCCGGAGACGTGTCTGTGGTGGATGCAGAAACCGGACAGTTTATTAAATCGATTTACGCTGGCAGACATCCCAGAGGAATTGTCGTTGATCCCATTTCTAATTACGCTTATGTGACCATCATGGGCTCTGATAAGATCATGAAACTGAATCTTGAAAATTGGGAAAAGACCTGGATTGAAAAAGTGGGTAAAGCTCCTCGACATGTATGCATAGACCCTAACAACCGCTATCTCTACTGTAGTATTAATAATCTTGGCAAACTCATTAAGATTGACCTGAGCACACATCATATTGTTGGCAGCGTTTACACAGGATCTGCCCCAAGGAGTATGGAAATCACCCCTGATGGACAGCATTTGTTTGTGGTTAATTACAGTTCCAATTCAATTTCAAAAGTGGCCACAAAAACTATGAAAGAACTCACTGAAGTTGAAACCAAATTGAGACCAATAGGCATCACCCTCAACTGGTCAAAACAGGAAATATGGGTCGCCTGCTACTCAGGATACATCCAAATATTTAAGGATACCAGCGCACAAAGTCCAGACATGCCCGGGATTGAACTATTGGCAGGACTATCTGAGAACTCAAACTCAATCATGGCCATGCTGCCGGATCCGGATCCCAAGACAAGTTCACCTCCTGAAAAAACAGATCAACCAGATCCTGATAAAAATGATGCGGTGATAGAAACAGAAGTACTTGAAAACAACTTCCTGCCCAATGTTTATATTGTGGTTGGCAGCTTCTCTAACTCTGCGAACGCCTCTCGTTTTAAAAAGAAATTGATTGGTCAGGGATATGAAGCAGTAGAAATGCCTAGTCAGGTACAAGGCTTTACTTACACGGCCATTAAGGTTAAATCTAATCCTACAGGTGAACTCACACAGGTGAAACAGTCTGTTATTTCTTCAGCCTGGATCTATCGTCCTTAACTGTAAAAGCAACCAGGGTAAAATACGCCAACATCAATACACTGTAGGCAATCAAGGCAATTTTTAAACTGTTGTAGATAGATGGGTTTTCCGGCGATTTCAGATAGATCACACCCAAACACAAGAAAACAAGCACACTTAAACCAATCAAAACCCACTTGGCAACTTTCTTAAGCCCGGTTTCATGGCTTCTGACACGATACAATTGAAAAATTGCGGAAAGCATCAAAGAAATACTCAGACCAGATACTACGTAACTCCAAGAAGCCTGAAAACTAATGATGTCGTTTACCAATAATAAACTCACCACCATCATCACCAAACTATATAACAAGCCAAACAATCTTAGGTTTTGCATTCTCTTATTATCCGGCCAATTAAAGCCAACCATGCATAAAGAATAGGCAAAAACAACCAGGGTATTCATCAACTGAATTGGAGAAATCATCTCCCCTCCCATCCATCTGGCACCAGAAATAATCAGCCAAAGTGCAGACAAAATGCAAATCCCGTTAATCGTGAAATACAGGGCTTTATCTTTCAGTATGGACATGATTAGATTCTTAATTTTTAGTTAAAATAAAAAAAAATTGTAACCCCTCAGGATTATATCCGTTAATAGCCCTAAAGAATCCGACTGCCTGGGTTAAGCTGGACCGCCAACTGCCAGACTCAATGCTCAGGCCATCATAATGGAGAGGCGACTAAATAAACCGGAAGAGGAAAATATTGAAGGAAGATATTTAGTTGCCGCCCCATTTGATGTTTATAGCTAAATTTGTCTCTATAATAATAGCTATGCTCAAAATTACTTACCTCACCTTACTTAGCGCTTTTATACTCACACCAAACCTTCAGGCGCAAACAGAACAAAAAGTTATACCAACCAATGGAGCAGCGAACGATGAACTTGCAAGATCAGTTTGTGTTCGTGGAAATATAGCCATCGCGGGTTCTCCTATGGACAACGAAACCAATAACAATCAGGGAAGCGCATATATCTCCAGGTTTGATGGGAACAACTGGGCTGAAGAACAAAAAATAGTTGCATCTGATGGCATGGCCGATGACGACTTTGGAAGATCAGTGGCCATTGAAAATGACATTGCCGTAATTGGCGCCCCCTATACAGATGATAATGGAACGAACAGTGGGTCGGTTTACGTGTATAGGTATGATGGTTCTACATGGAACTTTGAGCAAAAAATATTTCCTAATGTCCCTGCTGCCGGAGACGAATTTGGTTTGGCAGTAAGTTTAGATCAGGGGAAACTCCTCATTGGTGCCCCAAAAGAAGATGGTTCTACCACTACTAACAGAGGTGCCGCTTACTTCTTTAGTTACAACGGCAGCGCATGGGTCGAAGATCAAAAAGTGATTTATGGCTTTGCTTCTGATGATGACTTTTTCGGGTATTCGTTGGATTTGGATGACGACAGAGCAGTGATTAGTGCGTATTTGGATGACGACAATGGGGTGAATAGCGGATCTGCTTTTGTTTATGATTTTGATGGAACTAACTGGATAGAGACCCAGAAACTTACAGCTTCAAATGGTGCTACCGGTGATGCATATGGATTTGCTGTTTCTGTTGAAGATGACATGATCGCTTGTGGTGCTTACGCGAATAGTACCAAAGCAGCCGGCGCAGGTGCTGTTTACGTTTACGAACTATCAGGAACATGGACGGAGGACACCATCCTTTATGCCAGTGATTTTAATTTAGACGATTGGTTTGGATTTAGCCTGGAACTAGATAGCACCAGTTTGGCAATAGGTAGTTGGCATAACGACGATTTGGGAGCAGAAAGCGGCTCATGCTACTTTTTCAGATATACTGGTTCGGAGTGGTTGGAAGAATTTAACCTCACCGCTTCAGATGGTGATTTGAGCGACGAGTATGGGTTTGATGTATCTGTTGATGGTATGCAACTCCTTGTGGCAAGCCCTATGGATGATGACAACGGGACCAATAGTGGTTCTCAATACTTTTATCCGCTCTGTACATACCGACCAACTCAGGATATATGTCTGGCTTCTGTCATTTTGGGAACCGACGATAACATTGTGCTCTGGAGAAAATCCAAAACTACCTTCATTGAGAATTACAATGTATACAGTAACGGATCTCTTGTCAATACACAAGCCTATTCTGCTCCATCTGAATACGTGCATAATGTGAATGCCGGAATAGGCTACAAGAACTACCATGTATCTACTTCTAACTATTGTGGCCAGGTAAGTGACACCATGAATGTTCACAAAACCATGCATCTGGTTGGTAGCTTAGGCAGTGGTAATTCACATGTTTTAAATTGGGATGAGTACATTGGTTTCCCATACACCTACCACCGTGTTTGGAGAGACACTTCCGGAACAGGAAGTAACTTTCACTTGATTTTTGCTACACTGGCTTCTCAATTTACGTACACTGATTCCTACATCTCTCAGGCCGGGAACAGATATTATATTGAAGTAGAAAAAGGCTCTAACTGTAATTCTGGTAGTACTCTGATGAGTTCAAGCTATTCTAACACCTTTAATTTCAATCATATTGGAACACCGGAAAGTGATGTCATAGATTTTCAAACCATTGCCCTTCATAGTCAGAATCAAATCGTTGTTAAGTCCAATGAAAACAACTTGTCTGTTAAACTTATGGACTTGTCTGGAAAGCTGGTAAATTCAGGTAAACTGATGAATGGAGAACTCACGTTTTCAGGATTAAAAACAGGAATATACATGATCACAGGCACTTCAGATAACAGGCAAGCCGTGGTTAAGTTAGTCCTTCAATAAAGCTCGTTTTTCGGAATCTATATAACAACCATGTTCAGGAATTTTGGGAAGTTCTGTAGAAATACGGCCACAATACTCTATGGTTTCATCATACCTTAGTACCAAAGAATCTCCTTTAAAAAACTCAATGATTCCGGTTAGGCGTACTTCTTCACTATTCTCCTCCTGATATTGAATGAGTTTGTTTTGCCTGACTTCAATTTTACCATAGTACAATTGACCATACTTTGGAGAGCACACATGCATGGTATCGCCATCCATTAAAAATTCAAGATAGCCTGCATTCTTTTCTTTCACCCACCAATGACCGCTCATGTCATCCAGTTTATAGGAATGACAAGCAGAAAACAAAAAAACGGCAACCAAAAAGATTGCCGTTTTAAATATCGTCTTTAACATGATCATCGTTTTATCACACGCTTGGTCAGATGTCCTTTATCACTGATTAATCTCACCAGATAAAGTCCGGATTCAAACTGTGACAAGTCAATTTGAACAACTGTTTGTCCATTCAATCTGCTCAATTCTCTTCTCCAAATAACCTTACCATTGGCGTCTAACACAACCGCTGTCAGATCCAAAGCCTTTACTGTCTCAACATCCATTCTAACCAAGCCTTCCGAAGGATTAGGATAGATATTGAAGTGGCTAATTGGCAACTCATAAACAGAGTTTGTATCTGTCGTATCACCAACATAAGTTGCATTCACCGTATCAGACCAAGCTGTACAGCCATTGACATCTGTAAACAATACCCAGTAATCGGCCGTCATGTCATAATAATAGGTTTGATTGGTTGAATCGGTTACCGGAAGTCCATTCATATACCATTGATTTCCGGTAGCACTTGAAGACCCCAAAAATGGAGGTGTACTTGCTGCAAAATCAGTAATTGTAGGAGCTACAGGTGCAGGATATACATGAACTGTTACAGAATCACTGTTCTTACAGCCGTTTCCATCAGTACCTTCTACATAATATGTTGTATCCTGCGTAGGATATGCCCACGGATCAGGAACAACCAAAGAACTCAGTTCTGTGTTGTTTGTCCATTGGTAACTTGAAGCATTACTCGCCATAAGCTGGGTACTGTCTCCAGGACATAAAGAATCTGGGATTCCTGCATCCACATTAGGCAAGGTATAAACGGTAACACTGATGTTTGTAGAATTTAAACATCCCATGGTATCCGTCACTGTTACAATATAAGTTCCTGAAGTATCCGCAACAATAGAGTCATTCATACTTCCAGTATTCCAGCTGTATGCAGGATATGAATCGGACGAAAGAATAACACTATCTCCGGTACAGAAGCTTGTCGGCCCGGAAGCCGTAATATTTGGACCTGGTAATGGGTTAACTACTACCACAATAGTATCAAAATCAACACAACCTGCGGCATTAGTAGACGACACCGAATATGTCGTAGTCACACTTGGTGATGCTACCGGATTCGGACAGTTGTTACAAGAGAAATTCACCCCAATGTTAATTGGATCTCCGGTAACCACATCCCACATAAAACTGGAAGCTCCTGTTGCCATTAATTGCACGTTATCTCCAACACAGATGGAAGTATCGTTTCCAGCATCTGTCTCCAATTGACAATACTTAATGGTCATGTAATCCTGTGCTGTTCCAACACCAACGCTGGTACCAGTCACGAAAATATTCTCGCTTGGGTCTACATGCATGGCAAGTGCTTTATCACTCGCATTTCCAGCGCCATTATAGTGAATCACCCATTCTTCCGCTCCTGCAGGAGAATACTTAATGGTTGTAAAGTCGTTATCATTTCCTCCTGTAATGAAGCTGGTACCTGTAAGGTAAATATCATCTGAAGGTCCAATTAAAATATCCGTTGCTTCATCAAAGAATGCACCACTGGTAGTATATCGATTTTCCCATAGTGCGTTACCATTAGGATCGTACTTAATGGTATAGAAATCTTCCGCACTTCCCGCCAAAATACTTGAACCGGTGACGATACAGTTTCCTGCGGCATCAACTACAAGTGCATTCATATTGTCCTTACCGCTTACACCCGTACTGTCATTATAGGCTCTCGCCCATTGCTGAGTTCCGGCATTGTTATATTTAACTAAAACATAGTTGACATCTTCAAGTGGTCCGCCATAACCTCTTCCTCCAACAAAAATGTTTCCGGAAGGATCAACTTCAATACCAACCGGGATATCCAGAAAGCCATTGTAATCATATCTGGTTCTCCAGTTATAATTAGGTGCTCCTACCTGAGAAGTATCGAATTCAAGTGTTACGAAATCAAAATTACTTGAACTTGACGTTCCTGCACTTGTCCCTGTTACGTAAAGTTTATCTGCATTCAGAGTTAGTTTTCTTCCCTCATCCAATTCGTGAGGCGCTCCAACATCTTCTGAATAAGTATCATTCCACAACAATGCTCCTGTAGAGCTGTACTTTAATACAATGTAGTCGGTATTATTTCCTGAAGCATTTTGCTGTCCTGTTCCAACAACATAGATATCTCCGTTAGAATCAACAGCAACGTCTCTTCCTAAATCGTAATATCCATTGTAATCATAAGTTCTGTTCCAAACAATTGCTCCCGAATTTGCATCAATCTTCAATAATACAATGTCATAATCAGGTCCGCCATTAAATACATATCCTGTTACGTAAACAAAACCACCGGGATCGTAAGCCAGGGCAAAAGCCTCATCAATACTGCTGGCAGGCCCGTCAAATGTAGCAGTCCATAACTGTGAACCCAGGATATCGTACTTCACCGTAACCAGATCAAATCCGGTTCCCGAATTAAATGATGTTCCTGTTACATAGGTATTACCAGCGGCATCTACGTGCGTATCAATGGCCTGATCTATATTGGCTCCGGCACTTGAGTAACGTGCTTCCCATTGGACATTAATTTGGGCGGTGGATAGAATCGCTGATGAGAGGAAACTAGCAGCAAATAGTATTTTTTTCATAGGGTATCAACTTAGCTAAACAGACAAATTGTAGGGATAAAATTAATAATTTTTTCGATCAATTTTTAATTACTTATAAAATCATTATATTTACACCTTGGAATAAACCTACTTGCTGCCATGAAATTAAAAGGATTTATATTAGGTGTTATTAGTTTATTTGTGTTGTCTTTTACTGCTGAAGCAACACATATTGTCGGAGGGGCATTGACGTATGAACATCTGGGTGGTTCAACCTATAGACTGACCTTTAAAATGTACCGGGATTGTGATCCGGGAAATGCAACTTTTCCCAGCACTTTAAATATTCAGGTTTACGAGGGCGGAAATACCACCAGCACGCCAGATTTTACAGTTGGAATTCCTTTTGTTCAGGAGGATGTTCTGAATCCACCTATTGACACTTGTGCTTTCGATCCTGGAATTTGTGTGTCTCAGGCAATTTATTCTACTGTAGTCAACAACTTCTACCCCGGAACTGGTGGTTATCACTTAATGTTCCCTTACTGCTGTAGAAACTGGAGTTTGAACAACATTCCTTCCGGACCTCCGGTTTATCCAGGATCCAGTTACAATACTTACATTCCTGACAACGCATTATACTTAACCAACAGTAGCCCGTTGTGGGTAAACTTCCCACCGGTATTCGTTTGTGCCAATCAACCTTTGAATTTCGACCATTCCGCAACAGATCCGGATGGAGATTCCTTATCTTATAAATTGTATCACCCTTTTGAAGATGACCCGGTAACCTGGGGGCCTTCGCTACCGAGTGGTGCTGCAGCTAACTGGCCTAGTTTCGGAAACGTAGCTTACAATGCAGGATACGGTCCAAACTCACCTTTGGAACCATCCGCACCTGCAAACACTTTGTTAATTGACCCTGTAACAGGATTGATGAACTTCAGTGCTGGTGCCAATCCGGTTATTGGTCAGCACGTGGTAGGTATTTTGGTTGAAGAATGGAGAAACGGTGTGCTACTTAATATAGTATATAGAGATTTCCAGTTCAACGTGGTTAACTGTCCTCCTCCACTGATCGCGGACATTGGACCTATTGATGCGTGTAACGGAAATACAATCAACTTTGACAACTTTACTACTGGTGGAGGAACCTCATGGGATTGGGATTTTGGAGATGCTTCAACCAATTCTTCTCTATTCCAACCTAGTCATACTTACGCAGGAAACGGACCGTTTACAGTTACTTTGATCGCTGACCCTGGATCTAACTGTGCCGATACAACTACCAGAGTTATTGAAATTTCATCGACAACAGCAGACTTTACTTATACAGATTCTACCTGTATTAACGATCCGGTATCTTTCAATGATGGAAGTACCACTGCGGTAAACGGAACGGTGAATCAGTGGCTTTGGGACTTTGGAGACAATACAACTTCAACGCTTCCCAATCCCTCACACACTTATACGGTAGGCGGTAACTACACCGTTAAATTGATAGCAACTTCAACACTTGGATGTGTCGATTCTATTGAATATCCTATGTATGTTCAGGACTTCCCAACAGTTACCGTTGGACCAGACACGACAGCTTGTGAAAACAATCCTTTAATTACGCTTAACGGATCTATAAATAATGCTTCTGGTGGATTATGGCTTGGGCAAGGTGGTTCATTTACACCGAATCCAAACACACTTAACGCTGGATATTCACCAAGTGCCGGAGAAATTGCTTCAGACACATCTGTATTAATATTGAGTAGTACAGGAAATGGCTTCTGTCCGGCTGGAACTGATACTCTGATTATTGTTTATGTACCTGGACCAACGGTTGATGCCGGACCAGATGTGAGTGTCTGTAAAGATACCGCCGGAATTCCGCTTAACGGTAATGTGACTGTTGCTGGTGGCGGTATGTGGACTTCATTAGGAACAGGGGGCTCTTTCTCTCCTGCAAACGATGATTTAAATGCTACTTACATTCCAAGTTCTTCAGATACTACAGCAGGAAGCGTGACCTTGGTATTGACTTCTACTTTTAACGGAAACTGTATTGCGGCTACCGACACCATGGTGATCAGCTTCTTTGACCCACCTACAGTAGATATCCTGGCAGTTGACACGATTTGTACCGGTGATCCTATTGTATTGAATGGTAATACAACTACCGGAGATGGTTATTGGGAAACCTTGGGAAGTGGTACTTTCTCTCCAAACGATTCTACTGTTCTGGCTTCTTATACACCAAGTAGTGCAGATAACGCTGCAGGAAACGTAACGCTTATTTTCTACACCCTCAACAACGGAGGTTGTCAACAAAGAAGTGATACCATTGACGTAGATATCATCGAATCACCGACTATGGACTTTACGTTTACGGAAGTCTGTTTTGGACAAGTTACAGACTTCACAAACAACTCTGCCAGCCCTGATGGGATTTCTGGTTACGAATGGGATTTTGGGGACACCAATGGTTCAACTCAGGCCAATCCTTCTCATACTTTTGGAACTGAAGGACCACAAAACGTGACTTTAATTGCGTTCTCTAACAATGGTTGTTCAGATACACTTACTCAATCTGTGGATGTACACTACTTACCAGATGTGGACTTCATCAATTCTACACCATGTCTTAATGGAGGGTCTCAGTTCATAGATTCTACGGTCGTTATTGACACAACCGTGATTGCCTGGGAATGGCATTTTGGAGACAATACCAGCGATACCATTCAGGATCCTTTACACGTTTATCAGAGTGCAGGTACCTATAATGTGACATTGATAGCCACATCAGCTTATGGATGTGTGGATTCGCTCACAATGCCATCTACAGTATTGCCTGGACCTAACGCAGATTTTACAGCTGACAACTACTCTGTTAACCTGTTTCAGCAAGTTAACTTTACGGATCAATCAACACCTCCAGCAGACATCACAGACTGGTACTGGGATTTTGGAGACGGAATGGGTACGTCAACATCTCAAAACACCAGTTATGCTTACGACAGTACGAATACCTTTAGTGTTCTTCTTGTTGTAACTGATGTAAACAATTGCTCTGATTCCGTATATAAAGATATTGTTGTCTTCATGCCACCAGTTGTTCCTTCTGGTTTCACACCTAACGGCGATGGACAAAATGATGTGCTTTATGTACTTGGTGGACCTTACAAAGAACTGGATTTCCTGATTTACAATAACTGGGGAGAATTGATTTTTGAGTCGCATGATCAAAGTCACGGTTGGGATGGAACATACAAAGGTGTTGATCAACCTTTAGGTGTCTTTGTCTACACCGTACGGGCTGTTACTCAAGATGATGAAACCCACGAGTTATCCGGGGATGTAACCTTACTACGATAAAACATGAGGAAGTTAACTACAAAATACTGCCTTGCTCTCCTGATGTCATGCGTATCCTACAACATGGCACAGGCACAAGATTTCCACTTGTCGCAATATGATGCGGCAGCCTTGAACTTTAATCCTGCTATGACAGGAATGTTCAAAGGAGATTGGAGAATTCACGGGCATTACAGAAATCAATGGACGGCAGTTGCCACTAAACCTTACACCACTGGTTTGCTTGCATTCGACATGCCAATAGGAAACTTTGGTGCTGGTGTACAGGTTGCCAATTTTAGAGCTGGTGTTGGAAACTACAATGTATTCTCTGTCCTGTTATCAGGTTCATACGATTTCAAGCTGGATGACAACAACTATCACCACATTGCAGTTGGTGCGCAGGGAGGTTTCTTCCAAAAAAGCGTGAACTTCAGCAAACTGACTTTCCACAATCAATATTCTCCTGTAAGTGGTGGTGGTTTCGACCAGGGCATTAGCAGTGGAGAGAGCTTCAGTGGTAACAGTATTTTTGTTCATGATATTAATGCTGGTTTGATATATTACTATGGTAAAGAAAATGCAAGAGTTCAACCATTTGCGGGTGTAAGTGCATTTCATTTATCACAACCAACAGAATCATTCTTTGGTGCCGATAACAAATTACCTTTAAGATGGATTGGTAATGTTGGTGCAAAAATTAACATCACCAATAGAATTCAGGTTCTTCCTAAAATACTTTGGATGGGAGAGAAAAATGCGAGAGAAATGACTTTTGCAGCTCACCTACACTATTACCTTCCTAACAATGACGCCTTCCTTATTTTTGGCCCTACATACAGAAACAAGGATGCTGCCGTAATTGAAGGTGGAATCAAAATTAAAGACATTACTTACCGAATGAGCTATGATATCAATACCTCATCGCTTAAATCGGTATCTAACGGAAGAGGGGGCGTTGAGTTCTCCCTGACTTACGTAAAGAGTACTTACGATCCTAACCCAATACCAAGTTGTCCAAGATTATGATGAGCATGAAAAAGATATTCGGCATCACGCTTCTTTTCCTGACGGCATTTAATTCGGTTGGGCAAACTAAAAAACAACTCCTTGAACTGGGAGATGAAGCGTACAATAAAGCAAATTACGCCAGTGCAGTTTACTTCTATCTTAAGATAGTTGAAGGATCTGCCGGGGGTAAAAATGATGTAACTTTTCCATATGAGATTACATCATATACAAGTCCTAAAAAAGATTACGATTCAACAGATGTTGATGCAGAAAGTTTGAGTCCGGCTGAGTATAGAAATCAATACGCCATTCATAAGGTGGCTGATTCTTACAGAGAATTAAAGGATTATGACAATGCGGCCAAGTGGTATGCAAGATCCACTGCTTCTCCTTCGGACGAGTTTCATTTAGATAACTACTGGTATGGATCGGCTCTTATGAAATTGGGACGATACGAAGAGGCTTCAAAACAGTTTGACATTTTCATTAATGAGACTTCAGAATCTGATGAATTTCACAAACTGGCTCAGGACAAACAAGTGAGTTGTCAGTACGCGCTTAACCCTGAGAATGTAACAGCAGATGTTGTGACTTTGATGGACTCCATTTTCAACAATGGTACATCCAGTTTTGCAGCGAACTATTATGAAGGTGAATTGAGCCTTATGTTTACGTCTGCCCGTTCTGTTAGTACAGTTGATGATCCTAAAAAACAAGATCCAAGATATTTTGCTGACATTTATAAAACGCAAAATATTGGAAATGGGTGGGAACCTGCAACGCCAATTGGCGGACCTATTGCTACAGGAATGCATGAAGGTTCAAGTGCCATGTCTGTTGACAGATCTACCTTCTACTTCACCAGATGGGACAATGAAGACAAAAAGAACTGTCACATCTACGTATCCAAGAAATTCAACAACCAGTGGATGTTGCCAATTAAGCTGTCTACAATCAACGTAGACGGACACAGAACAATGAATCCATGCTTGTCTTTGGATGAAGAGACTCTGTATTTTGTTTCTGATATGGACGGTGGTCAGGGTGGACTAGATATCTGGGCTGCTCCTATTGACGAGAATGCCAATATTGGAACGCCTTACAATTTAGGCCCACAAATTAACACACCTGAAAATGAGATGTCTCCTTTCCACCATTTCCAGAGCAACACACTTTACTTCAGTTCTGAAGGGCACATTGGTTTTGGAGGAATGGATGTTTTCCGTTCTCAGTTCGATGAAAGCAATGGAGTTTGGAGTACACCGGTTAACCTGGGCTCACCAGTAAATTCGTCTAAAGATGATACCTACTATATTCTGGATAAAAATCAGAAGTATGGTTTCTTTTCATCAGACAGAGAAAAATGTGTTGAGTGTGATTCTTTAAATCCAATCAATGGGTACTGTAATAAGATTTATTCGGTCGAAAAACCAGAGCTTCAATTCTCAATTAGCGGTTTTGTATTTAACGCAGAAACGGATGAAGTTATTCCTAATGCATTGATCACTTTCAAAGACATTAAAGGAAAGTTTGCACCATTCTTTGTAATGACCAATGATGAAGGTTACTACGAGAAGGAATTGGATGTGAATATGGATATTTTCATGAAAGCTCAGAAAACCAAATTCTTTGGTGATGCAGCAACCGTTTCAACATCTGGTCTAACAGTTTCAACCGCTCTTGAGCAAGATTTCTTCCTCAACCCTATTCCACAGGAAGCGATCGAAATTGCGGGTATCGAGTATGATTTCGACAAAGCAACACTCAGACCTAAATCAAAAGAAATTCTTGACGAATTGGTGAGCTTCCTGAATCTGAACGATAACCTTACAATTGAGATTCAATCTCATACAGATTTCCGTGGAGATGACGCTTACAATAAAGACTTATCTGAAAGACGTGCACAGTCGGTAGTAGATTACCTGGTTGATGCAGGAATTTCAAGAGACAGACTGTCTCCTAAAGGATATGGTGAAGAAGAGCCTGCCATTATGTTAGACGCCGATAAAAATCCGGTTAAAGACGACGATGGCGAATTCAAGAGGCTAACCGAACCTTACATCAAGAGCTTGACAGATAGAAAAGCCATTGATGAAGCACATCAAAGAAACAGACGTACTGCATTTAAGGTACTTACTGAAGACAACCAAGTTTTACAAGAAAGCGCCAACCAATAATATGCGTACAAAAAGTTTGATCCTGATCATTGCCCTTGCTGGCACTACATCTCTCGTGGGCTGTAAAGCTCTGGCAAAAAAAGCCGCTAAAAGATGGGCCAAGAAGAAACGTGTTGAGTTTTTGACCAAGTGTAACGACAGTGGTGCTGTAAAATTGATGTCCGATTCAGAAGAATTCTGTGATTGTGCCTTGAATCTCGTTATGGAGAAATATCCAGATCCGGAAGATGGCCTTGCTTTGAAAATAGTTGAAGTCGTTAAAATGGCTAAAGACTGTGTGGGTAACTAATTCGATTATTTCCGTTATTCGGTAGCATTGCTTATCTTCTCATGGTGAAGTTATTCCTATTAATACTTTTAACCTTACCACTATCGGTTCTCTCTCAAACCTATCGTTTCACAAACTATTCTTTGGTTGACGGACTTAGTCAGAGTGAGGTACACGACATCATTGAAGACGCCCGTGGTAATCTTTGGTTCGCAACCAGAGGAGGCGGAATCAACCAGTTTAATGGAAAAACCTTTAAGCCCTTTACTTCTTTTGATGGACTTCCACATAACAACATACAGTGCATTTTTGAACACGACAATTTACTTTGGATAGGGACAGATGACGGTCTCAGTGTTTTCGATGGCGTCAATTTTAAAAACTACCACTATGGGGATTCAACAAAAACTCTGGTAGTTGGTTACATCAATCTCACGGAGAACGACGAGCTAATTTTCGGAACTACCAAAGGTCTGCTCAAGTTAAGTAACGACCAATTGGTACCGGTGAGTGAAGAACTCAAATTCGACTACCTCAACTTCATGACGAGAGACGCTAATGGCAAACTGTGGGTCGGCATTTCAAATCGTTTGTACAATTTTCATTCGGATCAAACCAATCGAATTCAAACCAGGGGCTTAGGACCGCAGAAGTACTCATGTGACGCATTCTTGCCAGATGGAAACCATGTTATAGCATGTTATGGAGGTCAACTATATGTTGGAAAAAACAAAAGATTTAAACCACTTCTCCCCGACTACCCTTTCCATGCTAAACTTTACAACGCCCTATTTGTAGATAGCGAAGAGAACCTCTGGATAGGCACACACAATTCAGGCTTGTTTAAACTGAATTTAAAGGACTCCAGCCTCACTCATTTAACCATAGAGGATGGCTTGGCCAATAACCACATAGAATCCATTTATGAAGATAGCTGGGGAAACATTTGGATTGGTACAGGTGGTGGTGGAATTTCAAAGTACCACAAAGTCGCATTTTCCGTACTTAACCAACAATCCGGACTGCCCGGAAACTGGATTTACTCTTGTCTTACAAGAAAATCCGGAGAGATTATGGTTGGGGCAGGTGCCGAGGGCGTGACCATCATGACAGATTCAACCATTGAGAATTTCAGAACATTAAATGGCTTCATCAGTGCAAAGGTTAGATTGATGTTTGAAGATTCTCGCAACAGGGTTTGGCTGGCTCCGGAGGGACAAGGTTTATGGGTTTACGATTCCATATTTAGAAAAATCAGATGTGACGTACCTAAGATTGATTTCGATCATGTTAAATCTATTACTGAGGATAGAGATGGTTACATATGGGTTTGTGAAGGCGGAAAAGGCCTTCTGAAATTCGAATATTCAGACACAACACATCAAATCAATACGGTGGCCAGATTTAGCACAAAAAATGGTCTGCCAAGAGATTACATTTTCTCCTTGCATACGGATAAAGTCAATCGCATCTGGTATGGTACCAAGAATACAGGCTGTGGATACATTTTAGATGGAGAGATCACTCATTTTACTACCAAAGACGGGCTCGCCAGCAATGCCATTTACATGATTCGGGAAGATGATGACGGTTACATATGGGTGGCTGGTGGTGATGGCATCACAAGAATCAAAGCATTTATGGAACATCCGGAGTTTCAAAAATTTGGTCATTCAGATGGCTTGGTAGGTATTCCAATCTATCAAATTGAGGTAGATCCTAATGGATACCTATGGGTAGGAACATCCAATGGTGTTACACGATTTACGAAAGAAAACGGTGCACTTAGCAATCCCAAACACTATGGTTATACTGAAGGTTTTATAGGATTAGAGACCAATACGAATGCAGTGAGCGCAGCTTTGAGTCACCATACTACCGACAAAGTTTATTTTGGAACCGGGTCCGGTCTAATGATTTATGAGGGGGATGAAGGAGCAGAAGAAGATAAAAAACCCAATCTAAGCATCACTCAGATCAAACTCTTTTACCAACCACTATCGAAATCCCAACCAGAAGTAATGGGAGCGTGGTATTGTATGACAAGAGATATTCAATTAAATCATGATGAAAATAACTTGAGTTTTGAATTTTTTGGAGTCAATCAATCCAACCCTGAGAATGTCGAATACAGTTGGATTCTGGATGGTTTTGAAGCAGAATGGACACCTCCAAGTCAGTTAACCAATGCCACCTACTCAAATCTGCCGCCAGGTAAATACACCTTCAAAGTAAAATCCAGAACCATAGACGGACAGTGGTCCCCAATTGTATCATCAAAGCAATTCACCATTCAGGCACCACCGCCACCGCCACCACCGTTCTATAAACAAACGTGGTTCATTGCAACGGTCATTGGCTTAAGTCTTTTTATTCTTATGCTCATTGGAACCATTTGGTACACACGTTTAAAAAGAGAGCGTGAGCGCATCAAACTGGAACGCAACCTCATTGAACTGGAACAAAAAGCCCTCAGGCTACAAATGAATCCACATTTCATTTTTAACGCCCTGAATAGCATTCAAAGTCTGATCAGTTCTCAGGATACGAAAAAAGCCCGTTACCAACTGGCAAAGTTCTCCAAACTGATGAGACAAATTCTGGATAATTCACGTTCACAAATGATTTCTTTAGACGATGAGATGGAAACGCTTTTTAACTACCTCTCGATAGAAAAGTTCAGTTCCGGGAACCAATTTGATTTTGAAATTCATGCCGAAGACGACCTGGATCCCGAAAGTATTGCTGTTCCACCAATGATGATTCAGCCTTTTACCGAAAACGCCATCATTCATGGTATGAAGTACATTGAGCACAAAGGACATATAGATGTTCATTTTTCAAGAAAAAAGGACCTGATAGAATGTAAAATTGATGACAATGGATGTGGCAGAAAGAAAGCAGCTGAAATCAAAAGTCAGAAAGAACATTCTCACAAGTCTGCAGCCCTTATAGTAACTCAGGAAAGGCTGAGTATTTTACATGGCGATTCGAAAGAACGTGGTCTGGAAATCATAGATAAATATGATGATGATTTAAAGGCCAGCGGAACAACCGTTATCATTCGTTTCCCTTATTCGGAAATAATCTAGGACATACACTCAAAAAACTGTAAATTCATCCTTCATTGTAAAAAGAAAGTATGTTACGCGCAGTTATTGTTGATGACTTAAGTCAGGCGAGAGAGAATTTAAAAGAAGACATTGCTACTTACTGTAATGGAATAGACATTATTGGAGAAGCAGATGGTGTGGTTAGTGGGGCTAAAGTGATTAAAGACTTGAAGCCTGATCTGGTTTTTCTGGATATTCAAATGCAGGACGGCAGTGGTTTTGATCTTTTGGAAATCATCAATGACGCGAGTTTTAAAGTCATATTTACAACTGCCAGCGATGAATATGCTGTAAAAGCATTCAAATTTTCCGCTGTAGACTATCTTCTCAAGCCGGTAGATCCGGATGAATTGGTTGCAGCCGTAGAGAAAGTAGAACCAGGCTCAGGAAATCATAAAGAATCCATAGATCTTCTTAAGGATAAAATGAGCGGTGCCAAAACTTTCAATAAACTGGCACTTCACACCTTGGATAAAATTCTGATCACAGATATTTCCGACATCATCAGATGTGAAAGTAGCGTGAACTATACCACATTTTTCTTCGCAGATAAGAAGAAACTATTGGTAACCAAAACACTGAAAGAATACGATAAGTTATTGGCAGATCATGGTTTTTTCAGAGTACACCAGTCTCACTTAATCAATGTTGAATACGTTAAGGAGTATATTAAATCTGATGGTGGATATCTGGTGATGAAAGATGGCTCTACAGTTCCCGTTTCAACGAGAAAGAAACAAATCGTGATGGGAATGATTGCACACATGTAGTCCTGAAGAGCACACAATTCAGAAGAAGCAATTTGAATTGAGGTTTTTACTTTTTAATGAGCTTCCCTTCAGAATCGTAAATCTTCTCTTCTACTTTCTTGCCGTTTTCGTAGTATACCTCATACTTCACACGGCCGTTGCTATAGAATGCTTTACTAATCCCATTAAGCTTGTCGTCTACATACTCACTTTCTATATACTTGGTACCGTCTTCATTGTAGTACAACCAGGTGCCTTGTTTCTCTCCCGACTTGTAGAGACCTTCCGCTTTTTTGTAGCCGTTTTTAAAGTAACGGGTATACTTTCCAAACAATTTCCCCGCTTCAAATGTCGATTTAACAGCAATTAAACCATTGTGATAGTATTGCTTGAAACCACCATCCAGCATATCATCTGCGTAAAAACAACTCACCTTCAGTCTACCATCCGTAAAATAATCCTTCCACGGCCCATTCTTCTTATTGAATTTGTAGTTGCCTTCAATCAACTTGGTACCATTAGGACTAAACTTCAGGTAGCTTCCCCAGGTTTCTCCATATTTCTCATACTTTACTTCATGGACACTGCTGTCCTCATAGTAAGTCACTTTTTTAGTCAACAGGCTATCCTGCGCAAAAGAAACATTCGCGAAAAACAAAATGATTAGTAGGTACTTCCAATTCATTGGTATGCAAATTAACGATTATTGACGGTTTTTGCCAGTCTGTAGTCACATCTATTGATTATATTTAACAACTATTCTAGTATAAATATTGTAATGAAGAAGTACCTATTGGTCTTAGCGACCGGATTAATTTTGAGTTCATGTGGTGATGATAGTAAGCCGGAGGCCGAAGACAGTTCATCTTGCAGCAATTTTGCCCGCATAAAAAATACAGGTAAAACGGTTATTCTTGGCGAAGAGCACTCTATTAGCTTAAATCTTGAGCCCGATTGTCTGAAAAAAATCGAAATCAAAATTGATGGAAAAGCTGTGGCTCAATTTGAAGGCGATATTCAAAAAGAGGTCAACTATAAATGGGTAACCGCTTCAGAAAAACTGGGCACACACAGGGTGGAAGTGCTGGCCGAGCTTGAAAATGGCCAGACACGAAAGATGTCTACTGAAAAGTTAATCATTGCCTCAGCACCTCCTGTTAACAAGCGCATTAACATCATCAATTCTTTTCCTCATGATCCGTCTGCCTATACTCAGGGACTTGAATTTGACGGTGACCGTTTAATTGAAAGCACAGGTCAAAAAGGATCGTCATGGCTCCGTGAAGTCAATATTGAAGACGGAACTTTGGTTGGAGAACAAACCGTACTCGACAGCAAATATTTTGGAGAGGGGATTACCATACTGGGAGATAAAATTTATCAGGTGACTTATCAAAGTGGAGAAGGCTTTATTTACGATAAGAATACGCTTGAACAAATCGATCGATTCACCTTTACAACGAACACTGGAGAAGGCTGGGGATTGACCAACGATGGCGAACAACTCTTATTGACAGATGGCTCTCACAGAATCTATTTCGTTGATCCGGAAAATTTCATCATCAAAAGAAACATTGAAGTATATACCAATACCAGACCTATCAGTTACCTGAACGAGTTAGAATATATAGACGGAAAAATCTATGCTAACATCTACCAGGATAACCACGTAGCGGTAATCAATCCTAAAAATGGCATGGTTGAAGAAGTCCTTGACTTATCTCCACTGGAAAGCGCTCTGCCTGGCCCATTACCTGAGGTTTTAAACGGTCTGGCTTACAACAAAAATGCCGACAAGTTGTACGCTACGGGCAAACTCTGGCCTTTAATGTTTGAAATTGAAATTGTAGACTAATGATCAGACAGCTTTGTTTTTTCTTTGCTTTAGTATTGACTTGTCAAACCAGCTTTGCTCAGCCAGATCTGGGGAAAGCGACCGGTGAAATTGGTCCAATTATTCTTTCATTTAAGAAGCCTCCTGTTTACAATAACTATTCAGATTGTGAGGTGGTTTTCATTAACTATACCGGGGTTCCCCTTCAAGTTAACTGGCTCCACCCTGCCGGAAAGCGGATGCAAAAGTTGATTTATATCGACAAGTACGATACGGTACGCATGGAGAGCAAGACCAATCACCATTTGATCATATGCTATCAAGGTGAAAAAGCAGGGTCCAAGTTCATTCCCGCTTTTGATGTGAACATTGTAAAAATCCATGATAAGCAGTTTAATAAGACTAAAAAAATCAGAAAGAAATGGTATAAACCGATTAAAGGTGACATCACTGTTGACAAGAAGTTTAAGTACAAACCCAGCTTAGCCACTTATGGCAAAAACAAAGGTCCGATCGTTTATTTTGATGAAGCGCATTTGACCAATATGTCTATGAACGGGCATTACAAACCTTTGGCTTCTTTACTCTCAAAAGACGGCTATCAGGTAAAGCCATATTACCAACGTTTCTCTGAAGCAGGATTGAAAACAGGAAACATTCTGGTGATGGCCAATCCTTATGGACAAAGCGTCAATGGATGGAAAGTTGATTCAGCCCAGGCCTTGATTACTGAAGAAGTCACTGCCTTGAAAAACTGGGTATCAAATGGCGGAAAGCTTCTCCTTATTATGGATCATATGCCCTACCCTGGTCGGGCAGACAATATTGCAAAAGCCTTTGGTTTTACTTTCTGGGATTGTCATGTGATGCCCAGAGATTCCAGTGCCGGAGAAGTTGGACAATTATTCAATAGAGAATTAAAAACCTTAAGTAAACACGCCATTACTGAAGGGAGAAACTCAAATGAAGAAGTTGAGCAGATCGCCACCTTTGCAGGAAGCTGCATGGAGATTCCTTCACAGGCCAAGTCCATTATTAACCTCAACGAAAATTATGAGGCTGTGTTTAGTCATGGTGCCTTTAATTTTGAGGAATCTGACTACAGAAAGTCGGCAAACGGTTTGTCACAAGGAGCGGTAATGGACTACGGTAAAGGTAAAATTGCCATTTTCTGTGATGCTGATATGTTCACGGCAAGAAAAAGTAAATCTGCAAATACAAACATTGGCATGAATTACAAGTATGCCAACGAAAACCCCAAATTCGTACTAAATATTTTCCATTGGTTAGATGGCTTCATTGAGTAAATATGGAGTACTTATTCTAACACTGTGCTTCTGCGGATCTGCATTGGCACAAAAGCGTGGCACTTTTGAAGATTTATACAACAAAGATACTCCTGACTACCGGGCATTTTTGGTTAAAGGAAAGGTGATGCCCTGGCTTTTAATTGGCTCTGGTGTGACCTATAGTTTGGGTGCGGAATATGCCTTCAATCACAACAATGCCTTTGAATTTAATGCTGTTTATAACGATTACAGCATTCCCACAGAAGTATTAGATACTACCATAGATCAGTATGTTTCCGGGCCAAGGACGTACACGGTAAACCGAGCTTTGTTTGGTCTTTACAAACGTTATTACTCCCTGGGGTTTTTCAATCCGGAAATTGTCAAGACTTATTCTGCTCTATTCTACAGGTACGCTAAAATTCATGAGTACTATCAGCCAAATGCACCAACCAATTCCATCAAATTTGACCAATGGGAGCACTCTCTTGGCTATTTACAAGGCTTCTTATTCAACTTACAGGACGGAGGCGTAGTGGATTTATCTGTAGGTGTCTTTTACAAACGAAAATACTCAGAAAGGCTATCCGAATCAGACGGCATTCAGTACTCAAATGAGAGTTTATGGTACAACTGGGGCGCCAGAGTGGGCCTCAATCTTGGTTTTGGTTGGATCTGGAAGAAGCGAAAGGCCATTGCGACCTTTCCAACTCCCGAATAAATATTTATCTAATCAATGATTCTCCACTGACCGGATTGAATCATAGGCTCAGCCACTTTGTACTTCACCGTTTTCTTCTCTCCTGACATCACATTGAAAATCTCAACTTTGTCGTTTCTACCGATTTTCTTCTCAGTTCTTACAACTGGTTGTTGCTTAACACGCTCTTGTGGTTCTGCCTGCTCTCCGCCACCACCTGAAGTCGTTGCCCCGGCATACTGTGGTACTTCTGTTTTAGAAGTCTGAACATTCTTCATAGGATCTTCCTGAACCACCTGAGCAGCAACCGGCTGTTTTTCATTCACCACTACATTCAATCTTGATTTCACTAAGAAGGATACAATGTCCTTATTCACACGTGTCATCATTTGCTTGAACAGGTCGAAAGATTCCAGCTTATATACCAACAATGGATCTTTCTGCTCATATCTGGCTTGCTGCACAGATTGTCTTAAGTCATCCATCTCTCTCAAGTGCTCTTTCCACTCCTGATCTATAATTGCCAGGGAAATTCCTTTCTCAAGAACTGTTTTTAAGTTAGCTGCTTCATGATTGTACGTCTCCTCAATTGGAGCCGGTACCTGAAGCATTTTGATGCCGTCAGTAAATGGAACCGGGAACAATGTTCTTGTACCATCGTATTCGTTCTCGTAAACATTTTTAAATACCGGATAAGCCAATTTGCTCACCTCCGCCCACTTTCTGTCATAAGCGGCCATCACTTCATCGTAGATCTTATTGGCCAACTCTGTTGGATCTGCTTCTTCCAATTCATCCTCCGTATTGATCGGAGATTCGATGGCAAAGATTCTCAATAGCTCAATTTTGAAGCCTTCTATATCTCTGTATTCCTGATATTCTGCAATGATGTCGACCAATACTTCATAGAACATATTGGTGATGTCAATTTCAAGTCTGTCTCCATAAAGGGCGTTTCGTCTACGACTATAAATCGCTTTTCTTTGGGCGTTCATCACATCATCGTACTCCAACAAACGCTTACGAATACCAAAGTTGTTTTCCTCAACTTTCTTCTGAGCTCTTTCAATAGACTTGGTAATCATGCTATGCTGGATCACCTCTCCTTCCTTGATTCCCAGTCTGTCCATCATTCTGGCAACTCTATCTGAGTTAAACAGACGCATCAGGTTATCTTCAAGAGACACATAGAATTCTGAAGATCCCGGATCTCCCTGACGACCGGAACGACCTCTTAACTGTCTGTCTACACGTCTTGAATCATGTCTTTCACAACCAATGATGGCTAAACCACCCAGGTTTTTCACTTCATCAGACAACTTGATATCCGTTCCCCTACCGGCCATGTTTGTCGCAATGGTTACGGCTCCTTTCTTACCAGCTTCAGCTACAATTTCCGCTTCTCTCTGGTGATACTTGGCATTCAGTACCTGATGAGGAATTTTCTTCATTTTCATCAATCTACTCAAGAGCTCGGAAATTTCTACAGTAGTTGTACCAACCAGTACAGGTCTTCCTTCATTTCTCAATTCCTCCACTCTATCGATGATGGCGTTGTATTTTTCACGTGCTGTTTTGTATACCAAATCGTTGCCATCCTTTCTAATTACAGGACGGTTGGTTGGCACCACAGTCACATCCAATTCGTAGATATCAAAGAATTCCTGCGCTTCAGTTTCTGCCGTACCTGTCATACCAGACAGTTTATGGTACATTCTGAAGTAATTCTGAAGTGTAATGGTGGCATACGTTTGAGTAGCCGCCTCAATCTTCACATTTTCTTTAGATTCGATTGCCTGGTGAAGTCCGTCTGAATAACGTCTTCCTTCCATGATACGACCTGTTTGCTCATCTACAATCTTCACTTTTCCATCCATCAATACATAGTCTACTTCTTTTTCGAACAATGTGTAGGCTTTTAACAGCTGGTTGATGGTATGAATACGTTCCGTTTTAACAGTAAATTCACGGATCAGGTCATCTTTCATTTGAATTTTCTCATCTGCCGACTTGTCTGTTAAAGCTTCAATTTTAGAAATCTCCGCTCCCATATCCGGCATGATGTAGAAATCATTTCCTTCGTCTTCAGAAATCAGATCGATTCCTTTTTCTGTCAAATCGATAGAGTTGTTCTTCTCGTCAATTACGAAATACAGTTCCTTATCAACCGTAGGCATTTCCTTTTCCTGATCCTGCAGGTAGAAATTCTCAGTTTTCTGAAGTTGAGATCTGATTCCATCTTCACTCAGGAATTTGATCAATGCTTTGTTCTTTGGCAAACCTCTGTATGCTCTTAACAAAGCCAATCCACCATCCTTGCCCTTTTGAGCAGCATCTTTTTTACCCAAATTCTCGTTGTCTAACTCCGCCAACAATCTTTTAGAGTCGGTTAAGAAACCATTGATGATCTTCTTCTGAGCATTAAATAACTTTTCGATTTTTGGTTTAAATATGTTGAATTCGTGCTTATCACCTTGTGGGGTTGGACCGGAAATAATCAATGGTGTTCTGGCATCATCAATTAAAACGGAATCGACCTCATCTATAATGGCGTATTGGTGTTTTTTCTGAACCAGATTATCCGGATCGTTCACCATGTTATCTCTTAAGTAATCGAAACCAAATTCGTTGTTAGTACCAAAGGTTATATCCGCACCATAGGCCTTTCTTCTTTCATCTGAATTAGGTCTGTGGTTATCGATACAGTCTACAGTTAAACCATGAAACTGGTACAAAGGCCCCATCCATTCGGAATCTCGTTTTGCCAGGTAGTTGTTCACTGTTACCATGTGCACCCCTTTTCTAGTAAGGGCGTTAAGGAATACAGGCAAGGTGGCCACAAGAGTTTTACCTTCCCCTGTCATCATCTCTGCAATATTTCCTTTATGCAAAATGGCACCTCCCATTAACTGAACGTCATAGTGCACCATATCCCATCTTACTTCAGTTCCGGCAGCATCCCAATGGTTTTTCCAAACGGCTTTGTCTCCATCAATTTCAACAAAATCTCTGCTTTGAGCCAAATCGTGGTCATAATCCAGAGCCTTTACAGCAAAGGTTTCATTTTCAGCAAATCTTCTTGAAGTGTCTTTTATGAGGGCGAAGGCTTCCGGAAGGATTTCCAGCAAGATCTCTTCTATTTTTTTGTCAACTGTTTCTGTCAAAGTGTCTACTTCATCATAGATAGACTCTTTTTTCTCGACAGATGTGGAGGGGTTGTCAGCTTCTTTTTTAAGTTCAGCGATCTTATCTTCCTCTGGCTTGATGTAATCCGCAATGCGTTTTTTAAGCTCAGTAGATTTATCTCTTATTTGATCGTGAGATAAAGACTGGAGCTTATCGTACTCCGCCTTCACTTTATCTACAATGGGTTGCAGCTCTTTACGATCTTTCGCTGATTTATCTCCAAATATTTTTTTGAGTATTCCTCCAATCATTTTTTTACTTTTTACGAATTGACAAAAATAACGCAATTATTGAGTTTGCGTGGCTTTAGCTGGTCATAAATTGTACCATCATTGATATTCTGACAACATGGCATAAAAAACCCTGACTATACAGATGATATCATCAGCATGTCAGGGTATCTTAAAATTATTTGTAATCTATTTAATACTCATCTTCATTGAAGAAGAAATCCTCTTTTGAAGGATAATCCGGCCATATCTCTTCGATATTATCATAAGAATCTCCCTCATCTTCAATTTGTTGAAGGTTTTCCACCACCTCTAAAGGCGCTCCCGTTCTAATCGCAAAATCGATTAACTCATCTTTCGTGGCTGGCCATGGTGCATCTTCTAAATAAGATGCTAATTCTAATGTCCAATACATATTCTTTTGCCTTTTTTTACTGTTAATTATAAACGCGAAAATAAAGGAATTGGTTACACGAGGGCTGAAAAAATATCAACATTTTTAACACTGATTATCAGTTCTTTACAATAGTTTTTCACAGTCTGGGCTTCCAGGGAATCTCTTTTGCATCCAAATCAGCACTCAATTTTCTGGATAAAACGAAAAGATAGTCTGATAATCTATTGAGATACTGAATGATTAAATCGTCTACAGATTCTATGGTCGACATGGCTACAACTAATCGTTCAGCTCTTCTGCAAACACATCTTCCAACATGGCAATATGATACAGTGGTATGTCCTCCCGGCAAAACGAAATGTTTCATCGGTTCCAGGCTTTCATCCATGCGGTCCATTTCCTTTTCTAAAAACTCGATATCCGATTCAAATAAATCTGGTTTTTTAAGTTTTGGTTTATCGGGGTCTGCTGCCAATTCTGCCCCAAGCGTGAATAATCGGTCCTGAATTTCAACCAAAGTCTGTTTGGCTTGCTCATCTATATCCTGATCTCTAATCAAACCTATCCAGGAATTCAACTCATCCACCGTTCCATAGGCTTCAATTCTATGATGATTTTTGGGCACACGTTTACCGCCAAACAAGGCCGTATTTCCTTTATCTCCCGTCTTCGTATATACCTTCATATCTAATGTTTTAATATAAAATGCTCTTTAGAAAGTCCTTTGTCGAAAAACACAATTCCCTTAAAAAACAAATCTAAAGATAGCGTAACCATTGAATCAGAAACCACTTCTTGCCAAGCGCTTTCCATTCCTTCTGACCAATGAATGTCGTCAAATATGATTACCGAACTTTCTTTTAAATGTGGTTTCAATAACTCAAAAAAATGTACCGTGGCCTCATAAGTATGATCTGCATCTATATATACAAGATCTACCTTTTTAACGTCACTGAGAACACCTGGCAACAAATCCTGAATAAGTCCCAGGTGTGCCTGCACATTGCTAATGCCATTCTTCTCAAAATTGGCCGACGAAAAATCATATAATGAACTATTGCCCTCAAAGGTATGAACAGTTGTGTTCTTGTTTCCAAGCGCTAAATAACTTGTTCCTATTCCCAAGTTGGTTCCCAACTCAATAACAACATCTCCTCCAAAACGTTCGGACATGGCAAACAAAAAACGTCCCCACCGGGCTGAAGAGCCCGATAGTTTTGCAATAGAGCTAACCTTCCTTGGTTTATTTTTTTTTCGTGAACCCGCTCCAAAACCTCCGGCATCAATCAATACTTCCGATTTGAGGTTTTCTCTGAGCATATGGTCACAATTCTGAGTTTCTTTGTTGCCTTTAAACTTTACAATGTCGTTATAGAATTCGAATAGAAATGGCGAATGGATAGATTGTCTTCCTTTAGCTTTTACTCTGTATGAGAAGTATGACCCCAGCATTTGAACACAAAGAAACAAAATGAGAATTGACCAGCGAAATTATGAAAGCCCTTGATAAAGTTTATATTTGTGTAAGTATGAAAAATTTGATCCTTTTGCTTCCCATGTTTTTTATTTCGGGAAGTTTATTCGCTCAAACTGAGTCCGGTATTTCTCAAAAAGAAGAGAAGAAAATTTTTGTAAATGCCTGCGTTGATGGCTTTATCAATTCTCCTGATACGGAAAGTCTTGGCATTAAGGAAAGGAAACTAAAAAAAGCCGCAAAAAAATACTGTACCTGTTCTTACAATACGGTGAAGTCTAAAGGCTATACCATGGCTCAGTTAAATGAAATGAACCGTGACGAGTTGGTTCGAATAACCCAATCATGTTTGGACGAGCTTTTGGCCAAGATCATGCCTAAGTAAACAATTCTATGAATCGGCGAATTGGACTTTTACTGGTTTTTATTTTAAGTGCACTTGCCTATTTTCTTCTTAACCGTGAGCTAAACTCGCAACAGAGTATTGTCATTACACTTACTTTGAGCATGGCCGCTTTGTGGATTACAGAGCTGGTTCCAATTTACGTGACCTCACTTCTGCCACTTGTTGTGTTCCCCATTTTTGGTGTTGAGGCCATGAATACGATCGCACCAAATTATATGAATCAAACCATCTTCCTGTTTATAGGTGGCTTTATTATGGCGTATGCAATGGAACGGTGCCATCTTCATAAAAGAATTGCCTTGAAAATTATCCTTGCGGCTGGCGCATCCCCTTCTAAAATGCTCTTTGGTTTCATGCTGGCCAGTGCATTTTTATCTATGTGGATTTTAAATACTGCTACGGTGACCATGTTGCTTCCCGCAGTTCTGGCTGTATTGATGCATCTCGGCAAAGCAGAAAAAACCCTCTCTACGCCACTTTTACTGGGAATTGCCTACGCCTCTTCTATTGGTGGTATGGCGACCATAGTGGGTACTTTGCCCAACAATGTTATCGCAGAACATTATCAAAAGAGTTTTCCTGAACTACAATCTTCCATGCCTTTAGGGTTTGCAGATTGGATGCAGATTGGTCTACCTCTTTCGTGTCTACTGTTCACGCTTTGTTTTTTCGTGATCAGGTTTCGTTACCTAAAACCAAGGGACGTATCTGATTTGCAAGTTGACAAAACCTCTCTGGAAAAATCTTATCAGGAATTGGGTAAAATCAGTTTATCTGAAAAATGGATTGCTTTTCTATTCTCTGCAATGGCTATTCTTTGGTTAACCATGAAGCCACTAGAGATTGGCAGTTTCAAATTTGACGGTTGGACGAGTTTATTTCCTGAACCCGGCTTTATCAAAGAAAGTTCAGTCGCCATATTCTTCTCCGTTTTACTCTTTCTAATCCCCCTTCCAAAAGGTCAGTCGCTCATTACCTGGAAAGATGTAGAGCGTTTACCAGTCGGAATCATATTCCTGTTTGGTGCGGGCTTTGCTCTAGTCAGAGCATTTAAGAACAGTGGTGTAAGCAAGCTTCTTCAGGAACAATTGGAAATACTGAGTGATGGTTTGGGAGCTTTTGCCGTAGTTGCCATACTCTGTTTGATTATGACATTTTTAACAGAACTCACATCCAATACAACCTCAACTCAGTTATTCGCCATCATTCTCATTTCGATAGCGGCTAACTTTCCGGAGGAAACACCTTTATACTTCTTACTTCCGGTTACTTTTTGTGCCTCATGTGCATTTATGTTACCTGTGGCAACACCACCCAACACCATTGTTTTTGGCAGTGAAAAATTAGCCATCAGAGATATGATAAAGACAGGCCTGATTTTGAATTTCACCTGTGCATTTATCATCATTCTATATTGTCATTTTATCCTAGGTTGATATACCTATTTTTACTTAATTTAGCCCCGAAATTTAAAGTAAATGTATAAAGTAATTGTTACTGGTATATTCATCCTTTTGGCAGGATCTGGTTTTGCTCAAAAAAAGAAGCACTTGAAAAAGGCTGACAAGTTCTATGCAAACCACGATTATTTGTTTGCAGAAAGATACTATGAGAAGTATTTATCAGGCACTCAAGACTTTGAGGTCACAAAAAAGCTGCTTACCTGTTATAAAGTCCAGTCTAAGAATGACAAATTAGATGTGGCTTACAAATTACTTTTATCGAAGGGGAATCAGGAATATATGCTTGAGTATAGTATGTTCTTATTATCCAGCGGTAACTATACTGACGCCAATAAACAATTGGACAATTATTTGGCTCTGCCGAATCCTAAAGACGCTGAGTTGGCACAAACGCTTAGAAGCTTTTCCAATGCCAAGGAAAACGAGCCGATTACTGATTGTTCTGAAAACGAAGAAAGTAAATATTGTGTCGAGATCAGTGCAGCTAGAAGTTTAGACCCGGAAAGCCCGAACATGGTGTTTATCTGGAAGTTTGAAGATGGCTATACAAAAAAGGGAGTTAGCGTAAAACGTTGTTATGATGAAGCTGGCGAATACTCTGTATCATTATCGGTGAAAGACAACATCAGTGGACTTCTGGAAAAAGACGTTAAAACAACAAAATTCTCATTTACACCATCTCCTACATTTAGCTCGCCGGAAGGTAAAATTTCTGTCATTTCGGCTGGAGAAGAAAGTGTATTTAAGTGTGATAAAGCAGATGAGTCTTTAAAGTATATCTGGGATTTCAGCGACCACTCTTATGGTGTTGGATCTGAGGTTAAACACATATTTGATCAGGCTAAAAACGGGAACATTAGAATGTACATGCTTACCGACAGTGGTGAGATTAAAGGCTGTGTAGAACAAAACGTTCCTATTTTATATAATTTTAAAAACCGCCAGTAGTGAAAAAACTCTTAATTCTTTTCGTTTGCTCGGTTTTGAGCAATATGGCTCTTTCGCAAATGATTCCTTCCCGATCTGAGAATCTGGAGAATCTTGTGACTTTTGGAAAACAAGCCCCTGACAACTGGGGAGATGATGACCATGTTCAGATTTTCTTTATGTTGATCCCTAAGGATTACAACAAACCTGTTTACCTGAGTGTCTTTGACCCGGGAATTGAGGGAGAAAATGATCAGGTTGTTGCTGCACCGAATACGCAAACAAGGTTCTCTGTTTACAGTGGGAAAGGTTGTTACTCAACGAAAGCCGCAAGAAGTATCAATCCTGTAGGAAATTACAAAAGTGGAAACCTGGTAACCAGCAAGACTTTTGGAAAAAGAGATGATCTGGAAAGTAAATGGTACCAACTGGCCATGGTTAATCCAAAAGAAGGTGAATACGTTGAGGAGTTTGACGGATACGTTTTCAAGGTGATCTGTGAAGGTCTGACAGGAGATGATGGCAACCACTACAAGTATTTTTTGAGTAGCTCTAAGAAAAACAGGATTCCGGTTCCCGGAGGCAACGGCTTCACTTACGAGTACTCATTCCAGCTGAAGAATAAGGCCAAATCAGTATGCCATATTTATCCCTATGTAGATGATAAGGTAGATTATCTGGTTCAACACAATTTTGATTTTGACAGCGATGGGTATATCAAGATAAACTCTATTGCCAGAAATGGTCATCACCAAAAGCTATCTGCCGACGGTGAGTGGAGTAAAAGCCGTATCGCCATCAGACCAAAAGAAAGAAACAAGTCTATAGACATTCAGATTGAGAAAAAGACCAATGAAGAAAACGACATGGTCTTCTACGTGGTGAATCAATACAATGAACCCGTTCCTTTCTTCGCCTCACCTATTGGAGTCACCAAGTATGAATTTCCAATAGACGTTAAAACAAAAACCATTACCAAAAAACTTTGATCCGGTTAGCGCTCATCGTTTTTTTAACAGTACTGTTCGGTCATAAAGGCCTGACACAAAATTACCAGCTCAAACATTACGGCAAAACAAAGGGCCTCCATACTGCCTTTATTTACGACATTACCAACGACACTAAAGGCGCCCTTTGGGTAGCTGGTGGCAATGGACTATACAGGTTTAATGGTCTGGCCTGGGTTCGTGAACTCGGAAATGAAGAAGTTGGCAATACCGTTATCAGACAAGTTGTTGAACATGAAGGAGACATCTTTCTGGGCATGGATGATGGGAGAATTCTTCAGTACAACATAGACCGCGATGAGATTACAGACTCCGCTGCAACCGAAAGTGTGAGCAGAATTATACACATGAACTTTGAGGATGGGTTGATGACCACATTTCAACAAAATGGACACATCACCTTATTCAAATCTTCAAGTAATCAGGAATTGATTCATAAGACAGACCATCCAATCAACCGTGTTTTTAAATTCAACGATCAAATGATTGCCGGAGATGATGAAAATCTGTCCATCGTTTCAAAAGGGTCTATTAGTTCTTACAACATCTATAACACGGAAGAAATGAGACCTGATTTCATCAACCTATTTTTTGAGTTGGAAAACCGTGAATCTTTGGTAGGCCCGGATAAAGTATATACCTCAGGAAAAAAGGGGATCTCTGTTTTCGACAAAAAACTCGAAACTATGCTATTTCAGATATCTGAAGACAATGGTCTGAATACAGATCATGTTAACAGCATTTTTCTGGACACGGAAAACACTTTGTGGGTTGGAACTGACGGTGCGGGACTCTATTCGCTGCCAGAACTTCATTATAGTTCCTATCCGAGTGATTTGGCTTTGCATGACATCAAGAAACATGGAGAGTTTCTATTTGCAGTTGGACAAGACTCGGTAATCAAGTACCAACTTAAATACAATAAAGACCATATTCAGCTCCAATTAAAAGGAGGTTACGGTATTCCTGAAGCAAGCAGGTTATCTGAAGTTGGAGGACAACTTTGGTTGAGTACGATGGGACTGGGCCTTTTTGAGTATTCCGATACCGCCGGACGTTTTGTCCAAATTCAATTGCCTGATGCGATTCATGATGAATTACTTTTCGTCAACAGCATAGCTACAATTGATGGTAACTATTACTTCAGTACGCCACATTCCGGTGTCATAGTTACCAATAAATCATTTGAAAAAGTTGAACATTACAACACCACTAATGGCCTTTCTCACAACGACATAAATTCGGTATTCAAACTGAAAAACAAACTCTGGTTCTTATCGAAATACAATGGTGTTTCAAGTGTTCAGGATGGTGAATGGGAACATTTTGATGGCAACAGTGGCCTTAAAAACAGCAGTATCAATGATGCCCTTGAGCTTGATATTGGTGTTCTGTTCACTTCAGAAGGGAGTGGCTGTGTTTTGATCAATGACAGACTGAATTTTCTAAAATCTGAGTTAAAAGGCTTGCCCAAGTACGTCTATGGAGCAGTACAAACGATGGACTATGTTGTGGTATGTAGTGGTGATGAAATCCTGCTTCTCAATAAGCAACTAAATAGGATTGAGGACGATTTGAACGTGAAAAGCAACATGGTGGGAGCCCAAATAGCTTCTTTGAATAAAAACACCTTTGTGGCGACCTCTGAAGACGGTTTGATCCTGGTTAATGCGGCTAAATATCCTGAACCGCCAATGGTAAAAATCAACATCAGTTCTTTTGAAGCCAAAGGTGTGAGCTACGATCCTTCCGAAAAAATCATCCTGAACTACGGCGAATACAATATTCGGATTGCTGTGGAACCCATTAGTCTGAACCACGCAGAAAACCTGTTGTACACCTACAAACTTGAAGGCTACGACGAAAAATGGTCTAAACCAGCTTATCTAAGTGAAATTAGATATAAAAAACTCAAAGAAGGGAATTACACTTTAAGAATCAAACCAGTTTTGCCTTACAGCAGTGAAGACCTTGAAGAGATTCAGATTGAATTTGAGATTAAAACACCTTTTTGGAAGACCACAACTTTCATTGTGATCATGATTGTATTGATCATTTTAGTCATCGTCATCATCACTGAAATCAGAAACAGAAGTATTAAAAGATACTCTAACCTGTTGAAACGAAAAGTTGAAAGGCGAACCAAACAGCTACAGACACAAAACAAACGTTTGGAAGAGTATACCTACGCCATTAGTCATGACCTTAAGAATCCGGTGATTAATATTAAAGGACTTACAGAAATTCTTAAAGAAGATATTTCCGGTGAAGAGAAACAACAGGTGATCAGTTTGATGGAGAACACATCAGAGCAGCTTCACAAAAACTTACTTGGATTCATTGAAGCCTTGAAGGTGGGTGGACATGGAAAACTGGACAACTACGAAGACATTGATCTAAACCAGCTAATTGGGGAGGTTGAAACTGTCATTGCGCTCGACATTATATCCAGTAAAGCGGAAATTATAAAGAAAATTGAGGTTGATCGCATAGAGTTCAGAAGAGAAGACTTGCGTAGTATTCTGTATAACTTCATGTCCAATGCCATTAAATACAGATCTCCGAAACGGAAATTGCACCTTCAGATCAGGACAGAAAAAACATCTGAGGGCGTGAATATCATCATTGCTGATAATGGTCTGGGAATGGATTTAAGTACAAGTAAAGAGCGCTTGTTTGGTATGTTCAAACGCGTTCACGACCATGTTGAGGGTAGTGGAATTGGTCTGTACCTGGTGAACTCAATGGTAGAAAGAGCCGGAGGTTCTATAGATGTGGAAAGTACCCCTGATGTTGGAACAAGCTTTACAATCTTTATCCCTCAATCTGATAAGAAGTCTTCAGAAAGGATAACAATTTTTCGTGGGCGATCTTAAGCTCATCGATATGGCGCCTCCCCTCTTCAAAAGTTTCGGATTTTTCTATAGTTAGAGCTATGTCAGCCATTTCTTTTGCTCCGATCATGAGATAAGACCCTTTGATTCTGTGCGCCCATGAAGAAAGTTCTGTATGTTCCTTACTATTTTCCAGCTTGGAAAGCACTTCTTTAGAATCGGGCACAAAGATGCTCAGTGCCTCCTTAAACACCTCTAAGCCATATTGGTTAATGATTGCCTTATCCAGCATAATACTTGGCTAGAATTGCTTTTAGATTGTCCTCAGTAAGTGGTTTGGACAGATATTCTTCAACCCCTCTTTTTTGTGCTTCCATTTTATCGTCGGGCTGCTCACTACTGCTGAGCATAACAACGACCTGATCTGCTTTTTGGCTATCTCCCAGATTATTATAGGCATCCAGAAATTCAAAGCCATTCATCACGGGCATATTGATATCCAGCAGAACCAGTTGTGGTCGTAAGTCACTTGATGTGTCGAGCTTAGAAAAATGTTCGATTGCTTCATTTCCGTTCTTAAAAATCAGAACCTTATCTGCAACACCTTTACTCTCTATTAATCTCTTGTTCAAAAAATTCGTCGTTTGATCATCGTCAACGAGCGCTATGCATTTAAGTTTAGTCACTAAAACAGTCTTAATTTATCCATCAGAGCCTTCTTGTAGGATCGACTCACAGGAATTGATTTATCACCAACACTTATCGTGTTATCTTCTATTTCTTTCACTGAATTGAGGTTCACTATATATGATCTATGTACCCTCATAAAGTTCCGTGAAGCTAGTTTGGCTTCTGTTTCTTTCATGGTAATATTGATCACATGGCGTTTTTCTTCTGTGTAGATAACTACATAATCTCCCATGGATTCAATGTATCTGACATCCGGAATATTGACTTTGACGTATGCTGTTCCCGATTTCACAAAGATGTACTCGAAAGCACCTACTTCTCCTTGTGACTTTAAATTTTCCTGAGCCTTATTACATGCTTTCAGGAAACGAGAATATTCGACCGGTTTCACCAAATAATCGGTAACTCCATGGTCAAATGCGTCTACAGCATATTCTTCCTTGGATGTAATCAAAACAACATCATAGCGTTTATTCAAACTTTCCAAGAGTTCTAAACCGTTCATTCCTGGCATCTCAACATCTAGTAAGATCAGGTCGATTTCATTTTCAACAAGTGCTCCGGAGGCCTCTTCCGCAGATCCACAAGTTGCAATTAAATTCAACCAATCAGTCTTGTCAACCAGCTCACCGATCAACTTTCTAGACGTGGGATCATCATCAACAATTAAACAATTCATAGTTATATATGTAGTACGTACCTCCACTAATGTAGAAATTTTAAAGACTCAAAACGAATTAAGCCGCATAATTAGTTGCGCTGAAATTAATTTTAAGTTTAATGTTACAGGTGGATAATTCTTTGAATGACACAATTCTACCGACGAATGACATTCACTTAAGCATCTGGGTATTAGGCATAAAAAAAGCCCTGACCTTGAAAAACCATCAAGATCAGGGCTTCTATTTGATAACGAGTTGTTTACTTCTTAAGCAAATCTCTAATTTCAGTTAATAATTGCTCTTCCTTGCTAGGACCAGCAGGTGCTTTCGCTTCTTCTTCTTTCTTTGTTTTCTTGTATAGCTTAATTACCATGAACAAAGCTGCTGCAACAAACAAGAAATTGATGATTACAGTAATTAGTGTACCATAACCAATATGCGCACCCTTACCTAAATCTATTGTTAAAGAATGGAAATCTGGTTCTCCTGCAATTCTTGCAATGATTGGCATCAAAATATTGTTGACAACAGAGTCAATTACAGGTTTAAAAGCCATAGCTAAAATGAAGGCTACGGCTGCCTCAATTACGTTCGCTTTCATGGCAAACGCCTTAAATTCTTCTACTAGTTTTTTCATAGTCTATTGTTTTGATTGATTTAAAATTAGATGATTAAGTGTCAAATTTTTCGTGATCAGTATAAGTTTATCAACGGCTGTCTATTAATTCACTTTATGCAAATGCACGTCTGTTTGAGGATAAGGAATGCTTAAACCTTCAACTTCTTCGAACTTATCGTAAACTGCTTTGTGAAGTTCAAAATACACATCCCAGTAATCTTCTGTTTTACACCATGCTCTGGTTGCAAAATTTACAGATGAATCTCCCAATTCTTTCACTCCAACAAATGGCGCAGGGTCTTTCAATACTTTAGAATTGGCCTCCATTACTTCCATCAATGTTTTTCTGGCCAGGTCAGAATTCTCTCCATAGCCCATTCCAAAAGTTAAATCTACCTGACGAATGTCGTTCCCTGTGTAGTTAATCATTACTCCAGTAGACAAAGGTCCGTTAGGGATAACAATTACTCTGTTATCAAGCGCTACCAAAATGGTATTGAAAATTTGAATTTCCTTAACCACACCTGATTGTCCTTGTGCTTCAATGAAATCCCCTACTCTAAAAGGTTTGAATAGAAGGATCATCACACCTCCGGCAAAATTACCCAAAGTTCCCTGAAGTGCCATACCCACAGCCAAACCAGCTGCCGCAAGTACTGCTACAAAGGAAGAGGTTTCTACACCTACCATTCCAACAACACTGAAAATCAAACACATTCTCAGTATCACGCTCACCAATGATTTTAAAAAGGGTCTTAATGATTCATCTACCTCTCTCTTGGCCATCATCTTGTCCATTATTCTCACAACGAGCTTAATGACATACAAACCAATAATGAGTGTTGCTATTGCTAATAAAAGTGGTAATCCGTACTTTTCTATGTAGGGCCAAACGTCAGTCTTAAAATCCATGTCTTTAATTTTTATGCGAAACTAAGGGTCTTTGACGAGAAATATCGCAAAATTAAGTTGAAGAATTCTGATCAATCGATCAATGGACATAAGTTCTGGTTGAAATACATCTACCCCTCTATCATTTCTCAAGTAGTTTAAGACCTTGTTCCAGCCTAAGAATTCCTTGTTCCACTGCATGATTGCGCCAGTCATTGTCTTTAGGACAAAACAATTGCTTTAGATTCTGTTTGGCTTCTATGCCTTCCTGTTCATTGGGTTTATAATGATGAAAGAAGTTTTCGTTTCTCAATTTGGAAAGCACTTCTAAAGGAGAAGCAATGCCAAACTCCTGCGTTAATCCGTAAAACTCTGAATCAGGAAAGATTCGGGAAACCCTCTGTAGATAGCCGCCATAAATTTGGTACGCACTTTTGGTATTAGGCCTTACATGAATGATGGATGTCCTGAGCTCATTCTCAAGATAACGATGGGCCTTTGTCGACTGAAAGCCTTCCAGATACAAACCTTCTTTTCCGTATTTGCCCAGACCGCAATGCACATCCAATACCACCAGTCTTTTGGGCTTTAATCCTTTTTCCTGCAAGAAGGCAAGCCACATTTTCCCACTTTCTTCAATATGCTCGCCACCATAAAACACTCCCTTGGGAAATTGATACTGTCCCTGCCCTACAGCTTGTTGTAAACTGGAGAATCCATGCCTTAGGATCTTAAGGAGGGCTTTTCTTTTGAAGCCTTTAAGCGCTTGTTTTTGGCTCGGATTTAAAAGTGCATTCAGTTGAGCATATTTAGGATTCTCCGGAAGGTTGTTGAGTAAATCGATGAAATTCCTGTTCAAATCAACATTGTTCTCATTGAACCTGCGATTATGTTGCATCCCATAAGGATTGAGGATGTGACACATGATTAAACAGGTATTTTCAGGGATGCTTTTCAGTTTATTGAGAAAACCCAACTGAATGGCCGAACCAACATACCCTTCTACCCCATGAAGCCCAGAACTATGAATTAATAGATTCTCCGCTTCCAGAGCTCCAATAACAGCTATATCCAACTGCAAACCAGTCTCTTCCAAAGGCACTTCATAGTGTGAGATGTCCTTGGCTTTTAACAAGTCAAGAAACTGCTCTCTTGCCTGTTCATATGAATCATTATACCAAGACCTACTCATTAACAATTGGACTATTCACCAAACCTTTCCAAAGTAATTTTAAGTCTTCATCTATGAAGTTATCAAACTCCATGTCAAATTTTGCTCTGAGAATGTTCTTTTTAAGGAAAGCCCTATCAATATAGATATAGCTATCTCCGATAGGATTAAAATTTACCAAAGTACCTGGCTGATTTGTGATGCTATTGAGTACCAACCATGCTTTTACTTTGTTTTTCTTAAGCTCGATATGAATGTATGTATGTGTCGCTATACTTGTCCCCGACTCCATTACAATGGTACCATCACTTTTCCTTACGGCACTCATATAATCAGAACCATCAAATTCATAACCAGTCCCCTCTAATTGAAGTGTATGCATTTGATGTGTTGTGTCTACCAATTCATAAAAACGACTTAAGGAATCCTCAATGATTTTCCCGTTAATTTTCATGTGGTCTATTTCCGATGGACAAAGTCCATCACAACTTAGCTGACCATATTGATTTACAAAAACGCTTTCAGGATAGGACCATTCTTCGGAAAAGGAAAAATCTTCCTGATCCAGGTTTACATATTTCAAATCTACTTCCTGTGCATACGCGTGCTGTCCCGTACAACATGCAAGAACCCATATGATCTTTCTAATCATCATACCTGATTTGTAGTTTCTTCCGTAATGTGATGTTTTAGGCCAACACCATACATGTCTCTTCTCTTTTTCTTTGCTTTGGATAATTCGAATGGTGTTATAATTAACCTCATACCTCTGTCTGAATTGAAATAATTGCGCATCCAGTTCATTAAAACAACGATTCTATTCCTGAATCCTACCAAAGATAACAAGTGAACCAACATCCATATAAACCAGGCGAAGAAACCTCCAATATTTCGTTTGCCTATTTGTACAACAGCTTTGTTTTTACCCACAGTCGCCATTGAACCTTTATCCTTGTATTTAAACGGCTTCATCTTCTCGCTTTTCAAGACGCGTTGGAAGTTTTTTGCCAATTGTTCTCCCTGTTGAACTGCAACCGGTGCCACCATGGGATGACCTCTGGGTTCGTCTTCCGTTTCCATTGCTGCGACATCTCCAATAGCAAATATGGTATCATGTCCGCGAACGCGATTGAAGCTATCTACCAGTATTCTGTTACCTCTGCTAATCACATCAATGTTCAATCCACTGATAGGTGCACCTTCCACACCAGCTGTCCATATCAAGGTTTTGGCAATCATATCCTGATCGGTATTGGTTTGAACATAATCGCCATGGTAATCTAAAACACGTGTATTCAGGACCACCTCAACCCCAAGTTTTTTCAAATATTTAAGCGCTTTGGCAGAGGATTTCTCTGATAGAGCTGGTAAAACCCTGTCTCTTGATTGCACCAGGTAAATGTTCATTTTTGACAAATCAAGTTCCGGATAATCCTTCGGAAGGATCTTTTGTTTCATTTCTCCCAGTGCACCTGCCAATTCAACACCAGTTGGTCCGGCACCTGCGATAACAAAATTCATTAAGCCTTGTCGTTTTCGTTCATTTGTTAGTGTCAAAGCCTTTTCAAAATTCTGGAGAACCAAACTTCTGAGGTCGATGGCTTCTACAATGTTCTTCATAGACATGGCATTTACCATAAGTCCCTCATTTCCGAAAAAATTGGTACGTGCCCCGGTCGCAATTACCAAATAGTCGTACTCAAGTGTGACATCCTTTCCTAAATCAATGAACTTCTCTTCTGCATTAATTGATTTAACTTCACCTTGCCTGAAAAAGAAGTTGTCTTGTCCTTTAAAGATCTTTCTTATTGGATAACAGATAGATTCTGCCTCCAGTGCGGAAGTAGCTACCTGATACAAGAGTGGTTGGAACGTGTGGAAATTGTTCTTATCCAACAGAACAATCTGACACTTTGTTCTCTTCAGTTTTTTGGCAAGCTTAATACCGCCAAAGCCAGCTCCAATAATCACGATTCTGGGATCATTGGATTCGGGAATATTGATTTTCATGGTTTCAGAAAAATAACAAGTCTGAATGAAGAATGCAAACACCTCTCCACAGTAACACTATATGAATCAAGTTGTTGCTTAAAAAACAGGAGCTACTTATTCCTCAGATTTATCCTTCCTGCCTGGCTTTCCCGGAGGACCAAATATGGTGGGGAGTTCTTTCGTCAGTGCCTTAAACTCGTCTAATTGATCAGATCTGCAAATCTGTTTAATGTCCAGAAAGTGATGATAATGCAGCTTTTCGATTTGAATAATCTTGCTTGCTATTCTTTGATACTCTTCTTCTGTAGGCACAGTATCTTCTGCTAATTTTCTGTACAAATCTCCTTTCATTCTTCGGAGATCGGTATCTACTTTGTCTATTTCTGATCTATGAATATCTATGGCCTTTTCATACACGCTTACCTGATTGTCGTCAAAATTAAGCTTCTCGATAATCATTTCTCTGGGCGAATGATGGTTAACCGGTTCGGGTTTAGGGGACAGAAATTTGATCAGAAAAAAGACATTGGTCGCCAGAAGCACCAATACCGCTATTGTCAACACCTTCAACTTATTCATGATACAATTGATTTGATTCAAAAGTCTGAGTATACTCATGCCCCCTGCTATCGCTTGTTGGGGATTCTGGGGCATCCGACACATAAACACTTACAAATCCCAGCAAACAAACCGGAATCAGGATCATCATACTTTGAAGTTTCGTCAGGTTATCTCTTCGATACTGAATTTCCTTCAAAATGGATTCATACATCCCTTTAGGTGCTTCTTGTCTCTTTATGTGTCTAAGCTCTTCCACTATTTGTTTGACGATTCATTATTTAATTTCCTTCGCTCAATTTCTTCTTAATTGTTTTTTTTGCTCTCGACACCAATGATTCCACCGCTTTAGGGCTGCAATCCATGATTTCGGCAATTTCTTTCTGACTGAGATTTTCGAGTCGCTGAAGAATGATGGCTGTTCTTTGATTTTTGGGCAATTCATTGATCACCTTCATGATCCGATTCACCGCTTCTTTTTGTTCCAGTTGCACTCCCGGGTGCTGGTATTCAACTTGTTGATACTTTAAGCCAAAAAAAGTACCCAAATCGTTTAGTTTCTGACGTCTTTTATCTGCTTTTATCTTATCCAGGCAAGTATTTGTGGTGATCTTATAAATCCAGGTTTTGTAACTTGAGTCTCCTTTGAAGAGCGCAATCTTTTTGTGGATCTTGATGAAAACTTCCTGAGTACAATCCTGAGCATCCGCCTCATTTCCAAAATAATTGAGGCATACGTTGTATACCATTGAAGCATAGGTTCGATATATTTCCTGAAAAGTCAAATTAAATCCAGCGCAGAATCAAAATTAGATTTATTTGACAACGAAAAGTCGAAATGGTTTAATCAGATAACAATGTTCTAAGATGCATCTTGTAATCGTTCCATTGAGAACCGTTGTAATGTTCTGCATCATCTATCTCAGAGATCAGCTTTTCAATTCTTTCAATATCCAATTCACTGAGTTTTTCAGTTGACCTGATGATGTCATTGATTTCTTTCGAGACCTTATATTCCGGCAGAAACATTGAATCAACCTTGGATTGATTTTCAAAACTACTACTCATCAATTCCATTCTTTTGAAATACTCACCTGAAACCTTTTTCATAAGCGAATTACTTGCATCCTTTTGCAAATTATAGATTCATTGGCAAAAAAACTATTGGATTGAGAAGTTTAATTGTCGTTTATGTGATAGCTGTCCCTCCTTGAGAAGATTATGAGGCATCACTGAGCAAAGCCGTTCACTTGATTTTTTGTTTTTGGGCCCATCTAAAATAAGTTTTGTCTGGATCAGAAAACAAAAAAGTCCAACATAAAATGTTGGACTTTGCTTGTGGGAAATGAGGGATTCGAACCCCCGACCCCCTCGGTGTAAACGAGGTGCTCTGAACCAGCTGAGCTAATTTCCCGAACTCTAAAAACCAATCGTCGTTCCGATTTGGGTTTGCAAATATATACGATTTGTTAATCCCAACGAAGAAAAATTCATTTTTTTTCTAAAAATTCTGCCACGACGAAATTACTCCCCCCTATGAAAACAAGATTTTCATTAGAAACCTGGCTCAAAACAGTATTGTAAGTTTGCATTAAATCGCCATATAAGCAGACATTTAACTCGTGGCCAAGCGCAATTTCTTTAATGTCTTCAGGCTTCATTAATCTTATGGAATCAAATCTGGGGAAATAATAATTCCAGCTCTTTGGCAAGATGGAAAGTATGGCTTCATGGTCTTTATCTTTTGCCATTCCTAAAATCATATGTACATCCTTATCAGTTTTATTCAACTCTGAAACGATCATTTCAAAGGCCTTTAGATTATGTCCGGTATCGCAAATGACCTCAGGTGTATTTTGAATGCTCTGCCACCTGCCAAGTAGTTTTGTATTGTCTACAACACACTTCAATCCACCAACGACAGCTTCTTTTGACAGATGGGGTATCCTCTCTTCACTCATCCAGAATTGAGTTATCTCGTATACCAAATCGAGATTCTTATTCTGAAAAGTTCCCTTTAAATCCGTTTCCAAATCATGCTGATTAAATGACAGATGCAGAGTAGCCTGCTTTTTTTCAGACACTTCATCAAACACCTGTATTAATTGAGCTGTCATCTCACCTAAAAAAACATGGGCTTTAGGTTTGATAATTCCGGCCTTTTCTTTGGCTATATCTTCTATAGTATCTCCCAAAAAGGACTGGTGGTCCATACTAATATTGGTAATTGCGCATATCTCGCTATCAATCACATTGGTTGCATCAAGCCTTCCTCCCAATCCGGTTTCGATGATAGCTATGTCGACATTAGATTTATTGAAATAGTCAAAAGCCAATGCTGTACACCATTCAAAAAAACTGATTCCTTCACAATAGGCCTGATCTTTATGTGCTTTGACAAAATCGAGCACGTACTTCTCAGGAATTAATTGTCCATTCAATTTAAAACGCTCTCTGAAGTCGATAAGATGCGGTGAGGTAAATAGTCCTACCCGATGGCCAGCTTCCTGAAAAACGGAGGATAACATGTGCGTAACAGATCCTTTTCCATTTGTTCCGGCCACATGAATACAATTAAGTTGTTTATGGGGATTTCCTATTGCCTCCAGAAAATTATTTATTCTATCTAATCCGGGTTTATAAGCCTCACCACCACTTTTGTGATAGTTGGCCAATTGATTAAACAGGAAATCTAAGGTTTGATCGTAAGTCATCAAATGAACTTAACTAGGTCTAAGGTTGAAAGTGTATTCGAACCATTGAACAATATCGCGGTCGATTTTGTCAAATTTAGCACACTTCACTGCCTGCTTACATTGATTGATTACAGATGAATTAGACACATTACTCTTACTCTTAACCACCTCTGTAGAGTAGCGGCTATTGTTCACAATATTTCCATTCTTATCCACGTAAATCTTAAGAACGACTTTACCAGCAACAGAACTTGTAAAATTCTGGCAAGCATCCTTCAGCTTCTTTCTACCTCCTCCCATTGGTCCTGGAGGTCCGTTGCCATTATTTCCTAATCCGCCGAAATCGCCATCTCCCTGACCATTATTGGTTCCGTCACCGGCTCCACCGTCTCCCTGATTTCCTCCAAAAGTATATTTAGGAGTAGGGTTACTTGGTCCTGGATCTCCCTGATCGCTATTAGAAGGGTTTCCGGAAGGTACAGTTACATCTGACGTTTCCTGAGTATGTACAGGTGGGTCTGGATTTGTTGGTGGACTGGGCGGACTGGTTACCTCAGGGGCTTTTGGTCCGGCAGCATCCGTTCCTCCGGCTTTCGCTCCGGCGTCAGTCTTTTCCATTTCAACCGGAATTTCTATTTCAACCGGAGGTTGTTCTTGGTCGATTGGTGGTGGATCCTGTACTTCAAAGCTAACCAGGAAAAGCATTAGCAGGATCAGACAGGTCGCTACAAAAGCAACGAATAAGGCACGCTTTCTGCGCGACTTATAATTCTCTACATTATCTATCTGATCTAATGGCATAGTTATGCTTATTTAGTAGCTACTACGATTTTGAGACCAATTTGTTTCGCTGTGGTCATCAAATCTGAAAAAGTCTCGAAATTACTTTCTCTGTCAGCGTGAATTTTCATGATAGGTTGTTCGATACCTCCCACCTCTTTAAGCTCGGTAGACATGGCTTCAAGTTTAGTTTTCACTTGCTCCATATCAAGAGTTGGTCCTTCGTCCGCTTCAATTCTAATTTCATTTTCTTTGTTCACCACTACATCAATAAATCCATCCTGAAGTGGCTCACTCACACCTGAACTAGGCAAGTCTACATTATACTCTGGCACTGCCATTGTAGACATGATGATGAAGAAAATAAGAAGCAGGAAAACCAAATCCGTCATAGAAGACATACCTGCCTCTACCTTAACTTTATTTCTTGGTTTTAAATCCATAACTAATTATTTTCCTGGTTCGTCAAGAAGATCTATAAATTCAACAGAACTTCCCTGCATATTCAAAATCACGTTTTCCACCTTAGATGCCAGGTAGTTGTATGCCATATATGCAATAATCCCCACAATCAAACCTCCTACTGTGGTAACCATCGCCATCTCAATACCGGGTGCAATTTCTGCTAACTTAATCTGTTTAAGTCCCTGCATTTTATTAAAGGCTCCGATCATACCAAGCGTAGTTCCCAGGAATCCGATCATTGGAGCGGCTCCTGCAATTGTGGCAAGGATGGTCAGTCTCTTCTCGAGTACTGCAACTTCAAGACGCCCCTGATTTTCAACAGAAGCTTTAATGTCATTAAGTGGCTTGCCAATTTTGGATATCCCTCTTCCAATCATTCTGGCAACAGAGTTATCTGTGGTAGCACATAAGTTTTTAGCAGAATTCAAATCCCCATTCTGAATGAATGATTTTACCTGCATCATAAAATTCTTCTCTTCTTTTTGGGCCTTTTGAATGGCTAAGAATCTCTCTACAAAAATATAAATTGCTGCAATTGAGAATACAAATAACAGGGTCATGATGATGATACTTGTCATGCTGTACTCTTCAGTCTTAGGATCATATCCAAAGATCAAATCCCACATAGACTTATCCTCTACCATTGGTTCTTTATTGGAGTTTACCTTATTTGCAACTTCTCCGGCTTCAGCCCCTGTATCTCCGGCCTGAGCGATTAAACCTCCCGCTTGAGCTATTAACCCTTCGGATTTTACATATACATTTAATAAAAAAGACATATTTTCTATTTTACTGTTAAAACCAATTAAGTAACTAAAATTATGAATGCATTAATAAGAATAGTCCTGCTCCTGCCAAATAACCTACAAGTGCTAAAAGGCTAATCTTTTTCAGGTACCATCCAAAACTGATTCTTTCCATTCCCATTGCCACAACTCCGGCAGCAGATCCAATGATCAACATACTTCCACCAGTTCCGGCTGCATAAGCCACAAAGTGCCATAAATCTGCATCTTTACCTACATCTGTGAACATACCTATACTTGCTGCCACAAGAGGCACGTTGTCTACTACCGCAGAACCAGCTCCAAGGAGCATGATAAATACATTTTGATCCATGCTGGCATTGACATCCTGACCAAACTGGAAGATCAATCCAAGAGATTCCATTGCTGCTACAGTCATCAAAATCCCCAGGAAGAACAGGATACTTGGCATTTCAATTCGTCCAAGTGCTTTAAACGTAGGGCTGTTATGTCCGCCGTGACCATCACCATGTCCGTCTTCTTTCTCTGGTTGAATTTCCCCATCGGATCTATGGCTTAAAGAGAATTGTCTGTTACTAATTAACTCAGCCACCAAAGACACCACACCAAGCGACAACATCATTCCAATATATGGAGGCAGGTGGGTAACGGTTTTAAATACCGGAACAAACAAGATCATTGTCAGCCCTAAGTACAACATTAAAGGTCCTTTAGGGTTGGTTTTAGTATCATCCTTTGGCGCTTCAAAAGTTCCTTTAAATGCTGGCATCATGCTGGCAATCAGCGTAGGAACAATCATACAAACCAAAGATGGGAGTAACAAGTTTCCGATCAATTTTCCGGTGGTTACTTTCTTACCAATCCATAACATAGTTGTGGTTACGTCTCCAATTGGAGACCAGGCTCCACCGGCATTTGCGGCTATAATAATCATTCCTGCAAACCAGAGGCGATCTTCTCGTTTATCCAGTATTTTACGTAAGATAGTTATCAGTACAATGGTTGCTGTAAGGTTGTCGATAATCGCAGAAAGGATGAATGCTAAAATAGCTATGATCCAGAGCAATGTTCGTTTAGAGTTTGTTTTAATGAAGTTCTTGATGGTTGCGAATCCATTGTAATGATCAATGATCTCAACAATGGTCATTGCCCCGACCAGGAAAATCAGAATTTCACAGGTTTTACCAAAATGATGGAGCAAGGTACTTTCCATAAGGTGCATCCTGCCTTCATGGTTACCGTCCGGGAGATTTATGAGCTCACCTTCTGTGCCATGCATCACAAACCAATTCTCAAAACCATCAATTCCAAAGGCTACAAAAGCCCATGCTAATGCCATCATCAGCAGTGCAGGAATCAACTTATCTATTTTAAGAGAATGCTCGAGTGTGATGGCAAGATACCCGAGTACAAAAACTATAACAATTGCTATTTCCATGATTATTTTGGGTTTAAATCAATTCTTGAAGGGCTATTTCGAAAGCCGTTTTAGACATTTTTGTTTTACTTGAATTCTTTTGGTGAACCTCAACCAATGCTTTTCTGATTGTCTCGGAAGTATCTTTGAAAATCCCCTCGTCTGTCATATCCACATTGTCATTACTCATGAGGTAAGCAAATACTCTTGCCATACCACAATTTGAGATAAAATCCGGGATCACAGTCACTCTGTCGTCGGTATAATCTGCAATCGGTCCAAAGAAGATTTCAGGATCTGCAAAAGGCACGTTTGCGCCACATGCCACGACCTCCAATCCATTAGAGATCATCTCTTCAACTTGATTCTGTTGAATCAATCTACTTGCCGCACATGGTAAAAATACTTCTGCATTAAGCTTCCATATCTTTTCGTTCACTTCTTCGAAAGACAACATTTGATCAGCAGCCAGTTTATTTCCATTCTTGTTGATGAATAGTTCACGAATTTCATTCAATCCGTAGCCATACTCATTAATCAAACCTCCGTCTCTATCTATGATTCCGACAATTTTGGCACCTTCCTGAGCCAAGTAATATGCCGCAGCCGAACCAACGTTACCCCAGCCCTGGACGATGACTCTTTTGTCTTTCAGGTCACCTCCGTAAATGTCGTAATAGTGCCTAACAGACTCCGCCACACCATAGCCAGTGATCATATCGGCCACTACAAATTTCTTATCGATATCGGGGCTGTAATTAGCGTCTTCAATTTCCTTGATAACACCGTGTCTTAACTGACCAATGCGGTTTACTTTTTGAGCTTCTCTAGGTTGAAAGTGTCCGTTGAACACACCTTCCTGCGGATGCCAAACTCCACAATCTTCGGTCATTGGAATCACTTCATGTGTTTCATCCACATTCAAATCCCCGCCAGTACCGTAGTAGTGTTTAAGAAGCGGAGTAACAGCTTTATACCATCTCTTAAGCACGCCTTCCTTTCTTGGGTCGTTTGGATCGAAATTGATTCCACTTTTAGCGCCTCCAATGGCTGGTCCGGAAACGGTAAATTTCACTTCCATAGTTTTTGCCAGAGACTCAACTTCTCGTTTATCCAGGCCAACTCTCATTCTTGTACCGCCACCTGCAGCTCCTCCACGGAGTGAGTTTATCACCACCCATCCGGTGGCTTCAGTTTCGGCATCTTTCCATTCAAATACAACCTCTGGTTGCTTATTCTCAAATTTCTTTAGTAAATCTAACATGATCCAATTTATCTTGAATTGAACAAAAGTAACAAACTAATCAAGTACTCGCATTTTGAAGCGTAAAGTTATTAACTCAAATGATGTTAACTCTTGGTAAAATTAAGGCTTCCGGAATATAACCAAACCACCCAGATCAGCCCCTTTTAATCCCTGAGGGCTAAGGCAGGTATACAGAACCTGAAACAGAATCTCTTGATGCACCGGTAGCTGAAGCAAGAACGTTGGTCTGCCCAAGATGTCTCAGCAATCCAAGATATGCGAAAATAAGCGCCTCCTTGAAGTCTACAATCTCCGTTTCCGGCACCACTATTTGACCTGTCGATTTGTTATTGACAGACTCCATCAAAAAGTCATTTTTCGCACCACCTCCAGTAACCAGAGTGCGCTTATCGCCAATAACTGTGGCTATTTGTTCAGAACAATGTTCAACAAGGGTTGCCATAAAGTCCTGATTAGACAAATTATGAGTATTGACAACAGGCATGAACGTCTCCCAAACCCATTCTGCTCCAAGCGACTTTGCGCCTTTCTTTTCATAAAAAGGCAGTGCATTCAAACCTGATAACAGGTCCTGATGGATTTTTCCACTTTTGGCCAAACGCCCGCCTTCATCATAAGCCAGTCCTTCTTGTTGAGCAAAATGATTGAGCACAAAATTCACCGGACAGATGTCCCAGGCTACTCTCTTGTTTTCTGAATCCATTGATACATTTGCAAAACCTCCCAAGTTCAAACAAGCATCATATTCAGAAAACAAATCACGATCTCCAATTGGAACCAATGGCGCACCCTGTCCACCCAAAATGACATCCTGCGACCTGAAATCACAAACCACTTTACTTCCTGAGTGCATAGACAAAGCACCTCCATGTCCTAGCTGGACCGTGTAATTCATTGCGGGATTGTGATACATGGTATGTCCATGAGAAGCGATTAAATCCACTGCATCTCCATCCAAAAACTGCTTTGCTTTCTCACCAAAATAAACTCCTAAATCTCTATCCAAAAGCGCCAAGCCATTCGCATCCAGCTCAGAAAACTTTAATCGGCCCAACCACTCCTGAGTGTACGAAACAGTAGCTGTTTTTTCAATTTTAAATGATGTAGCATCTCCATCTACCTGAAACTCAACCAAACACAAGTCCAAACCATCTAATGATGTGCCGGACATAAGCCCTAATACCCTGTAATTTGCCATATTTTTTTGGTTGATAAAATCATTTTAAAGATATACATTTGCTGGACAAAAATCAGGAACAATGAATATTGAATTGAGCGAAGAACAGAAAGCCGTTAGAGACGCTGCAAGAGATTTTGCACAAAATGTTTTAAAGCCAGGAGTTATCGACAGAGACAGAGAGATGCGTTTTCCTACTGAAGAGGTGAAGCAACTTGGTGAACTGGGTTTCCTTGGTATGATGGTTGACCCTAAGTACGGGGGAGGCGGTATGGATGCTGTGTCTTATGTACTTGCGATGGAAGAAATTTCTAAGGTAGACGCTTCTTGTTCGGTAATCATGTCTGTAAACAATTCATTGGTTTGTTGGGGACTTGAGACTTTTGGAACTGAAGAACAAAAGCAAAAGTATTTGATTCCTCTTGCTAAAGGAGAGAAAATTGGTGCCTTTTGCCTGAGTGAACCAGAGGCCGGATCTGATGCAACATCTCAGAGAACCACTGCAATAGACATGGGAGACCACTATTTGGTGAATGGTACTAAGAACTGGATTACTAATGGTAATTCTGCAGAAGTTTATTTGGTGATTACTCAAACTGATGTTGAGAAAGGACATAAAGGCATCAACGCTTTAATCATGACCAAAGACATGGAAGGGTTTACTGTTGGAGCCAAGGAAGACAAGATGGGAATTAGAGCTTCCGACACGCACACTTTGATCTTCAATGATGTAAAAGTTCCAAAAGAAAACAGAATTGGTGAAGACGGATTCGGGTTTAAATTCGCCATGAAAACACTAGGTGGCGGAAGAATTGGAATTGCTTCTCAGGCATTGGGTATTGCATCTGGTGCATACGAATTGGCACTTCAGTATTCAAAAGAAAGACAGGCGTTTGGGAAAGAAATTTCTAAGCATCAGGCAATTCAATTTAAACTAGCTGACATGGCCACTCAAGTTGAGGCTGCCAGATTATTATGTTTAAAAGCTGCCTGGGAAAAGGATGCTGGTTTGGATTACACACAATCAGGATCAATGGCTAAGTTGTTTGCTTCAGACATTGCTCAGAAGGTAACTACAGAAGCTGTTCAGGTACATGGTGGTTACGGTTACGTGAAAGAATACCATGTTGAGCGATTGATGAGAGATGCTAAGATCACTCAGATTTACGAAGGAACAAGTGAAGTACAGAAAATCGTTATTTCGAGAGGCGTATTGAAGTAGGCCCACTTAAATATATTTACAAGCCATCTTTTCTTTAATTGTTAAGATGGCTTTTTTATTTTAACAGAATTATGAAATACGGAATCATTGGTGGTGGAAATATGGGAAAGGCACTGGCTACCGGTTTGATCAACCGAAACTACGCCTCCGCAGAAGATTTCACCATTTCCAGAAGACGACTAGAGAAATTGGACCAACTTAAAGCCATGGGGTGTACAGTTCAACAGGACAACACATCATTGGTAGCTAAGTCTGACATTATTTTTCTTGCCATTCTTCCCCAAAAACTGGATGAAGTTCTTGAGGAAATTAAAACCCACATCCGCCCCGAACACACCATTATTTCACTGGTAACTGCGGTTCCAATCAAAACCATTCAGGATAAGCTCCAGCATGATTGCGTGGTGAGAGCCATGCCCAATACCGCCATTTCCATTGGGGAATCTATGACATGTATTAGCGGGATCGATCTAAATTCAAATGCTGTTAAACTTACTCAGGAGATTTTTAACGAACTGGGCGAAACACTGATCATCAATGAAGAAAAAATGACTTCTGCCACGGCTTTATGTGCCTGCGGAATCGCATTCTTCTTAAGGGCAATTCGTGCAGCTTCACAAGGCGGGACAGAAATTGATTTCCATGCACAGGAAGCACTTAAAATGGCCGCACAAACGGCTAAAGGAGCAGCGAGTTTATTATTGAGTAATGGTTCTCATCCCGAAGACGAAATTGACAAAGTCACCTCTCCAAAGGGTTGTACCATTTCAGGACTCAACCAGATGGAACACCACGGTTTTAGTTCAGCTTTTATTAAAGGAATTACGAGTTCTGCCGAAAAAGCTGGTAATTTGTACGAAGACTAATGCTTGATTATTATAAAAATAAGGTGGTTTGGATAACGGGAGCTTCTTCCGGAATAGGGCGTGCCCTTGCTCTTCAACTTGACCAGTCAGGCACTAAATTGATTTTATCTGCTCGCAATCAAGACAAACTTGAGGCCGTAGCCAAATCTATCACTTCTGCCGAGACTTTTGTTTTACCTATTGATTTGGCTGACAGCTCAAATTTTAATGAGAAGACGAAAGCTGTAATCGACAAGTATGGAAAGATTGACATCCTGATCAATAATGGCGGAATTTCTCAAAGAGCTGAAGCGAGAGATACAAGCGAAGAAGTGGAAAAGCAAATTATGACGGTCAATTATTTTGGAAACGTTGCTCTGAGCAAGGCCGTGCTTCCCTTCATGACAAAACAAGGCAGTGGTCAACTTGTGATCATGTCCAGCATAGCCGGAAAATTTGGTTTCTTTTTGCGCTCTACCTACTCTGCTTCAAAACATGCGCTGCATGGTTATTACGAATCTTTGCGATTGGAAGAAGAGAAAAATGGCATTCTGGTCTCACTGGTTTGTCCTGGAAAAATCAACACACCTATTTCTCAAAACTCCTTAAAAGGTGATGGATCAAGTCATGCAGTTGTGGATGACAATCAAAAAAACGGCATGCCAGCGGATGAATGTGCCAGAACTATTCTAAAAGGTGTAGCACGTGAGAAAATGGAAATTTTGGTTGGTGGAAAAGAGATTAAAGCTGTTAAATTAAAACGTCTATTTCCTTCCTTACTCCACAAAATTCTTAAGAAGCAGAAACCTACCTAGCTTTTAATCAAATCCAATATTTCAGACCTTACGGATTTGAGTTCGAATAAATCCTTATTCTTACGTTTGAGTAGTCTATTATACTTAAGCATTGCCATCAAGCGGTTGCGAACCCTTAAAAAACCTATCCCCAAATTATTAATTATCAGAAATAGCGGTATTATGGCAAATGTTAAATACCAGGGCTTAAGTACAAACAACAATACTATAGACAGAATTAAAAGAATCACAGTATAGCTAACCAGCCCCAAACCAAAGGTGATAGAGCTTCTAAATCCAGGGTCCTTGATCTTCCTTTGGGCGAATCTATAAGGAAAAGTAAATGAAAAATACCCCAGAGGGAAACTCACAATAAAACATGGTAGAAACAAGACAAATACTACCATCCACCTTAATAGTTGGAGAAAAGTAAATTTTGGTCCTTTTATCATCCAATCTCTCAAGCCAACTTTCTTTTGAAGCCTAGAATATTTATTCACCAGTTCCCTTAAATTATTTTCGGGATTATTCTCAATCCATGTTTCTATTTGAACAATGCTTTTTTTACTGTGATTGAATTGTTTGATCAGCTTTGAATGACGTCCTGGTCCTTCACTACTCATGATGCAAAGCATTATTTCTATTTCATCATAGTAATCCTTATTCTCTATATGAATTGCCAAAGGCTTCATTGCCTCAGAAAGATCTTTTCTTAAAGCATTATGTGCTTTAGCAGGATTCTCCTCATACAATTCTCGGTAAGGCCTCAGGTCTATTGCCTCTCCTAAAATGACAAGCACATCTCCTCCGGCTTCATGAGGATCCGAATAATTAATTCCCACCGGCAGCACTTTAAGGTTCAGGTTAAAGTCATTTTTTGCCTCTGCCTGAAAAGCAATTCTCATCAAACCTTTTTTTAGAGGACGTATATATCGTGGGATGGCATGATTGGCCTCTGGAAAGATGATAATTCCCTCGTTGTTTTCCAGCAATTTCATACAGTGATCGAACGAGTCCTTATTCTTGGCAAGGTTCTCCATTCCATCACGCATTCGATACGCTGGAAATAGCTTCATTGTTCTGAGAAACATGGCGCCAATCTTATTGTTGAAAGCATCCTGTCTCACCATAAAACTCAATTGCTTTCTCTCAACTACAGGCAATGTTGCAGACAATGCGTCCATAAAGGCATTCTGGTGATTGGGAGCTAAAATCATCGGCGATTTCCAAGGAAAACGTTCTTTTCCAACCATGATAAAACGCCTATGGAAAAACAGCATCCCGATTTTGATCCACATGCCATAAATCAAATATAGAATGGAATAGCCCTTCATTACCTCAACTCAGCTCCCTTCTCAGACTTTAGTTTTTCAATGACTTTATTCATGACTTTGTCCACCTTCTTGTCTGTTAAGGTAGAATTCTCATCCTGCAGAATCATACTTACGGCATACGACTTTTTATCAGCTGCCAGATTCTTACCCTGATACACATCAAACAAATCAACCGAACGCAGAAGTTTTCTGTCCACAGACATGATTAGATCGGAAATTTCCTGGAATGACACGCTCTTATCAATTAACAAAGACAGATCTCGTTTAACCTCAGGGAATTTAGCTACAGGCTGATATTTCACTTTAAAACTATACTGCTTCAGGATCAGATTCCAATTGACGTGTGCGTAATACACATCTTGTTTGATCCCGTGTTTTTTAAGCAAATCCTGAGACACCATACCGACTTCCGCCAAAGTATTTTTATTTGACTCATAAGCCAAACCGTCTTCAAAAGCTTTGTTAGAGACGGGAGACACTCTGTAATTGATCCCAAATTTCTTCAACACACCTTCCAATTGAGATTTAATTGTAAAAAAGCTGGCTTTCTTGTCTCCATGCCACGTTCCTGATTGGGTATTTCCGGTTATGAGCATGGACAAATATTCTGTTTCACGATACTTCCCCTGTGCCTTCTTGTGGTAGATGTTTCCAAACTCGTATAATGACAGGTCGGGATACTGTCGATTCTGATTGTAAGCAACTGATTCCAACATTCCATGCAACATGGTTTGTCTCATTAAAGCCAACTCACTGCTCAAAGGGTTTAGAATCTCTACAACCGTTTCATCATTTTCTTTATCGCCATGTTTATTCAGTGAATTATTCATGATTTCTGAATAACCCAATGCACTTAGCCAATCGGACACCTGATTCTTCATCTTATGGCTATCCTTCTTGGAGAAAGTTGCGGTTGTAGCACTCACTTTTGCAGGAATCTTAACCGTGTTATAACCATACATTCTCAATACCTCTTCGATCACATCTGCTTCTCTGGTGACATCTACACGGTAAGGCGGCACCTTAAGTTGCCAATTTCCAGTTGTATCTTCGAATTTCCCTTCAATTTCCAAAGCTTGCAAAACGCTTACAATAAAATCGTTTGAAACCTCTTCTCCAATCAGGGTTCTGCAACGGTCTGGAGAAAAAGTCAATTCTCTATGCTCAAAGGTTTTCAATTGCTTTTTGACTGGTGCTCCGTCTAATTCTGCTCCGGTCAGTTCCTTCAGCAGATTAATTGCTCTGTAAAACGCATATTCGGTCGCATGCGGATCCACTCCTCTTTCGAACCTGAATGAGGCATCTGTATGAACAGCATGTCTTTTAGATGATTTTCGGATCGAAACCGGATCGAAATAAGCACTTTCAAGCACTACTTCAGCTGTTTTTTCGCTCACACCAGACTCAATTCCACCAAAGACACCAGCGATACACATTCCATCTGAGGCATTGGCAATCATCAGATCTTCACTACTCAACTCCCTTTCAACTTCATCAAGCGTTGTGAACTTTTCTCCTTCACTCGCTCTTCTTACCACAATTCTATCTCCAACAACAGCTCCATCAAAGGCATGTAAAGGCTGCCCTGTTTCGTGCATCACAAAATTGGTAATATCAACCACATTATTAATTGGGCTTAAACCTATAGACCTTAAATGATTTTTTAACCAATCTGGTGATTCTTCTATTTTGATATTCTTAAGCCTGGCCCCAAGGTACTTTGGACAACCATCCTCATCGTGAATATCAATTGTTAGTTTAGGGTTATCTCCAAAGGCAAGTTCATCAACTTCAGGCTTATTGAAACTATGGTCCTGATTGTGGATTTTGAAGTAAGCAGCCAAATCTCTGGCTACTCCCAAATGCCCCATAGCATCTGCCCTGTTTGGTGTTAATCCTATTTCGATTAAATAATCATTTTCAATATTGTAGTACTCACTTGCCGCCTGACCAACCTGAGCGGAATCATCAAGCACAATGATGCCGTCATGGTCTTTTCCAAGGCCAATTTCATCTTCGGCACAGATCATTCCTTCGGAAACTTCTCCTCTGATCTTTGACTTTTTGATTTTGAATGAGCTCTCGGCTTCAAGTGGAAATAGCTCTGTTCCAACGGTAGCCACCACTACTTTTTGATTGGCATCTACATTTGGCGCTCCACAAACAATTGGCAAAACCGAGTCACCTACGTTCACCTTAGTCAGCTTTAACTTATCAGCATTGGGATGTTGCTCCACGGATAAGATTTCACCAATCACCAGACCTTTGAGTCCGCCTTTGATGCTTTCAATTTCTTCTATACCTTCTACCTCAAGCCCAATATCAGTCAAAATTCGACCAATTTCGGTTGGAGATAAATCTGTTTTCAAATAGTTTTTTAGCCAATTGTGAGAAATCTTCATACTTCAAAAATAATGATTCACAAATGTAAAATTTAGGAAGAACAATGTGGGTGTAAATCAGAATATAATTGATGGGAACTAGCGCATTGAACTCAGTTCCTTCAAAAAACCGATGATCTTTTTTCTAAACAAGATGAATAGAATGATGTACACTACGATTATCAGGTAAATGATCCCGTTATTAAGTCCATCTGCGATACTGGAGCCTTTGCTTTCTGAATGACCTTCACCAACTGCCTTACACATAGCGCAACCCTGGGCCATAGAATGAAACTCCATGAAAACAAGAATTCCGATAAGCGCTATTTTGGTAATCCAACGCACGACACAAAGTTAGCCATTTTTAGTTAACCATATGCGTAGAACACAGACTAAAATCTAGTTTCTTGGATGATGGTGAGGACCGGGCGCATGACCAGGAGGCCTGCCTCTTTCTCTGTCGGCCAGACTTTTGTTTATTTGATACATAGTTTTATCAACAGACTCGTAGTTCCCCTTTGGAGAAGGCGACAAGGCCGGTACCTGATATAAATTCCCTTCCGGATCGATGATGTAGTATAAAGGATAGGCTACCACCTCATAATATTCTTTGATTTCCTCATGTCCATATCCATTCAGGAAGGTCCAGTCGAACTCTTTATACTTTCTGATAAATCTGTCCAGTGAACTTGAATCTGGTCCCATACAAACAGACACAAATTCGAAATGCTTACCGTACCTCTCTTGCAATACCTGCATGATCTTAAATTCTGAGATAGACTCCTGAGACCATTCTTCAAAGAAGGTTAGGTAAATGAATTTTCCTTTAAATTTCTCCAGACCAACTATGCTTCCATCATCAGACTTAAGCTTAAAGTTAGGTGCTGGATAACCTCTTACCAATTTGGTCATCTTTTTGATCATATTGGCAGCTATTTTTTTGTTCTCTTCGAATACTGCATTGTTTTTAATCTCCTTAAGCATATTTAGAATATTGCTTTTCGGATACTGTGAAGACATATACACTTCACACAAACCTTTGATTAGTACCAATTCATTGAGCGGGCCATTTTCGAAATAGGCGTGTTGCGACAGAATTGACTTTAAGCTGTCCAAATCTTCTGTTACAAAAGCAGCCATTAAACCACGTTCATGATAAGCCAGAATGCTCCCAAAAATATTCTTGTAAAAACTACTCACCAACTGCATATAGGATCCATTCTCTCTGAAAACCGGAGATTTCTTCAGGTATACATCATACACCATTTGTTTTCTCATACCAATCTCCATTTGAGGATTTCCTACCAATTCAAGGCTGGCCAAACGGAAAGACATATAAGTGATGAAGTAAGGATCTTCTACAGTTCCATAAATATTGGTCAGGTCTGCCTCAAAATTCTCCAGACGTCTCGCCCACTCTTCATCAGCGATCAACTCAAAGGTATTCCCCAAAAAACCATCAATGCGGTAATCTAAATCCAGAATGCGAAAATTGATATCGGTTTCAGGTGGCAGTTCCATAAATGCCAGCTGAATACTTCTGTGAGCACTTGTTTTAGCACCTTTTTCAATTGGAACACCAATTTTATAATCTTGCTCTGGCTGGAGATACATGTATCCATACACGTTGCCTACCTCAACAATCACTTCTATCGTTTCATCAACCGAGTATTCTAAAGTAAATGTGCTATCTGCGCCAACCACTGTATTACCTAATTCAATGGTTTTTCTGCTCATGTAATCGTCATACTTAAGCAAACGCACTTTATCTCCAACATGATCTGAAGCCAATCCCTCTATCTTCTCCGCTTTAGAGAAGAAGGGTATCAATAATGCTATGACGATTAAATATTTCATATTTCAACATTGGGAGGCAGAAACTGTGCCACATCTCCCCCATTTTTTATAATGTCTCTTACTATTGTAGAACTTATTGCTGATAAATCCGGATCGGTAACAAGGATGATGGTTTCGATATCTGAGTTAACCAGCTTATTCATTTGTGCAATGCTTTTTTCATAATCGAAATCACTGCCGTTTCTCAAACCTCTTACAATATACTTGGCGCCTTGTTCTTTACAAAAATCAACGGTTAATCCTTGAAACGACATGATATTCACCTGATCCATTTCGCTGAAAGCGGCATTCACCATTTTAAACCTGTCTTCCAAAGGAAACAGGTATTTCTTGGTTGAGTTCACTCCAATTGCCACAATGATCTCATCGAAAAGAGGCAGAGCACGTCTTACCAATTCAAAATGCCCGATCGTGATTGGATCGAAACTACCTGGAAATATTGCCTTTTTCATGATGATTTGGGTTTAAAAAAGCTAAAATGCACATGTCCATATTTTCTATGGTCCATTAAGTACGTAGAATCACTGTAATCGGTTTCAGGTCCGTGCTCAATAATGATCATGCCATCTTCTTTTAGAATATCCGCCTCCAGTAATTTTTCATGTAAAGTCGCAACATGCTTGTGGCCATATGGCGGGTCTGCGTAGACCACATCAAATTTCACACTGACCGTTTTGAGAAACTGATAAGCATTGGCTTTAACGACTTTGAGTTCAGACAGTTCATTTGTGTCTGCATATTTTCTAATGAAATCACAGGATTTTCTGTCCATCTCAACAGACCATACTTTTGAAGCTCCTCTTGAAACGAATTCATAAGATATGTTCCCGGTTCCACTGAACAAATCGAGTACATCCAAATCCTCCAAATCAATTAGATTATTAAGAATATTGAACAAAGACTCTTTGGCAAAGTCAGTTGTAGGTCTGGCACGCAGCCCCTTTGGAGCCTGTATTTTCTTGCCCTTATATTTACCACCAATGATTCTCATTTATAGCAGAAATTGATAATAAGCAGTCGTATCAATTGAAGTCTCTGTTTTCAAGGTAAGGCTGTCCACTTTGTACAGATATTGTTTCAATAAATCAGCTTGTTTTTCTGAAACATGGCCACTCAAAAAGACCTGCACTTTGGTATCAAAAAACTGATCCACAACAGCCGATACATAATAAAGTACTTCTTCCTCATTGAACACATTATACACATTGCACAGCGACAGCTTGCCTTTCTTTTTTGCAATTATCCATAGTCGTTTCTTTTCGATATGGCATTGTACCAGATCCTGAATCATATTGGTCATACTCAGGTTGATCAATGGCGATACTGCATTTTTTATGATGGCACCTGAATACGCGTTTAAACACTGAAGTTGTTGATCTGGGTCAATAGCATAGACCGCAGTTTGTCCAATAGATTGATTCACCTCTTCTTTAACCAATAGTTTATCCACTCCCTGATTGGTTAGGGATAATAAAGCCTCCCCTCCTCCATCAACGAACTGACTTGGCACCAATGAAAAGCATTTAGGCCAGACAAGCACTTCTAAAGACAGAAGGCTTAGTTTATTTAGGAAGCCAGATGAAAATGTCTGATTAAATGTTTGACAGAATACGATTTGACCTTCCTCGTTTTTTAGCAGGAGTCTAAAAACAGAAAACTCCAGTTCCACTATTCCGTGTACTGGAGTTTTAATATGATCGATATGGGTTTCCAAATTAATCTTTGGTCTACCAGTTACCTGAAAATTTATCTTCCTGAAGTGATCCAAGAATCAATTCAACTCTTGCCTCACATTCATGATCCGAGCTAAATACTAACATTGGTCTGGCCAATCTTACCTCAAAACGGTACTTATAATTAATTGTTGAATCATTGACACTTGGAACGGCAATTTCATCAAATCTGTAAATTAATTTCTCTTGGGTATAAGCCTGGAACTTCAATGAATCGGCGTTGAAATCTAACTTGGTATAAGGTCTTTTCTTAGCAAGAGGGCCTGTATACAATTTCTCTTCAACTGACAGAATCGTGCTATCAATTTCAATTAAGCCCAATTGATAAGCGTAAGCTCCAGTATAAGTACTGTCTCCATACACAACGTAAGTCGTATCTGCCCATGCATTTACTGCAGCGTTAAAGGTCGTTGTATCTTCTTCATCTCCTTTGCTATACATTCCGGACCAAAGCATATAAGATTCCGCTTTAGTTGGTCCACCTTTAGGCACTTCACCTTTTTGGCTTACAGAAATGGCTTTACCATTCTTAATGAACTCGATCAACTCATCCAGATTCTCAGGAACTTTTCCATTTTGCTCTTTGTACAATAGGATTCCCGTCTTGATATCTTCCATTCTCTGAATGGTTTCAGAGTACACTCTTTCTTTCTTCGTTTTGTGCTTCTGCATTTCCATTACAGAGGTATAGATCGAATACATGTAGAACAATGAAGACACTGCTACCAATGGCAGAATAATGAAAGTAGCCTTTCTGCTAATCACGTTTGCAATGAACAATGCCATTACAATAGAAACGATCAGTAATCCAACACCACCAATCATAAACAATTGATTTTGTTTGATTGATACGTCTTTTAACTCAGCATTACGGATTTTCAAAAAGTTATGAGAAGTCAGAGCTGGCAAGATGTGGTTGTTATACACTTTTCTTGTTGTCACTTTTGTTTCGTTGTACTGAGGGATGATTGAATTAAGCTCATCTACAAAAGACAATTTCACACTATCATACAACAAGCTGTCCTCTAATGGCAATGGATTATCGAAATCTTCCAAAAGCCCTTTCAACACATTGATAGAATCTTTAAGCTCATCCTTTGTTGTACCAAGTTCTTGCTCTTTAACAATCCCCGCCTTGTAAGACGCCACATGTTTTGGCATATCGCCATCTTTCAAATCGTCGATGGTGAGTAACTCAGCTTCATCAGGATTAAATTCTCCCTTATGGCAGATAACATTTTCAAAATCCTCGACCTTTGTACTTTCAATGATCAGGACTAAAGCTAAGATCCCAAATATCAATGGGACCACATATTTTGTAAGAGCTTTTAACTGTTGAAGTGCATTCATATTTTGTATTTTCTATACTTCTGGAAAGCTACAAAACTACAATTTTTTTTCAATCGTAAAGGTTCTATTAATGATTGTTTTTTAAGCTTAGTTTTGTACTCATCTTGAAGCCTAATTCTAACAATATAACGCATAATTTTGCAAATTCCATAAAGGAAGAATTATCGTTTGAGGTAAATGCCGCACAAAACGACTTAAGTGTTCTTCTCGCTGATTTTGTGATTTCGAAATCGAGTAACGCTTTTATTCTTAAAGGATATGCCGGAACGGGAAAATCAAGCATGGTAGCCGCATTGGTTAAAGCCCTTATGAAAAGAGGCATTCAGACAGTATTGCTTGCGCCTACCGGACGAGCGGCCAAGGTGATTTCTTTATACAGTGAGCAAAATGCTTTCACTATTCACAAGAAGATTTACAAGCGACAAGTTTCCAGTGGTGGCATGAGTAAATTTGTTCTAATGCCTAATATTCACTCCAGAACTTTGTTTGTTGTGGATGAAGCATCTATGCTAAGTGATGATAATTTGGGTACCGGTGTGTTTAGCGACAGGAGTCTTCTTAACGATTTAATAATGTATGTGAAACAAGGCCGTAACTGTAAGTTATTGTTGGTGGGAGACACGGCTCAGCTTCCTCCTGTTGGTTTGGAGATCAGTCCGGCACTGAATGAAGACGTGCTGTCCAGGTACGGTATGTACGTTCACTCATGTGAATTGGATGAAGTTGCCAGACAAAAAGCCGATTCAGGAATCCTGCACAACGCAACATTACTGAGGAATAAAATCAATAAGGATAAGGTGATCATTCCACAGTTTGATACAAATTTTGAAGACATCAGACTACTAAGCGGTTACGATCTTCAGGAAGAATTAGACACAGCATATGGCCAAAACGGACTCAGAAACGTGATTGTTGTTACCAGATCCAATAAACGTGCTTTGGAGTTCAATCAGCAAATCAGATCCCGAATTTTTTGGCATGAATCTCTGCTGGTTACCGGCGAATTACTCATGGTTGTGAAAAACAACTATTTCTGGTCCAATACCAAGGAGATCGGTTTTATTGCGAATGGAGATTTGGTTGAGGTCGTTCGAATTCATAAGTATCATGAAAAACACGGCTTCCGTTTTGCAGAGGTCACAGCAGCCTTCGTTGACTACCCTTCCAAGCCAGAGATAGAACTACTGGTGATGTTGGATAGTTTGGAAGAACCTCACGCTTCTATGCCCCGCGAAAAACTCAAAGTACTTTGGAACAATGTGATGCTTGAACATGATTACGAGAAAAACCTTGGTAAAAGAAAGAAAAGAGCGATGAATGACCCTTTCATGAATGCTTTGGTAGTAAAATATGCTTACGCCATAACCTGTCATAAGTCCCAGGGTGGACAATGGCCCATTGTGGTAATAGATCATGGGTATTTGACCGAAGAGATGATGGGGAATTCTTTTTTGAGGTGGATGTACACGGCTATGACAAGAGCTCAAGAGCGTGTTTATCTCCTAAATTTTCACAAATCATTTATTCAATCTGATTTTGATTGAAGTTTTTGATAATCCATGAAACTCACTACCTGAGGTCCATTGGCATATTTCACAACTCCCTTTTCTCTGGTTCTTGTCAACGCCTCTGATACTCTGGCAATGGTTTTCACATCAATATCATGTCTTGAAGACAAACGTTTTTGAAGATTTGTGATAATCAGATCAAAAGTATTCAGACTTCTTAAACAACTTAGCAGCTCATTATCCGATTCAAAATGAAGAGAGTCTTTAAGGGCCTTAAAGCTGCTGTCTTGCTCAGATAAAGTACTGATCACCGGATCTGTGTATGAACTGATTTTGAACACAGCTGATCCATCAATATAAATAGACACCTTAGTAGATCTCAGGGATTTGAATTCTGGCTTGTTTCTATTTTTGGTTTTTTCCTTTTGTGTCAATCCGGGATATTTATCCAATTCGGTTTGAGCAGTATCTGATATGATATCTCCTTCGACTCCAAAACTTCCAACACCTCCCCCAAACAAGTACGCCCTACCTTCTTTGGTATGATCTACCAGATAGTTTAGAATTGAGTCCAGTTTGCCCGATTTTGTAAAGGCTTCCGGCAAAGCCTTAAGACGATATGAATTGGGATCAAACGAATCCTCCAGATTAAAGTCAAACTTGATTTGGTTAGGACGGGATTTATGCATGGCATTAACCATTAATTGCACTTCATCTACCAAATCTGCCAATGGTTTTGAGCCAATTGAAATCAATCTGACATTAAATTCTCCATTGTCTATTGAGTTAAAATGGAAATCCTGAGTAAACGGATCAAAGTAAGAACCATCTTCAAATTTGTACAGAGAGTCTTCATAAACATAATCTACCGGAGCACTTCCCAGATTCGATTTCATATAAAATAACTGATCCTGATAATACTCCAGTTCCTGTTCTTTTGCATAAATCCTGTGAAAGGTTTTGCGTTTTTTGGTCCTTGCGTTCGCGTATGCCGTATTGTAGTTTAAATACCTGTCCTGCGCTTTTTTCAATTTCTTTTTATTCTTCTCAAGCTCATAGGTTCTCATAGCCACTTCAGCCTTTCGAATCTCATCATAATATTTCACACGTCTTTCTTCCCATCGTGCGTGCTGAACCCATAGCCCGGATTTACCATGAAGATCCTCCTCTATTTCAGGAATGATTTTCTTCTCCAGGGTATTGATGTGGTATTGATAGGTCTTTCCGTAAGCATATGCAGAGTCGGCAGACAATTCCTTAGAATCTCTATTGGCATATAAGATATAGGATCTCCCGCCTGTTTTGAGCACCACAGTCGTTTGGAAAAATGCATCAAATCCCCATAAACTCAAATGCACATTCGTATTTTCAGGATCGTTAAATCCATGATAGGCAATAACAGGATCCGTTTTAGGGTAGATATCGCGCATGCCGTTTCTGGACTTCTTAATGCTATATTGATAGGTAAAAAGAGCGATCCCCTTAGGTTGTTTTTTGTTTAGTTTCCCATTTTCATTCTTCTCAAACTCTTCCATTAAGCCATAAGTCTTACTCCCCTCTCCCGCTGCTAAAAGAACATTCTCGAACTCGGTATTAGAACCTCCCAATAAATCGAAATATCTTCTTGTGAGTTTATTTGTATAGTGCTTGTAGCTGGCATCAAGTGCTTCAAGGATATACATCTTTTCTTTCAGAGAGATGCGCTCTATTTCTTCTACAATGTCTCTTTTATCAAGAAGAGATAAGTCTGCATTTAAGAGGGTTCGGATCTGTTTGTGCCATCTGGTGCGTTCCCGGTCCTGATAAGCGCCATCCGGCAATTGTTGCTTCAGATATTTCACTAAGAGATTATAATCTGTCTGATGGGCTGATTCGCCAGGATGGTCCAGAATTTGAACAAGTTTCCACAGTCCCATCTTTGAAGCCGTCTCAGCCAAAATACTTTCCGGCGCTCTTTTGATGCCTTCAAAATCGATATCCAAAAGTGTTGGCTCTGTGATGACAATCTGCTCAAGTGTGTCGAAATCAATTTGTCCCTGAACGGTTATCCACTCACCTTCGTACTTAAAGAATTCTCCAATATTCCTGTCAAGCACCTGATTTTTTTTGACAACGTGAAAAAGGTAAGCTCTTTCCTGAGGGGAGAAAAATATCCCTGAGAAGGCACTAAAGCCACTACAGAACAAGAGTATGAAGAGCAATGTATATCTCATTTAGCTGCTAAAATAACAAAATGGATACCATCATTTATAGGAGATCAAAATTTCGTAGCGAACAGAACCTTTTTTGCCCGATTTTTTTCCTTTTTTCCATGGATCCAGTGCAGCCAAAGACTTTTGAATAGATGATTTAATCTCCTGGGTTTTATAACCGTGAATCTTAATATCCTTCATTACACCTTTGGCATCTATTATAAATGAAACCATAACGGAAACAACCTCCTCATAAGTCTTCTTTAAAGCGTATTTCCCGATGAGGTACTCAAGGTCACTTTCCAGCCTGTCATTATTACCCGGATATTGAGGCATATCTTCCGGAGCAAACTTTACGCGCATCTGATCATCACTTTCGCCTCCTGAAATCTGCCCATTACTTGTACTTGATTTTTTAGTTCTCGAATTCAGGTAAACAGCGTAGTTTGCGGCCTGTTCAACCCTAACCATACTCACTTTTAGAGGGATAGAAACATCTCGGGAGCCGGAACTTTCTTTTCTCCCCTGACTCACAAATCTCTCTCCGTAATTTTTCTTCTTTTTTTCCAGTGGTTTTTCTAACTCATCTTGCTTAGCATCCTCTTTTTTGCTCTGATTCACATTCGCGGCGAGATCCGTTCCTAAGTCAACTACACGATCTGACGCTTTTTCTACATTTGAATCCTGACGCTTATTCCTTTCCTCATCATCGCCTGTTGATTTCACATTCGGGTCATCATGATTGTCATGCGGAAGCTCAGGCTCAACATCAGGCCCATTTGACATATGTTCCGGTACATCTTCTACTATTTTTTTGGGAGTCTTCTGATCAGAATCCGAGTGAGCAATCAATTCCTGACTGTTGTGATCTTGTTTGTTTGATTTACTGTGGCTTTGATGCTTTTGATCGCGGTCATTTAAAACTGTCAGCGTAAAGATAAATGCGATGATGGCAATAGTAGTCACCACCCATGGCCAGTACAGGGTATCCTTAATTCTGTATTTCTGGAGAATTCTCCTGTGAGTTTGTTCTGCTATGGCGTTAATGATCAATAAATCAGAAGCAGAAGTTTTCCCTGACAACTCCGAATAAAAGCCTTCTTCGTTTTGCAACTCGTTTAGATATTGACGATCAGACTCATCCAAACGAGCATATGGTACCTTATCCCAATTTTCTAAGGACGGCACATCATAATCCCACCATTGTATGTTAGCCTTGTTTTTCAAGTCTTTTATCTAATTCAATTTTAAGTTTTCGCTTGCCATTTTGAATGTGGCTTTTCACTTTATTAATGGTTAATCCGGTTGATTCTGAAATCTCGAGATAACTCATCTTTTTAATGTAGAAACATTCAACACAGGTCTTTTGATCTTCTTTAAGTAGAGGCAATACGGATTCGAGCGCAATAAGTTTAGCTTCTTCCGCAATTTTATCTTCTTTACCCGAATCGTTTTCAGTTGACAAGACAGCTTCAAAGCCTGATCCATCCTGGAAATCCACCATATTTTCTTTTTGAAATCGGCGTTTTTCTTTTAAACAATGGTGTTTCGTAACCGAATACAACCAGTTGTTTACCTTTCTGATATCATGAGTTTTTAAATCCTGACTAATGATCTCAAACACATCCATAGCGGCATCCTCCGCGTTTTCCGGATGTTGGAGATATTTATAACATAATGCAGCAATTAATTGAGAATACCTCTTATACAATTCCGCGACATAGCGCATCTCACCGCTCTTTTTATATCGAGCAATAAGTTCATGATCGTCAAGACGTTTTTCAGATTTAAATATCCTTAATAACAAGCTGCTTGTTTTACCTCATTAAGATAGGGCAAAAAAAGGATATATTCCACAAAAGAATTTTATCTCAAGTAGATCTTTCTGGAAATAGTTTGATCATTTGTTTGCAAACTGATCATGTAAATTCCTTTCGAAAGTGTGCTTGTATTAAGCAAGATTTCGTTGTTCCCTTCTCTTAAATCATGTTGAGAATTGGCAACTAAACGACCTTCAGCTGTATAAATACTGATGACTCCGTTTTGATCTCTTCCAGATTGAATCTGAAGGAAAGTATTTGAACTTCCATTATCATAATGTGTGATGATGTCGGTTCCTTCTTCAGAACAATTGGCGATCAAAATATCCGTATAACTGTATTCTCCATCAAAATCCACCTGTTTTAAGCGGTAGTATACCAAACCTTCAACATTGTCTTTGTCATGGTACGTATAATTAATCTGAGAAGAACTGTTACCAGCACCTTGTACCTGGGCAATTTCAGTAAAATTAGATCCATCTGTGCTTCTCTCGATTGAGAAGTGAGAGTTATTGCTTTCAGAAGCTGTTGACCACTTAATGGTATTCTTAACGCCATTACAGATCACATTCATATCCAGCATTTCTACCGGAAGCAACATAGTTCTATCCACCAATACCCATGTTTCAAACAAGTCATTAGCTGGTACCGCAAATGGCCCCAAAGTTCTGGCTCCTGTATTTAAACTCCCCAAACCATAGAAGATTTGAGTCATGGCAGGATCTCCTTCCCATTCGTTTGAAGTTGAATTATATCGCTGAGCAACCAAATTACCTTCAACAAGTGTATTACCACTTGCAATCTCTGCAGCGGAATTATCGTACTGAATGGTCATAGTACTGGTAGGTCTTGTTCCATAACCGGTCGCATCCACCATCCAGAATCTATCTACTACAAATAGTTCGTTATTAACAGTGGCTGTACCTGCATCCAGAAAATGAGCAACCATGGAAGGCAGAGGAGCATTCGAACCACTCCCCAATCCTGAAGTACGGTAAGTTGAAAAATCAATTTCTGTTCCGCCGGCTCCTGCCCCCGTAATATTAAGGGTATAAGGAATTTTCATTCCTGCAGCATTCAATTGAGAATAATACGGCAGTGTGTACGAACCTGTATTGGTTCCAATACGCCATCTTACTTTATTGAATTCTCCTTCTGACACAATGTTCCCTCCTGTCCCTGCTGTTGTAATAGCATTGGCATTTGGGTTTTCCACAACCAGGAATATGGGGGTTCCTGCTGTTCCTCCGTTCAAAGTAATGTATGCATCATTATTTATCACAACACGTGCCTGAGAAAAGGCAACAGTTGAAGACAATATTAATGCAGATATAGCTAATATTTTCATGGGTTTATTCTCTAGTATTTTGTCCGGTTACAAGGCTTTCCTGATAACCAACAGATTTAGGATATCTTCTTGAATAGTCAACGTGTCTTACATTTCCATTCATCTCAAGTGTTTCATTGGCTCTGGTAGCTACAACAGTGTAAGTAAAATCAACTGTAGAACTACCGCTATTCAACTCTTTCACCCTAAAACCATTAGTCGTCTTTTCTGTGACGTACACACCATTACACTCACCTTCTAATTGCACAAAAACTTTAATTGGATGTGTCTCATCTGCCATAATGCTGTTCGCAAATATAGGATCAAATTCCACAACAGCCTCTCCATTCACAAGAGAACCTGTCCCATAATCCTGGAACCAGTTTTCAGGTCCTTCAACACAGAACATAGTCACTTTTTCTCCGTTAGGGTCATCAATAATTGTAGCTACACCTCCGTTACCAGTAATTTTCAAGTACTGGAAACCATCCCAAGCTCCTGCTAACCATTGAGCTCCAAATGCATCCTGCATCACTGCTGCCTGACCAACACCTCCGGTTGTATAGTACATGTATTGTGAAGTAGTCACTGCTGTAGCTGACGATCCACATCCCGCTAATAGATAGTTAAGGATTCCGTTTTGACCAGTAGACACCAAACCTGTACCAGTTCCATTACTATTGTCGATATGACTCAAATTAATGGCACTGTTTCCATCAACATGAAACATTGAAACCGGCGCTCCAGTACTAATTCCTACCCGGTTATTTCCTCCATCGACAAACAACATGTTTGCGTCTCCATTACTTTCTACACGGAAATTAACATCTGTACTATTCTCATTTACTACTACCTGATCGGCACCATTGGCATCTAAAACCATTAATTCCACACCAGCAGCAGTAAAAGCCAATTCATCGGCAGCACTTCTGAACATCCCTGTATTAGGATCTCCATTAAACGACCAGGCCGGATTTGCCTGAGTTCCATTAAAACCACTCAAGATTTGATCGGCATTATCGTCTATAACAAAACGGTCGTTTGTACCAAGAGCGGCACCATTCGAAACTTTAAAATCGTTGTTATCACTGGCATCAAAACCTAAAGTCCAGGCATTTGCAGTTCCATCCTGGAAATTGATAATACCATCCGCAGTTCCCGAATTGTTTTGAATTCTAATTCCGTCATTTCCGCTTGCAACTTTTACGTGCAGCATCATTCCCGGAGCACTACCATCAGTGTTAATTCCTACGTTTTGAGCGTTTACCAGGCCGCAGGCGCCCAGAGCAAAAATGCTTGTAAGTGTGATCTTTTTCATGAGGTGTTTTATTATAAGCAGTAACTAAATTACAAAACATTCCCTTCAATAACAATACTTTAATTCAATTTTAATTTGTTCTTAACCTTTTCAAGAATGTCGTAAGTCTCACTTTTTCTATAAATGATATTTCCAAAACTAGAATCAAGCACATATTCATATCCGTTTTCTTCTGCCACCGAGTTAATGGCATCTTCCATCTTCTCTCGAATTGGTTTATACAGCTGATTTTGCTTAGCCTGCAACTCTCTCTCCGCCTTGCTAATAAAAGTTTCCAGCTCTTTATACCTATCTTGAATATCCTTGTTTTTCTGCTGATAAATCAACTTAGTTTCGTCAAAGTTCGGATCGTTATTAAGAGCCTGAACCTTAGCCTTCAAGTCTTCCGTTTGCTCCGTATAATATTTCTGTAAATCCAATTTTTCCATGTTCAGAATCGAATCTGCTGCTGCCTTTTCAGGCATCAGTTGCCACAAAACATTGGTGTTGATATAAGCAATCTTGGATTTCTGTGATTTCACAGGGTTGGTGACAGTAAGTGCACACAGTAAAATGAATAGTATCTTTGTTCTCATCTTTAAATGAATTTAGACCACAAATATCAAAGATTTTGCCAGAGTTTTAACTTTTTTGGTGCACTCAATGCCCTTAAAAGACAAAATTTCAGGTGTTTCGCATATTTTGAAGATCACCCCAATCAAAAGAAAGTACTGTTTATAGGGCATAATCTTTCCGTAGAAAAAGACTTGCACGACTTAAATACCCCAACAAAACTTTTTAGAATCTCCAGTTTGTCTTATGAGCTAAAAAACTCTTTTGAAAAGCTGAATTCTGAAAACAAAATGACACTTCATTGGCCAGATATTTTATCTTTTGAAGCACACACCGCAATCTCTTTATCTCAATCACATATTGAGGTTGATGGAGATTTGGATTTGTATGAGAAACTTCTCAAACAGTTTGAAAACCATACTCCCGAGCGGACGAACGCGCAAAACACCATTGATCTAAACCCTGATTTGGAGTGGGAAACATATCAAAATGGATTCAGGAAGGTTCAGGCGTCTCTTCAACACGGAGATATTTACGAGTTAAATTACTGTGTGAACGCCAGCTTCAAAGGCAACATCAACCCTATTGAGACAGGTTTCAAATTATTAAAAGAAGCACAGGCCACTTTTATGGCAATTGCTAATTTCGATGGAAAATGGATTCTATCTGGCAGTCCGGAAAGGTTTCTAAAGAAAACGAAGAATAAATTAATCAGCCAACCTATTAAAGGTACCGCCAAAAGAGGCGCAGATAATGAAGCTGACAAAGTCATTGCTGAAGCGCTTAAGTCAAATCCAAAAGAACGCTCCGAAAACATTATGATTGTTGATCTTGTGCGTAATGACTTATCTCGACTTGCTAAACAGGATTCTGTGAAAGTTGAAGAACTTTGCGAACTCTATTCTTTTAAAACTGTTCATCAACTAATTTCCACGATCTCATGTGATTTGAAAGATGGGCTAAATTTTGAAGACATCTTAAAAGCTACTTTCCCAATGGGAAGTATGACCGGGGCACCAAAAGTAAGTGCCATGAAATTGATTGACGAATACGAATCTTTCAGGAGATCTCACTATTCAGGAAGCCTGGGCTATCAATCTTCCAATGATGATTTTGATTTTAATGTACTCATCCGATCAATTTTTTATGACGAACGAACGCAAGTAGGAATGGCTCCAACTGGTGGCGCTATTACAATTGAAAGTGATTGCCAAAAAGAATACGAAGAGGTCTTACTTAAAATGACCGCCATGCAAAATGCCTTACAATGTTAACAGAGTGGCTCAAATCACATATTGAAAATGAATTTCCTGAATTCGAAACTGACAAACTTTTTATTGCGGTATCTGGCGGAATTGACTCAATTGTCCTGTGTCATTTGATGCACGAGCTGGGTTATTCTTTCACAGTTCTTCACTGCAATTTCAAGCTACGAGAAGCCGCTGATGAAGACGAACAGTTTGTTAAAAACTGGGCTTTGGAACGAAAAGTCCCTTTTGAATCCATTGATTTCGACACCAAATCTTATGCAACAAAGCATAAACTAAGTACTCAAATGGCTGCTCGTGAATTGAGGTACAATTGGTTTGAAGATATTACCAGAGGTGTAAAAAACAAGAGCATTTTACTAGCGCATCATCGAGATGATCTGGTAGAGACTTTTTTAATCAATTTAAGTAGATCTGCCGGAATTAGCGGACTAAGTGGTATTCCTAAGAGAAGAGGTTGTTATAAACGTCCTCTGCTTGCTTTCTCAAAAAAGGACATCAAACAATACGCTACAAACAATAAGATTCGCTGGGCAGAAGATGCTTCCAATCAACAAAACGATTATTTGAGAAACCACATTCGAAATAAGGTCATCCCAAACCTTGAGGAAAAAGTCCCCCACATCAATACTCAAATTGCTTCCAGTGTTAATTATCTCAAAGAAATTGATGATTATATGAAAGCTGAGACCGAACAATTTCTAAAACAGGCCTCTTCTATTGAGAAAGAACGACACATTATTTCTCTGGATTCGCTTAGTTCAAAGAATAAGGTTCTTCTTAGTCTTGGCCTACTTCAATATGGCTTTAAAAATGAGCAATCACGGCAAATCCTGGGATCATTAGACTCAATTGGCAAGCAATTCAATTCTAAAACACATGTATGCCTAATTGATAGAAATCGACTTATCTTTTACCCAATAGGAATCCAAGAACAAACAAGCCTTGAAACTTTCATTTTTTGCGAAGAGGGCTCATATTCTTTCAATTCTCATCAATTCGTAATAAAAATACACAGCACTGTTGACTGGACAACTATTAAGCAATCCAACGCTCATCAGGCGTTTTTCGACTTAGACTCATTAAGTCCAAACCTACACCTACGCTACTGGAAACAAGGAGATTCAATGAGCATACTAGGCATGAAAGGGAGAAAAATGCTCAGTGATCTATTTATAGATGTGAAAGTTAGTCTCGACCAAAAATCCAAAATCCCCATCATACTTAGTAATGATCAGATTATTTGGTGCTGCGGGATTAGACAGTCTTCAGTTGCACAAATCACATCAATTACAACACGTGTTTTAGAGATCAATTTCAATGATTAGTATTCAATTTTGTCGTTTTTAAGACCACTTATAATGATAAATATTAGATATATTTGATGATAGAAACTATGTTTAGAAATATTTTCATAAAATCAACTATTGTAATCCTAATCACATTTTTTAGTGCTTCAGGAAAGGCTCAGGACAGTCCTGTAAAATGGGAAACGAGCTACTCCGGCAAGGATTCCACTATCTCCTTCAAAGCCCAAATGGATGAACACTGGCATATTTATGCTACCGTTTTACCAAGTGACGAAGGTCCACTACCTACTGAATTTATTTTTGAAGAGTTGGTTAATTCAAAACTTGAAGGCAAACTCGTTGAACCAAAACCGATTGAAGAATACGATCCAAATTTTGAATTGGACGTACGTTATTTTGAAAACTCGGTGACCTTCAGGCAGAAAATCTCATTATCTGAAGATTCTTCCAAAGTTGTTGGATATATTACTTATATGGCTTGTAACGACGAGGGGTGTTTACCTCCAATTGATGAGCCATTTAAAATTGTTATTTCTCAAGCCAAACCATAATATATGTTAAGAAAATTAAATCTATTCCTTGCATTCGTTGCATTCACATCATTCTCTTTTAACGCCAATTCGGCATTGAATGAAGTATCAACAAACAATAGTAACCACGCCAAAGAACTTGAAACATCTCCTATCCTTGCTCCGGCCTTGGCTGCTGCAGAGCCTCAAAACGTTGATGAAGTTATCAAATGGAAAACCAGTGTTCAGCAAAACGGATGTGAAGCGACATTGATAGTTGAAGTTACTCAATTGGATGGTTGGCATTTGTATTCACAAATCTTACCGGAAAACGCAATGAACATCCCAACAACATTCAAATGGGATGGTGGTTCAGGTGTAGAATTAAAAGGAAAAACCAGTGAACCACACACAGATGTGGTCGACAACGATGGTTTCCCAGAAAGACCTTTCCATGGCAACAAGGTTGTGTTCAAACAAAAGGTAACTATCACAGATGGCAAAGCCCATGAGGTTAAAATGAGCGTAGAATTCATGGCTTGTAAGGAGTCTTGTTTCCCTCCGAGCACAAAAAACTTCACGTTCAAACTTAAAGATTGTGGTTCTGAAAACGGAACGGACGAACCTGATCCTGAAGAGGATCCTCAAACAGAAGAGAGTTCTGATACACTAAACGTTGAAGAAACCAACGTTGATACTTTAGAGGTTCCTGAAAAGGAAACCATGAATTCTCCAATTGGATGGCAGTTTTACGCCATGAAGATGAAAAACGGAAACATTGAATTAAGAGCTCAAACTGATGGTGCAAATGGATGGTATATCTTAAATAATGAAACCAAAGCAACATTTGACGTAGCTAATTTTGAAGTTATTGAAGCGAGTGTTATTGATGGGAAGACAGCAAAGATTCATGAAATGGATTCAACCATCAAAGGTCCTAACGGCTCCTTAGAAGCTTACAATGGAGGAGTTATTCTTAAAACTATTATCAAGCCTGGCGAAAAAGCGGACAGCCTTGTTTCAGGGATATTAAAGCTTACCATAAGCAATGGCGAACAAATGGCCAGCACGGTTGAAGAATACGCCTTTACCATCAACCTGAATGAAGCAGTTGAAGAACACGAAACAACAAAAACAACAGGTTCAATGTGGGCCATCTTCTGGAAAGCATTCCTTGGTGGTTTGGTAGCACTTCTAACACCATGTGTTTTCCCAATGATCCCTATGACGGTAAGCTTCTTCACAAAAGGTGCAGAAAACAGAAGAAAAGGATTGATTCGAGGGGTTACTTATGGTATTTCTATTTTCCTGATTTACATTTTACTAAGTGCTCCTTTCCACCTGTTAGACTCACTCGACCCGAGTATACTCAATAAAATATCCACCAACGTTCCCTTGAACATCTTCTTCTTTGTGATGTTGGTTGTATTTGCCTTCTCGTTTCTGGGTGCTTTTGAAATTACCTTACCTGCATCATGGACGAATAAAGTAGACAACAAAGCCTCATCCGTAGGTGGGTTCATAGGTATCTTCTTAATGGCATTGACATTGGCAATCGTGTCCTTCTCTTGTACAGGACCAATTCTTGGAAGTTTGTTAGTAGGCGCTTCCAGTGGAGGCGGTGGCGCATGGCAATTGACTGCCGGAATGGCCGGATTCGGTATTGCACTTGGACTTCCTTTTGCCTTATTTGCAATTTTCCCAAGTATGTTAAAAACCATCGAAGGAAAGAGCGGTGGCTGGTTAAACAGTGTTAAAGTAGTACTTGGATTCCTTGAACTTGCTTTCGCATTTAAGTTCTTATCAAATGCAGATTTGGCTGTTCAGGCACATTTACTGGAAAGAGAATTATTCCTGGCTATCTGGATCGCTATTTTTGGAGCCATGACTCTGTATCTTTTCGGAGCTTTCAAAACATCACATGACAGTCCTGTACAGTACTTAACAGTAACAAGACTATCATTTGCAATCATTTCGCTGATGTTTACATTATATATGATTCCTGGATTGTGGGGTGCACCATTAAAGCTGATCTCAGCCTTTCCGCCACCTCAACATTACAGTGAATCGCCATATGGTGTAGGTGGACAAGAGCCTGTGCATGGCGACATGCCTGAAGGTGCTCACGCTGGCCCCCATGGCCTTCCATGTTTCCATGATTATGAAAAAGCAAGAGCTTACGCAGAAGAAATCAAGAAGCCTTTAATGCTGGATTTCACCGGACACAACTGTGTAAATTGCCGTAAGATGGAAGCAAATGTCTGGTCTGATGAAAGTAACCTACCAATCTTGAGAGATAGTGTTGTAATTGCATCTTTATATGTGGATGAAAAATTAGACCTTCCTCAACCAGAGAAGTCACCTTTTAACGGCAAGATGTTGTATACAACCGGCGAAAAATGGGCAGACTTGCAATCTGAGAAGTTTGGAAAAACAACGCAACCTCAGTACGTGATCCTGAATCATAGAGGAGAAATGTTGAGCTCTTCTGATGCAACTTATGCAAGTCATTCAGATCCTGACAAATTCAATGAATGGTTGCTACAGGGATTGAAAGCTTTTGAAGAGAGAGCCAATATCAAAACACATTTCCCTGAATTGGAAGTAACTGAAGCTGAGGAAACTTCTCTTGCAGGAGGTCCTCACGGTTTATGAACTTTTCATGACTACTCAGAAGCTCTGAGTCATGCAAAGCATGAAGGGAAACCCTTACTGGTCGTTTTTACCGGATATGCTGTTGTGAACTCCAGAAAATTTGAGGACTATATTTGGGCTGACAGTGAAGTACTGAGGATTCTTCGTGAAGATGTGGTAATCGCCACCTTGTTTGTTGACGACAAAACACTTCTTGAAAAACCGCTTATCTCATCTTATAATGGGAAAGAATTAAAGACCGTTGGTGACAAGTGGGCTGACTTTCAAGTTGAAAAATTTGAAAAACTAAGCCAACCACAGCACATACTAGTTGATCACAACGGAACTCCTCTTAATGGAGACGCGACATATATGTCACACGGAAGCGTTAAAGATTTCGCAGATTGGCTCAAAGTTGGTCTTAGTAAATTTCATTAGCACAAGACGCACGCAAAAAGTATCGATATAAAAAAAGGTCACGTATTCAACGTGACCTTTTTTATTTTCCTTGTTTTTATCTTACAGTTTGCTCGGATCTGGTCCTGGAGCTTGCTTGTATTTCTTTTTCTTAGGCTTAATGCTTTCAACAAAAATGACAGTCATTTTTTGCTTATCAGCTTTTGTCACCCATGGATCTGTAATTCCATTTTTAATCAGTGTTCCGTAAGGCACAGTAAAGTCCTGCCCTTCGAACAATTCATAAGTTTCGTCTTCAAACTTGATAAAGATTGCCGTTACCTTGGCCGCTTCAACACGTGCCTTTCCGTAGAAACAGTTTGTACCGTATTCATCTTCAATAGATACAATTACATTTCTGTGCATGCCATCTGCTACCCTATCTGCGCCACGCTCTTTAAAAACTTTTTTATACTGATCTAAACAGGTCAACTGCTCTGCCGGTTTTGTTTGAGAATAGGCAACCGAAAGGCCTAAAAATAATAATGATGAAAGTATGAGTCTTTTCATAGTCCGCTTTTTCGTTCAACAAATTTGCATTTTCTTATTTATTATTCCAAAGATTGTGCAAAACACTTAATTTTACTTTTGAATAAAATCTATACACATGAGCTATAAGCAAATTGCAGACCATTTTTTAGAAGCCCAGTCAATTTTGACTCAATTCATTGAGGATGAGACTAATTTCAAACGTATTCAGGCTGCCGGAGACATTATGATTGACAGTCTTTTTGGGGGCGGAAAAATAATGACTTGCGGCAATGGTGGTTCTATGTGTGATGCCATGCATTTTGCTGAAGAGATGACCGGTAGGTTCAGATTGGATAAAAAACCAATGGCAGCCATGGCCCTTGGTGACGCTTCTCATATCACATGCGTGTCCAACGATTATGGTTACGATCATATTTTTTCTCGTCCCGTTGAAGGTTTAGGGAGAGATGGAGATGTTCTTCTGGCCATTTCAACCAGTGGCAATTCAAAAAACATCCTCAATGCCATTGAAGCAGCCAAAGGCAATAACATGAAAGTAATTGGCCTAACCGGGAAAGATGGTGGCGCTATGGCAGATTTGTGTGATGTTGAAATTCGTGCCCCAAAATCTAAGTGGTCGGATAGAACTCAGGAGATTCATATCAAAGTCATTCATTCTATGATTGACTATATTGAACAAAACATTCATCCAAAAAATGTCAATACTAGTATTGACTAATCCGGAATAACTTAGTCCGTAAAAAACTTACGTCCTTCCCCGGATACTTTCGCAATCCAATTCAAAATTGTGAGTTATGTTAGTGAAAGTACACGGAAGTGCCGTATATGGTATTGATGCCATTCCCATTACTATTGAGGTAAACATGGACCGAGGAGCCCAATACTTCCTTGTTGGTCTGCCCGACAATGCCGTTAAAGAAGGGCAAAAACGCATTGAAGCGGCCATCAAAAACAACGGTCTAACCATGCCCGTCAGGAGAATTACCGTAAACATGGCTCCGGCAGACATACGAAAAGAGGGAGCTGCATACGACCTCAGCATTGCTGCAGGGATTCTTGCTGCTTCTCATCAAATATCTCACGAAAAATTAGACCACTATTTAATCATGGGCGAGTTATCATTAGATGGTTCATTGCTGCCGATAAGAGGCGCTCTCAGCATGACCATTCAGGCCAGGAAAATGAATCTGAAAGGTGTGATTCTTCCTTTTGCAAATGCAGATGAGGCCTCAGTAGTCGAGGGGATTGATGTATTTGCATTGAACAATATTCAGGATTTAGTTGATTTTTTCAATGACACTAAAGAATTCTCTCCGCACACCTCTTCTGGTTTAGAATCTCATATTGAAGATGACACGATTTTAGATTTCGAAGACGTCAAAGGACAGGAAAGTGTGAAAAGGGCTTTAGAAATTGCAGCAGCAGGCGGACATAATATTTTACTGATCGGCCCTCCAGGTGTGGGAAAAACCATGTTAGCCAAACGCATCTCGGGAATTTTGCCTCCATTAACCATGGAAGAGTCTCTTGAAACCACAAAAGTTCATAGCGTAGCAGGTATTTTAGGTGATAAAACATCTCTGATTTCAGAAAGGCCATATCGTTGTCCACACCATTCTTCATCAGGTGCAGCTTTAGTTGGCGGAGGTGTAAATTTTCAAAGTAAATGCGAAAGTTGCAAAGTAAATGCGAATAAACTACTTTTAAGTATTCTCAATGGTTGCTGCCCATTAATTTACTTAACTACAAAAACTATGAAAAGAATTCTTCTGGTTATTGCGCTATTTTGTGCATTCAACCTAAATGCACAAAACACTTTTCCTTCCAATGGAAATGTTGGAATTGGTACTGCACAACCAAGTGAAAAATTGGATGTGAACGGAAGTCTAATTGTCGACAGTTGTTTAATTGTAAAAGATTCAGTCAGGTTTAGAGACAGATTAGTTGTTGATCAGGATGCAAAATTTTACGGGGAAACAGTTCTTGTAGGAAATTCTAAAGCAAAAAATGATTTCAAAGTAGTTGGAACTACGAAGATGAAAGGAGATGCATTTGTTGAAGGAGATTTCAAATTCAAAGGTCTCGAAGATGTCTCAATTTCGGATGATCGGTTTGTTTTAATTAACCCTAATGGGAAAGTAAAATCAATGTATAGAGCAGACTTCATAAACACTATCTATGAACATGAACCATGTATTGGTTTCACCGATGGACAAAACCCTGGAGGTATCCCCGCTCCTATATGGAATCATGCAAGCACGCTAAATTATGGAATCTTGCACACAGGTTCACCATGCCCAGCAAGAGTAGGCATTCAAACGGATGATCCAAAAACAACATTTGATGTGAGAGGTAAAATATATTCCAACAATGAAGTTATAGTTAGTAGAAATCAATTTTTGAATTTTTCTAATAATACACTTCTCCAACTTGATGCCGGACCATCAACTGAAGACTTCTTCCTTTTCAGGAATAATAATGGGGTGAGTAATAGAATGAACAACAATGGAGCAATACTGCACACAAGTGATATCAACACTGGGTTCACTCATACTATAGTTAATGAAAGTGGTGGCGGATTAAGTATAACTTCAGGAAATGGCATAAGCTCCCAGAATGAATATACTGCGTTTGAGGTTAACACCAGTGATGCTGGTGTTATAAACCCTATATTTAAAGTAAATGGAAAATCTGGAGTAACTTATGCCAGAACTGTCAAAGTTAATTTAGATGTATGGCCAGATTATGTTTTCAAGTCTGATTACAATCTAAAACCATTAGATGAAGTACAAAAATATATTACTCAAAATGGTCACTTAGAAGGCGTTCCCTCTGCTGAAACAATTCAAAATGACGGAATTGATCTAGGAGAAATGAACAAAATTCTAATGGAAAAAGTAGAAGAATTAACACTCTATTTGATAAAAAAGGATGAGGAAGTTGAAGAAATAAAAAAAGAGCTTGATGAGATCAAAGCATTGATAAAAAGTCAAAATTCTAAATAATTGTTAAACACAATAAAATACAACTTCAACCTAAAATGCTTAAGTGTTTTCAGCTTACTTGTCCTAGTATTTAATGTCAATTCTCAGAACACCAATGAATTGAAGACAAATTGGAAACATCAATTTGACATAGGACTCACGCAATTTCCATTTTACTATAACAAAGGGAGTAAGTGGGACAATAGATTTGAAACTGCCTCAATATATAATATTGGATATAGTAACTCATTTTCTAAAGATTGGAACACTTACATATCATTCTTCTATAATTTTACTAGCGAGAATTTTTCTCTTGGAGGTAATCAGTACACAGTCAGAACAAGATCCTCTAGAATTCAAATTGGGGTGATTAGAACGATCTTTCAAAAGGAATTCTTTAGAAGTTATGGTTTAATAGGAATTTCAAAGGGTTCTATTAATCAATCCTCTGGTGATTTATCGTTATTATTTCAAAGAGGAACACGAGGTGAACACGCCTGGTTTTTCACACCCGGCCTTGGAATAGAACTATGGTTCTTCCCAAGAGTTGGATTATCTATTGACTATCAAGGGTCAATAGGTATGCTAACTAACTGGGAAAAGATAATAGACCCTTCTGGTGATACATCATTCGAAAATGATGGTTATTCGTTTACGGGAGTAGGCTCATTTAAGCATTTTGGAGTTTCTCTAAAATACAAACTAAAATGAAACAATTAATATTACTAGTACCATTTTGGCTCTTTACAATTCAAAAGGGACACAGTCAAATTCAGAATCTTGTCCCTGGAGGTAGTTTTGAAGATCCCGAGATATTTGGAGCTTGTGACGTTGGAGCTTCTTGTGCAACAATTCCTTCCATATATTCAGGAGGGAATACTTACAAAACCGATTTTATAGAACAGGCTCTGGGTAACAAAGGCATGGGTGCAGAGGGACTAATTTTTCAACCGAACACAACATGGAAGTTAAAACGTTCAACTCAATGGAACAAAGGACTTGCCTATTATATCACTGATAATTCGTTTCGATTCTACCCCGACCATAGTTTTGAAGTATGTAGTGAAAATGATCCTCCTACTCATGGCAACGTGGTGGCTGCCCAATATATATGCGATAATTCTGTTTTCTATGCGGATTACTATCCTGCACTAGGGAATCAGCCGTACTACGAAGAAAACGTTCAGTATAACAATGAAACCGGAGTAATGTGGTCTCTTCAACCAAACAATTGCGTTTTCGGAAACGAATACCCAGCTCATGGTAATTCATACATAGCCTTGTTTGTTCATAATGGCGCTAACTCAACCAATAATGGGACAAGATTAAATGAAACTATCTCGTGCGAATTGACTTCTCCTACAATAATTGGTCAAGAGTACAAATTCGAATGTAAAGTTTCAGTCCCCGATAATATAGAAAATGCAAGTAACGGATGTGAATACAAAATAGTTCTTGCCGAATCAAGAACTTCTGGTGGTGGACCATCTGGTAGTACAAAGACCATTGAAAATGGTATTGTTACCCAGACAAACAATTGGAAGCATATTGAATGGAGAGACATTATCAATAAGGAATACCAATACTTATTTATCAAGATAAAAAAATCCTCAATTGCGACTGGTGCTTCTGGCCAAGCTACTGGAATGTATCTGGATGATGTACAACTTTATCAATCTTGTAAACCTCCTGGAGAATGCATTAGTGAGTACCACGATAAAATAAGTCTTACTGTTAATGAAAGACATTCTGATGAAAGTGCGTTTACAGTTCATGGACTTGATCGTGTAGAAGAGTTGTACATAAAACTTGGCTACACCATTAACGGACAACAGTTTGTTGAATTTGAGGAGACATTCATTTCTCCTCCTCCAAAATGGTCATGGGAAGGGCCAAGCACTCCAATTAGCCTACCCAGTGTTTCAACAATGTTCTATGAAATCGGAGCTAAAAACAAATGTGACAGTACAATGTTAGGAGGTATTTTTGAATTGACCACCCTTACTCCAACCCCGGTAGGTGGTGCAGTCATTGATTATGTTGATCTATATGCAGAACAATATTTTGATGACATATTTGCTACGAATATTAATGGCCAAATAGTTGTCAAGAACTTAAACAATCCTACTCTTAACGAGGATGAAGCAGTTAACGGACAACAAGGGTTTCTGTTCGGTTTATTCGTAAACTATGCTAGAATAGAAATAAGGACTACTGGCCCCAATTCATCTCTTATTCGAACTATACAAGTTCAGAACCCATCAAATAACATTGGTTGGGATGGGTTAGATGATAGTGGAAATCTAATGCCTCAAGGCACCTATAACGTAAGGGTATTCGTTAAAAATGTATGCTTTGAATCAGAGTACAATCCAGTCGTTTCCACCAATCTTCAGTTTAATGGTAACTTCTTTTCTGTGTTTCCTATAACATCTGTTACCAAGCCATATTATGAATGCCCTTTTAATTTCACTGACCTTGATTATACCTATCCTACTGAAGCTTGTTGTCCCTATGGAGCATATCAATACTTTGAGAATGTAAACATTGGCTTTCAACAAGAGTTTAAAGTACTTGATGAAATTGAATTTGGTACTGGAGTTAATATTGTTGGTGGTGCAGACGTTCTGTTTACTGCAGCAAATATCATAAACATCAGCAATGTTAATATCGAGCCCTATGCTAATGCTACATTCGAGATTAAACCTTGTGTAAAAAGCACCAATGCGAATGCAGGAGATCCAACAGAAGAATACGTAGATACTGAGTTCATAGATGAACCGATTGAGGTTGAAAATTATGTTGATATGGATATTGAAATATCACCAAATCCGACAGCGGGAACTATCAAAATAAACATTATAAGTGATTTTGAAAAAGCAAGTATTACTGTGCTTGACATGAACGGTAGAATACAGACAAGTACACAGACCAGGGCCCGTGTAAATAATTTGAATTTGTCTTTTCTAGCGAAAGGCATATACACTGTCAGAATTGAAACGCCCACTGAATCATATACTGAAAAAATCATACTAAAATAGTGTTTGATCATAAGAGGAAAGGCTTCCCTACCTGCAATCTATTTAACTCATAAACAAAACCATTAGAACTCATCAAATGGATTATTTTGAAATAATACTGACCATTGTCATTGCTCCCATAATAACAGTAGGGCTGACATATCTATTTACTATTCGTGGTAGAAAAAAAGAAATAGATTTAGATAAAAAGAAAGAACTCAATACAGTCCTATCAAACCTAATTTTAGTCTGGGATCATCTGATTTTGATTCAATCATTAGTACTTTTTTTTTCAAAAGAAGAAGATGGTTTAATAACAAAAGAATTTTTGGTCTACTTATTACTAAAAAAGAAGCAATTCAAAGATTCATGCTTTGAGGAATTGGACGAATCCATAAATAGACTTAAAGCCTACGACCCAGTGTGTTTCTATAGAATGGAGGGGATTGGCCAAAAAAGTAAAATTATGCAACAAGAATTCATCCTCCCTTTTCTTCAAGACTCAAAACTAACCCCAGAGATGATCAAAATGGGAGCCGAATATCCAACAGAAAGCTTAATAACCGAAATTGAAGAAGACATGAAATATTTGGCAGAACAAATAGACCCTTCTTCTAAAAAGAAAATTGGCACTATAGTCTCCAAGCGATCTGAAAGCGTGAAAAAAAGGTTTGCAGATATGGATAATGAAACTAAAGAGGTACTCAAGGAAATAATTCTGAGAAACATTCCCGAAGATCAAGAAAAACCAAGTGAAAGTGAACTATTAGAATATATGAAATCGAAAGAACTATCTGATTATCTGAGGCTTCAGTTTTCGGCAATACAGAATGATGTTTTTAACCAGTATTTAGCTGAGTTAGGCGAGAACCCTAACTTAACACTAGAGGAATTGTCAGATAGAATGCAAAAGCATATTAATGACAGGAAGTGAGAATATCGAACGACCCACCAATAAAAATGTGATTACAATTATCTAGAAAAAAGTGACCTATCATATATTATTAAAATGGGTACAAGAAAAGAGAAAAGAAGATGTTTGCAATTCAATAAACCATAACCGCGAATTTCCAATGCCCGAGGTTTAATTTTTTGGAATCAATTCCTTTAGCAAGACCTCAAGTGCCTCCGCAATAGCAACCAAAGTTAAGTAACTTGGATTCATGGTACCGTTTTCAATTCCTACAATCATATTTCTGCTTATCCCTGCCTTTTTTGCAAGTGCTGTTTGAGAAAGTCCGGCCAATTTCCTACAAGCTTTTACTCTAAAACATAATTTGCTTAGATAATGGTGATCTTCGTGCATTCTATTCATAGGATACAAATATGAACTAATTGAGACTTAATTCGTATTTTTTTAAAGTTGTTCACAATTATTAATTTTTCTTGATGCGCCAGCTCTTTCTCGAAATCGTGTCGTCCAAAACAAAATTGAAGAGCAGGTTAGTTGAATAATGACCATTACATTCCTATTCTTCAGTATATATATTGACCGGAATAGCTATAAAATGCTAATGAGACAGTCCTATTTATTTGAATCATATTGTCAATTATAGAGATAGCTAGTCAAGTAATAATAATCAGAATTTTTATCTGCTTTTTTATTAATCCACTCTTCAAGTTTGACGCACTTTGCCATGATATTCCTTAAAGTTTTATGATTAATCACATGACTTAGCCATACCAAATCAAAATATCTATAATCAAAATCATTTGGAGCAACTAACCACTCGTAAAATTTGTTTCTCTTGTGAATCTCCGGTATTACATTATTCTCTTCAAACTCATATCTTCGAATCAATTCAACATAAAGAACAACTGCTTTATGATCTTTGGTCGTCATTTCAGAAGCTCTTAATTTCTCATGGATAATCTCATTTGCTACTTCTATAGTTATAACATCTAATTCAAGTGATTCATTAATCAAAGCTCTAAACAATAATGAAATATCTTTATTTCGACCGACGTAATTTAGAATTTCATTCTGACACTGTAACTTGAAATCCCCTTCTTCAAGAATTCCTACCAGACCTAGGTAAGAATTGGTATATAAAGCTCCTTCAAAGAACATGTTTTGCATCAATAGAACTCTCTCTTCTTTATTTAGCTCTATTGTCTTTTTCGAACGACGAAATGTTTTAGAGATAGAGTCAAGTAGTCTACTTTTTCTTTGAATCGTTTTATGAACTACACAAGCCTTAGTCAATTTGGTTAAAGACTTTATATCTATATCTCCTCCTTTTTCATCAATCAAAAAACTCAGCACTTGAGGTACATCGGAAAGGTATGATTTTTCTAACTTTAGAATATCACCGGAAAGGTTAACAACTTGAGACAGTTCCTTCTTACTAAGGTTTCCGTATCTGACAATAGAAAGAGCATTAGACACTAAATTAGAAAGTCTGGTCTGGAGAAACATGTTATTGTTGGCTTCTTCAGAGTATACCCCAAAAGTAGACAGCAAATTCATAATGGTAGAGATTATATCAAATCCACTCTTTCCTATTTGAGTCTTAATGTTCAGCGAGTTAATGTTTCTTGATTCAAAGAGTTCTCTTAACTCCATATTATCGGTATGAAATAAAGCTTTTCTAAAAAAGTAATTTGTCAATTCAAAACGGTTCTCTTCATCTTTACTACAATAGCAGTATAAATCAAGTTCTTTGGAGAGAAAACTGTATACAATAGATTTATATTCTGGACTGCTTTCAACGAACAAATAGTTGAGATGAAGAAATTGATCATATTGTAAAAACCATGAATAATGGTTAGATAGTAAAAAATCTGTATCTCCTTTCTTTTTACTATTAATATACCGGTCAATGTCCTTTGAACTTCTCAAACAATCATCCAAAGCACTCAATTGAAACAAGTTTCTAAACACATTATCGACAATAGGTGTACATCCCATTTTCCTAATTTCTACCCAGCAAGACTCAACATTCATGTTTTTTTTGAGCTCAAAATCATTTCGATTCCATGGGATTTTCTGGATATTGGACATTGCCAAAAACACCTTGACCTCAGTCTTTTTCTGCCTTGAATTAATAATTCGACTAGTATACTTTTTAGCTTTATCATACATCCTAAGTTCGAAAGAAACGTAAGAAGCTTTTTGTATATCTTCAAATTTACGTGGGTTAGTCATAGCCCGTTTCATAGTCTTTAAATCCAACCTCCAATATGAACAACGAATGCATCTACAGCTTTCATCATGCAGCGGATCAACCTTAACAAACTCATTGGATTTAGAGTCCAATCTTACCCAATTGATCAAGCACTTGCTAAGATTATAAATAAGAGTTCTATTTTTTTCGCTTTTCGATTGATTCTCCGCGCATTTCTTAACACAGTCATATAACAGTTTATTGGTGGTTCCTATTGTCCTAGATCTTCCTTCATAATATGTATTCGAACTATTCGATCTCATAAATGGAATTGATCCTGCAATTATCCGTCCTGGCAGGTAATCGTAATGTTTGAAGTACTCGTTTATTGCATCTCGCATTTCATTAATTGATCTTGGAGATTCAACTAGAGGAAACTTTAAACTAGCAGCAGTATCGTCCTTTTCTTGGATTACTGATTTAATAACATCTCCAAATCTACTATGAAGACAAGATCTAACCGTTCTGAAATAATCAATGTTAATGTCTCGGTGAAAACTTGAATAATCTGGATGAAGAACATGCTTTTTGGAAGTATTTTGACTATATTCGGTATAGTTATTACTGCAGAATATCAGAGTACTAATTCCCTCTCTTTTACACCAATTTAACGAAGTGTAAATTATATATGCGTCGTTAGAATGGTCTTTTTTGTTCTTAACCTTTTCTGGTTTATTATTCCTATCGTGAAACGGGGCCTTTCCTTTACTCTGAAGATCATAGATAGCTCTCAAATCCTTGTCATTTGGACTGATTTCTACAGAGAAATTCTCCAATATAAAGTCCATTTTTTTTATTCTGTGTGCCTTGACGGATTCGTTACTAGAAAATCTACCAATATCAGTTTTCTTAGAACTCCTTTTAATCTTCTTTCCCAACAGCTTTTCCTTACTTTCTTCCCATTCAGATTTTAACCTTTCAGGTAGTAACAATAAAGCTTGTTCTCTTTCGGTAAGTGCCTTAATGGTTTCTAACAAAATTTGGTCTTCATTGATAATTTCATCTAAACAACAATTATCTATTAAAAAATACTCCATAAGCTTGATGTAAGAAAGATAAACTTGCGTGATTCACTGTTTACATAAAAATATGAAAACTACTTTAAGTATCTATATCAAGATTTATAATATTAAGAACTAATTAAACGTGTATTTATAGCAATTTATCTATCTCGACTTAAGGAACATATAACTCAACTCATCATCTACTATCATTCATTCTTGTTTTCAGTATGATGACTTCTATTCAATGCCTGAATCATTGATTTGTGTCTTTTGTCAGTGTAGTATTTATTCACAACCATAAATGCATGAATTATTCCAGGAAAAACGAATAATAGTGTCAATAAAAAGTTTAACAAGGCGGTTATTGGCTTACCAACCAGTAGTACTGCGAGTGGTGGAAAAACGATGCATAATAAATATCTCATAGCTTTAATTTTGTCAAATATAAACAATACCGAACATATATGTTCGGTATTGAAATAAGCATTCAATGTAGATTACGTCAAATGGACGTAGATTCCTACATAGAAGAGATCGGCAAAAATATCGTAAGATTAAGGAAAGTAAGGGGTATGACTCAGGTTGAACTTGCCAACTTCATGGGGAGTGAGGACTCTGCGTTAAGAAGAATAGAGAAAGGAAAGACAAATCCGACAATTAAAACCCTTTACAAGATTTGCGAAGTACTGCAGGTAGAGATAAAAGATATTTTACCGGAAAAATCAGGTATACAGGATGCTTCACCCAAAGATTAGCACCATCAAATTCTATTAATAATTTAACATGACTATCTCTGAAGAGCACGTTTTGCTATTTTACAATTCGAAGATTGTTAAACGCAAACGCAGCATAAAAATCCAAATTGAATGGAAAGTCTTATCAAGGGAATTGTCCGATGACCTTTTAAAACTAGAGCCTCGCAAATGGATTGACAATAAAGAAATAAGAAACAAGCTCACTAAAAGAGAACATCGCATTAAATCTCATTACGATTATGTCAACATCGGGGATATGCCTATATACCGTATGGGAGATTTATGGCATAACTACTTTGTGTTGTTTGAATGCATTGATTACTTTCATACATACAGCATAAACTTCAAGAAGTTACCACCATTAATGGATCCTAATATCCAGAAGAATCTTGCAGGCTATTATGTTAAAGAAGGGGAAAAGAATGGGCAATACTATACGACTGATCTACAAAACTCAGATGAGTGGTATGGTTTTGAAGCACAAGACATAAAGTTAGATTCCGTAGGAATAAGGTTAGACCTAAGAGATATAAAATACGTATTCATTAATCGATCAGAAATACATAGATTTTACTGGTCAGGAAGAAGCACTCCTCTGGCCAGAATAAGTTTATACCCGACTCAAAACATAGGAGACTATTATAACAGAAAAAAAACTAGAATAGAGCATAACGAGGGGAAAAGAATTTTACACATAGAATGTAAGAAAAAAGGATATGAGGAATCAAAATACTTCACAAAAAATATGGCTAGGGCCCTTGTTGACGAGCGGTTTCTAGAAAGCCTAAACACTCCTAAAACAGACATGAATAACTCCTTAAGAGAGAAGCCAGATCAAGGCATTATTATCCCCGGAATTTTGCCTCTACATGACAGTACTGAGCTTAACGCAGTTGGCGTTTATTTAAACCGATATCCAAAACTACCAGTTAAGATTGGAGATAAAAACTATGAATCAAAGGCGACAAAAATTCTTGTAATCGTTAGAATTACTGAGTGCAAACATGAATTCGAATTTGATGAGATTCAAAGACATTTAGATGGTAAAACTAAGAAACAAGATAAAGACGATGATGATCAGAATTACGACCCTTCTCACCAAAGAAATATCTATCTCGGTAATGACCTAGATAATGATGGTGACCGAGGAGGAATTGGAAAACCTGAAGAGAAGAAAGTTGATCTAAGCCCTGACATTGATCAAAATCAAGCTAACTTCAAAAAAGACAATATTAGATACAATGATCATCCTGAAGATGATAAACCAACAACTAATTTAGAGGAGGCAAATAATGCATCTACAAATAACTCAGGAAATGATCCAAAACACACAAAACCAATAGAACATACCCAAGAGGGGAATGAAAACACCAATAATGATACAAAGATACCCTTGTCCATTGAAAATTTATTTAATGAAATAAAAATGGCCATAGAAGATGACAAAAATGACCATATAGAATATGAATGGATTAGTAATTTCAACGGCAAAATAAAAGTTGAAGACGGGGAAGGAGACCGTTTCATTCCGGTGGTTCATGTTGGTAATGATTTTGTCTGTTGTTTAAAAATTAATTATTACGCAGAAAATGACGAAAGTACTTTTGGATATCTACTAGAGTATATTGTACCATCAGAACATCAAAAAAGAAGGGGTGTCTTTATACGAACTCGTAATGAATCATCAAATGATGATTTGATCTGGACATTCCTTTCAAGACCTGACTATGTGAAAGACATAATATCAGACAAACATCGCTGCTGGAGGGATTCTGATCTCTCCTATCTTTTTAACCATGAACTTAAATTTTCGATGATGTCAGAAGTACAGCTGCTTGCCCGAAGATTTAATTCAAAAAATGTTACTACTGAGATGTACTATAACAAAATTAAAGATTCACTAAAAGTCAGACTAAACTTTTAGTGCCATCATTGAATAGATACCAATTTATTTCTCTCTCATACCAATATGGTAAAAAATTCAAATCTTTTTTTAGAAATGAGCTATACATCCTATTCTCTAATGCTTTTCTGATAAACCTATAGGGCCAGTCTTCTAAAAGATAAAAAGCAACATGTAAAAGTACTCTTCTGGTTACAAAGTTTTGAGACTCAAATGGGCGTTGCACAGCAACACTTGGCTCATTCAATCCTAATTCATTACATAAATTATAAGTAAACTTTCTATTTCTTTCGGATCTACGAAGTAAAATTGAAAGTATAGCTCTAAGTCCCTGGAAAAATTGAAGAGGCAATGGAAAAGCCGTCTTAGTTCCACCATTCATTAGACTAAACATATATTTCTGAATCTCAATTGATCGTGTATCAGACTTTTTAATGGCTGCAGAAGATAAGTTTGTACCGCACTGCCAACATTCTGTGTGATCAACTTCATGAGGTTCTATTCTGCCAATTTTCACCCTGTGAGGGGCAATTGGAAATTGACATGTAGGGCATCTGTCTTCCAGAAAGCAGCCACATTTAATACAACAAATAGAGGTTGCCAATCGCCATTCTATTCTATAGTATGGTATTTTATCATTTTTGAGACAAGAAGGGCAGTATAATGTAGAGTGCCGAAACCTTTTTCTATGATAGACTCCTAGCTGCATTATAAACGGTGAAAATGACGGTACTCCCTTACCATCAAATAAGACACCTGAATACCTTGAAAAAGTCAAATGATCTATGGATTTAATGGGCGTTATTTTCTTTAATATTTTCTCGTTTTGAGGATGCAATCCATAATCAACATCACGATTCCAAATGTTGTCACTTGAGAAAATACTTCTAGTAAATGCCAGGGGAGTTAACCGATGTTCAATGGCGAGCCTAACAATCCAACTTGACAATAATTCATCGTCTTTTGGCCATACGAACAACGGTATCAAATCAAGATTTTTTGATTTCTTCTCATTGAAGGACGTATCCATTCAGTATTCTTTATAACATCAAGACTTATTGAGTTTAAATCATTGTCAAGACAAAATTCAAAAGACCTTCGAAGCAACGTTATAACTTCTCCAATTAGTCCTTCAGATTGCCTTAGAATTTCCATAGCAATCTCTCGTTCTATGAGTTTTGAAGGTTCAGGTAACGGCAATAGGGATTCAATGCTAGTCAATAACCTGAGATAATCTTCATCAAACCGCCATCTTCCAAGTTCAACGGTCAAAAATCTGTTGGCAGATTGATCATCAGAAGTTGTAACTCTGAAAGCCTTTTCCGTTCCAGCGCATATAATTGATAAATTTAAATCATTGGACAACGCTCTTAGACAATTCAAAAACTCAATTGTTTTTGCTCCACCAGAAAAAATATTATGAATTTCATCGATTACAAGCACCTCTGTTTTCAGAGACTTCAATGTATGATATACTCTGTATTGTCTTGTAGCCACCGAAGTACTTGGTCTTTGAGGATAGTTAACTGCCTCTAGAATTCTTAAAAAGAAGTCAGCAACACTTGGCTTGAATGGTGCATTAATAGACACAACTGGAGATCTAAAGTGATCTTCTCCTTTAAAGTAATAGGATGGATTATTTTTTTGGAATTTCCTAAGGATCATTGTTTTACCACTATTACTTTCGCCAACAAGCAACATACTATCCGGTCTATGAGTTTTAGGACGAGATAATATTTTCTCCATCTTTTGCAATGCCAAATTAGCTGATGGGTAAGCTATCCATTGATTATTGTAAACATGATCAATCTTAGTCTTATTATCAGACTCAAGAACTCTTCTTGTACTTTTTGATAAATGCATCATTCGTCTATTTCAAATGGTTTGATATTATCGAGATTAATTGATTCATCAACATATTTAGGCTCGTCTTTATGGACCGTATAGGTGGTATTAGATTTCTTTTTCTCCTTTCTTTTAATCATGGTTTTTCTTATGGCAGAATTCACAATTTTCACCTGCTCATTATAAGTTTTGAAAATCAAATCAGAATCAATGTTACTGGAATACTGTTCCTCTGCCTTTTTCTTTGCTTTCCTATATTCCCATAGTGAGATAGGTGGATAAGTCAGGTTTCTATAGTTAATAGCTAAATATTTTTCAGTCTCTTTATCCCAAAAGAAAATCCTACTAATATCTCTTGGGTCCCGTTTAAGACTATACTTAGTTCCTTTATTATCTCTGCCTCTGTAATAATGCAAGATTTCGGAGTAATACCTAATGTGGTCCTTCTGGATTCCATAGGACTGAATAGAAGCTGTAAATGAAGGGAGAAAATCTATTTTGACTTTTTCTTTATTGCTGATTATCGGCATGGGACCTGTTCCCAATTGATCATTAGTCCCCATGATTCCTTCCTCCCATTTCTGTTCCGGGCTCATGCCAATACCGCTGTGAAGTCTTTTGTGATATATATTGACGATAAATGAAATAAGCAATTTTTCAAACTCTTTTAGTGTAAGAGCAGCATTCTTTTCAGAATTATAGTTCTTTCTTTTTTTAATATCACCGAAAGTAGTGCCGGGAAGAGAGTGAATTTCTTCGTTATTAGTTCTAAAAAATCTTTCAATATGACCTCCCCAATGTGTTTTCCCCAGAGCTCTCCACATCACTGAAATATTATACTCTTTACAAGCCCTTTCTATCAACTCCCCTCTAAATTCCTTTGCATTGTCTAGGTGAACATTTTTCATAATTCCCCATAAAGGCCAATCCCCTTCTATATCATGATCTCTTAATAGATCTGTTTTGTCCAGTATACTTGATGCAATACACATACCTGTCCCCACACTTCCTGGTGCTTCAAATGAAACATACAAACCCGTTATCATTCTAGAATAGGCATCTATACCAGCTGTTATCCATGGTTTACCGATTGGCTCCCGATTAACTTCATCAACTAAAAACACATCTAACTGCGTATGATCAATTTCCACAACATCTAAAGGGGCTTTAACCTCAGAAAAACTCCCTGGTCTGGCCTCCATATCCTGGTCAGCAGCTTCCTTTCCAAAACGTGCACTCCTCTTTTTATATCTACTAATTTGATCAATTCTTCTTCGAATGGTCGATTCCGATGGAGAGTCAATATTCAGATTATGACAACGTCTTTTGATGTTCTTAATAATTACAGAAGCCTTGAGCTTTTTACTCGTCAAAAACTCATCCAATTCGTCTTGAATTATTTCTTCAATATTCTCATCAATTCTGGACTTGCCTTTGCCACCATCTTTAGGTTTGGATACTAATGAAGACAAAGTTCCCCCTTGAAGATACTTATTTAACCATCTATACAGTGTGGCCACATTGACACCTGCTTGCTTTGCAATTTCCAATCTTTTCTCCCTCGAGGGACGCCCGTATAAAAAGGGCTCAATAGCCTCAAATTTAGCTTGGGCGGAGTTAGCCTGTTCAACGCTTTCTTCTGGGGATACAAAGTTAATTTTTTGTTCACCTTCATCAGGCTGATCCAATTCAGAAATTAAACATTCAATTATTCCAAAATGAGCATTTTCAATTGCTACTTTTGAACTGCTCAAAATTTTCCTTATGGTATATTTGCACCTCTTATATAGGACCTCAGTACCAACTTCTATTTTAGTTTGGATCATTTTAGTATGCTGTTATAATTGTATTGTTATTAAGGGAGATATTTAAATCAGTATGCAGAGAACCAATACTGACCATGGTCCAAAGCGCTCTAATTAGATTCCCCAAGTCCTCCCGATTCTTTGCAATTTCCTTTAACAAGTTTGCTGTAATATGATCATGATGAGACAAATAATCGCATATCCGAGAATATTCATCAGATTGCCAGGAATCATTCCTATGCACCGTAAGAAATTGCTGATAACGACTTAAGAATTTTAAGTTCTCCAAATATGCTCCTCTGATTTCTTCAGTAAAGACATGAAACTCCATTCCATTCAGTTCACAATGCTCTGCTGCAGCCTCATATTTCCAAGGTTCTTCCCTTTGAACAATATTCAAGTCCTTTTCATATTTGATTTCTACCATCCATTTCTTAGCCCCAATTTCTCGTCCAAAGAGATCTCTTGGCAGAGACTTATTAAACTCTACGTGAAAATCAGGAGTATAATGCCTTTTCTTCCCATTCGCATAATAACTGAGTGTATATGGATGATCTAGATATCTTTCAACACAATTACTGTATTCTAAGATAATTGCGAAATCCATTTCAAGAGCACTTTCGTAGTGTATTACTTCAGCCCCTTTTCTACTTGGCAACATACCTGTTAAAGCACTATAGCTCTTTTTAAGCCTTTTCTTCATTAACGATTCTCCTAAAGTCTGACAATAATTAGAACCATTCTCGGTAACTATGGAAGAATTCGCATCAGCTTTGGTTTTTTTTTGCTTAATAGAGCCCATATATTCGCATTTACTTTGCTAATATACAGGAGGAAGTGTTCCAAAACCGGGAGAAATTTCTTTGGCGCACAACGGGATTCTTTTTTTAGACGAACTACCCGAATTTAAAAGAGAAGTACTGGAAGTCTTAAGACAACCTCTTGAAGATCGGGTTGTGACTATATCTCGGGCTCGGATGACAGTTAATTATCCTGCCAGTTTTATGCTGGTTGCCTCAATGAATCCTTCTCCGAGCGGTGATTTCTATGATCCGGGCAGTTCCATGGACTCAGAATTTGCAGTAAGACGATATTTAAACAAGGTATCCGGCCCCTTAATGGACAGAATAGATCTGCATATAGAAGTCAATCCGGTTCCTTATGAAAAATTGGCCGGACAGGCTAAAGGCGAGAAAAGTTCGGAGATACGTGCCAGAGTTGTGGCCGCACGACAAATTCAAACCAAACGTTTTAAATCGTATGAGGGTATTCATTCTAATGCTCAGCTCATACCTAAACTCCAAGAGAAATATTGCAGATTGGACAAAGGCGGGCAGGATATTCTTAAAAATGCAGTAGAAAAACTAGGCTTTAGCGCAAGGTCTTACGGAAGAATCTTAAAAGTTGCCAGAACAATTGCCGATTTAGATGGAGAAAAAGACATTCTGATTCAACATGTGGCTGAAGCAGTTCAGTACAGATCTTTAGACAGGAATGAATGGATCAACTAAACAGCCCCATTGAGAAGTTCCAAAATGGATTTGAAAGTATTGTTTCGGACCTTATCCAATTCATCTATTCCCAACCACTCTACTTTGGTAATGCCTTCTTCCTCCTGAGGAATTAATTGGCCAGAAAATTCCGTTTTCATTTCATACCAGTAGGTCCTTTTGAGCACCTGCTTGCCTTTATGTTCATAAGTATGGAAAGTTGAGGATAACTCGCTAACGATTTCAAGTCCCGAAATTCCACACTCTTCTTCCACTTCTCTGACAGCACAGAGCTCAACAGATTCTCCTTTTTCGAGCTTACCTTTTGGCAAATCCCAAAGACCATTTCTTTCAATAAACAAAATCTTATTGTCCTGATTTCTCACAACTCCACCCGCCGCTACAATCCATTTGTAGCCGGAAAACAAAGAATGCAACAACAGATTTGGATCTCCTGAAATATGGAGTTCTTCCTCCCGCTCAAGTAGATCTTCTACTTCAGTTATAGATAGATTTTTTTCATTGAGATTGGCTTGGTCTGATTCTTGCCTAGGCTTTAAATCAGAACTTAAAATCAATGGCTTGTCCTTTATGAAAACTTTATACATTTGCACCCCATGATTATTAACACAGATTCGGCCTTAAAGGTAGCAGAATTTTTGCTTCAGATTAAAGCAATTAAGCTTCAACCAAACGATCCATTTACGTGGGCTTCAGGTTGGAAATCTCCTATTTACTGCGATAACAGGAAGACCTTGTCTTACCCTAACGTGAGAACCTACATTCGTCAACAATTCACGGAATCTATCAATGAGTTATACTCAAAACCAGATGCCATTGCCGGTGTGGCAACAGGAGGAATTGCAATTGGCGCATTGGTTGCTCAGGAAATGGGACTTCCCTTCGTATATGTTCGTTCAAGCTCTAAAGGGCATGGACTTCAAAACCAGGTGGAAGGCGTTATCGAAGAAGGACAAAGTGTTGTGGTCATAGAAGACCTTATCTCAACGGGAAAAAGTAGCTTAGATGCTGTTGAGGCATTGAGATCAAATGGTGTGGTTGTTAAAGGCATGATGGCCATTTTCACTTACGGATTTGATTTGGCTTTGGAGAACTTCAAAAAAGCAGATTGTCCGGTTAACACCCTTTGCGACTACCCTACATTGATTCAAATGGCTCAGCAAAATGAGTACATTACACAAGATCAGGTAAGTTCTCTTGAAAAATGGAGAGACCAACCTGCCGAATGGAAATAAGATGACTGAAATTAAAAGCAAAGAAGTAAAGGTTAACCAATCTGCAGTAGTTGTATTCGACTATTTGAATGACATGCAGAATTTCATTCACCTGCTTCCTCAGGATAAAATCAGTGAATGGAAGGCAACTGCGGATACTTGCTCTTTTAAAGTTCAAAACGCAGCAACCATTGAATTGATTAAAGATTCTGTGTCCAGCCCTAACTTAATCAAGTTGAAATCGGGAGAAAAAAGCCCTTTCCCATTCACACTGGATATTCATATCAATGATGAGGGGGACACATGTTCCGGTTACAATGTTTTCAATGGAAAACTAAATGCTTTTATGAGAATGGTGGCGGAAAAGCCTTTGGCAGCACTATTTAACCATATGGCCGACAAGTTGGTTGAGATCAAATCTTAAAACTGATTTCCTTTAAATCAAAGGTCCTCAATTCACCATCTGTTTCAACAAGTAATTTTCCTGATGTTTCCACATCAACGACCTTTGCCTTGTGAGAAGTTTGCGTCTCATTGATCAGGATTTCTACTTCTTCTTCAAATCCATATAGATACTTTACGTACTCCCCTTTTACTTTCTCAAAAGAGGCTGTTCTGAACTGAATCAATTTAGCTTCAATATGTTCCAGTAAGTTTGCCAAAAAGTCATCAATATTAACTGGCCTGTTTGTAATTTGTGTGAGAGAAATTGCTGTATCGATTTGAAACTTAGTTTGATTTAGATTGATTCCTATTCCTACAATACTTGCATCAATTCGATTGCCCTTAATGACATTTTCAATTAATACACCGGCAATTTTTCTATTGTGAAAAAGGACATCATTTGGCCATTTTAACTTAAATCCTTCCTGATAATGGTTCAAACAACTTAAAATTCCGAGTCCGACAACCATACTCAATTTAAATTGTTCGCTCAGAGCCAGCTCCCAACTTTTTAAAACGAAAGACATGGTTAAATTTTCACCAGCAGAACTTTCCCATTGATTTCCTCTTTGTCCTCTCCCCGATTTTTGCTCAAAAGTCACGACTACTGCACCATCCGACAACATGTTTTTCCTCAACATTTGCCCTGCATAAGTGTTCGTACTATCAACAGATTGCAATCGGATTAACTCCTTACCAATAAAAACTGTATTCATTCCCTTTGTTTATAAGGATTTAAAACGATTCTCAATCATAAAATTAATTACTTTTGTCGGAATTAGATATAATTAAACTTAATGACGGACAGATTAGATTTAGTAAATGCTGTGATCGAAGGCATGCAAGAGAAGAAAGCACAGGACATTGTTTACTTAGATTTGAGGGAAACAGGAAGTTCTACTGCCGATTATTTTGTGATTTGTCACGGAGATTCTAACACTCAAGTTGATGCCATAGCGGATTCTGTTATTGAGGAGGTTAGGAAAAATGTTTCGGAAAAACCGGTAAGAAGTGAAGGAAAATCAAATTCGGAGTGGGTGTTAATCGACTACTTTAATGTGATCGTTCATATTTTTTATCGCGAAACCAGATCCTTCTACGATTTAGAAGGTCTGTGGGGAGATGCAAAAATTGAATCTATCGAATACCAAGTTTAATAACAATACTGAATAATGACAGATAAAAAGAAAGGCACTGGCAAACCAAATTTCAATTTTTATTGGATCTACGCAATTATTGCTGTGGTTCTGATTGGTATGGCAGTATTAGATTTTGACGGACCAACGGAAGAATCTTCATGGGGAGAGTTTAAGAAGTTTGCGGAGAAGGGACATGTAGAAAAAGTGGTGGTTCTGAATAAAGAAACGGCCCAGGTTTACATTAAGAAAGACTACTTAGATGAAGATGAGCACGATGAAATCGAAAATAAAGATGCAGATGCACCTCACTATACCTTCGAGATTATTGCGCCCGAATCTTTTAGTAATAAAATTGAAGCTCTGAAATCGGATTTAGAAGAAGCTCATCCTGATGAAAAAGATTTTAGTGAGAACTACGATTTCAAAGTCATCCCAAAGACGCAAAGAAACTGGGGAGGAGAACTATTGAGTTATCTGCTTCCCCTATTCATCATCATTGCTGTATGGATTTTCATCATGAGACGTATGAGCGGTGGCGCTGGTGGTGGCGGACAGATTTTCAACATTGGAAAGTCCCGTGCACAGGTTTTTGACAAAGGCAAAGGCACCAACGTAACTTTCAATGATGTTGCAGGTCTTGAAGGTGCGAAGGAAGAAGTTGAAGAGATTGTTGAGTTCCTTAAGAACCCGAAAAAATACACCCAGTTGGGTGCGAAGATTCCGAAAGGCGCATTGCTTGTAGGCCCTCCGGGAACTGGTAAAACACTTTTGGCCAAAGCCGTTGCAGGTGAGGCGAAAGTGCCATTTTTCTCACTTTCAGGTTCCGACTTTGTAGAAATGTTTGTTGGAGTTGGTGCTTCCAGAGTACGTGACTTGTTTAAACAAGCCAAGGAGAAATCACCATGTATCATCTTCATTGATGAGATTGATGCCATTGGTAGAGCAAGAGGCAAAAGCCCTAACATGGGAGCCAACGACGAAAGAGAAAACACGCTTAACCAGCTCCTTACAGAAATGGACGGTTTTGGAACAAACAGTGGGGTAATCATCCTGGCTGCCACTAACCGAGCGGATATTCTTGACAGAGCCTTGATGCGTGCAGGTAGATTTGACAGACAGATTTATGTTGACATGCCTGATCTTAATGAGCGTAAAGAGATTTTTGACGTACATCTTAAGCCACTTAAGCTGGACGGCAATTTGGATAGAGACTTTTTGGCAAGACAAACGCCTGGCTTCTCTGGTGCAGACATTGCCAACATTTGTAATGAAGCAGCTCTGATTGCAGCAAGAAAAAGCAAAAAGGTTGTTGAAAAACAAGATTTCCTGGATGCAGTTGATCGTATCATTGGAGGACTTGAGAAGAAGAATAAAATTATCACACCAGAGGAAAAGAGAGCCATTGCTTATCATGAAGCAGGACATGCCACTGTAAGCTGGTTACTGGAACACGCTTCTCCACTGGTAAAAGTTACCATCGTTCCAAGAGGTCAATCTTTAGGAGCAGCATGGTACTTACCGGAAGAAAGGCAAATTACCAGAACAGCACAGATGCTGGATGAAATGTGTGCCCTATTGGGTGGTAGAGCTGCTGAAGAAGTTGTCTTTGGCCAGATTTCCACAGGTGCACTAAGTGATCTGGAGCGAGTGACCAAACAAGCTCAGGCTATGGTAACGGTTTATGGTTTGAATGATAAAATTGGAAACATGTCATTCTACGACTCTTCAGGGCAGAACAACTATTTTGGCAAGCCATACAGTGAAGAAACTGCCAAGATTATTGATCAGGAGATTTCTGAATTGATCGAAAGTCAATACAAGAGAGCTAAACAATTGATGATTGATAATCGTGACAAGCTCAACCAACTGGCGGAAAAACTGCTTCAAAAAGAAGTCATTTTCAAAGAAGATCTTGAAGAGATTTTTGGAAAGCGACAGTTTGGCGAAGATGCGGAAGCTGCAAAAGTAGCTGGTAACGGAACCAGTCAACCATCTACAGATGTGGTGGCTGACATTCAATTGCCAAAAGTTCCTGGCACACCTACATTAACCGAGGAAAAGCCTAACGAAGAAGCTCCTGCGGCTCCGGAAAGCGACTCTGAAACGGATAAAAAGGAAGCCCCGGAAAGCAATGAATGAATTGCTTAAAAGAGCTATTGTTGGAACCGTCTATGTAGGACTTATTGTCGCTACAACTTCCTATAGTTTTGCTTTCACCAGTATTTTAATGGGCTTTTTCGTGTACATCTGCTGCACGGAACTGGGAAAGATTCTCGGCATGACAGAAAAACAAATAAGTGCACAGCAAATCATTGCTGTGCTTTCTTATTATCTGCTCATCACACCCGTGTTTATTTCTCTGGGTGATTTTTACTACGTACCCTTCGCCATTGTTTCAGGAACCCTGATTGCACTTACAGCTTACAAAGAAGCGGAACAGGTATTCAGCATCATCTACATCACCATTCCACTGGCATTATTGTCATTCATTGGCATTTCTGATTACAGATATATAAATGGTGAGTGGCAATACAATGAGCATTTCAACACAGATCCGATTTTAATGATCTTTATATTGATCTGGTGCTACGATACTTTTGCTTATCTGTGCGGAAAATTCATGGGTAAACACCTACTGGCCCCTAAGATTTCTCCCAAAAAGACATGGGAAGGCGTATTTGGTGGACTTTCATTCACATTTTTGTGTGCCATCCTATTACAGTATTTGTTCGACATTGATCTGGGAATCTTAATTCCTTCTGCTTTCATTGTCGTGATCTTTGGCACTTTAGGAGACTTATTTGAATCTTTCTTAAAAAGACGTGCAAATGTCAAAGATTCCGGAAACTTGCTACCGGGACACGGAGGTCTGCTGGATCGATTGGATGGTGCCTTATTAGCTATTCCGACCGTTGTGGCTTACATCTTTATCTATCAAAACATCTAACATGTATATTCACAAAGAAGGCTATCCAACCATCACACTTGTATCATCTCTATTCATTGGTATGTTGGTGGCTGCTATTAAAACAGAAGATATTGCATCCATCATCTTTTGGATTGTGACAGTAGGCCTCCTGGTTTTACTTGGTCTGGTGCTTTGGTTTTTTAGAATGCCTACAAGAAAAGCCAGTCCCGAAAACGGACAATTATTATGTCCGGCAGACGGAAAAGTTGTGGTAATTGAAAAGACCGTTGAAAAAGAATATTTCAAAGATGAGCGCATACAAGTATCTATCTTCATGTCGCCACTTAACGTACACGCTCAATGGTATCCCTGCAAAGGAAAAGTGAACTACACACAATACCATAAGGGGAAATTTCTCGTTGCCTGGCACCCAAAATCCAGCGAACTGAATGAAAGAAGTACGGTGGTAATCTGCAGACCTGATGGCAAAGAAATTTTAGTTCGCCAAATCGCCGGAGCGGTCGCCAGACGTATCGTTACCTATAGTAAAACCAACACAGAAGTAAATCTTAACGACGAACTTGGTTTCATCAAATTTGGATCTCGTGTCGACATTTTTCTTCCTCTGGATACCGATATCAAAGTGGCTATCGACGACAAAGTAACTGGCAATGAAACTGTTCTGGCTTATTGTCAGTAAAGCGACACTTGCGGGGATTATATTTATTGTATCCACAACTTTTTAGTATATTTGATGGAATTCAAAATTTTGATCAAAATGAAAAAAGTATTTTTAGGTTTAGCTATGTTTGCTTTTATCGGTGGAACTGCAGTAGCGGTTGCAGCGACTTCAAACGAAAAAGCTGAAACAGAAGTTGCGTCTGTAAAGAAGGACGACGATAAGAAAAAGAAGAAGAAAAAATGTTCTAAGACTTGCTCTAAGACTTGTTCAAAAACTTGTACTAAAGGAGAAGCTAAAACTTGCTCAAAAACTTGTACTAAGAAAGAAGGTTCTAAGTAGAGTCTAGTTTAAAAAAAAGTTAATCCCCTTGTGCTCTGCATGAGGGGATTTTTGTTTTACATTCGTTCAGAATTATGAGAGGCAATAAAAAAGCATCACTGGGTTTCATATTTATCACGGTTTTAATTGACCTGATCGGTATTGGTATGATTATACCCGTTGCTCCAAGTCTGATACAGGAACTTACAGGAAGAGCCGTTGATGACATTGCCATTCATTATATGGTGATGCTGCTCGCTTATTCCATTCCACTGTTCTTTTTTGCACCAATTCTGGGTGCATTAAGTGATCGATATGGAAGGCGCCCATTACTTCTCATTTCCGTTGCGGGACTTTCCTTAGACTACGTGATGCATGCAGTTGCTCCCACTTTTACGTGGTTAATCATTGGTAGAATTTTCGGAGGGATTTGCGGTGCGAGTCATACCGTGGCTACTGCCTATGTATCTGATATCAGTACGCACGAAAACAAGGCGAAAAACTTTGGATTGATCGGAGCGGCATTTGGACTTGGGTTTATCATAGGCCCTTTTATTGGAGGGGTTGTTTCAGAAGAGTTCGGCATCAGAGCACCTTTTATTCTGGCTGCTATTTTAGGAGGACTTAACTTTCTTTATGGCTTATTTGTAATTCCGGAATCGCTCGACAAATCTAAGCGCAGAGAACTCGAATGGAGCAATCTTAACCCCATTAACTCCATCCTACATCTTAAAAAATACAAAACCATTCTCGGGCTCATAATTGCCTTCTTCTTACTTCAGATAGCAGGCCAATCTTTGCCTTCAACCTGGGCACTCTTTTCCGAATACCGTTTTGGCTGGAGTGAAGCGGAAGTAGGTTACTCTTTGAGTTTTGTAGGACTTCTGGTGGTATTGGTTCAGGGTGGATTAACTGGCTTTTTCGTTAAAAAATTCGGCAACTCCAAGGCCATTATCATAGGATATACGCTTTGGTGTTTGGGTATGACTTTATTCGCTTTTGCTTCTGAGGGCTGGATGTTATTTGTCTTCAGCATTCCCTACTGTTTAGGAGGAATTGCGGGTCCTACTCTACAGGGAGTTGTTTCCAATCAGGTTCCGGATGAAGAGCAGGGCGAATTGCAAGGTTCGTTAACCGCTTTAATCAGTTTGTCCAGTATTCTTGGCTTCTTGATTTACAATCCAACTTTGGAAGTGTTCACAGGACCGGGAGCTCCTATCGAATTTCCCGGAGCTCCTTACATAGTAGCTGCTGTGTTCTTAATATTGGCATTTTATATCACCTACCGCTTCATCAAGCATAAGCCTCAGTTGTTTGAAACAGTTGAAGCGCCTGCTCCATCTACAAATGATTAAGTACCTGACTAAGGTGGTTGATTTTTCGATCCAAAACTTCCGGGTACTTATCGTTAGGATCGTATAGAACCGCTTTCATTCCAATATTTTCTGCGCCAATTACATCAGCTTCAAAACTGTCTCCTATCATGATGCTGCTGTGAGCCTGAGCACCTGCCTCATCCATTGCTTTTAAGAAGATAGGTGCACCTGGTTTTTTGCAATCAGCTCTTTCACTGGTCATGGTCACTTTAAAATAAGAATCCAAACCTGATTCCCTCATTTTAACTGGTTGCACTTCAGAAAAGCCGTTGGTAATGATGTGGAGATCGTACTTTGGTCGTAATTCATCCAACAACTCAATACAGCCATCGCACAATGCGGTCTTCCTGGGACAACGTTGAATATACAAATCCCCAAATTGACCGGCTTCAGCTTCATTTGTATAACCAAAATGCTCAAAAGTGAGTCGATATCTTGAGGTTCTCAGAATATCCTTCGTGATATCTCCATTTCTATATAAAGCCCACTGCTCATCATTGATTCTTTGATAAACCTGGATGAATTCATCACTGGAACAAGGTAATTTACGGTCGTAACCAAATTCATGGAACAATTCGTCCAAAGTATGATAAGCATTGGTATCAAAATCCCAAAGGGTATGATCCAGATCGAAAAAAATGTGTTTAATCGCCATTATTTGTGTCGGGGATAAAATTTCATAGTGTATCTAAAAACCGGAGTAGGCATTTGATATGTCTTGCCCGGATGAACAACTTTTTGTCCTTTTTGAATTCGTTTCCATTCTTCTTCAGACGGAATGTAGTTTGCTATTAGAACATCATCATGCTTAACGATATAACCATCTTTCTTCTGTTTCCAGCAGTAATAAGCATGCGCCTGTTCGTAATTGATATTGGTCATAGAAGCTTTTGGCTCGCTGGTAAAATCATATTCAGGCGCTCGTTTCCCTTCAAAGAATTCTGTACAACAATCCGCTCTGCCTTTCTCTTCCCAATCGTACTCCTTACAAAAGTAATTACTAACACATTGCATTTCCGGATAAATTGAGATGCGTTCGTAAATGATAAACCTGGACCTGTCCATATGTGATCTCACACTATTATTTCTACACAAGCTATTAACATATCCCAAACTCAAATCTTTTCCCAACTCTTCATAGCGTTTGGCGGCTTTGTTGTACGGAATTTCCAGAGGCTTGAAGTAAGGACAGGTTTCATAGCCTGTTTCATAGCCGTGCCTTGCTTCTTTCAGCTCGCCCAATGGAGCAGCCAATTTAAAATTGTAGTAAGAATAGGCATAGCTCAATTTCCTGGGATCCCAATCAAACGTCTTTCCTCCAAGAAACTCCGGATATTCCATTTGTTCTAAAACAGACCTGATTTTTGTGTCTTTACTATGCACATCCTTTTGCCTTGACCAATTTAGAATCCATTCTTCCGGTGCTTTTCTTTCTCCTTCCCCGTTGAAGGTAGGCTTCATATATTTTTCATATTCGAGTTCTTCAGAAAGTATTCTTAAGCCAATAGAATCACGTACATAATCAATGAATTCCAGGTAATCTTGATTGGTGATTCTGTATTCTGACATATCAAAATCATTAACTACCACATCTGCATGCATGTCATTTTCTTTGATTTCATAGGGAGTAGGCAAACTATATTCCACTATGTAAGGCAAGTCCTTCCTGTCTAAATACTGTTGATGTTCTCGTTGCTTCCATGCCAAATAACCTTTTGCCTGATAGCCATTGATTGACGTAACCGGGTAATCTTTAAATTGAGGATGCCAGGCATAATAGTACACCAATTGATCTCCCATATCTCCATAATGAGGCGCAGTGCTTTGAAGCTTCCACAAAGTTGAGTCACTGATGGTTGATATCATGTCACGGATCAAACTATCATAAACAATGTCTGCATACTTCCTTGAGATTTTGTCGTAGTTAAAAAAAGAATCAACATGAACTTTGAATGGTCGTCTGTCATATTGAACAACACCTTTATCGGATGTATTATGCAGCCAGTAATACGAGAACATTAATTTCCTTGGATCAATTTCAGGCTTGCGGTCGATCCTTTCATGTTCCGGATAATAGCGATCATAAAAATACTTCATCAGTTCATTTGACGGATCAATCTTGTAATCGATTTTTTTATCCCAGTTAATATTCCATTCAGAAGACATATTCTTAGCGTAAAAATCGGGTTCAGAATCATCGTATGGAAAATACATAGTGGGAGTTCCGAATCCTTCCGGCATTTCATCCATTAAAATCGACCTCACCGTTGAATCCATAACATAGTTCTGGAATTGGTTCCAGTCCTCATTGCTCACAAATCGTTTTGACAAATAAACAGCCGGAATGATGCTATCAGCGCAGACCTCAGGATAAAAGTCTACATATTCTCCATTCATACTCATTCCGCTAATTTGATCTTTCAGACAAGTTGAAGGATGAACTTTGACATTGCTCTCTGATTTAGACAAGTAATCGTATCGTTTGAAGTAATTCCCATTTAAATCATCTAAAAACAGGTATTGCTTTGAGGAGTAGACATCATTTTCAATTTGATGATACCAATTTTTTTTGCTCAATTGATAATCTCTGGGCTTTTTAAAGCCATGTTCATATTGCTGAGCAAAGAGCGGATAAACGAATCCAAATGAAAGTATAAGTGCAGCTAGATTTTTCATAACTTTTGTCCCTCAAGATTTATACCAACCGATTACAATCCGGCTTAGATTTATTATTTGGTAGAAAAAACGATTAATCTAATACAGAAGCTTACTACAAGTTACTAATCCATTCTCTTAAATCATGGTAAAAGAGCTCAAAAAAACCGGTGAGCAGGAAAGACCATAGGGCCAAAGACAACAGGAGGGATATATATAGTTTCTTCCCTTCGTGCTTAAAAAACTTGGCACAAACCAGTCCGGTAATGGGTAAAGAAATAACTGGCAATGCCAGAAAAACCACACCATACATTCCCATTTTATGCTTAAGATTCACCAATTTTTTATTCTTTGCTGTGAAGATTTTCTTGGTATCCGGCAGTCCTTTTGCCTCCAATTCTAGTTTCCTGGCCAACCTTTTCTTTCTTGCCTTTTCGAAAATAAAAGCACTTAGATTATAGAATGTGGTTACCCCGATAATGCCACCAATAAACATCCACAAAACCACGCCCCAGAAACTCAATCCGGATTCGAAACCAAATGGCGGTGCCACTAAGAATTTTAGCGACGAAAAAAATACAAATCCTACAACAGCCCAAATATTCATCTCTATACTTTAGAACCGTAAGCCAGATCACCTGCATCCCCTAATCCTGGAGAAATGTACGCTTTGTTGGTTAATTTTTCGTCCACATCTCCCATCCAGTACATGGTATCTTCAGGCAAATGTTTGCGCACATGATCCAGTCCGGATTGACTGGCAATTACTGACAATATGTGCACCTGTTTGGGCTCTCCCCTTTTGAGCATGGCTTCATAAGCCAATATCATAGAACCTCCCGTTGCCAGCATTGGATCACACAGAATCAAGGTTTTTTCATCGACACTCGGAGAGGATAAATATTCGATTTCAATCTCAAATTCTTCCTCTGAAGTATGTTTTCGATAGGCAGAAATAAAGGAATTCTCAGCCTGATCAAAATAGTTTAACACACCTTGATGCAATGGCATTCCTGCTCTTAGAATCGTTGCAATCACAGGCTGCTCAGACAAAATGTGACATTGAGCAGTTTCAAGTGGCGTTGAAATGTCATGCGGTTCATAAGTCATGGTTTTAGACAATTCATAAGCCATAATCTCCCCCACTCTTTCCAGGTTTCTTCTGAAACGCATGCTGTCCTTTTGGATTCGATCATCTCGCATTTCTGCCATGAAGTTGTTTAATATCGAATTCTCCTGTGCTAAAATTCTTACCATAATTTATGAGTATAAACCTCCGTTTAGATTGATAGTTTGTCCTGTAATATATGATGCCTTATCACCGCAGAGGTATAAAATACAATTTGCCAATTCTTCCGGATTTCCAAAGGATTTTTTTGGAATCTGAGCCTTGATTTCTTCCTGAATATCTTCTGGTACTTCATGGATCATGCCCGCTCCAAAATAACCAAGCGCCACATTGTTAATCGTGATGTTCTTATTGGCCACTTCCTTAGAAATTGTCTTCACCAACCCAATTAGTCCGGCTTTTGAGGCAGCATAAGCACTTGTTCCAATAACGCCGGTTTGGGCTACAATGGAAGAAATATTGATGATTCTGCCAAAACCTGCCTCACGCATAAATGGCAAACTATGTTTAATGGTTAAAAACGGGCCGGTTAGATTTACTGCCATTGTTTTGTCCCAATCTGAAGAATTCATTTTCCAACTCATTCCACTTGCCGTTATGCCAGCTGCGTTGACCAACACATCTATTCTGCCAAAATCGTTATGAACTTCCTTTACAAGTTTTTCAATATCCGATTCATTGGTAATATCCGCCTGATACAATTTGCAAAAAGATGAAGACATTTTAGCCAGTTTCTTCTCCAAACCTTCGAATGAGGAATTGTAGTGTAAGGCCAACTTGTAGCCACCATTAAAGAAAGACTCTATCATCTCCAGTCCGAGACCTCCTGAAGCCCCCATGAGCAGTATTACTCTTTCTCTTCTCAACTATCCTTTTATTTTTCGTTTTACCTCCCTGATCAATTTGTGATAGGCAGGACTGTTATCAAAACTTAAATGTAAATAGAAAGCATCAATTGCACCGAATTTTTTATAAAATTGAGCAACGGATTCTACTTTCGATCCTCCAAAATCAAAAGTACTAAAGTTTGCTGCATAATGTTGAATGGCATGGTCCATTAAATAGTAGCTGGCTCCTAATTTCTTTCCCTTTTCGCTTGAATAAGATTTCAGGAAAGTCACACGGTCCTCATGCTCCATGAAAAATGCAGAGCCCAATAGTTCTCCTTCGAGTTCAACAGAGACACATCTTCCAATCTTTTTACTGAGACAATGCTCCATCAAACGCTGCAGGATCACATACTGCTCCTCCTGTAGTTTTTTAATTTTTTTGCCTGTTTCGCGTTTGAAATATTCGATCAGTTCTGCCGGAGATGCCTCATCATTTACTTTAATTTCCTGAGCTGCACACTTCTTAATTAAGCGCTTTGCATTATTCGAATAGCTCGACTTTATGGTATCATATCCTGATGTCAAATCCAATTGCTGATGAGCCAATGTGGGAAGATTGTTTTTCGCTTCACCAGAAATAGAAATATCGACCCGTTTAAATTCTCTTTTTAAAAAGAACAAAAGTTCATCCCATTTGTCAGCATCACTCTGTCCCAGAATATTCAGTTGTCTCACAAAAAAAGGTAAGTACAGGAAAGTCACGCCAGCCTTTGTAGATGTAGGCAAAGGGAAACCAGCCTCATACTCTCCCCAGATAAGGGCATCCCATTCTTCGGCACAAATGTCAAGATACCAGCTTTTGCAAAACATATTGTTCTGATGAGCCCCACTTTGAAGTTGATCCCATTTCTGCTTATCAATATCCTGATATTTAACCCTTCGCAACGCCATTTAAAACCTGGTTGAAAGTCATAAAATTATGCTCATCCTTGTGGTTGACAATAAACTCTTCCAACTTTTCCAAAGAATACTCTGTACATGCTTTTGGATGACCTATGACCACAAAGTCATCTCCAATTCCTTTTTGCTGCTGAGCTTTCAATGCTTCCGGCAGTTTCTTGGCAAAATAGCCATCCAAACTCACTGGCAAACGGTTCTTTTTTGTGAGATATTGTCTCTTTTCACCTCCTGTTGAAATGGGTTTTCCATCTCCTAAAGGTTTATGTCTTGAAGGAATTAAACGTCCCCAACCGAAAAGCTGCCAAAAGAATAAAGGATGGTAGGTATGTGCCGCTATTGGATATTCCAAAAACGGACCGTCAGAATCCTCTTCGGTTAATTTTTTATAAAAATTGTAATGTGTTTTATCAGGTGTATCTCTAAAATCGTAATGGTACACTTCATCTGTTCTATATCCACCGGGAAATACCGTTGAATCCAGTAAAATACCATTCGCTTCAAATGCCTTTCTAACTTCTTTAAATGGTTGTAAACACCAACCTCCGGCTCTGTAAGATTGTACTGGTTGAGAAGTGATGCGCTCAAGTCTCTTCTTATAGCGTTCGAACAAACCATGAAGCAAACTACTTTCAAAATCACGCAGTTTGTATCTGGAAATGTCTATGTTCCATCGCTTACCATCATAGTAAGAATCTTCCCAATGCGGGTGAATGTGTAGTTGACAATCGTTGCCTTGCTCCGACAGACGTTGAACCTGGTTTTTAAACAATTCAAAATCGACATTCAAACGTCTGAATTGTCCTTTAAATTTCTCCAATTGAATCAAGTATCCAATATCAATGAAATAGGTCATGGGTACCCCTGTTCGTTCAGTAATGTCCATCAACCTTTGAGTTGGTTCGGTGATGCATTTTTTTGTGGAACCTGTGGGCTCTCCAAAAAATATCTCGTAATCCAATGTGAGAAAAATATTCATCAAGGCTAAGATAATTGCTTTACCAGAATTGGCATGTTTCTATCAATGAATAAATCACAACTCGGTCCATTCTTCTTTTCCTTCCGGATGATACATGGTGACTCCCTTCTTTTTAAATTGGTCTACCATCAGCTGAAACATACTCGGGCCGTTGAACAACAAGGTTTGAGATTTCCCCAATTTTTCGCGTGTCATAACGCCATTTTCTTCAAACATAGGTAATAACTGATCACATTTTCTTTTTGCGCTCCACACCGGATTATGAACTTTCGTTGTCGTTTGATGAAGCTGCCCTTTTTCATCGCGAATCTCCACCTTAAAAATCTGATCTGCATAGACAGGGTAAGGAAATTCCACAGCATCTTCCAGAGTATGTAAGTTTGTTCCAGCATTGTCAAGCGTCACACCCACATACAAAATCTTCCCTCCTTTTTCATACAATCTGGCAAAGGGAGATTTACTGGTATATGGCGTTAACTCACCGAAATGACCTTCAGTTAAAAAGACGGCATCCGGGCCTAAAACGCACACCGGTTCTGTTGGGTGTAGACTCCTTTTTACACCGTTCATCTTTCTAAAACGTTCTGTGATTGCGCCCAATTTTGAAGGCGAATTCTCGACATCAAACAAAGGACTCTTCTGAATGTATTCGATTTGTAATGATGGATTGGGAGAACTTGGCATCATTAGATTTCCATTCGGGCCAAGTGCCTCTAGTAAGGCATTAATAAATGTTTCGGGTCCATTTTCAAGATAACCTATCTTACTCATACTGGAATGTACAAGCAAGGTATCTCCTTCCTTAATCCCCATTTCCTTTAATTGTTGGATCAAAAGTTCCTTGCTAACAAGATCTCCGGACGACTTTTGCCTGGCTAAATCCTGACGCACTTTTTTCCTCTTGTAACTCCTGAAAATGTTGAGTACAAATTGTGGTGTTAATGATCGTATAGTATCTCTTAATCCCATTACAATGAGGCTTCAAATAGTTTTCTCCAACCAGTCCAGTTATCTGTGTTTCTCAGAGAATCATTGTGCCAGATAAAGTTGAATTCTCCTCCAAAATCAGTTGTTTTTTGTTTTAACTCCTGCATGATTTCAATCGCCTCTTCTACCGAAATTTTCATATAATCATTAAATGTTCCATCCATATACATAAACGGATGAATCCTCAATTCTGTTGTGCTTTCTGTACTTAAATCGTACCACGGAAAAGAACGGGCAATTCCAGCTCTAAATCCAGGCTGATCTGCATACCCCATTGTATAGTCATGTTTCACACCAAGCCCGATTAAATTTTGATAGGTTTCAGGAAAAGACAGCTTCAAATAATGCTGTCTCGACTTAAGAACGGGCATTTTGTTCAATTTTTTGAAACGTTTGACTTCAAGTTCCAGAATATTGATCAGATAATTGGAATTATAAGAAGGGTGCAAACCAATCTCATGCTTTTCTGCTATCCTTTTGACCAGAGATTTAAAATGAACATTTTTCCACCTGACATTTTTGTCAAACGGCCCCCTCCTACCCAATGGAAGAAAGAATATTCCCCGATGGTTTTCTATTTTTTCCAGAATATAGTCGTACGTATTGTAAGGGTCATTGCCTCTATTTCTCCAGGTGGTGAGACGTCTTTTTACCCAGAGCAATTTTCCTGTAAGCAAATCTTTGAACAGACCTCCCAGGTTTCTACCAAATCCTTTTCCTACAAACGCATAAGCATTGTCTAAATCAAATGAAGGAATAATGACTGAAGTATTCTTCGGAGCAGGAAAATGCGCATTACCAAGTCTTTCAAGTTCCTTTTTCAATGTATTCAGCCATTGATCTACCACCGGCTCATTCAGAAAGCCATTGTGGTAAGCCATGCTTTGTTGGGCGCTAAACCTACCATGATGGTCTCGTTCTTCAATAACGTACTCTTCATATCTCGATAGTACATAGAACAAAGCAGATAAAACATCAAAGCCTATTTCACTGGCATTGGGGAACAATTCATGCTGCTCATCATTCTTAATGTGAGTTGGACAGAATTTTCTAATCTCGTTTTCAGCCATAAACCCTGAAGGCAAAACCTGAAGCGCATCTGATATTTCTTCGTTACTGTAATTGAGCTTAAAACCATTTGAGGATTTAAAAGTTTGAAGGTCATCGGTCAATTCCCATCTAAATCCAAAGTAATCTGTGCAAAACACCTCAATGAGGTAGTCTAGTCTTGAAGACCTTTGTCCATACACGATTACTTGCATAAGCTCGAATATAATCGAAATTAGACGATAAGCAAGGTTTAGATGATGCCTTCATCTGCAAAACTGTAAAAGCTTTGGTTTCCAATGATCAGATGATCGAGCACTTCTATGTCCAGCAATTTACCTGCTTCAACAATTCGTTTGGTCAATTTCTTATCGGCTTTAGAAGGGTATAAATTTCCTGAAGGATGATTATGAGCCAGGATGATGGCACTACTCAGAAGCTGAAGCGCTGGTTTAAAGACTAGTTTTAAATCAACCAGAGTTCCACTCACTCCTCCCCTGCTTACGAGAATTTTCTTTTGAATTTGGTTGCGTCTGTTGAGGGCTATCACCCAGAACTCTTCATGTGGTAAATCACCCAAAAGCTGGCCTAAAACCGCATAAGCGTCATCACTCGACTGAATTTTTGCCTTTTCAACCTCTATTGGTTTTCTCCTTCTCCCCAATTCCAATGCTGCAATAATGCTCACGGCCTTAGTTAAACCAACACCTTTGTATTCGCATAGATCATTAATATCTAATTTACTCAGGCGATCTATGCAATTTCCATGGTCCCTTAGTATTTCTTTCGAGATCTGCAGCGCACTCTTATGTATTGATCCGGATCGTATTAAAATGGCTATCAGCTCAGCGTTTGATAAATAGGTTCTTCCATTTTGTTTCAACTTCTCTCTGGGCTGATCATCTTCTGCCCAACTACTCATCGCAATTTTTTCCATGGCACAAAGGTGGGTTGGCAGAACGTAAGTTTTTTACGACACGAAAATTTGGGCAAAAAAAATCCCGTTCCTTTTCGAAACGGGATTTTCAAATTCGGTAGTTTAAATTACTTCAAACCATTCACGTGTACAGCTAAACCTGATTTAAGGTTAGCAGCCTTGTTTTTGTGAATGATGTTACGCTTCACCAATTTGTCGATCATTGCAGACACTTTAGGAAGAAAAGACTCAGCCTCTTTCTTTGAACTCATGTCTCTTAACTTTCTAATTGCTGTTCTTGCAGATTTATGATAGTAAGCATTTCTTAAGCGCTTAGCTTCATTTGATCTGATTCTCTTTAATGCTGACTTATGGTTTGCCATTGTATTTTTTTAAAGTAAACTTTAGTAGCCCGTAGGGGAATCGAACCCCTGTTTCCAGGATGAAAACCTGGCGTCCTAACCCCTAGACGAACGGGCCAAAATGTCAATTCCGTTTTTCAACGGGAGTGCAAATGTATATATTTTTTTTCGTGTGCAAAAAAAAGTTGCGTTTTTTTTCACCTAAAATGAATCATTTTGCAAAAAACTTCATGTAAACAAGTCCGGCAAGCGCTATAAGAACAATCAGACCTGTGAAATATCTGAACTTATAATAGGGTGTATTTAATAATTCATCCACCTCTCCAGAATCCATAATTGCACTAGAACTCTTTGAACGTTTTACTTTTTTGGCGACCCCGCAATTTCCACAAACAGACTTTATCAATTTGGATGTAGGAAAGAAGGATAAACCAAAAATGGTGAAGCTCTTCTGATACAAACGATATTCGAATGAAGCCTCTGTATTACATACTGGGCATTTATGCACTTCTTCTGTCTGAACGCTTTTAACCAATGTTTCCTTATCTCCCCAATACATTAACGTAAGTTTTCATAAAATGCCCTAAATTCCTTGCTGTCCTTCTTTTTCTTAGGAGATACGTTGGTTTTATGGAGTTTACTCACATCCATTCTCAAAGTTTGTCGTCCTAAGAAACCACCAAATTTAAACCTCTTCAATGAGTTAAGGTCATAGATATACTTGGTATCATCCTCTAAAAGGGCCTTTAGCGAATTTTCCAGGCCTTCAATACTTTCTGCTTCATCAATTAAACGTTTCAAGCCTTCCTGAACCGTTGCCCCATCAAAATACTGATGATTCTTCATAGTACTCACAATAACAAAGAAGCCCATAGACTTATTGGGTACTAAGAAAATGTAGTCTTTGGTACCGATAATCGACACTTGAAATTGTTTCATAGGCGCTTTCATGGTGGTCATAAAAGCGTTGTCGTAAAAAACGTAATCTTTATTGTGGGTCATACATATTGATTTTACAGAGTAATTTCGTCGTTATCTGCATTGAACTGAAATCCAAGTCGCTTACCAGTCTTTATTCTCATGCTGTTGGAAAGCTCTGTCATTTCATACACACTCACTTGCTTAACGGCATCATATGGAGGCATGTATAAATCAAAGTCCAAAGTATACAAAATGGTAGATTCAAGGATTTGACTCATCTTCTCTTTGTCAATCGTTGAATTCACAAAGTCATTATACAAAAAGCCAAGTTGGCGTTTTCCCTGTACCATGAAGTGGTTCTCGTTATTGATAAAGATTCTGGCGATCAAATATCCCAGGTCATTATTTCTCTGATACTTGAAAGAATCTGCCAGGAAGTTATAAATGTTGATCACACCACAATAACCTCTTTTCGCATCTTGATTCAGATAGGACGTTTTCCAAAGGCCGTTACTATTGTCAAATTTGAAGACGTTGGTATGCATGTGGAAGATCAAAATATCTCCTCCAATATTTAGTTGCGCCTCATATTCTCCCTTATCCTGATATTTGATCACAATTCTTGAATCAACTGCCTTCATTTCTTCCTGAAGGTCGTGAGCCATTACTTTAAGCACGCTCTTCAGGACTTTAAAATTCAGAATGATGTTGTTGAATACGTCTTGTTTCAGAACAGATTTTTGTCTGATCGTATCAAGAATCAATTCTCTTGTTGTAGGGTTTTCCATACTTTTTAATATGCTTTGGCAAACATAACTCGTTGTGTTGAAGGTTTTCCTGTGTAAACACATGTCCCTTCTTCCATTTCATTATCAAAAGGAATACAACGAATGGTTGCCTTTGTTAATTCTTTAATTTTTTCTTCTGTTTCAGCTGTTCCATCCCAGTGCGCCATCACAAAGCCGCCTTTTTCTTCAATGACTTTCTGAAACTCTTCGAAGGTATCAACTTTTGTAGTTTTCTCTTCTCTAAATTTCAATGCTTTATTAAACAGGTTGGTCTGAATTTCATCCAATAAGTTGATGATCTTATCCTCAAGTCCGTCTAATGGAATAACCTCCTTGGTCTGCGTATCTCTTCTTGCCAATTCAACTGTAGAGTTTTGAAGATCTCTGTTTCCAACCGCTAATCTGATGGGCACACCTTTCAATTCGTGTTCAGCAAATTTCCATCCTGGTTTCTTCTGATCATCATCATCCAGCTTCACTCTAATTCCGGCAGACTTTAATTTATCCATAATTGGCTGAATTCTCTCAACTATGGTTTTCAATTGATCTTCTCCCTTATATATTGGGACAATGATTACTTGAATTGGAGCCAGTTTTGGAGGCAATACCAAGCCCTGATCATCTGAATGACTCATAATAAGTGCTCCCATTAATCTGGTAGACACCCCCCATGAAGTGGCCCAAACCAATTCTTGCTTACCTTCTTTGTTTACAAACTTCACATCAAAAGCGTCTGCAAAATTCTGTCCAAGAAAATGAGATGTTCCTGCCTGCAATGCCTTTCCGTCCTGCATTAAAGCCTCAATACATAGCGTATCCTCAGCTCCTGCAAATCTTTCGCTCTCTGTTTTAGTCCCCTTAATTACAGGAACCGCCATATATTCTTCAACAAACCTGGCATACACTTCTACCATTTGAGATGTTTCATCCAAAGCCTCTTGTTTAGTAGCATGCGCAGTATGTCCTTCCTGCCACAAAAACTCTGCTGTACGAAGGAATAAACGAGTTTTCATTTCCCATCTTACAACATTTGCCCATTGGTTGATCAGGATTGGCAAATCGCGGTAAGATTCAATCCAGTTTTTATAAGTATTCCAGATAATGGCTTCACTGGTTGGTCTAACGATCAATTCTTCGGTTAATTTCGCGTTCGGGTCGACCATCAGTTTCCCTTTCTTTTCTGGATCGTCTACCAGTCTATAGTGCGTTACTACCGCACATTCCTTTGCAAAACCTTCAGCGTTTTTTTCTTCCGCCTCAAACAGACTTTTGGGAACGAAAAGTGGAAAATAGGCATTTGAATGTCCTGTTTCCTTGAACATTCTATCCAATTCTGCCTTCATGTTTTCCCAGATTGCGTATCCATATGGTTTGATAACCATACAGCCTCTAACGCCTGAATTTTCGGCTAAATCAGCCCCAATTACTAATTCGTTATACCATTTAGAATAGTCTTCTTCTCTGCTCGTAATTCCTTTCCCCATTATTTGGTACGATTTTTGTTAATTTTTTGTTAACCAATAAGCAAAATTAATAATTATGATGGTCCAAATTTTTTTACGTCCTGAAAGATTCGTAAATTCAATGTGTTAAAAAGTGGACGACCATTTATTTTGAACAAATATGAAACATTTATTTCTGATATTGATTTCCGCCATAGTTTTGAGCAGCTGCTCAACTCAGCAGGATGTTGCCAATTATGACGTTGATGACGTTTATGGCGATTCTTCTGACGAGTCTTTTGAGGCGTCTACTACTACCGATACAGACCGAGATTTCATGGAATACATCTCCGAAAGCGAGAAGAGTGATGTAGAATCATACTATGATCCTAATGAAGGGGAAGACTATTATGATCCTAACGACAAGTATTCTCAAAGATATTCAAGTGGTGGCAACACAACTATCAACAACTATTACGGTTCGAGATACAATGGTTGGGACGATCCATACTACCAGTATCAGTATGGGAATTTCTACGATCCATATTACTCCCCTAACAGAAGATGGTCTGTATACTACAACCCTTATGCCTATGGATACTATGGGAATCCGTACTACAGAAGAAGCATAGCTTTCTGGAGATGGCGAAGAAATAATCACTTCAGTTTCTGGGCTGGTTACAATGCTGGTTACTGGAATGGATATAACAACGGCTGGAACAACAATTTCTACGGTTGGAACAGACCATATTACTATAATTACGGTTATTACAACTCATACTGGAATGATCCGTTCTACAACAACTGGAACAATCCTTATGGTTACAATCCCTATGCTTATAACCCATATGGTTACAACCCTTACGGTTATAATAACTACTACGGAAACGGTTATTATGGTAACGGAGGAACTATTTGGAACAATAACAACAATAACGACGGCAATAACTCATACTACAACGGTCCAAACACCCACTTAGGATCAAACAGTACTGGTGGATCTTCATATGGAGGCAACTCTGCTTCTGACTATGCCGGACTTGCTGTGCCTTCTACAAAAGAGATTAAAGGCAACAATGGCAAAGGTATTTATAATGGTGCCTATACCGGACTTGCAAGTAATCATGTAGTGAGCCACAATCAAGTTAACGGAACTCAGTTTGGAAAACCTAATCAAGGTCAGGTTAGTACTGGTAAAGTGACTTTTAGTCCAAATAAAAAACCAGCCGGAACCATTGCAACCGATAAGGCAACTACTTCCAAAACCCACCACAGTACTTCAAAGGCTGGTTCTGTAAATAACTTGACTGCAAGTAAAGCAAGAACACCATTTAAACAAGACACTAAGGCGATCAGATCTCGTTCTGATTACCAGAATAGTTCAAGAAATAACTCTGGATACTCAAATTACAGCAGAGGTAGCTCAAGCTACAGCGGTTCTTCATCAAGAGGCAACAGCTCATACAGTGGTTCATCTTCCAGAGGCAATAGCTCTTATAGTGGTTCTTCGTCAAGAGGAAGCAGTTCATATAGCGGTTCTTCATCAAGAGGTAACAGCTCATACAGCTCTCCATCAAGAAGCAGCAGTTCGTATAGCGGATCGTCATCAAGAGGTCGTAGCAGCTACAGTGGTTCAAGCTCTAGTTCATCAAGATCGTCTAGTTCATCCAGATCCAGCTCTTCAAGCAAAAGCTCAAGCTCCAGATCAAGTAGCTCACGTTCTTCTGGAGGAAGAAGATAATTCAAGATTCATATGAGAACCTGGCTTTTTTTATTGGGATTAATTCCCTCCGGTATTCTTTTTGCCCAAAACGAAATAGACGCCCTGAGATACACACAACTTCAGTACTATGGAACTGCAAGATATAATGGGATGTCTGGTGCCTTCGGCGCATTAGGAGCTGATATTTCTGTAGCGAGCACAAATCCGGCCGGACTGGCAAAATTTAACAAATCAGAATTCTCTTTTTCACCAGGAATTTCGATCTATGGTACACATGCTGATTACAACGGCACCAGTCAATCCGACAGTGATTTGAGAGGTAATATGAATCAATTTGGTTTTGTGGCGGTCAACAGAATGGAGGCCGATAATTTCAATCAATGGAAATCCGTTCAGTTTGCCATTAACTACACTAAACTAGCTACATTTAATTACAGTACCAGTATTAGCGGACTGAACAATAATTCACTTTTAGCTGTATTCGCTCAACAAGCAGCAGGTACAGACGCCAATGACTTGAGTAGTGTATCTCCATTTGGCTCAGGAGTGGCCTATCAAGCATATGCCATTGACCCGATTGGCGCCACAACGGATTATACTCACCGATTCGTACACGTAGATTCAATTCAGCAAAACCTTACCTTATCAAGAAAAGGCGGAATGAATGAAACGGCTTTCTCTTTGAGCGGGAATTATGGCGATAAGCTATTGATTGGAGCTACAGTTGGGATTCCATCCGTGCGTTTCAGAGAAGAATATATCCACAGAGAAGCAAGATACAACCCAAGTGGTACTAACCATATCGATACACTTGAAAATTTCTCTTATGCATACAATCTCACAACAAGAGGTACTGGAATCAATTTAAAGGTTGGTGTTATCATTATTCCAACCAACTTTATCAGAATTGGATTTGCTGCCCATACTCCTTCGAGAATTCTTTTGACTGACAATTGGAATAGCTCCATGCAGACTCAATTTGCCGATGGAGGAACTGAAACGGGAGACTCTCCTGATGGTCGTTATCAGTATAGACTAACCACCCCTGCCCGACTTATGGGAAGCATTGCCGGTATCATTAAGAAAAGAGGTGTTGTGAGTGCTGAGGTAGAGTACCTGGATTACGGAAATTCCAAATTTGCCAGCGCAAGAAGATCAGCTTCATTTAATTATAGTAATATCAATAACACCATCGACGATTTGTATCGATCTGCAATAACTGGTCGTGTAGGTGGTGAGTTTAGAATTGATCAATTGTTATTGAGAGCAGGCTTCATGTATCAGATGTCTCCTTATGATGAAACGCTGGAAGATGTGGTTGAATCTAATCCGCAAAGAACCAGCTACTCTTTAGGTTTTGGTTACAGAACTAAAACTTTCTTCGCAGATATGGCGCTTTCCTTTACCAACTGGTCGGAAGATTATTACTTATATGACCCTGTTCTGGTGAACGCTGCAATCCTGAAAAACTCCGAAACGAATATTAGTTTTTCTATAGGGTTCCGCTATTAAACGTAATGGATTTCAAGTTCCTGATTGATATCGGGATGAAGGCTTTTGGCCACAGGACAGTTGATTGCCGCACGCCAAATCATATCTTTTTCTTTATCGGTGTAATCAAGGTCTTCAATAGTTAAGTAGATTTTAATTTCTGAAACTCGCCTTGGAGCATCCCCCATCACTTTAGTCATTTCAGCTGAAATTTTCCCCAAACTAACACCTGCGTTCTCAGCTTTTATACCAATTATGGTGATCATACAACTCACCAATGAAGCAGACAACAAATCCGTTGGAGAAAATGCTTCACCTTTTCCATGATTGTCCGTTGGCGCATCTGTAATGACTTGATTACCCGATTTAAGGTGTGTCATTTCAGTTCTTAAATCTCCTGAATAAATGATCTTTGCCGTTGCCATAATTTTACCTTTTTTCTAACGTTATAATTTAGTAACTTTGAATACAATACAAACCTAATGAAATTACTAGCCTTAATATTACCATTAATGTTCATTTTTTCAATGACTGGAAATGCACAACTTCCGGGGAAAAATGAAACAAGTTTTTTGTACAGACAAGAAGCTGCTGGTATTGCTACTTTGCAAACAAAAGGCTGGGGATTTGGTTTTAGGTATGGTAGACAAAGATCCGCAAAAGTAAAGACATTATACAGTCTGGATTTCGCCACAATGAAACACGATAAAGAAACACGTGTTGTCAATAATATCACGGAAGATTCAAAAGGATTCATCTTTGGAAAAATGAATTCATTCAACGTAGTAAGACCTCAGTACGGTCAAAGAAGAATTCTGTTTAACAAACTCAGAGATCGCGGTGTAGAACTGGGTTATGTTTGGGCTATTGGCCCCAGCATTGGCCTGTTAAAACCTATTTATCTCAATGTTTGCCAGCCAACTGGTCAGGGAGGCTGCATTCCTTCAGAAGAGAAATACGATCCGGAAAAGCATACTCTAAACGAGATTTATGGGAGAGCACCAGGCTCTAAAGGTTTGAATGAAATAAAAATCAAACCTGGCCTATCTGGCAAGTTCGGGTTCTATTTTGAATTCTCTCCCTATGAAGAAGGCATTAAGGCTTTAGAAATAGGTTCTACTCTTGATGTATTCACAGAGGATATTCAAATCATGGCTGGCGATAATAACCGTTTTTGGTTCCAGTCATTCTATATAAGCTTTATCTTTGGCAAGAAATTATTTTAATTCTTAATGGAAAAGGATTTAGCCGAAAGACCAAACATCCGTACGAAAAAACCAAAATGGCTTAGAGTTAAGCTTCCCACAGGAGAAGAGTACAAAAAAGTCAGAAATCTCGTTACGGAGCACAAGCTTCACACGATATGTGAAAGTGGGAACTGCCCAAACATGGGTGAATGTTGGGGAGCGGGAACTGCTACGTTTATGATTCTGGGAAATATTTGCACCAGATCATGTGGTTTTTGCAATGTTGCTACGGGGCGTCCGCTTGAGGCCGATCCTTTTGAACCAGGACGTGTTGCCAGATCGGTTAAACTCATGCAGGTTAAACATTGTGTCATAACATCTGTAGACAGAGACGATTTGCCAGATGGAGGATCCGAAATTTGGGCAGCGACTGTTCGTGCAATCAGACACCAATCACCGGAAACCACCATGGAAACACTGATTCCTGATTTCGCGGGAAATTGGGAAAATCTGCAACGTATCATTGATGTGGCACCGGAAATTGTGAGTCACAATCTGGAAACTGTAAGACGACTTACTAAGGAAGTTAGAATTCAAGCCAAATACAACAGGAGTCTTGAAGTTCTCAGAAGACTTAAACAAGGTGGAATGAAAACCAAATCCGGTGTAATGCTGGGACTTGGAGAAACCGAGGAGGAAGTTATTGAAACCATGGATGATTTAAGAAGTGTTGATGTGGATATTTTAACACTTGGACAATACCTTCAGCCTACTCCAAAACATTTACCGGTTGATGATTTCATTACTCCTGAAAAATTTGCCGAGTACAAAGAAATTGCCCTTGAAAAAGGCTTCCGATATGTTGAAAGTGGTCCCCTGGTGAGATCATCATACCACGCCGAAAAACATATATTCTAGCAATAGACATGTATAATTTTGCTCAATTTTAGATTTGTCCGGGCAAAGTTCCTTCTTCTAATTCTTTACCTTTAATATAAGTTCAATTGGCCTTATGAATTTGTCACCATTTAATCAATGACAAATACATTTAGCTAAATTTGGATCAATACTGTCTTGCGGATAAATTAAATTATGTATTTTAGTCCCGCTTTTAGGTTTATTTTAAGAACAATTATATTAGTATGAGAAACAGCAAGATTATCCTTGGGGGAGTTGGCGTAATGGCTATTGCAGGCGCAGTAACGATTTCTTCAATCAAGAGTGATGACCAAAAATCGAGTCAAAACTACTCTCCAAGAACTGAATTCCTACAAACTGAAAACCGATTGGCTGATGCTCAGCGCGAACTTTATGAAAGTCAGCGTGTAGATGTCAGCACAGGAGAATATGATCCTCAAGTATGGGCGGACGCCTTTGCAGAAGCTGTACGCTTTCAAAAAGCAAATGCAGGATCAAGAGTTGTTAACATGTCTTGGGATGAAAAAGGTCCGGACAATGTTGGTGGTAGAACAAGAGCTATCTTAATTGACGCTCAGGACCAAAACCACGTATATGCAGGAAGTGTTTCTGGTGGACTATTTGAATCTTTTGACGGTGGTAATAACTGGACAAAGGTTGAAGGGTTTCCGGAAGTAATGGTTGGTTCAATCGGACAATCAGATGTTGCTCCTTACAGAATCTTAGTAGGAACTAAAAACTCTTATGATCCTATTGGTAGTGCAAGCGGAATTTGGGAATCTACTGATGGTGGTTCTTCTTGGTCTGTGATTACGGGATCAACTGGTTTCTCTTATACAAATGATATTATCGGACTGACAGGTCAGGATAGATTTTACTTTGGATGTTCTGCTGGTTTAAGACAATATGATGGTTCTTCTATTTCTACTATTTCAGGAGCACCTTCTTTGGCAAACTGTAGTGCTTTTGCCATGTCTAATGACAACATGAACTTGATTGCTTCATTTGGGACAAGTAGAAGAGTATCAACGGATGGTGGTGCTAACTGGACTACCCTAAACGGATCTGATATTTCTGTTGCTTCCAGAGTTGAATTTGCATATTCTCACGAGAAAGAAGATGGTAGCTACTATGTTTACGCCATCGCTTCTAACAGTTCTTTAGTAGGTGTACACGTATCTAAGACTAACGGAACTTCAGGATCGTGGTCTCAAATAGGATCTTACTCTCCTATCTTTAACCCTCCAGGAACTCAAGGTCTTTACGATCTATGTATCACTGTTATGCCAGGTAACCCTGGAAAAGCTTTTGCTGCTGGTTTGGATTTGTATGAGTGGAATATCGATCCAACAAGTAACCCTGCATTCGGACAGTGGGCTCAAAAATCTTTCTGGGCTGCGGCTCACAACTCACCAATCTATGTTCACGCGGATCAGCACGAATTTTTATGGAATGATGCTGGTGACCTTTACATTGGTAGTGATGGTGGTATCGGACGTTCTCCTAACTCTAACATTGGAGATGTATTCTTCCCATCTAACAAAGGATTTAATGTAACTCAATTCTACAGCATGGGCTTCTCTGCTCACGGTGAAGTAATTGGTGGTGCACAAGATAACGGAACTCAGTACAACGACCTTAATGGTAACTCTTCTTTAGAATTTGAAGAAGTAAGAGGTGGTGACGGATTTACATGTGACATCTCTCACTTAGATGCTGATTTCATGATTGCTTCTTTATACTATGGAGGTATCGAAAGATCTAACGATAGAGGATTTACCTGGGGTAACTTCTTCAGTGGAACTTTGAACTCTTGTGGTACTGCAGGATCTACTGCTGGTGACGGAATCGGTGGATTCAACACAATTGGTAGACTTTGGGAAACTGACAAAGATTTGAACTCAACAGATTCGATTGTTTTCCTTGCTGATTCTTCTATGGCTATTGGAGATACTGCATGGGTATTCAGTGCTGGACTTAACATACCATTATATGAAGTATTGACTCAACCAATCACGGTTGTTGATACGATCCACCCTTCAGGTACTCAAGTTGTAGGAACTGCTACATTCAACGTGTTCTTACACCCAACTAATTCTGATACTTTATTAGTAAGCCCTGATTTATACATGTTGAATGTTCCTATGGACACTATCAAAATTCAGGATGTTATTCAGAGCTGGTACGGATTCGGAATCGGAGGCGGTAGCGTTTGCGCTGGTGTTTGGGTTTCAAGAGACGCTATTAAATTAAGTAACGATCCTTTCTGGTGGCATTTCGACAACATCTCGAGCCCTAGCAAGATTGAATTTTCTGCTGATGGAGACATCATGTACGTTGGTACTGGTGGTGGTGAAGTATGGAGAGTTGCTGGTTTAAATACCATGTATGCTAATGAGTACGATCCTGGTTTCAGTGCGTCTGATCCAAAACAGTACCCAGCTACAGTAACTGTTACTAAAATCTTCCAGGGAGGTGCTTCTGTATCAGGACTTGGAATTGATCCTAATGATGCCGGAAACGTTGTGATCACGCTTAACGGATTTAACACAACTAACGTGTACAGATCTACTACAGCTGACACTGATCCTACTGCAACTGGAACTGGTAGCTTTAGCTCAATCGAAGGTAACTTAATCAACACACCTGTGTATGATGCTGTTATTGACAGAGAGTTTGCTACTTCAGGGTTGATTATCATTGGAACTGAATTCGGTGTATACGCTACCGACAATGGTGGTACTACATGGGACTTTGTTTCTGGTAACGATCCGGCTGGCTTAGGAATCACGCCTGTATATGAAGTAAGACAGCAGTGGAGAGGATTTGATGAAGGTGCTTACAGACCAGGTGAGGTTTACTTATCTACATTTGGACGTGGTATCTGGGCAAGTTCTACTTACTTAAGTACTCCAGACGATCTTGATCAATTAGCAGACAATAAAGAATTCATCGCAAGCTTAAGCGTTTATCCTAACCCGATGAACAATGCAGGTAAGATTGAATTTGATCTGAACGAAAGAGCTCAGGTAACTGTTGAAGTATACTCTCTAACTGGTAGAAAAGTTAAAGAGATCAAAGCTGGTTCTCTTGGTAGTGGCAACCACATCATCGACATCAATGCTGATGATTTGGCTTCTGGTACTTACCTGGTTAACTTAAGAGCTGGGAACAGCAGAAAAACAGCTAAATTGATCGTTAACAAATAAGTTAACTCAAATATATTTTAAAGCAAGCGCCCCGGTTGGGGCGCTTTTTTTGTGCCATACTTTATGCCTCACCATTCAATCAATAACAGGCACAGTTGACCATTTTTTGCCAAATCCAACCAGAGTCCTCATTATATTGTATACAGAGCTGCTATTAGTTCGAATAAAAACAATTAAATCATTATGAGAAACAGCAAACTAATCCTTGGAGGATTTGGCATCTTAACAGTTGCAGGAGCGGTTACCCTCTCCTCAATTCAAAAAGATGAAAACACAAGTCACAACTACGCTCCAAGATCTGAATTCCTACAAACAGAAAACCAAACTGCTGATGCTCAACGTGAACTTTATGAAAGAAAACGTATCAATGTTAACACAGGGCAATATGACCCTCAGGTATGGGCAGATGCCTTTGCTGAAGCCGTCAGATTTCGGAAGGAAAATGCCGGAGCCAGAGTCGTTAATATGTCCTGGGATGAAAAAGGTCCGGACAATGTTGGTGGTAGAACAAGAGCTATCTTAATTGACGCTCAGGATCAAAATCACGTCTATGCAGGAAGTGTTTCCGGTGGACTATTTGAATCTTTCGACGGTGGAAACAACTGGACAAAGGTTGAAGGGTTTCCTGAGGTAATGGTTGGCTCTCTCGGTCAATCTAAAGTAGCTCCCTACAGAATTCTGGTTGGGACAAAAAACTCATTTGATCCCATTGGAACTTCTACAGGTATCTGGGAATCTACAGACAATGGTTCAACCTGGTCTGTGATTACCGGTTCAACAGGATTTTCTTACACAAATGAGATCATTGCTCTGGCCGGTCAGGATAAGTTCTATTTTGCCTGTTCAGCCGGACTGAGGCAATACGATGGCTCCAGTATTTCATCTATTCCCGGAGCTCCAACATTTACAGGCTGTACATCTTTTGCCATGTCAAAAGACAATATGAATTTGGTTGCCAATTTCGGTTCTTCAAACAGAAGAGTTTCAACAGACGGCGGTGCCACATGGTCTGCTCTAACATCTAGTGACGTCAGTAGCGCAGCGAGAGTTGAATTTGCTTATTCTCATGAAAAAGAAGATGGGAGTTATTATTTATATGCTATTTCTGCGAATAACAGTGCCATGGTTGGGATTCATGTCTCTCAAACCAATGGTTCACCGGGCACATGGTCACAAATTGGCAGCTACTCTCCTATCTTCAATCCACCTGGAACACAAGGAGAATATGATCTTTGTATCACAACCGTACCAGGCAATCCGGGAAAGGTGTTTGCTGCAGGTTTAGATTTGTATGAATGGAATATTGACCCGTCAAGTAATCCGGCGTTTGGACAATGGGCGCAAAAATCTTTCTGGGCCGCTGCTCAGAACTCTTCAATATATGTGCATGCAGATCAGCACGAGTTTGTATGGAATGATGCTGGCGACATGTACATTGCCAGTGATGGTGGTGTTGGTCGTTCTCCAAACACCAATATTGGAGACGTGTTCTTTCCTTCGAACAGAGGATTTAACGTGACACAATTTTATAGCATGGGCTTCTCTGCTCACGGAGAGGTGATTGGTGGCGCACAGGATAATGGAACCCAATACAACGATTTTAGCGGCAATACTTCACTCGAATTTGAAGAAGTAAGAGGTGGTGATGGGTTTACCTGCGATATCTCTCATCTGGATCCGGATTTCATGATTTCTTCTATCCAATATGGTGACGTACAAAGGTCAAATGACAAAGGGTTTACCTGGGATGGTTTTTTCAGCGGAACTCTCGGATCTTGTGGCACACCAGGTGTTGCTCAGGGAGGTCTTAGTGGATTTAGAACAATTGGAAGATTGTGGGAAAATGACAACGACCTTAACTCTACAGATTCCATTGTATTCCTTGCAGATTCCAATATGTTTATTGGTGAAACCGCATGGGTAAATAGCGCAGCATTGAATATCCCTGTTTCAACAGTTTTGACCCAGGATATTACTGTAGTAGACACAATTCATCCTTCAGGTACCACTACAGTTGGCACAAATACTTTTAACGTGTTCTTAAATCCAACAAACAATGACACCATTTTGGTAAGCCCGGATCTTTATATGCTCAACGTTCCTCTGGATACTATTAAGATTCAGGATGTGGTACAAAGCTGGTACGGATTCGGAATTACAGGAACTGGTGCTTGTGCCGGAGTATGGGTAACCAGAGATGCTATTAAATTGGCCAATACGCCTTTCTGGTGGCATTTTGACGGAATCCTTAATCCGAACAAAATCGAATTCTCCACAGATGGTGACATCATGTATGTTGGAACTACTTCAGGAGAACTATGGCGAGTGTCTGGCCTGAACACCATGTATGCCAATGAGCACGATCCTGGTTTCAGTGTATCTGATCCAAAACAATACCCTGCTGGTGTGACGGTGACCAAGATCTTCCAACACCCACAAGGAGGAACTAATGGTATCGACTTAGAAGGAATTGCCATAGATCCAAATGATGCCGGAAATGTGGTCATCACCCTGAGTGGATTCAACACCACAAATATTTACAGATCTACCTCTGCAGATGTTGCGAATGGTACAACCGGAGTTGGTTCTTTCAGCTCAATAGAAGGTAACTTAATCAACATGCCGGTGTATGATGCCATTATTGACAGAGAATTTGCTACCTCAGGTTTGATGGTGATTGGGACAGAGTTTGGTGTATATGCTACCGACAATGGTGGTACTACCTGGGATTTTGTTTCCGGAAATGACCCGGCTGGCTTGGGCATTACACCTGTGTATGAGGTTAGACAGCAGTGGAGAGGATTTGACGAGGGTGCTTACAAACCTGGTGAGATCTACTTATCTACATTTGGTCGTGGTATCTGGACAAGCTCTACTTACTTAAGCACTCCGGATGATCTTGACCATTTAGCTGACAACAAAGAATTCATTGCCAACTTAAGCGTTTATCCTAACCCGATGAACAATGCAGGTAAGATTGAATTCGATCTGAACGAAAGAGCTCAGGTAACTGTTGAAGTTTACTCTCTAACTGGTAGAAAAGTTAAGGAAATCAAAGCTGGTTCTCTTGGCAATGGAAATCACATCATCGACATCAATGCTGATGATTTGGCTTCCGGTACTTACCTGGTTAATCTTAGAGCTGGCAATAGTAGAAAAACCGCCAAATTAATCGTTAACAAATAAGTTAACTCACACATATCCTAAAGAACGCTCCGATTAATCGGGGCGTTTTTTTGTGTCTAAGTCCTACTATTCTTAAATCTCACCTCAACAAATAACTCTTTTTCGATAAATGAATACTATAATTGTCCCAAGTACGTATATTTAAATAAAACTTGACGGTATGGGAAAAATTAGAGTAGCAATAAACGGTTTTGGAAGGATAGGAAGAGTCACCAGCAGACTGATTTTACAGAGAGATGATATTGAATTGGTTGCCATCAATGACCTGGCAGATTCGCATACCATGGCTCACTTGTTTAAATATGATTCTGTACACAGGACTTATCCAGGGCACGTTAAAAGTACTGATAGTACCATTGAAGTAGACGACCATGTGATGTACGTTTATTCAGAGCGAGAACCTCAAAAATTGCCATGGAAAGATCTTGAAATTGATGTCGTGATTGAAGCAACCGGAATTTTCAGAACCAAAGACATGGCATCTCGTCATCTGGAGGCAGGTGCAAAAAAGGTCATTATTTCAGCGCCTCCTAAAAGTGAAGACGTGACCACTGTGGTTATGGGAATTAACGATGATATCCTTACAGGCGATGAAGTGGTGGTTTCCAATGCCAGTTGTACGACCAACTGTGCTGCTCCTTTGGTTAAAATACTAGACGAATTATGTGGCATTGAAAGTGGTTATATCACCACCGTTCATTCTTATACCGGAGATCAGAAGTTGCATGACGCACCCCATAGAGATTTAAGACGTGCCCGTGCGGCCGCTGAATCCATCGTTCCCACAACCACCGGAGCAGCCAAAGCAATTACTAAAATCTTCCCTCACTTACATGGAAAAATGGGCGGATGCGGTATCAGAGTGCCTGTGCCGGATGGTTCACTCACAGACATTACCTGTATTGTGAAAAATCCTCAAATCGTCTCAGAAATCAACAAGGCGTTTAAAGCGGCGGCCGAAGGTGACATGAAAGGAATTTTGAGTTACATCAATGACCCGGTTGTATCGGTTGACATGATTGGTAACCCAAACTCCTGTATTTTCGATTCTCAACTCACATCTGTTATTGGTAATATGATTAAGGTAGTTGGTTGGTACGACAATGAGGCTGGTTATTCTAACAGACTGGTAGATTTGGTTCTAAAAATATCTTGATATGCAAAGAGTTCACTTATTTGAATTTGAAGATTACAAATGGTTCCCAAAGGGTATCAGGGATTGTATGACCAAGTATATTGTGACGATTCATAAGCTACTGGGTTCTGCACCCGTTTTATCTCGAGTAATAGCTAAGGGACTAAAGAAAACGAATAAAACAAGGATTGTTGACCTTTGCTCGGGAGGAACCGGCCCAATGCCTGAGGTAATGCAAGACCTGAAAGAGACTCATGGTCTCAAAGACCTTAAATTGACATGCACGGATTTATACCCTAACAAAGATGCTGCAGCCAGACTCAATAATGATGGCAATCCTAATACAGAATATCTACTCGACCCTGTTAATGCAACACAGGTCAAAGAGCAGGGATTTAGAACCATGGTGTGTAGTTTTCATCACATGACAGAAGATGTGGCCAAGTCTATTTTAAAAGATGCTCACGATTCCAAAGAAGGTATTTGTGTGTTTGAAATCAGTGATAATTCCATTCCATATTGGATCGCATGGCTGGCGTTCCCTATCAATATTTTGTCTGTACTTTTCATCACTCCAATGGTAAGACCATTTACCTGGCAACAATTCGTTTTCACTTATCTCATCCCTATTTTACCACTTGCCATAGCCTGGGACGGGGCTGTTTCGAATGTGAGAACATACACTGTTAAAGATCTACAGGATTTAACTTCTGATTTAAATGATAATTACTCCTGGGAAATTGATACAGTGAAAGGAAAAGGTGGTAAAAAATTGTATTTACTGGGAACACCTAATTAATGAGGGTACTCTTTTAAAGTCAGCTTTTCGCCATCAAATTCTGCATAGGTATAATACTGAAGCCAGTCGCCCAAATTCACGTATTTACTTTGATCGTTTAGCTTAATGTCAAGAGCCATGTGTCTGTGACCAAAGATGAAATAATCCACATGTCTTTTGGCGAGCACTTCTTTACTATAAATCACTAACCACTCTTGGTCTTCTCCGTGGAATTCATCTTTCTTTTTGGTGTGACTTCTACTCTTTCTTGACCAGAAATTAGCTATTCCAATTCCAAAATTTGGATGAAGACGAGCAAACAACCACTGGCAAACCTTACTGGCAAAAACCTTCTTCAGGAATTTATACCCCCTGTCTCCAGGCCCTAAGCCATCTCCATGACCTATATGAAAATGTTTGCCGTTCCATTCTCTGTCAATCACATCTCTGTGAACCTGAGCCCCCGTTTCCTGAGGCAAGTAATCAAAAATCCACATATCATGATTACCAGTAAATACATGAATCTTAATTCCGGCATCTCCAAGCTCACTCATTTTCCCTAAGAGACGTGTAAATCCTCTGGGGACCGCTCTTTTGTACTCAAACCAAAAATCAAAGACATCACCTACCAGGAAAATTTCCCCGGCATCTTCCTTAATCTCATCCAGCCATTTAACAATGAGCTTTTCTCTTTTGAGACTTTCCTCAAAGTTCGGAGCACCCAAATGAAAATCAGAAGCGAAATATATTTTCTTACCAGCCTGCATCAGGGATCAATGTTTTTAACTCTGTTTAACGGATTAAGTTGACGGATATTGAAGGTATACCTTATTTTTTGATGGAACTTGTAATCATTCAATTCAAAATAACTCGAAATTTGATCTGAATAAGCCAAAGGGAAATGTATTTCAAGCATCCCGTTAAACATACTTAGACTTAAACCAAGGTCGAAGGCATTGTCTACAGAATAAACCGGCATTCCGCTACCAATCACATTAAAGACAGGGAAAAAGCCCACATCTCCAAACAGACTAAGTCCAATTGGGAGAGGCAATTCAATATCCAAATTTATGGCGGCCATCCAATCATCGGAAACAATAGGCGTAAAGGTTCTAAAGCCAGCCTGGTTAAATATCATTTGCTGACCAAAGAATGTCTTGTTCGACTCATTTCGTCCAAGATACCAGTTGTCATAAGTATAATCCGCTACCCCATTCTGTCCGGCCAAATGAAAAGCCTGATTGGCTCCGGCAGGTAGTCCGGAAAGAAACTTACCAAAATAAGATCTGATCTTTATTTCCTTCAACTGTCTATTGGATCGCCTACCATATCGGAAAGTATTGGTCAACTCCAACTCTCCAAGCAGGAAATCCTGGCTTGTTCCTTCCTGGGCATATCTAAATCTTCCCAATCCATCTAAATTATAAAAAGGCTTGTTCCATTGAATTGTATAAGTACCATCATAGAATTTATTCTCTTCAGTGTAAGTTGTTGGAGCATTAATATATCTCAGAATGATGTGCTGTTCAGGGCTAAATCGAATGCGTTTCCTTTTCAACTCAAGATCCAAAGAGGTTTTGAGAGCAGCATATCTGCCATCGATATCATTCAAAGAAAAACTTCTGAAGTCCATGGACACATTCAGGTTTTGCATGAATCTGTTTCCTGATTTGATCGGGAAGTTATATTTCATGAAACCAGTACCTGTCACACTCTTAGATTCCCAGGCAAACATTGGAGCCACAGCAAATTCAAATTTCTTTTGAGGAAATACAGAATTGTATAATGCCAATCCAGTCATCAGACCATCATGAGCATTATACCCTAAAGCAGGCACATAGTAAAGTGTAGATTTATATGGATCCTCTATTCCTGCAAGCAACTGCAATCTCAATGGTTCTGCTTTTTTGAAGAGCCCCTTTATTTTGTGTGTATTATTGAGTCGGCTGACTTCCGGAATCTCCCAAAAAGGATCGATCATCAACTTGTCGTAACCACCTACGGCCTTTCCATTTGAAATATTGATTCTTCCATCGGGAATCGAATCGAACCATTGGTAGACCAAAACGGAATCTCCTTTCATACCCCCAATGGCAAATGGTCCGTTAATTTCTCCCTTGGATTTTACTTTGATTTGATAATTGTCGAATTCGCCTTTCTTAACCGACTTGATTTTAAAGTCTATGGTTTTGGTAGTTTTGATCAGGTCGTCGAAGAACCAGGATAAATCCAAACCAGTTTTCTCTTCAAAAATGGCTCTTAGATCATTCGGTTGAGGATGCTTAAACTTCCACTTCTCAAAATAAGCATGCATGCACTCATCAAATTGAGCATCTCCCAAATACGCTTTGAGGTAGTCAAATACAATTCCGGTTTTCGAGTACACAATTCCCCCATAATTAACTGAGGTATATTCAGGGCTTGGCGTTTCTATAGCCTGATCATAATTTCTTCTGGCGTTCACTAAATAGCTAAACTCATGTAGCGACTTATTCTTAAAAATATCGAGTCTAAAAATCCTTTCCGCTGACTTGCCAAGATTAATAAAACCGTCTAGCATGCCTTTTTCAGGGTACTTTGTTTCCAGATAACGATTCTCATTCAAAGTGTTTAGACCTTCATCCATCCATGCGTGATCTCGTTCATTGCTACCCAGAATACCATAAAACCAGTTGTGGCCTACCTCATGCACAATGGTCGTTTCCAAGGTCATGGCGCTCCCCGAATAGCCAATTACCGTCACATTCGGATACTCCATGCCTCCCCCGGCACTAATGGTCCCATCAACGGCCGTGCAATGTTTATAAGGATAGTCTCCATTCCATTTACTGTAATAGTACAGACCATCCTTAATGTACTCTGTAGAACGTCTCCAAAGACTAGCTTCTGAATTGGTAAACATTCCCCAACAATCTACAATGGCTCCCGTTCCCGGCAATTCCACCGTATCATGAAGTACGTGGTATCTCTTATCAGCAAACCAGCCAAAATCATGAACATTGTTTTGCTTATAGACCAATGTTTTGGTTTCATCTGACGACTCAGGGAAAGTCATGTTTCTTCTCATGTTCTTTTGAGCCAGAACACCCTCTTCAATTTTCGATTTAGTTTCATCAGATTTCTTATGAAGCCATTCGATTTCGTCCTGATTCTGAAGGTCACCTGTTGCGCCAACCACATAGTTTTTGGGAAGTGTGATCTCCACCTGAAAGGAACCAAACTCGGAATAAAATTCTCCCTGACTTAAATAAGGCATTTGATGCCAACCATCGCGATCATATACAGCTGGTTTAGGATACCACTGAGTAATTTGATACGATTGACCAATGTGTCCTAATCTGGAAAATCTTCCACTTGGTATTTTGACATTAAAAGGCGTTGAAATGCTCACAGTTTCTCCACTTTTGAGCGGTTGATTCAGATAAACCTTACAGATATCCACATGTGCACTGTCTATTTGCCACTTAAGTGCTTGTCCTTCGGATTGAAAATCTAGTTTCGAAATATTTCCCTTTTCTGTGCTATCTGAAAAATAAAAAGCATAATCGCCATCGTATAAATGCTGCTCAGACATGGCACTTCTGCTTGTACTGTATGCATTTGGCCAAATATGAAAATAAATGAAGGACAGTGTTTGCGGACTGTTGTTCTTGTACTTTAATTCCAAACTCCCGTCAAGCGTATGCAAGGAATCATCCAAACTTACTTTGATTAGATAATCTACATCCTGCTGGAAATACTCATTTTCCTGAGCGGTTCCAACGAAAGAGAGAATACAGAAAAGGCTAAATAAGGCTGTCTTCATTGAAGACAAATCTAAGATTTAAGAACTTAAAAGCCGAACATCTCTTTGAGTTTCTGCTCCAATTGATGCCCTCTAAGTTTGAGCGCTACAATGTTTCCTTCCTTATCGATTAAAACAGTATACGGAATGCTGCTCACACTATATGCTTTTCCGGCTGCAGAGCTCCAACCTTTTAAATCACTTACATGATTTGGCCAGATCAATCCATCTTGTTTGATAGCTGCTTTCCAACGATCAGCACTCTTATCTAATGACACTGAATAGATATCGAACCCGGCTTCTTTGTATTTGTTGTATAGCTTAACCACATTTGGGTTCTCGGCTCTACAAGGTCTACACCATGACGCCCAAAAATCCAATAAAACAACTTTCCCTTTTAAGTCAGACAGTTTCATGATTTTTCCTTCCGGATTTGCAAAAGCCAGATCAGGAGCAGTATTGCCAGGCACAACCATTGAAGACAATTGTTGTTTTAAAGCCGTAGCATAGAACGAACCGGGCATGGTCTTTTGAGCTGACTCAGCAATCTTTTTAAACTGAGCAACTTCCTGTTGTGGGTTGATGTATTGAAGTGCCACTAATGATGCCGGGCTATCCAGATTATCATCAATGTACTTATTTCTTGTTTCGATAAACTCCAATCCAAGTGCGTTAATTTTGTTTTTAAGATCAGCGGATTGGTTCCCGGAAGCTTTAAACAATTGCGATAAAGAGTCTCTTTCTTTGATGTATTCTCTACCAGCTACAAGAAAATCTCTTGAGGCCTTTGAAGCTTCTGATCCAGAAACAACATCATAACTGACTCCAAAATCGAAATAATTAGCAGACACTTCTATCTTCTCTTCTTTACCAGACAATATCAGTAAAGAGAAATCCTGTTGCGATCTGCCAATTCTGTAAAACCCGGTTTCCGATTTAAAGTTAAATTCAAACTTATCCTTCTTATTTACCAGCGCAGAATCCACCAATACGGGACTATTTTGAACGAGCTTATGAAGAAAGACATACTTTCCTTTTCCATTTTTAGCTGTCCCTTTCACGCTTGTTTGAGCAAACAAGAATCCACTCGACAACAGAGCAGTAATAAGAGTGATTGATTTTAACATGTTATAAATTTACGAAACCACATGCAAATTAGAAGCCAAAAATTGACTCTAGTTTTTTCTTAAGCAATGCATCCGGATCTGGTGATCCAACATTGACAGCAATTTCACTTCCTTTTGCGAGAATATTTCCTTCTTTATCTACCAGTACAGTTTGCGGAATACTCCTAATTCCGTATAGTTGCGCGCCTTCACTTTGCCAGCCCTTTAAATCACTTACATGATAAGGCCAGGTTAATTTATCAGCGGCAATGGCCTGTACCCATCTTTGTCTGTCCTGATCTAAAGACACACTGAAAATTTCAAACCCACTATCGTGGTATTTTTCATACAATTTAACCACATGCGGGTTGGCCATTCTACAAGGCTTACACCAGGATGCCCAGAAATCGATCAACACATATTTTCCTTTGAGATCGGATAATTTCATGACTTTTCCTTCCGGATTGGCAAATGCCAGATCAGGAGCAGGAGATCCTGTAGCGAGAAGTCCTTCAGACGCCTTGTCAGTTCTTTGTTTGTCCACTCTGGCTCTGATTTGACGCGCATAGCTTTCCGCTTCAACAGCGATAAAAGACTTGGGCATTAACAACTTCAAATTGTGTACGATTTCATCAAAAGTGTCCAGATCTTCATTGGTAATTTCTTCCTGAATAGACATCTTCAGGCTGATTAATCTGAAATGAGAGAAATACCCAACAGGGCTATTCTTGTTAGCTGTCACAATTTCAACTAAACGATTTTTGGTTCTCTCGTTGTAATCATTCAATTGAGCAATGTACTGCCCTTTTTCACTTTCATCCGCCAAGTTAGCAGCTTTATTCAATGAATCTACCACAGTTTGGTAAGGTCTGAAGATCTCATCGAATAGTGTCTGAAATTTATTTGAGAACTCATTTCCACTGATTTTAAACGTTCCCAAAAGATCATCAGCCTCAGCATTCATGGTGATTTTTTCATTGGCATCCATGATCAAATTCGCGTATTCCTTTTGAGGTGGAGCACTTGAAGGATCAACACGCAATCTGTAAAATTCCAGATAATCCACACCTGAGGTTAATGTATAGCTTCCGTCATCGGCAATCATTGTTTGATCCAAGATTTTAAAATCTCTGGACCCTACCGGCAAATGTTCCAAATAGATGGCTCTGCCTGCCCCATTTTTGATGATTCCACTAACAACTCCAGCATTCGCCGGTTTTTCTCCGGTATTTTCTTGTGATGTACTTGTATCACCTGTGGCTTCTGACTTGTCTTCTTCAATTGGTTCTTTGTCGGCAGAATCACAAGCTACCATCAAAGATGTCAATAACAGAATCCCAAATATGTTTTTCATCTTCATGCTTCTTCTAAAATTTGTTTTACCAAATCGCTCGCCGTTTTAGGATCGGCTTTGCCTTTGGTTTGTTGCATTACTTGTCCCATAAAGAATCCAAGTAAGCCTTTATTTCCATCCTTGTATTTTTTCAACTGAACAGGATTACTCATGATCGTTGCCCTAACAATTTCTACAATTTCATCTTCATTGGTTTCCTGAATCCAGTTGTTTTCAGTAGCAATTTCCAAAGCTGTTTTCCCAGGGTTTTCGGCCATGATAGGAAATACCTTTTGAGTGGCTACACTGTTACTGATCTTACCATCTTCAACCGTTTTGATGATATCTGCAATGTGCTTAGGTTCCAAAGGAAAATCCTCAATCTTAAGCGCCTGCTGATTCAGATATGACTTCACAGACCCCAAAATCCAATTGGTAGCCGTTTTAGCATTGCTGGTGTGCTGCATCAGTTCCTCAAAGAACAAAGCCACTTCTTTTGTATCGGTTAAGATATTCGCATCATACTCCGATAACTTCATTTCTTCCGTATATTTTTTGAAAAGCTCTTGTGGCAATGGTGGTAAATGGCTGGCAATCTCTTCCACATAAGCCTTGCTTACATGTAATGGCTGTAAATCCGGTTCCGGGAAATAGCGGTAATCGTGCGCCTGCTCTTTACTCCTCATTGAAGAAGTAGTGCCATCTACTGCATTGAAGTTTCTTGTTTCCATAGAAATGGTACCACCGGCATCATAAATTTTTGCCTGACGTTCAACTTCATGATTAATCGCACGAGCAACATTCCTGATGGAGTTCATGTTCTTTACCTCAACACGCTCACCAAAAGTTGTAGAACCTTTAGGCATGATGGAAATATTGGCATCACAACGCAAGCTTCCTTCTTCCATATTACCGTCACAGATGTCAAGATACCTTACCAATCTTCTTACCTCAGTCAAGTAGGCGTAAGCTTCATCTGCACTTCTTATATCCGGTTCTGATACAATCTCTACAAGTGGTACACCTGCACGATTTAGATCTACCAGAGTATTGTACGGATCCTGATCGTGGATACTTTTACCAGCATCTTCCTCCATGTGAATTCTGGTGATGCCGACAGTTTTTGTTTCTCCGTTGACTTTGAAAGTTACCTCTCCACCTTCACAAATAGGCGTTTTATCCTGAGTAATCTGATACCCTTTAGGCAAATCAGGATAGAAGTAGTTCTTTCTTGCATAGAACATGTCTTCACGAATGGTTGAATTCACCGCCACTCCCAAACGTACGGCATACTCAATGGCCTTTGTGTTGGATTTTGGCAATGTTCCTGGATGTCCCAAAGTGATGGCACTAACATTAGAGTTTGGCACCGCTCCATACTCGTTAGGGTCTGCCGAATAGGCTTTTGATTTTGTTAGTAGCTGGGCGTGGATCTCAAGTCCGACCACTACATCATATCTATCTAAAGTATCGCTCATAATTAAAGAGAAGCAATCAATTCTTTCATAATTAATGTCATGTGAGGCTGAACACCTTCTGCAACACGTTGCACGTCTTCATGTGTCACTTTTTCAATCTTACCCGGAACACCTAAGTCGGTAACGATAGATACTGCGAAACACGGGATTCCCATGTGTCTGGCTACGATCACTTCCGGTACCGTAGACATCCCAACTGCATCTGCTCCAATGATTCTCACGTACATGTATTCTGCTGGTGTTTCCAGAGTTGGTCCGGTCAAACCTGCATACACACCTTCTTCAACTTTGATGTTATTGGCTGCAGCGATGGCTTTAGCTTTATCCACCAAAGACCTGTCGTAAGCATCACTCATATCGGGGAATCTTGGTCCCAATTCATCTATGTTAGATCCGATTAAAGGATTCGTTCCAAACAGGTTGATGTGGTCATTTTGAATCATGATGGTTCCAATTTCAAAATCAGGATTCACACCACCACTTGCGTTTGACAGGAACAAATGTTTAATTCCTAAGGAGTTCATTACCCTCACCGGGAAGGTTAATTCCTGCATGGTATAGCCTTCATAAAAATGAAATCTTCCCTGCATGGCAACCACTTTTTTACCTCCAAGACTACCAAAAATAAGTCTCCCTGAGTGACCTTCCACGGTACTTACCGGGAAGTTTGGAATTTCAGGATACTCAATGGCGTGTTCAATTTCTATCTCATCAACCAAACCACCTAGTCCGGTTCCAAGGATAATACCAAGGTCCGGAGCAAAGTCATTGGTAAGCGATTTAAGGTGTTCTGTGGTTGTCTTTATTTTCTCTAACATAGGTCAATATTTCTTCATTAAATCTTTGTGAGCTGTCGTCAATAAACGAAACGGTAATATTGAGAAAGCAAACGGGCATATTCAGTTCTTTTAATTTATCACTGAAGGCCCTCAACCTAACCGCATCCTTTTCTGTACAAAGCACGCGCTTAGCTTCAAAAGTATCAAATAATTCCTTAATTTTTGTAATATCATCACCCGAAAAAGCATGGTGATCTCTAAAGGCTAAGTGTTCATATTTAACGTTCTGACTGTCCAAATAATCGGTCATTGGTTTTGGCTCGGCAATTCCTGTAACCAATACCACCTTTTCATCCGTTAGATCCAGAGGTTCATTTGTCATCATATCCAAAAAGGAACCATAACTAATCTTTGAGAAATAAATGGATTTGATGCCATACGATTTGGCTTGCGATTTATATGATTTAATTTCGCCTGAGCTGATGGTTTCCGGACATTTCGTCACCACCAAAATATCAGCTCTTTTCGCACCTTTTCTAAACTCCCTTAAATTACCAAATGGCATGAGTTTATCTGTAAAAAAGGGCTCATCAAAAGTGGTCAGGAGAATATTCAATCCGGCCCTCACAGCTCTGTGCTGAAAAGCGTCATCCAACACAATCACATCAATTTCTTCATGATCAATAAGAATGTTGGTAATTCCATTTAGTCTTTCCTCTGCCACAGCAACAAAAGCACTTGGGAATTTTCGTTTAATCTGAAGCGGCTCATCTCCGGTTTGCAGGGCAGACATCTCCGGTTGAACTTCAAGGTAGCCTTTCGTTTTCCTTTTATAACCTCTGCTAATTACGGACGGCACCACTTCATCTTTAACCAGGTTTACAATATATTCGGTATGCGGTGTTTTTCCCGTTCCGCCAACTGAAAGATTCCCCACACAAATAATCGGAATGTCAAATTTATTAGAAGTCAGGTATCCTCTGTCGTAACTCCAATTTCTAATGAGTACGATTAAAGCAAAAATGGGTAATATTGGCAGTGCAAGTATTCTTATTAATAGCATTGTGTAAATTTACCGAAATGCGAAATTGCGCAATTTAATCGACTTATATGCAAGTTAAGGACATCATTCAATTTTTAGAAGCGAAAGCACCACCTGTTTTTCAGGAGAGTTACGACAACAGTGGTTTGATTTGTGGTGATAAAAACACGGAGTGCACAGGGGTTTTGGTTTGTTTAGACAGCATTGAAGCCATTATTGATGAAGCCATTGAGAAAAACTGCAATTTGGTAGTGGCGCATCATCCCATTCTGTTTTCCGGGCTCAAACGAATCACAGGCAAAACATACATGGAACGAACCATTATAAAAGCCATTAAGAACGACATTGCCATTTACGCCATTCACACCAATCTGGACAATATGATGAGTGGAGTGAATAAGCGCTTTGCGGATGCACTTGGTCTGAAGAACACCAAGATTCTGGTTCCTAAGAAAGACACTCTTAACAAACTGTCGTTTTATGTACCCGGAAAAGATGCAGAGACTGTGAAAAATGCTCTATTTGAAGCAGGAGCTGGTGAGATTGGCAATTACAGTCATTGCAGTTTCAATGTAGACGGCACAGGAACTTTTAAAGCCAATGATGAAGCAAATCCTCATGTGGGAGAGAAAAACCAGGTTCATTTTGAAGCGGAAACCAAGGTAGAGCTTGTGGTGACTAAACATCATTTAGGAGCGGTTGTTAGTGCATTGCTAAGTGCTCATCCCTACGAAGAAGTAGCTTATGATATTTATCCCATTCTCAACACCAACAAAGAAATTGGTTCCGGGATGGTAGGCGAATTAGAGACGACCATGAGTCAGACAGAGTTTTTGACGCATTTGAAAGCAAGCATGAAGACTGAGATGGTTCGTTTTACCAATTCAGGAAAAAAAGACATCAAAACTGTGGCCATTTGTGGCGGTTCAGGAAGTTTTTTGTTGAACAATGCCAAAGCTATTGGAGCTGATGCTTTTGTGACTGGCGACTTTAAATACCACCAGTTTTTTGATGCTGAAAACGAGATCATGATCTGTGATATTGGACATTTTGAAAGCGAACAATTTACAATTGAGCTTCTTGGCGGCTGGTTAACGGAAAAATTTCCTAAATTTGCCGTTCATTTTACGGAAATAAACACGAATCCGGTAAACTATTTTTAAATGGGCAAGAAAAATCCTAAAAATTACACACCAGAAGAAAAGCTAAGAGCATTATATAATCTTCAGTTCATTGATTCAAGAATTGACAAAATCAGAACCGTTAGAGGAGAATTACCGTTAGAGGTTCAGGATTTGGAAGATGATATTGCAGGATTAGAGACCAGAGTGGAGAAAATCAAGTCTGAATTAGAAGATTGCGATACTCAAATCAACGATAAGAAAAGAGCGATCAAAGAAGCAGAAGCTTTGATCAAAAAATATGAAGGTCAGCAAAACAAGGTGAGAAACAACCGTGAGTTTGATTCTTTAAATAAAGAAATTGAGTTTCAGTCATTAGAAATTCAGATTTGCGAGAAGCGTATCAAAGAATTCCAGGCAACGATTGCCAATAAAAAGGAGGTTTTGGTTTCGGCTGAGGAGAATTTGAAGGGAAGACGTGAAGATTTGGATGCTAAGAAATCTGAATTAGATGAGATCATTGAAGAAACTCAGAAGGAAGAGGAATTCTTAATGTCGAAAAGTGAAGAAGCTAAAGAATCTGTTGATGAGCGTTTATTGACTGCTTATACAAGAATCAGAACTGCTTCTAAAAACGGATTGGCTGTTGTTCCTGTAGACAGAGAAGCATCAGGAGGGTCATTTATTCAGATTCCACCACAGATGCAATTAGACATTGCTGCCAGAAAGAAAATTATTGTGGATGAGCACAGTGGTAGAATTTTGGTGGATATGGAATTGGCCAATGAGCAGACAGAAAAAATGACTAAGATGATTGAAAAAGAGTTGAAGAAATAGTCATTACTCTATAAAATTGAAAAGGGGAGCCGTTGGCTCCCCTTTTTTTGTCTATACATTTTCTTTTACTCCTCTTTTTTGATCTCCCAACGTTTGTTCCAGAGCAGGCTTTCAACCGTTCCCTTGTCGTTGACTTTGAAGTCGATCATAATACCCTGTTCCAAATCGATGAACTCTGTATCCGACAATGGCGTCAGATTTAAAGCATCATCCATTCCGGAATCTTTCAACTCAAGTATACCCTTTTTCACTTTTGCTTTGATGAGACCTTTGTCTTCACCAAATTGGTATGGATACTCGCCCACAAACTTTTTCAGTACTACAGCCTCCAGTTCAATGGGTTTTACTTTGAGTGTTTCTCCTCCCATTTTCCAACCATAGACTTTAGATGCGGCTCGCACAATTTCCTCGATAATCTTCATGCCATTATCCCCATTCGTCATCACCACAATGGCATCCCCTTTATTTACAAACGCACGCATCATATTGGTAAATCCGGCATTTTTTCCATCATGACCAAACTGAAAAACTTCTTCATTCTTCTGAACACGCGGTCCCAGCCCCCAGCCATTCATGCCAGGTGTCAACATTTCTTTTACCATTGACTGCGGCAGCACACCTCTGACCTCTTCATTGTAAATATTTCTAATATGGAAACAATACTCAATCAAATCAGAAGGCGTGGTCCAAAGTCCGGCAGCCGCTACCTCAGGGTAATTATGCCATACGGCTTTAATCAATTTACCTTTGGTGTCATACGCGCCACTGGCTTGTTTGGCCTTCTCACCTGTAATGGGTTGCTCAAAAGTGCTTTCTTTCATGCCAAGTTCCGATAAAATATACTTGTCCAGATAATCACTAAACTTCATCTTGGTGACATCTTCCACAACTTGCTGCATTACCGTATAACCGCCGCCTGAGTATCGCCAGATACTTCCCGGAATTGTATCCACCACCACTTTTGGTGTATTTCCTTTTCCATTTAAGACATCTGCCGTTGATGGGAAATCATCTTTTGGTGCATATCCAGGAAAACCATGAACTGTTAGCCCTGCCGTATGATTTAAAATCCTTCGAATCGTTACTTTCTCTTTCTCTGTGAATTTGTTTTCAGGCACCTTCCAGGAACTTAGGTAGGTATTCACATCTTGATCCAGATCTATTTTGCCTTCTTCAACCAGTTTTAAAGCCGCCAAAGCAGATAAAGGTTTGCTAATAGATGCTGCCTGAAACAAGGTGTGCTCATCGACCAATGTATTCTCTTTAGAATTAGAAATACCAAATCCTTTAGCATACACCAACTTCCCATCTCGGGCGATGGCTATGCTAACTCCGGGAATCTTATAACTTTCTATCCGCTCTTCTATGGTATATGCTTTGGGAACTGTTCCCTCTACCTCAATGCGGTTAGTTAAGTTTTTTTCAATTGAGGAGATGTCATCCTGCGCATATCCAACTATAGATATTCCTGAGAGCAATAAGATTTGTAATACTGATTTCATCATATTTTTCTGTTAATAATGAAGTAGGAGAAAAAGGGTACAACTATAATTCTTTCAATTGGATATTTCCATAGTTCGACACAGATAATTCATAGTGTGTTTCATCTCCGTCTTCAATCGAGAAGACCTTCATAACGACCATAGTTTCTGAATTAGATACAATTTCCGAAACAATCCATTCGTATCCACCCGGGCGTTCTATTTTATCGAAGACACTCAGATCCATATCATGCACAGCATCAGGGTTTGCCTCAACCGTTTCACACATCTCCTGATACCTCTTAAAAATTGGTTTTTGAATGAGTTCCGCCCCCTGTCTCTTCAAATAATTCACCAATTCACTGGCTTCACCGAGATAAGCCAATCCCAAAAGATTGGTTGATGCATATGGATCTCCATCGTGAGGAGATTCTATTAAGTAAGTATGTTCTTCTGCCCAAATTAAGTCTGTTTTGTTGATGTCTATACCGCTAGATAAAGCCAATTCAACCGCCCGTTTTGTCATGGGCACGGAAGTCACTCGAAAATCTGTAGCTCCTCTTTGGATTAGCAGTGCGGCTGTTTCCAGATGCCCTTCTTTGAATGCATAGTCTAAGGGGTAAACGGTAATTGGCATAGGTCCTCCCATAAAAGCGACCGCATGAACATTTGGATCGAACCCATGATCTAACAAAAAACGGACTTTTTCCAGATCTCCCAACTTGCATGATTCATGAAGGAGAGATAAGCCAGCATCCGGAGAATCAAAATCTACATTAAACTCACAGCCAGTAGACAATAACTCAGCCACAGATGTGGTATCGTAACTCATCAATAAACTATCCAAATCTTCACAAGTAAAGTTATGGGTAGATTCTTCCCGACTTTCTTTTTTAGAACCAGACTCTTTCGGTGATGATTCCTTTTTATTATCTCCACACGACATAATCAGAAATATGGAGCTTAAAATGATTAAGCCTGTTCTTTTATTCATCGGAATTGGGTAAAATGCGAATTTCAAGTCTGCTTATTTTCTGGCTCTTCTTAGAATCCAGATAGAACATCATGTAAGGATTTGCATCAATTGAATATAATCTGTCAATAGTCCCTCCTATGGATGTTGGTCCGAAAGAAGTCTTGTACATATCAAATTCCTCAGTATTGTAATCCACACCGTTCGGCAATTGCTTCTGATGAGATTTGAATACCTGATCATTAATGATTAGTTGACTGGTAAATGCATTTTTCGGGGCATAGGGCAAATCTTTTGTATTCGAAAATATTCGCTCATTATCAAAATGAACCGACATAAACTCAGGGGCCTTTCTATTAGATTTTCCATTCCTGGTATAGAACATCAAACCTAAATCATCATAGATATAGTAATAATTGATTACCTGAATCATTGTTGAAGTTGATGGCGTATCGCCAAAGCCATGCTCCTCATACCGCTCCCTGCTTGTATCTGCTAAGACTCTGTTTGGTTTTCCAAGAATCTTTTTTAGCTCCTTCCAGTCAAGCTCATAAATCACATCTTTCCCAATCTGAATAGAATGACTTTTTGTGTTGATTTTGACATCCTTTTTTTCAGGTTCCTGACCATCATCGTCTCCATTCGCAAATGCGAACATGGTCGACAGCAAGGTGCAAAACACAAGTATGAACTTGACTTTCATCATCAAGCAGAAAGATACAAAGAATACGCCAAGCTATCTGGCCATTACTCACAAACCTCCTTGATTTTAACATTTTTAAATATTTCCCAAACTTTGTGGTCAATGGGTCTGGGAGAAATGTCGCAACGAACAATCTGTTTTTTCGTTTTTGTACAAAATTGCTCTGTTACTTTAACGTTTAACGTGAAGTAAGCTTTGGTTGTAAACCTGTCGTAAGTGTACATCTTACCGGTAAAGCCCTCTTCTGTTTTCACGAAAAGAGAGACGGTTTTTGGCATTTGATTCACTTTAGCGGTATCCTGCCTGTTGTGATGATCAATATCATTGAGTCCATCGTAATAGGCATTGAAGAACTTGGTTAACTTGTCTTCAGTCATGGCTCCATACGTATCAATATACCAGGCAAAAGAATAGGTCCAGAAATTTTGATGAGTAGAATCTGGCCAACCCGGAGCAAATCGGATATCTTCAATTCCAACCATATCGATAGAAGGTGCAAAGCCGAGAGGAAATGGAATCACTTCTATCCCCCAATCATCCGGAGATGTTAATATAGTTTCCGGTTCATTCTCCTTCTCCTGTCCATTGCAAATTGTTGAAAGACTTAGAAGGAACATTGCGATTGTGGTGGTGATAATTTTTTGTGTCATAGTTTTTTTGAGCAATGATATGTGTGTTGTTCTTTAAAACAGTTTAAACAATGTTAAAGAGTGTATCGGAAATGTAATTTTCCTCTTTCCCAGAGCTTTATTTGTTTCCTGACAAGGTCCAGATCAGTGCTTTTTCTTTTGTAGCTCTGAAAATTGTGTGGTGCTTCTCTCCTGGCTCATCTGAGTACTTCCATGTTAGTTTATCCGGTGCACTGGTCTTCAAAACTCCTTCAAGTTCGTTGGTATATTCTGAGATATCTTCTGCACTTGATCCCGCAAACCAGAGTCTGGCATCTTCATTAGGCATGGCCCCGAACAAAGAATCGGCCTTTCTGACCAAATAGTGATCGTTCCACCAAAGAGATGGATCCATGGCAATATAGAAATCGAATGTACCTGGACTGATCATATACGTTTCCACAACAAACAAGCCCGCCAGAGATTCTCCAATAATCCCCGATTGATCTGTTGTTCTGTATTTCTTCTCGATTTCGGGTTTGAGCTCTTTGAATATGAAGTTTCTAAAATTCTTTGCGCCATCTGTAAGCGGACAGTACTGCTCATCGTCTTTTGTTTCCGAAAAGCCTGTAAGATCTCGCCTTCTCTCTGTGTTTTCTATTCCAACCAAAATAATGGGCGGAATTTGCTTGCTTTCCACCAATTTTGAGATCGTATTTGCAATGTGAGGAAAGTCCTCTTTTATTCCTCCATCAGGCATGTATAAAACCGGAAATCGACTCGTCCCATCTACATATGATGGTGGTGTCCACACGTTAATGACTCTAAGTTCATTCACATGTTTGGAGTCCATGGAAAAATTGTCATGTTCGGGAATGGGATCGCTTGGAGCTGTGTGATTTAACTCAGCTTTAGTTTTGCACCCATAAATAAGAACTATGAAGCACAAGTAGTAAATTACTTTAGTCACCTGATTACTTTTAAAGAATAACGGATATAAATATAAGAAAACCGCAACGGACAGGTATATCCTGTTATCTAAAGTATTAAATCAAAATTCAAGACAGGAACAATACTCCCGGAAAAGGATCAGACATAACAGCCCATCAAAAATGAATGGAATTTAAGAATATTAAGGGGCAAGGTTAAATTAACCTCCGTAAGCCGGACACTTACCTTTGCCGCCGCCACCGCCATTTCTACCAGAAGCACAAGATGATACCAGCGCTACACTCAAATAACCAATGCTACAATTGCAAATCTCTTCATATTGTTTTTGTTAAGAAGTGGAAAAGTTACGAAACTTTTTTTAATCACTAGAATAATTAGCAACTTTCCTGCCAATTTAGACTCAAAAACCCAAAATGGTAACTATTAAAACACCTGATCTTCCGGAATCCTGGTTAAAAGCACTGTCTTCAGAGTTTCAAAAAGACTATTTCAAAGCACTTAAAGCCTTCTTATTACAGGAAAAAGCGGCTCATCCGAATAAAATTTATCCTCCGGGCAAGCAAATTTTCTCCGCATTTCACCACACGCCATTAGATGAATTGAAAGTAGTTATCATCGGACAAGACCCCTATCATGGTCCCGGACAGGCGAACGGTTTATGCTTTTCTGTGTCAGATGGGATCGTTCAACCTCCATCACTCAAAAACATTTTTAAGGAAATTGAACGCGACCTGAGCATCCCTACCCCATCCTCGGGAAATCTGGAACGGTGGGCCAAACAAGGCGTGATGCTTCTCAATGCAACCCTAACTGTACGACACAAAACACCAGGGTCTCATCAAAAAAGAGGATGGGAACAGTTCACGGACAAGGTAATTCAGACCATATCCAGTGAAAAAACAGATGTGGTTTTTCTTTTATGGGGAAGCTTTGCACAACAAAAAGCTCAACTAATAGATCAGTCAAAACATCACATACTACAAACCACCCACCCTTCTCCATTTTCTGCCCACAGAGGATTTTTGGGGAGTGGACACTTTTCCAAATGCAATGAAATTCTTGCAAGTAAAGGATTGGAGCCGGTTAGTTGGTAGCAGACTATCTTAAGTTTCTTTTCGTTACTTTACCATAGATGTTGTTGAGAGCATTCATATCTGCGATAATGCTTGTATGCCTGTGTAACGGTGCAGCATCTCAATATGCTCTGGAAATTCATGCTGAATCTTCTCATGAATTGGTAAAGAAGAAGCAAAATTTTAAGAGTCTACAGGCAGCACAAAGTCATGTACAGGAAGTACAATTAAACCTTATGGCTTCAGGTTATTTGAGTGCCAATGTGGATTCTGCAAAATACGACAGTTTACAAGGGACAGCCTGGCTTCATATTGGACAACAATACAAATGGGCAGAACTCAGTGCCAGAGGCATTCCTGATGAATATCTAAACCGATCTGGATTTCGCGAAAAGCTCTACAGCAAAAAGCCAATTTCTCCCAAAAAGCTGTCAGCACTTATCGAAAATCTGTTAGCTCAATATGAGAACAATGGCTACCCTTTTGCACAGATTAAGCTGAAAATTGACGACATAGAATCCTCAAGTATAAAAGCCCATTTAGATATTAAACCGCTGGATTTAATTACAGTTGACACCATCCACATTAAGGGCGCACAGATCAATTATAAGTACCTCTGTAATTCCATAAAAATTCACAATGGTGATCCTTATAATCAAAAGCTGTTTGAAGAAATCAATATCAGAATTAAGGAGCTTCAGTTCCTAAGATCCAGTAAGGCTCCTGAAGTTATTTTTGAAAGAGGTAAAGCAGATATTTACGTTTACCTGGCAAAAAACAACGCGAATAATTTCAACGGAATATTGGGCGTTCTGCCAGACAACAATGGAAAAATCACTTTCACAGGAGACATAAAACTGGGGCTAACGAATGCCTTTAACCGTGGAGAAAAGCTGGGCTTTCATTGGCAAAAATTGCAAACACAAACTCAAGAACTGGATATCAGTACTTACTTCCCTTACTTTTTAGGCAGTCCTTTTGGTATTGGAGGTAGTTTCAATCTTTACAAACGAGACAGTACTTATCTGGAAGTACAACCTGAAGCAAATTTGAGACTTCAGCTACCGGGCAACAGTTTCGTGGGTATTTTCATTAAAAACTATACCAGTACCGTTTTGGATGAAGAAAGGTTTAAATGGTCACCTGTCCTACCTCAATTCAACAACACCAGAAAAAACACCTTTGGAGTCGAACTTCTTTTTCAAAATCTGGATTATCGATTAAATCCCAGAAAGGGCTATACACTCACGGCAAAGGGTGGTGCGGGATTTAAAACAATCATTCCGCTGGACTCTGTCGACATTAGTGTGTATGATAACGTACAACTCCGAACCAATCACTATGAGATTAGCGGAAAAGGACAGGTTTTTATTCCACTTCTTGGAAGAACCACTTTTATGTTAGGAGCTCAAGGACACTGGCTTATCAATGATCCAATTTTCATCAATGAAATGAAGCGTTTGGGTGGACTACAAACCATTCGTGGTTTTGATGATCAAAGTATCCTGGCCTCAAGTCATATCATTGGAACATTGGAATATCGCTTTTTGCTGGAACAGAACTCCTACCTCTACACTTTCTTCGATTATGGTTACTTTGAAAATCGGGCTACGGACAGCCTGGCTTTTGACAGTCCAAGAAGTTTCGGATTAGGAATTTCATTTCAAACCAAAGCCGGAATTTTCACCCTGAGCTATGCGCTGGGCAGACTTTCTGATGGAGAGTTTTTACTCAGATCAGCCAAAATACACTTTGGTTTTATCAATTATTTCTAAGTCAAGACATTCCTCTTCCCAACCACTATTCGATAAGTGACATTTCATAAAAAAATGATTTTATTATTTTCGTTCGCCTATCCCGGTAGATATGAAAAAAACAACTCTATTTTTTGCATTAACGCTTGCACTTGTTGCATGTAATGAAGAGAAGGCCGAAAACGACTCTGATAAAACAGAAAACTCTCCAAAGAAAGCTGAAACAACTGTTGACACTTTGGAACAAAGCCCTGAATCAGATCCTGTAGTCTCTGAGGTTTTTACAATTGATATGGCAGGCATTCAAACAGAATGGTTTGATAAAGCATCATTTCCTTACTCCATTGAAGAATCTTATGAAGAAAATGACGAGTACAAGGAACCCGTTTTTACAGGTGAACAAATTTCCGTCTTGATGACCAACTACTCTCAGGATGAATTAAGCAGCAGATCCGAAATCTATCTCAGTAAAGCGGTTGAAATGGATTCTATTAGAAATGCAGGAGACGCTGCATTAGAGGAATTTGAAAACAATCTTGATATTGGCATGATTCGTCATGCTGACTGTCATCCATATGATTACCTGCAAGTCGACGAAAACAGCTATTACCTGATCTGGTTGGTTGATTGGCATACTTATGAAGCTTGTCCTTATGGCGGAGGTGAGCATTATTTTGCCAGCTATGTAGAGAATGGAGAAGTTAAATCATGTGCACAAATCGCAGAATTCTCTGGTGGTGGGGATCCTCCCGTGAGTGGAGAAACTTACATCACATGCCAACTGGAACAAAGTGGTGATATTAAAATAGATTTCCTGGACATTTTCTTTGAAGAGATCATGGACGAAGAAGGTGAATACATTGACGATTCCACGGCAGAAGAAAGAAAATACGCCGGTACCATCGGAGCGCATCCATCAATCAGAGCGGTTAAGTAATGCTGAGTAAACTTGTCATAGCATTGATCATGACCATTGGGGTAGGACTGGATACACCTGTTAATAACAGTGATTCCAATTTCAAGGAAAAACTTCAGTTTCTGAGTGACTACATTTCAATACGATACCCGAAACACAACTTTGACAATTACTTGTATGTAGAAGTGAAGCAGCAAAAAATGCATTTGATCAAAGACGGCAAGTTGCTCAAATCGTATGTTGTTTCCACAGCAAAAAACGGACTTGGCAATGTACAACACACCGAATGCACACCGAGTGGTTTATTGAAAATCCAATCTAAAACAGGTTCCAGAGTACCTTTGGGTGGCATCATTAAAGGGCCTAATTACACTGGGCGAAAGTGTGAGATTTACAAGGACGAAACCATTTCAAAAGAAGATCTGGTGACCACAAGAGCCATTCGCTTAACCGGGTTAGAAGAGGGCAAAAACAAAGGTGGTAAAGTAGATACGTTTTCAAGATACATCTATATTCACGGCACCCCGGAAGAAGGTCGTTTAGGACAGGCTGTTTCTCATGGTTGCATCAGAATGAAAAACTCTGATATCATTGAATTGTTTGACCTGATAGACACCTCTACCAAAGTATTGATCCTGAATATCTAGAAAACTATTCCTTAGATTTTCTTTTCTTTCTCATTCGCATCTGACGCTTGATGTCGGCCAACCAGGAAAATCCATAAAAGATCACCCCCAGGGCACAGGTCCCTAAAAAGGCATGAAAATCCACCATTGGCATTTCCGTTCCTCTGTACCTCAATTCATATCCAAGCTCAGTTGTAATCAGCAGTATGGTTCCCAACCCTACTACACCAATTGCAATCATTAAAAAAATGGATGACCACAATCCTCTCTCTTCAGTATTTTCATCTGCTCCCATGGACCTAAATATAATGATTCTGCTCAATAAATTGCTCATCATAAAATTAGCCAGAACATCAATAGATTACGTTTTCTTTCCTAACAATATGCTTACCTTTGTATTATGTGGATGCTTGGCATATTAATCGGGTTAGTATTGGGCTTTATAATTGCCTATTTATATTTCAATTTGAAGTTGAAAGGCAGTGATGATCGTTCTGGTGAAGTACAAAGTCTATTGACTGAAAAGGCCGAAATTTCTGGAGAATTGAATCACATCAAACAGCAATTTCAGGCGAGCAAAGAAAGGATAGAGTCTGATGCCCAGAAGCTTGAAAAGCTGTACAAAGAGAATGCCGGTTATCAAACAACCATTCAGCACCTGGAGGCCAGTATCGGTCAGCAGGAAGAGAATGTGGACCGACTCCAAAAACAGTTGAGCCTGCATTTTGAAAATGTGGCCAACAAAATTCTGGAAGAGAAAAGTCAGTCTTTCAAAGCCCAAAACAAAGAGCAATTGGACACTGTCTTAAAACCTTTCTCTGAAAAGATTCGTGCATTTGAGGACACAGTTCATAAAACTCAAATCGAATCTGCCAAGGAGAGAAATTCCCTTAGTGAACACATCAAGCAACTCACTCAGTTAAACAATCAGATGCTGGAGGATGCTCAAAATCTTACCAAAGCCTTGAAAGGAGACAACAAAGCTCAGGGGAATTGGGGAGAGTTTATTCTGGAGCGTGTATTAGAACAATCTGGTTTGAGGGAAGGCGCCGAGTATTTTACACAACACACCGATACCAATATAGATGGCAGTACGGTGAGACCAGATGTTGTCATCAAACTCACGGACAACAAGCATTTAATCATTGATAGTAAAGTATCTCTGTTGGCCTATGAGAAATATGTGTCTTCAGAAGATGAGGAGTTCAGAAGTCGTGCTCTTAAGGCACACATAGATTCCGTGAAGGCACACATCAAATTACTCAGCGATAAAAACTACCATACTTCAACCGGACTCAATAGCCCGGAGTTTGTGCTGTTATTTATTCCGATAGAGTCCAGTTTTTCATTGACAGTTCAGCAAGATCAGGACATTTACGGCTATGCATGGGAAAGAAATGTGGTGATTGTTAGCCCTTCGACCCTATTGGCTACATTACGTGCTGTATCTTCTGCCTGGAAGCAGGAACGCCAGACAAAAAATGCCATTGAAATTGCACGACAAGCAGGCAAACTATACGATAAATTTGTTGGCTTCCTAAGTGATATGGAAGCCATTAAAAACAGATTGGATCAGGCAAAAAGCTCCTACGAAGGTGCTATCAACAAACTTCAAACCGGAAGCGGCAACCTGATTAACAGCACTCAAAAACTAAAAAAATTAGGAGCCAAGGCAAGTAAAAGCATTCCGGAGACGTTCTTAGAGAACACAGAAAACGAATTGAATGAAGGTTCTGAATAAATACCTGATTGGTCTTTTAATTATTTGTTCATTGGCAGCTTGCACAAGCAACCGAAGAGCCACGCCTCAACCTCAGTTTTCAAATCTTTATAACTCAAAGTCCCAAACCATTAATGCAGATTTTAAGTTGTATCACACAAGCGTTGACAGCAGTGCCATTTACTTTTCTCTGAAAACAAGCGAACTTTTATATACCCGTTTTTCAAACGAGCTCTTTGCTGCTAAGTTTCGACTGGGCTACCAAATCATAGATCCTGCTTCAAACGCCATTCTCGATAGCAATAGTCAGGTTTTTAAAGACAAAAAGAAAGAAACCAACCAACACCTCATTCAAGGTAAAATGGCATTTCGTTCGGCACACAACCAGACTTACGATATAGTCATTTTCTTACAGGATTTAAATCGACCTTCGCAAACCATTGTGTATGAAGAATTCAACAGACAGCGTTTCCAAAACAGGCAGTCTTTTCTGCTCAAAACAGAAGCCGGAAAGGTCCTGCCAGGCAACATCATCACTTCCGAAGAGCTAATCAAGATTGAAAGTCAGTTAATTCAAAGCGACTCCCTTTACTTAAAACATTACGATTTTGGTTCCGAGCTTCCTCTTCCCCCATTTTCATCCGGAAAAGCAGTTGAATACAAGCCCAAATCAGAAAACACATTGGTCATTCCGTTTAAAGGAAATGGAGAAATCACATTGACAAAAGATGGTGTTTATCGAGTTTACGCTGATCAGAATTCAGACAACTCCTTCACCCTGTTGAAGTTTTCGAACAGTTTTCCTGAAGTAAAATCTTCAGATTTGTTTTGTGCGCCCTTGCGATATTTAACCTCCAGAGCAGAATACGCTAAAATAGATTCTGCTGATATCCCCAAAGACATTGCCGAAAGTTATTGGTTGAAATGGGCAGGATCAAAAAGCTTTGCAAGAGAAGCCATTCGATCATATTACAAACGCGTGGAAGAAGCCAACCGCTATTTCAGTACCTTCAATGAAGGGTGGGCTACCGATCGCGGACTAATTCTCATTATATTCGGACCGCCGGAAAGGGTTATGAAACAATTTAAACGTGAGTACTGGTATTACGGACAGGAAGCAACCGGAGCCACGCTCTCATTTAGTTTTAGGAAAATTGATCATCCCTTTTCTGACAATGTTTATGAACTTGAACGTTCCCCCGGATACAAAAGTCACTGGTACAGAGCCCTTGACTCCTGGAGAGCAGGAAGACCATATAGTGCAAGATGAAAGAAAGAGACATGATATTTGGCATCAGGGCGGTTATTGAAGCTCTGGATTCGGGCAAGACCCTGAATAAGATTTTACTTCAAAAAGGATTGAACAATCCTCTTTTTCGGGAACTCACGGATAAAATCAATGCACACAGGTCGATTGTGCAGTACGTTCCTATTCAAAAATTGAACTCGATTACACGAAAGAATCATCAGGGTGTGATCGCATTTATATCTCCGATTGAATACCACGATTTGGAGACAATAGTTCCGGGAATTTACGAGACAGGAGAAGCACCTCTTATCTTAATGTTGGATAGAGTAACTGATGTCAGAAATTTTGGAGCCATTGCCAGAACTGCAGAATGCATGGGGGTTCATGCCATCATTACTCTGTTGAAAGGCGGCGCTATGATTAATGGAGATGCTGTAAAAACCAGCGCTGGTGCACTCAACAAAATTCCGGTTTGTCGGGAAAAGTATCTGGACAAAGCCGTTGAATTCCTACAAAACTCAGGCTTTCAGGTTGTGGCATGTACAGAGAAAGCTGAGGACTTTTCGAACGACAAAAGCTACACTGAACCAACATGTATCATTATGGGATCGGAAGAAGATGGCATCTCATCACAGCTGTTGAAAATGGCGGATAAAAAAGTAAAACTTCCTATGGCCGGAAGCATTCAGAGCCTCAATGTCTCTGTAGCCGCTGGCATGTTGCTTTATGAGGTGATGACTCAAAGACAAGCATGAAACCCATCAGTCTATCCATAGAAAACCTGTTGCTATTGATCATTTTGGTGGTTGGTGGCGCCATGAGATTCATTGGTTTAGATGGATTTTCCTACTCCGGAGATGAAGTAAGCGCCTTGATCAGAACCGACCTTGATTCTTTATCAGCTGTATTGAAAGAAGGCGTTAAGATCAACGACATGCATCCGGCTGGAGTACAGGTTTTCCTTTACTACTGGACTAAATTGTTTGGATACGGAGAGTGGATTGTTCGTTTGCCCTTCGTTCTGGCAGGAATTATGTCCATTTTTCTGTCGTTTAAGATCGCACAAAGATGGTTTAACACACACACTGGTTTAATCACTGCAGCTTTGTTAACCGGACTTCAGTATTTCGTTCTGTTCTCGGAAATTGCACGCCCTTACAGTCCCGGACTTCTGTTTGCTCTATCCACAGTATACTTCTGGAACAAAATAGTATTGGATAAGAAAACCAAGGTAGCTGCTTATTTGTGGTTCGCCTTGAGTTGTCTGGCGGCCATGTATACACATTATTATTGTTTTCTGTTTGTAGGAATCGTTGGAATTACGGGTGTTTTGATGGTTCATAAATCGAAAAGAAAAGCTTTGATTTTCACCGGAATTGGAATTGTTCTACTTTATCTGCCTCATTTTGGTATAACTTCTTATCAACTCGACAGAGGCGGACTTCATGGTTGGCTGGGACCTCCTGACAAGTACTGGTTGTTCAATTATCTATTCCACCTGTTTAATGAATCGTGGATCTTAATCGGTGTGTTGGCAGCGTTTTTAATCATAGGTGTCTACTTCAAAATCAGATATCCTGAGGTAAAGAAAGTCCACATAGTTGGCCTTGCCTGGTTCTTCATTGCTTTTTTAATCGGCTTCTTTTATTCGAGAGAAGTTTCCCCCATCATTCAAAATTCCGTCATGATTTTCTGTGCACCATTCTTACTTATGGTCATCGCAGATCTGATTTGCGTATCAGGTAAGAAATCATTCAGATTCGGCATGCCATTTCTTATTCTTGCCGTAACGACTAGCAGCACAGCAATTGAAAAAGACTTCTTCAACACCACACATTTTGGAGTCATTGAGGAAATCTCCTTACTAAATATTGAATGGAGAGATAAATATGGAGAAGTAACAGCGATTGCCAACGTAAGTGATAAAAAATACCTTGATTTCTACAAGGATAAGAAGGGTTTAGATGTGGATTACGCCATGTATTCTATTAATACCGAAGAGGATTGGAACCGGGTTTATGAATTGGCTTATGAATCTGAGAACAATTATTTATCTTATGCATGGTCGACCCGTAGCAATCCGGTCTTAATGTATGAAATGATTCGTTTGAAGTTTCCTGCTCTAGTGCAAGACAACATCTATGAGAACTCAAGAGTAAGTTTATTTTCCAAATCCGGAACTGCTTTTGACAATACCATTCTGAGTTTAGAAATCGATCCTAAAAACTCTCCTTATCTCAGCAAACCTGGGCATGATTTTGTAGACCATCCCCGACATGGGCCGTGCGTAGAAATTACTCCGGAACAGGAATTCTTTTTTGAATTTAAAATCCCCATGAAAGATTTGAGTCTTGAAGAAGGTCATTACATCACCATAGAATTTGAAGCCTACAGCGACGAGCCGGTGGATTACAGCTGTGTTTATGAAATTGAAAGGAATCAACAACAACTTAAAGCGCCTAATGGAGATGCTGCATGGCACGGCAAGAAGATGAAAGTATTTCATCAAGAGTATGGCTGGACTAAATGTGTCAATGCCAGAAAGGTTGATCCATATCTTGAAGAAGGTGACCTGGGAAAATTCTTCTTCTGGAACCACGGCAGATCCCATTTATTTGTCAGAAATATCCGTGTAAACGTTAAGCGGCTTAAATTCTAAGGACTTAAATTCTAAGCCTTGGCTTTCTGAGTCACAGCTTTAGAAAAACTAATGTCGTTCATCTTAGCATTCAACCACGATTCAAAATCAAAGTAATCGAGTACTACGCGCTCGTTTTTGTCCTTGAAAATCTCATCCAAATCAGCCTTCATTGTTGTCAGTTGGTCCATGCGATCTGCATCTGCAGTTAATCGAGCCAGTTTTCTGACATGTTTCAGAATTACATTCTCAACATTGTAATCCTTTTCTTTTTTGTTCAGATATCTGAAAGTAGATTTAATGATATACTCTAACAAATCGTGGTTTCCTAATTCATAGTGAATCACCAGATTGAAGAGCCTGCTAAAGCTATAAATATCCTGCCTCAAAGTCTGCTCATTATCATTGAGAACTTTATTAACCCAGAACAATGCTTTATTGTACTTCTCAGCACCAAAATACAGAAGGGCTATATTGTAAGAGAAAACAACTTCCTGCTCCTTATTGATCTTACCAGAAAAACGATTCAAGCCATCTATGATTTCATCAACTACCGGTAGGGCCTTCTCAAAATTACCTGTCGTGATATGCAGTAAAGTCTCACCAATATAACTTGTTGTAAAGATCTTTACTTCAATATCTACAGAGTTAAACCCTTTCAATTTTGGCAACTCTCTTAGAGTTTCCAGTAGCTCTCGTGCCGAATCAAAATCTTTGTCATCAATATAGCAGTACAACAAGTGCTCTAAAGTTCTTACATAACGTTTTGCCAGATCAACTTTAATCAAGGGATTGTTATCCAGAATCTCCTTCACACGCAGGAAAAACTGGAAACTGTCTTTATAGTCTCTATTTGTACTTGCACAAAGTCCTTTGATATAGTAACAAATACTCGCGGCTCTGGTAGACAGTGCCGTATTCTTACCTTTTATAAGGTGATTATTTGCAATCTCGGCCACAATCTCTTTTTCCTTCGCATTTCTTGCAAAGCCACCACTACGAAACACGTAATTAATTCTGGAATACAAAACCATGTATTCTGCCAGGTTTCTCAGTTTTGCAATAACCTCTTCCTCTTCTTTGATGATGGCATCCAGATCCTTACCAAAGTTTCCAGACTCAAAAGCTTCTTCCATCAAAGTTTTTTCCCAGGTTATCAATTCAAAGAGATAATAAAACTTCTCATGAGAAATGGCCATTTTTTTGGCTCTGGCTACAAACTTTGTACATTCTTTGTACAAGGCTTTTTTATATAGAATCTCAATATTCTTGATCTCCTGTCTCAAAATAGAACTCACAGAATGGTCTGAGTGATAGTTCCTTAAACTTTTGAGAATGAGTTTATATAAGTGATTTTTTTCTGAAGGAAAGTGCTTCACAAAGGTGCTTCCCTTGAAAGTATTCTTGACAGCTTCCTCGTCATACTCCTTTTGCTTTTCAATTACATCAAAAATTTTGAGGTAATTCTTATCTCCGCTTTGAAGGGAAGAACTTAGCTTAAAAAAGCGTTTCTCAGACTTTGATAAACTCTTAATTAGATTAAACAGCTCAATTGAAGGCTTCATAGGAATACAATGATTAATTTCAATAATGAATTGCTAAATTTAAACAATTAATATGAATCCGCTAAAATGGATAATCATTGAAACGGGTACGTTCGTCATATATTAGCTAAGGTTTAAATTGCGTAAAGAAGTCTATTTTTAGTATTTTCATGGAAAATTTATGCCCCATGAAAATCCTCCTCACCAGTCTTATCTTAGTACTCAGCAGCATTCATTTTAGTGCTTCCTGCCAAAACCATTGCGCTCAGGGAAAACAAAAAAGTTTGAAATCCCAGAACGGTTCCCTAAAAAGTGCAGCCGACAATCTGAGGAGCGATACCACGGACATCATTAGCTACTCGATTAACCTGGATTTCACTCAAAGCAACACAATATCAGGAAGTAACAAGATCGTGTTTACCGCGAAAATGGCCATGCAAAGTATTAGTCTCGATCTACTCCAGATGACAATCGATTCCATTAGCCACCTCTCAGGGAACTTAAGCTACAGCTACAACGACACTTTGATCATTTGTGATTTGTCATCAGCGCTTAACGTTGGTCAGACAGACAGTATTACCGTTTACTATCACGGTTCTCCGCAACAAGATGCCTCAGGTTGGGGTGGATTTTATTTTCAAGGAAATTACAGCTACAATTTGGGGGTAGGTTTTGCAGCTGATCCACATAACTATGGTCGTGTATGGCATCCATGTTTTGACAATTTTGCAGAACGTGCCACCTACGATTTTGAAATTCTAAGCAACGGAGGGAAGACTGCTTATTGCAATGGAGAGTTGATTTCGAGACAAACGGTTGGAACAGATTCCAGTATCTCTATTTGGCATATGCCCGATCCTATTCCAAGTTACTTAGCGTCAGTAGCCGTGGCTCCGTATACCCATGCTGAATTGGAGTATGCGTCAAATATTACCAACGATACCACTCCGATCTGGCTGATTGCAGAGCCTTCGGACACAAACGATTTTAAGTCGTCATTCACAAACATACAAGGTGCCATGGAAGCCTTTGAGACTTTTTACGGAGACCACGCATGGAACAAAGTAGGATTTGCATTGGTACCATTCAATTCCGGAGCAATGGAACATGCTACCAATATTGCTTTTCCTGCTGCCACAGCCAATGGGTCGTTACTGTATGAAACACTTATGGCTCATGAGTTATCACATCATTGGTGGGGAGATTTGGTGACTTGCCAAACAGAAGAAGAAATGTGGATCAACGAAGGCATGGCCAGTTACTCAGAAAAATTGTTTTTAGAACACGTTTACGGCAGACAAAACTACCTGTCCGAAATGCGTGACAATCACCATAACGTATTACATCTTGCTCATATCTTAGACAGTGGCTACTACGCACTTAATGCAGTTCCACATGCCTACACCTATGGAGAACATTCTTATAACAAAGGTTCGGATGTGGCTCATACAATGAGAGGATATTTCGGTGATGCATTGTTCTTTCAAGGTTTACAATCTATCATTACCAATTATGCCGGAGGCAATTTGTCTAGTGTGGACTTTATGGATCATTTGAATACAGTTCCTGGAATCAATGCGACCGATTTCTTTGAAGACTGGATTTTTTCTCCGGGCTTCTCTCATTTTCAGGTGAGTTCTTTTGCTGCAACACCAAGTGCCGGACTCTATGACGTGGATGTAGTGGTTTCACAAAAATTAAAAGCAACGACTACACTTCACGACAATGTACCACTTCAAGTGAGCTTTATAGATGCCAGTTGGAACATCCATCATGAAGAAATTATGATGTCGGGAGCCTTTGACCTGTTCAACTTTCAAATCCCAATCAACCCGGTACATGTCTTCGTGAATATGGATGAGCGCATCAATGACGCCACTACTTCAGAGAATCATACAATCACATCTACAGGATTGAGCAACATGCCATATGCCAACACAAGATTGACCATTGGATCATTAACAGATTCTGTTTTTGTCCGTGCCACGCACCACTGGGTTTATCCTAATTTCACTCAAGGCGTTCCTGCCAACGTGGTTATCTCTCCTCAGAGATATTGGTCGTTTAGATCCATTGATGCTCAGAATATGTCCGCAACCATCAGATTCGATTATAACGGTCAGCAAAACAATGCTGGTTACTATGACGACGAACTTTTCATTGATTATGGAACGGAAACTTTTGTTGAAGACAGTATTGTTCTGCTTTACAGACCTGACAAACAAAGCGCCTGGACTATCCATCCGGATTACAATATTGCCTTCCAGGGGCTGAATACAGATAAAAAAGGTGCTATTACAACCAACGTTTATATGGATGGAGAATACACCTTTGGCTATAAAACGAATGCCGTTTCTGTACAGGAACCTGAGCCAAAAGCTTTCCTTATTTATCCAAATCCGGGAAGCGATTTCATCAATATTGAATTAGACAAACAAGGCCCTTTTACATGCTTCATTTATGATTCGAACGGAAAGATTGTCTCGAAAAATCAGTTATCAGATTCGAATAATCAAATCCCAGTCTCGCAATTGAGCTCTGGCCTATATATTGTGTCCATTGTACAAAACTCAAAAAGTATAGGCAATGAGACACTGGTTATTAAGCGTTAATCTACTTCTATTTTCATTATCTGGAATTGCTCAGGAAAAACCGAGCAATTTTTCCAGGGTAAAATCTCAACTCAATCCTAAAGCGGAGGCCGAAGGTGTTTTGATTGGTTTTTACAGTGGTGGAGAATACAGTACACGTTTCTTCAGAATTGGAGATCATAAAATTCATGAATTGACTCGAACAAATTGTCTGGCTTCACCTCAACACGATGGCTTTCACTATTTTCAGGAAATCTCTACAAGCAAGATCAGATATACCGGGGATGAAGACATACAGGATGAAGAATACAACTTCAGTTGTTATGATGTCAGTTCTGCCGACATTGTTTCCGCCAAAAGTATCAAAGCTTTGTATAAGTCCATGTTCGAAATAAAAGTGCAGGAATACAAAGGCAAATTAGAAGACCTGGAGAAATTCGACAGCCCAAAAAAAGAGCGTTACAACCAATGTTTTTTGTACGAAAACCAGACCACTCAAATTAAATGGATCGTTCCGGGTTTCATGCAAATATCTTCTCATTATGATGCTTATCATGGTGGAGCGCATGGAGATTATGGCGCCGTGAACATCATTAAAGCCATGGGAGCTCATGAAACAAGTGAACTCACTGAACAATTATTCATTCAAAACGATGAAGATCAGAACTGGCAGGACATTAAAATGAAGGCCTACATCAAAGCTTTGACCTTACAATTAGACGAAAACGACTATGCTGTAACGCCATATGATCCGGGAGATGAACCTGAGTTTGATTTTATTATCGATTCTTTGGAATTCAATGAAATTGAACCAGAATATCCCATTGACGATTATGAAGACATTTATTACAAGTTCCTTCATAAAAACGGCCGACTCAACCTTGGTGTTGTATTTTCTGCCAGCGCCCCCTACATACTGTCTCACACATATGAATTCAACGGTTCGGTTGATGCTGGTGCCATTCAAAACAAGCTCATAGGCTACAATGGTGTAGATATTGATTTTGGAATAGAAGCCCTACATCAACTAAGCCCAAAACAAAACGTCATAGTCATTTGTGAAGAAGATTTGGAGAATACCAAAGTGCATTTCTTCGATACCAAAACGGGAGAATTCATTCATTCTGAATCTATTCAGGGACGCCCTGTTATGCTGGAATGGTGTTCAGAAAAGCACATTTCTGCCTGGGAAAAAGCCATCTCTGATGATTTCTCAAAGATTATTGAATAGATCATACGAATGTTGAAAAAGCTTAACACGTTTTCACTATATTTATCAAGTGAAAAAACTAAGCTTACTCGTCCTTCTCATCACATCATTTTTTACTCGATCGCAGAGTGGTGACATTCCTTTTCAACCAGGTGCGGCAGCAGGTGGTATGGGCATGGCTCAGGTAGCCAGTTTCTCTCCATGGGCAACCCACTATAATCCTGGATTAATTCCCTGGGCAGAAACAGGAACTTTTGCCATTGGAGTAGACAACCGTTTTTTAGTATCCGAATTGAGCGGACAGGGATTTGCCGGTATCATGCCGATCAAAAACAGTGCGGTGGGACTGAGCTTCACACACTATGGATTTAGTCAGTACAATAGATCCAGAATTGGAGGTTCTTACGGTTTAAAGCTCAGCGAGCATATGGCTGCCGGAATTTCCATGCACTACGATTTATTGAGTTTGGGAGGAATCTACGGCAAGGGAAGTGCCATATCAGCCAGTCTTGGTTTTTCTGCAAAAGTAAATGATGACCTGATGCTTGCCGCAAGTGTTTTCAATCCTTTCAGAGCCTCTTTTTCAAACAACATTGAAGAAAACCTACCAGCACTTTTGAACATTGGTGTCAACTACAAATTCTCAGAAAAGGTGAATATGTCTGCAGAGTTGGAAAAAGACATCAACCAAAGACCGGGAATGAAACTTGGTCTGGAATATCTGCCAATTGAGATCTTGTATTTAAGAGCCGGCTTCAAGACATTGCCTCAGTCCTATACCTTTGGTGTTGGCTTGCAGCTTAAGCAGATCAAAATTGACATTGCTTCATGGGTACATCCTGTTTTGGGTGTTTCTCCAATGCTTTCCATTCAATACGATTTGGCAAAATGAAGCTGAGTTTAGTCTTCATATTATTACTCGCGTCTCTTGGCATTTTTGCTCAAACGGATCCGATTAAGCAAAATCTGATTGAACAACGTATAGAGTTAATTGCAGAACAATATGAGGATGAAGATGTGGATTTCACGACCCTGTTCGATGAACTTTCTTACTACTTTGATTATCCCCTGAACTTAAATGATGCCGGAGAAGATGAATTAAAATCATTGTTCCTTTTAACGGACAAACAAGTCCTTGAGCTGATCAAGTATCGTGAAAAACACAAACAAATTCTAACGGTATACGAGCTACCTCACATCTACTCGTTTGACAAAGCCACTGTAGATTTGATTCTCCCCTTCATCCAGGTAACGCCTTCAAGAGACAAGGAAATTGTGCCTTTGAAAGAACGGTTTAAGTATGGTCGACATCAATTGTTTGTTCGTTACCAAAGGATTTTGGAGGAAATGGATGGATATTCTGAAATTGATGACTCTGTGCTCGCTCAGAATCCCAACAGAAGATATTTAGGCTCTGCAGACCGACTCTATATGAGATACAGATATCAGTTTAGAAATAATCTAAGTATTGGTGTGACAGGAGATAAAGATGCTGGTGAACAGTTTTTCAATGGACATCAGAAATATGGATTCGACTTCTACTCAGCACACCTGTTTGCAAAGGATCTAGGCAAGGTTAAACGATTAGCCATTGGAGATTACCAGATTCAATATGGTCAGGGATTGGCTTTATGGAGCGGATTGGCTTTTGGAAAGTCTGCCATTGTGCGAAACATGAAAAAGAACGGTCAGGGAATTAGAGCTTACACCTCCGTTGATGAAAACCTGTTTATGCGTGGAGCGGCTGCTACTTTGGGCTTTGGTAAATTTGAAGTAACTGCTTTTGGATCTTATAAATCGATAGATGGTAATTTAGCCAGTGTAGATACGACAGACAATCTTGATGAGGTCAATTTCACCAGTTTCCAACAAACAGGCTACCATAGGACTCCCGGAGAGATTGAAGACAAAGATGTGATTAAAGAATTGTACTCGGGGACACACATTGCCTATAAAACGGAGCGGGCCAACATAGGTCTAAGTGGAGTATACACTAAGTTCGACAGGACCTTGAATAAAAATACGCAGGTATACAACCAATTCGATTTTCAAGGCACACAAAACACGAACGTTTCTCTGGACTACAACTTCTTTGCAGGTCCGTTTAACTTCTTTGGAGAAAGTGCCGTTTCCGAAGGCGGGGGCATGGCGCACATTGCAGGTTTCATGTCGGAATTAGACAGTAGAGTCAGATTAATCACAATTCACAGACGCTACGACAAAGAATACATTGGTTTATTGGCCAACGGTTTTGGAGAAGGCAGTAATACCAGTAACGAGATTGGAACTGTCTTCGGTATTGAAGCCAAACTGCACAAATATTTTGATTTTACTGGCTACGCAGATTTTTATAAATGGGACTGGTTGGGCTACCAAAGAAACAATTTGGGCAACGGACAGGATTATGTGGGGCAATTAAATTTCAAACCCAATAGAAAAACCAGCATCTATCTAAGATATAAATGGGAAACCAAGCCAAGAAACTTTAATGAGTTAGAAACCAATGTTGAGGCTGCTCTGGATGAAACCAGACAACAGTTACGTCTTCATTTTGACAGACGTTTAGGCAACATCAAACTGAGAAGTCGTTTCGAGTGGGTGGTGTTTGATCCGAATGATGATGAGGACAATCAACACGGTTTTTTGGTGTATCAGGATGTGATCTGGAAAGCCACTAAAGCTCCTTTGAATATTGCATTCCGCTACGCTTTATTCCAAACAGACAATTACGACACCAGAATTTATGCCTACGAGAATGACGTTTTATACGCGTTTAGCATTCCGGCCTATTACTACCGTGGTAGCAGAACCTACCTGACTTTAAAATATTCTCCATCAAGGAAAGTTGACATTTGGTTGCGCTGGGGACAGTTTTACTACAACGACAGAGATGAAATATCATCAGGTTTGAACAGAATTGACGGCAATACCAGAACGGAAGTAAAAGCGCAGGTGAGACTTAAGTTCTAAAGCTTCACAAAACGCCCTACTCTACTAACATCCCCATCCTGAATTTTATAAATGTAAGTACCCGGAACCAAATTCTCCAGGTTCATAGGTGTATTTCTATTCAATTGTTTGCTTGCCAGCAGCTGACCAGCAAAATTGAATACCTCAAGCTTAAATTCTACATGTCTGATTCCTTTGAAGAACAGTTGGTTGTTTGCCGGATTAGGATATGTTTCAACCAGAGGCTTATCTTGCCCCGACACTCCTAGCGGACCACAAAGATCTAACTCAAAAAAACCAATGGTAGAAAGAGAGATATCGCTTTGTGCCAAAGTATCATTTTGTGCATTGATAGCGACAGAAACTGACGCTAATCCAAGATTACTGTCATAATTTGAAATGTTAATCGCAGAATCAATACAACTGTTTAGGTTTGCATCAACCTCAACAATAAATGGTGATTGTTCTCGTACGGTGTTACCACAAGACACATATTGCGACCCAAAAATCCCTATTTTATTTGGTTCAGTCTCCAATAATTTACCCATACTCAAACTCCCCTCAATCCAACAATAAATCCCAAGTAACCTGCGATCTCTATAAGACCTCTGAGCAACCATCGTTCCATCAGCAAATGTCTCCATCAAAACATAAGTCTCAGCTGAACCGTCTGAAGGTGGTGCAGGGGAAACATTAATAGTGGCATCTATGCCAAACACAACATTTCCATTGCTTTTTTCTATAATATCTTTCGGCAATATGGATGGATACGTGTTAGCCGACCATTCTAAAATTCTAGACCAAACATGGTTTCCTGAAGAATCTACGCGCATGAGCACTGTTTCCTGAGCATCTTCATTAATAAAAGAACTTACGACATCTCCGTTACTCATGCTCTTTAAGCCACTGATTGTATAATGATCTGAAAATTTGACACTTGGTACCTCTACTGCCCATATGGCATTGAAGTTTGTATCCAACTTTAAGACGAGAGCAGACACATCTCCATGAAAATCAGCTTGATAGCCTGCGCTAACGAACAAAGCTCCCGTATCAATATCCAGATTAAGGACTGTCCCTCCAAGTAGGTCAATCTTGCTTGTTTGCTGCAACTGCCCATTTCGATTAATCTTGTAGACGCTGCCTTTATTGGAAACTGAGAAAATGGTTCCTTCTTGACCTATTTCCGTGTTTAGGTGATAAGCTCCTGTATTGGCCGACACTTTTTGACTCCAAATAGTTCCTCCGGAATCATTGAAAGCGTGCCAAAAAAAAGACTCCTCATTTTCAAGAAATCCGGAAATTAAGAACTTGTTACTATCCAATAAATGGATGTTTTGCACTCCAAATCCCTCTGTTGCGATTCCTCCAAGCACAAGTTCGAAGGCTTGTAGCACATCTAAGTTACTGTCTAATTGAAACACATATCCCTGAACATTTAAAGGACCTTGATGTGTTGATCCATGTGCATTTCCAGCACACCAATATTGATTCTCCGGGGTTTTGAGAGCATCTTTCAGCCAAAAATCACCATCTGATGATAAAATAGAGCTTGGTTTGATTGTTTTTACCTCCTGCGCAAGGGTATCCCCAAGCATCAAAAAGAGACAAACTATTAAAATCGAACGAACTGAATAGATGTAGGTTTTCATTAAATTTTCACAAATCGTCCCGTAGTATATTTACCATTTTGTTTGACTCGGTAGATATACGTTCCAGGCTTGAGAGCACTTACATCAACCCTTGACGCGTCTCTTCCTGATAAAGTCATGATCAGTTGACCATTAAAAGAGAACAAATCAATTTTTGATTGGGTTTCAATTCCTTGAAAACTCAATGTATTGGTTGTTGGGTTTGGATACACATTGACCTGAATCCGGTCATTTGTTTCAACACTGTTAAACACAGGGGTTGTAGTCGCTTCATAAATCCCGTTTCCATGAGTTGCCACCACAATTCGACCATCAAAAGTTCGCCCTCTAACCATGTTAATCACCACATTTCCGATTTCTGAAGCACCTTCCATAGCCCAGGTAGTATTGGCGCCATCCAGATTATCAGTTGAAAATAAGCCGATAGAAGTTCCGACAAATTTTGTCCCGTCTGGATAGATGTACGCCCAATAAAATGCCGGGCCTGCTCCTGTTCCATCTGTATTTTCTTCCAAATTACCACCTACATCAGTCCAATTCTGTCCACCATCTGTGGTATAATATACCGATGGTACATTGTAGTTAGATATGGTCACCAAAATCTCATCTTCATTAAACGGGTTTACCGATACTGAAGAGACATACCCAACGAAATTTGCAATCTCAGTTTGAGTCACATTTGGAGAGTCTGCCGAATCCAGTCTAAACACCTTTCCTGAAGAAGACCCATACCAGACAGTGTTTGGTTTATTCTCACACATCTCAAGCACCGTGATCGATCCTCCTGAAGGCCCCGGATTACTGACACCTAACATAGTCCATCCCATACTTTCAGTACCATACAAATCATTGGTTTGCGGAATATGTGTCAAACTATCTTGTCTCCACACTCTCAATCTACCATTCAAATAAAATCTATCCTGATTATGCGGATCCAGAATGAAACTATTGATAAAGTTATACTGAGTTGGACCACCTGTTGGATCAATTCTTTCAAAACTAACTACATTTCCATCGTTATCGACATTTTGAACAGCCGTTTTCCCCTGCTGCCATGAAGTCAGATAGTAATTTCTTCCTTCCGGAATTTCACAATAAGCGCCATCTCCTCTCAGGATTTCGACCCATGGTGTATCAGCTTCCACTGAATTGGTAAACCAGGTTCCATTGTCCTGCATCCCTCCAATAAGGTAATCACTTGATACATCTCCATGCTCAATGGCCACTGTATAGAATTGCGTGGTAACGTACCCGTTGTTAAGTGGAATCCACGAAACAGTTGAAGCCAGGTTATCGTTTGTTTTATAGACACCACCATCGTTAGCCGAAATCATTACATTAGGATCAGACGGTAAAAAAGTCATATAGTGCTGGTCGGGGTGGTGATCCACATAGACATAATCAGACAGATCACTGGCGTTACAACGATAACCTCCAATCCAATCCGAACTGGCCGATGATGCAAACTGATCATCTGTTCTGTAGATATTGGTTCCTCCCAAATAAATTACATTACTATCGGCTGGGTGCACAGCAATGCACACATCATATGAAGACTGTGTATTGATCGCCCCAAAATCGAAAGTGAAAAATCCGGTACAGCTATAGTTTGGCATACCGCTACTCTTATTCTCCCATACACCATTCGAACCAGATCCATCACCACTGAGGTAGCGATATTTCCATACTGAATGGCCATCCGTTCCCGCACCATTGGTTTGTCCAAACCACCAAACCACATTTTCATCCTGAGGGTCAAAGGCAATGGCAATTCTTCCTACTGAAGAAGGCAAAGTTGGACTAATATTCACCCAGTTAATACCATCATCTGATCTGTAAAATCCTTTACCTGGACCACCGCCACCTCTACTGGCATAGAATGTTCCGTTAGGTGTGATAATTAAATCGGTATATGGTGTGGCGGAAACGGTTGTATCCAGACCAAGCACATCATCCCAGGTTTGTCCGCCATCTTCAGAACGCCAAATTCCATTGTATACCGCCGCCAAAACAACGTCATTTACAGGATCAGTATGATCTGTTACCAGACGCCATGTGAAATCCATGTCTCTTTCTTCGTATAGTGTTTGAGGTGTTCCTGAGGCTGTACTTGCTAATTCATTCCACGTTAAGCCTCCATCCGTAGACTTAAACAAACCATCACCACTATACTGTGAGGTGAAACTTGTTGCACTCACAATTCCGTAATATTCTCCTGTTCCAGCGTACCAGGTATCTTCATGTCCGGCACGTGTATCCTGAACAATTGAAGTGACACTATGCATTTGAACGGGATCGGTTGTTTTTAGCCAGTTCTGACCACCATCTGTGGTTCGCCAAATTCCACCACTCACACCTCCTGCCAGCATGATGTTTTCATCCTGAATATCCAAAGCAATGGCTCTTGTTCTTCCTCCTTTGTTGTATGGTCCGCGAGAAGTCCAGGTCAGAGATCTGTCATTGTTCTCAGGCAATTTATTTGCAAAAGCCAATTCCGCCACTCGAATGCCATGTGGAATTTTTCCGGTTGCAGGATCTGCCAATCTTTCTTGTTGCCATTCTGCATAAGCACTTGGATTGGTCAAAGCAAAATCGCCAATACGTTTGTGTGATCTTTCCGTCTCATCTGACTCTGGTAATGATTTTGATTTATCATTACTTCCACAACTGGCAACTACAGCCGAAATTAGGATTATGTATAGGAATTTCATGGTTTAAAAGTATCTAAAAACTGCCGTTAAATCAACTTTTAAGGAACAAAATAAAGGGTCCTTATCTCACGACGGGGACCCTTTGCCTCTACTATGAAAATTCTTATAATTGAACTTATTAGCTGTGTGAATTTAACGAGCCGTTTTACATTTAGATGCACGCATCTTCCTAACGTGTTATTCGTCTACACCTGTTCCAGTTCAAACTCAACCGTCTGAAGGTCCTTCCAGAAATGGGGATATGATTTACTTACAACCTCTGGCTCATTGATTCTTAAGTCTTCCACTATGCCGGCCAAAGGTGCCAGAGACAGAGCCATCCTGTGATCGTGATACGTTTCAATAATTTGTTGAGGAACCATAGCTTTTCCAGACTGTTCAATGCTTTCCGCTCCCGGTTCCACTGAAACCCCCAGTTTTCCCAGTTCATTTGACATAGACAGTATTCGATCCGTTTCTTTAATCTTTAAAGTGGATAATCCGGTTAAGCGACAAGGAATACCAAGTCCTGCACAAGTAGCCATCATTGTTTGAGCCAGATCCGGTACAGAAGTAAAATCATACTCAAATAGTGAAAGTGCCATTTCGCTTTCCAAACGTAGCAGACAAACATTATTTTCAAACTCCGTTTTAACCCCAAATGATTTGAAGATAGTCTGCACTTCAGAATCTCCCTGCAGGCTTTCAGACTTTAATCCTGATAAGGAAACTTCACCACCGTATAATGCAATCAACTCATACCAGTAGGATGCTGCACTCCAATCACTTTCAACTGCATGATCTCGCATGACGTAGCCAGTTGGCTGAATACAGATTTTACTTTCTGACATCTGCACATCTGCATGGAAAGCTTGCATCAATTGAGCTGTCATTTCCAGATAAGGTTTAGATACCAGTTCGGAGGTAATGTTTATGTCCAGTCCATTCTTCAATTTAGGTGCTATTAGCATTAAAGCCGAAATGAACTGACTACTGATATTCCCTTTGATAGATACATTTGAGCTAAGATCTTGTCTTCCTTTAATTCTAAGTGGTGGATACCCTTCTTTTTCCAGATAGCTAATCTCTGCTCCCATAGAAACCAATGCCTCAACCAGAGGGCCACATGGCCTTTGTTTCATCCGATCCGATCCGGTTAGGACAAACTCCTGATCTGCCTGAACAGACAAATAAGCTGTTAAGAAACGAAAAGATGTTCCTGCATGTCCGACATTAATTTCATGCACATTTTCACCTTCAATCTCCTTCAAGGCTTTAATCAAAACCTGGGTATCATCTGAGTCAGACAAGTTATAAAGCTCACCTCCACCTTCAGCCAAGGCCTGAATAATTAACGCCCGGTTACTTTCACTCTTAGACGCAGGCAATTGAATGTTTGCAGAAATCGGACTTCTATCTCTACTTATTTTGTACTTCAAATCCCGATAGATTTTTGGTAATACTCCAGACTTTCAAATATTTCAGGAACCTCAAATGTGTGGTTAATAGAACTGTCTCCAATCCCATTCAGAAGTGTGAAGTTGATTTCACCAGCCCTGTTCTTTTTGTCATTCTTCATGAACTCGATCAAACGATGATAGATAACTTCATTCATAATGAAAGCCGGATACAAATCATTAATAAAATCTGTAATGGCAGTGAGTTCCTCCTCAGTCAAGAGCCCCTTTTTATATGACAGATAAGACTCGCAAATCATCCCAATAGCTACGGCTTCTCCATGAAGTAATGATTTCATGGCACTTTCAAGAGAGTAAGCTTCTATGGCATGTCCAATGGTATGACCAAAGTTGAGTTTTTTTCTGACATTCTGTTCGTATGGATCCTGATTGACGATGGCGTTTTTGATGTGCACAGATTGCTTCACCAAATCACCAAAATCTTTTACCGACTGGTATTTTTTACCGTGAATTTTATTCCAGTAATCCTGGTCATTAACCAGACCGTGCTTGATGATCTCGGCAAGACCGCTTTTCAGATGATCGCTGGGTAAGGTCTTTAAAAAGTTCGTATCAACATACACCCCATTAGGTTGATTGATCACACCGATCATATTCTTCATATGATTCAGATCTACACCTACTTTCCCGCCAATTGAAGCATCTACCTGTGCCAGAAGAGTGGTTGGAATTTGAATAAAATGCATGCCTCTTTTAAAAGTAGAAGCAATGAAACCTCCCATGTCTCCAATTACACCTCCTCCAAGGTTGATGATCAGGTCATGACGAGACACATTCATGTCTGCCAAAGCCCCCCAAATACCAGTACAGGTTTCAATGTTCTTGTTTTTTTCTCCACTTTCAATCTCGATGATTTCAGCATCTCCCAGAGCTGGGATTTGTCCATGAAGATAAGGCCAGCAGTGCTTGAGGCCATTTTCGTCCAGGATGACTATTTTTTTGGAATTGGAAAAATTCTCATTAATCCATCCGTTCAGATCAGAATCTCCGATTGTTCCAATACTTACTTCATACCCTTGAGATTTCACAAGCTCCATGAAGCAAATGTATAAATATCGCAGTACAATGTGGTTAGTTTGGTCTACTGTATTACATTTGTGCCCATGTCTGAGCTATCTTTTGAAAACACGGAGATTGCTTTTAAAAGCAAATCTGATAAAGATCTGAAAAGAGCCTATCGTTTGTTTAAAATGGTAGGCAAACCATGGTTAGTGAAACTTGGAAAAAAGCTAACCACGTTTATGACTAGTATTGGATTACTACCTAAAGGTATTATTAGAAAAACCATCTTCAAGCAGTTTTGTGGAGGAGAAAGCATCAATGATTGTGATTCAAGGATCAAAGAGTTGAATGATTATGGTATTGGTACCATATTAGATTACTCTGTTGAGGGGAAAACCAGCTCAGAAGATTTTGAAAGAACCTGTAAAGAGATTATTGATACGGTTGAAAAAGCCAATAATCAAAATGAAATTCCTTTTTCTGTATTTAAAGTGACCGGAATTGCCAGATTTGGTCTTCTGGAAAAAGCCAATAATCCGGAAAATGAGTTGACTCCCGAAGAAAGAAAAGAATTTGCTGAGGTTCATGAACGTGTAGACAGAATTTGCAGACGTGCTCATGAGACAGGCACTCCGGTTTTTATTGATGCGGAAGAGAGTTGGATTCAGGATACCATAGACCGCATTGCGGATGCCATGATGGCCAGATACAACAAAGAAAAGGTCATTGTTTACAACACCATTCAGCTGTACAGACATGATAGGCTGGACTTTTTCAGGAAAAGCCATCAAAAAGCGCTACAAGGGAACTATAAACTTGGGGTTAAATTGGTTCGTGGTGCCTACATGGAGAAAGAACGCGAACGCGCTGAGGAAAAGAATTACCCCAGTCCAATTCAGGACAACAAAGCCAATTGTGACAGGGATTATGATCTGGCACTTGAATTTGCTATTGAACATATCGATCACATCAGTATTTGTGCCGGGACGCATAATGAGGATAGTTCGTTTAGACTGACCGAATTAATGAAAGCAAAAGGGTTGGCCAATAATGACTCAAGAATTTATTTTGCTCAATTATTGGGCATGAGTGATCATATCTCTTATAACCTGGCTCATGAGGAATACAATGTGGCGAAATATGTGCCGTATGGCCCAATTAAAGAGGTAATGCCGTATTTGTTAAGACGCGCTCAGGAGAACACTTCTGTCGCCGGACAGACCGGTAGAGAGCTCAGTTTGATCATAAAAGAGCGAAAAAGACGTCAAAAAAGGGCTTAAGCTATTTCTATTATTGAAAAAATAAATATCTTTGCGCCCACGTTAGTTGAAAATGTGGCTCAAAAGAGAGCAAAAAAATTGAAATAACTGCGGGTGTGGTGAAATTGGTAGACACGCTAGACTTAGGATCTAGTGCTTCACGGCGTGTGGGTTCGAGTCCCTCCACCCGCACTAAATAACTAAGATGGTGTTACACGGAGGTGTGACGCCATTTTTAATTTAATGCCCTTTACTATGGAAGTAATTCAGGAACAAATTGACGACTTGAATGCGGTTTTAACGATTCGAGTTAAACCAGAAGATTACAAAGAAAAATACGAGAATGGTTTAAAAACTGCTCGTAAGAACATTAGCCTGCCGGGATTCCGTCCTGGACACGTGCCAATGGGCTTGGTTAAGAAAAAGTATGGTGCTTCAATTTTAGCTGAGGAGATGAATAAGATGATTAACGAGTCTCTTCACAAGCACATCACCGATAACAAGCTTGATGTTCTTGGAAACCCTATTCCAAAAGAAAACGACAAGGGCGGAGATTGGGAGAACCCAAGTGACTTTGAGTTCAACTACGAGATTGGACTGGCTCCTGATTTTGATTTGAAATTAACTTCAAAAGACAAATTTGACTTCTTCGTAATCAAGCCAGATGATGAGATGATCGATAAGGAAGTTGAAAACATGAGAAGACGTTATGGTAAGCTTGAGTCTACTGATGTTTGTGAAGACAAAGATATGGTACTGGGTCAGTTTGTTGAGTTAAACGAAGAAGGAAAACCATTGGAAGGTGGTATCATGCATACGTCTTCTGTTTCTGTTGAGTTCCTTGACGACGAAGACGCCAAGAAGATTTTCATCGGTAAGAAAGTTGGAGATACTGTTAAAGTAAATCCAAGAGAAGTATCTAAAGGAGATGCTGATATGGCCGCTATGTTGGGAATCAAGCAAGAAGAATTGGAAGGTATTTCTGAGCAGTTCAACTATTCTATCACTGAGGTGAAGCGCATGAACATGGCAGACATGGATCAGGAGTTTTTCGATAAGATTTTCGGTGAAGGTAATGTGACTTCTGAAAAGGATTTAAGAGATCGTATTGGTTCTGATTTAGGTAACATGTTCAGAAATGACAGCGACAGAATGTTCAAGAGAGATGCTTCTGAGAAGTTAGTGGAGAAGTTAAACCTACCACTTCCGGATGCTTTCTTGAAGCGTTGGATTCAAATGTCGAACGAGAAGCCGGTAACACCAGAGCAGATTGAAAGCGAATATGAAGGGTACTCAAACAGCTTAAGATGGCAGTTGATTGAGAACAAATTGATCAAAGACAACGACATTAAAGTTGAGCACGAAGAAGTGATGGAGTATACCAAAGGTTTAATTGCCAGCAACTATGCTCAATATGGTATGCCTACTCCTGCTGATGAAGAATTGGCTAAGAATGCTGCGAGCGTTTTGGAGAACAGAGATGAGGCTCAACGAGTGTATCAGGCTTTGTATGATGCCAAGGTGATGGAATACATCAAAGGCACTGTGAAATTGACTGAGAAGGAAGTTTCTTACGATGAGTTCGTAAAGTTGGCGTCTAAAGAGGCGTAATTACTCTCTAACAATATTTGAAAAGCCCGTTCTTTATTGGAACGGGCTTTTTTATTGCCCTATTTCCAGTTCCATAATCGACAGAAAACGATCCTTAATAGACGTTTTTAGTTTTCCGATTACCTTGAATCCTTTCATTTCATAGAACTTCACCGCATTCGGATCAGAGTCTAACAACATTCTTTGATAAGAACTGTCCTTCGTTTGTTGGATAAAATGATCTACCAAGATACTACCGTATCCTTGTCTGATAAAATCAGGTTCAATAAAGAGGTTGTCTAATTTGATTGTTTCTTTATCCGCTTCTACGGCAGCATAATACCCGATAATTTGATCGTCCAGAACCAGTTTATACATCTCCGTCTCTTTTATGTATTCGGGAGTTACACGCAACTCATCTTTCCATTCAGCTATTTGCTCGGGACCGTAATTCCAATAATCTTTAGAACGAATGGTTAGTTCAGTTAAGACTTTTGAGTCTTCGAGATGGGCTTTTTCAATTTTCATGCAGTACAATCTATTTTCTCAAAAAGACAAGTTCTCAGGGTTTAGTCATATATAAAATGACTAAAATATTTCCGGTTCGTTTTCAAATTGGCAAGCATCCCTGCTTCATTGTAGGTGTATTTCTGATTCATTTTTCTCGAATACTTGGGCTTGCCTATCCTTCCCTTCATATTTTCTGATTTTCCTGACAATTTTCCTGATTTATAGGTGTACTTGCACTCCAGTGTTATCAAGTTATCCCTATCATTGAATTTATATTTCAATATATTTCCCTTTCCCGAATACTTGATTTCAGATTCAAATAAATAATCAAACTCTCCTTCATAACCAATAAACTGAGTTATTCTATCATTCTCATTTTTGAAATGATAAAATTCATAAACGTACTGGTCATCGATTTTAAAATTGAGCCTCTCCATTCCTAAATCATATAGATCTATTTCGTGTAAATTGAATTGAGCATACTCATGCAGCTTGTTTTTCCAGGACACAATGGAGTCCTTAATCCTGGAATTCGGACTTCCCGAATAAGCTAAATATGCTACACAGTTTTTCCTATGATCATAAACCCACTCTAAGGTTTGTCGGGTAAAGAATGTACTCTTCGTAGAATCATATCCTTGAATTAAAACATTCTTTAAGCGATCATTTTCATAGACATAGGTCCATTTGGTAATGGGCTTATTCACTCCATACATATGGGGCGCAACCACAATTTCCAGTAATAATGAATCGCTATCACGATACTTTCTGGTCTCGGTAACCGACCTATACGTTGTGCCAGCACATACATCATGTATATCTGAACTCCCGAAAATCTCAAAAACTAAAGAATCTTTATGTAGTCTTTTTACCTGATGAATTCTATTGAATTTATAAGATGGCACCATGTCTCTCTCTTCAAAATCAATGTCCTGAAAAGTAAATGATGGATTGAAAGAGGTTCTGCACTCTTTCATTTCTTTATCATTCTGATTATTCGTGATTCTGACCTCTTTACACGCACTAAATTCTTTCAATAAAGAATAGTCACCAATGTGGTTTCCAAAATTTCTTATTTCAGCAAGGATGACTTCTCCTTTCAAATTCTGATGAATAAAAACGGGTGGAGTCTGTGCTATGTTAACCAGAGGCACTATGACAGCAAATATCATTAGTAATTTCACCATGGATGTTTCTTAAAGAGAATAAACCTGAATCTTCTTAAGGAGTCTAAACTTATCACTTTTCCATAAAAAAACCCGACAACATTTAGTTATCGGGTTTCTAATTTTTGTGAGCGTCTATCTAGATAAACTTAAAGTTCTTTCCAGGGTAATATGCGATTGGCCCAAGCTCATCTTCAATTCTAAGTAATTGGTTGTACTTAGCAATACGATCTGATCTTGATGCCGATCCAGTCTTAATTTGACCAGTATTTAAGGCTACTGCCAAATCAGCAATGGTTGTATCTTCCGTTTCACCACTTCTATGACTCATCACTGAAGTATAAGCGTTTCTTGTTGCCATATTCACGGCATCAATGGTTTCACTTAAAGTTCCGATTTGGTTTACTTTCACCAAAATGGAGTTGGCCACACCAGCATCAATACCTCTTGACAATCTTTCTGAGTTGGTCACAAACAAATCATCACCAACAAGCTGTACTTTGCTCCCAACCTTGTCGGTTAAAGCTTTCCATCCATCCCAATCGTCTTCTGCCAAACCATCTTCAATTGAACAGATAGGATACTTATTTACCCAGTCTGCCCAATAATCAACCATTTCCAGGCTAGATCTTTTATCTCCGGTTGACTCGAAAGAGTAAATTCCGTCTTTATAGAACTCTGTAGAAGCTGCATCCAATGCAATCCACATATCTTCTCCCGGTCTGTATCCGGCCTTCTCAATTGCTTCCAGAACAGCTTCAATGGCCTCCTCATTAGATCCTAAGTTAGGCGCAAACCCACCTTCGTCACCAACATTGGTATTCATTCCTCTGCTCTTTAAAACGGCTTTTAAGTGATGGAATACTTCCGTTCCCCATCTCAAAGCTTCACTGAAGTTAGGCGCTCCAAATGGCATTACCATGAACTCCTGAATATCAATTTTGTTATCAGCATGTTCTCCACCGTTCAGGATATTCATCATAGGAACGGGAAGGGTATTTGCTCCAACACCTCCAATGTACCTATACAATGGCATATTAGATTCTGAAGCGGCCGCTTTTGCCACTGCCAATGATACACCTAAAATTGCATTGGCTCCTAAATTGGATTTGTTAGGAGATCCATCAATTCCAATCATGGCTTTGTCGATCAAAACCTGATCAAAAATGTAGGCATTATTCAGCTCTTCGTTTAAAGTATTGTTGATGTGCTCTACGGCCTTGCTAACACCTTTCCCAAGGTATCTGCCTTTATCGCCATCTCTGAGTTCAACAGCCTCATGTACTCCGGTAGATGCCCCTGAAGGCACTGCTGCTCTACCATAACCTCCACCAGTGGTGTATACTTCAACTTCTACTGTAGGATTCCCTCTCGAATCTAAAATTTCTCTTGCCTTAATTTGGGCTATGTAACTCATTACAAATTATGTTGAGATTAACTGACTATGCGTTTTGCACAGTTTCTGTCTTATTGATTGAAATGTTTTCTACAAATTGATCAAACAGGTATCTTGAATCATGTGGTCCGGCAGACGCTTCAGGGTGATACTGTACAGAGAAAACCGGCTTACCTTTCAACTTGATGCCTGCCAGTGTATTGTCATTCAGGTGAATGTGGCTTACTTCAACATCTGCGTGATTCTCCGCATCTTCCAATTTTACAACGAAACCGTGATTTTGAGAAGTGATCTCTCCTTTTCCGGTCTCTTTATTTAGAATTGGATGGTTAATTCCTCTGTGTCCGTTGAACATTTTTTCAGTTCCTAATCCCTGGCTCAAAGCAAGCACCTGATGTCCTAAGCAAATACCATAAACCGGAATATTTGAGTCAACTAACTTCTTAACCTGTTCGATAACGTCTTGCATGGCAGAAGGATCTCCAGGGCCATTAGATAGCATAATTCCTTCCGGACTCCAGCTCAACATATCTTCTGCCTTTGCATTAGATGGGAACACTTTGATTCTGCAGTTTCTTTCTTCAAGGCAACGAATGATGTTCATTTTAACACCAAGGTCAAGAAGTGCTACTTTGTGTTCTGCATCCGGATTACCGCATTCGTACGGTTCGGTACAGGACACTTTTGAAGACAATTCCAGTCCGGCCATACTAGGCACATCTTTCAACTGGTTTTTAAGAGATTCAATGTCCAGATTTTCAGATGAGATGATACAGTTCATAGCACCTTTGGATCGCACATGTCTAACCAATGCTCTGGTATCTACATTACAGATGGCTACGACACCATCTCGTTCACAATAATCCTGTAGTGAACCTTCACCATCCGGTCTGGAAAAATTCGAAGAAAAATTCTTCACGATCAAACCGGCAATTTTCATAGAATCAGATTCTATTTCTTTTGCGTGCACACCGTAGTTCCCGATATGCGCGGTAGTCATGGTTAGAATTTGTCCGTAATACGATGGATCTGTAAAAACTTCCTGATAGCCTGTCATTCCTGTATTGAAGGCTATTTCTCCTGTTGCAGTGCCTATTGCTCCGGCTGAAAAGCCATTAAAAACGGTACCATCTTCGAGTACCAGTACAGCTTTTTTCTTGTCTTTGAATCTCATTCCTCTAAGTTTCGTCAAAATTAAAAGAAAGAAATGGGACCCGCTACATCAAAGTGCCATAGATTTTCACAAAAATTGAGATTTGTTAATAAACTTGGCTTTGAAGCATAAAAAAATCCCGTTCCAAATTGGAACGGGATTTCAGTTTTATCAAGTGTGAAACTTAAGCTTTCTCCTCTTCAGAATCGTCACCAGACTCTTCTTTCTTCTCTTCTTTAGTTTCTTCTGTTGCTTCCTCTGCCGCTTCAGCTACTTCCTCAGCAGCATCTCCAGCTTCTTCAGCAGCCTCAGCTTTCACTTCTTCAACAGCTTCTTCTGTTGCTTCCACTACTTCTTCTACTGCCTCTGTAGCCGCTTCAACCGCAGATGTCTTCTTAGCTCCACCACGACGGCTTCTTCTAGATTTAGACTTCTTAGGTTTAGCTTCAGACAACATCAATTCGTTAAAGTCTACCAATTCAATGAAAGCCATATCAGCACCATCTCCTAATCTTGGAGCCAGTTTGATAATTCTGGTGTATCCACCATTTCTCTCGTTTACTTTTGGAGCAATTTCTCTGAACAGTTCACTTACTGCTTCTTTGCTTCTCAAGTATCTAAAAGCCGTTCTTCTCGAGTGAGTAGAATCTGATTTAGATTTAGTAACGATTGGTTCAACGAACTTTTGAAGTGCTTTTGCCTTTGCCAAAGTTGTTGTGATTCTCTTGTGTTCAATTAAAGAGCATGCCATATTAGCGAGCATAGCTTTTCTATGTGCTGGCTTTCTCCCTAAGTGATTAAATTTCTTCCCGTGTCTCATCGCAATAAAAGTTTGCTATTACTCTTTATCAAGTTTGTACTTAGCTACATTCATTCCGAAATGTAAGCCTTTAGACTCGATAAGATCTTCTAATTCAGTTAATGATTTCTTACCAAAGTTTCTGAATTTCAACAAGTCGTTTTTGTTGTAAGAAACCAGGTCTCCTAATGTCTCCACATCTGCAGCTTTAAGACAGTTCAAGGCTCTAACGGAAAGATCCATATCAACCAACTTAGTCTTAAGTAACTGACGCATGTGTAATGAAGTTTCATCGAATTCTTCAGTTTCAGACTTCTCTTCACTATCCAAAGTAATTCTCTCATCAGAGAACAACATGAAGTGGTGAATCAAGATCTTAGCTGCTTCTTTCAATGCATCTTTAGGGTGAACAGATCCATCAGAATTGATATCGATAACCAATTTTTCGTAATCTGTTTTCTGCTCAACTCTGTAGTTTTCGATCGAGTACTTCACGTTTTTGATTGGCGTGAAGATAGAATCGATTGGAATAGTTCCAACAGGAGCGCCTCCTTTCTTATTCTCTTCGGCAGGAACGTATCCTCTACCTTTATCGATTGTCAACTCAAGGTTTAGCTTCACATTCTTTTCCATGTTACAGATCACGTGATCTGAGTTCAATACCTGGAAAGCAGAAGTAAATTTACCTATATCGCCAGCAGTGAAAGTTTCCTGTCCTGAAACAGAGATCACTACTTTCTCGTTGTCAGTTCCTTCGATTTGTTGCTTAAATCTAACTTGTTTAAGGTTAAGCACAATCTCAGTTACATCTTCCACAACACCTTTGATGGTTGCGAATTCGTGATCAACACCTTCAATTTTGATTGAGGTAATTGCATATCCCTCCAAAGAGGACAGTAAAATTCTTCTCAAAGCATTACCTATGGTAATACCGTAGCCAGGTTCTAATGGACGGAATTCAAACTGTCCATCATGATCATCAGAGTTGATCATTATAACCTTATCCGGCTTTTGAAAATCAAGGATTGCCATAGTCTTATTATTTTGAGTAAAGTTCGACGATTAATTGTTCTTTAATATTCTCAGGAATTTGCTCTCTCTCAGGAGTAGCATTGTAAGTTCCTGTCATGTCACCTGGGTTCCAGGATAACCATTCGAATACTTCATTGTGAGAAGCTAAAGAATCAGAGATCAACTCCAAAGATTTAGACTTTTCTCTAATGCTAACTGTATCACCTGGTCTTAAAGTAAAAGAAGGAATGTTTACGTTCTTTCCGTTTACTGTAACGTGACCGTGAGTTACTAACTGGCGAGCACTTCTTCTAGTAGGAGCAAGACCTAATCTGAACACTGTATTATCTAATCTAGACTCACACAACATTAATAAGTTGTGACCAGTGATTCCTTTCATTCTTGAAGCTTTCTTAAACAAATTAGAAAACTGCTTTTCAAGAATACCATAGGTATACTTTGCTTTTTGTTTTTCAGCTAACTGAATAGAGTATTCAGATTGCTTACCTCTCCTTTTTCTAGGACCGTGCTGTCCCGGAGGATAATTTTTTCTTTCTAATGCCTTATCCGGACCGAACAACGGTTCACGGAATCTTCTAGACACTTTTGATTTTGGACCCCTATATCTTGCCATTTTGCGTTTATTATGAGAGGGATTTCGAATTAAGGTCTACTATCCTTCGATAACCTGGTTCCTCTCTGATTAGTTTATAAAAATTATACTCTTCTTCTTTTTGGTGGACGACAACCATTGTGTGGAAGTGGAGTGATGTCAACGATCTCTGTCACTTCAATACCTGAGTTGTGAATAGTTCTGATTGCAGATTCTCTACCTGAACCAGGACCTTTAACGTACACTTTTACTCTTCTCAAACCGAAATCATAGGCTTCTTTAGAACAGTTCTCTGCGGCAACCTGTGCAGCATAAGGCGTGTTCTTTTTAGAACCTCTGAATCCCATTTTCCCTGCAGAAGACCAAGAAATAACTTGTCCTTGTGCATTTGTAAGAGAGATAATAATGTTGTTGAAAGTGGCTTGGATAAATGCTTTACCATTTGATTCCACTTTAACATTCTTTTTCTTTTTAGCGTTACTCTTTGCCATAGCTTAGCTATATTATTTAGTTGCTTTTTTCTTGTTAGCAACAGTTTTTCTTTTCCCTTTTCTTGTTCTCGAGTTGTTTTTAGTTCTCTGACCTCTAAGCGGTAAACCTGCTCTGTGTCTGATACCTCTGTTACAACCGATATCCATCAAACGTTTGATGTTTAACTGAATCTCAGATCTTAAAGATCCTTCAACTTTTAGCTCATCACCGATATACGAACGAATTTTACCTAATTGTTCATCATTCCAATCTTGAACCTTGATGCTGTGGTCGATTCCGCACTCATCCAAGATCTTCTTAGCGGTGCTGCTTCCAATACCAAAAATGTAAGTCAGGCCAATTACGCCTCTTTTGTTTTTCGGTAAATCTATTCCTGCTATTCTAGCCATAATAATTCAGTTATTATCCTTGTCTTTGTTTGAACCTAGGGTTCTTTTTGTTAATTACGTATAATCTGCCCTTTCTGCGCACAATTTTGCAGTCAGCTGATCTTTTCTTAAGTGATGCTCTTACCTTCATCAGTTCTTGTTTTTATTTATCCTGCAACGCGCAGCAATTTTATTTATATCTAAATGTTATTCTCCCTTTTGTTAAATCATAAGGAGACATTTCAACTTTAACTCTATCACCAGGTAAAATTTTGATGTAATACATCCTCATTTTTCCGGAGATGTGGGCAGTAATAATGTGCCCGTTTTCTAACTCCACTCGGAACATTGCATTAGACAATGCTTCTACAATTGTTCCATCCTGCTCTATTGACGCTTGTTTAGCCATATTCTTAAATTAACCGACCATACCAGGCATGTTGCCACCGCTTCTGCCTTTAATCCTACCGGATTTCATAAGTCCGTCGTATTGTCTATTTAATAAATAACTTTCAACTTGCTGTAATGTGTCTAGTACCACACCTACCATAATCAATAGTGAAGTACCTCCAAAGAACAATGCAAATCCTTGTTTCACTCCAAACATCATAGCGAAGGCCGGAAGAATGGCAATTACTCCAAGGAAAATAGATCCTGGTAAAGTAATTCTTGATAACAGAGTGTCTAAGAATTCAGATGTTTTTCTTCCTGGTTTTACACCTGGGATGAATCCACCGTTTCTTTTAAGTTCATCTGCCATTTGATTTGGATTAATCGTGATGGCCGTATAGAAATACGTAAAGATGATAATCATAAAGAATAAAGTGATGTTGTATAAGAAACTACCGTTGTTCGCATAGTCATTCAACCATGAGATTTTCAGATAGGAATTCGCATACATTGGCAGAGCCATCAATGCCTGAGCAAAGATGATAGGCATTACCCCTGCAGCATTTACCTTCAATGGTAAATATCTTCTTGGAGCCTGTCCCACTTGCTGCTTACCGCCTCTTGCCGAAACAATTCGTTTGGCAAACTGTATGGGGACCCTCCTCGTACCCTGCACCAGTAATATACTGAACAGAATTACCAGAAGCAGAAGTACCATCTCAACAAGTAACAATACCAATCCACCATCGTCGTGACGAGATACCAACTCTTCTGAGAATGCTTTTGGCAAACCAGCGATAATACCAACCATGATCAATAATGAGATACCGTTTCCAATTCCTTTATCCGTGATCTTCTCACCGATCCACATGATGAACATGGTACCGGTAATTAAGATAATGATAGAGCTAAACCACCAGAAAGGATCATCAGGTCGTGCTACAGGAGGAACAAACATTGCGATATAGCCAGGTGCCTGGAAACCACAAATTGCAATGGTCAGATATCTGGTCCACTGATTGATTTTCTTTTGTCCACTAGCCCCTTCCTTTTGCAATTTTTGGATACTTGGTACTGCAATTCCCAATAGCTGCATAATAATGGATGCCGTGATATAAGGCATGATTCCTAATGCACCGATAGATGCGTTAGTAAATGCACCTCCCGAGAACATGTTCAAGAGATCACCGATTCCACCATTCATAGCTGCTCCAAGTTGCTCCGGGTTAACACCAGGAAGCGTCACAAAAGAGAGCACTCTAAATATAAGGACCATCGCAAGCGTGAAGAGAATTTTCTTCCTCAACTCTTCGATACTCCAAATATTCTTTAATGTATTTACTAATTCCTTCATTCTCGTTTAGCTAGGTCTTATCTTATGCTACAACAGCTTCTCCTCCTGCTTTCTCAATAGCTGCTTTTGCAGTTGCTGAAAATGCGTGAGCTGTTATGTTAATTTTTGATGTCAATTCTCCTCTTCCTAGAATCTTAACAAGGTCTTTCTTAGCTACCAATCCGTTTTCGCTTAAGATCTCCGGTGTAATTTCTTTCACCTTTTTGTTATCGATCAAAGCCTGGATAGCATCAAGATTGATTCCTTTGTATTCAACTCTATTTGGATTTTTGAAACCAAATTTAGGCACTCTTCTTTGAAGTGGCATCTGACCACCTTCAAACCCTACTTTCTTAGAGTAACCAGATCTTGATTTAGCTCCTTTGTGACCTCTTGTTGAAGTACCACCTCTTCCGGAACCTTGTCCACGACCAATTCTCTTCTCGCTTTTAGTAGCGCCTTTTGCTGGTTTTAGATTTGATAAATCCATGTCTTATTTATTACGCTTGAACTTCAAGCAAATGTTTAACTTTTTCAATCATTCCAAGAATCTGAGGCGTTCCCTCATGCTCTACAGTTTGATTTAACTTTCTTAATCCTAAAGCTTGCACAGTTGCCTTTTGTCTTTTAGGCCTGTTAATTGTGCTTCTTTTCAATGTTATTTTAACCTTCGCCATTGTCTTTGGTTTATCCGTTAAATACTTTATCCAATGAAACGCCTCTTTGTGCGGCAACGATTCTGGCATCTCTCATTTGGATCAATGCTTCCATAGTTGCTTTCACAACGTTATGTGCATTTGAAGATCCTTGAGATTTCGCCAATACGTCTTTTACACCAGCGCTTTCAAGTACAGCACGCATGGCACCCCCAGCGATTAGTCCTGTACCCGAAGATGCAGGCTTCAACATCACTTTTGCTCCACCGTATTTACCGATTTGCTTGTGAGGAACAGTTCCTTTAAGTACAGGAACTTTAATTAAGTTCTTCTTAGCATCATCAACAGCTTTTTCGATAGCGGTTGTCACCTCTTTAGCTTTACCTAAACCGTGACCTACAACACCATTCTCGTTACCTACTACCACAATAGCAGAGAAGCTGAATGTTCTACCACCTTTAGTTACTTTGGTAACTCTGTTGATGGTAACAAGCTTATCTTTTAATTCGATATCGCTTGATTTAACTCTTTTTATGTTTGCTTTCGCCATAACTTAATCCCTCTTGTTATAATTTCAAACCAGCTTCTCTTGCTGCTTCAGCTAATTGTTTTACTCTACCGTGGTATAAGTAACCACCTCTATCGAAAACAACATTATTAATTCCTGCTTTTACTGCTTTTTCAGCAATCTCTTTTCCGATCATTGAAGCCTGCTCGATTTTGTTCACCGATTGAGCTCCTTTGTTCTTCAAAGAACTAGCGGACGCCAAAGTTACACCATTCTCATCATCGATGATCTGAGCATAAATTTGTTTGTTGCTTCTAAATACTGCAAGTCTAGGCTTAGCTGCAGTACCGCTCACGTTCTTACGAATACGCTTTCTGATTCTTAATCTTCTTTTAGCTTTACTTAGTGCCATAACTCTTATTATTTAGCAGCTGCTTTACCAGCTTTTCTTCTAATGTGTTCTCCTTTGAATCTAATTCCTTTTCCTTTGTATGGTTCAGGCTTTCTGAAAGATCTGATCTTTGCAGCAACCTGTCCAATCAACTGCTTATCGGCAGATTCCAATGTTACCAATGGTGGCTGACCTTTAACAGTCTCAGTAGTTACTTTTACTTCTGCAGGCAATTCAAAAATGATTGGATGTGAAAATCCTAGCATCAATTCTAACTGCTGACCTTTATTAGAAGCTCTGTAACCTACACCGTGTAGCTCTTGCTCAGTTTTATAACCTTCGGTAACACCAACCACCATGTTGTTGATCAATGCTCTGTATAAACCGTGCTTAGCTTTGTGGTCTTTGGCTTCAGAAACTCTGGTTAACGTTAATTCTCCTTCTTCAAGTTTAAAAGTAACACAGTCCTCAACTGGTTGCTTCAACTCACCTTTTGGTCCTTTTACAGTGACCATGTTGTTCTCAGCTTTGAATTCTACTCCTGCTGGGATGGCGATGGGTGCATTTCCTATTCTTGACATCTCTGTATACTTTTAATGAACGTAACACAATACTTCTCCACCGACATTCATGTCTCTTGCTTCTTTATCGGTGATCACACCTTTTGAAGTCGACACGATAGCGATACCAAGTCCGTTAAGAACTCTTGGCATTTCGCCTGCACCGGCATATTTTCTAAGACCTGGTCTACTTGCTCTCTGAATACTCTTGATTGCAGGAGCTTTAGTGGATGGGTGGTACTTCAAGGCGATCTTAATATTCCCTTGGTTGCCAACATCTTCGAACTTATAGTTCAAAATGTATCCTTTATCAAACAAAATCTCAGTCATGGCTCTCTTAAGCTTAGATGATGGAATCTCCACCACTCTTTTTCTAGCACTTACACCATTTCTGATTCTTGTAAGATAGTCTGCTATTGGATCTGAATACATACTATTTATTTATTATTAATTGTTTCTTTTTTACTACCAGCTTGCTTTTGTAACACCTGGGATCTTGCCTGCAAGAGCCATTTCACGGAAAGTAACCCTTGAGATACCGAATTGTCTCATGTATCCTCTTGGTCTTCCAGTTAACTGGCATCTGTTGTGCAATCTAACCTTTGAAGAGTTGGCAGGTAATTTCTGCAAAGCATCCCAATCACCAGCTTCTTTCAAAGCAGCTCTTTTAGCGGCATACTTGGCTACCATTCTCTCTCTTTTGCGCTCACGCGCTTTCATTGATTCTTTAGCCATATCTTAATTTTTAGCGAAAGGGAAACCAAACCCTTCCAACAATGCTTTTGATTCTTCTTTAGTATTTGAACTCATTACAAATGTGATATCCATACCTGTAATTTTGTTCACCTTATCGATATCAATCTCCGGGAAAATGATTTGCTCAGTAACACCAAAAGTGTAGTTACCACTCTTATCAAATCCTTTAGGATTAACACCTCTAAAATCTCTTGTTCTTGGAAGTGCAACAGATACCAATCTATCAAGGAACTCATACATTTGATCTCCTCTCAAGGTAACTCTTGCTCCAATAGGCATTGCCTTTCTCAATTTAAAGTTCGAGATATCCTTCTTAGAATAAGTAGGAACAGCTTTTTGACCAGCAATTTTGGTCATTTCGTTCACAGCATATTCTATTAATTTCTTATCAGCCACAGCAGCACCAACTCCTTGATTGATACAAATTTTCTCAATCTTAGGAACCTGCATTACGCTTTTGTACTCAAATTGTTTCATTAAAGATGGAACAACTTCTTCTTTGTAGCTTTTCTTTAGTCTAGGCGTGTAACTCATCACTCAATAATTTCTCCAGTTTTTACTGCGTATCTTTTCAATTTTCCGCCTTCTTCTTTTCTTCCAACTCTGGTAGCTTTTCCTTTGTGGACAAGCATTAGGTTAGAAATATGAATTCCGGCTTCCATATCTGTGATACCTCCTTCTGTATTGGCTGCTGAAGGCTTTTCGTGTTTCTTCACGATATTTAATCCTTCCACCAAGGCACGATCTTTAGCTCGATCAACTTTCAACACAGTACCTTCTTTGCCTCTTTCTTTACCGGCAATAACAACTACAGTGTCTCCTTTTTTAATGTGTACTTTCTTTTGCATCTCTCTATCTATTAGATCACTTCAGGTGCAAGCGATACAATTTTCATAAACTGTTTTTCACGCAATTCTCTGGCAACCGGACCAAAGATCCTGGTTCCTCTTAATTCACCTGCGTTATTCAAAAGAACTACGGCATTGTCATCAAATCTGATGTATGATCCGTCTGCTCTTCTAACTTCTTTTTTAGTTCTAACAACTACCGCTCTTGAAACCTGACCTTTCTTAACGTTACCTGAAGGCATTGCCTGCTTAACTGTAACTACGATTTGGTCACCAATAGACGCGTAACGTCTTTTAGTTCCACCAAGCACTCTAATACAAAGTACTTCTTTTGCTCCGCTGTTGTCTGCTACTCCTAATCTCGATTCCTGTTGTACCATGATTGATTATTTAGCTTTTTCAACAATTTCTACTAATCTCCAGCACTTTCGCTTACTCAACTTTCTTGTCTCCATGATTCTAACAGTGTCACCAACGTTACACTCATCTTTTTCGTCATGCGCAACAAACTTGGTAGTTTTCTTAACGAACTTACCATAGATTGGGTGCTTTACCTTTCTTTCTACAGAAACAACGATGGACTTATCCATTTTATCGCTGGTTACAACACCAATTCTTTCTTTACGTAGATTTCTTTTTTCCATCTTACTAATTATTTAGCGGAGGCAATTTGTCTCGCTCTTAATTCTGTTTTCAGTCTAGCAATCGTCCTTCTGGTTGATCTAATTTTCAATGGATTTTCGATTTCAGAAATCACATTGTCGATTTTCATTTTGCGGTACAGGCCTTCCTGCTCGTTGATTCTTTCTTTCAAATCTTCTACCGACATTTCTTTTACTTCAGATGCCTTCATGATACTCTGTTTTAAACGTAATCTCTACGTACAATAAATTTAGTTTTTACTGGAAGCTTCTGAGCAGCTAGTCTCATCGCTTCTTTAGCTATATCAAAAGGAACACCTTCTGCTTCAAACATAACTCTACCAGGTTTAACAGGGGCAACGTAGTGGCTCAAAGCACCTTTACCTTTACCCATCCTTACCTCAGCAGGCTTGCTTGTCATCGGCTTGTCCGGAAAAATTCTAATCCAAACCTTACCTTCTCTCTTCATATATCTTGTAACAGCAATCCTTGCTGCTTCAATTTGACGAGAGGTGATGAACCCTTCTTCCAATGTTTTTAGACCGAAAGATCCAAAAGACAACTCAGCTCCTCTTTGAGCGTTCCCTTTGATTCTTCCTTTTTGGGTCTTTCTGTGTTTCGTTCTTTTAGGTTGTAACATAGCCTAATATTTACAGCTTCTCAGCTAATTATTTTCTTCTTTTGTTTCCGCCTTTCGCGTTTCCGCCTTTCTGTCCGCCTTTACCTTTTTGCTGACCGAAATTTGGTGACAAATCTCTCTTACCGTAAACTTCTCCTTTACAGATCCAAACTTTGATTCCGATTCTTCCATAGGTTGTATGGGCTTCAGCCAATGAATAATCGATATCAGCTCTGAATGTATGAAGAGGTGTTCTACCTTCTTTATACATCTCGCTTCTTGCCATCTCTGCACCATTCAATCTTCCACTAATCAAAACTTTGATTCCTTCTGCTCCCATTCTCATGGTAGAAGCAATAGACATTTTAATTGCTCTTCTGAAAGAGATTCTGGCTTCAATTTGTCTTGCGATACTATCAGCAACCAACTTGGCATCTAATTCAGGACGTTTGATCTCAAAAATGTTGATTTGAACTTCCTTACCAGTTAGTTTCTTCAACTCTTCTTTCAACTTGTCAACCTCCTGACCACCTTTCCCGATGATAACACCTGGTCTGGCAGTATTGATTGTAACGGTTACCAGTTTAAGCGTACGCTCGATGATAATTTTAGAGATGCTTGCTTTTCTTAAACGAGCATTCAGGTACTGTCTGATTTTATCATCTTCTACCAGCTTAGCTGTGTAGTCACGTCCACCGTACCAGTTAGAATCCCATCCTTTGATGTATCCTAGTCTATTTCCTATTGGATTAGTCTTTTGTCCCATTACCTAATCTTATTGTTGGTTTATTTTATCTACAATCATTGTCACATGATTAGATCTCTTTCTAATTCTGTGCGCTCTACCTTGTGGAGCTGGTTGAATTCTCTTCAACATTCTACCACCGTCTACTTTCACCTCACGAACGATCAAATCCTCTGGTCTTTCCTCAGGATTTTTTTGTTCCCAGTTAGAGATGGCAGAAAGCAACAACTTTTCCATTCGGATAGAGGCTTCTTTTTTGCTGAATTTCAATACGGCCAAAGCTTTTTCAACTTCCATACCTCTGATCATATCAGCAACCAATCTCATTTTTCTTGGAGACGTAGGGCAATTGTTAAGCTTTGCGATAGCGATAGACTTTCGCTCTTCCTTCATTGCCTCAGCTCGATTTTTCTTTCTTACTCCCATTTTCGTTTATCTTTCTGAGATTACTTCTTTTTCTTGTTTCCACCGTGACCACGGAAGTTTCTAGTTGGTGAAAATTCACCCAACTTGTGTCCAACCATGTTTTCTGTCACATACACAGGAACGAATTTGTTTCCATTGTGTACAGCGATGGTTAAACCAACGAACTCTGGTGTAATGGTTGAAGCTCTTGACCAGGTTTTAATCACAGACTTTTTGCCTGATTCCTGTGCTTCATCAACTCTCTGCATTAACTTGTAATGCACAAACGGTGGTTTTTTAAGAGATCTACTCATGTCTCAATTATTTTTTACGTCTTTCAATGATGTACTTATCAGAGTACTTTTTCTTAGCTCTTGTCTTGTATCCTTTAGCTGGAAGGCCTTTTCTAGATCTTGGGTGTCCTCCTGAAGATTTCCCTTCACCACCACCCATTGGGTGATCAACCGGGTTCATTGCTACACCTCTTACTCTAGGTCTTCTTCCTAACCATCTTGTTCTACCAGCTTTACCTGATCTCTGAAGATTGTGCTCAGAGTTAGATACAGATCCGATAGTTGCAAGACAAGTGATCAAAATCATTCTTGTTTCACCAGAAGGCAATTTGATGATGGCAAACTTACCATCTCTTGCATTCAACTGAGCGTAAGAACCTGCACTTCTTGCTAAGATTCCACCTTTACCAGGATTCAACTCAATATTATGAATCACAGTACCCAATGGAATTTCAGATAAGTACATTGCATTTCCTACTTCCGGAGCTACACCTTTACCAGAAGATAATTTATCACCAACCTTCAATCCCTGAGGTGCGATGATGTATCTCTTCTCTCCATCTTTATACTCCAACAAAGCAATTCTCGCTGTTCTGTTTGGATCGTACTCAATAGATTTTACAGTAGCTGCTACACCGTGCTTGTCTCTCTTAAAGTCGATAATTCTATATCTTCTCTTGTGTCCACCACCACGGTAACGCATGGTCATTTTACCAGTGTTATTTCTACCACCTGATTTCTTAATTGGTGCCAACAAGCTCTTCTCAGGCTTGTCTGTAGTAATGTCATCGAACGTAGATACAATCTTGTGTCTCTGACCTGGTGTTATCGGTTTTAATTTTCTTAAAGCCATCTTATTATCTTTTAAATGCTACTGTAAAAATCAATGTAGTCTCCGTTAGCCACAGTGACAATAGCTTTTTTCCAAGTTTTCTTTCTTTCGTAAGCAACGCCTTTGGTTGTGTATCTCATTTTAGCTTTACCACCACCATAGTTCATAGTGTTGATTGCTTCAACTTTCACACCGTACATCTGCTCAATTGCTGACTTGATATCATTCTTATCAGCTCCTTTGTCCACCACAAAACCATACTTAGTCTGGCCATTCTTCGCAGGCTTCTCTGTCATTGCAGTCGCCTTCTCAGTGATGATTGGTTTAATTATAACGCTTGTCTTTGCCATGGTCTAATTAATTAAATAGTTCATCAACTTTCGACAATGAACTCTCGGTAAAGATCACATTGTTCGCGTTCAAAATCTCGTACGTATTCAATTTGTAAGCTATTGTTACGTTAGCTTTCTTAAGGTTGCTTGCAGACTTAGCAATGTTTGCGTCATTTTCTGCAATTACCAAAAGTGTTTTCTTATCAGAAACAGACAAGCTGTTTAGAATTGAAACATACTCTTTAGTTTTTGGTGTATCCATTTTGAAGTCCTCTAAAACCAAAATAGCTTCTTCTTTCGCTTTATAAGCCAAAGCAGATTTTCTTGCTAATTGCTTTAGTTTTTTATTCAATTTGAATCCGTAGTTTCTTGGTCTAGGACCGAAGATTCTACCACCACCGACTCTGGTACCAGACTTAACACTACCTGCTCTGGCAGTACCTGTTCCCTTTTGTCTTTTAATCTTTTTAGTACTACCAACGATCTCGGCACGCTCTTTTGCTTTGTGCGTTCCTTGTCTTTGGTTTGCTAAATATTGCTTAACGTCCAAGTAAATGGCGTGATCGTTAGGTTCAATACCGAAGATATCCGCGTTAAGCTTTACCTTTTTTGAGGTCTTTTTTCCTGTCGTATTTACAACTGCTAATTCCATAATGCTAAAGCTTTACTCGTTATTTCTCAATAATTACTGTGCTACCTTTAGCTCCTGGAACAGATCCCTTAATCACCAATAGGTTCTTTTCGGTATCCACTTTAAGGATTTGTAGCGATTGAACTTTAACTCTCTCTCCACCCATTCTACCGGCCATTTTCATTCCTTTGAATACTCTCGCAGGGTATGAAGCGGCACCAATAGAACCTGGAGCTCTCATTCTGTTATGCTGACCGTGAGTAGCGTCACCAACACCGGCGAACCCGTGTCTTTTAACAACACCCTGGAAACCTTTTCCTTTAGATGTTCCTACTACGTCAACAAACTCATTTTCTTGAAAGATCTCTACTGTGATAGCATCTCCCAATTTTACATCTTCCGCAAAGCCATCAACTTCAATGACTTTTGCTTTTGGGTCAACACCAGCTTTTTTGAAGTGTCCTCCTAAGGACTTAGGCGTATTTTTTTCTTTACGCTCTCCCCATGCTATTTGCACTGCTTCATAACCGTCTGTTTCAACAGTTTTAAGCTGTGTTACGTAGCATGGACCAACTTCCAATAACGTGCATGGTAAATTCTTACCCTCGGCACTATACAAGCTAGTCATTCCCAACTTTTTTCCAATCAATGCAGGCATTTCTTTTTCTTTTGTTGGTTATTACACTTTAATTTCTACTTCAACACCACTTGGCAATTCCAATCTCATTAGTGCGTCTACAGTTTTAGATGAAGAACTATAAATGTCCATCAGTCTTTTGTAAGAACACAACTGGAACTGCTCACGCGCTTTTTTGTTAACGTGTGGCGACTTCAAAACGGTATAGATTCTTTTGTGAGTTGGCAATGGAATTGGTCCACTTACAACCGCACCTGTATTCTTAACCGTCTTAACGATTTTCTCTGCACTCTTATCAACCAAATTGTGGTCGTAAGATTTAAGCTTTATTCTAATTTTCTGGTTCATTATCTCGTTTGATCAATGATTATGCTTCTACTTTTCCGTTTGCTTTGGCAATTACTCCTTCAGCGATATTCTTAGGACACTCTGCGTAGTGAGAGAATTCCATAGATGACGTTGCTCTACCTGAAGAAATTGTTCTCAATGCAGTTACATATCCGAACATTTCTGATAGTGGAACTTTGGCTTTAACAACCTTAGATCCTTGCTTATCATCCATTCCTTCAATCATACCTCTTCTTCTGTTCAAGTCACCTACGATATCACCCATGTTTTCTTCAGGAGTTACAACCTCCAGTTTCATCATCGGCTCTAACACCACAGGGTTACACTTTGGAAGTGCTTCTCTATAAGCCATTTTCGCAGCCAATTCGAAAGACAACTGATCCGAATCCACCTGGTGGAAAGATCCATCAAACAAAGTCACTTTCAATCTATCAACCGGGAATCCAGCAAGAACACCATTCGCCATTGCATCTTTAAATCCTTTCTCAACTGAAGGAATGAATTCTTTAGGAATGTTACCACCCTTAATCTCATTCACAAACTCCAGTCCTTCCTTCTCCTCGTCAGTAGCTGGCTCAATTTTAATCTGAATATCTGCGAATTTACCACGACCACCAGACTGTTTCTTGTAAACTTCTCTGTGCTCAGTAGTTCCGTTAATCGCTTCTTTGTAAGCAACCTGAGGCGCACCCTGGTTACATTCTACTTTGAATTCTCTCTTCAAACGATCCAAGATGATATCTAAGTGAAGCTCACCCATACCACTCAATACTGTTTGACCAGAATCCTCATCAGTGTGAATCGTCAATGTTGGATCTTCTTCAGACAGTTTAGCCAAAGCAACACCTAACTTATCAACATCAGCCTGAGTTTTAGGCTCAATAGCGATTCCAATTACCGGATCAGGGAAATCCATAGATTCCAATACGATTGGTGCGTTTTCAGCACACAATGTATCTCCAGTCTTAATATCTTTAAATCCAACTACAGCAGCAATATCTCCACAGTGTAACTGATCGATTTGATTTTGCTTGTTAGCATGCATTTGGAAAATTCTAGAAATTCTTTCTTTCTTTCCAGTTCTTGTGTTCAACACGTAAGATCCGGAATCAAGCGTACCAGAGTATGCTCTAGTAAAGCACAATCTTCCTACGAAAGGATCTGTAGCAATTTTAAATGCCAATGCAGCAAACGGCTCATCTACAGATGGCTTTCTGCTGATTTCCTCATCCGTATTAGGATTAGTTCCAGTAATAGCTTGAGTATCTAGTGGAGAAGGTAAAATTTCCATTACCATATCCAACATAGCCTGAACACCTTTGTTCTTAAATGCAGATCCACACATCATTGGTACAACTTTACCAGCGATAGTAGCTTCTCTTAAGGCGTCTAAGATTTCTCTTTCAGTCAATGAGTTCTCATCTTCGAAATACTTTTCCATCAAAGTATCATCGAATTCAGCAACAGCTTCTAACAACTGTCCTCTCAACTCTCTTGCTTCATCAATGATATCAGCAGGAATTTCAACTTCCTCGAAAGTCATTCCCTGATCGTGCTCATTCCAAACAATCCCTCTAAAGTTGATCAAATCAACCACACCTTTGAAATCGTCTTCAGCACCAATGTTCAATTGCAATGGCAATGCATGGCTACCCAACATTTCTTTTACCTGACGACAAACATTCAAGAAGTCAGCACCCTGACGGTCCATTTTGTTAACGAAACCAATTCTTGCAACGTTGTAGTTGTTTGCCAATCTCCAGTTAGTTTCAGATTGTGGCTCAACACCATCAACTGCACTAAACAAGAACACCAAACCATCCAATACTCTTAACGATCTGTTCACCTCAACTGTAAAGTCAACGTGTCCAGGAGTATCAATGATATTCACGTGATAATTATGATCTCTATAAGGCCAGTTAAGCGTAGTAGCTGCAGAAGTAATGGTAATACCTCTTTCCTGCTCTTGCTCCATCCAGTCCATTGTAGCTGCACCATCATGCACCTCACCAATTTTATGGCTTACACCACCATAATACAAAATACGCTCGGTAGTTGTTGTTTTACCAGCATCAATATGGGCAGCAATCCCAATATTTCTTGTGTATCTTAAATCTCTCTTTGCCATTATTTCTTAAAATCTAAAGTGTGAGAATGCTTTATTGGCCTCAGCCATTCTATGAGTATCTTCTTTCTTTTTGAAGGCTCCACCTTCTTCTTTTGCACCTGAAATAATCTCACCAGCTAACTTTTGAGCCATTGATTTCTCATTTCTTGAACGTGCATATTTGATCATCCATTTCATCCCTAAAGATTGTTTTCTGGAATCTCTTACAGGAGTTGGGATTTGAAAAGTGGCCCCACCTACACGTCTACTTCTTACCTCAACACTAGGTGTTACGTTGTCCAATGCTTTCTTCCATACATCCAATGGCTCCTCATCCTCAACTCTACTCTTCACGATATCCATCGCATCATAAAAGATCTTGAAGGCCATGTTTTTCTTACCATCAAGCATTAAATTGTTAACAAACTTTGTTACGATGACCTCATTAAACTTTGGGTCAGGTAAAATAGCATGTTTTTTTGCGGTTCTTCTTCTCATCTCTAACTGATAATACTCCTGTTATAACTTATTTTTTCTTTGGTCTCTTAGCTCCGTACTTAGATCTTCTTTGCAATCTACCTTCAACACCAGCTGTATCTAAGGCACCTCTCACAATGTGATATCTAACACCAGGTAAATCTTTCACCCTACCACCTCTTACAAGTACAATAGAGTGTTCCTGAAGGTTATGTCCTTCTCCACCGATATAAGCATTCACTTCTTTACCGTTAGTCAATCTTACCCTTGCTACTTTTCTCATTGCCGAGTTAGGTTTTTTTGGTGTAGTGGTATAAACACGTACACAAACCCCTCTTCTCTGAGGACATGAATCCAAGGCAGCAGACTTACTTTTTTTGGTTTGCTGAATCCTTCCTTTTCTTACTAACTGTTGTATTGTAGGCATTTTATATGCTTTTTCTAAGTTTAATATTTTCCCTCCCCTGAAAACTGATCAGGGGTATTTTTGGGGCTGCAAAGATAGATGTTTATTTTTATATTCCAACACAATACTGAATTTTATTTCAGTTTTTTAACGTTAACATGTTGAAACCAGAATTGGGCACTGCAAATCTAAAAAAACGTCCGACCAAATTCATAAATACATTTCCTCAAAAGATCATTCTTTTGGAACATCCATCATGACCTGTTCTTTTTCTTCACTCATTCATATTTGTTCATATCTATTCAGAAAATATCTCTCCGCGTGCCCGGCATTCTTATTAATTTCGTGTTATGAATTACCTTGATGGACTTAATCCACCGCAAAGAGAAGCTGTAGAGAATACAGAAGGCCCGATGATGATTATTGCCGGAGCAGGTTCTGGTAAGACCCGGGTATTGACCTACCGGATCGCCCATTTGATCAACCATGGTATTGACCCATTCAAAATTTTGGCGCTAACATTTACCAATAAGGCCGCCAAAGAAATGAAGCACAGAATATCTGACATTGTGGGCAACAGTGATGCTCAGGCAATATGGATGGGAACATTCCACTCTGTATTCGCCAAAATTCTCAGAGTAGAAAGCGAACTAATTGGCTATCCAAGGAACTTCACCATTTATGACACTTCAGACTCGCGCAACCTCATTAAAAGCATCATTAAAGATGCAGGTATGGATGATAAAACTTACAAACCAAATATTGTCCAGCACAGAATTTCCTCTGCCAAGAACAATCTGATTTCCGCAGTTGCTTATAAAGACAACTCTGATTTAGTAGCCGAGGACAGAATGAGATCTATGCCTCATCTTAACGAGATATACACCCGCTACGAAAGCAGGTGCTTTAGAGCAGGCGCCATGGACTTTGACGATTTGCTTTTTAAAACAAATGTTCTACTCAGGGACCATCCTGAGGTATTGAACAAGTATCAGCATAAGTTTCAGCACATTCTGGTAGATGAGTATCAGGATACAAACTATTCTCAGTACTTAATTGTAAAGAAATTGGCTGCGCTTCATGAAAACCTTTGCGTGGTGGGAGATGATGCACAAAGTATTTATGCTTTCCGTGGTGCGAACATTCAGAACATATTAAACTTTAGAAGAGATTATCCGGACTTTAAACTCTTCAAACTGGAACAGAACTACAGGTCGACACAAACCATTGTTAAAGCTGCCAACTCTATCATTAAAAAGAATAAAGATCAAATTCAAAAGGATGTTTGGACCTCCAATAATCCCGGGAACAAGATTGATGTTATTGGGAGCCTGACCGATAATGAAGAAGGTAAATTGGTTGCCAACAGAATTTTTGAAACACAGAGTAATGAGAATGCAGCCTTTTCTGACTTTGCTATCTTGTACAGAACCAATGCACAGTCAAGGTCGTTTGAGGAATCATTACGAAAGTTGAACATTCCTTACAAAATCTATGGCGGTCTGTCTTTCTACCAAAGAAAGGAAATCAAAGATATTCTGGCATACTGCAGATTAACAGCCAATCACAACGATGAAGAATCTTTAAAACGAATCATCAATTACCCTAAAAGAGGAATTGGCCAAACAACCGTGGACAAAGCCATTATCCAGGCGAATGAGCACGACACAACTTTGTGGAATGTTTTGAATGATCCTCATCAATATGGCTTTCAGGTAAACTCAGGCACCTTTAACAAAATACAAGGCTTCACAACAATGATTAGAAGCTTTAGAACAGCACTCGACAATAAATCGGCATTTGAATTGGGTAATGAGATTGCAAAAAGCACTTTACTCCTTAAAACTTTGCACGATGACAAGACTCCGGAAGGTGTGAGCCGATACGAGAACATCCAGGAGTTATTAAACGCCATGAAGGAATTCTCGGATTCTGCAAAAGATGACGAAATAAAAACCCTCGGAGATTTCCTAATTGATGTGGCGCTTCTAACTGATGCCGACAACGAAAAGGATGAAGACAAAAACAAGGTCACATTAATGACCATACACGCTTCTAAGGGACTGGAATTTCCCTATTTATATGTGGTTGGACTAGAGGAAAACCTATTCCCTTCTCAGATGAGCCTGCACAGCAGATCGGAATTGGAAGAGGAACGCAGATTGTTCTACGTAGCCATAACCAGAGCGGAAAAAGAATGTACACTGACTTATGCGACCAGCAGATACCGTTGGGGGAATCTGATTTACTGTGAACCCAGCAGATTCATTGATGAATTGGATCAGGAATATTTGCACAGAATTGAACCAAAGAAAAAACCAAGTGGCTCATTTGACGAAACACCCTGGGAATCATCTTTCACATCAAAGAGCTTCAATAAAAAGTCGTTTTCATCCAAGAAAACGCCAAGTAAACCCGCAGCAAAAAAAACTGTTTCAACCTATACGCCGCCTCCAAAGAACCTAAAAAAGTTGAGTCATTCAGCACCAAGTTCCGGCACACCTACTGTAGATAGTTCAGATTTGGAAGTTGGTGCGATGGTGAAACATGAAAGATTTGGTAAAGGAAAAATCATCAGCATTGACGGAGAAGCTCCTAACACAAAAGCTACCGTATTTTTCCCAACTGCAGGTCAAAAACAACTTTTGTTAAGATTTGCCAAGTTAGAAGTCGTCAATGAATAATTATATTTACACTTTTTTAGAGAAGAATGAAAGATATGAGTTATAATACCAGCAGGGGCAGAATGATCATTCCTGAGTACGGAAGAAACGTACAGAAAATGGTCGACTTTGCCTGCACTGTTGAAGATACTGAGGAAAGAAATAAGGTGGCCAAGGCCATTATTGCCATTATGGGACAGTTAAACCCTCATTTAAGAGACGTTGAAGACTTTACCCATAAATTATGGGCACACTTATTCATTATGTCGGATTTTAAATTGGATGTGGAATCTCCGTATCCTATCCCGACTGCAGAGACCTTCAATCAAAAACCGGAACGCGTTCCTTACCCGCAATCAAAAATAAAGTACGGACACTATGGGAAGACCATTCCTAAGATGATCGAAAAATGTGTGGAATACGATGAAGGTGATGAGAAGGAAGCATTGAAAATCATCATTGCCAATATGATGAAGAAAGCTTACTTAATGTGGAACAGAGATACGGTTAACGATGAGCTAATTGCTAACCAGTTGAAAGAATTATCTGGTGGAAAACTTGAATTAACTGATTTAAGTGTATTAACTTCAACACAAGAAATTCTAAAGAATCATAAACCAAACAACAACCACTCTAACAATAATCGTAAGAGAAGAAACAATCAAAAGAAAGGACGTAAACGCTACTAAACAACTATGGGATCATTTGAAATTTACGGTGGAAACAAATTAAAAGGCGACCTCATACCACAAGGTGCCAAGAATGAAGCATTACAAATTTTATGCGCAGTGCTTCTAACAGAAGAAAAAGTAACCATCAGCAATGTTCCTGATATTGTAGATGTCAACAAACTGATCAACCTACTCCAGGCTCTTGGTGTTAAAGTTGAGAAAGTTGAGAAAGGCATCTATCATTTTAAAGCGGATAAAGTCAATATAGATTATCTGGAAACCGAAGACTTTAGAGAAAGAGGCGGCGGTTTAAGAGGATCTATCATGATTGTAGGTCCATTATTGGCAAGATTTGGAGTAGGTTCTATTCCTAAACCAGGAGGAGATAAGATCGGTCGTAGAAGACTGGATACTCATTTCATTGGTTTTGAAAAGCTGGGCGCAAAATTCAGCTACAACAACAAAACGAGTTTCTACAAAGCCACTGCAAAGAAACTTAAAGGTACTTACATGCACCTTGATGAGGCATCCGTAACAGGAACTGCCAATATTCTAATGGCTGCAGTACTGGCTAAGGGAACAACAACAATATACAATGCGGCATGTGAACCTTACCTCCAGCAGCTGTGTAAAATGTTGAACAGAATGGGTGCCAAGATCAGTGGCATTGGTTCTAACATGTTAACCATTGAAGGTGTTGAAAGACTGGGTGGTTGTTTCCATAAAATTCTTCCGGATATGATTGAAATCGGAAGTTTTATTGGTTTGGCTGCCATGACTCAATCGGAAATCACGATTAAAGATGTGAGTTATCCGGATTTGGGGGTGATTCCTTCTGTTTTCCAACGTTTAGGGATTCAAATGGAATTGAAGGGAGATGATTTATACATTCCTTCTCAGGAGGTATACGAGATTGATACTTTTATTGATGGCTCTATCTTAACCATTTCTGATGCACCATGGCCAGGATTTACGCCAGATTTATTGAGCATCATTCTAACGACAGCTATTCAGGCAAGAGGAAGTGTTCTGATCCATCAGAAGATGTTCGAGAGCCGATTGTTCTTTACAGATAAGTTGATAGACATGGGCGCTCAAATCATCCTTTGTGATCCGCATAGAGCTACTGTAATTGGACTTGGAAGAAAGTATCCGCTACGTGGTATTCAAATGACTTCTCCGGATATCAGAGCCGGGGTTTCATTGTTGATTGCTGCTTTGTCTGCAGAAGGTAAGAGCACCATTCATAACATCAACCAGATAGACAGAGGTTACCAGGATATTGATATTCGATTGAACAACCTTGGAGCTGACATTAGACGACTTAGCTAAAAGTCCTCTTTGGAATAAATATTGATACTTCAACTGGTATGAAAGCACTGATCATTTTCAGCATACTATTTGCAACACTGAGTTTTGACTCAAGTCATCAGCCAACTATAACCCCTGTTGATGAAACAGGCCTTAGTGTAGGTGACAAAATTCCAAACATCAGTTTACCTTCTCCGGATGGGAAAACCATGAAATTATATAAGCTCAAAGGAAAGTATGTACTTGTAGACTTTTGGGCTTCTTGGTGTGGGCCATGTAGAAAAGAGAATCCGAATCTGGTAGCCGCCTACCGCAAATACAAAGGCGCCAAATTTAAAGATGGAAAGGGATTCGAAATATTCAGTGTATCTCTTGACAAATCCTTAGGTCCATGGGAAAAAGCCATAGAGGCCGATCAGCTTAACTGGAAATACCACGTTTCCGATCTCAAGGGTTGGAAATCAGAAGTGGCCAAACAGTTTAAGATCCGATCCATTCCAAGCAACATCCTTATTGGGCCCGATTTGAAAATTATTGCCATTAACTTAAGAGGTGATGCCCTTCATGAAGCAGTTGACGCATATGTCACCGCTCTTTAGTCGATCACCAATTTTTTGATGGCTCTGCTACCACTTTCTTTTTCAATTGACAATAGATAAACACCTTTGGCATACGGTTCAAGGTCAATTTGTAAACTGTTTGTTTGAGAAGCGTACACATCCAGTAACTCACCGTTTATCGAATATAGTCTGGCTTTAAATTGTCCCTGACCAATGGTTATTGTCACTCTATCATCTGCGGGATTAGGATATACCATTGCTTCCAAAACATCATTTTCGTTAATCCCAACAATATCGTTAGCACAAATCCCCGGAAGATTGCTGTCCATCCAGGCAATTCGGTTTGTCAACCAGGTTTTTAATCTGGTTATTTCACCTGCATACGATCCTGGCAATGGCATGGGTTCTCCATGAAGTTGTGTGCTCAAAATAGGGTGTTCATTGAAATTCCTTTGTTGAGCCAGATCAACCGAATCAGCAATCAGGTCAATATAATCATTGATAGAATCCAGATGAAGCACTCCAGTTCTTGCCATTTCCCATCTACACTTAACATGATTCACAAACAAAGTATCATTCATCAAACGGTCCCACCACATGGGCATGTATAGAAAATCGTCACAATCCGCTTCAGATTGCTGATAGGTCCACCCGCTGGTTGAGTTTCCACCACAATAATCCGCATTTCCATAGGCATTGTCAAAGTCCCAAACCGGGCCAGCCGTTAACTTACCACCTTTACTGTCTTTATCTTTATACAAATAAGAACTTAGCTTGTATGCATCTACAGATCTACTCAGTTCATTCAGGATAAACAAATCTGCAAAGGATGTTATATCCATGTACTTGGTATAATGTAATCCCTGAGAGTTTTGATAAGTAGGGCTGAACAAGGCATCTTCAAAATTGGTCATGTAATCTTTGATGTATTGAGCCTGAGGGGTTGTGATATTTGATGCTTTGGGATAAAAATACTGGAACAACAGTTTCTCGTTAGGGTCCATGGAGTTATGATCAGAATACCAACCCTGAGAAGGTGTATCCCACCAATCCAACTCAATGATGTAGCCACCGGTTAAAGAATCCCCGGCATTATCATCCGCATCCAATTTGGCAATATCTACCCGGTCATTATCTCTTTTTATTCTCTCGGTCATGATATACAATCCCTGATAATTCCCATCAATCAGCACTTCACAAAACCTTGCTCTTGGGGCATAATGTCCCATACTTGCTGATACCCGATAACTAAAAATGTTTTGAATAAAAGTTCTGTCAAAATGATTGGCATGAAGAATCCAATCCTCTTCTTTTGGCATGGACATAATAATAGCGGATGTATCTACACCTCCGGCTGTCCATAATTCCACCGAATAACTATCCTTTCCATGTCCCTGAGTTGAGTTTCCTCTGGTTTCTATACCACAATACCCATCATATCCGTTTGGAAGGTCAGTGGTATTATTCATCACCCCTGCTCCATTATCTATTATTTGAAATGTTACCGAGACTTTCGGATCATCCTGAATCACATTTCCATTCGTCGTAATTTTGACTATGGGATGCTTGCTTTGAGTTAATTGTGCGTTTACCTGAAAACTACACATGCACAATATCACTCCAATAATTCCAATCTTCATATATGTTTTCATAACAATTTAGTAACGTCAAAATTACCCAAAACCTATGGCTAACATGAAAAACTGTCATCCGTTTATGTCGGAAGCCCGTTTCTATCTGACAGATGATCTGATTTATATGACAATCCCCCTTATTCACTGACATCTTGTCCAAATACAGGGAAATGGTCATATATTTGCGAACCATTTTTCAAAAATTGGAAATCATGAGTGAAGACAAAACAGAAGAGCAAGAAGCAGTGAAGGACGAACAAACGCAAGAGCAGGCGGAATCCAATGATAACACCACCGCTGAAGCTGAAGAGCCACAAAAGAAAGTTGTAGAAGAAAATATCGACTACAAGGATAAGTACATCAGGCTATACTCAGATTTTGAGAACTTCAGAAAGCGAAATGCCAAGGAGAAAATTGACATCATTCAACGTGCCAGCAGTGATTTGGCTAAAGAGATTCTACCTGTGATAGATGATTTTGAGCGTGCCATCAAAGTCAATGAAGAGTCTACAGAAAATGAAGCTTCTGCTGCAAAAGAAGGTTTCAAATTGATTTACGACAAGTTTGTAAAAACTCTGGCAACCAAAGGCATCAAGGAAATGGAAGCGATTGGTGAAACGTTTGACGTTGATAAGCATGAAGCCATCACACAGATTCCGGCAGGAGATGAGATGAAAGGGAAAGTAGTGGATGTAGTTGAGAAAGGCTACTACATGAATGATTCTGTTCTTCGCTACGCTAAAGTGGTTGTTGGACAATAACAAAAGACATGGCCAAAAGAGATTATTACGACATATTAGGTGTTTCGAAAGGTGCTTCTGAAAGCGAAATAAAAAAAGCTTACAGAAAACTTGCTATAAAATACCATCCAGATAAGAACCCAGGCGATACAGAAGCTGAAGACAAGTTTAAGGAAGCAGCTGAAGCCTATGAGGTACTGAGTGATCCTCAGAAAAAACAACGATACGACCAATTTGGTCATGCCGGCATGAGCGGTGCGTCTGGATTTGGCGGCGGTGGCGGTATGAATATGGACGACATATTCAGTCAGTTTGGAGACATTTTCGGAGGTGCTTTTGGTGGCGGATTTGGTGGTGGCGGTGGCCGAAGAACCAGAGTTCGAAAAGGCACCAACCTTAGAGTGAAAATCAAATTAACTCTTGAAGAAATTGCCAATGGTGTTGAGAAAAAGATCAAGGTCAATAAATTGGTCAATGTTGACGGTGTTGAGTTCAAAACCTGTACAGTTTGTGGAGGAACAGGTCAGGTAACCAGAGTTACGCAAACCATTTTAGGTGCCATGCAAACATCATCTACCTGTAATGCCTGTCATGGTTCTGGTCAGATGATTGGCAAACGTCCTCCAGGTGCAGATGAGAATGGATTGAAACGAGAAGAAACTGTAATTCCGATCGACATTCCCGCAGGAGTTGAGGAAGGCATGCAACTGAATGTACAGGGACAAGGAAATGCTGCTCCAGGTGGTGGCGTTAACGGAGATCTTTTAGTTGTGATTGAGGAAGTTGAAAGCGAAGACCTTAAAAGAGAGGGGCCACACCTTCATCATGAGGCTTACGTGAGCTTCATTGATGCCGCATTGGGGTCGTCCATTGAAGTTCCTATGGTAAGCGGAAAGGCCAAAATCAAAATTGACCCAGGAACACAAAGCGGAAAAACGCTCAGATTAAGAGGCAAAGGATTACCTAGTGTACATTCCAGAGGAACCGGAGATTTGTTCATACACATCCATGTTTGGACACCTCAAAAGTTGAGCAAAGAAGAACGTGCCGCATTAGAACAAATGAGAGAATCTGACAACTTTAAACCGCAACCAGGCAAAAAGGATAAGAGTTTCTTTCAAAGAATGAAAGAGCATTTTACAGGATGATGTAGTAAATTGGTGTCATGAATTGGCACCAATTGTTATCCAGTAAAAACGGAAGAATCAAATTAATTTTTGGTACAACACTGGCGGTATTCAGTTTCTTCGCCGTGTTTAAACCTTTTCAGTTAGCTCATTATTCCGATACAGACTATACGATTGTGCTAAGCGCCATCTCGTTGATCACCGGACTAAGTTTAGCTGCCACACATCTGATCTTTCCCTCCATTGCATTTGAAAAATATCAAGGCTGGATCGAAAAACACGCTTCCATAAGATGGTGGCTCGTTCTAAACGTATTCATCATTTCTTGCCTCTTTTTCATTTTTAAGATCTCGGCAGGCTATTATGACCTAAGTTTTGCTCGCGTTTTTACAGGACTACTTGGATCTGGGTTTTTCATTCTAATCACACTTCTTGTTTTTCGCCTGAGCTACACAGAATCTCCTACTCCCAATACTTACACAACATTAGAGATTGGTAAGTTCAAATTTAATGTCAATGAAATCGTGTTCTTTGAATCTGATAAGAACTATATATTGGCACATTTAGAAAATGGCAGAGTCGTCAAAGTAAGACTTACCATGAAAATGCTTGAACGACATCTGGACGACTATCCTCAACTTATGAGATCTCATAGGGCCTTTGTAATTAATACCGATTTCATTGTACAACAATCTAAAAGCCAGATACACTTAAAAGGCATTAAGCAGACCATACCAATAGGACGCACCTACAAGGACCGTTTTTAAGTCATTGATCCCTAAAACCTGTTGTACATCCCACAACGCAAGAAATCACCTGCTCTTTCACTAAATATGCAGACATGAGACACTGTATATTAATGATGACCATTCTGGTAAGTTTGACCGGTCATTCACAAATAAATTCGACAAAACAAAACGATCAAGCCTATTCGTACAGCAGATTCGAAGGATTAATACTTCCCGCCCTGGTTTACAATCATCTCAATATTGGAATGAGCTTTTCTAACAATGTAAAACATGAGCACGTATTCAGCTTTGGTGGCTTTTTGACAATATACAATCCACTAATCTTCAACTTACATGTTGATTACAACTATAATCGTTTTTTAAAAAATCGTCAGACGTACATCCCTTTTTGGCACCGAACAGGAAATACGGCCAGAAATGTAGGTTATGAAGAAGGACATTTTCCACACACACTAAATTTCTCCTTGGGAAGCGGAATTGGAAAACTGAACAAACTCAATGAACGATTACTTCTCAGAACAGAGTTAAAAACCGGGGCATCTCTTATTTTGGCCGGAGACGCTGAAGTCTTCTCATATGGAAAATACAATATAAGTGATGCGGATTACCCAGTCTTTCCAGCTATTTACATACATGTAGCCATCGTATTCAAGTAAACTCTTCATATTGAAAAAATGCGTGTACGCTGAGGCATTATAGTCGATTTCAACACCATTTCGCGAACAACTTTGGTTTTCAGCTAATTGATATCGACCAATTTCATGTTACCTTTAGTGCTTCACTCAGTATATGCGAATTGAAGCACAAAATATCGTTAAGCGCTACGCCAATCATACGGCATTAAAAGATTTCTCTGTAGTGCTTGAGTCAGGTAAAATTACCGGACTTCTTGGTCCTAATGGAGCGGGAAAGACGAGCTTTATTCGTGTACTTAATCAGATCATTGGTGCTGATGAAGGCAAGATACTAGTGGATGGCAATGTGCTGAACAAATCTCATATTCCATCATTTGGCTACCTGCCTGAAGAAAGAGGTTTGTATAGCAACATGAAAGTGCTTACTCACATTGTTTATTTGGCCAGATTGAAAGGACTCGATAAACAAACGGCCTCACAAAAAGCTCAGGATTGGCTGGACAAACTGGACTTATCTGAATGGAAAAATGCCAAAGTGAGACAGCTTTCCAAGGGTATGGCGCAGAAGATTCAATTCATTTGCACAGTTATTCACGATCCGGAAATCATCATTCTGGACGAACCCTTTTCAGGTTTTGACCCTATTAATGCAGAATTGATCAAACAAGAAATTCTGGAACTTAAAGAAGCTGGAAAAACAATTGTTCTATCTACACACAACATGAATTCTGTGGAATCGATTTGCGACAATATCATTCTATTGAATTATGGAAACAAAATTTTGGACGGCTCAATTAAGGAAGTAAAGGAATCGCACAGACCCAATACATATCACATCCAGTTTAAAGGAAACGTGATTGGTTTTACAAATGCACTTTGGGCGGGCTATGAATTGATAGAACGCGAGCAACTTGGAAACGAACACTTTGTTGCGACCATTAAATTGCTCAATGACAATACCATTAACAATTTACTGGACACCGTGATTCCTCACGTTCAAATTGAAGGCGTTAATGAAGTCATTCCAAGTATGAATGACATTTTTATTCAGGCCATAAAAGAAGACACTGATGGGTAAAATTGGCTTGATCATATCACGTGAGTTTTTCAACCGTATACAGAAACGGTCATATGTTTTAATGTGCTTAATTGGCCCCATCATTATTGCTCTGTTTGCCATTTCAGCCATCAACATTACAGATACTCAAAAGCGGTATAAGGTTCTGGTTGTAGATGAGCAGGAAATTTCAGGAAACTGGTCGCCAAAAACACAATGGTGTGATTTTGAAATGGGTGCTAACATCAGCGATGAAGAACTGGAAAATTCTAAATATGATGCAATAGTTACCATTAACCAGAAGGTTGTCACTAACAATACGATTGAGATTACTTATAAGGAATATCCCAATGCACATGCACGGGCAGATATCATCCATGAGGCTGAACTGAAGCTGGAAGGCCTCAGACTGGAGGTTAACAACATTAAGAAGGAATCTTACTACAAAATGAAACAGAGGCTAAATGTCAAGGACTATGTTCTGGGGCAGGAAATCTCATTTTTCGATAAGAATAAAAGCAAAGTAGGACTGGTGTTTGCCATCCTGATATTCATTTTCATATTCAATTTTGGCATCCAGGTAATGCGCGGAGTCATTGAAGAAAAATCTAATCGAATTGTAGAAATTCTGGTATCGTCCGTGAAGCCAATTCAGTTAATGACAGGTAAAATCATTGGAATAGGTCTGGCTGCTATTAGTCAGTTTATGATCTGGACATTATTGACCACATTGATCATGGTTGCGGTTAAGGACAATGTGTACCCTGACAGATACGATCCCAGCAAGCAAACAGTTAAAACAGCTTCTTCGGTTAACGGTGATATGGAGTCAGATGAAGATGTTAGTTTAGCTAAGGAAGTCAACGACATGGCCATGATGATTTATGAAGAATTGTCGTACAGCGGCTGGTTGATGTTCTTCGGTTTCTTTATGATTTTTGGCTACCTCTTTTATGCCGGAATTTATGCTTCAATTGGAGCTGCAGTAGATAACGATACAGATGTACAGCAATTTCTCATACCCGTCACCCTGCCCTTATTTTTGGGAATTCTGGCGGCCTATTCAAGTTTGTCAGACCCCAATGGAAGCATAGCGTATTGGGGAAGTATCATTCCTTTCACCTCTCCCATTGTGATGATGGCAAGATTTCCTGAAATTGCAGGAACGGAAGATGGTTGGCAAATTTATTTGTCAATGGGAATTTTGGCAGTATCGGCACTTTTCATGTTCTTCTTTGCCTCAAAAATCTATAAGACAGGCATCCTCATGTATGGCAAAAAAGCCAGTTTGAAAGAACTATGGAGATGGATGTTTAGGGGCGGGTAAATTTACTGTAGATGAATATCCTGACTGTGCAAAGCTCCTGCAAATAATGGCACAAACATCACAGCCACTTTCTGTGGATTCGTTAATGAACTCAAGTCACCATTGATTCTCCAGTTATCAAAGTCGTTGCTAAAATTGGTTCTAAGGTCGGCCAGGTGTACACCATTAACCGTTACATCCCAGTTATCCCAATCTTCTGAGAATGATGTACGTACTCGGATAGTCGTTCCTGTTCCGGGATCGTAAATCTTCCAATTATCAAAATCATTACTGAAATTCGTCTCAATAGAAATTGTAGCACCAGAATGCATTAAATCCCAATTATCCCAATCCTCTGAGAAAGCCGTTCTGATATCACCAGTGTACCCTTCAATATCAAAATCCCAGCTGTCCCAGTCTTCAGAAAAAGCCGTGCGGATATAACCAGTGGTATCTCCTATTTGGAACACCCAATTGTCCCAATCATTACTAAAATTGGTATCAAATCTTCCGGTTGAACTGCTCCCGTAATATCCCCCATTACCATTTTGTGTCAAAGGAGGGTTATCCGAACAAGACCAAAGTCCAATAGATACACAGATTACAATTGCCAGTTGGTAAAGTTTCATATATTGTAAACTTACAAAAACCGATCCAAATGCTCGCTGCAGTTCTAGACCTTGGCACCAATACATTTAACTTACTCATTGCAGAGCTTTTAGACGGTAAAATGCGGGCAATTGTTCGCACGAGGGAAGTGGTTAAGTTAGGTGAAGGCGGACTGGCGGAAAATCGAATCACTTCAACAGCTTTTGAAAGAGGCATTCGGGCAATTGCCAATCATTTGGAAACGATAAGACAGCATGATTGTAAATCGATAAAAGCTGTGGCCACATCCGGAATCAGGTCGACTTCTAACGGACAGGAATTCATTGATGCAGTATTCGACAAATTTCAACTAAACATTGAAGTGATTGATGGCAATCGAGAGGCCGAACTAATCTACAAAGGTGTTCAATTATGCTCTCCTATTTCTGAGAACAGTTTAATCATGGACATTGGTGGAGGCAGTACCGAATTTATTGTTGCTAACAGTGATGGACCAATCTGGAAACAGAGTTTCAAACTTGGGGCGTCAAGGTTGAAAGAAACGTTTCGACCAGAAAACCCCATTTCTGAAGGAACCATGGAAAAAATTCGTGAACACTTCAAACTTGAACTCAAAGATTTGGAAGATGCCCTTGAGAAAACACCTTGTCATATTCTATTGGGTTCGTCAGGATCGTTCGACACGTTTGCAGAGATGGAATTGCACAGAACCAATCGGATGGAATTATTTGAAAAAGCTCAGTCTTTACCTATTGACATGAACGAGTTTAACAATTCTTACAGTTTCCTCATTCAATCTACTCTGGAAGAAAGATTAAACACACCAGGCATCATTCCTATGCGCGCAGACATGATTGTGATCAGCGGATTGTTAACTCAATATGTGATTGAAATGGCAGAGATCAAATCTATTCTTCTCTCCAAGCATGCATTAAAAGAAGGTTTGATGAGTGAAATGATGATTAACGACCTCTCCTAACAGAATGGAAATATTCCATGGCTCCATAATAGGTGAATGACAATTCCATGCCACCTCTGTACGACACCGCTTCTCTTAAATTGGAAGTCGTAATATCATAACTAAATCCAACATTCCAGTTATTCTGGTGATAATTCAGAATCAACGCAATTGCGTCTCCATAACGATAAGCCGCTCCCAACTCTATAGACGTATTTCCTTTATACTCTGTGTATCTTGAAGGCTCTACCAGATACATTCTTAAAGAACCACCTGCCAACATCTCCGTGTGTGGCCCTTGAAGTCCATACAAACCAAATACGGACAAGCCCATTCTTTTAATACCTCTGAATTGCAATGGAATCTCCGTTTTATTGTACACGGTAATCTTAGGTTGCACTTCATAGCCTTTAAACCCTTCCAAATCTACATTGGGTGCGTTTGCATGCAGATAGGATGCACCTGTATGCATGACAAAATTGTTGTCGCCCTGCCATAACCAGGCTGCTCCGGTTCCCACATCCAAATAATTCCCTTTAATCTTACCTGAGATTTGCTCATTGGTAGGTAAACTCGGATCAAACTTAAAACCATTGAACTGACTGTCCCATGTAGCTGATCCAAAATCAACTGTTTGTCTCCCAGATCCAACCTGTACACCTACGGTGAACGTATGCTTATCGGATTTGATTCCCCCCATCAGAGCCAGATTAATGTGACTTCTTGAAAATTTAGCACTGCCATAACGCTCTGTAAAAATGTTGGCTCCCAAACCTAAAAAGGTCTTTCTTGGCTCCAGAGCACTGTATCTAAAGAGCGGTAAATCGAAGGACAAATTCATAGCGCGTGCTGGTTTCACCAACTTTCGCCATTGCCTTGTATGAGTATTGGACACCCGATAATCTCCTTCTGTGAGCAGGCCATTCGTTGCAGGATTGTAATAGGTCAGTGCGTTTTCGAAAACCGTGAAATGAGAATCCTGAGACTTGACAGTTCCCACAATGAATATCAATATGATTGCTAATAACTGTCTCATCGCACCAGGTTTACTTCACCGACATAGGATGCCGATCCTTCATTATTAACAAAATTGACTTGCAATGTATAGGTGTATAAACCAGGCATTGCTCTTCCTCCCGAGATAGTTCCATCCCAACCAAAGTTTCTGTCGTTATTATGAAAAACCTCTGTTCCCCATTTATCAAAAACTCTGAATTCCATACTTTCTATGGTATAACCTCTCACAAATAGTTGGTCGTTGTAGCCATCTCCATTTGGTGAAAAAGCTGTTGGCACAAATACATCCTTTGGCACAATCACATCAACAAAAACCGAATCCGCATTTCTACAGCCATTAGGTGCAATTGCGATGAGAGAAATCCAGGTATCCTGATCTGGTCCTGCATCCGTATTCAAACAAGTACTGCAATCTACAGCATCTTGTGGCACCCAAACTAACTGAGTTGTTGATCCGGATCCATATACGGGTACTGTTTGCTGTTGATATAATATTGAGCCACCTCCGTTAGCATCAACAAATGGAATTTGAAGTGTGGTCACATTCATGTCATCTGTAGTCGTACATCCTTCGGGTGTGGTTACCGTCATGGTATAAGTTTGATCCAGAGTTGGGTTGATCAGTGTTGGCTGAATGAGTCCATTATTGTTGAGGAACACATTGGGCGTCCAAGTTACAATTCCATTAGGTGTATTTGACCATGACTGGAGCACTTCAGATTCATTCTTACAAATTGTTATGTCCGGTCCGGCACTAATGATCGGATTCGGCACATAATCAATGGTGATGTTAGCAAAAATCGCACAGGCTGCCTGATCGTGAATGTGTAAAACAAAAGTCGTGTCCTTTCCGGGGTCGTATACAATGTTATTTCCTTCCATGCCTCCCCAAAGAATGGTATAAGTCGGAATGCCCCCGGTCACATCAGCCGTTAAGGTAATGTCGTCTCCCTCACAATAAGTATAGTTGGTTTGAAAGGTAGCGTCTAATCTTGGGTCGGGTGGATCCAGAATCCAGAAGGTTTCTTCGAAACGAACCGTATCTCCACAAGGGTTTACAAATTCATAGGACAAAATCACACTTTCTGGTCCCTCCAAAAGACCATCGTCAATTGGATCAATTGTTAAATAGATGCTTGAGTCGCTTCCACCAAAAGTAACCGGCGAGCTAATTCCTGTGTAATCCGTTCCGTTGATTGCTGTACCGCCAACAGTAAATGAAATATTAGCAGTTGAGCCCGTATCTGGTCTTTGAAACTCAATGAAAAACGGTTTACATCCTTCAACAATAGAGGTGTCATTATAAATAGGTTCTACTCTTGGGTAAATGCCAGACGAATAGAGTCCGCCCGCCTTAAAGAAAATGGCACTTTCAGATCTGAAACCTCCAACATCTGCCAGCATTAGCTTAATGTGGTAAACAGAATCACATTCCACCGTATGGCTAATAGTAACCAGGTTACTGTATCCATCCATTTCCATATCGGAGCCGGTATTGGAGTTATATATTCCGGTATTGAGGAAACTGTCCCCTGTACATGCGCCATTTCCAAATATTCCGGCAGTACCATTGTTAATCGAATTAATTCCAAAAGGTAAATTCCCGTTAGGTGCTACGGACATCAACTCTGCATTGTTATCGTATGGTCCGGATATTCCAGGACCACTAATAGTCACACCCATCACATCTGCAAGTGAAGAACATACCATCTCAGGATACTCATCACTGGCAAACACAAATTCGAGCATGAGTTCATCTCCTGCTACCTTCACATCAAACTCAACTACAATCTGATCCTCATTAGATGCGCTATTGCACAACATATCAATATCCGGATCAAAAATATCTCCGAGTCCGTTGGTTCCGGATTGCGAAATGCTATCAGATACATTCGCACCGGTTACACAATTAATATCTCCTGTGGACATCACTACGCCATAGTCCATTCCAGTTAACTGGGTTGGGTCACTGAAGGCGCCTATTTGACTGGCAGAATTTCCCAGAGCACTGACATTACTTACCTCAACTCCAGATCCCTGAAGAATGTTGGTAATTAAATTTGCCGGAGCACCATTGCTCACAACTATTTGAGCCCCTAAGAAATTTCCTGTCCCTAAAGCTAGCAACAACAAAAACAAGCCTTTTCTCATAAGTAGATTACAATATATGTATTTAGCAGAGGCTGTGCTGACAGGTTGATTATAATGTCTTAAATAACTTGTCTGTAGAGCACTTCCTTGATTTAATAGAAAACGACACAAATTCTCATTTGTTTTGTAAATTAGAAGCAAAATTTAAAGACATGCCTAAGATTTTAATTATAGACGACGAAAGACCGATTAGAAGCACGCTGAAAGAGATTCTTGAATATGAGAAATTTGATGTAGATGAGGCGGAAGATGGTCAGTTGGGACTAGATTTAATCAATAAGAATACTTACGACATTGTTTTGTGTGACATTAAAATGCCCAAAATGGATGGTATGGAAGTATTGGAAAAGGCGCAGGAAGCTGGTCATGAAATGCCAATTGTGATGATTTCCGGTCATGGAAATGTGGAAACTGCCGTAGAGTCTTTAAAGAATGGTGCATATGACTTTATTCAAAAGCCTTTGGATCTTAACCGAATTCTGGTAACCATCAGAAATGCCATGGAGAAGAAGGATTTGGTACAGGAAACTAAAGTTCTGAAGCAGAAAGTTAATAAGGTAAAATCTTCAGATATTATTGGAGAATCGAAGGCGATTTTAGCTATTAAAGGTATGATCGACAAGGTAGCACCAACAGATGCGCGAGTTTTGATTACCGGGGGGAATGGTTCCGGAAAAGAATTAGTTGCACGTCAGCTTCATAAAAATAGCAATAGAAGCAAATGTCCTTTTATTGAGGTAAACTGTGCCGCAATTCCTTCCGAATTGATCGAGAGTGAATTGTTTGGTCACGAGAAAGGTGCCTTTACCTCTGCACATAAACAAAGAAAAGGAAAGTTTGAGCAAGCGGATGGCGGAACGATTTTCTTAGATGAAATTGGTGATATGAGTGCGTCTGCCCAGGCAAAAGTTTTGCGTGCACTTCAAGAGAATAAAATCACGCGTGTTGGTGGTGAAAAAGACATTAAAGTAGATGTTCGTGTTGTAGCGGCTACCAACAAAGATTTGCGTCATGAAATTGACGAAGGACGTTTTAGAGAGGATTTATACCACAGATTGGGGGTGATTTTAATTCACGTACCTGCTCTTAACGACCGAAGAGATGACATTCCAACTTTAGCAGAGCATTTTGTAAACCTGATTTCTGCGGAACAGGGAATGCCATCAGTAACTTTTACTGACAAAGGCATGAAGGCATTGCAGGAAGTTAACTGGACAGGAAACATCCGTGAACTGAGAAACGTTGTAGAACGTCTGATGATTCTTTGTGACGAGGAAATTACGGAAGCTGATATTGCTATGTATGTGAGTCCGAAGAAGTAGTCAAGGTCAAGGCCTAAAACCGATTCGTGTTCTGGGATTCGTCTCCTGTTGAACAAATTTCTTAAGAAAACTGAACAAAGATTTAATTTGCTCATCATGTGATGACACATGCTTACTCAACTTTTCAAGTTTAAGTAAAACATCCTTTTGAATTAATAAATTATTCCGCAACTTGGTATAAACACGCATTATATGGATGTTAACGTCAATAGCACGTTGACTATTCAATACGCTGGACAACATTAGCACACCATGTTCTGAAAACACATATGGTAATGTCCGTCTTTTCTGAACATTTGCGGTCGCAAATTGCGACCGCAAGTTTTCCCATTCATCTTGATTCAATTGAAACATAAAATCTTCAGGAAATCTTGACCTATTTCTCTTTACTTGTTCATTTATTCGCTTAGTCGGAACCTGATACAATTCAGACAAGTGACTATCCAATATCACTTTTGAACCCCTAATAAGGAAAATTTTACTCGATATTTTTTGATCTGTCAATTTCATAGTTTCTTTTTGGGAGGCGAAACTAATTGAGCAGAACGTAAACTTTTTATGGAGAACGTTAAAACTATAATATCCTGTTGCTTCTGGTTTTTGGTTTAATTACCCCACCAACAAACCTTCCGCTTCAGCGAGCGCTTTTTCGATTCCATCAGGATTTTTACCACCAGCGGTTGCAAAGAAAGCTTGTCCGCCTCCACCGCCCTGGATGTGCTTAGACCATTCGCGGATCAACTGACCTGCATTCCAGCCTTTTTCATTTACCAGGTTATCCGAGATCATAATGGTTAATGTAGCCTTACCCTTATCCTGCGCACCGATAGCCAGGAATAAATTGTCCACTTCATTCTTTAACTGGAACGCCAGATCCTTAACCGAACCTGCATCCATATCCAGTTTATCCGAGATGAAATTGATGCCATTAATGTCTTTGATCTTGTTCAGTAAATCACCTTTAACATTACCGGCTTTATCTCTCTTCAACGATTCAATTTCCTTTTGAAGACCTTTGTTTTGGTCCATCAAATCCTGAACTGCCTTTATAACATCTTTAGGGTTCTTAAGCAATTCGCTCAAGGATTCCATCTTCTTTGTGTTGGCTTCAAGCACGGCAAAAGCTTTATCTGAAGTGATGGCTTCAATACGTCTTACACCGGCAGCAACTGCACTCTCGGAACTGATTTTAAACAAACCGATATCACCAGTAGCATTTACATGAATTCCTCCACACAATTCTATAGACGTACCAAACTTAATGGCACGAACCACATCACCATATTTCTCACCGAAAAGCGCCATTGCTCCCATCTCCTTCGCTTCATCTAACAATATAGATCTGAATTCTTCAAGATGAATATTCTCTCTGATCTTTTGATTCACTCTGGCTTCAATTTGAGTCAATTCTTCCTCAGTCACCTTTTGGAAATGAGAAAAATCGAACCTCAGGTGTTCCGGAGACACCAAAGATCCCTTTTGCTCCACGTGCGTTCCAAGGATATCTCTTAAAGCTTCATGCAACAAGTGAGTTGCCGAGTGATTGGCTGCGGTGTGTGCACGACGACCGGATTCTACAACTGCTCTGAATTTGCTTCTTGGATTTTTAGGCAGGTCCTTGGAAAAATGAACGATCTGTTTATTCTCCTTTTTAGTATCCAAAATAAGCACACGGCATTCATCATTTTCGATATAACCTTTATCTCCTACCTGTCCACCGCCTTCAGCATAAAATGGCGTCACATTAAATACCAATTGATAACGTTGGTTACCTTTTACAGTGACCTTACGATACTTGGTGATATAAACTTTCGCTTCAATATGGTCGTAGCCAATAAATTCTTCAACATCATCTTCCATTAACTCTACCCAATCATCTGCCTCTATGTTTGAAGCCTGACGAGATCTGTCTTTTTGAGTTTGAAGTGCCGCCTTAAATCCATTCTCATCTACTTCTAATCCATAGTCTTTAGCAATGAGCTGTGTCAAATCTAAAGGAAACCCATAAGTATCATATAACTCAAAAGCATCTTCTCCTTTTAAGACAGTTTCATTCGAGTTGTTAAGTTTAATGCAAAGCTGATCGATCTTTTTCAGTCCTTGTTCCAGTGTTCTGAAAAACGACTGTTCTTCTTCCTTGATCACTTTTTCAACCAAAGACTGCTGAGCTTTAATTTCAGGGAAAAAGTCTCCCATTTGTCCGACCAAAACCTCAACCAACTTATAGATGAATGCCTCTTTTAAGTTGAGCGTTTGATAGCCATAACGCACTGCTCTTCTCAAAATTCGTCTGATCACATAACCAGCACCTGTATTGGAAGGCAACTGCCCATCTGTAATTGAGAAGGAAATGGCTCTTACGTGATCAGCAATCACGCGCATAGCCACATTAATTTCGTGTTGTTGTTTACTTTTTTCGTCTTCAGGACGGTAATCTAAACCGGAAATGGACTCCAGCTTTTCAATTAATGGCATAAACACATCCGTATCGTAGTTAGATGACTTTTTCTGAAGGACAGCCGCCAATCTTTCGAATCCCATTCCGGTGTCCACATGTGTATCCGGCAATGGTTTTAGAGATTTATCAGCCATTCTGTTGAACTGCATAAACACCAAATTCCAAACCTCAATGACCTGTGGATGATCCTGATTTACCAATGACTTACCGGAAACGGCTGCTTTATCTTCATCAGATCTTAAATCAACATGAATTTCCGAACACGGTCCACATGGTCCGGTTTCTCCCATTTCCCAAAAATTGTCCTTTTTATCACAGAGCAAGATTCTGTCTTCAGAAATGTACTTTTTCCAGATTTCAATAGCTTCCTGATCTACATCCAACCCATCTGCTTTGTCTCCTTCAAATACAGTGACATACAGATCATCTTTGGATATCTTATATACATCAGTCAGTAACTCCCAGGCCCACTGAATAGCTTCTTCTTTAAAGTAGTTTCCAAATGACCAGTTTCCCAGCATCTCAAACATAGTATGGTGGTAAGTATCTACTCCCACTTCTTCTAAATCGTTGTGCTTACCAGAGACTCTCAGGCATTTTTGAGAGTTAGCGACTCTTGGAAATTTAACCTCTCCATGCCCCAGGAAAATGTCCTTAAACTGGTTCATACCTGCATTGATGAACATCAAAGTAGGGTCATCCTTAACCACCATTGGTGCGGAGGAAACTATTTCGTGTTCTTTGGACTTAAAGTAGTCCATAAATTTCTGTCTAATATCTGCAGATGTCATCCTGGTTTCTTGTTAAGAGTTGTTAAATCTTATTCTCCATGATCCATTGTGATCCTGAAAAGCTTGCAAATTTAGGTCTTTTCCGTAAATTTGTCTCCCCTTAGACGGGAGAAAATGCAATTGATTTGTCAAAAATCAAATACAAATATAACCCCGAGACGCTCAGTTACGAAGAAGCGAAATTAAGCACCAGAGATAAGATCTGGCGCATCACATTGGTTGTATTACCTGCAGTTTTATTGATGGTAGCTGGTGGAGCCATTGCCCTCAGTACTTTTTCTACACAAAAGGAAAGAGACCAGGCTGCTGATCTAAGATCACTTCAAAGCGACTATGATAACTACAAGAAAATTGTTGAGGAACAGAAACTCGATCAGATGATTGCTGTTTTAGAGCATTTGAAGGAAAGAGATAAGAATTTGCTAAGAGTGACTTACGGAATGGATGAATATCCTGAGCATTTAAGAACTCTGGGAGTTGGAGGAAGCGATCGCTTCAAGGATTACAGTAATTTTTCTACAGACGATATTCTTAAGGACATTGCCATTCGAATAGATTCTGTGAAGCGCGTACTTTACGCTCAGTCAAAATCATATGATGAAATAGAAGAACTGGCCAAATCCAAACAAGACATGATGATGGCGATTCCTTCTATTCAACCAGTAGCGAATAAGGATTTAACCAGAATTGCATCTGGTTTTGGTATGAGGATGCACCCCGTATACCACATTCCTAAAATGCACACAGGTATTGACATGACTGCACCAACCGGGACTGATATTTATGCTTCCGGAAATGGCGTGGTAGAAAAAGTTGATTGGATGGGTGGATATGGTAAAATCGTGATTGTTGATCATGGTTTTGGTTACAAAACTTACTATGCACATTGCCACGAATTCAAAGTAAAAGAGGGACAGGTTGTGAAAAGAGGTGAGGTAATTGCCACTGTGGGGAACACAGGTGTATCAACGGGAGCTCATTTACACTATGAAGTGAGAAAGAAGATTAAAGATCCGGCAACGGGAAGGTTCTATTACAAGCCGGTTGATCCTGTTCACTATTTCTATAACGATCTCACACCGGAAGAATACGAGCGTGTGATTGAGATTGCTTCTAAGGCAACTTACGCGTTGAGTTAGATCTCTTAAAATCAATTTCTTGATAATTATTTTTCATCTTGTGGTAATTGTGCCATCGGATTTGTATTTTCATGGCATAAAATTCTAACATGCCTTATAAAGAACGTCCCACACAAAAATTATACTACTCCATCGGAGAGGTGGCAGGCATGTTTGATGTTAAAACTTCCCTAATTCGATTTTGGGAAAAAGAATTTGACATCATTAAACCTAAAAAGAATGCCAAAGGAAATCGAATGTTCACCAATAAGGACATTGAGAATTTCAAGGTAATTTTCCATTTAGTTAAGGAACGTGGATTCACTCTTGAAGGCGCCAAAATGAAACTAAAAGGCAATCCGGATGATGTGAGCAAAACCACTGAGGCGATAGAAAAGCTGGAAAAAATTAAGGCATACTTATTGGAGTTGAAGGCCAACATTAAATAAAACTATCGTCATGAGAGCATTACTGATTTTGATGTCCACATTATTTTTTGGACAGGTGTCCATATGCCAACCCGGTAAAGTAGTGTCTGCCTATTCTCACTGGTTAGACAAACAACTTGAAGAAGCTAAAACAGATATTGAAGATGCCATCAAACATCCAAAAACTTCTGATGGAGCCAAAACCTGGCTTTATCGTGGCAAAATATATGAGAGCATTGCGCTTGACAATACTGGTAAATATTCGGAAAAAACGAAAAATGAAGCTCTGATTACTGCCGTAACTTCATACAGGAAGGTGTTGACTCTAAATCAGAAAAAAATCGACAAAAAAGATTTACACAGAAGACTTGATCTTAGTTCGAACATGGCCTTGAACAATGGTGTTTCCAGCTACAACGACAAGAATTTCAAGTTGGCCAGAGATCTTTTTCAAGCGTGTTATGACGGACAAGCTGATCTGGGCAAAACAGACTCTCTTGCGCTGGTTAATATTGGCTTGAGTAATGAAAATCTTGGGGATTACAAAGCCGCTATTGAAACATACCAAAAATGTATTGAGATTGGCTATAAAGAGGTTACCATGTATAGCAATATTATATACGTATACCAAAGACTAGACGACCTGGACAATGCTGAAAAATGGTTAAAGGACGGAAGAACTAAGTATCCGGATAATCTCGATTTTCTTTTTACTCAATTGAATTTTGATCTGGGCAACGGCAAGGTAGAAAGTGCCTATGCTCTGGCAACTAAAGCCATTAAGATGCAGCCTTCGAACAAAACGCTTTATGCGGTTCGTGGCGGACTGGCAGAAAAACTTCAGAAACCGGAAAAAGAAATTTTGGCGGACTATAATAAAGCCATCGAGCTTGACCCTAATTACTTTGAACCAACCTACAATATCGGAGCTTACTATTACACCAAAGGAAGCAAACTCAAAATGAAAGCCAATAATTTGGATCTTGATGAACAAGATTTGTACGATAAATATCAGAAAGAAGGTTCTGAGCTTTACAAAAAAAGTCTGGAGTATATGGAGAAAGCCCATGCCATCGACCCCACAGATTTATCTGCATTAATTGCGCTGAAAGACATCTACGCAACACTGGAAATGATGGACAAGCTTAAGGAAACAAAAGACAAAATTCGAAAAATCCAATATGGCGAGTAACCCCTACCGTAGTACAGTTACGTGTCCCAGCTTGGTTTGATCTTTCAAAACACCATCATCATAGGCTTTCCAGGACAGTCTCCACACATACACATCCGTTTTAAACGTGCCGTTCTTGGTTGTTCCATCCCAGGCATTTGAAATGTTATGTGATTCAAAGACTATGTTGCCCCACCTGTCATAAATAGTCATATGAAAATCGATTAACTCACAATCGCTAAGAGGTACAAACAGATCATTGATTCCATCTGCATCTGGTGTCATAGCATTAGGTAAGTAAACATCACAGATACAATCTTCTGATTCTTCCACTACAAAATAGCTGGTATCAAAGGGACAAGCAGATTGTGTTACCCAATAAATACCAGGATGGTTAATTGTTTCTGAAGCTTGAGTGCTACCTGTGTTCCATATCAAACGGCTCCCCAGACTGTCGTTGGCATGTAATACCTCAACATGACCTTTACAAATCTCAAGTGTATCATAATCAAGCTTAGGTTGAGGATCTGGATAGGGAAACATCCAATTACTAGGCAAACCATGTGTTAAGTAGCCATTTATTGTAGGTCCATTAAAACTATATTGGGAAGCAGCTCCCACTCCATCAGGATTATCAATGACATGAAGCTGTGTACTACCAGACAATCGAGACACATAAATTTTCCCATTTGGCGCCAACTGCAAAGAAGCAACAGAAGGATTCTCTGTAGACACCAAATATTCTGAAGCCGCAATGTTAGCAGCACTTACATCATATTGATACAAGTCTGAGGATGCTTTTTCTATTGACCAATACAACAAATTGCTGTTAGGAGAAAACTCCACACCATAACCCATCGCTCCCTGCCAACTAGGGTGAGTCTTGATGATGGTATCGGTAATTTCAACCTGACCACTTACATTATTAAAAGTTCCAATTTCAAGATAGGTCTCAGGTCTACCAAAATTTACGGGATCAGCAGGTGTATGCGTACATGCGATTCTCTGCCCATTTGGAGAAATTTTTAAAGCTCCTTGCGCCGATATACTTTCTGCAATTGTTAAATGACTAATTCCGGTATAACTGAAAACCGGTTCTCCCAACCCTTCGCAGGTAATGGGCAAGGCGTAAAAACCATTGCTCCCCATTAAGTGTGTAACCACCCATACATCTCGTTGGTTGGCATGCCAGGTGGCATGAATTTTTTCTGCCACAAACGGAATCAGCTCCTGAGGAGGTGCTATGACCTCTCCAAGTCCGCTATTTGCTTGCATGTCTACGACTGCATGTTCCAGACCGGTATGTTTGATTGGTAACCAATAATCGTTCTGTGCAGATACTGTAAACACATGAAAAAAGCGATCATCTTCATCTCCGGGAAAGGGCACAATGAGGGAATTTTGAGTGGAACTCGTGCTTCCTTTCAAGTCACTTCCACCTGCCATAGGTGTTCCATTCTTATCAAACACATTGTTTCCCTGAACTGAGAACAACAAAGCTCCATTTTTGTCACTAATTGAGCTACTTCCCTCTTCGGTGTACACAGGTCCCCACCCCACACTTGTGGCGGTTCCGGTAGCAAATGACACGTGGTTATTATATCCAAAAATCCATTCATCCTCATGGGTTTGTCCAATAGTGGTGCCCATCCAGAACAATAAACAAATTAGGATATACAAGTGTTTCATCTCTCAATAGACGAAATCAAACTCAAGATGTTGCTTGACTAGTGAACCTTATTCGGAACCAAGTAATTTTTGACGTAATCTTCTACCCCCTCTTCCAAAGTATGAAATGGCTTATCGTATCCGATTGACCTCAATTTTCCCATATCAGCTTCAGTAAAATACTGATACTTATCTCGGATATCTTCAGGGGTATCTACAAATGAGATGTTCTCTTCCTTGCCCAGAGCCTTAAAAGTGTTTCTTGTAAGATCCAGGAAAGTTCTGGCTTGTCCGGTTCCTAAATTATAGATTCCGGAATCTTTTCTATGATGCATCAGGAAGTACATGACTTCAGCCACATCTTTAACATACACAAAGTCTCTTAACTGTTCTCCATCTTTATATTCAGGATTGTGCGATCTGAACAACTTCATACCATCCGTAGCTTGAATTTGTCTGAATGCATGAAGAATCACAGATGCCATTCTGCCCTTGTGATATTCGTTAGGACCGTAGATATTGAAGAACTTTAGTCCAGCCCAGAAATAAGGCTTACGCTCTTGCTGAAGCGCCCATTTATCAAAATCGTTTTTAGAGTCCCCGTAAGGATTAAGCGGCTTTAGTTTGTCAACCACTTCATGATCATCTTTATAACCATGCTCTCCCAAACCGTAGGTTGCTGCCGAAGACGCATATACCAACGGAAGACCAAATTCCACACAGATATTCCAGACTTCCTTAGAGTAATTCAGGTTGAGTTTATTGAACAATTCCACATCAAACTCAGTAGTATCTGTTCTTGCTCCAAGATGAAAAACGAACTGAACCAAACGTTGATTTTCTCTCAACCACTCAGGAAACTCTTCTCTATCTACCAAACAGCGGTATTTCTTCCCTTCATAATTTTTTGCTTTCTCCGTCTTAGAAAAATCGTCTACCAACACTAAATCATAGAAACGTTCTTCGTTCAATTTTGTCACTAAAACACTTGGAATAAACCCGGCTGCACCTGTAATTACTATCATTTTTACTGCGTTTCTGCCAAATTGACATTTATTCTCAATTGGCAGTGAATTTGTTTATTGATTTTCCAAAGGTAGCTAATTGAATCGTTAGTATATTTGTATAGATGGGAAGAATTGTACATATCACCAGAAGAGAACGCTTTAGCGCTGCGCATAAACTGTGGCGCCACGATTGGAGTGAGGATCAAAATTTTGACACTTTTGGAAAGTGTGCGAATCCTAACTGGCACGGGCACAATTATGAGTTGTTCGTTACAGTGAAAGGTACGGTGAGTCAGGAAACAGGTTTTGTGGCAGATCTAAAAGAAATTGGAGATCTTTTAAAAACGAAGGTCATCGATAAGTTGGATCATAAAAATGTAAATCTGGACGTACCTTTTATGGAAGGGAAACTGACAAGTACTGAGAACATTGCACTTGCTATTTGGGATGAGATTCATGCAGATATAGAGAATTTGGGATGCACCTTGCATTGTATTAAAATAGTAGAAACAGAGAATAATTACATTGAATATTATGGAGATTAAGTTATTGTTGAGCTTTACTGAAGTCCACATTTTCCCCATGCTTATTGCAGGTGTATTTATGCTAATAAGCATGTATATTGGGAACAGGCTGAGAAGTAAGTTCAAAAAATATTCTGAAACACCTTTGGTGTCTGGAATGACGGGACGTGAAGTTGCGCAAAAGATGTTGGACGATCATGGTTTGAATGACGTAAAAGTAATTTGCGTAGACGGTGAATTGACTGATCACTACAATCCTATGAAAAAGACGGTTAATTTGAGTAGAGCGGTTCACGATGAGGCCAATGCGGCTGCCACAGCAGTAGCGGCCCACGAGTGTGGTCATGCGGTACAACACGCCACCGCATATAGCATGCTTAAATTCAGATCTGCCATGGTGCCAATTACAAACATTGTAAGTTCTGTAATGCCTATGTTAATGATGGGGGTAGCCATTGGTAGTTCATTCCTTTATTCATCTTACCCATTAACAGAAGTGCTGTACATTATCATTGCAATGAATGCGGTGGTGGCTTTGTTTGCGCTGATTACTTTACCAGTTGAATTTGATGCCAGTAAAAGAGCACTTGCATGGATACAGAAAGAAGGGGTTGTGACCTCATCCGAATATGCCATGTCTAAAGACGCTTTGAAATGGGCAGCTATGACTTATGTAGTAGCCGCATTGGCAGCTGTAGCGCAATTACTCTATTGGGTAATGATGTTGCTGGGCAGCGACGATTAATTAATACACAAAACATTAAATTAGAATTATGAGTTTATTTGGAAGCAGAAAAAGTTCGAATCCCATGTGGAACGATGACGTCATCGACAACCTTTCGGGAGATAGAGCAGAAAGAATGAGTGTTCAGGGAACGGTTAACAAAACCCTGATTTTATTGGCAATTACCATTGTATCGGCTTTTGCCAGCTGGCGTTTTATGGCCTCTTTGGGTGGATCTTTATATGGGGCACTTTTTGTCACTATGATTGTAGGGGCAGGTCTTGTATTTTACACTTACAAAAACCCAAGAGTAGCGCATATTACAGCACCACTTTACGCATTAGTTGAAGGTTTGTTGGTTGGAGTGGTATCCGTTGCCTACGAATCTGTATTTGATGGCATCATCTTTAAAGCAGCTCTACTCACTTTTGGAGTTTTGTTTTTGATGCTGGCGATCTACAGAAGTGGATTGATTAAGGTAACCGAAAGGTTTAAGATGATTATGGCAGTGGCAATTGGAGCCATTATGCTGTTATATCTTACTACCTGGATTCTTGGATTCTTCGATATTAACATTCCATTTATGCACGATGGAGGTCCTATTGCAATTGGTATATCTGCCGTGATTATTGTTGTAGCCGCTTTATCCTTCTTATTGGATTTTGACATGATTGAAAAGTCAGTTCAACAAGGCGCACCAAAAGCCATGGAATGGGTTGGTGGAATGGCCCTTCTGGTTACAATCATTTGGTTGTATCTTGAATTTCTTAGATTACTATCTTACTTGCAAGAGTAAATTTTATAACAAACGATTTAAGCCTTGCCCTTTCGGGTGAGGCTTTATTATTTTACCGAACAAAACAATTTTAAATGAAAGCATACGTATTTCCCGGACAGGGATCACAGTTCTCAGGAATGGGAAAAGATTTATATGATCACTCTGCTGAAGCCAGACAAATGTTTGAAAAGGCCAATGAGATTCTTGGTTTCGATATTAGCAAGATTATGTTTGAAGGTGAAGCCGAAGAGTTAAAACAAACCAAGGTGACTCAACCAGCAATTTTTCTTCATTCTGTGATTTTAGCCAAAGTACTTGGTGAAGGATTTAAACCAGATATGGTAGCCGGACACTCTCTTGGTGAATTCTCTGCATTGGTGGCTAACCAAACATTGAATTTTGAAGACGCTTTGTCTCTTGTATCTCAGCGTGCTTTAGCTATGCAAGATGCTTGTGAAGCAGAGCCATCTACCATGGCAGCCATTCTTGGACTGGAAGACGCTTTGGTTGAGAAAGTATGTAATGATACCGAAGGTGTAGTTGTAGCTGCAAACTATAACTGTCCTGGCCAGTTGGTAATTTCTGGTGCCATACCAGCCGTTGAAGCTGCTTGTGAAAGTCTGAAAGAAGCTGGTGCCAAACGAGCGTTGTTATTACCTGTAGGAGGTGCTTTCCACTCTCCTTTGATGGCGCCTGCCAAGGACAGACTGGAAGCTGCCATTAACTCTACTCAGTTTAATGCACCGGTATGCCCGGTTTACCAAAACGTAACTGCCAGTGCCATTACAGATCCCGAAGAAATTAAGCAAAACTTAATTGCACAATTAACCGCTCCGGTGAGATGGACACAAACCATGCACCAGATGATTGCAGATGGTGCTACTTCTGTGACAGAAGTTGGTCCCGGAAAAGTATTGCAAGGTTTGTTTAAGAAAGTAGACAGACAGTTCGCGACTTCCAGTGCAAGTATTGAGCAGGAAGCTTAAAAGATTTCTCCACTACGGTCGAAATGACTTAATAGGAAGCCTGTTTCTGATGAAACGGGCTTTTTTGTTGACTGAAAGTTTGTTTTGGAGACGAGCCTCTGCCGTAGGTGAAGCTGATAGCCTGGTGCAGCATTTTTGTAATGATGCCTGACATAAAAGCATGACAAGGGAATGCCTTTTGGGATTGGCAGAATTTGAAAAATGGAAGCCCGCTTAAAGCGGAGACTGCTAAGGCAGCCAAAAGAATTATTTAATAAGATCTAAGCCTTTTAAATCGACCATATAGATGTCGTGCAGACCAAAACCATTCTGACGAGCAGAGGTCATGTAACCGGTCTTACCATCTGGTGATAATCTGAAGTGGGTATCGTTATTGACACTGTTAATTGGGTAACCAACATTTACAGGATCTGACCAGGTATCTCCGGTTTTTGTGGTTTTGTAGATATCGTATCCACCCATACCATCACGTCCGTCGGTACTAAAAAACAAAGTGTTTCCATCTGGTGTTACCCAAACCGTATTTTCGTCGTACTTGGTATTAACAGTAGCTCCCAAATTTTGAGGTGTGCCCCATTTGTTGCCATCCTTTTTAACTACATAAATATCTCCCAGACCAATTCCCTTAGGGCTTTCTGCCACAAAGTACATGGTATTTCCTGAGGCATCCAGAGTGGCACTACTTTCGAAATAAGTAGTATTAATTCCGCCTTTCTTTCCCTTTAGTTTTTGCTCTAGTTTTGGCTTGCTCCATGTCCCTTTAGACGATCTTTTTGAGTAACCAATGTCACTACTCTTTGTGAAGCTCCACACGTTGTAGGTAGCATAGATATACTCATCTCCATCATCTTCTACATGAAAGTGTGTGATGGCATCAAATTCTTCTGTGTTTAATTTACCTTCCGGATGTTTGGCCTCTCCCCAGGTTCCTTTAGCATCATCCCACTTACTTACGTAAATGTCTGAATAGAATACCTGATCTCCGGCAACGTTACCTCCATAAGTATCGTTCCTTCTTGAAGTGAAATAAAGCTTTTTACCATCGGGAGACAGTACCGGGCCGTAATCTCTGAATCGTCCGTTAACAGCCTCTCCCAAACCAGTTACCTCAACATTAAGTGGTGATTGCATGGCTCTCTTGGCATACTCACAATCCGTGATCCATTTTTCAATTACATATGGTTCTGCCATGGCTTTTTCTGGTCCAAACACCTCTTTGAAGGTACTGAAAGCTTTGATGGCCTCATCCAATTGTCCCAGTCTTTGGTGAATTTTACCTTTTACGAAATAGTATTCTTTGCTGATGTCTGGTCCTTTAAGCTCTTTCGCTTTATTGAGGTGTTCTAAAGCAAACGGATATACCATTAATTCATACTGACACTCAGCAATTCTGTATTCTGCTTTTGCATTCGTTTTATCCACCTGAAGTACTTCTCTGAATCCTGCCAATGCACCACGCCAGTCTTTCTCAAACATTTTGTGACGCGCATCTGCCATCCAGGTTTGAATTTTGGCTTTATCTATCACATTAACATTGGTATCCGGGGTTTCGGGTGTGATGTGTGCAAATGTAGGTAAGGACATCATCAAAGCCCCCAATAAAATCAGTAGTTTCATATACTCTCTTTTGTAGACTAACAAATATAACTATTTAAAGGTTACAGCTCTAAAAGCATAAACCATGCCTCTATTCTTCCGGCTTAGGTTCTGTTGGTGTTTCTCCCGATTCTTTTTTAACTGCATAGCGGTTGATGTTCAGGTCGACCAACTCACTCATAACCAAAGTGGTTCCTACCATGGCAATTGGTGCCACCAAAAGACCGGCACCATACGGTATAAATTCGAAAGCTACAGAATAAATGATACCAATTCCGAAAGCTAAGCCTGCATGTTGTCTACCAAAATGGATACTTTGAGCAATGTTTAATCGTCTTCTTTCTAAGATATAATCCATATAACCCCAACCATAGTACCAGAAACCAATTACCAGCGCCATAACAATGTTAAGCTCCTTAGGGAATCCGAAAATTAAAGCGATGATGAGATAACCGAAGAAAATGAGGTATTCCTGGATCATGGCCCATAAGTTAATTCTCAAACCTCTTTTAATGTCGGCAACGTAATACTTCCAAATAAAAGGGTAGTTATTTCCTGTTAAAATTTCCTCCACCTTCTCTGACAAAATGGCCCAAACTGTAGACAGAATCATCACGGCTATGTACTTCTGAGATTCCTTAAACATGTAAGCCATCCCCTTCCAGAACTCTTTCTTTAAGGCGGACATCATCCAGTCGTGCATATTCTCTCCTGCAACGGCTGTTTTTTCTGAAATATCATCGAACCAATCGCCCAAAAAATAGAAACCAACTCCAATGACAATGGGCGCCAAAAAATAAATGTAGAGCTTGTGCGTGATGATGAATTTTGTTCCATCAACGTAGCACCAAAGTCCCTTCCAAATATTTTTCAAGAAATTCATGAGCGTAAATATTGGCATAATGGAACTTAATTGCAAACTCTGATAAAATTAAGTTCCATAACTGCATGAATAATCCTATTTTTGGCAGCCTAATTCAATCGCAATGGATCTAAACACTTTAAACGCAATTTCTCCTGTAGATGGTAGATACAGAAGAGCAACTAACGACCTTCATCAATTTTTCTCTGAAGCCGCTTTGATTCGATACAGAGTGCTGGTGGAAATTGAGTACTACATTGCTCTATGTGAACTCCCTTTAGAACAACTACAAGGATTCGACAAAGGTTTATATCCTAAACTCAGAGAGATCTATGAGAACTTTTCTGAAACTGATGCTTTGAGGGTTAAGGAAATTGAGAAAGTGACCAACCATGATGTGAAAGCGGTTGAATATTTCATCAAAGAAAAAATGGATGAGCTGAACCTTGGTGAGCAGAAAGAATTTGTTCATTTTGGATTGACTTCTCAGGACATTAACAACACCTCTGTTCCAAAGTCGATTAAAGATGCACTTGATCAGGTGTTGTACCCTTGTTTAGATGAGTTGATTGCTACTTTGAAGCAGTTGGCTTCAGACTGGAAAGACATTCCTATGTTGGCGAGAACACACGGTCAACCAGCCTCTCCTACCCGACTTGGAAAAGAAATTAATGTATTTATTGAAAGACTTGAAATTCAGTACGAGCAGGTAAAGCAAGTTCCATTTTCAGCAAAATTTGGTGGAGCAACCGGAAACTTAAATGCTCATGTGGTAGCATATCCACAACATAACTGGGTTGATTTCGCGAATGATTTTGTTGGCAATTCACTTGGATTGAGCAGATCACAAACCACCACTCAAATTGAACACTATGATAATCTGGCAGCTCTGTTTGATGGCTTAAGACGTATCAACACCATTATTCTGGATTTGGACAGAGATATGTGGACTTACATTTCAATGGAATACTTCAAGCAAAAAATTAAAAAGGGAGAAGTTGGTTCAAGTGCCATGCCTCACAAGGTAAATCCGATTGATTTTGAAAACTCTGAAGGGAATATTGGAATTGCCAATGCCATTTATGAGCACTTGTCTGCAAAGCTACCAGTATCCAGATTACAACGTGACCTAACAGATTCAACTGTTCTGAGAAATGTAGGTATGCCAATTGCACACTCTTTAATCGCGTTTAAAAGCACGCTGAGAGGTTTGAATAAACTTCTGTTAAATGAAAGTGCTTTCGATAAAGATCTTGAGAAAAACTGGGCCGTTGTAGCTGAAGCACTTCAGACTATTTTGAGACGTGAGGCTTACCCAAATCCTTATGAAACTTTGAAGGCATTGACTCGAGTGAATACGGAAATCAACCAGGCCTCTATCCATGCTTTTATAGATACATTGGATGTGAGCGATTCGATCAAGACAGAGATGAAAGCCATCACACCACAGAATTATACCGGATGCTAAAATGATCATTACCAAACCTAAAGTTGAGATGCTTCAACTTAAAAAACAAAAAAGGCTCCGAAAACCGGAGCCTTTTTTGTTCTAATGATCTAATTACTGAATAACCAGTCTTATGGATTCATAGTTTTCCCCATTATTCAGCCTCACAAAATAAACACCTTTTGCCATATCCCCTAAATTCAATTGAGTGGTTTGTGCATTGATTTTTTGCTGGTACATGAGCTGTCCAACGGTAGATAATACCTGAACAGTTGAACCAATCTCAAATCGCTCATTCAATTCTATTGTAAACTCCCCGGTACTTGGATTAGGGTATAGTTTGAATGATAACTTATTAATGTCGTTCACTCCGACCTGAGACCCTACATCTATTGACAAAGTATCTGAGCAGCCATTATCATCATATACAATCACCGTATAGTTTCCACTGGTTAACCCTGATAAATCTTCAGTATCATCATTGTCTCCAGTTCCATCGTTATCCCAATCGTAATCAAATGGTCCGATCCCTCCTATTACCGTTAAATCAATCGTACCATCATTGCCTAACAACTCATCCGTGGAAGTTGCATTAAGTTGCAAAGAATCTGGCTGAGAGATCATTACACTATCCGTATAAACGCAGCCATTACTATCTGTTATAACATATATAAACGTCCCTTCAGGCAAAGACATAGGATCATTCAACCCCCAACCCTCAACCAAAGTTCCCGTTCCTCCTGAGGAGTTCAAAGTTGCAGTTCCAGAGGAATCTCCATAGCACAGCACGTTGGTAATATTTGACGTTACCGAGATAGCTGTCGGCTGAATCAATGTTGCCATGGATAATACTGTACAACCATTTGCATCTGTAACCGTTACATTGTAACTACCATCACCCAAACCATTTTGATCTTCCATATCATCATTATCTCCAATACCGTCGTAATCCCAGTCAAACATAAAGCCTGAAGTTCCTCCTGTAACAGTAATGAATGCCTGACCATTTAAAGAGTCAAAACAAGTGGGGTGATGCAAACTATCTACAGTTATTGTCAAGTTGTTTGTTATGGAAACATCAAAAGAGCATACTGCCACATTCCCGGAAGCATCTGTTGCCGTGTAGGTAACTGTTGTAGTTCCCAATGGGAAACTATCGCCTGAATTATGAGACGAGCTTAATGTCACTCCTGAACAATTATCACTTTCTGCCGGGGCTGTCCACATTACAATTCCCTCACATCCTGAGTTGTTGGCAGCAATATTAATGTTTGCCGGACATCCTGCAATCGTTGGAGAAATGGTGTCGATTACAGTCACAATCGCTGCACAGTTATCCGTTAAGCCGGCACCATCAGTTACCGTTAAGGTAACATTGTTTGCCCCGATATCCGAGCAAGTAAATGCGCTTTGCGACACCAATAAACTTAAACCAGCACAATTATCAGATGATCCTCCATCAACATCCACCGCGATCAGGTTCGCATTCCCTGAGGCATCCAAATAAATTGTCGCGGACTGACAAACAGCCGTTGGAGCTGTTGCATCTTGTAAAGAGACATCAAAACTACATTGTGTTACATTGCCATTGGCATCTGTAGAAGAAATGAAAACTGTTGTGGTTCCTGAAATAACTGTTCCGGCTACTGGAGACTGGGTTATTGTTGGCGCACCACAATTATCAGAAGATGTAATAGATAGCGTACTAATGTAATCGGGCAAAGTAAAGTTACAAGAGACATCAGGCGTTTCAATTTGATTCCCCGGACATGTTAGAGCAGGTGAAATCGTATCGAGAACAGTTACCACAGCAGAACATATTGCTGTATTGGAAGAACCATCGGTCGTCGTAAGTGTGATGTTATTGGTTCCTATATCAACACATGTAAAGGTTGTTTGAGAAAGAGACATACTTGGAACACCGCAATTATCAGATGATCCTCCATCAATATCTGCGGCAACAATTGAAGCATTTCCTCCTCCATCCAGATACACATTAATATTCTGACAAACAGCCGACGGTGAAATTGTGTCTAGCACTGTTACAACCGCCACACATGAACTGGTATTCCCTTCATTATCTTCGGTCGTTAAAGTCACATTATTGGCTCCCAAATCTGCACAGGTAAAAGATGTTTGGGACAGTGAAGAAGATATTGTTCCACAATTATCCGAAGAACCATTATCAATATCGTTAATACTGAGTGTGGTATTTCCGCCAGCGTCTAAATAGGCTGAATGATTCTGACAAACAGCTAATGGAGATATCGTATCTACAACTGTAACTACTGCAACACAGGTATTCACATTAGAATTTACATCCGTAACCGTTAAGGTCACATTATTGGCTCCAATTTGAGCACAATTAAATGAAGTTATTGATGGAATAATAGACATAACACCACAGGCATCACTGGAACCACCATCTATATCTACTGCAGAAATTGAGGTTAGTCCTGATGAATTCATATAAGCCGTATGGTTTTGGCAAATGGCGTTAGGCAAATCGTTATCTGCAAATGTTAAGGTGATTGTCATGACACTATCGTCTCCACAAACATTCGAAATAGTATCCATATATACTCCTGCGGTGGTATACATTTCGTCGCCACTTGGCACTGTATAAGTTGTGCCTGGACAAGCTTCTACAGAGAATGAAGATGTTGTAGGGGAACAAGGTGTAACACCTTGATACCAGTGCCATGCTGATGGCTGAAATGTACAGACCATTATATCAAGTACACCATCATTGGTCACATCCGCAATATCCATTGCTATAAAAGAGCCGAAATCATGCAGACCAACACTGTCCATGATGGGACCATGGTTTGCCAAATCAAAATTTGGAACGGTAGGTGTTCCAATGTTCTCAATCCAATGCACGAATCCATCTTCCCTTCCATATGATAGGTCAAAATCTCCATCTCCATCCAGATCATCTAGTGAAGGAGTAGGAGCTAAAAAAGATGTATGAGGGAAGGGTGAAAATGGGTTATTTGGATTGGGTACACCGGCAAAACGGTGATAATGTCTCACAAAAGATGGTACCGTGGGTGTACCAACATTTTCGAAATAATTAAGAGAGTCAGATCCTCCTGAAATCATATCCTGATCTCCATCAGCGTCTAAATCTGCAAAAGCGAATCCACTAAATTCACCTACATTTTGATTGTGTAGACCAGGGACATTATTGATTTCCAAGCTAAATTCTGGTGCAGTCGGTGTGCCTATGTTTCTATAAAAATGAATGTCATTTAAAAAGTTGTTACTATTATAATCATATCGTGAACCGATGAACAAATCCAAATCTCCATCTCCATCAATATCAACAAGAGCAGGCCTACATTCATTTATATTACTAAGCGGTGCAATATCAATAGTATCTGTGCTTGGCATGGGCTGCCAAAGCCAGAAAGGATTACTTGGTGTTCCTGTATTTTCATGATAATAGATTTCTCCAATTCTTGATCCGGAGAAAAAATCCTGATCACCATCACCATCAACGTCTCCAAAAGCCACACTTCCAAAACGATTGGTTCCAAAAGCTTGTGGTTGAATGGCGGTATCTAATCCTGCAGGTACGGGACCTGGAGGAGTTGGGGCCTGTGCCCCAATAATGGGTGCAATTGGGTTTCCCCCTCTGTATTCCCATGTAAGCTGAGCTGAACTGCTAAAACTTAGGACGGTTAATAAAAAGAAGAGCATTCTTTTCAAAGTAGAACTATCTGTCATAAACTCAATTTTATTCGGTTAAGATTTGCAATCTAATCCTAAAATCAAGCTCGAAAAAAACTATGTTCTGAACGTTTAAATGATGTTCTAAAAGCGCTTTTTTTTGATATAAGCGATTTTACACCTGATTGGTTACCCCATATTGATTCGAGTAAGTAGATCTTCCCTGTGTTTTTTGCCAATTGGAATTTCATCTCCTCCTACAGTGATATATCCCTGATATATCTCATTCATATGGTCCATATTAACTATAAAACTTCTGTGACAGCGGACGAACTGAGCTCCCATCTTAGAGATATAATCATTAAGACTTCCTCTCACCGTATACTTTCTGTCACCTTTAACCATGATATCTATGTACACATGATCACTTTTGAGATACAGGATGTCTTCAAAATTAAGACGTTTATATGCTTTACTCTGCTTAACAAAAAGAGCGTTTTTTATGATTAAATTTTGCTGGTCGACAACACTTTCTTTTTGCTTAGAGTAATTATACAGAGCCACCTCAATTGAGGTATACAATTCATCCTTACTAAATGGTTTAATCAGGTATGCATAAGGTTCAGCACGTTTAGCTTGTTCCAGTGTAATTTTATCAGAATTAGATGTCAGAAAAATGAATGGAATGTTAAACTTCTGGTTGATCGTTTCAGCCAAGTCAATACCTGTCTTATTTCCTGATAGCTGAATGTCCAAAATGGCTATATCCGGGCGAAAAACTTCAATCGACTGAATTGCCTCAGTATAATTAATAACTGGTTCAAGGATTTCATAACCAAAGCCACTAAGTGCGTTGCATATATCATCCGCAATGACTACCTCATCTTCTACCACCAATATACGTACACTCTCCATTTTACCATGCTTTAGAACATCCAAATATAATGGTTAAACAAAACTATCTTTTCCAGAACCCGACACTCTGTTCTTAATCCATTATTTTCTGTTCTAAAATAATAGATACTTGTTATTCAGTGTCAATCAACCAACATTCTCGCCTTGGTATCCTTGAAGTAAATCGAAAAGCTACAACCATCGTCATTAGAATAAATAACCTTGCCATGAAGCTGCCTTGACAACAGTCTAACCAACCTCAGGCCTAAACTCTCTGCCTTAGCAAAATCGAAAGCATCTGGCAAGCCTATGCCGTTATCTTTGACTGTAAGTTTAAAATCTTGGTCCTGAGTTTTTTCAAGCCAGACATTCAACTCTTTTCCAGTTTCTGCAAAACCGTATTTATAACTATTCGTTACTAACTCATTAACGATCAGCCCCAAAGGGATTGCAGTATCTATGTCAAAAGAGTAATTGGCACTTTCAACCCGAACACTTACTTCCTTGTTCTTGCCATACATGACTGAAATTTCTTGTATAAGTCGATTCAGATAATCGTCAAAATGGATCAACAGATCATCATTTTGATAGAGTTTTTGATGAATAAACGCCATAGACTTCACCCGGTTTTGTCCTTCCCGAGCCAGCGCTTTCGCTTTCTCATCTTCAATACCTTTACTTTGGAGTTCCAATAGACTTGACACAAGCTGAAAGTTGTTTTTAACCCGATGGTGTACCTCTTTAAGCAATAATTGTTTTTCGTGAAGCGTTTGTTGAATTTCCCTGTTCTTTGTATTGAGAAGTTTGGCTTGTTTTCTCTTTCGAACAAGCGCAAATACCACAAAGGCAATAATCAACCCTAAACCAATTAAACCAAACAAAAGGAACGTTTTCGCCTCCTTTTCCTTAGCTAAGTCAAGTTGGTGTTTTGATTCTATCTCTCCATTTTTTTGAACAGTTAACAGGCTATCTGAGATTCTCTGTTTTTCAAATTCATACGTTAACTCTATTTCCTTCAATTCTTCAATCTTACTCTTGCTTAAAATCGAGTCTTTGAATTCCGTATGCAAGAGATGATATTTTAGAGCGTTTTTGTAATCATCCTGTTTTAGATAAGCCTCATATAGCTTTGAACTTATTTCTTGTTGAACGCCCTTAGCTTTGAGCTTTTTGTACATCTGGAGCGCTGATTCATATTGCTCTATGGCATCACTCCAATTTTCTTCCAATACAGCGATTGCACCTCTGTTTTTAGTTAATTGAGCCAATACGTATGGTTCTGTGATCACTGGTACATGAGCTCTTAAGTCGTTTTCGTAAAACTTAGCACTGTCAATCATTTCATACTGAATGAAATGATCAATCAGAAATGCACAAGATATTCCGATTAATCGGGCATGTTTGGCTTGTTTTCCGTATTTCAGAACATTTTTAAGATGAAGTAGCATATTACTTGAATCACTCATCATCCTATACGCATTGGCCTTTTGAAGACTCCATTGAGCCGCAAGAGAATAACTTTCCTTTGCCAAGGCATCATCTATGATATTTTGAAGCGGAGACAAAGCTTTCTCTGGTTTACCTGTGGCAACGTACACTGAGGCAAGTGCCGTCCAAGGGTCAAAAGCTTCCTTTTGTTGTTCTGTTAACTTTTCCCAGTAATCCTTGGATTTTAAGGCTAAACTCAGTGACTCCGGATAATTATTCTCGTTATAACAGATCAATGATAACTCAGCAAACCCCCAAGCTACCCCAGAACTATCACCAGCCAATCTGGACGCATTAATCATTTTATCTACATGAACTCTTGCGCTGTCATATTCTCCAAGAGAGGTGTACAAGCCCACATACACCTGTTCTGCCTTCCAAAACCACTCTGGCAAGTCCTTTTGAAGGCAGAATTGTTGTGCCTTTTCAATGTAGAACTTTGATGAATCAACCCCATTCGGACGTCTTTTCCAGTAGGTTCCAAGATTCAGCAAAGTTTCGCAATATAGGTCATACTCTTTTGAGTTCTCAAGCAAAGCCAATTGGTCATGAAATAGATGATATTTTGTATTAACATCCGTTTCAGGGGATTTAATTTTTCCTTGAAGTGCATCATACTTTTCGCGAATCTCAGATTGGGCATAAAGGCCAACAGAAAAGACAATCAAACAAAACAACAATACAACTCTCAACATATTAATTCAGATTTTATAAGAATTCATCAGTATGACTTTAGTCAAAGAGGGCAATCCCTGCATAAGTAGCCAATATTGGCCAGAACACCAAAGTTTTCAGAACAACAGCCAAAATCATTGAATCCAGGTCGCCAATAAGCCTACTTTTTTCTTAGCTTCTTTCGAGAAGGCGTTTTCCGGGAGTAGTTGTCTGATGACTTCTTGAACCAAATACTCTTGTTGTAAAATCTTGGGTGGCAATTTTCTATTGACCATTGAGTATTGCTGCTGCCATAATAGATTCCACTCCCTGTCACAAACCATGGTACATTTTTGATCTGTACACTTGACGTGTGCTCATGTGCCTCAATGAATCTAAAATTTTCGCGTGCATGTTGATAATACACACCATCAATAATGATGTTACCTCCACCTCTCAGGAAAATCCCCGCATTGATTGGTTTGTGCTCCAGGTGAAGATTCGACACAGTAAACAACTTCACATTCGGACTGCCCATGGAATTGTAGTAGATGCTATAGTTTATGTCGTGCTGTCCTTCCGAAATGTTATCTCTTAGCACCACACCATTAGACCCCATGACCTTGTAGGCTGTATTTGCTCCCTTACTGGCATAGACTCTGCACATACTGATCACCGAATGGTTACTTTGACTATTTCGGTTACTCCCTCCCCAATCTTCTCCTGTTCTTAAAATGAAATTGTCTTTTAAAGCGGCTGTTGAATTGCAATGATGAATCTCTGTATTCAGTCCAAACTGGATGTCCACTGCAGCTTCTTTCTGTCCCCAGAAATTACAACGTGCTATGCTCGACCCATAACTCGCTCCCAGATTAATGCCTTTTCGTCCTCCTCTAATTGAAAAATCATTGAAAGTAAACCGAGAGGCCATCATCAAATTCAGAGCTTCTTTTTGATTTTCCGGCAATCTTCTGAATACGTCAACTGTATCCGACTGGCACAATAATTTACAGCCATTGCCATTCAACACAAACAGTCTTCTCCCTCTGGTTTGGTATCTCGGTAATTCGATAGAACTCTTGATTTGATAGGTTTTTGTACCTGTAAACTCAATGGTTCCATGACCAACACTGTCGATATAAACCATGGCCCTGTTGATTCCTCTGGCATGGTCAGTTTCGCTCGGCTTAATAAAATCATCAACCTTTATCTGAGCTGAACTCTGCCAGGAAAAGAGCAATGCAAAAACAAAAAATATGGATCTCATGACACAATTTTACGGATCATTGTGAATATTTGTGCTCATATTGGCAATCATTTAATCAGAAACCATGTTCGACATCATTATTTTATCGGAAAGTAAGTACATCAACGCGGTACCGGACCCCAACGACGAGTACACAAAAAATGTCTTAACAGAAGATAATCTGATTTTGAAATCCTTTGAGAATAAAGGCTGGAAGGCGGCCATCAAAGCCTGGGACGATCCAGATTTTGACTGGACACAGACCAAACATGTGATTTTTAGAACAACCTGGGATTATTCTCATCGTTTCGGTGAATTTGCACTATGGCTGAATGCTACAGCTGCCAAAACCAACATGATCAATCCTTACGAACAGATTCTCTGGAATTTGGACAAACATTATCTAAATGACCTGATGGACGAAGGCATCAACGTACCCGAAACACTTTTTATCAGAAAGGGAGATACCAGAACTTTACAGGATTTACATGATGACATGGCCTGGGAGGAGACTGTGCTTAAACCTTGTATTTCGGGTGGTGGCAGACATACGTTTAAATTAGATTCTGACAACATTGTAGATCATGAAGACATCTATAAAGAGTTAATTGCTCGTGAAGACATGATGCTACAACCGTTTCTGGAGCTGGTTCCTGAAAAAGGTGAAATTGCGTACATGGTGATGGGAGGAGAGTTTACCCATGCGATTTTGAAAAAAGCCAAAACAGGTGATTTCAGGGTGCAGGACGATTTTGGAGGAACGATTCATGATTACACTCCAAGTGTAGAAGAAGTTGCCTTTGCCGAAAACGTTGTAAAATCGGTAAATCCACTACCAGCCTATGCACGTGTAGATGCAGTTTGGGACAATGATGGCAATTTATGTGTATCGGAGCTGGAACTGATTGAGCCGGAATTATGGTTTAGAAAACGTCCGGAAGCTGCCGATATTTTGGCCGATTATGTGATAAAGGAATATTCGGAATGAAATATTTCAACCGGTGTTACCCCAATTCCTTTTCAAGAAAAAACCTAACTTTAATTGCATGAACAAAATTTTACTAGCCGCTATTGGCATTTCTATTGTATCTCCTTTATTTTCGATTGATCCGCCCAAAAAGCGAGTCAAGAAATTATCCAAACAATCACAAAATTTTGTGGATAATCTGGTTGTTTTTGATGAGGGTACGATCACTTCAGGAAGATCTATAGGCAACCTCAAGCCAACAGAAAAAGACACAGCACTTCTATTCCACAGTATTCCAAAGAGAGTGAGCCATTCTCACTTTGCCATGAGTAAATTTGAAGTAAGCAATGCCGACTACCATCTTTTTGAGCTATATGTTCATGATTCTATTCGAAGAACTGAGTTATCTAAGCAAGATGCTAAGTATCTGCTACCAGATTCCAAATTATTAGATTGGTCGGTTCCGCTGGAAGAACGTGATGTTAGCAGAATATTAATGGAAGGCAAGTACGACTATAGATACGTTAAAGATGGTAAAGAGTTAAGCTTGACGATATCTCCTGATCAGGAAGTTTGGACAAAGGATTTCACTTACTCTTATAACGAGCCAATGAAGAACATGTACTATTGGCACCCTGCATACGACAATTATCCGGTAGTAGGCATCTCAGCTGAACAAGCGGAGGCCTATTGTCATTGGTATACAAAAGAATTCCGTAAATCTCTTAGCCCTGATCAAAAAGAATTGTTCAAAGGTAAATCCTTCAGATTACCCAGTAGCGTAGAATGGGAATCTGCGGCTATCGATAAAACCAATGATATCCACACCAATAACGTTTTCGCATGGCAAGGTGGTGCTATGGGAATTCAGGGAAACTACGGGGCCATTGTTGATGAAAACAATTATAACCTTAAATATTTTTCTGGTGATGGTGGTTTCCACACTGTAAAAGTAGACAGCTATGTGGCTGGCTCTAACGGCATTCATAATATGAGTGGTAATGTATGCGAATGGACTTCCACGGAAGCCAGAGACACCATATTTTATGGAGAGCAGTACTTTTTGCCTGGCGAACCTTTGAACTCTATCGAGAAAAAAATGAGGAAACAGATTCCGGAAGAGAATGACAAAGGATTTACTGAGCGAAAAATTAAAGAGTACTCAGCTCTCATCCACCATGACTGCATCATTCTCTCCAAATACAAAGAGGGTGTGTATGTAAAAGGTGGTTCCTGGGCAGATCCTTTGATTTATTCCATGATTGATAAAAAGGAAGTTTACCTAAAAGATCATCAGTCATCCAGAATAGGTTTCAGACTTGCCATGGATGTGGATGAAGATCTGGCAGATTTTCTGGATTAAAGCTTCACTTTTTGCGACCATTTTTGGGAAGGTTTTTCAATCCACTTCCAAAAGAAATGTGCACCAATAACTGATATGGCAGTAACTCCAAGTATCAAGAGCACCTTCAATAAACCATGATCAACATGCCTTGAGGTGAGATACAGAATATTTCCCCCGATTATACCGTGCGTTAAGTACAATGAATAAGACATATCTCCTAATTGATGGCCCAGTTTTGGGCCATCTTTCATGAACTGAATTACCAAAACAGTAAGGGCAGAAAAAATGGCAATCTCCGGAGTATGAACGTAGGCTATTATTCCTGCAAAAAGAATCAACAAACCATAGTACCATACTTGTTGTACCGGTTCAATTTTATGCTGAGTATACAACATTCCCAAAGCAAATATAGGTGCGTAATTTAACACGACTCTATTGTCGTCCACCAACAGAGAAGCACACGCAAACAAGGCAATTATAAGCAAGCGGACGACTTGTTTTTGTTGCATCATAACAAGACATAAAATAGCGACAAGAATATAGAATTGGAACTCAATTGCCAGGGTCCAGTATATGGGATTATACCATTCATGGTCTATAAACAGAACGGTATAAATCAAGTGATGGAAGAACCGTTCCACTTCAAAAACAAAGCTTTGATTCTCTTTGAGCGCAAAGGCAAACCCTACCATTAAAACAGCTACAATTGAAGCAAAGTAGGGCAACTCTATCCTAATCCATCGTTTCCACAAGAAACGTCCGATTTTCTTAAAACTGAATTGGTATTTGTGAAGTGAGAGCGGAATGACACATCCCGAGATCACGAAAAACACAAATACACCGTTGATCCCCAGTTCTCCCAGTTCCTGAATCCAATGTCCCTTGGAAAAAATAGCCCCATACCTGTCGGAATAATTCGTGAAGTGATAAAGGCAGACCATCAGGGCCGCCAATCCTCTCAGAATATTGATACTCGGTATGTACATTTAAGTTTAAAAGCAATAGCCGTTTTCATCTATTAGTTTGGCGGCTATGTTTCTTCTGGCATTTTTGGTATTGAAAGGGTCCATTTTGGTAAACCTTCTTAAGCCCATCAGCATCATGCGCATCTCATCACCTTCTGCAAAGCCCATTAAGGCATCTTTCCCACATTTGTGAATCCTGTCTGCTGCATCAAACAAATACGTTCGCATCATGTCTAACTGTAGCGCACAAGCTTCTTCGCCTTTCATACCAACGAGTTTTTCTACCCGCAAAAGCACAGATTCGGCACAATATACGTAGGAAATCATATCTGACACATTCATGAGGATTTCCTGTTCCTTTGACAAACTCATCATCAGCTTCTGAACAGCAGACCCAGCCACCATTAGAACAGCTTTCTTGAATTGAGCAATGGCTTTCTTTTCTGCAGCAAACAAAGCTGTGTCTGGTTCACCAAAATCCGGAATACTCATCAACTCTCCGGCAACAGCCTGGGCAGGTCCCATCAAATCCAACTCTCCCTTCATGCCTTTTTTCAATAGCATATCTACCACCAACATTCTGTTGATCTCGTTGGTTCCTTCAAAAATCCTGTTGATTCTCGCATCACGGTAAGATCTCTCTACCGGGGACTCCGCAGAATAACCCATCCCGCCATAAATCTGAACGGCTTCATCAACACAATAGTCCAACACCTCAGAACCAAACACTTTTAAAATGGCTGCTTCAATGGCAAATTCTTCTACACCTTTTAATGTCGCTTGCTGTTTGTCCATTCCAGCGGCCAAATTAGCGGCAATGGCATCTTCAATATTTTGACTGCATCTGTAAATGGCCGATTCAATTGCATAAGTTCGAATACTTTGCTCCGCCATTTTATGGCGAATGGCTCCATACTTTGAAATAGGTCTGCCAAATTGCTCTCTTTCATTGGCGTAGTTCACAGAGTGGTTGATGGCCATTTTTGCGCCACCAATTGCCGCTCCGGCCAATTTGATTCTCCCAATATTCAAGATATTCAAAGCGATTTTGAAGCCCTTGCCTCTTTCGTACAATAAATTCTCTACCGGCACTTTGACGTTGTTGAAGAAAATTTGTCTTGTAGACGAGCCCTTGATTCCCATTTTCTTCTCTTCCGGATTGTATGAAATCCCCTCATATCCCTTTTCTACGATAAAGGCACTGAGGTTCTCATCGTCATCAATTTTTGCGAATACCGTAAGAACATCTGCGAAACCACCATTTGTGATCCACATCTTCTGTCCATTGATGATGTAGTGTTTTCCGTCTTCGCTTAGTTTGGCTGAAGTTTTACCTGAATTGGCATCCGATCCTGACCCGGGTTCTGTCAGACAATAACATCCTTTCCACTCACCTGTGGCCAATTTTGGAATGTATTTTTGCTTTTGAGCATCATTTCCGTAATACAATATTGGCAAGGTTCCGATACCGTTGTGGGCAGAACAAGCCACTGCAAACGAATATCCGGCTCCTGTTACCTCAGTGGCCAACATACCTGTCACAAAATCTTTTCCAAAGCCTGCATATTCTTCAGGAATTGAGATTCCCAAAATGCCAAGTTCACCAGCTTTTTCCAATAATGATGGCATGAGTCCTTCCTCCAGATCATCAATTCTATCGATGACCGGAAATACTTCCTGATCCAGGAAATCCTGACACATTTGAGCAATCATTTTCTGCTCTTCGGTCCATTCTTCCGGAATGAACACATCATTGCTTTTGGTGACTTTGATGAGGAACTCTCCTCCTCTTATGGCTTTGTTTTCTTCTGACATAGGTGAGTGATTTTATAGGTACATATACTTCTCTTTTAAGGCCAAACACATTTCAAGAAAATTGGTAGCAGAATTGATCTGATTCTCGTTTCCACTATATCTCAAAGCTTGCTTGAAATTGGCAATGGCTTCATCGATATTGTCTTTATGCTGATTGGCCAATCCCAGGTAGAAATAGATATCGCTCATTTCTTTGTTAGGCAAATCAAATGCCCTTTCTATGATACCAATGGCGTCATCATATCTTCCGATCTTGATCAGTAAAAAACAATATTCTCGGTATACCGGAAAGTAGTTAGGATCGATTTTCATGGCCTTTTGATAGTTCTCTTCTGCCTCAACGTTGGCCCAGTTGTCGTAGCAAAAACGCCCCATTTCATAATAAGGTTCTGCTCTATCAGGGTAAGCTGCCATGAGGTCCTGGATTTTATTCAGGGCCTTTTGGTAATAGCGATCTTTGACATCCAGTGATACCAGGTAAATTTCTTCTTTTAATCTTGCAATTCTTGGATCCATGTTTAGTAGATTGGTAGTTAGTTATTTTAATAGTTCTATAATTCCTGCGGCACCTTGCCCTGTGCCCACGCACATGGTAACCATGCCATATTTTTGATTTCTTTTTCTCATTTCATTGATGAGTTGCACACTTAGTTTAGCTCCGGTACAACCAAGTGGGTGTCCCAAAGCAATTGCACCTCCATTTACATTCACCAAATCAGGGTTTAATCCCAATTCTCTGATAACTGCCAATGATTGTGATGCAAAAGCTTCATTTAACTCGATTTGTTCAATATCATTGAGGCTCAGGCCAACTTGCTTCAACACCTTCGGCACAGCTGCAACCGGACCAATGCCCATGATTGAAGGATCGACACCAGCAGCTGCATAGCCTCTTAACTGAGCAACCGGTTCGATATTGAGTTCTTTTACCATGCGCTCTGACATGATCATTAAAAAAGCGGCTCCATCAGAAGTTTGGGAGGAATTCCCTGCTGTAACGGATCCTCTCGCATTGAAAACGGGTCTCAGTTTAGCAAGCGCCTCCAGATTGGTTCCTCTTCTTGGACCTTCATCCTGATCAACTACAAAAGATCTTTCCTGACGTTTCTCATTTTCGTCTAAGTAGACTTCATTCACTGTGAATGGCATAATCTCTTCCTGAAATCTATTGGAATCTATGGCTGCCAGAGCTTTCATATGAGAGTTGTAAGCAAATTGATCCTGATCTTCTCTACTCACATTGAATTTCTGAGCCACCTCTTCTGCTGTGAGGCCCATTCCCCAATACCAGGTTGGATGGTCTTTGGCCACATTGGCATTTGGAACTACCCGCCAGCCGCCCATTGGGATCGGACTCATGAATTCAACACCTCCTGCAATGATACAGTCTGCCAGTCCGGCATTGATCTTGGCTGCCGCAATCGCCATCGTTTCCAGGCCGGAAGAACAATAGCGATTTACCGTCATACCCGGAACTTTATCCGTATCGAATGACATTAATGAAATCAACCTTCCCACGTTGAGCCCCTGCTCGGCCTCCGGCATGGCGTTTCCTACGATCAAATCGTCTACTCTGGATGGATCCAGTTGAGGAATGTCTTCCATGACTCTTCTGATCACGGCAGCTGCCAAATCATCCGGACGTGTAAATCTAAATCCGCCCTTTTTCGATTTGCCTACCGCTGATCTGTAGCCTGTTACTATGTATGCGTTTTCCATCATATTAGTTTCTTAAGATTTTTCCTTTGGTTAGAATGGACTGGATGCGCTCGAGAGTCTTCCTTTGCTGACATAATTCCAGGAACGCCCTTCTTTCCAAATTCAATAAATATTGTTCTGAGACATCCGTTGGTTGAGAGATGTCTCCTCCCGCCAACACGAATCCCAATTTTTCTGAGATGAGTTGATCGTGTTCCGACATGTAGTTTCCTGCTCTGAAAGAATCTGCTCCGACATATACCAAACCAAGTGCTTGTTGTCCCTGAATGGTGATATCCTGACGTTTAGTTGGTTGAACATAACCCGCTTCATGCAGTTCCAAAACGGCTTCTTTTGCTCTTAACAGTTGATGATCCCTTGAGATTTCAACTTCATCAATTCCCTTTCTCAGGTACCCCAGTTCAAAAGCCTCAACTGCTGAAGTCGACACTTTTGCCTGACCAATGGTGAGAAAACGGTTTCTAAACTGATTTGTCATGATATCACCATCCTTGATTTCGTCGTTGAGACGCACGGCAAATTCCTTGGTTCCACCGCCTCCGGGAATGAGTCCCACACCGAACTCTACAAGTCCCATATAAGTCTCTGCATGGGCAATGACTTTATCGGCATGCATAGATAATTCGCAACTTCCGCCAAGTGCCATGTTATGAGGTGCGACAACAACCGGAATTGAAGAATAGCGTACGCGCATCATGGTGTTTTGAAAAGCTCTGATGGCGAAATCCAATTCTTCCCACTCCTGCTCCACCGCATACATGAAGATCATTCCAACATTGGCTCCGGCAGAGAAATTTTGCCCTTCGTTATATATCGTCAGACCTTTATAGTTCTTCTCTGCCAGTTCTATGGCGTGGTTGATGGCTTGAATGGTTCCTCCTCCAATCGTGTTCATTTTCGAGTGGAATTCGAGATTCAACACACCATCACCCAAATCAATGATTGATGCATCAACGTTCTTCCAAACCACATGACTCTGCTTGATCACATTGAGGTTGATGGCTGGTCCGCCAGGAACTGTTTCATATACTTTTTTAGAAGGATTATACACTTTTCTTGTCCCTTCTTCAATGATATAGAAACTTGAATGTCCGGCTGCCAACATCTCATCCACCCAAGATGCAATTGAATGTCCATCTGCTTTGATTTGCTCGATGGTTTTGGACAAACCGATGGCATCCCAGGCTTCAAATGGTCCCAACTCCCAACCAAAACCTGCACGCATGGCATCATCAATTTTGTACAGATCGTCTGTGATTTCAGGGAATCTATTGGAAACGTATGCAAACAATCCGTTGAAGGTTTTTCTATAGAATTCTCCGGCTTTATCTTTCCCTGAATAGAGAACTTTTGTTCTTTCTACCAGATTTTCAATTGGCTTTGTTTGTTCCAGAGTGGCAAATTTGACCTTCTTTTTGGGTTCGTATTCAAGCGTATTCAGGTTTAAGGATAAAATCTGACGTTTGCCATTTTCATCTTTAGATTTCTTATAAAACCCTTGTTTGGCTTTACTTCCCAACCAGCCATTTTCGTTCATTTTTGAAACGTAATCCGGCAATTCGAATAAATGTCTGGCTTCATCTTCAGGACAATTTTCCCTGAGGCCATTGGCCACGTGAACCAAAGTATCCAACCCAACAACATCACAAGTTCTGAAAGTAGCGGATTTCGGACGTCCAAGAACAGGCCCGGTTAGCTTATCAACCTCATCAACAGTCAGGTCCATTTCTTTAACTGTATGAAACAAACTCATGATAGAAAACACTCCTACCCTGTTTGCAATGAAAGCAGGCGTATCCTTACAAAGCACAGTGGTTTTCCCCAGAAAACGATTGCCATAATCCATGAGAAAATCAATTAACTCGGGATCTGTGGTTTGAGCCGGGATGATCTCCAGCAACTTCAAATATCTTGGCGGATTGAAAAAGTGTGTGCCGCAAAAGTGCTTTTTGAAATCTTCACTCCTCCCTTCCAGCATCAAATTAATAGGAATTCCGGAAGTATTTGTACTGATAATTGATCCCGGTTTTCTAAGGCCTTCAACCTTAGCAAACACTTCATGTTTGATGTCCAGTCTTTCGATCACGGCTTCACAAATCCAGTCACAATCAATGAGCAAGTTCATATCATCTTCAAAATTTCCGGTGGTGATACGGTTCAGAAACAGGTTGGACTTAGAGTAAATCGGCGAAGGATTGGTCTTAAGGCTTGTCTTTAAGGCACCATCAACAATGGCGTTCCTTTCTTCTTTGGAAGCATTTTCATCTATTCCTTTAGGAACTATGTCTAAAAGTACTACCTGCAGACCAATGTTTGCAAAGTGGCATGCTATTCTCGACCCCATTACTCCGGAGCCCAGAACTGCTACTTTTTTTATCACTATTTTACTCATGATCGAAAATATTATTGTCTTCTAAAATCTTATCTATCTTATTGCACACTTTAAAAAAGGTCATCAGTTCCTCTTCATCGAGTTGCCCCTGAATATGCTCATTGAGCCTTAGAACTGATTCCCGGGCAGTTTTCCTGTGTTTTTTTCCTTCATTCGTTAGAAAAATCTTGACCACCCGCTTGTCTTTGTCATCATTTCGCTTCTCTATCCACTTCTTTTCTTCCAGATTTTTAAGCATCCTGGTCAGACTCCTGGGCTCCATCCCCATTCTTGGTCCCAACTGAGTTGAAGGTGTCCCCTCTTTTTGGATACTTAGCAGTGCAAACCCAACACTCATGGTAATTCCGTACTCCTGAGCTTTGTTGTTATAAGTTCGCGAAATGCTGTGCCAAATCTTTCTAAAATGATAATCCAATGTCTCCTCTTGTCTCATCTATATTGTTTTATACGAATATATTATTTTTTTGTTATGCATGCATACATAATTTTTGCTTAACGAAAATTTAACCCACGTGGAAAACTTTGTTAAAAACAGAATTTGTCCTTTGACGCCCCGGTATGATCTTCAATTAATTTTGAGTAAGATCGAAATTGTGCAGTATGTTGACATTGTTCACTAAGAAAAAATTGACCAAGGATAAGGTTGCGAATGTATTCGTTAATTCAATCATTGATGTGGTTGATGAAGGCTGGGCAGATGTTTGTGAGTTGATTAATTTTGATCCTTCTTTTGTTGAGAGCCCTGGCATTACCAGAGATGACTCCGACAAATTTCTAATGATTGTTTTCTGTGCCAATCTTAAGTTTTTACCCAAGTATTTTGGCCGTGAAGATGAATCTGAATTGAAATTTAAGATCGTTGAAAAACTCTCTATTGCTTTTGCGATGGACGAAGAGAAGTTATACAAATACGTGAAGGATTACGATGGCTTTATGACTCGTGTGAACCATCCTTCTAAGAATGTATTGTATTCCATGAGCAAAACTGTTTACCACAAATACAGACTCAACAATTATCAGGAAGACTATTTTAAAGGTTTGAACGCGCCAAATCCATTGCTGTTAAAACGTTTGGATGAAGTGATGGAGAACTTTATCTGGGATTGGGATGCTTTTCTGGATAAGTACAAGGTAGCTTAGCCGGTATTTTTCTCAACACATAGTCTACATCTGGTATCTTTACGATATGAAACCAGCCACAGTACACCAGATTAAACATGAGCTTAAACATTGTTCTCACGATCAATTACTGGCGCTTTGCATCCGATTGGCCAATTTTAAAAAAGATAATAAGGAGTTACTGAGTTATCTGTTGTTTGAATCGGACAATGAGGGGAATTTTGTGCAAACCATTCAATCACACATTGACGAACTGTTTGCCAACATCAATTACAATAGCTCATACTGGACAGCTAAAGGTCTAAGAAAGGTTATTCGTTATATTGACAAGATCTCGCGTTATTCGGGAGAGAAATCGACGGAACTGGACTTAAGGATTTACTTCTGTCAACAAGTCAGGAGACACGATTTACCCGTGAAACGTCTTAAAACATTCAACTCTATTTATACCAGGCAACTGGACAAGATCGACAAGGCCTTTAGCAAGGTTCATGAAGACGAGCGTCTCGACTTTATGGAAGCCATAGAAGACATACAGTTATAAAAGCAAAACGCCCCTGCTCTACGGGGCGTTTCTGTTGTTGACTAAATAGATAGGTATCTTTTGCTGCTTTAGGTTAAAAAGGAAAGTCTACGCTAAGACTGTTGTTTGCAGATACCCAGATTACTATGAAAAGAGCATTTTTAGTTTTTTAATCGCGGATGATTTCACCCACTCCATTTTCGTTAATATTTACATTGGTTGGATTTCCTGAATAAATGATATCTCCAACTCCGTTAACTGTAGCATTTAATTTGTTGTTTACTTTAACAATTAAGTCTCCTGCACCATTCGCTATCACGTTTAACTCGTCTAATTCAAGGTCTTCAGCAACCAAATCTCCAACGCCATTAAAAGTAAAGTCTGCGATCTCTGCTTTCCCTTTCAGATACACATCTCCGGCAGAAAACATTTGCACTTCAATTGTCTTACCATCTACATCAAGAGCCACGTCTCCAACTCCATTTACCTCCAGTAAGAAACTATCGAACTTAAGAGTAGACTCGCTTTGAACATCTCCGATACCGGACACTTTGAGTTCATCCAGGTTTACTACCGTGATATACAGAGTAACATGCCCCATATCATCACATTGGCAATTTTTTCCCCTAGATCGTTCTTCTTTCTTTTCCTTCTTAGACTTCTTTAAAGTCTCAATAGTTAAACTTCCGTCTTCCACGTTGGCCTCAATGCGCTCCAGACTTTCTTCATCTTCTGCTTCAATGGTTAAAGAAGCTGAATTGCCTTGCTTGATAAATACATCATAGATACCAGTGATGTGCATTTTCGAGAAGTCGCTTAACTCAACATTCTTAGTCACCATATCTCCCTTGTGTTTCACCACGGGTGGTGGCGGTGGAGGAGTTGGTTCTACAGGAGGAGCCGGTGGTGGCGGTGGCGGTGTTGGCGCCTTGGGTGCCTTTGACTTCTTTGGTGGCTTTGGTGGTTTTGGCGGCTTAGGTGCTATTGGCTCCGCAGGTGGAGTCGGCGGCACAGGTGGCGTAGGCTCTACCGATCTTGTATTTTTTGATTTCTTCTTACGCTTAGACGTTGTATCCAATACCATTCCATTATCCTGAGGAAGTTGGTTAAGCGGTTTCATTTCCAGACTTTCCAAAGTTGGTGCGTCTGAAGCTTCAGCCAATTCCACTCTTTCCTGTTTAGGAGGGGTGGTAACCGCTCCAATGGTTTCATTAGAATTATCCGGCTGCATGAAGCCCATCGAAATGGCTCCAACCGTAACAATTCCTGCACTTATACTTAACATAATCAATGATTTTTTAGCAATTAATAGTTTCAATTTTGGAAGGAGCGCTGCAGCTCCCAATCCAACTACTGCACCAGACAACCAAGTTGACACATCTTTTGGTGATGTTTCTAAAGGTTCCGTTCTGGCCTTTTCAAACAATTGATCTAATCTTTGTTCACTCATATCACCTCCCTTTTTTGAAAGTTTTGATCTTCAACCAGAAGTTTTAATAAACGTTGTCTCCCTCGGTGCAATCTTTGTTTGATTGCTGATTCACTCGCATCTTGAATACCTGCAATTTCCTTGATAGAAAATCCGGTTATCTCGAATAAAATGACTGCTTCTCTTTGCTCTTCCGGCAGATAAGACAAGGCCTTGTATAAGGTTTGTGCAGCATCATTCTTACTGGATAAATCCTCTTCGAATGCTACGGGCATTTGCTCACCAAAATTCTCGGGTTTGTTTTTCTTATTTGCATTCGATAGAACACGTCTGCTGATACCGAATAAAAAATGAAGAAAAGCTTTGGAGTCCTTTAGTTGCTCAAACTTATCAAAGGCTATTAATATGGTGTCGTGCATCAGGTCCTGGAAATTCATATCTCCATACACCCGCGCTTTGCAAAAGCGTTCAAAAGCATCATGAACAGGCTCGTAAAGCGACATAAATTGCGCTTTCTTATCCTCTTCTGACTGTTTTTGTTTTCTTCGAAACATTGACACCTAATTAATCTTCTTATTATGTAAGTGTAACGAACCGATGAAAAGTTACATCATGTTTTGATTTTTTTCGAATTTCTTGTTTAAAAGACTGTAAATCAAAAGTAAAATAAGCTTATTTCAAGTTAAATCTTTCTACTGCCATATCCGCAATCTGGCTACCAATGGCCAATGAAGCGGTTGCTGCAGGAGAAGGCGCATTTAATACATGAATAGAATCGTCTTTGAACTCAATTCTGAAGTCATCTCTCGTATCACCATCTCTGCTTAACAACATGGCGCGTACTCCGGCTCTTCCCGGACGGATATCTTCCATGCTTAATTCGGGAATAAGTCTTTGAAGTGTTTTAAGGAACAACCTTTTAGAAAACGCCCTTCTATATTCATTGATTCCGAATTTCATATTTCCTAAGAACAGCTTCCAGGTACCTCTGTATGTGAGGGCATCCCAGGAATCTTTGAAACTAAAATCTGTTTTTCCGTAGCCTTCGCGTTTAAATGTGAAGACGGCATTAGGTCCACACTCTATCTCTCCATCCGTCATTCTGGTGAAATGAACACCTAAAAACGGAAAATCCGGATTTGGAACAGGATAAATGAGGTTGTTGACATATTTTTTTGCATGATCTTCCAGTTCGTAGTAATCTCCTCTAAAGCCAACCACTTTTTCTTTAAGATCAACGCCATCTTTCTTAGCCATTCTGTCGGCCTGAAGTCCACAACAAAAAATCATCTTTTTGGCACTGAAGCTTTCAGTTGCCGTAACAATATTAGTATGGTCTGTCTCCTTATTAAAGGCTATGACCTCCTGACCAAGAGCCAGTTTAGATTTCTCATTAATACCAAGGGCAATCTCGACCATTTTTTCCGTAGCACCTCTAAAGTCAATGATTCCTGTACATGGCACCCAAATACCGGCAACTGCTTTAACATGTGGTTCTATTTCTTTGACTCTATTGCTGTCTACTTTTTCAATTCCTTCGGTATTATTGGCTAATCCGTTTTGGAAAATCTTGTCCATAAATGGCAACTCGGATTCATCTGCTGCTGCAACCACCTTCCCACAAACATCATGCTTGATCTTATGTTCTTTGGCAAAAGCAACCAACTCGTGACGGCCAGCCACACAGTTTTTTGCTTTAAGTGACCCCGGCTTATAATACAATCCTGAGTGAATCACACCAGAGTTGTTACCGGTTTGGTGATTCGCCAGTACTTTTTCTTTTTCAAGTAAGATGATGGATTTGTCAGGAAATCTTCTTTGAAGTTGGTACATAGTGGCGGCTCCAACTATTCCTCCGCCAATGACTGCAATATCGAATGTGTTCTCCACAGAAATAATTTTCGGCAAAATTAAGCTAAAAAGTGACTATTTGGCACTAGATTTTAATCTTGGTACAAACAAAAAACCAATTATCGCCAATAGAAAGAATCCTCCCATGGCTAAGGCCGAGTATCTCATATTGGAAGCACCCAGTACCCAACCATAAGTAAACGTACCTATTACGATGGCAATTTTCTCTGTTACATCATAAAAACTAAAATAAGATGCCAGGTCGTTGGTTTTTGGGAGCATCTGTGAATAAGATGAACGCGTTAAAGCCTGAGTTCCTCCCATAATAAAACCTACCAAAGCCGCAAGACAATAAAACTGCCATTGTTCTGTAATTACGAAAGCAATTAGACAGCATAGGAGCCATACACCACTTGCCACAGATAATAAAACCATGTTTCCAAACTTTTTGGCCCAACGAGCAAACAAATGCGATCCTGCTATACCAACAAACTGAATGCATAGTACACTTGCAATTAAGCCTGTTGCATCAATTTCCAGTTCTACCTTGGCAAACGATACAGCCAAAACCATAATGGTTTGTACGCCTATGCTAATGAGAAAAAATGCAATCAGGAATCTTCTGAGCTGAACGTTAGGCATAAACTCATTCCAAACTTGCTTTAACTCCTTAAACCCTTTAGTCAATTTAGTTTTTAGAGATGCCTTTTTTGGTTGAGATTTCGGAAGGTATTTATAGGTGTATTGACTAAATCCAATCCACCAAAGTCCTGTAAGTACAAACCCATATTTAAACGGCATTCCCGCTCCCATACCTAGTGCCAGAATTATGATGAGTAGAATGGCGCTTCCCAGGTAGCCCATAGAGAAACCCTGTGCGCTAATCTTATCATGTTCTTCAGGAGGTGCTATTTCGGGCAAATAGGCGTTATAGAACACCAAACTAGCCCAGAAGCCGGTGCTGGCAACCAACAGAATGGTAAGGCCCAATTCCAGTTGATCTGGGTCAAAGAAGAAAAGTCCCATTGTAGCAGTTGCCCCAATGTAACAGAACATCTTCAGAAAGCTTTTTTTAGACCCTGAATAATCCGCTACGCCTGATAGAAGTGGAGAGATTAATGAGACTATTAAAAAGCTCGCACTGATCATATAACCGAGAATCTCTGTATTCTCAAAGCTCATTCCCATGAACTCTACGGTTCTGTCAATAATTTCACCATCCGCATCTTTGGTAGCGGTTATCTCGTCGTAAAAAACGGGAAAAACAGCACTGGAAATTACCAGTGGATATACCGAGTTTGCCCAATCATAGAATGTCCAGGCGTGGATACGTTTCTTTTTCTCTAATGCTTCCTGAGTTTTATCAGCCATGTGGTGCTAAAATAAAAAAAACCTCCACGCTACTGCGCAGAGGTTTTTAACACTATTGCGTTCTTAAGTCTAGTTGAGTGTGAACTCAACTCTTCTGTTTTTCGCGTGACCGATTCCTGTATCTGAAGTATCAGCAGGACTCTTATCACCGTGTAATTCTTTTGTCATTCTTGATTTAGCCACACCTTTAGACTCCAAATACTTAATAACAGCATCTGCTCTTTTTTGAGCTGTGTATTTCAGCAGTGGATTTTTAAGTCCGGCTTCAGTTTCCTTAACATCAGTATGACCGTGAACTGTTACATTGATAGACTCATCTTCCAACATTCTGGCGGCAAGATTATCCAAACCTTGTTTTCCGGCCACAGTTAAATCATACTTATTAGAAGCAAAGTAAACAGTACTTGCATCCAATAAATCAGGAGTTTTAAGTTCTTTTCTACTAATTACCGTACTCACATAAATTGTTTCAACCTCATCTTTAGTTAGGTCTTCCTTCTCACAGTTACACTCTGCTGCACTGTCTAACAAGAATACTTGCACATCATCAATGAAGTAATACGCATCATATGACTGCGCACCAGACACAGTTTTAGGCTTCTTCATTTTACCATACTTGGTCTTCTTATTCGTGTCAAAGTTTCCAATGGTAAGGAACTTCTCACCACCTTTTGCCTTGTAGATATGACAAACTGTTTCCCAGTTAAACACGGCATCAAACACCTTATTTTTGCTGTGCTTGTTCTCAACATCTTCTACTAACAAACTGATTTTCTCTTCAGTCTCCAGAGCCTTTTTTGTCAAACTAGCTGCCAGGTTATTCGAAGAATACTTTGATCTTTCGGCTAAGCTTACTTTAAACGACACGCAGTACTGCATATCTTTCTTCAATGGTCCTAACAACTCTGTTTGAAGGTAGGTTCTCACCATTTTGTCGTTATAACTGAATGCTCGGATTCCGGCATAGTTATCTCCTTCTGCAGGTGATTCCTCTCCCATATAATTCTTAGGAGTTGCCACCGTTGGAGCTTTAACTGAACCAGAGAACAGGTCAGCCTTCATTCCGGTTGGTGACACCCAGTGCTTTGCCACTTCAATTTGACCTGCCTTTTTCAATCGGCCGTCCAGGGTTTCAAACCCTCCGTTCTGAACCAAATTTTTGTCATCGTCTTGTGCAAAACTTACACCAGACATGAGGATTAACCCGGCTCCAATAATTTTTCCAATAGTCATAATTTCTTATTTATGTTGATACGATTTAACGGCTTCAATAAAACACCTTACATGATCCGGGTTGGTATCTGGATAAACACCATGACCAAGATTTGCAATGTGTCTTTGAGTCCCAAAACTATTTAACATTTTCTGAGTTTCCAATTCAATACGCTTAAAATCTGCATATAAAACGCAAGGATCGAGATTTCCCTGCAAAGTTTTGTTAGGTCCAATAATGGATTTACTTTGCTGAATATTCATATTCCAGTCTAATCCGATGGTGTTACATTCCATGGATGCGATTTCTTTTCTTGCCTGATATGCGCCTTTTGCGAACACTGTAATTGGTACTTCTTTAATTGCTTTGCAGATCTTAGATACATATTTCGTTCCAAACTCTCTATACTGCTTATAATCCAGGATTCCGGCCCACGAATCAAAAACCTGAACCATATCGGCACCTGACTTGATTTGTTCCTTCAAATAATCTATTGTCAGGTTGGTTATTTTATCCAATAACTGATGAGATAACTCAGGGTTGGTGTACAACATTCTTCTTGCTTTTGAGAATGTTTTAGATCCTTCACCTTCTACCATGTAGCAGAAAATAGTCCATGGTGCACCTGCAAACCCAATCAATGGAACCCTGTTATTCAATTCTTTTTTTGTGATTTTGATGGCTTCAAACACATATCCTAAATCATCCAGAGATGCATCTCTTAGCTTGTCTACGTCTGCCTGACTTTTTATAGTATTTTCAAACCAGGGACCTTTCTTCTCTACCATCTGGTAGGGTAAGCCCATTGCTTCAGGAATGACCAGAATGTCTGAAAAAATAATGGCAGCATCCACTCCCAGAATATCTACAGGCTGAATGGTTACTTCTGCTGCCAACTCAGGCGTTTCTACCAATTCCTTAAATCCACTTAAACTCGCTCTCACATCTCGGTACTCTTTCAAAATCCTTCCCGCCTGACGCATCAACCACACTGGTGTTCTCTCGACTTTTTCACCACGGGCTGCTCTTAAAATCAAATCATTATCTAAAGCCATAGTGCAAATTTAAAGCTATATTTGACTTAGAATTCATTAATCTGATCAGTTATGAACGCTTTTATCAAAATCACATTATTTAGTCTTCTTTTTATAGGATTGCCTAACATTCTCGCGGCACAGGAAGGAAGTGACACAACAACAGTGTCTTACAAAATGTACGTTGTGGTAAAAAATGACGGCACCGAATATGTGGGTCAAATTTTAAAGCAAGATTCAAGAGAAGTTCTGATCAAAACAGACAAATTGGGAGAAATTTACATTCCCAAACACGAGATCAAGGAAATCAGAGAAATTGAGAATATCAAGGAGTACAAATCGGGTGTCTCTTTTAGAGAAAACAGGATGGCCTCAAGATATTACCTAACAACCAGTGCTATACCACTTGGCAAGGGCAATGACTACTTTAGATTGACTTATTTTCTGCTGGAAGCCCAATTTGCATTAGGAGACAATTTCTCTCTGGGTGTGATGACCACTCCCGTTGGTGCACCGATCGTATTGACCCCAAAATTTGGATATGAAGTGGCGGACAAATTTCACCTTGGCGGAGGCCTTTTGTTTGGTTCGTTGAGTTGGACTCGTCCTGATTACGGTGGTCTCTTTGGTTATGGTTTAGCTACCTACGGAACAAAAAATCATAACGTAACCTTAGGTGCCGGATATGGTTTTGTTTACGGAGATGGCAATGTTTCAGGTCAAAATGCCCCATTAATATCTATGGGATCTCACTTAAGAATCGGTAGTTCCGCTTTTTTCAATTTTGAAGCTTTGATTGTCGTGAACAGTGATTTTGCTCTGGGGGCACTTATTCCCGGAGTTAGATGGGTAACCAAAAAACAAAATGTTTGGGATTTTGGTTTCACCGGTGGTTTCTTTTCAGACAGAACCGGCGGTGGCGGAGCGGAAGTTGTCCCACTTCCAATTCCTATGATTAGCTGGACAACTTTCTTTAAGTAAGCTATAACTTGATCGAAAGTCCGAATTTAAGTTCGCTTCCTTTCACATCATGCGTAGCGGTTACGTTAGACAGATCCTGATCCTGATTGTTTAACACGTATTCTTTCATGTCAAGTCCATAACGATTGAACTCATAGTTCATAAAGATTCCCACCTTCTCTTTAATGAATAACCACTTAAAGCCCAATCCCAAAGAATAATGGGCTCCAGAGAATTTTCTCTCGTAAGGCCATAAAATCCAGGTTCCGGTTTCCGTTAAAAAACCACTGCCAATAGTAGCATTGCCATACAGGGTGAACTTCTCTTTATTTAAAAAGTAGAAATGAGAGCTCAACTCAAGAACCTTCCACTTGTTAGACCTTCCGTTTGCGTTTTCATATAAGTATTGCCCTGACTTAAAGTTTAATCCGGCACTCACCCAGTTCATGATACCATATTCAACTCCAAACGCGCCATAAGTTGTGGCTACGGTATCTTCTCCTTCGACATTGGATAAATTGTCTTTGTAGGTAAAATCTGTTTTATAGACACCTACTCCTCCACCAAAATCAATATAGAATTTTCCTTTTTCTCCAACCTGAGCTTGTGTTCCAAGTGCAATGAATGAGATTAAAATAGTCAGCAAATACTTTTTCATAAGTCTTTATTTATGAACCAAATATAAGAATGAATCTTATTTAATTACGTATCTGAAAGTAGGAACAGGCAATTCAATTTCCTTCGCCGGCAAGATCACGGTTTTCCCACTCATGATCTGTTCCCATTGTTCTTTGGTGGGTTTCATTTTTGCTGTAGGGTTTTTCTTAGTCATTTTCTGATGTCCCGGTCGCTTGTTAATATACCATGAATAATAAGCTTTGGCTTGCTCCCAAACAATTCCTTTAATGGTGCAGTCAGGACAAGTTTCAAAATCATAAGGCTCGACTTTTGCGCTCCCTGGGATCACAGGATAAATATTGATGATTTCCTGAACAATAAATCTGGTAATATCTTCGTGGCTCCTTACCCCGGCATCATTGCCTAGTTTATTGATACGTGACAGATTCAAGTCCTTTCCAACTGGTTCTCCATTCTCATCACTAGAATCCAACTGATACAGGTAAGCCTCATATGTTTCACTTCCTGGCATCAATGCGTATTTACTGGTGGCATTGGCACCTGGGTAATCGAACCAAAAGTAACTATACATGAGTTTTTGGGGCGCAATGGTTTTATGAATCTTCCAAAACCTTTTGTCTTTGTCCAAATATTTCTGCTCAAATTCTTCCTGATAACCTGAATCCTCATTTTTATAATACTCATTGATTGACATATCCATATTTAAAACCCAATCCTCAATCCCCTGAGGTTCTCCATATACATCATAGGTTTGAATTCGACATCTCTCGGGGTCAACATAATCTGACATTCCATCTCTCACCAAAGAATCCTGAACAGCCTGAACAAAAGCTTTGTAATCTTCATTAGTGATACGCCACCATGCATTGTTCACCTCAGGTACCACAATTTTTGGGAGTTCAACAGGATGTTTATCGACCTGAATTTTTCTTGGCAAACTCAACTCAATATCCGGAAACAGGAGCGTTCCTCCTTTCCTTCTGGCCAAATCAACGTATACTTTCTCTTTCCATTTACAATATGCCCAGGCCTGATATCCTGTTAAACCTAAAACAGGCATATTGGCATAGTCTTCCTGCGTGGTATAATTCTCTGTCAACCACTCTTTGTAGTTTTCCGGCAAATTGGTTTGATACCAAAACCCTGTATCTCTTAGTATACTTACCCATTCGGCAACTATGAATTTAGACAAATCTGTATGTCCGCGGATCGCTCCGTTCTGACCGGTCTTATTCACTTTCGTGCCTTTTATCTTTCTTCTGTAGGCGTTTGCCGATACCATATCCATCCAGTAAAACTCATAGTATAATTTTCGCTGATCAATTTTGAATGGGCCTCCATTTCTTTCTCTGGCACCATAAAAATATTCCGCCAGCATGTCTCGTTTCCCGTATTTTGACCTATTTGGTGCGATAGCACCTTCCGATGGCAGCATGTATTCATATTTGGTGTCGTAGTTCAATCCCCAGTCGGATGGATGTATTTTGGCGCCATCATCTTCATGCATTTCAAATCCCCATTTTAAAGGGTCAGGATCCTGTTGCACCAAGGTTCTCCTCATAATCGAATCTCGTATATATGCCCGGAATTGATCATAATCTGCGTTGGTAATCCATGGTGACAGGTACTCCGTGGAATCTTCTCGCCAATCAAGCGTTGGATAATATCTGGCCTTTCCATGAGATTTTAGTTGAGGAAACCACAAGTACTCTCCTTTGTAATGACAACCACTTGTATCGTTGATTATGGTAAGAGATGTATCAAACCTGACTTCATTTTCAAATAGGTACTGATGGATTTGGTCCACTTCACCGGGTTCATACTTTACGGGTGTGAAATTGGATGGGTATTCCTGTATTTGACCGTATTTATCAAGTTTTAAAGGTTTGATGTCGTATCCAATTTGACCTTGGGACGAAAAGATCAACAAACCTAAAAGAGTACTCAATAGCAATTTCATAGTGATAATTGATACAAATAAACCAAAAAGGTAACTCCTTAATCTTCGATTTGCAAAATTCAGTTTTATTCACCTACCTTTGTCCCAGTTCTTTTTGTACAATTTATCAGGAAAGGTGGAGGGACTAGGCCCTATGAATCCTTGGCAACCTCTCGATTAACGAGAAAGGTGCTAAATCCTATCATGACAATCTATCATGAACAGATAAGTGAGACTATCCGGTTGAACCCAACATTTCCTGTATTATTTTTTTATTATGAAACTTACTTTAGAACGTAAGGATGATGCCTTTTTGCTGGAAAGTAAAAACGCCTCCGGACATACGACACATACTGATGCCAGTGAAACCATTGGCGGACAAAATCTGGGCTTTAGACCCATGGAACTATTATTAAATAGTTTGGCGAGTTGTTCTGCTATAGATATTCTGAACATTCTGTATAAGCAGAAACAAACCATTGAGGATTTTAAGATTACTATTGACGGAACCAGAAAAGAAGGCATACCTTCTCCCTTTGAATCTATCAGGGTTCATTTTGATTTATCCGGAACCATAGATGAAGCCAAATTGGCTCGTGCAGTTCAATTGACAACAGATAAATATTGCTCGGTCAAATTTTGCCTGAAAGAAGACATTGAAATCAGCTACACCTATCAAATTAATTAAGATGAAAGACGCTACATCAGCCATTAGATTACAGACGGAGCAAACGGCTTACAGAGAACACTCTGTTCCTATGTTCCTGACTTCCAGTTTTACATTTGACAGTGCAGAACATGCGGAGAGTATGTTTGCCGGAGAGTTGGAAGGAGACATTTATTCGCGCTTTTCCAATCCAAATTGTTCTGAACTGATCAATAAGATGTGCGCATTGGAGCAGGTTGAATCGGGCGTTGCGACAGCTTCAGGCATGGCAGCAATCTTCAATTCATTGGCAGCACACTTGAAGGCTGGAGATCATGTTGTGGCAGCATCTTCTTTGTTTGGGAATACGCTTTATATTTTAAAGAACATTTTACCGAGTTGGGGTATTGAAACTACCTTTGTTGATTTAAAGGATCAGTCAGCCTGGGAACAAGCTTTTAAGGCCAACACCAAAATGGTTCTTGTTGAAACACCCACCAATCCTAGTTTAGAGTTAATCGATTTAAAATGGTTAAGCGAATTGACTCACCAACATCAGGCTATTTTGGCAGTAGACAACTGTTTCGCAACACCAATCGTTCAAAAACCAGCCTTGTTTGGAGCAGATCTAATCATTCACTCTGCTACGAAATTTATTGATGGGCAGGGACGCGTACTTGGTGGACTGGTTTTGGGCAAAAAAGAATTGACCAGTCCTGTTTATGATTTTCTAAGAAGAACCGGGAGCAGCTTATCTCCGTTCAATGCATGGGTTTTATCCAAAAGTCTGGAAACGTTGGATCTCAGGGTTGAAAGACATTGCAACAATGCATTTGAACTGGCGAAGAGATTTGAAAAACACGAGAAATTGAATGCTGTACGCTATCCTTTTCTTCAGTCTCACGAGCAACACGAGCTGGCAAAACAGCAAATGAGCATGGGAGGCGGACTCTTTACCATTGATGTAAAAGGTGGAAAAAAAGCTTGTTTCGAATTCATCAACCAGATCAAGTTACTGTCTATAACCGCAAATTTAGGTGACACCAGAACCATTGTAACACACCCGGCTACCACAACGCACTCCAAGTTAAGTGAAGCGGATCGCTTAAAAGCCGGAATCACGGATGGCACCATTAGAATCTCTGTTGGCCTGGAACACGTGGATGATATTTATGAAGACCTCAATCAGGCTCTGAAACATGCTTAAGTCGATACACATACTGGACAGTTTTAAATTGGAATGCGGCACTACCCTTTCCGATCTAAAAATTGCATACCATACGGAAGGCAGCTTAAACGACAAGAAAGACAATGTTGTGATGATTTGTCATGCTTTCTCTGCCAACTCTGATGTATCTGATTGGTGGTCGGATTTATATGGAAACGATCGTTTATTTGATCCAGTTAAACACTTTATCATCTGTATAAATATTCTTGGATCTCCATACGGAAGCGCATCTCCAAAAGACACTAATCCCCAAACCGGACGCATCTGGGGTCCCGATTTCCCTTTGATAACCGTAAGAGATCAGGTAAATGCCCAGATTCAGTTGTTAGACCATTTAGGCATTTCTCAGTTTCATTTGTTGGTTGGACCCTCTTATGGCGGACATCAGGCACAGGAATTGGCAATTACATGGAATGGTGAGATTAAGAACCTGGTTTTGATTGGAACTTCAGCCAGGGAAACGGCCTGGAGTATTGCCATTCATGAATCCCAAAGGCTTGCCATTCAGGCAGACCCAAGTTACTTTGATTACGACAATTCGGCCGGGGCAAATGGCATGAAGGCAGCACGTGCTATGGCCATGTTAAACTACCGAACGATTGATGCTTTCATTAATGCTCAAAGCGATTCTGATTCAGATAAACTTGATGATTTCAAAGCAGCTTCTTACGTAAGGTACCAAGGTCAGAAAATGATTGAACGGTTCACAGCACATTGCTACTTTACTTTGTCCAAATCTCTGGACACCCATCATGTTGGCAGGAACAGAGGTGGTTTGGAAAAAGCTTTATCATCGATCAAGGCACGTACTTTAGTGATTGGCATTTCCAGCGATCAACTCATTCCGCCAAGCGAACAAAAATTCCTTACCAAACACATTCCCAATGCCGAATACATAGAAATAGACAGTGCATACGGGCATGATGGCTTTCTGATTGAGCATGTAATCATTTCCGAAAAAATCAACGCTTTCATAAAAGCATAAGTCAAAGCTTAGTATATTTCGGCATGACGGAACAAGAAATCAAATCAATTTTTGAAGGGAAGACACTAACAGGCATTGAACTTTATGCAGTAGATGGCAGGTATTTGGAGGTAACTCAGGAATCCACATGGATTGTACATGCCGGAATCCAAATGAAACTAGACAATGAAACCTATACCTTCGGTTGGCATGAAACCGAAGAAATCACGACTTTTTTCTCTCAGAAAATTATGGAAATGAGTTCCAGTTTCTCTGTCAATGCCATGGGCGCTCAGGAATTAGAACCTTTTCAGGCTATGATGAAAAACGCCATCAAAGAAGTTGAAGTAATTGGTTTTGATGCCACCTATGATGACGGCACCACAGAATATCTTGTTGAATCTCTCATCTTTAAGTTCGACAATGATCAGATTCTGCAGGTAGCTGGTGTCGATTTCCAATTCGTAGATGAACAGATTTCCAACATTACCTACAATTATCAGGGCGGAACTTTGGTATCGATCACACCTGTTGAAATTGGATACGCCGAGTAAATTTACTTGATAAACACTTTTCTCACCAATACCTGATCTGAATTCGTTTTGATGGAAAGCAGGTAAACACCAGTAGAATAGTTGGTCATATCCAACACCATTTTTTCACGGATTCTATCACCGTTCAAAGTTTGTAATTGGCGGCCTTGTACATCTAATATACTCACTGTTGAAACGGCTTCCGAATGCCCTCCCAACTCAAGATTGATAATTGAGTTACCTGGATTTGGATAAATCTTGAAGTCGTCAGCACTCAACTCCAATACACCAACCATAGAAACATCTACACTCTGACAAACAGAATCTGTAGCACAATCGTCCGTCACCGTCAAACAAACTGTATAGATTCCATCAGCGCCATAGGTATGAGATGGGTTTTGAACTGCAGATGTGTTTCCATCACCAAAGTCCCATAACCAGGATGCAGTACCAGTCACGGTAGATGCATCAGTAAAATCAACAGTCAAAGAAGTCGCAGTAAATGAATATGACGGTGTAGGAGTTGGGCAATTTGTAACCGTTACAGTTTGACAAACTGAATCTACTCCACATGCATCCGACATAGTTAAACAAACTGTGTAAGTTCCGGCTGCACTGTAAGTATGAGACGGATTTTGTTGTGTAGATGTATTGCCATCACCGAAATCCCATAACCAGGATGTAATTGCAGTAACCGTATATGTTGATGTATCTGTAAAATCAACATTCAATGAGTTTGTATTATATGTATATGCTGCTACCGGGGTTGGGCAGTTCGCTACTATCACTGTTTGACAAACAGAATCTGTTCCACATGCATCCGATACGGTCAGACAAACGGTGTATCCTCCGTCTGCAGCATATGTATGAGATGGATTTTGTTGTGTGGATGTATTGCCATCGCCGAAATCCCATAACCATGAAGCACTACCCGTTACTGTAGATCCATCCATAAAATCAACGTTCAATGAATTTGCGGTAAATGTGTAATAAGACGTTGGAGTTGGGCAATTAACTACCGTTACTGTTTGACAAACTGAGTCTGTTGCACATCCATCCGTAACAGTGAGGCAAACCGTATATGTTCCTGCTGCGCTGTATGTATGAGACGGATTCTGTTGAGTAGATGTATTGCCATCACCCAGATCCCATAACCATGATGTACCTCCTGATACTGTGGATCCATCTGTAAAATCAACAGTCAGTGAATTTGCATTAAATGTATAAGAAGGTGTTGGAGGCGAACAAACTGTAACTGACTGACAAACGGAATCACTTATACAGCTATTCGTTGAAGTCAGACATACGGTATAAGTTCCGGGAGCAGCATAAATATGAGTTGGGTTTTGTTGCGTAGATGTATTCCCGTCACCAAAATCCCATAACCAAGAACCTGTTACATCATCATTGACAGTTAAATCAGTGAAATTGGAGGTTAAATTTGTTGTCACAAATGAGTAATCGGCAACAATATTTGCTGCTGTTGACATGCTTGTGTCATGTGCACAATTAGTTGTCCAACCAAAAATGGTATCTGTTAGCGTGACTGTGAAAACACCTGCCGGAAATGTATGACTTGGGGATACGGTATTCTCTGTAGGAGACCCATCACCGAAATCCCATGTATAGGACAATTGTGGAGCCCCTACATATGCCGCCTGATTGTACATTCTATTTTGGAGAATTGGGCTACTGGTATTGGTGTAGTTCATGGTTCCTCCAGCACTTAAACAAGTCTGATCTTGCGTTGCACTGGCCGTCAACGTATAACTTACACTTGGATAAAACAACCAGTCTGCGTTAAATAGGGGGCCTCCTACATTGATACCATAAGATCTTATCCAGGTTCCCGCAATATTAATCGAAGACAACCATTCATAGGCACCATCAGGAGTTGGCGCTGTTGTATAATCATTACTTACCAAATTCACTGAATTTGATGAATTATTTGAAATCACCACACAATAGGGTTGAGTTACCGTTATTGGAATTGAAAAATTGGCCACTTTCTCTAAAGCGCTTAATAATCCACCATTAAAAGTAGTGTCAACTGGCACAGTGACAGAAGTTAGAGCAGCACCTGTAGGCATTGAATCCGCACCTGCTAAAAACAACTCTACCTCAAGATGTTGAACTAAACCTCCGGAGGCATTAGCTTTATACGCAAAGAAAGTAACCGCATCTATAGTGAGGGCTTGTGGGGCATCAAAATACTGACACGTTCCAAGAGCGGAAGTCGCATTATTGATGTCTAATACCTGTAAACCGTTTGCTTTTGCAATTGTATATTGAACCTCATCTGGTCCGCATGCCGTTGATTTATAATTGGATTGTGTTGGTGTCCAATCATTGATAATGGTCGCTGAAGATTCAACAAGTTGAGAAAATCCAAATTGCCCTATGAGGACAAGGATGGCAAATAGTGCAGTTTTCATGGCTAAAATTTTGTGCTAATATAGACAGAATTAGCTGGAAGACTGCATGCTATCTACCGACTAAAAGCCAACATTGGGTGCAATGTCATCCCAAACCAATTTGGCCTTGTCCAAAATCTTAGGATTTTGTTTCAAAGCTTCTCCTGGAATTTGTGGCAAGCCTTCACCTTCGGCCTTATCTGAACATTCTAATGTGTAGATCTCATTGCCTTCTATGATATACAAATATGCTTTACTTGGACTGATATCACTTTTGCAATCTGAAACCACTAAAGAATAATACTCCTTTACGCCATCGCCATCAGCATCATCAATGTGGTCTTTTTTAGCATGCTGCTCCATGAGATCGAACCCACATTCAATCTCGTGCTCTCTCCAATCTTTCAAATCCATTTTACCCTCTGTTCGTAGAATAAAGTGATTGAGATAAATTCCCGACTCGTCTTCTACCTTAGATTTCACCGCAAAATGATGGCCCGTTTTGTCCTTCCAATAGATACTATTGCTGATTTTCCCTCTTAAGGTTGGTGGACCAAACTGCTCGTAGTCGAAAGCTTCATTTGCCTTCTCATCTTCAATGGTAGTGAGCACCACATCCTGTGCTAAAACCATTTCATCATTTTCGTCATCTATATAGATATTAAGAAAAAACAAACCTATTTCTGAAGATGACTCATCCTTGAAACCAAAATCATTGGGAAAGAGAAAGCTAACCTTTTCCGTCCCTTTTAGATTGAGCGCTACCGGATAACGGTTCTCCATATTCATCAAATTCAATTCATAGTTAAGTGTTCCCGAATTAACAGCATTCCAAACAGTGATGGTCCCGTCTGCCAGAACCTCCATTTGAATATCTGGCTTCATTTTGACCTCTTCTGGCTTCTCTTCCACCTCTGAGTTATCACTATTTTTCTTCGTCTTATCATCCGATGAACAGGCCACATTCAGCACTAGTACAGACAATATCATCAGTATAGTTTTTTTCATGTTATTCTTGTTTGGGTATGACCAAAGAATGGCCATTAGTTTTGATTTCTATTTCGTTTTTTCTTGCAATGAGTTTGATTTCCCTTTCAGGTTTCAGGTTCACGATATATTCGCCATAAGTTTTCGATTCTATTGGCCCATAAAACTTATACTCTTTCCAGTTATCGTATAAATTGACATTGATGTAATCGTCTCCAACAATCTGGTAGATATACACTTTTGCCGTGATCGAATCATTTTTGAGCTCATACAATCCGGTTATGGCTGCCTCCAATTTTCGTTTGAGTAATTTGAACTTAACAGGTTTTCCAAAGTCATAGTACTCCACCTTCAACTGATCTGTTCTGTATCCGTATACATGTACCCATCTTCCTGAAGACAATCGTAGTTCAACATGTCCGCTGGCCTGATCGTACATCCCATTCTTCCCTTCCAAAAACTCCTCTCCGCCTCCTACAATGGTATCCTTAACTCCATTAATCGACAGATATCCGAAGGACTTGTTAGATTCACTCACGCCCAGCAATAATTCTGTGTATCCACCAAGTTTGGAAATTGGCCCTGAATACATTAGAATGGTTGGTTTGCCCGACAAAGCACTCAGAGACAGGAATAGGAATAATATGCTCAAAACATGTTTCATCATGTCTGGTTTATTTATCCAGATTATCGGCTCCTTTTGGATGCAGAGTATACTCACCCACTTGTTTTTCTATTCTGCCAAGACCACTGATTTCCGGATTTCGTACCGAATAAAGTGTGAAGCAACGCTCCCAACTCTTATCCTTAGAAATAAGTTCGACCTGATAACAATTGTAGCTATCCAAATCATTGCGTGTGTAGCTATTATTCTCATACTGAGGACAGGCTTTGGTAAGACTATAGAACAACTCCAAATATTTGAGTCCTCCATTGTTTGTTCGATACACCACACCTAAAATTGGAGCATAGACTGACTGTCCTGTTTTGGTATTGAAAGAGGACACGCCGATAAACTCTTTAAACTGAGGCAGATTATTGCTCACCCACTTATCGTCTTGCAATAATTCCTTCAATTTGTTTACCCCCACCTGTCTTGGATTGACCTTCCCTTCCCAAAACCTGATTAATCTGGGAGCACTGTAGTAGATATTGTATCTAAAATCAGTAGGATTGTCGGGCACCTTTAACAGATAGTTGGTAGAAGCTATGTTGAGCAAGGCTTTCTTTTTGTTGTAATCGTATACCTCAACTACCAACTTCATCTTATGTTCGGAGCCAGGCTCCCAGGTAATACATTCGCTCTTGAAATACTTATTAAGTCTGTCGTAAGTACTACCTGGATATGGCTTTAGTTTCACTAAATTGGCCTTGACGGCTTTATACTTTGTCATGGAAGTGGCATTGACTTCATTCGAACTTACTGTAAATGACTGATCTTCGATTTCTATCCGCCAAACCAATTTGATGTCCTTAGAATCCGTATCTATCTTATTCGCCATGCACATATGATGAACGGGAACAGGACATAGCAAATGAGCATTTAAGCCCATGGTGTATTCGAACCAACCTTCACTTATCATAGAGGGAACTACCTTGGTATTCCATTCCTGTTCAGTTTTGATGTATTCCGGAGTGAAATTGTCGTAGACATTTGACGTGATAAACAGGCTGGGACTTTCCGAATTCTGTTTATACCAATACAATGCGCTGCCATCAGTATAATTCTCCTTGTCTTTCTGGTAAAGCTTTTTGGCTTTATCCAGTTTTTCGGAATAATTTGCCTGTGAATGTGCCTCAGTAAGAAACAGCACACACACAAGGAAACTCATTAAATGTTTCATAATACCAGAGTTGTTGATTTCTATCCTTTCTTAAACCAGATGCGTTCCTTATTCTTGAGTGGCCCCAAAACCGACTCCATCTCACTTTCAATGAAAATCACCAGGTTTCCTGAATCCGTGTCACGCTGAATGTAGGCAGTAGCGTTAAGTGAAGGATGTTCATCGTCATGAGAGATGGTTAAAACATACAATTCAAACTCGTCGGATCCCCTGTCATAATCCCTTTTTGCTACACCTTCAAAATCCGCAAAAACCACATCTTTCTTATGATCTAAACTGAGGTCTTCCCAGAAACAATTCACATATAGATGATCGTCATCCATTAAATAGCAGGCGGCACCGGAATGATTGGAAAACCTCTTGGCGTCTTTTATATAATACTCTCCATCTATTGGGTTTGAATTGGAACGAGCCAGGGCTTCAAACTTTGTTTTGGACTTCCCATCGATGAGCTTCAATTTGAGCTTGGTATCCAATTCGTGCTTACCCTCAATTTCTTTTCCGCTTTTAAGATTAAGAGATACCGTTCCGTCGGCATCATATGCTCCATATCTTAATGAGTCGACCTCATTTCCAATTTTAAGATAGCCAGTTGTGGATCCTGCATAATTAGCTGAGATAAACAGAGTGAAATCCTGTTCGTTAATTTTGCCTCCAAACTCTCTAATAATTGGACTTCTTTCCCCAAGTTCATCCTGGGCAAATATCTGCTCTTGTTGAGCAATACCTGATAAGGCCAGTAAAATAAATATCTTCTTCATGTTTTGTTTTTTCTTGCAATATGAGGCAGAACAGAACAGTCTTTTCGCCTGAACTTCTGAATGCATGATTTGGATTTCTAAACTTCTGAATGAGCTTAGAATTTAGGATTAGCAATCAACAAGTAATCCTCTTTATAGTAATATGAGTAGGGAGTAAAGAACAAGCGATTATTCAGCGGATCCAGACTGAAGGCCCCAGAAGAATAATCAAAACTCAATACAGATTTCTGACTTTTGTCTACCAAGAAACCACTTTTCGTTTTGATGCAACCAGGGTCGAAAACCATGACGTAAGGTAACCTGCGGCGATTGATCATCCAACTCCATTTTGATTGATCAGCTTGTTCTTCATTCAGAAAACGTCCCAGGACTGAAACAAGATATTGTTTGTTATACATGTGCAATGAAATTGACCCATCGAACATCACATTTCCTTTAGAAAGTTCCTCTCCGATATTGATGTGGTTGATAACCTTCTTTTGTCTTGGATCAAACACAAAAAGTTCGAAACTGTCGTATTCATTTTTCAAAGATCCTATCCCCACTATGTTTCCACGATGATCCAGACATGGTTGTCTGATATCACTGTATTTCTCAAATGCATATTCCCATCTGAAATTGTCTGCTTTGTGGTTCCTAACAATAGAAGCATAGCTTTTAAGCGCAACAGCAGTCACCCTCTCATCATCATCGTAATAGTTATAAAACTCAGCATACATGGAGTCATTTAAAACCAGATTAGTGGTATAGCTTTTATTGTCTCCACTAGGATTGTAGTTAGAGGTTTTATAGTTCACACTTGAGCCTTCAGAGTGAAAAACAAGTGTTCCTAACTTCCCATACGAATCAGAATAAGCCACAATCACCTGCCCGCCTTTACCTTCTGAAAGTGAGTAGTAGTAAAAGTCTTTCCTTCCAATAAAGTTGCTGCTATGTTTGAGGTTTTCATCCAACTCTACCACGTAGCCTTTGCCGCAGACCATGTAGTGTCCTCCTTTCAAACGAATGAAATCTTGTGGAGCATAGTCATATATTTCTTCATCATTCTTGTTATAGGTGTATTGGTTGTAGTAAAATCCGGTTAAGTACTTTCCACTTGAATCCTTAGCAACTGTGGCTAATGCAACTTTATTTTTATCTGTTTTTGTTTCTAACAGAGTAATCATGACGTAACCGTCTTTATAAGACAGCAATTTTTGTCCTTTATGTTTATTGTCACTTCCAAGAAATATACGAGAAGAGAAATCCTGTTTAAGTTGTGCTTGAGAGGACAAGCCAACCACGAACGAACAAACCAATGTGATGAGTCTAAGCATAATCAAAGAGTTTTATACCAAAAAACCCCAACTCAACTAATGGAATTGGGGTTTTAAAACATGAAAAAAGTCTATAGATAATCAGACAATTTTACGGTTTCACCGCACATATCATCAGATACTTCATAAATCACTTTTCCGTCTATTTTTACTTTTTTACCAGGCTCGCAAGACACAGATGTTCTTCCGCCACGTGGGTTCAAAGTAGTTGTTCCATAGCCAGTATGAATCTTCACCTTTTCATCAGTATCGTTTAAGATGGTATATCTTCCACCTTCAGCTGGTGTTACGATTACCTCTCCCTCATTTGTATTGTCGTTGATATTACTTGCAGTTACTGTCCCGATAAAACAAAGGGTACATACTGCGATCATTACTTTTTTCATTGTCTTTAGTTTTAATTATGATTATTGTTTACTGATTCAAATTTGATCGAATTGCTCCGAATTTAATCCGGTCGATTGCTGAAATGCTGTTTTGGATGTATGAAGCACTTATTTAAGTTCTTCTCCTCCATTTTGGATATACAAAAACAGCATTATTGCTTGATGAATTGCTGTCTGATTAGCTCACCAGATCCTCTCAATACCTCCAATACATATACTCCTTTTGGCAAGTTCGAAACCGGAATATTGATGTTCCCTCTTCCGTTATCAATTAGCTTTCCTTCAATTGATCTGATGTTATAATTGAAAGACTCAGATTGATGGTCAATTTCCACAAACAGTACATCTGACACGGGATTAGGATAGATTTTCACACTTACCAGGTCATGCGCATTGATGCCAACCGAAGACTGCTTTTCCATACAACCATGATCAATTGCATTGACATAACGGTTGTCGTCATTAAAGTCTGTGGCACCCAAGTATTGAGAAATACCCGTTGTATCACCTGCGTCAATTGCAGAAGATCCTGAGCTCAAACTAAAGTCAAAGTTCGTCGCATCTGCATACTCCGGATCCGTTGTAAGAATATTGGTACCGGTTGCATACCCTCCTTCAACCGTGCTGTTTTGCAAATCAATAATAGACGGATTACCGTTACTTTCATACACTTCAGAATTTGCTGAGCTTCCCCAGAAAATACAATTCTTAATGCTCAAGGACACACCATTAGACCCAATACTGGCTCCATTTGGTCCGTGGTTATCAGCAAACGTACAATTGTGTATTGAAGCTTCTGAAGACACATTGTAGAAAAACAAAGCTCCACCAGCAATACTACCAGCGGTATTATTATGAAACAGAGAATTGGTGATGAGCGTTTGAGGTATATAGAGATACGCCATGTTTCCATTGAAAGTGATGTTTCCACTATGTGCACTGGAAGAGTTATGATCAAACTCACAACGGTCTATTCTTAAATGCGCGTTAGAAGCATAAAAAGTTCCGCCTTCAGTGGCAGTATTGTGATGAAAATGACAATTCACAAAAAACGCTTCAGACACTCCCATATAAGAGCCTCCTTTACCAGTACAAGTATTATGAGATATGTTACAATTGTTAAACTGAACACCACTTAGATTCTTTCCTACTAAGCCACCATGATCAATATGATTGCCATAAGCTTGTGTTATTGTAATACCATCTATTACCGTGGTAATATCCATAAATTGGAGATTCAAAATAGAGTAGCAATTATCAGTATTATCTCCCACAGTTCCAATATCACCGGATAAGATCACTTTATTGGCTTCCCAATCTCTTTGACTCAGACTGGTTTCTGTTCCATCAAATCCGCCGTATACTTTAAGATCCTTGTTTTCAAAATGGAAAACTTTCGATCTTGGGTCTCCGGGATTTTGATCTCCTCCAATATCTTCATTTGGGAAATAGGTCCCTTCAGCTATCCACACTGTATCCCCGTCCAGGGCAGTATTAAATGCGAGTTGAGGGTTGATAAATGCATCTGTCCAGGAAACTCCCGAATTGGATCCAACAGCATCTGTATCAACATAATGAACGGTGGCATTTGCCGACCAACCAAAGCAGGTTAATGCAGTAATTAATATAGTTTTCTTCATGTTTTCTGATTTTATTTTAACCAAAGAAAACATGAACTCTTCTTGTTCAATGTTCGGAACTTCTGAAACGCCTTTTCGAGTTGCTAACTCATTACAGGGAACTCATTAATTGAAGGAATTCCTCTCTTTTTTCTTTTGAAATCGATACTATGACATCATTGTCCATGACCAGGTATCCTCCATCCTTTTTCACATACTGCTTGATGAAACGAACATTGATACAATAGGACCTGTGAGGACGGTAAAATTCTTTGTTGTCCTCCAAGAGTCCCATGAAATGCTTGAGCGGTTTGCTCACTATTTTACTGTTGTTGGTTTTTGTGTAGAATTTAGTGTACATGCCGTCGGCCTCCAAACAGATGATGTCGTCGATCTCAATAAACAGAATTCCGTCAGATACAGGAAGGCCAATTTTTTTGAATTTAGATGTCTGAAAAGAGTGTTTTAGTTCGGACAGTTGTTCGGCAAGTGACGTTTGTTTTATTTCCTGAGCCACTTTTGCCATTGCTTCTTTCACTTGCTTTGGTCTTAAGGGCTTTAACAGGTAGTCTACAGCATTAATCTCAAATGCTTTTACGGCATATTCGGAATGTGCCGTGGTAAAAACAATTTTGAAATCGATCTCCGTTTCATTAAAAAAATCCATGATCTGAGTTCCCATATGATCTGGCATTTCCACATCTAAAAACACCACATCAGGTCTCTCAAGCTTAATAAGGCTTACTGCATTAACAAGGCTCTCTGCCTCCAAAGTTTCTGTGACCTCCGGACAATACTCGCTTAAAATGGTCGCCAATAGACTTCTGGCCTTGGATTCATCATCAACAATGAGTGCTTTCATGCTTTTTTTAGGCATATATAGGTCTTTTTGTTTCTAACAGATGGTTTTGTTTTCTCAAATCGAGCTTTCAACTTCTAAGATAATTTAAGATCTTTTGGTATTCGAATTTGAACCTCTGTACCTTCAACAGAACCGTCACTTTTTTTCATTTCACGCACACTCACTTCAATAGAATTCCCATACCTGGCTTTGATCATAGCAAGGCGATTCTCGGTGGCAGCAGTACTAAACGAATTGTGTTTTTTCTTGTCTCTATTGATCTTTTTACTGGCTTCCAAACCGATTCCATTGTCGACGATATCACACACCAAACTCCCTTCATCATTGGAAAAAACTATGTCCAGTTTTTTGTTTTCTTTTTTATGCCAAAGGCCATGTTTTATGGCATTTTCAACATAAGGCTGAATGAGCATTGGAGGAAGTTTTCTATCAAGTAGAAGAGGATCATTACATTCAATAGAAAACTCAATATTCTCTTGCCTCAAAGCTTCCAATTCAACGTAAAGCTGAATGCTTTTCATCTCATCTTCCAGCTCTATCAGGGTTTGGTTACTTTGATTGAGATAAAGCCGCATTAAATCGGCAAACTTCCCTAAATAATCAGAAGCCAACTCCTTTTTATTAAGAATGATGTATTCCTGAATTGAGTTAAGTGCATTGAACATGAAATGCGGATTCATTTGCGCCTTAATGGCCTTTAATTCCGATTCCCTAAACTGATTTTCGATAGATAGTCTTTTGTTAGACTCTTCCAATTCCAATTTAGCCAGTTCGGCTTTCTTCCTGTTTCGAAACTGCCTGACATACAGCACAGCTCCCATTGCAATAAAACAGGCGACAATGATAGCTCCGATGAGGTAATTCTTATTCTTTTCGGCCTTTAATTCAGACAATTCCTTTTCCTGATTTAATTGTTTGTTCTTTACAGTTTCTAATTCATTTGCTTTGGCCAACTGTTCATTTTCTAACTCTGTTTGTGCCTGAACTCTTTTTAATTCGGCAGTCTCATATTTCTTTTCCAAATCTTCAATGAGTTTGACTTTGTCTTCTGAGAAAACAGAATCTTTTATTGAATGGTATTTTTCATTATAAAAAAGAGCCTGTTCGTAGTTTCCGGCCATTTCGTAAACTCTAAACAGGCCCTTATAAATCACCTCTAAGTTCCTTTTAGAGCCAATTTCACGAGCCCGATTCTCAGCTTCTTCATAATACTGAATAGCCTTAATGGCATTACCTTTCTCAAAATATGCCATCCCCATATTTTGAAGTGCTTCAATAGCTGTCTTGTTCATTTGGTGGTCTATGCTCACCTCAAGTCCTTTCAAAGAATAATCAATTGACTCATTGTATAATTCCTTTTTAAGATACACACCAGCTACACCATTATATCCATACGCTAAGCCTATGGGGTGATTCATTTCCTTTGCATATGCCAATACTTTTTCGAACCAAACTTTCGCATTGTCAAGGTCCTCGGCCACCCCATAAGCAACAGCCAGATTATTGCAGATAGCCATGTGCTGAATACTTACCTCTGCCTCTTTAATTTTGTCAAAAATTTTAAGATAAATTTCAATTGCTTTTCTGGGCTTCTCCATATTGTTATAGATCAAAGCCATATTGTTGTATGCCGCCAGAACATGTTTGGTATCTCCAATATCCTCAAGGATTTTTGCTCCAAGGTTGGCATAAAGTAAAGCAGAATCGAGAGTTCCTTTTTGAAAGAAATAGCCCGATTTTGCTGTATTCGAAAATCCTCTTCCTTTTTCAAAATCAATGTCTTTTGACAACTGAATAGCCTGATCAATCAGGAGCAGAGAAGTATCCAGGTTATCGTGGTAATGGTAGGCCGCCAAATCGATGAGTAAGTGAACGCGTTGCGTATCCTTCTCCGTTCTGTTATTCAGCAGATTTAGAAGGCTGTCTTCTTCCTGACCAAACCCTAACAAGTGAGTTAACAAACCAATACACACTAACAGACTTTTCATTTCATCAAATTAATGGATTAGTTTCAGTTTTTTTCAATCGATTTCCGAGATCCTGTTTTAGGCTTCTAAAGTGTACGATTAAGCAGGTTGTCCTGAGCCATAACCTTGTGCAGATACTTTTTTGTAGCCGTTTGTTTCATGAGGTTTTGATGACCGACATGATGACAATCTGAGCCAAGAAGCGTGATTATTCCTTTTTCGATCAACTCCTCTCCCATTCTTTTTACTCCGGGACCGTAATAACCCGACAAGGAATTAATATTCAATTGGAGACGTACATTTCTGTCCAGCATAGACTCAATCTTCTCCCAGTTGCCGTGCCAAAAATTATACCGTTCAACATGAGCCAGTATTGGTTTATAGCCAGCTGTCTGAAAAGCAAAAATGCAATTATTAAGGTTACTTGGTTCTCCGCTAAAAGGCAATTCGAACAAAACATAATTGTCGCCAAAAGTTAGAATCTCGTTGGCATAAATTTTCTCTTCCAAATCTGAGTCCACATTGTACTCAGCAGCAGCTTCTACTTCTATATCAATTCCTGCTTCCTTAACCGCCTTTCTTACATCTTCTAATCCAGATAAAATAATTTCAGGAGTATTTCTGTAAAAGTCACTCATCACGTGAGGTGTGGTAATGACCTTTTTGTATCCCATTTCTGCCATACCTCTGATCAGGTTGACAGAATCTTCCATGGTTTTTGCACCATCATCTATCCCTGGAATAAAATGCGAATGCACATCCGTTATCAGATCGCCATAATTGGCTGGTGGCATTTTTTTCTCGCCGAATATGCGCTTCAGAAAAGACAACTTATCTGTTTTTATATTGAGATTCGTAGTATTTCTGGTAAGCTCCGGAAGTGATATTATTGAGCCAATCAGAATTGGTTAAGTACCAATCCACAGTCATGTCCAAACCTTGTTCAAACTTCAGTGAAGGTGTCCAGCCCAACTCCTTTTCTATTTTATTGGCATCTATGGCGTATCGTTTATCGTGACCTGCTCTGTCCTGAACAAATTTAATTCTGGAACGGGCATCTCCCTGAGGTCTATTCAGCTTCTGATCCATGATATCACACAGAAGATGCACCAAATCAAGGTTCGTCCATTCATTATGTCCACCGATATTGTAAGTCTCTCCTACCTTTCCTTCATGAAAGATAAGATCAATGGCAGCAGCATGGTCTTCAACCCACAACCAATCTCTAATGTTATCTCCTTTTCCATATACAGGCAAATCCTTCTTTTGAATGATGTTATTGATCATTAAAGGGATGAGCTTCTCAGGAAACTGATACGATCCGTAATTATTAGAACAATTAGAAATCTTAATTGGCAAATTGTAGGTATGATAGTAAGCTCTAACAAGGTGATCCGATCCGGCTTTGCTTGAAGAATACGGACTTCTTGGGTCATAGGCCGTCGTTTCGGTAAAGAGACCTTCTTTTCCCAATGAGCCATAGACTTCATCAGTTGAGATGTGATAGAAACAAACATCTTCTCTTCCTTCCCAGAACTTTTTAGCCACATTTAATAAAGTTACCGTCCCCACAAGGTTGGTTTGAATAAACTCCATTGGATTGGAAATAGATCTATCCACATGAGATTCGGCAGCTAAATGAATCACACCGGAAATATCGTGTTCCTGAAACAGCTTTTCTATCAGTTCAGCATCTAAAATATCTCCTTTAACGAAGGTATAATTTGAAGCACTCTCTATATCCCGAAGGTTCTCCAGATTCCCCGCATAGGTTAGTTTATCAAGATTAATAATATGATAATCCTGATAGTTGTTTACAAGTCTGCGAACAACATGAGAACCAATAAATCCGGCTCCTCCGGTGACTAAAATGTGTTTCATTACAAGCTCCAGTATTCCAAGTCATTAATCTTGTCTCTGTACAGACCTTTAAGGTCAACCAAAACACCTTTTCCATCAGGCATAAGTGCTTTAAAGTCGTCTTCAACCATTTTCACATATGGTTCGTGGTTTACGGCTACAATAATTGCATCATATGGACCATTTGGTTTATCTACAAGTCCATAGCCATATTCGTGCATCAATTCGGTAGAGTCTGCATGCGGATCCACCACATCAACATTCACCGCAAATGATTCTAATTCACGGATCACATCACATACTTTAGAGTTTCTGATGTCACTTACATCTTCCTTAAAAGTTGCCCCCATCACAAGTACACGTGCATCCATGATGTTTTTTCCCTGAGCAAGAATCTTCTTAACGGTTTGCTTTCCAACGTAGAAGCCCATGGAATCATTGATATACCTACCACTATTGATGATTTTGGCATGGTACCCCTTCTGCTTGGCTTTGTGTGTTAAATAGTATGGATCTACACCGATACAGTGTCCACCAACCAATCCTGGACGGAATGGGAGGAAGTTCCACTTTGTACCGGCTGCTTCCAATACTTCATAAGTATTGATGCCAATTCTGTTAAAGATAATGGACAGTTCATTGATAAGCGCAATGTTCACATCTCTTTGAGTATTTTCAATGATCTTGGCAGCTTCAGCTACTTTGATACTTGATGCTCTGTGAACACCGGCATCAACAACCAACTCATAAGTCTTTGCAATGATATCTGCAGATTCAGTAGTATCACCAGAAGCGACTTTAACAATTGTGCTTAGTGTGTGAACCTTATCTCCCGGGTTAATACGTTCCGGAGAATAGCCTACGTTGAAATCTTCAAGCCATTTCAGTCCAGACACTTCTTCCAAAACAGGGATACAATCCTCTTCTGTACAACCAGGGTACACAGTAGATTCATAAACAACATAATCTCCTTTTTTCAACACTTTCCCTACAGTTGTAGAAGCGCCAATCAAAGGTCTTAAATCCGGCAAGTTACTGTCATCAATTGGTGTTGGTACTGCCACAATGTAGAACTGTGCAGCTTTCAACTCTTCCAAATCGGCTGTAAAATGAATGTCTGCACCTTCAAAATCTGAGGCGGCCAATTCATTACTTGGATCAATACTGTTACGCATCATTTCAACGCGTTCCTGATTGATATCAAATCCAATAACTTTAATTTTTTTCGCAAATTCCAATGCGATTGGTAGTCCCACGTACCCAAGGCCAATTACAGCTAATGTTGCTTCTTTGTTTACTAATTTATCGTACATATCTATTGATTTCTAAGTGAGTAAATGCGCTCAATGATGTCTACAACTTTAAGTCCTTCGAGCGCATTTGTTGTAGCAGTATTTCTTCCTTTTAAAGTATCTATAACGTTTTCTATTACATAATGGTGATTGGCAGCCGAACCTTTGTATGGTCCGTAATCGTTGGCAGGGTTAGACGGTCTTAATTCCGGCATTTCATACCCTTCAACATTACAAACTTCCACTTCATTCATGTATTGTCCGCCAACCTTGATGCTCCCTTTACTACCGATAACCGTTAGGCTACTTTCTAAATTCGATTCCCAAACACTGGTTGAATAGTTAATGCATCCCATTCCTCCATTAATGAATTTAAAATTCACCATACCAGAATCTTCAAACTCGGTAGAATTCTGATGTGTAAAGTCATCAAATTTCGCCTGGATATCTGTGATGTCTCCAAACAACCAGTACATAATGTCTATAAAGTGAGAGAACTGTGTGAACAATGTTCCTCCATCCAGGTCATTGGTTCCTTTCCATCCACCAGCTTTATAGTAGCGATCATCTCTATTCCAGTAGCAATTAATCTGAACCATAAAGATGTCTCCAAGACGTTTTTCGTCCATCATGGATTTAAGCCATTCAGAGGGTGGAGAGTAACGATTTTGCATCACGCAAAAAACGTGTTTAGACATTTGGAGTGCTTTGTATATTACACGTTCACATTTCTCTTTAGACAATCCCATTGGCTTTTCGCAAACCACATGCTTTCCGGCGTCCAATGCCACTAAAGCTTGTTCTGAATGCAAACCATTTGGAGAGCAAATATTAACTACTTCCACTTCCGGATGAGCAGCCAATAATTCTTCCATTGTACTGTAAAACGGCTTTGAGAAATTCTCCAATCCCAATTCTGATTCCGGTTTAACATCACACAAGGCTACCAACTCGGATTCATCATTTCTCGAAATCATTTCGGCATGACGTTTCCCAATATGTCCACAACCTACAACGGCGAATTTAATCTTACTATCTCCCATTACTTTATTTTATGAACCTGATCATTTTCAAGTTTGTATTCTTCTTTACTTTCTTCACAAACGGCCATTCCGTTATCATCAAAATTTAACCTATGTCCGTATTCACTTACCCAACCTATTTGCTTAGCCGGATTGCCAACTATTAATGCGTAAGGCTTAACGTCTTTTGTAACAACTGCTCCTGCTCCGACTAAAGCATATTCTCCAATGTCATTTCCGCATACAATGGTGGCATTAGCTCCAATACTTGCCCCTTTTTTCACAACTGTTTTGGCGTACACCCCCCGTCTGTTAACAGCACTTCTTGGGTTGGTAACATTGGTAAAGACCATTGATGGTCCCAAAAACACATCATCTTCACAAATCACACCCGTATATACAGAAACGTTGTTCTGAATTTTCACATTTTTGCCAAGTACAACCTGAGGCGACACTACTACATTCTGACCAATGTTACACTGGTCACCAATCACGCAATTTGACATGATGTGCGAAAAATGCCAGATTTTTGTTCCAGGTCCGATTTGACAATCGGCATCTATTACAGCGGTTTCGTGCGCAAAATAGCTCATTACTTCTTGATATACTTATCGAAATTATAGTGTTCTGTCTGCGTCAATTCTTCTTCGCTCAAAGTGGTAAAGTATTCATAAGTCACTTTTAGACCATCATGTCGGTGAACCTTAGGCTCCCAATCTAACAATGCTTTGGCTTTAGATATGTCTGGTTGACGTTTCTTAGGATCATCCTTAGGAAGGTCTTTGTAGATCACCTTTTGGGTTGTGCCTGTTAATCTGATGATCTCTTCCGCAAAATCTCCAATAGTGATTTCATCAGGATTTCCAATATTAACCGGATCGGAACAACCACTGTGTAGTAAACGCCAAATGCCTTCTACTAAATCGTCTACATAGCAAAAGGATCTGGTTTGAGAACCGTCTCCAAATACTGTTAAGTCTTCTCCTCTTAATGCCTGACCAATGAAAGCGGGCAATACTCTTCCATCATTTAATCTCATTCTCGGTCCGTAAGTATTAAAGATTCTCACAATTCTGGTATCTACACCATGAAAACTGTGATAGGCCATTGTAATGGCTTCCTGAAAACGCTTGGCTTCATCATATACACCACGTGGTCCAACCGGATTTACATTTCCATAGTAAGTTTCTTGCTGAGGATGGACTAACGGATCTCCATAAACCTCAGAGGTACTTGCCACCATGATGGTCGCATTTTTTGCCTTTGCCAGCCCTAATAAATTATGCGTCCCAAGAGAACCAACCTTCAATGTTTGAATAGGGATTTTCAGGTAGTCGATTGGACTGGCCGGAGATGCAAAATGCATGATATAATCTAAATCTCCGGATACATGAACAAAGTTCGATACATCATGATGATGAAACTCAAAGTGCTCATGCTGAAAAAGGTGTTCGATATTTTTAAGTCGACCTGTAATCAGGTTATCCATAGCCACCACGGCATAACCTTCTTTGATAAAGCGGTCGCACAAATGTGATCCTAAAAATCCAGCAGCTCCGGTTACAAGTACTCTTTTCATTAGCCTACAATTGCATTTCTACCAATACTCACATATTTCAGGCCTTTGCCATCCATTTGCTCAACGCCATACAGGTTTCTTCCGTCAAAAATCACTGGTTCATTCAATAGGTCTTTTACTCTATCGAAATCAGGATTTCTAAATACACCCCACTCCGTGGCAATGATCAATCCATCGCAGTTTAGCAAAGCTTCATAAGGATCTTTCGCATAATCAATGGCATCTCCGATTTGAGCTTTTACGTTGTCCATTGCTTCCGGATCGAATGCACACACACAAGCACCTTCTTCAATAAGTGCATTGATCATGTACAATGCCGGCGCCTCTCTGATATCATCGGTATCAGGTTTAAAAGCCAAGCCCCAAAGCGCAAATCTTTTTCCCTCCAAACTTCCATAATGGGCTTTTAGTTTGTCCATCATGATTAACTTTTGGCGGTTGTTCACATCTAATACAGAGTTGATAATTTCAAAGTTGTAACCGAATTCTTTACCGGATTTCACAAGTGCCTGAACATCTTTTGGGAAACAGCTTCCGCCATAACCAATACCCGGGAACAAGAATCTCTTACCAATTCTCTCATCTGTTCCAATTCCCAATCTCACTTTATCAACGTCAGCACCTACCTTCTCGCAAAAGTTAGCGATCTCATTCATGAAGGTAATCTTGGTTGCTAAGAATGCATTGGCCGCATATTTTGTAAGCTCTGCCGACTTTTCATCCATAAAGACAATAGGGTTCCCTTGTCTAACGTAGGGTTTGTACAATTCCTCCATGATATTTTGAGCACGCACAGAACTTGTGCCTATGACAACTCTGTCTGGCTTTAAAAAATCGTCTACTGCGAATCCTTCTCTCAAAAACTCAGGGTTAGATACCACGTCAAAATAGCAAGTTGCATTTACAGCCACCGCTGCATGAACTTTCTCAGCAGTTCCAACAGGAACAGTGGATTTATCTACAATGACTTTATAATCTTTAATGATTTTCCCAAGGTGATCTGCTACCGATAAGACGTACGACAAATCTGCCGATCCATCTTCTCCGGGAGGTGTTGGAAGTGCCAGAAATATGACCTGTGCTTCTTCAATGGCCTCTTCTAAATTGGTGGTAAAAGACAATCTACCAGCCTTAATGTTTCTTTCAAAAATCACGTCAAGGTGAGGTTCATAGATCGGCACTTTACCATTGCGCATAGCTTCAACCTTCTTTTCATCAATGTCAACACAGATAACCTGATTACCTGTTTCTGCAAAGCATGTTCCTGTGACGAGTCCTACGTACCCTGTACCAACTACAGCTATATTCATTTCTTAAAATATGTTTTTATTGAATTCACTATATGATTGAGTTGTTCTTCATCCAACTCAGTATGCATTGGTAACGAAAATACCGTTTTACATAAAGCATTCGTTACTTCAAAATCTTCTTCTTTATATCTGTCATCCTTATAAGCTTCCTGAATATGCAGAGGTAAAGGATAATAGATCATGCATGGAATCCCCTTTTCTCTAAGGTAAGCTTGTAAATCAAACTGATCAACCTCATCTGCAACAATGGTGTATTGATGAAATACATGTGTTGTAAAATCAGATATGGATGGCGTTTTTAGATTGTCGCAATCACTAAAAGCTTCTGTGTAGTATTTGGCAGCAGCCTGACGTGATTCTATGTACTGATCTAATCTCTTCAACTTTACTCTTAAAATAGCAGCCTGAACAGAATCTAATCTGGAATTACATCCCAATCTTTCGTAGTAATATCTTTTACCCATACCATGATTCACCACAGAACGCATGATTTCTGCAAGTTTGTCATCATTGGTAAAAATGGCTCCGCCATCTCCATAACAACCCAGGTTCTTTGATGGGAAGAAAGATGTGGTTCCGATATCTCCCATGCATCCGGCCGACTTAGTTGTTCCGTCGCTGAAAGTATATGTCGCACCGATGGCCTGTGCTGTATCTTCAATCACGTGAAGGTTATGCTTTTCTGCTAATGCAAGAATTGCTTCCATATTTGCACATTGTCCAAAAACATGAACCGGTACAATGGCTTTTGTGTTAGGTGTAATGGCTGCTTCAATGGCCTCAAGGGAAATATTGAAAGAATCTTTCTCTACGTCCACTAAAACAGGAGTCAAACCAAGTAAACCAATTACCTCAACTGTTGCAGCAAAGGTAAAATCTGATGTGATTACCTCATCACCAGGCTTCAATTCCAAAGCCATCATGGCTATTTGAAGGGCATCTGTTCCGTTGGCACACGGAATAACATGTTTAACCCCCAGGTAATTTTCGAGCTCAGATTGAAGCGCTTTTACTTCAGGCCCGTTTATATATTGTGTTGATCTGATGACGTTCAGCACAGCAGTATCTATTTCGTCCTGCATATTGTTGTACTGAGACTTAAGATCAACCATTTGGATATCTCTCATACTATTAATTTGCGCAATCAACAAAACTAATGTTTTACTTGATATAATATTGTGCTAGCACCCCACAATATTTTTAACTTTGCATAGTTTTCTATGAGGATGCAAAAAATTGGGTTAAAATCGAATTTTCTATTGATTTGTTTCTGGCTGATTTCATTAAATGGGATGAGTCAGAAAGGAACGGTGCGAGATACCTCCATCTTTACCCCATTGGTGAGTATGAACTACGGTTTTTATGTTCCGGCAGGCGATTTTGCTGATCGATTCGGTCCCAATTCAGCCATTGGTGCCAGTGGGAATTTCAAATTGGCCAGTCAATGGAATTTTGGTATCGAATATGCTTTTCACTTTTCAAACATTGTGAGAGAGGATTCTATTTTGGATGGACTGAAGACTTCTGAAGGTTATATTCTAAATTCGAGCGGATCTCCGGCCAACGTTCCTATTTATCAAAGAGGACACACGGTTAGTTTAAACATAGGTCGTTTGTTTCCCATTTTCGGTCCCAATCCAAATTCCGGTTTGATGATTCGTTTCGGACTTGGCTACTGGCAGCACAAAATCAGAATCGAAACCAATCAGGATGTCATTCCTCAATTGACCAAAGAATTAAAAAAGGGATATGATCGATTATCCAGCGGACTGCTGTTGAACCAATTCATTGGTTATAATCATTTATCGAATTCAAAATTGATCAATTTCTTTATTGGAATTGACATTAATGAAGGGTTCTTATCCAGTAGACGGTCTTACAATATAGATCAAATGCGCGTCAATGATGACAAACGATTCGACATTCAAATTGGTCTAAAAGCCGGTTGGATCTTACCTATTTACAGAAGATCTCCGGAACAGTTCTACCGCTACTAAACGTGACTCTGATCTACAACATAGCGATTCAGTTTTTATCGTTTGGCATCACCCTGGCATCTATTTGGAATAAAAAAGCGGCACTTGCAAAAAAAGGGAGACGAGACATCTACACTCAGCATCAGTTATCCAATCCAGTATGGTTTCATTGTGCATCATTAGGCGAATTCGAACAGGCCAGACCGGTTATTGAAAAGCTCAAATCGGAACATCCCGACATTCCGGTTTTACTGACCTTCTTTTCTCCATCTGGATACGAATCCAAAAAGAATTACGATCTGGCAGACCATGTTATGTACCTGCCTTATGATACTCCGGGAAAAGCGAAGAAATTCATATCTCATTTCAAACCAAGAATGGCCGTTTTTGTCAAGTACGAGTTGTGGTATCATTTCATCAAGCAGATGACTCTGACTAAAAAACCTGTGTACTTGCTATCTGCTACTTTTAGGCCAAAACACCGATACTTCAAGTGGTACGGTGGCTTCTTCAGAAAGATGTTACAGATGCTAGAGTATATTTTCGTCCAGGACGAACGTTCTCTGGCTTTACTTAACAGCATCAATATTGAGCATACTCAATTGATTGGAGATACCAGATACGACAGAGTTCATAAATTGTCAAAAGATCATTTTGAAGACGAGTTGATCGGGAAATTTTGCGAAGGAGACAAACCAGTATTGATCGCGGGCAGTTCCTGGGCTCATGAGGAATTGTTACTTCAGAGTATCTGGATTCATCAAAATGAATTGAAATTGATTGTGGCACCTCACGACATTTCCAAAAGTCGTATCAACAGCATTCAGGAACGATTTGACAAACACATTTGTTACTCGGAAGGCATTGAGAAATACTCCGGTCAGGAAGTACTCATTATCGACAATATTGGGCTACTTTCGAAAATCTACAGATACGGAAATCTGGCCTTTATTGGCGGCGGTTTCTCAGGTGCATTACACAACATTCTGGAACCAGCTACTTATGGTTTACCAGTATGTTTTGGTCCAAAAACAGATCGTTTCCATGAAGCACAAGATTTGATAGACAATGGAGAAGCTGAAGCAGTGACGGACAGCATGGAACTTGCCGGCTTCATCAATACATTTAAGTTATCTAACGGAGACAAAAACAAACGTTTTGTTTTGGATAGAACAGGGGCCACGGAACGTTTTTACGACCACATTTCTTCGGACCTATAATTTCCTGATCCATTTTTGGGCTGGCACTTCAAAATAGCGGTACATTACCCATGAGAATGCTATTAAGATCAGCAAAAAAGGAAGAAACGGCAGTTCAAACTGATCTATGAGAACCATGGCTAAAAACGCCTGGAGAATGTACATTCCATAACTGATGTTTCCGGCTTCCACAAATACTTTTCTGGAACAAAAATCAATGAATCTGCCACTATCCAGAGAAAACCCTATTAAGATAAGTGCATATATGGGAGCAAACAGGCCATTATGACCATATGCGATCACACTGTTATCCGTCATCATCAGAATCGACCAAAGTGAGATTCCTCCAATCCAAAAAATTCTCATCAAGCCCTTATGACTTCCATTTTTGATTTTCACAAAAATTTGTGCGGCTACCATTCCAAACAAGAAGGTTCCAATGTGTAACAAGGGGTGATAAAGCACCACCTGATACATATCCTGAATATCCAGAACAATGTCCTTTTCAATCATCATAATATGGACTACCTGACATATCAACCAAACAGCTATCGCTATAAGCGCAAACCATGATAGTTTTATTCGTTTGTTGAGTTTCAGAACAAACGGAAAGATGAAATAGAAAGCGAATTCAACTGCAATAGACCAGGACGGGTAATTGATCTCCAAAACTTTTCCGGGAAACCAGGCGTGTATGGCAAAAAACTGAAGAACAACATTGATTCCCTTAGGTCGATCTTCTGTGAAGACCAAAACCATGAACAAACATAAGAGGAAAGCCAACCAGTAAAGTGGCATTATCCTGGCCACTCTGGCTTTCATAAAAGTTATGAATTTTGTTTCCCTGTTCGAATATGCCAAATACATCACGTATCCCGACAAAAAGAAGAAGAAGGTCACAGCCTGATTTCCTCTGAGAATAAGATTCTCCAAATACTTTGGAGCGTCAATAGAATCCAGATCAAAATAATGAAACACCACAATAGCCATAGCGGCCAGAAATCGTAGAATATTTAATTGTGGTACAAACACGGGCGCAATTTAGCAGATTTCTAATCAAACCCGGAATCAACTGTCTCCAACATAGATTTAAGCCAAGAAAAATAGTTGGAATGGAAACTTAATCAGCCATGATACAAAACACCACTCAAACTGAGCAGTGATTTGCGTCTATCGTTTTTGGACTTAATAATCCATGGTCCTTAATTCACCATCGAGATTGTAATAGAATCGGAAAGTTGTTCCTCCATTCTCAGGATTCAAATTGATGGCGTATTCCGTTTTCGATACATCTCCGTTTTTCGGAAATATGATTGAAGCAACAGAAAGTACCGGATTCTTCAAATCCTTCTCTTTCTGCAGGTGTTCTTTCGATTTTTCTATTAACTCACCAAGCTTTTTGAGATTGATTTTGTCATCCAGCTGATACATAAAATCCGCAGCCTTTGTTCCCTCTGGCACCTCAATAGATATGTCGGACGTTTGCTCCCATTTTCCCTGCGCCTGATTCCATTGTTCCATTTTCATAGATTCAGGATCTTTTGTGACCGTTACATTCACAATGTTACCCAGCGATTCGTTGTATACAATATTGATGTCGGTGAAATAAGCTTCATTTCCAAACTTCTCCTTGATCTCCTTTTCTATTTCTGCGAATCCCTCAGCATTGGCTGCATGCCCTTCTGTTTCTGTTTCGCAAGAAGACAGCAGTATGACAAAAAGGATTGTCATGATTGGTATTATTTTCATTTCTCTGTTATTTAAACATTCAACAATTAGTCCTCATCTCTTCCCAGAAGGAAAAACAGTGCGCCTCCTCCAATGATTAATGAGATTCTGATAATCCATCCCATAGACTCTCCCCACAGGTCTACCCAAGCCAGTAACTTTACATTATAATTGAAGAGAGAAAGCACGATGGACATGACGCCCAAAGCTGCCAGAACAAGACCAGCCTGTGCTATTTTTTGTTTGATGTATTCCATATTCTTAGTTTATTTTGGAATAAACATAGAGCCGAATACGGATCGAAAAAACAGAGAATCTATTTCCGAATAGTTTTAAGAAATAATTGATTGGCTTAAGCCCATAAGCGTTTAGCCCTTGTTCCAACTGAATAGCTCGTCCAAAAACTCAGTTTTCTTTCGGGAGGAAACAGGAATTTTAGCCCCATTTTTCAGGAAAATGGTTCCTGATTTATCATACCTGTCTATGAACTTCAGATTGACAATAAATGATTGGTGTGGTCTGGTAAAATACTGGCTGGTTAGTTGCTCTTCAAATTCCTTCAATGATTTTGAAGCCAGATGTTTCTTACCATTACTCAGATAAAAGGTGGTATAGCCTTTGTCGGACTCACAAAACATGAGTTCCGGCAGGTTGATGACCTGAAAGGAATCCTGTAGAGAAAGGATCAGTGTTTCACTGTCACCACTCATTACCTTTCTGGCAGTAGAGATTCGTTGTTTCTGGGTTTCTACTGACAACGCATTTACTTTATCGATGGCAGTTTTTAGCTCATCCACATCCACAGGCTTCAAAAGATAATCAACTGCTCCGATTTTCAATGCTTTCAAAGCATACTCCTCATATGCAGTAATGAATATTACTTTGAAATCCAGTTCATTGGTTTGATCTAAGAAATCGAACCCGGTACCATCCGTCAGGTTAATATCCAGAAAAATCAGGTTGGGTTTACAGGCCTTGGCCACTACAACAGCCTCCTGCACAGAACCGCATTCTCCCACTACGTCAATTTCCTTATTAACCAGTGTCAACAAATGCAAAAGTCCCTTTCTAATGTGCTTTTTATCTTCTACTATCAGGGCTTTCATCTATCAATTTTATAAGGAATTACTAAGGTAGTTATTGTACCTTTTTCTGCCAACTCTTCTCTATTTTCATTTTTGAACAGACCCTTTTATTTTAAGAATCCTGAATTGAGGTAAAAATAGAGATCAGTTTTGACAAATTCTTAGTTTGGTTTTCCCCTAACCATCGTCATGGCCTTTCTGAAAATTCCTTTGTAGTTTCTCCACTCAAAATTACCCGATCTCAAAGCCATAATGGCTTGTTGTCTTCGCGCAGCTGCATATACCCTGTTAAACTCCTTTTTTGTAACACCTGTCAAATGATCATAGGTATTCCAGGTATCACCGGGATAGTAATTCTCATCGATCAAACCATGTCGTAAAGCTATGTCGTAGAACTCGGATCCATGGACCGGACAGGCAAAGGCCCAACTGGTGTAGTTTATGTATCCCTTTCTCCAAAGCGCATATACATCCTTAATGGTTTGTCTGACTTCATCGATCGTTTCATGTTGCAATTCGCCATCCTCTTCCCAATAATTGAAGAGCATGGTAAATCCAAAAACTTTGATTCCCTGGGCGGTGAGTAAGCGGCATGCTCTCTCAGTTTTCTCAAAAGACATTTTCTTTTTAATGCCAGCTAAAACTCTGTCGCTGGTAGTTTCAAGTCCGATTCTAACCAACCAGAAATTAGCTTGTTTCATCCAGTAGGCAAGTTCTTCAGACATAGGAACCACACGCATATTACATTGGAAATACAAATCTTTATGTCCCAGTTCTGCCAGTGCTTTGCAAACTTCTATTGACCAATCCAGTTTCACATTGAGTTCATCTGAATGAATGTAAATTTCTCTGTATCCCAATTGATACAATTCATCAGCTTCTCGTGCAATATTTTCCGGACTTCTGGCTCTGTACAAAGGACCATTTTTCAATCTGAAGACGGGATTAGCACAGAAAACACACCTCAATGGACATCCTCTTGTCACTACCATTTCTGTGTTTGGCCTTGCTTTGCTATATGTTAAGCCACAAAAATCATCATCATTCACCAAATCTCGAAGAGGAAAGGGAATCGTATTGATATCGTTTATCAATGGTCTGGTAGCTGTGCGGTGGTACTTACCATCTTTCAAAAAAGAGATTCCTTTAATATTTTCAAGCTCTTCATTGATATGATCCAGTTTTGAAACAATGTCAAGAAAAGTCTCTTCTCCTTCTCCAATAACACAAATGTCGGAGTTAGATTTTTCCAATATTTCTTTTGATGCGTTTGTGGCATGTGCACCTCCACTTACGATAAAAACTTCCGGATATTTCTTTTTGATTTTATTGATCAACTCATAGGTCACCAAAGCAGAGAAAGAGGTAAAAGAAACGGCATAAATTTTAGGTCGAAATGTTTCAATCAAATCAAGATGAAACTGATCGCTTTTGGCCTGAGGTATGTATTTCAAATCTACTTCAAATGGCGCTTTCTCCTTCACATATGCTCCCAGGTACAACAAGCTAAGGTTGGCACTTGTCTGGTCCTTCCCCATAACAGGTCCGTGACTATCCGCTAAAATAATCTTCATTGCATCACATCTTTAGTTTAGTGATGCTAGTTTTTCGAAATAAGCTGCTTGAGTTCTTCGATTTTAGACTTCACGGATTCATTTGACTTGTCCAAAGCCAATGCTTTCTCATAAAATTCCAGGCTCGGTTTATAAGATTTGATTTGAAAAAGGCATTCGGCATACTCTATCACCATATTGACATCTGAGTTGTATAACACAGGACACAATTCAAAGGCTTCAATAGCGGTTGTCCATTTCCCCTGCATGTAATTTGCAAAACCGATCCAACGATACACATCTGGTGGACAAGGAAAATCATAATTGACCTTTTTAGAAAAACTCTTGAAATGCTCTTGAGCATCAGCCGCAGTAATGGTATCTGTTGGCATGATATACCCAAATGAATATCCCTTATACAGTTTAGACAGACCATCAATTAAAGCAGGCAGACGAACAGAGCCATGATCTTCTTCATAGACCTTCAGTTCTGAATTAATGTTCTTCTCAAGCAATGCTTCATGAAACTGTCTTTGTGTATCAATATTATATTGTTGCCTATCTCTCCCGGTATTAGAAGAAGCGATGAATACGTTGGCACTTGTTTTTTCAGAAACGGTTTCCCTAAAATGTTTAACAGCATCCCCTCTATTATACCAAATGCTGGGATCATACAATTGAAAAGCATTGAAAGGCGTCTCCATGGTTAAAATGTAGGCTCCATAATATCCACTTAAAGAATGTCCGATAAACACGTCAAAGCCATTCGTATTCGTACGCTCTTCAATGAGTGGAACAACTTCTCTGGTGAGGTGCTGTAGAAACACTTTTCCTCCACCAGTATTCTCTTCGTTAAAATAGGACGCAGCCGTTTCATCAGGCTTTCCGTTGGAAGCAAATTCTGAGATGGTAAAGGTTAAGTTCTTGCCTCTTTTCTTGTAGTCTATTTTTGGAATCCCAACAACTATGTGCTGTGGTATTTTATCATTTACTGCCAACTCTTTCATAACAGCATAAGCAATGTCAAACTGCCATTCGGCATCCATGACATACATCACAGGATAACTCTTGGTAGAATCATAATTGGCAGGATAGCCAATCCATACCTCTCTTGTTTCATTTAGAAATTTTGAATTAATCTGGCGTCTTTCGTGAGTTTGAGCATACACTGATCCAAAGACACAGAACCATATAATTACAAAAACCAGAACTTTCATATTTGGTTATTCGGAAACAGGGGATTTACAAATGTTTTTCACCCAATTAATATAGCGCTTCTGTCAGCATAAAAAGCTTTAAACAACTCTCATTCTTGTGCGCCTATCAACCATTTTTCTCAAAAGCCAGTTACTTCAAATTCTCTGCATTCTGTGTTCCCCAGTCGGAAATACTGTCTATCACCGGCTTCAGGCTTTTCCCCATTTCTGACAGAGAATACTCAACGGTTGGCGGCACCGTGGCATACGCCTCTCTTAATACAATTCCTTTTTCCGTTAGAATTTTCAGTTCTTTCACCAACATTCTGGTAGAGATATCGGGTATTGCTCGTTCCAATTCCTTAAATCTCAAGGTTCCTTTATCCAATAAAACGTATAAAATGGCAAACTTCCACTTACCATTAAGCGCCTGCATTGCCAAATGAAAAGGGCAGTTTAAATATTCTTCTAAAGTTTTTTTCCTCATAGAAACACTATTAACAGTCAATACTTACCTTTTTGTTATTACTTCACATTCGTGTAACTACTTTCAAAAGTAAAGTATTGACTATATGTTTGCAACAGAAAACACAAAAAAACGACTATGAACCTGAGCAAAAAAACTTCCATTATCCTGCTAACTCTAACGCTTTCATTTGGCCTTTTAAGTTGTCAATCTGAGCAAAAGGATGAGAAATCTAAGGATGATCAGACTGAGCAGATCGTCAATAACAAAGAACTTGTAAAAGAGTTTGTAGAAGCCATGCGTAATTCTAACGTGGAAAAGCTAAAAACAATGATTTCTGATGATTTTAGTTGGTGGATTATTGGAAAACCAGAATATCTGTCTACTGCCGGGGAGCACGACAAAGCTTACTTTCTTGGCTTCTTCAAAGGAGATGAACTCTTCCCTGAAGGTGCTGACTTCAAAACTACTTCAATGATAGGTGAAGGTAACACGGTTGCCGCTGAAGCTGAATTTAAGGCCAAAACAGCCATGGGGAGTTACTATGAGAACTACTATCACTTTCTTTTCATCATTGAAAACGGAAAAATCAAGCGAATGAAGGAGTACATGGATACCTACCATGCAAAAACTACTTTTGGACTTTAAATATCAATACATGAACTGGACAAACAACGATATAAAAGATCAAAGCGGAAAGGTATTTTTGGTTACTGGCGCCAATACAGGTCTTGGATTTGAAACTGCATTTGAACTGGCCAAAAAGAATGGTCATATTATTTTGGCTGGGAGAAATTCTGAGAAGATTGAAGCTGCTATCAAACGTATCAAAACTGATTTTCCAACAGCTCGTCTTGAAGCTGGCATAGTAGACTTATCCAGTCTGCAATCAGTTAAAGATTTTGCAAACTCGATTAGAAAAAAGCATGATCGCTTACACGTTCTTATTAATAATGCGGGAGTCATGTTTCCTCCTCCGGGATTGACAAAAGATGGATACGAGCTTCAATTTGGAGTGAATTATATGGCCCATTATTTACTGACTTATGAACTTCTTCCTATATTGAAGAATACTCCGGATAGCCGTGTAGTGACCTTAAGCAGCATTGCCCACCGCAATGGTAAAATTGACTTTGACAATCTGAATCTTCAAAAGCCTTTTGACAAATTCAGAGAATACGGGCAAAGCAAAGTTGCAGACTTGATATTCTCCATAGAACTTCAGAGAAGGTTTACCAAAAATGGAATTGATTGTAAGTCGATAGCCGCACACCCGGGCATTAGCAAAACCGAGTTGTTGAGAACCGACAAACCTGAAATGATAGAAACAGTGCCGCATATGTCTGCCAACCAAGGGGCGTTTTCAACTTTATATGCAGCCACCGAAGAAATTAACGGAGGTACATATATAGGTCCTGATGGTGAAGGAGAAATGACAGGCTTTCCTCACTTTGCAGAAATATCTGACTATGCACAACAGGAAAGTATTGCTCAGGAACTATGGTTGCATACAGAAAAAGAATTGGGGATTAGCTTTTTATAGAAAGACATTAAATCGGAGACACTGGGCCTAAACAATAACCATCTAAAAATCAATGTATTTATGATGATATTTTGAATCAAGTTTCATAGCTTTGATAAGCATACCATGCTTATCTCTCATTTTGATTCTTAAATCACTACATATTGATTGTGCTGTAATTGAGCTTCTTGAAGGAGGCATTATCAGACTTCAATATAAGCCTGATTTTGAAATAGAACTTAAACATGCCAGGGAAGTAGAGAAGGCTATGATTTCTATCGCCGAGAGTCGTGATATATACTGTTTAATGGACTGGTTGGGACAGTATAACAACTTCACCAATGAGGCTCAAAAATTTCTCTCAAAGGAAGCCTCAATCGTTCAAAATGGACAAATGAAATGTACGGCTGTTATAATCGATAATCTACCAAACAGAATTCTGACTAAATTCTTTTCTAAGTTCTTTAAACCCAAATTTGTGGTAAAGATTTTTTCAAACAAGGAAGACGCCCTCGCCTGGTTAAAACTGAAAATGAAAGAAGCCCCAATCCAGATAAATCAGGACCAGGGCTTCCCATAAATCAAAACATAATGAAACTTACTCCTTAACGATTCTTTTTACAACCGACCCTTTGTCTGTTTGAATTTGCAAAAAGTAAACGCCTCCTCTTAAATCTGACAAGTCTATCGAGCCATTCTTTAATGTGCTTGTTCTTACCAATCCACCTAGTACATCAAGAATCGTTACTTGTTCAATTCTTTCGTCGGCATGGACATACAGGAGAGAACTTGCAGGGTTTGGGTAGATAGACAAATTATGAATAGCCCCCTGCTCATCCACTCCCACACTCTGATTGGAAATGGTAACAACGGCTGTTCCTGTAACACCCGAACCATCATTAGCTGTAGCAGTTACTGTAACGGTACCATCTGCAGCAGCCGTTAAAACGCCATTCACATCAATAGTCGCAGATCCAGTTCCGTTAGTCACACTCCACGTATAAGTAGGGTCATCAGCATTAGCCGGCATAACAACAGCTTCCATTTGAAGCGTTCCTCCCTGAACCGAAATGGTTGAAGCTCCTCCTTGTCCCTGAACAGTTATAGAGCTTACAGGAATGCTATTACAATTCAAGCTAAAACTGGCAGTCGCATCTATGTTTGTCCAGGCTGCGGTTGCCAGGTTTACATCATCCACGTCAATACATGTCAAATTAGGGTTTGATGTTGCATTAAATGTTGTTAAAGTAGTGGTGCTGACGTTTTTCATATTCAACTCAGTTAAATTATTCCCTTCACATCTCAAATTCGACAAATTGGGATTCTGACTCACGTCCAACACAGTTAGATTATTATTATCACATTTCAAATAACTTAGATTTGGGTTTTGACTCACATCCAGAGAGCTTAGATTTATACCGTGACATTGCACCGCCAATAAGGCTGTATTTTGGCTCAAGTCAATATTGTTTATGCCAGTGTTATTAATGTACAAATACTGTAAGGCCGTGTTTTGACTTACATCTATAGAGGTGATACTTGTAGCCTGACAATTGAGTAGCGTCAAAGCAGTATTCTGACTCACATCCAATGACGTAAAAGTGTTTTGAATACACTGCAATATCGTTATGTTTGTAAACGCTTCCAATCCGGTCATATCAGTAATTCCTAGATTAGAACAAGCAATTTGCCCTGTATAGGCTGTAGCCTCACTTACCTGTATTTCTGTGTCTCCATTGGTATTGATGGCTGTATTTCCAACCAAATAGGCCTTAAAGTTGGCATCCGGTATATTCACATTTTGAGCAGATGCTCCAAAGCTAAAAGTTGCCAACGCGATAAGGCTTAGTAAAGTTCTCTTCATTTTTTTGTCTTTTTCATTTAAAGTTTGGTCTAAAACTGTCTGGCCAGAAGCGCGACAATCCCATTATCAACAGTAAATCTAGAGGGGAAAGACTGGAAATGAAATACAGAATCTATTTCTGATTTACGAGAATAAATATGTGTTGTGTTTACTCAAATATTCGCGAAAGCTTTGAAAGGGGTATCACAAATTTGATTAATCTTTGCATTCTCTAAAGGGTAAGTAATGAGAAGTGAACTGGAAGAAAGTTATGGTTTCTTATTTGAAAAGGAACTGATAGAAGAGATCGTTGAATCGGGGAAGCTTCATGAGGTGAAACAGGGGGAAACCATCATTGAACACGGTCAGCACCTAAAAGGCATGCCTCTCTTACTGGATGGTGCCATTAAAATACTCCGAAAAGATGATGATGGAGATGAATTGGCGCTCTATTATCTTGAAAGAGGAGATTCGTGCACCATGACAATGACCTGCTGCATGGGACAAAAAAAATCTGAGATCAAAGCTGTTGCGGAAACAGATGTAAAGTTCATTACCGTTCCGGTTATCAAGATGAAAGAATGGACCAAGAAGTACCAAACCTGGATGGCCTTTGTTTTTGAAAGCTACAATAACAGATTCAATGAAATGCTGGAAGCAATTGACAATCTTGCTTTCAACAACATGCACGACAGACTTTTCAAATATTTGAAAGATCAGGTTTTAATTCATAAAACGACCGTCCTGGAATTGTCTCATCAAGATATCGCTTATGACCTCCATTCTTCCAGAGTTGTTATTTCCAGGTTACTCAAAAGCCTGGAAAAAGAAGGTTCGATTGAGCTCGGTCGGAATAAGATCATGGTTCTGGAATACTAATTTCGCGGTACCACACCACCCAACACCTCAGTTTATGTAACAATTGTTGCTGTGCAGCAATTCCATCGTAGGTTTCTTTGCACGAAAGAACTGATTATGATGGAGATTTTAGGTTTTGCAGGAGCCGTACTGATAGGATTGGTATTAGGACTAATTGGTGGTGGCGGATCAATTTTGACAGTACCCATTTTCGTTTATGTACTGAGCATTGAACCTGTTTTAGCAACCGCATACTCTTTGTTCGTTGTAGGAAGTGCTGCCCTTGTTGGAGCGGTTAGAAATGCTCAAAAAGGGATGGTTGATTTTAAAACGGGAATCATCTTCTCTATTCCGGCATTTACTGCTGTTTTCTTAACCAGAAAGTTTCTCGTTCCAGCCATTCCCGAACATCTTTTTACGCTAGGCAGTTTTGAGGTCACCAAGAGCATTGGCATCATGATTTTCTTTGCCATAATCATGGTTATTGCAGCCTATTTCATGATCAAAGGGCGAAAAGACGAAACCGATGAAGAACAGGAAGTTGAGTATAACTACCCAATGATCATTGTGGAAGGTTTGGTTGTGGGACTACTCACTGGAATTGTAGGCGCTGGAGGAGGTTTCCTAATCATTCCTGCTCTGGTATTATTGGCCAAACTACCAATGAAAAAGGCGGTTGCCACTTCCTTATTGATCATTGCCATTAAATCGCTTATTGGCTTTATTGGTGATGTTCAGAATTTTGACATTGATTGGACATTCCTGCTATCGTTTACAGGGCTTTCAATCCTGGGAATATTCATAGGAATCTACCTCAACAAATTCATTGATGGCGGAAAGTTGAAAAAGGGATTTGGATGGTTTGTCCTGATCATGGGAGTATACATAGTGCTTAAAGAAATCTTATAAAATATAGAACAATGGAGAAAATTTTAGTACCCGTAGATTTAACTCAAAGTGGAGACAATGCAGTTAAGATTGCCGAAAAACTGGCAACAAATGAACATGCAGAAATCATGATTCTGAACATTGTGCCTCCTCCTTCAGGAGCGGTTTTCATGGAAAACGGGCAGGTGAAGGACGATGGAGAGATTGAGTTGTCTGAACACAAAAAGACAGCCGAAAACAACCTAAATGAGCTGAAAGAACGATATGCTTTTTTGCCGAATAAGGCTTTTGTGGTTGAGATTGGAGACATCAATAACATCATCATAAACAAACTAAAAAATGAAACGTTCAGCTTATTGGTTCTTGGCATGTCGGGTCAATTAACCTCTAGTTTTTGGTCAGATTCTCATACCGAGTATTTAAGTAAGTACACCAACGTTCCGGTTCTCACCATAAAATGTGACAGATCGGGCATGTTGCTGGACAAGATCTTATTTGTGAGTGATTTTCTGGATGATGAAAAAATTGACCTATCCATCATTCGTGAATTATCTCGTCAATTCAAGGCTAAGTTGATCCTACTTAAAATTGTCACAAACGATCAGCAAAGATCGGATGATGAGATCATGAATAAGGCTGAGAGCTTTGCCGAAAAAAATCAACTGGAAAACTATGAAATTGTTATTTATAGTGCCGGCAATATTGAAGACGGTATCGCCATGTTCAGCGAGGAGAACAACATTGATCTCATAGCCATAGGGACACATCAACGTGGAGGCTTTTCTACCCTATTCAGAAGAAGCATATCTCAGGATATCGTTCGAAACCTCTACCATCCAATCATTACAATTCCAATTCGTCAAGCGTAACAATTGTTACTGTACAGGAGCATATGACAAACTAATTTTGAATCAGAAAAAAAAGAAAAAATGAAAATAGAACAAATTTATACCGGATGTTTGGCTCATGGAGCTTATTACATAGAAAGTGAAGGGGAAGCAGCTATTGTTGATCCATTAAGAGAAGTTCAATCTTACATTGATATGGCGGAAAGCAGAAATGCGAAAATCAAGTACATTTTCGAAACTCATTTCCATGCCGATTTTGTGTCAGGACACGTGACACTTGCGGAAAAAACAGGAGCACCAATCGTTTATGGTCCCAGTGCTGCACCAGGTTTCGAGAGCATCATTGCTACCGACAATCAGGAGTTCAAATTAGGAAACATAACCATTAAAGCACTTCACACACCAGGACATACCATGGAGAGTACTTCTTTCCTATTATTAGATGAAAATGGCAAAGAGCATTCACTCTTCAGTGGAGACACACTTTTCCTTGGAGATGTCGGTCGTCCGGACCTGGCTCAAAAAGCAGCCAACATGACTCAGGAGGAACTGGCGGGTACTCTGTTCGACAGTCTTAGAACCAAAATAATGACACTTCCGGATGACACAATTGTATACCCGGGACATGGCGCTGGTTCTGCCTGCGGTAAACACATGAGCACAGAAACGGTGGGTACAATTGGAGAAGAAAAACAAACCAACTATGCCTTAAGAGCGGATATGACCAAAGATGAGTTTATCAAAGAAGTAACGGACGGACTTTTACCTCCTCCTGCCTATTTCCCATTCAATGTGATGTTAAACAAGGAAGGATACGCCAGCATTGATGATGTATTGAAGAAGGGAGACAATGCATTAAGTCCAAATGCTTTTGAAGCTGCCGCAAACGAAACCGGGGCCATTGTACTTGATGTAAGACATCAGAATGATTTTGCCAAAACACACGTTCCAAGATCCATTTTCATTGGAATTGACGGTGGATTTGCACCATGGGTGGGTGCCCTAATCAAAGACATTAAGCAGCCCATACTATTAATCACACCTGAAGGCAAACTTGAAGAAACCATTACCAGACTTTCAAGAGTTGGATTCGACAATATCATCGGTTACCTGGAAGGAGGATTCCAATCCTGGATTGATTCTGGCAAAGAAACAGATTCCGTAAAAACCATCACGGCAGAAGAATTTGCAGAACTTAGAAACTCTTCCAATATTGATGTCATTGATGTTCGTAAAGAATCTGAATACCTGTCTGAACACGTGATTGATGCCGAGAACGCACCCTTAGACGAACTCAATAATCACCTTGCTGTATTCACCAGTCGTGAAACCAACTATGTGCACTGTGCCGGCGGATACCGTTCAATGATAGCCAGTTCGATTTTAAAATCAAGAGGCATTCATAACCTGATAGATGTTCAGGGTGGATTTGGAGCAATTAAGGAAACGTCTGCTCCGGTAAGCGCTTATGTTTGTCCATCAACCCTTTAATCCTTAGTGATCTTAATTTGTGAATCTCTTATCGGCCTCCTCTAGTTTGTGAGGCCGATAAGATTAAAAAAACAAGAAAATGGAAAACGTAACAGCCAGTCAGTGGAGACAACTTATCTCAGAAAACGAAAACCATGTCATCTTAGATGTTCGTACACCGGCAGAATGCGACTCAGGCATTTTGGAAAGTGCACAGGTATTCAATTTCCTGGACGTATCAGCTTTCATGGAAGGTTTGGACGCTTTGGATAAATCGAAAACATACTTTGTATACTGTAGGAGTGGAAACAGAAGCGGACAAGCTTGTTCCATTATGGATCAACACGGATTCAATAAAACTTACAACCTAATTGGTGGAATGATGCATTGGGACGGAAACATAGTACCAAACAAATAAACATAGAATATTAACAGCATTAAGGAGTCCTTAGGCTCCTTTTTTATGTAACAATAGTTACCATTGATAAAAAACCTATAGCGTAATTTCGCTGGAAATTTAATCAGAATATGAGTTGGATATATGAACCATGGCCGTGGTATGTGGCCGGACCGATTATTGCGCTGGTCATGCTTTTATTGTTGTTGTTTGGAAAATCGTTTGGTTTATCAGCCAACCTCAGAACAGTTTGTAGCATTGCCGGAGCGGGTCGGGTTGCAGACTTCTTCAAATTTGACTGGAAGAAGCAGATCTGGAACTTGGTATTTGTTCTTGGAGCCATTTTGGGCGGATTCTTTGCACATCAATACATGACTAAAGACCATTCGATCGATCTGAACCCAAAGACTGTAGAAAGACTAGAATCTATGGGAGTTGAAAATGCAGGAGCTTCATATGCTCCGGAATCCATTTTTGGAATGGAAGCTTTGGACTCCTGGCAAGGATGGATGTTTCTTATACTTGGAGGAATTCTAGTAGGTTTTGGAACCAGATATGCGGGTGGATGTACATCAGGGCACGCTATTTCCGGATTGAGTAATCTTCAGCTTCCGTCTTTAATTGCAGTCATTGGTTTCTTCATTGGTGGACTGGCTATGACGTATTTCATCTTACCGGTTATTCTGTAAGTCAGTGAGAATCGTCTCCATCATATTTCTGTTTTCCATCCCGGGTTCATCAATGGCTCACGGAGAAGATTCTACGCGCACCAGTAAGGTGGTAGACTTTTTCAAGCAAGGTCATTTTTCCGGTCAGATCAGGAGTTTTACAATGTCGACCATTAACGATGGAGAACTGAGTGATTATGTGGCAAGCGCCATTGGTGCTTCAGTTCATTATGAAACAAAAGAGTGGAAACGACTAAAGATTGGTCTGAACGGCTTATTCGTTTACAAGGCTTTTTCAAACGATCTACTCGAACTGGATACGCTGGTCGGAAAATCATCCAAATACGAGTTGCAATTATTCGACATTGAACATCCCGGAAACTACACAGATCTGGATCGTTTGGAAGAGCTGTACATTGACTACAATCACAATCACTGGAATGCGACCATTGGAAAAATGGAAATTGAAACGCCCATAATCAACAAACACGACGGAAGAATGAAACCAAAGGTTTTTCTTGGCGCAAAGTTGCAATACAGTTCAGATCATTTGAATCTGTTTGGTGGTTGGTTTTCAAAAGCATCTCCAAGATCTATTACACACTGGTATGGTATAGGAGATGTAATTGGTTTGTACAATAATGGCTGTTTGCCAGATGGTTCGCCGGCAGAATATCATCACTACATTTCTTCAAAAGGACTGGGGATTTTGGGCACAGAATTAAAAGTAAAATCAAGAGTCCACCTGAAACTCTGGAATTACTATTTGGATAACATATCAAATACCGTTCTGGTCAATCCCTACTATGAAGATTCCTCTTTCTATGTAGGTATGATGTACGTCAATCAAACCGGAATTAACAATGGTGGCAGCGATATTTTGGAACGCACCTATTTTAATCCCACACTCAAAACTCATATTCTGAGCGGAAGATTTGGGTACACTTACACGCACCACACCATACAACTTAGCGCATCCCATGTTTTTGAAGGAGGAAGCTTTGTTTTCCCAAGAGAAATTGGAATGGATCCGCTTTACACTTTCATTTCCAGAAGTCAAATGGAAGGCTTTGGTAATTCATCGGCGTTCACCTTAGGCTATGAGTACCAGAAAAAGAATTGGAATCTAGGTGCATACTGGAATGCTACCAAAGTAGATAAAGATTTAAGCTACAACAAGTATGACATCCCATCATACCACCAATTTAACCTTGATTTTAAGTACGCATTTCCCAATACATTACAAGGTCTGGAAATGCGTTTTTTATATGTATACAGAAAAGCTATGACAGACGACATTAGCTATTCGCAGGCCTTTAACAAGGTCGATTTTAACCAGTTTAATTTGATATTTAATTTTAATTTTTGATATGAAGTTTTTGAAGTTCTTATTTATAGGTTTTGTGTTTGGCATCATCATGAGCAAAGCAGAAATCATTTCCTGGTACCGGATTTACGAAATGTTCAGGTTCGAATCCTTTCATATGTATGGAGTTATTGGATCGGCTGTAATTCTGGGAATGCTGTTTGTTTTCCTGATAAAGAAGTACAAACTGAAAACGATCGAGGGTGAAGAAATCAAGTTCACACCGAAAAACAAAAGTGTGGTTCGCTACCTGGCTGGAGGTACGATATTCGGTTTGGGCTGGGCCATGACAGGTGCTTGTCCGGGACCAATGTTTGTACTCCTGGGAAAAGGAATCTGGCCTATTCTTCTGGTAATTTTTGGCGCAACCGTTGGTACTTTTCTTTACGGATTATTCAGAGATAAACTACCTCACTAAACTACCTTTGGAAAACGGTTAGATGAATTTCGTCTCCCATTTCGGGCTCATCGCTATTTGAATGGAATGTTTGCTTCAGTCCAAGGTTTTCGAATGATATAATGTAATCAGCATTCAAAAGCCAGGGCGGCCCTTTCTCGAAGGTTCTTGGTTCGTTTTGAACTTCCGTAATCATCACCAATTCACCGTTGTCAGACACAAAATCCGACACATGTTTAATCAGGGTTTCTTCATATTTAGGAGGAAGCGCCTGAATGGTGAAGATCTCCAGAACCAGGTCGAACTGACCATTCCAGTCTGACACACCTTCAATTAAATCTGCCTGAACAAATTCAACTTTAGAATCAGGGAACCTCTTTTTGCAGAGTTCAACTGCACTCGCCGACACATCAAATGCCGTAACCTGATACCCTTTCGCTTCAAGTTCAATGGCATCATCTCCCATTCCACAGCCTACAACCAATGCCGTTTTTTTATTGTCTACAGACGACCTGCCATCTATCCATTCTTTAAAAATTGGATGAGGCGCCATATTTGCCCATGGAATCCCTTCTCCCGATTCGGAAGCATCAGAATAAAGTGTTTCAAACCAGTCGTTAGGCCTGTTTTCTTCAACGCCAAAGTTTTTTCTTACTTCTTCATTCATATGAGACTATTTTCTACTAAGGTATGCAGAAACGAAATGCAATGGATAATGATCATAACTTTGTACATATGGGAGTTATGATTAGAAAAGAAGTTCCTGCAGATCATGAAGCTGTCCATGAAATAAACAAAAATGCCTTTGGGAGAGATGAAGAAGCCGATTTGGTAAACCGTCTTAGATCCAGTGAATCATTCGTTTCCGATTTATCTCTGGTTGCTATTTCCGAAAATGTAGTCGTTGGGCACATACTCTTCACCAAAATCAGAATACTTAATCCCTTAAGAGAAGTATTCGAAAGCCTGGCCCTGGCTCCCATGGCAGTGAACAGCACCAATCAAAACCGTGGTATAGGTAGTAATTTGATAAAACATGGTTTAAGTAAAGCAACAGCATTGGGGTTTGATTCTGTTATAGTGCTTGGCCATGAGAGATACTATCCAAAATTTGGGTTTGTTCCAGCGAGTAACTTTGGTATTAAAGCACCATTTGATGTAAAAGACTCTGCTTTCATGGCTTTAGAACTTCAAGTTGATTCTCTTAAGGTTCCGAATGGCATAGTTCACTATACGAAAGAATTTGGGATTTGAAGGAAAGACCTACATTCTTCATGATATGGGTAAATGTTGGATTCACTGATGAATTCGTAGCAGCATGGCTTGGAAGTACCGTTCTTGGTTTAGCGATAGGTTTTCCCATTGCGGCCATAGCAGTCCCTTTGATTCAGAAATTTTTGAAAAAATATTTAATCATTGAGGAATAAAAATCTGATTAACTGATTAAAAAAAGCCTTGAGTCATATGACTCAAGGCCTTTTTGCTTATCTCCCAATGCGAAAAATTGCTTTTTCGGTGACATATTTAAAGCCACATTAGGAAATTCTACAAGGAGTCTATTTTTTTAGAAACTCTTCAGTGGTAATCACACCTGCTGTGTGTAAGATCAGTGTTTTGTATGAAGCCTCCAACAGATCAAGGCTGGTAGAACCAATGGCATCAGAAATAACGATTGGCTTGTATCCATTTTCAGCCGCATCTCTTGCATGGGATTGAACACAACCTTCTGCCAACATGCCCACAATATATATCATCTTAACTTCCATTTTTTCAAGATACTGCTGAATAGACTTTGCCCAAAATGAAGAAAATCCTTGACGATATGGCAACACCACGTCTCCCTTCTGAGGCTGTGCTTCAGGAATAAATTTGACTCCAGGCGTATTTATTTCCAAAAGCTGATGTTGGATAATGACGCTCTGAATGGCATTCAATGGTTCATAACCTTTCATTATGCCATAATCAAAACCTACCGGAGAGTGAATAATTGGGATATTTCGCTTTCTGGCTTCAGCGATTACCTTAATCAGGTTTTCTCTGACCTTGTTTTTTTCGATCGATTCCTGTGTGAATCCCCATGCCTTTCCCTTTTCTGAGAGTAAGTCTACCTGAGCAGAGGTAATGAGTAATACACTGTTGTTCTTTGCGTCATTTAATGACTGTGAATATGCCAGATTTGTTGCCAGCATAACCGCAATTGCTAAAATTGAATTTTGCATAATTTTTACTTTTTAGGTTTGTAATTAATCATGCAACAAATTTGAGTTCTAACAGAGACTCAAAACGGTATCATTTGATACAGTTCCCAAAAAAAATTAAACTAATTCTATCCCCCTTCGATGAAGTCTGACCTTTCCGTCCAGTTCAAACTGTTTTAAAATACGAGACACGACCACTCTGGTGGTTCCCAACTCATTTGCCAAACTTTGATGAGAAATTTCGATCACATTTGAGTTATTCCTTTCTTTTCTGGTGGTTAAATAGTCGAGAATCCTTTTGTCAATGTGTTCAAATGCAACACCTTCAAAAGTATACAAAAGCTCATCATATCTTTTTCGAAAAGTCTTAATGATGTAGTCATTCCAAGACTTATACTCTTTTTGCCATTCGGTAATAAACCTGGTTGGGATGGCTAAAACGGTAGTCTCCTCCGTTGCGATTGCAATGGAAGGACTTTGATTATTGAAAAAGCAGGCAGATAGAGACATCATACAAGTTTGTCCGGGTTCTACATAATAGAGTAAAATCTCACGCTCCTCGTTTGCCTGGAAAACGCGAATAGCTCCTTCCAAAACAATCGGTAAAACCTTAACATATTCTCCTGCACGAACGACAACATCTCCTTTACTAAAAGTCAACAGTTGACTGTTTTCAAGAATGGCATCTTTCAAATCTTTTTCAAGAAGAAAATCTAGAATTTTCAGTATTTCCTGAGCGCGTTCCACTATTGAAATCAAATTTATGGATTCACACCCAGAATAAAAACACCAATGGTCCTTTCATCGAAACAACCTACTGACTAACAAGGCAATTATTACTCAAAATTCCCGTTAAAATTTCAATTGCATAATCTAAAATCTATGAAAACCTATTTACTGATCATCCTATTCTTTGGATTTACTTCATTGGGATTTGCCCAGAAAGGACCTTCCAAAAAACTTCCTCCCATGAAAATGCTCCCTAAAGCAGGAGAGGTAAAACAGATTTTTGAGTTACCCGAACAATCGGAGTATTCTGTTTTTGATAGATTTGGTAATCTTGTTTCTGAGGGAGAAGGGCAATTTATTGATTGTACCAAATTCGAAAAAGGCACTTACTTTATACGGTACAACGGAAAGACGGAAAAATTCGAGAAGAAATAAAAAAAGCCAGATCAAATGATCTGGCTTTTTCTTTTCTTAACCCCATAATGATTGTATTCTCGAACCAAACCGACAATGACTAATTCTTTCTTCGATATGAGACTTGTACTAAACCTGATTCGTATTGTTGACTATCGAAAAGCTCAATATTAAACCTTTGAGTTCCTCCCTTGAAAAGGCGTTTACCATCACCAAGAATTATTGGAATAATGGAAATTCTGTATTCATCAATTAGATCTTCATCCATTAAGAGTTTCACGATTTCTGCACCACCGTCACAATAAATGTTTTTGCCACTAGTCGATTTAATTGTTTCAATTAACTCCTTTATATCTCCATTGTAGAATTCGACTCCACTAACAGCTTCACGTTCTTGTCTTGTGATAACATAACATTTATGCTTTGCTGCTTGCGGGAAAACTCCTCCAGTTAGCTCAAGAACTTTTTCATACGTTGTTCTTCCAACAATGTACGTATCAACCGTCTCATTAAATGCCATGTATCCATAATCCTCTCCCTCTTTTTCAACGATTGACAACCAAGATAAATCGTCATTTTTTGTTGCTAAAAATCCGTCTAAGCTCATGCTTATGTATAGTATTAGTTTTCTATTGTCCATGTCTATTAATTTAAATCCAAGGCAAAAGTAGAGTCCTCGAACTGAACAAAATTGTACAGAATTTACCCCTATCTAAAAATTCTCTTTTAGGAATTGTTTCGGTGTGACACCACAAAATTTCTTGAAGACTTTTGTAAAATGTGCTTGGTCATAAAACCCAACGTCAAGTCCTGAGTTCAATACATTCTGATTTACATCTTGCTTCATGAGTCCAATTGCACAATGAACTTGTTTCAGTTTAGCATACTGGGAGGGAGTCAATAAATAATGTTTTTTAAACTTTTGAATAAAGCTCTTCTGGGAGATAGACAACGACAGACCAAACTTGTGCTGAGCTCCTTTCTGAAGGATTTCTGAGGAAATGTGCTGTTCAAACTTTATTAAGTCTGAATCAAATTCATAACCTTTAAATAGAGTCAATAAATACTTTTCAGCACCAATGAAGTTTGGTCTTTCCGGAAAGAACACATGTTCATGAAGAACTTCAGAAATAACATTCATTGAATTGGTTCCAAATTTATTTAACAGTATCCCATAACAATAAGGCTTAAGTATAACACCAACACTACCATAAACTCCCTGAGCTGTTGTTGTAAAAGGTGATGTCTTTAGTCCTGAAATAATCTGCTTTTGGTACTTAGAAGTAGATTCCTCAACATTTTCGCCTTCAACATTGAATGTATCCCCATAATTAAAAATCAATTCGGTAAACAATGGAGCATGTTGCGTGGATTGGACATTTATTGAATCTGATTTTGCAACCCAAATAACATCTACAAATTGACTGAGAGTAGAGTTTGGTATGTGCAAATTTTGATTCATTCTCTGCAAATGTACTGAGAAGAAAACCTAAAAAATGTCGAACCGCTTTTTTCAGCATTCATAGGACTTGTAGAAGATTTGGTTCCACTGCCCTATTTTGTTGTACCCGCAATGATTGCATTGTCGAACCAGATTGATAACAACTGATTACCAAAAAGTATACGTCATTCGAAAATCCGTATAAGAGCTGAGAGCTCCTTCGTAACGACCTTTGTAGTGTTCTTATTAATCGCAAAAACAAAAGATATGAGTACGAATCAATTTGGAAAGAAAGGGTGGACTCCTGACAGAATAAAAGACTTGAAAGGCAAAACATTTGTCATAACTGGAACTACAAGCGGGACTGGATTTGAAGCAGCAAAAATATTACTCTCAAAAGGTGCTAAGGTGGTGATGTTGAATCGAAACAATAAAAAGTCAGAAGAGACAATTGCAACGCTTAAACAGGAGCTTGGTGGCAACATTGATGTGTCTAACATCCAAATGGACTTAGCCGAACAGGCATCTGTCAGAAAAGCAGCTGAAGAGGTTCTTCAAACTGTTCCAAAGATTGATGCTCTAATGCTGAACGCTGCAATTGCCCAAACACCAAACCAAGTCCTTACAGTTGATGGATTCGAAAGTCAATTGGGCGTTAATCATTATGGTAACTTTCTCCTTCAAGCTCTACTTTACTCACGAATTGATGAATCAAATGGACGTATTGTGACTGTAGCAAGTATGGGGTATGATATGGGGATTAAGAACATTCAATTTGATGATATGAACTGGGATAAAAATTACCATCCAAATAAAGTATATTCTCAGAGTAAGTTGGCTCAAATGATGACGGCCTACGAACTGCAAGATAGACTGAACAAAGCGGGCAAGAGCAATGTCAAGACTTACGTTTGTCATCCAGGAGCATCCAGAACATCATTGATTAAAACGAATGGAAGTTTGATGATGCGATTTATTTGGCAAATCATGAAGTTGTCTCCAATGGTTCAATCGGCCGAAAAAGGGTCTTATCCAGAACTAATGTGTGCAACAGAGGATAGTTTGAAGGAAAGAGCGTTTTATGGTCCAACAGGAAGAAACTACTGGACAGGGCCAGTTGGTGAGTGCCAATTAAAGCCACATGCCGTAGATAAAGAAGTGATGAAAAAACTATGGGATTTGTCAGAAAAGGAAACTGGAGTAAAATGGGCAATATAAATTAGAAACATGGATATTCTAAAAACAGCAATTGATTGGTCAAAATCTGAAGTTATCTCTTCTATGTTCTTCACTACATCAGGAATTATATTTATTTCAGCTACTATTGGATTTTGGCAATTTGGCAAAACCGAAATTGCCAGAGCATATATCTATCCAACACTGGTTGCTGGAGCGCTCCTTCTAGCAATAGGTCTTGGTTTATTCTTCTTAAATAACTCTCGCCCCAAATACTATTCGATAGAATACAATAAGGATTCCGTTCAGTTTGTGCAAGCCGAATTATCTAGAACAGAGAAATTGATAGCAGAATACAATACTGCAGTATTTAAAGTCATTCCTGTAATTATCGCTATTGCCGCATTATTGATTATTTTTATAGACACGCCATTATGGCGAGCAATTAGTATAACAACCATTGCGATGATGGGAATTATCATGATAATTGATAGCAATGCACATGACAGAGCCATAGAATACAATAAACAATTGGCATTAGCTGAAAAACAAATTTGATGTAAGGATGAATCATTTTAATACATTATCATCATATTTCGAATACCTTGAATTACCTAAACCTGAACATCCTATGTTCAGTGTACTATCTGCATCTGGAGATGATTTTCTACCATGCCCCAGAGAAAGCTCACTACCCATTACTAACGATTGCTACACTATCAGTCTTAAGAAAGTGGTTAGTGGTGAGTTAAACTACGGACGAACAAAGTATGATTTTACCAATGGAGCAATGTTCTTCATGTCACCAAGACAAGTTCTTCAATGGGATAGCAATGCGGTATTTGAACAGAAAGGGTTTTCAATCAACTTTCATGAGGACTTTGTTAAGGGCACCGAATTAGCTCAACAAATCAAGAAGTATGGTTTCTTTTCATACTCTGTAAATGAAGCTTTGCATCTTTCTCCAAGTGAGGAAAAACAGATGGAGTCTATTGTTGGGAACATAGTAATAGAATATCACAACAATCAAGATGCTTTTAGTAAGGACATCATCATATCTCATCTCTCTACTCTATTAAAGTATGCTAATCGTTTTTATGAGAGGCAGTTCATCAATAGACAGGAAATGTCTATTGACCTATTAGAACAGTTTAATCAGCAGTTAGAAGAATACTACCAATCAGGACAACTTCAAGAAAATGGAGTTCCGAGTATAGAGGAGATTGCAGATAGGATGTCTGTTACTCAGCGTTACCTGAGCGATACACTTAAAAAGGAAACTGGAAAGACGACAACGGAACACATACAATTGTTCCTGATAAATGAAGCTAAAGATTTGCTTCTTGCTCCAAATGCTTCAATTTCGGAGACTGCATATCAGTTAGGATTTGAGTACCCACAGTACTTTTCACGATTGTTTAAAAAGAAGGTCGGAGTATCTCCAAAGCAGTTTATTGAAGAGCACTCAATGAACTGAGTGTCGAACCGTTTTAGGTAAAAACCGAACTAAAAAAGCCCTGTATCAACTTTGATACAGGGCTTTTCCTTTGTTGTACCCGGGGCGGGACAAATATCGAACTTAAATATTGGTGAAGATATTAGGTTGTGTCTTTGACAGATGAATCTTTAAGGGAAATATAAATAAAGAGAGAAAACAAGCTTTTGCTTTATCAAAATGTAACCAGAGTACGGAGCACTCCTGAATACCTGTAGGTTTCTTGCAGAAAATTATTGGAGTAAAAATTATGTTTTTCTGTTGTGCCATTCAAATCCTTGAAGTTGTAGCACATTGGAATAGATCACTCAGAAGTTCATCTTCTGAATTCGGATGGCATTGAGTATGGCTAGTAGAGCAACACCAACGTCTGCGAACACAGCTTCCCACATTGAGGCAATACCTCCTGCTCCGAGTAACAATACGATTAACTTAACACCGAAAGCCAGAGCAATGTTTTGAACTACAACTGACTTTGTTTTTTGGGCTATTTCGATCGCCACTGGAATTTTGGATGGACGATCAGACTGTATGACAACATCAGCGGTCTCTATTGCAACATCACTGCCCATACCGCCCATTGCGATTCCAACATCACTAAATGCCAGAACTGGAGCATCATTGATGCCGTCTCCAACAAAAGCAACAACCTTCTCAGGTTGAGTAAGGATCTCATTCACCTTTTCGACCTTGTGTTCGGGAAGAAGTCCTCCGTAAGCCTTTGAGATGCCAAGTTCGGAAGCAACTTCTTTAACAATCAACTCATTATCCCCTGACAACATGACTGGAGTTATATCTCTCTTCAAGAGACTATTTATGCAAACTGAACTGTCCTCCTTGATCTGATCAGCCACAGTAATATACCCGGTATACTTCCCTTCACGGGCCACAAGGACGTGACTATCCTCAATTGCCGTAATACTTGTGGGCACCATAATGTTAAACCGTTCAAGCAACCTCTTATTACCGACCAACACCGAAACGCCATCAACGCTTGCCTCAATTCCATGACCAGGAATTTCATTGACATTCTGAACCTTGGGTCTGCTCTGTATGCCCTTTGCTGAAACCCGAATCGCTTGTCCAATGGGGTGTGTTGAATTTTCTTCAACCGCAGCGACAAGGGATAATAATTGCTCAGTCGGCAGGACTTCAGAGTTAACTTCTTTTACATTGAAAACACCTTTTGTAAGGGTTCCTGTTTTGTCCATGACAACGGTATTTACTTTAGTAAGGACATCCAGGTAATTCGACCCCTTAACCAAAATACCATTCCGTGAAGCAGCGCCTATGCCTCCAAAATATCCTAAGGGAATTGAGATGACCAAAGCACATGGACAGGATATGACAAGAAACACGAGAGCTCTGTAAAACCAATCATTAAATACATATTCTTCCACAAATAGAAAGGGCAGAAAGGTCAACCCGATTGCCAAAAAGACGACAATTGGCGTATAAACTCGTGAGAATTTTCTAATGAAAAGTTCGGTAGGAGCTTTATGTGCAGCAGCATTCTCGACCAGATTCAAAATTCGGCTTATCGCACTATTTGAAAATGTTTGGGTGGTTCTAATATCCACCACCGTGCCTGTATTTATCATTCCTGCCAAAACGGGCTTTCCTTTATCTATTTCCTGTGGAATACTTTCACCTGTGAGTGCAGAAGCATTGAAAATACCAAAATCAGAGTTTAGGATGCCATCCAAGGGTACTTTCTCTCCCGTTTTTACTCTAATAATCTGACCAACTTCAACATTTACAGGATCTATTTGTAATTGCTCTCCATCAATAATCACATTGGCAGAATCGGCTCTTAGATCCAATAATGATCTAATATTACCTCTAGCCTTGCGAACAGCAGCTCCCTGAAACAATTCGCCTACAGTATAAAACAACATAACAGCCACACCTTCTGGATACTCTCCAATATAGAAGGCTCCAAGCGTGGCGATGATCATCAATGTAAACTCAGAAAAAACATCTCGCTGCTTGATTGCTTTCCAAGCATATCTGAATATAGGTATAGCAACAGGCACATAAGCCAAAATATATATCAGAAGTCTTGTCTCTTCATTAAACCATTTTAACTGTACCAGATGCTCTAAAACTAATGCCGTTAACAGAACAATAGCTGAAATGATAGAAGGAATATAAGGCTGTAACCAATCTAATAACCTGGGCTGTCTGCCTTCTTCATCCGACAATTGTACACTGGCTGCACGACTGTGACCACCACATGCCATACATTCATGACCTTCCTCTGTCTTAACGCTACTCATACTGGATTTTGTTTACTCGATTTCATTTGTGTTATCCGAAAGATCAATGCGCTCTTGTTTGCTCGATAGGTAACTTTTCATCGCTTTCTTTCCGATCATCTTAAATACCACTGGTGTAATAATGATTTCTAAAAAAGTTGATGACACCAATCCACCAACCATTACAACTGCTAAGGGATAGAGTAGTTCTTTTCCTGGTGCTAGAGGGTCAAATAACAATGGTATAAGGGCTAAAATTGCCGTAAGAGCTGTCATTAACACAGGAACGAGTCTTTCTTGTGAACCTCTTACAATAAGGTCATCGTTAAGTTCTTGCCCTTCGTCCTCTATCATGGTAATGTAACGTCCAATAAGCAATAGACCGTTTCGTGAAGCTATTCCAGCAAGTGCTATGAACCCGATCATGGAAGAAAGAGACATTATTCCGTCTGCCATCATGATGGCTACAATTCCTCCAATTATCGCAAACGGTATGCTCATAAGCACCTGAATTACCAATAGCCACGATTTGTACTTTCCGTAAAGAAGAACTACTGTCAGCAGGAAGGCTAAAAGCCCTAAAAGCAGCATGTTTTGTGCCGCCGAATCTCGGTTGGCATATTGCCCTTCAAAAACAACAAAGTAACCATTGTCAAATTCCACCTCATCTTTTATTTGACTTTCTATTTCTTCTACTACACTTCCAATATCTCTATCTGCCACGTTGCAAGACACCGTAATATTTCTTTGGGTATTTTGATGTGAAATTGCACTTGGTCCTTTTACAAATTCAACCGTGGCTATTTCTTTTAAAGGAACCAAACCAGCGCTTGGCGTTTCTATCATGATTCCATTGATTGATTCTTCCTTTTCGCGCTCATCTTTAGACAGTCGCATGACCACTGCAATGCGCTTTTCCTCGACTCTTAAATGTGTGAGGGTAGTGCCTTGTAATACATGCTCCAGATCGTCTACAAGTTGTCCACGAGTTAAACCAAATCGTTTGAGGTCTTCTTCTCGTGGTTTAATGGTTAACTGTTTTGTGAACTGCTGTTGTTGCACGTTAACATCAACAACTCCTGTGGTTTTGTCAAGAATCTGCTTGATCTCGTAGGCATACTGCTGAAGTTTCATCAAATCTGGGCCATAGATTTTAATGGCTATCATGGCACTTACGCCTGACTCAAGGTGTTCGATTTTATGCGACAATGGTTGCCCTACATTAATGTTAATACCCTTGAATTTTGCCAATCTTTCGCGTATTTCAGCAATGATTTCAGTTCGGGTGCGATCACTTTCTCGCAACGAAACTTCAACATCTGCCATGTTAGGTGGGTCTATGTGTTCATCAAGTTCAGCTCTTCCAATACGTCTTCCAGTAAATCTGACTTCAGGAATTTCAAGCAGCTCTTTTTCAACAAGAACACCTATCTCGTTGCTTTCTTCAATAGAAGAACCCGTTGGCAAGCTCACACCAACCGTTAAAGACCCTTCATTAAACCCAGGAAGAAATTGACTGCCAGTATAGGGTAAAATGGTTAGGGAACTAATGAGTATGATTAATGCCGCTATAAGAACTACCCAAGTATGTTTTAAGGTATGATTAAGAACCTTAGCATCTAAATTCTTGAGTACGCGAACAATCCAAGTATCCTTGATCTCTTTGTTTTTTGGCGGTTTTAGCAGCAATGATCCAAGCACTGGGGTAACGGTCATCGACACGATGGTAGAGACAATTATGCTCACGATATACGCGATACCAAGTGGTGTGAATATTTTACCCTCCATACCCTCAAGCGCAAAGAGTGGAGAGAAAATGAGTATGACTATGATGGTTGAGTAGATGATGGTATTCCGAACTTCCAAGGAAGCTTTATACGTGGTTCTTAGTCGGTTACCTTTGGGGTTAAGTCTTAATCTTCTATGAATGTTCTCTACATCTACGATAGAATCATCCACCAACTCCCCAATAGCAATGGCTAGCCCACCTAGTGTCATTGTATTCACGGTAATGCCAATTAACTCGAACACGATTGCCGAGACCAGAAGAGAAATGGGAATGGAGAGTAGAGTAATGAACGTGGCCCTCAAATTCATGAGAAAAAAGAATAGAACAATCACCACGAAAATTGCTCCTAATTCAAGGGCTTCCTGAACGTTACCTACAGCGTTTTCGATAAAATCTGCTTGGCGAAATATCTCCGAATTGATAACCGTGCCTTCTGGAAGTGATGCCTGCAATTCCTTCAAAGCATCCTCAACATCTTTAGTGACTTTTAGTGTGCCGCTTCCTGGCTGTTTTTCAATAACCATGAGAATAGCGGGCTTGCCATTCATGCTCGCATCACCAATCTTTTGTTTTGTATTGAACTCTATAGATTCAGTCACTTGAGAAAGCAGCACAGGACGGTTATTGCGGTAGGCAACCACCAAGTCTTCAAGTTCATCTTTGTTACGAATACGTCCTAAATTTCGGATGAGCACCGTTTTTCCAGACCTATGGATATAGCCCCCTGTTGTATTTTTATTGGAGGACGCTAGAGCAGATTCTATCTGTGAAGCAGAAATGTCGAGCCCTTTCATTTTCTCCATCGACAGATTAACGTGGATCTGCATGACCCCTCCGCCAGTTGGGAGTACTTCTGAAACACCTGGCACAGCTTTGAGCCTGCGGCTTATCGTATAGTCTGCCAACAGCCTTAACGAATCAATAGATATTTTATCTGACTGAAGTCCGATGGTCATAATTTGACCAGTAACCGAAACCACAGGTCCTAGTTTAGGTGTTATACCTGAGGGAAGCGTTTCTACAGTTTGAAGTTTCTCTGAAACAATTTGACGGGCTTCATAAATCTCTGTCCCATAGTCAAACTCTACGAATACGATTCCATAACCTGCCGTAGAATTAGACCGAGTGGTGATGACATTTGGCGCACCATTCACGGCTGATTCAACAGGAAATACAACGTACTGCTCAACTTCTTCCGCAGCCATGCCTTCTGACTCTAAAAATATGGTGACCCTCGGTCTGGTAAGATCTGGCAACACATCCACTGGCATATTTACAGTAATGTTTATACCAGCACCAACCAGAATAATAGCGATGGTGAGTACCATCAACCTATTTTGTAAAGAAAATCCTACCAGTTTGTTTAACATACGCTCTATTTACTCATGTATATGGCATGCACTCGGTGCGCACTTTTGGTTACAACTCTAAGACCTGGCTCTAATCCATCAATAATTTGTGTGTATTTAGTACCTCTTACTCCTGGATTGACAGGGATAAATTCGAACCTTTCTGGTTGAGTATGTACAAAAACTACTGGGATTCCTTGATGCTCTATTATCGCTTCCGTAGGCACGGAGATCACATCTTCGGCCAATTCCTTTGTTACTTCAACTGAAACTTGCTGACCAGGTCTGAGCATTTGGTCGCCATTTGTTATCGACAGAATTAAGGTTCCCGTCTGACTCTGCTCATCAATTGTAGGGTTTATAACAGCGTTAGTAATACCTTGCTCTATTAGATTTCCAGTTGCCAAGTCTCGAATCGCATACGCAACAGAATCGGATAAGGCGTTCATTTCTCTTGGATAAACGATCGCTTCAACTTTTACAAGCTGTGAATTATGAATGGACAATAATAAATCTGACTCGCTCACCTGTTGTCCGTTAGATAATTCAAAATCCTCTACCACCCCGTCTATAGGAGCAGTTATGGTAAACGAGCTAGTGCCTCCAGAAAGCGCAGAGCGGTAAGCAGATATGAGATTTGATAATTTGGCAATTTCAAGTTCAACTTCTTCTAGTCTCTTTTTCGCCACCAAGTCTTGAACACCTTCAAGTCTCACCTTTTCAGCTTCAAACTTGGCCAATTCACCTTCCATGTTTTTTAACTCAGCTTTAATTTGGAGTTTGTCCATAGAGCCAATATTCTGGGTCATGGAAACAAGTACTTGCCCTTTTTTTACCCGTTCACCAATATTTACGTGAATCTTTCGCACAGTAGCGTTTTGAGGGCTATTAATACTCACACTTCCGTTTGTGTGCGAGCGAACCGTTCCCATTAGCTTACTCACTAGGGTCTTTTTTGAGGATTTCGTCAATCGTGTTAGCACACCCAGTAAGAATTGAGATTCTTTAGGGACTTCACATTCATTAGGCTTAATATCTGAATGGTCGTGCCCTGAATGATCGTGTCCTGAATGATCATGCCCTGAGTGATCATGCCCTGAGTGATCATGCCCTGAATGATCGTGTCCTGAATGATCATGCCCTGAATGATCATGTCCTGAATGATCGTGTCCTGAATGGTCGTGTCCTGAATGATCGTGTCCTGAGTGATCATGTCCTGAATGGTCGTGCCCTGAGTGATCATGCCCTGAATGATCGTGTCCTGAATGATCGTGTCCTGAATGATCATGCCCTGAATGATCGTGTCCTGAGTGATCATGCCCTGAATGGTCGTGTTGATCCTGATCATTAGTTGACGGAGATACTGCCCGAATAAATAAGATACTGAGCAAAACTCCTCCTATCACCAGGGCCAATCTATTTAGCTGCTTATTTTTCATAGTCTACTTAGCTTTTTGTCTTATTATTATTGTGAGTACTACCCCCAAAAGAAATCCAAGACCTAAGAACAGCCATGTTACCCATGTAAACAAGAGCTCCCCTTCTTCTTCTGTAACCTCTTCTTCAAGAGACTTACCAGGTTCAATACCGAATATATGGACCTGATCTTCGAAAGGCGCCTTTAAATCGATAGACAACTCATACGCCTTATTGTCTGGGAAACTCGCGGTAATCTCGTATATACCAGAACCAATTTTTGAGAAAGAGAAACGCTTGTCCAGTTCCTCGCATCTAATAATCATTTTGACACTATCTACTGGTATATTTGTTTCCCAATCAGAGACATACAATTTCAGTTTTGTTCTTTGATTTGCTTGAAATGGCTCATAGTGCAAAACATATTCGGCTGACTTTGTAGATTCTGAAATACTAAAGTATGTTGCCTTTGAGGTGTTAACGGGTTCGCCATGGCTATGTCCAGCATGGTCGTGTCCAGCATGGTCATGATCGTGTTGTGCCGAACACAAGAGCATTGTTGATGCAAACAATATGGTTAAAAGTACCTTCATTTATCCAGTGTAATATGAAATTCTGAACATGATATTGGTGTATTCATGTATCATCTTATTATAGCGCAATTGGCCATCAAATAAATTTTTCTGGGCCAGTAAAATGGTTGAGAACTCTGATTCTCCTGCTTCAAATAAGCGTTGTGCCATTTGTTGCGTTTGTTGTAATTGGAGAAGCATGGTTTGCTCATAGTACATGATTTGCGTTTTCATGCGGAGTGCTTCACCAAAGAGTTCATTAATTTTAATCTGAACATCCAGTTTAGCACCTGCCATATTGTTTTCCGTACGTTCAATCTCAAGGCGGGCAATCTTCATCTGTTTTTTATGCTTCCAGAACCACAGAGGCACAGATATACCAAGCTCAAATCTGTTGCCAATGGGAGAATTTCTCGCACCTTGGTTCATGTAACCAATTGAAAACCCTTCGAATATTTGGCTACGTTTGAGCTTGTAATCAATTTCAGCCTTAACTATTTGTGCCTTTGCAACGTCAATAATGGTGTTTGTAGATGAATCGCCAAGTTCTATACCCAAGGTTAGCATTTCTGCACTATAGTCCGTAGGTTTTTGAATTTTGGAAGTATTTACACCGCAGAACAAAGCCAAACCTTTAACCGCATTGGCTAATTGTTCTTTGGCCACGGTTAATTTATTGATAAATTCTAGTTTGGAATTATGGGCTATTAACAGTTGAAGCGAATCTACTAAGCCCGCTTGCCGTTTTCGTGTGGCAGTTTCAACAAAGTTATTAATGAGGGTATCGAAAGATTGATATATCTGTACTTCAGATGAAAAATACGCAACTGTATTGTACAGCTCTTGAACCTGAAGTTCGATTCCTTTTTCTGTGAGTATTTTTTGTTTGCCCCGCAACTCTATTTCTGCCGTGCGTGCATCTCTTTTCCGAAAATAGGTAAACGGAGATTCAAACGATTGATAAACACCAATAGTATAGAACTCGGTAGAAGGAGATTGAATTAGAAGTTGCGGATCTTCCAAATCGAATATGCTTTGGGCAGAAGCCTGATCTATGGCTAATTGACTTGCAGCCATATATGGGTTGTTAGATTTAGCCCAACTAATAAGAGAATCCAGATGGGCATCTGACTGCCCAAAGCTGACTTGAGGTAGAATACCACAAATGCAAATGACTGCACAAACTCTGCTTAAATATCTTCCCATACATTTGTAGACGCAAGACGTTTCAGAAAGACGCAAAAAATGAGGGAAATATTTAGCCATCAATATTGTCTCAGAAATCAAAGAATACTTAAAACCCAATTATTGAGATCCGATTGAGCTTTTTATTCTCAAACAGGCACAAATTGGAGAGCTAAAGAACATTGAAGTTCTTTCAATTTCATCGTTTTACATTGGATTAAACCCGTTTTGCTCTTTAATCACTTCAATGAAACTCAATGAAAGTTTTTTGCTCCTTTGATACAGATGCGGTGAATTTTAAGTTTAAAATTACTTTAGAGGATAACAACCTTTCTAGAATACACTCCTTGGGAAGTGATGCAGTTTATCAAGTATGTTCCACTTGAAACATCCGCTACATTAATCGTACTATGCTGTCCAGTACAATTTTGACGTTTGATCACTTTTCCATTTAAATCAACCAGCAAAATCACTGCGTTTTGATCAAAATGAGGTGTTTTAATGTACAATTCTTCTCCTATTACTGGAACTGGGTAAGCCAAAACCTGATCTTCGATTTCATTTGTAGGATCGTTTAAAACGGCTGACGTATTTATCGGAATACTGTTTTGTCCCAAATGCAAATCTTCGTGCATTGAGAGATAGTCTACCACAACATAACCTTCAAAGTTGTCAGGAGCAGTCAATAATACACTGTATCGTTCTCCTGGATATAGTCTTAAAGTATCGGAAATTTCTTCTTGAGGAAGGGGTCTGCCGTCAGAAGCCACAATTCTTACATTCATAGAAGGAGGGAAACTGAATTTATTAATGGTAAAACCAATATTAGCCAACCTTAAAAGAACAGTATCATTTTGAGTCATTTCAATGGTCATATTGGTGTCTTGATAGACTTGAATACCCGATTTACCATTTAAGAGGAATCTATCAGGAGCGAATGTGTTTAAGCCTCCCGCTGTCGTATAATCATCATTCCAAGATTGATCCATATCTGAAGCCAAATAGGCGTATTCTTTTGTGAAACGTGGTCCGTTTGTCCAAACGGTCATGCTATCATTAGCAGGTTTTACTATGATCATACCATACATGCCCATCGCTACGTGTAAGGTAGACGTTACATGACAATGGTAGATATAATTGCCCGCATGAGTCGTATTAAAGCGGTGTAACAAGGTATCTCCTGTCAAAACGAACTGAGAAGTAGCAGGAACACCATCATTGGCTTGATCAACGTCTAAGCCATGTAAATGAATGGTATGCCCTTCTATTGATGGATTATGAAGATTCAAGTGAACAGAATCCCCTTCAAAAAACCTTAACAACGGAGATGGTAAAGTCATGGTTTGAATGGTTTCATCGTCCCAATAGGTATAGCCCCAAATATCCGTGACATGACCGCCTTCCAAAACATGAGAACCATCCATACGGCTTTCAAAATCCACAATATGGTCTTGCGCCATTGGTTGTGCAGATAACAGAAGAATGAACAATATGGTCAATGCTACTCTCATGGCTGAATATTAAATCTTGTGATCATACCACCTGGATAGTTTCCAGCAGAAGTCACAGCAGTCAGATTATGGTCATGTACAGGGTAAATGCCAGGTTGATGTGGCACAAACCTTATTAAAAGCGTTTCATTGGGCAGAACAGGAAATACGTCCTTGCTCCTACCTACATGACTTGGGTATTTACTGGAAAATAAAATCTCGCCATGGTAACCATGTGTGTGAAGTGCATGAGCACATTTCCCAGAATTAAGCACACAGGCATATAGAGTGTCTCCAACGTTTCCAATGGCTAAAGCAGTAGAATCTGATTGAGAATCTGGAAACGACCAATGGTTAACCGAGAAATAATCTGGCAAAAAGCCACTGGTTGGCTGAAATCCTAATTGAAGACTGTCGTTCCAATCTGAGTGATGCTCACGCAAATTCCAGTAGAAAGTTGGATGGTCCGCAAAGCCCACGCGCAGCATAAGGCTCAATCCAAGATATTGGTTTGTATTATTCTCATCACGGAGTTGGTATACACCTTGTCCTAAACCAAATATTTGCATGGATGTTGAACCTAGAGGGCTTATAATAGCTGAAATTCCTGTACCATTGATTTGCAAATCATGTTGAACATTATTCTGATTCACAATGAAAAGATTCAAAGTGTCCAGTTCATTCATTGTCAAGTATGTATCTCCTTGTTTGAACGTGTTTTGATCATTGAATACATAACTGTAGACACTATCACTTTGAAAGTGTACAAAGCCTGCATTGATGTACAAAGTATCGAACTGCACACCGCCAAATGAAAGCAGGGCATAAAAAAACAGACTTATGGTAACAATGCTCTTCAAGTTCTTTCTTTATATGACATTTAATTCTTTCAAATGTTCAGTCTAATTAGCCACCACAGAATAATCCGTGAGAGATTCTAAAAATGCTTTAAGTTGCTTTTTTTCTGTTGGACTCAATGTAAATTCTTTGATCAATTCGGACTTATTGGGGTGATTCTTTCCACCACTGGCATAATGCTCAATAACTTGATCTATGGTACTCAAAGAACCATCGTGCATGTACGGGGCTGTCATAGCCACATTTCTTAAACTTGGCACTTTGAACGTTCCGCTGTCACTAGCCAGAGTTGTTAACCTTCCCTTCCCTGGGTCGGAATACACATCATACAAACCATTATTTGTAATGCTATAATTCGTGAAATTAAATCCAGAATGACATTTTACACAATTTAATCGCTCGCTTTTAAAAAGCTCATAGCCTGTCTTCTCATCTTTGGAAAGGGCATTTTTCTTGCCTTGATAGTAGTACTGATCAAAAGCGCTGTTACCACTCACAAGTGTTCTTTCGTAGTTGGCAATAGCTCTTGTAATGACGTATGGATCTATTTCTCGTCCATACGTGCGTTTCGCGGCATTATTATAGGAACTATCCTCTCTAAGTCTTTCTGCCAGTTTAACCATGTTAAAATTAAACTCTTTGTGTTCCTGAACAGGCACAAGCACTTGCATTTCAATGGTTGGCACACCGCCTTCCCTAAGCATACTTGTTTGGTAGGCAACATTAAAAAGGCTTGGTGAGTTTCTGTCTACAATCTGATTATTGATGCCAACACTTTTAGGGTGTCCATCTGTAAAATATTGATCAGGTTGGTGGCAAGTAGCACAGCTTATGGAATAATCCAGGGACAATGAAGTGTCGAAAAATAAGCGTTTGCCTAGCTCAATTCTTGCCAAAGAGAATTGGTTATCTTCTGGAACAGGAAATGTGTCGAATCCTGCGGGTAAAACAAGGGTATAGTCGTTCTGTTGAATAACAATGGTATCATGTTTCTTTAATCCAGAACACGACCAAACAAAAATCAAAATTCCACCCAAAAGAAAAACCAGCCAAGTAGTCTTCATAGGTCAAAGATACTTAGCTGGTTCATCATTTGTTTGTTTAGGTTACTTATTCTCTTACAAGCTTCTGAGTTGCCAAGGTTTTTCCATCTTTTACAACGCTTACAAAATAGATTCCTGCATCAGACACATTGATCTCAACCGCATTTCCTGAAGCATTGGTTGTAGAAATCAATTGTCCAAGAGCATTCTTTACTTCAACTGTATAGTTGTCGATATTTTGAGCCAAGTTGATTTTAACCGTTTCCTCGTTAGATGGATTTGGATATACTGTCCAAACTAACGCTTCCTCTTCTTCTACACCAACAGATTGGCTACTTGGTGAAAACACATAATCTCTGAAATTTTCCAGACATGTTTTAGCTTCTCCTGTGAAACCATGAGAAATTGGTCCGGAAGACAAATTGATGTTTTCTACGGCTTTTTCATAATCTGCATCAACGCCAATTACAAGTGTCCCATTGTCCATCACGCCTGTAACACCAGTCACAGTTGTTTCAAAGTAATTGTTATCACCTAGTCCGTGCATTTCAAAGTTCTGATTGAATGTAGCCCCTTCATTACCTTCAAACGCCACAAATCTGTAGCCTGAAGACCATCCCCAGTGCATAGATGGCGATTGAAGTGCTAATGGATGTGACGCTGGCCATACAGATGGATCACTTGTGTTGGTTGGAGCGTAAACGCCGATATGGAATTTAACGTCTTCCACAGTAGTGATATTTAAACTCCCTAGTTCAACCGTTGTAACAAAACCATCCAATGCATTAACAAGAGCCAAAGTATCATCACTAATAGAGGTAGTTTGTCCTCCATCATGCACAACGGTAACTCTGGTGAGGTAGTACTCTAGCCTATCCACCTTAAAATCATGCCCCATATTGTTTTGTCCTTCTGCATTGGCACTAAAGGTTTGCGCTCCCATTCTATGGTTAATTCTTAATTCTGTGTTTACCTGTGCGCTCGCAAGCATACTGGTAATTGTAAAAACTGAAAGTAAAATCCGTTTCATGGTATTAGTGTTTAATTATTCTTTTAGTGATTATTGTTTGATTTGTTTTTATTCTTAAAAAGTAAATGCCATTGCTCCATTTTTCAGAATCTATCTTAATTAATGATGTCAACGGCTTGTTTAAAGTTTCTATTAATTGACCAGAAGCATTCACAATGTCAATGCTACCAATCGTACTCTCTAGTTGTGAGGCATCTACATAAAACTGATCATCAGAAGGGTTTGGATAAACAATGATGTTATCGCCATTCTCAATCGTTTGAATGTTCATAAATCCACTGACCTCCACTGGCACATCTTGGGTGTTCCAGACAACTTGAGTATTCAAATCGAAATACTCAATTTGAGCAGTTGATGTGAATTCGCTTGTTGGATTGAGCAAAACACCATAACGTTCACCTGGCATCAACTCAATAGTATCAGATACAATTTCTGTTGGAAGAGGTCTGCCATCTGAAGCAATGATTTTAGCATTTAACCCAGATGGCAATATCACTCTATTACCCATGTAACCAATATTTGCCAAACGAAGGTATACGACCTCATTAGCTGCTGCATTGATCATAACATCAGGATCATTCAACTGTTGTTCGGACTTACCATTCACCAAAAAATATTGGGGATTATAGTCCAATATCTGATGTTGCATCATAGTGGAATCATAGGTTTCATTGATAATAGTATCATGATGCCATACAGTATCTATTTCGGATGTTAACCAAGCATATTCATTGTCGTAGGCATAGCCTCCAGACCAAGTGCTGTCGCTACCAGATGGTGGTTTAACAATGATTAAACCATACATCCCCGCCTGAACATGTAGTGTTGAGAAAACATGACAATGATATAAGTAGGTTCCTGCATGCGGAGCAACAAAATAGTACGACTTTGTACTATCGTGGTCTACATAAAATGACAAATGTGGTACACCATCGTTTTGCTGATCAACGTCTAAACCATGAAGATGGATAGTATGTGGAGCTGGTTGAGAAAAGTTCCTCAATTTCAATTCTACCGAATCCCCTTCATTGAATACCAAAGTTGGTGAAGGCAGACCAATTGGTGCGCCCAGCAGTTCGGTGAAGCCCATCAACATGGTTGTATTTCCATCCCATAATTGGTGCTGTGGAAAAACATCCATTTTTGAAAACAACTGTTTCACAACTACTTGTCCATTCGTATTCAATGACACCATTAATGAGACAACCACCGTTATTTTAGTTAGTAATCTCATGGCGCAATTAGTATTGTGGTGAACATGCCATTGGGGTACAAATTGTTCCCAGTAACAGCTACCAAATTATGATCGTGAACAGGGTATTCTCCCTCCTTATCAGGCACTATTCTTATAATGACTGTTTCCGTTGGATAGACTGCATACGTATCTTTCTCCCAACCATGATGCGCACTGTTTTTACTTGAATACATGATTGTTCCATGGTAACCATGAAAGTGCATAGAATGGATGCTTTGTCCAGTGTTTGCAATGTATAGCATCAAAGTATCTCCTACATTACCTACAATGCGTGCAGTTGTATCCATGTTAATGTTTGGATTACTGTTGGCATTGATGGTGAAATACTCTGGCTGATAGTTGCTCCAATTCACTGTGCCATTGTTCACAAGGGTGTTACTCCATTGCTCATCATGCTCTTTGATGTTCCAATAAAAACTGTCATGCGTATGATCTTTTACCACAATCATTCCTCCTAAGCCCAAAAAAGTGTTCTTAGGAAATTGCAGTGGATCATGATAGATGAAGTTTCCAACATTGCTAAACAACAAAGGCACATACACAGAATCCATAGACGGAATGGAAACCGCAGAAGTCATGATGTTCTTTATTTGAAACTCATGCGTGATGCTATCCTGATTGTACACCCATAACCTCAAAGAATCCCCCTGTTGCAATTCAATAACAGGATTGTATTCTCTAAACACATCAGAATCATTAAACGTGATGTAGGGCATTTTGCTCCCATGCACCGTTTCTAAAGAGTCTGAAATGATGTACAATTCTTTATCCACCACAGCAGACTGAGCGGATAAAGAAAAAAACAACAGCCCAATAAATAAGTATTTAAGTCCGCTACTTACCATTGATCATTAGTTTGTCTACACCAACTAATCTTCCTTCAGAAAAAGTATTGATCATATATACACCGTTCTTCACATCCGATATGTCCAGTGTAGTCATCATAATATTGTTTAAGTCTTTAGTAAACACAACCTGACCATTAATTGATACCAATTGAACTTTATCAATGCTGGCGTCCGACTCTATGTTTAAGGTATTGATGGCTGGATTTGGGTACATAGTCAAAGTATTGGTGGCTTCATAGTCGTGAATTCCCAAACCTTGTCCTTGAACTACCCAAGTAGCTGTATCACCATCAGATGGGTTGTTCTTGTCGTACACTCTAATTCTTAAAGTAGCCGTTTCTGTTCCGTTAAAAGGGTTTACAGTAAGGCGTACATATCCTGTGTCATTAGCCGTAGAAATTGTTGATTGATCGGCAGTTCCTCCAACGGCTGGAATGGTTCCTAAACATGAGCCGAAAACGCATACCATGCCATCCCAAGTTGCAGGAATGTCATTGTATACAACTTCAATTGCCAAATCCAATGATCCAGGCTGTTGCTTGATTTGCTTAATTTTTAGTTCCGTGTATGTGTTGGGACTAAGGTTGGTTACTATACTGTCGTTAGGCGACCAGCTAAATGATGTTTGGGCACTACCTGTTAAACCGATAGCCACTAAACATAAAAGGGTAAAAATTGATTTCATGTGTTCTGTTTTTATAAGGTTAATTAAGCCTACCTCCATTACTGAAGGTAGGCATTTATTCATTTATTATTCTAATTCTGGTATATCTGTTACCAGCTCTACTTTGCCATTAAATCTCTCTACATTAACACTTACTGGCGTGTACCCAGCACTGTGTACCTGTTTAACAACATCATCACTGGTGAGCAATGCTGTTGCAGGGTAAGAGAATGTTAATATGCCAGATTCAAGGTCAATCTTTATGTCCTTAATCTGCTTTAGTTCCTGGAAACGCATTTCTAAGCCCTTGGCGCAAAATGCACATCCCATTCCATCCACACGTACTTCAAAATTATCTGTGTCGGATTTCGTTTGACTAAATGATGCTGTGGTCATAAAGACACCCAGTATCATTGTTATTATAATTGTTTTCATTCGTCTTCTTTTTAAATTACGTAGCGCATGCCTAAAAGCAAGCCAAAATTCATTTGGTCTATATCTAATGCCGACCTCACAAGAGGTAATCTGGCACCACCTTCAATAATGAAAGCCCCTTTCACAAATTGAACACCCTGAACATAATTTAATGCAAAGGCATCCTGTTGCGGCATGTATACCGAACTATATTCAAACATAATGTTAAGTTGCTTAGAGGGGTACACTGGTTTCAGCAATGGCAATCCAAATCCTAAGTTGGCGTGCAACATGTGCCTATTTGATCTATGAACCAAACGGTATCCTAATTCACTTGAGATACCATGTTTTAAGGTTTCATAACCACTCACCAATCCAAGGTAGGTTTGGTGTTGACCAAAGTTAATATCGGAGTTAGAAATGGTTTCTCCGATGGCAATATTTTGCATCAACTTAGCCGAAACTCGGAAGGTTTTACCCATTTGATCTTTCCTCAGAAACTGATACTTGTAGCTCAATTGGATGTCGCCCAAACCAGAAAACGGCTTTACCAAAGTCTCCGTTTTACTTTTACCCATTATAAAAGGAATTCGTACCCCAACAGACATGTCTGAAGTGGGCAAGTAAAACGCTTTAAAAGGTGTCACAAAGTAGGCACGCTCTCCAACCTCTCTGTATTCAGAAAGTGACTGAAGCGTGAGACTCTTTGCACCCAACATAATAGGTTTATCTATTGTAACGGGAGGACCTTGGGCTTGCGCTAGTATGTTAAACAATGTCATGAACATTAAAATGCTCAGACGTACTAAAAAATATTTCATTGATTATTAATTGATTCAACTATCGTGTTATCACGGAAGTCAATCAATTATCATATGCGGTAGCATTGCACAGTTGCCAAAAGATCTATTTCTGGCAAAGGCGGTGGTGGTATTACTTCTGGAATGTCCTCAGAAGTTTCTTCGTTAAATACGCAGTAGGTCAATAAAACTGGCAAACATTCTGCAAAAGCTGTATAGTCCGTAATTTGGAGAAAAAAGGCATCATCCTTTACAAAGTCTTCATCCAACTCAAACTTAAACTGTTCGTTGTGGCAACAACCTTTTCCGTTAAAAGAAGCTTCTCCAGAATTCTCCTTTACCTCTGGTTTGTGGCAAGCCATTTCAGCAGAGTCACTTGTTTTTGACTTATGGCAGCAAGTTCGTTTTTTTGCAGGCTTTGATTTATGACAACAGGCACGCTTTTCAGACTTTGTATGCTTTGTACATGTTGATTTGTCTCCCTTGTGCATATCGCATTTCTCGGCTTCTCCAAAGAAATTAGTCGACTTCAATTCATCTCCACAGAAGTGCATATCTACAACCACACCAAAAGACATGAAGCTCATCCAAAAAGCCATCATGAAGGCGAAAACTCGATATGTTGTACTTACTTTATACAAAATGTGTGATGTAAAAATACGCCATTGTTTAAGGAATGACAAACTAAGTATGCCTAAACTATACAATTCCTAAAACACTTCTTGCTAGTAATTCACTATATACAAACACTTTGCCGTTAATACATAGTTGTACAAGCAACATGAAGCTTGCCTTAAGTTCTTATCTTTACAGGCGTAATTATGAACGTTCGCCTAACAGATGACCAAAAAATCCGCATTGCTAATTCGGATCAACTGTATGAAATCATGCAGAAAATCTTAATGCGTGAGAATTATCTAGGTCGTCAAAAAGAACATTTCTGGACGGTAAGTTTAAACAATGCCAACAAGATTCTGAATATTGAGTTATCTGCCTTGGGTTCTTTAAGTGAAGTAGCGTTAAAACCAAGGGATGTATTTAGACTGGCTTTAATAAAAGGTGCAGCTAAGGTAATTCTGGTTCATAACCATCCTAGCGGTAAACTAGAACCTTCTAAAGAAGATTTGGACGTTACAGACCGTTTAATTCAAGTTGGGAAGATTATTGAGCTAGATGTAATGGATCATTTCATTATTTCGGAAGAAGACTACATAGCGTTGGCAGGCACTAAACATTGGGGTAGGCTACAATATAGCAATAAGTATGTGGTGGACGATCAGCGTCAAGTAAATGAAATTCGTAGAGAATTAACCAAGGAGTTAAAGAAAAAGCATCAATTAGACACCGCCCGCAAGATGAAAGAAGGCGGTTCGGATATTGAATATATTTCCTTGATCACTGGTTTGAGTGCTGAGGAGATAGAGGGGGTGGATTAGGTTTTACAAAAGATACTCCGCACAATTCGCAAACGTTTGCATTCATACTTTGCAGTCTTTCTATTACAAAGTCTGCACACCCTGTAAACACTGCTGTTTAGGCTTTGCATTCTTTGCATAACACCTTGTAGACTTTGCACACTTTTAGTGTGCAGGCTTTAGCGCAATGCTTTGCATTCTTTGTACACTTTAAGCTTGCAGTTTTTGCAGACTTTGGAGGGCTATACAAATAGGCTTTGCAGAACCTTTATCCGCTTAAAACACTTTGCGTTATGCTCCTAATTTCAATATACGCTGTGCCCCCCTCAATACAACTATAAACACAACTGTACCAACCACCAAATCTGGAATACCAGACTTTAAATAGTAAACCAAAGTTCCCGCAACAATAACTCCAAGATTTATAATTATATCGTTAGACGTAAATATCATACTTGCCCTCATGTGCGCTTCAGTACTCTTAGATTTTTGAAGGAGATACAAACAGATACCATTGGCAATTAATGCTAAGGTTGATATAATAATCATGGTTGAAAAATGAGGCATGCCCTCTTCATAAATAAACCTCCTTACCACCTCTATTATTCCACCAAGCGCTAGTATAATTTGAAAATACCCTGCTAGTTTAGCTACTCGTTTTTTCTGAATTAAGGATTTGCCAATAGCTAATAAACTCAGGCCATAAACCATAGCATCTGCCAACATATCTAAACTGTCTGACACCAAACCCATAGAACCTGAAATTAACCCAGTAGTCATTTCTACAATGAAAAAGATTAGATTGATAAGGAGTACGGTAATCAATAACTTTCTTTGTGTCTGATCTTCTGAAGCCTCAAAGGATTCTAGCACCTCTGTTTCAATAAATTTATCTCCTAACTTTAAGGATGCAAGAGCCTGCTGAATTTCTTGTCTTGGCGATGAGTGAATAACTGTTAAGGTTCTCCCTGCAATATCAAAATCGAGTTGTAAAATTCCCTCAAAATCACCCAGCTTCAAACGAATCATGTTCTCTTCTGATGGGCAGTCCATTTGAGAAACTTCAAAGGTGGTTTTATGAATAGTTGCCACCTTTGAAGTAGTCGCCTTAGTCTTCTTCATCTTCTGCAAATAATTTGAAGGAGATACCCGCATTGGCAATGAACCCACTTGTTGGTGCCCAAATTTCTCTGAATTGTGGCGATGAATGTGGAGGAACTATTGATGTTTGGTATCGAGATAGTCTGGTATCAATAAAATTCTCGAAATTCACGTAAACACCAAACCTTTCAAATTGCCGAGATACCATTAAACCCATTGTCCAAAAATCGGGGGTTTGACTGTAATCGCTCCGAAACTGTCTGCCGGTATAATAGGCTTCAAAACCAATTCTCCACTTCTCTTCCTTTTCATACATAAGTACAGCTCCTGCACTATGTTTTGGCGTTAAAGGCTTTTGATTGTTGATGTTATTGTATTTTAATTCTACATCTGTATAGGCGTATTGTAAGAACAGTTTAAAATCTCCTGCTGTGAGTTTTAAGTTGGTTTCAAATCCCTTGCTCTCAACCGCTCCATTTGCATTTGCAAATTCAAAAGACGTTCCTACCGAATCCGATTGAAGAACCAATGAGTTTGTAAGCTGTGTATAGAAAAACAGTTGGTTAAAAGAAACGCTTACTTTATCCTTAATTAATCCCTTGTAATTGAAATCTATATTGATGCCTTGCGAATTTTCTGGTTGAACCAGATTAACATTTATTGGCTGTACACCCTGAAAAGAAAGCGATTCTGATTCTTCATTAAATACTGTGGGTAGTTTATACCCCAAACCGCCACCCACACGACTGGTAATGTGATCTGACAACTTCATTAAAAGAGAAACTCTGGGGAGGGGAAAGAATCCAAACTCGGTATTGTAATCAGCCCTAAATCCACTCTCCAAAATCATTTTTTTATTAATGTTCCAATTATTTTGAGCAAAGATGCCAGTAGTGATTAACTCATAATCTCTCAATGAAGTTTGTGAAGTGTCTGGCTGTTCTTGGAAGTTGTCTGTAAACAAATTAGCTCCTACAATCCAATCCAAATTCTCTTTCTCTTTGCTCCATGAGGCTTCAGAAAAACTGGCTATTTGTTGTCCATTAAAGGCGTAATCAGGAATCATGATATTTCTATCAAAGTAGTTCACACTGTTTCTAATGGTCAGTAATCCGCCCTTTTTTAAGTGATGATCGAAATGTAATTGACTTGACAAGCGTTTTGATAAATTCTGCTCACTAAAGGCATGAAGTGTATCTGCATCTCCATTAATGAGTGTTAAATCACCTCCTAAACGATCGTCGAAAGCAGCATTAACGCCTAGCCATAAGGTTGTAGAATCTGATATGTACCAGAAAAACTTTGGATTTACGCTTAGGCTTTTAGATTCTGGAAGTTCAGTAAAATCATCTCCATTCACATCATACGCTAATTGATTGTTGGCTGAGGTGTAAAATGTGATTCCTGTTTTCTCAAATCGTTGCGACCAAAACGCGTTTAAAGTAGTTCCCAAAGCAGACGTTTGATCGAGCATAAAATTCAGATCTGGCTTGTCTTCTTCTGGCTGTTTGGTTACCAAGTTAACTAAGCCTGCAATAGCACCTCCACCGTACAAGGTTGATGCACTTCCTTTTATGACTTCAACTTGTTGCAAATCTAGTGGTGGTACTTGCATAATGCTAAGTCCACTAGAAAAACCACCGTATACAGGAAATCCGTCTTTTAGTAGTTGCGTATATCTGCCATCTAGCCCCTGTATTCTAAGACTTTGATTTGCCGAATTGGCTGAAGTTTGCTGCACCATAATGCCCGTACTTTCTCGCAAAATCATGGCTATATTGGTGGAGTTCATAATGGCTTTTTCGCCTAATTCTTCACCTCCAATTACTTCTGTTCTGGTAGGCGTGTCATCTATTGTTCGACCTGTTCGTGTAGCCGAAATGTAAACTGCCTCAAACTCTTCTTCATCTTCTTCAAGAGAAACTTCATACGGTTCTTTATTAGCCAGAGGGAAATTAAATGTCTTCTCAAAACTTTCGTACCCCACAGATGAAAATACAATGGTATGTTCTCCATTAGGTATATTCTTTATGATGAGTTTGCCATTAAGGTCGGCAGTAGCTCCTATTCTTGTGTCTTTTATTACTGCACTTGCACCTACAAGTGGTTCTTCGTTGGATTCATCTTTTACTATGGCTGTAAATGTGTTTTGCGCTAAAGATGAAAATGCACAGAACAAGCCAATGAATAACAATAGTCCTTTCATTGCTTTGGGTATTAAATTGATAAAATTGATAATGTGGCTTTTTGCCACTTAGAAAGAGTACTAAGCTATTCTTGGAGGGTGGAAGATTGAATATGCGACGGTAAATCCTTGCATAGACTTCCAATTGGAATATGAATATTCAAGTTCTGGTTCAACAATGCTCATATAGTTTATAACAGGTATAAAACCAACACATGAGCTACAAGACATTAATGGATTACAACCGTCCCCACAATCATCTGGGCAGGTAGAATCTTCTTCAGATGAGCAGGTAATCTCATCACACTCGGTAACCAATTCCATCGTGGGTTGCAAAACAAGGTAACCGAGGGTAAAAAGGACTATGATGGTGAAAAATCTCATTTATAACATCAAAGGTACAAAATAAAAAATCCAACACTGATGCTCTATAAAGGCTGTTTAATAAGATTACCTAGCTTTGCATCATGTTTCGACTGTTTTTAGTTTTTAGCCTCATGTTTTGTGCGCTTACTGCGCACAGTCAAAATTCTATTGATATTACGAGTTGTCCTGATACCGTAATGGTTAACTCCAATATTCCCTGTTATGGCTTCTTAGTGCATTTCACGAACAATGACAGTTTACCAATTAATGTCGCCGTTATTGATTCAGCGAATTATCAACTGCCTGGCACCACTCAAATGGTCACCTTTAACGGCTGTGCATCTCCCATTCCTGGGCAACCTGAAACTATTTTTATAGAGCCTTCTGATACTCTTTGGGCACAATTTATCTATTTCCCAAACGGGCAATCAGGCACTAGTTCTGTTGATATTTGCTTTTTTGATTTCAATAACTCAAGCGATACAGTTTGCTCTACTATTGTGATTGATACTTCTCCATTTGTATCTACAGCAGATATAGAAAATACCAACTTTGTCTTGAGGACTTATCCCAATCCTTTTTCCGATCAACTGTTTATAGAGTATGATATCAATTTGGGCAACTCAGCCAACGTTTTAATAACAGATATTCATGGTAAACTTATCTACTCACAAAGATTAAACCCTTCAGAAAAACAATCCATTCTATCATTCAATCCAGAAAAAGGGATCTATTTTGTATCCTTAGTCTTAAACGGTACTCCTGTTCACACAGAACAAATTATCAAACAATAATCGCCTTATTTGGACAAGCTATTTCGCAAACGAATCAAACTATTTTCGATATGCTCTTCTACATCATAAACAAACCACGTGTCATTGCCTGCCTCCCTGAACACAATAGAATAAGTATCCGAAATTTCTACCATGATGTTCTCAACATCATTTGAGCAGTATTTTAGAGCATCAACCACCCATACGCGATTTAATTCCTTTACTTGTTTATTTAACAATTTAAAAGTGCTAATATGCACATCACAACCTATGTTGTAGAGTAAAAATTCCGCCCATGATAACACGATTTTCTCCCAAGAATTTTTCACATTCTGCTTTTCAGCATTTCCGTTTTTTTGCATACTGACCTGAAGCTCTTGTGTTAGTTGCCTCAATTGATCTACCTCCGATTTTAAGGATTGAATACTGTCATGTTGAAATTTAGATTCTAGGTCTGGAGCCTCATTTTGACTTTTTAACCTTCTTGATCTAGCTTGTCTACACTTTTCACTACAAGTTTTTCTGGTTGCCCTTTCGGCAAAAAATATAACCTCACATTCTGAACATTGTACTTTCATAATCTATTAACGTATTGTGACAGTAAAATCTTGTGTCACACAATCAACCGTGACAGCGTTACCGTAACTAATCGTGACAACTGTGACGTTTTTGTGTTAAAAACTCATTTTTATTTGCTAAAACAGCACTTGAAACAAAAAAACTAGGTAATGTATAATAAGCCAATATCGTGACAGTCACAGTTAGTGGTTGTCACGATAGAGTACTAAAGTCAAGATTTTACTTTAGTTGAATTGGGACAATATGCTCTATTTGAAGTATGAGATATTTTCGCGAGCATTGAGATTAATCTATGCACTGGACAAAAAAACCTTAAGAAAATTTGGATATAAATTTATTTATTATTACCTTTTGGTAAGGTAATTTAATTAATATGGCCAAAAAAGACACTCAAAACGATTTTAACAAACTTCTTTTAGAGAAGAAATATCCGCTATCAGCCATTGGTATTAGTGATAAAATGGCGTTCGATTGGACAAGAGCTGGTTTATATTTAGAAGAAAAGAAAACCAAAGGCAGACGCAAGTATAACCCTATTGAGTATGTATGGTTAAGGCTCGTTAAAGATTTACGTGAGTTCGGCTTGTCCTATGATTCTATTAAAAACGTCAAAGACTTTCTTTTAGATTCTTTGGGCTATGCGGCTTTTATGTCAATGGTCTATGATGGTCAGAAAGACTATATGAAAGAGGCTGGCGAGAACTTTAAAAGTAAGCAGGATGATAAAGTCGGGTTTATAATTGATATGCTCAATCAGGAACAAAATCTGGTCAATACGCCTATTGGCTTTTTTATCTCAATGGTCGTTCATAGTAAAGCAAACGTTTCACTCGTTATTGAAAAAAATGGAGATACTCACGTTGACTTTAGATCACAAGATGGCTCGCAGATTTATGGTGTTGAAGACTATCATGCAGCACCACGAATTACTTATCCGTTAAAATATGTGGTTGCGGATTTTGTAGCAAGAGAAGATTTGACAGGGCATGATTTGATGGAAGATGTGGTTGAACTAAATGATGATGAAAAGAAATTACTTGACCTTTTGAGGGAGGGTGGTATAAGTTCTTTGACAGTTCGCCTAAATGATGACAATGAAATTACCTTGATAGAAAGAGAAGAAAATCTCGACTTGAGAGAAAGTAGAGCCAGACTATGTGATCTTATGGCAAGAAACAGCTATCAGGATATTACAATAAAATCTGCTGATGGAAAAGTAGTATCTATTAAACGAACTACTAAAATGAAATAGAACAAGACTTTTAGGTGACTGGACAAACCAGAGCCAATACTATGATGGTTTATGCTGATTGAAAACCTCAAAGGCATGAACAAGCATCAATTAAAATGTCTAACAAAAAACAGAAGAACAAGAAACGGACAAATATTAACAAAGACGCCATTAAGGCTCAGATTCAAAAACTAAAAGCCCTCAAATCTAAATGCCGACAGCGAATGACCGCTGCACGTTTAAGAACAATGAAAGGTTTTGAGCATTTGAGCGATGAAGCAGCGAAAAAGATGATTGGACACATGGAAGAATATATGTCGATTGTTTTGAAACAAATAAACAGATTACAAACCAATAATATGGAAAGTTATGAGTGAAGCAGAAAAAGCCCCTGAGATATTTAACCAGTTCGCCAAGCATGGAAGTGAAGAAATAAAGACGCATAAAACTCATGCTGTCATTTATACAAGGGTGTCAAGCGATCAACAACTGGATGGCGCTTCTCTGGAAGTTCAACTTGAATTTTGCCAGCAGTACGCCCAAAGAAAACAACTCACAGTTGTAAAATACTTTGGCAACACTTCCGAATCAGCTAAAACAGATGATAGACGGGAGTTTAAAAAGATGTTGGACTTTGTAAAGCGAAATAAGACCGTTGGTTACATCATAGTCTATAACTTCAAGCGTTTTTCCAGAACTGGAATCAGTAAAACCTATTTAGATTTACAAGAAAGAGGTATCAATGTCGTCTCAGCCACGCAAGAAGTAGATTCATCCACTAGCACGGGTGTATTCCAAAGACACCTTTACATGGAAATGGGTAGAATGGATAATGAAGACAAACGTAAGAGTTGTATTCATGGGATGCAGAAACGTCTTAGAAAAGGCATTATTACTGGTGCTATTCCTTTTGGTTATACCAATGTCAATCCAGGCAAAAGAAAGATGGCGGAATTGGTTATCAATAAAGATGGAGAATTACTAAAGAAAGCGTTTGAACTTAAAGCGAAATACGATTTGACATATCGAGAGATCACCGAGAGACTGAGAAAATATGGCTGGACTAAAAATGACAGGAAACTTAGCGACTACTTTAAGAATCCTGTTTATTGTGGATTAATTGTTAGTTCACTTATTCCTGGTGAAGTCATTGAAGGTAAACACCCAGCTTTAGTCTCTAAAAAGATATTCTTGAAAGTAAATGGTCTTTTGAATAAGAAAAACTACGGTGGAAATTATAATAAGGATGAAGAGAATCTGCCATTAAAGCAGTTTCTCATTGCGGATAGTTGTGGAACTAAATACACGGGCTATTTGGTCAGAAAGAAAGGGCTGTATTATTACAAGAACAATCGAATTGGTGCCAAAGAGAACATCAGTGCTAAAAAGATGCACGCCTTATTTGAACAAACTTTGGCTCAATATCAACTGGCTGAAGAAAAATACCGTGAACCGCTCAAAGAAATCTTGATGCAGGTATTTGTTCAGCTCAATGAGGAAAGCATCAATGACCTCATCGCTCTTGAAAAGCAGATGACAGAAATTCAACGTAATCTGGATAAGATTGAAAAGCGGTTTGTGTTAGGAGATATTGATAAAGAACTCTACCAGAAATACAAAAGTCAGTTTGATGGGGAATTAGCCCTTATTTCTGATGAAATGCAAAACTCTCAATTTAATTTATCGAACCTTGAAAATGCATTAGACAATGTGTTAGACTATGCTTTGAATCTACCGTCATTGTGGGCTTCTGGTAATCTTGAAGAAAAAAGACGTATCCAAAGAATGGTGTTTCCAGAGGGAATACGGTATAACTTCAAAAAACACAGTTATCGAACCACAAGAGTTAATTCTTTGTTCGCCGCAATCCCTTTAGTGTCAAGCGATTTGAAAGGAAATAAAAAAGGGACAAGTTCTAAATCTAAGAACTTGTCCCGTCTTGTACCCGGGGCGGGACTTGAACCCGCACGACCAGATGGTCACAAGATTTTAAGTCTTGCGTGTCTACCAATTCCACCACCCGGGCATTTCATGAATTGGGAGGGCAAATTTAATGTATTTGTTTAATTCTGCAAACCTTTTAAAATAATTAAATCACTCGTCCTCTTCATTCAAAATAAGCTCTAATCTACATTCGATTTTCACTTGTCTGCCTAAAGCTTCCGAACCGTCCTCAAACTCAATGTTATAGTCGATACCAAAATCATAGCGGTTAATTTCTCCCCATACTTTCACGCCGGCACGTGTCCCAAAGCCTTTGCTCGATTTCACCCCACCAAACTCATAGTCGAAAACCACTTCTTTTTTGACACCATGCATGCTCAGATTTCCTTTGATCTTTTTGTTTCCATCTGAATCTACAAATACACTGGCATCCGTAAAAGTAATTTCAGGGTATTCTGCCACATTAAAAAAATCGGAGTTCTTAAGATGTTTGTCTCTCCCCTCATCCCCTGAATTAATGCTCTCCGTAGCTATTGTCAGCTTAATATCCGGCTTATCAAAGTTCTTTGAAGCTGTTTCAAGCTCCACATGAAATTCCTCAAAACTACCAATGGCTTCCGCTACCGATAGATGTTCAACAGAGAAAAGCACCGAAGAATGGAGCCTGTCTAGAGACCATTTTTCCTGAGTAAAAGCATGCGTTCCAACAAAAAAAGCGAGTAGAGTCAAATATATTTTCATGCCACTAATTTGCTAATTATTAATTGATTCTTCTGACGTTTTCAGGACAAACTGATTCAAAATTAATTCCGACCTTCCCCTAAAATTCATCTTATGAAATATGCAATTATATACGGCTCTGTCAGATCTTCAAGAGAAGGTATCAAAGCAGCCAGGTTTCTAAAAAATCAAGTTGAGCATAATGGGCATGAAGCTGTTTTAATTGACCCAATGGAACACGAACTCCCCCTACTCGACAAAATGCACAAGGAGTATGAAGAAGGGCAGGCTCCTGAAACTTTGGAAACACTGTCCAAAATTTTCCGTGATTCTGATGCTTTTATTGTCGTGAGCGCAGAGTATAATCACAGCATTCCCCCTGCCCTGAAGAATATTCTGGATCATTTTCAATCTGAATATTTCTTTAAACCAAGTGCGATTGTCACTTATTCTGCAGGAAGTTTTGGTGGCGTAAGAGCGGCTGTTCATATCAGAGCAATCATGGGTGAATTGGGTATGCCAAGCATTCCATCTATGTTCCCTATTCCAAAAGTTCAGGATGCTTTTGATGCAGAAGGTATTGCCATTGATGAAGCTTACAATCGACGAGTTAAACGCTTTTTAAGTGAATTAGACTGGTATGCTGAAGCGATGAAAACGCAGAGAGCTCAGGGTACTCCCTATTAGAATCTTATTCGGATAATGTATAAAATCTGGAAGTCCCGTCTGGTGATCTTTCTTCAAGTCCCCATTCACCTTCTCCACCAATGTACCCTTCACTGATACCTTGTTTTGTGTTGGGTACGTAGGTATAGGTCTTTCCGGATACGGGTGATTTAATTTCAAACCACATATCAATCACATCATATTTGGTGATCTCTCCTGTATACCATATATTTTTGTTCGGACTCCACCACAAACATTCAACGGGTTGATGCAAACCCTGACCTTTTATTTTCAGTTTCATCTTATATCCGGAGTTGTCATCTGCTAACCACAATTCTTCAAAAATGTGCTCGTGGTCGTAGTAGTACAAAGAATCCTCATCTAGTTCAGACTGTGCGTTTACCTGACTTCCCGAGAAGATAAATACCGCAGCTGTTATCATAATTCCCACAATTGATTTCATCGTTTTTTCTATGATTAAGATTTTAGATTCAAATATGACATTCATTTGATTCACAGAACTGGGCACATGTACTCAATCTTAGATGGGAAACGGGTGATTCATAGCCATAAAACAACAAAAGCACACCTTTCGGTGTGCTTTCTTCTGAGCGGGAGACGGGATTCGAACCCGCGACCCCGACCTTGGCAAGGTCGTGCTCTACCAGCTGAGCTACTCTCGCGTTTGGGGTGTCAAAAATAGTCAAATTTCTGTTGACACAAAATAAAATTAGCACAAATCAATTTTCAGCAAAAAACTTCACAATATCCAGAGAACTCACCATCCCAACAACCTGCCCATCATCCATAACAATGATGTGATGTATTTTCTTTGACGCCATCTTCCGTGCTGCTTCCTTAATCCCAGACTTTTTTGGCAGTACAATCACTCTGTCGGACATAATGGTTTCCAAAGATGCTTCATCATTTGTGGAAGTTGCAATATCTGTTGATGTTACTATGCCCTCGATGGTTCCGTCCTGTTTTAAAAGTGGCAATGCGCTGATGTTTTTCTTTTCGATCAGTCCTTTTGCGTGGGCTATACTTTTATTGACCTGCGTTACCACAACAGGTGCAATCATGATGTTATCTATAGTCATGCTTTTGTTTTAGCATGAAATTGATGAAAAACAAGTCATTAAAAAATGAGAACTCACAGTGTCAAACATGACATAAGTCAAGCCCTATGCCCCTGTAAGTTTCTTGATTTCACTCAGCTTCATTAAGGCTTCAACAGGAGTCAGGTTATTAATGTCCAGCCCTTTGATCTCATCTCTGATCTGTGACAAAACCGGATCGTCTAGTTGGAAGAAACTCAGCTGTACCTTGTCGTCATCTTCTGCCTGAGGTTTGCTCTTTTTAGCTGATGTTCCTTTCTTTTTAGGTAAATCGCTGGCATGGGTAGATTCAAGTTTTTCAAGAACTTCATTGGCGCGTTTCAGAACTTCCTTGGGCATACCAGCCATTCGTGCTACGTGGATTCCAAAACTGTGTTCGCTGCCACCTGCAACCAGTTTTCTCATGAATACGACTTTGGATCCTATTTCTTTCACAGACACGTTAAAATTCTTGATTCGATCGAATCCGGAACTCATATCGTTCAGTTCATGGTAATGTGTAGCGAATAAAGTTTTGGCTCTTGTAGGGTGTTGATGAATATACTCTGCAATACTCCAGGCAATGGAAATTCCGTCGTAAGTACTGGTACCACGACCAATTTCATCTAATAAGATCAAGCTTCTTTCGGAGACGTTATTCAGAATACTGGCTGTCTCATTCATTTCCACCATAAATGTAGATTCACCAGTAGAAATATTGTCTGAGGCCCCTACCCTGGTAAAGATCTTATCCACTACTCCTATTTCAGCGCTTTTGGCCGGAACAAAACTTCCAATCTGCGCCATCAATACAATCAAAGCTGTTTGTCTCAGAATAGCAGACTTACCCGACATGTTGGGACCGGTAATCATGATAATCTGCGTATCTGATCGATCTAAAGTGACGTCATTTGGAATGAAAGATTCTCCGGCTGGCAAGCAATTCTCAATAACCGGATGTCTTCCTTCGACAATTTTCAGATCAAAAGAATCATTGACATCAGCCCGGTTATAATTGTGTTTTCTTGCTCCAATTGAAAAAGACAATAAGCAGTCAATTTTAGCCAGAACCTGCGCACTTTTTTGAATATCTATCACATAAGATTTCAAATCCTGAACTAACTCTTCAAACAACTGAGCTTCAATTCTGGAAATGTGTTCTTCTGCTCCTAAAATTTTAGTTTCATAAGTCTTTAACTCTTCTGTAATGTAACGTTCTGCCTGAGTTAAGGTCTGCTTTCTGTGCCATTCTTCCGGCACTTTATCTTTATGCGTGTTTCTGACTTCAAGGTAGTACCCAAACACATTATTATAGGCGATTTTCAAACTTGGAATCCCTGTTCTCTCTGATTCACGAGCAGCCATCTCATCTAAATAAGATTTGCCTTTACTTCTTATGTCTCTATACTCGTCAAGTTGCTCATTAACGCCTGCCTTGATGACACCTCCTTTACTCAACAGCATTGGTGCTTCTTCCTCAACAGATGCTTCAATTTTTGCAATGACCTCTTCACAAGCATCAATATTGGCTAGTTTCTTAAGTGCTTTGACTTTAGATTTTGCCATTAATTCGTTGACGGTTTTTCCTGCTGTAAGTGATTTTTTGAGGTAAATTAACTCTCTTGGTGTGATTTTGCCTACGGCTGCTCTTGACACAATTCTTTCCAAATCGGAAATTGTCTTCAGTTCTTCAACAATTTGGTGGGACAATTCCGGATCGTTCACAAAAGCTTCTACCACATCATGGCGTTCATCAATGGCTTTTTTATCCTTTAACGGCAACACCATCCATCTTTTTAACAAACGACCGCCCATTGGTGTATGGGTATGATCTAAAATGTCTATTAAAGTTGTAGCATTTGGATTTAGGGAATATACCAGTTCCAGATTTCTAATGGTAAACTGATCCATCCAAACAAACGACCCTTCCTCTAATCTGGACATATTACTGATATGCGACAAATCGGTATAATTGGATGCTTCCGTATAGTTCAGAATGGCTCCGGCTGCCACAATCGCCATATGAAGATCATTCACCCCAAATCCTTTCAGATTCTTTGTGCCAAACTGCTTGGTTAATTTTTCATAGGCGAAATCTTCTGTGAACACCCAGTCATCCTGACGGTAGATATAAAACTGCTCACCCAAAAACTCTGTGAACTCCTTAAACTTTTGTTTCTGGCAGATTACCTCTTTAGGCTGTAAACTTTGGAAAAGTTTGGCCACATAATCTTTATCACCTTCTGCAACTAGAAATTCACCGGTTGAAACATCCAAAAAAGCCACTCCGAGTGTTTTCTTACCAAAATGAACAGAAGCCAGGAAGTTGTTAGATTTATTATCGAGAACCTTATCGCTAAACGAAATACCAGGTGTCACAACCTCAGTTACTCCACGTTTCACAATTTTCTTAGTCGCCTTCGGATCCTCCAATTGATCACAAATGGCAACCCTTTGTCCTGCTCTAACCAATTTAGGCAAATAAGTATCCAGGGAATGATGTGGAAACCCGGCCAATTCTATTTTAGACTCACCGTTATTCCTGGCTGTTAATATGATGCCAAGAATCTTAGATGCTTTGATCGCATCCTCTCCAAAAGTTTCATAAAAATCGCCTACACGAAACAACAACAAGGCATCAGGATGCTTCAATTTAATCTCATTGTATTGTTTCATCAGAGGCGTCTCCGATTTCGCTTTCTTTGCCATTAATTCAAAAATAATTGGATGTCTTTGGATTTTCCTCAATTTTGCAAGTGCGTTATCAATAGTTATGAACAAATTGTACACCCATGACAGGACTCTTTAAGTTATGCCCAATAGTCTATCTGGCTTTAACTTCATTTCAGCTAAAATCACAGACAGATACTATCTACTCCTATTTTGACAAAGACTGGAAGGAAATTGAATCCACGGAAGAATATACTTACTACAGAAAAGCGTATAAGACAGAGAGTTTGTGGACTGTTAATGACTACTTCTCTAGTGGACAAATTCAAATGAAAGCTCAGTTTTCAGATTCAGAATTTGAAATCTATGAAGGAATATGTTCATGGTATTTTAGAACGGGAAAAATTGCTCGAAAAGGAAGCTATCAAAATGGAAAGAGGAACGGAAAGTGGCAGATCAATGATGCCACCTGTGTGGTAGAATCATATGGAAACTATAAAAATGGTGAACGGACAGGAACTTGGAACTATGTATGGAATAACAACTATTCTGGAAGTCGAATATTTGATAAAGACTCCATTATTCATGCAGAATACTATAAAAACGGGAAACCGATAAAAGAATATCCTTCAAGAGAAGCACAATATCCAGGTGGATATGAGAAAATGTATCAGTTTCTTTACTCTACAATTGAATATCCAAAATTAGCAAGAAACGCAGGCATTCAAGGACGTGTTTTTGTTGAATTTGTGGTGGACGAAAATGGCAATGTAAAGAATGTCAGGCTAATCAAAGGTATTGGAGGAGGTTGTGATGAACAGGCTCTTGAAGCCGTTAGGAGTCTACCAAAATGGACGCCTGCGGAAATGTTTGAAACACGTGTGCAACAGCGTTTTAAGCTACCGATTAAATTTGAATTAGTAGACGATCTACCAAAGGAGAAAAAGAGAAAGAGAAAAAGGAAATCTAATTGTTAATCTCATGAACAAAAAACTCTCCCTTCAGGAACTCAATCGATTGTCTGTTGAAGATTTTAAATCAATCGACAAACATCCGATAACCATTGTTTTAGACAATATTAGAAGCATGCACAACGTAGGTGCTTTCTTCAGAACTGCAGATGCTTTTAAACTGGAAAAGATCATCCTGGGAGGATTTACACCTCAACCACCACACAGAGACATTCACAAAACAGCCATTGGTGCCACAGAAACTGTAGACTGGGTCCACACCGAAGATCCATTATCTGCCATTAAGAACTTACAGAATGAGGGTTATACCGTTTACACCATCGAGCAAACTGAAAAAAGCCTTCAACTACAGGACGTTTCAGTAGATCCAACAAAGCAAAAAGTTTGCCTGGTGTTTGGAAATGAAGTAGGCGGTGTAGACCAGAATTTGATAGATGCCGCAGATTATTCCATTGAAATTCCGCAATTCGGCACAAAACATTCTTTAAATGTCTCGGTGTGTGCCGGCATCTGTATTTGGGAATTTACAAAGTTCTATCTGGACAGAAAATAACTGATATCCAACACTTAATCTTATGACCATCGTTTTACAAGAGATTTTCAGACTTTCGTAAGAGATATAATGAATTTGACATAAACTTTTGGGTGTTCTCTTGTAGAATCAAGAAGCAAGTTATAGTTTTGACATACAGACAAACAGCTACATAAATGAAAACAATTTTACTTTCGGGAATCTTTGTATTCCTTTTTGGTGCATTATCTTTTGCACAACCAGACTTTTCAGCCGACACATACAGTGGATGTGCGGCACTCACAGTAAACTTCACAAATCAAACCCCGTTTCCGGGCACCAATACCTATCAATGGGACTTTGGAGATGGCAATACAAGTACTCAGATAAACCCATCTCACACCTACCAGTATGGAGGTGATTACTATGTTGTCATGCATGCCTACAATGGTCAGGGAATGTATATGGGCTATCAGGATGCTCAAATCAACGTACAAGGACCTTCTGACAAGTTCAGAGTGAACAAAGACACAGTTTGTGTGAATGAAGAAGTCAGCTTTTGGGAAGAATTTGGACCAAATGCGCCTAATACTTCCTATACCATCGATTTTGGAGACGGAAGTCCGATTGAAACCAATAACTGGGGATCTTTTTACCACCAGTATACCAGTCCGGGGAACTATACAGTTGAATACACCTACCTCACTTCTTGTGGAAATGGTTCTGTTCAAAAGATCATTCACGTTGGAAACAACCTACCTGTTGATGACGCATTTGTACAAGCAGGTCAGAACCCAAATAACAATGATGCCTGCCCGGGAGATGTCGTAGACTTTTATACAAACTGGGATTATAACTGGATCATTGACTACGGTGACGGAAACACATCAAGTAACGGGAATCCTCAGCATGCTTATGCTCAGCCCGGAACCTATGTAGTAACAGCCATTGTTCAGAATGGTTGTGGGAATACCGGAACTGCTGTTGACACAATTACAATCACCAATAACTTACCAGTTTCAACAAGTGTTTACATGGGCAACGACAGCCCTGCTTGTCCTGGCTCAGATGTTGATTTCTGGACAGACAATGGCTTTAGTTCTTATTCATGGAACTTAGGTGGTACTTATACCACAACGGACGTATCTCCGAGCTTTTCTTTCCCAACGGCCGGGAACTACAACGTAAGTCTTACCATTACAAACGGATGCGGAAACGACACAACTTTATATGATGTTGTTACCATTAACAACTCAACATTTATCACTTATGCCGAACTGGACATGCAGGATTCTGTTTGTTTGGGAGAAAATCTGGCATATGATGTAGATGCTCAGGATGAAGAGACTTATCTGTGGGATTTTGGTGATGGAAATAGCTCAACGGATGAAAGCGGAACTCACTTATACGCCAATGCGGGTACGTATAATGTCAGTGTTCAACTGGACAACGGATGTGGAAACGACACTACCGTATACGGAACTGTATATGTTGGTACGGATGTAGGCTTTGATCCAAATACCTTCCAGGCCTCAGTATTCCCTGATGAAGCTTGTCCTGGAGATACTGTTGTTTTCTTTACGGCACCGGGTGGTGTTGCGACCAATTATTCTTGGGACTTTGGTGATGGAAATTCTGCCAATGGGGGATCGTTCCTGACTTTTGGAGGAGAAAACTCTATCGACTTTTCGGAACATGCTTATAATACCCCTGGCACGTATGACGTTGTTTATGAAGCAACCAATGGATGCGGGTTCACAATTACAGATACTATTACATACTCTGTTGGACCAGGTGCACAACCTGAAGCGACTGTGGTGTATGACGAAGACGTATATAACTGTCTTGGCGCACCGGTTGTATTCATGTCGGCAGGAGGTTCTTCCTTCACATGGGACTTTGGTGATGGTACTGGTTTGTTAACTACAACAGGTACTCTTGAGCCAGTAGAGCACACTTATGCCAATCCTGGTTTTTACTCAGTAAGTGTTACCACTACTAATAGCTGTGGACTAACAGACGCCCGTGAGATAGAGGTATTTGTACCAGACAACTCTATTCAGTTAACGACGACTTCTACTTCATCAAACTGTGGAAACGCAAATGGCCTGGCAGTAGTAAGTATCGCCGGTGGTAATGGTCCATTTGAGATTCACTGGAGCAACGGAGATATTGGAAACATTGCAGATTCTTTATCTGCAGGTATTTACCAGGTAACTGTATTTGATGCAAATGGTTGTACGGCAGAAGCTGTTGCCACTGTGTCTGATGTTGAAGCTCCGACCATTGTTTTGAATGCTCAGGTAGATGTGGCTTGTCATGGTGATGATAATGGAGCACTGGACATCAACTTAATTGGTTCATCTGCCCCTTATACATTTGCCTGGAGTAATGGTAGCAGTGCTGAAGATGTGCACAACCTGGCTGCCGGACCACATGAAGTGATTGTATCTGATGCAAATGGCTGTATTTCTGCAGAAAGTTTTGTTATTGCTGAACCAGATCCTGTAAACATTTCATTTACAAATACACCATCGGCTTGCGGAAACAACGATGGAACTTCTACTGTAAATATCAACGGAAATTCTGGTCCTTACCTAATTTCATGGCAAGATGGTACTTCTGATTCTACTAAGTTCAACCTTGGACCTGGTGTTTACCCAATGAATGTTATTGATGCAAACGGATGTTTATTCTCTGCTACAACTACCATCAGTGAGACCAATGCACCATTGATTATTTTGGATTCATTGACACAAGACGGTTGTGGAGGCTCATTGGCTTCTGTTTACATCAACCCAATTGGTGGTCAGCAACCTTATCAGTTCGATTGGTCTGACGGAAGTACAAACGAAGATTTAACCAATGTTCAATCCGGAACTTACTTTGTGACAGTAACTGGAAACAACGGATGTGCAAGTGTTGGCAGCTACTCTGTAACAGAATTCACACCAGATCCGACACAAATTTGTTTGGTAACCGTTAATCCTTGGTCCGGAAACAACATGTTGGTTTGGGAAAAAGACAATCTTGATCCTGCCATAGAGTCTTTCAATATATACAGAGAAAGTTCTCAAAGTGGTGTTTACTTCAATATTGGCAACTGGCCTGTTGATAGCTTAAGTCAGTTTGTTGACAGTAATGCTGATCCTAGTGTGAAAGCATGGAGATATAAAATTTCTGCTTTAGATTCTTGTGGAAATGAGTCATTATTGAGTACCGAGCACACCACACTTCACTTAACCAGTAATATGGGAATTGGTGGAGAAGTGAATTTGATCTGGTCTCATTATGTTGGATTCTCTTACAGCACATACAATGTGTGGAGATATACTGATATTGATGGTTGGAATATGATTCAGTCTTTGGCCAACACCTTCAATTCCTTTACTGATTTCAATGTACCTTCTGGTTATGTTGATTTGAGCTACTACATTGAGGCATCTCCAGATGTACCTTGTGTATCATCCAGAGCGAATCACAACACCACTCGTTCTAACAGGACTCAACCAATTAGTGGTCCAAGCGACACGCCTCTAAACCTGGAAACAATAGATTTGAGCAACATCTCTATCTATCCAAACCCAAGTAACGGTCAGGTTAACCTAGTAATCCCGTCTGATGTTCAGGTAGACATGAGTATCATTGATGTGAATGGAAAGCTGGTTCACCAGTCGCGCATGAATGGTGGCGTTAACCAAGTGAACTTGGATTTCCTCAGTAACGGAATGTACACTGTGATGGTGAAAACCGATAAGCAAATGGTTAGCAAACGATTGGTGATCAATCACTAAATTAAAATACCTTTTTAAAAAACCCGATTAGAGTTCTAATCGGGTTTTTTATTGCTGTAACCTTCTCTCCTTCTATTCGTTACCACTATTGGCCAAAACGAATATTTATGAAATACATGTTTTTTCTTATTGGGTTTCTCTTGATCACCTCATGCAACGTTGAAGAACGTCATTACGATTATGACTCTCCTGTTTATCAGGAACTAAGTGATGGTTCTCAAGCCCAAAAAGAAGCAAAATATCAGAAGTTAAAATCCAGAATCAGACATAAGCGCCAGCTGTATTATGAAGAATACCACCGTTCCGGTGACCAACATAGAAAAGATTTGGTGGCTCTTTCTAAGAAGTACGTTTACAAAACCATGGTGGATACCATTTTTCCTTTTTGGTACGATACAAAATGGGATTACAATGGTGTCACACAAACCCCCGGAAAAGGCGCTATTGCATGTGGCTATTTCGTCACAACATGTCTTCGGGATATGGGGTTTGAAGTAGAACGAGCCACCCTTGCACAACAGGCCTCCTCTAAGATTATCCAAACTGTTTGTGGTAAAGGAAGAACACACGTCATTGGTCATAACGACACCAAGCAATTGAAGAGTTACCTGCTAAGTCAACCAGACGGCATATACATCATTGGTCTGGACAATCATGTAGGTTTCATCCACAAAAAAGGGCAGGAGGTTAAAGCAGTACATTCTAATGGGGTATCAGGCTCCATGAAAGTGGTGTGTGAACCAATTGAAGATTGTAAACTCATCAACAAGTCTGACGCTTTTTACATTGGCGATTTTATGGGGAATACCGCCGCATTTAACCAATGGGTTAAAAAACAAAAGATTGCTACGGTCAAATAATTTTGGAATAAGTCCGTAGTATATCTGACATGAATTTCAGAAAAGGGAATAAAACCGACTTGATCCAACTCAAAGAACTTGGGGTCAAATCCTGGACACAATTTAAGCAGAACCTGGATGAGGATAGTTGGCTTGACATGCATCAAACATTGGTTAGTTTAGATACGTATTCAGAGCTACTGGAAAAATCGGAATGCATGGTTTGTGAGAATGAAGCCAGAGACATCATAGGTATGGCATTCTTAGTTCCGAAAGGTAATCCTAATGAGATTTATGAAGAAAACTGGTGTCAGCTAAGGTTTGTTTCTGTTGATCCGGACTACAGAGGTCATAGAATTGGAGAGTCATTGACTCAAATGTGTATAGAACTTGCCGTAAAGAACAATGAGCAAATCATGGCCTTACATACTTCAGAGATCATGGAAAATGCCATTCATATTTACAAAAAAATGGGCTTTAAACTCTTAAGACATATAGAACCAAGGTATGGCATACAATACTGGCTGTTTACACTTGATTTGGTCTCAAAAGTAGACAACTAGTCGTGCCACTTTCTTTTGTTCTTCTTGTTGGCTCGTCTTTTTTGTTTCTTGAGGCGTTTGCGCACCGCCTTGCATTGGATAGAATAGTATCGCTTGAAGGCTTCTTTTTCAGCTTTTGCTGCTTCCTTCTCTTTTTGTTTGGTTCTTTTGGCGTTAAGTTTTTCCTGTTTTCTCTGTGCTTTCCTTTCTGCTTTGGTCAAATTTTCGCTTCCCGGAGCCTTTTGTGCCGAAACATCCTGGTTCGCACACACTAAGAACAGACCTATTACCGTTAGTATTTTTAGAAAATTACTCATTAAGTGCTAACTTTACTTCAAATATACCCGAATGCGTAACAAATTACAAACCATATTTCTTTTTGGAATCTTGCTTGTTTTGGTGTCTTCATGCAGAAACAGGAACAATGGCGTTCCTTTGGTTGCTGTGGATAAGGAGATCAATCTGAGCTTGCCAAGCTATTCCAATTTAGCAGTTGTTGGTGGCTGGTCTTACGTTAGTGGAGGTTCTAAGGGCCTATTGGTTTACAGAAAAACTCTGGAAGATTTTGTGGTATTTGACAGACACAGTCCTCACAATGTGGATGCAGGTTGTGTGGTACACATGGATTCTTCAAGCTACATTGAGGTGATTGATCCGTGTAGTAGTACAAAGTACAGTATTTTTGATGGCAACGTAACCAGTGGTGAAGGCACTCTGCCTCTCAAGCAATACAACTGGGATTTTAACGGGACTATTTTGAGGATTTATAACTAATCTTCTACTGCATACTCACCCTAAACTGGTTCAATTCTGGTCTGTCGGCAGCAGACTGACTGATATTCTTTAACTGATTAGTCAGGATAGAATTGGCTGAATCCAGATTAATTGGTGCGTTATAGTCTCCCTTTTTATCCATTAATGCTACTGGCACATAAGCCAAATCTCTTTTGGGTCCAGGCTTACCTGGCACTTCAACCCTAACTATTTTCACAGATTCCTTAATCACCTCTACAGGGACTTCTTTTTCAACAAAAACCGTATCCACCTGGGTTATCAACTCAGGAACCTTTACAATCTTAGTAGACTGTTTTGGATTGTTCTCTTCCTCACTAAAACCATTATAAAACCAGAAGAATCCGAGCAATAGAAGCGGAATTACCATAGCATATGCGGGGACTCTAACAGTGAAGATGGCCAAAAACCATGGTAAATCATCTTCCTCTTTTTCTGCCTTCATGGCTGCCAATGGCATTGATTTAGATTCCAGATCAGGCACCAACAAAGCCGAATCATGCTCGAACAAATCTTCAGATTCACCTATGATATTTCTTTGCAGTTCATAGTCTTCTTCGGTCATATATTGAAGTACCAGAGTTCTTTCCTGAGTTGATAGCTCATCAAAGGATTTGCTACTCAATAAGTCATAAATTTTTTCTTCCTGTTCCATATCTATTTATTTTGATAGAGTGGTTTAAAGATTTTTAGTTTATCTGCCAGATTCTTGTTTGCATTAAACAACCTAGACTTTACCGTTCCTAAAGAACAATCCATCACCTCCGCAATTTCTTTAAGAGACAACTTTTCCTGATGACGGAGAATAAAAACGGATCTATGCTCATAACTCAGGTTTAGCAACTCCTTACGCAGATGCTTTTTGAAAATCTTGGTGTCTATGGGGGCAATTAATCCGTCTACTAATTCCTGGCCCGACATATGATCTTCATGGAGCTCATTGGTAAAAGGCTGACGGTATTCCTTTCTGGCAAGGTTTGCAGCTACTGTAAAAACCCAAGGCTTAAATTGACGTTTAGTGTCAAATTTCTCCGGAGATTCTACCAGTTTCAAAAACAAGTCCTGCAATAAATCCTGAGCACGTGCTTCATCATGGTTCAGCATCCTGTAAAAAAAATGCAACAGGCGTTTACTATAACGCCTGTGCATCTCGTTGAAAGCTTCAGTTTTACCTTGCTGAATATGCTTCATCAGTTCCTCATCGGAACAATTTTGATATGTTTTAAACCATGCCAATTATTCTTCGATCACCTCCATCACAACTCTGAATCCTACATTTGGAGAAGATCCTTCGTACTTCTGTTTGGCAGAAATAACGGCATCTTTGATTGGTGTATCCCAGCCACCGCCTTTGGCGACACCTTTTTCCTGAATCATTTCTGCCACATTTCCAATTACACAATACAAACCATAGTCATTTGGGTTATATGAATTAACCGGAACAGTGAAGACTCCTCCATCATGGTTTTCACACATGATGACATCTCCCTCTTTCTCTGCACGGGCATTGGTATTTACATTGGCCATATAGCAACCACTATTGTTAACGATGGTATCTTTAATAACATCACCTTTCCTCATCGTAACCCCACCCCATGGGTAGTTATACTTTCCATCGTATTTTCTTCCTATTGCAAGATTTTGCCATTGCTCTTCCGTTGGAAGATAGAATTTCACCTTTTTATAAAGTTTCTTCTTGTCTTCCACATTGTTATAGAAATTGGTCAACCACTCGCAATACATTTCTGCAGCTTCATAAGTCAGGTTGCAAACCGGAAGTCTGCCATCATTAGGATATCCATGTTGGTATATTTTGGAGTTATCCAAACCATTTAAAGCTTTTGGAACCAGGCTCTCCCAGTTCACCTGATTAGGTGCTGCTTTTTTCAAATCCTCATGTCTTCCCAACTTCATTAAATCAGTAAGGAAAAGGTTGTATTGGTCGTTACTCACTTCTGTTTGTCCCACATATAGCTTTGCGTTAAGCTTAAGCATTCCTTTGAGCGCATCTCTACTCTTTTCAAGTACTTCAGACTTTCCGGAACTCTTTCCCGGACGCAATACTTTATCTATCTGTTCTGTTTGGTTTGAAGATTTGGCAATCGTATATATCAAACTCTCAATTTCTGTTTTCTTCGCAGCTTCTCCAGCCTCTTCATAGTGGTTATGAAGTGTTATAAACGGAGCCAGGTAACTTCCATTTGCATGATCCATGATAGACTGGCTGATGTCATTGAACATAGACAATTTAAGGTAATCCAACATGAAGTTTTGTTCGTAGTTCTTCTTCAATACAGCTATGTTATCGAAATCATTCGCGCACCATTTATAGACCATCCCAACCATATACATATCAGCTTCATATGCCTTATAGTACTTTTGATTGGCTGTTATAGGGAAATAAATTGCTCGATTTCCATGCTCAATTAAATGCTTGGTGAGTATCTCTCTATACTCCTTATATGGCATTTGTTTTGGATTCTGATCCAGAGGTTTAATTCCCAATTCTTTGAAACGTTTATTTCTATAATCATCTTCCATTAACAAAGATGCATTTAGCACTGCCACATTAGGCTTCACGTCTTTAACCTGTTGCAGTACCCAAAGAGGAAAAGTGTCATTATCTCCTTCTGTAATCAATATAGCGTTCTCATCGTCGATAGAATTCAATACGTTGAACGCCCATGCGTATAAGTTTGGAGACATGTCATTGCTATCAAACCACTTTTCACAAAAAAGCTTAAACTGATGCTGATTTCGACTAAGCTCATAATAAGCCACGAAATCGTCATAAGTTTCTGGTCTTTCCGGATTAATCTGATAAGCCTTTTTCAGGTGCTCAAATGCCTCAGGTTCATGATTGCTATTCCAATACACTATGTAGTGATACTCAAATGAGTTAGGGACAGCTGCTTTGGCTCTTTCCACAATTTTAGTCTGGTCTTCCACAGTACTGCTACCACCCATGAGTCTCACCATTCTGCTGGCCGTGAACAAGTTTAACCAGGCATCTGCATTAGAGGCATTATTCTCAACCTCTTCTTCCCACAACTTTTCTTGTGTTTGATACCACTCTAAGGTTTTTCTTTGCTTAACAATTGAATACACTTTTTGCCTGCTGGGAGCATCTCCGTCTCCTGCCAATGCAAGCGTGCTGATAAAAGCTAAGCATGTTGTAATTAAAATCTTCATAATACTTGGTTTAAAATTCGTTTTCCCAGCGCTGAGATATGAGTAATATCCAAAACCAATTAAAAGGTTCATTTATTTTTTCAGAAACACAAAAAAACCCTGATTCCAATTAGAAACCAGGGTTAAATCAATCAGAGACGTGGATTACAAATCATAATCTTCACACTCCTCAATTTGTTTCATGAATTCTTCTCTTTCTTCATTGGAGACTTCTTCTACCATTTCCTGGCATTCCTTCATGATTTCTTCGTACTCTTCTTCTATTTCTTCAATTCTCTCGTAATCACCTTCTGCATCTTCGATCTCTTCTCTCATATTTCTATCAGCACTCACACAATCACAAATGTCTGTACGATCAAATCCACCCGACTTACCTTCTTTCTTATTGATAGACTGTTCGATTCGCTCTTCAAACTCGTCCCACTTCATTTGATCCATTAACTGATCTGCACATTCCGTATCGATGATGCCTTTAATCAAATCTTTTACAAAATCTTCCTTTTCATCATTGTCCATGTCCTTCATATCATCATACATATCTTCAATGATGGGTTTAACACACTTCTGAAACTCCTTTCCCGAATCTCTTTTCATTCTTCTGGAAGTTCTTTCATCAGCCGCTTCCTGCTCTGCCAGTTTTTGTACACCAGAATCTTTCATGCAGTCACATAAGTCTTCAGCATAGCTTTCTCCTTTGTTAGAACAGCTGGATAAAACAAGGATAGTTCCTCCCAGAAGAAGTGCTTTACGTAGTTTATTCGTCTTCATAATCTCTGTATTTTTCGATTTTTCTCTCTTCTTCTTCATCTACTCCACCAAAGAAGTTCATATCACGGTCATTGTCTAACATAGATTTAAAGCCATTCATTACCAGTGCCCATGGAATATTGTCCATTAACTGATCTGAACATTCTGTATCGATAGAAGCTTTCATGAAATCCTTTACAAATTCCTTCTTCTCATCGTCATCCATTTCTTTGAATTCCCCATGCATTTCTTTTAAGATGGGTAGAGCGCAGTCTTCCATTTTTTCCTCTGCATCACGTTTACCGGAAGACCTTCCCATACCAAAAATACCTCCTCCAACTTCATCCATGTAACCGCTTTCATCCATGCAGTCGCACAAATCCTCTGCATATCCTTCGGCACCCGATCCGCCGCAAGAACTTAAAAATATGCTCCCGCCTAAAACAAGAGCTGATAGTACATATCTCATAGCTTTATCAATTTATACAAAAATAAAAAAAGCCCCGACAATACTGTCAGGGCCTGTTACAATAAGAGAGTTAACTCTTAATATCTGTAGTGTTCTGGTTTGAAAGGACCTTCCACTTTTACACCGATATAATCGGCTTGCTCTTTTCTTAATTCAGTCAACTCAACACCAATCTTAGCTAAGTGCAATGCTGCAACTTTCTCATCAAGGTGTTTAGGAAGCATGTATACTTCATTTTTGTATGCCTCAGAGTTATTCCAAAGCTCCAACTGAGCTAAAGTTTGGTTTGTGAACGAGTTACTCATCACGAATGATGGGTGTCCTGTAGCACATCCTAAGTTTACCAAACGACCTTCAGCCAAAACGATGATATCATTACCATTTACATTGTAAAGGTCAACCTGAGGTTTAATCTCAACCTTAGAAGCTCCATACTTATCGTTTAACCATGCCATATCGATTTCGTTATCGAAATGTCCAATGTTACAAACGATGGTTTTGTCTTTCATTGCTTCAAAGTGGTGCCCCTGAACGATATCTTTGTTTCCTGTAGTTGTTACAACGATATCTACGTTATTTACAACGCTTTCCAGTTTCTTCACTTCAAAACCGTCCATTGCAGCCTGAAGCGCACAAATTGGATCGATTTCGGTAACAATTACTCTTGCACCAGCTCCTCTTAGTGAAGCAGCAGAACCTTTACCAACGTCTCCGTATCCACAAACAACAGCTACTTTTCCAGCCATCATTGTATCTGTAGCACGTCTGATTGCATCAACCAAAGATTCTTTACAACCATACTTGTTATCAAATTTAGACTTGGTAACAGAATCATTAACGTTGATTGCCGGCATTACCAAAGTACCATTCTTCATTCTTTCGTATAGTCTGTGAACACCAGTTGTTGTCTCTTCAGACAAACCTTTAATGTCCTTAGTTAATTCCGGGAAACGATCAAATACCATGTTGGTCAAATCACCACCATCATCTAAGATCATGTTCAAAGGTTTACCTCCTTCGAATGCGAATAAAGTTTGTTCGATACACCAATCGAACTCTTCTTCGTTCATACCTTTCCAGGCATAAACCGGAATACCCGCCTGAGCGATAGCCGCAGCAGCTTGATCTTGTGTTGAGAAGATGTTACAAGATGACCAAGTCACCTCAGCACCTAATTCAACCAATGTTTCAATCAAAACAGCAGTTTGAATGGTCATATGCAAACATCCGGCAATTCTAGCTCCTTTTAGTGGTTTAGAATCACCGTACTCTTCTCTAAGAGACATTAGACCAGGCATTTCAGCCTCTGCCAGTTTAATTTCTTTACGACCCCAATCAGCAAGACTAATGTCTTTTACTTTGTAAGCCAACTTTTCTTGTGTGTTACTCATTTTAATTTTTGAATAAAGGTTAGGACCACACGTAAATGTGGAACAGCCATGCCAAGACACGGCAGCGCAAATTTAGTCAACTCCTCTTTAAATACCAAGATTCGATCACTTATCTTGTTTAACAAAAGGTTTTTATGATCTTTGGGCGTTCATGGGAGTTATCATACAATATAAAAGCAATGATTCGAGTCATCTGGTCTGGGAAATTTCTGAGTCGATCAATGATTTAAAAGACCTGTCGACCAAACTTCAATACAATTTCTCCATTTTGGAAACATTCAAATCTGAAGAAAGACAAAAGCAGTGGCTTGCAGTTAGACTGTTGTGCGAAAAGCTATCTCCCGGCGATCTGATTAAATACAAATCTAACGGACAGCCTCAAATAGCCAAATCAAAAATCAGCATCTCACATTCTCACAGTTTGGTAGCTGTTTCGGTAAACCAACAAACAGACACTGGGATAGACATTCAGGTTCTTGATCCAAAAATCTTGCGCATTCAGGATAAATTTTTGTCGGAATCTGAAGCGAAATGGGCGTACAACGACCTGAATAAGGTAACCACCATATGGTCTATAAAAGAAGCCATGTACAAGCTGTATGGAGATGGGTCCCCTTATTTTAAGGAAGATTATGAGGTTAGGAAAAAAGATGGTCATTATTCTTGTTCCATGGTTTACCGAAATAAAACGATTGTTCGTCATGTCCATTTACGTACCTACAACAATTTCGTGATTGCCTTAGTAAATGATTGATATATTTGAGGTATGGGGATTTGGGAAAAATTACTTGAGAAACGTGAAAGTGGCCGGAAGCAGTTGGCTGTCCTCATTGATCCCGATCGAATTGAAGTATCTGACACCTTAATTACCGGGCTTCAGAAAGCTGATTTAATTTTGTTGGGAAGCAGTGCGCTCCTCAATAATTCGGTTGACTCAGTTTGTAAGAAACTAAAATCTTTGGTAGACACTCCCGTTGTCTTATTCCCCGGAAGCGAGTATCAAATTTCCAGAGAAGCAGATGCCATGTTATTCTTATCATTGATTTCTGGCAGAAATGCTGAATATTTGATAGGCAAGCAGGTCTTGAGTGCGCCAATGATCAAACAAGGAAATCTTGAAACCATTGCCACAGGTTATATGTTGTTTGATGGTGGAAATATCACAGCTGCTCAGTATGTCACGCAATCAATTCCACTCCCCAACAACAAACCCGATCTTGCTGTAGCAACCGCACTTGCAGGACAAATGTTAGGAATGAAGTGTATCTACATGGATGCGGGTTCCGGAGCTAAGCAGTCTATTGGTACCAATGTCATTCATCAAGTGAAAACTGTGGTTAACCCATTTTTAATGGTTGGTGGAGGCCTGAGAAGTCGAGAAGCTATTCAAAGCGCATGGCGGGCAGGAGCGGACATGGTCGTTATTGGAACTATTATCGAAGAAAACCCTGATTTTTTAGAGAATCTATTCGAATAAGTCGTAAATTTGCGATGAGTGAAGACTCTTGCAAGCATATCGCTTATTTTTCTATTCCTTGCTCCAGTAGTAACAAAAACCGGTATTTGGTTATGGTACGAGTCTAACAAAGATGAGATTGCCATGAAATTCTGTGTGAACAAGGACAATCCTGATATGGAATGTCATGGACAATGTCATATGAAGGAAACCATGCAAAAGGTTGAGATCAAACTGGACATTGAAAATGGCAAGGAAGAAGCACCTCAAAAAGAAAATACTGAAGACCGTTCTGTATTTGACTTGCCTTCTGCCATTGAATTGGCACATTCAAATGCGACACTGATTCAATTTAAAACAGTATCTCAGGTATTTAACTATACCAATCCTTACAGAGAATTAGAATGTCCGCCCCCGGAAATGAGCGTCTAGCCTCATTATTCACATTTTAATTTAATAATATTCATGTATTGTAAGCAATTGATGCTTGCTGCGATCATGCTTGCGTCTGTACCGGCTAATGCTTGTGACGTATGCGGAAGCGCGGGAGCGGCTAATCAATTTGGAATATTATCGGGATCAAATATGCACTTCATTGGATTCAGGTATAAATACCGCCTTTTCCAATCTAGTCACCCGTTACTTTTCCAAAATGAAAAGCCAAAATCATATACGAACCATTTTTCATCTTATGAATTATGGGGTAGATGGGCTGCCAGTAGAAGAATTCAGGTTTACGGCTTTCTACCCTATAATACTTATCAAGATGAAGAATACCAGTTTAGTGGTTTAGGAGATGTCAGTCTATACACCAATTATGCGGTTATAGATCAAACTGACACTTCCAATACCTCATTGATTAAACGGAAACTTCTGGTTGGAGCTGGAATAAAAGCCCCTACCGGAAATTCTGATATCGGTGAAAACGAGGGCACTGTTTTACCTAATATGCAACCTGGTACCGGCACTTGGGATTATACCCTTGGCCTTCAATACCATCATAAAATTGCAGACTGGGGATTCAGTGTGGAGAGTAATTACAAAATCAATGGCATTGATTATTACAGGCGTCAGTTTGGAAACAGATGGTCAAGCTCAATCACTGCTTTCAGAGCCATTACTTTAAACTATATAGAAAATAGTTTGGTGCCTCAACTGGGAGTACAGTATGTCAATGCAGCTAAGGATTATCGGAATGTGAGTAAAAATGAGGTGAATTTATACTCCGGCGGACATTTTCTACATGCTACGCTGGGCTTAGATTTAATCTTAAACAAATTGACCTTTAACGCAAAGTATCATCTTCCCGTTTGGCAGGATTTTGCCTTGGGATATGTTGAAAATCGACTACGATTATCCTTTGGCGTAAGGGTCTTAATCGATAACAAAAAATGAAGTTAACAGCCAAAATAGGCGGCTTACTTATCGCGATATCTTTAATATCTACCGGATGTCGCAAAAAAGGATGTATTGACCCTGGTGCAAACAACTTTAACTCTGAAGCGAAAGTGGACGATGGCAGTTGTACCTATACCAATACACCTCCAAGTTTCTTTTTGACCAGTCCAACAGAAGGACAAAGTTTTGCACTCAACGACACCATTTTCGTTATGGGATCTGTTGAAGCAGCCGTTCCTCTGCATGGGTACGAAATTAGAATTATGGACAATCAATTAAATGACACAATGTTTAGTGTTCACCAGCACAATCACCTGAGTCAAATGTCTCTTCAGGCATCATGGATAAACAATGTTTCAAGCACCAGTCAAGCGGTGATAGAAATCAAGGCATTTATCAATCATGAAGGTGATTATGTGACTAAGACTTTAAACGTAGTGTGCTTACCTAACTAATAAAACTTAATATTATGAAAACATCAATAAAATCAATATTCATCGCAAGTTTAGTTCTCACCTTTGGACTTCAATCTTGTAAGAAAAAAGGATGTACAGATCCTAAAGCAACGAATTATAGCGAAGACGCCAAAAAGGATGATGGGAGCTGTGAATATGCACCTGATCCAACTCAAGGGGAAGTAAAATTACACTTCCATCATATGGTAGGTACCGCTCCATTTGCATACAATACAACTTATCAGGATGGTGCCGGAAACGACTATCAATTTACCCTTGCAAAGATGTACATGTCTAACCCGGAATTTATGGACATGTCTATGAATGTGCTTAATGCACCATCTGCTTACGCCTTTGTTGAGGGTGGTGTGACTACACATGCTGATTTTGGAAGCGTAACAACCGGACATTACCATATGATGCGTTTTAAAGTTGGTGTTGACAGTGCTACCAACCACATGGACCCTTCTCAGTATGAGAGTGGACACCCATTAGCATTTGCAGTACCGTCTAATCACTGGGGCTGGAGTAATGGCTACAGATTCATTTCTTTAGAGGGCATTATGGATACGGATAATAACGGAACACTGGATTCCAATTTTGTGTTCCACATTGGAACTGATGCACTTTTAACAACGCACAATAACCTGATGATTCACGCTGACACAGACATGTATACAGATGAAGACATTCATTTAGAAATCGACTGGGGGAAATTCTTCACGGGAGTTGATTTATCCACGGATAACTTAACGCATACAGGAAACAACCTTCCATTAGCAACTACCGTTGCAGGAAATTCAGCTTCTGCAGTATCTGTTCACTAGAGTTTGAAAATACAATTGACATATAAAAGGGCCTATCTCTTCATATTATTGATAGAGATGCCCTTTTTTTTGTCTTGTACGAATCAAGTCACTGAATCAAAGCAAACAGAGTCTTCATTGAATGATGAGACCAATCTAATCCTGCCCAATTACTTTGATCCAATAAACTATCCGAAGGATAACCTATACGATCAGAAGAGGGCTGAATTAGGGGAACAGTTATTCAACGATCCACGCCTTTCAAGAGATAACACGGTTTCATGCGCATCCTGTCATATTAAAGAATATGCATTTTCAGATACCGTTCGATTTAGCACTGGGATTGATGGACAAATAATGACCAGGAATTCTCCGCCTCTTTTTAATCTATTCACTCATGATGCGTTTTTTAGAGATGGTGGATCTCCGACTCTTGAACTTCAGGCCATTGCTCCTATTGAATCTCCGGAAGAAATGGACATGAATATTGTTGAGCTATGCGACAAGCTCAATCAAATTGAGACATATAGAACAGCCGCAAAAGACTTGTACAATTCTGATGTCACTCCATTTGTTATAAGCAGATCAATTGGAAACTACATGCGTTCACTTGTGAGCCATCATTCAAGATATGACGCTTATCTTCAAGGAGAGACCTCTGCCCTTTCTGAGGCAGAAAAAAAAGGTTTCAAATTGTTTAATGGAAAGGCCCAGTGTGTGACATGTCATGATGGAGCGGATTTAAGAACTAATGCATATTACAACATTGGACTCTATGAAGACTATGTTGATTCCGGACTGGCCAGAATTACCTTGCACTCTTCGGATGCAGGAAGATTCAAAGTCCCAAGTTTAAGAAACATTGCCATTACAGCACCTTACATGCACGATGGTAGTATGTCTTCACTCAGAGAGGTTATCAATCACTTTGATGCAGGCGGGGTTAATAGTTCAAAAAAATCTGATTTGATTCAAGCTTTGGAACTCACAGAACAAGAAAAAAATGACCTTGAAGCATTTTTGAGGTCACTTACTGATACAACATTATCAATAGAATAAAATTTATTAAACATGAAATCAATTATTGTTTTACTTCTTGTGTTTATTGGCTTTACGAGTCAGGCACAAAATTTTCATTTCGAGAAACCGGACACCACTTTGTACGGTTCTGCTCAAACATCTACCTTTTATGGCGATATAGATCTGTACAATGATGCAGGCACTGCACTAAATATGGTATGGATAAGAGAACGTGACAGTGTTCCTTCTGGCTGGCAAACCTCCAACTGTGATGTAGATGATTGCCATGCTATAGGCGTAGACACTGGTTATTTTGTTCTACCGAACAATCCATATCCGGAATTCATCAATATGCATTTTTACCCAAATGGTGTTTCTGGCGAAGGCTGGTCAAAGATCAAGGTAGTTGAAGTTGGCACTTCTGATACCATCAGCATTATCTTTTATGGAGTGGCATCAAGTGTGGGTATTCAGGAAGACGTTTTTTCAAGAATATCTATCTATCCAAATCCATCAAATGGGACAATTCAATTTAAAGGAGATCTATCCGGAATTCAAACTTTTGGCATCAGAGATTTACAAGGAAAGTTAATTGAAACCATCTCATTAAACAATTACTCGAAATTGGTTGATTTGAATCATCTGACTCCGGGAATGTATCTGATTGAAGCCCACTCTAACAAGCAGATTTCAGGCGTCACACGTTTAATCATTCATTAAACTCTTGATAATTCAACGGGCATTTAAGCTTTAAATCAACACAAGTTTTCTATAAAGTTGAGAGCAGGTTAACTTTCGGTTATCAAAAGGAAACCTGCTTTCAATTAAAACCATGTCGCTCTACTTTTGGTGACATGGTAAATTCAAAATATATTGTATTCATTTGCATGCCCTTCTTAATGGTTCTTTTAACGGCATGTCCAATAACTGGCAGAAAACAATGTGGAGATCCTAATGCAGTAAATTATACCCCGGACCCTCAGGTAAATGATCCTCATGTTTGTGTTTATCCGGTTGGAGATCCTGAAATCGAATTTAACTTGCCCGCCGAAGGAAGTCAATACAGTTATGGAGATACACTGCCGGTCGATCTTTTCATGAAACACTCCAGTGATATACTGAGCTTCAGATTGGATTTGATTGACTACCTGACAGGGGATATGTTGTACGATACAATCATTCCTGTTGGAGACACCTCATTTCATTTCAACGAATTTGTGATCAATCAAACCGCACAATACAGAGAGTTGGAATTCAAACTTACTTTATCCGACAGAGACGGTCTGCAACACAACTACACACACGGGCAGTTCATATTCCACCCTTAAAATCCGCAATTACAGCTGGATGAGAACCGGATTTTGCAGGTCTTTGGCAACAGAGTTATGATGCGTTGCTGCTCATCATCCGACAAACTAATCACACGAAGATCCAGTTCTTTCAGAGCAGTCAGGCCCGCCATTTCCGCAGGGTAGATTCCCAAATTATTGGTACTGGCATCAATGTATTCCAGCTTTTTTAACTGACCGATACACGCCGGAAAGCTTTCAATGTCGTTGTTACTCATTTCCAGTCTTACCAGGGATGATAGACGACAGATTTGTGCTGGTAAAAACTGAAAATTGTTTTTAGAAATCACCAGTTTTTCCAGTTTCGTGAGTTTAACCAGGTCTTCCGGTAACTCAGTGAGTTTATTCTTATTGAGATTGAGTTCCCTTAGGTTCACCAATTGGCCGATAGACGCAGGCAATGTTTTTAGTTTCTGCTTACTTAAATCCAGATAAAGCACAGATTCCGGAGACGCCAACGCTTCTTCAAGAGAAGTATACACTTTACTCGTATCGTCTTCCTGAGCATTCAGATTGATGCCCAGAAAAAGAATTGATATGAGTAATGTTAGTTTCATTTATCTAATAAGTTAATCGCGTACAGCTTATCGGAATGCAATTGTTGTACCAGTTCGTCTTTAGATGCAAATTTTTGTTCATCGCGCATTCTCGACACAAACTCAATCTCGATGGCATGCCCGTAAATTTCCTGATTGAAATTAAAAGCGTGTACTTCAATTGTACTTTGACCATTGTTGTTAACTGTAGGCTTCTTACCGATATTCAACATGGCATCATACCAAGAATTATCATGACGCATTTTTACAGCATACACCCCATCTCCGGGCACAATTTTATGTGGATCATCCAATGCAATATTAGCCGTTGGATAGCCCAATTGTCTTCCTAATTTATTGCCTTCCGTTACCATTCCGCTTAAGTGAAACCTGTAGCCAAGGTAATTTGTTACAGTGTCCATATCTCCTGAGATGATGGCATTTCTGATTTTTGTAGACGATACTTTGACATCATCTATTGTTTGGGCGGGAATTTCTGCCAATTCAAAATCGTAGATTGGTGCCAATTCTTCCAACTGCTCATAACTTCCTTCACGGTTTCTTCCAAACTGATGGTCGTACCCAATTACCAGATGTTTCACCCCTACACCATTTACCAAAACTTCTCTCACATACTCAACGTAACCCATACGAGAAAATTCTTTTGTAAATGGACAGATGATGAGGTGTTGCAAGCCAGCTTCTTCCAGGCGTTTAATTTTCTCAACCTGTGTATTGATCAGTCTCAGCTTAGAATCATCCGGGAACAATACCAATCTTGGATGCGGATGAAAAGTCAACAAAACCGACTCCCCGTTTTTTGATTTGGCGACTTCATTTAAATGACTGATGATTTTTTGATGACCAATATGAACGCCATCAAAAGTTCCTGTGGTTAAGACAGGGTTATCAACATTTTTAAACGATTGAAGAGAACTGTAAACTTTCACTTAAAACTTATAAAATCCTTATTTTTCAAGGCCTTCAAGAACCTCTTTCACGCCAAATTTTAGCGAGCTCAAAATTATGAAAATAAAATTATCAACTATCTTTTTATAATCCGTACAAAAATAGGTACTTTTGCCCCCGAATTTACTATAAACTGTTACAAACAAAATTTTAGAAATGTCTAATAATAAAGGTAAAATCACTCAGGTAATCGGACCAGTAGTTGATATCAGCTTTGAGAAAGGCGGAAAATTGCCAAACATTCTTGATGCCATTGAAGTGGTTAAAGAAGATGGTGCAAAATTAGTTATGGAGTGCCAGCAGCACATTGGTGAAGACACTGTGAGAGCCATTGCGATGGAAGCTACAGATGGTTTAACCAGAGGGATGGAAGTAACTGCCATTGGATCTCCTATTTTGATGCCAATTGGTGAAGAAATTAAAGGAAGACTATTTAACGTAATTGGAGATCCTATTGACGGGATTGATCCGGTTTCTAAAGAAGGAGGATTGCCAATTCACCGTGAGGCTCCTAAGTTTGAAGACCTTTCTACTTCTACGGAAGTACTTTACACAGGTATTAAAGTAATCGATTTGATTGAGCCTTACGCAAAAGGTGGTAAAATTGGTTTGTTTGGTGGTGCCGGTGTAGGTAAAACAGTTTTGATTCAGGAATTGATTAACAACATTGCAAAAGGACACGATGGTTTGTCTGTATTTGCAGGTGTTGGTGAAAGATCGAGAGAAGGAAACGATTTGTTGAGAGAGATGCTTGAGTCTGGTATCGTGAAATATGGTGAAGAGTTCCTTGAAGAGATGGAGAAAGGTGGATGGCCACTTGACAAAATCAACAAGGAAGAGATGAAATCATCTCAGGCTTCATTCGTATTCGGTCAGATGAATGAGCCTCCAGGAGCACGTGCTCGTGTTGCCTTATCAGGACTAACATTAGCTGAGTACTTCAGAGATGGTGATGAAGAATCAGGTGGTAGAGATATCCTTTTCTTCGTTGATAACATCTTTAGATTTACACAAGCTGGTTCTGAGGTATCTGCCCTTCTTGGACGTATGCCTTCAGCGGTAGGTTACCAGCCAACTTTGGCCTCTGAAATGGGTGCCATGCAGGAAAGAATTACATCTACAAAAAGAGGGTCTATTACCTCTGTACAGGCCGTATATGTACCTGCGGATGATTTAACGGATCCGGCTCCGGCAACAACGTTTGCCCACTTGGATGCCACTACCGTATTGTCAAGAAAATTAGCTGCACTAGGTATCTATCCTGCCGTGGATCCATTGGATTCTACATCAAGAATTTTGACACCTGCAGTACTTGGTGATGAGCACTACAATTGTGCACAAAGAGTGAAAATGATCTTACAGAGATATAACGAATTACAGGATATCATTGCGATTCTTGGTATGGACGAATTATCTGAAGAAGATAAATTGGTTGTACACAGAGCAAGACGTGTTCAAAGATTCTTATCTCAGCCTTTCCACGTTGCCGAGCAGTTTACTGGTTTAGCAGGTGCATTGGTAAGCATTGAAGATACTATCAAAGGATTCAACATGATTATGGATGGTGAAGTTGATGAGTATCCTGAAGCTGCTTTCAACCTTAAAGGAACCATTGAAGAAGCTATTGAAGCTGGTAAGAAAATGTTGGCTGAGGCCGGCGCTTAATGACAATAATTATGCAGTTAGACATTATTACACCGGATAAAAACTTATTCTCAGGAGATGCCAACGCTTTGGTGGTACCTGGTGTTGATGGTTTTTTAGGTATTTTGAATAACCATGCCCCATTAATTTCTGCTTTGACAAAAGGCAGCATTAAAGTAACTACCAGCAATGGTGAAGAAAACTATGATGTGAATGGCGGTGTGATTGAAGTTAAAGACAATAAAGTCATAATTTTAGCTGAATAAAATTTAGATACACTATTTCAAAACCCTGACTCGGAAACGGATCAGGGTTTTTTGTTTGGTATCATCTGACAGACATTAACATCAATGCTCAGGCATCTCATTGTTCGTTAACACATTTGAGCCCTTGTTGTTCTTACCCTTTTTTATGAAAATAATGTTGTGGTAGAAGTGAATTGAAACAATGTTTTTTTCAAAATCGTTGGCCTGGTATCCGGGAACAGGAAACTCCTCATAATTAAGACCGTCAATTAGCTCTTTGAAATAATTCATGGTCGTCTTTGCATTCTTTTGCATGCTTCCTCCACATTCCTTCCAATAAGATGTTTGCGTGTCTTCTATCACATAAACGCCACCATGATTCAGATGTGGAAACAAAAATTCGAAACTGCTGATTACATCTTCCGAAATATGACTACCATCGTCAATGATAACATCCAGATTTCCCGTTTCAGCAAGCATTTTTTCCAAAAACAAATTATCTGATTGGCTACCCTTGAAAATTTTAATTCTGCGCTCCTCATGCGGACTTTTGTCATTGATGTCTAGCGCATAAATTCTGGAAAAAGGAAAAAAGCTTCTCCACATTCTTAGAGAGGCACCACCTCTTTCAGGGTTCTCATATCCCCCTACTCCAATTTCCAATAAGCGAATTTTCTTAAAACGAAATTCCTTCAGGTGTTTTGAATACAATGAATAAAAATCGTAGCACTCTCCCTTACTCGGCTTATATACTTTCGCCAATTTCTTAAGATCAAAACGAACAAACATGGCTAGCATGTTCGCAATTGACCTTTTCGATTTTGGAGACAATTTAGATTTTAGAGTAGTTATCATTTTATTCATTAAATGAAAAATCTTATCGGTGCTAAGATTTTCAGCGTTTATCCAATTTTCCGTTCAGTTAACTCTTCATATATTTTTTCCAGCTGCCTTGCCTGATGTTCCTGACTGAGTTTGTTCCTAAAATGAGTCACAATTTCATTAGAAACGACATCAATATTCTGGTAAGTATCTTCGACCAATTCCGTCATCTTCTCAGCCAATGAATTCGGATTACCAGGCTCCCACAGGGTTCCATATTTACCATTGTCTGTAATTTGCTTAAAAGTTGAAATATTGCTAACAATTGGCACCACTCCACAAGACATGGCATCTGCCACTCCGTAACCATAGCCGTCCTCCATGGTACCAGTAAGGATGTAATCAGCACTACTGAAGTATGGAGCCAGTTCATTGTGTGGTTTTCTTTCCTTGATAATCGTAACGGCTGACTTTAAAACAGGGCTAGCTGAAACTTTTTCTTTCAACTGTTTCAAAAGTTCTGCCTCACTATCGGGCACCATCCAATAGAAATGACTTTGAGAGAATTCAGTTTTGCTTAAAAACTGCTCATAACCTTCAATTACAGTCATTGGATCTCTTCTCTTAATCAACCTACTATTCCACAGGAAAACAGGCCCACCTTTAAACCCGGATATAGACCTGGCCTCTGATCTGGGCATGAATTTTAAACTTGGGGCACACTCAATACATATTCTTGAATGATCCGCAGGAAAGCCAAACTCATTGGTCCACATAGCTGAAGCTTGCTCATTAGCAAAAATCAAACGATCTACTTGCTGTAAAGATTTTTTCTGATTCGATTTCATGAATTTAAAAATCGGATCGGAGTGATACTCGGCCACAAGTTTAATGTCATTACCCAACCTACTCAATAATTTCGACAATAAAACAGGAAAAATGAACCCATGAAAATGGACCACATCAGCTTGCATTTGCTCTATTTTATTCAATAGTTTCTTCGAATATTCCCACCGTTTCAATACAGGTCTCTTTCCATCATTGATAAAGACATATCGAACCCCATTTCTATTCAATTCCGCATCCTCACCAAATCTGGCCACGACAGAAACCTGATAACCGATTGAAGCCAAAGCCCCTGCCTGGTTGAGCTGACAAATGCCATAGTTAAAAAATCCTTCCATAGTAGAAGGACTATAACCAGCGATCACAAACAAGACATGTTTACGGGGTATCTCCAAGGATGAATATTTAGATCATTAATGTACAATTTGAGCTCAACGAAGAGCACTCACTAATGTAGTATTTTTCCATTTACCATAACTGTCAGACAATAAATCTGACTTAGATACACTATTTTAGAAGCCTGACCTTTTTTGGCTCAGTATTTATTTTGAAAATCTCGGATTACATATCGCTTCCAAAAGGTAAAACAGCTCTGCTCAACAGAATTAGTGCAGTGTTTATGATGATTAGCCTCATCCTTTCTCACAAAATTTGGTTTGGAAATGATTTTGTACCAAGATTCCCTATAAATCCGGTATTCGACATTGGAGACGGGTTCTCGGGAGCACTGTTTTGTTTGCTTTTTCTGTCGTGTATTCTGGTATTCATCACGAACAAGAAATGGGCAACCTTATCTACTGTATTCCTCTTTTTCTTTGCGCTTTGTACAGACTGGAACAAGGCACAGGCCTATTTCTACATTCCGGTCATGTTGATGGGCATCAGTGCGGTTAAGGAAAAAGCTGAAAACCTGAGCTATTACCTGTTTGCAATTGGCGGAATCTACCTTTGGTCTGGCATTCAAAAGCTCAACGTATTCTATTACCATGGCTTCTTTCCATCCAAAGCCAAAGAACTGGAAGTCACAGAATCCAATGACGGAATAGCCAACATGGTCGAAGACATCAATCCTGAATGGGTACACGACTTTCTTCATTCGTTTTTGACTCTGGTTCCATTCATTGAAATACTCATGGGCATTGGCATGCTCTTGTACTTTACCAGAAAATGGACGTCCTACATTGCCATTGGTCTTCATCTTGGAATTCTGGTCTACCTTATCCACACAGATTACAATCAGATAGTATGGCACTGGAATGCTTTCATGATCATCTATCACATTGTATTACTGAGTAAGACAAATCCTTTTAGGATGACCGTGAGTCCGAAAATAATTCTGGCTACCTTTTTCTTTGCGGTCACACCAACAATTAATCTGTATACAGACCACATTCCATATTTGAGTTGGAATTTATACTCTTACAGAATTCCATATGCCTTTTTCAGTGTGAATTATGACGATCCTGATTTCAATGAAGAAGAGCTGTCCCAATTATTCAAACTCGATTCAACAGAAAGCTATGTCGATCCGATTCAGTATTCGATGAAACACACAATGGTATCAATCAATCCGGAACCCTGGATATTTAAACAATGGATTCAAAAAACTGCTGACAATCCGAATATCCATCAATCATTGATGCTATATTTATATACTTATTCTTTCAACGACAGAAAGGAGGAATACATCATGTTTAAAAAGTAAACCATGTCGTACATCAGTACCAGAGAAAAATACAGTCACCTAAAGCAGTTGATGGAATTGGCAAATGCAGACGGAGCATTTAGCATTGCTGAATTGAGTTTTGTTGTGTGGACGGCAAAAAAATTGGACGTGTCGGACAAGGAACTTCAAAGAATTGCAAAAGACTCAGTTCCTCATGCCTCCCCTCTGCTTGAAGCGGATAGATTAAAATTCTTTCATGATTGTTTAAAGCTGATTTATCTGGATGGCAAAGTAGATCCCGATGAAATTGAACATTGTCTGAACATAGGCCTTTCAATCAATCTGGACCAGAAAAAACTTGAAAGAATTATTCAAAGAACTCAACAAATTCCTCCGAAAATGATTTCTTCAGAGGAACTCAAAACATTGTACTATGACATCTAAATACCTTATCATAAGTTGTGTACTCATGAGCTGCTTAACGGCATGTTCGAGTGGAGAACGCAAAAAGTTAGAAAGCGGCGATCTGGACAAGAAGGAAGAGAAAACGGTAGACAATCCGCATGAGTCTATTCATTCCGACATGCCACATGACCATGGAAACGATGAGTTTAGACCATTACAGGGCGATATTGAGCCTTTTCTTGCTCCTGACAGTGTCGAAATCCATGGTGTAATCTCAGAAATATCGCAAGATGCGCCATATATCTTATTGTGTCACCAAGCAGGTTATTCCCACGGAGAGTATAAAGAGACTGCCGCATGGTTTAACAGCATTGGGTTCAACACTTTGGCCATTAGTCAGCGATCAGGAAATGAAGTGAATGGCGTTGTGAACGAAACCGCTCTTCAGGCTGCAAAAAAAGACAGCAATGTGACTTATTTAGACGCAGAACAAGACATCAAAGCAGCCATCGCACATATCGCTGATTTACTTCTTTTATACGACAGAGAACGACCAATCTATCTTGTTGGAAGCTCCTATTCGGCTTCTTTGGTTTTAAAAATTGCAGCCGACACATCTTTCAAATACCACAACCAAATCAAAGGTGTGGCGTCTTTTAGTCCAGGAGAATATTTAAGAGAAGTAGAATTGACACCTTTGCTGGGATCAATAGCATGCCCTGTGTTTTTAACTGCAGCTAAGAATGAAATGGATGCTGTGAAACAACTCAGCGTCAATATCCCTGAAGAGTTAGTGACCATGTATGAACCGGAAACCGAAAGTATTCATGGTTCACGTGCCCTTTGGTCTTCAATAGATGGGTTTGAGGCATGCAGACAAGCTCTTGAATCATTCTACAAACAATAAGTCGTGCTGAAGTCCTGGGCCTGGCTCACTGTTGTTGCATTCTATGTAATTCTGGCTTCATGGTATGTCCATTCGGAGCGATCAGACAAAATATTCAACGGTGATTCGGCAGGGTATTATGCTTACCTTCCTGCCTTCGCGGCAAACTCAGACCATCAATTTGAGGAACTTCACTCACAGGAAAAAGAGGCTGGAGTTTATAGCAATTATCGAATCCAAAAAGACGGCAATATCTTAAATAAGTACCCAATTGGGGTGGCCTTGCTTCTATTGCCATTCTATGGACTGGGACTGCTTTTTGGCAGTGGTCATTTCGAATCAAGCATGCAGTTGCTGCTGCTTTTCGGTAGTACGTTTTACCTTGGATTAGCTGCCTTTTGCTTTGATCGAATATGTTCAAAACTCAACTACAACAGGTGGTTTGCTGCTTTGCTGTTTATGAGCACCAACCTCATTTACTACGTTGTTGCAGAACCTTTGATGAGTCATGTATATAGTTTCAGCGGATTCTGTGTACTCATCTACCTTTTGATGATATTCATTGAACGTAAGCGGAAAACTCACGTTGCACTAATTGGTTTGGTGGTGGGGCTGTTGATTGTAATCAGGCCGGCAAATGCCGTAGGAATTTTAATGCTTCCTTTCATTTTACATTTATTGGGCAGTAACGCAAAAGCTCTATTTAATCAACTATCCGGTAAATACCTTTACCTCTTCTGGGGATTGATTCCTATTCTACTCCAGTGTTGTGTCTGGTACGCACAAACTGGTCATTTTCTGGTTTGGTCCTACGCCAATGAAGGCTTTAACTGGTTAGATCCTCATATTTGGGATGTCTGGTTCAGTTTTAAAAAAGGCTTATTTATCTACGCTCCAATCTTGCTTCTTTTATTCATTGCTTTAGTGAGATCCGGCATAAGGCATAAATCGGGTTTATTATTTACAACAGCTTTTATCCTGATTAGCTATGTCATTTCCTGCTGGTGGAGTTGGTATTATGGAGACAGTTTCGGTCACAGAGCATTTATTGAGTTCTATCCTTTTATCTTTCTAATGATCCTTCATGGACTTAGAGACTTCAAAAAAGAATGGCTCATGCCGCTTATTGCCGTCCCATTCTTTCTTTTAAGTTTTATACAAGCCTGGCAATACGAAAAAGGAATCATTCATCCCAATAGCATGACAGCTAAGAAGTATGCACACATCTTTCTAAAAACCGGTGATGAGTATATAGCCTGTTTGGGCAACGAGCAAGAAGTTATTCCCTTTGGCACCGAAAAAGATTTTCTTATTGAACATCAGTGGCAAGACGTTTCAGTTAACGGGCAGGAATACCTCATATCTTCAGAAGTTTCCTCAAAACACGAACTTTTTATAGAACTCAGTGCTAAAAAACACAGTTCCACCCCTATCAACTATAAAGGCACAGTTTTAACCGCACAGGGCCTCAACGAAGACGGAACTACCAACTTCATCAAAACACTTCCGTACTACGATATCAATACAGAATCTCATCAAAGTTGGACTGAACTCCACACCAAAATTATTATTCCCAATGCACATATGGTGAGAATTTACATCTGGAACAGAAAACACCTGAGTTTTCAAATGAAGGATATCTCCCTCAAAATCTACGAATTGAAACAGAAATAATCCAAAACTGACAAATGTCATGTTTTAATTTCTCTTAACTGATTTAGCTCATTGCTTAGGTGCTGTGACCCTTTGATATTTGTGTCAACATTAAAATCTAAGATCATGAATAACGAAACGGCAAATCCAATTGAAATGATTCTTGCTGAAGCAAGAGAAAAGAAAGAAGCAAAAAAAGCAACTAACTCTAACTCGTTTGTAAATGAGGCAGTAAACGATCAAAACAGACACTTTAGCATTGTCATTGTTTTATTGGTTGTAGGATGTTTAGGAGGTGTTGCGGTAGGACTTGGCGCATTGTCAAGCATACTTCAGATTTCTCTACTTGTATTTCCTGTAATGGCAACCTTATCTTTATTGTTAGCCGTTCAGCCAATGAAATACATCATGGCCTCTGCTGCCATCGCCTGTATCATTGATGTGATCATCATTGCAGTGAACATACTTTAAAGATGGACGCGCAGGATTACTTGTTCTACGGCTTTGGTCAGGTAGTATACTCAATTGCTCTGTCTGACGGAAAAGTTCAGAAAGAAGAGTTCGACCTTCTGAAAGAAAAGATTCGGGAGGGAACTAGAAATCAGAAAGTCGATTACGGTTTTACCGACATAGTTTTTCAACTATTGGAAAAGCAACATGTATTCACCGCTGAAGAATCGTATGCCAGTGGCATAAAAAACATGAAGTTAGGGGGTCATAAAATGACACCAGAGCTTAAAGAAGCTTTCGTAAACATTGCAAGTCACGTTGCGGCCTCCTTTCCACCCGTCACCATTGAAGAAGAAAGTATTGTCAATAAATTCAAAATCGACATTACAGAAGTTCATTGATTTGATTAATTTTAGATCACCATGAGCGAGGACCTGTACAGACGTTTTTTTGAAGATTCAAGTGAAGGACTTGCTGTCATCAACAACGATGGTATTATTGAGAAAGTAAATGGTGCTTTTTGCGCCATTTTTGCATATAAGCCGGATGAATTGGAAGGGCATAAAATGGATGTTTTATTGCCAGACAATATCAGGCATAAACACGATCAGCATAGGGCACATTTCAACGCCAATCCTGCGAAACGACCAATGGGTCAAAACCGGGATCTGTTTGGCAGAAAAAAGAATGGAGAGCTTATTCCACTGGAAATTTCTCTGAGCCCAATAAAAATTGAAGGAGCTCCAAATAAAGTAGCCGTTTTGTTAAGCGACATCTCGGAAAGAAAAGATGCTGAATCCCAGATAAAAGAACTCAACGAACAACTGAATAAAACAGTTGACCAACGTACACGTGAACTGCAAACCAGTCAGACACTTTACGAGCAAATCTCCAGAAACTTCCCTAACGGAACCATCAACGTATTTGACAAGTCAATGAACTACGTTTTTGTTGAAGGTGAAGAGCTTCAAAAACTAGGAATAAACAGCAAAATGCTGAGGGGAACCAATTATCTGAACCGTCTGCCAGCGGAAATTCGCGAGCTCATGGAGACCAAACTTAAAGAGGTTTTTGATGGACAGCTGGTCAAATTTGAAGTCACCCTTAACGAAGATATTTATCAAATTATTGGCGTTCCTCTTGAAGATGAGAGCAAGCAGATTTCTCAGATTTTAATGGTAGAGCGTAATGTCACAGAAGAAGTTAGAGCAAAGAAAGACGTTGAAAATGCGCTGGTCAAAGAACGAGAGTTGAATGAATTAAAATCCCGTTTCGTTTCTATGGCTTCCCATGAATTCAGGACGCCACTTACCACCATCAACTCATCTGCCACTCTGATTTCGAGATATGAAACTACAGAGCAACAGGACAAGCGCCTGAAGCACATCAATAAAATTCAAAACAATGTTCAGCACCTCAGCAATATGTTGAACGACATTCTGTCTTTAAGTAAGCTTGAAGAAGGAAAAATTCATACAGACATCATTGATTTTGATCTCCTGGAATTTGTCAAAGATCTTGTAGAAGAAACGGAACTATTTGCCAGTGGGAAAGTGAAGGTCGATTATGAATTCAAAGGTGAGAAATGCATTAAAAGCGACCCAAAAATCTTAAAAAACATATTGAGCAACCTGATGTCCAATGCTGTAAAGTATTCTTATGACGATGGAACGGTTCTTTTGAAAGTTGAAGTGGGCAATGACCATATCAACTTCATGGTAGTAGATCATGGAATCGGAATTCCGAAAGAAGATCAGGTTCAAATTGCAGATCGTTTCTTCCGAGCCAGTAATGCAGGCAATATTGAGGGCACAGGACTTGGACTTAACATTGTAAAAAAATATCTTCAGGCTTTAGACGGTGAACTTAATTTCACCAGTGAACCAAACGAACAAACCATTTTTAAAGTAAGTATCCCAGCAATATGAGCACAATATTAGTTATAGAAGACAATCAGGATGTGAGAGAGAATTTAGTTGAGATCCTTGAATTGTCGGGATACATGGTCCATGAAGCAGAAAACGGCAAAGTGGGCGTCCAAAAAGCGCAGGAGTTTTTACCGGATCTTATCTTATGCGATATTATGATGCCGGTGATGGATGGATATGGCGTGCTTTACCTTCTTGGTAAACAGAGTGACACATCTGCCATCCCATTTATTTTCCTAACTGCCAAAGCAGATGGTATAGATATTAGGAAAGGAATGAATGAAGGTGCAGACGACTACATTACCAAACCGTACGATGAAATCGAGTTGCTACGTGCCATTGAAAAAAGACTTGAAAGGAAAAAGGTGCTTTCTGAAATCAATGGAAGTACGAAAGAAGGTTTTGTAAAAGCTGCGGAGTTAGGACAAAACATCACAAATATCAACGACATTTTCCTCAACGGTAAAACGAATGTGTACAAGGCCAAGGAAACCATTTTCAGAACTGGTAATCACGCTCAGTTTGTCTACTTCCTGGAATCTGGAAACGTGAAGCAATTCAGAACCAACGAAGATGGGAAAGAGTTCATTACCAAACTGATTCAGGCTGGAGATATTTTTGGTTTCACAGCCGCCATCAATGATGATGTTTATGAGGATACCACATTGGCTTTAACAGATGCTTCTTGTCTGGCCATTTCCAGAGACGAGTTTATGAAAGTTCTGACGGCACATCCTCAAATCATGCAAAAGTTGATTCAGGATATGGCTTCAACCGTATCTCAGGACAGAGAAAAGTTGATTAGCCTGGCATACAACTCAGTGAGAAAAAGAGTGGCCCATGCACTCATCGAATTATCTAAAAACTATCCGGAAGGAAGTGCCGGCGAATTTTTTCCTGCCAATAGAGGGGACATTTCAAGCATGGCGGGAACGGCAAACGAATCCGTAATTCGTGTAATGGCGGAGTTTAATGAAGACGGCTTCATTGAAATCAAAGGAAGAAAAATTGCCATCAAAAGAGCGGACGATTTAATGAAGATGCCTTTCTAAACTGACATTAATCAGTTTTCTAACTGCCGAACACCATTTTTATACTTTGGCTTTTCTTCGATTTTTGGAAGATCAATTTCAAAATCATGATGACCAAAACAGCCGCTCCGCAGAAAATCGCGATTCCCACAAACTTTGAGTTATGTGCGAAAAACGCCTGTATTTATGCTGCTTCCTTATTCAAACCTTTTAATTCCAGCTATACTTTGATTAATAGCTTTGAGTCAACAGGGAGCAGTCATGATGAGTTCGAAAAAAACGCACAGGCGAGTTCAAACAATGTCACTCAGGAATCTGAACTCATGAAATCTTTAGTTGGAGACCATTTAGTGAATAACCTGTCTGTGTATGGAAGGCCTGCAAAATTTCCAAAGGCCATTTTTGATAACAACAAATTTGACTGTATCGTGATGGGGACATCCGGTGCGAAAGATTCAGAGTCGAGCAACACCTCAGAGTTATTAAGCAGAGTGGATATGTGCTTTTTAGTAGTACCTGAACAAGCTCGTTTTACGCCTCCGAAAAAAATGCTGCTGGTTACGGATTTGAAGAATTATGGCAATGATTTTGAAACTGAAAAATTCGACTGGTTGATTGATGCCTATGGTGCCACACTCGAATTGGGCATTGTAAGCGATTATAACGAAGACCTCAACCTGGAACAACAACACAATTTAGAACAATTAAAAACCAAATTGTCGCTCACAGACAATGCCATCCATCACATTCATGAAAGTGACGTGATACTTGGTATTTCCAAATTAAGTAATTCGTATAGCCCGGACTTAATCATTGCCATTGGAAGGCACAAAACGTTCATAGACCGGTTAACAAGACGCAGTATAACTCAGGAATTGGCTGAACAAATCACCACACCTTTATTCATAACTGCAAGTAATTCGTAATCATGATAAAGAGAATACTATCACCAACAGATTTTTCCAATAACGCGAAAAATGCCAGCGATTCTGCGGCACTCCTTACTCAAAAATGTGGAGGAACATTAGTGTTGTTTCATGCCTATCATCTGGCTTCAGCGGAAACAACCATGATGATTGACGTTTCGGACATTCTTAGAGAAAAGGCGCAGGAAAAACTGGAAGAAGAAAAGAAGAGAATTTCAGATAAGTTTGAAGACATTGATATTGTCATTGATTCAGAATATGGTCCTATGGTTCCCCTGATTCAAAAGAAGGTCAAAGAATTTGATGCCCAGCTTATCGTTATGGGAACAAAGGGAGCAACATCTTCAGTTAAACGTTACTTTGGCAGCAATACTTCCAGATTGATTCAGGAAGTTGAAATCCCGGTATTAGCCATTCCTGAAGATTATGATATTTCTACTGCAGACAAGTTAATTTTTGCCTGGGACCAAAGTCATTTAGACGATGAATTGAAATCAAGCATTCATTGGATTAGCCGAACACTGGACTTAGGTATAGATGCCGTTCAGGTAACCGACAGAGCTGAATCCGGAGACGAATATGCACTTAAAACCTTTGCTCATTCCATTACAGAAGATTCTGATTACCATTTGATCAATGGAAAAAATGTGATTGGAGAATTACAGGAATATAGCAGCGCAAATAAGGGTATTTTGGGTCTGATGGCTCAAAAACACAGCCCTATTTTTAATCTTTTAAACAAAAGCATCAGTACGGCATTGGCTCACAATGCCAACCAACCTTTGTTTATTCTTAAACAAGCCTAAAAGTTCTTCTTTATCACAAAAAAAGGGCAGCGAGTAGCTGCCCTTTCTCTTTTTCACTATATTTTTTTATCTGCTCAGAACTATTCGTTTTGTAGCTGAAGCAGCTTCCATTTTGAACCTTACAAAGTAAACCCCATTAGAAAGTGTCTCAAGAGATAAGGTCTTTCTTTGAGTCATTTGCTCGGAAAGAATTACCTCTCCAACCATATTCAGTAAATCTACCTGCATTGTTTCGTTGCTCGTAGAGTTCAAATACAAAGTTCCTTTACTTGGGTTAGGATAAACTGAAACTGAATGCGCAAAATTCTCTTCTACTGAGGTAGGATCCGGTAAAATTGTTTGCGTCATGGTATCACTTCCACAATCATTAAAGGCCACAAGAGTCACAGTATAGGATTGTCCGGACTGAGCATAAGTGTAATTGAACGTTGAATCGTTCAACAAGGCACTCATATCTCCTAAATCCCAAACTATGCTATCTGCTTCTGTTGACAAGTCTGAAAACGTAATGCTTCCACCAAGATTATCTACGTAAGAGAAATTGGCTGTTGGCAATGGATCAACCGTAACAGAATCTGTACGAGTCATGGTACAAGTTGTTTTCCAACCAAAGGACTCGGTCATCTCAATCTCATAATCTCCAGCGGTAGTATAGGTATGACAAGGCTCCAGCATCATTGCTGTTGTGTTCCCGTCTCCCCAATCATATGTTAAACCACCATAAGGGGCATTGTTGTTATACATTCTGTTCCTCACTACACTGTCTGCAGTCATATTGGTAACGCAAACTGAATCACCCTCACACATATCATCAACACTTAGTTGAAAGGCCGGATCAAAATGATATGCCACAGCAGGTTCAATAACCCAGTCGAAATCCCAATTGGCAGGAAAATTAATTTGATCGTACCAGCCATGGAAAGTTGGAAAAGTTGGGTTTGAATAATATGTAAATCCGAGACCTTCTCCTGCTCCATCCAGATTGTTATAGCTGTTGGATAAAATCAATAGTTCCTCAGTTGTAGAGGTTTCCAAAGCGATTAAATAGGGTTGTGACATGGTTACTACCGAATCGAAAGACACTGCTTTCTTCATCACATCTAAATCCGTTCCACTAAAGTCATCGTACACCCATACTGAAGTCTGAGAAATCAATTGATCAGGGAAAGAATCTGTTGTGGCTGAATAGATACTAACCAGAACTTCTGCAGAATCTCCCGCTGTGAAAACGTACCCGTAAAAACTGGCTCCATGGATATCAATATCCTGAGGCGCATCATAGTACTGCGCATATCTGGAATAATAATCGTGTTCGTTTGAGGCACCCGGATTAAAAATTGTATCGGCCATATAATGCCATTCCAATACTGTGTTTTTGTTTATCAGATACTCCAACGTATCCACCCCACAGGAGTCAATGCCATTTCTGTGGTGTTTCCATGTATGATTGAAGGTAAAAGTTTTTGGCGCTTTTAGTCCGGGCTCATGTGGTTCCTCCATAACAAGTTTGGCCTCTCCTCTCACATTCAACGGAGGATAGTCCATTCGGATTTGTTGAGCATAAATTCCTGAAAAAAACGAGCACAGAGTGCAAAAAAGTAGCAGTCTCATCATAGCTATTTTAGTTTTTTGTTATTAAGATGACGCGTTTTGTCGCGATTAGTTTTCTTATCAATATTCTTTTTGAGTGCTTCCGTTAAATTAACGCCTGTCTGATTAGCCAGGCACATCAACACCCATAAAACATCAGCCATTTCGTCTCCCAGGTCCTTATCCTTATCACTTTCCTTCTCACTTTGCTCCCCATATCTTCTTGAAATAATGCGGGCCATCTCTCCTACTTCCTCTGTCAATAATGCCATATTGGTGAGTTCGTTAAAGTAACGAACACCATAGGTTTTAATCCACTTATCTACTTCTTCCTGAGCTTGATCGATCGTCATGTCTTCTAAATTTACACGGTTATTGTTGAATGGTTCATTTATTTCTATGAGTTTGTCAAAAAAATTGTTGAACTCATTTTTATGATTGATTAATTATTCTCTGTTTTTTGAGTCGATCCAAATGGTAACGGGACCATTGTTATGGATTTCAACTTTCATGTCTGCACCGAAAATCCCGGTCGAAACTTTGTCAGCACCAATGGCTGCTTTCATCTTTTTGATAAAACTCTCATAGAGTGGAATGGCTTTTTCCGGTCGGGCAGCCTTAATATAAGATGGTCTGTTGCCCTTCTTTGTGCTCGCATGAAGCGTAAACTGACTAATGATCAGAACTTCCCCTCCAACATCTAAAAGTGACCGATTCATCACACCGGCTTCATCCTCAAACAAGCGCATCATGGATGTTTTCTTAACCAGCCAATCCACATCTGTTTCTTCATCTGCATCTTCCACACCTACAAACAGGCAGAGGCCCTCATTAATTTCTCCGCTTACCTTATCTTCTACTCTAACAGAGGCTTTGCTCACTTTTTGAATTAAGATTCTCATTTGTATGGATCTATTCGGTAATGTTGATCTTCCGACATCTGATCAACCATGTTCTTATAATTCTTATAGCGAAAATCGGCAATATCTCCATTTTCCACAGCTGCTTTCACGGCACATCCTGGTTCGCTCAAATGCCTGCAATTATGGAACTTACATTCCGACAAAAGTTCAAACATCTCCGGAAAGTAGGTCGCCAATTCGTCTTTGTCAATATCTACCAAACCAAAGCCTTTAATTCCGGGAGTATCAATCAAAAACCCACCAAAATCAAGGGGGTGCATTTCTGCAAAGGTTGTGGTGTGCTGACCTTTTTGGTGGAAATCGGACACTTCCATTGTTCTTAATTCGAGTCCGGGTTGAATGGCATTGGCCAAAGTACTTTTTCCTACTCCCGAATGCCCGGCAAAGGTGTTGACTTTCCCTGTCATCTCCTGTTTGATCTCTTCCAGTCCTTTTCCACTTAGGGCCGACACCTCAAAACTTTTATACCCGGCTTTTCGATAACCTTCAACATACATATCGTAAGTTGTCCTTAACTCAGGATTTATCTCAAATAAATCACATTTATTAAAAACCAGATTTACGGGGACATTAAAAGCCTGTGCCGAAATGAGAAATCTATCTATAAAACCAGTTGACGTTGGTGGAGCATCCAGAGTTACCACCAACCAGCAGATGTCTATATTACTGGCAATGATATGAATTTGCTTACTCAGGTTCACCGACTTCCTAATGAGGTAATTCCGTCTGTCTTCAATTTTATTAATCACACCTTCATCATCCTTCTCTAAGGTAAAATGCACGATATCCCCTACCGCCACCGGATTGGTTGAACGCAATCCCTGAACCCGAAACTTACCTTTAATGGAACAGTTGTAAGTGACTCCCTCATCCGAAAGTACCTGGCACCATCTTCCTGTCGATTTAATGACTGTTCCCTTCATAACTACAATTTACACAAACTAAATGGTGAAACCCGTTTTATCCGACATTCTCTTCTTTTCTTCATCCAGATGAGCAATGATTTTCAACTGAAAATTGCTGGGATGATGCTTAGACACATCCCGTTCTGACCTCATTGCCAATTCAAATTCTTCATCCCCAAAATGGGCAAATTTCTTCTTCCAGCGTTTCAGCGTAGCTGCCTGAAATCTTTTATCGAGCCAGGTTCCAAACCTCCCCCTAAACATATACTCCAGGCTTTTCTTATGCCATGGATTTTTATCATTTACAGGATCGATGGCCTGATTTCTTGAATGGTTGGGCAGAAAGCTATTATACCAGTTATTGGTGGTCATCAGCTCCTTGAAACAATCCTGACCATACATTGGAATTAAATGAGCCAGTTCATTGGCCGTGAAAATATTTTCATCTGGAATTGCCAAACTCTCATCACCAACAAAGTAATTGACACAAAAGTACTTTCTGCTGTTGAGTCGTAAAATCTTCTTGTTGAGGATTAACATTGTTCTACACAACCACAATCTACCTTGTTTGGTAACTATAAAGAAGTCAACATCTCCATTGGCTTTCATAACACCTTTTGAAACAGAACCCGAAATAGCCACTGATCTCACAAAGGGGAAGGAGGCAATGATCTTACTGGATTTAAGTATTCTGGCCTTTGCCTTCTCCATGCGAGCTTCATCAGCCAACCTTTCCTGGATACTCTGATCCTCCAAATCAAGCCCATAAAAATCTCCTTTACAGGTAATAAATCCCTGATCAACGAGTTTGGTCAAAGATGCTTTGACTTGTGAAGATGTTGAAGCAAGATCCATTGATTTATGAACCTCATCTGATCGCACGGGAAACCTGAAGAACTTGTAATAAATCAATACTCTTAAAATGGACGCCTGAAGTTCTGTTTCCTCTATGGATTTCAATTTTTACTAGGTAAATGTGTCGGTTTATGCTGTTTGTACAATCCAAATCAAATGTAAATATTATTTTCGTGTCATGTCGATTGAAATAAAAAACGTTAGCAAGTTTTACGGACCGCAAAAAGCACTCAATGATGTCTCTTTTAACATCAACAAAGGAGAAATTGTAGGTTTTCTCGGACCCAATGGAGCCGGCAAATCCACGATGATGAAAATCATCACTTGTTACATTCCTCCAAGCCGTGGAGAAGCCATTGTTTGTGGCATGGACGTGATGGAAAACTCATTGAGTGTAAGAAAAAAGGTTGGTTATCTTCCTGAACATAATCCGCTTTATCTGGATATGTATGTGAAGGAGTATCTGAATTTTGTAGCATCACTTCACAAAGTACCCAACAGAAAAAACAGAGTGGAAGAAATGATTGAGATGGTTGGGCTCACTCTGGAGAGGAAAAAGAAAATTGGTGCGCTTTCTAAAGGATATCGACAAAGAGTTGGACTGGCCTCTGCCATGATCCATGATCCGGAAGTTTTGATTCTGGATGAGCCTACATCCGGTTTGGATCCCAATCAATTGGTTGACATTCGATCTTTGATTAAATCTATTGGAAAGGATAAAACTGTGATGTTATCTACTCACATCATGCAGGAAGTAGAAGCCATTTGTGACAGAATCATCATCATCAACAAAGGGGAAATTGTAGCCGACAAAGGTGCCAAAGAAATCCAGCAATTTGAAGGAAACAAGAAAGTTGTTTTTGTTGAATTTGAAACGCAGATATCCAGATCTCAACTGAGCAAAATTGATGGCATCAAGAACAGCAAAAAGCTATCGGATACGCAATGGATTATTGAAATGAATGACGATGGTGATGTGAGAAAAAGAGTGGCCAAATTCGCTCAAAACAATCAACTTCTAATTCTTGAAATGCGTATTGAAGAACAGTCTTTAGAAGAAGTTTTCAAAAAACTGACCAAATAGAATATAGTTTTCTATTTTTGTCGCTCATAAATTCAAATTACATGTCGTATCTATTTACATCAGAATCAGTTTCAGAAGGTCACCCGGACAAGGTTGCTGACCAAATTTCTGACGCACTCATCGATCATTTCCTGGCTTTTGACAAAGAATCTAAAGTAGCTTGTGAAACTTTAGTGACTACAGGTCAGGTTGTTTTGGCCGGAGAGGTTAAATCAAAAACCTACCTGGATGTTCAAAAAATCGCAAGAGACGTTATTAATGATATTGGGTATACCAAGAGTGAGTACATGTTCGATGGAAATTCATGTGGAGTATTTTCTGCAATCCACGAGCAATCACCAGATATCAACCAGGGTGTTGAAAGAAAGAAAAAAGAAGAGCAGGGAGCTGGTGATCAGGGAATGATGTTTGGCTATGCCAACAATGAAACGGCTAACTATATGCCTTTGTCTTTAGAATTATCTCATTTGATTCTTAAAGAATTGGCTGCCATCAGAAAAGAAGGTAAAAAGATGACTTACTTACGTCCTGATTCTAAGGCGCAGGTAACCATTCAATATAGCGATGATCATCAACCGGAAAAAATCACAGCCATTGTGGTTTCTACTCAGCACGACGATTTCGATACTGAGAGCAAGATGTTGAAAAAGATCAAAGAAGACGTGATTAAAGTATTGATGCCAAGGGTAAAGAAATTATTGCCTAAGCACATCCAGAAATTGATCACGGATAAAATCAAGTATCATGTGAACCCTACAGGAATCTTTGTAATTGGTGGACCTCACGGGGATACTGGTTTAACTGGTAGAAAAATTATCGTTGATACCTACGGTGGTCGTGGAGCTCACGGTGGAGGAGCTTTCTCTGGAAAAGATCCTAGTAAAGTAGACAGAAGTGCCGCTTATGCCACTCGTCACATTGCCAAAAACTTAGTTGCTGCTGGTGTTGCTGAAGAAGCACTCGTTCAGGTAGCATACGCCATTGGTGTTGCTAAGCCTGTTGGATTGTATGTAAATACAAACGGTACAGCTAAAGTGGATAAAACAGATGGACAGATTGCCAGAGAATTGGAGAAAATCTTTGACATGCGTCCTTACGCAATTGAGCAGAGATTTAAACTAAGAAGCCCTATCTATACTGAAACAGCTGCATACGGACACATGGGACGTGAGACAGAAACTGTTGAGAAATCATTTGTAGATGGTGCGGGTAAAACCAAAAAGGTAAAAGTGAAATTGTTCCCATGGGAAGAATTGAACTATGTCAACAAAATCAAAAAAGCATTTAAGCTTTAAATAGATACTCACAAGCGATTAATCGTTTTGAAAGGGTGGAACGCAAGTTCTGCCCTTTTTTTGTTGTTAATTATTAGTTAATCTCCAATAATGACAACTGTGAATGTGATATTTTGTACCATGCGCTACTTACTACTGCTTATCGCATCTGTGATCATTTCATTGAGTTCTGCCGGACAATGTGGTTCAATACAATCAGGAAAGAAATTGATTGAACCTTATGAAGATTATCAGGAATGCTACATAGGCTTTAGAGAAAGAGATTCGAAGAAAACGGTAATCAGTCCGCAATACAGTGCCCAACAGTACATTCAATTAGGTAGCTGCGGTTATTATATTATTGAGAAAGATGAAAAATTCGGACTCATCAACACTGTGGGTGACTTTGTCCTTCCTTTTCAAAACGACATTCGCCTTATCAGACAAAATCTGGTAATTGTACACGACGGAATTACTACTCTTTTATCTAATTCTTTAGACACCATTTTCTCCAAACCTTACAGCCATTTTAATGCGAGTGAGTATAACGGGAACCTGGTATGGATTGGTCAACACGACAGCACATTTGATGTGTATTCGAATCAACTTAAACGACTATTTACCACAAAAGGGAACAAGCTAAACCTTGCCCGACAAATTCATTACAAAACCTTCCGTGGCAAATTTCATCCAAAAACTCTGGGCTATTACCACAAGATGCCGCTTCATTTTGAACTGAAGAAAAACGGTTTGACAGGAGTACTGGATTCGGCCGGAAACACCATTCTTCCATCTGAATACAGTTATCTGCGACTCAATCCTTTTGTATCACAGGAAGGAAAACTCCATTTGTTCTGGTTGGCCAAAAAAGGGAAGCACTGGGGTGTTGTAGATGATCAAAATAACTTTCTGGCAGTTACCAAAGGGCGCGGATACGGGATCGAACTCGAAATGTATCCGCTTTATTGTGGAAATGAGATTGAAAACAACCGCATTGTTGGTGTATTCACTCAGCTTGGAGAAAAGAAGTTATTTGACTTTACAGCTAAAAAAGTTTACCCAAGAAAATACCGAAAGCTCAATCCCGGATGTGGAATTGTTCACTTTCAAAGAGGGAAAAAGTCAGGGATTATCAACTCATTTGGTCAGGAAGTACATGCAGCTCAAAGCAGATTCTTCACAAAATCCCAGGCTAATTATTTCAGTGACTTCAACAGATTTAACAATCAACACAGGGAGTCGATGGACAAAGACATCTATTACCAGCAGTTAAACTCATTTGTGGACACATCAGGGTATAGTGGCTTGATCAATAAATTCGGAGATGTAATTATTGATGGCAAGTACACCTTCTTTAAATCATGGAAAGAACAGGACCAGGTTTATATCTGGGCATTTAGATTGGTAGAAAGCGAAACTGCTTATGGTGATTACAACATTGACGTTTACACAGTTTCAGGTGAGCTCGTAAACGAGTTTATTGATGTCAGACAGATGAGTTATCACCTCAAGAGATTCCTGAATGGTACAGCTAATACCATCGTCCTGAAACGTAAAGACGAGCAGTACGCCATGGTCGGTCCAAACGGAAAATCCATTACGGGACAACTTTATGATGATTACGGAGGACGATATTTTCAAAGTGATGACAAAGCCCAGTTCCACTCTTTAAAAAGCAATGACAAATGGGGTGTGATAGATCATTTAGGTCAAATTCAGGTTCCATTTGATTATGATGGTATCCAGTCTAACAAAATCATCAAAGCCCACTTATTCAAGCGAGCCGGCAAACAAGAGCTACATTTTTATGAGACCGGCAATATGGTTGAAGCCGATTCTTTCGAGTTTGTCTATGAAGTTTATACCAGCGAGTACAGCATCAAAGGATCGTCTGACCATCAAATTAAGAAGTTCTCTGGAAAAGGGCATTACATGCTTGGGTTCAGGGACGGGCACATATTCTATGTAGCAAACAATGGTTCATTAATGCCGTACATTCCTGAAAAACTGAATCTTAAGGGAGACTATCACAAGGTGAACAAATATGTTCTAAACAACTCGGGTAAAATCATTTTTGTTGGTTATCAGGACATGAGAATTAAAGGAAATACCTTTTTCGACCTTAACAAGAACTGCCTGACAGTTTTTGACAGGTATAAGGGCATCATTTTCGAAACAGATCAAATCGATCAATACAACTTCACTGAACACAGAAATGAGTTTATTTACAAAACCAAAGATCAAAAAGTAGGTGTCTACAGTTTTGCACTTAAAAAGGAGATTATTGCACCCAAGTATTATGGTGTTGCCCCGTATTTCTATGAAAAAGACAATTACGACCCTAAAAGATTGTGGGTAAAAATGGAACCAGATACAGGAGCTACTTTTAAAACGGGTAATTGGAATTTACTTCTAAATGATACGTTGGCTCTCAGGGAAAACATAGACAATCCTGCCAGAATGAGATCCTACAGAGATAAATCAGCTTTTGCATTCGAACAACATGGCAGATTTGGTCTCATGGATCAACACCTAAATATCATTCTGGAACCAAAATATCGCTTCATAGGTGAATATAAGAATCAAGGGAAATTTCAACTTTTGAAACCCGACGAAGGATGGCAATTGAATGACTTTAAATTTGGAACCATTCCAAGTGTCTTTAACGACATCAGCTTACACCACGACACCAGATTTTATTTTACCTATTCTGAGGAAGGAGATGAAGAATTATTAAGCATTTATGATGCTCAGGATAGTTTAAAAGTTATTCTTGGTCCGTTAAGTAAGGATGCCTTTTTCTCCACCGATTGGGCAATGATTGACTCGAAATATGAAGACAAGTATAATCCAAATTGGGTTCATCCTTTTGCCGAACATCTCCTTTACCCAGTGAAAGAGATCGAAAAAAGCAACATTAAAAACTGGATCAATAACCGCTACCTGTGGTACGTCTTCAATGCGAAAAAGGCCTCTTATCAGAATTTTGGTTTCAGCTATAGAAGGGAGCAAAGCAGATTGTTTAATGAAAGGGCACTCAACAAACCAATGAACAAATTGGCTCGAATCGAATCTAAACGTTCTCCCGAAAGCATTAAGGTTTTGTTTGCAGGAGAAACACTGTACTCAGAAATTCACAGTCCTTCAAGAAAATATTCGGCCCATTTCGACATCAAAGATTTTTCCAAATACGACACCTATCAGATTCTTGATGACAGCATTTCTAAAATCAACTACTACGATCTGTTTACTTCAAGAGAGACCGTTGAAACACTGACCTTTGATTTTCTCAGCAAACGCATTACCGATGAACAATTATTTGGTTTTAGCTGTACAGATTTAAATGGCGTTATTCAGGAAATGATTGATAATTTCTCCATTAAGAATGGGAAGGTTTATTTCAATTCGAGGAGGTATACTCAAAAACGCGACATGATTTTGGATTCACCTGAAATACTGAGTTACCTGAAAGAAGAATTCAAGATTGATTTGTCGAGGGAAGTACAATAAACTTTAAATTAGGCTTGTGCGAGTTTATTTACTGATAGCAACTGTATTCTTATCCCTAAGCCTCTACGGTCAGGAATCATGCAGAAAAGAACTGTCCTTTTTTCCACTCTGGGAGAAGTCTATTAATACCGGAAATGCCAAATACGACAGGTTAAGACTAGACAATCTGGACGAAAAAACCCTGAAAGCCAGGAATAAAGTGACTGAGCAAATTAAATCGTATCTCGGTCCGTACAAAGCGAATCTTAGGCTGGACAGAATGCGTGTAATTTCGCGCACAGAAAGCAAAACTCAACACTTTACTTATCGTTATAGCGTGAACATCCAGGGTTTCAAGTGGGGCTTTGAAGTAAGTTCCAGTAAGTCCGGAAAAATCACTTCTGAATTGCCATTTCCAAGGATAAAAAAAGTGGTCATAGATCCATGTGAGGCCATCAGTCGCGCTGAAGCTCAAATGCATTTTGAAGAAGCCGTTGGAGTGAAACTCACAAACAATAAAGGAACTTTGATATGGGAAGTTTGGCAAACAGGTGAATCATTGAATGCCAAAGAAAGTGAAACCGGACAGAAACGATCGGAGCACAAAGTTCTATCCATTGATGCCCGCAATCTGGAGATATACGGTTCGAGAAAGGAGGTCTTAAAAAGATACTAGTATGAAACTGTTTCTAAGCCTTTTCAACGAGCCCAGATCATGGATTATCATACTTTCGAATCTTTACATTTTCTATGGAATTTATGCGCTCGACTGGTCCATTTTTATTGTGATGGCACTTTTCTGGGCAGAAAACATCATCATTGGTGTGTTTAACATGTTTAAACTGATGAGCTATCCAAAGCCCATGACCCTAATGCACGATGGCTCAAGCCCAGTTCCCTACCGCATTATGATTGGCATTATCTGGTTCGCATTTTTACTTGGATTCTGTCATGTCCATGCTATTTTCATACATAGTTTATTCGCAGAAGGTCCTGAAAAATTGTGGCCTGATGGTTTGTACCTTCTCGAAAAAATGGTCCAATCACCTGAAATGATGTACGCCCTGGCAGCAATCTCAGGTTCGTATGCCTACGACTTTATCTATCGATATCTCTACAAAAATGAGAGAGAAGACACACATATTCTGGCACTGACAATGGGGCCTTTTTTCAAAGTGGCGGTGCTCCACTTAACCATCATTTTTGGCGGTATGGTAATTGGCTTTTTCGGCGCTCCAATGGTAGCTGTGATTATTCTCGTTGTGCTAAAAATTCTGGTTGAACTTGTCACACATAAACTCAGCAATACTATGCAGGAGAAAATGAACGAGATTAAAAATCAGAAAACAACCTTAAAAGACTAACTACTTCTTTCTAAAGAAGATTTTAATCGGCACACCCGTAAAATCAAAGTTCTTTCTTAGCTGGTTCTCAACAAACCTCTTGTACGGATCTTTTACATATTGCGGCAGATTGCAGAAAAAAGCAAATGTTGGTGCATGCGTTGGCAGCTGTGTTATGAACTTTATTTTAATGAATTTCCCTTTCAATGAAGGCGGCGGTGTTGCCTGAATGATTGGCAGCATCACATCATTTAACTTTGAAGTACTGATGCGTTGGGTTCTGTTATTGAAAACCTCTACGGCTGTTTCCAAAGCTTTATGAATCCTTTGTTTATTCAGCGCTGATGTGAAAACGATTGGCACGTCTCTAAAAGGTGCTATGCGTTCCCTGATCTTATCTTCAAATTCTTTTGTACTGTTGGTGTCTTTTTCAATGGTGTCCCATTTATTAACCAAAAGAACGACACCCTTCGAGTTTTTCTGAATGATGTTGAAGATGGCCATATCCTGCTGCTCTACCCCATCATTTGCGTCTACCATGAAAATACAAACATCCGAATTCTCAATGGCTTTGATCGATCTTAAAACCGAGTAAAACTCAATGTCTTCGGTTACCTTATGCTTCTTCCTGATTCCGGCAGTATCTACCAAAACGAAATCAAACCCAAAAGCATTATATCTGGTATTGATGCTATCTCTTGTAGTACCTGAAATTGGCGTAACAATGTTTCTCTCTTCTCCAAGAAGCGCATTAGTTAAAGACGATTTTCCAACATTCGGTTTACCAACAATGGCAAATTTCGGCAAACCTTCGTTTTCATCTTCATGATTTTCATCCGGGAAAGCCTCTACCAAATCATCCAGTAAATCACCAGAACCTGCACCATTAATAGCAGACAGATTATAGACAGTTCCAAGCCCCAAAGAATAAAACTCGGCAGCATCTAACTGACGTTCGTGGTTGTCTACCTTATTGGCCGCAAGGAAAACGGGTTTTTCTGCTTTTCTAAGAATATTGGCCACTGCAATATCCAGATCTGTGATTCCGGTTGTAACGTCTACCACCATCACAATCACGTTGGCCTCATCAATGGCTAAATGAACCTGCTTTCTGATTTCTTCTTCAAAAATATCGTCAGAGCCCTTCACATATCCTCCGGTATCAATCACAGAAAAGTCTACACCATTCCACTCAGACATTCCATAATGTCTGTCTCTTGTAACACCGCTGGTCTCCTGAACAATGGCGTCTCTCGACTCAGTAAGTCGGTTAAAAAAGGTCGATTTTCCAACATTTGGTCGGCCTACTATGGCTAAAATATTGCTCATGACTGATATCCAAATTTTTTAAGATCCTGTGCGTTATTTCGCCAATCTTTCTTCACTTTTACATGCAATTCCAAGTGAACTTTCTTTCTCAACATTTCCTGTATATCCCACCTGGCTTTGCTTCCAACCTGCTTCAACATTTTCCCCTGATGGCCAATTAAAATCCCTTTCTGAGAATCTCTTGACACATAGATCAGAGCTCGGATTTTCACCAAACCACCACTGTCTTTATACGACTCTACCTCAACTTCACACGAATAAGGAATTTCTTTGTCATACAACATCAGGATCTTCTCACGAATGATTTCGGTGACAAAAAATCTCATTGGACGATCAGTTAAATCATCCTTTGGAAAATAGGCTGGTCCTTCCGGCAGCATCTTTAAGATCTGCTCAAATATTTCAGGAACGTTGTAGTTCAATTTAGCAGACATGGCTGCAACCAATGAGTTTGGCAATTGTTCTTTCCAGTAATCAAGCCTGTTTAAAACGGTTTTCTCATCAGAAAGATCTACTTTATTGATCAGGCAGATGATTGGAATACTCGTTTTCTTGAGTCGCTCCAATACTTCCGGATTGTTGGTTGTATCTTCTTTGGTATCCGTGATAAATAAAATGATGTCTGCATCCTTGAGGGCTGTATTTACAAAGCCCATCATTGACTTATGGAGTTCATAAGCCGGATTCACAACACCAGGTGTATCGGAATACACGATTTGAAAATCTTCCCCATTGACGATCCCCATAATTCTATGACGAGTGGTTTGTGCCTTACTCGTAATAATAGACATGCGGTGACCAACCAACTGATTCATCAGTGTTGATTTTCCGACATTCGGACTGCCAATAATATTTACAAAACCTGATTTATGTCCCATTGATTTTGCAAAGAAACGAAATTAAGTACAACTCAAGTATCTTATTTCGCAGGTATTGTAACCAGATATGCTTTTAAGAATTACTACTTTTAAACTGATGAAATTACTTCTGCTGATAAGTGTTTTGATGCTCTGTATGACTGGGTTTTCTCAGAAGTCATACAACACTTCTGTTTACAAAAGCTTTATAAAGCACCCTAATCCTGATTCCTCCACATATCAGTTATCTTACGTTGAAGTTGGAAAAAGAGGAAAGCACGTTGATGCACACTACAGGAAAGAAATTAGCTACGACAATGGTGAGCCAACAGATTTGGAGTTGGATTTAAGTTCCGGAGAGGAGGGTTTTTACATTACCTGGATCCACAACGACCCAGATCTCAATAGGGAATACATGGACTTTTCTTTATCCGTATTAAAAAAGGACGAGAACTCTCACCTACATACGGAAATTGTTTACGAAGATGGAGATTATCCTGATCGTCCTCAATACTTGGAATTCTTCAATACATACAACCAAAATTATTATTCAGAGAATCTGGAATATGAGCGGGTTTTCAGGTTATCTGATGAAGTTATTGACCATTACAAAAGTTTGAAGGATTCATATGTGGATTCAGTGGAAAACATGGAACTGCCGAAGGGTATTCCTTGTTCAAATTGCGAGTTTATTCGGAGTTTTACAAGTGAGACCAAATACATTACAAAAGATCATTATTCTGTAACAGACACAGACTCACTTCTTCTTGACGGTGTCCTTCAGATTAAACTGAGGACAACTACTTATAAAACCACGAAAGAAACATTGTCTAATGGACATATCAAGATCGTCACCACAAGCCAGATTGATTCTGCTGATGTTACTTTTTCGGAGACTTACCAGGAGAACATTGTTGATCCAAATGCAGAAAGTGCTGAGGATTCGCTGATCTCTTCAAGCTTTTACCACTATACACCATCGAAGGTAGATACTTTGAAAATAGAGACGATGAGACGCAAAGAGAAAGAAGATGGCTATGAAATTGAACACCTGACACGCTATCCCTACGGCAGCCCCAAATCCTATGTCGCAAGGAGTTTCTTTAGTAAACATGTGCTCATTCAATATGACAAAAAGGGCAAACCGTTCCATGCAAATGCTAAGATCGATTTTGTCAATTACAGAGATAAAACATATATAGTTAAACTGGATAAAAAGGTCTGGTATGAGCAAGTAAAAGGCGCGTATTCAAAGGTGAGCAATAACGCCAGAAGAGCTTTCCTTCCACATGTTTATGTATCATCTTACGTTTCCAGAAAATACAGGTCAAAAATAAGGTACAGAAAACCCAAACCCGTTCCTCTTAAATCATATTTCAGACACTTTGGCATGGACAAACCTAAACGCATTGAAAAAACTTCAAAAAAAGAGGTTTGGGAACAACGAGATGACTTCATGATTCGAAGGGTAGAATTCTATAAATAAAAAAGGCCGGGTGTTACCCGACCTCAATTCATTTAAGCTAAGTTCTCTTTTAGCTTTGAGAGTGCAAAGCCATTTTATTTCCTTCGCTGTCGATGAAGAAGGCCATAAAACCAATCTCGTCACTAATAGGCGTTTTAGGCATAACCACCTGTCCACCGGCACCTTCAATTCTATCTAATGAAGTCTGCAAATCCGGATTGGCATTAAGGTAAAGAATAGGTCCTTCCTGACTAGGTGTATGCATTGGCCCCTGAACCAATCCTCCGGCTGCTTTTCCAGAGCCCATTTCATAAGGGAAAAATGCCATCTTCATACCCATCATTTCTTGTTCAGGCATTTCAATATTGAATACTTTTTCGTAGAAAGATTTGGCTCTTTTAATATCTGCAGCAGGTATTTCGAACCAGTTTAAGTTGTTAGATTGTGCGTCCATAGTTATATGATATTTATTGATTTTACTTTTTTGATCTCAAGGCAGCGGCATAGGCCTCTTCTACCCAGTTATTCAATTCAGACCTGTCTTCCAACACGACCAAAGGCACTTCATAATATGGCATTCCTTTCTTCTTTTCGGTTGCCATAAAGCCCTTTTTCCCATGTGCTTCATAAGCGCCTCTGTTGACATCATCCACTCTCAGATGAAATACATCTTTGCCGTACAAGCCAAACATGATTCCTTCCCGGAAAAAGCCAACGCCACCAAACATTTTCTTGGACTCATAGGGTCCCGATTCAGATAATTGATCTTTGATAAATTGGAGTTGTTCTTCGTTGATTGCCATCGTCTTAAATTTTACTTCAACAAAGTTAAAATGCCGAATTGTAAAAAATCTGGTGTATTTTTGACAAGGTAGAGGTGTGAAAGTGCCAAATTCGATTAAAATGAAACATGTATCTATTCTCGTTCCCAACGGACCTGCGGTTTTGAGCAGCATTGTTGGACCGTACAAAGTACTTAACAAAGTCAACGATTTTCTAATCTCACAAGGCAAGGATCCTTATTACGATATTGAAATCGTTGGTCTGGATAAGACCTACAATTATTACAATGATATTTTCTCAGTAAAATGCACCAAATGTCTCGATGAAGTGACGGAGACGGATCTGATTATTATCAGCACACCTTTTGAGGAATTTGACAGTTTATATGAAGCCAACCTTCCATTGATAGAATGGATCAAAGAAAAACGTCAAAACGGAAGTGAGGTCGCCAGTTTATGCATGGCTGCAATTCTTCTTGGGTTCACAGGTCTGCTGGACGGTAAGAAAGCCTCAACTCACTGGATGGCTGCAGATGCATTTAGGCAAATGTTCCCCCAGGTAGACTTGCAATCGCAGCACATTATTACTGAAGACGATGGGATTTATACCAGTGGAGGTGCTTACTCATTCCTAAATCTGGTCATATACTTTGTAGAGAAATACAATTCCAGAGAGATGGCCCAATGGATTTCCAAGGTATTTGAAATTGAATACGGGAGAAACAGTCAGGGACAGTTTGCCATATTCAACGGACAAAAGTCTCATACAGACGACAGCATTCTGAAAAGTCAGGAGTTTATAGAACACAATTATGCAGATTCTGTATCGCTTGACAGACTGGCGGAGATCACCAATTTAAGTCGAAGAAATTTTATCAGAAGATTCAAGAAAGCGACTTCACATACTCCGGGCGAGTACATCAAACGCATCAGAGTAGAAGCGGCTAAGAGAATTCTGGAACTCAAAAATTCAACAGTAAGTGAAGCCATGTATGAGGTGGGGTATAATGATAGTAAAGCATTTAGAAAGACCTTTAAGAAAGTGACGGGTTGTTCTCCCTCAGATTATAAGTCGAAATTTAGCCGAGAGCCACTTATTCTATTTTAGTTTTGCTTGCTCAACACAAAAAATGTTGTATATTTGCCGTCCGATTAGACAAAACAACATTCAACGGAATGTTTAAAGATATATCGCGGGATGGAGCAGTTGGTAGCTCGTTGGGCTCATAACCCAAAGGTCGTCAGTTCGAGTCTGGCTCCCGCAACTAATAAAAGGCTGAACTTAGGTTCGGCCTTTTTTGTTTTATGCCTCCAACAACTCGCCATTTTCGTTAGCAAAAGAAGTATCTGGTACAATTGAATTCATGAGAAGAAATATGTAAATTGCTTGTAATGGAAAGACATGTTGCATTAGTGCAACATATCCAAATGTCATGCATAATGTGAGTCAGACAAAATGGATAAATTTTGAAATAAAAAACACCCTGCACAACAATGACTAAAAGTAATTGCAAGCACATATCAAACTGAAAATCAAACTAATGAAACTAAATTTTACCATAACAATACTTTTGATGGTCACTCAGCTTGCAAAATCTCAAGACTGCAATTGCCAAAAAGATTTTGAATTTGTAACAAATTACTATGAGGAAAATTTACCAGGGTTTAAGGATAATGTAACTGATGACAATATTGAGTACTACAATAAATTCAAGAACAGATTATTCAATTTATCCAAAAATTACTGTGATGATGAAGATTTATGCTTTAAAACTCTATTGGTCTATGTAGAATTTTTCAAGGATAATCATTCTTCGATTTATACAAACAAGTCTATTAGTGTCGATGAAAACAATGAAGAAGAAGTTAATCAGTTTATTCTTTCTGAATCATTTAAGAATCGTGAGATTATTGAAACTTTCAAATCTGATATCACCAATCCAATTCATGATATTGAAAATAAATACCAAACTAAAGATGCTACATACACCGTAGTGGTCTTAGAAAATAAAAATGAATTTAGAGATTATGTTGGTGTCATAACCGATTCAAAAACACCTCTATGGAAAAAGGGACAAGTTAAATTTGAGTTGAAGAAAGTGAAGGAAGACACGTACGACATGTTTATGTATATGCGAAATCATGCTTTGAGGTATTATAAAAATGTAAAACTTGAAAATGGAATTTTGGATGATAGTTGGTACAACATAAACCTTGATAAAAAAGTATCATACAACGTATATATCGAAAAACAGGAATTATCTTTTCAAGAAATCGATGACAGTATAAACTATATGTATATCCCCACTTTTAATGGAAATTGGTATGCCAAAATATCTGAGTTTTACGATAAATACGATACCAAAATACAAACGAAACCCTATTTAATCATTGATGTAAGAAATAATGGAGGAGGTAGTGATGCCTGCGCTAGTCCGTTATTAAAATACATTTATACCAAACCTTTTAGAAGTGATAAAGTGGGTGTATATGCTACCAAAGAAAACATTAGAAAAAGTTTGGAATGGTATGAGGATATGAAAAAAGACACTGTAAACTTTAGTAATGAGTTTTTAGAAGGGTTTAAAGAAGAAATAGCGACTATGAAGTCTGTTCCGAACAAAACTTTTGTTCCGAGAAGTACAGGTGAGATGGTAACAATGGATTCAGTCTTGAGTAATCCAATGAAAGTTGCAATCATCACAAATAAATATTGTGCCAGTTCTTGTGAAAGCTTGTTGTTTTGGGCCTTGGAAAGCGACAAAACTATCATTGTTGGCGAAAACTCTGGAGGATACGTTGGATATGGTGAAATTTCGAGAGTGGAAACACCAAATTTCAACTTTGAGCTTGGCTGCACAATGACTCGATACACAGATCAAAGGAAGTATGAAACTGACGGGATTCCACCAAATTACTATTTCAACAATGATAAAGATTGGATAGAGCAAGCAATAGATATCCTGAAAAACAACTAGCTATTGTATCCCATTTTCATTGGAAAAATAAAATGTACCAGTGCATTTTATACATAAAAAAGCTATTATTAAATAAAAAAGTAAAATGACATTTAAACTCTTTCCCGTTTTAGACTTAATGATTGACTTTTACCATAAACCAGCAGGTATTGATAGATTTTGGGATTACCTCAAAATATTAAAGGGTGATTCTAAAGACAATATGGAAGTTCCTATTCCAAATTTCAATCCAATGGGAAAAGAACATGTTTTAACCAAATTATTAGAACTCAAAGAACTTGATGTGGAAGGCATAATTAAAGACACCCTCGAAGAGATAAATAAAAAGCTTTCAGAAAATAATACCATTAATATAAATGTAGCTATGACTTTAGCTGATGATCTAAAGGGAGGTTGGACGAATAGACACACAACTGATTATGATAGTAAATTCAAACTAAATGCCTATATCAACAGGAATTTCTGTATACCAGTGTTTTGGACGAGTGAAGAGTATGGTATTGACATAATAAAAAGACGAACGGAAGAGTATTGTTTTCGAACTTTATATTGGAAAAAATGGAATAAACCGGAGACTTTAGAAGAGCATATCAAACAAGAGCTATATGTAAGTGCAAACTGCATAACAAGCACCAATGATAATAAACTTGGAAATATTTCTTTTACAGACAGTTTTTATAACGCTAGTAAAGATTCAACAGAGCATAGTAGAATTTTCAACTTCATGTATGGAGATGATGCTTGTAGAAAGCTTGGATATGCTGAATTTGGAATTAAAGAACCTATGACAGGATTTAAATATGCCAGAATGAAAAGTCAATTAAATAAAAAAGATGAACTTAAATCAACATGACACATTACCATCTCAATTAATTGGACATTGCCTATTATGATTATTCTCTTGTAAAGGAAGATTGATTTGAACTAATTCCAACTGTACCATCTCGACTCATAGCCCAAAGGTCGTCAGTTCGAGTCTGGCCCACACAACTAATAAAAGGCTGAACTTAGGTTTGGCCTCTTTTTCACGCCTCCAACAACTCGCCATTTTCATTAGCAAAAGGAGTATCTAGTACAGTTGAATCTTTGTCAATTAATGTCTAACTTGGGATATTGGAAAAATAAAACGTACTAATACACTGGCTCAAAGCAAAAATGACTGCAGAGAAACATATAAAAATTGGAAGGTTAACAGCATTGATTTCTTTTTTTACAGGAACAATCATTTTCGGGCTTTATTACATGACATCTGCCTTTGAACTTCTTTTCATTGGATATGGATTTATAGCCATTGCTGGACTAATAAATTTAGTTGTTCTCATTGCCATATTGATTAAATCTAATAAGGATAAACGTAACAAAAAAAGATTGTTGATCACTTCAGGATTAATGCTTTTGAACATCCCGTTTATGATTGCCTATTGTTGGGGAACAATAATATTGCTGAATACGATGAGAATTACTTTTACAAACGATACAGATGCAACATTAACTGATATAAATGTTGTAGGGTGTGGTGGTGGACATATTGACAAATTAGAAGTTGGAGAAAGTAAAACTGTATGGATAGAAATAACCGGAGACTGCTCAATATATATTGACTATCTCTCAAATGGGCAACGAAAAAAAGAAAATGTAGCTGGTTATGTGACGTCTAGCATGGGACAAAAAACTAAACATAAAATTGACGGAAAAGATAAAGAAATGTTTCTGTAAAGAGCTAACGCTTAGTATTCATTTGAAGAATAAGTGAAATATACAACCGAAATAGAACCAGTACCAATCTCAGATGTTGAAACAAGGGACTTGTTTGGAATCAATCCGCATTCAGAAATTGATTGTGAGTTTGTCCAAGTGAAAAATGCTTCAACATTAGAAACTATTATTAACCTAAAAGTTGAATCGGATTACAGTCCAATTTTTAAGCAAAGTGAGGTTGTGGATGGAATTGTTATCATCGGATATGGAAATAGATTCTCAATCTTTGACCTGAAAAAGAAAAAAATTAACGCAAAACTTTCATTTGGCGGATATTTTAGCTCTTTCAAAGTCGATAATGGAGAAATTTTTATCGCAACTGCTTCTGAAGTGATAAATCTAAATTTTCAAGGAATAGAAAAATGGAAAGCTTATAATATTGGAATTGATGGTGTTGTGATTTCAAAAATTACGGAAACGGAAATAATTGGAACTGGTGAATGGGATCCTCCAGATGGATGGAAATCATTCAAGTTGAATCGAAAAACTGGAAAGAAGATATAACCGAAATATTAACAATGTGTAAAATGCATTTTACACAAGAAGTTTCACGCCTCCAACAACTCGCCATTTTCATTAGCAAAAGACGTTCCCCATTGGTTAATCTGTTCAATTAAGGGTACCAATGACCTTCCCAAATCGGTGAGTTCGTATTCCACTCGAAATGGCGCTTTTTTACCAATGACGGTTTTCCTGATAATCCCATCTTCTTTCAGCGCCTTCAATTGCAAGCTCAACATTTTATCGGTCATATCCGGAATCTGAACTTTGATCTCGGAAAACCGCAGGAGTCCCTTTCGCAAATACCAAATAATAACAGACTTCCACTTTCCTCCTATGTACCTGTAGCATACTGCCACACCACAATGAAATGTTTCCTGATTTATCTTGTATACTTTTTGCTTTCCATCAACAATCATAGCGGAGAATTTTGGTACTGTCAACATTGACAGTTATTGACAAGTAAATGTATGGAGAATATTTTTGTACTATAAAAATGATAGTTCAATTATGGAATCGTACAAAACAAGACACATAGAGTTCAGAGAAACAATAGCAATTGACGACTGGAAGATTAAGATTTATACCATTTCGAAAGATGAGAAGTTTGATCATCCTCAATTTTATGATGCCGTTAAAAAAGAACTCAAAAAATGGCTTTTGATGGATAACAGCTTCAACCCGAACAATGATAAGATTGGTTTTTTAATTCTTCATTCTGGCAATGAAGGCATATTCTCCATCATAAACTGGTGGATTGACCAGCACATGATGAATACCCATATATTTCTGAGTAACAGAAACGAACCCATCAATTTCACCAAAGTATCTGGAGACGGACTTGCGCCATGCATATGGGAATTGGAGGTCATCAATCATGAGAGAGTATCCTGGATAAACAACATTCTAAAACAAATTCCTGATCCTGACTACAGCAGATATCTGAATGATACATTTAGCCGAACACTATGAGTAATGAAGCCAAAATACGTTTTGCACAAAAGAGCGACCTGGCAGGTCTGGTTGAGCTATGCAGACGCCATGCAATTTTTGAGAAATCAGAATATAGTTCAGACCAAAAGGAAGGACTTTTGAATGAACATCTCTTTTCGGAAAACCCAGGTTTGTACTGTCTGGTTGTGGAAAAGGATAAGACCCTAATTGGGTATGCCACATTTATGAAACAATTCTCAACCTGGGATGCCGGGTATTATATCTATATGGATTGTTTATTTATGACCGAAGGATCGAGGGGGTTTGGAATTGGAGAAAAACTGATTGACAGAATCAAAGAAGAGGCTATGAAATTGGACTGCTCACTTATTCAATGGCAAACACCTGATTTTAATACGCGAGCCATGAAGTTTTACAATAGAATTGGTGCTTCTTCAAAATCAAAGGAGCGGTACTTCCTAGCAGTATAAACCACAAAAAACCCCTACTACCTTAGTAACAGGGATTATATATCACTAATTCTTTAAAAGACTATTTCGTCATGTTGGGTTATTCTCCATAAATTCCTGCATATATCCATAGCTAATAATACCTGTCAAAATTCCAAGAATGATCAAAATTCCTGTGATCATCCAGAATTTTTTCTGAGCAGCAAATGCTCTTTCCAGGGAGGCCGAATTCAGATTATCCAAGAACACACTATATTGGGTTCCCATTTTCAATACCAAGGTAGCCAGGTAAATGAACAGTGCAAACATGGCCAGCATCACCACTAGTGAGATGTCAAATACTTGCGTCATTAGTATCAATGGTATCAGCGCCCCTAATCCTCCTATGATGATGTAGAAAATACCTACGAATTTCATCCAGGGAGCAGCCCCTTTCAAATCGGCACGCATTTTTGGTGTGATCTCTACCCCACCGCTATTGTTGTCAATTGTTTCTTCCATGATTAGTGTAATTAATAGTTAATTTGGAAATGAATATACCAATTACTTTTTATCCTCCTGAGAAAAGGTGATTGTTACCTGTACTTAGTTTTTGTTGAACATATATCTCTCTTTGATTAAAACAAACACAATGTGACAATCATCACATTGCTTTCTATCTTCTATTATTATTTTCACAAGCTGTTAGCCTTCCTAACGATTGTCGTAATTTTGCGTCACACTTACATTAACAACACATGAAAAAAACAACACAACTAATTGGAATGGTCATGTCATTACTGGCCATCAACTTTTCAGCCAAAGCACAACCAAGCACATATGCCAGTGTTCCCTATTCTACAGGGTTTGAAAGCGGCACTTTGGATGCAAACTGGTACACCACTGCAAGTGGAGCTGACGGCAGAATCCAGATTTGGGATTCTAACACGCTTACATGGAGTGGGATGACCGCCACTGCGCATACCGGAACCATGTGGCTTGGGATGGATAACAGCCCGGGAGGTACTTTTTTAACTACTGAGTCCTGGATGGGATTAGACCTAAACGGTATTACCAACCAAAGACTTCAATTCTGGTGGTCTGAATGGAACGAAGAAACACATCCTGAGGACGGTGTATACATTTCTGATAACGGAGGTGTTAGCTTTACCAAGGTTTTAGATCTGAACGGTCCTTCTTATACAGATTTGCAATGGTATCAGTTTGATATGAGCCTGGATAGTATTAATACTGTACACGGACTTAGTTTTACATCTACTTATGTCGTAAAATTTCAGCAACATGATAACTACTATTTTGCGGGAGGAAACGATGGTTTCTTAATTGACGATATCAGTGTATATACACCTTGTCATACCACTTCATCTATTAACATATCTCAATGTACACCATACACTGTGCCTAGTGGAGATGAGACTTATTCTATGACTGGTGTTTATATCGATACCATCCCGAATGCGGCTTTGTGTGATAGTATTATTACTGTGAATTTGACCATCAACACAACAAATTCAACACTTAATGAATTAGCTTGCGGACCATATACAGTGCCTAGCGGTGATGAAGTTTATACAACTTCAGGTATATACATGGATACCATTCCAAATGCAGCAGGATGCGACAGTATTATGACCATTAATTTGACTGTTGGAACAAGCACATCTTCCACAATCAACCCAAGTGAATGTGGTCCTTACACTGCGCCCGACGGACAAACCTATACAACAACAGGTGTTTATACTGCAACCATACCAAATGCGATAGGATGTGACAGTGTAATTACGATTAACTTATCTGTAGGAACACCAACTTCATCTACCACAACGGAAGTGGTATGTGATTCTTTTGTGTGGACGGATGGAAATACCTACACCACGACTGGTATTTATACTCAGACATTAACAAATGCAGCTAACTGCGACTCGGTAGCTACTTTGGATTTGACAGTAAATTCGTCTCCAAATATGACCGTTAACTCTGCTGATGGTGTTACGTTGGTAACCAATGTAGTGGATAGTTATATCTGGATCGATTGTTCGGATAATTCTGTGGTATCAACTTCAGGAAACACTTACCTGGCTACAAACAATGGAGATTATGCAGTGGTAGGAACTTTGAATGGATGTAATGATACCTCTGCCTGCTTCTCGGTTGTGAACGTTGGTATTTATCAGCATGATGATGTAGACCTGTCTGTATATCCAAATCCTACACACAACATGTTGTACATTGATTCGGATGTTCAAATTAAGAAGATTGCAATTTACAATGTGGTAGGCGAGTTAATCAGAGACAACATCTCAATTAGCAAGTCTATTTCGGTAGACGACCTTTCAAATGGTAGCTACTTCTTGATGATCACACTGGAAGATCAGAGAAAAATAAATCGACGATTTGTCAAACAATAGATAAAGAAAAAGCCTCTCGAATCGAGAGGCTTTTTTTATGTTCTTTCTTTACGAATTACTTCTTCACAAAGCCCTGTACTGCATATTCTTTATCAGAAGAAACTCTCAATTGATAAACGCCAGCGGCCAGATTAGTTACATTAATTTCGTGAGTTGTAGCCTGTACGCCAAGTTGCTTGGATTGACGGATGATGACTTTACCATTGACATCCAACACATCAATCATCACAGAAGCACCCGTTTTATGTGAGGCACTTAAGGACAGTGTTTCGTTAACCGGATTAGGATAGATTCTTCCCATTTGAAGCTGACCATTCACTGGTAAAATATCGTCAACTCCCAAAGCACACGCATCCTGATTCACAAAATATACTACCGGTGAACCACTTCTTCCATCACTAAATACAGAGTAAGTATTACAATTATGTCTTTCAGAAGCATTGTAGTCACCATAAAAATCCTGCGCGTTTTCATTCATAAAATCGGTTGCACCATTGCTGATTGTTTTATGACCTAAGAATGTACCCGTAGCAGCTTCAAATTCTGCCATAAGGTAGTTGGCTTCAAGTGTGACGGAGTCAACCTGATACCAGGTAATAGAAGCTTTTCCTGCATCTGCTGCCACATTTGGCATCAAGTCAAAATACCCGGCTCCAAACAAATCATATCCAAACTCTATTGGTGCTGAGAAATTACTTCCTCCATCAGTTGAATATGCCAGGTAAGCACGTACATCCGTTGTATTCATATCTGTCCACACCATGTAGATATTGTCTCCGTCAACAGCCGTACTTACAGAAGAATTATCTCTTCCGTGAATTAGGTGGGTCCCCCCATTTGGTAAAGCTGTAGTAGCGTTTGCAACAGCTAAAGGCGTTGAGAATGTGGCTGCCTGATCCGTAGATTGAACATACACAACCTGTCCAACTCCGTTGCCATCCATTTCTAAACATCCTACGTGCACCACCCCATTGTCATCAACCTTGAGGTTTCCAAATTGAGTCGAATTTCCACCTGCATGAGGTACAGCCACAGTATATGATGAAAAGCCACTGTCTGTGGGTGTTTTCTTAAGAACCAATTCTCCGGCTGTTCCAAATCCTCCACCGAAATACACGGCACTCATGTATAGCGTACCATCATGCGCACTTCCTGTTTTGTCGCAGTGCATCCACTGTCTGTCCAGTAAATCTGAAGACAATATATCTCCTTCATACACGATATGTCCTCCCCCACCGGGTACATTAAATGTAAGACCACCATCTGTTGAATTCACATAGTACATTCCGGCCACAAAGTTGAGTCCTGCTCCATGCACATAGATATAGGTCATATGAAGATTTCCATTATCATCAAAGGCAAATACCGGGTCTCCTCCTCCAAACACACTGGCTCCCGGATATTGGTTATCTAACTCAGTTAAACTGCTAAAGCCACTTGGCGTCCAGCTAAAGCCTGCATCAAAACTCACATAGATTGGGTAATCAGAATCTGCAGCAGACATATAAGTTACCACGACATGATTAGGATCATTAGGGTTAATGGCAATGAATGGTTCAGCACCTCCTGTTACAGAGAAATCATATTCTATTGCTCTGGTGTTTTTGTTGAGGTTGATATTGTTCTTTTCCATGAACTCCTCAATGGTTGGTCCATCCGGAACATAAATCTCATTTTTTGATTTGGCTTCCTGGTATGCTTCTGCATGGTTCAACAGAAAGTTTCTTATTTGCTCGTTTCGTACTTTTTCTTCAAGATATTCTTCAAGGTGATTGACTTGAGCAAAGACACCTGTGGACAATGCACAGGTCAAAAGAAGTGCAATTTTTTTCATTATGGTAAATTTCAGATCGACCTAAAAATACGGAAGATTTTGATTGAATGGGCTAAAATTTCATGAACGGCTAATTCTCTACCAAATTCGATAAGCCAAAGCGAGGATTCCAACAAAATGGCGTTTCAGGCCATCAGCCATCACGCTTCTCTGGATAGTGGGTACACCAATATTGGCTCTAAAAATCCAATTCTTGTTTATCTCATAGCGCCCTCCACCGGTTAGGTTTAAGGTAAGACCGGATGTATTATCCAATGCTGCCGTATTCCCATCCAGGCCGGTCACCTTAGATTTTTGCAACCTGTACAGAGGCAATACACCAAGTACGGCACTCCATCTTTTTTTGATTTTAAAGCGTTTTTCCACTCTAAAAGCCAGGTCACTTCCTCTTTCCAGATTAATTCCCGGAGCGTAATTCAACCTTTCTTCATTGAGGTGATGATACAGAGGATCTGTTGGGTCCTGCGTAAGCACCCTTGGGTCAAAAGCATTGTCATTGGTTCCAAAACTATGCTGATAACCTATGCTAAAGCTCCAAGTATTGATCGCGGCAGACACACCAATGACAGAGTTAAAACTTCCCAAAGAAGTTTGGTAAGCCATTGGCAAGGCATGTCCATCTTTCATTTGATCGGCATTACTCGTAGGGACTACCACAGCCAATGTATAGGCAAATCTTTTGTTCTTTCCTGAGAAAATGGTGTTTTGAAGACTCAAAGTCAGATCTCCAAGACCGTTAATGTTTCCAAGTTCCCCGAAATACATAGTATAAGGCAACTTGAGGTTCATTTGCATCTTCTCTTTGATTCTCACGGACGCTTTAAACACAGTTTGGTAAATATTAATTTCTGTCTGGCCTCTGCTATAAGCACTTGCCAGTTCGAAACGCCATTTTTCACTTGCAATTTTCGCATTCAACAAAGCATCAAGATCTGCTTCCACAAAATTTATGGAACTCACAGAATCTTTGGTAACATCACTGTTCAGCGCACCAATTGTACAAATTCCGGGATCACTGCACCCCTGTGACCAGGTGGCACTCGTCAAAATGATCATACTCAATGAGGTCAATATTTTGTGCATCCACTTCATATGACTGTTGCAATTTTTTTGAGTTGATCCGAGACCTTGAAACCAATGGTTGTCATGGTAGAGATGAATAATTCCAATTTGAGACTGCCGCCTTTCTGAGTAAAATTGATTCCCAGACCCGACTGTGTTTTGGGTGCGTCCTCTCCTATCACCAGGATTTCATTTTTCCTGACTTCATCCACAATGGCCGGAGACAATTTGCTCAAGGCAGATTTAGAAAAGAACAAAACATCAGCATTTAAATCCATTTTCACATCCGATACAGTTGTGATGCTCACGTTTTTATAATGAACTTTTTTCCCTGAAGACGCCTTTTGGAGTGCTCTGACCAGCTGTTGGTTATTGACAACACCAACGGTCATTTGACTTTCGTATTCCGGCCATTCCACATATTTCATGATGTGCAGAATAATTCCGGCATAGACTTGTTCCTTGCTTTGTGCATGGGCTGTGTTCTTCATAAAAAAGAAACCGAGGACTAACACTATGAGGAATTTAAGTCTCATCTCTAACAAAAATATGTATTTAGATCAGGAGATTCGACTAATAGGAGACATATTTTCGTATTATTATTGGACGATAAGTAAAAGTGAACAATAGACGAATCATAATCGGTTTTCTCATTTTGATTGGAGTTTTTGTAATCTCTGAGGTCATCAGTTATCAAAATCTCGAAAAAAGTAAGATGATCAGCGCCAAGAATACGGATGAAATTCAGCCGAGTATCATTAACCTGAGCGAACTTCAATTATTGGTACTCAAGAGTGAAGATTACACCGCTTCATGGGTGTTTTTCGATATTTCTGATCATCCGGACAAGCTTGAACTTAAATCGATCATTGACAAGACCATTCCGGAGAAAATCGATCAAATCAAGCGCGACAGTGAAAAATGGGAGAAAAAAGACCGGACTTTGTTTCGTCAGATTTGTTCGAATATCGATAGTATGAAGATTCACCAAACGTGGATCATGGAAAACCTTAACCATATTGATGCTTATGGTGATCCGACAATTGTACCTTTCGCTGAGAATCATGAAGTTCAGGTAAAGACCTTGACATCAAATACGATTTTAGCTCTTGAGACCATAATAGAGAACAAGAAAACACAATCCGAAAAGGAAGAGAACATAGCACAGAAGTCCTTTAAATCCATCAAAATAGTTCATATTGTGTTAGCCATTGTGGCCATTCTGGTTGTTCTTGTGGTTGCTTATAAAACTATTCGAACCATTCGTTTGGAACAACAAAAAATGCTTCTGACAGAAGAACGTGATCAAATCAAAGCTCAAAAAGTCATCATTGAAGAAAAGAATAACGAGATTTTGAGCAGTATCAATTATGCCGAACGTTTGCAGAAATCGATTTTACCAGATGCTTCCGATTTGTCTAATTACTTCTCTGAGCAATTCATTTATTACAGACCCAGAGACATTGTGAGTGGCGATTTTTACTGGATTCGTGATCTGGGAGATAAATTACTGGTAGCGGCTGCAGATTGTACAGGACATGGTGTACCGGGCGCTTTTGTGAGTTTCGTTGGGTACAGTGCGCTCAATCGTGCAGTGGATCAATACCAGTTAAATTATCCGGCTGAGATTCTTGAAAAGACCTCAGAGATGGTTGAGAATACCTTCTCGAATCAGGGACGCTCTGATGGCTTGTCTGACGGTATGGATATTTCCCTAATCACCATTGATAAGTCAACTAATCGTTTGTCGTATAGTGGTGCTCACAATTCCATTTATATCATGAGGAGTTGTGATGTTCACGTGCTAAAAGCAACAGCAAGATCAGTGGGTGCAAATGTCCATACAAAACCGTTTGTTGAACACCATTTTGACCTCCAAAAGGGAGACATGATTTATCTATTCTCGGATGGGTATCACGACCAATTTGGTGGAGAAAAAGGAAAAAAGTACATGAGCAAAAATTTCCAAAAATTCCTTTGTTCAATCTCTAAGGAAACCTGTAATACTCAAGGTAAACAAATGGAAGAAGAAATGATCAATTGGCGTGGACAGGAAGAACAGATAGACGATATCCTTGTGATTGGTCTAAAAGTCTAGGAATGCTGTTCCAGAAGATGACTGCTCTCTTCCCATTCTTCCATGGTATTTTCGATCAAAATTTCCAACTCGTAAGAACGCTCCTGAAGCTTCTTGTCGTTTACAAACTCATTGAGGGCCAGTTTAGCTCTGAGTTCTTCTAACTCCTGCTCATATTTGGCCACATCACGTTCCAGTTTTCCAACTTTATTCTTGAGTTTCTTCAGTTCTTTATACGAAAGTCCGTCTCCTTCCGTATTCGAATTTGAATCTTGCTTCTTCTCTTTCTTAGCCGGGGCATACTGTTCACCAAATTTATCCAGATACTCCTGAATACCGTAGTGAAAGTATTTGAGGCGTTTATCTGCTATATGGATTAACTCTTCTGTTAGCTGTCCCACAAATTCTCTGTCGTGAGACACCACTAATACGGTTCCTTCAAAATTCTTGAGTGCATCACAAAGAATATCCTTGGACAGGATATCCAGGTGATTGGTTGGCTCATCCAAAATCAGGAAATTGTAGGGTTGAAGCATCAATTTACATAAAGCCAATCGTGTACGCTCCCCTCCTGACAGAACGGACACTTTCTTTTCCACATCTTCACCTCCAAACAGAAACGAGCCCAGAATCGTTCTAACCTGCTTTCTAACGTCTCCAACAGCAATGTCATCTATGGTTTCAAAAACAGTTTTTTTAGGATCTAACTCATCCTGCGAATCCTGAGCAAAGTAACCCAACTTCACATTGTGCCCGAGTTCTATGTCCCCTTTGAAATTAATCTCCTCATTAATCATTTTAATCAGAGTTGACTTTCCTGATCCATTCGCCCCGACAAATGCCAGTTTCTGTCCTCTTTCTATCTCTAAATCCGATTGAAGTAAAACTTCATTATTGCCATAAGATTTGGACACATCTTTTGCAGACAATACCACTTTTCCAGAACGTTCTGGTTTAGGAAATCTCAAAGCAATTTTGGAATTGTCTCTTTCTGCCAACTCCACTTTGTCCATTTTATCAAGCTTCTTGATTAAAGATTGGGCAAAAGCAGCTTTGTTCTTTTTTGCGCGAAACTTATTGATCAATACCTGAGTCTTCTCAATGTCTTTCTGCTGGTTCTGAAACTCTCGTTTGTTTTGTTCGAGCATTTCTTCCTTACGTACCAAAAACTGGCTGTAGTTACACTTGTACTCCTGCAATTTGGCCTGGTTGATATCTACAATCTTTCTCACACAACTGTCCAAAAAGGTTCTGTCGTGAGAAATCAATATCAAGGATCCTTTAAAGGTCTTCAAATAATTCTCCAGCCAATATATTGAATGGATGTCCAAATGGTTGGTTGGCTCATCCAGTAACAGAACATCCGGGTTATCGATCAATAGCTTGGCCAGGACAGCGCGCATCTGCCAACCTCCACTAAACTCGCTCAGGGGCCTTTTCATGTCGGTCTGCTTAAATCCAAGTCCCTGTAGAACTCTTTCAGCTTCTTCCTGTACTGAAGCGGCATTGAACATATCCAAAGTAATATGCAACTCAGACAGTTCATCGTAGAGGTTCGGATTTGGGTTCGGATTGGTAGCCAGAATTTCACCTATTTCGTCAATCCTGTTTTGAATAGAGGACACATCAGACTTTCCTGAAACTACATACTCTATGAGTTCCTGAGTACTATTTTCAGTAATATCCTGTTCTAAGTAGCCGAGTTTAATTCCCTTACTAAAAGCTATCTGACCATTATCCGGTTTAATTTTACCACTGATTAGTTTCAGTAAAGTTGATTTTCCGGCTCCGTTTTTTCCAACCAATCCTAATTTATCACCAGGATTAATTTGGTATGAGACCTGATTGAACAGGCAACGTTGACCAAAGTAGAGCTCTATGTTTGCTAGGGTAATCATTGGGGGGCAAAGATAAGATGTTTGACTAATTGGGCATAAAAAAACCCTGACTGTCGGAAAGTCAGGGTTTCAAATAATTTATCTACAGATTAGAAATGCCACACGTCATGTTCAAATTTGAAGATGTCCATTTTAATTTCATCAGATTTCAAAAGGGCATCTACACCAACTTTGTGGTCATTGATATCTCTATCGAACACGTTTGTTTCCTTGTCAATAAAGCTTTGGAACTTTCTTTTCCAGAACAAATCATCAAACGACATTCTTCTTGCATCATTCTTCTCATTGTACGTAAAGTAGTTTTGAAGAAGGTAACGTGCTTCCGGGAAGTATACCCAGAATAACTCACGCTTCACTGTTGGTGTAAAAGTCAATCCAATAGGATCATACTTCATTTCATACGCAACAGGTGCAATGGCAATGATTCTTACATCCAAAACCGATCTTTGCTTATCGAAGAACCACTCTTCTTTGATATGATATTCTAAGATATCCTGAGCGTTGATTGGCTTAGTTGTATAAGCATCATAGATCTTAGGGTTACCAAATGCATCCATGTCATTTGGATTATAAGTTGGGTTACCCCATTGATCTACACCAGTAGGTGCTGCAGTGGAATCGTATCTTCCTCTAAAGCTCAACCTTTCTTTGATCTCTTTAGAATACTCATCCGGAGACAATTGAGACTTTAGGATTGGGTATCGCAATTGATCACCATCAAAAATATTCATTGTCATTGCTTTATCCTTATCGTAAGGCTTATAACAAACAATGCTGTTATTCTTGATACCGTACTTAAGAATATCCCATAAACTCCATCTGTCGTTCATTGGTTGAAGTGGATAGTACAGTGGGTGATTCATCTTCTCTCTCAAGTCGATGGTTCTCCACACACGTCTACTCCAAACGTAATCTGCTTCACGTAAATTTGCGTAAGGGATTACCTTTTTTGTAGGAATATGCGTTTGCATTACCACACCATCAATTACACCACCAGGAGCTCCCTGCGGTACGTTGATGGGACCATTTTGCGCAAATCCGACACTTGCACAAAAGATAAAAGCCAACCTTAAACAAATTTTCATCATATACTTATAGTTTACATTACTTTATAACCCACAGCGGAAACTCTCACCGGTACACCGTTCAATTGTGTCTTAGGTGAAATCACAACCATGGCACCTGAAGGCATCTGTCTGATAAGCGCTGCAGCCTGTGGTGGGATTCTATTCCCTTGTAAGTTATAATCTTTACTAATACCGTTCATTGTAACAGTAATCGTACCACCTGTAACACCAGCTCTAATACTAAGCGGGCTTCCTACAAGCTGAGCAGTTAAAATACCACTTGCTACAACGTTCTTAGGTAATCTGTTTGCCAATGGATCCTGACCTGCAATAAATACAGTAGGCTTAGGCATAGGCAATACTCTAAATTCCTGAGAACCGATACTCTGAGTTTTACCATCTTTATCTTTACCAGATAAGGTAACGTTCACAGTCTTTCTTCCTGGGCTTACTTTTGCAATGTAAGTCTCTCCTGACTTACCAAAGCTAGAACAACCACTACAAGAAGCTGTTACATCAGTAAATCCACCAGAACCAGAAGCTGCAATCTTATTGTCATATCCAACATACAATACATTCATCTCAGCGTTGGCAATTGCACTTGTTGGTGCACCAATCTTATAAGAGAATGGGTTGAATGGTTTCCAGTCTTTCTTTCCGTTTTCTTCAACAGAAATATAACCAGTTACGATATGCTGACCAACACCATTTCCACGCTCTCTACCAAGAGTGATTTTACTGATGTCAGACTCAATCATATTATCTGCAGATTCCAAAGTATCATCGATCCAGTAACGAATTTGTGGCAACTTCTTAGAGTCATAAGCGGCTACCATCACCTCAAGCGTTAATGAATCACCAGTGTTGATATAAGACGTACTGGCGAAACTCTTAGGCTCGATTGTATCGAATGTAAATGGTGGTACATCATTCTGATTCGCTAAGAATCCTAGAACAACCCCTTCTGCCTGAAGCATCTGTCCTTTCAGAGAAGTAAACAATGCAGCAGCAGCAACCATTGGGGAGTGATCAAACGCTCCTTGTACCCATGGTACTTGCTCACCGTGGTTATCTACTTTCTCCGGGAAAGTCAAGATTTCATACAACTTAATGATTTGCTTCTTTCTTTGGTTGTACAACTTTTCACTTTCAGTGGTCGTACCTTTAAACTCAGGGAAAGCGGCTACTACAGCCTCAGTATAAGTTGTATCTTCATTAGATGCTTTCTTTACTTCCGGAAGTGTAAATCCAAATAATTTACTTGAATCCTTTTCAGGACCACCCATTGCAATTGTAAGTACTAAACTATCTCTATAGTCATACATTGCTTTAAGTAATTTCTCACCTCTTCCTTCGTCAACAAACATTCTTGTTGGTGTATCGTAATCATCTTTCTTACCATAAGGCTTTTCATGATCATTCAACTCAACAATTTTCTTATAGCCAAGTTCTCCTTCAGCAATCCAGTCCTGAGAAGGATCTCCTGCTTTAAGTAGTTCATTAGCCATATCCATAACTACATTCACACTTCTTTGAGATAATGCGTGTGTAGATTCGTATTGTTTTAATAAAAATCCAAGTTTTACAACTTTCTCAACGCCCTGCTTCTCTGCTTCTGCGATTACCTCATCAAGGCCTCCCTCGATTCCAGCTTCACTTGCAGCCTGCATGATAGAACCACGTAATCCTGTTTCAACAGAAACATTGCTTCTCTCAACAGATTCGTTTTGACGCTCCATTTTATTGTTCAACGTAACGAAAGCGTTAATTACTTCCTTAGAAACGTTGATTGCCAGAAGGGCCATCAGTACCAGGTACATCAGACCGATCATTTTTTGTCTTGGGGTTTCTTTACCTCCTCCCATTTCTTTTCAATTTTAGGTTAAACAATTGTTGAAACTGTTAAGATTACTCTCTAACAGTCATAGCGTTCAACATGTTACCATAAACTGTATTCAAGGCAGTCAGGTTCTTAGCCAAAGAGGCCATGTTTTCTTTGTATAGTCTAGTATCTTCTACAGAGTCAGCCAAATTGTTCATCAAGTCGGCAATACCACCTTGAAGTTTTTGCTGAGCCTCAAGAGATTCAGAAGATCCTTTTAACTGCAATTCGTATACATTGTTCAATGCAGCCAAGTTTTTAGATACTTTTTGCATTTGCTCACCGAATGAAGCACCTTCTTCTGTAGTAGAAGTTAAGCCCATCAATGATTCTGATGCTCTTTCGTAAGCGCTAGACAAGTTAGCAACTCTATCAGAAGCACCTTGTAAGCTAGAAATATAGTTTTCAGTTGCACCTTGTGCATCACTAGCCTGACCCAATTGCTTAGCATTTTCACTTAAGCTTCTCATTCCATCACCTAAAGAGGCAATCAAATCACCATCGATTTTAGCTTCTTCCAACATGTTATCTAACTGTTGAGTTACTGCTAATTCATCTTCCGGCTCCTCTAAAGATTTGTGATCCATATCAGAATGACCTAGTGCCAATTCCGGGTATACTAGAGACCAGTCGGGATCTTCATGTAAAGGTTCGAATGCAGACAGCGTAAATATAACTGCCTCCGTTGATAATCCAAATATTAACCAAAAGTTTGCTCCTGGCCAGTGCATAATCTTAAACATTGCACCAATAATTACAATCGCTCCTCCAAATCCATAAACGAATTTCATTATGTTTTTGAACCTCTTACTTGCGAAAAATCCTCCTCCTGAACTCATTTTTCCTTGCTTTTTTAAATGTTAAACTTAATTATTACTTATCCTGTTTTATATATAATGCTTAATTGATGATAGGGTACAAAATTAATTTGGTCCCGTATCTCCGTTAGGGTCAGCTCCACCTCTACCAAGGTAAGACATCACACAACGGTAACCAATATAACTCTTAGCTGAGTCTTGGTATTCATAGGTTCTTGTACCTGTTTGAAGGTAGTAACCTATGTCTTTCCATGATCCTCCTCTGATTACCTTACGCTTCATGGCCTCAGAATCCCAGTCCATAGCATCATAAGTATACTCAGGGTTTAAATCATGTGAAAATTCGTAAACTGATTCATCGTATGCGGTTCTTGTCCATTCAGCAACATTACCTGCCATACAGTATAAACCGTAATCGTTTGGATGGTAAGAATTCACTTTTACAGTGTGGAAACCACCATCTTCCATGTAACGACCTCTCATTGGTTTGAAGTTTCCTAAGAAACAACCATGGGCATTTCTAATGTAAGGTCCACCCCATGGATAAGGGCTCAAGTCCAAATCACCTCTTGATGCATATTCCCACTCAGCTTCTGTTGGCAATCTAAAGTCCTGAACTTTAGTTTCACCTCCAGACTGTAGCCAAGAGTTTAACAGCTGTGTTCTCCAAACACAAAATGCTTTAGCTTGTGGCCATGTTACCCCTACTACAGGATAATCATCATAGGCCGGATGCCAGAAGTACATATTTGTCATTGGCTCATTGAACGAGTACGTAAAGTCATGAATCCAGCACAAAGTATCAGGATAAACATTGATCACCTCACTGATGATGAACCTTGATCTGTCATCGTGCATACGAATCGCATTGTTTTGTCCTTTCTTATTAATCTGACCTAAATCCAGGTTTCTTCCCACCTCATCTTTAGTAAATGGGTGAACATCATTTTCAAGGATTCTGTGCTTAGGATCTTTCTGGAAACCAGTTTTCTCATTAGAATAACCATCTCTTACAATGTTTACTCTACCTTTCTTGGCAGCTTCCTTCATATCAATCCAGTAATACTGGAACATCAACTTCCTAGGATTGATTTCACGTCTGTTGTAAAATCTCTCATGAGGTGCATAAAAGAAATCAGCTAAGATGTCTCGTTTACCAAATTTAGACTGCTCAGGATCATCCGCTCCATCTGGTGCTACACCATAATAGAAACGCTCTCTCCAGTTGATCGTCCAATCTTCGATATCGAGTGCCGTCCCATCATCTTCATACGTTTCCGTACCCCAGATTTCTGGCTCAGCATCTTCCTCCATAAGTTTTCTTCTCATTAAGGAATCTCTTACCCAAAAAACGAACTGACGGTATTCATTGTTAGTGATCTCTGTTTGATCCATATAAAAAGCCTGCACCGAAACCGTCTTAGAACGCGTTTGGTGTAGGAATGGAACATCCTGATCACTCTGCCCCATATTATAGGAACCTGCTTTAATGTAAAGCATCCCATATGGAGTATCCTGATACCATGGTCTTCTACCCTGAACCCCGACAAGATGGCCCTGGTTTTGCTGACCACATCCGTACAATATGCCAACTATTGCTAGGAAATAAATGTATCGCTTCATGCTACCTACTTTAATAATATCCGTTCAACTTGCACGCTCATAAAATTTATGAGTGAACTGCGTATTACGGAAGTAAACCTTTTTTGGTTACAGTTAAACTCTTTTTCACTAATTACGACCCCAAGAATCTTACGTCAATTGGTTTCGGAACTGGTGGGTTAATACATGGTTTGAAACAGAACTTAACGAATAAGTCTATTGAACCACTACTATAATCTTTTATATCCGATAGGGTAACATCATACCCTAAACCGGCAGTTAAATACATTTTAGAACAATTACCTTCTGGTGCAGGCAATTCAGTGTGATATCCTACCAATGGATACACAGCATCCTGATGTCTGTATGACACACCAGCGTAAATCATATCCTTATACCATCCTCTTACTGCTACATCAAATTGTGTAGACGCTAAATCAGACTTAGTTAATAAGTCTCCCTGAATAGCCCAGGTTGGATTAGGTAAATATTGTTTGTGTCCAGCCATTAAATAGAAGTGTCTGGCAACATCCAAATTAATATCGGCTAAATCAGCACCATTTAAATGCGTTGCTGATAATCCACCGTAAGTATTTTGTGACAACGATCTCCAGTATACACCGAAACCAATATCGAAAGCACCATCTTTATCAGTACCTCCAGGTATTGCAGCATCTGGTCCATCAATTGGCACCCAAGTTGCGTTAAATGACTTACCTGCGTAACCCATTTGCAATCCTATACCAAATAAACCAACAGAACTAGACTGGTGGAATGAGTATGATAATCTGAAAATATTATTTGTTTCAAATCCTAACTTATCATTATAGAAGGTTAATCCTACCCCACCGTGAATCGCCTGAATACCACCATCCAAATTCAAAAGAATGGTTTTTGGCGCACCATCGAACCCAAGCCATTGATTCCTATACATCACTGTCCCACAATACATGCCATGAATACCTGCAGAACCTGGGTTCACAGATAACTTATCATACATGAAGTTTGAATATTGGGGATCCTGTTGAGCGTGCCCCACACTCAAACCTAAAACAACAACCGCCGATAATATCGCGTTTCTCATATACAACTATTTGATAGTTAACTATTTAATTCAAAAATCCTCAAAATGAGGGAATATTGAAAGTCGCTAAAATAATAAAAAAACTATCCATTCAAAAGATAGCAGCACATTTTTCTATGGTTATTAACACATATATGTTAACGCAGGTGTGCATTTTTTAACACAAATGTGATAGAATCTGCGCTTTTAACAGACCTTCAACCTACATAACAAACTGGAATAACTAAAGTTACAAATGATTAAATCTAGCTTAACTTCTTATACGCTTTTAACCATAAATCCGGTAACTCATCTTTCATTGCCTGCTCATAATCTCCATACGCACATGGAATCATGGCATGTCTTTCGAATTTGAGTCTCTGGTCCGGAGGATAAGGCACTTCCATCCACCAACGGTCACTCTTAGGACTCTTTAAAAACAAAAGCTCATGATTACCGTCTGTGATATGAACATGGTATTTGATGTAATTCTCTTTACTTCCTATCGGGAAATCGTTTTTACGTGAATAATACCCATCCATGAAGCACCAGATCATTTGCGCCAATAAATGCGCCGTCTGTCCTGAGTCATTCACGTCTGATCCATTATAGAAACCTATGGAACTGAGTTTATCACTCATTCCGGCATAACGCATCATCTGACAGGCCTCTTCTCCATAAAAGCCATGAGGAGAAGCACCTTTTGCTGCAGGCGAATCAGACATTCGAACAGCCGCCATATCGAAAGACACGATATCCGCGTTTCTGATCATAGGTTCCGAACTTGCCATATCCTGACGAATCTCTCCCAATCTGTATGAGTCGAAATGCAAGCCATTCATCAATTCCAGTATCGAACTATCTACAAAGTAGCTTTGGTAACCCAGATTGGTAAAGTTGAACAGATAGTTTGGTTGGTGCAGGACAATTTTCCCTAAGTATGACTCAGCTGTCAACTCTCCTTCCACATCTCCCAGATCGAACTTAGGATCTATGGCTATTAAATTCACAGTCTGCTCAAGCTTTTCGTATCCCCGATATTGTGCAAATGTCAGATCCTGACCTCCCCCAATAATGATTGGGATGATTTTGTTCTTAAGCAGTTGCTCAACCACATTGGACAAAGCATGGTAGGTATCCTGAATTGTATTTCCCGGATTGATGTTTCCCAGGTCTGCAATCTTAAACGTGTGATTGTGACCGTAAAGCTGATAAAAATGATCTCTTACCTGATCTGAAAAACCTGAACAATTGTATTCACTATGCCCGCGAGATTCTTTCACTCCAATGATGGCCGCATGAACACCTTCAAGGTCCGGAAAATCTTTCCCGTCGTAGAAGAGCGTTGTGTCCCCTATTCGTTTTAAATTATTGTCTTCTTCAGATATGTATGAAGAAGTATTTAATGCTTCAAAAAAAATAGAGAGATCTTCCATTTACTTCTTCTTTTTCTTAGCTGCTTGTTCTTCAGCAATTCTGTGACAATCTTCCAGAGTCAGTTCTTTTGGCTCAGTGCCTTTAGGAATCTTGAAGTTCTTCTTCCCTATTTTAATATAAGGGCCGTACCTTCCAATCAGGACCTGAACATTACCATCCTCGAATACAGCAATCTTACTATTGGCATCTGCCTTTTTCTTTTCTTCGATTAATTCGATGGCTCTTTCTAAGGTAACTGTCATTGGATCATCTCCCTGATCTGCTTTTAACGACACGAAGGTTTTTCCAAAACGCACATAGGGTCCGTACCTTCCAATTGCGGTGCTTACTGCCTGACCTTCATATTCTCCCAAAGTTCTTGGTAATTTGAAAAGGTCTAAAGCTTCTTCCAGAGTGATGGTTGAAATACTTTGATTCTTCAGAAGTGATGCAAACTTTGGCTTCTCTTCATCATCCTGTTCTCCGATTTGAACCATCGGACCAAAACGACCAATTCTTGTTAGAACAGGCTTTCCTGAATCAGGGTCAGTCCCTAAAATTCTTTCACCACTTGCTCTTTCTGAATTTTCAAGTGTGTCTTCTACATTTGAATGGAAAGGATGATAGAACTTGTCAATCATCTCAGTCCACTTTAAAAGACCATTTGCAATGTCATCGAATTCCTTCTCTACCTCCGCGGTAAAGTTATAATCCAGAATTCTTCCAAAATGCTCAACCAGAAAATCATTTACCACAACTCCAATATCTGTTGGATACAATTTCCCTTTTTCAGCGCCGGTTCTTTCAGTTTTTGTTTCCTCAAGAACTTTTTGGCCATCGATAGTCAGTTCAATGTAGTCTCTGTTACGACCTTCTCTTTCTCCTTTCTCAACGTAATTTCTTTTCTGAACTGTTGAAATGGTCGGTGCATATGTTGATGGTCGACCAATTCCCAGCTCTTCCAATTTCTTTACCAATGAAGCTTCAGTATATCTCGCCGGATGATGTGTAAAGCGCTCCGTAGCTTTGATCTCTTTTAACGACAAAGCATCTCCTTCAGCCATCTCAGGAAGCATTCCTGCATTTTCAGCCTCTTCCCCTTCGTCATCCTTACCTTCCAGATACACCTTTAAGAATCCGTCAAACTTCAACACCTCTCCATGAGCTACCAAATCGTGAGTACTTTCACTCACATCAATTTTCACAACTGTTTTCTCCAACTCTGCGTTAGACATCTGAGAAGCAATGGTTCTCTTCCAGATCAAATCGTATAAACGCTGCTCAGCGGCATCATCACTCGCATTTTTTATAGCAAGATCAGTTGGACGAATGGCCTCATGCGCCTCTTGTGCACTTTTGTTTTTGGTCATGTATTTTTTTGGATTGGCGTAATCCTGACCATAATCTTTTATAATTTGATTCTTGCAACCATCGAGTGCCGTGTCTGATAAATTCACAGAATCCGTTCTCATGTAAGTGATCTTACCAGATTCATACAATTTTTGAGCAACAGACATGGTTCTCGCCACACTAAATCCAAGCTTTCTACTTGCTTCCTGCTGTAAAGTTGAAGTTGTAAAAGGTGCTGCGGGTGATTTTTTTGCAGGTTTCTTTTCTAAAGACAAAATCTTGAACGAAGACTTGATCACATCATTTAAAAAAGCTTCAGCATCTGCTTTCTTTTCAAATTTCTTAGGCAACTCTGCTTTCAGTGTTTCTCCACTCTCAAGCGTCATCATAGCCACTACCTTATAAGAAGAAGTTGGTGTAAAGGCCAATATTTCCTTCTCTCTTTCAACGATCAATCTAACTGCAACCGACTGAACTCTTCCGGCAGACAAAGATGGCTTCACTTTTTTCCAAAGAACCGGTGACAATTCAAAACCAACCAATCGATCCAGGACCCTTCTTGCCTGTTGTGCATCTACTAATTGTACATTGATCCCTCTGGGATTTTCAATCGCCTTTTGAATGGCTGGTTTTGTGATCTCATTAAAGGTGATCCTTTTGATCTTAGATTCATCTAAATCCAAAGCCTCTTTTAAATGCCAGGAAATGGCTTCTCCCTCACGGTCCTCATCCGTTGCGAGCCAAACTGTTTCAGCTTTTTTAGATAATGATTTTAATTCTTTAACCAGCGTTTTTTTGTCTGTCGACACCTCATAAACCGGTGCGAAATTGTTCTCAATATCAACGGATAGTTTCTTACCGGCCAAGTCTCTCACATGACCAAAACTGGATTTTACGATAAAGTCTTTACCAAGATAGCCTTCTATCGTTTTTGCTTTGGCAGGAGACTCCACAATTACAAGGTTATTAGCCATAAGTTTGGAGTTTATTTTTTTGCAAAAAAATGAATTATTTAATCGCTAACCAAATATGATTTAACTCCTTTTCGTATTATATTATATATAATATAAACCCGGAAAAAATTAATCTGTAGTTTATCTGTCATTTTGTCAGATGATTAAAAATTAGGTAAATTTGCAGCCCATTACACACATTTATGCACGATACTCAAGTAAAGGTTATTGACGAAACAAGACAAGGGGAAGCTTTAGACATTCCTGGTAGCGAGAACGGAAAAAAATTGTTTTTGGAAAGTTACGGCTGTCAAATGAATTTCTCAGACAGTGAGATTGTAGCCAGTATTTTAATGGAAAATGGCTATACCACAACCCGCAACTTTGAAGGTGCAGATGTGATCTTAATCAATACCTGTTCTATTAGAGAGAATGCAGAGCAACGGGTAAGAAAAAGACTGACTCAATTTAACCAAAGTAAAAGAACGAATCCTTCATTAAAAATTGGGATTCTGGGTTGTATGGCTGAGCGCCTCAAGAAAAATTTACTTGAAGAAGAAAAACTGGTAGACCTTGTAGTGGGGCCGGATGCGTACAGAGACTTACCATCTTTACTCGAAGAAACTGAAACCGGCCAAAAAGCCGTAAACGTATTGTTGTCCAGAGAAGAGACTTATGCTGAGATCACGCCGGTTAGATTAGACAGCAACGTCATTACTTCATTTATATCCATTACTCGCGGCTGCGACAACATGTGTTCTTTCTGCGTAGTTCCTTTTACAAGAGGAAGAGAAAGAAGTCGTGACCCACAAACCATTGTTCATGAAGCTAAGTATCTGTTTCAGGAAGGTTACCGTGAAGTGACTTTGCTTGGGCAGAATGTAGATTCTTACCGTTGGAACATCACGAGCAAAGGAGAAATTAAGGATCCAAACAAGCCAACCGTCAACTTTGCGCAGTTAATGGAAATGGTTGCTCAGGTTCATCCTGATCTACGTGTCAGATTCTCTACAAGTCATCCAAAAGACATGACTGATGAGGTATTTGAGGTAATGGCTAAGTACGATAACATCTGCAACTATATTCACCTGCCAGTTCAATCCGGGAATACGGATGTTCTTAAAAAGATGAACAGAGGATATACTAGAGAATGGTATCTGGAAAGAATTGATTCAATGAGAAAGCACATCCCTGATGTTGGCATTAGCACAGATGTAATCACAGGATTTTGCGGAGAAACGGATGCTGAACATGACGACACAATTAGTCTGATGGATGCCATCAAGTTTGATTTCGCATATATGTTTAAGTATTCGGAAAGACCAAAGACTTTAGCCGAACGTAAATTTGAGGATGATGTTCCGGAAGATGTTAAATCCAAAAGACTAAGAGAAGTCATCGACCTTCAAATGCAACATTGCCATGAAAGCAACCAAAAAGACCTGGGAAAAACTTTCAAGGTATTGGTAGAAGGCACTTCTAAAAAATCGGACGAACAAATGAAGGGCCGTAATTCTCAGAACAAGATGTGCGTTTTCCCAAAAGGAGATTTCGAGAAAGGTGATTATGTGATGGTAAAAATTACAGACTGTACAGCAGCCACACTCCTTGGTGAAGTCACTGAAATTGTTTCAAAAAGAGCTTAAGATGGACGCACAGCAAATAAAACAACGGTTTGGTATTATTGGGAATTCGGTTGGTTTGAACCGTGCCATTGAAGTGGCTATGCAGGTTGCTCCAACTGAAATTTCAGTGCTCATTCTCGGACAAAGTGGTGTTGGTAAGGAGATCATGCCGCAAATCATTCATCACAACAGTGCCAGAAAACACGGGCAGTACATTGCTGTGAACTGTGGAGCCATTCCGGAAGGCACCATCGATTCAGAATTATTTGGTCATGAGAAAGGTGCATTTACCGGTGCAACAGACAGTAGAAAAGGTTATTTTGAAGTGGCCAATGGTGGAACTATTTTCTTGGATGAAGTAGCAGAACTTCCACTTCCTACTCAAGTTAGACTTCTTAGAGTTTTGGAAACCGGAGAATTTATTCGGGTGGGATCTTCTAAAGTGCAGAAAACTGATGTGCGTATCGTTGCTGCCACGAATGAAGATATGCAAACGGCCATTTCGAAAGGAAAATTCAGAGAGGATCTTTATTACAGATTGAGCACGGTTCCAATTCATCTACCGCCTTTAAGTGAAAGACGAGAAGATATTCATTTGCTGTTTAGAAAATTCTCGGCCGACTTTGCTGATAAATACAAAATGCCAATCGTGAGGCTATCTGAGGATGCCATTATCATGATGCAGAATTACAACTGGCCGGGAAACATCCGTCAGCTAAAAAATGTTGCAGAACAAATTGCTGTAATCGAAGAATCCAGAGAAATCGATTCAAGTATTTTGAGCAAGTATTTACCCAATGTAACTGCCTCAAATTTGCCAGCGGTGATCAAAAAAGAAGAAGGGCCAAACTTTTCTGAAAGAGAGATTTTATACAAGGTTTTGTTCGACATGAAAAAGGACATCACCGATATGAAGAAAATCATTCTGGATCTTCTGGAAAACAACGATGACTCTATAGACTATGATCGTTCTGACCTAATAGACAAGCTTCACCATGAAGTTGCAGTCGACAACAAATCAGATTTCTCTACACCAAGTACAGACATCACACCGCACCCTGCAAATGTTCAGCCGGTGTACCAGCCTAACAGCATCACGCAGCCAGGCGAAAGCCATATTCATGAGCATGAGGTCGTAGAAGAATCACTATCATTGGTAGACAAAGAGATTGAGATGATCAAAAAAGCGCTGAAAAAGCACAGAGGCAAGCGGAAGTATGCTGCACAGGAATTGGGCATCAGCGAACGTACTTTATACAGGAAAATCAAAGAACACAATATCATTGAATAAATTCGGTTAAGAAAAAGTGATTCGCCTGTCCCTCATATTGTTAATTATCCTTGGTTTTAGTTCATGCAAAATCCAGTATAAATTCAGTGATGTACAGGTAAAAGGAGATACTGCCAAAGTGAGTCAGTTTTTGGTTCAGGCACCGCTTGCCCCACCATCATCAGGGCAGATTTTCACTGAGACATTTCAGGACATGATCTTGTCTCAATCAAAACTAGAATTGATCAATGCAGATTCTGCAGATATCATTATTGAAGGAAACATTTCATACTATGAAATCAGACCGGAAGGCGTTCAGAACAATGACGTGGCAGCTCAGAACAGACTAACCATTCGAGTAGATGTGGACTACGTTAACAAAGTAGATCCAATGACTAATTTTAGTCAATCTTTTACCCGTTTTGCCAACTATCAAAGCACGGTCGATATTTCCTCTGTGGAAAGTGAGTTGATGGACGAAATTTTTGAGCAGATCTCTCAGGACATATTTAATCGAGCATTTGGAAGCTGGTGAATCAGGAGACCCTCATAGAATGCATCAAAAACCCCGCACTTGTTAAGCCGGAGCATTTACCTGTTCTTGAAGAATTGGAGCAAAAGCACCCACATTTTCAGGCAATCAAAATTCTGAAGCTTAAACTTCTTAAGGACAGCAGTGATCTTTCTTTTACAGACTATCTTAAAGAGGTAGCACTCGCGGTTCCGGACAGATATCTTCTTTACAAAATTCTTCTGAGAGAACAGGTTAAAAAACAGATAGAGCAAGTTATTGAAGAGACACCCAAAAAGGATGACATTGAGACACCTAAAATTGACGCTAAGCCTTCTGCTCCCGCTGATGAACCAACATCAGAAATTAAGCCAGAGGTACCTGAAGAGAAAACGATAGAAGAGGTACTTGCCACAATCAAAAACCTCAATCTCGATTCAAAAGAGGATGAACGTGAGGCGGTTTCCGATCAGGTTTTAGAAGAAACTCAACTTGTCAATGAAACTGACTCCAGTTACGAGGAACCGACAGAAGAAGTTGAAGAAACAGCTGAGCAGGAAACTCAGCAACCAGAAACAGACAAAGCTCAAATAGAGCAATTAACTGATGCAGTTTTAGACGAACTCATTAAACCTGGTTCACATACTCTTTACCAGATAGAAAAAGTTTTTGATTCGGAAATCAATCAGAAAGACGATGAAGATGAGCCAGAAGAAGATTTAAAACCTGAAAAAGAAGAGAAAAAGACCAGTCCCGGCACTTTCATGGCCTGGCTGGAACCCAAAAAGAGGGACACACCATCTTCTTCCGAAATTATTGACAGGTTCATCCAAAACAAGCCCAGAATTTCCAAGTTTGACAAGGAAAAGTCCATTTCAGACAAGGTTCTTAAGATTGTAGATAAAGACGATATTGTAACCGAAACTTTGGCCAGGATTTACATCAAACAAAAGAACTATCAGAAAGCCATTGAGATTTATCAAAAATTGAGTTTGAATATTCCAGAAAAAAAGGGTTACTTTGCAAGCCAAATTCATTTTTTGGAAGAATTAATTAAAAAAGATTAAAATGAGTTCAGTTATTACAATTTTGATAATCATCCTTTGTGTATGCCTGGTATTTGTGATTCTTGCACAAAACCCAAAAGGTGGAGGTTTGTCATCTACTTTCGGAGCTGCCAACCAATTTGGTGGTGTTAAGCAAGTAATGGACGGGATAGAAAAAATCACCTGGGGTCTGGCAATTGCAATTGTTGTTTTGAGTATGGTAAGCAGTATTATGAATAAACCTGCTGATAGCCCACAACAAAACAATCAGGAGCAACAAGGATAGAACTCAATTGAATAAAAACTTGATAAAATGTCAGTATGTCATGCATACTGACATTTTTTATTTTACACAACTCCGAAAAACGGAAAAATTGTCTCTAAAAATGCCAAATTATCGATTGGCACAAATTATGACAAAGAACAATCTCAATATTTGAACTAACAATTAAAAAAATAAAAATGTCAGTAAACTTTAAACCAAATGAAGATCGGGTTTTGGTGAAACCAGCTCCAGCTGAAGAAAAAACCGCAAGTGGTATCATCATCCCTGACACAGCGAAAGAGAAACCACAAAGAGGAACCGTAGTTTCTGTTGGACCTGGGAAAAAGGATGAGCCCATGTTTGTAAAAGAAAACGACACGGTATTGTACGGTCAGTACGCCGGTAACGAAATTAAATTGGACGGAGAGACATACCTGATTATGCGCAACTCTGACATTTTCGGAATAATAGGATAATTCAAAAAAACTTAGAAAAATGGCAAAAGAAATTCATTTTGATGTAGATGCTAGAGACAAACTGAAAAAAGGTGTTGACGCTTTAGCAAATGCAGTAAAAGTAACCTTAGGTCCTAAAGGACGCAACGTGGTTATTGATAAAAAATTCGGTGCACCACACATCACTAAAGATGGTGTATCTGTAGCGAAAGAAATTGAGTTGGCAGACGTGATTGAAAACATGGGTGCTCAAATGGTGAAAGAAGTGGCTTCTAAAACGGCTGATATTGCCGGAGACGGAACAACTACTGCCACTGTTTTGGCTCAGGCTATTATCAATGCCGGACTTAAAAACGTAGCTGCTGGTGCGAATCCGATGGATTTGAAAAGAGGAATCGATAAAGCTGTTACTGCTTTGGTAACTGAGCTTAAAAAGATCTCTGAAGAAGTTGGAAGCGACAACGATAAGATTAAGCAGGTAGCTTCTATTTCTGCTAACAACGACGAGACTATTGGATCTTTGATCGCAGAAGCAATGAAAGTAGTTGGCAACGATGGTGTGATCACTGTTGAAGAAGCTAAAGGGACTGAAACTGAAGTTAAAACTGTGGAAGGTATGCAGTTCGACAGAGGTTACTTATCTCCTTATTTTGTAACCAACGCGGATAAAATGATCACTGAGTTGGAGAACCCACTTATCTTAATTTACGATAAGAAAGTATCTAACATGAAGGATTTACTTCCTGTATTGGAACCAGCTGCTCAGTCTGGAAAACCTCTTTTGATTATTGCAGAAGATGTTGACGGAGAAGCTTTGGCTACTTTGGTTGTAAACAAAATCAGAGGATCACTGAAAATTGCTGCTGTTAAAGCTCCAGGATTTGGTGACAGAAGAAAAGCTATGTTGGAAGACATTGCCATCCTTACTGGTGGAACTGTGATTTCTGAAGAAAGAGGATTCAAATTAGAGAATGCCACTTTAGACATGCTTGGTACTGCTGAGAAGGTTGAAATCGACAAAGACAATACAACTGTGGTTAACGGTGCTGGTGACAAGAATGACATCACTGCAAGAGTGAACCAAATCAAGGCACAAATCGAGACCACAACTTCTGATTACGACAAAGAAAAACTTCAGGAGAGATTGGCTAAGTTGTCTGGTGGTGTTGCCGTACTTTACGTTGGTGCTGCCACTGAGGTTGAAATGAAAGAAAAGAAAGACAGAGTTGATGATGCCTTAGCTGCTACAAGAGCCGCTGTTGAAGAAGGTATTGTTCCTGGTGGAGGTGTTGCTTACATCAGAGCGAGCAATGCGCTTGAGGGTGTTAGTGGCGACAATGACGATGAAGTAACAGGTGTTGCTATCATTAGAAGAGCTATTGAAGAGCCGTTGAGACAAATCATCTTTAACGCTGGTGGAGAAGGTGCAGTAATTGTACAGAAGGTGAAAGAAGGTGAAAAGGATTACGGATACAATGCCAGAACAGAGGTGTTCGAGAACCTATTTGATGCTGGTGTAATCGATCCTACTAAAGTGAGCAGAATTGCACTTGAAAATGCAGCTTCTATCGCTTCTATGTTGTTGACCACTGAGTGTGTGATCGCAGATGAGCCAGAAGAAGAAGGTGCTCCTGCAATGCCAGCCGGAATGGGCGGAGGCATGCCAGGCATGATGTAATTTCATCATAATAATTGAACGTTTTAAGGGCTAACTTAGGTTAGCCCTTTTTATTTGCTCTAAATAATTTCGTGTTACCTTTTCCTTGTCCCGCTATTAAGTAGTAAATCATTTTATGATCCACCAGTTTCTCTATTGGATTGTAAATCATTAAACTACGATTGTATGATAAAAACTTGTTTAAAGTTGGCATCTATCTTTTGTGCAAGTGTCGGGTTTGCACAATGCGGTAATATTAACGTACCAGACGGAGCTCCCGCAGGAGTAATTGATGGTGTGGTAATGGAAACACATGTTCCCACTAAAAAGGTAATCCCTTACGCAAATTTACGTCAGGGAGACTATATCTGGAGCCGGCGCGTATGGCGAACCATAGACTTGAGAGAAAAGATGAATCACTCGCTGTACTATCCGCTTCAACCAATAAATGGTCGCTTGAGTTTATGGGACATCTTAAAATGTGGCATTCAAAGCAACAGCATTGTCTGTTATAAGCCTTACGATAAGGATAAAGCAATGACTATGAATATTTTTGATGGTGATCAATTGCGATACCCAATCCTGAGATCTCAACTATCTCCCGAAGAGTATGATACCCAAATTAGTGAAAGATTGAGTTTCAAAGGGAGGTACGATTCCACTGCAGCTCCTATTAAGGTGAATGATTTTGGGGAACCTGAATATGATCCTAAAGATTTAAATGCACTTGGTCAACCAAATGTATATGATGCCTACATTACGAAAGAAATCAAATCTGAAGACATTCTGGAATACCACATCAAAGAAGAATGGTTTTTCGACAAACAAAGGTCAGTCATGGACGTCAGGATCATTGCCATTGCGCCCGTCGCGTACGAAATGAAATACGATCCTATTGGATTGACTTTTACACCAACAGTGAAGCGTGAGTTATTCTGGGTATACTTCCCGGAGGCACGTTACCTTCTTCAAAATTACTTCACGTATAATGAGAAGAATGATGCAAGAAGAATGTCGTTTGATGATTTGTTCTGGAAAAGAAAGTTTCAGAGCTATGTGGACAAAGAGAGCAATGTTTTTGACAGAGACATCAACGACCATCAGGTAGGAGTAGATGCTTTACTAAAATCAAAAGAAATAGAAACCGGCATCTTCAAATTTGAACATGATGTGTGGCATTTTTGACAAACTCTAAAGTCGCACAAGACTATTTATGAGTAAACAGAATCCTGGTTTCGTCAATATCTTCCAAAGTCAAACTTCTATGGCGGAGTTCCAGGATTTTGTAACTCACCGTTCTCGTTGAATCTTCATCATCATATTTCAGAATCAGAGTTTCTCGTTGATTCCCAAAATGCCATTTTCCGTCGTGCTTGATTAGCTGACCATGCAAACGGTACTTCTCCTCAAATTCTCCATCTTTTGTCATGGTAAAAACTCTGTAATTAGTATCCGAATACACTATATTATCATAAGTTTCATAGAAAACGATTTCCCAGGTTCCGGCTACTCTCGACTTCTTTGATCTTAAGCTCACATACGCTCCTTCATCATACTTTTTGCAGGCACTTGCGACCAGAAACAGCCCAAGCATTATTGGCAATATTTTTTTCATAATCAATTGGTTTTGGTTCTGAATCAACAACACAAACCGTTCCATAAACGAAAACATCTCTTCATCAAAATGGCACAAAGAGGAATAATTATTGTAGTTTTTCAGTCAAACCGAAACCATGAAATATTTAGTTCTTATACTCTTTTTTGTCCTCCCTGAAGTTGGATTTGCGCAAATACCGCCACCGCCTCCACCACCGCCAAAACGAAAAGTTCCAAAACCTCAAATCCAGGATTTTCCGGATGTTGAAGCAAAATACCCTGGCGGAACAAGGGTCCTGTTGGAAGACATTGAAAACACTATCGTATACCCTGAAACAGCCAAAAAGGAAGGCATCCAGGGACGAGTCTATGTTTCATTCGTAGTTGAAATTACCGGTAAAGTATCTTCAGTCAAAATCCTAAGAGGGATCGATTCCGAATGCGATAAGGAAGCCATCAGAGTCGTGAAAAATCTAAAAAAATGGATTCCCGCAGAAAACAAAGGACAGAAAGTCCGTCAGCTGGTAAAATTACCCATAACATTCACATTAGATTAAAGCCATGAAATACTTTACTCTAATATTATTGGCTTTTCCCATGATGCTGAATGCTCAGGGAGAACCACCTCCACCTCCTCCATATCCCGAACCTCCCATGCCACCACAGGAAGAAGAGATTCACGAATTTGCCGATCCGGAAGCCAAATATCCTGGTGGAATGGAAGCACTCATGAAAGATTTGACGGAAAATTTGGTTTATCCTGATTCTGCTATAAACAACAATATACAAGGCAAAGTTTACATTGAATTTGTTGTTGAAACCACAGGAAAGTTGAGCAATATCAAAGTATTGAAAGGCATAGGTTACGGTTGCGACCAAGCTGCCATTCATGCAGTTAAGAATCTAAAACCATGGATTCCTGCTGAAATCAACGGAAAACCAATAAGACAACGCTTCAGGCTACCTGTTATATTTAAATTACAAGACTAAAACCAAAACCATGAATCGCCTATTTATCATTTTCTTTTTATTCCCTATTTGTTATTTGAGCGCCCAGAAAGTAATCAAATCACCAGAGAATTCTATTTCAGGAGCAGTTAATTACGATGAGATTATTCGCGAAGACACCATTGTGAAGGACATCTCTGACGAAGACAGAATTCTACCTCCACCTCCACCTAAACAACCCAAAGCCCAGGACAAGGTTTATCACGACTTTGAGTGTAATCCCTCAGCCAAGTATTTAGATGGTGAAAAAGCCATGTACATGCAGCTTGCCAAACAAATTACCTATCCCGATTCGGCCAAGAACAGCAACGTTGAAGGGAAGGTGTATGTAGAATTTGTGATAAACCCTGATGGAAAAGTCACCAGAACAAAGGTGTTAAGAGGAATCGGTTTTGGTTGTGATGAGGTAGCCATTAAAGCCGTGAAATCACTGAAAAATTGGTCTCCGGCAAAAGTCAATGGCCAAAAAGTCAATCAAAGAATGGTTTTGCCTATTAGGTTTAAGCTCGAATAATTTATGAAATCCCTTATAATCATAATACTATCCTTTGGAACTGTTCTTTCAGGGCTTACTCAGGAAATCGGAAATCATTCAGAAATTCTGACAGATACGATTATTGATTTTCCAGATAAAGAAGCGGAATTCCCTGGTGGCATGGAAGAAATGTACAAACATCTTTTCTCCCAAATTGAATACCCAAAGACCAATCCTCCCATACATTCTTTTGATAAAATTTTCGTTGAGTTTATTATTGATAAAAATGGAGAAGTCTTCAATGCTTCTATTTTGAACAAAAGTGAGCACCCTGCTTCAAAGTCTGTTCTTAAGGCAGTTAATTCTATGCCCCGATGGACTCCTGCTGAACACAAAGGCAAAAAGGTTTATCAACGTTTCAAATTACCAATTAAATTTCATCCTGAATGAAATTCCTTATTCTTATATCGCTCCTTTTTTCATCAGTGTCCTATGCGCAAGTTGATGTAGATAGTCTGCCTCCAATTGAGCCACCACCGGTAAAACTTCACGACAGTTGGAACCCTTGCTGCCCTGATTACAAAGACCCGGAATACCCTGGTGGCTGGGAAGCCATGTATGAAGAACTCTTTACCAACATAACATATCCCAAGCTTGCTATGCAGAGTGGGCTTGAGGGCAGAGTTTTTGTGGAATTTATAATAGATTCAACCGGCGACATGAGTTCCGTCAGATTACTGAAGGGCATTGGAGGGGGATGTGATGAACAGGCAATACAGGCCTTTCTTAGTCTTGAGCACTGCTGGAGACCTGGTAAAGATCATATGGGGAACCCCATGAATACACGTTTCCGTGTTCCGGTTAATTTTGAGTTGGAATAAAAAAAGCCGCTCCAGATCGGAACGGCTTTCAATATCAATTGAAGGGACTATTACTCCTTAGCCTTCAAGTAAGTTTTATCATTGTCTTCATCAACAGTCCAGAACTCCTTGTTAGTCAATCTTAAGATTGTAACAGTATCCTGGTTAGTGATGGTCTGTCCTCCAAACTGGTAAGAAAATTCAGTGATCAAGTTTTCTTTCTTGTCGTCGAATTTCCATGTTCCAGTGAAGCTACCAGCAGTATTTGCATACTTATAAGTACCATCTTTTTCGTAAGTAATTACTGTACTTGCGTTATCCTGAGTTTCAGTTCCACCAGAGGTGATGTACTTCTCAACTTCCCACTCTCCGGAAAGTCTTCCTTTTTTAGACTTAAGGCTAAATCCTGGGCCCTCGTCATACTTTTTACAACTTGTAACGGTCATTCCAGCTACTGCAACCACCATTAATCCTAATACGAACTTTTTCATTTTGGTTTTTGTTTTTGATCTACTTCACTAGATGAAGCATTTCATGATTTGGTTGCACAAAGCTAGCATTTTATCTGCCTTTGTTAATCGCTTGTTAAAAATGCATACAAACGAATTGGAATATTTATATTTATTTCCGTGAAAACCGCTACGATACAACGAATCATCATTTTGGCTGTCATTGCCATTGTTGGAATCATTGCTACTCAGCTTTACTGGGTAGACAAAGCCATAGCGGTTGAAAAAAGAGAACTTGCCAGACAGGAACGAGATCTTGAAAGGCAAATCAAACAGGACTCATTGAACAAACTCGAGTTCAATGACAAGGTAAAAACTGCACTGGCCAATGTCGCACAGGAAATCCTGACGATTAATAACGATCCGGCCGAGTTATACAAAGCGGTTGAGCAGTTGAGACCTAACTACTTTGTGGTAAGAATTAACGATACACTTCACCCCTATCTTTTGGAGAGTTTACTTGCCCGGGAGTTCGACAGAAGCCAGATTGAAGAGCATTATCGCTACGGAATTTATGATTGCTTCACGGATTCTATTGTCTACTCCAATCTTATAACAGTTGAATCAAGCGAAACATCTCCGGATGAAATTGACACCGCCCCTCAAATTAAATGGAACACGGATGGGCATTATTTCAGTGTGACCTTTCCGGACAAGGAGAACACCCTTGATGAAGGCCCGTATGAGAAGCCGCTAAAAAGTAATATCAACCCTTGGATTCTGGTAAGTCTGGCCACCCTCATCATTCTCTCGTTTATAGCCTATGCCATTTGGATTATCCTTAAGCAAAAACGGCTGTCTGAAGTGAAAACTGATTTCATTAACAACATGACGCACGAATTGAAAACGCCAATTTCGACCATTTCGCTGTCGAGTGAAGTGCTTTTGCGAGACGATATTTCTGGTGACCCTGAAAGAATCAACCGCTACGCTCAAATCATCTATGACGAAAATTCAAGACTAAAAAATCAGGTGGAACGTGTTCTTCAACTTGCCAAGCTGGACAAAGGAGAGTTGAATCTGAAGATGACTTCAATCAACCTTCATGAATTGATCCAAAATGTTTCACAAAGCAGTCAACTTAGACTTGATCAGAAATCCGGGAAACTGGAACTAGATCTTCAGGCAACTAACTATCAAATCTCAGGCGACCAGGTTCATATGAAAAACATCATTTCAAACCTAATTGACAATGCAATTAAGTACACTTCAGATGCTCCCAACATCAAATTGAGTACACATAATCAGGGATCGTCTATTTGCATTAAAGTTGAAGACAATGGGATTGGCATCAAAAAAGACCACTTATCTCTGATATTCGATCAATTTTACAGAGTTCCGACAGGCAATATTCACAACGTAAAAGGCTTTGGTCTTGGCTTATACTACGTCAAAGAATTGATTGAAAAACACGGTGGAACCATCAAAGCAGAGAGTATCTTTGGCAAAGGCAGTAGTTTCACCATACAATTACCAAACACACACTAATTATGAGCAAAGCATCTATACTACTTGTAGAAGACGACACCAATTTAGGTTTTGTGATTCAGGACAGTCTTAAAATGAATGGCTACCATGTGCATCTGGAGAGCAACGGTAAAGATGGTTTGAAAGCTTTTAACGACAAGCCTTATGATTTATGCGTGTTTGACGTGATGATGCCTGAAAAAGACGGTTTTAGTCTTGCTGAGGATATCCGATTGATTAATCAGGATGTGCCCATCTTCTTTTTAACAGCTAAATCTATGACTGAAGACAGAATTCAGGGATTTAAAAGTGGTGGAGATGATTACCTGACAAAGCCATTCAGCACAGAAGAGTTTTTGCTCAGGGTAGAAGCACTTTTAAAGAGAATTGGAAAATCGAATACCGGTCAACTCAACCAATTCACTCTGGGCTCGCTCACTTTCGACTATTCTAATTTTAAGTTGTTGGGCAAGGACTATGAACAAAAACTCACTAAGAAAGAAGCTGAAATTCTGAAACTACTTTGTCAACACAAAAACCAGGTGATTCAGAGAGAATTGGTTCTGAACATGGTTTGGGGCGACGACAGCTACTACCTTGGAAGAAGTTTGGATGTTTTCATTACCAAATTGAGAAAGTACCTGAAGCAGGATGAGTCAGTAAAAATCACCAATGTTCATGGTGTTGGATTTAAATTAGAATGCTAATCAGGATTCCTACAATTCCGGCAAAGAGGGTTTGTATTGAAATGGCGCTTGACCTAATTTGTACATAAATATAACACCGGTAAATATGAAAACTATACTTCTAAGCTCTCTTCTTTGTTTGATTGGCGGATTCGTTTCGGCACAAAATCTTCAAATATTAACGAAAGCTGATAGCAGTGATGTCAGTAACACCACCATTACAATTGTAGGTGCAGACACAGATTCTGATGTCAAGGGCTACTTTCTTGTAAAAAACACAAGTACCAGTGACATAGAAGTTAAGGTTAAACGCTACGAGATGAACGTAAATGGTGGGACAGAAAATCAGTTCTGCTGGGCATTTTGCTATACATTGGTTACCGGTGTCACTCCTCTATATCCAGCAGTAGGCAGTCCTCAGGAAGGACATTTTGTAAACACTCTGGCTGGCTCAATTGCCACCAATTCTCTTGATGTGCATCATTTCCCACTTGGGCATACAGGATCTGAATTCTATCGTTATGTGGTATTTGACGGAAATAACCCTAATGACTCAACATATTTGGATGTTTACTTCAACATTGGATTCAATTCTATTGAAGAAACGACCTTGTCTAACGTGAACCATTACCCTAATCCGGTTACGGATCAGTTGACCATAGAATTTGAATCGGAAATCGATGAGAAAAACCTTCAACTGACCGTTTTCAATGTATTGGGAGAGCAAGTTGAGACCATGACACCTTCCAGAGGAAGAACACTACTTTCAACGTCAGATTATCCTGCCGGCCTCTATTTCTACAGTATTTCCGGACAAGGACTGACTACAACTACCAAGAAGTTTATTGTGAAGCGCTAAAACGTGCGTTCACCTTTTGAAACGTCACCCTGACCAACTCTGACTAGGTCGCACAGATTTCTTATAAGAGATTAGCTAAAACATTAAAAGTTAATCTCATGAAAATAAATGAAACTCTGGGCTCGGCTGCCCTTCTCCTCATACTGATATTTGGTGTGTACAGCTTCACCAACAGAACTCATTCTGACCAGACAAATAACCATCAAACGGAAACAGAAAAAAAACCAAGAACCATTCAGGTTACCGGAAGTGCTGAAATGGATGTACAGCCAGATGAAGTTGAATTAGAAATCACCATTCATGAAAGTACAGAAGGATCCCTAAAGAAAGTGGAAGAGACACTTTACAAGACGCTTGAAAAACACAACATCTCAAAAGACAAAGTCAGTTTTTTTAGCGCCCAGAATAGCTGGTATTGGTACTACTGGTGGTCATACAGACACAGAACTCATAGAAAGCAATTTTATGTCTCCTTAAGAGGTGATACTGATTTCCTGGCACTGGTTAAGTCACTTAATAAAAGATGGGTTGAGAACATTAGGATTCATAAAACCTCTAACTCCCGTTTACAAGAGCTAAGGGAAGATGTTAAAATTGAAGCCGTAAAGGCAGCCAAAAAGAAAGCTGCTTATTTATTGGAGAGCATTGGTGAAGATTTAGGTTCGGTAGTGTCAGTTGAAGAAGTATCTACACCACATAATTCAAACGATGGATATCCATATTGGTATAACTATAGTCGAAATAATTTCAATTCAAATATTGTCAGTAATTCAAGCCTCAATTACACCTCTAACTCAGGTGGTCATATGGAAGTAGACAATACCCACACAATCAAATTGCGTTACCAGATTGTGGCCACGTTTAGCATTCAATAGGAGACGTATTTAGCAACTAACTACAGAGGATTGGGTGTTAGACACGCATCCCAATCACACATACGTCATCCAACTGTTCAAGGGATCCTTTCCAGTCGTAAAAAGCTTCTTCAATCAACTTTCTTTGAGTGGACAAGGGTTCCTTGTGAACAGAAATCAATAGCCTCTTAAAATTGGCCGATTTATACTTCTTTCCACGTTCTCCGCCAAATTGATCGGCAAAACCGTCAGAAAAAATATAGAAGATGTCTCCTTTGCTCAATTCAAACTTATGGCTGGTGAACAAATTGCGCTTATCAGATTTTCCGACAGGTTGTTTGTCTGCTTTTACTTCTTCCAGTTCTCCAGTCTCGTTTCTAATGATCCAAAGAGGATTATGCGCCCCGGCATATTGAAGCACTGCTTTACCTGAGGCATTTGACGACAATGCGCACAAGGCTATGTCCATACCGTCCTTCACTTCTTCTTCAGACTTTTCGAACTCCTGAATGACAATTTCTCTTGTTTGATCCAGAATTTTACCCGGATTTTCAAGATCGAATTCCCGCACCGATCGATTGAGTGCATTGTTGCAGATCATACTTACCATAGCTCCCGGCACACCATGCCCCGTACAATCCGCTGCAGCAAAGAGTAATGTATCTCCCTTCTGCTCGAACCAATAGAAGTCACCGGCAACAATGTCTTTAGGTTTGTAAAGAATGAAACTATCCAAACCATATGATTGAATCCTGGAATCGGATGGTAAAACAGCTGTCTGAATGCGTTTGGCATAATTAATAGAGTCTTCTATTTCCTGACTCCGTGCTTCAATTTGAAGTTTTTGAGCTTCAATGAGCAATTTATCTTTCTTCTGCTTTTTATATCTGGAAAAGAAATAAACGGCATTTACCACAAGGAGAATGGCTACAATAATGAACACAATTCGCTGTGTTTTTTCCTGCTCCTTAACCAGTTCTGTTTCCTTTTTAGCCCATTCCTTTTCCTTTGTTCTCTTAGCCAGTTCTATCTCCTTCTTTTCTGTTTCATATTTCGTTTCAATATCCTGAACGGCTGTCATTTTTGCCTCATTGAAAAGTGAGTCTTTTACAAGCGTCATTTTCTCCAAAACAGCCACACTTTTTTGGTAATCGCCAACCATTTTATAGGCCGTAGCCAATTTTTTTAAGGCCCTTGGTAATTCCTTTAGAGACTTTTTCTCTTCCCACCATGCAATGGCATATTCCAGATCGGGAATCGCTTCTTCTGCCCTATTTTGATCCGTTAGGAATTCTCCTTTAAGAAAGCTGGCATAAACCTTAGATGCTGTGATCCCCAAACTATCAGACAATCTTATTGACTTCTCGAGATACAACAGAGCATTTGTAGTATCTCCCATCACTATATACAACTCAGATAAATTGGTATATGCTGTTGGCAGGGCCCGGTGCTGGTTTTCTTTTTTTCTGATCTCTATCCCTTCCTGGTGACACTTCAAAGCTTCTTCAAACTCACCCTTATCCTGAAGCATAATGGCCAGTCCCATCAGAGAAGATGCTCTACCTGTTTGGCTCCCAATAACCGGATATATCTTAAGGCTTTTTTCAAAATGCTCCTGAGCTAATCTTTGGTCCTGCTTCCAGAAGTAATAGGCTCCAATCATGTAATGAATACCCGCCATCATAGACGAATCCTTCATATTTTCGGCAATGCGCATGCCTTCAATCATCTGTTTGAGTCCATCCGCATCTTCTCCGGAATACAGTTGACGTCTGCCATTTAGGCTCAAAGCTCTAATTCTGAGCGTGTCGTTATCTATGCTATTGGCCAATTCATGAGCCTTGCCGAACCAACTTTCATATACCTCCCTGGTTTGATTGGGCTGTACCAGCAAACTTATAACCAGATCAAACCTGTCTCTGTCATTTGCAGCAGAGTTATATTCACTTACCAAAGAGTCGTATTGAGTGCTTTGAGCACAAACTCTGAAAACAAGAAACAGGCATATTGTCAATAGCGTATAACGCATTGAACGAATATAGCAAAAAGACTGAGTAACAATAAAAAAGAAGAAACCAGTTCATCGAAAACTCAAAAGAGGCGAATTATTTACAGCTTCCCAAGCTCTTCTTTCACCACTTTAGAGATGACTGCTCCTTCGGCTTTGCCTTTTAGTTTGCCCATAGTTGGTCCCATCACCTTTCCCATGTCTGATGGACCAGTGGCACCTACCTGCGCAATTGAGGCAAGGACAACCTCTCTAACGGCATCCTCACTCATCATTTCCGGCAAATAAAGCTTAATCACTTCTGCTTGAGTTTGCTCATCTTCAGCCAAATCTTCACGGTTTTGCTCCAGGAAAATTTTAGCAGCATCCATTCTTTGCTTATATAGCTTTTGTAAGATGGCCACTTCTTTCTCCTCGGTGATGTCTCCATTACCGCTGGTAGCTTCTAGCAATAAAGCAGATTTAATGGCTCTAAGAGCATTTAATTTTCCTGCTTCTTTGGCGCGCATGGCGTCCTTGATATCCTGATTGATTTGATCTGTTAAGCTCATGATGTAAAGGTAGGCATAAGATTAAAAACGTGGTCAAAAAAAATCCTGATCTCGTTAACGGGATCAGGATTTCTATAGTTGTTATGTGTACTTAATCTACATTGTCGTGTAGAAAAGAATTGTTCTCACGTAGTCCGGTTCTTTTCTCGCCATCCTCAGTTTCATCTTCACTTAAAGTAAACTTGGACACGTTGCTTTCAGATGAGTGTGGCACATCTTCAAGGTTTACCTCACGTCTCTTATAAGCAGGCTCGTTTTCCAAAGCAGAAATCCCACCTGGCGTTTTCAACTTAGAGCTCAAATCTTTGATGCGCTTCATGCGCTCCTCGGCCAACTTTTGTTGCTCCCATTGCGCTTGCTCATCAACTTCTTTTTTCTGAGCAGTCCACATTGGCGTATCCTCTTTTGGAGCTGGTTGCTCCCAGGAAGCTTCTGGTGTAGACTCTGTGGTATTCTCTGGTTGATAATCATCATCCAGGCTGAATTTTCTTACCTCAGGTGTCTCATCATTCATTGGCTTACCAAAATTGTTGGTATCGTTACTCACGCTTTCCTCCGTCCAAGGTTTTGCCTCTTCTTTTGGTTCCTCATATGTGTTTGACTCGAATGGAGACTTCACTTCAAAATCCAAATTCGTTCTTGTAGGTTCTTCCTTAGTTGGCTCCGGCGTCTTCAAAAATGGTTCTTCCTCCACTACATCATCCAATTGTTTGTGCTCCAAAGAGTGGTCAATCGGATTCTGAACAGGTGCCTGAACTTCCTGAGTCTTTCTATCTGTTTCCAGGTTGTATTTCTTCTGCTCTGGTTCTTTTTTCTCAAAACCAGCATCAGGAGTCGCGTTAAATCCTGTAGCAATGATGGTCACACTCAACTTGTCTCCAAGTGTTTCATCATAACCGTGTCCCCAGATCACATCTGCGGTGGATCCTGCTTCATCCTGGATATAGTCAGTGATGTCTGAAATCTCATCCATCAATACTTCTTTATCTCCGTAGGTGATGTTAAGCAATACATACTTAGCACCTGAAATATCGTTGTCGTTCAATAGTGGAGAAGCCAATGCAGTTTGAACCGCTTTAATGGCTCTGTCTTCTCCTTCAGAATACGCTTGTCCCATAATGGCCACACCGCTATCTTTCATAACTGTGTTCACATCATTGAAATCCACGTTGATTGCTCCGGTAACAGAAATAACCTCTGCAATACCTTTAGCCGCTGTAGTTAATACATCATCTGCATGACCAAATGCAGTTTGAAGAGACAGGTTACCGTACATTTCTCTTAGGCGATCGTTGTTAATGACCAGCAAAGTATCTACACTTTGTCTCATTTCCTCAAGGCCTCTTGCAGCTTGTTCCTTACGTTTTCTTCCTTCAAATGAGAAAGGCATGGTTACAATTCCAACGGTTAAGACGCCCAGCTCTTTAGCCACTTTAGCTATCACAGGAGCCGCACCTGTACCTGTACCACCTCCCATTCCGGCAGTGACAAACACCATCTTTGTATTCTCAGAAAGAAAATCTCTAATGTCATCAATGTTCTCAATAGCCGCATTCTTCCCAATTTCCGGGATAGAACCAGCACCACGTCCTTCAGTTAAACTGGAACCCAATTGAATTTTAATTGGCACAGGACTGGTATCAAGTGCTTGATGATCTGTGTTGCACACAATAAAATCAACCCCTTTGATACCAAGGTTAAACATGTGATTGACTGCGTTTCCGCCTCCACCTCCAACACCAATTACTTTGATGATTGAAGACTTATCTGTTGGTAAATTGAACCTCATAATGAGTAAAATTAGTGGGTTTTATCGTCCCTTTAATGCAATATATATCTAGTTATCCAAGCCATTTTGTTAATAGCCCTTATTCCACATCTTCTTCAAACCATGCTCTTCCGCGAGAAAAGAACTTCTCTAAAAGACCTTTATTCTGTCCTTTAGAATGTCCTTTAACCTGATCCTGGTTCACTCTTTTCGTTTTATTAAACTTGTTAAATCCTTGAATCACAAGACCAACACCGGTAGCGTACATTGGGCTGGTAATGTTAGTAACAGCCGGACTTGGTGCCAAATGCTCTGTTGGGTAACCAATTCTGGCATCCATACCAGTTACGTACTCAAACAACTGGGCAATGTGTCTTAACTGAGAACCACCTCCAGTGACAACAATACCTGCAATTAGCTTCTTCTCATAGCCGGAATTCTTGATTTCATAATAAACATGATCAATGATCTCGCTCATTCTTGCCTGAATGATATTGGACAGGTTTCTTACAGAGATCTCTTTTGGATCCCTCCCTTTGATTCCAGGGATACAAACAATCTCGTTGGCCTGGTTTTCACTCGCCAAAGCAGAACCAAACTTCACTTTTAACTTCTCCGCCTGCTTCTTCATAATTGTACAACCCATTCTAATGTCGTCTGTAATCACATTACCTCCAAAAGGAATCACAGCAGTATGCCTGATGATACCATCCTGGAAAATGGCAATATCTGTTGTACCACCACCAATGTCAACCAATACCACACCAGCTTCCTTCTCTTCTTCACTCAAAACAGATTCTGATGAAGCCATTGGTTCTAAAATCAAATCGTCGATCATTAAGCCGGATTTTTCCACACATTTCTGGATGTTTCTAATCGCTGCTACCTGACCTGTAATCACGTGAAAGTCTGCCTCTAAACGAATACCCGACATTCCGATAGGATCTTTAATTCCCTGCTCGTTATCCAGAATATATTCCTGTGGCAACACGTCAATAATTTCCTCACCTGGCAACATCACCAGTTTATACATATCGTCGATGATACGGTCGATATCCATTTGAGAAATTTCAATATCAATGTCATCTCTCGTTAACAAGCCTCTGTGTTGCAAACTCTTAATATGCTGACCAGCAATACCAACATTTACAACCTTTACATCCAGCTCAGAGCCTCTGTGATTTTGAGCAACAGATTGCTTGGCAAGTTCTACGGCTTGCTTAATAGATTCTACTGTGTTTACGATATTGGCAACAACCCCTCTGGAAACTCCAGCACTTTCGGCTTTACCCATACCAATGATTTCGACTTTGCCATGCTCGTTCTTTCTTCCAACGATACAAGCAATTTTTGTGGTTCCGATATCAAGTCCTACGACAATTTCTGACGACATAAGTTTATAATTTTAAGAACAGACTATTTGATTTTTAAATTTTACGTTGATGGTATCATATTCATTCCATCCAGTATTGTTTAAACCTTCCTTATAGAAGATTTCAAGTTTTTTAAATTTTCGAGCCATGTTGCTCACATCTCCAAAGATGATCCTGTGGTTACCTACCAAAGGAATGAGCTCAAACTCCTTCTTTTTATTGATATGTATCTCCTGAATCTGGGCATTCCAGAATTTATTTGAGTGGATATAATCGCCCAGAGCATATACATCATCAAACATGAGATTGGAGTCAATGGGCAACTCGGTTACCGACTCTCTGAATTCACTTTCATTGATATGTCCGGTAACAATTGGGACGTGCGCTGCATGCTGAGCAGACAGATTCATGTATTTCCCGTCTTCATCAATGTAATTACTCATCCCGTTTTCGTGAATGATGCGAATGACCGGCACGCGTTCTTCTACCTCACAAATTAGTTTACCATCTACAGATTTGTATACCTGCACAGACTTCACCTCTTCAATATCTCCAATTGTGTTTTCCAATTGAGCAATGTTTATATCTGACAACTTAGCCGAATCAATTTGATAATTGAGTTTCACGGCTACATACCTCTTGATGATTTCCGGAGTTAGAAAGGCGTTATCGTTGTTATGTTTGATGTTTATCTCAAGGCTTCCTTCATTTAGGGCAATATCATTCCGTTTCCCCGATACAAAACTCATCAGGAACAGCACCCCTCCAACGAAGAGTGACCAGGAAACGATATTTATCACCTTTTTATTCATTGCAATGCTTCCGTTAAGGGTTGCACCAACTTATCTATATCACCAGCGCCCAAAGTCAATAAAACTTCAGGTTCGCTTGTTTTTATACGTTCAACCACATCCGTTTTTGAGAGCAATTCTTTGTGTCTCATGTCTACTTTTCCAAGCAGCCACTCACTGTCTACACCGCTAATTGGCAGCTCTCTGGCCGGATATATATCCAATAAAAATAGCTCGTCTAAAAGCCCTAAGCTCTGAGCAAATCCGTCTACAAAATCGCGTGTTCTGGAATACAGGTGAGGTTGGAAAATACCAGTCACTTTTTTACCCGGATACAGTTGACGTACAGACGTAATGCAACGCTCCAACTCGGTTGGATGGTGTGCATAATCGTCAATGTACACCAGATTTTCTTTTCTTATGCAGTACTCAAATCTGCGTTTTACACCGGCGAATGTTCGTAACCCTTCTTTTATTTCACTCATGGTCATGCCATTATGAAGACAAGCTAAACACGCTGCCAGAGCATTTTCCACATTATGAATTCCCGGCATTCCCATCACCATATTGGGCTCATTTACACTGCCTTTTAAATCGAAAACATACTGCCCGTTTTCAATTCTGATGTGATCTGCATAGAGATCTGCATTGGCATCTAATCCGTAGGTATGCACAATGATGCCTTCAGGTTGCGGCAACCCATCTCTCAGAACCAAATGACCACAATCGGGAACGAGTTTCATGAACGCCATAAAAGCATCCTGGATGGTAGCTTCATCCGAGTATATATCCAAATGGTCGGCATCCATGGAGGTCACAATGGCCGTATTTGGAGAGAGTTTCAGGAAAGAGCGATCAAACTCATCTGCTTCAACCACTACTTTATCTGAATCCGACAAGACTAAATTTGAATTGAAATTTGTAGAAATCCCACCCAGAAAAGCTGTTGCTGGCTTTGATGCTGAAGCAAACAAATGCGCTATCATGGCTGAAGTGGTTGTTTTTCCATGCGTTCCGGCAACCGCTATGGTTGTCATATCCTGACTGATGAGTCCAAGTACTTCTGCTCGCTTAAGGCAATCGTATTTCGCCAAAGCCAATTGTAATTCCTGATTGTTCTGTGGAATGGCCGGCGTGATCACTACCAGAGTTGATTCAGGATTAAAACCGCTGAGACAATCAGGAGCTTCATCATAATGCACCTCAATGCCCTCTTTAACGAGATTTTTAGTGAGTTTCGTCTCCGTTTTATCGTAGCCAAGCACCTGCTTATTGATCGCTTTAAAATAGCGTGCAAGGGCACTCATACCGATTCCTCCGATCCCGATGAAATAAACAGTTTGATATGTACTTAGTCCTTTCAAGAAACGCTTGATTCAATTATTTTAACAATGTCTTTAGTGGCATTGGGTTTTCCCATTGCGCTGATCTTTTCACTTAGAAGCTTACACTGGCTCTCGTCATTTAGTAAATCAACTACTGTGGTTCCCAGTTTTGTTGGCGCATCTGCATCCGTTACCATGATGGCCGCATCATTTTTAACCAAAGCCATGGCGTTTTTAGTTTGATGATCTTCCGCCACATTTGGGCTAGGCACAAAAACAGCTGGTTTCCCAATGATACAGATCTCAGAAACCGATATGGCACCTGCTCTTGACACGATCATATCAGCGGCAGCATAGGCCAAATCCATTTCCATGATAAAAGGGTGAAGTTTCACATGGTCCTTTGGGTTTGCCTTCATGAAAGCCTGAAGATCTTCTGCGTAGAACTTACCACACTGCCATAAAATTTGAATATTGGCTTCTCCCCAACGGTCAATTTCATTTTGCACACTTTGGTTGATGGTTCTTGCGCCCAAACTTCCTCCCAGGATCAATAACGTTTTTTTGTTGGCATCCAGATTAAAGTGCTTCAATGCCTGCTCTCGTTTACCATCGATTTGCACCACATTTGAACGAACCGGATTACCTGTAATTTCTATTTTGTTTTTATCGAAGAAACGTTCCATGCCTTCATAGGCTACACAGACTTTCTTAGCATTTTTCCCCAACATCTTATTGGTAAGACCAGCAAAGGAATTCTGCTCCTGAACAATGGTAGTAATTCCCAATTTTGCAGCTGCTTTTAAGGTTGGTGCACTGGCATATCCACCAACACCAATGGCAACATCCGGATTGAAATTTTTAATGATCTTTTTCGCCTTGGAAGAGCTTCTCAAAAATTTGAAAAGGATGAGTATGTTCTTCGGAGACAGGGAACGCTTCAGTCCGGCTACATCTAAACCAACAATTTTATAGCCTGCCTGAGGTACTTTCTCCATTTCCATTTTCCCATTTGCGCCTATGAACAAGAATTCACAATCGGGGTACTGAGCTTTGATCTCATTGGCAATGGCTATAGCGGGGAATATATGTCCGCCAGTTCCTCCTCCACTTATGACAACTCTACGTAACGACATATTTTTCTTCATCATTTAAGTTCTCATTTGACTTTACCTGGTTATTTCCATCTTCTTCTCTTTCGGGATACACATCTCTACTCACGGACAAAATGATTCCTAATGAGATACATGTAAACCAGATGGATGTTCCACCCAAACCAAGTAAGGGCATATTTTGACCTGTCATGGGCACTAAGCCAGTGGGCACGGCCATATTAATAAGCGCCTGGAACATGAGCGCTATTCCAATTCCTATACAGATGTAGGTACCAAAATTTTTCTCGCATTTGGCGGCGATCCTCAACGACCTAAACAGAACAGTTAGGAACAAAGAGATTAGCAGGATCACTCCCGGCACACCATTTTCTTCAATAAAGGCCGCTGTGTACATATCGGCAGATGCTGCAAACAAACGTTTTTTGTACTCACCTTTACCAGGTCCGGTTCCCCAGAACTTAGCATTGGCTATGGCGTAGTATCCAATATCTCTTTGTTGCTTAGCGTCTTTATCTACTTCATCTTCGTCTTGCCAGAAAGCCTCTATTCTACTCACCCAGGTATCCAATCTTGGGAAGACACCCGGCGCACTTTTTCCTACAGCAAAAATCAGCATCAAACCAACAATAATTCCGCCGAAAATCATTCCCAGAAACTTCATGGGAACATTTGCTATAAACAACAGAATCATACAGATACCAAACAACATACCCGCTGTAGAAAAATCCTGAGGTAAAATGAGTGCACACACCAATAAAATTGGCCAAAGAATTGGCCAAACGCCTTGTTTAAAGCTATGAAGCAGATCTTTCTTCACCACCAACAAGCGGCCTACATACATAAGCAGAGCTAACTTGGCAAAATCTGAGGTCTGAAAGGTTTGATTCACGATTGGCACTTCAATCCAGCGCTTGGCTCCGTTGATATTCTTCCCGATGAGCAGTGTTAAAACCAACAACACAACAGCTGCCCAAAAAAGAATCTGAGCCAGACGGGAAAAGTACTTGTAGTTAACGCGATGGATATAGTACATAATCACAAATCCTGTCATCAAAATAATGACATGTTTGATGAGATGACCAATGTATGAACCACCTTGTTGTTCTATCAAACTAGGGATAAAACTAAATACGGTCACCATGGAAATAAGCGCAAAAATGATGGCTATTACCCAAAGTGCCCGATCACCTTTCAGATATTTAAATAACTCTACCATTAATTATTTACACCAATCTTCTACTAAAGATCTAAAAGCCTCTCCTCTCTCCTTGAAGTTAGCGTACAAATCGTAGCTTGCATTCCCCGGAGACAATAACACAACTGAACCAGCTTTTGCATTTCTTGTCGCACGGCTAAAAGCAGCTTTCAGAGATGTGTGATTTTCGAATACGTCCACCCAATTTTTGATACACGGATCCCAATTAACCTCTGGTCCAAAGCCATATGCACTGATTACTTTGTACTTGATTAATTTTTCCATTCCCCAGAACTTGTCGTTGTCTTCTGAGTTTCCGCACAACCATAAGATTGGCTTCTGAATGGTTTCCAGCGAATAGTATACAGATTCCAGATCTGTAGCCTTAGAATCATTGATAAAGTCGATTCCATTCCATGAAGTGACTAACTCAAGTCTGTGTTCAATTCCATTCCAGACATTGTCTTTTCGGGCCTGCAGAAACGCATTTCCGGCTTTAATTTTAAGTTTATCCATGACGATTTAATTTAAAGTGCTTTAACAGCTAGTTTAAACTCAGTTCCTCTTTGCTCGTAGTTTTCAAAAAGATCGAAACTTGCGCAAGCAGGTGACAATAAAACCACTTGCTCTTTTTGGGCATACTGATACCCAAGCGCAACCGCCTCATGAGCTGAAGATGCATCCATGATGTTATCTATCTTCCCTTTGAAAGTCTCGTGCAGTTTCTGGTTATCTTTTCCAAGACAAATCAGGGTATGAACTTTGGATTTCACCAATTCCATTACAGAACTGTAGTCATTTCCTTTATCCACACCTCCCGCGATCCATACGATTGGCTTATTGATACTCTCAAGCGCATACCAGGTTGAATTGACATTGGTAGCTTTTGAGTCGTTAATAAACTCAATGCCATGAATACGCGCCACGAATTCCAGGCGGTGTTCCACATTTTGAAAATCCGTGAGACTTTCACGAATAATCTCTTTTCTAATCTCAAGCACTCGCCCTGCTATTCCAGCGGCCATAGAATTGTTCAAGTTGTGCTTGCCTTGTAAAGCTAAATCATGTACTGACATGGTTGGTTGGTTGTTTTGTTGTTGGTTTGTTTTTATTACTATTTGTTGTTGTTTGTTTACCCATGCTCCTTCCTCTAATTCTGATTCTTGTGTAAACAGAAGTAGTTTTGAAGGAATGTCCCGTTGCCTGATAGCGGTTTGGATGACTTCATCATCTTTCCATGCGATGAAATGACAATGTTCATCCTGGTTTTGGACTATTCTCATTTTCGAATCAATGTAATTCTCGAATTTGTAGTCATATCTATCAAGGTGATCGGGAGTGATGTTGAGGAGGATGGCGATATCCAGTTTGACTTCAAACATGCCATCGAGTTGAAAACTGCTCAACTCAAGCACATAATAGTCGTAATCATTTTCGGCGACCTGCCAGGCGAAACTTTGCCCCACATTCCCAGCTAAAGCGACATTTAAGCCTGCTTTTTCAAGAATGTGATATGCAATTTTGGCGGTGGTTGTTTTTCCATTGCTTCCGGTAATACCAACTAGTTTAGCATTGGTATATCTGGCTGCAAATTCAATTTCTGAGATGACCGGAATTTGGTTTGCCAAACATTGTTTCACGATGGAAACTGTGTCTGGAATTCCAGGACTCTTCACCACTTCCTTTGCCGATAAAATGATCGATTCGGAATGCTTTCCTTCCTCAAAATCTATATCGTTATTTAAAAGAACGTCTTTGTACTTCTCTGCGATCTTTCCAAAATCGCTCACCCACACTTTCAAGCCCTGCTTTTTGGCCAATATGGCCGCTCCAACACCACTTTCTCCTGCTCCGAGTACAACCAGATCCACTAGCGTAGTTTTAGTGTTACAATGGCAATCACTGCCAGAATAATCCCTACGATCCAGAATCTGGATACTATTTTTGCCTCATGCATTCCCTTTTTTTGATAGTGGTGGTGCAGGGGCGCCATGAGGAACACACGTCTGCCTTCACCATATTTTCTTTTCGTAAGCTTGAAATAGCCTACCTGAATCATTACCGATAAATTTTCTATTAAGAACACCCCGCATAGAACCGGAATGAGCAATTCTTTTCTGATGGAAATGGCGAACACGGCGATGATACCTCCAAGCGCCAAACTTCCTGTGTCACCCATAAACACTTGAGCCGGATATGAGTTGTACCATAAGAAACCGATACACGCTCCTACGAAGGCCGCGATGAAGACCACCAGTTCTCCGGATTCGGGTATGTACATGACATTGAGGTAGTCTGCCAGCATGAAGTTACCGGAGACGTAAGCGAGTACAGCCAGTGCAAGTCCGATTATAGCGGATGTTCCCGTGGCCAGACCGTCCAGGCCATCCGTCATATTGGCGCCATTTGAGACGGCCGTGACTATGAAAATCACCAAGGGAATAAATAGCAACCAGGCCCACTTTTCATTGCCTTCTCCCAACATCCATCTGTAGTCGAATACATTATCTCTCAAGAATGGAATGGTTGTTTTAAGTGATTTGGTTTCTTCCCACTGAGCTTCAAGAGCAGCTTCTTCTCCATCGGTCAAGGTGATTTCTTCGATTTGTTCTTCTGAAATATTGGTAGGCTCCATCATCACCACATCCTGATGGAAATACAGTACAGACCCTACCAAAATACCGATCCCTATCTGACCGATGACCTTGAATTTCCCTGCTAACCCTTTCTTATTCTTCTTAAATACTTTGATGTAGTCATCGATAAAACCGATGGTTCCCAGCCAAAGCGTACTCACAATCATAGTAATGATGTAGACATTGTCAAGCTGAGCAAACAAAAGTGTTGGAATTAAGATGGCTGCAAGAATCATTAACCCTCCCATGGTTGGTGTGCCTTCTTTTTCTTTTTGCCCCTCTAAGCCTAAATCACGAACCGTTTCTCCTACCTGAAGTCTGTGCAACAAGCGAATGATTCTTTTCCCGAAAACCATGGAAATGATCAGAGAAGCAATGATAGCCATAGATGCACGGAAGGAAATATACTGGAAGAGACCAGCTCCTGGCACATCATAATAGCGTTCTATATAATCGAATAAATGATATAACATTATTTCTCCATCATTTTTAGGGTTTCACTTAGCACTGCCATGTCGTCAAATGGCAATACTTCATCTTTTATGATTTGATATTTTTCATGACCTTTCCCGGCAATCAACAGGATATCCCCATCGTTTGCGAGACTACAAGCCGTTCTAATTCCTTCTTTGCGATTGGTGATACACAGCACTTTTCTCTTTTCTGAAGCATCCACTCCTGTCATCATATCCTGAATGATCTGGTCAGGATCTTCCGACCTTGGATTGTCTGAGGTCAACACTACTTTATTGCTCATTTTACAAGCAATTTCAGCCATCATTGGTCGCTTACCTTTATCTCTGTCTCCGCCACAACCGACAACTGTGATTACCTGTTCGTTTCCGGTTCTGATATCTGCAATGGTTTTAAGTACATTCTCCAAAGCATCCGGTGTATGCGCATAATCAACAATGGCCGTAATGTTGTTTGGAGTTTTGATGTATTCGAAACGCCCGTCAACAGACTCAATCTCGCTCATAATTGTGAGCACCTGAAGCTTATCCCAGTCCAGCTCCATTGCGATTGAATAAACCAGCAAAAGGTTGTATGCATTGAACTTTCCGATGAGCTTAGACCACAGCTCGTTGTTATCTATATTTAAGACCAGACCTGAGAACTGATTTTCCAGGATTTTACCTTTGACATCCGCCACACCATTCAGTCCGTAAGACACACATCTTGCCCTAGTATCTTCGATCATGACCTCTCCATGCAGGTCATCCATATTTGTCACGGCAAAAGCACTTGACTTCAATTGATCGAAGAAGGTCTTTTTAGCCTGGATGTAATGCTCTATTGTTCCGTGATAATCTAAATGATCTCTACTCAGGTTGGTAAATGCAGCACCAGAGAAATTCACTCCGGCAATTCTGTGCTGATCTACCGCATGAGAACTTACCTCCATAAAACAGTAGTCGCAACCAGCTTCAAGCATTTCGGCCAACAACTTATTCAGACCAACTGCATCCGGTGTTGTGTGCGTTGCCTTGATCTCTTCATTTCCAATTTTATTGACAACTGTAGAAATCAGACCACACTTATAACCCAACCTGGTTCCAAGCGCATGTAAAATTGTGGTACAAGTCGTTTTTCCATTCGTTCCTGTTACGCCAATCAATTTTAGTTCATCCGATGGATTGTCGTAATAATTGGCCGCACAAACCCCCAATGCCTCAGCAGAGTTTTCAACTTTCACGTAAGTCACGTGAGACTGAATCTCTTCAGGCATTTCTTCACACACAACTGCGATGGCACCTGATTTAATGGCCTGGTCGATATATTGATGACCATCCACCATGGTCCCTTTCACCGCAACAAACAAAGTATAGCTTGTTACCTGACGCGAATCAAACACAACAGATTCAACAGCCACATTGGTAGGACCAGCTACCTCCCTGATACTTACACCATATAATATGTCGGTTAACAACTTCATTACTTCAATTCCAAACTGATCAATGTATTTTCTAAAAATGGCTTTCCGGCTTCTATGGACTGAGACACGACTTTTCCAGAGCCTTTAACCTCCACCTTCATACCTCTATTCTCTAAAATGTAAAGCGCATCCTTTAAGCCCATCCCTTTCACATTAGGCACTGTTTTCTCGCCCACATATTTCTTCTTGATTCCCAAATAGCCCGATTCAGCTTCTGCCATTACCCAGGTATCTTTTTCATCCAGAATCTTATAGTTCACACCAACAGTTTGCGCCACTGTTTTGATATCTGAAAACTTGCCTGATTTAGTAATTGGGGCAGCCATTTGTTCAACATCTCCATCATCATTTACTGCCTGATGATCTTCCGGACTAATCGCATAGACCTTATCCGCAATGGCTTTAAAAACCGTACCTGCCACCTCTGCTCCGTACTTTCCTTTTTCCGGAGCAGCTACAACAACGATACACGAATACCTAGGCGCATCAGCGGGGAAATACCCGCAAAAAGACGCCTGATATTTAATCTTATCCTGAGTTTTATATCCTGAGATACCGTTGGCCTTTTGAGTTGTACCTGTCTTACCAGCGATCTCATAATTAGACGCCCTCAGACTGCGACCTGTACCACCTTCATAATCCACCACATACTCCAGACATTCTTTGGCTTTTCTAATAGTCGATTTTGAGCAAAGACGCTTTTGAAGCACTTCAACCTCAAAACCTCTTACCAGCTCACCATCCTGACGAATTTCACTTACAAACTGAGGCTTCACTACCACACCATTATTTGCAATGGCATTATATAAAGTAAGCACCTGCAGAGGCGTAAACATAGTTTCATACCCGATACTCATCCATGGAAGAGACACTCCCGACCAACCTGTTTCTCCCGGACCATGGATATAAGGCTTCTTCTCACCCTTAAGCGAAATTCCATTCAACTCACCGATCAAACCTCTTACACCATCAACATACTTATTGGGACGTCTGTTATAAGCCTCATCAATTGCTTTTGAAAACCAAACGTTTGAACTAACCGCAAATGCTGTTTTGGCATCAATAATTCCATACCCACCAATTCTTGAATCACGCATGGTTCTATCATAGAATTGATGCGTCCCATCTTCGGTATCGATCTCAGTATCCAAATCAAATGCACCATCTTCCAGACCAACCAAAAGAGACACCAACTTAAAAGTTGAACCAGGCTCGGTCTGCGTTCCAATCGCATGGTTATACGACTCATAATAACCTCCACTTTCAGTCTTTTGAAGATTGGCAATAGCTATGATTTTCCCGGTTTCGACCTCCATTAGAATCGCGCATCCATTGGCAGCATTTTGAGCCTCTAACTGGCGCATCAACTCGCTTTCGGCCACATCCTGGATATTGATATCAATTGTTGAATAGATATCCATTCCATTTTTAGGCACCTTGATAAACTCATCGTTAACGGGAATTTTCTTTCCGGAAGGTAAACGCTTCATCTCTCGCACACCAACTTCTCCGCGCAACTCTTCATCAAAAGCTTCTTCGATCCCCACAATACCTGTCACGCCCTTACCTTCTTTGACACGTGCATACCCAATCGTTCTATCTGCCAAAGGCGCAAACTGACGTCCACGAGAATCAATCTTCTCCTTCACCAAACCTCCTTTATACTGCCCCAACTTAAACACGGGCAACTGAAGCACCTGATGCAAGTCCCTTCTTGACACCTTATTAGCAATCTTGTAATACCGCTTATTCTCTTCCTTCCCTTTTACAAGATGCGCCTTCCACTGAGCCGCAGACTTGTCTTTAAAGACCCTTGCCATCCCTGCAGACAAGTCGTCAATCTCCTCATTGAACAAATCATTATCAACTACAGACGCATCCCATCTTAAATTGAAAACAGGATCTGACGCAACCAACAAAGACCCATCAGAAGAAAAAATAGACCCACGAATTGGTGTAATTGTATCCTGCTCAAGGTTTTCCTTCTTCTCTACAACTGTTTGATATCTGTCATCGTTCTGAATTCCAACCACACGAGCCACAATCCCAACCGAACAGACCAGCATCACCAAAAAGACCAAATATATTCTCCAAACCACCTTTCTTTTATCCATTACTCTTCGGTATTAAATTGTGATTTGGAAACAAAAATTTTCTGCGGAGGCTCTACAGACGGCACGATTCCGGCAGCAGACAAAGAATCCTCAATATGAGAATACATACTAATCTGATTATAGTAAGCATTCTCGTTATTTTGATCGGCGCGCAACTCTAAAGAACGCTCTTCCAGATCCGCAATGTTGGAAGATGTCTTTTCTACATAATATCCGTAGCCGATATACAGTATGAGCAAAAAGGCCACATAAAAGAAGAAGGGAATGTTTTTAACGAGATTATCTCTACTAAAGAAATCACCGTTAAGCAAAGACGCGAAAAACCGACTCGCATCATTCGAGTTTTTCTTAGGAGCCTTTTTTCTGGCTCTCTTTTTGGGTTTTTCTTGTTCTTCAACTAAAGTACTCACAACTTTTCGCCTATTCTTAGTTTAGCACTGCGTGCTCTTGGGTTTTTTTCAATTTCTTCATCACCAGGCACAATCACCTTGCGATTCACTTCTTTGAATGGACGGATGAGATTCCCGTAAAAATCTTTCTCTTCCTTCCCTTCAAAATTTCCTTTTTTGATGTAATTCTTAACCAATCGATCTTCAAGAGAGTGATACGAAATCACCACCAGGCGTCCACCAGGCTTAATCACACTCTCACAAGCTTTTAGAAACTCCTTCAGAACAGCCATCTCATCATTCACCTCAATCCTCAAAGCCTGAAACAGCCTTGCCAACTCTCCGTTGCGCTTCACGCCGCCAATCCCAATCTCATCATACACCTCTACAAGCTGACTCGTGGTCTTAAACTCAAATTCAGATCTTGCCTTCAGAACAGCTTTCACCACCCGACCCAAAGACCTCAACTCTCCGTACTCACGAAACATTCTAAACAAAGCCTCCTCATCATACTCGTTAAGGATTTTTGCAGCAGTGAGTTCTGACCCAACATTCATTCGCATATCCAACGGCCCTTCAAAACGAAACGAAAAACCTCTTTCCGGCACATCAAACTGATGAGAAGACACACCTAAATCTGCCAACACACCATCCACCTGACGCACACCATGCATCCGCAAAGCGTTTTTGAGATATCTGAAATTTTGAGCTACAAAGACCAAACGGTCATCAGACCTAACATTACCCTTAACATCCGCATCCTGATCAAAAGCGTATAGCTTCCCGGAAGTTAATTCCGACAGAATCTCAGCACTATGACCTCCTCCTCCATAGGTAACATCCACATAGCAGCCACCTGATTGAATTTCCAATCCATTAATTACATCATGTAAAAGAACGGGGACATGATAATCACTCATCACCCTCTGAATTAAATCCAGAGCCCTCTCCCATTACCTTGTCAGCCAAATCAGCAAAATCCAACGAATTCTCATCCAACCACTTGTCGTAAGACTGCTTATCCCATATCTCGATACGGTCGCCATAAGCTATCAACACAGTCTCTTTTTTTATCCCGGCGTACTCCAAAAGCGATTTTGGAACCAAAACTCTTCCCGCATTATCGAGCGACAACATCTGCGCTCCATTATGAAATAAGCGGTAAAACATTCTGTTTTCCGGTTTAAACAAATTCAACTTCTCAAGGCGAGCACTCACCTTTTCCCATTCATTCATCGGGTACAACGACAAGCATTTTTCAAAGCCACGGTTGATCATAAAACCTTCTTGCGCAGAAGGATCCAGCTGTTTTCTGAGTCCAGACGGAAACAGAAAACGCCCTTTTGCGTCCAGCTTACAACCATATTCTCCTACCAGGCTTGCCATTTTTCTTCTTGACTTAAAGGATGTAAAAATAGATTTTTTTTACCACTTTATACCATTAGTTACCACTATGTTAACAACTTTTTACTCCATATAAGATTAATTGGTTACAACTAAATCATAAATGATTGATTTACAGAAAAATAAACCAGTGGTAAAAAGTGGGGTATTTTGAACAGTTTTTACTTGAAAATTGGAGCTAAGTGGAAAATTCCTAGTTTTGATCACACAAAAGCAATGTCACATGATCATTAAGCAAGCAGAGTTCGTTGTGAGTAATTCGGATTACAAAATGTGTCCGGAAGTGAACCAACCAGAGTACGCTTTTATTGGCCGATCGAATGTTGGAAAGTCTTCTTTGATCAACATGTTGACCGGGAGAAACAATCTGGCCAAAACTTCAGGCACACCGGGCAAAACACAGCTTATCAATCACTTTAAAATTGATGACGCATGGTACATTGTAGACCTGCCCGGATATGGGTATGCAAAGGTGTCGAAACGCGAGCGCAGAAAGTTCAAAGGCATGATTTACCATTTTCTTGAGCAGAGATTGGATCTGATGTGTGTGTTTGTGCTTTTAGACTCGAGAATCCCACCTCAACAAAGCGACCTTGACTTTATGAGCTGGTTGGGAGAAAAAGGCATTCCTTTTGTGATGTGTTTTACCAAGATCGAGAATCTGAAACCACAGGAACTGGAGAACAATCTGACCGTGTACAAAAACAAGATGCTTGAAACATGGGAAGCCTTACCACAGATTTTCCTTACTTCATCGAGATCAAAAGCAGGAAGGGAAGATATTTTAGATTTTATAGAACAGACTAATCCCGTCTACTACCAGGAAGACTAAAGATCCTGATTCGTATTATGACGCGCCCTGGTTTCTTCATAGATATCGGCGATTGTCACCAAAATACCTGTTTCCTCAACATGACCAAAGTCCGGATTAACAGCCGTTCCAAAAGTCTTCATGGTTGAAGAGATATTCATGTAGATATTAAGAAGAGGCGGAATGCTCTCCCCCTTATCTCTGATCATTCTTTGAAGCAATCTAAAACCATCTGCGAACTCGAGTCCTTTAAATGTCCTGGTTAACCTGGCTGCATCTGGTTGACTGTCCAAAGGATGAATTGGCGCCAACAAATCCTCTTTATCGGGAAAGTAATGGTTCATGAAGAACAACAGCAAGTCTCTTGCCTCAACATTGTAGTCCGGATACATAGTTACCTTCCCAAAGAAGTATTTTGAATTAGGATACAAGTCGATGATATTACTCAGACCATCCCAAATATTTGCCAGGGCAAACAAACCTTTTCTTGGATTTACCGAAGGTTGATACATAGGCTGAACCCATGAACGTCCCAATTCAATTGTATAAGGCAAATAATCCTCAATGAATTTCTGCGAAAACGTAAAATAGTTGGCCGTTGATAATTCAATATCTCCGGTTTCGGGGTTGGTGGCAGTTCCACAATCGATGAAACGATAGCCTCCTATGATTTGTTCGTCTTCAGGACTGAATACCAAAAGCTGCTGATATGGTCTGTCAGACAAATCATACGAATCTAAATCAAGGGCTTTACCGGTCCCTCCTCCTCCGGAGCGAAAAGCTTCTTCACGGAGACGACCGATTTCCTGAAGTACATTTGGTGAGTTTTGATGGTTGACAATATAAATTTCATTATTCCCCTTATTGGTATTCGCCACAAAACGCTCCTTAGTCAGTTCAGACTTAATTAAATCACGATCTATCGGGGGGATAATATCTTCTTCCTGCTCAGCCATTTTTCACCACAACATTTTCTTACTGTGAATATAAGTTTCTTTAGACGAAAAATTAATATGCGTGCATATTTTTTTCAGAAAAATGACGTAAAAACTACGATTGAGGTTTGATTTGCATTCTTTCGGCAAAATAATCACAGAAGTCGCGAAGATCTTGACTCATCAATGATTCACCAGTAGAGCGCTCAAATGAATCTGCCATGGTCAACAAAGTTTGGTGGTAAAACATCTTCATTTCATCCACCAACATATCTTTTGTCCATAAATCCATACGCATGGCATTGCCTTGAGTTTTATCCCAAAAAGACAGCATCATGGCTTTGGCTTCTTCCTGATTCGCTCCGGCATCATCTGCCTGCCAGCTTATTGATTGAGGAACTTTGTTTTCATCCAGTCCAACTTCTATCTTGATTTCACTTTTACTTTGTTCGCTCATTACTTTCCTTGCTTGTATGAATTTAAAATGCTTTGATTGTTTTTCTCTTTCAACAAATCTACCAAAGATTTATCTGTATGTTCGGCCATATAGTCTTTAACAATGCTCCAGCCCATGAACATTCCGACTCTGTCTGGCGTGTCATTCCCCTTTAATGATGGCGTAAACGGTCCTTTTCTGAAATAATCATTGATTTGTTTCTGGTTGGTATTATGGATCAAATCTCTATCCACCAATGTCAACCAAATTCTGTTTTCATTGCCAACGCACCATTCCATTTCCGATTTAGAATATTTCAATTTAACATGGTCGGGAATATCCGGCATCAGCGCATCCATGGCATACATTAACTTTCCGTTATAAATGAGTGCCTCCAAAAAATCTTCATGCTTTGGCTCCGGCAAGTATTTGTGTTGAAACCAGGCTTTCATGGCATTTACCACTACAAACTCCTTGCTCATTTCATCTCTTATATATTGAGGATGTTCTGTCATTGGCAGAGTCTTTACCAACCAATGGTCCTTACCCAAATAAAAATCTAAACCAACAAGCAACATGGAATCTACTGCAATCACCGGGTTTGTATAATAATTGAAAAAGTTATTTGTGTAGACGATTTTTGGCATTAAAGCATCCTTATAGTAGTACTTCAAGTGCTTAAAACCTTCTTCTATTTGCTTATTTAAATCGGACACATCACCGTAAGTAGAATCCACGGCATTCATAGTAGCATTTACAAATGGATGTGAGAAGAAACGTTTAAAATTATCTGAGAACATAGGATCTCTTGGATCTCCCTGTCTCAAAACACCTCCGGCATAATGCACCCAAGCCATATTATAGGTTTCAAGCATTCTTTGGTTGAATTCATCTAATGAATTGGTGTCTGCCTGTGCCAACTCCTGATCTAAACGATGATACTCAAGAGAGACCTTTACTTCAGAAACATCCACATCCAATGGATCCTCTTTTTTGTCTTCACCACATGAACTCAGCACGCTGAGCATGATAATCGTTAATCCAGCTATTTTCGTCGATTGTTTCACAAAAAATGTCGTAATATTGCGTCAATAATAATAAGCTCAAAATTATGAAAAAGTTACTTCTTGTCGTATTTGCAGGAATGTTCATTGGTAACACTTATGCACAGGACGATAAATCTTTCCACGCAGGTTTCAGAATCAACCCTGCTTTAAGCTGGTTAAGACCTGATGATGCAAAAGCATTCGAAAACAATGGAATGAAAGGTTCTTTTGGACTTGGTTTGATGACCGAATTCAAATTGGCTGAGAAATTTTGGTTAAGTACAGGAATCGGATTTGATTTCGATGGTGGAAACATCAAATATCTTGAGAACCCAAGTGATTCTATTGGTTATTTACTAGACGACAATAAGATCTTGACGTATGAATCTGATAACGGAGACGTGACTTCTATTGATACCACGCAGTCTTCAGAATATATCAGACTTGAGTCGAGAAAATTCAGAGCAAATTACGTGACCATTCCAATCATCTTTAAGATGAAAACGAAGGAAATCGGTATGATGAAATATTTCTTCCAGTTTGGAACCAACATTGGAATCAAGACTAAGGGAAGAGCTGATGATACAGGTGTAAGTTTATCAAGCAGCAACACGCCAAATTTGGACGATCTTAATATTGACAGCGAGATGTCTTTAATCAGGTCACAAATTAACTTTGGTGGTGGTGTTGAGTACAACGTTTCAGGAACTACCTGGCTAATTGGTGGTTTGGACTTCAACTGGGGTGTTACCAACGCGGTTAACAAAAACTCTGAGCACCTGATTGATGCCAGCGCTACTTTCAACACTTCTAACACAAGCGGAAAGTACCAATCGTATGATGAGCAAAAATTCTTACCTTATAACATCTCTTTGAGAATTGGGGTATTGTTCTAAAGATTATTTAAAACATTAATATATGTCCCCTGGTTACTTTGTAGTCAGGGGATTTTTGTTCCTATGAAACATAAAGACGTTGCAAATCACATTAGTAATTGGTTAAAATCGTATGCCGATAATGCCCGCATGAATGGTTTTGTTATTGGCATTTCCGGTGGAATAGATTCTGCACTGACTTCTACCCTGTGTGCTATGACTGGTAAAAAGTTGATCTGTTTAAGCATGCCTATTCACCAGAAAAGTGCTGAGGTAAGCAGAGCCGACAAACACATAGCCTGGTTGAAAGAAAATTTTAAAGATGTTCATCATCAAACCATTGAACTGACGGATACTTTCGATACCATGTCGGCTGCGTTTGACGATTTAACCAAGGATAATTTTCTGGCCATGGCCAACACCAGAGCACGTTTAAGAATGACCACACTATATGCTATTGGTCAGGCCAATAATCTACTGGTGGCAGGAACCGGAAATAAAGTGGAAGACTTTGGCGTGGGCTTTTACACCAAATATGGAGATGGCGGTGTTGACCTCAGTCCAATCGCAGATCTAATGAAATCGGAAGTTTATGCCATTGCAGGCGAACTTGGTGTGATTGATGAGATTCTTCAGGCCAGACCAACTGATGGTTTATGGGACGATGGAAGAACAGATGAAGACCAAATTGGCGCTACCTATGATGAGCTGGAATGGGCCATGGAATTTTCTGGCGACGAGACAAATTTATCTGATCGTGAAAAAGAAGCGCTTGCAATTTATCGAAAACTACACGCCGCCAATAAACATAAAATGGTACCAATTCCGGTGTGCTTAATACCTGAAGAACTGAAGTAGCTACTTCTGAGGCCTGAAGAAAGTCAATTCTCCCTTCACCAAATGGGCGGGTGTGATTTTATCGAACCGAATTTTTCTCACTTTATTATAATTCTGGTGAGCCAATAGAATGGTTCCATCATCATTAATTGTATGAACAACTGCATAGTGTCCACCAAAACTCTGGCTGTAGTTTTCACCTTTGAAGACGGTATTCTCAAACATCACAACATCACCCGGAAGGACATTCTTTAAGTCAACGACTTTCCCAAAATCTGTTGGAGGCGTCCAATTAGCACCAGATTCTGTGAGAGCCATTTTCACCACATCCCAACATTCTCCTCTTAGAATTTTTCGGCCTTTATTCTTCTCTACATAGGCGATCATTTTCTGATTGATTTCCGGCAATTGTTTTACAGCCACCGAAGACTCTGCAGGTTTTACTTTTGCTTCCTTTTGTGCGCTGCAAGACATACCGAAGAAAAGAGATAAAAGAAGTATTGAATATTTCATGAGACCGAATTTTGTTGTTTAAATTTACTGAATCCAATATCAATAATCAAACCAAATGAGTAACGTACTGACTTTATCTTCTGAACAACTCAACAGCTATCTTTCAAAGCGCGTTGGCGAGACCAAACTTGGAGAAACCATCCAGCTCTGTTCAGATAACTGGGAAGAGGACCTCAAAAAGGACGGCATCAAATTCGTACTCTTTGGTATTCCTGAAGATTTAGGGCCGAGAGCCAATTTTGGAAATGGTGGCTCACAACATGCCTGGGAAGCTTTTTTAAAAAAATTCCTGAACATGCAAAGCAATCGTTTTTATAATGGAAATGATCTGTTGCTTTTGGGGGAAATTAACTGTAAGGACTTAATGGATCGCTCAAAAGATTTAGATCTTTCATCCGACATGACTCGCTTGAGACAACTGGTGTCCGAATTAGATGAGCGCGTGTATAAAACCTGTCAGATCATCCGTGAAGCAGGAAAAATCCCAATTGCAATTGGTGGAGGACACAACAATAGCTACGGACTAATCAAGGGGAGCAGCCTTGCTTTGAATAAATCCATCAACTGTATTAACCTGGATCCGCATGCCGATTTCAGAGCCCTTGAAGGCAGACACAGCGGTAATGGATTTAGCTATGCCAAAACAGAAGGTTTACTGGATCAGTATTTTGTATTGGCCTTGCATGAAATATATAACTCTGAGCATATTTTGGACAGAGTGCCGTCCAAGTTTGACTATACAAGTTATGAAGCCATTGTGAGACGAGAGATTTCTTTTGAAGAAGCTCTGAACAGAGCGTTAAGCCGTTTTGGAAAAACGCCCTGTGGTGTAGAACTGGATCTTGATGGCATTGAAAATGTAGCAACCAGCGCCATTACACCATGTGGTATCAGTACATTTGAAGCCAGACGTTACCTTATTGAATGCGCAAAACAACTGAACCCGGCTTACCTACATTTGGCAGAGGGGGCTCCGACAAACGCTCAGGAAATGAATGCTGTTGGAAAACTTCTGGCTTATCTGGTGGTGGATTTTGTGAAGAATTGCTAACTCACATTCCCAATCCTAAAGATTCCTGAACCAACTTCTTCAAAGCAGTTGCATCTACATCTTCCAATTTAGTGTACTTCACAGTTCTTGCCTTTGCACCTGTTCCTGATAACATGTTTGGCGTTTTCAATGAGGCACCTTCCATAAAAAGCAAAGTCACGTGAGCTTTTGCCACTCTAAATCCGCAAATGTTCTTGTTATGATAAAACGCAATGCTACCCCATTTTATAGCTTCTTTCATACGCTCATCTGCATTTAGAACAGCTTCTCTTACGGCCATCACAATTTCTTTTTGAAAATCGCTCAAACCATTAACATAAGTCTCTATTTCTTTATCCTTAATTGCTGTCATATTTTTTGTTTTTATAATTTAAAATCTTGACCTGAGTGCAAATTTAGATCGGTTCATTTTGAATCAATTGACATTTTGCGCCATATTTGCGGCATGTATTTTTCCTCTTCCATTCTAGCCGATCTCATTGAATATGCCAATCTAAAAGGCGCCAATACAAGTCATTTTGAAGAAGCTGCAAACGAACTTCAAAAACACAAACACATCAGTTATGAAACCACCGTGGAGTGGATAAACCTCATTGGCCAGGAACTGGATGACGAAAACCTTGGACTTCATATTGGTGAACACATTTCTCTAAAAGTCACAGCTTACGTCAACAATATCATGCAGTACAGCGACACGCTTGAAGATGCCTTTGAAAATGCCGTAGAATATTCAAGATTGATCAGTGATGCTCTGGAGTCCTCACTGAACAAAACAGACGATTACTATTCTGTTGTTTTTGAAGAGAATCCCAATTGGAAAATTCATCAACATCATGCCAAAAAGCAAATTCTGGACCTCACTCTACTTTCCTGCTTAAAATCATTAGTTACCTACACCCAACGGAATTACTATCCGGTAAAGATTCATTTCGAAACGCCTAAACCAAAATCCCTAAGCGAATACTACCGCACTTTCAATTGTAGCTTATTCTTTAACCAGCCTAAAACCGAAATCTTCTTTGAAAAACAGATTTTTAATCACGCCAAAACCGTTCGACTTGGACTTCTGGAGAGCTTAAAAGACAAGGTTGAAGACGAAATGGCTAAGTTGAAAAGTGAAAACACTTTAGTGTATGAATTGAAAAAGTGCATCTTGTCTCACAAACCCAGCAGAGTCCCGATCCAAAAAGCTGCCGGGCATCTGAATGTCTCGACAAGAACGCTTCAACGTCAACTAAAAGCACTCAATACATCCTACAAAGAAATTGAATACGAACTTCAATTAAGGTTATCAAAGACTTACCTGGAAGAAGGACAAAAAAGCATAGAAGAGATCAGTTATTTACTTGGGTTTTCTGAAAGCAGTGCATTCATTCGATTTTTCAAATCTTTAACCGGAGATACTCCGCGGAAATATGGTAAAAACATAGCTTAACATGGCAAATCCGATATCACTTGATTAAATGATAAAATTAATCCCTCAAAACGCACAACTTTTTCCCTCGAAATCCCGTACACTATAAAAAACACAGACCTTTAAATGAGCGATACTCACGAGCATCCATCCTTACTTAAGCGAGTTCTGTATTTTTTTCCGACCCAATTACTATTACTTCATTTAAAACGTAACCACTTTAACGTACTCTCATGGGGCATTTTATTTGCTTTCGTGACAGGACTGATCGGAACAAAATATGGCATTCCTTATCTATTCTTAGCTCCCGAATACTTGGGAGAGATCGACCCGCTTTCGTTTGCCATTATGGGCTTTTCGTATGGTGGATTCATCATGGCTTTCAACATATACAGCTACATCATGTATGGAGGAAAGTTCAGGTTTATTGCCACCGTTGCCCGACCTTTTTACAAATTCAGTCTCAACAACAGTGTCATTCCCCTTATTTTCACGATTGTCTACATTTACCAAACCAGCATTTTTCTATCTGTCAACGAACTTCAAAGTACGGGATTGATCATTTTGGAAATGCTTTCTTTTTTGGGAGGATGTCTGTTATTCTTGGTCATGAGCTACCTCTACTTTTTTAGAACAAATACAGACCTCAAAAAACTAAACAAAGAACAGGAGCCGGAAGCCTTTGAATCACCAATTCATAACAAAAAGCCATGGTACAAAGCTTTCTTCCAGGAGCAGGAATGGCACGTTAGATCCTATATATCCGGTATGAAAGACATCAATTTAGCAAGAGATGTTTCTCATTACAGCAATGATCTTCTCAAGCAAGTCCTGTCTCAAAACAGCATCAATGCCACTAGGTTCGAGATTATCAGTGTGGCATCATTTATCATTTTGGGCACATTTAAAGAGTATGAGATTATTCGAATTCCGGCAGGTGCCAGCATCTTTCTTCTTTTCACCATCACCCTGATGCTCATTAGTGTGATGTACACCTGGTTTAAAGGGTGGACTACCACAATCATTATTGCTTTAATTGCTCTGGTTAATCTGGCTACCAACCAATACGATTTCATGCGCTTTAAGAATCATGCTTATGGTCTGAACTATGAAGTCGCTCTAGCAGACTATAATGCCTACGATTTTGATCCGGACATGGATCGCCTGCAAAAGGACATTGCCATGGAAATCAATGCGCTCAACCAATGGAAGACTCAAACCGGACTTGAAAAGCCAAAATTGATCATTGTGAATTGCAGTGGTGGTGGGTTGAGATCGAGTTTATGGACGTTTCATACGCTTCAGAAAATAGATCAGGAATCTGAAGGACAATTCATGAAACAAACCAAACTTATCACAGGCTCTTCGGGTGGAATGATAGGTGCAGCCTACTTCAGATCGCTGAGCATAGAAGACGATTTATCCGATCAACAAAACAGATTTGATTCGGGCCATAAAAACCAACTTAGCAAGGATCTGCTCAACAGCATTTCGTTTACCATAGCCACTTCAGATTTGTTTCCAAGAATTCAGTCCTTCGAATACAATAACATGAGCTACACCAAAGACAGGGCTTACATGTTTGAGAACAACCTTAACCAGAATACCGGAGACCTGTTCAATAAACCTTTGAGCTATTTTGATGAGTTTGTACTTCAGGGGAAAGCCCCACGGATTATCCTGGCACCAACGGTTGTTAATGACGGTAGGCGACTTTTGATTTCATCCAGTCATTTGTCCTACATGTGTCACAGCCGATCGGAAGACAGCCAAATTGAAAACATTGAACTCAGAGATTTATTTAGATCCCAGGGCGCCGATGAATTAAGATACAGTTCTGCTCTGAGAATGAATGCCACTTTCCCATACGTGTTTCCAATGGTAAGTCTACCCAGCTCACCCAGCATTGAAGTAATGGATGCCGGTTTACGCGACAATTACGGTGTAAAAGATGCTGTTCAGTACCTAAGCGTATTTAAAAACTGGATTCAGGAAAACACTTCTGGTGTAGTCATCATTCAAATTCGCGACCGTACCAAGGCGTTTACCGGAGAACATCATAATTCGGGTTCTTTATTGAGACGTGTATTTGCACCTTTCAGCAACGTTTATGGCAATGTGTTTAAGACTCAGGATTATTCCAACGATCAAATCATGAATGAATTTTTATCTCATTTCGATCACCCAACGGAAATTGTTCATTTTGACCTATTGAAACACCCTGATGAGGATATTTCCATGAGTTGGCATTTGACCGCCCTCGAAAAAAAGAGAATCATAGAATCGCTATCTATCAATGGAAATCTGCAATCGCTCGAACGGATTCAACAAATAATCGACAACAATTGAAGCTAAATTGCAATTATGCATATATTAGTGTGATTCAATTGAAATGAGCGAAGAGAGAGAAGAGACATATTCCAATCGAGAGCAAGCACCCGATGACATGGACAAGGTTGAAAGAGACCCGACCAAGATTGAATTTAATCCGGAAGATTTAAAAAAGGTTCCCAAGAGTCTTTGGGGCTTTGTGAAGTCTACCCTAAATATTCGTGAAGACACGGACGTAGCTGGCACCATTTCAGAAATTCAGGACGAAATTGAATTCAAAGGTCACAACGTATGGGTTTTAATCTTCTCCATATTTGTGGCATCTATTGGTTTGGATGCAGATAGTGTGGCTGTTGTTATTGGGGCCATGTTAATTTCTCCATTAATGGGACCGATCAAAGGAATTGGTTTGGCTGTTGGTACAAACGACTTCAAACTTCTCATGAAATCCCTCGTGAACTTTGGTGTTATGATCGGCATCAGTATTCTGGTGAGCTGGATTTACTTTGTTATCAGTCCTTTCAAAGAACCGAGCGCACAAATTCTGGCCAGGACAGAACCGGATTTCAGAGATGTATTGATTGCACTTTTCGGTGGGTTTGCGGGTATCATTGCAGCTACAAAAAAAGGGAAATCAATGACGGTAATTTCGGGAGTTGCCATTGCAACGGCCCTAATGCCCCCTTTATGTTCGGCAGGTTTTATGCTGGCCAATGGCAACTTTGGTTTGATGGCCAACGCGCTTTATCTGTTTATCATTAACTCGATATTGATTTGTCTGGCAACACTCATTGTTATTCGTTACCTCAGGTTCCCATTGAAGGAATTTGTGAATCCTAAAACCGAGAGAAAAGTAAAGATTTACATTGGTGTTTTCATGCTGTTGGTATTGATCCCTTCTGTTTACAAGTTTTACTTTGTAATGCAGGAAAACAGCTTCAAAAGGAACTCACAGGAATTCATTGCTCAGGAGATTGAAGGTTACGCCAGAGTGAAGCATGTGGATTTGGAATACATGCATGGCGACACTGTCAATATCATTCACATTGAATTTAGAGAGGACAATTTCGTTCCTCCAATCATAGTAGAACAATGGGAAAGAAAATTGGCCGATTACGATCTTCACAATACCATTCTGGACATTGATAAAACAGACTTATTAAAGGAAGAAAAAGCCTTCTCTTTTGAAGACAGAATCGCACTGGAAGAGAGACACAGAAGTGAAAAAGATGAACTGAAACGCGAGATTGATCTGAATGAAACCATGATCCATCAGCAGAAGAAATTGCTAAAAGCATATAAGGACATCACGTCTTCAAAAGTTAAGAAATTGAGAGCTGAAATTGACGTGACCTTTCCGGATGTGAAACGTTTCACCTACTCCCTTGGATTTGAAAATTCGGGAAGAAGAACAGATACTGTGGCCCTGTTTACAGTTGAATGGAAACCGTATTTGAGCGACTCTTTACGCCAAATTGAAACAGGGAAATTAACTCGTTGGCTGAAAGCTGATCTCAACAGAAAGAACATTAGAGTAATAGATTTGAACCATGGGAAAAAACAAAAAACAGAGGATTAATGTAGTCTATTCTACCAATCCGGATTTCTCATACGATCATGATGACGAACTGGAAGAAGATACGCTCGAACCCGGTGAACAAACCCTGCGTGTATTAATAGATCGCAAAGGCAGAAAGGGAAAAGTAGCTACAGTAATAGAGGGTTTTGTAGGTACTGAAGACGACCTAAAAGGTCTGGCAAAAGATCTGAAATCAAAATGTGGCGTTGGCGGGTCGGCCAAAGATGGAGAAATCATCATTCAGGGGGAGGTAAGAGACAAAGTTATGAAACTCTTAAGTGACTGGGGATATGGTGTTAAGCGCGTTGGCGGCTAGTTACAGCCCAAATATTTTATGGATTTTCCGAAGATGACACATCCCAGTATAAACACTTTTATGCTAAAATTCATCTTAATATTCCTTCTACTACCTCTACAGGCAAGTGCCGATTTTGACCTTCGAATTCAAGTTAAAGACGTTGCTTCAAACGACCCTATTCAAGGCGTTATTGTTGGTCTGCCATCAACCAGTACAATCGTAACCGACAGATGGGGTTTCGCTCGCTTCAAAAAAGTTGATCTTAGAGCGCTTAATGATACCATGACACTTCATCACCCCGACTATCATTTTGACGTAAACACCATTGCTGAAGGTGAGTATGACATTGTGGACAAAGCCATTCATCTTAGAATTTACGGATACAAAAAGATGGGCAATTCCTATATGATGGATGTTCGCATTGCAAAACGCAAGAAGAGCAGAAATGACTCCGTGTATTTATCTGTTTTCTCCAATAATGACATGAAGCAGGTAGAATTGTTGTCCCCCAATGGATCAAGATTTAATTTGAGTCCTAAGAGGTATAGCTTTTACTCCAAATTAGCTTATGATGACATTAAGAATGGGCACCTTATCACCAAATACAGTTCGGGAAACAGACGTATCTCAGGAGCTTCTTTGAACTTGATTGAACCGAGTACCTACATAGGTCCAAAACTCTCTTCTCTAAAAGATGACAGTGAAAATAATTTACTCAAACAATACTTTGAGACACTTGACAAGCACAAAGTCGATATATGGAAAATGGAGAGGGCTCACAACAGGGAGATCGAGAACCTGGAAGATTCTATTAGTGATTTACACGATCATATTTATTATCTGAAAACCGGAAGACGTCCAGTCGAAGAAATCCCTGAAATTGAACCAGAGCCATTAGAGCCTGCGATGAGAGAAGATTTGATTCATGTGTTTTATGAGGACATGAGTCCGCTACCTGAAATTGGGATGGGTAAGGCTTTATCCAATCTTGAAGCCATATTGAATCAATATTCTGTGAAATATTGTGGCGACATTCTTATAAAACTGAGTGTTAATGATGGCAAGATAGTGCGCTTTGACTTTGTCCACTCACCTAAACATTTGGATGTACTTAGAGAGCCTATTCACAATTATCTGAATTCTCTGAAGTGGCGTCCGGACGATCGTTTAAGTGACGACGGGACTGATATTGGTCTGACAATTAAAGTGAAGAAGAGATAAGCATTAAAGCTCGTCGCACAAGCACGATTTATGTGCTGCGATAATCTCAATGAGCCTGGTTCTGCGACCTGCGTCTTCAAAAATAAATCTGTACTTCACCCCATCAATTTCATTTTCATAAGCGAAATAAGGATGTGGGTGATGTGCATAATCACTCGCTTCTTTGATAAGCTGTGGTTCGGTATCAATAAATGTATTGATATCTGACGACGACAGACCGTAGCACTGCATACCACATTTGGCCCTCTGATTGAAATTAATTTCCTTGCCCTTGGTGAAGAAAAGGTCTCTTGTAATACGCTCTTCCGGCTTGCTGAACAATACATAAGTGGAGTCCGAAACAGATTCACATTCGCACGATTCTTTCCCGGACATTTTAAGCTTCTCTACCCTTGTTACAATAATAGTAGTATCTCTGGTACTTTCACTATCATCGATGGTTAGCTCCAGTTTGTAGGATTCATCACCAGATTCTACAATGTACATTTTTGGACTTCTTCTGGGTTCACTTTCCTTAAACAGAATACTCCCCTCTCCCATGAAAGTATCGTAAATCTCTCCGTCCGAAATATTGTTACATTCCAACTCACATTTCACACGCTCAGTAATCAGTATTGTACTCATTTGGATGTCTCTGAACACTCTATTCTCAGGTGTCCAACTACAACCTCTTGCACCAAAAATCATAACGGTGATGATCGTTCCGATCCCTAAGCCAATTAAATAATATTTTGCTCTTCCCCAGAAATTCATAATCAATTGCGCTGCGAAAATACGCGAAATGTCTTAATCTATGACATCAGAATCTTCATGTTCAGCAGGATCGTTGATATTTAGATCGAAAGAAGGTAAGATTGCTGCAATAAAAGGTACCAGAATTAAGGGAACAAAGTAGTACCAGGTAGACAAACTAAATTCCATGTTTTCAATCCAGGACACCAATCCAATTACGGTTAAAACAAACACGCATATGTAAATGATGTACTTGTGAATTGATTTCTTAAGGTCGAAGAATACTAAAATGAGTGGTAAAGCACCCAAATACTGAAGATATTCATAAATCCACATGGGGTTTAAAATGCAGCCATCAACAGATCAATGTCTTTATACGGCAATTTAAATGCTTCTCCCAGAATAGGACTGGTTAAGGTGCCTTTATACAAGTACACACCTCCTCTGAAACCAGGATTCACTTTTACCAAACTCTCACATCCTCCTTCGTCTCCAATTTGAAGAATAATTGGTGAGAAAATATTGCTCAGGGCAAAAGAAGCTGTTCGTGATACACGTGAAGGAATGTTGGGCACGCAATAATGAATGACACCATGCTTTGTGAATGTTGGACATTCGTGACTTGTTACTTCAGAAGTTTCGAAACAACCACCCTGGTCGATAGATACATCTACCACCACGGAACCATCTTTCATTTCTTCCACCATTTCTTCGGTTACCACGCAAGGGGTGCGACCGCCTTTTGCTCTAATTGCACCAATCACCACATCTGCTCTTTTCAAGGCTTTCTGTAGCACTTTTGGTTGCAAAATGGAAGTCCATACACGGGTTCCCAAATCGTTTTGAAGTCGTCTTAGTCGATACGTAGAATTGTCGAACACCTTCACAGAAGCTCCCAAACCGAGGGCCGCTCGTGTAGCGAATTCACCTACGGTTCCTGCTCCTAAAATCACAACTTCCGTTGGGGAAGTACCTGCAATTCCTCCCAACATCAGGCCTTTTCCGTTATTGGCATTGCTTAAGCATTCTGCCGCAATCAAAATAGATGTGTTTCCGGCAATTTCTCCCATAGATCTGATCACAGAAAAGATGCCTTCTTCATCTCTTATGTAGTCCCAGGCAATTCCGGTAACCTTCTTTTGCATGAGTTTTTTCAAAACCGTTCTTGGCTGAACCGATAATTGGAGTGCAGAAATAAGAATGGTTCCCGCATCCATCATGTCTATTTCCTCATCAGTTGGTGGCGCTACTTTTAATATGATATTGGCGCGATACACTTCCTGCGCATCCGATACTATCTGGGCACCTGCCTCACTGTAATCATGGTCCGAAAAATTGGCTTTATCACCTGCTCCTGTCTCAAGCACAACCTGATGTCCTCTTGAGATTAACAAGGCTACGGCCTCTGGCACCAAAGGCACCCGGTTCTCCTGAAGTGAATGTTCTTTTGGAATTCCTATATACAGACTACTTCCCTTCCTGCCAACTTCCAGCATTTCTTCTTGTGGATTAAGAATGGCCTCTTTGGCGAGGGACTTTAGGGCATCTTTGGACGTCATCATGCAACAGTAAAATTGAAAGTTCTTTGTGCTTCCTCAAGCGTTATCTCCACCCTTACGTAATTTTCTGGTAAAAGATTCAATATTTTATCCGGCCATTCAATGAAACAATATTGTCTGCCATCTAAAATTTCCTCCAGTCCAATGTCCCAGGCTTCAGATTCATCTTCCAATCTGTAACAATCCAAGTGATAAATGGAATCGCCATTACTCAGTAAATACTCGTTTACCAAACCAAATGTAGGACTCGACATATTATCTTCCACTCCCAAATGACGGCACAATTGCTTGATAAAAGTTGTTTTTCCGGCACCAAGTTGACCATGAAAAATAAAAACCTTGTATTCAGAGAATTTTTCAATTACTTCTGAAGCCAAATCCGGCAATTGATCAATAGAATTTACCTTTGAATTGAAATTTGTCACAATATCCATCTTTAATGGCCGTAAAGATATTAAGAGATATGTACAAAAAAAACGTCTGAGGGTACGATTACCTAACGGGCATGACAACTGTAAAACACACAATAAATCAAATGAAGCTCCTAAGCTATTTACTCCTGTTATCCTGCCTCTCGTTTACATCAAAAGGAAGTCTGGCCCAAAGTAAACTCAAAACACTTAGAACAACTGTTACTAATCCGGGAGAACTAAAATTCAGGATTTACATTCCACAGACTAAAAACTCTAAAGATTCTTTGCCTTTACTTGTTGTCTTACATGGTTGCTCTCAGAACGCTAAGAAGATTGCACGAATATCTGATTGGAACAGACTGGCAGAACAGCATCAGTTTATCGTTCTGTATCCGGAACAAACCCGAATCAACAATCCATCTTTATGTTTCAACTGGTTTTTGAGAAAGGACAATTCCCGAAACGGAGAATGTGAAAGCATTCATAATATGGTTGAGGCGGTTAAGAAGATTCGTCACATTGATTCGAGTAAGGTATTCGTTTACGGTGTCTCTGCAGGCGCTGCCATGAGCACGGCCCTCTTGGCCAATTACCCCAATACATTTGCTGGTGGTGCCATTATTGCAGGCTCTCCATATGGCACTGCTAATACCGCTTTCGAAGGCATGAAGGCCATGAATAAAGTAAAACGATTGTCTCCTGAAAATTGGGTTAAATACCTGCCATATCCTGAGTCTAAGCGCAAACCCAAATTAATTATTTGTCACGGATATAAGGACCGCACCGTCTCTTTTCAAAACTCCGAGGAACTTCTCAAACAATGGACTGCCTATCATAAAATCGACACACTTGCTGATATAAAAACGGATGCTTTTAATGGCAACGAGCTTGTGAATAAGGAAGTCCACACCGACGATGACTCCGATCCAATTATTACCTTTTATAAAATTAAGGAACTGACTCACCGCTTACCAATTGATCCGGGAACAGGACCTAAACAAGGAGGGAAAAAGGCCTTTTTTGCAACAGATATTGACTTTTTCCTAAGCTACCATCTGGCCAAAGACTTTGGTCTTATCAGAGAGGCAGAAAAGTGATTACAGTAGAAACAAAAAAGGCACACTTTCGTGTGCCTTCATCTGATTTAAGGTTACGACTATTTAACCATGATCTGTATTGATTGCTGTGAAGTTTCGTTAGAAATACTCAAGGTATATAATCCTGCTTCAGGCTGGTTTAAATCAACATCAAATTGATTGGCTCCAACTTGCATTTGCTGATTAGAATTGTACACCAACCTGCCATCTGTAGAATACATTTTAATAGTAAGCGTTCCTGCTATGTTACTGTCAAACGTCAAAGTCAATTGATCATCAGCAGGAACCGGGTAAGCAGTGAGCTTATCAAAAGCATTATCCTCAACACCTGTAATGTTGCTTAATTCCAAAAGTGGTCCACCGGCTGGTGTAGCCACCCACAAACCGAATGGACTTCCCATGTTATTCATTGAAGGATCAACAAAGCCTGAGGCCAATACCGTGATAGCTGATCCGCCCAAGGCTGACAAGTCTGCATCATAAGAAAACAAAGTTGTTGCACCGGTCATATCAGCAACACCAAGATCATAATCAGCTGGTGTCAGTTCCAGGTAGCCATCAGACATACCATAAGCCAAATCATCTACCAATGTTCCTGCTCCAACCTGAGTTTCCAGTACATCTACTACAGGAGCATCCGTTGCACCATGGAACACCATGACATCTACTTCAGCCGGATCACTGGATGTTTCTCTTGCATCAGGAATAACCACTAAATCAAATGCCGTAGCCGGAGAATAAGTACCGCTTCCAACTGTTCCGCTGGCCACTACAATGTAAGTCTTAGAACTCTCAAGGATGAATTCTTTTTTGAAAAGTGCTCCGGTAGTATCCGTGCTCGTTGGCAAGGCCACTGACACGTCAAAAAATTCTCCCGCCGGTGCATTGATAAAAGGAGATGCAGTTCTGAACATAAAGTCATCTATCAATGGCATTGGTCCGTCATTTAACCACACATCAACAGATGCTGCATCTGTTGCCGCACAGTTATGAATTACCTGTAATCTGGCCGGGGTAATTGCTTGGGACATCAACGGAAGGACAGTTCCATTGGGCAATACAGCCATCAAACCAAATGGTTCTGTTCCAACCGCTGCAGAAGGATCTAAATAACCGGTTGCCATCACAACTACAGCTGAATCTGCTAATGAGCTCAAGTCGCCATCAAATTGTGCAGCCACCACCATAGATTGCGTTCTTACCTGAAGGTCAAAATCTGCCGCTGGCAAATCAGCATAAGCTCCTATGTCGTCACCAAAAGACAAATCAGGCACCAACTCATCGGCCAATACCTGAGATTCATAAATATCGACCATAGGTGCATCATAGGCGCCATGTATTACATTGACACTCACTTCTCCGGCACCTTGATTGGCCGCTTCTTCTTGTCCAACATAAGCTCTAAGATCAAATGCACTTGATCCTGTTTCGCTAAGTCCACCACTTGCCACAACCACACTCACACTGTTTGCCGGTAAGTTGAAAGTTTTCGTAAGAATGGCTCCGGTAGTATCTGACTGGCCTGGCAGACAAATAGATAAATCAAAGTTCATATTGGTAGGCGCATCTATGAAAGGAGATGCATCCTGAAAATTAAAATTAGGCAGTAGCAGCGAATTATTTATCCACACATCTACAGTTGCGGCAGCAGGATCAGGACAGTTATGGATTGCCTGAACCCGAGCAGTTTGAGCATTCAGAGACATACTTGTCAGCAGTGCTCCCAGAGTTAAAGTAAAGGTTTTCATTTTCATATTTTTTCGTTTTGATGTATGTACAACAATCACGAATCTCATTTTGTTTATTCTTTTTTGCAAAAAATTAAACAAAAACATATAGACAATTGAAAATCAATCAATTGCTTCTTGAAAAAATAATAGAAAAATGAAAATCAGGATAAAAAAGGTGCTTCCTGGATGTAAGTCAACCTACTTTTTAGGGCTTAAAATCGCGTAAGGAATGATCATTTCCTCCAGAGAAATTCCGCCATGTTGGAAGGTTCCATTATAGAACTTTACAAAGTGATTGTAGTTATTCGGATACACGAAATACTGATCTCTGATGGCAAATACGTAGGAAGTGGAGACATTTGTCTTAGGCAGGAAAATATCTTCAGGTCTTCTTACTTCATAGACATCCTTACTATCAAAATTCAGATTTTTACCTTGTTTGTATCTTAAATTGGTATTGGTATTTCTATCCCCAACAATCTTGGCAGGCTCCTCCACTCTGATGGTACCATGATCGGTTGTCACCATCACTTTACAGCCTTTATCGGCAATTTTCTTGAAGACATCATACAAGGGAGAATGTTCGAACCATGACATGGTTAAAGAACGGTAAGCCGGATCATCTTCTGCCAATTCGCGAATAACCTCCATATCAGTTCTTGCGTGAGACAGCATGTCCACGAAATTGTATACAATGACGTTAAGTTTGTTGTTGAGCAGGTTATTGAAATTATCGACCAACTTCTTACCTGCATTCAGATTAGTGATCTTGTTGTAAGAAAACTTGGTGCTTTTACCCAAACGCTGCAAATGCGCTTCCAGAAAATCCGCTTCAAACAGGTTCTTACCGCCCTCGTCTTCGTCATTTTTCCATTTATCCGGGAAACGTTTTGCCATTTCTGAGGGTAACAAACCTGAGAAAAGTGCATTTCGAGCGTACTGAGTAGCCGTTGGCAAGATGCTGTAGAATAAATCTTCTTCCTCTACATTATAGAATTGACCCAAAACGGGTTTTAACAATTTCCACTGATCATGTCTCAGGTTATCTATCACCACTAAGAACAAAGTATCGTCTCCCAACTCAGGCATCATCTTTTCCTTGAGAATGGTGTGCGACATCAATGGTGTATCATCCGCTTCAGCACTTACCCAACTCTGGTAATTTTCCTTAACAAATTTTGAAAATTGCAAGTTGGCTTCCTGCTTCTGCATTTTTAAGATTTCATCCATTCCAGAGTCCTTTGAAGCATCTAGTTCAAGCTCCCAGTAGATCAATTTATCATACAATTCCATCCACTCACGGGTATCCATTCTGTCTCCGAGACGCATGCTAATTTGCCTGAACTCCTGCTGATAATTGGACGTGGTTTTCTCTGTCACCAAACGCCTTGTATCCAAATGCTTTTTAAGAGACAAAAGAATTTGATTGGGATTCACTGGTTTGATCAGATAATCGGAAATTTTGGAACCGATGGCCTCTTCCATAATTCGTTCTTCCTCACTTTTCGTGATCATGATGATGGGCAAACTTGGTTTGAGGGATTTGATTCTTTCAAGTGTTTCAAGTCCGGTTAAACCAGGCATGTTCTCATCCAGAAAAACAATGTCATATTCAGATTCTTTCACCATATCAACCGCATCACCACCATTATTGATGGTTTCCACCTGATACTCCTTACTCTCAAGAAATAAAATATGCGGTTTAAGCAAATCTATTTCGTCATCTACCCACAGAATCTTAGCATTCATAAATTGTCTTTTTTATTGTCCTTTATTTTAGAACGATCACGTTTCGTTTCTAGTACTTTCGGTTTTAAATCATTCCCCTACTCTTCAGCTCCAGGTATTTGTTAATGGTGTTTACAGAGAGCTCATGTGGTTTTGAAATGACTGTTTGGATCCCATATTTCCTGAGTTCTGAAACGATTAATTGCTTCTCGTTCATGAATTTTTCTGCCAATGTTTTAAAGTACACTTCTTTGATGGTTGTGCATTCCATATCCAAAGCATTGGCAATCTCTGTATTCTCAAAGAACACAACTACCAGCAAGTGGTTCTGATTGATTTTTCTCAGCAATGGCAGCACCCTTTGAACTGCATAAATGCTCTCGAAATTGGTATAAAGCAGAATCAGACTTCTGCCTTTGATGTTTTGGCGAATTCCGTAGTACAATAACTCAAAATTGGCTTCATTAAATTGAGTTTTCTGTTTGTACAACACCTCCATAATTTTCTTGAGATGAACACCACTTCTATCAGCCTTGAGTCTGGCTCCCAACTTATCGCTATAGGTGATAATCCCGGCTCTGTCTCCCTTGAGCATGGAAATATTAGAAATGGTCAGTGTTGAATTAATCGCATAATCCAGTAGCGACATACCGTCAAAAGGCATTCTCATGGAACGGCTCTTATCTATGATGCAGTAGACTTGTTGTGATTTTTCATCCTGGTACTGGTTTACCATGAGCTTATTCTGCCGACTTGTAGCTTTCCAGTTAATCACACGGTAGTCGTCACCCTGAACATAGTTTTTAATTTGTTCGAATTCGTTGTTTTGTCCCAGACGACGGATTTTTTTGATTCCGTGAAACGCTGCGGTTCTCGAACTCATTTTGAGTTCGTACTTCTTCATTTGAACAATGGACGGAAAGACCTTGGCCACTGTATTTTCCTTAATGACGCGCCTTCTGCTTAACAAGCCCAATCTCGTTTTCAAAAACAAGTTGATGTTTCCGAAAATATACTCTCCACGCTTCTTGGGCTCAAGACTATGGGTAATCGTTTTAGATTCGTTGGGGCCCAAACCAAATTTATCGCTCTTATCGCGAATTTGAAGTTGAACCGGGTATTCATCAATCACTTCTATATCGAAATGCTGGTTACTTCTGTTCTCAACAGTCAGTTTGATATCATTGACATCACCCAGGGACATTTGCGGATTGAGGCTCCTTGATGCAGACACCAAATCTTTGGCTCCAAACAGGATCATGGCATCAAAAAATATGGCAATCAAAGCTACCAGCAGCATACCAAGTGCCACAAAGTAGAGTCCGGAAACCACATAAGCCGTCAGGAATAGTACAATGACCAAACCTATTGCCCAGAAGAACCGGTTTTCAAGATATATGTCTTTTAGTTTCCCCATTATCTGGGCACCTCAACCTTTTTAATGATTTCTTCAATGATATCTTTTGGTAAGATGCCCTCCATCTCAGCTTCCGGATTAAGAATGATTCTGTGGTTTAATACATGAGGTGCTACAAACTGCACATCATCAGGAACAACAAAGTCTCTGCCCCTCATGGCCGCAAATGCCTTTGAAGCGTGCATCATAGACAGTGACGCTCTTGGAGAACCTCCTAGGTATAACTTACCGTGATTTCTGGTTTCAATGGTAATCTCAGAGATGTATTTGATGATGGAATCCTCCACTCGAATCTGATCCACCATATCTCTGTGTTTTTTCACAGCATCTGCAGTCAGAACCTGTGCTATGTCGCCCATTTTAGCGGATTTGCTTTGCTTAAATTTCTGAAGGATTTGTTGCTCTTCCGACAAACTTGGGTAGTCCAGATTAACTCTGAATAGGAACCTGTCTAACTGAGCTTCCGGCAGACGGTAAGTTCCTTCTTGCTCAACTGGATTCTGAGTAGCCACAATTAAGAAAGGATAGTCCATCTTGTAAGTTTCTCCGTCCATGGTCACCTGTCTTTCTTCCATTACCTCAAATAAAGCAGCCTGGGTCTTAGCTGGTGCACGGTTGATCTCATCGATGAGGACAATATTTGAGAAAATCGGACCCTTTTTGAATTCAAACTCGCTTTTCTTCATGTTGAAGACGGAAGTTCCAACCACATCTGACGGCATTAAATCCGGTGTAAACTGAATTCTTGAGAAATCAACCTTAATTGTTTTGGACAGGAGTTTTGAGGTGAGGGTTTTAGCAATTCCCGGTACACCTTCCAACAGAATGTGGCCATCTGCCAAAATTCCTATCAGGAGCAGGTCTACCATATCGTGCTGACCAATCAAATACTTTTGCATCTCTGTTCTGAGTCTGTCCAGATCAGATTTCAACCCACTTAAATTGAGCATGGAAGAACTTACCGGCGTACTTGGCGGCATATAAGCCGAAGGAGATTCCGGCATTTTTGGCACCTCTACACCTCCGTTATCCTGGTTAGATTCCGGCGTCTCTTCCGGTTTGGCATTGCTTTCGTTCTGATTTTGCTCAGTGCCTTCTGCGTTTTGGTCTTTTTCTTCCATTATTTACAGTTTTTATAAAAGGTCTCTATTTTATTATGAAGATCACTCAGATCACTTTTGGAGACGGATTTCTTGTCTTTGGCTTTTTTAAATCCGTCAAAAATTGATTGAATAATCTGTGGATCCACTCCACTTTTGGCTTCAAGAATTTCGAAAAATCCTTTGTCCGTTTCTTTCTTGGTAATGTAATACTTGTTTCTGATAAAATGCATGAAGTTCTTCTGCTTTTGCACCACCAGATTTCTATGTTGTCTTTTACTCAAATATAAGCTACTCACAGTTTCAACGAATTCCTTTGAGCTGTTTTCATCTTTCTCAATGAGTGGAACTATTTGCTGCTTACGTTTTCCTCTGTATATCACATAAAGAATGAGCAATAAGATAAGCAATACGTAGGCCCAAAGTAAAGACCTGTCTGAGAGAACGTGTTCCAACGGACTTCTTTGATCCAGCTCATCTTTTTCCTCTGGTTCGTCAAAAGGATCCTGCTCACTGTCAGATTGATTCTCTTCTTCCTCCCCGTCTTTTTTACCATCGCCATCAGAGTCGGCATCTTCATGGTTCATTTTACCGTCCTCGTCGTCATCCTCAACGTTGGACTCATTTCTGTCCTTTACGCCATCACCATCTGTGTCTTTATCGCCTTCCTCACTATCCGAAATACCATCATTGTCAGAATCCGTATCCTGATTATCCGGCAAGCCATCGTTATCTCTGTCTTTAAAGTTCGACTCTTCAGAATCTGGAATACCATCTCCATCCGTATCTTTATTCCCCTCCTCATAATCAGATATTCCATCTCCATCTGAGTCCAGGTTTCTTGAAATTCGAATGTAACTGGGATCCATATAGATCACATGAGGGTATCCTGAAGAATGGTCGAACAAAATGGTTCTATCCTCAAATCTGTTGAATAAAAATTTATAGAAGTTTTGCCCGACTGTTTGCTTGAGGTAGTAGTTACTCAACAGCATGGGAACTGAACAAAAATAGATATGCCCCTTACCATAAGATATCTTAACAAGCGTAACACGGTCCTCTGCAGATTGTACCAGAATTTCCGAATCGTAGTCCCACCCTACAGAGCCAGGTTCAATCGTTTTCCAGTTGTAGTAATAGTGTTTGAAATTGGAAAGATACCTGATGCTGGTTGTGGGATATTCTGAGGATAGATAATCCACTCTCAGGTTAGAACCACTTTCAGTCAGCCAATCCTCCTCAAAAAACTCATCCTCAATGATATTCGGAAGTTCTTCGCAAATAATGACTGCATCATTACCCCTGCTTACAAAATTCTTAAGCTGCTTAAAATCGCGATATCTGTAATGAAGGTCGTAAGAGTAGCTCACCAATACCTCATTGTTCTGAAGCCATCTGCTTTTAAGGAATTCTGCTAAAGGTGCATAAGAGTAGTCATACTCAAAATCCCTTGCCAGCATTTCCTGCAGAATATAACCACCGTAGGGTTCCTTTGAAAAGAAATCGTAGTGTGGCACCCAATGATCCGACTTATAGGTATACTTTTCGTATTCTATATCATCATCCTGGGCCAGTAAGAAACCGCCAAACAAAACAAGCCATATGGAAATCAGATATCTCATTATTTCACGCCCAGTTTGTCTAACAGTTTTTTGAAATGCCCTTTCAGTGCATCAAATTCCGATTCATTGATATCTCTCTTACCATACCATACAATTTCAAAAATGGTCACACACTGATTGAAATCATTGTATTCATCTCGTCCCATCATCTCGCGCAAATAGGCCAGGTTGGTTTTTTCTTTTTCCCATTCTATCCAGCCTTTCTCCACCAAATCTTTCATGATGAAAATGAAATAAACTCTAACAGCCGCCCGATAGTCGCCATTCTTGATAGCCTTTTCAAGCGCCAATTCCAATTCGGTCTTACTGATTTCTTCCGGAGACATGTCGTCTGATTCGTTCAAATCAATTTTCTGATTTCCACCCGGTTGACGGTTGGTGTAGACACGATACAGAATGAATGCAATCAATATAGCCAGGAGTATGATGCCCAGGATCGTAAGCCAATTAGAGTTTGATTTTGCATCCTCTTTTTCCTTCTCTATTTCTTCATCACTCTTGGGTTCGGGCTTCTTCTCAGTAACTGCCCTGGAGTTATTTCTGTTGTTCTTTCCGCTTTTGCTATCAGAATTGCGTTCCTTGTCCCATCTTTCCCTGATGTCATCTCTGGTATCATCATACTCGGAATCATTGTAAACTTTGTCCTCATCAATGGGCTCCCAGCCTTCAAAATCCTGATCTGGCGTATATCTGAAATCTCTGTAAAGTCCTTTGTTTGGTTTGGCATTTCTTCCATTTGGTCCACCTGAAACAGGCATTCCGTTACCAGGATTCACATTGTTTTCGCTCCACTCTATTTCCCGGATTTCACCGTTGATCTCTTCCCCACCATATTCGTACGGATCTCCATATTCATCGTAGGATTCCGTTTGCCTGAGATACTCGATACTTTCGAGCAGACTCTTCCATTTTGAATCAGAGTTCTGACCAAATGTTGCCACTGATGAACACAGCAAGGCACTACATAGTATAGTCCTGATCAGTCTCATATACCTTGCTGGTATTGCCAAATGTTTTTAATCGTTCGAATAAACCGTGTGCTTCTGTTTTCTCTTTAACAGAATAGTATTGCAATGCGTATGCAATAAAAAACAGAGGCAGAATAAATTGTGCGATGGCTATGTAAAATAACGCATCAAATGCATTCAACGTAAATGCTGGATTGTCGAAAATAGGAACCGCATGCCAAATTAAGAGGGACTTGACCTGATCATAAATGAAATTAGATGGAAACTCCACTTGCCCCATTACCAGTGGCGTCATGAAATAATGAACGATCACCACAAACAAGAAAAACACCACAAACAAAGCAATGTTATCGAAAAAGCCCTTAAACGAACTTTTGATCCCGTCTCCCGGATTATTCTTAAGGACGAAGGTAAATGCCCCCATCATGATGAACGCCATTCCCAGGATGCTGATAAAATGCACTCCGCCCTTTCCAAAATGAATGATCAAAAAAGGAACTACCAGAAACAAAGCGACTTTCAACACATTAACTGCCAGGTGTTTTATCACATCTTTAAACGGGTATCTGTCTTGTTGATTCTTGAAGTACAACCAGATCAGGCTGGCATTTAGAGAGATAAAGAAGACGTGTATTCCCATGAGCACAGGATCTAACTGATTTGAAAGCCCTGTAATCTTATAAAGCAAGTCCCTCCATTGTTCGGTAGAATGAAACCTGTCAATAGCACCGTCGAAATAAAGGTAAGTTACCGCTGAGGCAAAATGTAAAAGAAACAATGAAACCATCCAGCCTCCCAGAGCCTGGAAAATGCGTTTATACCATGTGAAAGTAGCCGTAAAGATTTGGCTCACCTTACGGATCTTCCATTTCTCCATTTTAGCTGGTCGTTTGAAAACGGGATCCTTGTCTATTTTCTTATCATCGGTTCCTCGGAATTTCAAAATTGGATAGATCACGAAATAAGCCAGAATGATGGCCATACTCACTGAGATGATTGTCCAGTTTTGCCACTCGGGCATATCCAGATATCCTCTGGTAACGTAACTTTCGATATAGGCTGCTACAACAATAAACGGAATGGTACCGATCATGATCTTGATCCCTCTTTTCCCACCTATGATCAAAGACTGACCCCGCGTATAAGTTCCCGGAAACAACAAACTATTCCCTATCACAACTCCCGCAGCTCCAGCGATAATGATGGCTGAAATCTCGAATGCTCCGTGAAGCCAAATGGCAGATTGCGCCACCACAAAAGCACCTTTCAGATAAAAATAATAGGTAAAGGCCCCGATCATGACTCCATTAAAGAGCATAAAAATGAGCGTACCAACGCTAAAACAAATTCCAAAGGCAAAAGCAAAAAAAGCGACCTGCAAGTTGTTCCTGGCAATGTGCACAAACATAGATTGTTTGTCAGCACTTTTATAAACCGCCATTGGATCTCCACGCTCAATATTGTAATCGGTCATCTCAACATAATCCTGCCCCAGAATAACAGCCGGATATGTAGGATCATTTGCGGTAGAAACGGCTCCAATTCCAATCGCGATCAGTACAAATAGAAAGTTAAACAATAAGACTTTTCTGGCCCTGTACATTTCCAACGGCAATTCATCCGTCCAAAACGTAATCAACCTTTTGGAAAATGCTTTTCTGGCTTTGTAAAGGTTTAGAAAAACACCCTGAGCCAACTGGTTTAGATAAACCCTAACAGTTCTTTTGGGATAATGAGTCCTGGCATAAGAGAGGTCGTCTGTGATCTCTACAAAAAGCTTACTGATCTCGTCGGGATCTGCATGGCTGGACTTAGAGAGACTTTCAAAGCGCTTCCATTTCTTCTTATTCTGTTCAATAAATTTGGTTTCCTTCATCCAAAATCTCCCTCAGTGTGATAGGTTAAAAATAGATGATTATATTAGAACTAGCAAACGAAAATTGAGAAGTGAAAAACGTAGACATTTCAACATCAAACCACGTATCTATTGAGTACGAACTTGCGCCATTGAGCAACAGGATCATCAGTACGATTATAGATATGGTTATTTTGGTTGTATGGTTCTATATTTCCATTTCGATTGCAGAAGGGATTACTGATGATGGTTCCGAAATGAATGTTTGGCAAGTCGTTATTTTTTCACCCGCTTTTTTCTACTCTCTCATCTGTGAGGCTTTTTTCAGAGGACAAACCATTGGCAAATATGCACTGGGGATTAAGGTGGTAAGAATGGATGGTAAAAACCCCGAACTTGGGGAAAGTACCATTCGATGGGCGTTCAGACTTGTAGATCTTTGGTTTTCGGCAGGGACGGTTGGTGTCTTACTCATTTCCAGTACGGAAAGAGCCCAACGCGTTGGAGACCTGCTGGCCAATACCTGTATCATCAATTTAAAACCAAAGAACACCTATCATATCGATGACATATTGTCGATTAAAGACACCAGTAAATATGAGCCGAAATACCCTACCGTGACTCAATTTACGGACGATGACATGCTTTTGTTAAAGAATGCACTTGATCGATCCAAAAAGAACCCAAATAAACATCACGTAGCTCTGCTCAATATGCTTAGTGATAAAATCAAAGAGAAATTGAACGTACAGAGTGAAGAACTGAAACTGAGCAATGAGCAGTTTTTGAGAACTGTGCTTCAGGATTACATTGTTTTAACCCGATCATAGTGCTGTATTTAGTCCCCACCCCCATTGGCAATCTTGAAGACATGACTTTGAGAGCCATCAGAATTCTTAAGGAAGTTGATTTAATCCTGGCTGAAGATACACGCGTATCGGGAAAATTGCTCAAACATTATGAGATTGACACTTCCATGAAGGCCTTTCATGCACACAATGAGCACAAGGTTTTAGACGACATATGTGATCTTCTGGAGTCCGGACAAAATCTGGCATTGATTTCTGATGCTGGCACACCAGGTATTTCCGACCCGGGTTTTTTATTGGTGCGAGCATGTAAAGAAAGAGATATTGAAGTGACTTGTTTACCGGGAGCCAGCGCCATTATTCCGGCTTTGGTTGGGTCAGGATTGCCAAGTGATAAGTTCGTGTTTGAAGGTTTCTTGCCACACAAAAAGGGCAGGCAAACACGTTTAAGTTTCTTGCAAGACGATCCCAGAACCATTGTTTTTTATGAGTCTCCACACAGACTAACAAAAACGCTTAAACAACTTTTGGAGATGTGGGGAGACAGAAAAGCCTGTGTATCCAGGGAGTTAAGTAAAGTTCATGAAGAACACAGAACAGCTTTACTAAGTGAATTGGTTGCTCATTTTGAAGCCAAAGCCCCTAAAGGAGAGATTGTTTTGTGTGTGGAAGGCAAACAAAAATCCTAAGTATGTCTTTTGTTGGCATCATGATATCTTTTAGCGTGAACTTCCTGCTTCTGTACACGCGAAAATCTAAATGGAATACCAACCTCTTAAGATGGAGCGTCACCGGATTGCTGTTTACAATTGGCATACTTGGCCTAAATGAAGTTTTTCAGATTGATCACAAGGATTTTAGATTCTTCTCATGGTGCCTGATAACGCCTTCGATCTATAACATATTTGACAGATTATTTAAGTTTATTACCGAACGCGTTTATGGCCGGGATTTCTATTTGTGGTTGAGAGGCTCCAGCGAAATTGATGACTCTTTCTCCGGAAACAATCCTCATGTTAAATTCCTTGATGGGTTTTTCTCATTGCTTCTTCTGGCTATCATTATATGTCTGCCGCTTCTTGGTTTTGACATTTAATCGATTGTATTGCGCGGACAATTAAATGGGCTCGATTTTTGTAAATTGTGTGCTGACTTGAAGATGAAACTCATCATATTACTTTGCTTGTTTGCTGGAAAAGTTGGCCTTTCCCAAACTCCGGACACTACAGTTCAGGTTTCGGACAGACAAATAGATACGCCTGCTTACTGGCATACTTGCGCAGATGAAACTGACAGTTTAAAGCTTCAGTGCAGCGAGGAAGCCCTATTGGATTATCTGCTGGAACAAACGGCTCAAATTGAAGCACATGATTCTCTGGTAAACGGATCTCTTGAAGTTCAGTTTATAGTTGATTCTACTGGAGAAACCACTGAGATTGCCGTTGTACGATCACTCAACACTTTTTGCGACAGAAAGGCAGTTGAAATTGTAAGACACATGCCCAAATGGATTTCCGGAACAGAGAAGGGAAAAGCCATTAAGATTAAATATCGAATCCCGATTTACTTCAGGAAAAAGTAATCATTCAGCCATCAACAGACTGATCTTTTTAAACAAAGCGCCATCCGACATCAATGCGCCTTTTTGAAGCATGTCGAACATGTCTTCTTCTCTGTTTTTGGCATATTCTTTTGAACTATGAATGATCTTCCCCTCTCCCTTTTGGGCGATTTCGGTGAAATTATCCTGAGAAACAGGTTCCTGAAATTCAAGTCCAACCCACACCACCTTCTCCTTCAAAAACTGAAAGGTATGAACACTTTTGTCGTGCCAAACTTCAATGAACATTTGCTTACGGAGAATAGTGTCAAAAACCATGTCGCTAAACGATTCCAAAATGCCGGTTGCGGTTTCAGGCTTATTGGTTTTCAGATCCACCCAAGACTCTGCATCTATGCCATTGATTGCCAAAAACTTGATAAAATCATCTTTTAGTGGTTGACGTTCTTCTTCTGTGAGGAGCCTGTACTTCATGCTGCAAACATAAGAAATGGCGACTTAAAAAGTCTCAAAGAAACTGCCCTTGATATCGAATTCGTGAACCGAAACAGGTGTCTTCACAAATACTCTGTTGTCATCTTTCACCAGCCAAACAGGGCTATCGGGAAGCGTGATATCCTTCACTGTTTCACCATTAAGTTTGTTAATGAGGTACAACTTATCTTTCTGGTTTTTACCATTCTCGGAGGCTGCATAGCCACATACCAGCACATCATTGATCATCACAAAAGATTCTGCGTTGGCCGTGAATTTATCTGAGATCCAATAAATCACATGATCGGTTTTATGAATGCAGTAAATTCTGCCGTAGTGCACTACATCCTTATCCGTGAAATCTGATCCAACCGACACATAAATCAGGCTGTCTTCCTCATGCACAAACCGAATACCCCCATGGTCATGCTTAAGTTCGTTTGAGAAATCATACCACATATCAACCTCACCCGAATCGGTGTTGTAGTGAATTAATTGTGTGAGTTCATTGACATTTTCATCTGGTTGCTCTAGACCATAGACGTAATACTCGCCAGATTCGCTTACAAAACTTCTGTCCAATTGAAACTCCTTCCCGTCTTTACTAAAATGCTCTCTAAAATCGGATTCGTTTCTGCCATAGTTTCTGGTATAAGGGAAAATCCCATCCTTATTATCGTGGTATGTGACATCCAGGTTTCTCTTGTACTTTAGCAACCACTGCCTCATTTCCACATTAACCACACGATCGTACATCTGTTCCACCAAAGAAATCTTGCGATAAGGTCTTTCTATTCGTGCATTGAGTTTCTTATGAGCTTCCAGTCCAAACAAGCTGTTTCTTGAATAAGGTAAATCCTGACTTCTTTTGAAGCCGGTTACTTTGTAGTGCCAGACTTCTGTTTTTGAGGTATCCAATCCAAGGTGTCTTTCGGACAAAACAAACGCTCGCCAATCACTGAACTCAGGGTTACTCACATAACCATGATAATTCAAACCGACAATAGAATCTTTGGCAGCATATTCATATTTAATGGTATCCGTATCATGTTCAAAAAACCACTCCAAAGAGTAGTTCCTATTCATAGAATCACTTTCAATCGCCTGATACATTTCATCCTTTAGCAGGTCATTGTCTCTGTAGTAAGATTGCTTCAATTGCTTAATCCCATGTTTAAACATTTCCTCAGAAAGTTCATTGTACACCTGATACCAGGCACATTTCATGTAACCGCATCTGTGCACCTCCCTTAAACTGTCTTTCTGAGAAGAATTGGCTTCATCCCACGCTCTCTCCCAGGCTTCATTATCGTAATGATTGAAATAAAGTACCTCATTGTTGTTGGCCAGGTCTACGATATAGAATTCTACGAAATAACAATCACAATTCTCTGCATAGGGTTCAATGGCGTAAGCATATTTGCCATCTTCTGAAAAACCAATACTGAAAAACTCGTCCGATTTTATGGTCTTATAAATCGTCCCCTGAACCTCATAGTTTCTGATATTTATTTTGGACGGAATGCGGTAGTTTCGATAGCCCAGATCAGCCGCTTCTGCGTCAGACAAGGTGTCAATATCAACAAGAATGGTATCAGTTTGAGAGAATACGCTATGGCTTAAACTCAATAAAAAAACGACTATCGATAAAAGCAGCTTCATTCTTTAATAAATCCTCTAATTCTTTGTTAACGGGAGTAGAAATATACGTTTTATATCCGTTCATAGTGGTTTCTTCCACAGACTTCCATGATTTTATTTGGTCGAGTACAGGCTCATGATCGAAAGATGCAAAATAAAGACCTGCCTTGTCCCAAATAATCCTGTATGTAAGTAACCAATAGCCATCACTTTTTTCGTAAATGAACCAACAGTCCTTACCCTTTCCGAGCTTTTGTGTTTTAGAGTTGAGATCAACAATGCTGTAATCCAAATTCAGGGCAACGAAAAAGGAATCGTTTCTTTCAACGTAATGCAAAGCTTCATTTTTATCAATGCCATGAAGTTTACCATCACTCAGATACCAGGCACTGTTTTTTTGAATTTGCTCGAGCGTGACCACAGTAAGGTGTTTACTTTCAATGAATATCCCAGCTTCATTAAACACCAGATTTGAAGAACTATCCGTGCTCAATGTATAGGTTCCTTTCAGGTTTTCCGGAATCTGCTTTACAAAGCCTTTATCCAGCTCAACAGGTGATTTCAGATAAAATGAAGTGATTTCATCCTGCGCATGCGCACCAAGGGACAACAAAAACAATATGACTCCAAAACACTTCATCCTCTAAAGATATGACAGAAGAAGCAAAAAACGTACCTGAATCTCATTTCATTCAGAATTATGTGCCCCTCAAATAGATTACGGCTTACATGGCTATATTTGGTAAAAATAGAAGTGAATGGAGAAACGGTGGACCATAAAACCAGAAGGCGACGATAATGTGGTTAGTAATTTGGCAAAAGACCTTGGTGTTGAAAAGGTGATTGCCAAACTGCTTGTAAAAAGAGGCATAGAAGATTTTGAGTCTGCCAGAAAGTTTTTTCGCCCTGGGCATGAAGCCATTCATAGCCCTTTTCTGATGAAGAACATGTCTTTAGCCGTGGACGCGCTTCTAAACAACACGGAAAACGATGAGGGAATTCTGATTTACGGTGATTATGATGTGGACGGCACATCTGCCGTAGCTCTGTGCTATTCTTTTTTGAGAGCTTTTACCGATAAGATTGATTATTACATTCCGGACAGATACAAAGAGGGATATGGTTTGTCTGAAGCCGGAGTTCATCATGCCGCTGAAAACGGCTTTAAACTCATGATTTGTCTGGACTGTGGCATTAAGGCCATTGAGCAAATTGGGCTGGCAAACTCTCTTGGATTAACAGTTATTGTATGTGACCACCACCAGCCCGGAGAAGTTCTGCCGGAAGCCATCATTCTTAATCCCAAACAAGATGAATGTGAATACCCCTATAAAGAATTGACGGGTTGTGGCGTAGGCTTTAAATTGATGCACGCTTTTGCCATTGAATCGGGATATGATATGGATGCCGTTGCGCCTTTACTGGATTTGGTTGCTTTGAGTATTGGGGCTGATATTGTTCCAATTACCGGAGAGAACAGAACGCTTGCAGCCTTGGGATTACAACATATCGAAGAGACCCCAAGACCAGCCATTGAAGCCATTCTTGAACCGGTTAATCGTCTGAAGAATTGCGCTATTTCTGATCTTGTGTTCGTAGTTGCTCCAAGAATCAATGCTGCTGGCCGCATGTATACCGGAAGTTTTGCCGTCAAATTAATGATTGAAGAAGATACTGATGTGGCAAAAAAACTGGCTGAGGAGATCAATCAATACAATTCTGACCGAAAAGAAGTTGAGAAAAGTACTGCTGAAGAAGCTTTAATACAGTTGGAGAATGTACCAACAGACAGATTTTCTAATGTGGTATACAGTAGTGACTGGCACAAAGGCGTTATTGGAATTGTGGCTTCAAGGATTATTGAACAGCACTACAGACCAACCGTTGTACTCACCGACTCAGGAGACCATATTGCCGGATCGGTTAGATCAATCAGAGGCTTTAATGTATATGATGCACTCGCTGCCTGCCGGGAAAATCTAATTCAATTTGGGGGCCATAAATATGCGGCCGGCCTTACCATGAAGAGAGATCAGGTAAATGCGTTTAAAGCCAAGTTTGAGGCGGTTGTTCAGTCAACCATTGACGAAAAACTACTTACACCGGAGGTTTTGATTGATTCTGACATTTCTTTTGAGGAAATCCAGGGAAATAGTCAGGAAGCACTGCCCAAGTTCTACCGCATCATACAACAATTTGCTCCCTTCGGGCCCGGAAACATGCGTCCGGTTCTTTTAAGCAAAAATATTACCGTGAGCTATCCGCGTGTTGTAGGAAGTGATCACCTCCAATTTACAGCGCATCAGGCAAGTCATCCACATATCAAGTTTCGTTGCATTGCATTTGGTATGGCAGATAGACTTGATTTATTGGATCGTGAAGTAGACCTGGTATATAGCATGGAGAAAAATGAATGGAACGGGCGCGTTAGTCTTCAACTGAGTATTAAAGACCTGAAGCCAAGTTAAACCTTGTGTACGACCCTTTGCGGGTATGGAATTTCGATACCTGCTTTTCTGAATTGCGCATCAATTTCAAAACGGATATCACTCCGTGCTTTTTCTGCCTGGAATGATTTCTCTGCCCAGAAATGCAGTTCAAATTCTAGTCCATTGTCCCCGAAATTCTGCAGAAAAACAACTGGAGGTCTTCTCTTGCTCAAGTCTTTATAAACCTTTGTAGAATCAATCAAAATTTGCTCTACCTGACGGGTATCACTGCCATAGGCAACAGCTACGGAGATGCTAAAACGAGTTAACTTATCCTGATGGGTCCAGTTAACCACAGCATCTGAGGTGAGTAAAGAATTGGGTATGATAATGCTCTCTCCTTCCCTGCTCTTCACTTTAGAGGTTCTGATATTGATCACCTCAACTTTGGCCACACTGTTAATGCTATCTAAACGAATGACGTCTCCAACCTGAACCGTTCCTTCGAACAACAAAATAATACCTGAGACATAATCCGCAAAAATCCCCTGCAACCCAAGACCAACAGCTAAAAACAAGGCCGTTGCAGAAGCAATAAGCAGGTCCATTTTGACCCCTGTACTTCTAACCAAGGAAATAATGATGATGGTATATGTGGCGTATTTAACCAGTTGAAATATGGTATACTCCTTGCCCTCATCAACCCAGTCTCTTTTTTCAAAAATCTTGTGCAAATACAGCTTAAACAGATTGAGCAGAACTCTCGCTGAAAAGAACATGACCACTGCCAACACCAAATGATAGAAAGACAATTGGAAACCATTATACTCCCCGGTCAGCTTCAATTGAAGCAGGCTCCCAAAATGAATGTGGTCATTATTAACACTGAAACTTTCAACAGTTAACCCAAGAGACAGGATGAATAACAACTGTTTTCCAAGACGAAAAATGGTTTGTTGTTTTTGAGCCAACTTTCCGCTTTTCTCACCCAGTTTGGACAAAGATCTTCTCAAAAGGTTCTTGGACACAAAGTAAAACAGGACACATAATCCTATTAGAATCAGATTGATGGGAGCCAGTGTAAAATCTACCTCATCAAACACCAGAATTTCTGTGAATAGAAAATCTTTGATCGAATTCATACCCTCAAAGTTAGACAATGGAATGAAATAATTCTATTGTTCGTCACTTTTGATGTATGATCTCAAAGCAGATAGCCCGACAATGGCAATAATCACCGCCAAAATTATCTTGGCTGAAAAAGACATGTTGCTTTTTTGGATCATTGGATTTTCAATTGATTCTGCATAAGAACAAAAACAAATGGCCAGGCATTGTAATGATATTAAAAGTAGTTTCCCCATGATTGAATACTACCAATTTACGGGGGTTTACGTGATTTATCGTCAGGCTTTTGATGAATCAATCAAATCCTTTGACCAATGATAAAATTTATCGTTTCGCTAAAGTAAATTCAGTCTATTGGCCAGCTCTTCTTTATAAACCTTACCAATATTGATCTGCTTTTCGTTGATAACGATATAATTATCCTCTATGACTTCAATTTTATCTACCCTTACAATGAAAGACCTGTGCACACGAATGAAATCCGGCAAGCCCAGTTTCTTTTCAATGTCCTTCATGGTTGACAAAATGGTATATCTCCCTTTAGACGTGTATAGATTCACATAGTTTCCAAGAGCTTCAATGTATAGAATGTGTCCGGTATCCACCTGAACCAGTCGGGAATCTGTCTTAATGAATATGGTTCTGCTCGTATTTGTGGCAGGCACCTCTTCCATAGAGTGCAATTTCTTCACCTTCTCTACAGCCTTTAAAAACCTTGCTGGTTGAATTGGCTTGGCGATGAAATCTGTGACGTTGTATTCATAGGACTCCAAAGCATACTCTGTATGTGAAGTAATTAAAACCACTTGCGGAAGCACATCAATGTTTCGGATTAACTCGAGACCACTCATACCAGGCATCTCTACATCCAAAAATATAACGTCTACTTCATTTTTGTTTAGATAGTTGAATGCTTCCATAGCACCACTGCAGGAAGCGGATAGTTCCAAACCTTCAGCTTCCTTTACCAAATCCTCCACAATTTCTCTTGAAAGAGCATCATCATCTACTACTAAACACTTCATATTCTCTATTTATTGATTCCTAAAAATAATAATTTATAATTCTTTTTAACCTCAAGGATCTCGTTGACGCATTTTTGTGTGATCTCAAGAGCCCGGTCCAACTCAGCTTCCACATCCAGATCATGGTCTGGCTTTAAAAGCTTGTCATGAATTTCTCCAACCTCTGTATTGCCCATGTATACAGTATTTCCTTTGATCTTATGCAAAAGCCCTAATGCAGATTCCAAATCTCCTTCACTGATATGTGATTTCAGAATTGACATATCGTTAGGCACATTTTGAAGAAACAGATCAATGTACTTGTACATCTTGTTGGTATCTCCTTTTGTCAATCGTTTAAGGTTACCCAAATCGATATATTCGAAATGAAGGTTCACCGGTTTTCTCTGCGATTTTTTCTCATTTAAACGCTCTATTTTCCTCAATAAAAACTGGGAACTCAGAGGTTTGGTGATAAAATCATTCATCCCGGCTTCAAAACATTTAGCTGCCACATCATCCATTGCATAGGCCGTCATAGCAATTACGGAAACCTCATTCATCGGACTTCTCATGTTTTTTCTGATGTATTGAGTGGTTTCGTAGCCGTCCATTCCCGGCATTTGAATATCCATCAATACACAATCATAATCTGTCTGATTCAAACTTTCGATTGCTTTTTCTCCGTCCTCAACCAAATCTACATGGGCACTTGGGTTGAGTTTATTCAATAAGTCTTTTAGAATTACGCGATTCAGTTCATTGTCATCAACCACCAATAAACTCATGCCATCGAGTACAGAGGCATTCACTTTTTCTTTGACAATTTTTTGCTCTGATCCTTTGGTAAATTTAAGCTCGACGGAAAAACACGTTCCCTCAAGGTATTTACTGTCCACCGAAATACGCCCACCTTGAAGCTCAACCAATTGTTTGGTAATGGCCAGTCCCAGTCCAGAACCTCCCTTATGTTTAATGGTGTGTCTGGTTTCCTGTTCAAACTGGTTGAAAATGGTCGATAATTTACTTTTCCGAATTCCTTTACCGGTATCTTCCACATCAAACCTGATCATCAGGTCATTGTCCTGCTCGCTAAGAAGTTTTGCCTTTAAGACTACCTTTCCCAGATCGGTAAACTTAACCGCATTGTTACAAAGGTTAATCAGGATTTGATTGAGGTAGCGCGAATCTCCTTTGATCACAGCCGGTATTTTGGGGTCCATTTCAGTATATAACTGAATCCCTTTTTTGTCTACTTTTTCCTGGAGAATATAGGCGATTCCTGTTACGACATCAGACAACAGGAAATCGACATTCTGGAATTCGAAATTACCGCTCTCTATTCTCGACAGGTCTAAAACATCATTTACCAGAACCAAAACGTTGTCTACGCTGGCTTTGATGGTTTTAACATATTTATCCTGCTCGGCAGAAAGATCGGTTCCCATGAGTAACTCTGCACTTCCTGAGACTGCATTTAATGGCGTCCTGATCTCGTGATTGGTATATGCCAGAAATTTTTCTCTTTGTTCCAGCGTGTTTTGAGCTTTATCGGCCAATTCCTGAAACTTCCTGATCTCCGCCTTATCCTTCTGTCTTTTCTTATAAAAGAGATAAGCCCCTACACCAAAAACCCCGGTCAATAAAACTACTATAATGATTAAGTTAGTGTGATCGTTTGATGGTTCTTCCTTAGTGGCGTTGACCTTATTTTGAAGTGCTTCATTCTTCATTTGCAGGTCGTGGATATAGAGATAAAGGTGCTGAGAAGTACTGGGGTGCTCCTGCTCAATCAACTTCAATTCCAATGAATCTTCATGCGTGAGTTGATAGGCATAAACGCCACAGCTCAATAGCATCATAAAAACAAGCAACAAAACCCGATTCATATTGTGAAAATAAGGATTTTGAAAAGCTTTTATATGCCTATCGAATAAGTATTTGACATTTAGAACACTTTGGCACTATATTTATGGTATTGAGATAAAACAAAATTATGGGAAGATTAGTCGTGTCTTTAATGTTAATGGGATTGAGCTTTATGAGCAACGCCCAACTGGGAGAGGTACCTACTTTAGAAGGAAAGGTAGCTTATGTGGAAGTGGTGGAATTACCCGGAACCGGAATTGAAGAATTAAAAAGTAGAGCCGAACATTATATGAAAACGGCTGAATCTATGACCTTAAATGGTTCTGAGTCTGACAGAAGCGTAGCAAAAGGAGAGAATAATTTCTTTGCCGGCAAAAAGAATATTGCGGCTGGAGATAAAATGAAAATCAGAATGCAATATGATTTGATCATTGAATTTAAAGAAGATAAATATCGGGTGATCATGACAAATATTAAGTACAGACCCCACCCAACTCCTGAAAGGCCTCAACCCTTAACTACAAAAGCTGATGACTTAAAAAGGCAATATGACGCTAACAAAGGGAAGAAAAATAAACGTGCAGCTAAGCAATATGAATTCTTTACCAACTCGGAAAGGATTTTTAATGAACGAATGGAAGAGATTAAAGATGTTATGAGAAAAACGGTACCACAAACACAAGAAGAGTGGTAATAAAAAAGGGGAGCTGATTCAGCTCCCCTTTTTTGTTTTTAGGATTCTTCTATTCCTTGACTGTTTTTCTCATTATGTAATGGAATTCATTGGACATTCCACTACCGCTGGCATTACTATTCCCGTTAGATACATTGTAAGCATTAACGAAAACCCACCCATCCGCGGCCATATAGTTCAAAGCATCAATCATTGAGTTGAATTTTTTGTTCTTTCCTGTTGCAGGATCTTTCAGTACATCTTTATTGGCACCTTCGAAAAATTTGTTTTCCTGACCAAAATCAACTTCAATTTTAATCTTACCCTTGAAACTAAAGGTCGCGCGACCAATTACCTCACAGTAAATCTCACGTGTTTCCTGTGCATAAGATTCTGTTGTAACTGCTGTCATAAGCCCAAAGGCTAAAATCATTAAAAACTTCTTCATGGTTATATATTTAGATTAGTTATTGCTCCTTAGCAAAAGTCGTGCTAAGTTTTCATTTTAATTGTGCTTGCAATTTTTTGGGCAGTGATTTGGCCACAAGCTCATAAGAATGGTCAATTAATTCGTAGATCAAAGTGTTGTCCAGACTCCCATCCATGTACATGGTATTCCAATGCTTTTTATTTAAATGATACCCCGGTATAATAGTTGAATACTGCTCTCTCAATTCTACGGCTCGTTCCGGATCACATTTCAAACTTATCCTTTCAAATGTGTCTACATTGGTCAAAGCAAAAATCTTCCCAAGGACCTTAAATACCAGCACATTTTCGTCAAACGGGAACGATTCTTCAACTCCCGGTTTGGCCAGGCAATAGCTTCTGTAATCTTCAATATTCATCTTACTTGATTTCGTAGGTGTCTAATGTATAATCGAGTGGCACAACTGCATTCTGCTTCAATTCCGACAATACTACCATGGTTTGCATACTTCCTATCTCTTCAATCTTACTCAGCTTGTCTGCAATGAGAGCTTCAAATGAAGGAATGTCTTTAACCACCACCTTTAATTGATAATCGTAATTCCCGGTCAACTGATAACACTCAACCACTTCATCAATCTCAGAAATTGCCTTCTTAAAGTTGATGATGGTATTCTCTTTTTGACGTCCTAAGCTCAGGTTGATCAGTGCAGTGAAGCCCAACCCAATCTTATTCAAATCGAGTTTAGCATGGTAGTTTTTAATGATGCCACTGCTCTCCAATTTTCTAACGCGCTCCAAAGTAGGTCCCGGTGACAAACCAACCTGATTGGATAATTGCACATTCGTGATCTTACCCTTTTGCTGAAGAATTTTTAAAATCTTTAGATCTATCTTATCAAGTTTCATTGGAACGTTTTATGAGTTGAATCTACGTATAAAAGCGTATACAAGCAACGAAATGAAATATATATTTTTGGTAGCATGTACAGATTGATTTTATTGTGCTTTTTTGTTGGAAGCAGCTGTCTGGCTCAAACTCCAAACATCCTTCCACCACTAGGTTTTCATTTTTTTATAGCGGATTTCGACATCTCTCCGGACAGTAAACATATAGCCACTGTTTCCATTGATAATAACTTTGTGATCTGGGACATTGAATCCGGACATGCGCTCACGTCTCAACCTGCACACGGCAGTTCTTTATCTGCAATCAGGTACTTTCCCGACGGCTCAAAGTTTGTGACCGCATCCGTTGATAGCACACTTAAGATCTGGAATGCGACCAGCTTCAAACTGGAAAATATCATTAAAACCGGAATGAAGAACTCATCTTTATGTATTGATAAGAAAGGAGAATACATCATGGTTGGTGGAGAAAATGGTGAAATCAAATTGTACAATGGTTCCGATTTATCACTCTTCAAAATTTTTAAAGAACATGATGCTAACGTGACTTCCGCTGAGTTCATCTCAAACTCAGACATTATTTTGAGTTCAGATATTACGGGAAGATTTAAGATCATTGCTACTAAGGCCGGGGCAGTTGGGGCCGACATTACACTTGAGGCTCCCATCACTTCTATTGTGGTAGATGACCTCAATAGTGCCTGCGCCATTCACACCACTCAGGGACGTGCAGAAATTCTATTGATTCCCTCTTTTGAGGCCTGGAATGCCATAAAAACACCTACTAAATCTTATCCAAGACTGGGGAACGCAACCTACACTTCCCAAATTGCATTTAGTCCAGACAGCAAGTATTTCGCCTATACCGACGAAAACCATTCTCTGTTTATTGCAAATGCCGTAACCAAACAAGCCAACTCATTCAAAACACCTCATGAGGCTTTCATTTCCAAAATTAAATACAGTAAAAACGGACGATATATCGTTAGTGCAGGTCATGGTTACAAAATCTGTGTGACTGACCTGAATAATTATGATGAAGAAAACAGCAAACACATCCCCTATAGAATACTTAAGTATAATCAGAACCATGATGCACCCAATAGAATTGAATTTACCAAGAACCATTCACTTGTAGCAGAAGGGCATAATATCTATAACTGGAGCCTGGTGGACGGCAATCAATACCAAATTTCAGTATCTATTCAAGGTTTGAGTTACTATAAAGATCGTTTTGAAAGTGTGCCTTTTAAAGATGGAGAGGTTCGTTTCGACAGGGAGGTAGGAGTTTTGTTTCAACTTAAGAACAATGGAAAATGGTACCGAATGCTGACCGACTTTAATGCCGATAGAACAGAAGCTTTTTTCAGAACCGGTGATAAATTTCAAACCCTCGATCTCATCACCAATACAATTAAAGAAACGCACATACCGGATTTAAAGAAGTACCCTGGCTGGATGCAACATCTGGAGACCAAAGGCAATTTTGTGGTCTTCAACAATAAAACTTTAAGAGCATTCAATAATTCCGGGAAGAGCCTATGGAATTACGAAACAAAAGATTCATTGGACCCTTCAAATGTGGCAATCGACCCGGAAGGGAAATTTATTGCTGTATTTGAAAATAGCACCGGACAAATTCATATGATCAATACTTCTGATGGGAAACTGTTTAAATCATTTGGTAAAAAAGGAAAAACGAGCAATCCTCTTGCATTCAGACCCGGTCATCAGCAACTGGCCTACTTCAATTTCGATGACAACGTTCTGATTTTGCTTAACTACAAAACTGGCAAAAGCACGCCTGTTAAATTCGATTTCAACTATCCCAGAAGAGTGTCATTTAGTCTGGATGGTAAACTCCTTGCAGTTGAAAACTGGTCGTATGATGTGGCAGTTTTTAAGCTTAAAAATGACAACCGTCAAAAACTCTACGACATCCACTACCTGAAGGACAACGGTACCATGGTAATTCATGAAGACGGATATTATATGTCGAACCCGGACGCACACCGCGACATGGCCTTCCAATACGACAATAAAATCTATCCGTGTGAGCAATTTGATGTGTGGCTAAACAGGCCTGACAAAATCCTGAGTCATTCGCCATACCACAACGAAGAATTGGTGAGTATGTACGAAAAAGCTATTCAAAAAAGGAAAGATAAGCTGGGGGTAAAGGGCGATTTAAATGTGAGCACTACCCGACCAGAAATTCAAATCATCAATAAACACGAGTATTCCAATGTGGTATTCGAAGATCAGGCGAAATTGGATTTGAGTTTTACATCTGAAAACAACATTGCCTCCTACAACATTTGGCTAAATGATGTGCCTTTGTACGGTCAGGATGGCAAACAATTCAAAACAGAAAACACGACCATCGAAGAAAACGTTCATCTGATTCCCGGAAAAAATAAAATTCAAGTCTCCGCACTAGACGATCAAGGAAACCAGAGCCTGCTGGAAACCATGAACATCACACGAGAAGATCAGGATTTGCCAAAACTATACCTCATCACAGTTGGTGTGTCTGAATACAAAGACTCTTCTTTCAATCTAAACTATGCTTCCAAGGACGCCCGTGACATGTATCAACTATTGAAAGAATCCTCTGCTTTCAAAAAAGTTAATCATCTTCAATTGTTAGATGGAGACGTGACCAAAGAGCAACTTGAGCGCATGCATGAATTTTTGAAAGGCGCCGGTCAGGATGACGTGGTTCTCATGTTTGTGGCCGGACATGGTGTTCTGGACGAAAACTTCAACTACTACTTTGCTACGCATAATTTAGATTTCGACAATCCTGCAAAACACGGCATTGCTTATCATGAATTAGAGGCTGTTTTAGACAAAATTCCTTCCATTCGTAAAATCCTTTTAATGGATACGTGTCATAGTGGAGAAGTTGAAGCCGACGAATTGGAAGTTACGGAAGAAGTTCTGGCTTCTAATGAAGACATTGTTTTCAGAACAGCAGGAGCCAATGTTCAACGCAAACACACAGCCGGTTCAAAAAACACATCCGAGTTGATGAAAGAAATGTTCGCCGACATGAGAAAATTCACAGGAACAACCGTAATTTCCAGTGCCGGAGGTGGTGAGTTTGCCATAGAAAGTAAAGAATGGCACAACGGCTTATTTACCTATAGTTTGTTGGACGGAATTAAAAGTATGAAAGCCGATCTGAATATGGATGGCGAAATCTGGTTATCAGAAATTCAAGACTACATATATACCAATGTGACTAAACTGTCTAAAGGCCAACAATCACCTAACACCAGATGGCAAAATTTAAGCATGGATTATAGAATTTGGTAATTTTTTCATTTTGGCTGTAACTTATCCGTAACTTGTTCGTCTTACGAGCGCATGACAACAAAAGAATACAATCAAGTTGTTGATTTACATGCCGATAAATTATATCGGTTTGGTCTTAAATTGGCCAAGAATCAGGACTTAGCGAAAGATTTGGTGCAAGAAAGTTTTGCGCGCTTGTGGTTAAAAGTTGAGGACGTGATGTTTGAAAAAGCAAAATCATATTTGTTCTCAACAGCTTACCACTATTTCATCGATCATACCAGAAAAGAAAAACGTTACTCGGATGAAGGTGATCTAAGTCTGACAAACGAATCTTCTGACAAATCGTATTCTGACATTTCTGAGGTTTTGGAACTTGCACTTGAACAAATCCCGGAAATTCAAAAAACCGTGATACTTCTAAGAGACTATGAAGGTTACTCTTATGATGAAATCGGTGAAATTTGTAAACTCAATGCCTCCCAGGTAAAAGTGTACATCTACAGAGCCAGGAAAGCCCTGCGCGCTTATTTAGTTAGTATGGAGAATGTGATATGATCAATAGAGAGAATTACGAAATATTCTTCATGGACTATCTGGATGGTCAGCTGTCTCCAAAACAATTGGAAGCTCTGAAGGTATTTTTAAACGACAACCCGGATTTAAAAGAAGAATTAGAAGATTTATCTGGCTTCAAACTGGAAGCCAAAGAGCAAAGTTTCCCGGACAAAGCGACTTTGAAGAAAACACCAGACTTGCCGGAAATTAATCTTGGCAATATTGATGCTTTCTTGTTACATGAATTGGAAGGCAACCTGTCTGATGAAGAAACTGAGAAACTTGATACTTTTCTGAAACTTCATCCTGAATTGCTATCGGAAAGAGACAAGTGGGCTCAAACAAAATTAAAAGCAGATGAGTCTGTTAAAATGGACAAATCTCCACTCATTACATTTAATGGTGAGGATTTCAACACAGCCTGTGTGGCCTATTTGGAAGGTGATTTATCCAAAGAAGACAAAGTTCTGTTCGAAACTTTGATTGAAGAAAACGCCTCTGCTTTTGCAGTATTCACTTCATATCAAAAATCTACTTTACAAGCACCTGATGTTGTATTTGAAGACAAAGCTTCTTTAAAACAATCGGAAGGACGCGTTATTCCAATTTGGTGGAGAAATGCAGCTGCTGTTGCTGCCGTTTTCTTAATAGGCTGGCTAATGTTGCCTAATATGTTCGGCTCTAACAACAAAGCCAGAACCAAGCAAACTGCCAGTCCAACCGAGGAAATCAATTCAGATAAACAGGACATTGCTTTAATCGAGAATTCTGATTCTGTAAAGAGCCCTGCACCTATTGAACCGAAAGTAAATCTAGTGGCACATGAGCTTGTTGAACCAGATCAGGAAGATGTGGTGGCGCCTCAAAAACAAAACAACAAGAAACAAACACCTAAAAAACATCAGCCCATTGATCCGATCAACATTGATCAGGGATCTACTTTGGCAGAAACGGAAATTAAGGTTAAACACGTGCCTTTGAAACCGGAGTTGCGTCCGCTGGATTCTTTAATACATGCACCTATTGAATTGAAATTGAAACTGGAACCAGAAGAAGACAACATTGCTTTGAATGAAAATCCTGTGCCGCCTGTTTCAAACAATGCACTTTCTGTGAAAGAGGCTGTGGCAAAATCAATTTCCAACAGAGTTACAGAAGCACCTTCTGAGTACGACACAGATCTTAATTATGCGGCCTTAAATACACTAGGCAAAATCACCAACAATGAGGTGAATTACGAAAAAAACAAAGATTCTGACCGTGCTGTAACCTCCTTCTCTGTAGGGAAATTCGGATTCTACAGAAGTAAAAGAAAAAAATAATTTCATTAGGCTGTAACATATTCGATACTCAGCCGTCCCACAATAAACAACGCCGAAATTGAAACTTCAATAAGGCACAATAAAAATAAATTACTATGAAAACGATTGGTTTAACTATGCTTCTTAGCTTATCAGGAATTTACTCCCTTGCACAAATTTCAGATGACACTACCAAATTCAATCTTGGATCAACAACGGTGATAATCATTGACGAAGAAAGTGACACCAACTTTGTAGATTTTGAACACCCGGATGAAGATGATTGTGACGACTGTTACTCTGCCAACGATTATTCAAGATGGGGTGGTTTTTACCTTGGTGTGAATGGTTTATTAACTCCGGACAATTCAATCACTTTGCCTAACTCAGCAAACTATTTGGATCTGGATTACAGTAAATCTGTACACGCTCAGTTTAACTTTGGTGAAAAGCGCTTTCAATTTGGAACTCCACACCTTGGTTTAACAGTTGGATTGGGCTTAGAATTTAACAGATATGAGTTCAAACGAAATGTAGACATTGCCTACAATAGCGACAGTATCTGGGGAAGAATTGATACTGCAGTTTCTTACAATAAGAACTTCCTTAAAGCAACATACCTGCAGATTCCTCTTTTATTGGACATCACCACCCATAAAGATCCGGACAAAGCTTTCCAATTATCTTTTGGTGTGATAGGTGGCTATAAAATTGGCAGCAAAATGAAATTGAAGTATGAAGTTGATAACAACAAGAATAAAGACAAGTCAAGAGGTCACTACAATGTGAATCCGTTTAAACTGTCGGCCACTGTTAGATTAACTTATAAAGAGATTACAGCATTTGCCAATTACGGTTTAACCACTGTATTTGAAAAGAACCGCGGTCCAGAAGTATATCCTTTCTCAGTCGGACTTGCGCTTACACCCTTCTAATAAACCTAACCTTTAGCAACAAAAACAACAAGGGGTGCTCCCTGACATACTGATGAACGCATCAGTATCGTCAGGGTTTCTTTATTTAATCAGTTTATTACATCTTTGTAGCAGAGATGAGCTGGATTGAAACAGACAACAAACCATACGTCATTGCAGGTCCATGCAGTGCAGAATCAGAAGAGCAACTTAATTCAGTTGTTAAAGAGCTAAGTACCAATAAACATGTGAAAGCAATCAGAGCTGGTATTTGGAAACCAAGAACCAAACCGAATAGTTTTGAAGGCTTAGGAGAAAAGGCACTGCCATGGCTGGTAAATGCTGGTAAAACTCATCAACTGCCGGTAATCACAGAAGTGGCCAATCCGGATCATGTTGAAGTGGCTTTAAAGCATCAGGTAGATATGCTCTGGATAGGTGCCCGAACAACTGTGAATCCATTTACCGTTCAGGCCATAGCTGACAGTTTAAAAGGTGTTGACATTCCTGTTATGGTAAAGAACCCGGTTAATCCGGACCTCCAGCTTTGGTTGGGAAGTATAGAACGAATTGAAGGTGCCGGAATAGACAAAATCGCAGCCATTCACAGGGGGTTTAGCTACTATGGTGAAAACGTATATCGCAATATTCCTCAATGGGAAATTCCAATTGAATTTCAACGTTTGAGGCCAGATCTGCCAATCATTTGTGATCCGAGTCATATTGCCGGAGACAGAGAGCTTTTGCTGGAAATTTCACAAAAAGCCATGGATCTAAACTTTAATGGTCTGATGATAGAAACACACCCGGATCCCGATCGTGCCTTAAGTGACGCCAAACAACAAATCACACCTTCAGGACTTGCTGGTTTGTTGGATGAGTTAAAGGTCAGATCTCCCAAAACTGACAACCCTGATTTCTACGAGAAACTCTATTCACTAAGAAACCGCATAGACACAGTTGATGATGGGTTGTTTGATCTATTTGAAAAGCGACTGATGATTGCCCAGGAGATTGGAAACTATAAAAAGGACAGTGGTGTTACAATTTTAAGTTTGGAACGCTGGGATCAGATTATCACAGACAGAATTGAACAGGCCGAAGAAAAAGGACTCAATCCCAACTTCATCAAACAAGTATTAGAGTTAATTCACAAGGAATCTATCAGGATTCAAAATGAGGTCATGAATCGATAGTGCCTGAAGACACCTGTACAGGGCTAATGTCTCTCTCTTTTCTTCCAAATAAGAACAATGTGAAGAAGAATGTAAAGAAGGTTACTCCTGCCTGCGTTTCAAGTGTATCTTCCCAAATAAAGGACAACAGGGCTATGATGATAAAGGCCAGGAAGTAGAAATCTATCATGTGTTTTCCTGAAACAATTGGATAGAAAATAGTCACCAAAAACCAAATACCTCCAATGACTCCAAAGGTGATGAAAAAGGTGAGGTATTGGTTATGCGCTCGTTTTCTATTTTCTTCTTCAAGCTCTGAAGCATTCTCCTCATAAGCGTTCATAAATGACACTTTGGTATCTCCCGTTCCAACTCCGATTATTGGATTATTCATAACCAGATACCAGCCCGTTTTCCAGAATTCGAACCTTTGAGTAACAGAATTTCCGTTTGGATTATTGGTGTTTATATACACATCTATCTCAAACATCAACTGTTTCATTCTCTTGACAATTCCACCACGCAGGTAATCAATATTGGCGATTCCGGCCTCTATATTTCGGATGTCTTCATCGGTCAACTGCGATACTCCATTCTTATCTTTTCTTAGACCTTTAGAGGTCATGTATCTTACCAAAGTTCCACTAATCGGGTGCCCTCTTCCATCCAGACCGGTTTTAAAAGGCACATCACTTCTCTCGTTCCAGGAGCGCATCAATTCAGCTGGTGCAATGTGCTTATATACGTAATAGCCATTCTCCATTTGGTCGTTAAAAATGGAATGGTGATAACGTTCTCCATCTGGAGAATGGGTGGCCAATGCATTGATATCTTCTCTTGGTTTATAGTGATCCGTAATAAAGGTTCTTACAAAGAAAAATGTGGTAATTCCTACTGCGCCAGCCACAACGATGGCTACCAATTTCATGGACCATTCTTTCCATCTGAATGCGTAAACAATTAGTAGAATGAAGACGCCCATTACTAAAGTTGTAAAACCGGTAAAGGATTCAATGATGTATAAAAACCCAACAAACCAGAAAGCAAACAAGGCATGAACGGGTTTCATTTTCGTATGGTTTCTGTAGAACAAATAGACCAGAATCATAATGGAGAAACTGATCATCAGGCCAAGACGAATATGCGAAATAAAGATGGACACCAGTCTCACATCATTGGTATACCTTCCGGGGAATAATACGCCCAAATAGACCAGGAAACAGATGATGGTTGAGACGCAAACGGCCGTCACAAAAATGTACAACAGCTGCTTAACTCTTTCCTTACTGAATGCCGGCATGGTGCACATGATAAGTGGCATTACCAGTAAAGGGATTTTTATTTTGATGTCGTTAAAAGCATAGGCAAAGTCGCTGGTATACAACAAACCTACCATATGCAGGACAAAAAGAGATGTACAAATGACTGCTGATTTGTTGCTGGCGAAGGTGTTCCACTTTTCTTTAAAGTTGCCTTCCAACACCCAATTGGTTGCCAACCAGATCATTCCAATACTCATCAGAAGATTGGAGAAAGGGAGTCCCACCACTATTATGGCACAGCCAATGAAATAGTGTAAACTATGATCTAGTTTGCGCAAGAAATCCATTTAAAATATAAGCAACAACTAAGAATTCCCAAGAATTCTGTCGTACTCAGAACGCGAATTAAGCACTTTAATTGCCTCTTTCAGAAAATTATCGTGGATAAGTGCGTTTTCAATTCTGCCCGACTGAAAATAATACCTTGAAACTATCTCGTTTTCAATTACTTGCATCAACTCCTCCTTGTTTTTATCCAAATCGGAAGATTTATTCGGTTTCAACGTTTCCTCTAATTTCGCTAATTGTGCAGAAATCTCATCATAATACTTCTCTTCCTTAGCGGTCTTTTTCAGAGCTTCAAGCTGCTCAATTGAATTGTTGGTGTACTTATACTCTTTGGTCAAAGCATACTTTTTAAATGCTTCAAAATCCTTATCTGTAAACTTAAATTCACCTGCCGGAGCGATGGATTCGTGCTCGTTACGGTACTTAGTTGCATAATCAAAAATCACCTGTTCAATTACCAAAGCTTCCGTAATTCCGGAAACGGTTTTCAATTCAACATCAATATCCGGATCCAAACCTCTGCCATCTTTTACTTCACGACCATTTTTTGTTTTGAAAGTCGTCAATAAAGAATCTGGCACTTCCCCTCTGTTCTTATCGGAGTAATCAATTTTCTGAATACATCTTCCACTAGGTGTATAATACTTAGCAATGGTAATCTTGATTTTTCCATTGTACTTGAGGTCATGTGTTTGTTGCACCAATCCCTTACCGTAAGTTCTTTTCCCAACAACCACTGCACGGTCTAAATCCTGAAGCGCACCACTTACAATCTCTGAAGCGGAAGCTGAATTATCATCAACCAAAACTGTTACCGGAATATTCAAATCTGTAGGCGCTGATCTGGTTTCATAGGTTCGGTTACTCTTTTGAAGACGCCCTTTCATGGTCACAACTTCCTGTCCCTTCTCTACAAACATGTTCACAATCTTAACAGCTTCAATTAAAAGTCCACCGCCATTTCCTCTAAGATCGAGCACAAATTGCTCCATGCCTTTTTCTGCCAACTCATTATAAGCATCCTGCACAGACTGGTGTGCTGTTGCAGTAAAAGAGTTCAACTTAACGTATCCGGTTTTATCATCCACCATGCCATAGAAAGGCACATCAGGTACCTGCACTTTTTTACGTGTCACCACCACATCAAAAGGATCTTCAGTTCCTGGTCTTTTTACCTTAATGGTGAGTTGTGTTTCTGGCTGTCCCTTTAAAATTTCGGAGATGGCACTTTGATCTTTCCCGACAATAGACTTACCATCAATTCCCAAGATCTGATCTCCTGCTCTCAGGCCTGCTACATCTGCAGGAAAACCTTCGTAGGGCTCGGCAATGATTGTTTTACCATCATGTTTTCTGATCAATGCACCAATGCCTCCATAAGCACCGGTGGTCATAAACCTGAAATCTTCCATCTTAGATTCGGGAATATATACCGTATACGGATCCAGGGATTTTAACATGGCATCAATACCTGTCTTCATCAACTCACCCGGCTTAGGCTCATCCACATACAAACCTTCTATTTTCCCATAAACATCATAGAAAATATCCAGGTTTTTCTTCATTTCAAACAGGCTATTATCCGTGTCAGTTATTGGAACAACCCTGCTGTTTGCCCAGGAAATCCCGAACAGACCAAGTACCGCAATAAAGAGTATTTTAAGACCTAATTTCTTCATCTACTTTTTCATTAAAAATTTTCAAACAGGAAACCATAGAGGATTCCATGCTTTCATATTCATCAATATTCTTACCAAGATACACAAACATGATGGCGTAGGACTGATTCAAATCCTTAATTTTTTTGATTGAATCGTGTTTCACATGTCTGTATACCTCCCTCATTTGCCTTTTAACAGCATTTCTGTCCACAGCTCGTTTATGAATCCTTTTCGGAACGCTCATAACACATTGTAGTGCTTCACCAGAAGGTTCTTCAAGACGAATGAAAATCAATTTTACCGGAAATTTCTTAATGCTGGTACCGTTTTTATATAAACGGTCAATCACTAGTTTTCCGGTTAATCTTTCCGACTTTGGGAATCCGTAGGTATGATTTTTTTCCTCCTGCATAAAAAATAACCCTGACATTCTCAGGGAACATCAGGGTTCAAATATCGTCAAGAAATATGAATTATTTTCCTGTTTTAATGTATTGTTCAATGGCCATAGTCATACTAGGTGCCTTCGGTTGTGGCGCACGCACGTTTACCTCAAGACCAGCTTTTTCAACTGCTTTTGTTGTAGTTGCTCCAAATGCGGCAATTCTGGTTTTATTCTGCTTAAAATCCGGGAAATTTTTGAATAAAGATTCGATTCCGGAAGGAGAAAAGAAAACCAACATATCATAATTCACATCAGCTAAATCAGACAGGTCACTTGCCACGGTTCTATACATGATGGCTTTTGAATAGTCTATTTTCGCATCATCCAAGGTATCTAACATAGACTGCTTGTGAATATCTGAACAAGGCAATAAGAATTTCTCATTCTTGTTCTTTTTAATCACATCCATTAAGTCTACAAACCTTTGTTTTCCAAAGAAAATTTTACGTTTTCTATAAACTACATATTTCTGAAGATAGTAGGCCACTGCTTCCGAAATACAGAAATATTTCATGGAATCAGGAACCGTGTACCTCAATTCTTTCGCCATTCTGAAGTAGTGATCTGCCGCATTTCTACTTGTTAAGATAACAGCAGAGTGATCCTCAAGTTTGATTCTCGATTGTCTGAATTCCTGGGCATCCACGCCTTCGACATGAATGAAAGGTCTAAAGTCGATTTTAACCTTATACTTTTCAGCCAGTGAGAAGTAAGGGGACTTTTCAGACTCTGGTTTAGGTTGTGAAACCAATATGCTTTTTACCGCCAATGTTCCTAGTTTATGGTGAGATAAACAATTTAGTTAATCTCTACTTTTTCACCCATCAACACCCCAAATACAACGACCAAGGGTAAAATTTCGAGGGTGCAAAGATACAAAATTATGTATACAGCTGAAATTCTTTGCGCTAAAGCTGTCAAAAATGACAATGCATACCTGTATAACACCCCCAGCATCAGGATGATCATGCCTGTAATTAGAAATGCTTCCTTCCCATATGCACTAAAGGCAGCAAAGATGTTTACGGGCAATAAAAACACACCAATCACCTGATAATTTACCTGTACAAGATATCTGTGCATTCCAAAACCATTGTCTGTTCTTATAAGGTATTGAGCAAAGAAAGAGATCAAAACATGACTCAACATAACTCCAACAATAGTGAGCACACAAAGACTAAACAATTTCCAGGATTCCAATTCTGTGTAGGTGTAATGCGTCTCCACCAGATACAGTAAACTACTGAAATTGAGAATGGCGTTCAATTGAAGCAAAGTCATTGGTAATTGTGTGGAAGAACTCTCTTCCCGCATCATCTGGTCCATATACCTTGGATTGATAAAACATTCTACCTGGGAGATTAACTTCTTGCGATACAGAGAATTGACAACAGCCATAATGACCAAAGACAGTAATAAAACCACCAATGGCACATAGTCAAAAGATGACAAAATATGTTTTTGTTCACCCACTTCTCTTAGCTTTTAAACAAAGGTAACATTTAATGGCAGCGATCTTATTCAAGAAAAAGTGATGAGTAAAACAATATTGGCTAAATTTGACCAAATTTTAAACAAAATACCATGTCTACAGATCTTTTTTCCGCACCGGACTATTACCAATTGGATGAACTACTTAGCGATGAGCATAAGTTAATTAGAGATGCTGCCCGTGATTGGGTGAAACAAAACGTGTCTCCAATTATTGAAGATTATTACGAGCGTGCAGAGTTTCCAAAACATCTGGTACCAGGATTGGGAGAGATTGGTGCTTTTGGACCATACATTCCAACTGAATATGGTGGACATGGTTTAGATCAGATTTCTTACGGTCTGTTGATGCAGGAATTGGAAAGATCGGACAGTGGTTTAAGATCAACTGCTTCTGTTCAAAGTTCTTTGGTGATGTATCCTATTTGGAAATACGGAAATGAAGAGCAGAGAAAAAGATTTCTTCCAAAATTAGCTACTGGAGAATTCATTGGTTGCTTTGGACTAACAGAGCCTGATCATGGAAGTAACCCAGGAGGTATGATCACTAACTTTAAGGACATGGGTGACCATTACTTGCTGAATGGAGCGAAAATGTGGATTTCGAACGCACCATTTGCAGATGTAGCTGTTGTTTGGGCAAAGAATGAAGAAGGTCGTATTTGGGGATTGTTGGTAGAAAAAGGCATGGAAGGTTTTTCTGCTCCTGAAATGAAAGGTAAGCACTCTTTGAGAGCAAGCTGTACTGGTGAGTTGATTTTTGAAAACGTAAAAGTGCCGAAAGAAAACTTACTACCTAACAAATCTGGCTTGGGTGCTCCACTTGGATGTTTGGATTCTGCCAGATACGGAATTGCCTGGGGAGCAATTGGTGCGGCAATGGATTGCTACGACAGTGCTTTAAGATACTCTAAGGAAAGAATTCAGTTTGATGTGCCGATTGCAGCATTTCAATTAACACAAAAGAAATTGGCTGAGATGATCACTGAGATCACAAAAGCGCAATTGTTGACATGGAGATTGGGTGTACTAAGAGAAGAAGGCAGAGCCACTTCAGCTCAAATTTCTATGGCTAAGAGAAACAATGTGGACATGGCATTGAAAATTGCCAGAGAAGCCAGACAGATTCATGGAGGAATGGGAATCACCAATGAATACCCAATGATGAGACACATGGCCAATCTGGAGTCTGTAGTTACTTATGAAGGAACTCACGACATTCACTTGTTGATTACCGGAATGGATGTTACAGGAATTCCTGCGTTTACAAGAGACATGCCTAATTTATAATTAGGCTTTACCCTGAATGGCAAAATGCCAAAAATCAGACTGGTAAACATTGGATGGGCTATTTTCGTTTCGGGAATTGCCTTTAAAATTATGCATTGGCCGGGAGGCAATTTCCTTCTACCGGTAGGTTTTGTATTTACTGCTATTGGCTCCTTAACAGAAGGGAGCAGTTTCAATCTCGGCAAACTTTTCAAACCTAAGCTCAGTAAAAAAGAAGCAGAGGCTAAAAAACAAACTTACGGCTCAGGAAGCCGGCAGAAGAGCAAAGGTAAAACCAGTTCAAGTTCGGTTTTTGGACGCCTCAAAAAGCCATTTTATTACATTGGATTTGGTTTGGTAGGCCTTGGTTTGTTGTTGCGCCTACAACACTTACCGGGCGGCAATTTCTTTTTGGTAATGGGATTTCCAGTAGTTGCCATTTGGTACTTTCTGGGGGCATTTGAGAAAGATGAAAATTAATTTTTAATCCAACTTGCAACTTTTGCAACACTCTTGTGTCTTAAGACAAAACAAATCATTCCATGAAACCATTTGCGCTAATTATTATCCTACTTAGTTTAAGTTTAATCTCAAGAGCTCAGGACCTTAATCAAACCATTCGGGGAAAAGTCATTGACCAGGAATTAGAAAGTGAAATTATCGGAGCAAGAGTATTTGCTTTCAGTCCGACAGGAGATACTTTAAAACAGGCCACAGATCTCGACGGGAATTTTGCTTTTCGAAATATTCCAATCGGAAGATACACTTTGGTGGTTAGCATGATGGGGTATGAAACCCGATTTTTGTCCGACATCTTATTAAGTTCCGGTAAGGAGCAAGTCCTGAACGTTTGGCTTCAGGAAAGCACTAAAGACATTACTGAACTGGTAATTAAAGGCAACGATGGACATGAAGTGGACAACGATATGGCCGTGGTAAGCGCCAGATCTTTTTCTATGGAAGAAGCCAGCAGGTATGCAGGGAGTTTCAACGACCCGGCTCGAATGGCACAATCGTTCGCAGGTGTTTCTTCTAACAACGATGGAGAAAACGAAATTGTAATTAGAGGAAATTCGCCAAGAGGTGTTCTATGGAGATTAGAGGGTGTGGAAATTCCAAATCCTAACCATTTTGCCGATCAGGGCGCATCAGGAGGTGCCATTTCTATGATCAATAGTAATGTGATGGCCAACTCTGACTTTTATACAGGTGCTTTTCCGGCTGATTATGGAAACGCGATATCCGGTGTATTCGACATTCGATTTAGAAAAGGAAATAACGAAAAACGTGAATATGCACTTGGCGCTGGTGTCTTGGGAGTGGATGCTTCTTTGGAGGGACCTTTCAGTAAAAACTATAATGGATCCTATCTAATCAACTACAGATACTCCACCACGAAAATTTTAAGCCTTATGAAGATAGACGTTGCGGGTGATGCCCTTCCTATCTTCCAGGATTTGAGTTACAACATTTCTCTTCCGACTAAAAACGCTGGCAACTTCACTGTCTTTGGTCTGGGTGGCATCAGTCAGATAGAAGAAGATGAAGAAGACTACAGGAGTGATTTCACCATGAAAATGGGAACCACAGGGATCACACACAGAATTATGCTGGGTGATAAGTCGGTCTTAAAAACAGTGGTTTCTGTTTCCGGAACGCTTAACGACATTGTAGATTATGAACTGGATTCCCTTAACGTTTTCTACAACGACTGGAACCGAAAACTGACCAACACGAGCTTAATTGGTTCATCTTCACTTACCACAAAGTTGAATAGCAGACATACCATTAAGTTCGGTGTCATTGCCAATCATATGGCTTTCGACATGCTTTTTGACAACATCAACGAAGACACCTGGCAAAGGGAAACTTATTTAAAATCAAAAGGAAATACACAGTTACTACAATCTTTTGCTGCATGGAAGTGGCGCATTACTCCGGAACTTTCATTAAATGCAGGATTGCACGGAACTCACTTTGTATTGAATTCTTATCAAACCATAGAACCAAGAGCTGGACTTAAATGGCAATTGAACGATCAACAATCTATCAACGGAGGATTTGGAATTCATTCAAGACGTGAAGACCTTGGTCTATACTTTGGAGAACAGACTCTGGCAGATGGTAGTAAAATAATGGCCAATAAAAATCTCGAGTTTGCCAAGGCCATTCACTATGTCATTGGTCATGACATCACAATTAAAAAGCTTCATATCAAAACTGAAGCCTACTATCAAACGTTGAACAATGTGCCCATTATAGACCACAAGGATTCTTATGTATCGGCCATTAATTTTGGATCTGCATTTACAACTGACAGTCTATCCAATGCCGGAACCGGAGAAAACTATGGGGTTGAATTGACAGTAGAAAAGTATTTTTCGGATTCCTATTTCTTCATGTTCACAGGCTCCCTGTTTAACTCGAGCTATGTGGCTGGTGATGGTAAAAAGAGAAACACACGTTACAATGGTAATTATGCTACTAACCTGACTTTTGGAAAAGAATATTATGTCGGAAAAAATGGCAAGAACAACACTTTATCTTTCAACTTTAGAATGAACTGGGCTGGCGGCAGACGCATCACTCCGATTCTGTTGGATCAATCTATTGCCGCCGGAGAAGAGATTAGAGATGAGAACAATGTCTTCTCTAAAAGAGCCAGTGATTACTTTAGACTGGATTTCCTCTTCAGCTATAAAACCAACAAAGCCAAGAGTACCCGAGTACTTAAGGTGGACATTCAAAACGTGACTAACAGAGGCAATATGTGGAACGAATACTATTCTGACAACACTCAGTCTATCCTAAAAAGCACTCAAATGGGCTTGTTACCTGTGATAGCTTATCAGATCATTTTTTAGTCTGCCAACTGCCGTTATACGTTTACATACCCGATAATACTGCCTTTATTCTGACTTTGTGACAAAGAGTTCACATGTCAGACAAAGAGTTTTTAGTTAAAATGGGAAATGCGATTAAGGAAGCGCGTAAAGAGCGTAACCTGACCCAGGCTGCTTTGGCTTATGAAATTGGTATGGAGAAATCTAATTTGAGTGTGATCGAAAACGGGAAATCCAACCCCCAGATTCTGACCATTATCCGTATATGTTCTGCCCTGGAAATTTCAATTGACAAGTTGATGAATTTTGAATTCGACTACATTGGTTTCAAGGAAGCAAAAGGGGAATACAAACCCAGACAGCACAAATAATCACGTCTTACTTTTCAACAAACCTCTTTGTTCCAGATCTTCTATACACAGTATGGCCATCGCTCCGTACACCAGAATAGCCATCTTTTCATAATCCAAAAATCCGTTAAACATGGATTGGATAAAATAGGAGAACAAGCCGAGAAGTGCTGCCCACACCAGTACATTACTATACTCTGAACGGGCCACGATCTGAATACCGTAATGAATCGCTGAAAAGATCAATACAATATAGATGATCATGCCGATTAAGCCCATCTCCGACAAGGCACCAAAAAATTCGGAATGGGCGTGTCCCTTATCACCATCATGGGTACTGATGGCTGTCTGGTATTCAAATGATTGATAGGATGCATAGACAAACTGATAAGTTCCGGGACCAAATCCGGTTACTGGTCGCTCGGCAAACATATTATAGGCAGCATTCCACCTATTGATCCTCTCCAGATTGGAAGCATCCGTATTTAAATTGGTCACAGACCCCAAATGGTCTGCCAGATTATCATCATTCTCTGTTGCCTCCTGAGACTTCAGTTCAAAGAAAATCCTATCAACATTGTAGACCAGTGTGGTGGTTACGATAGTTGTCATTAACAAGAGGAAACGTATTTTCATGCCCATTCGCACGGCTACCCCAAATAGCAAGGCGAGTAAACATGCTATCCAACTGGCTCTCGAATAGGAAAAAACAATTGCCACCAAAAGAATTGTGGTCATCAACACAAACCACCAATTGATTTTACGCCCGGAAAAGCTCTTCAACACAAAAAACGGAAAAACAAATCCCAGGCAAGCCCCATAGATTGTATGGTCACTAAAAAAGGGCTGACAAATGGCAAAACTCACACTTTGTGAAAAATCATATTCCGCATGAAACTGAAAGGTATGGTAAATCGGATACAACAATCCAATTCCGTAAAGGACAAAGAGTAAGGGGCGGTTAGACTTCTTTTTCATCCAGTGTGCAGCCGCAAAATAGTAGATCGTAATGAAAGCCAGCTTGAGTAAAAACCTTTTGAAAGACACCTCTGTCATCTCACTGGTAGTGGCAGTAATGAGAGTCCATACCAAATCCACAATCAAGATAATGCTCAGGGGATGCTTTACAATTGCCAGAGAAAACCTCTCATAATACACGAACCTCACCCCCAGGAGAATCACCAAAACGAGGGTGAAAAACTCGGTTGGAAAACTCATTTTCAAACCTAAATTCTCCATTCCAACAGACAAGGACAATGGTGCAAATAAGATCAATCCATTAATGGCGTACGACAAGTTGCGAGACAATAAGAGCATACCAATAGCCCCCAAAAGAATGTTTCTGTACAAATACGCCAAATCCATGGCACCAGAATACATCAGGTAAGCTCCCAGTGCAAACAACACCAGAAAGGGAATAAAAATCAAGCTATTTCGCCAAAGAAATGTCAATTTTTAAGCTGCTTAACTTCCTGAATTTTTGCGCGTAACAGAATAATCAAAACAGCTGCTACCAAACCAATAGACAAACTCAGAATGAGATTGGTAATCATTGAAGGATAATTGCTTTTATGAACCGGTTTCGCATTCGAAATCACGTTGATGGATGCCAAGGGTGCCTTCAGCTTATTTTTAGCTGTAGTTAGCTTGGTTCTTAACTCATTGAGTTGGTCCAATTCAAAAACATAATTATTGATCGTCATTTCGTCTTCAAGAGTCAATGGCATCAAACTCAAATATTCTAACTGATTTCTCATTGGATTTTCCGGATCTTTGATCGTATTCATCAAACGAATTCTTCTGGCACTGATGAGTGGATCATTCAAAGAACTGTCGATTTGAATGTCGTAAATCCTCTGCATTAATGAATCCACCACATGTTTCTGTGAAGCATATTCTGCCGAATAAAAATCGAATGCTTTCATGGCATGTCGTTTTAGAATCCGTTGTTGTTTTCTATCTACAACCCCAATCACGTAATTAACCATATTTGCCGACAATTCCGGATCTCTTGTCTGCGCAGAAATGATGATCGCCATTTTCGGATTTCTTGTAAAAGTCAGGTCTTCATCCAACTTCAAATACACTTCTCCCGCTTGCCCCTCGTCGGTCTTATCAATGCCATAATACTCATACATGGAGAATTTCTCAATGACCGAATCCTTTATATCCTGAGATTCGAATAACTGGATCAGTCTGTCGGCATGCACTTCATATCCAAATTCAGGCTTATCTGTGGCGTCATCTATCGAGTTGGAAACATTGGCATACACCTCTGCATAAGACAAATATTCTTTTGGGATGGTCTTAGTGATGCCATACCCTGCCAGGACACTTACGATGGCACAAATTGCCAGAAATTTCCAGTGTCTCAATAACAAAATGGTCAATGGAGCTTGATTATTCATGCCCGCAAGATAAGGATTACAAGATTTTAAAATGACTAGATTTCCTGTAATGGAAAAATAATTGGTCTGGAAGGAGACGCATCCATTTTAAAAGGTGCTACCTGAAGATTGAGCAGATACAAACCGTCTTCAATTGAATTGTCAGCAAATACCATTTCTGTAATGGTTCTGTGTTGTTGTGGATTGTTTGGATAGTCCCAAAAACAATGGTGAGACAGTACTTTGCCGCCATCATCCTCTCGATCTACCGAAGGTAGGTCTATCAGCAAATGATCTACGCCTGAGTCAACGATTTTTTGAATGGTTTCCGGATGGAAGTAACACGGATTGGTACCTGAATATACTCGATTCTTTTTGTCAATGGAGTTGGGAAGCGTTCTCACAATTAAGGCTTCCGTTTCTCCTGAAAAATGACAATTCAAGTCTTCAGGCATAATGATGGTATCCCCTTCTTCAGACAATTCCGTTTTTTGTTGAACATTAGTTGGCTGGACAGTGATCAGCTCAACAAACAAAAACCGACTGGGAACTATGTCGCAAACCGACAAACCGTTATCCGCAATATGATCCAAACTCTCAGTATGTGTACCATTTCCGTGCGGATTAAAACTCACATTCATAAAGTTAACAGGAGAACCTTCCTTGATGGCACCCACATAATCACCTGCTCGTACAGGAGATACTTCAATAGGATCTACATACCAGGCAAGGGGACCATCTTTCCCATTTACATGAATGGATAAATCATGAGGATGATCCGGGTCACATATATATCGTTTTCCGTTGTTTTCAACTGTCACTTTCACGTGACTAATCTACAATAAAAAGATCAGAAGCCACCTTATCTGCTATGAGCAAACCTGCTTCATTTAATTGAATAATGTTGTCCTGAGTTCGGGAAAAATAAGCCGTGTAAGCGGTCAGTTCTTTTTCAAGGTGTGCGAGATAGTTCGCGCCAAAAGCAGCTACTCGATTGAGATCAACTCCCCAGATTGTTCTCAGGCCGGTCATCACATATTCGTTGTATTGTTCGTTTAAAGACAAAGTTTCCAGTTCCCAATAAGCTTCTCCCGATTCAATGGCATTGACGTAACGTGCATTGTTGGCCATATTCCATCGTCTTTGCTTACCATTAAAAGAGTGAGCCGAAGGTCCAAATCCCAAATACATATGACTTTTCCAGTAAGACGAATTGTGTTTAGACTCCTTACCCGGCAAGGAGAAATTAGACACTTCATATTGTTGGTATCCCGACTGCTTAAGCAGATCTCTCATCACCAAAAATTCGTCTCCAGTACGCTCCTGATCGGGCAAAGAAAACTGACCTTTTTTAAGTTGATGATCCAACACTGTTTTGGGTTCTACGGTGAGGCAATAGCAAGATAAATGCTCTGGCTTAAGTGCCAGCATTTTGCTTAATTGAGTTTTCCAGTACGACTCATCTTTATTGGGAATTCCGTAGATCAAATCACAGGAAATATTGTCGAACCCAACACTTCTGGCCAATTCAAAAGCCTCCACACTTAATCGCGCATCATGCGCACGGTTCATCCATGCGAGCACCTCATCATCAAAAGACTGAATTCCCAAGCTCAATCGATTCACGCCTACCCGCAGCCAATCTCGGAGCACCTGTTCATTAACATCATCCGGATTACACTCAAGCGTTAACTCCATATGAGGTGCACAATTGTAATGTGTCCGAACCGTTTGAATGATTCTTTCCAAATCCCGAACCTTCAAAATACTGGGTGTCCCGCCACCAAAATAAATGGTAGAGACTTCATCTGTCAGTTCTTTTTTTCGGGACTCAATTTCAACTATTAAAGCCTCAAGAACCTTGTCATATAGTTTTTGGGAAGTGGAAAAATGAAAATCGCAGTAATGACATGCTTGCTTGCAAAAGGGAATATGAATGTAAATACCTGCCATTATTTAGAGCGCTTCAAACTCACTCTAAAGGTAGTGCCTTTATTCAATTCTGATTTTAGAACAAAGACTTTTCCATGATGGTATTCCTCAACAATTCTTTTTACCAGAGACAAACCTAGTCCCCAACCTCTTTGTTTTGTGGTAAATCCAGGCTCGAATACGGTTTTAAACTGTGCCCCCGGAATCCCCTTTCCGGTATCCGAAATATCAAGATGCACCCAATCACCTTCTTCACTTAATTGTGCATGTAAGGAGCCTTCTCCCTCCATGGCGTCTATGCCGTTCTTGCTCAAATTTTCGATCACCCATTCGAGCAAAGGTTCATTAATATCAGCCACGATTCCATTATCACAATCCCGGGTGATGGTCATTTTCTTTGATACGCGCTTTTCAAGATAGGTGTAAACCCTTTCAACAACAGGTCCAACAGACTGAGAACTTAACTCGCCTCCTGAACCGATCTTAGAGAAACGATCTGTCACAGTTTCCAGCCTATTCAAATCTTTATTGATTTCGACAATGACTGATTCATCTACGCCTTGCGACTTTAGTAATTCTGTCCAGGCCATTAAAGATGATATGGGTGTTCCCAGTTGGTGTGCAGTTTCTTTAGCCATCCCCACCCAAACCTGATTTTGCTCGGCCTTTCTAAAAGTGCTGAACAGAAAATAACTCACCAATAAGAATAAACCAATAATGCCAAACTGAATGTAAGGGTAGTAGCTCAATTGCTTCACCAATTCAGAATTCTGATAATAAATATAGCCTTTGACTTCTCCTGCAATTTCCACCGGAATGGCTTCATGCTCGGATTTCATTTCTTCAATAGCAGCCTTCAGTTTTTTAGGATCGTTCTTAACCTCATCTTCCAAATTGGTGCTGATAACTTCATTGCTTACCGCATCAACGTAGACCATAGGAAATAACTTGATAGACTTTTCCAGACTGGTATTAAATTCGTTGAGTAGGGCGAGACTCCGGTTCTTATATTCTTCACTTTTCTGTTCAAACTCTGCAATGGCTTCATTCAACTGAGCAATGGCTCTTGAGTTGGTGTAATACACTCTAAACTTTTGATTGAGGATGTAATCCAATTCGATGGGTGTCCTTGTTTTACCCCACTCATCCGCTAAATGCGTTAGAGAATCCTTGAAGAGACTGTCCTGAACTTTCTCATCTCCGTAACTTGAAAAAACCGATTCGTCAAAACTCAGATTTCGCCATTCACTTGGCTCTCCCTTGTGGTTAAGTACTATGAGTGGAATTTTATCGTTGCTCTGAATTTTTTTAATGAAGAAAGAATAGTCATTGTACTCGTTACTCAGTTCGTGCATGGCATCTGCCCATTCCTGGACGTCTGCAACCTCACTTTTAATGAGAAGTTCACTGTTTCTGATCAATAAATCGTTGGCTATTTTATTCTGAAGCAGCAAAGAGTCACTTGCATTGATCGTTTGAACATTATTTCTGACGTTTCGCGACCATTCCTTCACATCTCCCTTCTCGTCTTGCTTGATCTTGTTTACGATATTACCTGTAATCATCAACGAAACACCCACAATGACTGCGGCCACAATAACCAGTACAATTTTCCAGCGTTGCTTTTTCGAGTAGAGATTCATCAATTATCGTCTTCAATTTCCATTTCGACCTGAGGCTTGTCTTCTTCCTCTTTATCTTTCAGGAGTTTATCAAATAACTTCCCTGCACGGTTTTTATTGCTCTTCTTACGTTTGCGTTTATCTTTTACCGGGTTTAATTCCGGTTCATTTTCCTCTTCCAATTCACCTTCGTACAGAATAAACTCAACCTCTTCTTTCTTACGTTCTTTGATCTTTAGGGTTGTGTCTTTCTTGAACAAACCTAAACTTTCCTGAAGAATGGCTTTTGTTTGCTGCTTCTCTTCCTGAATGATCTCCTTTCGCTTGGCTTTCATAGAGGTCTTATCCAGTTCAAAATGCGGATCGTCAACCGTACCGTACATTCTCATAAATATAGTTAAACCTGTTCCATCATCCACTACATGACCAAATTCAGTTTCGTCTTTAGCGGCCTTAAGGTCCTTAAACTTGAAGTCCAAATGGTAATCGATGGCGTCATCAAAGCCATGAGTTCCTGAGAGGTGAATATTCATGGCTGAAGAACCGATTTCCATTTTTGGAATTGTGATCACCTGATCTTTGATACTGATTTGGTTACTCAGTGTTTTGAATTTAATACTGTGTAAGCGTCTTTCAATATCATCAATGTGTTTCTTAAACAGGAAATTGGCCGCCCTGTTGTCGCGCATATAATCCGTGATTTCTTTCATGGCCTCCAGGTCATTCAGCTCACCGTTGGTCAATTTAATGTCGGCCTGAGCCACAATACTCTCCTGAAGAATGTTTAGGCTTCCATCTGCCTGACAACTAAAGTCAACATCTGCCGTGATTCGACCTTTGATGTTCTCTGGTAAAATCATGTCCTGACCAAAGTTTTCGAACTGATTAAATAGCTGATCTACCTCCATTCCGGCGACTCTGGCTTTACTGGTTATATTGAAATTACCGGCTGACCCGTCGATTCTCAATCTTCCACTGAGTTTTCCGCCAGCTGTCTTCAGACTAAGGTCCTTGGCGTGCAATACCTGATCGATGAGAATGAGCTTACCACTCACCTCTTTCGAGTGCAGGGCGCCATAGTTCACCTCACTTAAATCGAGTTTAAGATTGAGATCGATATCTGAAGGCAAGGCAAACCCTGGAGATGAAGTTGAACTATACACTTCATTGCTTTCTCCGGTCCCAACCAAATCCTCCAAATGAATCATTTTGGAATCTACATTTGCGATAATTTTGAGTTTTTCTTTATCGAACAAGATGTAAGGCAACAGGTTTTTGAAGGCGCCATCAAACGAAAAATCTGAGCTTCCAATATTGGCATAAAGTTCTTTAATGGCGGCATCATAACCGTTAAGTACAATGGCACCGTTTAAATCCTGAATTCTGAGGTCTGAATCGCGGAGACGGAGATTCACACCCTTGGTTTCCACCAATCCGCTGGAATGATAAATTTTAATATTTCGTGTTTCAAAATTATCAGGAGCGGTAATGCGGGTTTTGAGTTTGGCATCTAAATACAAATGCCCTGTAATTCTGTCAACAGATTCAAGTTTCAGAAAAGTTTGAAGTGTTGAAAGGTTTAAATCCCCTTTGATTTTCCCTTCTACAAGTGGATTAAGGAAATCTTCAATCTTAAACTGAGCATTGAGCTTTCCGTCTGGCAACACGGCTGTAAATTCATCAATTTCAAGTTCATCCAGGCCATTGGCATTGGCATTAGAGTACCGCCCCTTCATGTTGGCATCCTTGAGAGTAATTTGACTACCCGGTTCAGTAATACTGCCATTTTCATAAGCAAACTCAGCGTTCACATGGGGCTTCATTCCATTGTCGACATAGCCTTTTATCCCTGCCTGAAAATCTACAATTCCGGTTGATGAATAGGATGAGAATGAGTTGGTAAGTGATTTGGAGAAGCTGGTTAACATTGAAGCCAAATCAATTCGATCACCTTCTATATTCAAGTCCAGATGGGTATTCGTGTCGGAGGTCACCATGCCTTCAACCAGAAAGTTCATATCCTCCACCCTAAGCTCTGTTTTATCAAGTGCATATGTACTTGTATCTCCATTGTGTACACCAATTCTTGTGTTGATCTTGCATTGTTTGTTCTTGATCAGATTCACATTTTTATTCCAAAAATTAAGAACCTTGAAATCACTATTGGCGGCAATGTCATAATCGTCTTCATAGAAAGCTCCATCGAGATTCGCTCTGTCAATTTTAAACTGATAATCTTGTTTTGATCTTAAGTTTTGGTAACGAACCCTGAACTTCTCAAGATCGACCTGAGACAATTGGAATTCCACACCACCGTCATCACTGTCTCCACTTTCTGGTTGCGGTTTGAAGATGTCATAATTCCCATTGCCATTTTCATCTTCCACAATATTGATAACACCGTCGACAGCATACATACTTTTTACGGTATAGTCTTCATCCAAAGCATCCCAAATATCAAAACTCATTGAGAAGCGCTTGGCGTAAAACAAGGTATCAGATTTCTTTTCTGCTCCGTTGGCACCGGGAACATAAACTGAATGAAACTCGATTGTAGCTTCCGGAAAATTCTTCCAAATACTGATATCAATCTTTTTGATAACAACTGGTGCTTTAAGACGAGCATTCAATTGGTCGACTGCATATTGTTCGATATCATCTTCATAAAAATGAAAGATACCTACCAATAATGTAATCAATCCCAACAGGATAGAGAAAGTCCACACAAGTATTTTGACAAGTATCCGCATAATATCAAAATGAAATTAGGAAACAGGGACTCTCAAAATTTTGGAAAAACAAATACTTATGACGGGCTGTGTGTTAATTTAAAGCAAAAAAAATCCTGATTCCGAAACTGAACCAGGACTTTCTTACTTACTCTCTACTGCTGCTTTAGAATTAGCTGTGGGAGAAGGAATCGAACCTTCCCAGAATTTTACCTTCCTTGCAAGTCGGTTAGCATCTGTGCCATAGATCCCACATAACAACTACTTAATGAACTTTAGAACTTTTTACTTGACAAATATATGTAATCTTACGCGATAATTGCGAATTTGTTACTATATTTATTTTATTTTTACGAATATGATAATATTTCAATGTTTTAACCAATAAAATGACATGAAATGATAGAAAAGTATACTAAAGATTATGAAATTGACAATCTTGACAGACAGATTTTGTCAATTCTTACCAGAGATGGTCGCACACCTTACACAGAAATTGCAAAAAAACTACTCGTTTCTGCCGGAACAATTCATGTTAGAATGAAAAAAATGGAAGAGATGGGCATTGCTCAGAAAACGGTTCTTCAAATCGATTTGCACAAATTGGGGTATGACTTATCGGCTTATCTTGGTGTTCACCTGGAACATGGTTTCGATTACGAACATGTGGTAGACGACTTAAAGCAGGTTCCGGAAGTGGCTGAAGCTTACTATACAACAGGAAAATATGGTGTATTTGTAAAGATCTATTGTAAAAATACCAAGCACCTGTATGATGTCCTCAACCATAAAATCCAAACCATACCCGGAATACAGGGCACGGAGACCTTAATTTGTCTTGAAGAAAGTATTAATAGACTGATTGACATAGGATCATAACCTCTATATAGTAAACATTAGCTACTTTTGGCGCCATGCTATTTGACGACATCCAATCTACAATAGAACAATTGAAGCGTGACGGCAAAAAGTTGTTTGTGGGTTCATCTTTTCAAACACACAGCATTCCCCTGCTTCACATCATCAGCAGGATTGATAAAACCATTCCGGTAGCATTCATCAACACGGGTTTTCATTTTCCGGAAACCGTAAGTTTTAAGGATGAAGTTCTTGATTTACTTGGCCTATCATCTATCAATGTATCGTCATTAGTTCCAAGAAATCAGCAAAAAGACAGTAACGGACAATTCTACTTTACTTCAGATCCGGATCGTTGTTGTTTCATTAATAAGACCCAGGCATTGGAACCCGTCCTTCAATCACATGACGTGTGGATTAATGGCATTAGAGCAGATCAAAATGCCAATAGAAGAAATATGAAGGCATTTCAGGATGCTCCTTTTAACACACAACGGTTTCATCCGGTTTTAGACTGGACCGGTAAAATGATTTACGATTATATAGACACATATAAACTACCAAGACACCCTTTGGAAGATCAGGGCTATTTGAGCATTGGCTGTGAACCCTGTACTCGCAAACTTGATCTTTCTAACGACAGAGGTGGCAGGTGGTTTGGACTTAACAAATCCGAATGCGGATTACACACAGATTTGGTGAAATGAAAAACATGAGATTCACATACTTCAAACCTAAATCGATGAAAAGTGCATTTGTGGCTACCATCGTTCAGGTGATTCTAATGGCAACAGTAATTATTGCCACAGTTTATATGTACGACAAAGCTGAATCCGGCGCGTGGGTTTATATCGTTGGTGGTATTGTGGTGGCTTTTGCAATTTATAGTGTTAGTGACAATATTCTTCAAAGGGTTCTTGGAACTGAACACCAAATCATCATTCAGGACAACGAATTGACAATTGTGAATCGCAGTACTCAAGCCACTCTTGTTGAAGGTAAACTTGGACAATTTGGATTGGATACCAAACCAACGACCTTAAAGGGTGGGAAAGTAAAGCACATTAACATCAGACGTAAAGATTTTGAATTTACCATTTTGGAAACGTGGGTAAGAAGTCATGATAAGGACATGAGTCAGTTTCTTAAATGGCATGAAAAAATAGGCAAGAAGTCATGAGAGTATTAATTACAGGAGGAGCTGGATATATTGGGACGGAATTATGCTATGCATTGGCTAAGCGTGATGATATCTCCGAAATTGTGGTCATCGATAACCTGAGTCGGGCAAACTACAACCTGTTCATCGGTCAGACCAAACTAGGAGAAAAGATTAAATTCATTAAAGGCGATCTTTTAGATACACGTCTGTTAAAAGCGGAGTTGAAGGGAATTGACATTGTCTATCATCTGGCAGCCAAGGTAAGCACACCTTTCTCTGATCAAAATCCACATTTCTTTGAACAAGTCAACCATTGGGGTACAGCTGAGTTGGTATATGCCATTGAAGAATCTGACGTAAAAAAATTCATCTACATGAGTAGTATCTCTGTGTATGGAGCTACTAAGGAGGTAATGGATGTAGACAGTCCAATCAATCCAAGAACATTTTACGGCATCTCGAAAATGCGAGGAGAAGAACATGTGAACAGACTTTTCAAGAAACTGCCTACCTATATTTTAAGATGTGGCAATGTTTACGGTTACAGTAAAAGCATGCGTTTTGATGCGGTGATTAACCGTTTCATGTTTGACGCGAATTTCCATAACAGGATCAGCATTAATGGTTCTGGTGAACAACACAGATCTTTCATCCATATTGATGACGTCTCCACAATCCTAAGCAGATTAACCGAGAACACACTGAAGCCCGGAAGGTACGACCTGGTAGATAAAGTTTTGCGCATCAACGATATTGCAGAGTGTCTTATGGAGATTTATCCGGATCTGGAAATGATTTTCGTGAACCAGCACATGAATTTGCGAGAATTGAAGGTCAAGCCAAATCAAATCATCAATCAACTTTCTGACAGGTTGGTTAGGGATTTACCTTCAGAATTACGTAATTTTAAGAAAGAGTTCAGTTTTTAGTGTGGATTCTTCCTTTTAATTGCATCTTATACTTATGAAAGTAATCTTCGCTGTATTAATTGGCATGTTATGCTCTGTTAGTTTTGGACAACATGCCGCTATTAAAGGTTCCGTTGTTGATGAAACCGGAGAACCTGTTGTTTTCGCAACCGTTCATTTGAATGATTCTATTGCTAACAGAACAGACGAATATGGAGAATTTCGTTTTCATAGTTTGGAAAAAGGCAAGTATCAGTTAAAGGTTGTTCAGATTGGATATCCCCCTGAACAGATGGAAGTCAAGATCAAAAAAGACATCACCTATGTGGTTGAAATCAAATTGGAAGCAACAGAAGTTCTTCTAAAGCCAGCCATTTATTTGTACTCTCCGGAAAAAATTGATGTCAATATCTCTCTTGAAAATCCTGATCATTTAATTTTCACTCACCCAAAGTATACCAATGAGTGGCAAGTGACTGTTGAGGATAACATCATTTCAAAAGGCAATCAGCAGTTCGATTATTTGTTTTGGGAAGCTAACAAAAACCAACAAGCACAAACTGATTTTGATGAGACACAAGGTTTTTGCATTGCCGGAAAAGATGCGGTTCAATTCCTGGAAGAATCTGCACAAAAACTCGGTTTTAACAACAGAGAGTCCAACGATTTTGTGAGTTTTTGGGGGCCAAGAATAGGTGCTTTGCAATACGCCCAGATCTACTTTAAGATGGATGATGAATACAATGAGGTAATGCCAATTGAAGTGAGTCCAGCTCCGGATGTAAGCAGACGTGTTTTTATGCTGGTAAAACCGCTTAAAGAACCTAAACATTTAATAGAGCAAGAACTGACTCCAATTAACCGAGAGGGGTTTGTTTTAATTGAGTGGGGCGGAAGTTTATTGAAATCGGAGACAAATTTATAAGCTCCAACTTCACTCAAGTATGGCGTATCCAAAACTTTCTACTACCTCACGATCCAAATGAGAGTTGATAAAGTGAATATGTTCAGAGGATAATTCATCTTTCCAATGTTCATTGAGGTAATAATCCTTATAAGAATCAAATGTTTTTTCGGACGACTTAGTAGAATTAAGCACATTATTAAACACATCAGATTTTTTTAATTCCGGGTATTTAAGCACTATCTCATTAATAACATTTTCAGGAGACAAAAGCAGTGCTTCATAAGTAAGATTTATAACCTTTGTCTGCACATGCTTGCCAAGATTGAAGTATGATTTATTTTTAAGATTCCACAGATGTATAGGAGTTTGAACATTTTTAGCTGAAATATTATCCCGTTTTCGGAGTCCCCATGACTGTTTAATGAATGTAAAAAAATCCGGATTTGCTTCTCCTTTATAATGATATGGAAACTTATGAAGCGACAATAAAAAGCTGTAAGGATTTTTGGTAATGGTAACTATCATAAGCGGATGCGTATACCGATTAATCTCTGCAATACGCGGACAACCATGCTTCCACCCCAAATGCTTTTTGCGATTAGCATAATGTATCAAGTCTTGAACAGAATCATATTTTATCGTTTTCAACGCCAATAGTTGAACACGATTTGGTGAAAACTTCAAGACATGCGCGTTCAGGTTAGTTATTAGAAGTTGTTCCAGATAATTGGTACCGGAATTTCTTTCGCCATATAATTTTAGTGACAACACAAACCAATCTATAATCCTATCGGGGTTTTCTTACATATACTTTTAATGGCCTGAGTTTAGCTCCCGACTCCGGAATAAAGGTCTCCCCTTCGTACTGTATTTCCATTACCAAATCGTAATGCTGTTTTACCTGACCCACAAAATAATCGTTGTCCTGAATAATTGTGTGGTAGTATTGATTTTCAATGCGCGCAATGGTACTATCGCTTATAATTTGAACCGCAGGATGATCGGCATCACTCCTTAGCAAATCATAACTAGCCATGAAATGCGCATTGGTCTCCTTCCCTACCATACGCTGCCAGTAACCATGAGATGAAACCATCACAGGACCGTCTGCTTCTTTAATAATTTTGAGTATGTCATTACCTGCGGCCACATCCTTATCATTTGGCAAAAGATTGGCCGAATAGAATCTCATTTCCCTGAATTGTTGCGTAATGAGTAGTGTGAATATGAGAGGTACCGTAACAGCTAACCACTTTCCTTTCACCCAACTTGTGTTGATCAATCTCCACATACCTAAGATGCTCAACAGTGCGATGATGGCATAGGCTGGCATAATCACATTGGTATCTCCTCCGGAATGTAATCTCCCGAAATAACTCATCCCTACAAAACCTCCTGCCATGGCCAGATAAATGAGGTTCTCTTTGGAAAACATTTTTACCATCATGGCCAGCGCAAATATCAAAGCGAAGACGAAAGGCCACTGATATACCGAATAGAGATCCAATTCCCAAAAATCACGATACATGTTATCCAGTATCTCATGTCCCGACCCTACTTTAAATATGTAGTATGAAAACCAACCATCACTCAGTCCGTTGTAAATTAAAATGGAGGCAAAAACAGTAACCAACCAGGTTCCGGCAAATACCAGTCCCGATTTCCAATGATCTCTGAAAGCTACTACTGCAAAAAACGGAAATACAATTAGAGCAGACTGCTTAGTCATGAAAGCCAGGTAGAGCACAATGGCCGAAATCCAATATTTCTTTGCTGTTTTACCGTTGTGCAGAATGTATGCGGATAACAACAATAAGAACAGAAAGAGCGAATCCACACGACCAATATCGAACCAATTATTACAGAGCACATAGGTGGCAGCAAAGAGTCCGGGAGGAATCAATGACAGAATGAGATCTTTTGTAGACTTGTAAGTAAATAAGCTTAACATGGCAAAACATCCGGTGATGGATAGAATTGACAGGATTCTCAAAGGCAGATAGCCTTCTCCGAAAATGAAAGAGAATATTGCCCCCAGATAATAGCTCAGTGGCGTGTATATGTAAGGCACAAAATCGGGCGAAGGCTCGATATACAGAGGTTTGCCTTCCATCACCCTAATAACATGATCTACAGCACCACCTTCCATCCATTCCAAATCAAATGGATAATGCATTCGCAAGATGGCTATTTTATAGAAAAGTAATAAATAGAATGCTGAGCCCAGAGCCAGAATCAAGGTAGACAGTCTGTAGCCGTAGAAATTGAGTTTTTCTTCCTTGCTAAGGTCATTCTCCGGAACGAAATATGGTTTCAAATAATCCAGCACTACCATCTAACGCCAATTTTCCCAATCGATTGTCGTCCCTCTAATTTTTCGTGAGCTGCCACAATTTGATCACTGTCGAATACACTATCTACCACCGGGTCTATAATGCCATTCTCGTAAGCCTCAATAACCCCGGACATACATCTCTTCAAAACGTCAGGTCTGTTATCGGCCACTTTTAACATGTTCACACCAATGATGCCCTTAGATTTCATCATGAGTCCGATTGGAATTACCATTCCCATTTTTCTCACAAAATTCAGAGTTGAGAATATGCCAAAAGATTTTCCGGAACGTTCTGCTCCTCCATATAAAACCTGAATTCCGGTAGACCCAACCAACCTTCTGTCTTTCTTAAACGTTGAACCCGCTATGGAATTAAAGGCCACATCCAATCTTTCGTTGCCAAGAATTTTCCTGACTTCCTCCTCATAGTCTGAGGTCCGGTAATTAATCGGGTGGTCCACACCATTTTCACCTATAAATTCCAGTTTTCTTGCCTGACTGGAAGTCCCAAATACTGTACAGCCCTTCGCTTTTGCAAACTGAGTTAGGGCCACCCCTACTCCACCAGCTGCCGCATGAATCAGTACACGATCGCCTTCAAACAAACGCGCCTTTTCACAAGCCGCATGATAAGCTGTGACATACTGTGTTCCCAATGCAAGTGCCTTTCCTAATTCAACAGATTCATCAATAACAACAGCTGCATTTTCCGGAGTCGCGACTTCCTGAGAATAACCTGAAAATCGCGTAAAGGCCAACACACGTTTCCCTTTCAAATGAGCCGGACCAACAGTTACTTTTCCTACAACTTCATAGCCTGGTACGAAAGGTCTTGGAGGCGCTTCACGGTACAAACCGTTTCTGGCCATAATGTCGGCATAGTTCAAGCCAAAGCCTTCTACCTCAATGATAATTTCACCTTCCTTCGCTTGCGGACTTGGATATTCTCTTAATTCAAATGCATTCGCCGCATTTCCCTTATTAACTATGGTCCACGCCTTCATCAGTAATCCAAAGATTTTTCAAGAGTTCCGTCTTCAAGATAAAACTCCCAGTGTCCTACGCGCTTTCCCTCCTTATATTCTCCTTTGTATTGAACTGTTCCGTTCTTGAAATAGGTAATTGAATAGCCATTGGGCACACCATCTGTATAGTAAGTTGAGCTCCATCTGGTACCGTCCTCATAGAAACTCTCCCACAGGCCTGTTTTCTTGCCGTCTTTCAGATTTCCTTTTGCCTTTATAACAGAGTTTGGATACAACAGCTCAAAAGGACCATCCTGAACATTTGCATGGTTTTCGACTGATTTCATTTTAATCGTATCGTCCACAGCATAACTCATTTCATGGACATTGCTCCCATCCTTACCAGAAGTTTTTTGCTCTGATTTCTTAGTACCGGAATCAGCTTCTTCATTACAGGACAGCAGTGTAAAAACAAGTAAAAAAAATGGAAAGTATTTCATCATTTTATTCTTTCTGTAGTATATTTCACCAGGCCTTCCAGCGATTTGGTGGCCTCATTTTGCGGGAAACCAGACAAAATTTCCAAAGCATCATCGCGGTACTCATTCATTCGCTTTGTGGCATAATCAATTCCACCGGTCTCTATAACAATTTGAATGAGCTCGTTTACTTTTTTGGTATCCTCGTTATGCTTCTTCACCGTTCTGATCAATTTCTTTCTGGTTGATTTATCTACATTATTCAAGGTATAAATCAGAGGCAAAGTCATCTTTCGCTCCTTGATATCGATTCCGGTTGGTTTTCCAATATTCTGTCCCGAACCGTAATCAAATAAATCATCCTTAATTTGAAAAGCAATGCCGACTTTCTCTCCAAAATCCAACATCTTCTTAGCGTCTTCCGGATTATCTGAAGTTGAATGAGTTCCACAGGCACAACAGGCGGCCAATAAAGAAGCTGTTTTTTGTCTGATCACTTCAAAATAAATATCCTCGGTAATATCCAGTTTTCTGGCCTTTTGAATTTGAAGTAATTCTCCTTCACTCATTTCTTTGACGGCATTTGAGATGATCTTAAGCAATTCGAACTCCCCTTTATCAACCGACATGATCAAGCCTTTACTCAACAGGTAGTCGCCTACCAAAACGGCAATTTTATTTCGCCAAATGGCATTGATGGAGAAGAACCCACGTCTCTCAAACGAATCATCTACCACATCATCATGCACCAAAGTGGCCGTATGCAACAATTCAATTAATGAAGCTGCTGTGTAGGTAGATTCTTTAACTTCTCCGAAGACCTTGGCACTCAAAAACACAAAAAGAGGTCGCATTTGCTTCCCCTTTCGTTTAATAATATAGTGTGTAATTTTGTCAAGCAAAGGTTTCTGACTGCTCATAGACTCTTTGAATTTCCATTCAAAAGTCTCCATTTCTTCGCGAACTGGTGCTTTAATTTCTTTTACAGTCATGACGTCACAAACTTACTCAAAAAGCAGAAATCGGAGGCATAAAATCTCAAGTTCTCGATCCTTCTTCCAATTTGGTTTGAATTAGGATTTATTTAGTGCTAAATTTGTAGCTCAAAATTATTGATGATGGAAGTAGTTCAAACAGACTTTGGTATTTCTCAAGTGCTTAACCAACTTGGAATTAAAGACATAAACAGCGGTAGCTCAACGGGATCTCACTGGTTCGCTACCAGAGGTGAAAAAATTGACTCAATTTCTCCTGTAGACGGCGGATTAATTGGAAGCGTTAACTCTGCGACAGAAGCAGAATATGAGGCTTGTGTTATGAAGGCCACAGATGCTTTTAAAGAGTGGAGAAAATGGCCTGCACCTAAAAGAGGTGAAGTGGTTAGACAGTTGGCTGAGGCATTGAGAGAGCAAAAAGAAGCGCTTGGTAAGTTGGTTTCTTATGAAATGGGAAAATCTTACCAGGAAGGTTTAGGTGAAGTTCAGGAAATGATCGACATATGCGATTTTGCTGTTGGACTTTCAAGACAATTACATGGTTTAACCATGCACTCGGAAAGACCAAACCACAGAATGTATGAGCAGTATCATCCACTTGGAATTGTTGGAATCATTTCTGCTTTCAACTTCCCGGTTGCAGTTTGGAACTGGAATACGGCTTTGGCCTGGATTTGCGGAGACGTTTGTATCTGGAAACCATCTGAAAAGACTCCATTAACGGCTATTGCATGTCAAAACATCACTGCTAAAGTATTTGCTGAAAATGATGTACCTGAAGGTGTGTCATGTGTTGTAATTGGTGACGCAGAGATTGGAAAATTAATGTCTAACGACAAGCGCGTTCCTTTGGTATCTGCAACAGGTTCTACCAGAATGGGTAAAAGTGTAGGTGCTGCAGTTGGAGCAAGATTAGGAAAATCATTGTTAGAGCTTGGTGGAAACAATGCCATTATCGTAACGCCAAGTGCTGATTTGAAAATGGTCGTTCCGGGAGCTGTGTTTGGTGCGGTTGGAACTTGTGGACAAAGATGTACGTCTACCAGAAGATTGATCATTCACGAAGAGATTTATGACAAGGTAAAAGACGCTTTGGTAAATGCTTATGGCCAGTTGAAAATTGGAAATCCATTGGATGAGAACAACCACGTTGGTCCACTTATCGACCAGGATGCTGTTAATGCTTACAATGAGGCTTTAAAGCGTGTTGAGGAAGAAGGCGGAAAAGTGATTGTACCAGGTGGTGTACTGGAAGGAGAAGGTTATGAAAGTGGTTGTTATGTAAAACCAGCCATTGCTGAAGCCAACAACGAATACGCCATTGTACAGCATGAAACATTTGCACCAATCTTATACTTGATGAAATACTCAGGAGATGTGGAAAATGCCATTGCTATTCAGAACAATGTACCTCAAGGTTTATCTTCTGCTATTATGACCAACAATATCCGCGAATCGGAAGCTTTCTTATCTCACTGGGGATCTGATTGTGGAATTGCCAACGTGAATATTGGAACGTCTGGTGCTGAAATCGGAGGAGCATTCGGTGGAGAAAAGGAAACCGGAGGCGGAAGAGAATCAGGATCTGATGCATGGAAAATTTACATGAGAAGACAAACTAATACAACGAACTATGGTACGAACTTGCCATTGGCTCAGGGTATTAAGTTTGATCTTTAAACTCAGATGTTAAAAAATCATAAGGAATGCTAAATTTTGGTCCAATCATTGTAGATTGGGTCGCGAAACAAACTAAAAAAGATGAAATCAATATTTAAATCAATACTATTTGTTGGAGTGATGCTAATGGCATTGAGCACTTCAGCGCAACTTACTTCTGGTAAAGTTGAATATTCATTTAAACTGGAATCTGACGATGAACAGATGGCAATGGCTTTAGCCATGATGGGGAACAGTACCATGACCATTGAATTTGATGGAGCCAACAGCAGAACGACAACAGACATGGGCGGTATGTCCAAAAATGTGGTAATCGTTGACGGTTCTAAAGAAGAATCTTTGATGCTATTGGAAGTTCCTATGATGGGTATGAAAAAAGCCATTAAGATAGGAGAAGAAGATAAGAAAGATGAAACTGGTGAGGAAGATGTGCCGGAAATTACTCTTTCAGATAAGACCAAAGAGATTGCTGGTTACCAGTGTAAACTGGCCATTGTTGAAATGGAAGATGAGGAAGGTAATGTACAAGAAATGGAGATCTGGTACACAGATGAAATTTCTCCGGACAAATTCAAGTCTCAGTACACTGCTGCCGGAATCAATGGTTTCATGATGAGTGTTAAAATGGAAGCTGAAACACCACAAGGTGCTATGACTACTTTCATAGAAGCTACTAAGGTATCTAAAGAGAAGCCAGATGCTGATAGATTTAGCCTTAAAATTCCTGATGGTTACGAAGAAGGTACTATGGAAGATTTAAAAGGTATGGGAGGTATGTAATCCCATTCTTAACAAAATTAAAAAGCCGTCCTGATGAATTGGGACGGCTTTTTTTATGTTGCTAATTCTACCTACTTGATTAAGGTAATGTGTCCGTGCTTTTCTATCCAGTCACCCTGGACTGTCAGACCTAAGAATTTATAGACGTATACATCTTCCTTGGCATCAAAGCCGTTGTATCTTCCATTCCAGCCAGCTCCAATATCTTCTGTGCTAAATACAATCTCTCCCCATCTGTCAAAAATGTAAAACTCTATCTGAACGATGGACGTCACAATTGGCACTAATTCATCATTAAGGCCATCTCCATTAGGCGTAAATCCATTTGGAATGAAAACGGAACTCAAATCCTCTACACTCACTAAAATGGTATCATTATTAACACAACCAAACTGGTTAGTAGCCGTGAGCACATAGTGCTGTGTTTGAATTGCGTTGAGCAGTGGATCCAGACAATCGTCACACGATAAATTCCCTGCTGGTGCCCATACCAGGTTAATCCCATCTGAACTGGCATTAAATTGTACTGGTGAACCAGCATTCACCACCGTATCATTTCCAGCGTCAACCAATGGCAATGGATTAACAATAAAATCTAATTCGACAGAGTCTGCACACCCTGCAAGACCTACAATATAAGTGTACTGCCCCTGAAGTGATACAGCAGGATCAAGAAGATTATCCGTCCATGGTTGTCCATTGGGATCTATCCACACACCACCGGTATCCGGAGTACCGTTTAGTAAAGTAAACGGATCAGCTCCAAGGTCATTCTCACACAGTTCTAACAAACCAGGGGCGCCCGCATTTGGACTAACAATATTGATAAAGAAAGTATCTACTGTGCCACAAACGCCTCCTGAACTGTAGTGTAGCTCGTGAATACCTGTACCAACCGCAGATGGAGAAAATGTATTGTTAGAAGTGTCCATGCAGTTGGTACAGCTCACAAAATCCCAAATACCACCGGGTGTATTCACTTGTAATATTGAATCGGGTGCTCCCTGACACATATCCAACTCGGTAGAAGTCCCCAGAAAACTCGGCGGAACAATCACTGTTATGTTGCACGCTTCATCTATTTCAATAATTTGATTGACATCCACATTCGTAAAAGAACAGGTTTGTCCTGATGGCCATTCAATTTCTATCGCATCAATCACTGCTGCCTGGTCAAAACCAAAATGCAAACGATGAGGGTTGTGCCCTACTTTTGAGTTCTGAGAACTCAGGTGTCTCATTTGCCAAACGCCATTTGCAAAAGTTCTTACTTTCGCTCCAATTGCAGATCTGTTAGACTGTATCCCAACCAAATCAATTTCTATCCACGACTTGCAACCAAGTCCCAGATTTTGGTAGAAATAGTCGTCTTGGTTTGGCCCCGGATAATTTAAATGAATGTCTAACCAACCATCATTATTTGCATCAACAAAGGCCACTCCGTGCGACATAGACCCGGAACCCGGTGATAAGAAACCGTTGGGATTTGTTGGCGTCAGATTACCTGCGCCATCATTGATCCATAATTCAGAATCACCTCCAAAACTGGACAAATTAATCATGTCCATATCACCATCATTATCCACATCCCCCCAATTGGAAGCCCAGTTATTATTGCTACTGTTATTCAGTACGTTTTTGGTAAACGTGCCATTTCCATTATTGAAGTGCAATTCATCCGAACCAGACTGCATTGCCAAATACACGTCCAAATCTCCGTCGTTATCCACATCAATCCAATTCACATCTCGAGTAGAGTTAACATCATTGATCAGGTCTCCTGCAATAGTGGACAAAGTAAAATTCCCTGTCCCATCATTATCGAAAAGCTGATTGGTTTGTCCGTTATAATTCGCCACAAACATATCCTGATCGTTGTCGTTGTCGTAGTCCACCCAAATAGCACAGGAGGTCCAGCCAGTTCCTGTGGTGGCTCCGGAAGTCCCTACCGGAGAGAAAGTTCCTCCTCCATTATTTCTGTACAATACATTGGAGCTTCCGTTCCACTTGGCCAGATACAGATCCACCAGACCATCATTGTTGTAATCTCCCCATGAAACTGTTCCTTCAAATGGGGCGGCAGCCGGGACAGAACCACTTGTCGTATTGTTCACAAATGTTCCTCCTCCGGTATTTTCGAACAACTCGTTAACATCTCCAAAATTCCATGTGGCTCCAATATAACAATCTACATCTCCATCATTCTCAATGTCCGCCCAGGCATTTCCAAATCCGCGTTGCGTTGGCAACAGTCCGGCACTTTGAGTGAAATTGAAATTTCCGTTGTTAATATAAAGCGCAGAGTGAATGACACTGTTAGGTGGTACATTTTCCGATCCAACCACAAATACATCAATCAAATCATCTCCATTGGCATCTATCCAGGAAAAAGACCTCAAATAGGCATTGCTATTTAAAAAGGGCATTGTGGGCATAGATTGGAACTGTTGCGCATGTCCGGAAGACAGTGCAAAAGCAAATATCGCGGGTAAGATGACTTTTGTTCTTTGAAGCAGTTTTTCTAGTGTAGAGTGGGAAATAATTGTTTTCTTCAATGACATACCTCAGCCTGATTTTTCGGCAAAACTATTATATCAAAGTAGACTTACCCAATAGCTTATGGTAAAAAATACAAAAAGTTAAAAATCAAACTAATTTGTAATTTTTAGTTTTTGGGCTTTTGAAGAAAATCGCCATAAATTCAACAATCCGGAGCGAAAAAAGAGTATCTCATTATCTTTGCAGCAAATTGAAACTAAAAATTAACTCAAAAACCAATCTATCATGATTAAAAAACTACTATTTGGCTTGACTGCAGTTGCCTTGTTAAGCATGGCGTCTTGTGGGGATGACAAGAAAGATGAAGACAAAGATGAGAGCAAAAGTGAAAGCTCTGAAAGCAAAGAAGATTCTAAAGCTTCAGATTTATGTGACTGTGTTGATGCCACAAAAGAAGCTTACCTGAAAGGAGAAGAAATTTCTGAAGCACTTAACTCTAAATGTGAAGAGCTGTTCGAAAACACACCTAACGCAGAAGAGCTTTTGGTGAGCTGTGAGAACTATCAGGAATTAATGGAGTTGAGCGAAAAGATTTCTGACATTGAAACTGAAATCGATGAAGCAAATATATTGGAAGGAGACTCTGATGCTACTTGTGAAGAATTGATCGAGCAGTATGAAGAATTCATGAAAAGCTACAATGAAGTGTATACAGTTTACAAAGCTGATCCTCAAAACGCAGATGCCGTTGCAGCCTACACACAATTATCTATGGAAGCAGCCAAGTTCTCAACTTCTTTCATGGGTAGCGACTGTATGATGGACGAAGAATTCAATGCAAAAATTGAAGCCATTACTGAAGAATACGGTCCTGAAGAATAAATTTTAGGAACCTGCTGTACCTTTTTTATCGCTTTGCATTATAGATGTATAGCGTTCAACATGTAACAATCAACATGTAAGCAAGGACAGCTGGTAATACCTTTTCGTAATAATATACCAGCAAGGTGGACACGGCGGTTGTCCACCTTTTTTATGCCCCGACTTTATTAACTTTACGCCATCAAGTACGGTATTTCTATAGCATTCATGCTGATTTCAATTCAAACTACAGCGCAAAGCTTGTTGAATGTTGGCGACTCAAGTAAACTCGAGCATTATGCATCAACCGGTGTTCGATCTGTGACCGTTAAGACGAGATTATACACGAATAAAAAACCGGATTACTTCAATACCAAACTCAAGCTCATTCTGAATGAGCGTGGTTTAATAGATACTTTCCAGCATTATGCCGGGAACGACATTAAGTATTACAAGGTATATCAGTACAATTCACACAACAATATCATCACCGAATTGACACTTAAACCTGATAAAGACACAGCTCGTTATCAAATAAATAGATATGACAGCGAGCAAAATCTCAATTCAAGAATTACCTATAATTATAAGGAGGAACAAATTTTCAGGGAGACATTTGCTTACAATCAGAGGCACGATCTCATTCATCATCTCAAGGTCAATCACAAGCAAGACTCCAGCGAATACCGAATCAAGTATCAATACAATTCTGATGGCAGCATTAGTCTGAAAAGTCGACAAGACGAACAAAAACAAGACATTACCAATTGGTACTACAACTATCTGGATTCGGGAAAGACGGTTTTGATTAAGACAGACCATGCCATATTTGGTCAAATTCCTATTTCAGGAAAAACAGTGGATGAAAACGGTAATTTGATTCAGGAAAGCTTTTATAATCAGGAAGGGAAGCTCGTTACCGAACACTTCTACAAGTACAAGAAAGGCAAGCTCATACAGGAACAGATCTTTGACTCACAGAGCGAAACAGAATTTATCATTAACAGACGTTTCAACCGTAAGAACCTTCTCAAAGAAGAAATTGCCAAATACAAGTTTGACGACAAACCAAGCCATCATTATAAGCTTAAATACAATTGTAAGGGCCTTGTTAAAAAGGAAACCATTCATCCCGGTAATAACAAACCTTCAAAAGTGATTAAGAGTGTTTATGACAAGCAGCACAACTGTATAAAGGAAACGCACTATCAGGATCAGGAAATATTAAGAGAAGTACATTATCAAATCGAATACTTCCCGAAAAACTAAGTTTCAAATAATCCTCCACAATCGACTAATAATAACTTAACTAAGCTTCAAATCTTAATTGATTTATATTTGTTCAGTAATTTATTTCAAATGATGATCAAAACCACTAACCTAACCAGTTTTAAAACAATTGCCATTGCATCTGTAGGCGCGATGGTATTTGGATTTACTTCATGTTCTTCTGAAGCCAAAGAGAGCTCTGAAGATTCTAAAAACCCGGAAAAATCTACCGAAACCACAAAGAACGGAGATGATACTTTAAAAGTTGAACCTGTTACTTCCATGGTGGACAGACCGACTATTGATATCGATCCTTATCTTAATGATGTGGCCCTTGTTATTTCCGGTCTGCCAATCGAAGGCAGTGATTCTACACTTAAAGCTATTCAGGCCACCGATTACTACAAAGCCTATCAGAAATTTACCGAAGAGACTTTTGCCAAGGTAAAGAAAGATATGTTGGAACCAGTTGCCAAATGGACTGCTGAGAACAATGTACGTGATGGACGTAAAAATGTGACTTGTTTTTACCCATTCTCGGGTCCGGATTTCATGTTTGCCAATGCATTTTACCCTCAGGCTCAGAACTATGTATTACTCGGTCTTGAAAGAAGAGGTTCTACACCTAACTTTAAGAAGATGAGCGAAAATGATCGCAAAAACTACTTTGCGGGACTTAAAAAATCCATGAAGTACATCAATACACGTGGCTATTTCGTGACCTCTCACATGGGAAGCGATTACTCTAAAACACACCTGAATGGTATCACTCACATGGCACTGTACATGATGATGCAAACCAATCATAAAATAGTTAAAGTAGAAGATGGTTGGTTGAGTAAAGACGGTAAACTTACCAGAATTGATGAGCACGCTAAATCTCCGGATGGTGCGGTAAGATTAAAGTGTATTGACTTTACAGATGCCAATCAAAAAGATCTTAAAACATTGTATTTCTTCAACCACAATATTCAGGACGATAAAGTGACTGAGCATATGGAGATGGTGAAATTTATTGAATCATTCCCAAACAGAGCTGCCTACTTAAAAGCTGCCCAATGCGCTGCATTTAACCCTGACTTCAAAGTGGTGAGAGACCTGGTAACCGGTTCAGGAACTATTATTCAGGACGATTCAGGAATTCCTTACAAATTGCTTAAGGATACCACAAAATTCGACACCAAACTGTATGGAACCTATACCACAGTTATCAGCGACCTGTCATGGTGTTTACAACGAGATTTGAAGAAAGACGTTGTTGAGAAAGGCAACAATGCCGACCTTCCTTTCAAGATTTCTTACAACGGAAACTATGGTAAAGGTGTCATCATCTTTGCTAAGAAGAAGTAATTATTCCGGAGCCGATTAACAAATCAATCGGCTCCAAACTTTTCCGACATACATACTTGTTGCTGAGTTAAATGGAACAATTTTTGTAATTTTTCACTCCATGAAAACACTACTCAGCATTCTTTTTTTATCAATTGGCATGGCCGTCTCCGCCCAGATAGCCAATGATTTGGAAATTTATACCGACGATGGCGGTAAGTTCACTCTGTACATGAATGGTGAAAAAATCAACGAATCTCCGACCTCAAGAGTGAAGGTAGAGAACACTCACCATGATATTGTAGAAGTAAAGCTGGTTATGGAAGATGGCACCACCACTGAAAGGAAAAGACTGTTCATTAATCACAGTGCCGGAAATGCCCATGTTTCAAGTCAAATTCCAGTTGTTTCTGTTTACAAAATCATCAACAAAAAAGGCAAACTTAAGTGGAAATTGATCTCACGTTCTGACAAGAAAATTCAAAGAGACGGAGACATCATTCATATTGAAACCGACAACGGGAATGTTCATAGAGGACGATAAAAGCATCTTCTTCAAATTCAAAGCCAAACAGCCATGGATTACGTTAAAAGGGTTATCTAAGAAACCGACAAACCGGTCTTGGCAGCTTTTTCTCCGACCAATTTCTTAGCAGTTTCAACAATTGCTTCCGGATGGTAGTAGCAATCTGTATGCAACTCCAATTGCGTTCCATGGTGAATGAACTCATCCGGAATTCCCAGAATCTTCACTTGAGACTGGTAACCTTCAGCAGCCATCCATTCCAGAACAGCGCTTCCCAATCCGCCCATTTTACTACCGTCTTCAAGAGTAATGACCTTGTCAAACTTCCCAAATACCTCATGTAGAAGCAAGCTATCCAAAGGCTTTACAAATCGCATGTCGTAATGTGCTGCAGAAACGCCTTCGGCTTCTAATTTTTCACAGGCTTCAACTGCATAGTTTCCAATGTGTCCGATTGATAAAATCGCCACATCTTCTCCATTCTTAATCTTACGACCAGTTCCTATTTTAATTTCTTTAAATGGCGTCTTCCACTCTGTCATAACACCCTGACCTCTTGGATATCTGATTACAAATGGTCCCTGATCTTCCAATTGAGATGTATACATGAGGTTTCTTAACTCCTCCTCATTCATTGGTGCCGCAATTGTTAACTTGGGAATACAGCGCATGTACGCTAAATCATAAGCCCCATGATGTGTTGCGCCATCTGCCCCAACCAATCCTGCTCTATCCAGACACATCACCACATTTAGGTCCTGCAATGCCACATCATGAATGACCTGGTCGTAGGCTCTTTGCATAAATGACGAATAGATATTACAGAACGGCACTAATCCCTGGGTAGCCAATCCGGCACTAAATGTCACGGCATGCTGTTCCGCAATTCCCACATCAAAAGCACGTTCCGGCATGGCTTTCATCATAATGTTCATAGAACACCCTGAAGGCATGGCCGGGGTAATCCCCATAATTTTTTCGTTCTTCTCGGCTAACTCGACAATGGTGTGTCCAAATACTTCCTGGTACTTTGGCGGTTGTGGATTTTTAGGCACCACTTTAATGATCTCTCCGGTTTCTTTATTGAAAATACCCGGAGCATGCCACTTGGTCGCAGAGCCGTCTTCAGCCGGTTTATACCCCTTTCCTTTTTGCGTTAAGCAATGTAGAATTTTAGGTCCTGGAATATCCTTTAAGTCCTGTAAAATCTTTGTCATTGCAATCACATCATGACCATCTACCGGACCGAAATATCTAAAGTTCAGCGATTCGAACAAATTACTCTGCTTAAGCAAAGATGTTTTTAATCCATCGCTAATTTTCTGAGCTATTGTTTGTGCGTTTGGACCGAATTTGCTGATTTTCCCTAACAAATTCCACACCTCATCTTTTACTTTATTGTAAGTATGAGAAGTTGTGATGTCCGTTAAATATTCTTTGAGAGCACCAACATTTGGATCAATGGACATGCAGTTGTCGTTTAAGATCACCAGTAAATTGGTGTCTTCTACCCCACCATGGTTCATCCCCTCAAAAGCCAAACCTGCTGTCATGGCGCCATCACCAATCACAGCAATGTGCTGCTTGTCTCTGTCTCCTTTCAAGCGGTTGGCTACCGCCATACCCAATGCTCCTGAAATTGATGTAGATGAATGTCCAACACCGAAGGTATCGTATTCACTTTCGCTTCTTTTTGGGAAACCGCTAATTCCGCCCTTAATTCTGTTGGTATGAAACTGTTCCTTTCTTCCGGTTAAAATCTTGTGTCCGTAAGCCTGATGCCCAACATCCCAAACCAATTGATCTGAAGGTGTGTTGAAAGCATAATGAATGGCTACTGTTAGCTCCACCACTCCCAAACTTGCTCCAAAATGAGAGTTACCTATGTGTGAAATCACATCAATGATATACTCACGAACGTCATCTGCAACATGAGGCAGGTCTTCTATATCAAATTCCTTCCTAAGATCTTCAGGAGTGTTAATCTGACTGAGGTATTTTCCCGGTTTAAATTCCAAAACGTATGTTTCAGTAACAAAGATATTGTTTTTTTGTTCGTTTTAATCCCTGTTTATAATGCACTGATTTGTGGATAATTGTGTCAGAATGCACTTTTTTTTGAATTTCGTCACATTTCAGAACCGTTTCATCAATATAATTAGGTCAAAATCATAGAAATACCGTATTTTTAATTTGGTGAGGTATCTTTTATTCATAGTGTTATTGTCTGGCATAGCCCGATCACAAGACCTTCAGGAAGTGTACGATTTGTACAACAATGGACAACGTGATTCGGCCTGGCAGGTGCTCAATGCCAATGAAAAAACTCTTTTTGAGGCCAAACCTGTTGAAACGGCTTATCTGTTTGCCAGAGTGGGATGGGTCGTTTACAGTGAACATCCCAACATCAACTGTCCGGCAAGAATAAAAGCCATAGAATACACTAAAACTCTATTCGAAATCGGAGACAGCATTTATAAATCTCAGGCTACGTCATTAATGATTGATTTAATGACAAGTGTGAATGAGGACATGGAAGTTGTTTTGGAAGACTACAGCAGTTCGATTAATCGAACCAATGAATATCTGGATCACTTTTCTCCCGAATTAATTCCTTTGATTCCTGTTTTGGTTGAATCCGGATTCATTGAAGACGGAAAAATGGCCTACAATTATGGCGTTGTGCTCAATACGGAAGCAGAAAAATTGCTTTTAAAAGCAGAGAAAATGACAGCCACTCCCAAACGGGATGAGCTTGAAGAAAAATCGGCCATTTTATATGTGGCAGCCTTTAGACTGCTCAATTCGGCATGCTCTTTGGGTGAAAACTATTGTGACCTAAGTGGCTTTGATTTAATTGATGACCCTGCTTCAAAATCAAGTATCAATTTGGGTCCGGAGTAAATTGAATTCACTAACTTGAGTACATGAAATTTTTGATTTCCCTGATTCTTATCATGAGTTCGGCATTTGTAAGTGCTCAAAAAATGTCGTGTTCAAAATTCAAAACCGGAAAATTTGTTTTGGCCGGTGAAGATACCCGAACACCTAAGTACATTATTGAGAGAACAGCAGATTACCAGTTCGAAAAGGACATGACCAACAGTGAAGTCTCTCAATTCAAAATTGTATGGTTAAGTGATTGCGAGTATTCTCTGGAACTGATAAGAGGCGGCAAAAACATTCCGGAAGAGATGAGGGACAGAAAGCTCTTTGTAACCATCACCGCGACCAAGGAAAGATCGTACAGCTACTCTGCCAAAATGGAGGGCGTTGATCTGTTGATGAAACAAACCCTTCATAAAATCGATTAATTCGAAAATTTTTCTGCCTTTTTCCAACCTTTCATTTTTTGCGTGGTCTTTAATATAAAATCGTTGAATTGGAAAGTCACGTAACAGACCTTCATAAGGACTTGATAGATCGTTGTAAACACAATGATGTTGCCGCCCAAAAGGCGCTCTATCAGATGTATGCAAAGGCCATGTACAACCTTTGTTTACGGATGATGGGAAACCGGATGGACGCAGAAGATTGCATGCAGGAAGCTTTTGTGCGCGCTTTTAGACAAATACACAGTTATAAAGCGCAATCAACTTTCGGAGCATGGCTTAAACGCATCATTGTCAACCAATGTATTAATCAACTCAAGCAAAACAAACGATTAAACTGGCAGGAAATCTCAAACGAGCACGTCTCAAACGAGTATGATTCGGATGAAGAAGTCCCCGGAATTTCTTCTGAAACAATCAACCTTGCCATTCAAAAGCTGCCCCCTGGATCCAGGGCGGTTTTTACACTAAAAATGCTTGAGGGTTACGACCATAATGAGATTGCTCAAATACTAAATATCTCTGTATCGACTTCCAAATCACAGTTTTCGAGAGCCAAAGAACTGTTACGTGCGGCCCTAACTAAAACCGTACAATTATGAAAGATCCCATATTAGAACATATCAAACAAAAAAGAGCGGAACTCGATACAGAAAACCCAAGCGATTTGCTTTGGCAGAGAATTGAATCCGACCTTCATCCTGAAGACAATAAACGCACACTTATTTGGTGGATGACAGCAGCTGCAGCCGTGTTGGTTCTGTTGTTCTTTAACGTTGGCAATTTCAACTCAGATAAACAACACAAACAACTGAGTGAAAATCAATATATCGAAGACCCCAACACAGAACCAAATTTTGAGAATTATACTAACCCCAGAGAAGCCCGTAAAAAGTATATCAGGCAAAAGATGATCGACAAAGTGTTGAAAGACAGAAATCCGGCTTATGAATTCAGCCATGACCTCAACCCTGGCTTTGATTATGAACAACTGAACAGAAACGTTATTAGGGGCGGCTCGTGGAAAGACATTCCTTATTTCGAACAAGAAACAGGCTCGCAACTAAAATGGCGGAACGTGGTGCCCGAAGAAAATATAAACAGGATAAATTATTACTCCATTCAACCAAAAGGTGGCTTAACGGTTGGTGTAGACTTTTATGAGGGTGGCCATGCATACAATATAAAACTGAACAAGATAAGCACTGAAGTTCCATTTCTGCATATACAACCTACAAATGGTGCTTACGCAGTAACCATGGACAATGGAGCAAAAGGGAAAATGGAAATCAGCCGACCTTTTAGAGGCAATGTATTCAAAACTCGTTTTCTCGCTGGTCAGACTTATAATTGGGATTTTGGAGACGGAAACGGCATCAATCAGAACCATGAATTTGATCCCTTCCAAAATGTTGGTCAATACTACAATGATGAGCTGTATAACGACATTGTGGAGAACGAATTCAGGAAGACTTTAGACGAACATCTGTCGACATTTTCTATTGATGTGGATGGCGCTTCTTACAGTAACGTGAGACGCTTCCTTAATGACAATCAACTTCCTCCAAAAAATGCCATCCGTATAGAGGAGTTTATTAATTACTTTGATTATGAGCTGAGGACGCCTTCACAAAACGACGAGCACCCCTTCAATTTTGCACATGAAATCCATGAATGTCCATGGAACAAACAACACCAATTGTTACAAATCACCATGAAAGGGATGGAAATTCCTCAGGACGATCTGCCACCTTCTAACCTGGTTTTCTTATTGGATGTGTCGGGCTCAATGGAAAGTCATAACAAATTACCACTGCTCAAGAAAGGAATGAAAATGCTAACTGAGCAATTAAGGGCTGAAGACAAAGTAAGTATTGTGGTATACGCTGGCGCAGCAGGTGTTGTTTTAGAACCTACTGCCGGTGATAGAAAAAATGAAATCATAGAGGCATTGGATCAATTGAATGCGGGAGGATCGACTGCCGGTGGAGAAGGTATTGAATTGGCATATAAACTGGCTGAAGAGCATTTCATGAAGAATGGCAATAACCGGATTATTTTGGCAACAGACGGTGATTTTAATGTAGGAATCAGCGATCAGGATGAATTGATCAAACTCATTGAAGAGAAGCGTAAAACCGGAGTATTCCTGTCGGTTATGGGCTATGGAATGGGCAACCTTAAAGATGGCACCATTGAACAAATTGCGAACAAAGGAAATGGCAATTACTCGTATATCGATAACGTGATGGAGGCAAAAAAAGTGATGGTAAACGAATTTGGTGGTACTATGTTTACGATCGCTAAAGACGTGAAACTTCAGTTGGAGTTTAACCCTGCAAAGGTGGAGAGCTACCGTTTAATCGGATATGAAAATCGTCTGTTAAAGAATGAAGATTTTGCCAACGACACGGTAGATGCCGGAGAACTTGGGTCTGGTCATTCAATAGTAGCTTTGTACGAATTGGTGCCTGCCAAAGAGATGGCCAACAAGATCAACACATCCAAATACCAAAAAGTTGAGTTGACCGATTCGGAGGAGTGGATGACCATTAAATTCAGATACAAAAAACCTACTGGTACAAAAAGTAAGCTCATCGAATACCCGGTGACTTATGAGAAAAGAGAGTATTCAAGAAACTTCCTGCTCTCAAGTGCATTGGCGGAGTATGGCTTGCTTTTACGTGACTCTAAACACAAAGGATCTGCATCTTTCGAAAGTGTCATTAACAAAGCGTCCAGAGCAAAAGGCAGAGATCCAAAAGGCCACAGAACTGAATTCATTCGTTTGGTAGAAATGAGTGAAATCCTGATGGAGGAATACGAAAAAAGATCCCCTGAGAAGACTAAATAAGCTAATCGAAACTTGAATTGAATCGTTCCCAAATACAGAACGATTCAATTCAGTTTTTGTAAATGTGTTTTCTTTGTGGGTATGATGCGTTTCAGAGTTTTTATGTGTTTGATGGTCTCAATATTTCTGAGCGCTTGTAACAACTCTGAAGACAAGACATCTTCGAACAAGAAAGACACCATCCAATACCTTTTTCTCGCCCACACCAGAACGGAACAAAATCCGGAAGTCATTAAAAACATTCAGGACATTGATTTTTCCAGATATCAAATGCTTTGGTTGGGAGGCGACTTAGCCCAATTAAGTTCGGAGAATCAGAACACGCTGAATTATCTAGATCAGGTATTTGATTTAAAGAATAAAAATACGTTTTGGGCTCTGGGGAATCATGATTACACCAGCATTTCCCTCATCAAACAAACCATTCAAAAACCCAGATATTACGCTCAGTACAAAAACGGCATTACGGTAATGGTACTGGACACTCAGGATAGTTTATGTCACATTACCGGAGAACAATTCAGGCTATTCAACAATACAATTGATACATTGTCAAAGTCGTCTCACCTGGTTCTGCTTCACCACAAACTCATCTGGTTATATGGCAATGAAGAACTGGAAAACAAAGCCAATGAACTCTCCAATGCACCAATCGATTCATGCTCGTACTGCATCAATCCTAACAATTTTTACCAAGACATTTATCCAAGGCTGATTGAGCTCAAGAAGAAAGGCATTGAAGTGGTTTGTGTTGGAGGTGATATTGGTTTCAAAACCCAAAAATTTGAGCATACCACACCAGAAGACATTCATTTTCTGGCTTCAGGAATGTCGTTTAATGCAGAGCAGAATTATGGTCTGGTTTTCAAACATGATCCAGGTGACAGAACATTGAAATGGGAATTCAAATCTTTGGATGAACTTTAGGCTGGCTCAAATTTTGCATGCTTAAGAGCAAATTCCTTACCTTACTGATATGAAAGTATTTACTCTGCTCGCATTTCTGTTTCTTTTGAAGACGGGCATATCTCAAATAGACATTTCTAAAGACACCATGCTTCAAAATGTGGTGGACGAGTTACCAGAAGGTTGGTCTGCAAAAATTACAGACCACACACTCAGATTTGAGTTCAATCGGGATGTTTATATTGCTCCGGGGAATTGGATCAATGCCTCAATCGATCACTGGAAACTCAAATCGGACAGTACCTGGATTAAGGAAAACGGACGCGCGTGTGAGGCTTTTATAGAATATCATATTCAATCGACTCATACTTCCATGAAAATGCCCAACAAGCGATACCAATCTAACAAACACCTGCTAAGTTTTACCAGACAGAGCAGTTGTTTAGAGCAGTATGAAGCTCAATACAATGCCATTTGGCCCGAAGACATAGAAAGCTTCATGTATCAATTACCCAGACTATTTGAAAAGCACTTAATGCTTGTAGAGACAGAATAAAACAACCATAGATCCTAACAATACTTAATGATGAAAATGTCCATTCTTATTCTAACACTGTTGACAGCATTTGGCTCATTGGCTCAAAGCGACAGTCAATTTCCAAACGGATGGGAAGGTAATTGGGAAGGCCCACTTCAAATGGATTTTGCCAACGGGAAAGATATGCAGGCAGACATGGCACTTCACATTCATGCTTTATCTGACACAAGCTGGCAATGGAAAATCATTTACAAAACAGATTCGACTGAAGATATTCGCGATTATACTTTATTCCGGGTTGGTCAATCACCCCACTACTCATTGGATGAGCACAACGGTATTCAACTCTATTTGAGCTCTATCAATAACGGTATGTACTCTTCATTTGATGTGGCCGGTAGCGACCTTATGATCTTCTACGAACTGGAAGGTGATCAATTAATATTCAGAACCATATCTGCTGTCAATGGTGGTTTGTCCGGAGGGGAGGATGACATTCCAGAAGTACTTTCCAGAAAAACTGTGGTGTCTCAGAAAGCAATTTTGAAACGATCGGAATAAAAATTACCTCAAAATTGTCCGATTCATAATTCCAGCCAAAGCTTTTCTTGCGGAGATGTATTGTTTTTGTTCGGTAAGCAAAGCGATCATATCTTCATCACTGATATCGCCCTTCAATTTTTCCTGAGAATTGTGAATGAGTGTGTCCAGCTTCAACATTTTAAAAGCGAAAACAGAACTTAAAATACTGTCCTGAAGATTGTCGTTTTCCGATTTGGTTTCAATTCTATGCATCTGCCACCAATTATCGCTCAGGTGGTACAATGAGGTGCACAAATCCACCGAAAGACTACTGATGGCTGGGTCTTGGTGGGCATAAAAGTACTCCACTCCCGGTACTTCACCTTTTTCGTTTTCCTGGCAAAACACTTCATAGATATCACCCATTGGTCCGGGAGACAAGCTCAAATTATCCGTGCTAATTTGTTCTATGATGTAGGCAGCAACAGTGGTATCCTCTTCTTGTGTTTCTCCATCTTCATCTTCCCATTCCACATGCAAAGTTTCTGATCCAAAATTGAGGAGCAGCCTGATGATATCTCGTTCCTGAAAATGACCTTTTGGCTCAACACTTGTTTTTGGTTGGACATTTACCGGTGGAATAGGCTCTGGTAATCTGTCTTCCTGCTTTAAACCTTCATTGAACTTTTTATTTCTGAGTTTGGAGAGCTCAAATGCCAGACTCTGCTCTTCCATTTCGAAACGATCGCTACATTCTTTAAGGTAAACCGAACGTGTAATCTGATCAGGAATTAAGGCAATGCTCTGAACAATTTCCTTGATCAATTTGGCCTTCTTGATAGGATCGTTGTTTGCTTCCCGAAGAAGGATGTCCGTTTTAAATGAGATGAAATCCTTGGCGTTATTACTGATGAAGGTTCGAATCTCGTCTTCGCTATGCGCTCTGGCGTATGAATCCGGGTCATCTCCATCAGGAAACAGGACGATTCTCACGTTCATACCCTGCTCCAAAATCATATCAATACCTCTGAAGGAAGCCTTGATTCCGGCCGCATCCCCATCAAACAAAATTGTGATGTTTTGAGTGTATCGGTTAATGAGACGAATCTGATCTTCCGTTAAAGCCGTTCCTGAAGACGCCACCACATTGTCGACTCCATTCTGATGCATGGAAATGACATCTGTATAACCTTCTACCAATAAACAATTGTCTTCTCTTACAACACCCGATTTGGATTGATGTAAACCGTAGAGAACTTTCGACTTATTGTAAATCTCGCTTTCCGGCGAATTGAAATACTTGGCGATTTTTTTATCGTTCCTCAGAGTACGACCTCCAAAGCCCACTACCCTACCAGTAAGGTTGTGAATTGGGAACATGACACGACCTCTGAAGAAATCGAAATAGCCTCTTTCATTCTTTTTTATGAGTCCCAACTGAACCAAATGCTCAAGATTGTATCCGGCATTTTTAGCTGATTCATGCAGGCTTTCTCCCTTTTCCAGGCAATATCCCAATTGGAATTTATGCATGGTATCTTCCGTGAATCCACGCTCTTTGAAATAAGACAAACCAATGGCTCTCCCCAAATCGGTATCCCACATACTGTCTTCAAAATATTGCAGTGCAAATTTGTTGATCAGGAAGAGAGATTCCCTTTGATTTCTTTGAGCAATTTCTTCAGGTGTAGCCTTGTCTTCCGGGATTTCAATCTTGTACTTATCCGCCAGCCAACGAAGGGCTTCCGGGTAAGACATGGCCTCATGTTCCATTAGAAAGCTAACGACATTCCCTCCTTTACCGGAACTAAAATCTTTGAAGATGCCTTTGGCCGGCGACACCATGAAAGAAGGCGTTTTTTCCTTCACAAACGGACTCAAGCCCTTCATACTGGAGCCCGAGCGTTTCAATTGCACGAATTCTCCAATGACCTCCTCTATTCGGGCAGTGGCAAAAATCTCATCTATGACATCCTTTGGAATCATGGCTTACAAAGATATGAAAGCGTTTTCAAAGAAAACAGGATTCATCTAGATCTCCACACCAATGATACAGATGTCGTCCAGCTGCTCCAGATCTCCCATCCATTCAACAAAGAATTTTTCTAAAAAACTCATTTGTTCTTTCATAGTAAAATGGTTGTACTTAATCACCAATTCCCTCATGGTTTTCGACCGAATTTTCTTGCCTTTATCTCCTCCAAACTGATCAGCAAATCCATCCGTAAACAGGTACAATTTATCGCCCTTAGACAATTCTACCTGATGTGTCTTAAAAGGTGTCATATGATCACACTTCCCAATAGGCTGTTTGTCGCCTTTGATTTCAACAAAGGATTTGTCCTTTTCCCGGATCATCCAAAGTGGATTGTAGGCACCTGCCCAATTCAAGGTTTTCGTGGTTCTGTGATACACTGCCAAAGAAATGTCCATCCCATCCTTAATTTCATTCTGACTGCCCTTAAAGCGTTCTATCACTATGTTTCTAACCTCATCCAACAACTTACCCGGATCATAAATCCCCATTTCATTTACCACTTTATTTAGCGCATTGGAACACACCACACTTACCATGGCTCCCGGCACGCCATGACCTGTACAATCTGCTGCTGCAAATAAAACCATGTCACCCTTATCCTGAAGCCAGTAAAAATCTCCAGCTACAATGTCTTTGGGTTTGTACAATATGAAAGACGAGTTGAATGCAGCTTCAAAATTTTCTGTTGGGGGCAAAATAGCTGTTTGAATGCGTTTGGCATATTTGATACTATCTGTGACCTCCTGATTTTTGATTTCAATGATTTCCTTCTGTTCCTGGATTTGAGACAAGGACCTTTGCAGCTTAATCTCGGCGACTTTTCTCAGTTTAATTTCCTTTCTCAGAGTTCTGTTCCAAACTACCACAATGGCGATTATCAACATCACCGCAGCGATACTGATGAGTGCAATGCGCCAAACTTTGGTCATATTAACACCATGCTCATACTTTACCTTGCCCCACTTTCCAATGATTTCTATTCTTTCAGTTTGGGAGATGGTAGAAAGGGTTTTATCTAAAATGGCGTGCAAAATCGGATATTGTTTACTCACCCCCATCTTAAGATTTAGCTTAGGCAGCTCAGTATCCGCTGCAATCTTCAAGGTATGATAACCTCCTGAACTCAAATAGTAGCTTAAAACCCCCAAATTGGCTACGGTTGCATCCGCCTTTTCAATGGAAACGTACATCAGGGCAGACTCGATATCTTTGGTGTAAATCAAGGACAGTTGAGGGTATTTTTCCTGCAATGTTTTGGTGATGGCATAGCCTTTTGGAACGGCTACAGTTTTTCCTTTCAGGTCATCCAATCCTCCAACAAAATCTCCTTCTTTCTGAGTAGCAATCACAAAAGGATAAGACACATAGGTTTGGGTGAAATTGAGGAACTTAGTGCGTTCTTCATTTTCTGCCAGGCACACAAGAAACTCAGCTGTTCCGTTTTTTACACTGTCAATAGACTGTGCCCAGCTTACATCTGGCAATGGTTTGAATGTTAGGCCAGTCTTTTGCGCAATGATTTTTAGAAATTCTGCAGCAATGCCATCGTGCTGACCGTGTTCATTGATGAATTCGATAGGCTTCCATTCGGAGTCGTAACCAAACCTCACAACCGGATTGTCTTTGATCCATTGCTGTTCTTCCTTCGTGAACTCAGGAAGCCCGTTTGTTCTGGCAAGCAGAGACACTCCAAACAGTACAATTAAGAGGACATGGCGCATGATGCCTGTAAAAGTAAATTGAAAATAACAGAAAAACGATACGTTGTTTGACGTAGTTTTTCAACATAAAGCACTGATTACAAACCCAGAGAAGAAGAACAAAGTCTTACAGAATCAGATTAATGCCTCACTACTTTTTTGCTGATACGTTTGCCTTCTTTGGTCAGGACATTCACAAAATAAGTTCCTCTAGACACATTCGGCATCTGAAACAAGGCTTCCGATTGACCAACGGTTATGTTTGCCGGAATAGTTCTACCTACTATGTCAGTTACAAACAGCTGATCCCCATTGAAATTTTCTGTTGTTGAAATGTAAAAATCTCCGGAAGAAGGATTAGGAAAGACGATCAATTCTTCCACTTCTTCTAAGTCTTTATTAAGCAGAACGGTATTAAAGAAATGCTCGGTTCCATCAAAATCTGTTTGACTCAATCGGTAGAAATTCGCGCCATTCTTCATTTCTGTATCCAACCATTCGTATGTTCTGATGGAGTTTGAATTACCTGCGGCTCCTACTTCAGCAATTTTGGACCAGTTAAGGGCATCTGAAGAATGATATAAGGTGAAAAAATCGGAATTGATCTCAGAAGCTGTGCTCCAAAAAAGTCTTCCATTTTCACCTTCAACAACACCATCAAATTCCAATAGCTCAACAGGTAGAGGAGTTTGGTTATAGTTTATAGATCCTAAAGTGAAGAAATCGCCAGCCTGAAGATCTACCCCGGTAAAAGTAACCGTTCCGGCAGCAAAAGAACCTGAAATCGGAGCCACATCATTATCTGCAAATCCATCCCCATCTCTATCAATCAGCAATCTCAAATCTGATCCTGTAAGTGGTGAAAATCCGGACACATCAAATGCAACAGTTACCGTTCCTACATCACCCGTTTCATCTGCACGCCATGTTCTGCTAAGTCTGGATTCTATAATTGTTCCATCTACGTCAACAATGTCGTTAAGCAGAATCGACACCTCATCGTGCCCCCAGATTAAATACTCATTGTCCCCCAGATTAGAAGGCGTGTTTATTCTAACTATTGCAGAACCTTGTGAATCGTTGTGAAAATTAGATGCGTCAACTCGTCCTATTCCTGCCACCTCACCTGCGTGTGTCGCCTGATAACTATAAAAATCATTGGCAATTGCAATGTTATATTTTGCGCCCAGATAGTTTTCTACAATAATTCTCTCAGCAGTGTTAAGTGTATAATTCCAGTGACAAACCTCTCCCATTTCTCCAATAAAATATGTCCCATAATTGAAGTTAAGCGCGCCTAAAGTCAATGGTTGATTACTATTTGGAATTGAGGTTGAGGCCTCTGTGGATTGAACCACCAATGTACCGGCATCATACATTTTGGACCTTTGGGCCGCTGGCAAAGTCCCATCAAAAGTAAAACCGGTCATGTAGTTAATGTTATTAGAATAGGTAGTACCTCCGGTATTGAAACGGTTATTCTGAGTATGTAAGTCTAAATTCAATCTATTCCCTGAATGAAAAAAATAGGTATAGGCATATTCGGTTGAAACCGTAAAGGTGATTCTTTTCCCTAAAATTCCTCTTGGGCTTCCATTTAAACCAGTAGGACGAACAACTGTGTAGTATGTTATTCCGGATGTTCCATCCAAAATAGCATGGTCCGGAACTGCCAATTGATCTGTTCCATCGAAAGTAAGCGTTGGCCTACCATTGATATTACCAGTAAGATTGAAGGTTGGTTGCTCAGCAGCGACTCCGTTTGCAGCATTGTTTCCATAGTTAGAACCATCTGTCCAGCTGGTTACGGGTGCTCCATCTGCAAGAGTAAGGTTATCTCCTTTCAACCAAAGACCATTAGAAACCAATGTTCCCACACCTGCAGGACCAAACTGTCCAAACACATGACAGGTGAACAGAAAGAATCCTCCGAATAAAAATGCCAAGTTTTTCATTGTCTATAATTAAAGAATGATGAATCTAAGATACGAAAATAAGTGGATTTTGTTCAGAATCAAGTCTTAACAAGCTGGTTAACAAAAAGATAAGCCTATGTTAATGGCTTGGATTTAACATGGTGTATACCACTAAATCCCAATAGGCACCCTTTATAAAAGCAAAGTCTTTGTGATGAGCTTCTTTTTCGAAACCAAACTTTTCGAGATAGTAAATCACGGATTTGTTGTTGGGATTTACCTGTGCATACAGTCTGTGAAGATTCATTTTTTCAAAAGCAAAATTACCAATGGCCATGCATGCTTCCGTAGCCAGATGTCTTCCCCAATGACTCAAGTTCAGTTCGCCTCCCAATTCAGCTTTTGAACTATGAGTGTCTACATTTAACAAACCAAAAGCGCCAATTAACTCCCCGGTTTCTTTGATTTCCAATCCCCAAGGCAGCATGGTTTTCTGTACGTAACCTTCATGCATACTTGTCACCAATTCTTTTGCCTGCTCCAGTGAAGCGAGCGGAGATTTTGGTGTGTACTCAAAATTCCTTGGATTCGAGCGCATATCGAAAATAGCTGATGCATCAGATGGTTTAACCTGTCTTAGAATAAGTCGACGAGTCTCCAGAACCGGAAAGTTCTCAAAACATGTGATATCCAATTCTGGTTTTTCCATACTTACACCACTACATTCACGATTCGTTTAGGCACTACAATCACTTTTTTGGGCGATTTGCCGTCTAAATACTGAGCTGTTTTTTCGAAAGCCATCACTTCTTTTTCTACTTCCTCTTTGCTCAAAGAAGTTGGCAATTCCAATTTGAAACGCATCTTACCGTTGAATGACACCGGATATTCAAAAGAGTCGTCTTCCAGAAATGCTGGATTAAACTCAGGAAATTTTGCGAAAGAAATGCTCTCTGTATGACCCAATTTCTGCCATAATTCCTCACAGATATGCGGTGCATAAGGTGAGAACAAAATGGTCAATTGTTCCAAAATCTGACGGTTGTTACACGACTGATCGTTGAGTTCGTTCACCGCAATCATACCTGCACTTACGACAGTATTGAAAGAATAACGCTCCAAATCTTCTTTTACCTTTTTGATGGTTTTGTGAAGCGTTTTCAATGCTTTCTTGTCCGGCTCAGAATCGTCTAGTTGAAGCTGATCGTCTTTATGGAACAAGCGCCAGAACTTTCTCAGGAAATTGTGTACTCCGTTGATCCCTTGTACATCCCATGGTTTAGACTGTTCTAATGGACCTAAGAACATCTCGTAACAACGTAAAGTATCTGCTCCGAATTTCTCTACCAAATCATCAGGAGTTTGCACATTGTATTTAGACTTGGACATTTTTTCTACCTCATGTCCACAGATGTATTTGCCGTCTTCCAGGATGAATTCCGCATCAGCAAATTCAGGTCGCCACTGTTTGAAAGCCTCAATATCAAGTTCGTCATTATTAACCATAGAAATATCAGCATGAATCGCTGTTGTGATATGTTCTTTCTTCAAACCTGAACTCACAAACTTATTGGTGTCTTTGATTCTGTATACGAAACTACTTCTCCCCAAAATCATTCCCTGGTTGATCAACTTTTTGAAAGGCTCATCAAAGGAAATTTTCCCCAGGTCGTATAAAAATTTGGTCCAGAAACGGGCATATAATAAATGACCAACAGCATGCTCTGACCCTCCGATATACAAATCAACCTGGTTCCAGTAATCTGCTTTTTCTTTAGACACAAACTCGTCTTCGTTATTGGCATCCATGTACCTTAAAAAATACCATGAAGATCCAGCCCAACCCGGCATGGTATTGAGTTCTAATGGGAAGGTACAAGTATCGTTTTGCTGGTCGTTGTCCTTAATAATCTTCTTATTGATGCACCAACTCCACTTGTCAGCATTTCCTAATGGCGGATCTCCATCTTCTGTTGGCAAAAATTTGTCTACCTCCGGCAATTCCACATGGTAATCACCTTCCAAAACATGAGGCATGTCGTCTTTGTAATACACAGGGAATGGCTCTCCCCAATAACGTTGGCGAGAGAATACAGCATCTCTTAATCTGTAATTTGTTTTACCAACGCCAATGCCTTTATCCATGATGGCTTTAATGGCTGCACCAATGGCTTTTTTGGCCGGTAGATCGTTTAGGAAATCTGAATTGGCAATGACTGCATCTTTTTCGGCATAAGCACCTTCGCTGATGTCCACATCTTTAAAGATATTCCTGATTTCAATGTCGAAATGCTTTGCGAAATCCCAATCTCTTTGGTCACCACAAGGTACTGCCATGACGGCACCCGTCCCATAACTTGCCAGCACGTAATCTCCAATCCAAACCGGAATTTTATCACCCGTAAATGGATGAATGGCATAAGCACCGGTAAATTCTCCGGTAATATTTTTTACATCTGCCTGTCTGTCTCTTTCAGATTTTAAACTGGCTGCCTCAACGTAGGCTTCAACTTTGGCTTTGTGCTCGTCTGTTGTGATTTGAGCCACCAAATCGTGCTCAGGAGCCAGAACCATAAACGACACACCAAAAATGGTATCAGGTCGGGTTGTGAACACTTCAATTTCTCCATCGTGTCCATCCACTGAAAAACGAACAGAAGCACCTTTAGATTTGCCAATCCAATTGCGTTGCTGATCTTTCAACGCGTCTGACCAATCAATTTTATCTAATCCGGATAACAAACGTTCCGCATAAGCAGTGATACGAAGACTCCACTGTCTCATCAACTTTTGCTCTACCGGATGTCCGCCTCTTTCTGAGAGACCGTCTTTTACTTCATCATTGGCCAATACTGTTCCTAAAGCCGGACACCAATTTACCCAGCTATCTGCCAAAAAGGCCAATCTGTATTTTAACAGAATGTCCTGTTGCTCTTTTTCTGAAAAGTTTGCCCAGGTTTCAGCAGTGAATGAATCGCAAGGATCGTTAACTGCTTTTAAATCATTGTTTCCTGAAGCTTCAAAGTGCGCTACCAACTCTGTGATTGGTCTGGCAGTATTCGCTGCCTTATCGTACCATGAATTAAACAATTGCTTGAAAATCCATTGCGTCCATTTGTAGTATTTCGGATCTGAAGTTCTTACTTCTCTGTCCCAATCAAAAGAAAAGCCGATTTGATCCAATTGGTCTCGGTATCTCTTTACATTATTTTCAGTTGTAATTCTTGGATGTTGCCCGGTTTGAATGGCATATTGCTCAGCAGGCAAACCAAAAGAATCGTAGCCCATTGGGTGAAGTACATTATAACCTTCCAACCTTTTGTAACGCGCATAAATATCTGAAGCGATATAGCCTAGTGGGTGACCAACATGTAGTCCGGCACCAGAAGGATAAGGAAACATATCCAGCACATAGTACTTAGGTTTATCTCCATTTTCTGTTGCCTTAAAAGTTTTGTTTTCCGCCCAGTATTTGCGCCACTTACCTTCTACTTCTCTATGATTGTACTCCATGATTCTATTGATTGGACGGCAAAGATAACACCAATTATGAACGAAAAAAAGCCCCTGCAAATGCAGAGGCTTTTTGTAAAATATATTAACTAAAAATTACTTCTTAGCTACAACGTGAATTGAAAATTCGCCAGTTGGGTTCATGTTACCCATTTTAGCATCTTCCGGAATTTCTTCTGGTGCTCTTTGCACGAAGAAAGGAATTCCATATTTAGTTAGGTCTACATCAAAGTTATCAGACTTAAGAGTCACACCCTCTTCAGTTACTTCTGCAGTGGCAGGTACTTCAATATCGTTGCTGTTACCTCTGATTGTTAACGTTACGTTTAGGTTAGTTCCGTCGTAAGAGTTCAACTTAACAGAAGGCGCTCCTAAAGAGTCAACTGCAAACATGTCTGCACCATTTACAAGGTGTCCGATCAAGTTTCCTAATCCGCTGTTCTCATCAATATCAGCATCATAGATAGAAGCGATATCAACAGTAGCGTTACCACCAGTTACGTTGTTATCAGCAACTACAACTTCTCCGTCGATTTTTACTTTACCGTGGTGACCGTGACCTTCTCTTTTGTCAGTTTCCCAGCTTTCCCAGGCAATGTAAGATGCATCAGTATCAATGGCAAAAGTACCAGCGATAGCAGCTGCTTCTTCTTTTTCATCTTCTTTTGGAGCTTCTTTGCTCTCACCTTCTTTCTTATCCTCTTCCTCTTTTTTCTCGTCGCCACATGCTACGAAGAATAGCATTGACAGGGCGGATAAACTCAATAATAATTTTTTCATTTTTCTAGTTTTAAATCTTTTGAAGCGCAAATATATGTATCTACAACTATTGGCATCACATTTATTGCATTTTTTTTCACTTTTTTACTAAGACTAGGTCCTGGAATTTCCTTACCAAGCATACCCAAAAGTCATTTCGACCTGAGCGCAGAAATCTCCAATCCCTCAATATAAATGGAAATTTCTCCATGCTGGTCGAAATAACTGTTCAATCATAAAGCAATCGAATTCTAAGACTATGCCTTTACTAATTAATAGGGCTTTGTTAACAAACCTTAACGCTTCAACTAAAATATATGCCAGCTAGTCACGTAATTTACACTCCAGATTATGAGTAATCCGTCAAAATATGTTTCAAGAAGTGTCAGAACGGCCTATTTTGCGTCAGTTATTGGCCTTACACTGGTCCTGATGTTATTCGGTTTACTAAGCTGGGCACTCTTGCAAGCCAACGAGTTCAGGAATATGGTGAGAGAAACAACTGAAGTTGAAGTATTCATGTTCGACCAGGCTTCAGAGGGTGATAAAATTCGATTGGAGAAAGCCATCATGGAGCTCCCGTTTGTAAAATCTGCCAATAAAGTTTCTTCCCAGGAAGCAATTGAGATTCTGGAAACCGACGAACAGGGTTTTGAAGACATTTCCGAATTCATTGAAGAAGATGTGATTCCGCCTTCGATTATTGTAACCGTAAAAGCAGATTACGTATCGGTTGACAGTCTGGATCATTACCAAAACTTTATTGAAAGCAACTTCTCGGATGTTGTGTTAGAAGTGCACTACAATAAAGAACGGGTAGCTGCTTTAGAAAAAAACCTCAACAAGCCGGTTCTGTTTGTAATCATTATTACCGGACTGCTTTTATTCATAGCAGTGGCCTTAATTTACAATACCATCAGGTTGGCTATTTACTCCAATCGCTTCTCTTTAAAGACAATGACGCTGGTCGGGGCCAGTTCGGGCTACATCAGAAGGCCTTATTTAAGAAATGCAATTATTCAGGGCTTAATTGCCGGGCTTTTAGCGCTTGGTATGTTGATTGGCTTTGTATACATACTCGCTCAGTTTGAAATTATTAGCCTGAATAGCGTTCAATTGATTGAACCTAAGCTTTTTCTTTATATTTTTGGAATCTTGATGGTTTTGGGAATTGGAATTTCGTTTGTTTCCACTTTCTTCGCCTTGAGAAAATATATCAGAATTAAAACCGATAATTTATACTAGGATGTCAGATAAATTCGTCTTCAATAAAAGCAACTACAAGTTAATGTTCATTGGAATAGCGGCCGTTTTATTAGGCTTTATTTTGATGGTAGGTGGTGCATCTGATGATCCCAATGTGTTTGATGAAGGTGCGCTGTTCTCTCATGTGAGAATTACCCTGGCACCTCTGTTGATCATTGGTGGCTATGTGGTGGTTATTTTCTCTATCATGAAGAAAAACCCGGAAGACCAGACAGAAGTTCCATCAGACTCTGATCAGGCATAAACATGAATTTTCTTGAAGCCCTCTTTCTGGGACTTTTACAAGGCTTAACCGAATTTTTACCGGTTAGCAGCAGCGGCCATATTGAAATTGGTAAGGAACTGTTGGGTCTTGACATTAATGCAGACGACAGTAAGTTGTTTACCATTGTAGTTCATGGCGCAACGGCACTCAGTACAATTGTTGTTTTTAGAAATGATTTAAGAGCCATCTCAAGAGATTTACTGACTTTCAGGTGGACAGATTCAACCAATCTGATGCTCTTCATCATCATTTCCATGATTCCTGCTGTTTTCGTTGGTCTATTCTTAGAAGATGAAATCGATAAGTTGTTTGCAGGCAATCTTACATTGGTTGGCTCCATGCTTCTGGTTACAGGAGTTTTGCTTCTCATCACTTCCTATCTAAAACCCAAAAGAGGCATTGTTAATTTCTGGAAATCTGCAGTTATTGGTATTGCACAGGCCATAGCCATTCTGCCAGGTATTTCTCGTTCAGGATCAACCATCGCAACCGGATTGATTCTTGGCGTGAACAGAAATACCATGGCCCGTTTCTCTTTCCTAATGGTACTGCCGCTAATATTTGGCGCCATGGCTAAAGACATTATGGATTACAATCCTTCCGCAGAAACAGACGTAGAGCCACTGCCATTGATTGCCGGATTTATTGCAGCATTTGTAGCAGGATTATTTGCCTGTAACTGGATGATCAAGCTGGTTAGAAAATCCAAATTGTCCTATTTCGCTATTTATTGTTTCGCCATTGGCCTAATCGCCCTGATTTACAGCCTTGCTTAAAATGGAAGACAGGTCTTTTGATTTCGTTAGCGGAGAAGTATTGTTGGTTGACAAGCCACTAAACTGGACCTCATTTCAAGTTGTAAACAAACTCCGATGGGAGATCAAACACAAACTTGGACTCAAAAAAATTAAAGTTGGGCATGCAGGTACTCTGGACCCTCTGGCCACCGGACTATTGGTTTTATGTACGGGCAAAAAAACCAAGGAAATCGAAGGTTTTTTAAGTGCCGATAAGGTCTATACTGGCACCATAACAGTTGGCAGCACCACACCTTCTTATGATCTCGAAACCGAAATTGATGAGGAGTTTGATACAACGCATGTTGATGAAATCTTAATAGAGTCGGCCAGACAACAATTCCTGGGAAGTTTCGATCAAATGCCGCCAATATTTTCCGCCAAGAAAGTGGATGGTAAACGAGCGTATGAATCGGCCAGAGCTGGAAAAGAAGTCAAATTAAAAGCCCGAAAAGTTCACATTGAACAATTCGATTTGGACACCAGTCGTTTCCCTTTAATCGACTTTAAAGTTCATTGTACAAAAGGCACATATATTCGGTCTTTGGCTCACGATTTTGGCAAAGCATTAAACTCTGGTGCTCACCTAAGCGCATTACGCCGGGAAGCTTCCGGACAGTTTAAAATTGAAGATGCTTTCACGCTTGATAAATGGATCGAAATCATACAAAATAGTTAGGTTTCTTTTTTCACTTAAATTACCTACATTTGCGCCTCCGCTGAAGCAAGGCACAGTAAAAAAACACACTAAAACCCTTGATTAGCGGATGTTTGAAAGGAAATTGGGTAGTATTTAGCTCTTGCGCAAGAGTTGCACCCCGTTAAACGCGCGTTAATATTATGAAATTATCACAATTTAAATTTGACCTTCCAAAAGAATTGGTAGCTGAACATCCTGCTGAGAACAGAGATGAGTCAAGATTAATGGTCTTGAACAGAGCCGAACAAACCATCGAACACAAGACGTTTAAAGACATCCTGGATTATTTTGACGATGGAGATGTGATGGTCATGAATAACACCAAAGTTTTCCCTGCCAGAATGTATGGTAATAAGGAGAAAACAGGTGCTCGTATTGAGGTTTTCCTGTTAAGAGAATTAAACAGAGAGAGCCTATTATGGGATGTTTTGGTTGATCCTGCAAGAAAAATTAGAATTGGAAACAAATTATACTTTGGTGAAGACGATAGTTTGGTAGCTGAGGTTATTGATAACACCACCTCAAGAGGTAGAACTTTGAGATTCTTGTTCGACGGTCCTTACGAAGAATTTAAAGCTACCATCACACGATTGGGTGAGACGCCACTTCCTAAATACATTGGAAGAGATGTTGTTCCTGCAGATGAAGAAAGATATCAGACAGTTTATGCCAAGGAAGAAGGTGCTGTAGCTGCTCCAACTGCTGGTTTACACTTCAGTAAGCAATTGTTGAAGCGTTTGGAATTAAAAGGGATTGATTTTGGTGAGGTGACTCTACACGTTGGTTTGGGAACTTTCAGACCAGTTGAAGTTGAGGATTTGACAAAACACAAAATGGATTCTGAGCAGTCTTTCATTACACAGGCTACTGCAGATATGGTGAACAAGGCACTTGACACTAAAAAACGTGTATGTGCAGTTGGAACAACTTCTATGAGAGCTATTGAAACTTCTGTTTCAACAGATGGCAGACTGAAGCCTTTCCAGGGATGGACTAATAAATTCATCTTCCCTCCGTATGAATTCAGCATTGCAAACTCAATGATTACAAACTTCCACACTCCGGAATCTACATTGTTGATGATGATTTCTGCTTTTGCAGGACATGATTTCATGATGGAAGCTTACCAAACAGCAATTAAAGAGAAATACAAGTTCTTCTCTTACGGAGATGCCATGTTAATCATTTAATTAGCGTAACGATTTTATAAAATCCCTGTTACTTCAGAGTTTCAGGGATTTTTTATTTTAAACAGCATTCCAGCCTTCTTTTATCCGCTGTGTAAAGTCGGCATAAACGCTATATTTATGCTGTTTATAACCAGTTGGCAAACATTAAAAAATATAATCATGAAATATATAATAATCTCAATGCTATCATTGTTTACTCAGAATATATTATGTCAAACCCATAATGTAACTTTTCAAGTTAATATGAGCAATGAAGCTTCAATAGCTTCCAGTATTTCTATCGCTGGAAATTTTCAGTCTGCCGCAGGCTATCCTTCAGATTGGTCACCAGGCTCTACCTTATTAACAGACCCAAATCAAGATTCTGTTTATTCGATAACAGTGCAAATACCTGCGGGTAGCTATGAGTTTAAATATCTCAATGGTGTAGCCTGGGGTACTGATGAAAGCGTTCCTGGAGCCTGTCAAGTAAATGGAAATAGAGCCCTTACTGTTGCTTCCGATACGACTTTAGATCCAATATGCTTTGGCACATGCATGATTTGTCCTGCTTGCAGCCCAACATTCTCTACTGATGCAATTACTACATGTGATTCACACACCTGGATAGATGGGAACACCTATACTGTTTCCAATAATACAGCTACGCATACACTTACCAATGCAGCAGGTTGTGATTCTGTGGTTACACTTGATTTGACTATCAATAGTGTTTCAGATTTAACTACATCTATTACTGGAGTGACAATCTCTTCAAATAGTTCAGGGGCGACATACCAATGGTTGGATTGTGATAATAACAACTCCCCAATAATATCTGAGACTGGCCAATCATTCACTGCAACAGCAAATGGAAATTATGCCGTGGAAATAACTGAAAATGGATGTACAGACACATCTGCTTGTGTGGCTATTACAACTGTTGGAATTATTGAAAATAGCTTTGTAAATGAGCTTTTAATGTACCCTAATCCAACCACAGGCAACTTCTCAGTTGATCTTGGAGATAATTTTAATTCTATCAAAGTCAAATTAACCGACATTAATGGAAAACTAATTCAAACTACAGACTATAACAATTCCCAAATCTTGAATCTAAATATTGTAGGGCCTGCAGGTATTTATCTATTGACTATAGAGTCAGCAGAACAAAGAGCTGTGATTCGATTGGTAAAACAATAAAACGATTTGCTAACAATGTATAAGCGGCTGTTTTAATGCCGCTTATACTAAACGTTGTGCAACATAAACGGAAATGAAATAACATGAAACAATCAATCGTCATCAGTGCAGGAGGTTCCGGGAAGCGCATGCAAGCCGGAATGCCCAAACAGTTCATTGAATTGAAGGCCAAACCGATCCTTCAGTGGACGATTGAAAAATTCCGTTCCTATAACCCGGACATTTTCATGGTGGTGGTACTCCCAATGGATCAAATTAAACATTGGAAGGACATTTGCGAACAAAAGGGATACACCATAGATTATGAAATTGCTGTTGGTGGTAAAGAGCGCTTTCATTCTATTAAAAACGGGATTAAGTTTTGTGATCCAAAAAGTGTCATTGGGATTCATGATGGCGTCAGACCATTCGTTTCTATTGATACCATCAAAAGGTCGTTTGAATCTGCTGCCAAAACAGGAAGCGGGATTCCATGTCTGTCTATCAACGAATCGGTAAGATGGTCAGACGGTAATAGCTCTAAGCACGTTGACAGGTCACAATTTAAATTGGTTCAAACGCCTCAATGCTTTCAGGGAGAAATTTTGTTTGAAGCTTATCGTCAGGATTACATTGAAACTTATACTGATGATGCTTCCGTGGTAGAAAACATGGGTGTGCAGGTATCTTTGGTGGAAGGTAATTCTGAAAATATTAAGCTAACCAGACCTGAAGATTTGAGGATAGCGGATTTGTATTTGGCTTAATCGCAAATCGTCTCCAAAATCTCCTTAACGGAACTTCTTTGTGGTAGACGAACAGTAAGATCTGTATATGCCTTTAGTGCCATCTCCGTTGTTTTGCCAATTGCCCATATTTCGGCCTCAGAGTTTATGGTGTTCTCATCAAAAAATGAATCAACGTTTAATGGACTTGTGAAAATGTAAATATCAGATATTGTCACCTTTGCCAATCGTTTTACCGTATCATATAATGGCAAATCAATCACCTTACAGGCATCCTCAATGTGTTGTTGAATGATTCGTTTACTTTTCAGAGAACCGGGAAACCAAACTGTTTGTCCTGAACATTTTTCTTTGAAAAGCTGAGCAATTTCAGCGGTATCATTCGAATCCCCAATAAATTGAACGGAATCCGAAATGTACGTTCTAAGCATACTCGCGGTGATCTCTCCAATGGTGGCCCATTTAACTTCTTCAATTGAGACAGATTGCTCAAAAAAACTCTCAACACCAAATTTGCTGGAGAAGAAAACCCAATCGGGTTTAGCTAAATGATCTGTTGAAGGGTTTAAAGCAATTTTCTCAATTAACGATTGGTCAAAGACTTCAAAGCCCTTGTTTTGGAGTGTGGTTTTCTCCGTTTGATCCAGAGATCTGCTTATGAAGATACGCGACTTAATGACGCCAGAGATTTTGTGATTAAAGTGGACACCTCATTGCCTTCATGGGTGTGTTTTTCGTAACCTTCTTCTCCTTCGTAAGCCACAGTAACCTGAAGCAAGTCTTGTTCTACGGATCGGCAGAAAGCCCCCAATGGCACATGACATCCGCCACCAATTCCGTTTAAAATTCCTCTTTCCACACTAATTTCTTGCTTCACCTGAGGATCATTCAAAGGCGCTATGGCTTCTTGTAATCTTTCGTCGTTAGAGCGAATTTGCAGTCCTAACACACCTTGCGCCGGTGCGGGTACAAATTCATCCAAAGGCAATACAAATTTGTGCAAGCCGGAGATGTCCGGACTAATTCTGTTGATCCCGGCTTCAGCCAAAACAATGGCATCCATGTCACCATCCTTCAACTTTTGGATTCTGGTTGGCACATTGCCTCTCAGGTCAACCAAATTAACTCCCGGAATGTGCTGTTTTAACCAAGCTTGTCGGCGACAGGAAGAAGTTCCCACAACAGCATTTTCAGGCAAATTCCAGGTTCCGTTTTCAGAGTAGCTTTGGGACTTAATGAGTAGCACGTCATGCGGACTGTTTCTTTTGGAGACGGCGGCCAGCTCCAAACCTTCCGGCTGTGTGGTTTCCAAATCTTTTAGTGAATGAACTGCCAAATCTACCGAACCTGATAAAAGTGCATCTTCCAGTTCTTTGGTAAAAAAGCCCTTTCCTTCAATCTTATCAAAACTCAAATTCTGGATCTTGTCTCCCTTGGTTTTAATAATCTGAATGCTCACCTGATATCCCAGGTTTTCCAATTGATCTTTTACATGATTTGCTTGCCACAGGGCCAATTCCGATCCTCTTGACCCAATAATGAGTTCCTTACCTTTCCTCATAGCGTTTATCCAGAATAATTTCTTTTGCCAATTTCATAGGAACACTGATGTACTTCTTTTCAAGATAATTCATCACTTTTTCCAATACTTCTTTCGAGTTTTCATCTAAACCGGAAATGTCCTCATGAAATACTTTTTCGATGGCCTTGGCTTTAATTTCTTTTACTTTTTCAGGAACTGCTTTCATGGCTCGCTCCACTTTTCGTTCGTGTAGCATCACTTCAAATTCCACCATGCTCTCACCTAAAATGTGCTCACACAATACCAATTCCCCTTCTCTTTGCTTTAAATTCCTTTCTGCAATTGGTTTCAGTTCTTTTACAGAAATGTATTCTACGTTAGCCAATTCCGTAATGGCCACATCCGTATCTTCCGGAATCGCCAAATCCACAATTAACTTTGGAGCATTATCCTGAGTGATTTTCTTAAAAGTGTCCAGAGATAAAACAGTGCCCTCAGCACCTGTACAAGTGAAAATCACATCACATCCTTTGTCTCTTGAGTCGAGCTCAGACAGTGGGTATGCTGTTAGATTCAATTCTTCAGCTAATTTCTGACCGTTCTTCAGTGTACGGTTATAGATGTCAATATCGGTCCAGCCATTTTTTGTCAGGAAACGAGCCATAGAACGGTTCGTTTGTCCGGATCCGATCATTACAATCTTTGAATCCTTTGGAAATTCCGACTTCATGAATTGTTTAAAGGCAAGAGACACTACAGATACAGGATGGTTGGCTATGGCCGTCTCAGTAAAAATTCTTTTGGCGTGCTCAATTGTTTTGCGAATTGCCAAACGCAGATTGTCACCAGTTAACCCCCAATCTCTGCACTTTTCAAAGGCCGATCTCACTTGTGTAATGATCTCCCTTTCTCCAACAACCATTGAATCCAATGAAGATGCTACTCTAAAAAGATGATCAACTGCATTTTCGTGTGTGTGAATTTCCAATTTTTCTTCCGGAAGGGCTCCCTGATCAAAGTAATTAAGCAAATCCTGGGTTTGGATAGGATTCTGAGATACCACATAAAATTCGGCACGATTACACGTAGACAAATACATCAACTCATCCCAATTCATGGCTTCTTTAAGACCTTTCAGAAAATCAGCACTTTTTTCATCATCCAAATGAAATGCGCCAACGGCCTCTAAACCAGCTTTCTTATGCGTAATTGCTACTACCTTAAATGCTTTCAATACTTAAGCTTTTGCCTTTATACAAAGGTGCTAAAGGGGCAAATCTGTATTGTCATGTATTTGTCAGTAAATCTTAATTAGAATTATTCTAAATTTTAGTGAATTGAAAGCAAGAATGCTATAATTTTGCGGTGATGTCGAAAGAATTAGAAGATCAAATAGTAGCGGTAGTAAAAACGGTTTACGATCCTGAGATCCCTGTGGATGTCTACGAGTTGGGTTTGATTTATGAAATCAAGATTGACCAGGAACAGAATGTAAAGGTGTTGATGACATTGACTTCTCCCAATTGTCCGGAAGCAGAAACACTTCCCCAGCAGGTAATCGATCGTATTGAATCTTTGGAAGCGGTACAAAGCTGTGATTTGGAAATTGTATTTGATCCACCATGGGACAAGGACATGATGAGTGAGGAAGCCAAATTAGAATTAGGATTTTTATAATGGCAATCGAAAACAAAATTGCGAGCAGCGGTTTATTGCAAATCGACCTTTTGGATTTTAAGCCAAAAGCCGTTTTGGAACTTGATTTAAAAGATCAGTTGTGGCAGGGTTTAGCCATCAAGGAAAAGGATTTTCGCGAATGGATCAAGTCCAACGACTGGGAAAATTACAAAGATGCTTCCGTTGCTTTATTCTGTTCTGAAGACGCCATTATTCCACCATGGGCATACATGTTAGCCAGCTCTGCACTTACAAAAGTGAATGCCAGGGTAAAATGCCTGACGCCTAAAAATGCTCAATTGGCTTTCTGGCTTGAAACTATTCAAAACTTGGACCTTACAGACTATGAGGGTGCTCGCATGGTTGTAAAGGGTTGTGGAGACGAGTCTGTACCACATGAGGTATACGTTGCTTTTATGCATAAAGTGCAAAACACGGCCAAAAGCATTATGTATGGTGAACCTTGTTCTACTGTGCCTTTATACAAACGTCCAAAATAAAGAACCCCGCCTAAAGCAGGGTTCGCTTCTCAAACAAACTTTACTTATCACATGCCTGAGCATAGGTCTCTACATCCGGATTTTCTTTGAAATCTATGTACTGTTTGATTTTCGATTTCTTTTTTGGTAATCCGGCCAGATAAAGCAGGTTTTGTGCACGCGTGGCATCACATACTGTGGCAAATTTTCCAAAAAAGTACATGAATTTGCCGTCTTCATTTTCCAGTTCGACTAAAGCGTAAGGGACATCCCGATATTCAAAGGTTTTTTGTTTGGAAAAAGTTCCCAGATAAACCACATAACTGGTATCTGTTTGATCCAAAAATTCAATGTAATCGTGATTTCTGTCTTGAGCTGTGGTGTGAAATGGCAAAAAAAGTGCGAGCAGGATACTTAGTGTCAATATTCGTTTCATAGTTGGCAGTTTTATCTCTGCTCCCAAAACAGTGTCTGGGAGGCAGATTGGTTAAACAATAGTTGTTTGTTGGTTCCAACTATCTCGAATACTACCGAGATTTTTTTAGGAATGATCTCCTACACAATACGTCAAATTACTTCCTAAATATAGTTTACGTATAAAAAGCCGTTCTGGTTACAAACAAGAAAGGGCTTCTCAATTAAGGGAAGACCTTTCTTTACTTTACCAAACTACGAATTACTTGAACAACCACCATAATGCATCAACCGTGCCAAACTCTTTCAACCGTACATTTAAAATTTAATTTGAGCACTTAATTTGCCTCATTTTGTTTTTGTACTTTTCGGGTATTATGACTCGCATTCAGATCAATAAACACTTGTCTTTGTCACAAATAAAAGATCAGGATGCACACACTTTGGTAAGTGAAATTGGTCATAAAGCCGTTGTAGATAATATTCTTCAGGTCCCCTACCCATATCAACTATCAGATGCTATTTCATGGATCAACTATGTTGAACAGCAACGAACAGATTTTCAAAAACTCGTAAACTGGGCCATTAGATATGATGAAGAACTGATTGGTGGCATAGGCCGTCACATGAAATATGGTAAAGATGCTCACAAAGATGAAATTGGATACTGGTTGGGACCAACTCATTGGAACAAGGGAATCATGTCTGCAGTACTCAATAGCTATTGTGATTTTTTGATGAATGAAGATCAGCTCATTCGGCTGGAAGCTCCCGTCTTCGATTTTAACATCTCGTCTCAAAAGGTACTTGAAAAAACGGGCTTTGTAAAAGAAGGCATGATGCACAAAGCCTATCAAAAAAACGGACAATTTTTGGATGCCATTCTCTATGCCAAAGTCGCCCAATAAGCCCATTATTTCATTTAGTTAACAGCGGGCAGTAAATATCTTCGGCACGCTGATTGAAGTACAGCCATGGAACACACTAACTTAGCAATATGGTAAAGTACGTCTTAATCTGTCTGTTACTCGCATTCTCAGGTTCAGCATTTTCTGCGGACGACAAGGATATTGTCATTGTAATTGATCCTGGACACGGAGGCAAAGACTATGGTCGTTTAGCAAGCAAGGACGACTACATGCACGAGAAGGAATTGAACCTCATCATAGCAAAAAAACTGGGCAACTATATCCAGACAAATCTGTCTCATGTTAAAATCATTTACACGAGAACTGACGATTCCTATCCTTCTTTGACGTCCAGATGTAATCTCGCCAACAACAAAAAAGCCGATTATTTCATCAGCATTCATTGTAATGGGTCTCCCAATAATTCATCTGCTAAAGGCACCGAGACTCACGTAAATTCTTTCGAAAATAAAACCAGCTACCAATTTGCGCTTCAAATCGAAAAGGAGTTCAAAACAAGAGCAGGAAGAAAAAGCAGAGGTGTTAAAAATAGTGCAGACAGACACCATAGCCTACAGGTTCTAAAGGACACAGATATGCCAAGTATCTTAATTGAAGCCGGCTTTATGTCTAATTCGGAAGAAGAAGCTTATTTGAATAGTTCTTACGGACAAGAAATCATTGCTTCTGCTATTTTCAGAGCTACAAGAACATTTTTAAAGAAGAAGCACCCAAGCATTAATTTCACTGAAGGGGTGAATGAAGCCAATGATGATTCTCCACATTACCGTGTACAAATCATGTCGTCAATTGATGAGGTAGCCACAGATATTCCGGAATTTAAAAAACTGGGAGTTGTAGTTACAAGACGTAAAGTCAATTCGTCCAGCATGTATAAATACAAGTATACCATCGGCAAAAGCAAGGACAAAAAGGAAATCAAAAAACTTCAGAAACTCGCCAGAGAAAAGGGATTCAAAGACGCTTATATCGTCAGGTATTAATTTTTGAACCTATTCCAAACACACGTGTAGTATTTGAAAATGATCTGAAGCAATTCAGAATTTAAAACAGATATTATGCGATTATTTGGCCTACTTGTTTCTCTATTGGTGAGCACCTCCATGCTTGCCAGCAGCTTTCAAATCAACAATTACAAAGTCTTCAGTCCTGATGAAGAAGTAGTTGTGAATTTTTACAACAACAATTACTATCGAAACAAACAATCTTTTAAGGTTCATTTCACCTTATATAAAGTCAATAATGTAGAAGATTTCTTTAAATCTAATATGCTGGGGTCTTATGGCAACGTTGTTTCAGACTCATTGATCAAACAGTACAAACAAATTAAAACCTGGTGGCATACATCCATTCATAATCGCTATTCGGATGTGATAAACATGGAAGAACTGGAAACCGGAGTTTATGTTCTGGAGGGAATGTCGGGCACTGATATTGCGCAAATTCCAATCATCGTTTCTGATTATTCTCTAGTGGTAAATAAGTCCAAGCACGAACTGGTTTCCTTCCTTACCAATTCTCAAACCGGAAAGAAAGTAAAAGCTTACAAAGCCATGATCAAAGTTGGCAACGAAACTTTGGTGCCTCAGTATTATAAAAATGCATCAGCTCTTTTCAATGTTCAAGAACTCAAACAGAACTACTACAACATTCCTGTAGTAGCTTTTAAAGATGGGCAGGCTTGTGTAACAGGCGCATACTTCTACAATTATTACGATCAGAGTGGAGATACTAAAGCTTATATTTTCACAGACAGATCTGCCTACAGACCTGAACAAACTGTTTATTTCAAAGGAATTTTCAGAAAAAAGGAAGGCTTTAAGTATTCCGTATTGAGCGACTCTATTACCTATAGTATTTACAATCATCAACATGAAGAAATCCTGACCAAAAGAGTTGCTCTGGACAAGAATGGTACCTTCAGCGACAGCGCGGTAGCAGATGCTTCATGGAAACTTGGAGATTACACCATTAAATATTCTGCCAGTGGTCCCATTAATTACTGGTATGGCTATAATCAAAATACCAATACTTGCAAATTCAAGATAGAAGAATACAAAAAGCCTGAATTTGAGGTAAAAGTAGACCTGAATAAAAGTCAGTACCAGAGCGGTGATTTAATCGAAGGAGAGATCAAAGCAGACTATTTCTTTGGTGCGCCGGTGGTGAATGCGCAGGTGACCTACAAAATTGTGAAACAACATTTTTACATTCCCTGGTACTTCAACTACCGTTACTGGAGTTGGTATGCCGATTTTTATGGAGAAGATTATAATGTCTACGGTCAGCAGATTGTGCACTCTGAGACCGTGAAACTGGACGAAAATGGCGTTGCTAAATTCAGCTATCAAACTGATGACAAAACCAACAACAACTATAAATACTCTGTAATTGCTGAAGTGATGGATGCCAGTCGAAGAACCATTTCAGGTTCAAACGGCAGTATTGTAGCCTACAGTTCCTTTACTTTATCAGCCAATCCGAGCAGGTACTATTTTTCAACGGAAGATCGTCCGAGAATTGATATCAGTGCTCTGGATTTTTCCAGAAACCTCCTTGAAGAAACAGTTAGAGTTCAAGTGTACGACCAGGGCAGATACAGAAGGTTTGCAAGAAAAACGAATGAACCAGCGTCTGTAGTTTTCGATACCACAGTTGTTACAAGTAAACTCAGATCAATTGAGTTGTTCCTTCCTAAAATGAAACCGGGCAACTACTCTGTTAAACTTGAAAGCAATGACGAAAAAGACAGGCAGACACAAACTTCTATTTATTTCTATGTAATTGATCAGGAAAATGCACGAAATGCTTGGTGGGCATCACAGGGAAGCATTGAAATTATGCCTGATAAAAAAGTTTACAATGCCGGAGAAACCATAAACGCCATGGTGTATGTACCTGAAGATGTGGATGCTTTAATTTCTATTGGAGGAAATGCCTTTGTTCATTTCGATACTTACGCATTTAAGGGCGACGATAGCAATCAGGCTTACCAACAACTTCAAATTCCGTTAGACGAATCTGTTTACGGTCAGTTAAAAATCCAGGTAGCCTTCATGAAGGAAGGCAGATACGTTCAATCCGAGTCCCAGGTGGCAATCATTCCTGATAACAGGTATCTGGATGTGAGTTTGGAATTCGACGAATCCGAATACAAGCCAGGCAGCACAGCCAGTGCCATCATTAAGGTTAAAGACCATTTAGGAAATCCTGTGCCCAATGCAAATGTGACTTTATCTACAGCAGATGAAGCCATCTACTCACTCTATCCGGATCAAATCAAGTCCATTGAAGATGTTTTCTATGGAAACAATCCATATGCCTACAACTATAACTCAACACCGAATCAGTTTTCGAACTATTCGCAAAGTACGATCAGATCTTTGAAACAGGTAGAATGGAGACGCCAACAATATGACATTGCTGTTAGTGACCTAAACCTACTTGACAATAGGAAATCATACAAACATAGTTACCACGCATCAAAAGGGAAGGTTACCATTCGGGGATACGTAATTGACAAGAAAACGGGAGCCGGTATTTCCAATGCGACTGTTTACATTGGCAAGAAGCGTTTCCAAACAGATGCTAACGGTTACTATGCCATTAGCGGATTCAAACTAAGTCATACCAGCCTTGAATTCAAACACAATGGCGCCAGGTATTCTATTTTAAACCTGCCATTATATGACAATACAGATGTTGACCTCATAGTTGCCATCAACCCAAGAAAAGATGAAGAGGTCACTTTTAGCGACAACCCTGAAGTTGTTCGTTTAGGAGAGAACCGTCAATCAAATACAGTAATAACTGGCGGAACACCAGCTGACCTGGACGATTTGGAATCTGAAGATCTGGTGGAAGTCGCAAATGTGGAAAGCAACCGAGATCAGGCAGGCATGTCACTTGGAAGTCTGTCGAAAAATCAAAGATCACTGGCCAATGCACCTGCCATGGCATCCACTATTCAACAAAAAGCGCTTTCAGGGAAAAAAGATAAAAGTAAGGAGCAGTCTCCAGGAAATGCCACAGTTGCACCGGAGAAAATTCGCTCAGACTTTAAAGATGCGATTTATTGGAACCCAAATATCAACACCAACAGCAAAGGTGAAGCCGTTGTGAAAATTAAACTTCCGGACAACCTGACAACTTGGAGAACTGTGGCCAAGGTAATTACACTCGACTCTAAAGTTGGTGAAACCATTGCCAAAACAATTGTAACAAAGAATCTACTGGTAAGAATGGAAACACCAAGGTTCATCAATCTTGGAGACGAATTGCTGATTGCCACAACGGTTCACAATTACCTAAACACAAGTAAGAAAGTGACCATTGAACTGCAAAGTGATGGATTAAGTGTTCATGGTACAAGAAGAACCATCAAAGTGGACCCTCTTGATGATGTGAGCGTTGACTGGAAAATCAATACACAAATGATTACAACTGCCAACCTTACGGTTAAAGCTCTGACAGATGAAGAGTCTGATGCCATGAAGGTAGATGTGCCTGTTCAACCATACGGTCTGGAGATGATTACAGCAAAAAGTTTGTACCTCAACAATGGAGATAAGCAGTCTATGACACTTCATATTCCGGAGGACATTGACTTAAATTCTGCAACTATAGATTTAAGTACAGCTCCTTCTGTAACGTCTTCATTATTGAATTCATTAGATGACTTGATTGGTTATCCTTATGGATGTGTAGAACAGACCATGAGTCGTTTCCTTCCAAATATTATTGTATCCAACACCTTGAGCGACCTTGGTAAGGACTATGCTTCAACCATTGATCATGCAGAATTGACAAAAATGGTGGCTCAGGGAACCGACAGGTTGGGTCAATTACAACACTCAGACGGCGGCTGGGGCTGGTGGGAGAACGATGAAACCAATCCTTTCATGACTGCTTACGTGGTCAATGGTTTACACATGGCAAGTAAAGCTGGTTATCCGGTACCATCAGACATGTACGACCGTGGGTTGCGCAATCTTCTTCAGATCATTCGAAACAAGAAAATGGACAACAATACCACTTATGCCTACTGCATGATGGTGGCTTCTAAAGCTGGTGAGAAATCCATCTGGAAGAAAAAGAGCATTCCGGATGATGTCAACGCTTACGAATTGGCTTTGTGGGCACAGGCTGCACACTACCAAAGCGACAAAGATTTAGCCAGCAGAATGGTAGAAAGACTGGAAGATAAAGCCATTAAAACAGGTTCGAGCACGCACTGGGGTGGTAAAAAATTCTACTATAACTGGCAAGACGATCAGGTAGAGACTACCGCCAACGTTGTATTGGCTTTGAGCATGATTGATGAAAATCACGCGCTTATTCCAAATGCTGTAAAATGGTTGATGGACCAGAAAAAAGGTTCGAGCTGGCATAATACACGTCAGACAGCCATGACCATTTTCGGGTTGAGTAAACTACTTAAGAGAGACCTTAATCCAAACATGGAATTGCAAATTTTCGTAAACGGATCTCACCTGGCGAACTTAAACTATACAAGCAAAAATGTTCATCAGGCCGGAGCCAGTTTTAAATTAAAGGCAGCAGAATTATTCAGCAGTCTTAACAATGGCAAAACCGACAAGACCAATGTCTTGCAGAAGGGCACCAATACAATTGAGGTAAGACAAACCGGGAAAGGTAGTTTATTCGTGAATGGTAAGTTGAGCTATTTCCTTCATGGCGATAGCAAGGCTGCCAAAACTGAAATGGAGAACATGAGTTTCAACATCACCAGAGACTATTATAAGTTGGTGAAAGTGCAGAAAAAAGACCGTATAATTTATGAGAAGAAAGCCATCGATAAGGAGACCATTCAGCCTGGAGACGATATTCTTGTAAAAGTAAAAATCAACTCTAAATCAAGTCAACAATACGTGCTGATTGAAGATCCAATTCCTGCCGGATGTGAGTTCATCCAAAATCCTTTGGGTTATGTAATTGAAGGTGAACCAATCTACAATGGATCTGGTCGTCACTGGGATTATAACTACTGGGGCTACTGGAACTGGAATCGTTGGTACTCGCATAGAGAATATAGAGACGACAAGCTGGCTCACACCATCACGAATCTATCTTCCGGAAATTACGAGTATACCTACCTTATGAAAGCACAAATACCGGGAACCTTTCAAGTTAACCCGGTAGTTGCACAGTTAATGTATTACCCTGAAAACAGAGGTTTCAGTCCGTTTACAGTATTCGAAATTCAAGAATAAAAGGACTACTTCAACTGAGATTTAATCTCTTCAAGTTCCTTTCTTAATTTTTGTAACTCCTCATTTGTGTTGGTTAAAGATTCATTTTCTTTAGCCAACGCATCTATTTGAGATTGTTGTTCTTTCACTGCCTGAATCAATAATGGAATGAATTCGGAATAAGATACATAGTACGAACCTGCATCACTTTTCTCAACCACATCAGGGAATAGTTTTTCTACTTCCTGAGCAATTACACCAAGTGCATGAGGCGCTACGTCTCCTTTTGCTATTTCTTCTTCATTTAACTTAAAGTTATACGAGTAGGTATTTACTTTTATCAGGTTCTCCAAAACATTATTCAAAGGTGTAATATTCTCCTTTCTTCTTTCATCAGAAGCGTTTACCCAGTTACCTGCCGAATTCAAATAAGCATGCAAGGCAAAATCATCGAATGGATTGCCATCTCCGTTATAATCATCTTCATCACAAACATATAATAAGGCGTTGGGTTGTCCCGGAGCCTGATCACCTGGTGACCAAATAGTTACATGATCTCCATCTCCGTAAATACCTGCAGATTCATTATCACCTTCTCTTGAAGCAACGAAGAAATATGCGCCTCCATCTCCGAAATCCTGGTTACCCGAAGAATGTTGCCAAATATCATCATTGATGATCACCATTTCGTCGTTTGGAGATTGAGTTACAGAGATCTTTCCTTCAACATCCAATAGGTTGTCTGGGGTATTGGTTCCAAGACCTAATCTGTTTAAACCAGCATCCAAAAAGAACATATTGGCATCATCATCCGACTCTATTCTATAATTTCTATCAAACCCTTGCTCATTGAAGATGAATTGGGTATTCGCGTCCAGGTCAACACTGATGTTTCCGTTTTCTCTAACAGTAAATCTACCGTCGTTACCGTCATCTACCATAGACCCAAGAATGGTCCCTCCAACGTTTCCATCACGGAAAAGGACATCATCACCAAAATAAGTCTCTCCATTATCCTGCACTGCAAAAGTGGTCGTCCCATTATCCTGGACGAAGAAATCCCCCGTTCCGGTCAGGTTAAATGTCATAGTGTTATTTCCCTGAGTAATTGTAGTAGCCTGATTTAAGGCTCCACCCAAATCTATTTCACTACCACTATTGGTTAGACCGTTGTCTCCTGTGGCTCCACTAATTTGTTGAACCCAAATTGTTCCGTTAAACCACCAGAAGGTATTGGTTGTAAGGTCATATACCTGTAGCCCTGTTGCAGGCGTAGTGATTGCCGTTCTCTGTGCAGAGGTCATTCTCGGCATTAAAAATCCACTGGTGGTGGATGCGACATCCAACATGGCTGAAGCGGCTGGTGCTGCACCAGTCGTATTAATTCCAACGTTCTGAGAAAACGCATAATTAGCCCCTAATATGGCCAAAGTGATTGTTAGTAATTTCATAGCTTAATGTGATTGACCAGTAAATTTAGTTCCTTTATAGGACAAACTCAAGCCACTTTTCGGCCCAATATTATAATGCTCTCAGAATCAAATTAAAAACTTCACAATAAAATTATTTGGACTTAGAAACCAATAATACACCCGTATCAAAAAGAGTGGTTTAGCTTTATTTGATTACTTGCTCTTATTGACTATATTTAGACATCAAAAATGACATTATGAAAACAATATTGCTAACACTTACTACATTATTTATCACCAGTTTAGTGACTGGCCAGACAGTTTACTCATGCGATTCAAAATATGACGCTGATGTGAAAGTTTACAAAGCGAGTTCGAAATATGACGCAGACCTTGTTGTTTACAAGTGCTCTTCAAAATATGATGCGGATGGCAACAAAGGACTTTGGTACTTTGCCAGTTCAAAATATGATGCCAAGAAAAAAGTATTTTTCTGTGATTCTAAGTATGATGCAGATTTGATCATTTATTTTTCTGACAGTAAATATGACGCTGAATGGAGGAATAAAAGCAAACTCCATTTAATGGAATAATTATCACCACACGAAATTAAAAAAGGCTCACTTCATCGGTGAGCCTTTTTTGTGCAACATAACTCGCAATAATTGCAACAAATACGCGTATCTCTTATCTCGAACTTTGTCTACATTTGTTCAAATGCGTCTGTTAATATTAAGCCTCTTACTTCTTCAATGTTTTTCTGGAAAGGCAACTAACAATTCCGCTGAAATTGATTTTTCCAGAGACCGTTTGATGCAGATTTCTCAATCCAACCCGGATTCGGCCATCATATACTTGGAACAATGGGAAAAGGCCTTAAAAAATGAGGAGGAGCAACTTGAGTTCCATGTTTCTGCTGCTTTTTTCTTTCAGCAAATCGGCATGTTTCCTGAAGAGAAAAAGCAATGGATAAATGCCCTTAGCATTGAAACGGATTCGGCCAATATTCAAGATCATAAAAACTTTTTGGGCTATGTTCTCATGAATATGGGACAGTTTGATTCTGCTTATGTCGTATATGAAGAATGCATGGAGTACTTTCTCAGGAACCCCAATGATTTAGGACTTGCCATGTCTTACAACGGAATGGGAAATGCTCTTCAGAACAAAGGAAACAACAAAGCAGCATTGGATAAATTTCTTGAGGTAGTCAACATCCACAAAAAAAATAATGATGATGTGAGACTGGCGCAGGTTTATGCCAATATGGGATTGGCCTTTCGTGATTTAGGTGAGGCGGAAAAGGCTTTTGACTACAGACGACTGGCCTATCATCACGCTGTAAAATCAGGAGATGAGTACGAAATCAACTTTGGAAAAACGATTGTAGGCTCTTCTCATTGGGCATTGGGAGACTATGACTCCGCTTTGTACTACCTGGAGCCTGCTCTTGTGTATTTTGAAAACAATCCGGATCCCAAGATCTTAGTAGGAACCTATAATGATTTGGGGATTATTCATTCTGAACTTGGAGACAACAATAAAGCTTGCACGTACTATGAAAAGTCTTTAGACATGATTAGAAAAGGTGGTTATCTATTTGCTTTGCCGGGAACTCTTGCCAACTATGGAACCATTGCTTTTCTGGCTGGGAAATATGAAGAGGGGCTGTCTGCCTGTAAAGAGGCTCTCCCCTATGCTGTTGAAAGTGGGTATATGGAAGGAGAAATGTCGGTTTGCGATTGTCTTCACAACAACTTTGAAGCCCTTGGGCAATATGATAGTGCACTGGTTTATTTTAAAAGAGCTCAAACTATTAAAGACACGCTTACCAATGGAGATCTCCAGAAAGCCGTTTTGGAAAAGGAACTGGAAATGAAGCACCTTTTGGAAACCCAAATGCTTCAGCAAGAAAATGAACTTAAACGTCAGCGAGAACAGGAAGTCGCTGATGCCAAAATCAACAAACAAAGGGTGTGGAGAAATGTACTGATATCCGGATGCATTATTCTTTTGGTAGCATTGAGTTTTTTACTGATTTCCTGGAGAAACAAAAAGAAATCTAACGCCATGATTGCAGCCGAAAAGGATTATCTGGATAACCTCCTTCACAATTTGGTTCATGAGTTCAGGACACCGCTTACGTTAATTAAGGGTCCTGTTCAGGAATTGAGAAAAGAGCACACTCAAAATGAACTATTGAGAATCGTTGACCGGAATTCACATAAAATGCTTGATCTGGTAAATCAGGTTCTGGATTTTGCCAAGATTAAGGCAGGGAAACTGGACGTGAAAAATGAAACCACAAACCTCCCTATTTTCATTAATGACACAGCAGACATTTTTAGACCAGTTGCCAAACAAAAGAACATTTCCATTGAAGTTCTGCCTTTCACCGGAGATAAAATTGTGGGAATTGATGGCGACAAACTCTATAAAATTGTGTCGAACTTGTTGAGCAATGCTGTAAAATATTCTCATTCCGGCGGACAGGTATCTATTCAAGTGGAAAGTAACGGTGGGCTAATCAAAGTATTGGTTAAGGATCAGGGAATCGGGATTAGTAAAGAAGACCAAACCAGAGTTTTTGAGAAGTTCTATCAGGTTGATGCGACTACTACTCGTAAAGGAGAAGGCACGGGCTTGGGGCTCGCTTTCGTAAAAGAACTGGTCATACTAATGGATGGCAAAATCAGTGTGCAGAGTACGCTTGGAAAAGGAAGTACGTTTACAGTCATTCTTCCAAGTGATCGCATCACGGAGACTTTGGCCAGGGATGTTTCGGTTTCACCGGTTACAGCAGACAACAAGCAATCTTCAGAATCAGCAGACCATGAATCTCTTCCCAAAATTTTAATTGTAGAAGACAATTCTGATCTCAGAAACTATCTGGAGTTATTATTGGCTAAAGATTATCAGTTGCTATTAGCAGAAGACGGTCAGGAGGGCATTGAAATGGCCATTGAACACCTCCCCGATCTGGTCGTATCAGATATTATGATGCCAAAGAAGGATGGTTTTCAAGTGGTAGAAGAACTGAAGAACAACAGTCTAACCGAGCACATTCCTATTATGGTTTTAACGGCCAAGGCATCATTCGACAGTAAACTAAAAGGCTTGTCTCATGGAGCAGATGAATACTTGTCGAAACCCTTCAGTTCCGATGAACTCGAAATGCGTTTAAGCAACCAAATTCAGCTTCAAGAAAAACTGAGAAAACGCTACCAATTGACCCCAGACGAATCTGTCGAGGAAGAAAAAGTGCATCCTTTTGTTCAGAAATTCAAAGACCTGATCCTGGAACATCTGGATAAAAATCTAAGCGCTGAAGAATTGGCCGAACATTTGGCCATAAGCCGTTCTCAATTACACAGAAAATTAAAAGCCTTAACCGGGTTATCGACAACTGCAATGGTGAATCAGATAAAATTAAATCTGGCGCTTCAACTTCTCAAAAAAGGCGACAAAAATGTATCTGAGGTGGCCTATGAATTGGGCTATTCTGATCCTGCATATTTTGGAAAATTGTTCAAAAAAGCATTTGGAAAATCCCCGTCAGACCTGAGCTAGAAGACCATGCAACATAATTCCTGTTATTTGCAACATTAGGATAGGTTCGGCTTCAAATCGATATACTAGGTTTGCGGCATGAACAGAATAATTGTCGTCTTACTCACCTCATTTTTGTGCCTGATTGGCTCAAACAAATTAAAGGCTCAACCACATGCAGAATTTCTTATGTCAAATGGTTCTGGTTGCGTTAATGACCTTGTAAGCTTTATTAATCTATCATTTGGTGGAGTTGTAACGAATCATTGGGATTTTGGAGATGGAAACACCTCAAATCTGACATCTCCCACACATGTTTACTCAGACACGGGCACTTATACCATTACCCTGACCACAACTGATGGCGCAGGATTAACAGACACATGGACTGATAGCTATATTGTACGCCCACCTGTCGCTCAATTCGTACTTAATCCTTCCATAGGATGTAGCCTCCCGCATACTGTTTTCTTTACGGATCAATCTACCTTACCAGACACCTGGTTTTGGGATTTTGGAGATGGGAATACCTCTACGCTACAAAATCCAGTTCATAACTATACATCTGTTGGAAACTATGTCGTTACTTTAACTATAACAGATACCATTTACGGCTGTTCCGATACTAAAACAGATACCGTTAAAGTCGGCAGTCCCACAGCGGCAGTTGATGGTGGGTTTGGGTATTTTGGATGTGGTCCACTGACAGTTAATTTTACAGAATCCTCTACAGTGCCATTTGGTAGTATTACTAACTGGTCCTGGGATTTCGGTGATGGGAATACATCAACGGCTCAAGAGCCTACACATATTTATCAGGACCCAGGCGCATATACAGTGACCTTGACAGTAACCTCCAGCACGGGCTGTACCAGTACTGATACCAATCCGTTTTTTGTTCAAGTCATTGGTCCGGATGTCAATTTTGGCGCAGATACTTTCGGAGGTTGCCCACCATTAACAGTCAACTTTACGGATAGTACCTTTTTTGGAGCTCCCATTATCTCATGGTCCTGGAATTTTGGAGATGGAAATACAAGCAGCCTTCAAAATCCAACACACACCTACACTACATACGACACGATGGATGTAAGCCTTACTGTAACAGATATTGACGGTTGTTCAAGAACCTTGACTTTCAATAATTACATCAACACTTTAGATAATGTCAACCCATCTATTAATTGTCCTTCCAATATTTCACAAAGTGTAGATGCAGGGCAATGCAATGCGGCTGTAAGTATTCCCCTTCCCACCACCAACGATAATTGTAGCATTGCTTCTGTCATTAATGACTTTAATAACACATCAAATGCCTCAGACACTTATCCTTTGGGTACTACAACAGTTATTTGGACTATCACTGATGGTAATGGCAACACCAACACTTGCTCTTTTGATATGACCATTGTAGATGATGAAAATCCATCTATGTCGTGCCCAGGGAACATTACCCAGAATACAGATCCAAGCTCGTGTGATGCTGTGGTGACATATACAACTCCTGTGGGAACGGATAATTGTACAGGGGCCACAACCATTCAAATCGCGGGATTGGCCAGTGGAAGTACTTTCCCTATTGGTACTACGACAAATACTTTTGAAGTGACAGATGCCGCCGGGAACACCAATACTTGTTCCTTTGATGTGACCATTGTTGACAATGAAAACCCAACCATATCATGCCCAGGGAACATCACTCAAAATGCAGACCCCGGTTCATGTGGTGCTGTAGTAACATATACCGCTCCTGTGGGAACGGACAATTGCTCTGGAGCCACAACCATTCAAACTGTAGGATTGGCCAGTGGAAGTACTTTCCCTATTGGAACTACCACCAACACTTTTGAAGTGACAGATGCCGCTGGAAACACCAATACTTGTTCCTTTGATGTGACCGTTGTTGACAATGAAAATCCAACGATAGTTTGTCCGGGGAACATTACCCAAAATACGGACCCTGGTTCATGTGATGCGGTGGTAACATTCACAACTCCTGTCGGAACAGATAATTGTACAGGAGCCAATACTGCACAAATTGCAGGATTAACGAGTGGGAGTGCTTTCCCCATCGGAACTACCACCAATACTTTTGAAGTGACAGATGCCGCCGGAAATACGAGTTCCTGTTCCTTTGATATAACTATCACTGACAATGAAAACCCGACCATATCATGCCCAGGGAACATTACCCAGAATACAGACCCTGGTTCATGTGATGCGGCGGTGACATATACGGCTCCTGTGGGAACGGATAATTGTTCTGGAGCCACTACTGTTCAAATTGCAGGATTAACGAGTGGGAGCGCTTTCCCGATTGGAACTACCACCAATACTTTTGAAGTGACAGATGCTGCTGGGAATATCGCTACTTGTTCTTTTGATGTGATTGTGACAGACAACGAAAATCCAGTCATTACCTGTCCGGCGAATATCCAAACCTGTGATTCCGTCATCACTTTTAATGATCCTGTGATAACAGATAATTGCACAGGGGCCACATTTGTTTTGACTTCTGGCTTGTCAGGCAATTCAATTTTCCCGGTGGGAATTACTACCAATACTTACACTGTCACGGACGCTTCAGGTAACACGGCAACCTGTTCTTTTGATATTGAACGATACGCATTACCTGTGATCAATGCTGGAAATGACCTCACCACAGATGCAGGAAAACCTATTCAAATAGATGCAACAGGATCCAATATTGCTTCTTACGACTGGTCTCCTGCTATTGGTCTGGACGATCCAATGATAGAAGATCCTTTAGCTTCTCCGGAATTTACTACCTCATATACGATTACCGTCACTTCTTCAGATGGCTGCATGGCCAGTGATGACATCACGGTTTCAATTAAACTGAAAATTGAAGTGAACAATTTTATGAGTCCCAATGGAGATGGTAAAAACGACACATGGATTATCAAAGGTCATTACCTGCTAGACGACTGTACCATTCAGGTATTCGACAGTTGGGGTAACGTAATTTTTGAACGAACCGGATACGACAATATGTGGGATGGCACTCACAACGGGAATCAATTGCCAGAAGGAAATTATTACTACACCATTACCTGTGGTTCGGATGAGCCAATTACGGGGAGCATAACATTGATAAGATAATGAGACACTTTTTACGATATATTTTATTGGTTTTAGTTGCCTTAGGCAGTCAAAAGACAACTGGTCAGCAGCTTGGTTTGTACTCATTGTACAATCAAAACATGTATTTAATTAATCCGGCCGCAGCCGGTAAGGATGGTTGTTTCTCTGCCTTTCTTGATCACCGCAATCAATGGGCAGGAATTAACGGCAGCCCAGTCTCCAACACCCTCACAATAGACGGTGGTTTTGGTAAGGGACACGGAATAGGTTTGTATGCCAATATGGACAATGCCGGACTGTTAAAACGGATGAAGTTTAATTTAGGGTATGCCTATCATTTGAATCTTAGTAGCACTGCTCAATTACATGCAGGAATGGCTCTGGGTATGGTTCAACAACAATTTAAAGCCACAGATGCCATTGCTTCCGACTATTCAGATGAATTATTACTTCAGGGAAATCAATCCGACATGGGATTCAATTCTGATATAGGTGTCATGTTAACCACACCACGTTTTACTTTTGGTCTGTCAGTTCCACAAGTTTTTACCAGTGGTTTATTGGCAGACAAAACCTCAGGAAATGAATTTAAACTGGTTAACCATTTCATCGCCTTTTCATCTTATGATATTGTCAGTTCGGAAAAATGGAAACTAACACCCTCTGTGCTTTATAGAAATGCTGATTTTATTGGACACCAGGTAGATATTGCAGCAAGAGCCACATGGAACAACACCATTGGTTTTGGCGCACTTTACAGAACGTCTTATGGCCTTTCAGGAATTGTAGAGTTAAATCTGAAGAGTAAGTTCAAATTGGGATACAGTTATGCTTTTGGAGGCGGACAATCTTTAACCGGAATTTCAAGAGGGTCTCATGAGGTTTTAGTTGGTATTAAACTGTGCAAGGACAGAACAGATCCAATTGCGATTGATGTCATTGAAACAGACACCATTGTTGCAGTGGTTCTGGAAGCACCAAAAGATACCACCCCCGTTGTTAAACAGATTGTAGAAGAAAAGCCAGACATTAAACCTGAACCGTGGTCGATTGATTTGGATTCACTAAACAGAGCTTTTGAAATAGATGACAGAATCATTTCATACGAGTTAAATTCGTCCAGCAATGTGATTTCGGATAACCAGAGTAAAGTCGTCAACATGGTTGCTGATATTCTAAATGACAATTCTGAATTAAGGGTCAAGGTTATAGGTCATGCTTGTAATCAGGGCAATTCAGATTTTAACCAAACCATCTCTGAAAACAGAGCAGCTCATATTGCTGATGCAATCAGCAAAAAGGGAATCCCTGAAAACAGAGTTGAATACGAAGGGAAAGGGTCAAACTCTCCTAAAGTTTCGAATGATTCTAAGGAAAATCGTCAGAAGAACAGACGGGTTCAGATCGTTTTCATTAAGTAGTCGCCTATCGCAGGCTATCAAATTCCCAATAGAAAACCTGACTTAATTGGGTCGCGAGTTCCTGCCAGTTTTCACCTTCGAATGTGTTTACCTTTTCAGAGAAAGCACGTTCAAGAAGACTGGCATCATACTCTTCCATCACCATATGGTGGACCGGAAACTCTCTTTTCTTATCAGCTATTTCGCGTTCAAACCATTTGGAGCCACACACCAATATTGAGAACTGATCCACTTCACTACCGCCTTCTATGCCTATTTTGAGCTCAAAGGGCAATACAAAGTCTTTCGCATCCGATGGCAAGTAATCTTTCCATGCATCTACATCAGAACAATGGATCTCTTTTATAATGGCTTTCATTGACAGTGAAAAATACCAAAAAACCCCATCCTATAAATAAGAAGGGGTTTTTTACGTGTTAGTTGTAAGAAATTCTAGCTAGGAACTAGAATATTTTTCAAGTGGTGTGACCAACCTGATTCCAGATGGAATCAACCTGAACACATTTCACAGTTGTCCGGATCGTCAAGTGAACATGCGATCTCCGCTTGTCTTTCCTCTTCTGTTTTTGCCACTGGTTGTTTTGCTGCTTCTTTTTGCACAGTAAACTTGATTGCATCTGTAGCGGCTTTGGTTCTTAGGTAGTACATACCTGTTTTTAAGCCTTGCTTCCAAGCGTAGAAGTGCATAGAAGTTAACTTGGCAAAATTCGCATTCTCCATAAAGATGTTCAATGACTGAGATTGGCAGATGTACGCACCTCTGTCTCCAGCCATTTCCAATATAGATTTCTGCGAAATTTCCCAAGCTGTTTTATATAAGTCTTTGATATTCTGCGGGATCTCATCAATATTTTGAACAGACCCGTTGCTGATCATCAATTTATTCTTCAAATCATCATTCCAGATACCTAGTTTCACCAAGTCTCTTAGTAAGTGCTTGTTCACAACGATGAATTCTCCAGACAATACTCTTCTTGTATACAAGTTAGATGTATATGGCTCGAAACATTCGTTATTTCCAAGAATCTGAGCTGTAGAAGCTGTTGGCATTGGTGCTAATAACAAAGAGTTTCTTACACCATGCTTTTTAACTTCTTCTTTCAACACATCCCACTCCCATCTGTCGCTTGGAGTTACATTCCACATATCAAACTGGAAGATTCCTTCTGATGTTGGAGATCCTTTGAATGTTTCGTAAGCACCTTCTTCTATCGCTAAATCCTTAGAAGCTGTCATAGCCGCATAGTAAATAGTTTCGAAGATGTCCTTATTCAATTGCTTAGCTTCAGGAGAATCGAATGGGTGACGCATCATGATAAACGCATCAGCCAATCCTTGTACACCCAATCCAATTGGACGGTGTCTCATGTTCGAATTCTTAGCTTCTGGTACCGGGTAATAATTCCCGTCGATAATTTTATTCAGGTTCTTAGTAGCATGATAAGTCACTTCAAACAGCTTATCAAAATCATACTTACCATCCTTTACATACTTAGGAAGTGCAATAGAAGCCAAGTTACAAACCGCTACCTCATCCGGAGCTGTGTACTCAATAATCTCAGTACATAGGTTAGATGACTTAATGGTTCCAAGATTCTTTTGGTTTGATTTGGCATTGGCCGCATCTTTATACAACATGTAAGGTGTACCTGTTTCAATTTGCGATTCCATGATCTTAAACCATAGGTCTTGCGCCTTGATTGTTTTTCTACCTCTGCCTTCTTTTTCGTATTTGGTGTATAATGCTTCAAATTCCTCACTGTGCGTGTCAGACAAACCTGGGCACTCATTAGGACACATTAAAGTCCAGTCTCCATTCTCTTCCACACGCTTCATGAATAAATCCGGAATCCAAAGTGCGTAGAATAAATCTCTCGCTCTCTGCTCTTCTTTACCGTGGTTCTTCTTCAAATCAAGGAAGTCGAATACATCTGCATGCCATGGCTCAATGTAGATGGCAAAAGATCCTTTTCTCTTACCTCCACCTTGATCTACGTAACGCGCTGTGTCGTTGAATACTCTCAACATAGGAACGATTCCGTTTGAAGTTCCGTTGGTGCCTTTGATGTATGAGCCCTGAGCTCTGATATCGTGAATAGACAAACCAATTCCACCAGCAGACTGAGAAATTTCAGCACATTGCTTTAGGGTATCGTAAATCCCGGAAATGCTATCCTCTTTCGTAGTTAACAAGAAACAAGACGACATTTGTGGTTTTGGAGTTCCGGCATTAAATAAGGTTGGTGTAGCATGTGTAAACCAGCCTTCAGACATGTAGTTGTATGTTTTAATTGCAGACTCAATGTCATTTTTGTGAATACCGATGGCTACTCTCATCAGCATGTGTTGAGGACGTTCAGAAATTTTACCATCCAATTTCAATAGGTAAGATCTCTCCAATGTTTTAAAGCCGAAGAAGTCGTATCTAAAATCTCTATCGTAGATAATTGTAGAGTCAAGCATCTCTGAATTATCCTGAATAATCTGATATACATCTTCTGCTAATAAAGAAGCGTTTTCACCAGTTTTTGGATCTACATAGTTGTAGAGTTTTTCCATGGTCTTTGAAAACGATTTCTCTGTGTTTTTGTGTAGGTTAGACACTGTAATTCTTGATGCTAACAGTGCATAATCCGGGTGTTGAATAGTGTTTGTTGCGGCCACTTCAGCTGCCAGACTATCCAGCTCTGATGTAGACACACCGTCGTAAATCCCTTCAATTACCTTCATGGCAACAGTTTCTGGTGAAACCATAGGATTTAATCCGTAGCATAGTTTTTTAATTCGTGCAGTGACTTTGTCAAATTTTACTGCTTCTTTTCTGCCGTCTCGCTTGATTACATACATACGTTCTGCTTGTTTTTCCTCGTTAGTAGCTTAGTTTAGTTTTATTAAAAATCTGCATCCATTGTGAATGACTGATCGTCTTTATCTCCAAGTACCCCTGCCTTTTGGTACTCTCCCACTCTTTTCTCAAAGAAGTTTGTTTTTCCCTGAAGGTTAATCATGTCCATGAAATCGAATGGGTTTGACACGTTGTAAACTTTCTCGTTTCCTAGTTCAACCAACAACCTGTCTGCCACAAACTCGATATACTGTGTCATCAAATCGGCATTCATTCCAATTAGTTTCACAGGTAAAGCGTCTGTCACGAACTCTTTTTCGATTTCAACCGCATCCATGATGATTTCTTTCACTTGCTCTTTTGGCAATTTGTTTACCAAGTGTTGAGTGTAAAGCAAGCAAGCAAAATCACAATGCAAACCTTCGTCTCTTGAGATCAATTCATTTGAAAAGCTCAAGCCTGGCATAAGTCCTCTCTTCTTTAACCAGAAGATGGAACAGAAACTACCTGAGAAGAAAATTCCTTCCACAGCGGCAAAGGCAATTAGTCTTTCTGCAAAAGATCCCTGATCAATCCATCTCAATGCCCATTTGGCTTTCTTCTGAACACAATCTAAAGTGTCAATGGCCTTGAATAAGTGGTCTTTCTCAGCTTTATCCTTGATCAAAGTATCAATCAATAAAGAATAAGTTTCTGAGTGAATGTTTTCGATAGCAACCTGGAAACCATAAAAGAATTTAGCTTCTGTGTACTGAACTTCTGACAAGAAATTCTCTGCCAAATTCTCATTTACGATACCGTCACTGGCAGCGAAAAAAGCCAATACATGCTTGATGAAATGTCTCTCATCATCATTCAGCTTAGTTTCCCAATCAATTTGATCCGGAGATAAATCTATTTCTTCAGCAGTCCAGAAACTGGCTTCCTGCTTTTTGTAAAAATTCCAAATGTCATCATGAACAATTGGGAATAGAACAAATCTGTCTGGGTTCTCTTTTAATATTGGCTCCATAATTTCCATACCTTCTGGTAATACTTCTTTTAAATTTGCTTCTTCGCTAGTCTTGTTTACTTCTTCCATCTTAACACGTTTAATCTTTAGCGATAAATTCCTAGTACCGCTAAGGCATTTTTATAATTTTTTCCCAAAAAATTGAACTTTTGATAGCAGTTTTGAAACAAGCCGCTTTGTCCAAAAAGAGGTCTACAAAAATTGATAAAATTTAATCGCATGTCAAACTGTTTTAATCCACATTAATTTCAAGTTTTCAACACGAGCTACTGAAGCCCCTAAAACACTAGGAAAACATTAAATTAACATAAATTTTACAATGCAAATCATTGATTAACAATTGATTAACTCGAAAAACTCATTTTCACCACTCACAAGACAAAGAACATACATCCCTGACACACAAACGCTTTGGGACACACAAGTAACGAAATAATTGATGTTGATTTCGTGTGTATAAGTTTTATGTTTTAACAAGTAAAAGTTGATAGAGAAAAAAGTAGTCGGGAAAAATCAGGTTCAGAAATCATCTGAAAATTCAAAACTCTATTTTCAATTGCACACTTAATGGCTGAGCATCTTCTCTAGCCAAATTCGAAATTGAAATCCCTAATAGGCGCACCGACTCTTTTAATTCGTCCTGATACACCAGTTCTTCCAGAATGGGAAAAAAATCCTGTTTTCTATTGACAAAGCTATCAATGGTTTTACTCCTGGTTTGCTGCACAAAATTACTGTACTTGATTTTGAGCGTAATTGTTTTCCCTTTAGAACCAGACTTTAACATACGCCTTTCCAGTTCATCTGCAATCTTGTCTAACTTTTCTATCATGAATAATTCAGAACTCAGATTCTCCATAAAGGTCCTTTCGGCTGCAATGGATTTTCTGGTTCTATTTGGCTTCACCTCACTGTGTTGAATTCCACGAACTATGTTGTAATAATGCGACCCCGATTTTCCAAAGTCACGCTCCAAAGAAGCTTTGGTTCTTGTCTTTAAATGTGCTCCATTAAAGATACCTATGGCATGCATCTTCTTAGCTGTGACCTTTCCTACTCCAAAGAACTTCTCTATTGGCAATTTCTCAAGAAACTCAATCACATCTTCAGGGTTGATGGTTTTCTGACCATTTGGCTTATTGATATCACTGGCTACTTTGGCTAAAAATTTATTGACAGAAACTCCTGCAGATGCATTTAATCCGGTTTTCTCTTTAATGAGGGTTCTTATTTCCCGAGCCATGATGGTAGCAGAGGGATTGCCTTTTTTATTTTCCGTAACATCTAAAAAAGCTTCATCCAGAGACAAAGGCTCAACCAAGTCTGTGTACTCATAAAACACTTCCCGAATTTGCATGGATACTTCCTGATAGCGACTAAAACGTGGTTTTACGAATATTAAATGCGGACAACGTTGCTTGGCTAAAACACTGGATAGCGCCGAATGCACCTTAAATTTACGCGCTTCATAACTTGCTGCTGCTACAACACCTCTGTCGCTTCCTCCACCAACGGCAATTGGCTTTCCTCTCAATTCAGGATTATCCAACTGCTCAACTGACGCATAAAAGGCGTCCATATCCACATGAATGATTTTTCTTATCGGAAAATCAAAAGCCATAGATATGAAGGTACACATATTCTATCTTGTATCGAAAATAGATTTGAGCATTTAATGGACATGCGAATTATATACCTACTCTTTCTCCTTAACCTGGTGTCATGCAACCCTCCCTCAGAGGATTCAGGCCACAAGCAGAAAGACCCATCTCAAAAAAATGTCCAGGTAGATTCGGTTCTAACAGATACAAGCAACTTAAATGATAAATCACAAAATGAATACTTTGAAGACACCTGCTCTGTTTACTGGACTTCAAAATTTGAAGACTACAACTCACTCAAATCATATACAAACACATTAAAAAAGCAGCTACACAAAAGATACATCACTCTAAGAGGTGAAGAAGCACATCTATTTCTGGATTCTGTTGGATACATTTACGGTCAGCTTTTGGCTAAAGAATTCATTCCTCATTGGCTCGGCACAGGCTGGACATACAACGGCCATACGGACACGCCAAAAGAAGGCACTGTAGCGTGTGGCTATCTGGTCTCAACTATTTTTAAACACAGCGGAATTAATGTTAACCGATACAAACTGGCTCAACAAGCTGCTTCAAATGGCGCTAAAACCATACTTGGTTCAAACAGAGCACCAAAGTTTGTGAGATACGAGCAGATCTTTGAACACCTGGAAGGACTTCCTGATGGTTTATACAAACTTGGATTAAATAACCACACAGGTTTTTTATGGTTAGAAAACGGACAAGCATATTTCCTTCATTCTACCTTCATCAATTACGAAGGTGTTAAGATTGAAAAGGCAGCCTGCTCCTTGGCCTTTAACTACTCCACTATTTTCCAAATCGTCCCCATTTCAAGCAATCATTTTCTATTGAAGAAATGGTTATCAGGAAATGCGGTTCAGGTTATCACAGGTTAAATGCTAAATGATCTTCAACAGCTCCGTATTGCCCCTTCGGGAAATCGGCATTTTCTTATAATAAACTGATCATCTGCAAACACCATCAATACATCTGTATAATAGACCAAACTCTTTTTATTATCGACAAGCAACAAGCCCGAACAAGAAAAGAGCTGTTAAGATTTCAATTTTAGTAGAAAAAGCCGGATGGTTTTACCTCAAAAAAAACTAAATTGAAGAGCTTTCGATACCATGTAACACGCATGTATCCTTCGCTTTACTCCTAAACTGCTGTAATATGAACATGTCATTTCTACTAAAAGGATTCGTTAATCGCCTATTCTCAGGAATCGTATTTATACTTGTTTTTTTATCCCCAACAGAGCTCGTAGCTCAGTTGACTATTGACAACACACAAACAGCTACCCAGTTAGCTCAAATACTAGCAGGACCGAACATAACCGTTACGAATGCAACACTAACTGGTGCTAACACTGCCTCAGGCTCATTTGTAGGAACTTCCAACCTTGGATTTGGGTCCGGAGTAATTCTGTCAACCGGAAACGCAGTAGATGCCAACGGACCAAATAATGCAGGGAACACCTCAACGGATTTAGGTCAACCAGGCACAGCCGTAATGGACAGTATTGCAGGAAATGTTGCCACTTTTGATGCCCTCACGCTTCAATTCGATTTTGAAGTACAATCATCTTCTATCCAATTCGAGTACATTTTTGCATCTGAAGAATACCCTGAATTTGCGCCACCAAACAACTCGGGGTATAATGATGTATTTGCCTTCTTCATTAGTGGCCCCGGATTACCACTGGAAAACATAGCATTGGTCCCTGGCAGCCCTAATCCTGTTACCATCAACAATATCAATGATGTTACAAACAACCAGTATTATTTTGACAACACAGGTGGAGCAACCGTTCAGTATGATGCTTTTACTACAGTACTGACTGCAGAAAGACAAAACTTAACACCCTGTACCACATACACCCTTACTTTGGTAATTGCAGATGCCGGTGATGGTGTTTGGGACTCTGGTGTATTTCTAAAAGAGAACAGCCTTGTTCAGGGAACCGTTGGCGTTCAAACTCAAACTGTAAATGCAGATAGTGTGGCTTTGGAAGGATGTATTCCGGCTAGTTTCACATTTGGTTTAAGCGATACAGCCACCGTGCCTACCGTGGTTAACTTCACAGTGGGAGGAACAGCAATTAATGGAATTGATTATCAATATATAGACAGTACTATTACCATTCCTGCTGGTCAGATTTCAGCAACAGTTTTTGTGAATTCAATTTCTGATGGAATCACTGAGGGTCAGGAAACAGTTTGGATTATTTATCAACCGGAACCTTGTCTGCCACCAGATACAGCCTGGCTCTTCATTGATGATGCCCAACCCATTGACTTTAATCTGGATGGCACCGACCTCCTTTGTCATCAGGACAGTTCCGGGGTCATACTGGCCAATGCGACCGGAGGGTTCCCGCCCTACACCTATGAGGTCACAGACTCTCTTGGAAACACCACATCTTTTAATACCTCTCCTATTAACAATATGCCAGCCGGAGAATACACCGTTCAGGTATATGACTCCTACGGATGTAAGGCAGAGGCACTTGTTGTTGGTGGGTCATTTAATGCAGGACAAACATTCTTACCGGATGGATCGGGAGTGTCTTACACAAGTTCCCTGAATATCTCAGGATTTGATCAAGGAGCTACCTTAAACAGCATGAGCCAGCTTCAGCAAATCTGTGCCAATATGGAACACTCCTATTTGGGGGATTTGCAAATCAGAATCATTTCTCCCTCGGGACAGTCGGTGATACTAAAAGAGTTTAACGGTGGAGGTTCTTGTGACCTGGGTGAACCTATCGCCACGGCTCCGGTTGATGGAGCTGCCAGTTCAACATTAACAGATCCTGGAATCGGATATGATTACTGCTGGAACGACTTCCCGGTTTATGGTACCATGGTCGCAGAATCAAACAACTTTACCAGAAACTATACCGATGGTCAGGGTAACAATTACACAGATAACTACTTGCCTCAAGGATCATACGCATCATTTGAACCATTAAGCCAGTTGCTGGGTTCAACATTAAATGGAAACTGGACCATTGAAGTCACAGATCAATTCAATCTGGACAACGGTTACATATTTAACTGGAACATTAGTCTGTTATCCGACCTGCCAGACACGGTCGTTGTACTTGAAGAGCCAGATGCCAACGACATAAACGGTCTTATCACGCAAGCAAATTGTGGAGGCAATGATGGTGCAATTAATATTACAGTTACCGGAACTCACAACCCTTTTACATATCAATGGAGTAATGGAGCAACCACTGAGGATCTGACAAATATTCCTGCAGGGAGCTACACGGTGGTAGTAACCGATACCAATATGTGTTCAGATTCAAGCACTTTCTTACTTAACAACATCAGTAGTATCAATACCAGCTCAAACGTGACACAAGTAAACTGTCCGGGCGGAAATAATGGCGCTATTGATTTGACTGTTTCGGGAGGAACTGCCCCATACAACATAGCGTGGAGTAATGGCGATAATACAGAAGACATTTCTAACCTAACCGCAGGAAGTTATACGGTTACTATTACGGACGACAATAACTGTTCATATAACGAATCCATTACCGTAAGCTCTGTTCCACCAATGTCTGTTACACTGGTTAACCTGAACAATGAAATCTGCGGAAACTTCAACGGCTCTATTGACATTGATGTAACTGGCGGCTCAGGATCATATGGATATTCATGGAGCAATGGTGCCACGACTCAGGATATTACCGGGCTTAATACTGGTTCTTACACGGTTACCGTTACTGATGGAAACGGATGTGTTGAGACGATGACATTCAACATCATTAATGATGTAAGTAATTGTTCCAGCTTTTGCTTTCTGGACATTACAACCGTTCAGGTATTGGATGATCAGTGCGGAGCCGGCGTAGGTTCGATTGATGTTACATTTGACAATGTGACTGCACCTTACAATGTCACGTGGAGTAATGGTGCTACTACCGATGATATCTCAAACCTAACTCCAGGCAGCTACACGGTTACGGTAAATGATGCCGCCGGATGTTCTGCCAGTGAAACCATTGTTGTTGGCAACAACACCGGAAACCTTGCCATTAGCAACTCCAGCACTTTTGATGAAGCTTGTGGAAATGGTCTCGGAAGTATCGACATTACAGTGAGTGGAGGAACACTTCCTTATTCGTACAACTGGTCAAACGGTGCAACTACTGAAGACATCAGCTCGCTTTCCAGTGGCACATACAGTGTTGACATTACAGATGGTATTGGATGCGTTTTAAACCAATCCTTTGTAATTAACAACAATACCGGATCAATGAGCGAGTCTGCCTCTGTCATTTCTGATACGTGCAACTCGTCAATTGGAGAAATCGACTTAACTGTATCTGGTGGCAACGCACCATTTACTTATTCCTGGGATAATGGAGCAACTACTGAAGATCTCACAGGACTTTCTGCCGGAACTTACACATGTACCATTACAGATGCCTCCGGATGTGTTTTAGTATCGCAAACCTATACTATAAACAATGGATCGGGTTCTCTGAGCCTGGATAACCTTTCCATTGTAAATGAAACTTGTTCGGGATCTGATGGAGCCATTGACATTACAATATCCGGAGGAACAGCTCCTATCAACTTTAACTGGTCAAACGGAGCCACCACAGAGGACATTTCAGGCTTATCTGCCGGAACCTATTCCGGAACCATCACAGACGACAACGGTTGTAGTTTGAGCACCGGAACCCTCAATGTTTTCAACTCTCCGTCAAATCTTATTGTTACGACTAACCTGCTTACCGATGAAATTTGCGGAAATGGTCAGGGAGTCATCAATGTGGATGTATCAGGCGGTAGTGGAAGCTACACCTATTCATGGTCAAACGGATCAAATTCTCAAGATCTTTTAAATGTATCGGCCGGAACATACACACTCACTGTGAATGATGGCAATGGCTGTGTAACTACTTACACCGAAACAATCAATAATACACCAGGAACGCTTACCAACGACAACATCATCGTTACAGATGAAATTTGTGGAAATGGTTCCGGAGCGATTGATATTGTTATCTCTGGCGGTCAAGCACCATATACATATGTTTGGTCGAATGGAGCCACAACCCAAGACATCAACGGCTTATCCGCCGGTTTCTACACATGTGACATCACAGATCAAAATGGGTGTACAATATCTATAAGTGCTACGGTTAACAACAATGCTTCAGGACTATCAGTATCTCATCAGGTAACCAGTGAGGTTTGTTCTAATGGTCAGGGAGAAATAAACCTAACGATAACTGGCGGGGCTGCACCGTATTCATACAACTGGTCAAATGGAGCGACTACTGAAGACATAACTGGTCAGTCGGCAGGAACATTCAGCTGTCAAATAACAGACAACAACGGCTGTATAGTGAACACAGGAAATATCGTAATTACTAATAATGCCAGCACTTTATCTGCGAGTTCTAATGTGACTGATGAAGATTGTGGCAATGGCTTGGGAGAAATTGATTTGACTGTTGTTGGAGGAAGTAATCCGATCACATTTAGCTGGAGTAATGGAGCCAGTACAGAAGACCTCACAGGACTTTCTGCCGGGACTTATGTTTGCACAATTACGGACGCCAATGGATGTGTTGTAACGCATACCGCAACAGTTAACAATAACAGCAGCAATTTGAGTATCGACGATATTGTGATAACGAATGAGCTTTGTGGAAACGCTTCCGGCTCAATTGATGTGACCATTTCCGGAGGAACAGCTCCATTAACTTACGCCTGGTCAAATGGCGCCACCACTGAGGACATCACCGGATTAAGTCAGGGAAGTTATACAAGCACAATTACAGATAATAATGGTTGTCAGGTAACCACCGGTCCCCTCACAGTGGCCAACGACCCTGGAACACTATCATTAGACAACGTCATTGCATATGACGAGCAATGCGGAAATGGTCTTGGCGCGATCGACATCACTGTATCCGGAGGTCAAACACCATATACTTACCTGTGGAATACAGGTGCCACTTCTCAGGATTTGTTCTCACTTAACCTTGGAAACTATAGCTGTACCATTACAGATGCTAATGGATGTACAGCTGTTGCCAACGCAACTATTCTAAATGGATCAAGCAACTTATCTGCCAATACAACAGTGATTAATGAAGCTTGTGGCAATAGTATGGGAAGCATTGATTTAACACCTACAGGAGGTACTGCACCATACACATTTGCATGGTCAAACGGAGCTACCACCGAAGATATTAGCGGACTCTCTGCTGGTACATACACGGTTCAAATTTTCGATGACAACGGATGTAACTACACACATACCGAGACCATTACAAATGCAGGAGGCAACCTTGCTATCTCATCCGCCACAGTATCTGATGAAATTTGCGGAAACATGCAAGGCGCTATTGACATCACAGTTGGTGGAGGCACAGCACCTTTATCATTTATCTGGTCGAATGGGGCAACTACTGAAGACCTCACAGGACTTTCTGCCGGTACTTATGACATCACTGTTACCGATAACAATGGTTGTTCGGTTCAGGCGAGTTATACAGTTGGCTTAAATACTGGCGACCTAAACATTGTAAGTATCATTGCAACTGATGAGGTTTGTGGCGACGGCAACGGATCTATTGATTTAACCATCACAAACGGTCCTCCTAACACTTGTTGTGATTATACGCTCAACATGTTCGATACCGGCAACAGCTGGAATGGGGCAAGTGTTGATGTTTTAGTCAACAGTATCTTAATTGGCAACTTTACAGTTTCCGGTGGAGGTGCAAATACTGAGATTTTCCCTGTATGTACCGGAGACAATGTAGAGTTGGTATTTAATTCCGGAAATTTTGACAATGAGCTATCATTCGATCTGGTTGATGGAGCTGGAACAGTTTTATTCAGTCAGGGACCAAGTCCAACACCAGGAACCGTATATACTGGTGCTGCTAACTGCCCGATTATTCCACCTAATGTCACTTACAGCTGGAGCAATGGAGCCAACACCGAAGACATTAACGGATTAAATGCTGGCAGCTACTCGGTAACGGTTACAGATCAGTTTGGTTGTACAGTAACCGGAAATGCAACAGTTAATAATAACACAGGAGGCTTCACCGCAAGCATAACATCTGTAACAGACGAAAGCTGTGGCAATGGAGCAGGCGCTATTGATGTGACCACAAATGGTGGGTCTACACCATATACCTTTAGCTGGGACAATGGTGCAACTACTGAAGATCTATCTGGTTTATCTGCCGGTTCGTATGAGCTGACGATTACTGATAATGCAGGATGTTCGATTGTACTGGATACAGTGATTACAAATATCAGTACAGGAATTGCCATCTCGAATGCATTTGTTCAAAATGAAAACTGTACAGATAGCACTGGCTTCATTGACTTGACTATGACAGGAGGAAATACACCGTACACCTTCCTCTGGTCGAACGGAGAAACAACAGAAGATATCATTGGCTTAACTTCAGGTGTTTACACATGCGTTATCACAGACAATAGCGGATGCTCGATTAACTACTCTGGCACTATTGGCAACAATAGTACGGGCATGATGTCTAATTCGAACGTAACAAATACAATTTGTACTGCCAATAATGGGGAAATAGAAGTTACCATGACCGCAGGAACAGGACCATTCACTTATTCTTGGTCCGGAGGCACACCAATCAATACTTGTTGTGATTACACTTTAGACATGTTCGATACCGGAAATAGCTGGAACGGAGCATCAGTTGATGTCATTGTTGATGGAACACTGATAGGCAACTTCACAGTTTCAGGTGGAGGTGCAAATACTGAGATATTCCAGGTATGTACTGGTGAAAATGTTCAACTTGTATTTAACTCAGGAAACTTTGACAACGAGTTATCATTTGACCTATTGGATGGCTCAGGAACAGTTATCTTTAGTCAAGGACCTAGCCCAACTCCTGGTACAGTTTACAATGCCGCAGCAACGTGTCCTTCGGGAGGAAACAACACAACTGGCATAACCGATCTGGCTGCCGGATCGTATGATCTAACCATTACAGATGGATTGGGATGTACAGTGATAGAAACCTATGTGGTTGGAACAGATAACAATCCTGCACTGGACATCACCACACTTAACGTAACAGATGAGGTTTGTGATCAGGACAACGGAAGTATTAACGTGACAGCAACCGGAGGCACAACTTACATGTATAGTTTGAACTCAGGAACACCACAAACTTCAGGAACCTTTAATGGCCTAACAACTAATACATATCTGGTGACTGTTACTGATGAAAATGGTTGTGAAGTTGACTCAACTGTATTCCTGGACAATATCATGAACAACAATCTGGCATATACAGCCATCAACATAACGGATGAGACCTGTACTCAAGGCAACGGAATTATTGGAGTTGCAGGAACCGGAGGAAGCTCTTACACTTATTCAATTAATGGAGGCACACCTCAAGCTTCATCTATCTTCACAGGGTTGAGCGCAGGGACTTATCAAATGAGTTTGATCGATCAAAATGGTTGTCAGGTAGATTCTACCATAACACTTATTGACACCGTAGCATTTGTTGTGACAGTGGATTCTGCACATGATGAAAATTGCGGGCAGGCGAATGGAATGATTGACATACTCGTGAGTCCTGCAGGAAGTTATACATACTCATGGAACACTGGTGCTACAACTGAAGATTTGAGTGGATTGAGTGCTGGCACGTATACAATAACCGTAAGTGGTAGCGGTTGTGTGGTGACTCTTGATACAACACTCATCAATACCCCAGCCTTTACAACCAGTGGCACAACCGTGGATGAAGATTGCGGAGACGGTAACGGTTCAATTGATTTGAGCATTTCAGGAGGATCTGGATCGTTCACATTTGACTGGGACAATGGCGCAGCTACGGAAGATATCAACGGTTTATCTGCGGGCACATATGAAGTCATTATTACAGATGCGGTTGAAGGTTGTTCCGATACTTTAAGCTTTACAATCAACAATGTTTCAAATGGAATGGCGTTTACTTCAATCGTGGTTTCAGACAGCTGTCTGACTGGTACCGGATCTATTGATTTAACCATGACTGGAGGTTCAGGAAACTTCTCTTTTGCATGGAGCAACTCAGCCACAACTGAGGATATTTCAGGATTGTCTGTCGGAAGCTATGATGTGACCATTACAGACAACAGCGATGGTTGTGAGATCACTGGAAACTTCTCAATTGGAAATATTGGTTCAATTATATTAACCGGAAATATTGTAGATGCTACATGTGCTACCTGTTCAGACGGCTCTATAGATATTACTGTTGGTGGTTCACCAGCACTCCCAGTGACATATAGCTGGGATAATGGCGCTACAACAGAAGATTTGAGCGGACTATTACCTGGCGATTACATCATCACTGCCACCGATCAGGAAGGCTGTTCAGTAATCGACACATTCACTGTTGATTTCACCAACGGGCTTTACGATCCTGTTACAGATTGGACGGTCAATTTGTATCCGAATCCGTCTAAAGGAATCTTTAATCTCGACTACCAACTAAGTGCTTCCGAACTGATTAAGGTAAGCATAGTTAACTCAATTGGAGAGTTGATTGAACTGAGAACGATTGACAATGCTGCGGGCACTTTGAATTTCGACCTTTCGGACAAAGCGAATGGCATTTATATGATCCGAATGGAAGCAGCCGATGGAAGACAAATTACACACAGATTGATTCTGGTCAAAGACTAAATATCTCATACACATATAAGTAATCCGAAACTCCTTTCTATCTAAGGAAAGCGTTTCGGATTTACTTTTTATACAAATCGAGGGTATTTTGTTAGTTTTTCGGGATAGTTGCGTTATAAATCGATTTATGCCGTACTTTTGTGTTTTGAATACAACCTCAAATTTATTTATCGTGAGACCACTACTAATTGCTTCAAGCTTATTCTTTAGCTTATGTGGATTTTCCCAAAATACCTGGGAACCCATTAAAGAATCCAACGGAATTAAAATCTATCAGAAAACCGCAGATTGTGAGTTTAACAAAGGATTTGACGAGCAACGTTACTTGTTCAAATTCGAGAACACCACATCTGAAAAAGTGGATGTTTCCTGGAGATATCTTTTGTGGTACGACGACAAATGCACCAACTGTGAAAGCATTGATGAAGATACACACACGATTACTTTGGCACCAAACGAGACCAAAGAAGGACAATGCCACAGAGAGGCGTATCTCGATCTTCAACTTTTTGTGAAGTTCAATTCAGGACAAGAATTCCTTCGCAAAGATTCGAGACTTACCAAATTTGAAATAACTGATTTAAAACTGAACAAATGATGAAACAGCTCTACACTAAATTAGCGATGGCAAGCTGTATGATCATAGCAGCTTCAAGTTTAAATGCCCAATGTACGGGCGTTACCTTTACCGTTACAGCCGACACTTTGGCTTGTGGTGGTGACTCCGTTTATATCACAGCTACTCCGGATGGTGCCGTAACGGTTGCCCTGGGAGATGATTTCAATGCCGGAGGGGTTAGTCCCGGATGGCAGGTATCTCCAGCTGGTGTTTTTACCAACCCTTGTGGTCCTGGCCCGGGAGGAACTTCCGATCCTCACATGTGGATGGGTAACACAACTGCTGCTCCAAGAGAATTGATCACAGAACAATTGGATATGAGTTGTGGTGGTCAAATATGTTTTGACTTCAGAATGGCAATTCAGGGACAAACCTCACCATGCGAGGGTCCTGATGCAACGGGAGAGGGAATTTATATTGAGTGGTCTATTGACAATGGAGCTACTTACACCACCATGAACTATTTCGCACCAAATACATCAGGTAGTTTTAATTCACAGTCTCCGGGAAGTGGAGATTATACAGGATGGGCAAATTACTGTTTTACTTTGCCACCTGCCGGACATACGGACACCACAATTTTCCACTGGTACCAAACAGGAAGTTCCGGTAATGGATATGATCACTGGGGAATTGACAACGTAGAGATTCTTGCCAATAGCTGTAATGCTTACATTCCTGATTGGGATCACATTGCAGGTTGGCCTGATACAACCTCAATAGGCGCTTATGTAACAACAGACACAAGTTTTACCATCACCTTTACAGATACAATTGGCTTGGATACTTGTATGGGAACCATTCCAATTCACGTAGATACTACTGTAAATTACACGTCAAACACTGTGTCTCCTGGTTGTAACAACTCCCCTACGGGCGAACTTACTTTGACCGCAACTTCCGGTGATCCAACCTACAATTACAACTTGATTGGTGGTAGCAGTAACTCTACAGGGAATTTCACCAACCTGACTCCGGGATGGTATTTCTTCGAAATTTCGGATAGTAATAATTGTTTTACTTACGATTCATTAGAAATTTTACCCGGACCTCCAATGACTCTTTCACCAAGTGCCATTGATGAGATTTGTTTTGGCAATTCTGATGGTGAAATTTCAGTTGGCACTCCGGCTATCGGGGTTGCTCCGTTTGATTACGACATTACCGGGCCAAGTACCGGAAATAATACCACCGGAGACTTCAATAACCTACCTCCTGGAATGTATTATATCACGGTAACCGATGACAACGGATGCCAGGGCTTAGATTCAATTGTTGTCGACACTGGTTTGGTACTGATGACTACCAATGTAGCAGACAGCACCAATTGCTCGTACCTGAATGATGGTTCAATCTCCATCACCCCAGGAAATGGAATTGGTCCGTATACCTATATCATTAACTCCCCTGCATACAGTGACACAGCTCTTTCAGGGAATTTCACCAATTTACCTGCTGGCAACTATAACATCACTGTGGTAGATGGAAACGGATGTATTCATACGGATGCCGCTTCTATTTTCTCACCACCCGTTATCAATGCAGCATTTACACCAAGTACTAATCAGGGAATCATTCCTATCACGATAGACTTTAATAACTCATCGAGCAACGCCACATCCTACCATTGGGATTTTGCAGATGGCAACACATCTTCTGATGTAGATCCATCTCACAACTACAACACCACTGGAAATTTCTTAGTGATGTTGATTGCGTCTAACAACGGATGTTCAGATACAGCTTACGCTTCTATCTACCTGGCAGACGAGTCTATATTGATTGTACCAAACGTATTTACGGTAAATGGAGATGGTCTTAATGATGTGTTCAAATTCACTCATGAGAACATCATCGAGTTTGAGTGTAATGTCTTTAACAGATGGGGTAAGCACGTTCATACTATGAACAACGTAACAGATGAGTGGGATGGCAAAAACAAAGCAGGAAAATACGTTGCGGATGGAACTTACTTCTACACCATACGAGCACTTGGTCTCGAAGGCAAAGAGTACAACCTCAACGGAACTGTCAACGTCTTTGTCGACAAGTAACAATACTCAAAAAACAACATTGAAAGGGAGCAGTTTTACTGCTCCTTTTTTGATTCAAGGAACCGATCCATTTCTTCCAATTGAGTATAGAACTCTTCTCCCCAACGTCTGATAATCGGATTCTTTAAGAACTTATAGACTTTAACATCCAGCTTACTACCACAATCGCAAGCAGGTTTACACACATGCCATTCGTTGTAGTTCACAGCTTCATATTCGCTCAATTGCTTGGCCCTAATAGGATATAAATGGCAAGAAATGGGTTTCTGTGCATAGATTTTTCCTTCATCATTTGCTTTTTCAATGGCACACTTGGCTGTTCCATCTTCTTCAAAATAAACGAAAGCACATTCTTTCCCCTTAACAAGTGTAGTCACTGGTTCATTATCTATATCCAGATAAAACACTCCTGTTTTTTCAACTGCACGAATGCCTTCTTCTCTCATAAAGGGCTTAATGTCATCCAAACAATCTTCTATGGCATCTATCTCATTCAACTCAATTGGCGCGCCTGCATCTCCTTCCACACAGCATGCGCCTTTACATGCCGATAGATCACACACAAATTTCTTTGTAAAGATGTCTTCAGATATGAGTTTACCTTCAATTTCAACCATGCTGTAAAGGTAATATCTTATCCCATTCACATCATTAATTTGTCCTTCTCATCGCACTAACATCATTAAATATTACTTTTGCACCCATGGCATCAAATGAAGATAATTTAAAGGACGTTGTAAGTCATGCCAAGGAGTATGGCTTTGTTTTTCCAAGTAGTGATATATATGATGGTTTAAGCGCCACTTATGACTATGGTCAGCTGGGGAGCGAATTAAAAAACAACCTCAAGCAGTACTGGTGGAAATCGATGGTACAAATGCATGAAAATATTGTTGGTATTGATGCCGCAATTTTTATGCACCCAACCACCTGGAAAGCGTCCGGACATGTTGATGCTTTCAATGATCCTTTGATTGATAACAAGGACTCTAAAAAAAGATACCGTGCAGATGTATTAATTGAAGAGCACATTGCCAAAATTGAAGCCAAGATTAATAAGGATGTTGCCAAAGGATTTAAACGTTTTGGAGACGATTTTGATGAAGCTCAGTTTAGAGCCACCAACCCTAATGTTACAAGACGTCAGGCACAAATCGATGAGATTAACGAGAAGTTTAAAACTTCATTGGAGGCAGACGATTTGGAGGGCATTCGTCAATTGATCATAGACCTGGAAATTGCTTGTCCTATAAGTGGTTCTAAAAACTGGACGGAAGTTCGTCAGTTTAACCTGATGTTCTCAACCGAACTAGGTTCTGTGGCGGGTGATGCCAGCACAATCTACTTAAGACCGGAAACGGCTCAGGGAATTTTTGTGAATTATGCCAACGTTCAAAAATCCGGACGTATGAAAATTCCGTTTGGAATTGCTCAAATCGGAAAGGCTTTCAGAAACGAAATCATCGCCAGACAGTTCATATTCAGAATGCGTGAATTCGAACAAATGGAGATGCAGTTTTTCGTTCGTCCCGGAGAGGAAATGAAGTGGTACGACTACTGGAAGGAAACCAGAATTAAGTGGCACAATGCTTTGGGATTGGGTGAGGAAAATTACCGTTTCCACGACCACATTAAATTGGCTCATTATGCCAATGCCGCTTGCGATATTGAGTTTAACTTTCCTATGGGCTTCAAAGAGTTAGAGGGGATTCACTCAAGAACTGACTTTGATTTGAAACAACACGAAGAGCACAGTGGGAAGAAATTACGCTTCTTCGATCCGGAATTGAATGAGCATTACATTCCTTATGTAGTTGAGACATCAATTGGACTAGACAGATTGTTTTTAGCTGTATTAAGCAAAGCCTATAAAGTGGAGAAGCTGGAAGATGGCACTGAAAGAACTGTGTTGAGAATCCCTCCGGCACTTTCTCCTTACAAAGTAGCTGTAATGCCACTTACCAAAAAGGATGGCTTTCCGGAAAAAGCGAGACAAATCATTGACGGTTTAAAATTCGATTTCAACTGCCAGTACGACGAAAAAGATTCTATTGGAAAACGCTACAGAAGACAAGACGCCATTGGAACGCCTTATTCTGTGACAGTTGACCACCAAACTCTGGAAGATGATACCGTAACCATCAGAGACAGAGACACCATGCAACAAGAAAGAGTAGCCATTAATGACCTGGCTCAAATTATTGGTGCAAAAGTGAATATGAAGTCCTTACTTCAGTAAGAAACGGGCTTATTTCCCGTTAAATTGATTCATGGTAAATTGAATGCCAATACTGGCAAATGAACGCACAATCTCACAGGACTGGTCAATCCGTTCCTGAAGTGTTTTTTGTTCTTCCATATCCCACTCACCTAGTACGTGACTGACTTGCTGACCTTTAAAAAAATCGTTGCCTACCCCAAACCTTAGTCTTGGGTATTTGGTGGTATTTATGGTGTGCTGAATATCTTTAAGACCATTGTGGCCACCATCACTCCCTTTTGGCTTTAGCCTTAGTTTACCAAATGGCAAGGCAATGTCGTCTGTAACAACCAGTAAATTATCAATTGGAATTTTTTCAGCTTTGAGCCAATAGTTCACCGCCTTTCCGCTTAGGTTCATGAAGGTGGTGGGCTTTACCAGGACAAGGATACGTCCTTTGTGTTTGATTTGACAGGTGTCGGCATAACGGTCCGACTTAAAAGAAGTGTTGGACGCACCTGCCAGGGCGTCCAACACTTTAAAACCTATATTGTGTCTGGTATTTTCGTACTTAATACCAGGATTACCTAATCCAACGATTAGATACTTCATTACTCAGCTGCTGGAGTTTCTTCAGCACCTTCAGTTGCTTCTGCTTCTTCTTCCTCTTCAGCAGAAGTGTTAGCACCTCTGGCCATCTTCACAGCAACAACTACTGCAGGAGCAGCATCCATCAATGTTAATCCATCCAACTCAATATCTCTTACTCTTACAGAGTCCCCGATATTCAAACCAGAAATATCAATTGTAATGTCTTCTGGCATTGCATTAGGCAATCCTCTAACAGTTAATCTTCTGAAGTTCTGAGACATTTTACCACCGGCTAAGATACCAGGAGAGTTTCCTGAAATTCTTACCGGAAGTTTCACGTTAACCAACTTGTCATCAAACAACTGTAAGAAGTCAGCATGTAAAATTTCATCCGTAATTGGGTGAAACTGCATTTCCTGAACAATTACTGATCTCTTATCGCCATTAACATCCAAATCGATTTGATATACATCTGGAGTATATACCAGTTTTTTCAAATCTTTTTCCTCAATAGCAACATGAAGTTGATCTTTTCCACCATATAAAACACATGGTACTTTTCCTTGCTTCCTCAAGCCTTTAGCATCTTTTTTCCCTACGTTCTCTCTTAAAGAACCGCTCAACGATACTCGTTTCATAGTTATATAATTTAAATTGTTTACTGAATCACAAAGTGCTCACTGATCGACTCCTGATTGACCACATTCTGCATCACATTAGAGAACAGATCAGATACACTTAATACTTTAATTTTTTCACTTTTCTGCTTTAGTGGAATTGTATCGGTCACAACCAATTCCGTTAGAACAGAATTTTCAATTCTTTCAAATGCCGGTCCGCTCAACACAGCATGCGTACACATGGCTTTCACACTCTTAGCACCATTTTCCATAAACAGTTCAGCAGATTTGGTAAGCGTTCCAGCCGTATCGCACATGTCGTCTACAATTAAAACGTCTTTACCTTTCACATCACCAATCACGGTCATGCTTTGAATTTCATTGGCCTTCTTTCTTTGCTTGTAGCAAATTGCCAAATCCACATCCAAATGTTTGGCGTAAGCGTTGGCTCTTTTCGTTCCTCCTGTATCAGGCGCAGCCATCACTAAATTGGCCAAATCCAAAGATTCTGCATAAGGCAAGAAAACTGTAGAACCAAACAAATGATCTACCGGTACCTCAAAAAATCCCTGAATCTGATCAGCGTGCAAATCCATAGTCATCACTCTGTCTACCCCAGCTGCCGTTAATAGGTTAGCTACCAGCTTTGCTCCGATAGACACCCTTGGCTTGTCTTTTCTATCCTGACGTGCAAACCCAAAATAAGGGATCACAGCGATGATTCGTTTAGCAGATGCTCTTTTGGCAGCATCAATCATCATAAGTAATTCGAAAAGATTTTCCGTTGGAGGGTTTGTAGACTGAATCAGGAAAACATCCTGCCCTCTGACAGTTTCTTCAAAGGAAGGTTGAAATTCTCCATCCGAAAAACTGGACACAGCCACATTACCTAAAGGTAAGCCGTATGAACCAGCTATTTTTGACGCCAATTCTGAAGTTCCTCTTCCGGCAAAAATTTTAACCCCTGCAGACATACATTTAAAAATTAATGGTTTTCCTACTAAACTGGGCGCAAATGTAGGTATTTTGAAATGAAATTCCCACACATGCAGATACAATTTTGAGACAGTTTCTTTTTCTAATTCCGAACATTTAATATATTCGCGGTCCCAAACTTATCAAAGTTCGCTTTGAATAAGAAGCCTGAGTGGCGGAATTGGTAGACGCGCACGACTCAAACTCGTGTTCTTTCGGGAGTGTCGGTTCGATTCCGACCTCAGGTACGAGAAAAAGTCCTGACCTTATGGTTGGGACTTTTGTTTTTTACACCTTTCCCTTCAACCAACTGCGGTAATTGATCAGATCTATTTCATTGGCTCGACTGTCGTCCACCTCATCAATCACCTGATTGACCTTCTGTAAAAGTGGCTTGTTTTGTTTAAGATCGTGTGACACCATCAAACCTTCCATAATCTCAAGAACTGTAAGTTGTCTTTCGAAACCACCACCTTCTAAGCTCTCCTTGTAATCCTTTTTAAAATTTGAAATCAGCAATTCCACAGAGTCGAAATCCTGAGATTCAAATCGAATGATGATCTCGGCTACACTAATTTTTAGTCTAAAAGCATCATCCAGTTTTTGATAGGCATCATCCAATTTTAGCTGAATGATGCTTCTGTTGGCGCTCTTATAATTACCAATATCAAACAAGAGTTGAGCCTTGTTAAGCAGTATAAAAATCCGGTGTATGCTGTTCTGCTGAATCACAGACTCCTCAAGTGCCTGATCGGCCATAGAAAGGGCCTTTCGCTTATCCAGAATCGAGTAATTAATGATCTGAGCATTTGCGTAAAAGAAGTAATACTTGTCTCGGTGCCTTTTTTCGAACCGCATCATTTCATCATGAAGTTTCTCAGCAATCTGCAACGATTCAACATGCTTGTTATTTTTAAACAAAGAGTTGGTCCAGTAGGTCAACATCTGCAACTTGGTATCATGGTTATTCTTGGTGAATAATTCAAGAGCTTCAAAAGAGTCATAGGTTTCTTCAAGATAGGTTTCAAGAGATGCATAGTCCATTTGCTGAAGCAACATTCTACTAACTGCATGATAAACTTTAAACCTCAATACCGGCGAGTTATCCAGATCTTCGGAATTACTGTAATCATCAATCGTTCGCTTCAAAATTGTAAGCACCTCCTCATCACCTGAAGCATAGTTCTGCGAGCGTTTTATTCTGTATATAAGTACTGCAAGAAGGTCATCAATCTCACGAATTTTGTTAATTCTGGCAGCCAGTTCTTTGCGTTTTTGGATGTAAGATTCCGGGTCTACTTCAAGGGTCTCGTGAGACAGGCGAATGTAATCCGTATAGATGATATCTAAAACCTCATACTGGTCTAATTTCTCTGCAATTTTTTCTGCTTTTCTAAGATATCTGAAGGCCAGATCAAAAGCATTTTTATGAAAAAAATGTCGGCTTAAACTTAAATATGTAAAGGAATGATTTGGATGAGAAACATCATAATGAAGAGATAACAGACTTTTGTTGATGTCTTCCAGCAAGCGGTTTTTGAGCCTGTAAAAAGCATTTTTATTATCACCATACAATTTCCTGGCAATGTGATCGAGATTTCCCTGCGGATGCTTTCTGATGTAATCGAGTAACTGAATATCTTTTCTATCGGTACGCGCATTCGTTCGCATCAGAAACAACTTCAAATACCTTAACTCTTCTTTACTCAGACACTTTACAACTTTCGACAACATAAATCACTAATTGAACACGTAAGAAATATACGCTTTTTAAACAACTTTTCACTTAAAAAGACGTAACATTGTTTAAAATACTTCAATTATGAACATTCGCTTATTCCTTTTTTCCTTCCTACTCAGTGTTTTTTCTCTGCAATCAGGTCGAGCTCAAGATAGTTTGAGCATGGGACAGTCAGTTATCTGGAACCATGATACAGCAGTATTTAACCAGACTCTCAATGTCACCGTAACTGTATTCAATTATGGTACAAGTGCATATGCTGACAGCATGACCATATATGCCAAATTAACCAGTAATAATCCGCACGACACGGTTGCTATCATTAACCACACACCAGTGGCATCTTTACCTATTGGTGATTCTACACAAGTTAGTATGAACTGGATTGTGGATCCATTGAAGTATGTTGGAGGAGGAAACAACATTACTGTAATCTGGCCATCAAATCCGAATAGCGATAATGCCGTGGGAGATTCACTCAACCTCTCTACTTTCATCGATACAGCTTTAGGGATTACCATGTGGTTACCAACTGAATTTAAGATCTATCCGAACCCTTCCAGAGGGCAAATCAAACTGGAATTCAGCGAACAAACGGACATTGAAAACGTAAGAATATACTCCCTCAGAGGACGGTTAATAGAGCAATTTAAAGCTCGAAATAATTACGATTTATCCATACTTCCTGCAGGGTCATACATGATTCAGGTTGAGGACAAAAAAGGAAGGTTGAGTAAAGGTCAACTCGTCATTCGGGAATAGATATTCACTTACCACCCTTAACAAATATGGCTCAAATGTGCTCCCCTGAGCACATATAGCCAGTAAATTTGAGTATGCGGATTAGTGTACTCATTTTTTTTGCCTTTTTATTTAGTGGCATTCATGCACAAGACAGTGCCCGTGTTTCAAATGGGGTGTTGATTGTGAATTATGAACCCCGAATGTACCGCTCAACAATTGACCCGGCTTTGATGCAGAGCAATGATTTATCTTATGATGAGTTGAGGGAACAAATGAGAAAAGGTTTTGACGATAATCTCTACCTGGAATGCAAAGCCAAGGGACATGTAGTTTCCCTAATGAGAGAGGACACTTCACTTTATGAAGGAAAAGTCGCTCAATTGCATAGCCAGATTAGCTACAAATACGTGAACATTGAGACTGAGGCCGCCCCAAAAGAGGAGCAAAAACCCCTGGACAAATTGGGAAACAAACTAGATAAGCTGTTTGCGAAAAAGAAATCGACTTCCAAAGAAGAAGACAAGATGGGAACATGGGTTGAGGACGGCCAGGTAAAAAGCCGTATTGACAACCGTGAGAAATACATGAAAACCCATGTTAATCACCCACACTTAATCAAGAATCTGTGTGATGACTACGGTGTGAACAAAGTCGTTTTTGTGAATCAGCTCGATATTTTTGAAACCAGCGGTCAGTACGATCAGGACAGAAAAATAAAAGTGCACTACACCATTTTTGACAGACAAGGCAGTGTTGTCAACAGTGGAGCTGAATACGCTTATTTCGAAAAAGAAGAAAACAAGCTTAAAACAATCACTGGTGAAAAGCTATATCCGGCTTGTCATGCAATTGCTTCAAAACTATAGACGATGGATACTTACGAACTAATAATTGCCGTCTCGGGAGTCATCATCATCTCCTTCTTCTTCAATACGATTGCGAAGAAGACGAATATTCCAAGCGTACTCTTACTGATGGTTCTTGGTGTTGTTTTGCAGGGCCTTGTAAGCGAACAGGAACGCGTTACCTTATTAGGCATTCTACCTATTATTGGTAATGTAGGGCTCATCATGATTGTACTGGAAGCCGCATTGGACCTGGAACTTGAAAGAGAAAAGTTACCCGCCATTCTCAAGTCGTTTTTGGTAGCACTGGTCGCCCTCGTAGGATCTTCCGTTGCCATCGCTTTTGCCCTTCAGTACATGTTACCATCGCATCCGGAATTCAAAAAATGTCTGGCCTATGCCATACCATTAAGTATCATGAGTTCAGCGATCATCATTCCAAGTGTATTAAGATTGAGGAGCGACAAAAAGGAATTCATGGTTTACGAAAGTACCTTCTCTGACATCCTGGGGATTATGTTTTTCTTCTTTCTAATGGGGAGCGAACATCAGGAATCGGGTGGAGAAATTGCAGTATCCATTCTGTCTAATATTTTCATCACTTTCATTTTGGCTGCCATTGTTGCCTATGGATTGGTATATCTGTTTCAAAAACTAACGTCACAGGTCAAACTATTTCTGATCATTGCCATACTAATGCTCATTTATGCACTGGCCAAAAAATTCCACCTAAGTGCTCTGGTTATCATTCTTGCCTTTGGTTTGGTACTTAACAACACAGATGTTTTCTTCAGAGGCAGACTGAACAAATATGTAAATGAAGATGCTACCAAACCTTTGATGCACGACTTTCATACCATTACTTTGGAAACAGCCTTCGTAATCCGTACCCTGTTCTTTGTCATCTTCGGTATTACAATTTCTTTATCATCATTAATCGATCTTGAGGTAGCACTGATATCTGTAGTGATCGTGTCTATTCTATTCATTGTAAGGCTGATTTCTTTGAAAATCTTTGTAAAAAAGTTCTACATCCCTCAATTATGGATCGCTCCAAGAGGGTTGATTACAATTCTATTATTCTTCTCTATTTCTACAGAGTATCCCGCCTTTATGATTCCAGGATTTGATTCGGGAATACTACTTTATACCATTATTATCACAAGTGTGATTATGGCTGCTGCTTTGATTGCTGATAGAGGTGAAAAAGTATCTGATGTATTCATTCAGAATGTTAAAGACAACTTTAAAGAAATCAGAGACATTCCTAAGACGGTAATTCCAGGTCGTAAGAAAACAAGCGAGAGAGAAGAGCGTTCCTCCGAAAGGGAAATACATGATAACACCGATCCGCGTTGAGTTTAGAATCTCTTCTCATAAATAAGCCTATCATTGAGAAGATCGAAACAGATCTTTTCGGTAAAAACTCGGTGGACATTTTACGACTCGATCAAATTGATCCTGAGGTTTCAGGAAATAAATACTTCAAGTTAAAATACAATATAGAAGCGGCCAGGAGCAAAGGCTTTGGCAGAATTCTAACTTTTGGAGGTGCTTTTTCAAACCATATTGTAGCCACCGCAAAAGCTTGTCATTTAGAAAACCTGGAATCCATTGGTATAATTCGTGGAGAAGCCGAATATGGCAACAATCCCACTCTCAAAATTGCTCAGGAATTGGGCATGAAGCTCATTTTTGTTGATAGAGAGACTTATAAAAATCGCCACGATTTCGACTATCAAAAGCAACTAAGAGAAACACACAAGGCTTTTGTTGTTCCGGAAGGAGGAGAGAATTTCCTAGGCATTAATGGCGCGATGGAAATCGTGAATTTATGGTCTGAATCCTACGACAAAGTATTTGTGGCTGCCGGGACAGGATCTACTGCCGCAGGATTAATGCTTGGTAATAAAAGTGGACAGGTCGTAGCAATCAGCGTATTGAAAGGCGGCTTCATGAAGAAAAACATTCAAACTCATCTAAGTAATTTCCTTCAAAATAAAGAAGCCGCTGAAGAATTGATCAATGAACATCTTGTTATAGAGGACGCTCATTGTGGCGGTTATGCCAAATACAATTCGGAATTGATCAAGTTTATACAGTCATTTTTCAGAACAAATGGCATTCAACTAGACCCGGTATATACAGCAAAAATGGCTTTCGCAGCGAAAAACAGGATGCAATCTGTAGAAAATGAAAACATCTTATTGATTCATACTGGTGGTTTGCAAGGCATTTCAGGTTTTGAGCAAAGGTATGAGCTCAAACTCTTTTAGCTATTCACAAAAAATTCATTTGCAACAAACTGAAAATCAGTCATTTTTAGTAGTTATTAACATTTTTTGTAACCATTGTTAATAACCTTGCGTAATCTGCTTTCATCGGGACCTTCTCGATAACAACAAACCAACAACAACCAAAAATGAAAGCAATTGTCACACTAGGTATCGGGCTTATGCTCAGCGCCCCACTTCTGGCCCAACCAGCCGAAAGGAGGGTCTCCAGAACAGAATACATTGACATGTGGAAGAATGAAGCTCAGCAACAAATGCTGGCTCATGGCATTCCTGCAAGTATCACTTTAGCACAAGGTATTTTAGAAAGTGCCAACGGAAACAGCGCACTGGCCAAATACGCCAATAATCATTTCGGAATTAAATGTCACGGATGGAAGGGAGCGAGTTTCATTGCGGATGATGACACCAAAAATGAGTGTTTCAGAAAATATGAATCGGCAGATCAATCATTTCAGGATCACAGTGAGTTTTTAACCGGACGTAGCCGTTATGCTTTTCTGTTCGATTTAGATCCGACAGATTACAAAGCATGGGCACATGGATTGAAAAAGGCAGGGTATGCCACCAACCCCAAGTACGGTTATTTACTAATCGATCTGATTGAGCAACACGAATTATATAAGTACGATAAAACCTCATTTAAGCCTAGCAAGAAGCCTCCTGTTTTGGTTACAAACGATGGTAGTATTGAAGTACGTTTGGGTCATCAGATCAAATTCCAGGACAATGGCGTAAGCTTTGTAATTGCGGCCAATAATGACACTTTTTACAAGATTGCAAAAGAGTTTGAATTAAGTCTGAACAGACTGTACAAGTACAATGACCTTGGAAAAAATGCAGTATTGCATGCAGGGGACATCATCTATGTTCAACCTAAAAAAGGCAAGGCGAAAAAAGACACACATACCGTGGTAGATGGCGAAACTCTTTGGGACATCTCACAGATCTACGGAGTGAAGTTGAAGAAATTATATAAAAAGAATGGCTTGGATGAAAACTCTAAAATCCAGGCAGGAGACATCATCAATCTTAAAAAGAGAAAGAAATAAATGTCTGAAGGTAGCATTGAAGGCGTGTAGTTGACAAGTGCAGTTGGTTGTTTTGTTGTTTGTTTGGAAGTTCGGGGTGGTTCCCGGACTTCCTCTTTTTACACAAAACGTTTTACACCTTAATGACTTTGTGCGATTGAATTAATCGCCCGTCTCTCCAGGTCGACAAATGATAGATTCCCGGTGCCAAATCCGGAGAAATGGATATTGTGGAATTATGAATGGTCTGTTCAAAGACCAATCTTCCTGAACTATTCACAATCCTGATTTGCTCAGCTTGTCCGTTTGCACGAATAAGCAACTCGTTACTAAATGGGTTTGGATAAACGAAAATCTCGTCTGAGGTCGTGATATTATTCTCAATCAAATTAATCCCTTCAAACATTTCATACAGTTCACCAGTAGTACTGCTTTGTGTATCGGTACTTAATAGGATGCGCGTATCATTTAACAACAGAGCTCCTTCATACTTTCTGTTAACCGGAATCATGTATTGTGTATTGAGTCCCGAAAACCAATCCGGTGCAACAAAGCCTTCCGATTTCCACAACTGATCGTTTGCAGCTAAAATCAATTGGCCCAAATGATGGTTGTATGAGGCCGCATTAATTCGCCCTCCGGTATTCAAACTATCACGTAATTGAGCCACATAGGTCCCCGGCTGATCACTCAGTGCATAAACTCTGGTATATGTATTTGTTGCCGTCTGATCATTCTTGGAGAACAAATAGAGACTGTCATTGAAGTGCACCATGGCCTCACAATCGTAAATTCTCTCGCTGGGTGGCGGCGCAAAATCTGATTGATCGCTATAGCTAAAATGAATGAACTGTGGTACCAGCGTGTCTTTAGTAGCGAAGGTCAAAGAATCAATCTTGTAGATTACCAAATCAGTTCTGCCATGCAAAGTATTGTTGTTTCCAAAATCTCCGATATATACGTTACCGGAGTCATCCACACTCACATCTTCAATATCAACCTGACTGATGCTATCGAGATAAACCGTTCTGATTAAATTACATGCTGAATCAAACTCATAAACTTCACGTGCCCATCCACCATCATTGTGTGTGATAAAATGCCCATTCGGCAAAACCTCCAGTCCTGAAGATTCATTTACATCCACAGGCAAAGTACACACCTGAACAGGATTGAGTACCTGAGCGTCTAATTGCCCAAACAAGAAAAGATATGTCAACAGCACTGCGTATCTCATTTTACAAATACCTTAAAACTTGTTCTACTGTCGTTGGTCTGCAATTGGATGGTATACATTCCGGAATTAACCGGTTTGAGTGGCAAATTAATCACATTTTTTCCAGCGTTCAAATGTCCGAGCGACCAACTTTCTATTTCCTTGCCTTGAACCGTAAACATTTTACAAGACACATCACTGATATCGCTTAACACAAACGAGAGTGTCATGTCATTGACAAGAGGATTCGGGTATACCGTAAGATCTATTGGCGATTCGTAAGTTTCAAAATATGCTGTAATATGGTCATCGACTGTATAGTTTCTTTTAATCTGAGCATTGTAGTCAATATCGAAACTCTGAATTCCCTTCCAAAAATCGAAAGTAAATCCCTGGTTGGGTACGGCGGTCAAAGTAACTGGTACACCATCAAAGTAGATGCCGTCCCAGGGAGTTTCACCCGGTGTTATGGTATTCACCAGAATTTTGCCAGCCTCAGGCGGGTAAACATTCAGAGACAGTTCTACCTGCCCATTTAAATCATATCTGTTTTCCAATTGATTCCTCACGATTTGTGGTCTGTCGCTCATCCATTCAGGAATAAGTTCTGATACTTCCTGATTGTAGCGTTCCTGATTTAAACTCCACCTGGTTTCATGGAAAACCATTTCGTTGGCCAGAATACTCCTTTGTCTCTCAAGCAAACCTAACTGCTCTGATGGTCTGAATACGGTATTCATCAAATCTGCATACCTGGTGAGGAAGTAATCACGTAAACTATCGTTTTCCAACAAAGCCTCAAACAACTGAGCGTGCTTATTGCCATTATCAGCTTTTACAAGAAGTCCTTCAAGTGCATCATCTGTCACAGGCGTCCATCCACGTAAATCATATGCGCCATCCAAATCGAACAACAAATAACGCCAGGGATGATATTGACTGCTCCTTTCTCGCCACAATTTGAGATTATTCTGCGGCCAGTCGGTGTTGTTCATGTATAATTGAGTGATGAAATAATCCATGAAGCTGTTCACATCCAGTTCGGTGGCAACAGGATCAAAGTACACCGGATCATTCATATCGTAATTCAACACATATTGCCAGAGCGTATCAAAATCGCTGAAGCTACCGATTATAACTGCGGTATCCTCTTCAAGGAAATCTAGATCATCTGTATCAACATCATAGTTATCACTGAGGTAATGCTCATCCAGTTTCTCCCTTACATTCATGACGCCCCAATAAGCTCCATTGATATAAACAGCCACGGGGTGGTAGTCGGATACATCCACATTCAGATCAAATTCAAGGCTCGCTTTGTGCACAAGCGGATCTCTCATATGCGCAAATGAAAAGTCGCCACCGGCATTTCTTAATACAAATCTTTTCAATGACTCTATATGAGGTTTATTAGGGAAAAGCGGATAATCTATATCACCATCTCCATACTTGTCTTTAGCCAAAAGACGGAAAGAGCGTTGCGGGTTGGTTCTGGAGACACGTCCCCCATGAATCTTCATACCTAAGAGCTGACCAAAGGCTTCCTGACCATCGTTTGTAAAGTATTTAAGTTGAACCGGAACCTCCCAATCCTGCCAGAAATTTGCCCCATAATAAGGATACGTGGGATCTGCACTGTCTCCTAAAGCATAAATTCCCATTGAATCGGAAAACATCAAATACGGCGGCACAGAAATGGATATGGTTGGCAGATAGTTTCTTGTACCAATAAAATAAGCCTCTGATCTGACTCTGGAATCTAAGTAACCCGGAACCACACAAAAGGCAGAAATCACGCTATTCTTACTAACATTTATCGCACCTGAATAAACAGATGAGGTATCTCTTGGAATATCACCAGTAAGGGTATAATAAACCACCCCTGCTCCATTGGGATTATCAATTTCCAGGTTAAATCCAGCCGAATAAAAACCTGAATTCAGATTGAACACTGGTCTTTCTGCATAACCTAAATAGGCTGTATTGGTATTACTTGCTCCGGGGGTTGGCACATCAAAATAAGCCCAGGGACCTCCGTCGGGACTTCTTCCATAAGAATCATCTGGTGCCAGAGCAGGAATACTCAGAGAATCCAAAAGCTGACCAGTATCATCACTCAAACGCAGGTACTCGCCTCCGCTTGATAGTTTAAAGTTGGTATGTACTTCTGGTCCGACCAGGTCCTTTCCACTCGCAAAAACTCTTAAGAAAGTACCAGGAGCAATGTTCACACTTGGGAAACGCCATTTTGCCGAATCACTCCTTTTATCCGACAACATGTAGTTATCAAGGTTGATAAAACCGAGGGTATTGTTGTACAACTCAATCCAGTCTGGCGAATCTCCTGAAGCATCCAATTCTGTGTCAACATTGGAAGACGATACTTCATTGATCACCAACTGCCCTGAAACATTAAGCGACAGAATGAGCCCGAACCATATAGTAATTAAAGTTCTGATAATAGCAAGTTAACAAATAATAAACTCTTATTACCGGCAAAAATTGTTCTGTAGGCATTGTTGAGCCTGTGGTAAGACCAAACAAGCCCCAAGAAGAAGTGTACTTTAATTGAGAATATCAGATGAGACCATTGTCCATGGCAAATTTTGCCAAACCAACAGAGTTCTTACAACCAGTTTTGCTCAACAGGCTTTTTCTATGACTTTCTACAGTATTGGAGCTGATGTGAAGAATTTTGGCAATTTGAGAAGTGGTGTGCTCTTCACAAATCAAGAGTAGGATATCTTCTTCGCGTTTAGTTAAAACAACCTCCTGATCTACCTGTTCAGAACGGAGACTTTTGATCAACTGATCTTTGACCTCCTCTCCAAAATAAGTCTCACCAGCATAAACGCTATTCACACTTGTAACGAGTTCCGATTTCCCTGCATGTTTCAAAAGATAACCATGCGCACCGGTTTCAATAACCCTTCTAATGGTCTTCACATCATTATGCATAGTTAGCATGATGATTTTAATATTGGAAGCATTGGCCATGATTCTTTGTGTGGCATCAATACCATCCATAACCGGCATACTGATATCCATTAAAACAACATCAATATTTTGCTCAAGCGCCTTTTCGACAGCCAGCAAGCCGTTGCAAACATCATCTACCACTGTGATGTTTTTCTCATTCTTAAAGATCAGCTTAAGTCCGTCTCTAAATAAATCGTGGTCATCTGCTATTAAAACTCGTATCATGTCGCTTATATTGGTATCGTTATTACAACTGTTGTCCCTCTTCCCAGCGTACTATCGAACTCGATTGTTCCGCCAAGCTTGGTTGTTCTGTTCTTCATGCCTTCCAGCCCCAAACCTTTGGTTACCTGACTGAATTCAAATCCTTTTCCATCATCTTCATAAATCATCTGCATGGTGTCTTCAATCTCTGACAACTGGATATTGATTTCTTTGGCTTCTGCATATTTCAACGTGTTTGCCACCAGTTCTCTAATAATCTTAAGACATTCCCTACTGATTTCAATACTTGGTGTTATTGAGTTTAGCTCGTAGTAGGTATTTACTTTGAGTTTGCCCGTATTGTTAATTCCTTCAGCAAATTGCTCTATTGTTGATTTCAGGCCCAGCACGTGAATATCCATTGCCAGATTATGTGAGATTGATCTGACTTCTTTGATAGACTCGTGAACCAGTTTTTGCATGTGTACCACACTTTCGTCCGGTTCCTCACCAGGCTCAACAATATTTTCCAGGTGAAGATTAACTGTCGCAAGCAAGCCTCCCACTCTATCGTGTAATTCTTGTGCCACACGTTTCCTTTCGGAACTTTCTCCTGTCAATTGAGCTTTATATATTTTAGTTTCCTGTTGCGCCACCACTCGGTTAACCTCATCCTTCTTTTCCTGAAGTTGGTAATTAGAGATTCTATTTTTCTGACGGTAGTATACCACAACCCAAATAGCTAATAAAAATACGAAAGCCCCTGAAAGGGACAAGATGAGAATATTTCTATTGGCTTCTTTTTGTTCAATTTCACGTTTGGTTTTCTGAAACCTGGCCTGATCTTCTGCTATTTGTCTGGCCAATGTATTCTTTTCTACCTGATACTCCGCTTCAACTTCCTGAATGTTCTTGTTGAGCAGAAGACTATCGACTATACGATTTGACTCAACATAGCTTCTCAGTACTTTTAAACTTGCGGTATCATTCTCTTGCTCAAATTTGTTGTACAACCAATCACTGGAAGCCAGTTGCGCATCCTTCCAACTCCCGCTTTGCTCTCCAAGCAACATGGCCTGTTCAAAATAGTACTTTGAAGAATCGTAACGTCCCTGATTCTTATAAATCACACCAATATCTATGTACAGAGTAACCAAATCACTGTCCAAGCCTACTTCCGAATACCATTTCTCAGCTTTTCGAAACATAATTAGAGCCGAATCCAATTGCCCTTCTTGTTCATACAAAACTCCCAAATTGATGTATAGATTGTACTTAATGGATTCCTGATCCATTTCCTCTACATATTCCAATCCATCAAAAAAATGTGCTTTTGCTGCACCAAGATCATTTCTTTCAATATTGACACTTCCCAAACAGTTATGTGCATACGCCATTGAAAGTTGGTTACCTGATTTCAAATGATATTGAAGGCCCCAATTGTAATACTTTTCAGCATTATTCAGATCATTAATCCAATAATATACGTTTCCAATATTTATCAATGATCTACCAATCAAGCCAGGGTCATCCAACTTCTTCCGACAATCCAGACTTGCCAGATGATTCGTCAGAGAAGAATCAAACATCATTTGTTGAGAATAAACTGTACCCTTAATGGAGTAGCTCAATCCCATTTCCTTTAAATCCTTGCCATCATTTAATGCCAGGGACATGTTGGCAAAATAAATGGCTGAATCTGGCTGTGTCTGATAGATTGCAGCAGCCTGTTCATTATAATGGGAGACCCGATCACTCGAACCTCCCAATGACAAACTTGATATGAATAATAATATTCTAAACATATTATTTTACCAAATCAACCATAGTTCACTATAACTGACCTGAAACTTTAATTGTGGTTTGTTTATTGGTCTTCTCACTTGGGTTTCTGGCCTGGGAAACGTCCACTACCTTATAATTACAGTAATCAGAATTCTCACATGAACCACTTGCCGGGCAAGTTTCCAGCACACTCATTATACTAAACGACCCTCCGTTGTTATGTCCGGCGACTCTATGCACCTGAAGTGTACTAACAAATGGATTAACTCCAATATTAGGGTGTTCAGCTACAAACTGATACTCCAAACAGTTTGGATCATTTGGATCAGGTGTAATTACACATTCTACTCTCTTCCCTGCACATTCTGTAAGACTTAAATTCCAACTCATAATTCTTGTTTTTTCATGGTTAATAATTAAATAATAAATGAACTATCTATACATTAAATATAACCAATTCTGGTGGCGCCTCCCTGAATTCAGTCACACTCTTTGCAACGATAGATAGGCAATTTACATTACTTTTAAATTCATTCCCATACCAGAAACAGGGATTTCCATATCCCTGAATTCAGGGATATGAAATGTTATAAAACAAAAAGGACCGCGCATTATTTGCACGGCCCTTTTATCGCTTATTTTAATTTTATGCGCTGACAATGAAATTGTTAAGTATGTCGTTAAATGTTTTGCTCGGTCTCATAGCTTTTGAAGCCAAACCATCATTCATTTCGTAGTAACCACCTAAAGCCACTTCACTGCCTTGTGCATTGTTTAACTCATCTATAATAACGCCTTCGTTAGCTTTTAAAGATTCAGCAACATTTGAGAACGCCTGCTTTAATGAAGCGTTCTTTTCCTGAGCTGCCAATTCTTCTGCCCAATACATAGCCAGATAGAAGTGACTACCTCTGTTGTCCAATTCTTTTACCTTTCTCGAAGGCGACTTCTTATTCTCTAAGAATTTCTCTGTCGCCGCATCCAATGTCTCGGATAACACAAGTGCTTCTTTATTATTAAAGTTCTCGCCCAGATGCTCTAACGATACAGCCAAAGCTAAAAACTCACCCAAAGAATCCCACCTTAAGTGTCCTTCTTCAACAAATTGCTGGACATGCTTAGGTGCCGATCCACCAGCTCCGGTTTCGAACAAACCTCCTCCGTTCATCAGAGGAACAATGGATAACATTTTAGCACTCGTTCCAAGCTCAAGAATCGGGAAAAGATCCGTTAAGTAATCTCTCAATACGTTTCCGCTCACAGAAATGGTGTCTTTACCATCTTTAATTCTGGCCAAAGTAAAGTGCGTAGCATCCATTGGAGACATGATGTGAATCTCCAACCCTGTGGTATCGTGGTTTGGCAAATAAGCTTTTACCTTCTTGATAACTTCCGCATCATGTGCTCTGTTCTCATTCAACCAGAATACTGCAGGTACACCAGTTGCTCTTGCTCTGGAAACAGCCAACTTCACCCAGTCCTGAATTGGCGCATCTTTTACCTGACACATTCTCCAGATATCTCCAGCCTCAACATCATGAGACATTAATGTATTTCCATTGGCATCAATTACGTTTACCACACCATTTTCCGAAATCTCGAATGTTTTATCGTGCGATCCGTATTCTTCCGCCTTTTGAGCCATCAAACCAACATTAGGAACAGTTCCCATAGTAACAGGATCGAACGCCCCATTTTCTTTACAGAAATCTATGGTCGCCTGGTAAATCCCTGCGTAACTGCTGTCCGGAATCACCGCCTTAGTATCCTGAGTATTGCCGTTTTTATCCCACATTCTACCAGAATTTCTGATCATTGCCGGCATAGAAGCATCAATAATCACATCACTTGGAACGTGTAGGTTGGTGATTCCTTTATCTGAATCTACCATAGCCACATCTGGTCTGTCTGCATAGCATGCATCAATATCAGCTAAAATTTCATTCTTCTTGTCGGCTGGTAATTTCTCCAAATCAGACAACAAATCTCCAAAACCGTTCCTCACATCTACTCCAACTTCTTCCAAAGTAGCTCTGTGTTTATCGAAAACCGGCTTAAAGAAAACCTCAACAGCATGGCCAAAAATAATTGGATCCGACACCTTCATCATGGTCGCTTTCATGTGCAAAGAGAACAAAACATTATTTGCTTTAGCATCTTCTACCTGTTCAGTCAGGAATGATAACAATGCACGTTTACTCATTACCGTAGCGTCAATAATTTCTCCGTCAAGAACGTTTACCGACTCTTTTAATACTGTCGTATTTCCTGAAGCACTAGTCAATTCAATTCTCACACTTCCGGCTCCGGAAATGGTCACTGACTTTTCGTTAGATCTGAAGTCACCACTACTCATGGTTGCCACGTGAGACTTAGAATCTGCTGCCCATGCTCCCATTGAATGTGGGTTCTTCTTGGCATAATTCTTTACGGCCTTAGGCGCACGTCTATCGGAATTACCTTCACGTAAAACCGGGTTAACGGCACTACCTTTCACTTTATCGTATCTGGCTTTAACAGCCTTCTCTTCGTCGTTTGACGGATCCTCAGGATAATCTGGCAAAGCACATCCTAAATCCTGCAACTCTTTGATAGCCGCTTTTAATTGTGGAACTGACGCACTGATATTTGGCAACTTAATAATGTTTGCCTCAGGCTTCTTAACCAACTCTCCCAATTCCTCAAGTGCATTTGGCACCTTCTGATCGTCATTTAGATAATCCGGGAAAACCGACAGAATTCTTCCAGCTAAAGAAATGTCTCTTGTTTCAATCTCAATATTGGCTGGTTCTGTAAAAGCTTTAACGATTGGCAAAAATGAGTACGTTGCCAATGCTGGCGCCTCATCTGTTTTGGTATAAATTATCTTTGACATAGATATAAGTTTCACTGTTTTTTAGGCTCGTAAAAGTAACATTAGCAAGAGTATTTTCCTAATATAATTGGGACACATATTTGAAGTTTTATTTCTACCCAATCATTCTCATTTCACACATAATTATTTTATTACTTTTGAATTGTATGAAAAACCTACTGAATAAGCCTCTTAAAAAACATCCTGACTTCAGATACACAACTACGATAGATCAGGTTGGTGTACTGGAAAGAACCAGTAGAATCACCAAAAGAAGTATTAAGAATGAGGCAAAAATGCAGGGCCTGAAAATGGCACTTAACATGATTGACCTAACCACACTTGAAGGTGCTGACACCGACCAGAAGGTTCGTCAAATGTGTAACAAGGCTCAAAATCTACATATATCAAGTATTAAACTTCCCACAACAGCTGCCGTTTGTGTCTATCCTTCTTTGGTAAAAACAGCCAAAAAAGAAGTTGAAGGGAGCGGTGTTAAAGTTGCTGCAGTTGCAACCGCATTTCCAAGTGGTCAGGCACCTTTGGACGTGAAGTTAGCAGACACCAAATTTGCAGTATCTGAAGGAGCCGATGAAATTGACATGGTCATTTCAAGAGGGCGTTTCCATCAGGGTGAGTATAACTATGTATACGATGAAATTTGTGCCATCAAGGAAGCATGCGGCAATGCCAGACTCAAAGTGATATTAGAAACTGGCGAACTAGGTTCCTTAGATAAGGTTAGAAAGGCCAGCGACATTGCTATGTATGCCGGAGCCGATTTCATTAAAACCTCAACCGGAAAAATTAGTCCGGCAGCAACCATGCCCGTTACTTACGTAATGCTGCAGGCCATCAGAGACTTCTACCTCAAACATGACATTATGGTTGGCATGAAACCGGCTGGTGGCATTTCAACGGCTAAAGTGGCATTGCACTACCTTATTATGGTTAAAGAAGTTCTGGGCGAAAAATGGCTGGACAATAACTGGTTCCGATTTGGGGCATCAAGACTGGCAAATGATGTACTCATGCAAATCGAAAAGCAACTAAGTGGCGCCTACCAGTCAGCCGATTATTTTTCAAAAGATTAAGTCAATTTATTATGGCTAAAAAAAGCAAACATACCTCATGGGATTTGTCTCCTGCTCCGGAAAGCACAGGACATATCAACATTAAAAAGAAATACGATTTATTTATCGATGGAAAGTTCGTAAAGCCGAAATCCGGAAAGTATTTCAACACTATTAATCCGGCAAACGAACAAGTACTCTCAAGTGTGGCTCATGCCAATGAAGCGGATGTAGACAGAGCAGTTAAAGCAGCTCGAAAAGCAAGTACTTCCTGGCAAAAACTAAGCGGCAAGGAAAGAGCCAAGTATATCTATAGAATTGCTCGCCTAATTCAGGAGAGAGCTAAGGAATTTTCTGTGATTGAATCTTTAGATGGTGGAAAACCAATCAGAGAATCCAGAGATGTAGATGTGCCTTTGGCGGCCAACCACTTCTTCTATACAGCTGGTTGGGCAGACAAACTTGAATATGCCTTTCCTAACAGAAAGTTTGAGCCTTATGGCGTTGCAGGGCAGATCATTCCGTGGAACTTCCCACTTCTTATGGCCGCCTGGAAGATTGCTCCGGCTCTTGCGACAGGAAATACGGTTGTATTAAAACCGGCGGAGACAACCCCATTAACAGCATTGAAACTGGCTGAGTTAATTCAGGACGCCGATTTACCTCCGGGCGTTGTTAACATCATAACCGGAGAAGGTGATACCGGGGCTGCCATTGTTAATCATAAAGATGTAGATAAAATTGCCTTCACAGGATCTACCGGCGTTGGTAAGATCATCAGAAAAGCAATTGCAGGCACTAAGAAAAAGGCCACATTGGAATTAGGAGGCAAGGCTGCTAATATTATTTGTGAAGACGCCACAATAGATCAGGCAGTAGAGGGCATTGTAAATGGCATCTACTTCAACCAGGGGCACGTTTGCTGTGCAGGTTCCAGACTATTTGTTCAGGAATCCGTGTATGAAGAAGTTCTGCAAAAATTGAAATTCAGAATAGAATCTTTGGTCGTTGGCGATCCATTGGATAAGAACACAGACATTGGAGCGATTAACAGCAAAGAGCAGTTAAGAACCATCGAAAAGTACATCAAGGCTGGCAAATCTGAAGGTGCTATCATGCATCAAAACAGTTGTGATTTACCTTCGAAAGGCTTTTGGTGCAGACCAACTTTGTTCACGAATGTGAGTCAGTCAAGTAAAATCGTTCAGGAAGAAATTTTCGGACCAGTACTTGCCATTCAAACGTTCAGAACCATCGCTGAAGTAATTTCAAAAGCCAATAACACACCTTACGGTTTATCAGCGGGTGTTTGGACAGACAAGGGCTCCAAAATTTTCAACCTGAGTTCTCAAATGAACGCTGGTGTGGTTTGGGCCAATACCTATAATAAGTTTGACCCGGCCTCTCCATTCGGAGGTTATAAAGAAAGTGGAATCGGAAGAGAAGGTGGTTTACACGGACTTCAGGCTTACCTTAAATTTTAAACTATGTCTAGATTAGAAGTATTGAAAACGTACAAAATATATATAGGAGGCAAATTCCCCAGAACAGAATCCGGGAGATACTACACTCCTGAAGTTAACGGATCTAAGCTGGGCAATATTTGCATGTCCTCCAGAAAAGATTTTAGAAATGCAGTAGTAGCCGCAAGATCTGCACAAGGTAGCTGGGCCGGCAGAAGCGCCTTTAACAAATCTCAAATCATCTACAGAATTGCTGAGATGCTTGAAGGCAGAAGTTCGCAATTCATTGAAGAGCTGATGAAAATGGGCGCCACAAAAGCAAAGGCCACAAAAGAACTGGAAGATTCTATTGACAGGCTGGTATACTTTGCTGGCTGGTGTGACAAATATCAGCAAGTATTCGGATCAGTTAACCCTGTAGCTTCTGCCCACTTCAATTTTAGCATGTATGAAGCACAAGGCGTTGTTGGAGTAATTGCTCCTGAGGACAGTGCTTTACTTGGACTGATCAGTGCAATAATTCCGGTAATTATTGGCGGCAATACGGTAGTTGTACTTGCTTCTGAATCTTTGCCTCTCTGCGCTGTGTCTTTCGCTGAAGTTTTGGCAACCTCAGATCTTCCGGGTGGCGTAGTTAACATTTTGACTGGTCATGAAAAAGAGTTAATTGATCACATTTCTAAGCATATGGATGTGAATGGCTTACTATATTGCAGGGAAAATGTGCCACTGAACTTTGATGAAAACTGTGAAATCAATATGAAACGTTTGAGTCATTTACATACGACTAACTGGTCATCGGAAGACCTGGAAAACCCATATTTGATTCTGGACCATCAGGAAGTTAAAACAACCTGGCATCCAATTGAGCAAATTGGCGGGTCGGCACCTTCATACTAGAATAACACCTATTTGTTAGAGCAAGCACATATAGTTTATTTAATCATTGCAAGCCTGATTGTGCTCTTATACACTGAATGGCTCAGGCCATCGGTGAGCTTTCTTCTAGTTGGTGTCATGCTTGTTATCACCGACATTATTTCATCCAAGGAACTGTTGGACGGTTTTGCCAATGAGCAATTGGCCGTCATTATCATGCTACTCATCATCAGCAACATGATTTCTCAGTCGGGCATTATAGACAGGATTTTTGGCTTTTTATCTTCAAAAGAGACCATTTCTCCCAAAGCCTTCCTTTTTAAAATGATGTCTGGCGTTGGAATTTCATCTGCCATATTCAACAACACACCGTTGGTTGCTCTGTTCATGCCCTACGTACACAATTGGTGCAAACGTAATAATCATGCACCCTCCAAATTCCTCATTCCGCTTTCATACGCATCTATATTAGGTGGTTGTGTGACTTTGGTTGGAACATCTACCAACCTTATTGTAAATGGTTTGGCTATGGAAAGCGGACTACCGTCTCTGGAAATTCTGGATTTCACCCTGGCAGGAGGTGTCATGTTTGTCATTGGCTTCCTGTTTCTATATTTCTTCAGCGATTGGTTACTGCCTAACAGAGCCAGTTTCCAGGATGAAGCTGTAGAACATGGTCGTGAATATTTCGTTGAAACACACATCACCAGTTCCTCAAAATTAATTGGCAAATCTGTTGAGGATGCAGGTCTAAGAAACCTGAAAGGAACTTACCTGATCGAAATTATGCGGAACGGTAACATCATTTCTCCTGTATCTCCAAAGGAAATTCTGGAAGAAGAAGACTATTTGTTCTTCGCCGGAGACGCCAATGCAATCAACGATCTTAGAAACCCAAAGCTTGGATTAAGTTTACCAAAAGCTTGTAGTCTGGATGAAGCCAAATCATTAAAAACACTTGAAGTTGTTGTGGCTCATAACTCCAGATTGATCGGGAAGAGCATCAAAGATTCTGATTTCAGGGCCAAATATGATGGTGGAATTATTGCCGTTCACAGAAATGGTGAACGACTGGAAGGAAAAATTGGAGAAATAGAATTGAAGGCAGGGGATTTAATGCTGGTATTACCAGGATTGGATTTTAAATCCAGAACGCAAAACAATCCGGGATTCTATGTTCTCAACGATTTTATTGAAGAAGAAGACAACGACACACCGGTCTGGAAGCCCATTGTTATGATACTTGGGCTCATCCTTGCTATTGGATTAAGCTTTGCAGATGTTCCGTTATTTAAAAGTCTGGCCGTACTACTGGCTATTGGCGTTATCATAAAAATTAGCAGCCCTACCGACATACGAAACAATGTAGATTTCAACCTACTTCTCATCATTGCCTTTGGCTTAAGTCTTGGCAAAGCAATGATCTCCTCAGGTGCCGCAGATCAGATCATGGATTACTTCAATTTCGGAGCGGCTGGCGAAAAAGCTTGGTATATGCTAATTGTTCTGTTTACCATCACTAATATTCTGGCGGCCTTTGTCACAAGTAAAGCTGCTGTAGCCATTACGTTGCCTCTGGCCCTTCAGGTGATTGCGGAGCACCAGTGGGATCCTACCCCTTTCATATTGATTATTGCATTTGGAGGTGCCGCGAATTTCATCACCCCCATTGGCTATCAGACCAACTTGATGGTATACGGACCGGGACGTTATAACTTCAATGATTTTTTCAAAATTGGTTTACCTTTGACGGTGATTTATGGAGTGGTAGCATCACTTATTTTAGCACAAACCTATAATTTGATGTAATGACGTTTACAAAAGAACATATCGTTTTGGCCTGCAAAGCTTCAATTGAGGCAGGACAAGACATCATGCACGTGTATGAAAACGAATCCTTTGATGTTGATTTTAAATCGGATGATTCTCCACTCACGAAGGCAGATTTAAAATCTCACGAACGAATCATGTCTTTTCTGAATCAAACGGACTTTCCGGTACTAAGTGAAGAAGGTGCTCATGCCGGATTCGAAGAAAGAAAAGATTGGCCACAGCTTTGGATTGTAGACCCCCTTGACGGTACTAAAGAATTCATTAAACGAAATGGAGAATTCACGGTAAATATTGCATTTATAGAGAACAATGCACCCGTGTTTGGTGTCATTTACGTTCCGGCTCAGGAGATCTTGTATTTTGGAGGACAGAATCTGAAATCATACAAACTCGCCAATGTATTAAACCATTCTTTCAACAGTCTGGATGAGCTCATTAGTTTGTCGGAAAGTTTGAATGGAAACACGCTTCCTGAAGCTCATACGATTGTAGCATCCAGAAGTCATCTGTCTGAAGAAACAGAAGCATTTATCTCGGAAAGAAAATCCAAATATGGTGAGGTTAAAACCGTATCAATGGGTAGTTCGCTTAAAATCTGCCTGGTAGCAGAAAACAAAGCACATGTTTACCCGCGTTATGCACCAACTATGGAATGGGATACTGCTGCGGGACACGCCATTGTAATCGGAGCAGGCAAAGAATTAATTGATTATCAAACAAAGTCTCCTATGACATACAATAGAGAGCAACTAAGAAACAACTGGTTTATAGTAGAATAATATGAGTAAAAAAGTCGCATTAATTACAGGAGTAACAGGACAGGATGGCGCCTATTTAGCCGAATTCCTATTAGCTAAGGGGTATGAAGTTCACGGACTTAAAAGGAGAAGTTCATTGTTCAATACGGACAGAATTGATCATTTATACACTGACAAACACGAAGAACATGTCAATTTCTTCCTACACTATGGTGATTTGACAGATTCAACCAACCTCATTAGAATTGTACAGGAGGTCCAACCGGATGAAATTTACAACTTGGCAGCCATGTCTCATGTCCATGTATCATTTTCCACACCGGAATACACAGCCAATGCCGATGGAATCGGAACGCTCAGACTACTTGAAGCCATCCGAATTTTAGGTTTAGAAAAGAAAACCAAGTTTTACCAGGCCTCTACCTCAGAATTGTACGGTAAGGTGGTAGAAATACCACAATCGGAAACCACACCTTTCTACCCAAGAAGTCCCTATGCAGTGGCAAAAATGTATGCTTTCTGGATCGTTAAAAATTATCGTGAAGCTTATGGCATGTATGCCTGCAATGGAATTTTATTCAACCATGAGAGCCCTTTGAGAGGAGAAACTTTCGTAACGAGAAAAATAACCAGAGCTGCAGCCAGAATTTCTTTAGGTCTTCAGAAGAAGCTCTTTCTTGGAAACCTTGAAGCGAAGAGAGATTGGGGCCACGCCAAAGATTACATCAAGGGTATGTGGTTGATGCTTCAACAGGAAGAAAGTGACGATTACGTATTGGCTACGGGCAAGACCGTTACCGTGAAGTATTTCGCAGAATTGGCCTTTAAAGAAGCCGGAATTGAAGTGGAATGGAAAGGATCGGGTGTTGATGAAAAAGGCATTAACAAAGCTACCGGAGATGTGATCATTGAGGTAGATCCTGCTTACTTCAGACCAACGGAGGTAGATATTTTGATTGGTGATCCATCTAAAGCACACAAAGAACTTGGCTGGAAGCATGAATACTCTGTTGAAGAATTAGCCAAAGAAATGGCTCAGTCAGATCTTGCTCTATTCAAAAAAGATAAATACTTAATGGACGGTGGTCACAAAGTTTACAACTACAATGAATAAATCGTCTAAAATATATATTGCAGGACACCGCGGAATGGTGGGCTCAGCCATGTTGCGCAAGCTTGAAGCGGAAGGATATGACAACATTATCTATAAAACCTCTTCAGAGTTGGATTTATGTGATCAGATTGCTGTCAATGCATTCTTCGAACAGGAAAAACCTGAGTATGTGATTTTGGCAGCAGCAAAAGTTGGAGGAATTCATGCGAACAACACTTATAAAGGTGCGTTTCTGTACACGAATTTGATGATTCAAAACAATGTAATTGAGGCCTCACGACAGACTGGTGTGACCAAATTATTATTTCTGGGATCGTCTTGCATCTACCCAAAAATGTCTCCACAACCAATTAAGGAGTCCTACTTATTAACCGGAGAACTGGAACCAACCAACGAGCCCTACGCTTTGGCAAAAATTGCCGGTTTAAAAATGTGTGACGCTTATAGAGAGCAATATGGCAGCAATTTCATTTCGGCCATGCCCACCAACTTGTATGGTCCAAATGACAATTATGATTTGAACAACTCACACGTATTACCAGCGCTGATTAGAAAATTCCATGAAGCCAAGCTTTCTTCTGCACCGAGTGTAGAAGTTTGGGGAACAGGCACACCAAAACGAGAGTTTTTGCATGTAGATGATTTGGCAGATGCATGTTATTACCTGCTCCAAAATCATGATGATGCCGGTTGGGTGAATGTTGGCACTGGAGAAGATATTTCCATTAAAGATCTGGCATTGATGGTGAAAGACATTGTTGGTTTTGAAGGTGATTTGGTATTTAATACGGATAAACCTGATGGCACACCAAGAAAATTACTTGATGTTTCCAAAATTCAGTCCATGGGATGGAAACATAAAATCGATTTGCACGTAGGTATTAGCGCTGTTTATCAAGAGGTGTTGAAAAACGGTTTTTAAAACCATGTCTAAAATAGGCCAAATATCGGGTGTATTATGCATTGTACTGTGCACCAATTTTGGCTTCAGTCAAAACAGAAATTACCTGCTCAATTTTGAGATGCAAAACCGACATGATGCAGCTACTTTAAAGAGTGAAGCAAGCATTCATTCAAGTCTGCGTCCCTTAAACATGCATTTCACCAAAGACGTGATTGATCCCGCCTATCAGGATTCAACGAAAGTATACTCTACTTTTCATCTCAAGTTCTTAAAAGAGCATTTATTCCAGATCAAAGGCAAGGATTACAGCATCTATATTGACCCGTTATTCAAATTAGAACTTGGTCTCGACCTTTTGGATACTTCTGGTCGTGGTACCATTCGGGACGAAGGAGGAACTTTTTACGTCAACACCAGAGGGTTTCAGGCACAGGGAGATTTAGGCAAATCCTTTTCTTTTCATACCAGTTTCTATGAAAACCAGGCTTTTTTCCCGGATTATCTTAGGCTGAGTAATAACGACAGAGCTGAGTTAACATGGACCGGATCTACCTACAAAGGCGGGCAAAGCGTTGTACCCGGAGAAGGCAGAGCCAAGGAGTTTAAAGGTTCTGGTTTCGATTATGCCTACGCCACAGGTTACGTTTCCTATTCTCCAACTCAACACGTCAATTTGCAGTTTGGACATGGCAAGCACTTTGTGGGTAATGGCTATCGATCTCTACTCCTGTCAGACAATGCCTTTAATTATCCTTACTGGTCGGTTCAGGCTCAGTTCTTACAAAATAAGATCAAGCACAACTTCATTTATGCGTACATGCAAAACCTGTTTCGTATTCCGGAACACTCTGCACCAGAAGCAACCTACATCCGAAAAAACGGGAGCTTCAACTACACAAGTTTCAAACCTAAAAAAGAGATCGAGATTGGCTTATTTGAAGGCATTATTTGGAATGTATACGACCAAAATACGGGCACACAATACGCACCAATCAACTCGCACCTCCCTATCCCATTCGTCAACACCATTATTTATGGCCTAAACGACACATTACACAATGCTGTGCTGGGACTCACAGCTAAAGTGGATATAGGAAATAAGATTATGGTCTATGGTCAGTTAATGGCAGACGATCTTTCCAATTCAAAATGGGGATTTCAAATTGGAGCGAAGGCCATGAATTTGGTCGAGGGACTTACAGTTAGCACGGAAATTAATACCGCCAGTGCTTACAGCTATGCCCATGAAAATGTTTGGCACAACTATTCTCACTATAATCAGTCCATTGCACACCCATACGGGGCAGGGTTCTTTGAATGGGTGAGTTACGCCAGGTATCAATTGCCGAACAGATTTTGGGTGAGCTACAAATTCAACATGGCTAACATGAAGGGAGATTGGAACAACCTGAACAATGGCAGCAACATATTTTTGCCTTATGATGAGCAGTTATCGAGTAACTCGGACGTAGCCAATTTGCAATTTCATCAGGCCAAAGTTGGTTACAGAGCCAACATCAAAACGAACATGGAAATTTATGCCGGCTTCAATCTGAGACATCTTAACTCTGATGACACACACAACAGTTTATACACTTTTGTGGGCATTTCAACCAATTTGAATAATAAATATTACGACTTCTGATGCACATCAATGCAAGCATATTGATTTTTGGTTTTTTTACAGCATTCTTTGTTGTGCTTCTTGCCACGCCCAGTCTTATAAAGGTGGCTAAACTGAAGCATTTGGTAGACGAGCCCGGGGACGACAGAAAACTGCATAAAAAGCGAATTCCAACAATTGGCGGAATCATCATTTTTAGCTCCATCTTATTTTCATACGCTTTGTGGTTTCCTGACGATGGCATTAGTAATCCAGACCTATCTGCTTCCCTACAGGAATTCAAATACATTGTGGCTTGCCTTATCATTCTCTTTTTCGTTGGAGTGAAGGACGACATTATTGGAACTGCACCTGTAAAGAAGCTGATGGCGCATTTTATTGTGGCCTTTATTCTGGTGATTATGGCAGGAATTAGAATAAGCAGCATGCATGGCTTGTTTGGACTTGAATATACTTTCCCGGATTATGGAAGCACCTTTTTAACCGTGTTTGTGTACATAGTAATTGTAAACGCAATTAACCTCATTGATGGTGTGGATGGCCTTGCGGGAGGTATTGGTGTGATTGCGGGAGGCTTCTTTGGCACTTGGTTCATACTGGTTGGCAACCTGCCTTTGGCATTACTCTCATTAATCCTGTCCGGTGCATTACTTGGCTTCTTAGTATTTAATTTCTCACCGGCAAAAATCTTCATGGGAGATTCTGGTTCGTTAACCATAGGGGCCACCATTTCTATACTGGCCATTAGGTTAATTGAACACCCGGTAGATCAGGCGCCAGAATTTATTCAAAACATCAATACCCCATTGATGGCTATGTGCATACTGGTGTATCCCCTGATCGACACCTTGCGTGTTTTCACCATCAGAGCACTTAAGGGAAGGTCACCTTTCAGCGCTGATAAAAACCACATTCACCACAGATTATTAGAGCTTGGCCTGAACCACGCGAAAACCGTCAGTTTACTTTATGCTTATAGCATTTTCATGGTGCTTACACTCGCTGTAATATCTCAGTTTGTCAATGCTACAATCAGTTTTATTGTAGTCCTGTTTATGGCCTATTTCATTGTTCAAATTCCGTTAATGCTTCATAGAAAGCGTGTTAAAAAATGAGACTCTGGTTAAGTATCATATCGGTTCTATTGAGTTTGAGCGTATCTGCCCAGATCACAAATGGCTATATCCACCCTTCTCTTAATCATTCGTTGGAAAGAAGCCTCCGTGCTAAAGACACATTAATAAACACTGCACTTAAGCCACTTAACAGATCTCAGCTCAAAACCTATGGCAACATTATGGAAAATGCGGCTTTTGAAGATTTGTGGGATCAGGATTTCGAACTCAAATCAAACCTGAGTTTATATCCTTTACTGGAATTACAGGGTGGTTACGAACTTGGAAACCATCAAAACAAAGCAGTATTAAATAGTTCAATAGGCGCCGGATTTGATTATGATCACGACAAGTGGCATATCAATTTAAACTACATGTTTGGTTACTGGCAAACCAACCGGCACATGCAAATTTATACCGATTCGAACGAAATTATTCCAAGCATGGGGTATGCCATTCCTCTGGGAGATAATTATGCATCTCATAGCGTATTGGGAAGTGTGAGTTTCACACCCAACCAATTCTTCACTTTTGAATTAGGTAAGAACAAACACTTTATTGGGCATGGACATAGGTCTCTGATTTTATCGGATAACGCCAATTCACACCCCTATTTCAAGATAGACACGAAATTCTGGCGCGTCAGGTACACCAATATTTATTCATGGATGCAGGACATTACTACTGCTAATGGAGATCCCTCGAAATACATCAACAAATTCAGTACAGCTCATTATCTGGACTGGAAAGTCACCAAATCCTGGTCAATTGGTATTTACGAGTCCATCATTTGGCAAGCGAAAGACACCTTACTGAACAGACAGTTTGACATCAACTACCTTAATCCTATCATTTTTTACAGACCTGTTGAATTTGCTCAGGGATCTGCAGACAATGCCATTATGGGTTTAAACACTTTGGTTAAAATCAATAAAAACCATCATATATATGCTCAATTTGTGATAGATGAGTTCCTGTTGGACGCCATCCAGGCTGATATCAAGCATTTTTTCAATCCAGAAGATACCACCATCGAACATGGCTGGTGGGCCAACAAATATGCTTTTCAAATAGGTTATAAATATTTTGATGTTGCTCAAATTGAAGGACTCGACTTCCAGACAGAAATCAATTTGGTAAGACCATTTATGTTCTCTCATGGCAGCACCTTGCAAAACTATGCGCATTTTAATCAGTCCATGACCCATCCAAGAGGCGCCAATTTTTATGAATGGGTAAATTTCATCCGATACCAAAAAGGCAATTGGCGATTTAGTAATCAGTTTATTTGGAGCATTTACGGAACCGATTACGATGAAGTGAGTTATGGTGGGGATTTATATGAATCTTACAGAAACCGGGAAGGCACTTATGGACACAAAATTGGTCAGGGACTGAAAAACGCCCTCGTTTTCAACGATCTGTCGGCATCATACATCATCAATTCCAAAATCAACCTACAGGGTAAAATTGGTTATATGATGAGACACAACTACAACCGATTATTCCAGGATAACGCTAACTATTTCTATCTGGGATTAAGCACACAATTGTGGAGCAGAAATTACGATTACTGATTATTTATCTGATAGGTAACCAGCTCTAGTGTTGACGTATCATGCATACCTGTATAAAAATCATAATCGATACGCAATTGATAGATTAAGCCTATACCCTTTGAATAATATTGCAACATCTTATGAATCAGAATATAATCAAAATTGTAACTACTCTCAGATACTCCAATCACCCGATTATATGGAACACTCTTTACTTCAACCGTAGTATCTTTGAAAACTAGTTTTCTTGATGTTCTTGTCCCATAACCATATCCACCTATTCGTCTATAATAAAACCCCTGCAAACTAGCTCCTTCCACATCTTCAGGAAACATCAGATATTCGTGTTCCTTACAAACTTTCTGTTCTCCCAGAATGTGACCAAACACATACAATCCATCATACTTTGGGACAGCGTATCTGCCAATAATATTACGTTTATCATTTGATGACGCTCCTCCAGCACTGCAGTCTTCTAAATATTCCAAACCATGATACCCATCTTCAACCCGTTTTATTACAATTTGATTAGTTTCCGTTTCGTATTCCCAATAAGAACCAGGATAAGCAGGGAAATAAGGGTGCGGAGCCATTTTTATCACCTTATCCTTAGTACATCCTGCTAAACCAATAACACAAAATATCAATAGTACTCTGACAACATTCATATTTAAAGCCAGTTTATATCCAAACCCAATAATAATAAAAAAGGATGTCCTAATTGACGTTCATTGACTTAAGTCCTAATTGATTTGATTGATAGGGAAAGAAGCCCAAACATAATTGCTGTATTTAATCTTTATGGTTAACTTTGCCCGCAATTTAATCCAAGTTGATCCAGGAAGAAACCTATACCAAAAGTGAGAGCATGAGTTTCGCAGTGAAGCTCAAAGACTACATGACATTGGTTAAATTCAGATTGAATATAACCGTTGTTCTATCTGCACTTTCAGGTTATTTATTGGCGCCAGCCGGCACACACAACAGCACTACTTTATGGATGTTGGTGTTGGGAGGATTTTTAGTTACAGGCTCTTCAAATGCATTTAATCAGGTAATTGAAAAAGATCTGGATGCATTGATGAATCGCACGAAAAACCGTCCGATGGCAAGAGGAAGCATGAGTGTGACTGAAGGATTAATCATTTCCTCATTACTTGGTATATCAGGTTTGTATCTACTATACACTTATGTGAATCCTACAAGTGCCTTACTGGGCTTAATTGCATTGTTATCTTACGTAGTTGTTTACACACCTATGAAGCGAGTTTCTCCCTGGGCTGTATTTGTTGGAGCCATTCCGGGAGCCATTCCGCCAATGTTGGGTTGGGTAGCCGCTACTGACGACTTTGGATTTATCCCTGGTATGTTATTCTTCATCCAGTTTATGTGGCAGTTTCCTCATTTTTGGGCTGTGGCCTGGGTGGCCAAAGATGATTACGACAGAGCCGGATACAAATTGCTTCCTTCAAAAGGTGGAAGAAATAAATTTACTAGTCTGCAAATCCTTATTTACACCCTGGTTCTGATTCCAATTAGTTTATTGCCATGGTTAACGCTTACCCCGGAAGTGAACCCTGACACGCAAATTGGTGTTGGCAACGTGAGTTTTGCCGTTGTGGCTCTTTGTGGACTTTTCTTCTACATTTTTGCACACAAATTACACACAACAAATTCGATGAAAGATGCCAAGCGCATGATGTTTGCTTCTTTTATATATCTACCAATCGTCCAATTCGTTTACGTTTTTGACAAAATCAACCTATGAGTACAACCGATCACGATCAAAGTAAAGAAGACGAATTAGCTGCTCTTGAGGAAAGAAAATCCAAAAATCTATTATTAATTGGCTGCATCAGCATTGTGATGATTTTTGCTGGCTTCACCAGCGCCTATTTAGTCGTAAAAAAAGACAACTTTTGGGTAGAAGTTGAACAACCTGTTTGGTTCATCATCAGTACGGTGATTATTTTAATCAGCAGTTTAACCTTTTACCTGGCCCTTCAAGCTGCCAAAAAAGACAATAAAAAGGGCATCAAAGCATTTATGATTGCCACTGTTTTAGGCGGAGTAGGATTCACCTATTCTCAATTCATGGGTTGGTCTGAATTAACGAGCAAAGGGTACAATTTCATTAACAAGATTATTGCTGAGAACCGTTACGGTGAGCGTGTTAACTTCCTGAATGACGGTGCCAAATTCGACTACAGTGAAGACGGAAAGTTCCTATTCCAAAACGAGCCTGTTTCAGCAGAAACTCAAAAAGACCTGGAAGCTTATTCTGTATTCCTGAGTGATATTGAGAAAATTAATTCTCCTGAATTCGAACGTCTTCATGAGAAATATGGATTCAGTATCTTCATTGATACATCCAATGCCTACAGACCGGTGATTTATAAAGACGGCAGATTCTACAACGAGAGAGATTCTTCCGGTCATACCATATTGGATGGTTTATCCTTTGCACAGCGACTTGAGGTAAAGAAATGTGCTGAAAACATCATCAACAAAGTGGGAACTTTCAGAATCAAGGGAGAGTATGGCAAAGACTTTAGAATTTTGTATAGAGACGTGCCTTTAGAATTTAAAAACGGGATTTTTTATGCAAATGGCAAACGTTTAAGTCAGCAAGAACTCGGAAATCTCGAATCCACAAAAAATACAGCGAGTAGTTTTATCTACATTTTATCAGGCATGCATCTCCTCCACTTAATTGGCGGTTTGATCTACATGCTCGTAGTTTTAAACGGATCGTTGAGGGAAAAATACGGCAGTCGTAACCACCTGAAAATCAAGTTAGGATCACTATATTGGCATTTTCTTGGTGGATTATGGATATATTTATATCTGTTTTTGACTTTTATTCATTAAACTTGCAACCAATAAACCCTTAGAAGATGGCAGGACACGCGTCACAAAATATTGACAAAGCAACACTGTGGGGTGGTAAACTTTCACCATACAGCACCTCTTACGGTAAATTGATGATGTGGTTTTTCCTTGTGTCAGATGCATTGACATTTGGAGGACTATTAACCGCATTTGGTTTCATAAGACACTCATACACTGGCGAATGGCCTGTTGGTGAAAAGGTATTTCACCACTTTCCCTTTATGGGAGAAACGCACATGCCTTTGATCTATGTGGCATTTATGACATTTATTCTGATTGTTTCTTCTGTTACCATGGTTTTGGCTGTGGAAGCAGGACACAGAAACGACAGAAAGGCTGTTACTAAGTGGATGATCTGGACCGTTGTTGGTGGATTTATCTTCTTAGGTTCTCAGGTTTGGGAATGGTCTCACTTCATTCACGGTTCTCATTTTGGTAAAGTCCAACTGGAAGATGGTTCTTATGCCACGGTTGATCATGGAGAGTTTGGTGAAGTGAATAAACTGGTTCTTCTGGACAACAGAAAGCATGTTGTGAGAACAATGGTCGCAGGTGAATCACCTAACGAGAATCCATATTTTGGTAATGCAGAGCACGCTTTGGCTCACAGTAAAGAAGAACATCACGCAGATCACGGACATGGTCATGGTGAAGATCACTCTGTAGTTGAAGGAAGTCATGCAAGCCATATGTACCATGATGCATTGACTGCCGGAGATGTAGCACCAAACTACAGAATGGTTTCAGTAGAGGAAACTCAAACTCATAAAAACGGAACTGCAATTGATACTGCTGATTATACTTTTGAGAGAAGATACTACATGTTAGATACTTACGAAAAAGGAGAATTGGTTTCTACAGACACTGTAGGTATGATGGAAGACGAGCACGGAATCCTTTATGCAATCTACAAGGATAAGAATTCCGACATGAAACTTTTGATCATGGAAGATGGTATCAACTTTAAAGCAGGACAAGAAATTGAAGGCCAGTTAGCTTACGACTTATACGAGCATGCTATTGGTATGGGAGAAGCCAGAAGAGTGATCTACGGAGCACACTTAAAAGATAATGAGTATGGTCCTGTTCAGTACGGACAGTTCTTCTTCTTCATTACTGGTTTCCACGGTTTCCACGTATTCTCAGGAGTAATCATCAACTTAATTATCTTGTTACAGGTAATGGGTGGTGTAATGGAGAGAAGAGGACACTACGAAATGGTTGAAAAAGTTGGTTTATACTGGCACTTTGTAGATTTAGTGTGGGTATTTGTATTTACCTTCTTCTACCTTATATAATAAAACGCGATTAGACAGTTATTATGGACGCTAGAGACGATTTAATTGTAAATGATCAGTACTCACTTGATGCACATCACAGTGAGGAAGATGGTAAAAAGATTAGAAAGAGTATTTGGAAGGTTACTTTCATCCTTTCTTTGATCACTATTATTGAGGTTGGGTTTGGTATTGTACAACCAAAAACCGGATTTGACATTCACTCTGGAGCATGGGCAGGAGTTCAGGCTTTCTACATTATTCTAACATTGGTTAAAGCTGCATACATTGTATTGGTATTTATGCACTTGGGTGATGAGCAAAAGAATTTGAAATGGACCATTTTAGGACCGTACCTCTTATTCATTTGTTATCTGATCTTTATATGCCTCACTGAAGGATCATATATTTACGAAATGCTTCAGAAGTATCTGTAATGGCAGAGAAGAAGAGATCAATCGGAAATAAAATTTTATTATTTGTATTAATAGGCCTGGTTCCAGGCCTATTTTTATATCTATTCTCCAAAAGTGAGCAACACTTAACTCCCCTTCCCCATCTAGGACCTGAAACCACGGTTGATGGCAAGACACAACATTTTCAGGTGCCTAATTTTGAGATGACCATGTCTGATGGTTCCGTCAAAACCCTGGACGACTTTAAAGATAAATACATCATAGCTTTTGTAATTGGGAGCACCTGTCCGAGAGACTGTGAGATGCAAAACGATGGTTTCGAACAATTACTGATTAAGGAGTTTAGAAACAACAGTCATTATGAAGATGTAGCCATTCTGGTTGAATACATCAACTACGATTCGGAGACGAAACCAGATTTTAGCACACTTCATTCGTACTACTCCAAAGACAATAATATAGACAACGTGCACTATTTCCAGTGTGAGACCAACGAGTTCTTCAACTATTCTGCTAAAGAAGGAGAACCGAACATGTTGAACTACCGAATGGCTGGTGTCAGGTCTGGATCAGCTTATTATAAGGCCATTGTATTACTCGATAAAGACAGACACCCAAGAATGGTGAGATTGATGGATGGCTCTTATGGTTTCAGGAGAATTAAAGACGGTTTAAAAGTGCTTAAAAAAGAAGAAGATTATGCAAAACGTAAGTAAGTTCGCTATCATTCTTGTTTGCCTGTTTTTCGCATCCTGCTCAGAAACCAAGGACAAAGAAACCGGAAAGGAAACGTCATCTAAAAACCTTGATAAAAAAGATCCTGAATTGCCCTTTATCGGTTACATGGATATTGATGTGGACACTGGTGACACTTTGTACCACCAGATTCAAACTTTCGGTGGACTGATTAACCAACACGGAGATACTGTTGATTACCACATTGTAGACAATCAGATCTACCTGGCAGACTTCTTCTTTACTTCATGTGGAGGACAATGTCCAAAGATGACAGCTGCCCTTAAACGCGTTCAGCAAAATTGTAAGGACTTAGATTTTATGATCCTCTCTCATACGATAGACCCAAGACGCGACTCTGCCGAGACCTTTCAACGATATATTGAAAGATCGGGGATTGATGACCACAACTGGCAATTCTTAACCGGGAAAAAATCTTATTTAAGAGAACTTGGAGAAAACAGTTACATAGCGGTAGCAGGATTTGAAGACAGCACTGCAACAGAAAACGACAATCACTCCAATCTCCTGTTTTTGATTGATAAAAAACGTCATATTAGAGGCTACTATGTTGGCACAGATCCTAAGGAAGTAGACCAACTGATGGTTGACCTCAGAAAACTAAGTGAAAGTTATGAATGATAAATCGGCCCTACAGTTAAAAAGATCCAAACTGATCATTAATGCTCTGTCCATTGTTATTCCATTGGCTGTGGCAGTTCTGTTTAAAGTTGAAATTAAAGGCGTTGACACATCCTTTTTGCCGCCAATTTACGCTACCATTAATGGCATTACAGCTGTGCTTTTAGTTTTGGCCCTGAGAGCCATTAAAAATGGTAAGAGAGACCTTCATGAAAAGCTCATGAAAGTGGCCATGGTGTGCTCACTTCTTTTTCTGCTCATGTATGTGACTTATCATATGACAAGCGAATCGACAGAATACGGTGGTGAAGGCATCATAAAATCAATCTACTACTTTATTCTGGTCAGTCACATTGTGCTATCGGTTGTGGTGGTTCCTTTGGTTCTATATTCATACCTGAGAGCCTGGCTGGGCAATTTCCCTGCTCACAAAAAACTGGTGAAGTATGCCTTTCCAATCTGGCTCTACGTGGCCGTTACAGGTGTTATCGTATACTTGATGATTAGCCCATATTATGCTTAAAACACAATAATGTGGTGAACCAGCCGTTTCTCAAAGAAACTGCTTATTTTATTGACAACATTCTACTTTTTTCTAACCTAAAACTATCATTATGAAAAAAGTAGCACTGGTTCTCGTTTCAGTTGTTTATTCCACCTTTCTATTTTCTCAAAACAAAACATCCAATACTGAATTTGGCTTTAGTCTTGGAATGAATTATTCCAATGTGCTGCCAAAACGTAGTCAGATTCCGCCTAATCAAACATTTCTTAATTCGGTACATGAAACCAACAATGGTTATGGCTTTCATCTTGGAATACTTATGGAGAAGAGACTCGGCTCTCATTTCCTGTTATCACCGAGAGTCAACCTTTCCTTTAATGGAGGGAGTCTGCGTTCACAACATCCAGACGGTACAACAGAGACTACATACGTGTCTGCAACAACTCTTGAAGCTTGTCCTATGGTAATTATCAGGCCCGAAAGCACTTCCAGAATGCCTTACTTCATGCTTGGTCCAAACGTTAAAATGCCTCTGCCGGAAAAGAACCAAAGCTTTGATTCAAAAGCAGAGTTTGCCATTGACTTTGGAATTGGTCTCAACAACACTTTTAAAAACTTCAATTTTGCACCGGAACTAAGCTATTCCTACGGTCTTTCAAATCTGGCTTATCAAGCGGATGTTGACGAGTTATATGTTCATCGAATATCCCTGACTCTTAACTTTAGAGGATAGAGGCTACTCATAAAATTCGAAATCGTAGCTCACAATGGTCATGAACTCTGTGGCTACATCCCACACGATTACCGCTTCCAGGAGCATGTTGTCTTTGTATACAATTTCTCGTTTGGTAACATGTTTGTTGTTGCGGTATTCATCTATTTGGGTAAGATTTCCCACATCATCATAAGTATATTCATGCTTCAATGTGCTGTTACCAGTCACATTGGAGCTTTGAATCTTTTCAACTACCAGACCTTTCTCATTATAGACATATGAAACCTTATTTCGTTTGCTATTGAGAAGGAGCATGGTCTCTTCTTCCTTCAGGTAACCTTTATCATCCCAGTAGTAATATTTTTCCTGATAGGGACGTCCGTAATTGTTAAAGTAACGCTTCTTCATCAAGGTATCATTCATCCATTCATTCTTGAAATTTTCGCTTACAATGATGGTTTGTTTACCCAACTTGAAGTCGACCTTGGAACTTCCAATGTTCTCGTCTCTACAGTATTTCTCTGACGCTACCTGTCCCTGATCATCAAAGGTGTAGTTATAGGAATAGAAACCATAGCTATCATTCAATCGCTTTACCACGACCCTGTTACTGTCATCATAAACATAAGTAACCATGGTAGTATCTTTCTTGCTGCTTTTGAATCTGGTTTTATATTGATGTGTCAGGATTCCTGCCTCATCAAAACCATAGTATGTTTCCAGGCCTTTGTCCTGAATAGGGTGCAGTTTTCTCTTGGTTTTTATCCGCCCCTTAATGGCCTTGACGTGGTTGATTTGAATAAACTGTTTATTGAAAAAGGGTTCATCTGTAAACGCGCTACAATCGCGGTTATCCAAAATCTGAGTCGAGCCAAAATGACTCAGAAAAAACGCTATGGTTAACAGACTAATCCTCATTCACTATTTGTTTTAAAGCCTCTTTGGGTACATTAACAGGTTGTTTGCAACTGCCATTTGTACAAACATAGATGGTGCTTTCCGGAACAAACTTGCCTTCCATGAGTGGTAGTTTTGAAGACGACTCTCCTCCAACGAATAAGACGTTGGGCAGGTAGGTATCTTCCATTTCCTTCTTCATATCGAGATAATTCTCTCCTGCCAACGCGACCACATAATTGGGTCTTAAATGCTGAAGAGCCAGGATGCCCCAATTAGAAAAAGCAGATCCATATGACGGCATTGCCTGATAAACGTTGCTCAAGAGTTGGTCGGATTTCTTTAAATACGACTCATTATCCAATAAAGTACCCAACGTCATTAAATTTTTTGCCATGCTAGAGTTTGAGGCCGGAATGACGTTGTCTTCAATCTCAATAGGTCGGCTAATCAAAGCCTGATCTTCTATGGATTTGAAATAGAAATACGTTTTTTCCTCATCGAAAAAGAGTTCTATCGTTCTTTGACACAACTCATCAGCCGTAAACAACCACGACTCATCTAAATCCGCCTGATGCATAGCGCACAAAGCCTCAACTAAAAAGCAGTAATCCTCAAGAAAACCGTTGATACTGCTACTACCATCTTTATAGTTTCTTTTAAGCGTATTGCCATTCCACTGCTGCTTCAACAAAAATTGAATGTTCTCCTTGGCCAGATCATAGTAACGTGCGTTTCCGGTAGCTCTATACGCTGCAATCAAACCGACATCCATTAAAGCGTTCCAACTGGTCAGGGTTTTATCATCCAAGCCCGGCTTAACTCGACTTGATCTATGAGATTTTAATTTGTCATGGATTTCCTGCATGGATTTTTCGAAATCGACAGGGTCAAGTTGATTCGATTCGATAAACGTATTTCGATTTTCAGATCTTAAAAGAATGTAATTGCCGTGCTCCCAAAACCCTTTCTCATTTACATTATAGTACTTTGAGGCTAAGTCAAACTGATCTCCAAGTATTTCCTGAAGCTCATCCTTTTTCCACACGTAGAATTTCCCCTCTTCTCCCTCACTATCGGCATCCAATGCGGAATAAAATGCTCCTTCTGACGACAACATCTCTTCTTCAATATAATCAACGGTCTGCTCAATGAGTCTTCTGTATTCCTCATTTTTGGTGAGCGTATAAGCTTCAGAATAAGCCTGTAGCAACTGTGCATTATCGTACAGCATTTTTTCGAAATGCGGCACCTTCCACAAAGCATCTACAGAATACCTGGCAAATCCGCCTCCAATTTGATCATAAATCCCTCCCTGAGCCATTTTATTCAAAGTGAGGTAAACATGATTCAGAACCTCTGCATTTTCGTACAAGTGTCCATATCTTAAGAGGAAAATGTAATTGTTTGGCAGAGGAAACTTAGGTGCTCTTTGAGCCCCGCCTTCAACATTGTCAAATCTTGTCTGCCATTTCCCAACCATATCGGTCAAAACAGACTCGTCCCAAGCATTGTAAGGCTCTACTTTGATCAAATTCTCAGTAGATTTTAATCCGGATGTGATCTTATTAGCGTATTCCAGAAATTCCTGAGGCCTTTCTTGTCTCAACTCAACGATTTGTTTCATCACAGAAAGCCATTTGTCCTTTGGGAAATAGGTTCCTCCGAAAATCGGCCGGCCATCTGGTAAGGTGAAGCAATTTAATGGCCAGCCTCCCTGACCACTCATCATTTGAACGGCTTTCATATAGACATGGTCCACATCAGGAAATTCCTCCCGATCCACCTTCACACAAATAAAATGCTCATTCATGTATGCAGCTACTTCCTCATCTTCAAAACTCTGGTGCTCCATTACGTGACACCAATGACAGGCTGAATACCCGATAGAAATAAGCACCAGTTTATCAGTTTCTTTTGCCTTTTCAAACAGGTCATCCGACCAAGGCACCCAGTTTACCGGGTTATGAGCATGCTGTAGCAAATACGGACTTGTCTCATCAACAAGCTCATTGGTATATTTATGAGATTCCTTCACTTTTTGATTCTTATCCTGATGACATGCCGTTGTACAAACAAACAATGTCATCATCAGAACGAATGTTGACTTAACACTCATCAAAACAAATTTCCACAGAAATTGTCCCTAAGTGAATGGAAAAAGAAAAACTTTAGCAAGATGTGATGTTGAAAACCTGAGTTTACTCAGACTTACCGCCCATGAATTTACCTTTTAGGTCGATTTTTTCCTTGTGGTCCACATCAAACCATTTACCGATAAAGAGAACGCCTCCCTTAACACGACCTTTGATGCGCACCTCAACATCTCCTTTGGTAAAAATGCCAATGGCACCACCTAAAGCCGCTTTAAGAATGTCTCGTGACTCCGGTACAAAAACAAAGGTGTGACTGCTTACGGATTTCTTTGGGATTTTCACCTTTTCATCGAGATGAACCTTTCCCAAATCTTTACCGCCAACATATAAGTTCAGATCTGCCTTTTTGAGTTTTAGGGCGTAGGTGTTAGGATTATCGACTTTAACGTCAATCGCGATTTTTAACTTCTCGTTTTTATTGAACAGGTTTTCTACGCGAGTATCTTCGATCTCCTCAAGTTCAACATCTTCATAAGTCACACAAGACTGTGCAACGAACATCAACATCAAAAAACCAAGTGCCAACCTAAATTTTCTCATCTTCATTTTAACTCTGCGTAATATTTATAAAACAATGGGATGGTTTCAATACCCTTAAAATAGTTAAATACACCGTAGTGTTCGTTCGGTGAATGTATGGCATCTGAATCTAACCCAAATCCCATAAGTACAGTTTTTATGCCAAGCTCTTTTTCAAACATGGCTACAATTGGGATACTACCTCCGCTTCTGTTCGGAATAGGTTTAATACCAAATGTTTCTTCCATGGCTTTTGATGCAGCCATATATGCAGGAGAATCAATTGGTGTAACAGCTGCTTCTCCTCCGTGGTGTGGTTTCACAACTACTGAAACCGATGGAGGTGCAATGGATTCAAAATGATTTTGGAACATTTTGGTAATGGTTTCAGAATCCTGATTTGGTACCAATCTCATAGAAATTTTAGCAAATGCTTTGGCCGGGATTACTGTTTTTGCGCCTTCTCCAATATAACCTCCCCAGATACCATTCACATCCAGGGTTGGTCTTATAGATGCCCTCTCTGGTGTTGTATACCTAGTTTCTCCCAATGTATCTTTGATGCCAATAGATTTGCAGAAAGCTTCTTTAGAAAATGGTGCTTTGGCCATTTCATCACGTTCTTCACGACTCAATTCATCTACATCATCATAAAATCCGGGCACCGTGATATGTTCATTCTCATCTTTCAATGACGCAATCATGTCGCAAAGAACATTGATTGGGTTCGGTACAGCGCCTCCGTATAGTCCGGAATGTAGGTCTCTATTTGGTCCGTTTACTTCAACTTCCAGATAACTTAATCCTCTTAACCCTGTAGTAATTGAAGGACAATCGTTGGCAATGATTCCTGTATCAGAAATCAGAATAACGTCTGCCTTAATTTTGTCAGCGTTTTTCTGTACCCATGACTGTAGATTAGCTGACCCCACTTCTTCTTCTCCTTCAATCATGAACTTGACATTACATGGCAGACCACCGTTCATCATCATCAACTCAAAAGCCTTTACATGCATGAACATTTGCCCTTTATCGTCGCAAGCTCCTCTCGCAAAAATGGCACCTTCCGGATGGATATCCGTTTTCTTAATCACAGGTTCGAAGGCCGGTGCATCCCATAATTCAATTGGATCTGCCGGCTGCACATCATAGTGCCCATAAACAAGAATGGTTGGTGCATCCGGATTCACTATTTTTTCTGCAAAAACAATTGGATGTCCACCGGTTTCAGAAACCTCAACATTATCGGCTCCAGCCGACTTCAAAAACTCAGCTATTCTCTCCGCACATTTTCTCACATCTCCATCGTAGGCAGTATCTGCAGACACAGATGGAATTCTTAAAATATCGAATAATTCCTCCAGGAATCTCTCCTTATTCTCTTCCAGTAGGGACGTCATGTCATTCATAAATTGGGTATTTTTTATATCTTTATCGGGTTGCGTGCAACCATTCGAGCATCACACACGTTTTGCTTTTGCTGTAAATGTAATCATTATGAAACTACGACTCCCCCTACTGGCTATTTTAGGCCTGTTTTTTTCTTGGCAGTCTTCTGCCCAAATTACTGTTGACAATACACCAAATGAGGTTTTCTGTGTAAACAATGTTTTGCTTGGTGTGGGTGTTACCGCCTCCAACATTACGTTCAGTGGTGATGCCAATCAAATTGGAACTTTTGATGGAACCGGAACGACCTTTCCAATAGATGGCCAAGGTGTGATATTAGCAACCGGAAATGTTGATCAGGCTGTTGGGCCAAATAACAGTGGTAGTTTTAGCCTTGGAGGAGGTAACCTGGGAGCTGGTGATCCAGATTTGGATATCCTTACCAACCTTGGACCAGGTTCCACAAATGATGCAGCGATTCTAGAATTCGATTTTGTCCCTGTAGGTGACACAGTGAAATTTAACTATGTTTTTGCTTCTGAAGAATATTTGGAGTTTGTAAATGGGGGTGTGAATGATGCCTTCGGTTTCTTTTTAAGTGGACCTGGTATTACTGGTACTTTTTCCAGTCCTGTTGGTTTCCCTAACGGTGCCATCAACATTGCACAGGTACCAAACGGAGGTGGACCAGTAACCATTGATAACGTAAATACAGGATCGAACCCTGCCTATTATGTAGACAACGAAACACCTCCTGGTGTAGACGTACAATATGATGGCCATACAGTTGTGATGACAGCTGTTGCAGAGGTACAATGTGGACAAACCTATCACATTAAAATTGCCATCGCTGATGCCAGTGATGATGTATGGGATTCAGGTGTATTTCTTGAGGCTGAAAGTTTTGCTTCTGATGCTGTTGAAGTAAATGTTGCAACTGTAACAGGAGATACTACCATTATTGAAGGATGTGATGATGTGGATTTCACATTTATCAGACCAACTACAGATTCTTCTTTAACTGTTTATTTTGACATTTCGGGAACTGCACAAAACGGGGTTGACTATAACTTCATTGCAGATTCTATCAACTTTGCAATTGGGCAAGATTCTGCCACACTTACAATAGCAACTATTGAAGATGACTTTACACCTGGTGGAAATGAAGGTCCGGAATCTATTGTGATTACGGTTTACACCATTTCACCCTGTGGCGATACGCTGGTAGATTCAGGTGCCGTTTGGATTATTGAAGAACCGGCCTTGTTCTTATCGGTCAGTAACGATACAACACTGACCTGTCCGGCAGATTCAATTCAGCTCTCCGCGCTTGTGGGTGGAGGTGTCCCCGGATATCAATATTCTTGGGATGTTGGTGGAGAAACCACTTCCAGTATATGGGTGCAGGGGAATATCAATGGGGTATATACCTACCCGGTTGAAGTGACTGATACATGTAATCTACTCACGCTCTACGACACCGTCCAGGTCACGATAAATGTCCCACCACCACTGGTTGTAGACCTTGGTCCCGACACAACAATTAGTTGTACAGGCCCTTTATCACTTACAGCAACTGCATCTGGTGGTGCCGGAGGTTATACTTATAGCTGGAATGGAGGGCCAAACGTAGCCTTAACTACAGTGAATGTGAATATTGTTGCCAACGGTTATCAGTACGTTCAGGTAACTGATGCCTGTGGTACAACCACGACAGATTCTATTGGTGTAACGATTGTTCCTAATTTACCGATTCTTACGGTGAGCAATGATACCACGGTTAATTGTCCGGGAGATCAGGCATTCATGTCTGCTTCAGCTACAGGAGGTAATCCACCATATTCATTTGATTGGACGGTAACCGGAAATGCAACCACAACAGATACGGTTAATGCTATGGCTACAACCACTTATTACATTCAATTGAATGATGCCTGTACTGGTGCACCAGTTGTGGATAGTGTGATTGTAACTGTTCCTGTCTATGATCCTATAGCGATTGTATTACCTGATCAGACACCAACTTGTATTGGAGATGATGTTTATCTGGATCCAACAATTACGGGTGGAAATCCAGCCTATGCATATGCTTGGGATGGCGCACCTTCCGCAACATCAGATATAACAGTGGCCCCAACCACGAATACTTCTTTTACAATTGATGTAGTTGACCAGTGCGGCGCAACGGGAACACATACAGTGAACGTAACCATGCCTGTTTATGCACCATTAACAGCAGGTATTGTTGGTCCGGATACAATATGTATGAACTTGCAGGGAACTTTACTTGGAACCAGCACTGGTGGTGCAGGAGGAAATACAGTTGTATACTCTGGTCCTGGAGACATCATTAGCAACACAGATTCTGTGGCTTTATTTGTAACGCAAAATTCTGGTGATTTCATCATTACCATTACGGATCAATGCGGTAGCACGGCTAGTGCCCAACATTATGTGTATGCTGAGGCTTGTGAGTTGACCGTACCTAACGTTATTACAACGAACGGTGATGGCTTAAACGACCTGTTTGTAGTTGTTAATCTGGAACGTTTCGACAACAACGTGAAGGTTCTAAACAGATGGGGTAAAGTTGTATTCGAGAAAGATAATTACCAGAACGATTGGGATGGTACCAACAAGAACGGAAAGAAACTGGCTGATGGTACTTACTTCTACATCATTACCTTGAAAGACGGTAGAGAATATTCAGGTCATCTGAATATCTTCAACGATTAAATAAAATACAATACCATGAAAAAACAGAAAGGCGCTTATACAAGCGCCTTTCCTGTCATTTGGACCGGCTGTTCCAGTCCTAAAAGCTTCACAATGGTTGGGGCAACGTCTGCCAGAATACCATTCTCGATATTTTTGTATTCAGAATTCACGAGCATCACCGGCACAGGATTAAGTGTATGTGCTGTGTGTGGTGAGCCATCTTCATTGACAATTTTATCAGCATTTCCATGATCAGCGATGATTACCAATTCATAGTTGTGCTCAATAGCTGTTTGTACCACTTCTTTTAGGCAAGCATCTACTGTTTCTGCGGCAGAAATAATTGCCTCTCTCACACCCGTGTGTCCCACCATATCCGTATTTGCAAAATTCAAACAAATGAAGTTTGGTGTTTTCTCTTTGATATGATTACACACTTTTTTTGTGACCTCAGGGGCACTCATCTCCGGTTGAAGATCGTAGGTTGGAACCTTAGGTGAATTAACCATGATTCGCTCTTCTCCTTTATAAGGTTCTTCTCTTCCTCCATTGAAAAAGAAAGTTACGTGAGGGTACTTTTCCGTTTCTGCTATTCTCAATTGAGACAGTCCTTGCGTGCTCAGGAATTCGCCCAAAGGCATTTCAACGTTGTCTTTCTCAAACATAACCTGAACGCCTTTATAGCTGTCATCATATCTGGTCATGGTCGCATAGCTCAATGTCATTTTTTGCATCCCGTGATCTTCAATATTTTCCTGGGTTAGTGCCCTGGTGATTTCACGACATCTATCCGTTCTGAAGTTAAAGCAAATCACCACATCATCTTCCTTAATGCATTCTGCCTGATCTCCAATAACGCTTGGCTCAATAAATTCATCGGTAACACCTTTGTCATAAGATCCCAGAACCGCTTGCTGTGCAGTATCGAATCGTTCACCTTCTCCCTTCACCAACAAATTATAGGCCTTGGCCACTCTTTCCCATCTTAAATCACGATCCATGGCATAATACCTCCCTATCACAGAAACCAGTTGGGCATTTTTATCCTGACAATAGTCTTCAATATCGTTTAGAAATGCGTTACCACTATTTGGGTCACAATCTCTTCCATCTGTAAAAGCGTGTACAAACGTTTCCGAAATACCAAGCGAATTTGCAGCTGAAATGAGTGCCTTTAAATGGTTGATATGGCTATGTACACCTCCATCGGAAACGAGCCCCATCAAATGGAGACGCCCTTTACCTTTGGCTTCTTCCAGGAGCTTTTTAAGAACTGGATTCTCGTAAAAACTGCCATCATCAATGGCATTGTTGATTCTGGCCAATTCCTGAAACACAACCCGGCCGGCACCTATATTTAAATGTCCCACCTCAGAGTTCCCCATTTGTCCATCTGGTAAACCAACATTACCTCCGTGGGTAAGTAACTGAGCATTTGGATAAGCACTCAAACTATCCACGAAGGGTGTATTCGCTAAATGAAGTGCATTGGTATCGTCTTGTTCTCCTATTCCCCACCCATCTAAAATGATGAGTGCTGCTTTCTTAGTCGTTTTTTCTGTCATGATACTGGTAAAAGTATGGTCGTGGTTGTGCCGTTTGGCGAAGAATCAATTATAAATTTTCCTTGATGAAGACTGGTCAATTGATCCACAATATAAAGTCCCAATCCGCTTCCTTTGCTGGTTCTGGTCTCTTCATTCATTTCCCGGAAAAATAGTTTTTTAGCTTTTTCAGGATTCTGAATTCCCTTACCAAGATCAACAACTTTGAATGTTATTTGCTGATTTGATTTGGTCAGTTCGATCCTTACCGGCTTATCTGCCTCACTGTATTTTAAAGCATTCTCTATTAAATTACTCGCAATAGATTCAAGGGCAGTGCTATCCCCCTTCATCTCAAGGTTTTTCTCTACATTTAGAACCAGTTCACGATTACTGTACTGATGTTTGAGCTTATCGGAGATGTGTTCAATAATGTCTGACAAATTGATGCGTTGAAAATTGAGTAGATGCGAACCAGATTCTACCCTTGAGGCAAGGAGAACCTTATCGATCAGATCATTTAATCTGTCATTTTCTTTTAAGGTCTTCTGCATCAATTCCTGTTTTTTTGCTTCATCCAGATTACGTGTACTCAATGTCTCCAGATATAATTTAATGACAGAAATAGGTGTCTTCAGTTCGTGGGTAGTAGCCAACAAAAAGTTCTTCTGATCCCTGTTTAGCGCGATTTCTTTCTTAATAGATTTCTTAAGCTGCCAAACTCCAACCACCAGTAATGCGAAGAAGACCATGCCCTCTCCAACAATCATGTAAACACGTTTATTCACTTCATCGTTGGCATATACTTGCTCAGACAATGTGATTAGGTGATAGGCCCACCATGCAAACTGCATGATAACGTATGCAACCAGTACATAAAACCATACTAAGGACTTTGGCAAAGATTGCTTCATAGAGCAAAGGTAATCAGAGCAACGATACCGTCAAGTTTAAAATGCAGATTGTCTTGCAAATGACACTACACCATAAGTCGTTTTTTATTTTCATGTGGGCTTGCCTATATTTGAATACAATCAAATCAATCAATATGAAACATTTATACTTAGGACTTGCCGGAATTTGTATGTTTGGAGGGCAGCTATCTGCTCAAACTACCATGCAACGAGTTTCTTTAATTGAGCAAGTTACAAGTGCCTCTTGTCCTCCTTGTGCTTCACAAAACCCAGCGTTTAAAACCTTTGTAGATAATAATTATTCTAATTCGGTGAAGATCACCTATCAACGTGGTGGCGGAAGCTACATTGATCCAATGTGGGATTTTAATCCAAGTGAAGTAGACGGAAGAGTGGTGACTTATTATGGGACCACATGGTTTCCAAACACATGGATAAACGGAGATGATTACGGTGCACCAAGTTCTATTTCGCAAGGTGATTTGGACAATGAGAATAACATTCCGGCAACCTTCCATATTGCTGCGACTTCTCAATTAATTAACGGGAATTCGGAGATTCAGGTAGATGTGACAGCCACTTCTTTGCAAGAATATTCTGCAGGTGCTGATCACCAAACAAGACTGTACATTGCAGTTATCGAAAATGAGGTGAATTATACATCTGCACCAGGAACCAACGGTGAAGAAGATTTTTACTGGGTGATGAGAAAAATGTTGCCAGGACAGAACGGAACCGTGATTGGTCAACAAACTGTTGGACAGGTAAACACTGTTTCGGAGACCTGGACTATTGACCTAAATGAGGTTGACCCGACAGAATTAGACGTGGTGGTTTGGGTTCAGAATAGCAGTACCGGAGACGTTCATCAGGCAATGAGAACGAGCATGTCTGCAACTACAAACCCTTTGAGCATAGAAGAATCCAGTTTTTCTGATGTTCAGGTATATCCAACTTTAACAGAAGAGGATGTGACAGTTGCTTTGACATTGACCAAAGGTTCCCCAATTCAAATGGACATTATTGATGCCACTGGTAAATTGATGTCGTCTGAAAACTATACTGATCTTTCTGTTGGTTACAACACTGTAAACATTACAACGAACGATTTCGCAAATGGTCTATACCATATTCGCATTAAATCTGGTAATGATGTAATTGCCCGAAAATTTATTGTTGCTAAATAGGTTTAGTATATCTATGCAAAGGAAGCCACGCCTTGTGCGTGGCTTTTTTATGCCTTGATGTTTTGAGCGATTCTAAATCCCAGGTCGTCAATTTTAAATGCTACCGGATGGCTTCTTCTTCTGTTCGTTGCTAACACACTTCTCTCTTCATCGCACCAGCCACCTCCTCTAAAGATTCGGTAAGCTCCATAAACTTCCTCATCATAGACATCAGAACACCACTCCCATACATTTCCTAACATGTCATGTAATCCCCATTTATTTGGTGTTTTCTGACCGACATCATGTGTTTCACCTCCGGAATTCCCTTTGTACCAGGCTATCTCATTAAGTTCTCCATACCTAACTTCATTTGAGTTTGCCTGACAAGCATATTGCCATTCAGCTTCTGTTGGCAGACGGTAACCATTTTGACTTTGATCAAATGCCATCACATCCTCCTCCAGTATGTAACAAGGATTTAGACCATGCATCATAGATAAGCGATTACAGAACGTGGCTGCATCTTTCCAGGAAACAGATTCGACTGGTTTTTTATCTCCTTTAAATGAACTTGGTGACGATTGCATTACTGCCAAATACAAATCTTGAGTTACGGGAAACTTTGACAGCAAAAAATCATTGATCTTAACCGACCATTTCTTTTTAATCCTATCGTCATTCAATTGAATTTTTCCTTCCGGAATTCTTAGTAAATCGAATGTGATGTCTTCAATATGTATGGTATCGTACTCCATGAATGCTTTTTCAGCTGCAACGAAAATACGATAACTATTCGCTTAAGAATTCTCTTCTACGATTGTTTTGGCATTCTCATTTTTAGGATTGAGTTCCAACGACTTTTTATAGGCTTCCACACTTTCTTCCTTTCTGCCCAAAAGCATCAGGCATTCACCATAGCTATCATAGGTATTAAAGCCATTAGGATAGAGCTCTGTGTTTAATTTGAAAATTTTCAGTGCGTCTTCATTTTTACCTTCCGCCATCAAATCGTACCCCAGGTTGTTAATGCCACTTTCTGATAGGTCGTATTCAGATTCCCTCAGATCTTCAGAATTGATAAAAGTCACCAGTTCATCAATGGTTTTACCTTCTAGAAGCAGGCTATACACTTGCTTTTTATTCATCATTCTGAGTTTTTCTTTCTGCTGAGCTAAAGTTTCTACGCCATATTCAATTCTCTCTGCATCTGAAACTTTAGTTGTATCCATTTTTCCCATTTGCCAGGGCTCGTCTTCCCCGTACTTCATGTATTGTGTCCCATAAATCTGTGGCTCATCCTTACTTAATAAATATCTATCGATAGCAGCCGCTAGGAGCCATTTATTAGCAGTGGAATCTAGCTCTACAGATTTTCTCATGAGTTTTACGGCCATGCCATACGCCACAGAATCTCTTCCGTGCTGAAAGATCATGGCTGCATTGTGGTAATCCTTTGAAGTCCTTACCAAATTGGAATCCAGCATCTCGTAAATTCTAACTTCTCTTAGACTATCTCTTTCCGACACAGCACTCCAGTCAATATTTTCTCCTCTCCTGTCAGCCTGATCGATATTATAAATCTCAGCCAGCTCTGCATTGTCTTCTACAATTGGCTCTTCTGTTTCTTTATTGGTGCTTTCTTCTTTTGTGTCGTCCTTGGCTTTCTCTTCTCCTGCGCATGAGACTAATGTTAGCATTAAAATGCCTTGAAATAATCTATTCATTCTTATTCGTTTTAGTGAAATATATCGTTTCAACCAAAAAGGGTTACTGATTCAATTTATTGTGCTGAAGGTATGATATAATTTTTAACCATTCGAGCGGAGATGAGGTTTGGTTAGACTCCATTCAATAAATGAATTCATGACCTTCTTCCATTGCCCATTGGAATAATCTCTTTTCCCATTTTCATCTATTGGAAAGAAATTATGTTCGAGTCCTGGGTATCGTTTAATTTGATAGTCAATCTTATCTTTTTCGGCAAAATACAAGGGTAGTAAATCGCAGTACTCAGCCACATTATCCTGACTTCCATTGGCTATATAAACGGGAATTTTAAGATTGACCAACTGCGAAATTGAAGATGTAGAAAATGATTTCCAGGATCTTAAATTCGGGTTAGCCGATAAAGAATCTTCATCCAGTACGGTTTTATAAAATTGATATTGTTCTTGTTGCAGAGAATCAGCTTCTTCCCAGGTAATCTCTCCGTATTGTGCCTGTTTTCGGTAAGACCAGACAAGCTGATCCACTCGCCGCATAGGGTTATACCCAAACAAGCCAAGCCCGGAGACGTTCTTATTGGAGGCAGCGATTCCGACAGCTACCCGGGAACCTTGAGAATGACCCGAAACGATCAATTTTGTTTTATCGACCCATTTTTGCTTACGCAAGAATTTAATGACCTTATTTGCACGATCTACATAGTTTTCAAGATAATCGGCCTCAAGATACTCGGGGCTATAGCTGTATTGGTTAGCAGTATCCAGCACATAATTATAGGAGCGATTCAGATTTTTTGGTGCGACAAGAACAGGTGTTTTAGGCATGGAAACCACAACTACATGGTAGTTTCTCTTCATTTCCTCTAAATCAAAATTATTCAATGTGACCGGAAACACACCTCTTTCTCCCATATCAATGAATAAAGGAACCGGCTGAGAACCTTGGCAAAACAGAAGAACGGGTTTTATTTTTTCAAGCTTAGCATCCGCCACAACAAAGTCGATGGTGTCTTTTTTATATTCGAGCTGGAAATGAGTATACTGATTTGCAATGACTCTATTCTTTTGAGAAAAAGCAGAAACAGACAGTAATAATAGCGTTATGACCACACAATTCTTCATGAAGCGAAGATACTTTTTCGTTCAGTAGCTAGACGTTAAGATATCTTAATAATACCCTATCTCATTGAATCAATCGAAAAGAGTTTCCATTGATCCTGAATTTTCTTAAATCTTAAAATGATACCGCCTTCAAGATGGCTCTTGACACCAGAGTCTGTAGTATATGGGATCTCCCAACCATTGCTAACAATTAGCTGAGTGTAACCATCACCAATATATTTCTGAACATCTTCATGGCTCAATTCTCTCAATTTTTCCAGACATACATCATCAAACAGCTTTTCGTAGTTAGACAGGAATTCTTCTTTAGTAACCGCTTCCTCTGTTTTTTCAAATCCCATATCAATACTCCAGCTTCCCTGAAGTGGAAAGTTGATGATTTCAGCCATTCTATCTTTATCTCCTTCAAGAATGGGGACAACAGTTTCTTCCCAGAAAGTCTTGGTGTTTGGAGAGCCAATGGCAGCTTTCGCTCTTTCGGTATTATAGTTTTCACCTTGCGTTACTTCTTCCTGATTACTATCAGAAGGTTTATCTTCCTTTTGTTTTTCTCCCTCTTGACAAGAAGTAAGTGCAAGTAAGCAGGAAAGGCAGATTATTAGTTGGCTTTTTAATCGAAACATTCGTATTAATTTGAGTCAATGCTGATCTAAAATAGCGAAAACCTTTGTTAGAATCTTTAATTCCTCATTTGTTACCACAAAGTATCTTATTTCAAAAGTCAGTAACTTGCAGAAGTTTAAAGTTCGTTACTTACGAGAAGCAGTTGTAAAAATCATCACAAAAAACAAGCTATGAAAAGCATCCCGGTCATCATATTATTGTTCTTGGGCATCCCTTACTTATGTTCAGCTCAGGAATCTCCCAAGACGCCAGATTGGGCTACCACCATTAAGTATGTAGAAAAGAGCATAAATGAACTTACCTGGAAGCAAAGTACGTCTAACGAGAATAAAACTTCTCATATCGAATACAGATTCAGAAGTCCGGGAAACAAGACTCTGGCTCCAAAAAACGCATATCAAATTGAGAGAAAAAGCAGTACAAAAACAGGCTTGGGCAACACATATACGTATGATTTCAAATTATATAACATCAAATCTGTAAAAGTTGAAAGTGACAATACTTATGGATATGCTTTATGGATCAGGTTTGGTAATGAGAAAGTAGTGGACCGAACCAAGCATGACAGAACCAACAACAAACACAGCAGTTCTAAAACTTCAATTATTCAATTATTCTCTAGTGACAAAGACCAGCTACGAAAACTCAAAAACGCCATTGAAAGAGCCGCTATTATTGCCAGAATAGAAGCTCGTGATATTCTTGAAAAAGAGAAGGAACCCGAATCAGATCCGTTTGATTATTGATACCTCCGTCATTTACAAGCATACCTGCTGATATTTATGACAAGACAGCCTCCGTATTTTTTATGGTCCTGAAAAGACAAGCCGATTGACTTTTTTTCCGCAAGTAAAATCTTTCTGTGTCCCAGGCTTTCCACATGTTCATCCACCAGTAAATGCAACAGGTTGGTCATGGCATCCGTTGTCCTTAGGTAACTACAACATTCGGCATATTTACCTCCTTCACATGTAATTCTCTTATGTCCTCTTATACCGGCTTTTCCCATTTCAATCGCCCAACATTTGGCTGACTCATACGTCTCTTTGCAAGGAAGTAATGTCTCAAGTTCTCCGTTTTTGAGTGACTTTAAATCTTTGTATAAACTATAGTAATACTTATTTCTTTCCTTAAATGCTCTGTGACCATAAACATCTTTCGCTTCAAGATGAGCCAAATAGAAATCGGCAAAATCCTGAGGGTATAAACGTGCCAGATTCAAATACTGAATGAGTTGTTTTTCATCCTCAGACAAATAGCTCGCTTGGTCTGCCGTATTGGCCATTCGTAGTTGAGATTTTGTAAAATGCTTTTTTACGAGCCTATCATGTTGTCCGAAGACACTGTTAAAAATCAGTAAAAAGCTCATCAGTGAAATCAGTTGCGTCATTCCAGTAAGGTTTATGGGTACTTATTCAGGAATGCAATTAGGGAACAGATTACTGGCAATTCATCAGTCCTTTCCTTTCATTAAATTCTTCAACTCTTCGCTTATGCATCTCTTGAAGAAGTTGATTGGCATGTTGAATCGTAATGGAATCAATATTTTCCCAGACTTTAACCTGAGGACGGATAAAATCTATATTGCTCGAATCAATGAAATTTGGAATGAATTCGCAAATGTTTAAATCACAAATCGGACTTACCACTAAATACCCATCACAAAGCATTGACAGATTAAAATTTGGATAACCTCTTGAATAATAATGAGTGGTATCAACAATTTTCCCAAGTTTGGAAGTTCTTGTATAAAAGCCATATTTCTTATGCTCCTGATCCAGGCTATCAACCAATTGATCAAGTAGCCCGTTAAGAGGATTCTCAATGTTCTCAGTTTCTCCATCTTTACTATCCCAGGGAATATGGAAGGATAGGAATGTACACTTATCTCCCAGCTCATTGTACAGGTATTGACCAACCCTATCTCTCTCCGCCATGCGGAAAAATTCACCATCTTTAAGTATGGGTTGATTGTAATATGTCAAAGCATGATTAATTCCACAGTAAACCAATGCCTTTTCTCCCTTATTAACAGTATTATCGATAACTCTCCTGGCCCAGGCATCTTCCCATTCGACAAAAAATGCCTTTCTATTTTCAGGGTTATTCCAGTCATCCGGTGATTGAATAGCTGAATAATTATGTGCTTTATCCAGTCCAATAATTCTAAATTTTGGCTCATCAACAAGTGTTTTATTCAAGGCCCATGCCGCACGATATATTTCCATGTACTCGCGATAAGGCCAATCCCATAGATTAAGGAGCAGTAGGTTCTTAGCTTTGTCCTCATCAAAATATTCTGCGTTAATCAACTCCTCAATTTGTTTGGTATAGTCGACACTTATGAACTCAGAGTACAGAACATATATGCCATTTTTGTGCAGTTTAGGAATCAATTCACTAATAAAATTGACATGCTCTCCTATGAAATGGTTTTCTCCTATTAAGACGACATCAGAAGTTTTGAATGCATCAATTACCAACTCATCCGCTTTTTTCAAATCGTATTTGTCATATATATCTTGTTCAGAAGACTGTTTTGGCTTGTCCTGACATGAGGATAACAAGATGATAAGCGAAAGAAAAATCAATTGGGTAATGTATATCATATCTTGACTATTTTTTATCATTCTTAGCAACTTCCAATCCCAAAATATTTGCTCAATAAGCAATTGTCAAATGGAAATTCTGCAACTCCCAGCGCATTGAGCAATTGAAAAACAAGAAAGGCTGCCCCCAGTATTCCAAAGAGCACCCAAATTAACCTGTGCATTTTTGGAGATGCCGACCAAAAAGATATGTTTTGATCGCGGACTTCCTGTCTTGTAAGCTTAATTCCGGGAAAGAGCATCAATGACATTCCAGTCAGTATTAACGGGACCGGAGTGTACATAAACAAACGCATAGAACTGTCTTCAAATTCAATAAGAACTACGTTAAATGTAAAAAACAGCAACCCCAGACCCACGCACACCAGTCCGTTTATTGGTCCGTAAAATTTCATGTATTGCTTCATTGAATCCCGACTATGAATGCTAAAGTTAAAAGTTTAAGTATAAAAAAAGCCTCTCATTGCTGAGAGGCCTTTCTGCGCAACTAACGGGGTCGCAAGCCGAATCGTTTATAAAAGTGAGTCAGTCATGCATTTTGAATGACAACGGAATAATTCAATTGCTGTTGTGAATCCCTAGTATTTGATTAACCTAACCTGTCTGCGATATTGTTCTGATGTTACGACCAGGAAGTAGATGCCAGCAGGTTGACTGGTTAAGTCTATACGTAAATCCGAGGAAATGTAAACCAATTCTCCTAATGCATTCACAACATGCAAATTAAGTCTGTTATCCCAATCAGTTTGAACGGTAAAAACACCATTACTTGGATTTGGAAATACTCGAATACGCTTGGCAATACTTTCGTCAACACCAACACTCGTTACGCTCAAACAGGCACTGGTATCTGAGCAAGCACCATCACTAATGAGTACCGCATAGTTACCGTTTGAAGAAGCTACGAAATTCTGATTCGTTGCACCAGTTATAATTGCAAATCCATTATCGCAATCAAGCCACTGGTAACTCAATCCAGACGCACTGGCCATCAGTTCAACACCATTTACATAACTGATGGCAGTATCAATAGAATTAATGGTAAGGTTTGTAGCTACTATAGAATCGCATCCATTTACCGTTGTTAGTGTATCTAAGTAAACTCCGGAAGAATTGTAAACATTCGTTCCCACGGTAAGGCTAAATCCAGGGCATTCTGTGAGTGTCTGAGAAGAACTGGTAGGTCCAGTAATTGTAAGATTAATGTTCAGAATTGAGTCACAACCATACAAGCTTGTAAGTGTGTCTTTATATATACCTGATGTGTTGTAAGTAGTAGTCCCACTTGGAACAGTATAGTCCAGACATGAGGTAACGGATACGTTTGTTGATGTTGGTACGCAATCTAATTTCCAAAGCTCTGGTCCGGTTGTACCATCGTCTGCTCGGAAGAAAAGTAACCCATTATGTATGGCCATTTCCTGAGGACTTGATCCGCTTGTTGGGTTGATATCTTCTACCAATTCTGTATCCATACCATTGTATTTGTATAGCTCACTTCCCAATGGAGAAACGTTGGCCATGAAATACACTTCTTGTCCAAATGCGATAAAATTCTCCATGGAGGTGCCTGATATGCCAGGAGTCATATCAAATACTTCCAATACACCAGTTGTTCCGTCAAACTTCATAAATTCATTTCCTTTGTTTACATCCCAGGCTGTGAAAAACACCAAAGAATCAAGGGCTGTTAAATAACGGGGATCGGATGAAAACATATTAGAAGGAGCAATGTCTAGAGAATGAACCGAACCATCATACCAGAAAAGTTCATTTCCTATTGCGGGATCTAAGGCGTTGAAGTAGAGGATGCCATTGGCATTGACCATTTCATCAATATTAGCTCCTAAGCCGGGATTGATGGCAGATAACAGGGTAGATACACCACCATGATACTTCCATAACTGATGTCCACCACCACCTAAGTTATCATTTGCAACATAGAACAAAGTATCTCCAACTGCAGTGAGTAAATCAGGAGGGAATCCCGAACCTGTGGAGGTTACTGCAGTAACGTTTACGCCATCGAATTTCCATACTTCTCTAAGCCCTGCAGCATTTATTGCTGTGAAGAAAAGTGTATCTCCCACTATGGTTAGATTCTCAGGGTCAGATGTACCAATCGGATTTACATCAAAAGATGTGAAATTGGCACCGTCATAGGTCCATAATTCTCGGTTAATTGCCCATGATGCCCCATCTGTTGCCACAAATACCAGAAGTGTGTCATAAGAGATGAGTTGTGATACATCTGAGTCCAATGGTCCTGAAACAATATCACTCACATTACTCACTGTTGTGCCGTCATACTTATACAATTCCCGCCCGTAAGCAGTTTGGTAAGCACTGAAGTAAACCTCCCCGTTATACTCGGTAAAATATCGAGGGGCTGATGATGCGGTTGATGGTTCAATATCTATCATGGAAATACTATCTCCATTGTAGATAAAAAATTCTTGTCCATAGTTGGTAGTGGAACCCTGAAAATATAAATCATTTCCAATTGACTTAAGGTATCTCGGATGAATTCCATCTATTCCTGGAATGAAATCTTCAACTTGGCTAACCTGAGCCGAAACGCTGTAACCATACAGGACCAACAATGCGCTTAAAATTATTTTGGTGACTTGCTTCTTCATTTTTTTGTAAGAATGTTTCTGCAAGTCTAAGATCAACCAGATATATGAAGAAATTTATGTTATGAAATACAGGATAGTGTATGTAACGAACATTAGCGGGGACATCAATTGCTTGGTAAAGTATCATAATGTTCTTCTCCGAACATTGGTTGCCTTAAATATTACCTTGAAAGAGGGTAAAGGATCCTTGGTGTATTGAAACTCTCCCTGTAATTGTTTCGACAATTCCCGGACCAGTCTCAACCCCAGAGAACGTGCTTTACTAATGTCTAAATCCAGAGGCAGACCCGGTCCATGGTCTGAAACGATTAACACATAACTTCCAGGTGTCTGAAGATTTAAGTTAATGTCAATTCTTTTATGTTCGTTGCATCCATATTTGAGAGAATTGGTAATCAACTCGTTCAAAATCAAGCCAACCGGGACAGCTGTATCAGTATCCAATGTAAGATCAGAAGGTGTTATATTTATATTCACCTGACAGTCGGATTTTCCAAAGACCGATTTTAGGAATGTAGAAAGCTGTTGAACGTATTCCTCCAATGCCACCTCAGAGAGGTCTTCAGTTTGATAGAGCTTTTGGTGGATAAGAGCTATGGACTTCACTCTATTTTGGCCTTCTTTCACCGCACTCAGTGCAGAATCGTCTACAATGGTTCTGGATTGAAGATTTAAGAGTGAAGAAATAACCTGAAGGTTATTCTTTACTCGATGGTGAATTTCTTTTAACAAAATGCTCTTTTCATTGTTTTGTTTTTCAATGATCTCCTTTTGTCTTCTTTCTTTTTTAAGTCTGACAAATACAAAACTCAAAAAGATGCCCAGTAGAACTGCTCCTGCAATAACAGAATAAATGACATAGGTTTGGGCTTTTCGTTGTTCTTCTTTGATTTCCAAATCCTTTTTATATTCAGCGTCCCGTATTGCATCTGCTTTGTCGTGCTCAAAAGTCAGGGCTTGTCGAATTACCAGTTTTTCGTTTTCTGAATTATTCAAACTATCCCTAAGAAGAACATATAAGTCGTGGTTCTGGAATGCGGCTTCCCAATTTTGCAGTTTTTGAGCAACTTTATAACGTATTTCGGCGGCCTTCATAAGTGACCTTGGAGCACCTAATTGCTCCGCAGCATCAAAAGCCTCATCGGCCATAGACCATGCTACATCATATTCCTGAACCTCATATTTCAGTTTTGCTATTTCTGTACAGGCATCAGCAATTCCGGATAATGAACCAAATTCGCGGTTAATGGAAAGGCTTTCCTGAAAGCTGGACAAACTTTCCTCCATTTTTCCCTGAAGCTTATAAACCTCTCCTATATTTAACATGGCTTCAGCTTCTCCAAGCTGGATTCCGGACAGCTGATATGCTTCCAGACATTTATAATTAAAATAGAGTGCCGAATCAAGATGCCCTCTTAACTGCTGTATAAACCCTAAATTCAAGTGGGCCATTCCAATTAACTCAAAATTTCCGGACAATTCTCCCAGCTTAAGGGCTTTCTCTGATGATTTTTTAGCTAAACCATATTCTTTCTGGTCGCGATATAGTCGGGCTATTGTAGCATAACTGTAAGCCATACCAGCAGTATCGTTTATGGATTCTGAAAGACGAATGATCTGATCATGAATATTTAATGAAGTTTCAAAATCTCCTTTTAGGTAATGACAATTGGCAATACTACTTAAAGCAGTTGCAGCATTCAAGGTATCTCTGATTTCTACGAATCGGTCATATGCTGAATGGAAATAAATCAACGCCGAATCAGTCTCCCCTAGTCTGTAAAAAATGAATCCAATATTGTTGAAGCAGCTTGCAACGAATAATTGATCTCCATTTTTTTCACCCTCTCTCAGGGCTTTGTTGTAATAGTGAAGTGCCTTGTCAGAAACTCCATTCGAAATGTAGATCTCTCCAAAATCAGAGTATATAATTCTTAACTTGCTTGCAAGAATAAGCCTTGACTGGCTATCGTTTTCATTTTCCATTGAAGTCAACGCAAGGTTTTCCGCTCTCTCATAGATAGAAATAACACTATCTATTTGGTGTGGATAATAAACCAAAGCAAGTTGCAGCAATCCATTAATTCTGATGGTATCGTGATTCTTTTCATCCCCAATTGTCAATTCCAGACTGTCAGTAAATCTTTGATCCTGGGCAAAAGAATTCGTGCAACTACCGATAATGGTGAATAAACAAAAAAGAAGGAGTTTCATTTGCCTTACATTATACGGTTTAAGCTTGAGTGTATAAACTCTTTGTAGTTTCTGCTTAACGGAAGTTCTGTGTCATTGATGATAATAAACGTATGGTTTACGGCGTCAATTTTGTGTATGTTAACATAGTATGATTTATGCGTTTTTACAAACGTGTTTTTCGGGAGTTTCTCGATAAGATTGTTGAAAGATGATCGCACGAGATGTCTTTTTTTTGAGGTAATTACATTAATGTAGTTACCTTCTGCTTTGAGCCATAAAATATCCTCGGTTCGCACTTTTTCATAAACCCGATCTGATTTGATAAACAAACTGTCTTTTACAAGCAATGGATCACTTGGATTTTTTTGAGCTACATAATTGGAGAGAGCTGTCTCTATGGCCACATATACATGATCTACGTCAAACGGTTTGATTAAATAACCATTTGGTTTTGTTGTGGAGGCAGACTCTACTGTGGCCTTGTCAGAATGTGATGTCAGAAATATAAAGGGTATATCATAGTTTAACCTAATAGTTTTAGCTAACTCAATACCATCTTTTGAACCGCCCAGCATGATGTCAATAATGGCAATGTCAACATCATTATTCTGTAAAATATCAATGGCACCAGAATAATCAGGTACTGTATCTACTATCTCATAGCCAATATCTGCTAGCATATCGGCCATATCCATGGCAATGACGCTTTCATCTTCTATAATAAGTAGCTTAACTTTCATAGGGCAAATCTACTAATATTACATTTCGGTCTCTTTCCTTAAAAAAGGACAAGTTACATCTATGACATGGATCCCGCCTGACTGAATAGTACAATACAGGTTTTGTTAATTACTGGTATTTACCTTTGAATTACTTGTCTCGTTTTTCATGTAGTGCTTCATTGAATCCCGACTATGAATGCCAAAGTTAGAAGTTTAAGTACAAAAAAAGCCTCTCATTGCTGAGAGGCTTCTTGTGGTGTGGGGCGGGATCGAACCGCCGACACATGGATTTTCAGTCCATTGCTCTACCTACTGAGCTACCGCACCATCCTTTTGGGTCGACAAATTTATAAATATTTTCTTTACATCAACAAGCCATGCTAATTTTAAGTTTAATTTTATCACTTCATGGCAAATCTAATCATTGATGTAGGGAATACGAGAACTAAGGTAGCTTTGTTTAAGGGTGATGACCTGGAACATAAATATTCCCTTTCTCATGAAGACGAATTTTCTTTTGAAGAGCAATGGGAATGGCTCATAGATTCATCCAGCAACTACATTATAAGTGATGTGAGAGGAAATCTGGATCATTTACCAAAGTTCATTATTGACAAAGCGGTCAGAATCACAGAAGATACGCCTCTGCCCATTCAAATAGATTACCAAACGCCAAAAACACTTGGAATAGACAGACTATGTAATGCGGTTGCAGCCCAACATTTATTTCCAAATACAAATTGCCTGGTCATTGATATGGGTACTTGTATTAAATATGATTTTGTGACTTCAAAGGGACATTATATAGGTGGTGCCATCTCTCCCGGACTGGGGATGCGTGTAAAGTCTATGCCCGATTATACGGGGGAATTACCATTGATTGATCCTGAAGAAACGCAGGATTACATTGGGAAAACGAGCTTTGAATCCATCAATTCGGGAATCGTAAATGGTATCATTCATGAAATTAATGGCTTCACAGAACAATATTTGTCCGATTTTAACGATTTACAGACCATAGGAACCGGCGGAGATTTCAATTTTTTTGCGGATGCCCTAAAAAGTACCATCTTTGCACACGATTTTTTAACCTTAAGCGGATTAAATCAAATACTCATATATCAAGACACTTTAAAGTAATGAGGCGATTGCTCGGAATTATTGTATGCTTATTTCTTAGCACCAGCTCTCTTCTGGCTCAGCCACAGTCCACGTCTCCATATTCAAGATTCGGGTTTGGTGATTTGGAATTCGGTAGTACAGCTTCACTTTGGACGCAAGGTGGCGCCTATTCTGCAGTGTTTGACACCAATATTGTAAACCCAGGGAATCCGGCGAGCTATTCTTTTCTGGCAAAACACAGACCTATTCTGGATGTTGGAGTAAGTGCCACATTCAACAGATTTGAAACCAGTAGCGAGACCGATTACGGAAAAACTTCCGGATTGAGGAACATCATTATGGGACTCCCCATCTCAAACAGAGTTGGTGGTGCTTTTGGTTTGATGCCTTATTCTTCTCAAGGTTATACCATTAAACAAGATTATACATTGAGTGACCAAACATCTGTTAGCTATACTTATACAGGAGACGGGGGCATCAATCGCATATTCGGAGGTTTATCTCTTAAAGTTGTAGACAAAAAAGTAAAAGGAACGGGCAAATTCAAAGCAAGAACCATAATTCCGGTTGGAGAAAGAACTGACATCAATGACAGTATCAGATATGTTAGGGTCGAAAAAGAACTGAATTACAGACACCGACTATCTATCGGGGCAAATGCTTCTTTCCTGTTTGGAACACTTTCTAAATCGAGAAGAGTAGAGTTCGACAACATTACCTACCTCAATACACTTGTGAATTCTTCAGTTAGGGTATCAGATGTGATGTTTAATTTCGGATTGGCCTACGTAGGTGATGTTTCTCCAAACACCAAAGTGTCTTTTGGATCGACTTATAGTTTAGGAAACGACATGAGTGCATCTCGGGATTTCTTCTCAGTTAGCTATATTAAAGATGGATTTGGTCTGGACGTGATGCGAGACACCATTGAACTTTCTGATGACATCTCAGGTTCAATTACCTTGCCTAAAACTTTTTCTTACGGACTGGGAATCGAAACTTTTACTCAAAAAGCAAACTCATCAGATTTGACATATGGACGTTTACGCGTATCTCTTCAAGGGTCGCAAACACAATGGTCTGATTACAGAGAAATTTTTGATGGTGACACCATTAATGACAACCTGAACAATAGTACAACCTATGGCTTAGGTATTGAGTTCCAGCCACAAGTAAATAGAATCGGTGATAAAACAGGTTACTTGTCTCTGGTATCATATCGCTTAGGATTTACTACCACTCAATCATTTCTTAGCCTGAATGATACGCGAATCGACAATTATGGCATGCGATTTGGATTAGGCTTACCGCTATTAAACACAGCGTCAACTTCAAGTTTGAATATTGGGTTTGAATTAGGCAAAAGAGGAACAATTGACAATAATTTAATAAAAGAAAGTTATTTTGGCATGTTCATTGGAATTTCTTTGTCTCCTAGTAATTACAACTTGTGGTTTAGGAAAAGAAAATATGATTAAATTGACTGAGATGAAAAAAGTATTAAATAATATGGTTGGACTGGCTCTTGGAGCTTTGATGTTAGTGCCAGTGGTGAGTTCTGCAAGTCCGGAACCAGATTGTGATAAATGTTATAACAACTGGGCTATTAGAATGAACCAAAACGATTACGCCGGGGCCTACCCTTTCTGGCAGTGTATGTTGGCTGGAGCCGGAGAAGATTTAACTTCTTGTAAGCACTTCAACGATGAAAATATCGCATTGGCCAATTACATGTTCGCCATGTTGATCCGTCCGGAAGCAGATGCAGATAGAAAACGAGTTTTGATCGATTCTAACTACATGACTTACGAGTGGAGAGAAAAGTATTTTAGCAAGGATTGGGATGACACCAAAAGAGGTGACTTCTTAATGCGTTGGGGAATCGATGAGATGACTTATGACTATGAGCCTAAGCGTCACGAATCTTTCAAGCACCTTGGAGAAAGTATCAAGTTGTATCCAACACAATATGCCATTCAGGGATATTTCAGACATGCATACAACAAGTTGAGATATAAAGATGAAGGTGCTGATTGCGATTTCCTAGTAAAAGAGTACTTCTACTGTTCTGAGTTAATTCAGAAGTTGAAAGACAACGGTGGAGACGCTGCACAACTAGATCCTATTCAGGCTGAAATGGATAAAATGGCAGAATTCTGCTTAAGCTGTGAGCAATTGGTACCAATGGTAGCTAAGATTGTTGAAGGCATGCCTGAAGATTGTGAAGCGGCTGCTCCAATTATTGAAAAGTACATTGCCCTTTTAGATAGTAAAGGATGTCAGGATTCTGAACCTTACGCTAAATTGGCTATGAAGCAGTACGAGTGTAACAAGTCTTCTGGTGCAGCTTACGGAATTGCATATAAGAACTATAAAGAAGGGAAGTCTGGTGAAGCTATGAAGTTCTTAAAAGAAGCCATTGAGCTTGGTAAATCTGAAGGTGTATCTGGTTCAGACATGGCAAAATTCTATATGCTTGGTGCAAGAATCAGCAAGAAACAAGGTAACCTTGCCGGTGCTAAGTCTTACGGTGAGAAAGCTGCCAACTCTGGAAACAAAGAAGGATGGAGATATGTTGGTGATTACTACTTAAGCAACAAAACTTGTGGTAGTACCGGTATTGAAAGAAAATCTATCTACTGGTTAGCGGATGATTACTACGAGAAAGCTGGTTTAGGAAAAGACATGAACAAAAGAATGTATCCTAAAAGAGCTGATCTGTTCAACGCTACAATTACAGTTGGTTCTTCATACAACGTTCCTTGCTGGAACATGAAGACTACAGTAAGATCTAGTGACTAAACACATTAAAATACTCAGTCAAAAGTATCCTACATGGATAATCATTCCGGTCGTGTTAACGGCCGGAATCTTTTTTTCTTGCAGTAATAGTAATTCAGAAATTGAAGAAGTAAGTGGCATTCATACCCGCACGCCGGAAGAAATGGATACCATTCATATGACCATGTATAGTGAAGGTAACGCCATTGCCATTCTAAGTGCACCGCGTATTCAAAGAAAAACTTATCCTTCTCGTACCTATTTCCCAGATGGACTGACTGTGATTCATTACGACTCCCTAAATCAGGTAGAGGCCAAAATGGTAGCAGATAGTGGCATTTATCAGGAAACTTCACAAAAATTTGAAGTGTTCGACAATGTGGTTATTGAGAATTTCCACGAAAATCAAACTTTGTATACCGATTATTTGATTTGGGAAAAGCTAAGAGGAAAGCTTCAGGCAGACAGTAGCTCAGTAAGAACAGATGATCCCGTTTTAATGTACGATGGGCTCGATTTCCATAAATGTCAGTTTGGTGTAGATACTGATGAGAAGTTTTCTTGGTATGTTTTCAGAGGATATAGTAATATTGTACAAATAAACACGGATTCACTTTTCAATAAATAGACATGCACACGTATAACAAAATCATGGAAAAAGTTTGGCTGCTGGTTGGAATCGGCGCCCTGGTTTATGGTGTTTACATGCATGCTACAACGGGTTACGGTCCTATGGTAACCGGGTTTTACATAGCTACCGTCATTGCCATCTTCTACTTCTTTGCAAGAAGGTTCATGAGAAGACGTATGGAAAAACTTCATGAAGAGAAGGGTGAAGAAATGATGGCTCGCGCTAAAGAAAAAGCAGAGAGAAAAGCTCAACGAAAAGCTGAAAAAAAAGCTAAGAAAAATCCCCAGGATTAGCTATATTTATTCCTGAATGGACCCTTCCGTCGCCTACATAGTCGTTCTTGTTTCATTGGTTTTTTCCGCCTTCTTTTCGGGTATGGAAATCGCTTTCATTACGGCCAATAAACTTAGAATAGAGCTGGCCAATTCCGACGGAAAAACACATGGCAAAATTCTGGCTTTTTTCAACCAACGTCCTTCGCGTTTCATAGGCACAATGCTACTTGGCAACAACGTGGCACTGGTTATTTTCGGGATTGCCATGGCTGTGGTTCTCGAACCATTTATCATAGAAAACATTTCCTCAAATACCGGTGTTGTCCTGCTGCTTCAAACCATTTTTTCAACCTTGATTGTACTGGCTTTTGCCGAGTTTCTGCCCAAAACTATTTTCAGAATCAACCCAAACAGAGCGCTGAGAATATTTGCTGTTCCCTTAATCGTCATTTATTACCTGCTTTGGATTCCGACTTTCATTACTATCAACCTATCTAATGGCCTGCTGTGGCTATTGTTTAAAGAAGACATCTCTGAAGAAAGACCTGAGTTTGGGCGGATAGATCTGGATAACTACGTACGTGATTCTACGGCGCACGTCAACGACAAAGAGTCTTTAGATCATGAAGTACACATCTTTGAAAATGCCCTTGGGTTTAAGGACGTCAAAGCAAGAGATTGCATGGTCCCGCGAACAGAAATTGTGGCTTTGAATATTGATGATGAAGTTGAAAATCTGAGAGAAACTTTCATTCAAACCGGTTTATCCAAAATACTCATATACCGAGACAGTATTGACAATATCATCGGCTATGTTCATTCCTTCGAGCTGTTTAAACAACCTGGCAACATTAAGTCCATCCTTTTACCTATTGGCATTGTTCCCGAGAGCAAACCAGCTCAGGCCATTCTGGAAGAACTGACCGTTCAAAAGAGAAGCGTGGCTGTGGTGGTAGACGAATTTGGAGGTACTGCCGGTATGGTCACCATTGAAGATGTGGTCGAAGAAATATTTGGAGAGATTGAAGACGAACATGATTCAGAAGAGCTGATAGAAAATCAGATCAGCGAAACCGTATTTGAGTTGAGTGCACGTCATGAAATTGACCAACTCAATGCCAAGTACAAACTCAACCTTCCTGAAGGTGAAGAATACGAAACTGTGGGTGGACTGATCATCAATCGTACGGAGGCAATCCCGGCTTTAAACGACATCATAGAAATCGAGAATTTCGAATTCCACATACTGGATGTTTCACACACTAAAATCGAAACAGTCAGACTTGAAATAAAAGAAGCCGAATAAGCTTTCAAAAGTCGATAATCCATTGTATATTCGCGCACTTGTAAAATTTGAATCTTTATGGCAATAATAGGAGAGATTAGAAAACGACCAACCTTGATTCTTGTGATCATTGGATTGGCCTTGCTTGCATTCGTATTGGGTGAAGCAATCGCTCAACAATTTGGAGGCGGAGGTGATGATGAAAAAAACATCACGATAGACGGTGAGTCTATTGATCCGGAACAGGAAGAGATGTTGCGTTCATTCAACACTTTTTGGGAAAAGAGAATTCAGGAAAACAAAAGAGGTAAAGACCGTTCTTTAACTGCATTTGACCAACGTGGTGCTGCCAAGTTTGGATGGTTAGATTTTGCTGAGACTATGATGGTTGAAAAACAAAATGAGCTTTTGGGCATTGAAACTTCTGATGAGGAATTAGAACTTCTTTTCTTCAAAGGTGATACCATGCAGGTATACAACTACATGGTTGGTAGATTGTTGAAGTGGGATGAAATCGATACCGCAACAGAAAAAGGCCTTGACTTATTCAGCTATGGTAAGTTGAGATATGAAAACCCGCAAAGAAGACTTGAGATCAGAGCCATGAGACAAAAAGACAAGTACGTTTCTTTGTTGAGATCAGGATTCTACGCAACTAACTTAGAAGCCGAAAGAGATTTTGCTGCTACCAATGACGTTAGAAAGATCAAGTATGCTTACAAAGCTTTCAGTGAGTTGCCTTCTGACAAGTACATTCCTTCAGATGAAGAGATCAAGGCTTATTACAAAGCTCACAAAACAGATCCTCAGTACAGAATTAAAGCTGGTAAAGTCTTGAAAGTGGTTACCGTGAACATGGAGCCTAGTGAGAAGAATAAAACTGATCAGTACAACATTCTTAACAACACGATTAAAAAGAATTTCGCAAACGTTCCTTTGATCAGTGATTCTTTATTCGCTGCACAATACAAGGGCGTTAAGAAAGATCCTTTTGGAAGACCAACTCCGGTTGTAGTTCAAATGGATTCTTCAAGATTCGTGAACTCTTTCCCTAAAGAATACTACGATTCTGTATTCTCTTTGAGCAATGATACAACAATGGTATTCGGTCCTTACGAATTAAATGGTACCTACAACCTGTTAAAGGCCAGAGTTCACCACAAGAGAAGAGTAAGACACATCCTTATCAAGCCAAGAGACAATTACGATCAGGAAACTTTCACCTTGTTAGATTCTATTTACAACACTGTGAAAGAAGATACTTCTATGTTTGCCAAGTTGGCACAAGAGAACAGTATAGATCCGGGATCTGCTGCTAACGGAGGTGATATGGGCTTCATTCCTTTTGAAGGGTGGGTAGCTCCATTTGCGAGATATGCATTTACCGCTGAAGTTGGAGATGTGGGTGTTGTGAGAAGCCAGTTTGGATACCACATCATGAACATCACAGATGAAGCTACCGATGACAGTTCCAAATTTGTAACTACGGCCATTTTATCTAAGCAGATTATGGCTCAGGGAAGCACTGTTGCTAAGTACAAAGATGAAGCGAAAAACTTCTCTGTAGATTCTTACGACTACGGTTTAGAGACATTGGCTGATTCATTGGGCTACACTGTAAACGATTTGAAAGTATCAGAAACTGACCTTGCAATCCAGGGTTATGAGGAGATTACACCTCTTTACAAATTCTTTAAGGATGGGGTTGCTGGTGATGTATCATCTGTATACTCAATCAAGGACAAGAACCAGTTGATTGTTGTAAAAATCGAGAAGTCTTATGAAGACGGACCAATGGACGAAGAAAGTGCATTGGAACAAATGAAGACTGATTTGATAAACGAAAAGAAAGCTGAGCAACTTAAAAACGAGATTTCAGGAAAATCAGACTTGGCTTCTATTGCTCAAATCTGGGGTGTTCAGATTGCGAACAAGGATTTACGTTTCGGAGACGCAAGTATTGCGGGTATCAGACAAACGCTTGACAACCCAGCCATGGACGATCCGGAATTATATGCCGTTGGTGCTGTATTCGGAAAAGATGTCAACGATGGCGGATCTGGTATGTTGGATGACGTTCTTGTTGGAAAAGAAGGTATCTATATGGTACAGGTATTGTCTGAACAGAAAGGTGAAGGCATTGACTACGCTACCGTTAAAGAAAGACTTAGAACTAAGTATTCGAACAGTATTTCATCTATTGCCGACCTGAAAAGAAAAGTTGGTTTGTACTACGCACTTAAGAAGTACATTGACGTACAGGACAATAGATAATTCCTGGTTATGAAATTAAAAAAGCCGTCCCAGTAAATCGGGACGGCTTTTTTGTTTTGGGATATTTCCTTTAATCTGTTACTACCATTTTTTTGGTCGTGGAGAACTCACCGGCCCGGACAGTATAATGATAGATTCCAGGGGCAAATTCACTTCCGTTTAAATCAATAGTATGCTTACCAGCTAATAAGTTTCCTTTGCTAATTGACTTTACAACCTTCCCTGTTACATCTGTTACTTCAAAGGTGATGTTTGCGCTATGCTTAAGTGAGAAATTGATCACAGAGGCTTCATTAAATGGATTGGGTTGATTTTGAGTCAGGCTAATTCCGTTTTCATATTCAAATACATTGTCTACCACATCCAGCTTACCACGTATTAACGGAATATCCTCAATATAGAACCACGGGCCACCAACCGGTCCCGGATCATAAACAAAAGCAGTTTGCCTTGTTACTTCATTATTTCCCGGTATTCCCTGACCAGTAATAGACTTACAACCGACTTCTCCCTTTGCACCCCCATTCATCATAACCAGGGCTTTTGGTCCGCCGTAATGTCCCAAAGCAAACAAATATGACTTTCCGCCGGTCAAAGCCACTCCTCCTGTCTGACCTCCCCCATTAACAGGAATGGTAATCGTGGCTAAACTCGGACCAGTTGATATCTGATTACCAACAATTGCTATCTCGTCTGAGGTTCCAATTCCTGTATAAATCAGATTAAAGCTACCGGAAACCGTATCTATCTCATAGATCTCCGGATACACCAAAACACCGGGATCTGTATCAGGAGTGACCGCAAACTCTAATCCATATACGGTGGCATTGTTCTTAATGCCATATTCGAGAGCCACTGTATAAGAATTTGTATTTCCCTGACCATCATCTCCATTCCATAAACCCTGGGTTGTGTACTCATCAAAGTCTCTGGCATAAGTATCATGAGTAACCCAAAACGGATAGCTCACTTCATTATTTACTATGTAATTGTCTAATGCAATATTTGGATAATCAATGCTAAACGTTTGGGTAGAATTCCCCGTAACCGATCCAGAATTCCAGTTAACAGAACTGTCTGCAACCAAGTCATTGACCTGTATCGCCTGTGGAGAATTGATTCCATTTGCGTTAAGGCTCACAACTCCTGTTATTTCTTTCTTAAACGTGACATTCTGCGGGTTAGAGCCTCCATTCTCAATCGTTACATACGATTTGAAATCCTGAGCCTGAGTCACAGGAACCATGGTATAAGGAATTTCATCCCGTGTACTTTCCCAACAGGCCCTAAGAACTCCTATTTCGTGGTCTGGTGCCGGACAAATATTGATATCGTCTATGACCCAAAAGTAAAAGGGTAAGTTCTCCCATCTAAACCTCAAATAAACGTTAGACTGTCCGGCTGCTATACTCGATATATTCACCTCAGAAACAAAAGGATTACTTGAAGGCCCGCTTGGAGACCCCGATGGATCTGTAATGTCAAACTCGGTCCAATTAAGGCTATCTGTACTTATTCCCAGGTGCAATTCAAATCCCGTACAACAGAGTAAGTAATAATGTTCTAAGGACACAATGCAGGTTGTTTCGCTACTCAGGTCTATACTGGGGGAAATCAAATGTCCGCTCCTTGGAGTCTGGTTATAGGTTGGCGGATTGGCTGTACTGTCTATACAATTAACACTGTCGACATCAAACAACATAAATCCATTGTTCGAACTAGTGAAGTTGGGAACGGATGCATTTGAAGAAAAGCACCCTTTACTGCCGTAATAATCATGCTTCCAAATAGCCCCATCAATTCCACCAGCGGCCCATGTACCATTTGTGCTATTAAATCCATTCGCAAAATCTTCAGACCAAACAGCAATGGATCTTTTGTTTTGTATAGTCTTCCCAGGATATTGAATTTCTGAAGGAGCTTTTTGCACAAACGGATAAGCAGCTCCAGAATGTCTGGAATGTTGAGCAATGGACAGAACGGACAATAGTAAAGCCGGAATAAGCATGTACAATTTTCTCATACTCGAGATTTCAATTCTCTCTTAAATTAAGAAATACATATGTATATGAGACTGCCTATTACGCTAATTGTACACATGGCTGATTATGCGGAAATATTTGCACAAAAAAAGGGGCGCAAATGCGCCCCTTTCATATGATAGAAATATCTATTACTTAGTAATGATCATTCTCTTAGTAGATGTTGCTCCATCTGCTTTGATAGTATAGTTATAAATACCACCAGCAAATTCGTTAGCATCTAATTCAATCATGTGGTTACCAGCAGATAAGTTTCCTTTCTGGATAGTCTTCACAATTTTTCCAGTTACGTCAGTAATCTCGAAAGTTACGTTAGCACTGTTCTCAAGAGAGAAGTTGATTCTAGAAGAACCATCAAATGGGTTAGGCATGTTTTGTCCTAAGTTAATTCCATTCTCTTCTTCGTCGATACCAACACCTTCTGGATCAAATACCGCTCTGATCATTGGAGTACTTGTAGTATAGAACCATGGGCCACCAGTAGCAGCGTTAGGATCGTACAAGAATACAGTTTGCTCAGGAGCAGTGATACCACCGTTCATGATTACCAATGCATTTGGTCCACCGTAGTGACCAACACAGAATAAGTACTGAGTGTTACCATTTAAAGTAAATCCACCTGAACCAGTACCACCGTTAATCTGTAGTTTAACTGGAGTAACAGTTGGGCTAACAGAAATATCAGCGTTAGTCAAAGTTACCTCATCACTTGTTCCAGAACCAGTATAAACTAGAGAGAAGTTACCTGTAGCATCTACTTCATAGATCTCTGGGTAAGCCAATACACCTGCATCAGTTGAACCTGTGAAGGCAACCTCAATAGAGTATACAGTAGCTGAATTAGTCATAGTAATTAGTGGCCCTAATGTAAACGAGTTAGTTGTACCTGCACCATCATCACTGTTCCAAATACCAGTACCTCTGTATGTATCATCATCACGACCGTATCTGTGGTCAGTTACCCAGAATGGGTAAGTAATCTCATTGTTAGTCGTGTTGTCATCCATACCAATGTTAGGATAATCTACAGTGTAAGTCTGAGTATACGCACCAATAGTAGTACCTGAATTCCAGGCAGTATTAGTTGAATCGTATCCTAATCCGTCAGCACCACCTTGACCAGGAGCCAAAGTAATTGGAGAGTTAGAACCAGTACCGCTCATCAAAGTAGCAGCACCAGAGATATCGATATCAAAAGATAAATCTTCTGTTGTCGCACCTTGGTTAGACATGTTTCCGTAAGAATAGAAATCTTGTGCTTCTTCGTCTGGAACCATTGTATAAGGAATTCCATCTTGAACTCCACCCCAGAAAGCATCTACTACGTCAGCCTCATGTGCAGGAGAAGGAATTACAGCAACGTCATCAATAGACCAGAAGTAGTGAGAAATACCACCACCCCATCTAAATCTAATCATTACGTTTGGTTGGTTAGCAGCAACCTGAGTTACGTTAATGTTTGCGATTTGAGGGTTTGCAGAAGCATCATTTACGTCAACTCCGGCAGATACATCCCACTCAGTCCAGTTAGCACCACCATCGTTAGATACACCAAGCATTAACTCAAGTGTAGCAGTACAGCAGTATCTGAACTGGTGCTCAAATCTTACGTTTACATTCATTTCTCCAGTCAAATCGATAGAAGGAGAAATCAACTCACCTTCTCTGTCAATTTCTGTGATAGTTGGAGGGTTTGTAGACGCGTTAATACAGTTAGAACTATCCACATCAAATAACATGTGTCCGTTCGCTGCAGTTGTAAATAATGGATTAGGCGTATTCTGAGAATAACATCCTTCTGGTCCAAACATATCATGTTTCCAGATGTTTCCATGTGTACCACCTACAGTCCAGGTCTGAACCGCACTCGTGTTATTACCTGCTAAACCATTAGCGAAATCCTCTGACCAAATAACAGAACCACCTCTGTGCTGCATGTTTGCATTTTCATCGCCAAAGTGCGTTTCAGTTTTAGCCTTGTCTGCTTCCTGCATAAATGGAGAGATCACACCCGAATACTGGGTTCTTTGACCAGTGGCCAAACCTCCTACCATTAGCGCTGAAGCCAATAAGTAAACTTTTTTCATATCCCAAATAATTAATTAAATTTTACAATTTGATAGCTTAAATATAAGGATTTATATACTACTTTTCCAGTAAGGTGTACGCATTATTGAGTAAAAGGTAGAATATGTTGAGTATTCTTTGTTTTCTCGTTAAAATACCAACAAAAAAAGGGTCGCAAATGCGCCCCTTTAACATTGTAATACTAAACCTGATCTTACTTAGTAACGATCATTCTCTTAGTAATTCTTTCACCATTCACATTCAATGAATAGTTATAGATTCCTGAAGCCAACTCATCAGCGTTGAAGTTCACAGAATAGTTTCCTGCAGACTTAAGACCTTCGTTGAAGTTAGCAATTACTTTACCGTTTATATCAACCACAGTTAAAGATACTTTACCAGCTTGCTCTAGGCTATAGCTAATAGTTGTAGTACCATCAAATGGGTTTGGTTGATTTTGATACAACTTAGCAACAGGTGTCTCAACATCTTCTACACCAGACCATGCAGGAACAGAGAAGTGAGTTCTAACCATTGGTACTGAAGTTAAGTAGAACCAAGGACCACCAGTTGTTGCATTTGGATCGTATAAGAAAGTTGTGTTGGCAGTAGCCACCGCTGTAGTAGAGTTAGCCAATACTAATGCATCAGGACCACCATAGTGACCAATCACAACGATATAAGTTTCACCAGCATTTAAAGTAGCTTGTAATGGGAACCAAGTCTCAACAGAGTTTGCACCAGTCGCAGCTGGAATATTCCATGACTTGATTTCGATATCATTACTTTGAGCAACTAAATCAAATTCACCAGAAGTAGTGTTCACCTGGTAAACAGAAGCATATGCCAATACACCAGCAACAGAAGATCCTGATAAAGCACAGCTTACACCTTCCATATCGTCAGTTGTTTCGATTTGGAAAGCATGTCCTAATTCGAATGAATTAGTTGTACCAGCTCCATCATCACCATTCCATAAACCAGGACCAGAGTAATCATCGTTATCTCTAGAGTACTCAGCATCTGTAATTTCGAATGTGAAAGATCCTAACAATCCTGATGGGTTGTCTTCCATAGCAACGTTATCGTAGCTCACTGCATAGTTAACAGTATGAGACTGGATAGAAGTACCAGGGTTGAAGAATGTAGTTGCTACCAAAGTAGAATCTTCACCTGGTGCCAGGCTAATTGCAGGAGAAGTACCGTTATAAGCACCACTTGTTCCTGTTAATTGAACGTTAGTTTGTGGAGTAGCACCTAAGTTAATGGTGTTACCAGAGATTTCCATGTCAAATACTTGCTCATCCGGAATCTTAGTGTAAGTAATCTTATCAGTTACACCAGCAGCATTCACTGCATTGTGAGTAGCCCAAGATGTATTCAATACGATATTGTGTGGTGGAAGATCTACCAATTCAATATCATCGATTTGCCATCCGTAGTTCCATTCACCTTTCCAGTGAAATCTGAATTGTACTGTAGTTTCTCCATTTAATGCCAATGAAGTCAGGTCAATTCTTACAATTTCCGGATTAGGTCTGTTATCTCTACCTACACCATCATCGATAGAAGGCATCTGAGACCAGTTAGTTCCATCTGTAGTTACCTCTAACCATAATGTATCATCAACCGGGTTAGTCCACTCAGCAAAAAACTGCTGCCATTCCAATGCCAATGCATTGTTAGTTACAGCACCCAGGTTGTAAGTAGGAGATACTAAGAAGTTCTCTTCACTTGCACCACCTGACCCATCAGAATCTGAATCTAATAATGCCCAGCTACCAACACCTAAACCAGTAGTACTGTTCAATGCAGGAATGGTAAATGTAGAACCAGCATCATTTGCATGACCTGTAGTTGTAATTTCCCAATCAACCTGTACGTTAGATCCCGGAGTTACAACTGTTGTCCACGCACCAGTTGAAGGTTCAGAACCTTGGTTGTTTCCAGTAAATCCATTTTCGAAATCTTCAGAGATATAAGGGGTTCCTCTCTCTGTATCAATCACTTTGTTGCCTTGCGCAACTGTGATTTGGTGTGCATATTTATTTCCGGCATGCACACTAGAATTAGCCGGTTGCAAAGGCGCTCCCGTTTGGGCCATAGCGCACGACCCTAACATCAACGCTCCCGCGAGCGTGTAAATTTTCTTCATAATAATCAACTTAATTTAACTTTAGCTATCAACAAGTTCTCCAAACTTAAGAAAACTTTATCGTTATCTAAAATCAATTAATCGATCAAGATTGCTCTTCTATCAATGTTTCATACATTTCAATGGGCAGACAACTACAAACCAAATTTCTGTCTCCATGGGCATTGTCAACCCTTGCCACAGATACCCAAAACTTGTCTTCCTTAAGGTAAGATAATGGGAATGCTGCCTTCTCGCGACCATATGGTAAATCATACTCATCGCTAAGCAATCTTTTTGAAGTGTGTGGTGCGTTTTTAAGTACGTTATTGGATTGATCGTATTGACCGGATGCAATCTCTTCAATTTCTTCTCTGATTGAAATCATAGCATCACAGAATCTATCCAGCTCATCAATTGATTCACTCTCGGTAGGTTCTAACATAAGAGTTCCAGCCACAGGGAAGGACACTGTTGGTGCATGGAAACCATAATCAATCAGTCTTTTTGCAATATCTTCAACCTCAACGCCTGCAGTTTTCTTAAAGTTTCTGCAATCAAGAATCATTTCGTGGGCTACCGTATCATTTTTACCAGTATATAAAACCGGATAATGAGCAGATAGTCTCTTCTTAATATAATTGGCATTTAAAATGGCATTCTCAGTTGAAGACTTAAGTCCTTTAGCACCCAACATTTTGATATATCCATAAGAAATCAATAAAATCAATGAGCTTCCCCATGGAGCCGCAGAAATTGAATTGATTGCTTTCTCTCCACCCGTTTCCACAATTGGATTTCCAGGTAAATAAGGTGCGAGATGCTCAACCACACCGATTGGTCCCATACCAGGACCTCCACCACCGTGAGGAATTGCGAATGTTTTATGCAAATTCAGGTGACATACATCTGCCCCAATGTTTCCGGGATTTGTTAAACCAACCTGGGCATTCATATTTGCACCATCCATATAAACCTGACCACCATGTGAATGGATGATATCGGTAATTTCTTTAACAGACTCTTCAAATACACCATGTGTAGATGGATAGGTAATCATCAATGAAGAGAGGTTGTTGCTGTGTTTTTCAGCCTGAGCTCTTAAATCCTCTACATCAATGTTTCCATTCTCATCACACTTTACAACCACTACCTGCATACCTGCCATAACAGCACTCGCCGGGTTGGTTCCGTGCGCAGAACTAGGGATCAATACAATGTTTCTATGACCTTCTCCCCTATCTTCATGATACGCTCTGATTACCATTAATCCGGCATATTCTCCCTGTGCACCAGAATTTGGCTGAAGAGATACTTTATGGAATCCTGTAATCTCAGACAAGTCCGCATCTAAATTCGAGAACACTTCCTGATAACCCTGTGTCTGCTCAACCGGAGCAAAAGGGTGAATGCCGGCAAACTCAGGCCAACTTAAAGGAATTAATTCACTGGCTGCGTTTAACTTCATGGTACAAGATCCCAAAGGAATCATTGAGTGAACCAAAGACAAATCTTTGTTCTCCAAACTCTTCAGGTAACGCATCATTTTTGTTTCAGAATGATGACTTGAGAATATTGGGTGACTTAAAATATCATCTTGTCTTTCTGCCAAATCAGAATTCAAATCGTATTCAACAACGATCTCCTGGCTTTTCCCACAAGCATCAGCAATCACACTGATGAGTTTACCCAGTTTGTCATCAGATGTGCTTTCATCTAAAGAGATGGAAATCTGAGTATCTGACACATAGTTGATGTTGATTTCTGCAGATTCCAGTACAATTCTTAAAGTTTCTTTTTGAAGTCCTGCAGGCAGATTCAATGTAATTGTATCAAAATAGTTTGTATTACATAGTTCAAAACCAAACTGCTGAAGATAGTTTGCCAATAAGCTTGTTTTGGCATGAATGGTTCTTGCAATTTCTTTCAATCCATTTGGACCGTGATACACTGCATACATGCTGGCCATAACGGCCAATAATGCCTGTGCAGTACAAATATTAGAGGTAGCCTTGTCTCTTCGAATGTGCTGTTCTCTGGTTTGAAGCGCCATTCTTAAAGCGTTATTGCCATCGGCATCTACCGAAACCCCAATGATTCTTCCGGGAATGTTTCTTTTATAAGCTTCTTTCGTTGCAAAATAAGCTGCGTGGGGGCCTCCATAGCCCATTGGCACACCAAATCTTTGTGTATTACCAAACACCACATCCGCTCCCCAGTTGCCAGGAGCTTCCAATAGTACCAGCGACATGATATCTGCTGCAACGCCTAATTTCACATCATGACTCTGACAATTTTCTGAAAACGATCTGTAATCGTTAATCTCCCCGCTTAAATCCGGGTATTGTACAATGGCTCCGAAGAATTCACCGTTAATATCTTCCTGAGTATGATCTCCAATCACCAGATCAATTCCTAATGGAGTAGCCCTGCTTGTAACCACATCAATGGTTTGAGGGAAACATTTATCTGAAATGAAAAATTTATTGACGCCATTCTTCTTAGCATCTCTGGATCTGGTATTATAGAACATAATCATGGTCTCTGCAGCAGCCGTTCCTTCATCTAATAAAGATGCATTTGCCAACTCCATGCCCGTTAAATCTGCCACCATTGTCTGGAAATTCAACAAAGCTTCTAATCTACCTTGAGAGATCTCTGCCTGATAAGGTGTATAAGCAGTATACCAGCCTGGATTCTCAAAAATATTTCGAAGAATTACGGATGGTGTAATGGTTCCGTAATAACCAAGTCCTATATAGTTATCATAGACTTTATTCTGAGAAGCCAGTTCCTTGATGTGATTCAAGTACTCTGTTTCAGTCAAAGCCTCATCAATATTTAATGGATTATCTAATCTAATTCCTGCTGGAATCGTTCTTGAAATCAGATCTTCAAGATCATTACAAGCTGTGACATTCAGCATTTTTTTGACCTCATCATTATTAGGGCCAATATGTCTTCTTGAAAATGAATTTAAACCGCTCATTAATCTACAATTTTTGGAGCAGCAAATATATTTATTTAGAGATCAGAGTTTATCCTTTTAGTGAAGATAAATTTCATTATGTTTATATTCCCAACAAGATGGTATCTTTGAGTAAATATTGCAGTATGAAATTTTTGTTGACTTTTTCTTTTCTAATTGCCTCTCTGGCATCCTTTAGCCAAAAAGACACAGTGCTGTTTCTTAAGGGGCGATCTATGCCAATGGACATTACCAGTTTTTCAGCATCAGGCGTGAATTACAGCGCCTATTATAAGGATAATGGTAAGAAAGTTGAGAAACCCGGCACCATTGAAGCTTACCGTGTTTTCTCTGTTTCGAAAGGAGGAGAACGGTCAATTTTGTACAGACAAGACTCATTAATTGGAAATTTCAGAACTGTGAAGCAGATGAAATCTTACGTCATGGGAGAACAACATGCCTTTGAACATTATAATCCTAAGCCTTCGTTCTATGCTGGTATTGGTTTGGGTGTTGGCGTTATGTTGTTTGATACACACCTTTCTAAGAATCAGGCTCAACCAGGGGAAGATTATGGTTTTTTCAAGTCATCACCAAGTGTACTGCCGCTTTTAACCACATTTGTTTACACAGTAGGCCTGGGTATTCCAAGTGTGTCTCTTAAAACTTCAACAGTTAAAGATCCTTTGTTACTTCAGGACTTTGATTTTCAGGATGGCTATACCAGAACTGCGAAAATGCGCAGAGTTATGAGCGGACTAAAAGGCAAGGCCCTTGGTGTACTTCTTGGAATGGGCACCTATCTAATTTTGAAATAAGTCCTTGAAGGTTCTTAAGGCGATTGTCTATAGCAATATTTGGGTCAGCGTTTCGGTCGCAACTTATTTACTGGCTTCTTACGATTTATTAGGTCTCGATTTTGACTGGTCGTTGGTAGCTTTTGTCTTTTTTGCCACCTTATTCACCTATAATTTTCAAAGAATTGTAAAGTTTCGGAAAAACTTCCCCATTAAAACCGAACGATCTGTTTGGCTTAAGGAGAACATTGGTCTGCTAAAAATACTGAGTATTGCAGGCGCAATTGGTTGTCTTGCCCTCGCCTTTACATTGTCTTTTGAAACCATGGTTACCATGGGACTATTGGGCATCATTAGCGTTCTATATGCCACGCCTTTTCTAAAAAACAACGACAGTCTGAGGGACATTCCACACATCAAAATTTATTTAATTGCCTTTACCTGGGCCATTACAGCCTTAATTCCAATACTCAATTTAAATACCAGTATACCTTACACAGATTGGCTCTTGATGATTCTGGAAAAGACACTGTACATTCTGGCCATCACCATTCCTTTTGACATTAGAGATATGGAATATGACCAAAAATCGAAAAAGACAATTCCCCAGTTGATTGGTGAAATGCCCGCCATATTATTAGCACTGAGCCTACTGGCAATTCACACCATCATTTCGATTGAAGTATATGATACCAGAATCATCACACCACTTATTGTAGCGAACATTCTAACCGGAATTGCCATCTTTTTTGCAAGAAACAAAAGAAAAGAGCTCTACTTTACCGGCTTAATGGATGCTTCACCCATCTGGACATTTCTGATCATTCACTTCATGCTGTAAACGCCTTCTCCAGGCCTGCACAGATTTTCTCCTGTGCTTCCTTAAGATCCTCATCTGAATGCGCTGAAGAAACAAAGCCTACCTCATATCCGGAAGGCCCCATATACACGCCATTGTTCAGCAGATAATGAAACAACACATTGTATTTATTAATGCCCTCTCCTGTAATTTCAGATGCTTTTCTAACATGTTTCTTATCTGAAAACGACAACCAGAAAACAGAGCCAACACTGAACATTTTGAAGTCGTATCCTTTCTCCTGACAAAAGGCATTAATGCCATCAACAAATCGTGTGGTTTTGGCAGCCATTTCCTCATAGAAACCATCTTCCAGACAAATTCTTAATTGAGCAGTTCCGGCTGCCATCGCAACAGGATTTCCACTCAGGGTTCCAGCCTGATAAACATCACCATCTGGAGATATGCTGGACATGATATTGGCTTTGGCTCCATATGCACCAACCGGCATTCCACCTCCAATGATCTTCCCGAAAGTGATGATGTCCGGATCAATTCCATAATACCCGGCAGCACCTTCAAAACCAACTCGAAAACCGGAAATTACTTCATCAAAAATTAATAAAGTGCCTTCCTGAGTGCATAGATCTCTCAATACATTTAAGAATACTTTATCCTGAAGCAACAAACCATTATTCGCAGGAATTGGTTCAATAATGATGGCTGCAATTTCATTCTTATAATTTTCAAAAGCTGCTTTTAAAGCATCCTCATCGTTCAGTGGAAGTACGATTGTCTCTCCAGCATATGCCTGGGGCACACCTGCACTACTGCTTGTTCCGAAAGTTGCCAATCCCGAACCGGCTTTTACCAGCAAACCATCTGAATGACCATGATAACAACCGTCAAACTTGATGATCTTATCTCTACCAGTAAATCCTCTTGCCAAACGTAAAGCAGACATAGTTGCTTCCGTTCCACTGCTCACAAAACGAATTTTATCAATGTATCTGTGGTTATCCAATATCAATTTCCCCAGTACATTTTCTTCATTTGTTGGCGTCCCAAAAGAAGCACCCTTTGAAGCTGTTTCAACAATCGCTTGCGTCACTTCAGCTCTGTTATGTCCATGAATTAATGGGCCCCACGAGCAACAAAAATCGATATAAGAATTGCCATCTTCATCACTTACCCTACAGCCATTACCTTCCTTCATGAAAATAGGAGTTCCTCCTACTGATTTAAATGCTCGAACCGGAGAATTTACTCCTCCCGGGAACAGTGTTAATGCTTCTTCAAATAGTTTAACCGACTTATCTTCTTTCCTCATCATAACAACAAATGAATTTCTATCTTTGATATTGAAATGTAAAGTTAGAACTTAATTGGGATGAGTAAATTTATTTTTAGTGAAGCCGGAGCAAAAGAATTGGATCAAAATGATGAATTGAGGGCCTATAGAGATCGGTTTTCAATACCAAACTTCACAGAACAAGATTGCGTGTATTTCACAGGTAATTCCCTGGGGCTGAAACCAAAGAGTACAGATGACTACATCAAACAAGAGCTAAATGATTGGTCTAAATATGGAGTGGAAGGACATTTTCATGCCCAAAACCCATGGTTTTCTTACCATGAAATTTTAACGGAACAAGCCGCTAAAATCGTTGGTGCTAAAAATAAAGAAGTTGTTATCACGCACAGCCTCACCACTAACCTGCATTTATTGATGGTATCGTTTTACCGTCCAACAGAAACAAGATATAAGATTTTGTGTGAAGCCAAAGCCTTCCCTTCCGATCAATATGCATTAGAAAGTCAGGTAAAATTTCATGGCCGAACCACAGATGACGCCATTATAGAAGTGGCGCCGAGAGAAGGAGAACACCTGATCAGACATGAAGACATTTTAGCCGCCATCGAGGAGAACAAAAACTCACTTGCTCTTGTTATGATTGGTGGCGTGAATTACTATAGCGGTCAGTTATTCGATATGGAAGCGATTACAAAAGCAGGACATGAAGCAGGTGCCGTAGTTGGTTTTGACCTGGCTCATGCTGCAGGAAACGTGATCCTGAAATTGAATGAATGGCAGGTGGATTTTGCCGCATGGTGTTCGTATAAATACTTAAACTCTGGTCCCGGTGGCGTGTCTGGTATGTTTGTACATGAGAAACATGCCAACAAACCAGAACTTCCACGTTTTGCCGGTTGGTGGGGTTATGACAAGTCGACCCGTTTTCAAATGGAACCCGGATTTATTCCTATGGAAGGCGCAGAAGGCTGGCAATTAAGCAATGCCCCTGTTTTATCTATGGCAGCACACAAGGCCTCACTCGATATATTTGATGAAGTTGGCATGGAGAAACTGAGAGCTAAAAGTGACGAACTCACTGCTTATCTGGAGTATTGTATTGATCAGGTCTCTGAAGGAAATGAGAATTGCAGTTTTGAGATCATCACACCTAGAGATCAAAAGGAAAGAGGTGCTCAATTGTCTATTCTATCTCATGGAAAAGGCAAAGCCTTATTCGATTACTTATCTGAAAATGGTGTGGTGGCCGACTGGAGAGAACCTAATGTGATTAGAGTGGCTCCGGTACCATTGTACAACTCATTTGAAGATGTATATAGATTTGCTAAATTGCTTGAACAAGCTGCACAATAATTATGACAGATAAAGAATTTAGCGATTTTGGAAATTTAGTGGTCTACACTTTTTTCGCTTTAATAGCCGGTATTGTGCTTTGGCGAATTTCTGTAGCCATGCAAAAAAAGAAATCCAGACCAAAGCCCGGAAAGTATTTCGATAATAAATACCGTGAGCATTGGGATGATAAACGAAAACTTTAAGATGGAAAAGAAAGCAATTGTGGTAGGTGCCGGACTGGTTGGATCGTTGTGGTCAGTTTATTTATCCAAAGCAGGTTATTCGGTAACAGTGTATGAAAGAAGACCAGACATTCGAAATGCAGAGATCAGTGCCGGAAAATCTATTAACCTGGCTTTGTCGAACAGAGGTTGGAAAGCACTTAAAACTGTTGGTGTAGACACCAAAATTCAGGACATTGCTATTCCAATGACCGGAAGGATGATGCATGATCTGGAAGGAAATTGCACCTATCAACCTTACGGAAAAGAAGGAGAAGCCATTTACTCTGTTTCCAGAGGAGGCCTAAATGCCCGTATGATGGACATTGCCGAACAAGACGGCGGTGCAAAGATTTTCTACAATCACAAATGTATTGATGTCGATTTATTTGAAGGAAGGGTTCATCTTGAGAACGGCGACACAGGCGAAAGATTTACGGATGAAGCTGATGTTGTATTTGGAGCTGATGGTGCCTACAGTGCTGTAAGGTATAACGGCATGCAAAAAGAAGATCGTTTCGATTATTCTCAGGATTATATTGACGACGGCTACAAAGAGTTACTTCTCCCTGCTAATGAAGATGGGTCATATAAAATGGATAAGAATTGTCTGCACATCTGGCCCAGAGGACGTTTCATGTTAATTGCGCTTGCCAATGAAGATGGTTCATTTACCTGTACTTTGTTTATGCCATTTGAAGGAGACAACTCCTTTGCCAGCTTGAAAAATGATGAAGATGTGAAACGCTTCTTCAAAGAAACCTTCCCGGATTTTTATGATATGATGCCTAATCTGATCGAGAATTGGCATAAACACCCGTTGTCGTCATTGGCCATCATGAGATCGTATCCTTGGAGGTATGGGAAAACAGCTTTAATTGGAGATGCGGCCCACGCAACAGTACCGTTCTATGGCCAGGGAATGAATGCTGGTTTTGAAGATTGCTCTGTATTGTGGCGCATGATGCAAGCTCATGGAGACGATTGGGATAAAGTTCTGGATGCCTATCAGGAAGAGCGCAAACCAGATGGAGATGCCATTCAGGATCTGTCTTTATACAATTATCATGTGATGAGAGATTACGTTGGCGACCCCATGTTCCTTCTCAGAAAGAAAATTGAAGCCTGGTTTTCAGAAAAACATCCGGATAAATGGCTACCTTTATACAGTCAAGTTACCTTTTCGGATATAAAATATTCAGAGGCCTGGAAAGCAGGTAAAAGGCAATCATCAATCATGGATAAAATCATGCAGATGCCTAACATAACTGAAAACTGGAAAAGTGAAGAAGTAGAAAACACCTTACTTGAACTGTGCGAAGAATGAAACACATACTCATCATAAGCCTTTGTCTTGCGTCCTTTATCGGACATTCCCAATACGCCTATAAAAATGGTAAAACCGAGTTGGTAAGACGCAACGGCTTCATGAAATTGAGTGGTTGGAATTTCGCTCCCGGAATCACCTTCATGGGAACGAGAATGAGAAATACCCGTGAGGAGTTGTATAGAAACGGCAACGATTATTATGACGCCATACACGATCCGGGAGGACGAATAGGTTTGTATTTAGAAGCCGGCAGACATCATATTTTCAAGTATGGGAGACTCTTTCCCTACATGGATTATGGTTTGGCCTACAAGGGCCTCAGAGGAAAAGAAAGTTTTGAAGGCGAACGCTACCTCTCTCCAAGCGAGACACCCTATGCCACCTATTCTGGTTCAGGGAAGTTTGCCAATCACAATATTCTGGCTTACGTTAACTTCAATAACATCTTACAACTCACCAACAAGTTTTTCATTCAAAACAGCCTTGGTGCCAATGTTGATTATTCCATCATTGCTAAGTCTGATGACATTTCGGGGCCATATAGAAATGATGTAGACCTGCCAAGATTATGGGCACAGTTACATTACAAACTTGGTTTCGGAATTAAAATCAGTGACGAGTTTTTCATCATTCCGTCGGTAGAAACGCCCATTTTCAATGTCTCTCCATGGACAGATTTCAAGCCAAAAGTGAACAAATACATGAGTTCGTACAGGCCACTTATTTTCAGCGTTAGATTTGGATGGATCAAGCAGAATACCAACGACTGTCCTCCGGTTTATGATCCGGCCAATAATAGACCCGACGATCCAAATTACCAGTAAACTACTCTTACCACTTATCGGAAATTTGTGCTAACCGACCAAACAGCACCACCGAAAATCGAAAAAAACATAAGTGTCTAAAATTTAATTACTTCTTTTGTGGCGTAATTATTAATGACATGAAAAAAATATTGATCGTAGCAGGATTGTGCCTTCCTTTTATAGGATCTGCACAGGTTGGAGGCCTTAGTGATAAGGAGGCTGACAAAACCATGGACGAATTAAGAAAACAAGAATCTAAAGCTAAACGAGATTCACTTTGGGATACCGGAGGTGTGATTACTTTGAACTTCTCAAATGTTTTCCTTAAAAACTGGGCCGGTGGTGGTCTTAATTCAGTTTCAGGAAAAGGTCTGTTATCTCTGTATGCCAATAGAGCGTGGGATGGGAAAACCTGGGACAACTCTTTAAACCTTGGTTACGGTGTCATCAACCGTTTCGATTCAGACCCTAACGATAACGTTGACGACCAACTGACATTTAAAAGTGACGATAGAATCGATTTTTCTTCAAAGTTTGGTAAGAAGGCTTTTTCTAACTGGTACTACTCAGGTTTGTTGAACTTCCGTTCTCAGTTTGCGCCTGGTTTTGCCAATCCGGATGACTCGAATAACGACAGTTTAAGAATTTCGAATTTCCTGGCACCGGCATATATCATTGCTTCTATCGGATTGGATTTTAAACCACCGGTAGACAAAAACAACCCGAAAGCGGCTACTTTCTCTTTATTCATCTCTCCAATTACATCTAAGACAACCATCGTAAACGATGAAATTCTGTCAAATGCAGGTGCATATGGTGTTGATGAAGGTGAAAAAATCAGATATGAGATTGGGGGATACGTGAAAATGTCACTTCAAAAGAAAATCATGGAAGCCTCTAAGAAAGTAAAGGACAAAGACGTGGTAACAGAATCAATGAGCTTCATGACCAAATTAGATCTGTTCTCTAACTATCTGAACGATCCGCAGAATATTGATGTAAGCTGGGAAACACTATTGTCTTTCCAATTCATGAGATACTTCAACTTTACCACGGGTACACACCTGATTTACGATCATGATATTGACAGCCGACCAACCAACACCTATGATGCTAACAACAACTTAATTAGCACAACTTACGGTCCTGGTACCCAATTCAAATGGGTAACTGGTCTTGGTTTCGTCTATAAATTCTAGTTGTAACGACATAAAACACCGAAAGCCACGCATGCGTGGCTTTTTTTATCCGCATTTTTCTGTAGTATACCGATAAACCATGTAAGTGGTAGAAACAATTCCCAATTCGCTCGGCCAAGTTGTATCTTGATGGAAACTAAAAAATACAACTATGACTTGGGAAACATTAAAAGATTCATTTGTAGATAATCTGGGCGGGCAGTTAAGCGCCTGGGGGCCACGTTTAATCACAGGAATCATCACATTACTTGTTGGTTTATTCCTTATTCGAAAACTGGTTAAATTGATTGGAAAGGCGCTTGAAAGGCGTAAGATTGACGATACCTTAAAGCCATTCTTAATCACGCTCAGTGCTTTTGCATTAAAACTCATGCTCTTCATTGCCGTTGCGGGTCAAATTGGCATTGAGACCACTTCATTTATTGCTGTATTGGGTGCTGCCGGTTTGGCTATAGGCATGGCCTTCCAGGGCAGCTTATCCAACTTTGCAGGAGGCGTTCTTTTACTTGTCTTCAGACCATTTAAGGTTGGTGATTTAATTGAAGCACAGGGCGAGTTAGGGTTCGTTAAGGAGATCTCAGTTTTTGTCACAGTGATCGAAACATTCCAGAATAAAACGGTAATCATTCCAAACGCACCTTTAGCCGGGGGAAATATTGTCAATTATTCCAGAAAGGGAAATGTTCGTGCCGATTTCAACTTTGCGGTGAGATATGAAGCTGATGCTGATCAGGCTAGAGAATTGGCTCTGAAAGTTCTTGAAAGTTCCGCCTTGGTTTTGCAGGATCCAAAGCCATCTGTGTACATCTCCGAACTGAGCGAAAACTCGGTAATTTTAACTGCTTTACCATATACAACAGTAGAAAATTACTGGGATGTACATTGGGGAATGCGCGGTGAAATTAAGAAGGCTCTTGGTGAGGCAGGCTTCCAGGCACCATACCCAAGAAGAGTTATTGAAAATGCCTAAAATATTCTTGATGATTATTGTCTATTTTAATTACTTTTACCCCCCATCATAATAAAATCAGAAAAATGTCTATTGCAGATTTATTTGAAAGCGGAGAAAGAAAACAACACAAGGGTCATTTTAGAAACCTGGTGATGATTGCACGTGCCGATGGCCACGTTTCAATTGAAGAAAGTGAGTTGCTTCAAAAGATAGCCAAGCACATTGGTATCAGTAAAGAGCAAGCCCAGGAGATTATTGACAATCCAAAAGGTTATGCGATTAACCCGCCTGTGTCAAAAGAAGAGCGTTTCCGCAGATTGGTAAATTTGGTTGAAATGGTAAATGCCGATGGGGTATTTGATGATGACGAGATTGCCCTGTTACGAAAGTACGGAGTAGCCTTAGGTTTTAGTGATGAAGATATTTTGGATGCCATTGACGCAACCATCAACGGGATGGAAGATGGTAAATCCGAAGACGAAATTGTTGAGAGCTTAATTTAGTTTGAGTAATTTTCTTTTGCCACGTTCCTTCCGGGGGGCGTGGTTTTTTTGTGCGCTATGCCCTGAAAAATGCGTTGGAACGCTTCTCCTGACCAATCGTGGTCTCAGGACCATGTCCACAATAGACAGTATAATTATCGGGCAATGCATACATCACTTCTCTGATAGACTTTTCAAGAACATTGATATCCCCTCCGGGTAAATCTGTTCTTCCAATACTTCCGTTGAACAACACATCTCCGTTGATGACGTAGGCTTCAGCATGATTCACAAATGCAATGTGTCCGGGAGCATGACCAGGTACAAATAAAACTTCCAGTTCAGTATTGCCAAAAGAAATCACGTCTCCGGCTTCAAGGAACTTCTTCGGTTCCGGCGACAGTTCATATGCATCAAAACCATATAAATGACAGTAATTACTGACAGATTTCAGAGTTGTCAAATCATCTTTATGCATCTCTAAACCAAGTCCCCAGGTTCTTGCCACAAAGGCATTTCCCAAAACGTGATCGATATGACAATGTGTATTCAACAAACCTATCGGAGACAATCCTTCCGACTCGACATAAGCTTTCAGGGCTTCTTTTTCATGAGTTTCATAGCAACCCGGATCTATGATCACACACTCACCATTTTCATCACTCACCAAATATGTATTCTCCTGAAAGGGATTAAAAGTCATTTTTTTTACTGCCATAATCTAGATATCTGCCCGCTAAAATAATAAGATCGTCGGTTTTTAGTTATATTTACATATCAAGTATTGCAATGCTTAAAACGCTTTCCCTCATATTAACGTTGACGGTCGCCGTCGTTGGTGCAAATGCCCAGTTTTACAACGGTTCCTATCAGGAATTCGGTAAAAACCGTGTTCAGTACAAAGGCTTTGAATGGCGCTTCCATCATTATCAAAAATTCAAGGTTTATTATTACGCCGGAGGTGAGAATATTGCAGCCTATACAGCGCGTGCAGTTGACAAACATCTTAAAGAGCTTCAAAAGTTCTTTGAATTTAACCTCAGTGATAAAATTGACATCCTTGTATTTAACCGCCAATCGGATTTTAAAATGAGCAACATTGGTATCACTACTGATGAATCAACGAATATTGGTGGTGTTACGAGAATTAGCGGTTCTAAGCTTTTCATTTATTACGAAGGCGATCACAGAGCTTTGGAAGAGCAAATCAGAGCGGGCATCTCCGAAATCATGGTTCAGAAAATGCTGTATGGTGACAACTGGAAAGAAGCCATTAAGAGCAGCACACTTTTATCTATGCCAAGCTGGTACACCGAAGGATTCACCGCCTACCTTGGAAAAGGGTGGAATACCAAGATCGACAACCAGGTGAAAGATGGCATTTTGTCGGGCAGATACACACAATTCAACAAGCTGGAGGGTCGTGATGCTGAATTAGCCGGACACTCTGTATGGAATTTTATTGCCGAAAAATATGGCGCCAAGGTTCTGCCACAGATTTTCTATATGGCCCGAATCAGTCGAAACATTGAAAGCGGATTCTTATTTGTACTTGGAATGAATTTGAGTACACTTTCCAACGAATACATCAATTTCTACAAGAAACGATACATTCAGGATAACCAATCGCAATTAGATGTAGACTTTGAAGAATTGCCACTTAAGCAACTTAGAAATGCGGTATATACTCAGTATAAGATCAGTCCAAACGGACGTTATGCAGCATATGTCACCAATCAATTGGGGCAATATAAAATCTGGATTTACGACATAGGTGAAGGCAAAGCCAAAAGAATCTATAAGAAGGATTATAAGTTGGATAGAACCACAGATTATTCCTACCCAGTGATTAACTGGCACCCTACCCTTAATGCACTGACATTTTTCACCGAGTACAAGGGCTTCCTGAACATGAACATCTATACCGTGGATGATGGAGAAAACACCATTCTGCCTCTGAACAATATGGATAAGGTTTTGGATTTCGCCTACAATGATGATGGAACCAGTTTGGTTTTATCCGGGGTGAATCAAGGGAAAACGGATCTATACTTACTTAAGGGCGTCTCCAGAGCAAGGGTGCAGTTAACGAACGATATTTACGACGACCTTCACCCAAGTTTTGTGGAAGGCACTAATAAGATCATCTTCTCGTCTAACCGTCCAAGTGACACCATTCCAAAGACGAGAAAAGCGAAGGAAACTGAGTTGATTGGTGGCGACTACGACATTTATATTTATGACGTGAAGCAAAAGAACAAACGACAGGTGCTTCAACGCATAACAGATACGGATGATGCCGATGAGTTTCATCCATGTAAATACGACAAAATCAATTACACTTTCACCTCCGACAGAAACGGAATTTTCAACCGTTATGTTGCGAAATATGACAGTGCCATTTCATACATAGATACTGTTATCCATTACAGATACTTCTCAAACGAATATGCTTTGAGTAACTACAAATACAACATCCTTCAGTACGATATGCACGCGCCATCCGGTAGAATTGGGTTCATGACGTTTGCAGATGGTAAGTACCATTTCTACAAATCAAAATCTGATACAGATAAAGAGTTTAGCCCGGACTTACTGCACAACACAAGATTCATTGCGGAGACGAGTGGAAAAACCAAACCTAAGGACGATCCATTTGAAAAAGAGACCATCAAAGTTGGTAAGGAGAGTAAAGAAGGAGACGACATCAACATTGACCATTACGAGTTTGAAGATGATGCACCCGAATTTGAGAAGGAAGTCATTAAGTTAGATGAGGCCACAAATACCAAGGAAGAAGAGAAAAAGATCGCCAAAACTGTTAAAGAAAGTACCAAACCTGCATTCAAATTGCCTCAGTACGAATTGTACAAAACCAATTTTGCTATTGACTATTTGGTGACTCAGCTCGACAATAACTTCTTGTTCCAATCTTACCAGCGTTATGCCGGAGCGGGTGCTGTATTCTACAATCCCGGATTTAACGGATTGGTGAAACTTGGCGTGTCCGATCTATTTGAAGATCATAAAATTTTAGGTGGTTTTAGAATGCCCGTCAATTTTGAAAGTGGCGAGTATCTGCTGTCTTATGATAATCTGGCCGGACGTGTAGATCATAAGTTCATTGCTTATCGAAATTCTTTCGTTGCCTTTGACAATGATTTCACTTTAAGCAAGGTTATCACCCATGAAGGGAAGTATCGGGCCAGCTTGCCTTTTGATGAAGTACAATCTTTGAGATTGACTACCGGTGTGAGATGGGACAAACACATTACCAAAGCATTGGATGATGTGTCAATTAACACACCTGATGAGAATTTCTTCCTTGGAACTGCCAAGTTAGAATATGTGTTTGATGCCGTTCGACCAAAGGGTTTGAATTTATACAATGGTACCAGGTTTAAAATATTTGCCGAGACATTCCAGGAAATCAACAAAGATCAGGATCGCATGTATGTGGTGGGGGCTGACTTCAGACATTACCAAAAGATCTATAAAGACATCATTTATGCCGGAAGATTCGCGGGAAGCTATTCTTTCGGTGGTAAAAAGATCGTTTACTATCTGGGCGGAGTGGATAACTGGGTTTTCAGACCTCAGGAAAGTTTCAATACGCAAGTACAGGTTCCTCAAAGTGAAAATTTCGCATTTCAGGCAATCGGAACACCTATGCGTGGATTTATTCAGAATATCAGAAACGGAAGCAACTTTGCAGTCATCAACAATGAAATTCGTGTTCCCATTGTTAAGGTGCTCACCAACAAACCAATTAAATCTGATTTCTTAGAAAACTTCCAGATCATTGGATTTAACGACATAGGTACCGCATGGACCGGTGCCCATCCTTATAGCAACGACAATGCATTTAACACCATTGTAATCGAAGATAATATCTATCACATTGAAATTGAAAACCAAAAAGATCCTATCGTTTACGGATATGGTTTTGGTCTGAGATCAAGACTATTTGGTTATTTCATTCGCTTTGACTGGGCCTGGGGTGTAGATGATGGCACCAGAATGAAGTCAATAAGATATTTATCTTTATCCTTAGATTTCTAATCTAAATGGAAACCAGCACCATTCTCATATTATGTTCTATTGGCCTTTGCGCCGGTATCCTAAGCGGATTTATTGGTGTTGGAGGAGGGATTATTATTGTTCCGGCACTTATCTATTTTATTGGACTTAGCCAGCATCAGGCACAAGGTGTGAGCTTACTGCTTATGCTACCCCCTATTGGAATTTTGGCCGTGATGAATTACTACAAAGGTCTGGAAATGGACAAACAATACCTATGGTACGCTGGTATCATGGCGGTTTGTTTTATAATTGGAGGTTTTTTCGGTTCCAAATTATCCCTGAAATTATCACCTGAAAAAGTCAAGTTTTTCTTCGGTTTGATCATGCTCATAGTAGCCATTAAAATGATCTGGTCGGGCAGCAAATACATTTCTAAATGATTGATAGAATAAAGCAACTTGCCAAAGACAATCATGATCGGCATTTGAAGATCAGGCGTCATTTACACGCGCATCCGGAGTTATCTTTTAAGGAATATGAAACTTCAAAATACGTTCAGGCGGAATTGGACGATATTGGCATTCCTTATAAAGCCGGCTACGTTGAAACAGGCATTGTAGCCCATATTGAGGGCAACGACCCGTCCAGCAAAATCATTGCCTTAAGAGCAGATCTGGATGCCTTACCGATTATTGAAGAGAATGAAGTGTCTTACAAAAGCACCAATCATGGTGTGATGCACGCATGTGGTCATGATGTACATACCACAAGTTTACTCGGTGCTGCCAGAATTCTAAACGAACTTAAATCGGAATTTACCGGAACAGTTAAACTCATTTTTCAACCCGGAGAGGAGCGTTTACCCGGAGGGGCCTCACTCATGATCAAGGAGGGGGCTTTATTGAATCCTGCCCCAAGCGGAATTATTGGTCAGCACGTATATCCTCAACTGGAAGTAGGCAAGGTTGGGTTTAGACCTGGGATGTACATGGCCAGTGCCGATGAAATTTATGTGACTGTGAAAGGAAAAGGAGGTCATGCAGCATTGCCTCATTTCAATATAGATCCGGTTGTGATAAGCGCACAGATTATAGTAGCCTTACAGCAAATCGTGAGCAGATACAGCCAACCGGATGTACCCGTTGTTTTATCCTTTGGAAAAGTAACTGCCAATGGTGCCACCAATGTGATACCTGATGAAGTAAAAATTGAAGGCACTTTTAGAACCATGAATGAAGAATTGCGCTTCAAATTGCACGATCGCATGAAAGAAATTGCGGTTTCCATGGCGAAAAGCATGGGAGGTGATTGTGATTTCGACATTCATGTGGGCTATCCTTTTCTGGTTAATGATGAAACTTTAACCATGAATTCCCAAGCCGCCGCCAGACAATATTTAGGTGCCGAAAATGTAGTTGATCTGGGACTTAGAATGACAGCTGAAGACTTCTCCTATTACACACAGGAAATGCCCGGTTGTTTTTACCGACTTGGTGTAAATAATCCGAATAATGGAGCTACTTCCGGTCTGCACACCTCAACTTTCGACATTGACGAATCTGCACTGGAAACAGGCGTTGGTCTCATGGCCCATTTGGCTTTGGAGAGTTTGAAATCTAAATAACTTATTCCCGCTCGCAATAACACCAACCCCCCAGAGTTTGTGTAGCCTCTTCACATCTTCTTTGCAGATCAGCTTCCTCTTCTGAATTGCTTGTGGATTCGATCCATGCTATGTCTTCTATTGGATCTCCATTTTCGTCAAAGCCTCCATTTCTGGCTACTTTGCAGACAAGGCAATCTGGGTTATTGAATATAGAATCTAAAATCAGACTACACCCACTGAATGGCACCATGCCTAAAGCACATAGGCCAGTTAAGAATTTCAACTTCATAACATTGGTTTTGGTAAGCAATTACTACCAAAAACTATACCGGAGAAAGGCAATTAATTCATCGCCTGACTCCGGTATTTGAGGAGTATGAAAAACCTATCTACTATTCGGGAACTACTATTTCAATTTCTTCAGGGTTACTCAGTAGTTTGAGTTCTGCTCTCTTAATGGAATACATGTCTTTAGAGTATTCCCAGGTTGCAATGGTCTCTTGTGTGTTATCCTTAATTTTCATCAGCTTATACACTGCTTTACAACAATGAATGTTATCATCCTTGAAACTGTACACTAATGGGGTATTCAGTTGATTACAATGACCTTTTTTCATTCCTAACACGCTTTCACCTCCCAATTCACATTCTTTTATTAATACATACCAACCTTCTTCACTTTCATTCTTAATACTAAAGTTAAAGTATACAGTACTTTCATACTTAAGGGCGGTCATTTTAGTGATATTCTCTGAGGGATCGATTGGAAGAGAAGAAGCTTCTACATTGATTTGCAGACAGAAAAGAAAAGCAGTTAATAAGAGAGTTTTCATGGCTTGACGTTTTGTTTAATCCAAAATTAGATCCATCAGGCACGATTACGTACCGCCAAACTCCGAACGTTCACTTTCGGTCTCCAAAAGGGAAAATAACTCTTATAAATAAGGATTTGGGAGGGCTAATTAGCCACTTCACTCATAAATTTGATGCGCATTAACCTCAACTCTTCTTCAGAGTAATCACCATCAAATTCTTCATAGGCAGCATCAATCGAGTCAGATTCTGCATCCTCCATGAAGTAATCGAAAATCTCTTCCTGGGCATCTCCATCTAATACTTCATCCAGATAATACCTGATATCGATCTTGGTTCCGGAGGCCACAATTCCTTCAATTTCTGTAATCAATTCCTCCAATTCTTTGCTCTGTGCTTTGGCGATATCTTCAAGTGGCATTTTCTTATCAATATTCATGATGATATTCACCTTAGAGCCGGACTTATTGACCAAACTCTTAACGGTAATGTCATGTGGTCGGTCAATTTCATTTTCCGTCACGTATTTAGAAATCAACTCTAAGAAAGGTTTTCCGTAGCGCAATGCCTTTCCTTGTCCCACACCAACAATATTGTGCATCTCTTCCTGAGTGATCGGATATTGAGTAGCCATGTCTTCCAAAGAAGGATCCTGGAAAATTACGAATGGAGGCACCCCCTTGTCTTTAGAGATCTTCTTTCTCAGGTCTTTCAACATCTTGAAAAGTACAGCATCTGAAGCTCTGCCATCTCCTTTGGTATTGATAATAACATCATCATTGTCATCAGTATCAGAGAAATCATTCTCTTCAATCAACATAAAGGAGGTAGGGTTCTCTATGTACTCCAGGCCTCTTTCTGTCATAAACAAACAACCGTAACTTTCAATCTCTTTTCGCAGGAATCCGGCAACAATAGCTTGCCTAAGGGCTGCACTCCAAAAATTGGCATCCTTTTCCTTGCCTGCTCCAAACAACTCATGCTGGTCATGTTTGTAAGTCACAATCTCATTGGTTTTATTGCCTGCCAAATACTCTGCGATATACTTGTATTTATGCTTACTCTTGAGGCTTTTCACCACTTTTAAGAGCAATTGCACTTCATTTTTACCTTCGGATTGTTTCTTAGGGTATTTGGTATTGTCGCACATGTGCGCTCCCGGACCATTCACTTCATCGAACTCCTCACCGAAATAATGAAGCAGGAACTTTCTTCGATTCATGGACGTCTCAGCATAGGCCACAACTTCCTGCAAAAGCTGATGTCCCACTTCCTGCTCAGCAACCGGCTTACCGTGCATAAACTTCTCGAGCTTCTCAATGTCTTTGTAACTGTAGAATGCCACACAATGACCTTCACCGCCATCTCTTCCGGCTCTACCCGTTTCCTGATAATAACTCTCCAGACTTTTAGGAATGTCGTGGTGAATCACGAACCTCACATCCGGCTTATCGATTCCCATTCCAAAGGCGATGGTAGCAACAATCACGTCCACATCTTCCATAAGGAACATATCCTGATGCTTAGCACGTGTATTGGCGTCCATCCCGGCATGATAAGGCAAAGCCTTCACACCATTTACCTGCAGCGTTTCGGCCAGTTGCTCTACTTTTTTCCTGCTGAGGCAGTACACAATCCCCGATTTGCCTTCGTTTTTCTTTACAAAGGTCACAATCTCTTTAACCACATTCTTTTTGGGGCGAACTTCATAGAACAAATTAGATCTGTTAAATGAAGCTTTAAACACGTTGGCATCTGACATCCCCAGGTTCTTTTGAATATCCACCTGTACCTTGGGTGTTGCCGTTGCGGTTAAGGCAATGATCGGCACATTACCAATGTTTTGAATAATAGGTCTGAGTCGTCTGTATTCTGGTCTAAAATCATGGCCCCATTCCGAAATACAGTGTGCCTCATCAATGGCGACAAATGAAATGGTGATCTTAGATAAAAACTCAATATTCTCTTCCTTAGTTAATGACTCCGGCGCCACGTACAACATTTTTGTTGTTCCGTCCATCACCTCTTGCTTAACTCGGGCTATTTCTCCTTTATTCAAAGACGAGTTAAGAAAATGAGCTACACCATCCTGTTCACTAACTGAACGAATGGCATCAACCTGGTTTTTCATCAGGGCAATTAAAGGCGATACGACCAGAGCAGTTCCTTCACACATCAATGCAGGTAGTTGATAGCACATAGACTTTCCACCACCTGTTGGCATGATCACAAAAGTGTCTTTACCATCCAGAACGGATTGAATAATGGCTTCTTGCTCACCTTTGAATCCATCGAATCCAAAGTATTTTTGTAATGCCCCTTTCAGGCTCATTTTAGAGAGTGTTTCCATTCACTATTAGTTTGTATACCTAAAATACCACATATTAATACGTCTACCAAATCATTCATCTAATTTTTACAGGAGGTTTTAAACATGAAAAACTTAGTTCTTAAAATATTTGAGATGCCAAGCGTTGAAAGTTTTACTTTTGTCTACCCATGTCGAACGATACAACAGATAGCAGCAAGAAAGAAATGTCCTTTTTAGGGCATCTTGAAGAGCTTAGGTGGCGTCTGTTTCGATCGGCAATTGTGGTCCTCGTTTTTGCCATTGTCATTTTCATTTTTCGCAAGGATTTAATGGAATGGGTGTACATGGCTATGTCGAAACCAGACTTTATTACTTACCAGTGGTTTTGCTGGATTGACAACGCCATTGGACTGGATGGGGAACTGTGTGCTACCGAAATTGACTTCCAGCCGATCAGTACATCTATGACGGCACAATTTTCTGCAACCATGTATTTTGCCATTGTTGGAGGTATAGTTTGCGCTTTTCCCTATATCGCCTGGCAAATTTGGGGCTTTGTAAAACCTGCTTTAACAGCAACGGAAACCAAGGTTTCAACCAAGTTTTTCCCCTATAGCATCATTTTGTTCATCCTTGGTCTGGCCTTTGGTTATCTCATCATTTCTCCTTTAACAGTGCAGTTTTTCGCCAATTGGAGGATTCATGAAGGTGTGGCAAACTTACCTACGATCTCATCTTATATGAGCATCATCACAACAACTACCTTCTTTACTGCGTTACTGTTCCAATTACCAATTATTAGTTATTTGTTATCACGACTAGGCATTATTAACCCTCAATTCCTCAGAAAATTCAGAAAACACTCAATTGTGGTCATTTTAATTCTATCCGCAATTATTACACCGCCTGATTTATTTAGCCAGATCATTGTAGGAATTCCTATTATGTTGTTGTATGAAATCAGCATAAAAGTCTCAGCAAGAGCAGTTAAACAGAATTCTAAGTAAGTCACAGAATTCATCTGCTAATCTGCTTCCTTTTTCTTAATTTTATACATCTGTCCTGAACCAAAAAAGTCTTGCGAATTTATTTGAACATATTAGCAACTCTGTTTAGTTTCTTCATGGTTGGCTCCATCAACGCTCAAACCACTAAGGTTTCGGGGAAAGCCATAGATGCCACTACTCAGGAAGGACTGCCCTTTGCCAAAATCTATTTTCAGGGAACTAAAATTGGCACAACAACTGACATAGAAGGTAATTACACCATTGAAACTTATTATGCCTCAGACTCTCTCGTTGCAGAAATGGTAGGATATGGCTTGCTTGCAAAGAAAGTTGAAAAGGATAAAACTCAAACCATCAATTTCGAGTTAAGTGATAAGGCTTCAAACCTTGGACCAATGGTGGTGAAAGGAGATAAAAAAGTAAAACGAGACGATCCGGCGTGGGTGCTCTGGAAGAACGTTCAACGCAACAAGAAAATCAACAACAGAGAAAAACTGGAAGCATACGAATACGAAACCTACAATAAGGTTCAGTTCGATCTTAACAACCTCACAGAGAAATTCACTAAAAGAAAGGTCTTCAAACACTTTGATTTCATCTTTGACAATATGGATTCTACAGGAGAGAAACCTTCTCTTCCTTTATTCATGACCGAGTCTATCTCCGATTTCTACTACAGAAAGAGTCCTAAAGCAGAACGCGAATACATCAAAGCAACGCAAATTTCCGGCGTGAAAAATGAAAGTGTGTCCCAATTTATGGGTGACATGTACCAAAATGTAAATATCTACGACAGTCGTATTTCCGTTTTTGGGAAGTTCTTTATTAGTCCGCTTTCAGGTACTGCACGTTTGTATTACGACTTGTTTTTGGTAGACAGTGCCAATGTGGATGGCTATTGGTGTTATAAGCTGAATTTTATGCCAAAAAGAAAGCAGGAACCTACGTTCATTGGTTCGGTATGGATTACGGACACTACTTATGCTGTTAAAGAAGTTAAGGCACAGATAGCTGAAGATGCGAACATCAATTTTGTTCAATATCTGGAAGTGGAACAAACCTATGAGCAGGTTGAAAATGAAGTTTGGATGCTCACCAAGGACAAGCTTTTTGCAGATATCTACCTCACGGAAAGTACCATGGGAATTTATGGTCGAAAAACCACATCATACAAGAATTTCAAAATTAATAAGCCAAAAGCTGACGAGTTTTACCAGGGAGGACAGAACATTTTCATTGCCGATGATGTGAACGATAAGTCAGAAGAATTCTGGCTAAAAAACCGACACGATAGTTTAAGTGCGAAAGAACAACAGATTTTCTCCATGATGGACACTCTGGAAACCATTCCGCAAGTAAGAACCTATGTAGACATTGTCAGCCTTATTCTAACCGGTTATAAGGAAATTGGCAAAGTGGAGATTGGTCCGATTACCAAATTCTTCTCATCCAACCCGGTTGAAGGTCCCAGAATTGGTTTTGGAATGCGTACGAGTAATAATTTCAGTACCAGGCTTGAGTTTTCAGGGAATGTGGCCTATGGCTTCAAAGACAAGCTTGTGAAATATGGCGGAAGCTTCAGGTATATGGTTTCCAAACAGCCCAGACAGGTGCTTAGCGGAAGGTATAAATATGATGTAGAACAACTGGGTCTTGGAAGCAGTGCTCTAAGTGAAGACAACATTCTGGCTTCCATCGCGCGGAGAAGACCCATCACCAACTACGCATTGGTTGAAGTGGCAGAAGGCTCCTATGACCATGAATGGTTTCCCGGATTCAATAGTAAAGTCACTTTCAGATGGAAAGAGAGGAGTCCACATCCACTCGGAGACCTTGATTACTCAAGAATTAATGACTCCGGGCAAAGACAGGCCATCAACAAAATCACCACTTCAGAGATTTCCTACCACATGCGTTTTGCTTATGACGAAAAATTCGTCTCTGGCGAGTTTAACAGAGTTTCTCTCGGCACAAAATACCCGGTTTTAGAAGCAAAATACACTTATGCCATTCCAGGTTTTTTGGGTGGTGAATACGAATATCACAAGGGAATTTTTTCAATCAGACACTGGTATCCGGTAGGTATTCTGGGCTGGAGTCAGTACAGGATTGAAGTAGGGAAATACTGGGGTACTCTCCCCTATCCTTTGCTCAACATTTTTACAGGAAATGAAACCTATTATTTCATGGAGACGGCTTTCAATACTATGAATTACTTTGAATTTGTGAGTGATGAATATGCTACCATGACCTTTGTACATCATTTTGATGGTTTTTTCCTTAATCGTATGCCATTGTTCAGAAAGTTGAAATGGCGAGAAGTGATTACATTAAAAGCGGCAGTTGGTGATTTCGATTCCAAGCACGAAAAAGAAATGGCTCTGTTAACAAATATGCATACCTTGCGCGCTCCTTATTTAGAAGCATCTGTGGGGATAGAGAATATTTTTAAGATTCTTCGCGTTGATCTAATCAAACGTTTGAATTATCTGGATAATCCCAACATCATTAAATGGGGAATTAGGGCAAGATTTGATGTGAAATTTTAATGAAACTTAGTACTTCAGACATAAAAAAGAGCTACAAAGGTCGCCAGGTTGTTAAGGGCGTTACCGTTGAAGTTAATCAGGGAGAAATTGTTGGCTTACTTGGTCCGAATGGTGCCGGGAAAACGACTTCATTCTATATGATTGTTGGACTGGTGAAACCAGATACCGGAACTGTGTATCTGGACGATAAGGACATCACGTCTACCGCCATGTACAAACGTGCAAAAATGGGCATTGGTTATTTGCCTCAGGAAGTATCGGTATTCAGACGATTGAGTGTTGAGGACAACATCATGGCCGTTCTGCAAATGACAAAATTGTCTAAAAAGGAACGCAAGGATAAGCTGGAGGAATTATTGAGTGAATTCAGTTTAAATCATGTCAGGAAAAACCTGGGTAAGCAATTGTCTGGTGGAGAAAAGAGACGAACTGAAATAGCTCGGGCATTGGCTACCGATCCTAAATTCATTCTATTGGATGAACCTTTTGCCGGAGTAGATCCAATTGCCGTAGAAGACATTCAAAGCATAGTTTATAAGCTGAAGCAAAAGAACATTGGAATTCTCATTACGGATCACAATGTACAGGAGACTTTGAGCATTACCGACAGAACCTATCTGCTGTTTGAAGGTAACATCCTAAGATCCGGAACAGCAGAACAATTGGCTTCCGATGAGATTGTAAGAAAGGTTTATCTGGGAAAGAATTTTGAACTGAAGAAGAAAGTATTCGGAGAGGATCAATCAAGCTCTGAAGGAACTGATGCCAATTCAAAAGTGACCTATATGCTCAATAACATCATCAGAATTGCACAAGGGCTCAAGAACGGTACAATTGAAGATTTAGACAGTATAACGGACGCTTCAAATGATTTGCTAAACTATTATTCTCAGCAAGACAATCACCCTAAAATGGATGAAACTCTTATGAGATTGGATTCTGAAATAAAGCAAATGAATAAAAAGCAGACTCTTTCAACTGCACTTTATGTACTATTCAGTTTGATTCCAATTCTGGGTTGGCTCAAACTAATTCTCGTTTACAGGGCAAATAAAAAGTCAGACCAATCTATTGACAATATTTTGTCTGACGTAGGTCGACTGAAAAACTACGTGGAAAACCCAGAGTTTTTAAATCTTTAAGAAAGTCTTGATTTACCGACTTACAGTGCACTCAAAGAAAACTCGTAGCGCTCCATAATCTGATTGCACAATAACTCTTTACAGGCTTTATCTACTTTAGACTTGGCATCTGCCTCATCATTTGCTTCAACTTCCAAAGAAATGTGTTTTCCAATGCGCACATTTTCAATCTCAGATAAACCAAGATTTCCCATGTTGTTACTCACTGCTTTTCCTTGTGGATCCAGTAAAGCCTCAAGAGGCATCACATCAATTTCTGCTTTAAACTTCATTGCGTTTAATTAGGTTATTTATCGTTGATACAATCAGATACAAAAGTACAATTAATGGAACGGATAGCCATATGTTTTTTATCAACAGACATGCAATAAATAATGGCAGTGCCAAAATCAGGAAAATGTACTGTATGTTAGCGTCCTTCCATTTGAAAGATTTAAGCTTAAATGAGAACATTTTTATTGGAGCTATCATTAAACATACTACTGAAAAAATCAATCCAAAAATTAAGTATTTGTTGAGCAAAGGACTTACATCATATCCCTCTACAAACAGTTGTTCTATAACCACAGGAAGGCTCCCTAAGAAAAGACCTGCGGCAGGTATAGCAAGCCCTTCAAATGATCCGGATGTATTTTTCTTAACATTAAATTTGGCCAATCTCAAAGCACCTCCAAGGGGAATTAAAGATGCCACTAAAATTGACTTCCAACTAATTTCGGATACCCAATATTTAAGTTGCCAAAACTCATTCAATTCAATTAAATGATGCCCACTAAATGTTTTCATGGCGAAAAAAGTGCCATAATCATAATATCTCGACTCAAAACCTTCATCAAGCATTAAGTTGTAGCCAGTAACTGCATCCATCAACACATAAATCATGACTGCCGGAGCCACACCAAAAGTCACCAAATCACTCAAAGAATCTAACTGAGCGCCTATTTCGCTTTTGGCGTCCAGTAGTTTGGCAGACAAACCATCAAGGAAATCGAGCACACCTCCGATTAAAATCAAAATAAAGGCGAACCTCAACTCATTGTTAAACGCGAAAATAATGGCCGAAAAGCCACAGAACAAACTGCTCAGTGTGATGGCATTTGGGACAAAAAATTTCAATTTAGACATGAACCTTTTGGTTTTATTCTCGTTGAAGGTATTACTTGACTGCTAAGTACGCAATTTTTATGGGAATAACGAGTTAATGAATAGGCTTGGTTTATAAGCCACGACTTGTTATTTTTATACTTTGAATATGAAATTTAGGAACCTCCTTGCTTGCTCATTATGCTGTGCGATTGGATTTAATTCGTTCGGTCAGGACAGAACCGTTGCACCCAAATACAGTAACGAATTCTTATCGATTGGAGTTGGTGCACGTGCACTTGGCATGTCTAACGCCTTTGTAGCATCCGTAGGTGATGTAACTGCTGGGTATTGGAATCCGGCAGGACTGATGAATATCAAGAACGATATGCAGGTAGGTTTGATGCACGCGGAATATTTTGCGGGAATTGCCAAATACGACTATGGTGCCTTCGCAAAACCTTTGGACGAAAACAGTGCCATCGGTTTTTCATTAATCCGTTTTGGCGTAGACGACATTCCTAACACTACTCAGCTAATTGACAACCAGGGACGTATAGATTACGATAGAATTACGAAATTTTCTGCAGCAGATTATGCTTTCATCTTCAGCTATGCGCGAAAAATGCCAATTGATGGTTTGACCGTTGGTGGAAATGCTAAGATCATCCATAGAAAAGTAGGTGACTTTGCCAATTCGTGGGGATTTGGACTGGATGCCTCTGCGATCTACAAAAAGAACGATTGGGTATTTGCAGGAATGTTTAGAGATGTGACCTCTACATTTAATGCCTGGAATTTTGATCTTAATGATGAAATGAAAGAAGTGTTTGCCTTAACCGGTAATGAGATTCCACAGAATTCTTTGGAGTTGACACTTCCCAAACTGATTCTCGGTGCCACCAGACAGTGGGCATTAGGCGAGAAATTTTCTGTACAACCGGAACTTGATTTGGACCTGACATTTGATGGGAAACGAAATGTATTGATTGGAACCAATGCAGTCAGTATTGACCCTCACATGGGGGTTGAGTTCGGCTTTAAAAACATTGTTTTTGTGAGAACCGGGATCGGCAACATTCAAAAGGTAACGGAAATTGGCGGAAAGGAGAAAACCAGTTTACAACCAAATATCGGACTCGGTTTGAAGATCAAGCAGTTTACTATAGACTACGCCCTTACCAACCTGAATCAATCAGTTGGTTTGTTCTCCAATGTGTTCTCATTGAGGTTCGATATCAATAAAATCCCTAAAGACAGTTGAAATTAATCTTATCCATATGCCTGCTTTTCCTTTTAAACGGAATTGGATTTGCTCAATATGGCAATGAATGGATTGATTACAATAATTCGTACTACAAGATTAAAATAGTTGAAAACGGGATATACCGTTTAGACTACAGCACACTCCAAAATGCGGGAGTTCCCGTATCTACCATTGCTTTGTCCGACATTAAAATGTATGGAAAAGAAAAACCAGTTTCGGTTGAAGTTGTAGATGCAGATTTGAGCACTGATTTTTCCACGGGAGATTACCTCTTGTTTTACGCAGAACGCAATGATGGATGGTTAGACTCTCTTGTATATGACGACCCTACAAACATTGGAAATCCAGGTTACAGTTTGGTAAACGATACTTTGGTATATTATTTTACCTGGGACAATACACCTTCGAGACACATTGTGTCCTACTCCAATACAAACTTTGGCAGCTTTACTCCTATTCCATATATCATCAACAAGCAAATCACTTATAATAACACGGAGTATTTTCAGGGTGAGTTGTTGGTGGGAAATTCTTCATCAAGATACATTGCCGGAGAAGGTTGGTTTGCTCCAAGAAAAAATGCTTACTCGAGCAACGGACATTACAACATCAATATCCAAACTTATAACCCGTATCTGGGAGCAGGCGCACCAGATGCCAATTGGCACATAATTACAGCCAGTACTAATAACGCCTTAGATACAAGCAATACATTCAACCATCACCTGCAGATTCAGTTACTCGACGGAGGTACTACTACTGTTCTTGAGGACACTTTATACAACGGTTATCAGGTCATTAAAAGTTATGGAACACTTGCACCTACTGATTTATCGAGTCCGAGTACATCTTTACGAGCAGACTTGATTGGTGACTTATTCGTTTCTGTAGATTATCAAACGTATTCATATACATCCTATGACTATGCACAAACTCTGGACCTGAACAATCTACCTTATGATGAGTTTTATGTGCCACACAATAGCTCGGAGACACATTCTTTATTGAATCTGGTAAATTTCAACGGCAGTACTCCGCATGTATTTGTGTTTGGAGATACGGTACGACATATCATTCCAACAAATACCGGCACCTGGGATGTTTTGATACCAAATATTCCCTCTGGTTCTGAACAAAAAGTTGTAATTCTGGATGAATCCGAAATCAAAACAGTGGCTTCAGTGGAAGCATCAGGAAATAATGGCGTTTTCACCAGTTACCTAGGCTCTGCGCTGGATTCTGCCTATGTTATTATAACACATCCTTCATTAATGGGGGCAGCCAACCAGTATGCTAACTTTAGAGCCAGTTCAAGTGGTGGTAATTTCAACGTACTAACTGTTAATGTCGAAGAACTGTACGACCAGTATGGTGGTGGTGTTGAGAAACACCCTCTGAGTATCAAACGTTTCATGCAGGATCTTTATCAAAACGCGCCCACTCCACCTAAATATTTGTTTTTAGTAGGAAAGGGCATTCGTGAAGCGTCTGATGCGGATCATGGTATTAGAAAAAGTAGCGTCAATTTTCATAATTGTCTTGTACCAACATATGGCTACCCGGCCACGGACAATCATTTTGTAACTGATTTGGATACCAGCTCTTACTATGTGCCTAATGTCGCGATAGGACGACTTGCAGCTCCGGACAGTGTCGGGGTGATAGATTATTTGAATAAAATGATTGAACATGAGGCGAACTTGAACGACCCTTATACCATTCCGAATAAAGACTGGATGAAGCAAGTATTACACTTTTCTGGTGGGGCAACTACCGCCGAACAAAGTTTGTTTCAATCATATTTAAATCAGTATGCTAACATTATTGAAGATACGTGCTTTGGTGGCCACACCAATCTACACGCCAAGACAAGTAGTCAGCCAATTGATCTGGTAGAGTTTCAGGAAATTCAGGATGAACTTGAAAAAGGAGCTTCCATTATTACATTCTTTGGACACGCTTCTCCAACCGGATTCGATCAAAACATAGATGACCCTCAAAACTGGAACAACCAGGGAAGATATCCATTTCTAATAGGTAATTCCTGTTACACCGGTGACATCCATCACCCATTAAATCAAAGTACAAGTGAAAGCTTTGTATTGGTTCCCGATAGGGGAACTATTGGCTTTCTGGCCTCAACCAAACTTGGGTTTTCCGGTCAGTTGCACGCTTACTGTACAGAACTCTACACCCAAATTGGGCAAACAAACTATGGAAATTCCATTGGATCTTCTCAGATGAACTCAGCAAAACTGGTTTATGATCAATATGGACCGAACAACCCGTATTTTGCCATGACGGTTTCTCAATTGAACCTTCATGGAGATCCTGCCTTAAGAATTAACCCACATCCGGAACCGGAATTTGTGATCACTGAACCGGGTGTTTATATTGAACCTTCTACAATTGATCTTAGTGTAGACTCTATCACTGTTAACGTCATTCTAAACAACATAGGAAAAGCTACCAATGATACTTTTGGCATTGATGTCATTCGTCATTTTGCCGATGGTACTGATACAACTTACTCAGTTTCATGGAATAGCTTGTACTATAAGGACACCTTATCTCTTCAGATGCCTTTGCTTCCAAATAAAAGTACGGGAATCAACTCTTTCGAAATTTTAGTAGATCAACCTTCTATCGTAGATGAAGCCGAGATTGAAATTAGCAATAACATCATCACTAAAAACCTGACGGTAGAGTTTGATGGAATCCTACCTATTTACCCTTACGATTATGCCATAATTCCGGGAGATTCTGTGGTTCTAAAGGGCTCAACCATTAACCCACTGGCTGGTTTGAAGAATTACATTTTCGAGATTGACACCATTGATTTTGAAGGCAGTCCAAGTCCGTTTAAACGCTACCAAACCGTAAGTTCAATTGGTGGTGTGGTGGAAGCTCCAAGAGAAAACTGGTTGTTATCTTCCACCAATGCTCAGGACACATTGGTGCTTACTGATAGTACTGTTTATTTCTGGAGAGTGGCTTTGGATAGCTCAACCTTGGTTTGGCAAGAGCGTTCTTTTCAATATATCGAGGGACGAACCGGATGGGGACAAGCCCATTATTTCCAGTACAAAAATGATCAGTACTCAAGTGTTGCTTACGACAGACCGAATAGAGAATTTGATTTCGCGCAGACATTCAGAATACTGGATGCCAGTGTGTATGGTAACGCCAATTCTGCTTTTGAATACGCGAATACACTTTACTCACTTGATGGCAGCGTTGATGATGGAGAAAGTAACCTTTGCTCGGTATCACCGACTATTTATGTAGCAGTAATAGATCCTTTCCAATTAAAAGCCTGGGAAAATGATGGCGGACTTGGAACCAACCATAATTATAATGACTATAAAGACCTAACAAACGGAGGATGTAGACCCTGGAGAACTGAAGGCTATTTTATTTTCAGACAAAACAGTTATGTACAATTGGCGGCATTGGACACATTTATCACAACACACGTGCCACCTGGACATTTTGTTCTGGCCTATACTGTAAGAGCGAAATACAACCAATGGAATTCTATTTATCCCGACCTTTTTACCAGTCTTGCTAACAAAGGCGCCACCAATATGGCTCCGGGAAATACTGAGGTTCCATGGCTTCTGTGTTGGCAACAAGGCAATCCCGGCTCTTTTCAGGAAATGTATGGTGCACATTTGAACGACACACTTTTCTATCAGGATACACTTCACGCCTCCAATTATGCGGGCATTGTTAACACACCGCTTGCTGGTCCGGCTTATAACTGGCACTCTATTCACTGGGAACAGGAAGGATTAGAAGTTGGTAACGACAGTACCAGATTACGTTTAATTGGTTATGATTTACTTGGAGGCAACTCTCAGGTAATGGACACGGTTTTCACAGCTCAGGATTCGATCATTAATCTGGGAAGTATTGTCAATGCCAGTCAATATCCTTACCTCCAATTACAAGCCTTTGTCCATGATAGTTTGTCCTTTACTCCGGCTCAACTCAGAAGGTGGCAACTGGTTTATGATCCCGTTCCTGAATTGGCTCTCAATCCTAAAAAAGGATTTTACTATTCCGCTACCAATGATACCATTCAGGAAGGAGAAGATGTATCTGTAGCTATGGCCATCGAGAATGTGAGTCCTTTCAACATGGACAGTGTTTTGGTTCATTACTACCTTGAGGACAACTACTTCAACAAGAGTTATGTGAACTATCCAAGGCAAGCGCCACTTCTTTCGAACGAGTTTATTTTGGACACCGTCACATTTAACACTGAAGACTATCCTGGAAAGAATAGCATCTGGATAGAGGCCAATCCATATATCAACGGCATTCAGGATCAACTAGAGCAATATTATTTTAATAATCTGGCAAGAATCACCTTTGAAGCCAGTGAAGACAAGATAAACCCAATTCTGGACGTTACCTTTGATGGCATTCACATACTTGACGGAGACATCATTAGTGGCAAGCCAATGATTGTGATCTCGCTGGATGATGAAAATGAGTTCTTAATTATGAATGAGGATGCCGACACAAGCAACTTTGTAGTGAGGCTAACAGATCCTTTGGGGAACGTAACACGCATTCCTTTTGTTGACGGTCAGACAGGTTTGGAAATAATGAGATGGTTCCCGGCTACTGGTCCTGACAATTATTTTAAGATTGAGTATGATGCTGAATTCACGGTTGATGGTGTTTATACTTTACACATTGAAGCGACTGATATTTCCGGAAATAAATCCGGAGACGTAGATTACAACATCAGCTTTGAGGTGATCAATGCCTCAACTATAACAGAGGTTTTGAATTATCCTAATCCATTCTCTACAAGAACTCAATTTGTATTTACGCTAACAGGTAACCGCTTGCCGGACGACATGATGATTCAGATTATGACCGTCACAGGTAAAGTGGTAAAAGAGATTCAAATGGCAGAATTGGGAACCTTGAACATTGGTAGAAACAGAACTGAATATTGGTGGGATGGTACCGATCAATTTGGCGATCCGTTGGCAAATGGTGTGTATCTGTACAAGGTATTCACCAGGCTTGATGATGAGGAAATAGAGTTACGTGAGACTTCTGCTTCAGAGTATTTCAAGAAGGGCTTTGGTAAAATGTATTTAATGAGATAAAAAAAGCCCTTCGTTGGCAGAAGAGCTTTCTCGTTTATATGTTTTGATCTTTATAGGGTTTCAAATGTTTCCATTATCACATCTCTATATACATGACCAAAGGTAGCCAAACACCAAGCCTTCAATAATAAGGCCTCTTCTTTTTTCAACCATTTTATAGACTTAGTCAACTCTTTCCCGAATAGGGATCTGTCAAAACTAACCTTCTGTAAAATTTGTTTACTAAACTCGAACATATCTTCTTTACTTTATTTGATCGCTCATTTGTCCGACGAAATTATAATTCAACAGGACGAATCACAAATTAATATCGTTTAATTTATCAACATATTGTGTTGATGAGCTTAATTTATGTTAAAAAGTATCCTTTTAAGGATGAAACTTCCATACCATTAAAGACGATTGAGAACGGGAAATATCCTATTCCGGAGTAATGTTTAGAAGTGTAAAACGAAAGCTGTGGAAATCACGGTATGATACTGACCTCTATTCCATAATTCTACGGCACCAGACCTATGTTCTCTCACCGGTAAAACAGAATTTGTGAATCTGGTCATGATTCCAAATCTTTCATTGATATCGTATCGCAATCCAAAAAATGCAGAGACTTCAAACCTTGAAAACTCCCGGGGATCATTAGCGGGCCCCTGAACATTATCTTCACGATAGCCCAGTCTTGCAGAAAGTTGTGGCCCAACTTCCAAATAAATCAACTTAAAAAAGTACCGAAAGGTAATGGGCACATCCACATAATTGATGTTTAGCAGGTACTTAAAGTTATTGATATTGTCGGTTCCGGAGAAGGAACCTTTCTGAGAAAACAACAAACCCAATTCCCAGAACATGTTGTCCTTAAACTCTTGTCCGGTCCCTAAGCCGGCATAAGCACCAAACTTATTAAAACCAAACAGATCGTCTCCGGAAACCTGAGAAGCGTTAAAACCTGCGTAAGCGTTTAGGAAAAACTCTTTTTGTGCTGAAACCTTCTGATTCCAGAACACCAAAAAAGACAGTATAATGAGAGCTCTTTGTATCACTAATTGACAACCTTTGAACTCACTGTCTGCATTACTTCTTTGGTTTCAGAATCGTAAATAAATGAAATAACCCCCAACTGAGTTGGATCTAATACTGTGAAATTCTCAAAAGAATAAGAAACCGTATCCATGGTACCAGCAGTTACACTTGAGCTTCCTGAAGCCAGTGCCACTCCGCCAATATCATTATTAGCTACCGCTCTCAACACATGTCTGTGAAGATAGTTAGGCACATCTGTACCATGTTCAAGTTGCCAGTCTACCAATGAATCTTCATATAAGTAGTGTACAATTCTATAATCACCAGTGGTGCTAACAGGATTTAAGAATTCTACGGCCGTTTTACCACATACCACACCATTCGACAGACGGATATTTGAAGTAGCCATTGTTACGTCAAGTGTTTTGGCTTTTTGAGTTGTTACCTGAGCATCCCAACTTGGGTAATCCCACCAGTATCTACCAAATCCAGGGTCGTAAGTTCTGTCTACCAAACCAATCGGCATGTAACCAGGCTCAGAGAAGCTTGCTAAGATCAGACCTCCTTCATTGATGTACCAAACAGTTTCATATTTACCAGACCCCGGAGAATTCTCTAATACCAGGTTATCCATTGTGGTATGGTCTGGATGCGGATGAATGGTAATTGCAATAACTCTATTACCATGAGTTGTGTGAAGGTTCTCTATTTCTTCTGCACCATCCGGGCAGTTAGGGCACTTGTGGCCTGAGAAATCTTCTAACAGTACATTTCTTACCATTGGAGCAGCAGGAAAAGTATGCACAACAGAATCACAGGAAACGTTGGTTTGTCCTACTTCAGGGTTTGGATTATCCACGTAATTACAAGAACCAACCGCTAAGCCAATCAATGCTACAAAGAATATTTTTTTTGTTACCATAATCATGAATATTAAAAACTGCTACTTAGGGTTAAAGTGAAACCATTACTAGCAGGTACTGTTCTACAAACTCCCCCTACACAAAATAATCCGGCACGTTGTTTACCATAACTTAAAACAATTCTGTTGGCTCCATTGATGTATCCAGCAGAAGTAATCAGGTAATGTATTTTATAAACGTCATCCGGGTTCCCAAAATTGTATTGATCAAGAACAGCAACAAACCAATGTGGAGAATATGTATACTCCAAGACACCCGTTGCCCAATGTCCCTGATGCTTAAGTTCACCAGTGGCGTCTTTATCTACAAACATAGCTTGCAACTCTGCCCTGATGTTGTGTTTTCTATTGATTTTATAGCTCATATCTATAATTCCGATATGAGATCTGATGTTTCCTGCTACTTCATTCCCTTCATTGTCTCTTGCACCCTGCATAATGTGGTTGTTGTACAAGAAGTTCAGATACATTAAAGAAGCTTTAAATTTCTTACTGAATTTTCTCTTGATTTCAACATTGAAGTCCTGAAAATAAGTTTCCTCTCCTGGCTTCAGGAAAGTGCTTTCGTATCCATATCTCGAATTGGAACTACCGTGATTTAAAGTAGAATCAAGGCTGTAAGCTACTGAGTAATTCACGGCTACCGTCATCCCGTATTTACCTCCAATGGCAGACTTTCTTTTAAACTTATAACTCACGTTTGCCTGATAAGCCACTTCTCCATTCAACTGTACTGCCGGCGGATACAATGTTGCTGCCAGATTATAAGTATGTGGTCTGGTAAGAGATGGTAAAAATCCGATTAGAGCATTGGCCAACTTGGCATCTCTATTGATTCGGTAACTCATATTGTCGTTGTACTTGTAATCGAGCACAATTCCAAAACCTTTTGTTGAATACTGCGTGCTTAGCAGGAAGGCCTGACCTGGTTTATAGATATATCCATTATCCAGCGAAGGGTCATTAATTTTGTAAGCATATTCTCCCATCAGACCAAATCCTCCAACAGTATAATTAGCTCTGTATGCCCATGAACCTACGTTTTCTGGCAAGACCAAATCCGGATCATCATCACTTTGATACTTGGTAACGAAACTTCCTCCAAGCGTAACTCTGTGCTTACTCGCCTCCATTTTTGTGATCATTTCGTTCAGGTTCATTTCTCCATCAAAACCTCTCACAAAACCGTCACTATTAATGATTCTGCTATCGAAAGCTGTTCTCACTTTTCCATACAAACCTTTTAAATAAACACCTTTGTATGGTTGTACTTTAACTTTTACACCATCGAACGCATTATCGATCCCCAAAGTAGGCTCCTGATAACTTCTTAATATCAATCCGTTTCCAAACTGGTCGTAGAAGTTACCTACTGTGATGTCTATATTATCATTGGTAAAACCTGCATATCTGTAGCCAATTCCACTACCGCTGAATTCCTGAGGATAACCTTCAAGACGGTTTAAGTAGGATTCATATCTCACTCCCGCTCTGAAATTACCTCTGGTATACAAGAGGTTTGTAAACGCGTTCATGGCAGTTTCTGCGTCCGGTACTACTGCATTAATCAGCGTATCCGGGTTATATTGCTGCGCCGTAATAGATACGTTCCCGTGAATTTGCCCCGGATCTTTATCTCCCTGAGCATATACAGATGTAGAAAAAAGGGCCAGTGAGGCCCCTAATAATAATGTCGTTTTCAAGTGTGTTCGTTTTTTCGGTAAAGCGGTTGTTTATTCCTCAGAAATCTTCAGAACCTCTTCATACAATTCATCTTCATCTCCGGGAGCATAACCGTTATGAGTATATACAATTTTGCCATCCTTATTAATTAAGAAAGTCATTGGAGGGTTTACACCACCCATAGCCTGAAATAATTCTCTGTTGGCATCATTATAAATTTCGTATTCCCACCCTTTGGTGTTCACATAAGGTTTGATTCTTGAGTTACTTCTGGTATCATCAATAGAAATGGCTACGATTTTAACTCCGGTTTCATCAACCCAATCAGGGTAAACCTCATTAATTGTATTCAATTCTTTTTTACAAGGCGCACACCATGTAGCCCAGAAGTTAACGATCATTGGTTTGCCATCGTTATTCAATTCAGCAGCATTAACAGTTTTACCATCAATGTCTTTAATCTGCACAGAAGGCAATTTATCCTGAGCGCTTGCAGATGCCGTTATTCCTATAAATAAAAGTAAAGAGAAAATCTTTTTCATGTTCAATAATTTTGTTTGAAATGCCTAATGCAAATAGCAGACCAAACTTTAGTTTAAATATAGAAATAAATTGAGAATACCTCTACAATACGATTCAAATAAGATTGTTTTTTCAAACCACCAAAACACATGAAACACCATAATTAACAAGGTATTCAAGATAAAAACCCTTGGTTTCCTAACAAAAAAAGCCCCCTGCATTGAATGCAGAGGGCTTCCGATATTGTTTAGTCTAAGATTACTTAGTCAAAGTAATTCTCTTAGTGATTACCTGGCTACCAACCTGAATCTTCACAAAGTAGATACCAGCTTCAAGCTCAGCACCGTTGAAGTTCAAAGTTTGCTTACCATTTCTAACACCTAAGTTCTCAGCTTTCACTAAAGAACCAGTGATATCCATAATCTGCATAGAAAGCTCATTCGCTTCTTTCATATCAACCACAACCAATGCATCTTCAGTAGTTGGGTTAGGATAGATATTTAAAGAGAAGTTCTTTTCTTCTTCCTTAATACTTGTAAACTCACTTACTGGGAAAACAGCAGCTTGCAAAATTTCCTGGTTAGAGTCATCCTGAATGAAAGCAACAACAGTTAAGTTGTTCATTCCTTGCCATACATTGAAGCTACCTTGAGTAACAGATCCTACAGTGTAAGTAGAAGACTCAGTAACGTTTACAGAACCACCAGCCAAGTTGATTGATTGACCTGAAGCGTTAGGAAGCATTTCTCTCATTACTTCATGGAAAACAGTTTCACCGTTTGTACCAGAAGTGTTAGTGTAAGAGTTCTCAACAACAGCAATGTGCATTGTCTTTGTTCCAAGGTTCGTTAATGGATTTACATCCAAATCAACATCCAAAGTTGTAGTTCCGGTGTTATAAGTAGCTGTACCTGTAATTTCAACAAACGCAGATCCTGCATTGTCAATCTCAGCTTGGTTAGCAGCTGCACCAGCACCTTCAAACCATGGAGAAGGGATACCAGTTACTCCATAGTAACCTCTTCTTGCATCACCGTGAGAGTTCCAAGCTTCATCAGTTCCTGGAGCTGGCCAGTCCATTTGATACTTGATACAAGCAACATCAGCATTAGTTGCATTCACGTTGTTGTTATTCAACAATGTCTGGAAACCAGGGTTAAAGCTAGCACATGGTCCACAAGTGTTACTTGTAAAGTGCTCATACAATGGCAACTTAGTAGTCGCATTAGCAGCAACACCTACAGATAGAGAAGCCACATCATCAGATGTGTTACCATCAGCGTTACCGTTTAAGTTAGAACACCATGCCTCAACAGTGTAAGTTCCAGCAGCAGCTGGCGTCCAAGGCGTAGTGAAAGTGTGGCTCAATGTAGCTCCGGTTGCAACGTTTACTGTCACACCAGTTTGAGTCACAGGCGCACCACCATCGATAGAGTAGCTAATATCACAAGAAGTAATTGTTGTAGAACCCATGTTTACAAAGTCAGCTTCAATTGTGAAAGGCGCGTTGTTCAAACCTACTGCAGCAGCAGGAGAAGTGATCGCAGTTCCAGCCATATCGTATGGGAATACTTCTCTTACAACAACGTTGTCGATATGAAGCATACTTTCATCGTTAGAAATATGGTGGAAAGCCAAGTAAATAGTATTACCATTAGCACCAGCTGGGATATTAACCACATGGTTAGTTCCAGTTTCAGGCTCATTTACAACATTCAAAATCTGAGTTGTAAAATCAGCTGTAGCCGTAGTAGCCGTAGACATCAATACTTCATATTCTTCTAAGTAGTTAGCCTCATGAGAGCTACCAAAGAATTCAAGCACATAGTTTCCAGAAGCTGGAACCACTATCGCTGGCGTAATTAACCAGTCATCAGTTGGTCCTGTACCACTGTTATCATACCATGAAGAACTTGACGCATCCTGAACGTTAGAGTTCCATGCGAAAGATGCAAAAGCGGACTGACCAGTAGAAGAGGTGTGTCCATCAACATCAACAATCGTCCAAGTGGACGGAATTTCAGTGTCAAAGGTTTCATTCAACAACTGTGCATTGGCTGAAATAGCCGCACCCATTGTAAATAAACCTAAGGAGAGTAGTTTTCTTTTCATAAATCTATTTTTAATAAACGTTTAATTTATTGTTACCTAATAACACAAACTTCAGAAATTTAAGACACAATTCCACGCTACTTCCGATTATAATTAGACCAAAAAAGAGGGAAATATGCCATTCCTAAAAAGAAGCCTGCGAAACCAAGACCTTCAAAAACACAAGTAAACAACTGAAAATTAGTGTTTTAAACAAAAAGCCGAACAATCACACAAAACCAAGCGAGTCACAAATATAGGATTTCCAAACAACCAAACAAAACACCAAAACACTGTGCAACAGATACTTAAAATCCAACATAATGGATTTTCATCATTATAGAAAACTCACCAAAAGACTTGATTCACTTTCTTTTTTACGCTATCTTCGTTGTATTATAAAGTCAAAATATTGAATATGAAAAAATATTTACTCATTGCCGGTTTAGTTTTGAGCGCCGGTATGCTTAACGCTCAAACCTTTGAATTGCTTGATAAGAACGGAACTGTTGTCAATGGAGGAAATGTTTCCGAAAGCGGCGGCCACATGGATTCTGATATCGCTGCTCATGTTTACGTTAAAAACACCTCTGGCACAACTTTAGATGTTAAGGTTAAAAGATATGAATTGAATGTTGGCACTGGCACAAAGAACTACTTCTGCTGGTTCTCATGTTATGGCGCTATGGATGCAGCTGTAAACCCATTGTTCCCTGTACCAGGATCTGTTGAAGACGGACCTATCCACAAAAGAACTATTGCATCTGGTGTTATCGATTCAACTTTATCTGCTCACCACGAGCCACATGGAGTAAACGGAACATCTTGTTACTTATATGTAGTGTATGATGCCAACAACCCTAACGATTCAGCTTCTGTAGAAGTTTGTTTCAACGTTGGCTTCACCAGCATTGATGAAAACGCTAAAATCAACGCAAACCACTACCCTAACCCGGCGACTGACCAATTAAACATTGAATTAGATGGCTTAAACGGAGCTACTGCTCAACTTGAAGTTTACAATATGGTTGGGAAAGTAGTTGACAGAAAATCTATTTCTAGCTCCAGAACAGTTCTTAATACCAGCGCTTATGGTTCTGGTGTATACTTCTACAGTGTAAAAAATAACAATGCTGTTTTGGTAACAAGAAAGTTTGTTGTGAGATAAGACTCTCAATTGAAAAAATTAAAAAAGGGAAGCAAATGCTTCCCTTTTTTATTACCTGAAAATCTTTAAAACATCACTAGAAAACAACGTCTCTGTCTTCAGTCATCAATTCCTTTACAAGGTCAGACACACCCTTACCTGCCTTTTCTCTAATAACGGTTAGCCTTTTTATCTGACCCACCTTAACATCTTTGGGGTCTATTAAATATTTTTTAGCATTATCCTCCGCACAATAGACAAGACTCGCAGCAGGATACACGTTCAAAGAAGTTCCTACCACAATAAAAATATCAGCAGTAGCGACAATCCTTTGCGCAACTTCCAACATTGGAACAGCTTCACCAAACCAAACAACATGTGGCCTTAATTGAAAACCTCTGGGACAAACATCTCCCATATTTAATTCCGGACCGGAAATATCAAACACATCATAAGGAGGCGCTGTACTTCTCGACTTCAAAAGCTCTCCATGTAAATGCGTTACTTTCGTAGATCCAGCTCGCTCGTGCAGATTATCTATGTTCTGAGTGATTACCTCAACCTCAAATTTCTCTTCAAGTCTGGCTATTGCTACGTGAGCTTCATTTGGCTCGGCATCTATGATTTGAATCCTTCGCTTATTGTAAAAATCCAAAACCATTTCAGGATTTGCCTCCCAGGCTTCAGGGGTCGCTACCTCCATCACATTGTAATTTTCCCACAAACCATCAGAGTCTCTAAAAGTCTTTAAACCACTCTCAGCACTCATTCCGGCACCTGAAAAAACCACTATTTTTTTTGTTCTTCCCAAACTTCCCACAAAATACTAAAATGTTCCGAACTGTAGCTATTTGATAGTCGTTGCTAATTGTTAACTTTACCGGTTCGTAAAATTTATACATGGCAAAAATACGAAAACAAGACGCATTAGATTATCACAGTCAGGGCAAGCCTGGGAAGATTGAGGTAAACCCTACAAAACCATACAATTCTCAAAGAGATTTATCACTTGCTTACTCACCGGGAGTGGCAGAACCGTGTTTGGCCATCGCCGAGCATCTTGAAGATGTATACAAGTACACTAGTAAAGGGAATTTGGTAGCTGTTATATCTAACGGAACTGCAGTTCTTGGATTGGGCGACATAGGCCCGGAAGCCTCAAAACCCGTAATGGAAGGTAAGGGTCTTCTTTTTAAAATCTTTGCAGACATTGATGTTTTCGATATTGAGGTAGATGCCACAGATGTAGACAAATTCGTAGAAACCGTAAAGGCCATTGCCCCTACTTTTGGCGGTATTAATCTTGAAGACATCAAAGCGCCTGAGGCTTTCGAAATTGAAACGAGACTTAAAGAAGAGCTTGATATTCCAATCATGCATGATGACCAGCATGGAACGGCTATTATTTCAGCGGCGGCACTCATCAACGCATTGGAGCTTGCCAACAAAAAAATTGAAAAGGTTAAAATCGTAGTAAACGGAGCGGGCGCATCCGCCATTTCTTGTGCGAAACTATACCTTGCTCTTGGTGCCAAAAAAGAGAATTTATTGATGCTGGATAGTAAAGGTGTCATCAAATCTTCCAGAAAAAATTTAGATAGCAACAAAGCGCTTTTCGCCAGAAAAACAAAGCTTAGCACTTTGGAAGAGGCTATAGATGGTGCAGATGTCTTTCTTGGATTATCCAGAGGAAATGTGGTTTCCAAAGACATGATTAAATCCATGGCGAAAAAGCCAATTGTGTTTGCTTTGGCCAATCCTACACCAGAAATTTCTTATCAGGATGCGATGGGTGTGAGAGACGACATCATCATGGCTACAGGTAGATCTGATCATCCTAACCAAGTGAATAACGTGCTTGGGTTCCCCTTCATCTTCAGAGGAGCTTTGGATGTAAGAGCAACTTCTATTAACGAAGAAATGAAGCTTGCTGCAGTAAAAGCCATTGCAGCATTGGCAAAAGAATCTGTTCCTGAAGAAGTGAATGAGGCTTACGGAGAAAAGAACATTGCTTTTGGTCCTGATCAAATTATTCCAAAGCCACTTGATCCACGGTTGATTACCTACGTTGCACCAGCAGTAGCAAAGGCAGCAATGGAGTCTGGCGTGGCAAAAGAACCTATTGAAGACTGGGACAAGTACATCAACGAGCTAAATAGAAGACTTGGTCAGGAGAACAAACTCATCCGTAGTATTTCTCAAAAGGCACGTCAGAATCCTAAGAGAGTGGTGTTTGCTGAGGCAGACAATTACAAGGTATTGAAGGCCGCTCAGATTGCTAAAGAAGATGAAATTGCAGAACCAATTTTATTGGGTAATTCCATCAAAATCAAAAAATTGATTGCAGAATACGGTCTGGAGTTAGATGATTGCAGAATCATCGATCCGAAAAGTCAGGCCATGCGAAAGAAAAGAGCCGAATTTGCCCAATCTCTTTTCGATAAACGTAAACGCAAGGGAATTACCTTCTATGAAGCTGATAAGCTAATGAGGGATCGTAATTTCTTTGGAGCTATGATGGTTGAAACCAAAGAAGCAGATGCCTTAATCAGCGGAATCACCCGAAACTATGGAGACGTTATCAAACCTGCGCTTCAAATCATTGGAATGCGTGATGATGTGAAACGTGTGGCTGGTATGTATATTTTGCTTACCAAACGTGGACCCATGTTCTTTGCTGATACCACGGTTAATTTCAACCCAACTGCAGAGGAGATTGTAGACATCACATTGTTGGTAGCAAGAGCGCTTAGAAGATTAAAAATCACCCCAAGAATTGCACTTTTGAGTTATTCCAACTTTGGTTCTTCAGGTGGTCCAGATGCCACAAAAATGAGTGAAGCAGCTGCCATTTTACACAGAGATCATCCTAATTTGATCGTTGATGGAGAAGTTCAAGCCAATTTTGCTCTGAACAACGACCTGATGAATGAAAAATTCCCGTTTTCATCATTGGCAAACAGAAAAACCAATGTGTTCATCTTCCCCAATTTGGCAGCTGGAAACATTGCGTACAAATTGCTTCAGGAGATGAATGATGCGGAAGCCATTGGACCGATTCTATTAGGACTGAAAAAATCTTGTCATGTACTTCAGCTGGGTAGTTCTGTAAGAGAAATTAGTAATATGGTGAAGGTAGCAGTTGTTGATGCCCAAACAAATAAGTAGTAACAAATGATCACACATTTAAGAGGAGAATACATTGAAAAGTCACCAGCTCATTTGGTGGTTGAATGCGGTGGCGTTGGTTATTTCGTCAATATTTCCGTGAACACATACAGTGCTATTCAGAAGGACAACAAAGGATTTATCTATACTCACCAGGTTATCAGAGAAGACGCCAATATCCTCTATGGATTTTCCAGTGTGGAGGAAAGAGAAATTTTCCGAAAGCTTATTTCCGTTTCCGGCGTAGGCCCGAATACCGGAAGAATGATCCTGTCATCTCTCACAGTAAATGATGTGATTACCACAATAGCAACAGGCAATGTAGATGTCTTAAAAGGCGTGAAAGGAATTGGTGCAAAATCAGCCCAAAGAATCATCGTAGACCTTAAAGATAAGATAGATACCATCCCTGGCTCTTCCGATATTTCTTTAGGATTAAACAATACAAACCGCAATGAAGCGTTATCAGCATTAGTTTCTTTAGGATTTGATAAAAAAGCTGCTGAAAAGGCGCTTGACAAGATCATTAAAGAACAAGGTGATTTGGCTGTTGAGATATTAATTAAAGAAGGACTTAAAAGTTTATAGTGAATACAGGTAAGAAATATCTTGCAGGATTTCTGGTTGGTTTTATTTTTTTAGTAAGCACAGCATTCAAATCTTCCAGCGAACCTTGGCACTCCACGGATGATGCGACATGGAGTTACATGGTAGCGGTAGATTCTCCTACAATTGATTTGCAATTCCCTATTGGTAATCCGGCAGATCCAAATAACACCGGAGGTAGTGGTATCGATTTTGAAGACCCTCTCAATTTCCAGAATGATGTCATCTACGATCCTTTGACCAATTCTTATATCATTAATAACAGTGTTGGTGGTAGCTTCAATTACCAGCCCCCCACTTACATGACCATGGATGAGTATATCGAAAGAGATCTCAACGATTTCATGGACAAAAACTGGGAAGACATTATTTCTGATGAAAATGATCAGGAAAGATCTGTTATCCCAACACTTAAGACGAGTAAAAAATTCGAAGAAATCTTCGGTGAAGGCGGGATTGACATTCGTCCAACAGGTACCGCAGAGCTTACTTTTGGAATCAATACTTCCAGAACAGACAATCCTCAAATTCCGGTTAGACAAAGAAGAATTACTGTCTTCGATTTCAACGAACGTATTCAGCTAAACGTAATTGGTTCTATTGGTGATAAACTAAAACTATCCACCAGCTACAATACTGAAGCAACTTTTGATTTCGAAAACCAAATGAAGCTTGAGTACCGAGGATATGAAGATGAAATTATCCAAAGTATTGAGGCGGGTAATGTAAGTTTACCTCTAAGTGGGTCTTTGATCACAGGTAGTCAAAGTTTGTTCGGAATCAAAACCGAGCTTAAGTTTGGTAAACTTTCCGTTTCTGCAGTATTATCTCAGCAAAAAGGAAAAAGATCTGAGGTAAATGTTTCCGGAGGTGCTCAGGTGAGTCAGTATGAAATTAAGGCCGATAATTATGAAGCCAATAAGCACTACTTCTTATCTCAGTACTTTAGAAATAATTATGACGGGGCCATGCAAACCCTCCCTCAGGTTAACTCGCTGATCAACATTACAAGAATTGAGGTTTGGATTACAAACACCAATAACACCACTGTAGACACCAGAAACATTGTTGCCATGACGGATTTGGGTGAAGTATCTGATCTACAAAACCCAACGGTAAGTGTCAATGGAAGTTCACCCGACAATGATGCGAACAACGTTTATTCTTTCGCGTCCAATAACGGAGGCATCAGATCGTTCACCAATGCCACTCAGCAGCTTCAGGCCAATGGTTATGCGGCAGCAGTCGATTTCGAAAAAGTTGAAAATGCAAGAAAATTAACGGAGCAGGAATATACCTATAACGCACTTTTAGGATACATCTCTCTTAACCAATCATTAAACAACGATGAGGTACTTGCGGTAGCCTTCCAGTATACAATTGGAAACGAAACGTATCAGGTAGGTGAATTCTCTACAGATGGTATTGCTGGTCAGGACGCCTTACTTCTTAAACTATTGAAACCTACCATCACCAACCCTATTAACAAGATTTGGGATCTGATGATGAAAAACGTTTATGCCATTGGAGCCTATCAGGTAAGTCCGCAGGATTTCCAATTAAACGTTTGGTACAACAACCCGGCAACGAGTGTTTTAATTCCTTTCCTGCCTTATACTGGTGTTGACAATGTACCGTTAATTCAAATCGTTGGACTTGATAAAGTAAACACGCAAAGCGCGGGGTATCCTGATGGTTATTTCGACTTTGTGCCCTTACAAATTGCCGGTAACAAAGCAGCCAATGGTGGTACCATCAACCCACAGAACGGACGGGTTATATTTACCACTACGGAACCTTTTGGTAGCTACCTTAAAGACCAACTTGAGTTACAGGGTATGGACCCTCAACAAGCCGAGTTGATTGCATATACCGAACTATACGACTCTACTAAAACCGTCGCACAAAATACGCCTAGTAAGAACCGATTCTATATCAAGGGAGAGTACCAGTCTTCAGTGAGTTCAGAAATTTCATTGAATGCCCTGAACATTCCCCAAGGCGCTGTGACTGTAACTGCCGGAGGACGAGCACTTCAGGAAAACGTACACTATACGGTTGATTACAACCTTGGACGTGTAAAAATTATTGACGACGGTTTACTTCAGTCACAAACACCAATTAAAGTATCGCTGGAAAGCAACTCCCTATTTAACATTCAAACCAAAACACTCCTCGGAACCCATTTCGATTACCGCATCAGTAAGGATGCGAATATTGGGGCAACCATTATGAGGCTGGCTGAGCGACCTTTGACTCAGAAAGTTGAATTCGGAGACGAACCTATTAAGAATACACAAATTGGATTGGACGGTAATTTCAAAAAGGACATTCCTCTACTTACCAAATGGATCGATAAATATGTGCCTTTTGTAAAAACCAAAGAGAAGTCTACCATGACTTTCTCAGCGGAAGCAGCCGCCTTGATTCCAGGTCATGCCAGAGCAATTGGAAAAGATGGAGTTTCATACATAGATGATTTTGAAGGTAGCCAATCGGCCATCGACTTACGTTCATTCAGTCAATGGAAACTGGCTTCTATTCCAAAAGGACAGCCCAACATGTTCCCGGAAGCAGAACTGGTTAACGACCCAAGATCAGGAAACAACCGAGCTTTGATCTCTCGTTATGTAATCGACCCTCTGTTCTTCAGAAATAACAACCTTACACCACCGCATATCGCAAACAACCCGGCCATTCAGTTTAACCACTGTATGGAAGAGGTTTTGTTCAGCACAGTATTCCCTAATCAGAGTTTGAGAACAGGAACACCAAACAACATTCCTGTATTCGATTTGGCATTTTACCCAAATGAACGTGGGCCTTATAACTATGAAACATCTCCTGAGCCAGGCATCTCTGCTGGTGTGAACACAGATGGAACGCTGGCAGACCCACAAAGTAGATGGGGAGGAATCATGCGTCAGTTGAATACCAATGATTTTGAGGCAGCCAACGTTGAATTTATCCAATTCTGGATGATGGACCCATTCCATGATGATGCGAGTCCTACATTAGACGGTGGAGACCTCTACTTCAACCTAGGTAACATTTCAGAAGACATTCTTCCTGATTCCAGAAAAGCATTTGAAAACGGGATGCCAGCTGATGGTTCTGCAACTAACTTAGACACGACCAATCTTGGTAGAGTTCCTACACTTCAAGCCATTGTTCAGGCATTTGACAACGATCCGGCCGCACGTTCTTCTCAGGATGTTGGTTACGACTTATTAAATGATGATGATGAGAGAACATTTTTCGCTCAATTCTTAAGTGATTTGGCTGCTGTTGTTGATCCTCAGGCATTGCAGGCTGCAACAGACGATCCTTCTAACGATAACTACGGTTACTTTAGAACCATTGCTCAAAACGCAAACCAAAATGACATCCTGGAACGTTACAAGCGTTTCACTATGCCTGAAGGAAACTCGAACACATCTGAGCAGGATCAGGAACTACAAGCCAATGGTATTATCGAAGATGGTGTGATCACTTCTGCTACCAACAACCCTGACATTGAAGATATCAACCGAGACAACAACATGAGTGAATCGGAGAGCTACTTCCAGTACAAAGTCAGTATGAGACGTGCGGATCTTGTTGTAGGTAAGAACTTTGTGAATGATGAGATCCTAACCAATTCTGCGGCTAGTGGTAGACCGATTCGTTGGATTCAATTCAAAATTCCAATTCGTCAACCGGAAAAAGCAGTGAACGGAATCACGGATTTCAGATCTATTCGTTTCATTAGAATGTTTATGCACGATTGGGATGAGCAAGCCTGTTTACGTTTCGCCAGATTAGAACTGATCAGAGGAGAATGGAGACGTTATTTCGATCCACTTTTATCAGACGGTGAATACGTTCAGGGTGATCCAAACAGTACTTTGTTTAACGTGTTTGCTGTTAACACCGATCAGAACAGTGAGCGTATTCCAATCAACTATAAAATTCCACCAGGAATCTTACAGGAAATTGATGTGACTGACCCTAGTTTAAGAACCATTAACGAGCAGTCTTTGGCATTGGAAGTTTGTGGATTAAAAGATGGAGACGCCAGAGCAGCTTATAAAAATATCGATCTGGATGTACGACGATACAAGCGCTTTAAAATGTTCGTCCATGCAGAGGCCGATGATCCTACGGATTTCGCTCAGGATGATCAAACCACCATCTTTATACGGATGGGAACCGATTTCACGGAGAACTATTACGAGTATGAACTTCCACTGAAGTTAACTGCTCACAGTGCGACTGCGACAGATCAGGATATATGGCCTGATGCGAATCAGATAGATCTGGCATTTGACACACTTAAGAACATAAAACTTAAGAGGAATGCACTTGGTCATCCAACCAATCAACTATTCTCAAGGCCTGATCCGGATGATCCTACCAGACGTATCACAGTAATTGGTAATCCAAACCTTGCAGCCGTTAAAACCATTATGATTGGTATCAGAAACCCTCATAAGGATTCTGACAATCCATGGAAAGCGACAGAAGATGGTCAGGATAAATGTGTGGAAGTATGGGTGAACGAGCTACGTCTTTCAGATTTTGAAGAGAACGGAGGTTGGGCAGCCATCAGTAGATTGAATATTCAGGGTGCGGATTTCATGCGACTCGATCTGGCAGGTAGTATGTCTACACCTGGATGGGGAAGTATCGAGAAAAAAGTAAACGAACGTCAGTTTGAAACCATCAAACAGTTTGATGCCTCTGCATCATTCGAACTTGGTAAATTCTTTAATGAAAAAGTTGGTTTAAGAATTCCAATGTTCCTGAACTACTCTGTATCTGCAATCGATCCACAATACGATCCATTGAATCCGGATATCCTCTTCAAAAACAGTTTAACAGCAGCACAAACAGCCAGAAATTACTCTCAGGCCAAAGCCATTAACTTCACCAATGTGAGTAAAGCACGTGCTCAGGGGAAACAAGCCAGATTGTGGGATATTTCAAACTGGTCATTCACCTATTCTTACAATGAACTCTTTAGAAGGGACATCAACACGGCTTACAATATGAGTAAGACCTGGCGTGGTGGGCTTTACTACTCTTTCAACAACAACCCTAAGTTGTGGAAGCCGTTTGACAAGAATAAATTCCTCAAAAAATCTAAATGGTTTAAGATTATCCGGGACTTTGGAATCTACAAAGGTCCAAAACAGGTGGCGTTTAAGAACGACATCCTGAGAACGGACAATGAAAATGTGGTAAGAAGTAATTTTGCCAACCTTGTAAGACCACAGTTCAACAGACAGTTCACCTGGAACAGAGGTTACGATCTTAAGTACGATTTATCCAAAAACATCAAATTCGACTTCCATGCCATGAACAATGCTGTGATTCGTGAACCGGATTCGGCAACCTACCTTAATAAGGAATATTATCTGGATGATTACAATGCATGGAAAGATACCGTAAGAAAGAGTATCCGCGAGCTTGGTGAAACTATGAACTATGGTCATAATTCCAACTTAAACATTACTTGGCCGGTTAACAAAATTCCAATCTTGAGCTGGGTGAATTTGAGTACCAGAGTTGGATCTAGTTATGATTGGACAAGGGCACCATTTGCTCAAGATGGCGTGGGAACCAACGGAAATTATCTAGACACCATTAACATTGGTAACACCATCCAAAACTCAAGAAGCTTAAACTGGACTGGACAGCTGAACTTCACTCAACTGTACAACAAAGTGCCTTACCTCAAAAAAGTGAATCAGAAATATGGTTCTGGAGGAAGACGACCATCTAGAGGCGGCAGAACAACCGGAAGAGGTGGCAGACCAGAAGGCAGAGCTGGCACTTCTAAAGAAGACAAAGAAAAAGCTGCTGCTAAAAAAGAACTGGAAACTGAGTGGCCTGAAAAACCAACCAAAGAGATTCTTGAAAAGAAAAAAATGACCAAAGACCAGTACTTAAAAGCTCGTAAAAAGTTCATTAAGAAAAATGGTTTGGAAGACGATAAAAAGGACAAAGAAAAGTTCAAACCTTTAGAGCATGTTGCACGTTTTGCCATGATGCTTAAAAATGCCTCATTCACTTATACCACCAATGATGGTATCATGTTGCCAGGATATAACGAGAGAACTGAAATGCTGGGTATGAATTCTAACTGGTCGGCACCAGGGTGGGGATTCATCATGGGACAGCAAAACAGAGATATTTTTGGAAACGAGAATAGAGATTTTGCTACTTACGCATATGACAATGATTGGATGATAGACACTGCATCCAGTAGATACCTGAACAACCAGCATAAGATCAACCACGCGAGAAACTTCAATGGTAGAGCTACTTTAGAACCTATCACTGGCTTGAGAATTGAATTGACAGCAGATAAAAACGTGTCTGTTAACGAGAACTCTAACTTCAGATGGGACGAAGATCTTGGCAGATTCAGTCATCAAAACCTAATGGAGACAGGAAATATCAGTGTGTCTACAATTGCATGGAAGACGAGTTTTGCAGCCATTGACAAGCAAACATACGACACCAAGACCTTCGACAATCTTCAGGAATACACCAAAACGATTTCTGAGATTCTTGGAAAAGCACATCCAAACTCTATTGTGGAAAATGACGGTTACTATTCCGGTTATGACACCACTCAACAACAAGTTGTGGTAGGAGCCTTTATCAATGCGTACACAGGAAGTAATCCAAACGATAAAAACATCAATCCATTTAATGCGATTCCTCTTCCAAACTGGAGAATTACTTACGATGGATTGAGCAAGATCAAAGCTTTCAAGAAAGTCATTCAGAGATTGGCCATTACTCATGCTTACAGATCTAACATGACCATTGCCAACTACACCACAAACCTTGAATTTGGTCAGGATGCCACCGGTAACCCAATCAACACAGATTTGGCTGGAAACTACATTACTGAAAGACAGTTTACCACTGTAACTATCACAGAGCAATTGAGTCCATTGATTGGATTTGACGCCACCTGGAAACTGAAGTCTAAAGGTCAGTCTAACGGTTTAATCACCAAGTTCGAAATCAAGAAAGACAGAAATATGGCCTTAAGTTTGGCCAACAATCAGGTAACTGAAATTCTTGGTAATGAGATTGTGATTGGTACAGGATATAAATTCTCTAAAGTTCCATTCCCGTTCAAAATTGGAGGTGATACTAAAGAAAGTGACTTGAATTTAAGACTCGATTTATCTATCAGATCTAATAGAACAATCATTAGAAAAATCATTGAAGATCAGAACCAGATTACTTCAGGTCAGCGTACCATGTCTATTAAAGCTGCTGCTGATTATGCCTTAAGTAAAAGCTTGAATTTGAGGTTCTATTTCGACAAAGTGGTTACCAATCCGTTTGTATCCACAACCTTCCCTACTGCAAATACCAACGCTGGTTTAGCATTAAGATTCACTTTAGCTCAATAAAGTCAACAAAAATCTTATTTTTGAGGACTAATTTTTACAAAAATGAACGTACCAGCTGAACTTAAATACACAAAAGATCACGAATGGGTCAAGATTGACGGAAATGTGGCGATTGTAGGTATTACGGACTACGCTCAGAGTGAGCTAGGAGACATTGTATATGTTGAGATTGAAACCGAAGGAGAAGACCTTGCGAACGAAGAAGTTTTTGGGACAATTGAAGCGGTTAAAACAGTATCTGACCTTTTCATGCCTTTGAGCGGAAAAGTTTCGGAGTTTAATGCTGAATTGGAAACGAATCCTGAAAAAGTGAATGAAGATCCTTTTGGAGACGGTTGGATGATCAAGATTGAGATGTCTGACGAATCTGAACTACAAGGATTACTTGACGCAGAAGCTTATCAAGCTCTGATTGGTTAATGAGCCAAGCCCGTCATTTTGTACAGGCCGTTATCTGGTTAGGAATTGTGTTGTTGATGTATGGCATTCATTCCGACGACATTCCGGATAGCAACTTATGGGAAATATGGTCTGTAGATAAATTCGGGCATTTTATGCTGTTTGCCATTTTAGTACATCTTTGGTTGACTTCACTCAATAAACAAACCAAGTGGAAACATTTAAAGGCGAATAGCGTAAAAATTGTAGTTATTGCAGGAATTCTGCTTGGATCAATCCTTGAATTGTTACAAGGCATGATTTTTGCAAGTAGATCAACAGAAGTATTGGATTTAGTAGCAAATTGTGCAGGGGTGATTTGTGGAAGTATATTCTTCAGAATAATTTATGCTGACTCCATATACAGATAGAGATGTTTTTTTATTAATTTTAACGAACGCTTAAGCTGAATCTTCAGTAAAAGCACCAAACAAAACCAATAGAATAAATGGAACCAAAGAAAAACCCAAAAGCTAATTTAGAACGATACCGTTTCGTTTTAAGTTTGCTTGGATTGAGTTTGGCTGGGGCATTTACTTTATTGTCGTTAGAGCACATTACGGTTGAGAATGAACCATACATTCCGCCTGTTGCAGAAAGTAGCGATGATGATTTAGAGCCTGATTACGAGGAGGAAGAACCGCCCGAAGAGCCACCAGAGGAAGAGGAGCCACCGCCCCCACCAGAGGAGCCACCGCCCCCCGTTGACCCTCCGGCAACAGATACTGAAGAAGCGGAAGATGATGATGAGGTAACCACTACAAACATTGTAATGGATGCACCAACTCCACCACCGCCTCCGCCACCACCGCCACCACCAAAGGCGAAGATTTATGACTTCCCAAGTCAGGAAGCAACTTTCCCAGGTGGAATGGAAGGGATGTATAAATTCTTGTATAGCAAGATTACATACCCTAAAATGGCACGTAATGCTGGAATTCAAGGACGTGTGTTCGTTGAGTTCGTTGTAGACGAAAATGGAAATGTGAAAAACGTGAAACTTCTGAAAGGTATTGGAGGTGGATGTGATGAGCAGGCCATTAACGCTGTAAAAGCATTGCCAAAATGGACTCCAGCGGAACAAGCCGGAACAAAAGTTCAGCAAAGATTTAAACTTCCTGTGAAGTTTGAGTTAGAGTAGAACTCAATATAAAACTGAAAAAGCCCGTCCCAAATACAGGACGGGCTTTTTTGTAGGCCAAACTATCATGCAATCTCTTGAACAAAATATTTCTCAATTTTTCGGAATAGAAGCGGGTAAGCTGGAAGAACTCTCTGCTCACTTCAAACACGAACACCTTCCTAAAGGGAGCTTTTTCACAAAGAAAGAAGCCGTTTGCGACAAACTGAGCTTCATTCATTCTGGCTACCTTAGAATATATACCGAACACAACGGCAAAGAAATTACTCAGTGGGTAGCCTCACCAGGGTACTTTATCACCGAAATACTGAGTTGGACATTTGAACACAGATCCAGATGGCACATAGAAGCTCTGGTAGATTGCGAACTTTATACTATTCGCAGAAAAGACTATGAACAGCTAAAAAAGCAATTTCCTCAATGGAAAGAAATGGAAGCACTTCTTTTGGCCAAATGCTTCATCCAACTGGAAGATCGTGTATTGGGCTTTCTGTCGTTAAATGCTGAAGAAAGGCTCCGACAACTATATATCCAGGACAAAAATTTATTGCTTCAGGTGCCTCAGCAGTATCTGGCATCTATGCTGGGTATGACTCCGGAAACTTTTAGCAGACTCAGAAAAAGACTTCAGTGATTTCTTGATATAGATCAAACGGAGCGGGTTCTATGCCTAGTAATTTTACGGCATGAAAAAGAACATTCACACTTCAATCCGAATCAATGCCAGTGCGGAAGATGTCTGGAAGATTCTCTGCGACACCAACAATTATCCAAACTGGAATCCTTTTATCCGGGAGATTAAAGGCAGCTTCAGAAGCAACGAAAAAATCCAAGTAGTTCTCAAACAAGAAAATGAGAAAACAATGACCTTCAAACCCAAAGTGCAAATTTGTAATCCTGATATTAAATCTGTGTCATGGATGGGTCGCCTACTGCTTCCAAAATTATTTGACGGACACCATTACTTCAAAATTGTCTCTCATGAAGACGGGGTTTCTACCTTTCACCATGGAGAGAATTTTAGTGGATTACTGGTGCCTCTTTTCTCCAAAAGGATCGATGGAGAATTTACCCGATTATTCAAAAAAATGAACCTGGCACTCAAAAATCAGGTTGAAAACGAGTAAAACTTCCTTTCTCACAATCAAGCAAATAGGCACATACTTCAAATATATTTTCACTTAAATCAAGCATTCATACACTTTAAGGTTTTGGACCAATAAAGGCACGGTACTTGTGACTTTTCCGGCATAACCAAAATCATTAAAACGATGAAAGCGAAAAAATCAAAAAAAGCAAGTATCGAAAGATGGAAACCTGCTTTGCTGCTAGTAGGATTGACCTTGGCTGGAGCCACAAGTCTGGCAGCACTTGAATTCATCAGTGTTGATGCCAAAAAACTACAGGCTGAGGAAGGCAATACTGATGATCTTAATCTTGAACCAGAATATAAAATGGAGGATCCTGAGCCGCCTCAACCAGAGCCACCAAAGCCAGAACCTGAGGTAACACCTCCTGTAACACCTCCGGCTAACAAAACAGTGGAAGCTAAAAATGATTCTTTGGTGAAGAAGGTTGCAATCGTTCCACCAGACATTAAGCCTCCGGTAATTAAGCCACCTGTGACTAAGAAGAAGACCGTTAAGGTTTTGGATTTCCCAAGTCAGGAAGCACAATTCGAAGGTGGAATGGAAGGCATGTACAAGTACTTATACAGCAAAATCACTTACCCTAAAATGGCCAAGAAAGCTGGTATTCAGGGACGTGTATTTGTAGAGTTCATTGTAGACGAACATGGAAATGTAACCAGCACTAAGCTTCTGAAGGGAATTGGTGGTGGATGCGATGAGCAGGCACTTAAAGCTGTTGAGTCTTTACCAAAGTGGATTCCGGCTGAACAAGCAGGAACCAAGGTTCGTCAGAGATTTAAATTACCTATCAAGTTTATCCTTGAATAATCTATAATTTACATTTAAGCTAATAAAGCCCCAGCACTCGAATAAGATCAGGTCGTTGGGGCTTTTTTGTGGACTAAACTTTTTTGTCTCTATCAAAAACTACGTTGTTTAACGTAAAGGGCACACACCTCATTTAAAATACATTTGCGACTAAACTTTATAAGTCGTTTTCATGAAGCTAATACCAGCTTTCTTTATTCTTTTATGCTCTTTGAGCATGCCGGCAAAATCCCAAATGGGACTTTATCTCGGATACAACATCTCAAATCATTACAACTGGAGTAAGGGTGTCTCATTTGTTGAATATGATTTTAATGATCAGGACGTCACAAACCTTAAGGATCCTCATGAATTTGGCAACACTTTCAAGGGTCTGGTAATTGGCTATGGAGTAAACATGGAAAATTTCGGGGTCGATATGTTCTACATCCGTCGGACAATTTCTTCTGAAGCCTCAAAAATAGATGCCAATGGCCGTGAGGTTTATTCTAAAATTCGGTACTCTAACAACGCATTTACCATCAATGTTTTTGCGGGGTGGCCCACCATTAAATTTGGATACGGATTCGAATTTGGTCGTTTCCGGAGACGTGATTTGTCAGAACCCGAAGGAGATTGGAATAAAAATACGAGAAGCAACGAGCTAAGCTTGGGCATGAAGCTATTGGGGAGAATATACCTCACCGAAGAAGATGCTCCGGTGGGGGTCGTAGTTATGCCCTATTGGCGATTCAATCCTCATCTACGCAATCAACACAACAGCAACTTTACCAGAAGAGAGTTCTTCAAACTCAACTCTTTCGGAGTCAGTGCTGTACTTAACATCAATCTAGGCGAATAAGCATTACTATTATGAAAAGGTTCATTCTAATCTCAATACTGTTAATCAGTCAATACTCATTTGCTCAATTCCCTATCATGGTGGGGCCTACTATTGGGCTGGGCTTCTCTAAAATGAAACATCACGATTTTGAGCAGTTTACCGAATCATACAACCAGGTTATTCAGGCCACCGACACTTATATGGAAGACCTTAAGTCTCCCAGGTTTTCCTCTGCCTTTTCGTTTGGAATACAAGCAGTCATTGGTCCTGCCTTTTTAGATTGGGGGTACACCAAATCTCGAGCTTCATCAAGTGTTGATTTCAAATACAATCAATCCAGAAGTTTTGATTTTAAAAGACGAGAAGGCAACTATTTCTTTGGTGTAGGCTGGGCCTCTCCTGAAGACATGTACTTTTTCTCAATTGGCGGTGGCCTTAATTTGATGTTAACCAGTATTGAAAGTCGCTATATCTATTCAAATGGTGTGGAAAGCCTGGGGGAGGAACGTGTTCTGAATGGCATATATAGCACCACCGCCTTAAAATTTTCTACCGGAGCAAGGTTTGGTGCAATCATCGAAGAGGTGTTAGGTATCAGTCTGAAAGTCGATTATCTATTCAAAAAAGGTTCCGGAGCGGACCTAACGTATTACGATTTTTCGGACGGAACCGTTTTTAGTGGTGGATATAGTTGGGATAGAATTCCTCTGTCTTACGACCCCTCCATGTTAGACTTGCCCACCTCAGAAGTAGGTTTAAGAGATTTTCGTTCCGACCTTAGGCTGACACTTGCACTTACTTTTTTCATTGGTTCAACTGAAATATAAAACTTCATGAAGTATCTAATCTTATTATCAACCACTACCTTTTTCTTATTGACAGGATGTCGAAAAAAAGACTTCCAATATGACACTGCCGGAGTTTATGACATTACCCATGTCAGACAGGAGGTTATGAAGAACGGGGAGGTCATCAGTACCTCAGAAGAAAGTACCGACGGTGTTCTGGTTTTAAGACAAGGGAGTGTCCCGGCTGATTCCAGATGGTCTCTTGAACTTGAAACAAACATGACTCTGGTAGCCTGGGAAGAGCTCAGCGGAATAATTACCAAACGTTATTGGGACGCTTCACAAGATGATGAACGACTATCCCTAATAGTGGAAAATGACTACACCATAAGAAAGGCACTCATGTTTACCATAACAAAACGCAAAAAAAAGTCTCTTGAGTTGATGTATGTTGGCACAGCAAATGATGCGAATAATGACCTTATTGAAACATTCGAATATTACACCTTGAAACTGAGAGATTAAAACCTATTCCGGGGAATTCAGAAAATTGATGTTTCTCATTAGTCCGGAATACTTGGTTCGCTTAACCGCAGATTTTCTGAATACTTCATTAAAAGTTTCTTTGGACAGCTCCGACCAGTCTTGTTTGGTCATAGACAGTAAATCAGGATGAGGTTTAAAGTGGTCTTCCTCATGTGGGGACGAAAACCGATTCCAGGGGCATACATTCTGGCAGATATCACAACCGAACATCCAATTCTCAAATTTACCTGCCATGTCGTTTGGTAAGCCGTCTTTCAATTCTATCGTAAAGTAAGAAATACACTTGCTTCCGTCTACCACAAATGGCTCCACAATGGCATCTGTAGGACAAGCATCTATACATGCCGTGCATGTTCCACAGTGGTCGCTCACAAACGGCTCATCATAATCCAAAGTACAATCCAAAATCAATTCTGCCAGAAAAAAGAAAGAACCGTTTTGCTTATTGATCAGATTACTGTGTTTTCCAATCCATCCAAGACCACTGCGTTTCGCCCAGGCTTTATCCAGGACTGGTGCCGAATCAACAAAACCTCTGCCGTTCACCTCCCCTATCAGCTCTTCAATAAAATGCATCAACTCCCTCAATTTAGCCTTAATCACATGATGGTAATCCTTTCCATAAGCGTACTTAGAGATTTTTGGCGCTTCAGGGTCTGCCTGCCTTTCCGGTGTGTAATAGTTCAACATTAAACTCACCACCGACTGGGCTCCATCCATCAACTGACGAGGGTCTGTTCTAAGATCGAAATAATTCTCCATGTAGTGCATTTCTCCGTGATGACCTTTTTTTAACCAGGCTTCCAAATGTCTGGCTTCATCTTCGAGAAATTCTGCTCTGGCAATGCCGCAATGACTAAACCCCAACCTTTGGGCTTCTTGTTTTATTTTCTGAGCATGACTTAACATCAGGCACTAAATTACGCATTGTTTTGTGATGACTTCATTACCAAATAAACGCCTTCAAATTGTAGGCATTTCGCAGAATGCGTATGTTTGTCATTCAACTTGTTATTATGATTGGAGGTTATAGAAAAGCCTGGGCATATTTATTCATCATACTTAGCACAATCTGCATTGGCATTTTTGTAGCAGCGTATTTCATGAAAGTTCAGGTTAATATTCTCAACTACATTCCTGCCCTGATGTGTATGCTTCTTGGTTTCTCTTATCTCCAGAAGAAATACTTCTCGATTAAAGGGAATACCTTCACCATTTATTCCCTATTCGGTTCTGCACATAAAACCTATCGCTTCAAAGAATTTAGTGACATCATTATTGATGGTGACAAAATCTTTATCTCTGCCGATGGTAAGAAGACACGTGTGAGAATCAATAAGAGTATGACTGATAAAGATGATTGGGCTCAATTGATGCGCCTGATTCGCAAAGAGAACATTGGTTCCCAATTACACGGTTAACTTGTGCCGGCAAGATCAACCAGGGCACCTTTTAGTTCCGGGAACTTGAACTTAAACCCCCATTTTTTAAGTTTTTCTGAACGAACATATCTGCCGTAAAGAACCAGTTCGGGGTCTGTTTTAAAGAATAGTTTTGCCCCCACTCTAACCATCAACTCTGGAGCAGGAAGGCCAATTCTAATCTTCATGGCATCTCGCAAACTCTGCATGAAGTCTTTTTGTGAAACCGGATTTGGTGCACTCACGATACAGCAACCTTCATAAGATTTATTTTCAATGGCTTCCATGATAAGTCTGTTAAAATCCTCCTGATGAATCCAGCTCATACCTTGTTGTCCACTTCCAACTTTTCCTCCCAAACGGAGCCTGACGAGCTTTTTGAGAGTCGACAGAGCACCACCGTTCTTTCCAATCACAAAGCTGGTCCGGAGACGAAGGCCACGCATGTTGGCAGGCAGAGACCAGGCAAATGCTTCTTCCCATTTCTGGCCGACATAGGGTGCCAAACCATAACCAAAGGCAGAACTCTCTGTGCACATGACTTCAGGGTCGCCGTAAATATGTGCCGTTGACATTTGAATCCAGACCTGAGGTGGATTTTGAATTGTCTTGAGCGCTTTTCCAATGGTCTCAGTAGATTCCACACGAGATCTCAAAATTTCATCGCAATGATCTGGTGTTTTAATACAGTTTACCGAACGGCCACATAGGTTAACAATGGCATAGGCGCCTTCCAGTTCGTATTGCCAATCTTCCAAATCTCTTCCGGTCCAATGGTACCATGTGAAACCCAAATCGCTCTTGGGTTGATGTCGAGACACCAGAATGGGTTTGTAATTATGCAGCCTCAGTGACTTGGCAAGACCCAGTCCAAGAAAACCTGTACCTCCGAATATGATTATCTTTTTCATGATTTTTCGCTTTTAGTTGAACCAAACACGCCTTTATCCCACTCGAACATTAAGACGATTTGAACAGTTATCGTTTTGTTTCATATTTTCAAAAAATATTGAAAGTTTGTGTTTAAATTTTTTTACTTCATCATTTTCACCAAAGTCTTGTAGAACCAGTGCTCGTCGGAACGTACAAACTTGTCGAGCATACCATCTCCTTTCTCCACAAACTGGTCTATGTCTGCTGTTACTTTCTTAAATGTTTCCAGCTCTTCCTGATCACCGCCCTCAACGCTTTCAAAATCCTCTAACAATCGTCTCACAGGTTCGATTTCACGTTTTCTTCTTTCGCGAGCTACTCTTCTGGCCACTTCCCATATGTCCTTCTCTGCTTCAAAAAATTCCTTTCGTTCACCCGTCACACTGATCTTCTCAACAAGCCCCCAATCAATCAAAGCACGTACATTCATATTGGCATTCCCTCTGGAGATTTTTAGGCGGTCCATGATGTCATCTGTCGTAAGAGGTTTAGAACTGATCAACATCAAAGCATGAATTTGAGCCATCGTCTTATTGATCCCCCAACTACTGCCTAAACCACCCCATGCATTGATGAATTTTTCCTGTGCTTTTTCCAGTTCCATACAACAAACATAAACAAACTTTCTCAATTTTCAAATATTTCTGAAAATAAAATCATTTAGGATTCATTGAGCAGTTCTTCTACACTGCTATAACGTTTGCCTTTCGCTGCCCTCAATCGTTCCTTTAACTCTTTTGAGCCCATTTGATTTGGAGGAATGGGAAAATCAGGTTTCACACACATCTTACTGATGATTCTCTGCCATTTTGACGAGATAGATGACAAATTTTGAAGCTCACCACTCATCTGAAGATTCAATAAAGCTGCCGGATGGTTCACAGAATAAGGTGATTTTCCGGACAAAAGTTCAGACATGACCACGCCCAGACTGAATAAATCGGAATCTTCATTGACAAGCGGCCCAATCTTAAGTACCTGTTCAGGAGATGAATATACCATGGTAAACGGACAGCTTCTTGGATCTGCTTTACCAACAATTTTGGCCTGACCATAATCCAGGAGAATGGCTCTAAAAACTCCTGATTCCAAATCTTTTAATAGAATATTCGCCGGTTTAATATCACGATGAATCACACCTTCTCTATGCATGGCACCACAGGCATTTAAGATATCTTTAAAGATGGCATCAATATGCTCATTCTTCAGGCGTCTTCTTTGTTTGCGATCCTGAAGAACCTTATCCAGAGTTAGTCCTTCAACAAACGGCCTTACCTGAAACAGGGCATTCTCCTTCCTAATGAGTTCGGATGGTCCTAAAAGGTTGGGATGATCAAATGAGAATTGAGATTCCTGCACAAAGCCGAAGAGTGCAGCAGAGCCACTATTGGCATTAAATCTCTTTACAAAAATGGTTTGATTGCTTTCTGATTTCCCGGTATATGTCCAGGAATACTTGCCTTTGGAGAGTAGGCTGAGGAGTTCGTAAGATTGGTGCTTCCCCTGTAGTATCATTCACTACAAGATACAAAAAACCCCGACGACCTGATCTTATTCGAGTGTCGGGGTTTTAATATTCAGGATGTTAATTAAGTTTTATTTGCTAGGCTGAAGCTGTAATTGTAGAGCTTCAACAACTGCCAATTGTTTTAGGTAAGCACCAATCATTCCTGACTGCATTAAGTTCTTAGCTAACTTTTTGGCCTCTCTATATTGTTTCTTTATATCAATCATCGTATTCAGTTTTTAGTGTTCTGAAAAGAGTACATCAAATGCCGTGCCAAAAAAAATGGAGCGACATTTCTGCGCTCCATTTCCACCTTAATTAAATAGGATTTTAATGCGTTTCCAGGTACTCTTCTTTTGTGTAATGCTTCAGGAACACCTGAGACAAATCCAGGTAAGACAATGCATTAGGAGAGTAGTTACGTACATAAGAGTAGTACAACTTGTAATCCTCAGTATACCATAGTGGGATAATTGGAGGGTCTTCCATCATGATTTTTTCTGCCATGTAGAAGTTTTCGTATCTCTCCTCAATATTGTCAGCCGCTAACCCAGCTTCAAAGTACTTATCGAAATCTGCGTTCTTATATCTCATTGTATTTGGGTGAGATGGCTCTTCCAAGCTATTTGGAACATATTTACCGTAACAGTTTGTCAGGAAAGTCTCTGGATCCGGATAATCCGCAACCCAAGCCGATCTAAACATATCTGCCTTAGCATACTTTGAATCTTCCAATTTCTTAGCGAATGGTACCACTTCCTGATTCACATGGATGCCCAAAACAGATTCTAACTGCTTCACCACTTCCTTAGCCACTTTGTTGTGCATATTTCCTCCGCTATTAATCTCAAGCATAAGAATTGGGAAACCTTCTCCGCCAGGATAGCCAGCTTCTGCCATCAAAGCTTTTGCTTTTTCAGGATCGTATGAATACCCGTAATTCTGCAGGCTATCGAATGGGTAATCCTTGATAATCTTCACCGGTGGTGTGATTCCGTAATCTCCATTTTTGTTTGCCTGACCTTTTAATGCGTTCTCAATCACCTTAGATCTGTCGATGGCATAATTGAAAGCTTGTCTTACTCTCACATCTTTAAAGTGACTTCTTGTCATGTTGAATTCATAATACTGTGACGCTAATTCAGGTTTTAACTCAAACATCTTCAATGGTGGCTCACCATCAAACTGGTATTCGTCAATTTTCTCCTGAATGATCTCAGATACTTTATCAGCAGGCAAACCTCTTAAAACAGTTAATTTACCTGATTCAAACATATCAACCTGCTCTGGTTTGCTATCTACATAGTGGAAGTAAACTGAATCCAGATAAGGCAACTGATTGCCCGCTTCATCTTTAAGGAAGTAATTCGGATTCTTAGCCAATACCAAACCAGATGCATCTTTTGAATGGAACACGAATGGTCCTGTTCCAACAGTGATCTCAGCACCATAAGCCTCATACGCTTCTTTAGCGATAACAGACGTAGGGGCTTGAGCCAACTTGTATAAGAAGCTAAACTGTGGGTTCTTTAATTCAATTTGGAAAGTATAATCGTCGATCACTTTAAAGCCGGCCACTTCATCGGCAGCTCCCTGATTGTACTCATCTGCACCAACCACATCTTCTTTAAAGATAGCTTCATAGTTAGATTTCGCCAGATCATTGTCTCCGGCACACATCAACTCAAAAGTATATTTAAAATCTGCAGCAGTTAACTCTCTGCCCTTTCCACCTTCAAAACATGAATTGTCATGGAATTTCACACCTTGTCTTAATTTAAATGTAAAGACCTTGTTATCGTCTGTTACTTCATACGACTCAGCAATCGCACCTTCCAACTCCAGTGTATTAGGATTGAACTTAAGCAAGCCATCGTAAATCTGTGTGGCTACCTGAGATGAAATCAAATCCTCAATGGCCATTGGAAACAAGCTTGAGTAAGCTTCATCATCTGCCAGGTGAATAACCCCACCTAATTGCACATCTCCCGCACCGGCTTTTACATTGCCTAAATCTCCACCATTGTTAGGTTTGGTCGTTTCAGTAGAGTCGCTTTTCCCACCTTCTTCCTTTTCCTCTCCTTTATCTTCTTTATCTCCTCCACAGGACGCAAGCATCATGCTACTTGCAATTATTAAGGTCGAATACTTCAAAAATTTCTTCATGAAAAACAGTTTAAACTTTATGTATACTCAAGAACTTTGAATGTACATATTTATAATAAGGTTTGCAAGATTATAATTAAAAAAACTATTATGCAAACAAAGCAGTTTCAATTTTGTTTAGTCTTTGAATTTTGACGATTTATCGACATTTTTTTCAGAATTAGAGTGTATTTTTATTGAAAATATCTTTGATAATTACAAAATAGCTATTAATATTGCGCTCAAGTCTGAAAGGGCTAAAGATGTTATTTGCATGAAAAAATTATTAATCATAGGACTGCTAACCCTTGCTACAGGGGTCGTTGGTGCTCAAAAGAGACTCATCTTAGAGGGGCATTATCAAGGTAAAAACCTATTCGTTCAGAACCCATTTAAAGACGGTGGGGTTGGATTTTGTACTGATAAAGTCACTGTAAACGATAAGGTAACCTCTGATGAGATCAGCTCGAGTGCTTATGAAATTGACTTTGCTAAACTGGGTCTTCAGATTGGTGATCCTGTGACAGTGGTTATTGAGCACGGAAGTGATTGTACACCTAAAGTTTTGAATGCTGAGTCTTTAAAGCCTACTTCTACATGTAAATACGAAGGCTTGACTATCGGAGAAGATGGTACTGTTCAGTGGTCTACTACTGGTGAAACAGGAAAGCTTCCATTTATCATTGAAATTTACAACTGGAACAAATGGATCCCTGTTGGTGAAGTTGATGGTGAAGGTACTCAGCAAAAACACGATTACCAGTTTAAAGTACCGTTGCATAGCGGAACTGTTAAAGTGAGAGTAAAGCAAATTGACCACACTAAGAAAGCAAATTCATCTCAACCTAAGTCTTTAAGTACAACCATTACACCAGTTACTTTTGAGCCTAAGAAAGTTGGTAAGAGCATTACCTTCTCTGGAAAGACCAGATACGAGATTTATGATGCATACGGTAACTTGGTTAAGAAGGGTTATGACGAGAGCATTGATTGTAGTAACCTTACAAAAGGAGCTTACTACTTAAACTATGATAACAAAAACGATAAGTTCCTAAAGAAGTAAGAACTGTCGCTAAACATATTGAAGCCATCTTTCACAATGAGAGATGGCTTTTTTTTGAGATAAACTATGATGAACAAGATTGAACATATTGGTATTGCCGTTAAGAACATTGAAGAGAGTAATAAGCTATTTACAGCCCTGTTAGGTGTTGAACCTTACAAGGAGGAAGCTGTGGAAAGCGAAGGCGTCATTACTTCTTTTTTCCAGGTTGGCGAAACCAAAATTGAGCTTTTGGAAGGGACTCACGACGACAGTCCCATCAAAAAATTCATTGATAAAAAAGGAGAAGGTGTTCACCATTTAGCATTTGATGTAACGGACATTGAGGCGGAGATTAAGCGTCTTGAAGGTGAAGGATTTACCATGATTCATAAAACAGCCAAGGCTGGTGCCGACAATAAGATCATTGCTTTCCTGCATCCTAAATCCACCAATGGTGTACTTGTTGAGTTATGCCAGGACGCACCTCAATAATTGAATCACATCTTCCTTTGAAGTGTCAAGATAAACAGCTTGCAGACCAGCTTCTTTGGCACCTTCAACATGTTGAATAGAATCGTCGATAAATAAAGTCTTAGACGGCTCAAGCTGATGTTGTTCGCATACCCATAGAAAAGTCTCCGGGTGAGGTTTTCTTCTGTTTATTGACGACGAATAATAATGTCTTTCAAAGGCGCTCAGAAATGACTCTAAAATGCCTTCTTCTTTCATTTGACCTTCAAAAGAACTTACGTGAATAGAGTTGGTATTACTTAGCAGGAAAGTTCTGTATTCCTTAGAAATTTCGTGAAGAAATTTTAGTCTCTCAGGTGGAAAATCCAACAACATGGCATTCCATGCTTCATCAATTTGCTGGTCAGACATTTCCACTCCGGAAAAAGCTCTCAAACCATCTCTGAACTCAGCATTCGAGATCTTACCAACCTCAAAGTCATCAAACAAACTCGACTGCTGAGCCTGCGTGTACAAATCCTGAAAATTCGGGATCCCAATGGACTGAAAGGCCCGGATACTCGCCTCATAGTTTATATTGAGCAAAACGCCTCCCAAATCAAAGATGATATGCTCTGTTCTCTCATTTTTCACTGCCGAAAATTACTATAAAACTTGCAAAATATGCTTTGGAAAGATACATTTGCAGTCCTTAAAAGTTAAACCAGATTTAACTTGGGCCTATAACTCAGTTGGTTAGAGTATCTGACTCATAATCAGAAAGTCCCTGGTTCGAGCCCAGGTGGGCCCACAAAAACAAAAGAGCGAGAATGAGAATTCTCGCTCTTTTGTTTTTATTCACCTGCCCCCATAAAACCAGTCGAGCATGTTTCTTACATCACTTGACAATTAGAAGACAAAATCAGTACTTTATATGTGAATTCCGAATAAAAGAATTAATTACGTTGATCAATAGAGCACTATGATTCAGATATATTACTTAATCTCTACATTAAGAGATGAAAAATACCCGGTCGACCTATTTTTGGTAGAAAATAATAAGGTTAAGAATTTACATATAAATGAAATAAGAGAAGGGTATTACATCAAAAAAAACCTTACATCCTCTGACCAAATTCTGTTTGAACTAGAAGAAAATGAGGACTTACTGGACGCCATTTTTTCTAAAGACCAACATCATTCCACTTTTCCAAACCTAAAAAGAACATCTTATCTAAAAGAGGCCTCTTTCCTACCAGGAAAATACTATGCTAGAATCCATAGACCTATAATCAACTTAAAAAAAGGGTTCTCTATGGGACCAAATGTTGAAGAACTGGAAAAAGAGGTTAGAGGATATAGAGAATTTCTACCATGCAATAGTCAAGAACTGATTTCCTCAATAAACCAACTTTCTGTCCTATCTCATCACTTAACATTATTGTTTCAAACAGTACAACCGAATAGGATTAACTACAAAGTATTTGGTCACAGTATTAGGAATCTTTTAATCTTAACTTGCACAGAAGTTGAGGCACAATTGAAGGGAATTATTAAATCCGTATCACGATCCTATGATGAAAAAAAACGATATAGTACAAATGACTATATAAAACTATGCGATAAACTAAAACTAAAGGAATACACTGTTAGTTTAGGTTATTATCCATTAGAAGATAAGTTAGAACCATTTAAAAGTTGGGATGGATCAAAACCAACTAAGAGCATTGAATGGTACGATAACTACAATGCGGTTAAGCATGATAGAGAGGATGAATTTCCTAGGGCTACATTGTGGAGCACTATTCAAGCTATTGCAGGCCTTGCAATATTAATAAAAGCTCAATATGGGGAAAACCTGCCATATTGGAAAGAACAAATTGGGGGGTTCTTTGTCTTTGAAACAACTCCAAATTGGGAAATTACTGATAAGTACTTACCTCCATTTTTAGATGAAGAATGGGAGAATGACTATTTAGATTTTTAGTCATTGAGAAAACAAATTACCAACCACTGACTCCCACTTTAGTCAATTCACAAAACTCTCAACATTCATTTTTCACATTCTTAAGCATTTGGTAGGATAAGTTGTTTATTTCGTTTTATATTTGCAACATGGTTGCAAATATAAAACTTCCGGTAACCGTCCTGAGTGGATTTCTGGGTGCCGGTAAAACAACGCTTCTAAATCACATCCTCAACAACAGGGAAGGACTTAAAGTAGCCGTTATTGTAAACGACATGAGTGAGGTTAATGTGGATGCTGATCTGGTGAAGAATGAAAACACCCTATCCAGAACTGAAGAGAAACTTGTGGAAATGAGCAATGGCTGTATTTGCTGCACTCTTCGGGAAGATTTGATGCTTGAAGTAGAACGACTGGCCAAAGAAAATCGATTTGATTATCTGCTTATCGAGAGCACCGGAATAAGTGAACCTGTTCCTGTAGCCCAAACGTTTTCTTTCGTAGATGAAGAAAGCAACATTGACCTATCTCGCTTCAGCTATATAGATACCATGGTAACAGTGGTGGATGCTTTCAATTTCTTTAAAGATTTTGGAAGTCCTGAAACACTGATTGACAGAGACCTTACCGACATGGAGGATGATTACAGAACAATTGTCAACTTGTTAACTGATCAGGTTGAATTTGCCAACGTTATAATTCTCAACAAAACCGATCTGGTTTCTCCTGATCATCTGGGTGTACTAAAATCATCAATAAAGAAACTCAATCCTTCCGCAAAAATCATAGAATCAACTTTTGGAAAAGTGGCTCCGAAGAACATCCTAAACACCGGGCTTTTTGATTTTGAAGAAGCTGAACAAAGCGCAGGGTGGCAAAAGGAACTGGAAAAAGAGGAACACACGCCAGAAACCGACGAATACGGCATCAGCTCGTTTGTATATAGAACTAAAAAGCCATTTGATCCTGATAGATTCTGGGAATATGTGCAAGGGAAATTCCCACATACCATCCTACGGAGTAAGGGACTGTTTTGGCTGGCCTCTCGTCCGGATCAGGCCCTGATATGGGGACAGGCCGGCGGCTCTCTTAGAGCAGATAGTGCAGGCGTTTGGTGGTCGAGCATGCCTTTTGAACAACGTACCAACTACATTGGGTTCATCGAAAACCAACAGCAAATTGAGAGTAATTGGGACAGTTCCTTCGGGGACAGAAAAAATGAAATTGTTTTCATCGGACAGGAAATGGATGAAGCTCAAATCAGTTCAGATTTGGATGCATGTCTGGCCACAGAAACAGAACTATCTTCAGGAAAATGGGAAAAAGGTTATCTGGATAACTGGCCGGTTCAAAGGGCTTACCCAATACAATAGCAAATCAAATTTAACATTAAATAGAAAAGAAAATGATCTCAAAAGAACAAGTATTAGAAGCTCAAAATAAGTGGGGAGCTGGTGTAGTAAAAATTGGCTCGCTTAAAGACCAAAGATCTGAATGCGAAACATTCGCCAATGGTTTTCTGGACGAACTGTATTCGTTTGAAGCTGGTTCGGTAGCTTTTAAGCCAACTAAATGTAAAGTGGAACAATTCAGACCTACAAAGGCAGAGGCCTTGTCCTATTTCATTGCCGGAGAAGATCGTGCATGTACAGAAGATGGCGGGTTTGCAATTAATCCCTGGACCAAAGTCCGATTCGAAAATGCAGCAATCATTTTGGAAGAAAATCGTGCAATCGCTATGGGTAACTATTTTTTCACGGATCCAGACAATAATGAAGCAAAAGTTGAATATACTTTCGGCTATAAGCTTGTAGAGGGCGCATTAAAGATTGACCTGCACCACTCCTCTTTCCCATACAATCCTTAAACTGTGGAGGAGCTTCAGGGACACTTGTATTTTGTTTGTCCAACGGACAACATGGAAACCCTGGTCAACAATAATTTTGATCAGGACAATTACTACGTGACATCACTTGGAAATTCGATTCCGTTTGATATGAGCCTAATAGAAGAAATCAGCGCGCTGATTGAAGTAAAAAGAATTAGAAACATCACCTTCGTTTTATCCAACGAGAATCGGCTGTTAATTGATGCCATCGAACATCAAACTTATACCGGCTTGCAAGGCTTAGATGATTTTTACAGCTTAATTGGCAGGTACACTAAGGATTTCACAAAAATGTGGCGAACAAATGACCTTCACACACAAGTGCTTTCGTTCTATCTGGACATGAAGACCAATGAATTACGTTCCAAACTGAACAGTTGGCTTGCCAATGAACTCACGATAGATGCCAAAATCTATGATACTCAAAGTCACATATTCAATAACATATCAGTAAATCGCCATCAATTGCAGCCGTTTAACCTGAATTAAGATCAGCTACATACCAATCGGTATTTTACTATCTTTAGGGTAAAATACTGGTACTTTGAAACCAAATAGCGACGATACATCTGCATATATTCTGAAAACGGTGGCTCCCATTTTCAATATGCAAGGTTATATAGGCACCAGCCTCTCGCATTTGACGGAGGCTACTGGTTTAACAAAAGGTGCCATTTACTGTAATTTCAAAAACAAGGAAGATCTGGCCATCCAGGCTTTTGAACTGAACATAAGTATGGCCATTCATCCCTTGTTCAGACTGTTGAAGGCTGAAGAAAGTAGTTTAAAAAAGCTCTACATCATCACTGGTTATCACAGAGCGTACTACAATTTGGTTAAAGACATTGGGGGTTGCCCCATGCTCCGCGTAGGCGTAGATGCCAAATTCAATAACCCTTTGTTGTTTGAGAAAGCGCAAAATTTATCGGAGAGGTTTCTCACCGGACTCATTGCAATCCTGAATGAAGGAATCGAAACCAAAGAATTGAAAAAGGACACCAATACAAAGCAAACTGCAGCACTCATACTTTCCCTAATTGAAGGATCTTCACTCCTGGCTTTTACCCACAATGACGGATCCTTTCTGGAAAGCACCATGAACTACATTGACGAGAATATCATTAAAAACATAGAAACATAAAAAAATTTAACCACACAGATACCGATTGGTATCTCCAAACTAAGAAGTATGATAAAAGAAATGACAAGTCCCATCAAAGTCCGATTTCAGGATTGCGATCCTTTCCACCACTTAAACAACTCAAAGTACATAGATTACTTTCTCAACGTTAGAGAAGATCAGATACTGGAAAACTACGATCTGAATGTCTTCGATATTAAGAAAAATCAGGGAAAAGCCTGGGTGGTTAGCAGCAATCAAATAGCCTACTTTAAGCCAGCCTACATGCTTGAAACCGTGATGGTAAAAACGAAACTGATTCATTACACGGATAAAGATTTACTGGTGGAGATGAAGATGTTGGACAAAAGTGAATCTCAACTTAAAGCCCTTCTTTGGGCAAAGTTCACACACTTTGACGTGGTAAATAAAGTGTCGGCAGAACACTCAAATAGCCTGATGGATTTATTCAAATCTGTTGTACTGCCAGTAGAACAACGCTCTTTTGAAGAAAGGTGTACAGCCATAGTTCAGGTCATGAAGAAAATTTAGTGCTTACTATTCTGTATATTGCTGTGGTACATGAACAAAATAGCCACACGAACATACCTCAACCCTTTTAGTGGTAAAAATTTCTATCATATCGAGATAGATGGCCGGTCTCTGGAAGATATGATCATGGAAGTCCGTCCTGATCTCAAAAAAGGGATTGTACCTTCCTTGCTAAATTGGTTGACAGACGAAAATGAAAGAAAAGTGGTTTGGGACAGGGTTATTCCTAACGATGGGCAAAAAACCAAACTGCCCATTTTAATGTGTTCCGAAGATCTGGACCTATGGTGCACCCTGATTATGGTGGAAGTTGAGGCTGACAAAAACCTCATTCACTGGAACAGATTTGGTCTTGAAGATTCTGATGCCCAAACACCTGAAGAGATTGGAAAAAGTATCGACTGGTTTTCTGGTATTGAAAGATTGAGCTTTAGCAGGGAAGCGTATGAAAACATGCTAGATGAGTTCCGAATGAGATTGGATGAAAATTCAATATATTCACCCACAAAGGGAGAAACTCCTAAAAGATATGACTCACAAACAACTTACGACAAATGAACTACCAAACCTATCAACCACACCCCGACCTGGCAGCCATAGTTAAATTCTACTGGACATTGGAAGTGCCTTTTGATCCCAATAATGAAAAGCAGAAGATCATTCCGGATGGTTGTATTGAAATGACCTTTAATTTTAAAGACAACATCAAAAGGTACGTTTCGGAAACTGATTTCATCTTTAATCCCAATGCAGTAGTGATGGGACAAAGAACAAAATCTTATTACATAGAACCCACCGGAGATGTAGACTCGTTTGCAATCTGCTTTTACCCGCACGGATTTGCAAATTTTGTGAGCAGTCCCTTAGAAGATCTGGTGGATATTGAAGTTCCCATTGAAGAACTCTTTGAAAACGGAGAAGAGTTGAAGAAAAACATCATAGAAGCCGAATCGACAGAAGAGCGTATCAAAATCACTGAACATTTCCTTCTGGACAAACTCAATGAAAACTCTACCATAGAGCATGTGGTAAAAACGACTGTTGAAACTCTCGTCTCTACAAATGGCAGCACGTCTATTAATGCCATTCTAAAAGATTCCCCTTCAAAAAGAAGACACCTTGAAAGAAATTTCAGAAAGCAAATTGGCATCAGCCCCAAGCAGCTCAGTAAAGTCATTCGCTTACAAACCGCTTTAAAAATGATGCTTGACAATCAGGAAAACCTTACCAACATAGCTTACGAAAGCGATTATTTCGATCAGGCGCATTTCATCAAAGATTTTAAAGAATTTACCGGCATTACACCTAAGGACTTTTTGGGAAATGAAAATATGGCACTGTCCACCCTGTTCTATAAATAAGTCCTTGTCGCATTTTTACAATTTCCCTTCTTAAGGGCACTATAGCTTTGTCTCAACATTTTAATTGAGACATATGAAAAGAAGCATACTGGGTCTTTCTCTGGCTCTACTCACCTTGAATTTTGTTGCCTGCAACGATAAAAAGGAGTCAGATACAGAAGGACAAAAGAACGATTCAAACACACATCAAAAAACAGAAAACATGAACACCCACATCTCCATTTTCGAAATCCCGGCTACCGACATGTCAAGAGCCGCCAACTTCTACCAATCCATCTTAGACATTCATATAGAAACCATGGAAATGTCTGGCTTGGAAATTGGCGTGTTTCCGTTCGAAGGACAAATGGTGACTGGCGTCATCATGAAAGGAGAAGGTTCTCAACCATCCACCGATGGAGTGACCGTTTATTTAAATGGCGGAGACGATCTTCAAATTGTGTTAGACCGGGTTGAGGAAAACGGCGGTCAGATCATCGTTCCCAAAACACCTCACGCAGACGAAAGTGGCTTTTTTGCCCTGTTCCTGGATTCTGAAGGAAACAAGATGGGACTGCATTCTGTTAACTAACTGATTTTTTCAAAAACGAAGGGGAGAGAAATCTCCCTTTTTGTTTTGAAATTAGTGTACAAAAAACCTTATTTTGGTTGTGAATCTATCGACTGATTTACATGAAGACCAAGCTCAAAACACTCCTCACACTCTTACTGATACAGCAAATCACATTTTCCCAGAATACAATTACAGTATACCCCGACTCTTTGAAGGGAAACCTGGGAAAGAAATATGAATATGGTGTTTTTTACGTCCCAAAAACTACTGAAGCACAAACCGACTTCCTGAGTAATGGCGACCATCTGAATACAATAAGATTGCACATCATCGAAAGTGCACTTAATAATTCCACAGATCTAAATGGAACATTGAGCTATCTGGACAACGTAAGCTCAATAATTCAGGACATTTCCAACAAAACCGACAAGGTGATTTTCATTCTGGAAAAGATGCCTGCCTGGCTCAGTAGCTCATCAGACGGTTCTCCTGCTCAAACACCAGGCTGGTTTGTTTTAAACACCAAACCTCCGGCAAACTATGTTGATTGGGATAATATGGTAGAGGCAGTCACAAACAGAATTGTAAATACGTATGGCATCTCAAATGCATACTTTGAAATCTGGAATGAACCAGATCTTGGCTCATGGACCGGAACGCAGGAAGAATATTTTGAATTGTTTCAGCACAGTTATGACGCCATTAAAAACGTAAATGCCCTGATTCCTGTTGGTGGCCCCGCCACCAATCACTGGGCAAATAACATCACCTACTCTGCTCCGTTTGGACACATCAACTCCTCAAATGGTGAATTGTCACTCATAGCTCATCTTATTGATTCGGCAGACGCATGGAATAAACCACTGGATTTCCTTTCATGGCACAATTTTAATTTAACAGTAGAAACGCATCAAAATGCCATCGATTTTATTGAAAACAAATACAATTTAATGGGGCTCAATTCTCCGGAATTGTTTGTGAGTGAATGGAATGCGCCTTCAGCAGTAAGAGACACTGATCTACATTATGCTTTTGCGGCAAAAAACACCATAGCGTTAAAAAATACATCTCTGACGTCTGACGTCATTGCAGCCTGGCAGGATTTTTCAAGTTCAGCAAATGAATTTCATGCGGATTACGGTTTATTGACTTATGGGAGCATCCGCAAACCCTTTTTTAACGTTGTTTCTCTGGCATCCGAATTGAAGGGTACAAAAGTAAAAAGCCAATCCAGTGTTCCATTGGTCCATGAAAGTTCTATCGTCAATGATACTTTGATCGTTTTAATGTCGAATTATGCACCTCCTCCCATTGTAGAAGCTTTAAATCATACACTTTTCCAGGGTCAGTTTAGCGTACTTGATTTAGATGCCACTGGCTATATTGACATCAGTGCAAATGACTTATCAGTTTTGGAAGCTATATATGCCGGGGTGTCCACCATCCCCAATTCATCGCCATTGAATCAGGCAATCAATGATGCCATTCCGGTATACAGTTACTTTGATAGCATTCAGTCTATAACACATCAAATTGAAGTTTCCATACAAGGATATAATGGAAATTATTCAGGTATTTCCTATTTAATTGATGACAGTACCAACAATGATCAGTTTACCTACGATTCCTTGCTTTTAGCGGGAGAAAATCAGGCCAGTGCCATTGCAATGATTCAGGGCAACCAGGAAATTCTTGGGCAAAGCATTAACTTCAATTCCGGAAATATCTCGTTAAACATGAAGCCTAATAGTGTGACACTATTGAAAGTCTCCATACCGGGCATTACATCCGTAAACCATATTGAAAATTCTGAAGAGGTCTGGCAGGTTTTTCCAAACCCTACATCAGATTTCATCACACTTAGATCAGAACACCAAAACATTGGTCAAATTGACGTATTGGATGTTTCGGGAAAGCTACTTGACTCCTATTATTTCGAAACGAAAACGGCTAAAATCAACCTCTCAAAGTATGCCGCTGGTGTATATTACATTAAAGATATTGAGCATAAATCGGTAAAAATTCTAAAGCAATAAATGAAAACAATCAACAGACTCATGACCAACATTTGTTCTACCAAACTCCCGGAGAGCAGAGATTTTTATGTGAAACTTTTTGATTTCAATGTTGATTTCGACAGCGATTGGTTCATCCATCTGGCATCTAAAGACAAGCAGCTTGAACTGGGAATCATTGACCAAAACAATGGCATGGTTCCTGCAGAATTTCAAACGCAGGCAAATGGTTTCTACATCACTTTTGTGGTGGACAGTGCCGATGAAGTATTTGAGATTGCCAGCAAAGAAAATTTTGAGATTTTGAGCGAACCAAGTGACACATTTTACGGACAAAGACGATTACTTCTAAAAGATCCGAATGGCGCTCTGGTTGATGTATCATCTCCCATTCCTGATTTTAAATTTTAAGCCGTCATCATAAATGACAAGATTTTTGTGTGGCCTTTGACAATGCCAAAAGAGGCTTGAAGGTTGGTGGAAAGACTGCAGGTAGTACAGGAAACTCTACTGAGTTCGACTTACCTGGTGGTGGTTATGGACAAGTCACCTTTAAACGCGATTCCTATCCTGATGGCAAAGAATTTGTTGGCTATGGTATCTATCCGGAATATGAGGTTAACTATACCGTCAAGGACATTGTTTCCGGTAACGACCCTGTTCTCCAAAAAGCAATTGATCTGCTTAACAAGTAGCTAGAAAGACGATACAAATACAGAAATTCATCATGAAACACTTGTTTATGAAAGTACTTTCGTATTTTTGAGAAACAAACATTTATTCATATGAATTTAGAAGCACTTGGATACCTATCGGTTGGCTCCCAAATGAGACGGATCTATGAAAAACTTCAAGTCGAAGGTGATCACATCTACGCCAATATTGATGTTGAATTCAAGTCGAGTTGGTTTCCCATCTATCACGTTTTGCTGCACTCCAAGAGGGCATTAACTGTGATGGAAATCACTGAAAAAATATCTTACAGCAGAATAACTGTTAAGAATGTGGTTCGCGAAATGGAAAACGTCAAGTACCTCACCATTGTCTCAAACCCGACAGATCAGCGTTCTAAACTCATTCAATTAAGTCGGAAAGGAAGAGAGATTCATGCGAAACTGGAAATCGTCTGGAAACTGATTCAAAATGAACTGGAAATTCTGTTTGGGAAGAAGGATGATGGTTTTTTGCTCAAGTTGAAAGAAGTCAACGAGAAACTCAACAATCAATCGATGGAAAAAGCCGTACTCAAAAAGTACTTGAACTACAGTGTGAGAAATGCGTATGAAGAGGAATTTCCTCGAGTTGGAGAACTTCTTGTACAGGTCTATTCGGCATTAAACGGGTTTCCAAAAATTGAAGAACAACCTGAGTACTACGACATGCTTAGAAATGTGGGTGCACTGACAAAAAATCCAAATATTGAATTGTTGGTAGCCGTTTCCGAACAAGGACACATTGGAGGTGCAGTTGTCTATTTTAAAGACATGAAAGATTATGGTTCCGGAGGAACTGCCACTCAGGAAGAGAATGCCTGCGGCTTTAGATTGTTGGGTGTTGACCCTGAAACAAGAGGACTTGGTCTGGGGAAGTTACTCACAGAATTCTGCATAGATAAAGGCAGGAATAGCCAATCTGAAACCATGGTTATTCACACAACCAACTCCATGAAGCTGGCCTGGGGGATGTATGAAAGGCTGGGCTTTAAAAGAGCAGAAGATCTTGATTTTATGCAGGGTAATCTTCCGGTTTTCGGATTTAGATTAAAGGTGTAACCACAAAAAGGTCATTCCCTGACAGCTGTAATTTTTCTTGAAACAACGACTTCTGAAGTGGATTCTTTGGTGTACTCCGCCTCATATGAATAGGTCTGAAGTGAGGCCACTCGAGCTATGCCTTTTTGTTTGGTGACGGTTTGGCCAATTCCTCTATGGATCACAAATCCGTTGTTTTCGAATTTGATATCGCCAAAATAATTGCCTTCGGGATCACTCTGTTTGTAAGTCACGTCTACCGGAATCCACCCATAGTTTTGCAGGTAAAATTCTGCCCATACATGCAAAGATTCATCTGGTCGGTTGCCAACAATATGACGTGCCGGAATGCCTTTCATCCTCAATAAACTGATCCAGATTGAACAAAGATTGCCGCAGTCGCCTCCACCATTTTCCATAATTGTGCTAAGAGGATGAAAACCAGTTAAAGGATCTCCATAACTAAAATGACGGGCCACAAATTCATAGCATCTTTCAGCATAATCCAGAATATTCTCCGAGCTTTTCCAAATAGAATCAGAGAAACGTCTAAGTTCAGGATTGCCCAGGTCTATAAAAGGTTTATTGGGTTTGGTATATTCCTGATAGAGTCCGGCGTCTTTATCGTAGGGATAAATGCTGTCAATGAGATCCCAGTTGACCGCAACATCAAACACCTCCAGCTCATACTCTTCTGTAAACTTAAGTTTCTTGCCATGGTCTGAATCTTTCCCCAGAATACCGCTATACTGAACGCAAAGATCTGAAGCACCAAAAGTTTTTACTTCCAAATGCTCATCTTTTGTTTTACTTAAAACCTTTTGATAAGCATTGTCTGCATAGTGGCCGGCAAAATAATCGACCTGAGCAAGCCCGGGACCATAGTAGCCAATTTTTGAAGTTACGGTAAGGTGGTAGTTTCCTGCGGACTTCCTGAGTACAAATTCATTTGAAGTTTGACCAAATACTATCTGGGTAAATGATACAAGCATAAAAGATATGACACTCCACTTCATTGACATGTAGATGCTAAATACGAGTTTATTCCATATGGACAGAGTTTACCTACGCCCTCGACCTCTTCCTCCGGCTGCACTTTTTTTCTTCTTAAAAGTTCCCTTGGACTTTCTATCTGCACCAAATTTCTTGCCTGAATTGGCTTTTGGGTTCTTAGACAAACCTGGTCCTTTCTTTGCCGGCTTTTTAGCTTTGGAAATTTTAGAGGATTTACCAACCGCTTTTTTGATTTCACTGAGCTCTTCTTCTGTTAAATCTCTCCATTGACCAACTGGTACATCCAGTTTCACATTCATGATGCGAACACGTTTTAGTTTGGTGACTTTATAGCCAAAAAACTCACACATTCGACGAATCTGACGGTTGAGTCCCTGAGTCAGGATAATCGTAAACTCAAACTTACCCCTGGATTTGATCTCACACTTTTTGGTGGTTTTTCCTAAAATCGGAACACCATTGCCCATTTTTTTAATGAAACCAGGGGTGATGGGTTTGTCGACAGTTACATGATACTCCTTTTCATGCTTGTTGTGCGCTCTCAAAATCTTATTGACGATATCACCATCACTGGTAAGGAAAATCAGCCCTTCGCTAAGTTTATCCAATCTACCAATAGGGAATATTCGTTTGTGGAAACGGATAAAGTCGATGATATTGTCCTTCTCATTCTCCGTATCGGTTGTACACACTATGCCTTTTGGCTTATTGAAAGCAATGTAAGTTGGGTTTTCATCTGGTTTAGATACCAATTCGCCATCAACATGCACCCGATCCTGATACGTTACTTTCTGACCAATTTTCGGTTCAACACCATTAACGGACACCCTTCCCTGCTCCACCAATTTATCAGCTTCACGTCTGGAGCAATAGCCAATCTCACTTAAAAATTTATTGATTCTAATACCGTCTTCCACTGCTGTACAAGTTCTGTAATTATTCTACAAAGGTAGACTGAATTTTTGATCAGAGAATTAGATGCGAACACCAATCACACATACGTCATCCAATTGCTCAAAATCACCTTTCCAATTGACGAATTCCTGAAGAAGTTTGTTTCCTTTCTGCTCCATGGATGAAGTGGCTGTATTAATCATTTGCTTGAAGCGTTTGATCTTTAGTTTCTTGTTGTTAGGTCCACCAAATTGATCTGCAAAACCATCTGAAGTCATGAACAACTGATCTCCGTGCTCCAACTTAATCACCTGAGTTGTGAAATTGGACGAATTGAAGGAATCGGATAAACCAATGGCTCGTTTGTCACCTTTAAACTCTATCAACTCACCATCCCGGATAATCCAAAGCGGATTGAATGCTCCTGCAAATTCCAGAACCTTGGTCTCTTTATCGAAAGCACACAATGCTAGGTCCATACCATCTTTAACAGTACCATGCTGCACGTTTTGGGAGAGGGTTTCTGAGACAGATTCATCTAACAAATCGAGAATTTTCCCGGGCGTATTCACGCCTTGTTCAATGACAATCTTTTTGAGCGCATTGCTACCAATCAGACTCATGAATGCTCCTGGAACGCCATGTCCGGTACAGTCTACAACGGCAAAAAGAACTTTATTCTCAAGCTCTTCGAACCAGTAAAAATCCCCACTCACAATATCCTTTGGCTGAAAAATAACGAAGGCATCTTCAAAAGAATGTTTGATTTTCTCCATGTCTGGCAAAATCGCCTTTTGAATTCTTTGAGCGTATTTGATGCTATCTGTGATGTTCTTGTTCTTCTCCTCAATGATCTCCTTTTGTTCAGTGATCATGCTTGTCCTATGCTGAACGCGTTCTTCCAGCTCCTCAATCATGCTGGCATTGTTCAGGGCAATTACCGAGTAAGATGCCAAAGCTTCAAGAATGCTTAAATGGTATTTGGTATATGCGTCTTTCTCATAACTCTGAACCGTAATAACACCCAGAACTTCATCTCCTTTGATTAAAGGTTGAAAGATGAGTGAATAAGGAAATTCTCCCTGAACCACATGCACTTCATCCACATAACGAACGTACTCAGTGGAATTGTCGTTGATGAAAATCGGAGTTCTGTTCTTAACACACCATACCGAATAGTTGTTGTCAGCACTCATAGGCACCTCAACATCTTCGGCCTGAAGCTCTCCGTTTTCGATTTCATATTTGTAGGAAATTACATTGCGGTCTTTGTTATAAAGCCTGATACCAAATATGGTAGCGTCCATTAACTGACCAATATTGTGGTGCAAACCATCAAAAATGCTTTTGAGATCAACCGTCGAGATCAGCTCTTTCCCAATATTGTTTAACAACTGTGCATTCTTATGTGTTTGCTCAATTTCTTCTTTTTGTTTGACAACCTCTGAGGTTCTCTCTTCTACCAAATCCTCCAGTCCACTGTACAACTGAGCATTCTCTAATGCGATCCCTACAAAAACCCCCAGGTTTTTCAGGAAATTCATGTGGTAATTGGTATAAGCATTGGTTTTGAAACTCTGAACAGTGATCACTCCCAATTTCTGATCCTTCACAGACAAAGGCAAATAGATAATTGAGTTGGTTGAATCCCCCTTCGTGTCCGTATCCAGGTCGGAATCGGACATATATTCACCAAAATAATCGTTGATTAAAATGGACTCTCCCGAATTAAAGCACTTCACAGATAAGTACTGATTATCTGCCAAATTATATCGGGCACCTTCCAAAATCTCACCCTTCTCTATATAACCCGGGAATTCTATGATGTTCTGTTCTTTGTCTACGAGTCCAACGCCCATACTTTCCACAGGCATTACCTGATTGATATTGGTGTTGATCTCTTCAATAATTTTCTCAACAGACAAATGAGCCGTTATTTTTTGTCCCATTTCACTGAGCAGGATTACATCTTTGGATTGCTTTTCCAACTCGAGCGTTCTTTCAGAGACTTTGTGCTCCATGGTTTCATATACTGTGGCATTGCTAAGCGCGATAACCGTATAAGATGCCAGGGTATTCAGAATATCTAAATGCCTTTGGGTAAACGCATTTTTCTCAAAACTCTGCACTGTAATTACACCCAAAATCTCTTCTCCCTTAAGTAAAGGCTGAAAGATGAGTGAGTAAGGAAAGTCTCCTGTTACCACGTGTACTTCATCAACATACTTGACATACTCGGTGGAGTTATCATTGATGAAAATGGCTTCTTTATTCTCTACACACCAAACAGAATAGTTATTAGATGTATCCATGGAAACCTGACCAGGTGGATGGCGTTCTCCCCTCTCGTATTCGTATTTATAATCAATGACGGCTCTTTCCGGATCGTACAAACGGATTCCGAAACAAGCTGCATCCATGAGGCGATTAACGTTTTCGTGCAAACTGCTAAACACTTCCTCTATGTCTAAAGTGGAAATGAGTTGCTGCCCGATGGCATTGAGAATGTTGGTGTCCTTATGCGCCTTTTGTAATGCCTGTTTTTGAGCTTCAAGTTGGGCAGTTCGCTTCTCAACCTGGGATTCAATGTTTCTGTAGTTAGAGGCATTTTTTACCGCAATGCCCATATAAACTCCAATGTTCCTGAGAATATTGACGTGATAATCGGTATATGCATTCTGTGTGAAACTCTGTACCGAAAAAATCCCCAGTAAAGAATCTCCATCCATTATGGGCATGTATATGACCGACTCAGGTTGTTTTCCAACTTTTGGCTGACTGGCTACCTGTCCTGTGTACTTAGGATAGTCCACTTCCATATCGAGCACAATGGCTTCCTTCTTATTGTTGGCCACCCAAATTCCTAATCGTTCCTTGTCTTCCAGACTTTGTCTGGCTTCTGGTAATCTCTCTCCTTCTTCAATGATATATCTGAATACAATGTCCTTATTGGCTTCATCCAGTAAACCTATTAGGAATACATTGGCGTCCATCAATTCATTGACCTTTTTATAAGTGTTCTCAAAAACGTCTTCAATATCAAGGGAAGAGGTTAATGTCTGACCGATTTCGCTCAACAAATTAATGTCCTCTTTATACTGATCCAGAGTCCCGGCAGAGTTCTCAGTAGGACGTGACATGGTCGTATTTGTATTCTCGGTAGACATGCAGCTTGCAAATAGCCCAACAAATTACAAAAAAAAGACGTACTCGCTTAAAAGTACGTCCCGACTGATGGATACAACAACCCTATTCCAGTCTAAAGTCGACAGGGATTCTGAACCTGACATTCACTTTTTTACCGTACTGCTCACCCGGAATCCATTGAGGCATTTTTTGAACGGCCGATACGGCTTCTCGTGCGCAAGACTGATCAAACGGATCTCCCAGAACCTTAACGGAACCAACATTTCCTTCTGTATCCACAATAAACTCCACGAATATTTTGCCTTTTTTACCGCGCATCTTTGCTTCTCGTGGGTAAGTGATGTTTTTTCCCAGAAAGGCGTACATGGCTTCAAACCCGCCTTTGTATTTAGCTGGTTCAGTCAGTTTAAATTCATCCACAGTCAAAGTAATATCTGGTTTACTTCCATGTCCAATATCAATCCCGCCAATTCTGCACCCGGATCGATCATTTCCATATCATTAGCCTCTTCAGGGTTGCTGGTTTCTTCCGTTTCTGCATTGGCAATCACGTTTGCCTGCACATCATGGTCCTGATTGTCGTTTTGATTTTGCTTAAACTTTTTAGGTTTTGGCTGCACATCAATTACTTCTTTCTCTTTTGGTTGTTCTTCCTTATAAACAGGATCGAAAGCCATTTCACTGTCCTTCTCGGACCTATCGTGAAAAGTTCTGGCTTCCACCTGAACCCACTCGAAAGCCGTTAATGTAATGGTGGCAGCCACTGCTAATCCGATGGGGAACAACACGGCTCTTTTGTGCTCCAGATCTGCCTTCTTTGTTTTTTTAGTTTTCATATTTATTGGTTTTGGTAATTGCCTGAAAAACAACAATCACCGAGCCATAAATCGGGCAAAACCTTTATCTGGAGGATCTGTTGAGTCAGTGGTTTGGTTCATAGGTTCACCCGTAGCTTTGAGCCTGTTTCTGGAGTTCTTCGCGAATAATAGCAAAACCGGGGACCAATAATAATTCCTGTCATACCCGTTTCGCAAAACAGCTACCTTCGTTGATATGATAAAACAAATACTAATAGGAATCGCAGTGTTGCTCTTTTGCAGTAAAGCTTCTGCGGAATACAATGGCTACCATGTGAGCTTTGACATAGAAACCAATTCAGGAAAAGAGATTGAAGCTTATACCTACATTACGGTTTATGGAATTGATATGGATTCTGCTGACAATACATCTTACCTGATTCGGGCATTGGGAGGTGGCTTGAGGAACTATGGAAACCCGGATCAACTTAAATACGCTAAGCAAAGAATCAAGTATGAATTTGTTCCCAGTTGGTCGAGCGACGGTGAAAAAAGTTTCATCTTCTCGTTAAGTCATATAGATTCCATTAGGATTTCAGACATCAAATCGATCAAAGTCAATGATGTGATAGATTACACCTATGCTGTTGGTTTGTGGAACCACCTTGATTCCAAGGATTTGAAATGGATTCAGAAACCACCCGTAAAATCCTATGCCTTTTCGGGGTACCTCTGCTCTTATCAGATTTTTGCCCACAAGCTAAGTGACAAAAACAAGCGCATTTTTGAAAAACTACAAGAAACTCAGGAAAAGATCAATACCTACTTTGAGAAACAGGACAACTACGAAATAGAAGATGGAGAAGAAATAGATGAAGATCTTTTTGATAAACTAATCGGGGATCTAATGATTGAATTGGACCTGGAAAAGGTCATAGTCATAGAAGAGTGTACATGTTAGCTTGCCTGTCTGATTATACCAACCATATGTGAACTCACAATCGGTTCTAAACTTTCTTTAAGAGGCAGCTCATTGGTACCTGTAACATGCCAAAATTGTTTGTACGGTCCCGGAGAGATCTGATAAACATGCTTGATGAGTTTTGGCATGGGTAATTCAGAATCTACCGTGTCCAGATAATTCAAATCCAAACGCTCGTGTCTATGGGCAATTCCGGGTAAATAGTAATCGTATAAGCGGAGGCCTGACATATGCTCAACAGCCAAAAAGCCAATATGAATCCGACTTGCAAATAATCCAACGTGCCTCACCTCAATATTCGTTATCAGGTCAGCTTTGGTCTCCTGCATCCTGCCCTGCAGAACAGATAATCTTGGATACACAAAATCAATGATCTGATGTACCTCATCTATGTTATTATCGAATTGGCTGGACTGATAAAAAAGGGCAGAGTTTTTCAAATCGACATGACTCAGGGCTTTTTTCCACGAGTTTTTCTGATTTTCTGCACTTTTTCTGAAAGCTCCCATCAAGTCAATTGTCTCCGAAAGGTAGTCGTGCCAGGGCCATAATTTTGTGTGATTCAGGTCTTGTGTGACCTTCTGATCTATAGCCAGATACTGATATTGCTTCATTTCAAAATCAAAGCTTGGTTTTAGAAACCATTGTGTATCAGTATAGAAATCCATTAGTATTAATAACGAAATGTGCATAATTTGGGTTTCAAAGTTTAGGTGAATTCGCTTTTAGGCGCGACATTTGTAGATGCCCCTAAAAAGGACTATCATGATAAAAAAGAAACAACTGCTTGCAGGTTTTATTGGTGCCACTGTTTTAAGCGCCTGTGTTCCTGCCAAAAAATATGAAGAGTTAGAAGCCAAGTATAAATCCTGTGATGAAGAACTGGCTAAGTATAAGGACGACTCTGAATCAGCCATTAAAAAGCTCAAAGATCTGGAAGTTGAGCACGAAAAGTTGCAAGACGAAACAGATCAGCTTAGAAAAGACAATAAAATCAAAGAAGATTCCTATAACAACTTAACCACACGTTACGATAAGTTAAATGAAGTGAATCAAACCTTGTTGGATCAAATTGAGAGGTTGCAAAAAATGGCAGAGAATCAAAATGCCAATTTAACAACGGAACTTAAGTTAAAGCAACTTGAGCTTCAGCAGAAGGAAGATGAATTGAGAAAGCTGGAAGCTGATTTGAAAGCCACAGAAGACAGATTGAAGTTATTGGAAGCTGACCTCAATAAGCAAAAAGCTGAGTTGGCAGAGAAAGTAGCACGTGTAAACGAGCTTGAAGAACTTTTGCGTAAGAAAGATGAAACGGTTAACGCCCTTAAAGACAAAGTGGCTGCCGCCTTACTTGGATTTAAAGACAAAGGTTTAACGGTTGAGGAACGTAATGGAAAGGTTTACGTGAAGATGGAAGCCAAGCTCTTATTTGCTTCAGGAAGTACTAAAGTAGGTACAGAAGGGAAAGATGCCCTGATTAAACTTGCGAAAGTACTGGAAGATCAAAAGGATATGGAAGTGGTTGTTGAAGGTCATACAGATACCGACAAGTTAAATTCAAGCAATTTCCCTCATAACAACTGGGAATTATCTGTATTGAGATCTACTTCTGTTGTTGAGATTATGTTGGACAATTCTTCGATGGACCCTAAGATTTTATCAGCTAGCGGACGTAGCGAATTCCTTCCTGTTAGTGATGATAAAGCCAAGAACAGACGTATCGAGATTATTTTAACGCCTAATCTTGACGAATTATATCGAATTATTAACAACGAATAGGACAGTTTGATGTAAATTTGGGGTGTGAAAAAGAACACCTGGATGTATACCGTTGGTCTGGTAGCACTAATTTTCTTAGTGAGCTCTTTCATTGGCTTCAAAATGATTGCGGACAATGAAGCAAAGAAGGAGAAAGCCAAAGAGGAAATAGAAGCCAAACCAGATGTATATACTCCCGCCAGTTTGGTAGATAAATCTTTGGTAGACCCATCTCTTTTACACTCAACAACTGAGCATTTCATAAGCGATTTTACCTTCTTAGATCAGAATAGACAGGAAGTGAACCAGTCTATTACTGAGGGGAAAATTTATGTCGCCGACTATTTCTTCACGACTTGTGGTGGAATTTGTCCGGCTATGACCAAGCAAATGGAGCGCGTTCAGGCGGCATTTAAAGACAATGATGATGTGGTGATTTTGTCTCACACGGTTTGGCCGGAGAGAGACAGTGTTTCGGTAATGAAGGCTTACGCTGAAGAGCATGGTGCCATTGATGGCAAGTGGTACTTCTTAACCGGTGATAAAGACGAGCTATACAGTCTGGCCCGCAAATCATATTTCGTGTTAAAGCCTGCTGCTGTTAAAGGTAAGGGCGATGGAGAAAGCGACTTCATCCATACCAACCAATTCGTTTTGGTAGACAAGAATAAACGAATCAGAGGTTACTACAAGGGCACTGAGTTTGCGGAGGTGAGTCGTCTCATCAAAGACATGGAATATTTGTTGAACAACTAACCGTTCACTCAGTCATCTGATCTTCACAGCATTTTGTTAATACATTTTCGACGAATCATTGCCAAGAACCCACTTGAGTTTATATTTTTGTTTCGTGGACAAATCTTGGAAAGATATTGCGCAATCCATTAAAGAAGGTAAGACTTCTAAAGTTTTACCCATCAGCATCAATGATGTTAGAGACAAATATTTTAATGGTGAAAGTTTAAATGAGGAGGAACTTAAGGCACTTTCAAGATTTGATAATTACCGAATTTGGTACTTAAATTCTGCTAATGGCGAATGGGAGTTTCATCAGAGATATGAGGAGCTTCAGGCCAAGGCCAATTTAAGCCCTTTTAGTGACTTTCTATCAGATCAATACGATCTACCTACACAATAAAAGTTACTTCTACGGGTTATAATAGTACCGCCCTACCACTTACTGCCTGGTAATTAGTTGCTGTTGATTTTACGAACCGATCAGATTCACTATCTGGCGAAAACATTTGAGCAATGAGTTATTTAATTGAAAGGTATTATCAATTTGAAGCGTGGTTTAACAAAAAATTCGCGTGGTTTTTTACGAACGGAAACAAAGTTCTGGAAGAATAGTCATATTCTCTTGATATAGAATTCGTCCTTTTTTTTCTACATTTAGATAAAAATTTAAATGATGAAAAAACTACTTGCCTTATTTATGCTGTCCGCATTGATATTAAGTTCCTGCGGAGAGAAGACCAAAGAAGAGAAAATTGAAGAGATGGAAGATGATGCCCAAACATTTGAGGATGGGGAGGCAGATGATGTGACATCTTTTAATGATGGTCTGGTTGGCCTACAGGGTCGTGTTTTGAAAATTTTTATTGAAATGGACAAAACTGAAGAGCCAGATGAATTGATGAAGCTTGCCGATGAAGGTGTAGCTGAATGTGATGATATCCTTGACATTCTTGATAAAAACAGCCCTTACTCTGGAGGAGAAAAGATGCAAAGCGCATTGGTTGTTTGTATCCAACACTACAAAGAGTATCTGGCTAAGACCAAAAGATTATTCGAGATAGAGCAGAAAGAAGAATATACTGAAGAGGAAGAAGCAGAGTACAACGAGCTTTATGAAACATTGTATGATGGTGTTGGTGAAGCTGAAGATGCTTTTATTGCTGCTCAGGGTGAGTTTGCCAGAAAGAACGGCATGCAAATTACAGACAATCCTTTGGATGATGAACTAGAATAAATCTGAATTAGAAATATGGAAGCGTCTCGGTACCGGGGCGCTTTTTTTATGCTTTCGCATAGCTTCAACATAAGCATTATGCCTATAGGCTCACGCAAACGTTCTTTGGCTCCGTAAAGAATCTAAGTGCTTCCAAACCTCCTTCTCGTCCAACACCAGAATTCTTAACGCCTCCAAATGGTGTTCTCAAATCTCTTACCAACCAACAGTTAATCCACACTATTCCCGATTCAATTTTAGCAGCAACACGATGGGCTTTTGTAATATCCTGTGTCCAAACAGTTGATGCCAAACCATAGTCTACAGAGTTAGCCATTTTCAGCACCTCTTCTTCCGTATCAAATGGCGTAATTGTCACAACCGGACCAAAAATCTCTTCGGTATTCGTTCTACAGGTGTAATCCAAACCTTCAATAACTGTTGGTTCAATATAGTATCCATTGGCATATTCGCCATCCAATACCTTACGTTTTCCTCCACACAACACAGTACCACCTTCTTCTTTTGCCAAATCAACGTAAGACAAGACCTTATTCATATGATCTTCCGATACAACCGCTCCCAGTTTTGCCTCCGGATCTAATGGGAAGCTCACCTTGGCACGTTGTGTTTTCTCAACAAAGGCCGTTTTGAATTTCTCATAAATGCCACGTTGTACAAATATTCTGGAACCACACAGACAAATTTGTCCCTGATTGGCAAATGATGAACGCATGGTGGTTGACAGGGCCAAATCAAAATCACAGTCGTCGAAAATGATGTTTGGATTCTTTCCCCCTAATTCCAGAGACAATTTCTTAAACATGGGAGCAGCCACTTTCGCAATATGAGCACCTGTTGAGGTTCCACCCGTAAATGAAATGGCTTTAATCTTTGGATGCTCTGTCATCGCAGCGCCCACTTCTCCACCCAATCCGTGAAGAATATTTAAAACACCTTTTGGCAATCCGGCTTCAATACATAATTCAGACAGCAAATAAGCGGTCATTGGTGTTATTTCCGAAGGTTTAGCAATGACTGCGTTTCCCGTTGCCAACGCCGGCGCTATCTTCCAGGTGAACAGATACAAAGGCAAATTCCATGGAGAAATACAGCCTACCACGCCTATTGGTTTTCTCAAAGTATAGTTGATGTGCTGTCCGTCCATGTCGTGAGACTCAGACGAAAAATGCAAAATGGAAGTGGCAAAAAACCTGAAATTTGATGCGGCTCTTGGAATGTCCACATGCTCGGCCAATTTTAAGGGCTTTCCATTGTCCATAGACTCTGCTCTTGCCAGTTTATCATGATTGGCCTCAATTAAATCGGCAATTTTCAGCATGATGTTGGAACGGTCTTGCTTGGTCATATTAGACCAAACCTTGAAACCTTCTTCAGCCGCAATAACAGCTTCTTCAACATCTTCCTTACCTGAACGTGGAATCTTGCTATAAACTTCTCCAATTGAGGGATTCACATTGTCGATATATTCACCTGACTTTGGTGCCTGCAGGTTCCCATTAACGTAATTCTGAATGTTGATCATGCGCTTTGATTTGATTCAAAAATACGAAAACCTTCATGAGATTGGTCAATTTTCTGGCTGTAGCCCGATATTCTCCTGCGAACCGGGATTGATCCTAAAAACACACGGTTTATATATACAAAAATCCCGTCTCAATTTCTTGAAACGGGATTTTGATTGTTGCTAAATTAGGACTAACTAAATTAACTATTTGAGAATTAGCTTTTTGCTCTTGCGCTTATCATTTTGGTCAACCGTTACGATATAAGTACCGGATGCTTCCGAACCAAGATCTATGGTTAACTCATAATTGGTAGAACCTTCTACTGTGTTTTTGTAGACTTCTTTACCATTTAAATCTCTTACAGTAACAATGGCTTCTTTGTCGTTGCCAGTATCGAACTTAACTCTTAATTGGCCTTCACTTGGATTAGGGTATAATTCAAATGCATCCAACTCCAAAGCTTCTTCACCTTCTTCGTTCTCAACATCTTCAACCATTACCATAGTTGTTACCATAACACGTCTTTTACTGTCACCTTTGGCTTCTTCAATGAGCTTTTGAACATCAATATCCATCTCTTCAAGCATCTCTTTGATGTCATCCGGCATGTCTTCTCCATCCATAAATATTCTCACATCAGCCTTACCTTCCCCATATCCTGACGAATCAAAATCAAAAGTGTAGGAATTGCCCATTTTCGACATCATTTCTTCTACTTTCTTTTGAATAGCCTCTTCATCCATGCCTTCCATATCACTAAAGTCGAACTTGAATTCTTTGGTCATGTGACCTCTATGATGGTGTTGTTCTTCAAGATACTTTTCCGCTTCTTCTCCACGGTATTCTTCTATCTTCTCTTCACCATCTTTAACAGTAACAACTCTCACTACTTTCTCTCCGTTAGTGTCACTCACTTCTACTGTTTTGCTTGTAACGCCTTCTTCGTGGGACAAAGAATTACAGTGGCTCATATCGATTTTAATCTCAATATCTTCACCTTTTCCGTTGGCATGAACGGTATGATCTTTAACGAAATCTTTGGCTTCATCACCAGTTAATTTCTCAACGCTTTTCTTGCCATTCTTAATGGTTGTGATTGTTACAGTGGTTTCACCATTTTCTTCTTCTACCTCAATCTTCTTCTCAATTTTGGTTTTCTTCTTTTTCTTATTGTCATCATCCGAACCTTGAGCCTGAGCGATTCCAACAAATGCCACCATGCACAACCCGAGAATGGCGCTTATTTTAAGTATATTCTTTTTCATGTTCTAATAATTTAAAGTGAATAAATCGTCTTGTGCACAGTTCAAATCTACGGTAAGGCTTTCTCTATCACTGTTAAAAGGAACTTAAAGGATGTTAAAAAAAGTTAAGCTCTTCTTTCAATACCTGCCATGCCGATTCTTATAACTTTGTAATATGGATAAAAGAGGATTGGCCATTTTAGGCTCTACAGGTTCAATTGGAACACAAGCCCTGGAAGTACTTGAAGCACATACAGACAAATTTGAACTGCTTGTATTAACGGCCAACTCCAATGCCTCTTTATTGATAGAGCAAGCCAAAAAGTACCAACCCAATACAGTTGTAATAGCTGATGAAAGTAAGTTTGAAGAGGTTCAATCTGCGCTTTGGGAAGAAGACATTAAAGTATTTACCGGAAAAGAAGCTTTATGTCAGGTGGTGCAAATGGATGATATTGACATTGTGTTGACAGCTTTGGTTGGTTTTGCCGGGCTCGAACCTACCATGAGTGCGATTGAAGCAAGCAAGAATATTGCACTGGCCAACAAGGAAACTCTGGTTGTGGCCGGTGAACTGGTCACCAAACGTGCCAAAGAAAAAGGCGTTAACATTTATCCGGTGGACTCAGAACACTCCGCTATTTTTCAGTGTATCGTTGGGGAGTTTCACAATAAAATTGAGAAGATTTACCTGACAGCTTCCGGCGGACCGTTTAGAGGTAAAACCATTGATGATCTGAAATCTGTGACCAAAGCCCAGGCACTTAATCATCCCAATTGGGATATGGGCGCTAAAATCACCATCGACTCAGCCAGTTTGATGAACAAAGGTTTAGAGGTGATTGAAGCCAAATGGTTGTTTGGTTTGAAGCCGGAGCAGATAGATGTGATTGTGCATCCACAGTCTATTTTGCACTCTTTGGTTCAATTTGAAGACGGGAGCATCAAATCTCAAATGGGCTTGCCAGATATGAAGCTACCCATTCAGTTTGCTTTGAGTTATCCCGACAGATTTGAATCTGATTTCCCACGCTTTAATTTTGCAGATTTTCCAAATTTGACCTTTGAACAACCCGATAAGCAGACTTTTAAAAACCTTCAATTGGCTTTTGACGCTATGAGTTCTTCTAACGGCATGCCCTGCGTTTTAAATGCAGCCAATGAAGTTACTGTGCAGGCCTTTCTGGAAGAAAAAATTCAATTCCTCGACATTGCCAACTACAACGAAAAAGCCATGACTCATTTTACCGGAAGTCAGGCAACTACTATCGATGAACTTGTTAGGCTGGATGCGGAAACGCGCGCTTATGTGCAAACTTTGATTTAACCGTACTCCGCAAATTCCTGAACATTGTTCTTCTTATTCTTCTCCGGAATCTGATTGAGGGCGTCCAAAGTAATGCGCATTTCACAGTTCGGATCGTAAATCCAGTAATTAGGAATTTTCAACTGAATACGCATGCTTTCTCCCGGTTTTAAAGATGGAATTAGCGTAACTGCTGCCTTATAATATGACATTTCCTCACCAGATTCAATCGAATCAAATTCATTGTTCTCCAACAAAGCCACACAAGGCACGCTCTCTGTATTCCCGGCATTCCTGATCTCCACGTTTACAACGGTTCCATCTATATCAGTGTCGTAATCCGGCATTGGAATGTCTACTATGGTCAAATCGACCTTCTCCTTCTTGTTCAGTTTTTGTTTCTTCAACAAGCCTTCTCTCACCGATATTTCACCATCTTTTATGCTTAAATCTCCTTCATCCAATTTGGCTTCATTATTCTGCGACATGGCATTTAACGACAGTTGACACAACACACATACACTAAGCACTCTTAAAATTTGTCTCATAACTTTAGTTTTAAGCATATTTACGTCCTGAATTTAGAGCAGTTACTACGGTAAAACACGTAATTTATTCCAGTCATGCATTTTCGTACATTTGCACTCTTATTAATTACTCTTTATGGAAATTTGGATTAAAGCAGGACAGTTATTATTGAGTTTATCTCTTTTAATTGTGCTTCACGAATTGGGACATTTCATTCCGGCGAAACTCTTCAAAACAAGAGTTGAGAAATTCTACTTGTTCTTTGATGCCTGGTTTTCTCTTTGGAAAACAAAGAAAGGTGACACTGAATACGGTATTGGATGGCTTCCTTTAGGTGGATATGTGAAAATTTCCGGAATGATTGATGAGAGCATGGACACCGAACAGATGGAAAAAGAGCCTCAACCATGGGAGTTTAGATCCAAGCCTGTTTGGCAACGTCTGATCATTATGATAGGTGGGGTTACCGTAAATATTATTGTGGGAATCCTGGTTTATATTATGATTATTGGGGTTTGGGGGAAAGATGAATTGAGACCAAACGACCTGACACATGGCTATGAAGTGCCGCCTTTATTTGAAAAATACGGTTTTCAGGATGGCGATATCATTTTGGAAATAGATGGGGAAGAAGTCACTGACAGCAAGAGTAATTACATTAATAATCTAATCCTTCAGCACAACGCCAAGGATTTCAAGGTTCGTCATCAGGATGGCTCTATACAAAACATAGAATTACCAGAGGATATCGATTTCCAGGCCTTTAAAAAAGGAGAATTCTTTGCATTGAGACAAGAGCCCTTTATCGGAATTACTGATGGAGAAGGAACCGGTGCAAAAGCAGGTTTGCAAGTAGGCGATAAAGTCCTTGCAGTTAATGGAGGTGCAACACCATTCTTCCAGGCAATTACAGATAGTATCCAAGCGAATAAGGGTAAAAAAATGGATTTCACGGTAATGAGAGGTGAAGAAGAATTAAGCTTAAGTATTACGACAAACGACGATGGCAAAGTTGGGATTGGACCAAAAGCACTTGTCGATGAGTTTAAAATTACCCACGTATCTTATTCTTTTCTGGAGGCCATTCCGGCTGGCTGGGATCATGCCATATTTACCTTGAAAGGATACGTAGGTGGTATGAAATTTCTGGCTACCAAGAAAGGAGTCTCTTCAGTTGGTGGATTTGGAACCTTTGGGAATCTGTTTCCTCCAACATGGGAATGGCGAGCTTTCTGGGAAATTACCGCATTCATTTCCATCATTTTGGCCTTCATGAATATTTTACCTATCCCTGCATTAGACGGTGGACACGTCATGTTTTTGATCTATGAAGCAATTTCTGGAAGACCGCCTAATCAAAAAGTGCTGGAATACGCTCAAATAGTAGGTTTTGTGCTTATCCTATCTCTTGTTCTTTATGCCAATGCCAACGATATTATTCGAGCATTTGGATAGCTGAACGCGTAAGATTTTAAGATTCTTCGTTGTACATATTAATTAAGTGGTAGATATTTGGTGTCAGATAGAAATTAAAACCGCTTAATTATGAATAGATTATTAACCCTTTTAGCAGCTCTTGCGATTAGTACATGGTCGTTTGGGCAGTGTGTTGCTAACTTTAGCAGCGGAGCCGGAGTCGCCGGTCAAATTCATTTTTTCAATAGCTCAACGCCCTTAAGTGGTGCTGATGCCTTTTATTGGGATTTTGGTGATGGATCACCAGTCAGTAACTCATTGGATATCGGACAAGCTGATACCTCTCATGTTTACGGCATGAACGGAACTTATGTAGTATGTTTAACTGTAGTTGATTCTACACTTGGATGTTCTGCTACTTTCTGTGATTCAGTATACGTATCAAATGCAGTTTCAAACTGTAATGCGGACTTCACAGCTTACCCTGATAGTGTAAGTACAACTGTATGGTTTACTGGTTCTACTTCTACAAGTACTGCACCGGGTGCACTTTCTTATACATGGGATTTTGGTGACGGTAATACCGGAACTGGGATGAATCCGGCACACACTTATGCCTCTGCTGGTTTGTACGTAGCGTGTTTAACTATCTCTGACGGTTTAGGATGTTCTGATACTTACTGTGATACTGTGAATGTTCAACAAGCTCCTTCAGGATCTTCTTGTTCTGCCATGTTCACACCTTACCAGGATACAACGAATGCTTCAACCTGGTATTTTGATGGTTCTGCTTCTACAGGTACAGGACTTAACTACTCATGGAGTTTTGGTGACGGGACTTCAGGTTCAGGAATTTACCCAACTCACACTTACTCTGCCCCAGGAACTTACACTGTATGTTTAATCGTTTGGGACAATACTGGTAACTGTGCAGATACAACTTGTTCTGCGATCACGGTAACAGGTTCTGGAGGAAATCCGGTTAACTGTACTGCTAATTTCTGGTCTGTTGATTCAGCTAACTATGTATACTTCATCAATTCATCTACAGGAAGTAACTTAAACTACTACTGGGATTTTGGTGACGGAAGTTCTTCTACACAAATGCACCCTAACCACATGTATGCTTCTGCAGGAACTTACACTGTATGCTTAACTGTTTGGGATAATGCTGGTAACTGTGCTGATACACTTTGTTCTGTTGTGACAGTGACAGGTTCTACTGGTGGTCCTGCTTGTAGCGCTGGTTATGTTTGGTTCGTTGATTCTACATTCAACACTGGATCTACAAACACAGTTTACATGTTTAATACATCAACTGGTAACAACTTAACTTACTCTTGGGATTTCGGTGATGGTAATACATCTAACCAGGCTTATCCAACTCACCAGTATCAGCAAAACGGTACTTACACAGTTTGCTTAACTGTTGATGATGGTGCTGGTTGTACTCATACTTACTGTGATACTGTATCTTATACTCAGAGACAAGAAGGATTTACAATCAACGTTCTTCCTCTAGGTTCTAACAACCAATTGAGTGTTGAAGAAACTGGATTAGAATTCAACAAATTGTACCCTAACCCAGCTAACGAGAGCATCACTGTTGAGTTGAATAACATCAATGGAAATGATGTATCTCTTACAATTACTGATATGACTGGTAGAACTATCTACAACAACAACTTAGTTGGTAGTACTGGTAATCAGGCTCACAATATTAACATCAATGATTTATCACCAGGTGTTTACAACCTAATGATCAAATCAAACAATACCCAGATTGTAAAACGCTTTATTAAGCAATAGTAGTAGTTTCCTAAAGCTTAGTTTATCCCGGCTATTATTAAATAGTCGGGATTTTTTATGCCTTGTTTTTCAGACTTTGAATATGAGCGAGTCCCAATTTAATTTCTCCGTAAGAGAAAGCATTACTCAGTTTAGATCTAAGATCAGAAAGGTTCCCGGGACCAAGGGTTTTTAATTTGGGGATTAAAGTGTCCAGTACTTTTGCGTCTAAGACGTCTTCTATTGCTAACTCTCCCAATCCAATATAATGAGCTAAATGGCTTTCAATTGTTGGCCTTTTTAAATCTCTGTTCTCACTTATCTCATCTATCGTCTTCCCGTCTTTGAACATATCGAAACTGAGCAATTTGGTATCGATTTTTTCTTTAGCCGGTTTCTCAACTTTTCCCGTCGCGTTCTCAAGAAGATCTGTCTCTTTGATTTCTTTAGTACGAACAAATTCCTCAACAAATTGAAGAATGTCCTGCCCATGAAGCTCCAGTTTCTTTTTCCCTATCCCATTAATTCTTAATAAGCTCTTCTCGCTGCGCGGAAGTACATAGAGAATTTCAATAATGGCCTTGGTAGAAATAATTCGATAAGCCGGAAAGTTGTTTTGGGAAGCCAGATCCTTCCGCCACTCGATTAAACGTTGATATAATTCAGGGTGGATGATGTCCTTATCTACTGGTTTAGAACTGGCTTTTTTCTTTGTTTTCTGAACATCAATATCCAAATTGGCCAGTTCTTTTGCGTATGACAATGCATTGAATCCGGAAGCACAGGTCCTTAAACCAAGTAACAATTTTCTAAGTGCCTTTTGGAAGTCGCCCGTCTTTTCCTCTACGTTTTTCTTGGAATCTTTATTGTCGCTGATAATGGAAATATTACCAAGTTGATCAGAAATTGCTTCAAACAAAGGCAGAAAGTAGTGAGCTGCTTTTTCCAATCTGTTAAGCAAGGTTTGATTGGTTTCAGGTAACTCCTGTACCGACAACAAGCGTTTTAACTCAGGCATAAATTTATGTGCGACAGTAATTAAATCATGTGTTTTACGATTTAAATCCGAAAATTCATCAAACCCTGATCCCAACAACTTTCGTTCATTCAGTTGATAGATCCTTTCCAGAATGGTCAGCCTCCTTTGAAGCTCTCTCATTTCAAACAATTCCCACAACAACTCTCTTTGGAACTCAATCTTAGCATTTAAAAGATGGTTTTCATCCGGGTGATTGGTTTCCGCGTCTCTTGAAAAACCTTCCACTACAGCATCCGTTCGAACACTTGAAGCTTTTAATGGTGTTTTTAGAACAATGCCTTCGAAAGTTCTGCAACGGCTTAGCGCGACATAGACCTGTCCGTGCGCAAAAGCATCCTGAGCATCTATAATTAACTTGTCAAATGTGAGTCCCTGACTTTTATGAATCGTGATGGCCCAGGCGAGTCGGAGAGGCAATTGATTAAAACTACCTATCACATCTTCTTCAATTTCTTTAGACTCTTCATTCAGTTTGAACTTTCTGTTGTCCCATGATTGTGCTTCAACAACGATGAGTTGGCCATCTTCACACTTAACAGTTACACTATCCTGATTGACAATTAGAACGCTACCTATTTTTCCATTATAGTAATTCTTATCCGGACCAGGATCGTTTTTAACAAACATGACCTGAGCACCAACTTTCAACACCAATTCTTCATCCGTTGGATAAGCATGCTCGGGGAAGTCCCCTGAAACATTGGCTTTAAATGTTTTTGCCTTTCCATCAAGTTCATCTAAACGTTTCTGATTGGTTGCATTGGCAGCATGATTATGAGAACACAATGTAATGTAGCCTTTCAGCGTATCGAAATCCAAAGAAGGCTGGTATCGTGAATTGAGAGCATCCAACACGGATTGATCTACTCGATTTTGCCTTACTTTATTTAAAAGATCTATGAATTGTTGATCAGACTGCCGATAAATGTGTTTCAATTGAACGGTTACAGGTTTTGAAGCCTGTAAAGCTTTGCTCCCAAAGAAATATGGCGTATTGTAATGAGATGCCAGAATTTGCCATTCGTTGGCATTAACAACTGGTGGTAACTGGTGCAAATCACCTATGAGTAATAGCTGAACGCCTCCAAAAGGTTTGATGGGGTTCTTGTATCGGCGGAGAACTTCATCAATCGCATCCAGAAGGTCTGCGCGAACCATACTAATTTCATCAATTACAAGTAATTCAATGCTGCTAATTAGTTTGATCTTATTTCTATTGAATCGTCTTTGATTGCCATTTTGCTTGAGAGAGCCGGGCGGAATTGGTCCAAACGGGAGTTGAAACAAAGAATGAATTGTAATTCCTTTCGCATTGATGGCAGCCACACCAGTTGGTGCAACAACAGTTATTCTTTTTGGAACAGATGCTCTGATTCTTTCAAGAAATGTTGTTTTTCCTGTACCAGCTTTCCCCGTTAGATAGAGGTTTTTGTTTGTTTGGGTAATAAATTGATAAGCCAGCTCCAGTTCCGGATTCGTCGCTTTTTCAGTTGCCAAGTTTTTTGCCATAGTGTTAGTTTGGGGCGACAAAAGTTACTTGTCAAACCATAAAGTATTTACGTACAAAATTACTCAATGATTCTGACATCTATGTCAGGTTTAAACTTGGGGACACCTCCAATTGGGGCCGAATAGAATGGTAAATTCTCCCCATACTGATTAGTGACATGAACCACTACGTTATTGTTTTCCTGAGGAGATTTTTGGTTTTTCACAAAACGGATATCCAATGACCCTCCTTTTTCTTCTTCCTTCACAAGGTAAGTTCCTATGGCCCATTCCTTATCGTCAGAACTTCTAAGTTTCTTGCCAATAACAGCTGTGGAATAGACCAGTATATCTCCGTCTTCATCCCAATCAAAATTAGAGACTTTAACTGCCACCACTTTATTGGATATAAATGGATACAGATGTGCCACCTGGTTCTTATCATCATGTAAACGGAAAGTATATTCAAACGTGAAAGCATTGGCCCCTTCAATGGCAACGTTACGAGCTTTGTCTGTGCTAAGAAAATACTTATACAGGTTTCCATCATCTCCTGAATATCCCTGAGCAATTATCTTAAACACGTAGCCATTGTACATAGACGATTTTTCTCCTGATTTAGGATCAAAAGGTCCGAAAGTATACCATTTACCATCGTACTTATCGTCCTTTCCAAAAGTTTTAGATCCCAATAAGGTACCACTCTTGTAATTACCAACGGGATCCGTTTTTCGCGCATCCTTATTACTTATGCATCCCTTTCCTCCATAGACCGAGAATTTAGTCTGAGTATCGAACTCGCCTACTTTTTCATCATAGGCACCACCCACTCCCGGGTCGAACACCTTGATATAAAAAGCTTTGTTGTAATTCTCCGGAAGAACAAAAAAGAACGTTTGGTTATAATCATCGTCTCCATAAGACTTATCGGCTCCTTTACCAAAAGTCACCAGATATGGAATATTCTCCTCCTTAGAAGGCACTTCCTGAGCATAGATTCCTCCCCCAATAAGAAATATCATTAACACAATTATATTTGGGAGCTTGCTCATATATCTATATGGATTTTAAATCAATGTTAAAAGCAAACATCTGTTCAATATCCTTGCCATAATCTTCCATGTCCTGATCATCTTCCTCAAAACACCAGGTTACATTAACTACGCTTTTCCCCGACTTATGCAGGTTATCCAGTGTTTCAAGAAAGCGGTTAAAATATCCCAAAGACCCGGAATCAAGGTATTCAAGGTTTAGGTTAACATGCGTTTTATTTGCAGGCTTTTCGCAATAATCATTGGCCCATTTGATCATTGGTTCAAAAAATGCCTGGCTATTCTCTGAAAGTGATACACCTTCAATGCTAAATTCCCCATTGTCTTTTAAATTGACCTTGGGCGAGTAATTGGTTTGAACAACAGTATAATCTCCCATTACATCTAATATTTATTTAAGTCCAATTTGATTGAATCTATAAATTTAATAAAAAGATTACGTTTTCATTTTCAGGTACTTTAGACATAAAACCGAAATTGGATTCCAATATTAAGTCGATTAATGACTTTTTCGCATTAAATTCATTTGTATATTTGTGGTGAGGTAAGTGAGCAAATAGCAGAGATTACTATCTAATAGTAATTTATGTAGTAGGTCAGGAAAGGAGACATTGTCTCCTTTCCTTGTTTTTATACCTTTCGTTTTTCACCCCATTTCCACACCAATTAATTCGTTAAACAGTTAGCAGGCAACCTTTTAAAAAAGTTACGTCTATGTTAAGATAATGTTGCTTGACTTCTTAACTAATTGCCCTAACTGTAGCTTAAACCGGTAGTTCTACTCTCTGGTATAAAACTTAGTGAAGGCTAAAACTACGCTTTATGAAAAGACTAATCGGTTTAACCATCCTTACTGCTTTTATTTGCGTGAGCTCACATGCCCAATCTCATCTTTCCGAAGAAAAAGTAAACTCCCTCATTCAACTTAAATATGATTTGGAGGGAACCTATCAAATAGAAATGATTGATACCAGATCATTGCCTTCTATAGAGTTAACTGTTTTTGAAACAATTGCAAATTTGCGTGATTCTGAAAAAATTGTTTACCATAGGATTTCAAGCAACATGAGGGTTAAAATTCTCCCATTCAAAGAAATTGAAAAACCAGATTTTGTCCCCCTCGACTACTATACGTTTGTTAATTCTAACAAAATCAAAGCGCCATGAAAAATCTATTCCTCCTTGCTTGTACAAGTTTGACTCTGGCGTTTTCAGCATTTTCTCAGAGCGACAATTGTGCTACAGCTACCGTCATCAATGTAAACGGAAACACCTGCGTAAACGGAACCACAGTTAATGCAACTAGTTCCAATACTATGTATGGTGCTTGTAACGCTGCCCCGGTAAATGAAGTTTGGTATACTTATGTTACCCAGGGAACTCAAAATGATTTTCAAATAAATCCTGGTACACTTCAAGATGCGGAGATCGTTATTTACACTGGTGGATGTCCTCCAACCGGTTTACTTGAACTTTGCGACAATGCTGCCGGAGGTGCCTCTCTAAATACAGGATGGGGATTACCTCCCGGAACGCAAGTTTGGGTGGGTGTTATGTCCAGTACAAATACTCAGGGAACCTTCCAATTATGTATTGATTCGTACACGCCCCCCGCAACTGGTGGGAATGCTTGTTCGGGTGCACTGCCAATTTGCCAGGGAACGATTAATGTGGATATGAATAACATGTCGTCTTCAGCCACTTTTCCCAGTTGTTTTGGTGGAGCTGTAAATCAGGATGTATGGTTTACGTTTGACGTATTACAAAGCGGTACTTTTGAATGGTCCGCAACACCTGCTGGTACTTCTACAGGTGTTGAACTGGATTGGGCTCTATACGATATTACTGGTGGATGTCCCGGAACTGAAATAGACTGTAACTATAACTTTGATTTTGGCGGTAACAATCCTGCAGGACAAACTCCCGGAGGGACAGGTGAGTTTAATCCGCCATCCAATTTAATTGCAGGTAACACATATGCCATTGTTGTGGATTTCTTTTCCAGTGGAACTACGGGTACTCTGGATTTTTCTGTAGATGGCGGTTCAGCTTTAATTGCTCCAAATGCTGACTTTACAATTAATCCGACAGGTGTAACCTGTGCGAGTAACCTGAATGTAACGATTAACGACCTGAGTGTCGGTGCTCCGGATTGGGATTTTGGAGACGGTACTACATTTACAGGAAACAATCCACCTGCGCATACCTATAATACACCCGGTACTTATGCTATTACAGCTTCTTTCGGAGGGGCTTGTCCTTCTACACACACTGAATTTGTTCAGTTGTTCGGACCTATTGTTCTTAACGAATCCGGGATAGATGAAACTTGTCCTGGTGATTGTGATGGAGAAGCAACTGTTGCCACTTCCGGTGGTAGTGGTGTATATAATTACTCCTGGGCGCCTGGTGGACAAACGACACCAACGATTACCGGACTATGCCCTGGTAACTATACTGTAACAGTAAGTGATCCAACCTGTGGAACTAATACACCGGCTACTGTAACTGTAGGTACAGGAAGTTGCTGCTCCATGACGGATCTCACGATCAACGTAACCAACTGTTATGTAAACGGAGGATTTTTAGAATATGACATTGCAGGTGTGCTCACCTTCACCAACCCACCAACCACGGGTCAATTGGTGATCACAGATTGTTATGGTGCCACACAAACCTTCAACGCGCCATTTGTGTCACCCTTCAACTTTACACAAACCAACATGCCTCAAACTGGTGCTCAGTGTGATTTCACGGCTGTGTTTACAGACGATCCTACCTGTACCATTGTGGGACCTCATCAGGCGCCACCACCCATCACCGGCTTTAGTTCTAACTGTGTGATTGGGGCTGGTATCGTTACTGGAGACATCACCTTTGATGACACCTATGGCTCTGGATTTTTAGTAGTATCTATTGATGATGGTACCAATGTACTGGACACCATGATTACCTTGCCAACTACCAGTCCTCAAAACTGGTCTGTGTCTGGATTAAATCCGGCAGCCAACCCTTATACCATTAGTTACTACTTCTCAGATTACCCGGGTTGTTCTCAAACCACCACCATTAACTGCGGTTGCCAGGCTGATGCGGGAACTTACAATGTGAGTATGACGGGTAACGGTAACACCAACTTTATTTTGTGTGATGGCGATCAGGTAGACATTACTACCAATAACGATTTTATTGATCCGGATAACAATGGCCCACTGGGTGGTTTCCCATACGATCCGGGGATTGCATGGTTGATTTATAACTGCCCGCCAACACCAGGAGTAGACCCCAACAACGATCCTTGTTTCCAGGGAATCTTCAATGCCCCTAATGGCAGTGGTAATATGAGTGACATTAATGACCTGGGCATCATCAATGCCTTCCCTCCGGGAACTTTTAACAATAATGAGGTCTTCTACATTCCTATGACCATGTACAACTACCCTAACCTATTGTACAATGCCAACTGTTGGAGCATGGGAACACCCGTTTCTGTAACCTACCTCACCCCTATTACCTTCAATGCTGTTGAAGATTGTCCTAACGGAAGTGTAACTGTGACACTAAACGGTGGTCATCCGGAAATCTTTGGAACCAATTTTACAGCTTCTAACCTATTGCCGGCAACAGCCAGTTTTGCCAACACCACAGCAGCACATGGTGGTACCATCACCATCACCGGGCTTCAGGATGGAGACATGTACAGCTTTGATGTAGTAGATCAAAATGGGTGTCCGATACAAGTTACTGGTGGACCATTTGTTGGGCCTCCTGATGCGACCATTAACCCGGCTGGACCTTTCTGTCCTAATGATCCGGCTCTTAACCTCACTGCTGCCACACCTGGTGGTAACTGGACAGGTACAGGGATTACAAACGGTGGGGCTGGTACTTTCGATCCCGCTACGGCCGGAGCTGGTACACATACCATTACTTATACCGTAGGAGGCGCTTGCCCTTCTACTGATACTGAAGACATTGTGGTGAATGCAGCTTTTGATGCCACCATCACTCCTGCTGGACCGTTCTGTGAAGATGATGCTGCTGTTAACCTCACCGCGGCCGATCCGGGTGGTACATGGGCTGGTACCGGAATTACAGATGTGAATGCAGGTACTTTTGATCCTGCTACGGCTGGACCTGGAAACCATATCATTACCTATACCATTCCCGGGTCTTGTGGAGATACTGATACGGAAACCATTGTGGTGAATGCACTCGATGATGCCACCATCACACCAGCCGGACCATTCTGTGATACCGATCCGGCTGTTAACCTGGTTGCTGCCACAGCTGGTGGTAACTGGACAGGTACAGGAATTACAAATGGTGGTGCGGGTACTTTTGATCCTGCTACGGCCGGACAAGGTACACACACCATTACTTATACAACCAATGGTGCTTGTCCTTCTACTGATACTGAAGACATTGTGGTGACCAACCAACTGGATGCCACCATCACGCCGGCTGGACCGTTCTGTGAATCTAACGCCTCTACCATTCTGGCAGCCGTGGATCCAGGTGGGACATGGTCTGGTACTGGAATCATCAATACCACAACCGGTGAATTTGATCCGGCAACAGCTGGTCCGGGTACACATACCATTACCTATACTCTGGGAGGGTCTTGCGGTGCGGTAGATACTGAAGACATTGTGGTGATTGCCGATGATGATGCCACCATCACACCGGCCGGGCCATTCTGTGATACAGATCCTGCCTTTATTATGACTGCAGCCGATCCTAACGGGGTTTGGAGTGCCACTTGTGGAGCTTGTATCAATGCCGCTACCGGATCTTTCGATCCTGCTACAGCTGGTGCTGGTACACACACCATCACTTATACCATTGCAGGAGCTTGTGGAGATACTGACACGGAAAATGTGGTAGTAAACGGGCAGTTAGATGCCACCATCACTCCTGCCGGACCGTTCTGTGAAAACGATCCGGTATTCTTTATGAGTGCCGTGGATCCGGGTGGAACATGGTCCGCAACTTGTGGAGCTTGTATTGATCAGACTACAGGAGGATTTAATCCTGCCATTGCAGGGGTGGGCTTACACACCATCACCTATACCATTGCAGGAGCTTGTGGAGATGTGCAAACAACGGATGTGGATGTATTGCCTAATGCCAATGCGGCCATCACTCCTGTTGGACCATATTGTATTGGAAACCCATCTGTGATTTTAACAGCTGTGGATGCCGGTGGTACATGGTCAGGTATCGGAATCATTGATCCCGCTACGGGTGAGTTCGACCCTACTGTGGCCGGACCGGGTACACATGTGATTACCTACACCATTGCAGGACAGTGTGGAAATTCTGAAACCACCACCATCACCGTAAACGATCCTTTAAGTGTCACTGCATTTATTGATATGGATATTTGTGAAGGACAGAATGCCAATTTATCTGCCGTTGCAAATGGCGGTGATGGCAACTATACCTATACATGGACAGATGATCAGGGGAACCCTGCTGGAGTTGGACAGTTTATTACTGTTACACCTGCTGTTACAACCACATATACTGTTAGCGTGACTGATGGGTGTGGGTCTAATGCGGCTACCGATCAGGTAACTGTGACTGTGAACCCTTTGCCTACCATAGATTTTGTGGTAGACAATGCCACTGGATGTGCGCCACTTACTGTCACCTTTACTGACAACTCTGTACCTGCTGGCACAACGTGTTTATGGGATTTTGGGGACACCTTCTTCTCTACCGATTGTGGTACAACAACTCATACTTATACCGATCCCGGATGTTATGATGTGTCTTTAACCATCACAACTGCGGCCGGATGTTCGAATAGTATGACACAAACCAATATGGTATGTGTGAGTGACAATGCTGTGGCTGATTTCTCTTTCACACCGGATTCCACAACCATTTTTGATCCGCATTTTGAATTCACAAACCATTCTCAAAATGCAGATTCATATCTCTGGACCTTTGGTGATGGAGCAAACTCAACAGACGTAGATCCTTCACACACCTATGAAGCCAACCCTTTTGTGCATGAAGTTTGTTTGATTGCATACACAGTAGATGGTTGTAACGATACTATTTGTAAACCGGTAACCATCAACGATGAGTTCCTGATTTATGTGCCAAATGCATTTACTCCGGATGATGACTTGTTTAACAACGACTTTGGACCTGTGATCAGCGGACATATCCCGGAATCATACGAATTCTACATCTTCGATAGATGGGGACTCATCATATTCGAATCCCATAATCTTAATGTAAGATGGAATGGCACAGACCCATCAGGGGTACTCGCTAAAACGGATGTATATGTCTGGAAAATAAAAGTCAAATCTGCCATCACAGGTGAAGAAAAAGAATATGTTGGACATGTTACACTGTTAAAATAATAACATTTAGGATTACTACAGTTGTATTCTTCTGAATTGCAGACCCAAGCAACCTTTATTAGATTTGATAAGTCTGACTAAAGAAGATAAGTTATATGAAATACATTCTAAGTGCCCTAATTATCCTTATTACTAGCTTTTCCGGAAACACTCAGGTTACGGTTGACAATACCTCTATGACAGTTGAGCAGTATGTTCAAAATGTTCTTTTAGGAGGTGGTGTCAGTATCTCAAATGTTCAATACAATGGTGGCCCTGCAAATGTGACCATGGAATGCGTTGGAGAGTTTAACGATCCTAACCAAAGTTCTGGTTTTAGTAATGGTCTATTGATGGGATCAGGAGATGTTCAAATGGCTGCACAGGCAAATACTGGTGGCGGGAACTCTCTTGGAGGAACCGGCGCACAGGGAACAGATACCGACCTTCAGTCGATCACACCTAATCAAATTTTTGATGAATGCGTGATAGAATTCGACTTTGTTCCATCGGGAGATACCATTTCTTTTAACTATGTATTCGCTTCAGAAGAATACCCTGAATACGTTTGCGGAACAGTAAATGACGCCTTTGGTTTCTTTTTAACAGGACCTAATCCTGCAGGAGGAAATTACACGGCACAAAACATTGCTTTGGTTCCGGATCCGGCAAATCCAGGACAGTATACAACAACTCCTGTATCAATTAATACAGTTAATCCGGGAACCGCAGGTACCTCAGGAACAGCTTCAAATTGTGATGCCATTGATGCCAACTGGTCTTCTTATAATGTGTTCTATCAAACCAATGCAGGAACAGATTATGAATATGATGGAAGAACAACTGTTTTAACTGCCGTTGCCAATGTTATCTGTGGACAAACTTATCACATTAAACTGGCCATCGGAGATGGAGGTGATGCGGCATTCGATTCCGGAGTATTTCTTGAAGGAGACAGCTTCAATTCAAGTGGTCTATCCATTACAGCAAATGTGTCCACAATCTATGAAGGTTGTCCTGGAGCATACTATGTGGTTAGCAGACCTGACACACTTGCCAATGGTGTTATTCCTTTGATTATTCAGGGGACAGCAATAAATGGGACAGATTATGGATTTTTAGCTGATAGCGTTATTTTCGATCAGGGTGAATTAACCGATACCATTTGGTTGGATGTATTCTCTACAGATGGAGATACCAACTACTGCGATACTTTAGAGATTTTTATCGATGATGCTTCTGCGTGTGGCGGACCAATCATCAAAATCATTCAGGCAGATCCTTTGGAAGTTTCCATCAACCCAGGAGACACCATTTGTACGCAATCACCTTTTGATGAATCCCATTATCTCTTCCCAACAATTACAGGGGGCGTACCTGGATCGCACTATTTTGGCTGGGCAACAGCACCGCCTTACAATTTTATGGGAGCTCAGAACGATTCTACCGTCACATTGCAACCCGACACCACAACGTATGTCACACTCACCGTAGTAGACGCTTGTGGGAATAGTCAGACATCTCAGGCAGAATATGTGGCAGTCATGTGCCCAATTTCGGCTCCAAATGTATTTACCCCGAATGGGGATGGTTTGAATGATCACTTTTTTATCGTTAACTTAGGCCAATATCCTGCAAGTAGACTTGAAGTTTATAACAGGTGGGGACGTTTAGTTTACGAATCCGACTATTATAAAAACGATTGGGATGGCGGAGACTTAAGTGACGGTGTATATTATTATATTTTATACCCCAACGGTCATTCAAGGCCACAAGAACCTTTTGCAGGAACAGTTTATATCACAGGAAAAAACTAAAACATTATGAAAGTACTAAGCATATTCATTCTTTTATTGCCGCTTTTTGCATTTAAGTTGGCAGACGACAAAGTACAAACCGTTTCAACTCCAACAGTTGATGGGAAAGAAGTATACGTCATTCACATGCCCCAGGCAAAACACAAGGTATTAGGTGTTATTCGTATGGACGAGATGCTTGATGCCAATGATAGAGTTGAGAAATTAGTAGAATTGGCCAAAGAAAAGTATGGTAACGATTTTGACGCCATTACAACAAGAGATGGCAGAACTGCCAATTGCATCAAATTCACCGAAACATCTTCTGGTAAAGCTCATTATATGAGAGCAAGCAAGAATGAAGTATATATACTTTCTACACCAGCGAAAGAGTACAAGGTGATTAGTTCTGAGACATTGGAAAATGAGTATGTTAAGCTTCCTTTCCACAGACTGATTAGCATGTTATCCAACAAAGTAGATGCTCAAAATGAATGTGATGGAGTTATTTTAACCAAAGACAATACAGTTCAGTACATCAAGTACTAGAGCTATTAACATAAATAGTATTGAAGCCGCCCTGTTTGGGTGGCTTTTTTGTTTCATCAATTTTGGCTAAATTATTGCCTCTTATAGGATAAAATGAGTGATAGAAGATCGTTTATAAAGAAAGGTAGTCTGGGCTTGATTGGAGCAACCATACTTTCAAACAAATCCATGCCTTTTCCGATAGAAGACATGACCAACATCTATGCTTCCAAGTTGAAGAAAGGTGACCATGTGGCCGTTGTTGCGCCCGGAGGCGCCATATTCAGTTCTTCTTACGTCCAAAGATTCAAAAACACACTCATTCAGTTTGGATTCAAACCAGTGATGGGTGATTCACTCAGTAAGAAATTTGGCCAGTTTGCCGGTTACGAGCAAGACAGGGCTTCAGAGATCATGTCCTTCTTCAAAGACCCAAAAATAAAGGCCATTATTGGAATGAGAGGTGGCAGTGGAGCAGCCAGAATCTTACCTCATCTGGATTTCAAAACCATTGCAATGAATCCAAAAATTGTGATGGGTTTCAGCGACATTACCAGTCTCATAAACGCCATTTATGCTAAAACCGGAATGATCACTTATCACGGACCTGTGGGCTACTCAAGTTGGGGAGATTTCACTTACAAAGCATTTCAAAACATGGTGATTCATGGTAAAAATGGCGTGTTGCCACTCCATGAAACCAACCGACCTAAAACGATTCATGGTGGTAAAGCAAGTGGCAGACTGATAGGTGGAAACTTAACCGTTTTCACCACTTTAGTCGGAACACCATATATGCCCAATTATGAAGGGGCCATCCTTTTTCTTGAAGAGATAGATGAGGAACCTTACTCTATTGACCGAATGTTGGTCCAGTTAAAGCAAGCCGGCATCCTCAACAAACTCAACGGCATTGTGTTGGGCGATTTTAAACGGTGCAAGCCGGAAGAACCAGAAAAATCTTTGAGTCTCCGACAAACCCTTGATCTCAATCTTAAAAACTTAAATATTCCGATCTTTTCAGGTGCTCCCTTTGGACATACAACTCATAAGTGGACACTCCCGGTTGGCGCAAAAGTGAGTATGGATGCCGATAAATTTGAATTAAATATTTTAGATTGCGGCGTCATTTAAGTTGATTCCTATGGCCCGATTTATTACGATTTTATTCCTGATAGTTTTATGTAATTCTGGATATTCCAATCCAAATCCCCGTTTCCTTATTCGAGATTGGACACTACATGTAGATCCTTTCATTGGAACTGGTGGTCATGGACACACCTTTCCAGGACCAACCATGCCGTTTGGAATGGTTCAATTATCTCCAGATACTAGGCTAACCGGTTGGGACGGTTGTTCGGGATACCACTACTCCGACGATAAGATTTATGGCTTCAGTCATACACACCTAAGCGGTACCGGAGTTTCAGATTATGGAGATGTCCTTATCATGCCGGCGAAAGGACTTGTCGACTTTTCAGAAATCAAAGATGACGAGAGCAGATATGACAGCTATATATCGTCTTTTAAAAAGGAGAGTGAAGAAGCCGCTCCCGGATACTACTCAGTTTTCCTTGACAAACCTCAAATGAAAACTGAACTGACTTGTACTTACAGAGCTGGCATTCATAGATATATTGCCGAAAATGACGGGATCCATTCTTTCGTGATAGACCTTAAACACAGAGACAAACTTCTTCAGCATAAACTTAGTATCACCAACAATACGACCGTAAGTGGCTACCGAATTTCAAAGGCCTGGGCAGAAGAACAACACGTTTATTTTTATGCTGAATGCTCAGAAAAAGCAGATTCATACAATATGAATGAAGATCAGAATCTATTGAGCATGGTTTTCAATCTCAAAGCTGGTGATACCATTCAATGGCGTGTTGGTATTAGTCCGGTCGACATTCAGGGAGCTAAAAACAACCTCAACACAGAAGCCAATCATTGGGATTTTGAGAAGTATCAGGCTCAGGCACACAGAATTTGGAATCAACAATTGAGTAAAATCAGTGTATTCCAAAACACCAGGGGAAATGCTGCCAAAAGCTATGAAAAAGATCTCACCAAATTTTATACTGCCTTTTATCATTGCATGATTGCCCCCAATTTGTTTTCTGATGTAGACGGCAGATACCGTGGCACCGATCTTAAAATCAGGAAAACCGATCCTAACTACCCTCATTACAGTGTCTTTTCTCTGTGGGATACCTTTAGAGCAGCTCACCCTTTGTTCACACTCACACACCCTATTGAAACCACCTATTTTATTCAATCATTTGAAAGACATTTCAACGATGGAGGTCAGTTACCTGTTTGGGAATTGGCAGGAAACTACACCGGATGTATGATTGGCTATCACAGTGTCTCGGTAATTGCAGATGCTGCTATGAAAAACCTGATCAGCAAAGCCACCTTGAAGCGTTTACTGCCTATGATGGTGGCCTCCGCGGATAAATCTCATTTAGGATTGGATGATTACAGGACTTGCGCCTACATTCCTTCTGACGCAGAACATGAATCTGTCTCCAAAACCCTGGAATATGCTTACGACGACTGGTGTATTGCCCAATGCGCGAAACTGGTTGGGGCCGATAGCATTTACCAGCGTTTTATCCATCGGGCTCAGTACTATAAAAACTTGTTTGATCCTGAAACCGGCTTCATGACTCCTAAATTAAATGGTGGTTGGAGAGAAGGATTCGATCCCAAAGAAGTTAATTTCAATTTTACGGAAGCCAACTCGTGGCAATACAGCTATTTTGCACCGCACGACATTGAAGGTTTGATCAATTTACATGGTGGTAAAGCCAAATTTGAAGCTCATCTGGACCAGATGTTTACCACAAGTTCCAACACAACAGGCCGGGAGCAGGCAGATATTACTGGTTTAATCGGACAGTACGCTCATGGCAACGAACCCAGCCATCATGTGGCATTTTTGTACCACTATTTGGGCAGACCAGACAAAACTGTTAAACTAACCAATACCATTCTGGATAGTTTGTATACGACCGAGCCAGATGGACTGAGTGGAAATGAGGATTGTGGACAAATGAGTGCCTGGTTTGTAATGGCTTCAATGGGGCTTTATCAAGTCAATCCTGGTGATCCTAACTATGTATTGATTCCGCCAATTTTTGATAACGTGAATCTAAACGATGGACTTGGAAACAGATTTAGCATTGGTGTGGAAAAAGGACACGAACAGGTTAAGTCACTTAAGATTGATGGCAAATTGTATCCCAAATCCTACATCTCTCACAAAGATCTGATGGGTAAAAAACTCATTTACGACTTAAGTTCAAACTCATCTAACTGGGGGAAATTGGATGATCACAGACCAATGACTGGCATTTCGATGAATGAACAAATCGTACCCAATCCTTATCTGGTATCTGAGCATGGCCGGGCTTTTAAAACAGATAACACCATTCAAATCAAACACCTAAATCCGAAAGCAAAAATCTACTACCGCTTAAATGGAAACGATCCTGTACAGGCGAAAAATCCGGTGGTGATAAACAGTGATGCAACCATTGAGTTTTGGGCAGAAATAGATGATAAAAAAAGTCGGGTTGAAACTGCAAAATTCGTGAAGCAATCTCACAACTATTCGATAGAGTACAAGTGCGAGTTCAACAACCAGTATAATGCTGGTGGAGAGAAGGCTTTGATTGATGGGATTAGAGGAAACAACGATTTTAGAACCGATAACTGGCAAGGGTTTTATGACCAGGATTTTGAGGTGATTGTAGATCTAAAAAAGAAACAAAAAATCCAAAAAGTTACTGCCGGAGCCCTACAGGATATCAAGTCATGGATTTGGTTCCCGGAATCGGTCATTGTTTTCACTTCTAAAAATGGAAAGAAATGGAAGCAGGTTGCCGGAGAAATTTACGAGACGCATAAGGACAAATATGGATCGTTTATTTATGATTACGAGATGACTTTCAGGAAACGAAAGGCGAAATACGTGAAAGTCGTTATGAAAAATGTGGACAAAAATCCGGAGTGGCATCTTGGCGCAGGTAATCCAACATGGTTATTTGTAGACGAGATTATAGTGGAATAATCAATCCTTTTTGGAGCCTGTTTTAATCTCTTCCTTTAACACGCCCATAGCACTGTTGTAGTCTTTAATTTCTACAAAACGGCCCTGCCCCTTATCCGCTACTTCCTGCAGGTTCTCTTTGTAACGCTCAACTGTCTTTACTCCCAAAACACTGATAGTAATCCCCTTTTTCACGCCTTTCTTAATCGTACGTTTAAATAGCTTATCCTCCTGATTAAAAGCACCATCTGTAGTCAGGATAATGGTATTATTTCCTTTGCCAAGATAGTGAGACATGGCTTCCTTATAACCAGTTCTTATTCCAAGTCCTCCATTCGTTTTTCCGGTAGCTCTTAGTCCCTTTATAATCGCTTCAATATTGCCTTTATTATCTGCTGTTGCCAATACAGGCTCTGCTATAACACGGGCATTCGAGGAAAAAGAAACCAATCCAATTCTATCAACCGGTCTTAACATATCCAAAAGTTCCAGCATAGACGTTTTAAGCAAATCCAATTTCCCGTGTTGATTCATTGAAGACGAAATATCCAATACCAAAATGATGTTGTTTGGTTTATACAAATCCACAGAAAACTCGGAAGAATCAATTTTGACAGGTGTGCTTACCACCACATCTTCACCCGGATCCTCATCTTCAGTCATATCAATTACAATCTCATCGAAATCCTGTTCCGGTTCCTTTGGGGGTTCAACCACGGCTACATCTTCAGCGCTATCTACCGGCTCAATAGCAACGACAGGTTCCTCCACCATTGGCACCAATTCTATCGTTAAGGTATTGCGCTTTCGGTTCACAAAAGCATCAAACTCTTTTGGAAAATAATTCTCGGCTGTGGTCACAAAATAGTAGTATCCCAATGGAAATTTCTTCTCCACCATACCTGACCTATTGGTCTTCCATGCGTAGGCGGGTCTACCATCTTTAATAATCTTCACTGAAGCTTTTTGAATTGGCTCTTTGGTATTTGCGTTGATGACTTTGACCTTAAAATCAAAAGACATTTGTTGTTCCATTGTGGTGCTGCCACTAAAATCCGGACAACTTGGGGAAGCATCTGCCGGTAACTCTTCCACATAGCCTTTCAATTTGATAATAGTTGGCTCATTTGAAGAACTCAAAAACACCCAAACATCACTCTTGAAGGCACCTCTGGCTGCAGGATTTACTTTTAGTCTTAAAGTTTCTTTGGAGTTGGGCTGAATGGTTTTATTCGAGTACAAATACCTCACTTCTCGTTCCGCATTAACTCTCAATATATACACCTTCTCATTGCCTTTATTGGTGATATCCACATCTACATACCTTTGAGCAAAAGCATCCATCTTCCCAAAATCATGTTTTTTCACAGAGAATTCTACCTGAGCAAAAATTGTCAGAGGAAACAATAAATATATCAGACCCAAAAGTCGCATAGAACAATGGTAAACAATTATTGTGCAAAAAGCCGAAGAGGTAACGGGATATTTCGGTTTTAAGGCAATATTTCCCTTGGTTTATCGCGAGATTAAGCTTTATCGCCAAAGTTCATTAAGTCCGTATTTCCGATCTGTTAAGTTCCGCTATTTCAGAAATTAAGCACCCCATATTCCTCACTAATATTTAATGTTCATTTAATCGGGGACATGCGCGAAACCATGAATATCTCTTGATTTTTGCAGGTAATGTTAGGAATTAAAAACTTGCCGATTAAGAAAAAATTAGTCTTAATTTTTATCGGATTTATTCTGATAACTACCGGGTATCTTGTTTTAGACAATCACTTTCAGAAAAAAAGGGCCAACCTGAATGACACCTTGAGCCAGGTATACGATCTGGAAATACAAATCAACAAGATGCTCTATTACCAAAACGAATTCTTACTGGAAGGTTTGATAGACACGTCATTTTTTGAAACAGGGCAGTACTATGCGCTCCACCAAAGCGACAGCCTGAAAAACACTATTCTGTCATCTATTCGGCAACTGGCACTCTCCGGCCTGGTCAAAACAGATGACAATCTGCACTATCTCTTTATTAAACTCGACAATAACATTGAACGCTTATCTAACACGCTTGATCAAATCACGAAAATTTCTCTTGAAAGGGGGTTTAAAGAACATGGTCAGGAAGGCCTGATGCGTCAATACGCCCATATTGTAGAAGACGATTTCAAGCAACTCGTGGAGTACTCAGATCTCTTACTTCTCAGAAGACACGAAAAAGACTATTTTCTCAGGAAAGACAGACGTTACGTAAATCAATACGATCAACAATACGATAAGATTGTAAGCAGCTTTAACACGGCTCCCAAAACGGCTGATTTAACACGACTGTTACAGACTTTAGATCGTTATCAACACTTCTTTCATCAGGTTGTAAAAAGTGAAGAGACCATTGGTTTTAAAGACAAAGCCGGTTTGCGAAATGAGTTGGAAATCACCACTCAAATTGTAAGTGCCAATCTGAACAACATCAAGACAAAAACCCGTCATTCTTCGGAAACGGTGCTGAGCAGATATAATGATTATCTGAGGATAGGTCTCATTGGGTATTTCAGTATACTTATTTTATTGAGTCTCTTCCTCGCCGAGAAGCTGACCAGTCGTTTGCGTTATGTTTCTGAAAGCATGAATCTATTTGTCCAAAGTGATTTCCAGAAAACAACCATTTTTTCAAATAAAATTGGGAAAGATGAGATCGGGAACCTTGCTAAGAACTTTCAGATATTGGAACATGAAATCTCGGTTCATTTTAAGACCTTCCGCGAATCTGCTATTAAAAAAGAACGTGAAATTCTGGAGAAAAATGCGTTTCTGGAAGAAGCGCATACCCTGATTCAGCAACAGAACAAAGACATGTTAGATAGTATTCGTTACGCCGAACGGATCCAGTCTTCCATCTTACCTTCATCCGAAAATATCAACCGAATCCTGAATGACTATTTTGTGATTTACCAACCAAAGGACATTGTTTCGGGAGACTTTTACTGGATAGAAAATGTTCAGGGGAAATTGTACATCTGTTTGGCAGATTGCACCGGTCATGGTGTACCAGGGGCGTTTATGAGCTTGATCGGACACAACCATCTGAATCAGGCCATTTTTGAGAAAAACCTTTCGGAACCAGATTTGATTTTATCCTACATGAATATGGCCATCATGAATACTCTGGAAAAAAACAAGCAATCTTATGTAGTGAGAGACGGGATGGATATGGCTTTAGTAGCAATCGATTTAGAAACCAATCAATTGACTTTTGCAGGAGCACAACGTCCTTTAATCATTATCCGAGACAACGAACTTATCGAATTCAGAGGTCACAGAATGCCTGTTGGAGGTTTCATTTCTCCCAATGTGAATTACCCTGTTGAACGGTTCAAACTCATTGATGGTGACCAAATTTATATGTTTACAGATGGCTATACAGATCAATTTGGAGGCGAGCGAGGGAAAAAGTTTAAAAGTGCTCAGCTTAAGAAGCTCTTGTATTCTGTGCGACATGAAAACATGACTACTCAGAAAGCATTACTCATTGAAGCATTTGAAATATGGAAAGGGCGCCAACTTCAAATAGATGACGTCTCCATGATCGGATTCAAGGTCTAAAAATTAATGTACATCTGTGGATTAATGGGCGTTCCATTCTGCCACAACTCAAAATGCAGATGCGGTCCTGAAGAGTATTGCCCTGAATTTCCAATAATGGCAATTGGTTCACCAGCTTCCACCTTCTCTCCTACTTCTTTTAGGAGTACTGAATTGTGCTTGTAAACCGAGACCAGGTTATTGGAATGCTGAATTTGAATCACGTGTCCCGCATCAGATGTCCAGGAAGCAAACATCACTGTGCCATCCAAAGTAGCTTTAATCCCCTCATTTTTTTCAGCCACAATATCCACCCCCATGTGACCTTTCTCCGCTTCAAAGCTTTGAGAAACCGTCCCGTTAATTGGAGTAAAGAAAAACACATTGCCCATGCCATTGTCGTTGCCCATGAAGGCTTCATTCTGACCTTCCAGCAAGAATTTGGTCTCTTCTTCCATCTGTAAACGGAGTAAACTGTCTTCTTCAGAATTGCTTAGTTCCAACTCCTGATCTTTATATTCAAGCGTATCCAATCCGTAAGCTGAGGTATCGCCCGGAATCCCATCATTCAGAATGGTGGAAATTGATTGATAATAACGCGTAGTTGCCTCAATGGCTTTGGTGTTAATCTGATTGGTTTCCTGCGCCACTTTCTCAATTTCCTCCTTCTCTCTCCCATCAGGATAGCCCGGAATACTGCGCTTGAGGGAGGTGTGCGCAATCAACATATACGTCCCCACCACGAGGAGCAACACAACACTCAATACAATGCTAATGATGTTTAAATTGGATAATTGAAAGGATTTTCGCTCAGAAAAAGTGTTGATGTCCATAGACACAAATCGCCTTTTTTCACGAAGACGGTCCCACCAACTTTCTTTTTCTTCCAATTCAGACATTGGTACAAATATCTCACATTATTTTGAATCGGCTTCAGCCTTTAACAGTTCTTAAGATAAATGGCCTTCCCGTGTGTTTTATAGTCCTTATTGACAATATATTCGAATAAATAAAATATTTTTGTGTGTTTGCAGTTATTACAAAGGTTTGTCATTGAAGAAAACAAGATTATATAGTGTACTTACTAAATCTCTGGGACTCACCCTGGGAGTACTGTTTATCATGGCCTGTTCCACTCAAAAGGAAACCTGGCTGAATAGAGGCTATCATAACATGACGGCTCACTATAATGGCTACTTCAATGCCAGAGAGATTATCAAGGAGACCAAACGTACTCACGTTGAGAATTTTCAGCAAGATTACACCCAGATCATTCCTATTTATCTGAATCCGGATGATGAGACCGTGAGCAACTTCCAGCAACCTATGGAAACTGCCATTGAAAAGATCACAGTGGTTATTTCCAAAAACTCCATGCCCAATCCTGAAAAACTTAAGCGGAAGAAAAAGGAAGAATGGTGTAAGTGGATTGATGACAACTGGATGGTAATGGGCCAGGCTTATTTTTACAAGCGAGAGTTTGATGATGCCAATACTTACTTTAAGTATGTTAAGGCACAATACCCTTCTCAACAGATTGTTTTTGACGCAGATATTTGGTTGGCTAAAACGGCCATTGAAATGGAAGACTATGGGACAGCGTTGTCCACATTAGAGCTACTTGAAGAAGCCATCAAAGAAGCTGAGGCTGAAGCCAAAAAATCCAAAAGCAAGAAAAAGAAAAAGAAGAAATCCAGGAGTAAGTCGTTTAAGAAGTATAATATTCAACGACCTATCAATAAGTTTACACCACCGCCGGTACCACCAAAGAATCTGAAAAGTGAAGTGTATATTAATCTTGCTGATTTACATCTAAGAAAAGGAGATTATCAGGAAGCCATTCCAAGACTGGAACAGGCTATTGAGCACAATAAGAGCAGAAAAATGCGTACAAGGCTCACCTTTATTCTGGCTCAGGTTCATGAGGAGCTTGGGAATGTTAGTGAAGCAAGAAAGTACTACGAGAAAGTTACCAAAATGACTGCTCCGTATGAGATGGAGTTCTACGCAACTATCAACAAGGCTTTACTATTTGATGGCAACGACACCAAAGGCTTAAGAGCTCAACTGATTAAAATGTCCAAGGATGAAAAGAACAAGGACTTTTTAGATCAGATATACTACGTATTGGCTGAGCTGGATTTTAAGGAAGGAGACAAAGATGGAGGTATTGCCTATCTCGAAAAATCTGCGAAATACAGTACGAGCAACAACATTCAAAAAGCCAAAACCTACGTAAGGTTGGCAGATATTTATTATTCCGATAAAGCTTACCCTAAGTCTAAAGTTTATTACGACAGCAGTTTGACCGTAATTGATGAAACTTACGAAAACTACGATGAGATCTTTGACCGCAGTGAAGGCTTAACATCTCTGGTAAAGAACTTAGATGTATATCATACACAGGACAGTTTGTTGACGCTTGTAGAGAAAGGTGAAAACCACTATATGAAGGTCATTGAGAACAAGATCCACGAGAAACAACGTTTGGATGAAGAGAAATTCAATGAAAGGCAAAATGCGCCTTCAACCGGAACGACCAACAACAACAATTTTGGTTCTGGAGCCAAATGGTACTTCTATAACGAATCAGCCAAATCTTTCGGAGTCAATGAATTTAAGCAGATTTGGGGCGACCGACCTTTGGAAGACAACTGGAGAAGAAGTGATAAAACTGTAGCTGGCCTTGGTACTTTTGGTGATGGAGAAGATGAGGACCAAAACTCTCCGGAAAACGATCCTTATGCACCTGAATACTATTTAAAGAATTTGCCGCTTACTGATGAAGCTCAGGCAGAATCGAACACCAAAATCTCTGAGGCCTTATATAACCTTGGTGTGATTTACAAGGACAGATTGGGTGAACCAAAAACCGGGATCTCTTATTTTGAAAAACTGGTACAACGTTATAACGATACCAAGGAGAGTTTGCCAGGTATGTATCAACTCTACCTGACACACAAAGCTGAAGGCAACATGCCGGAATCAGACAAGTACAAAAAGATGATTTTGGACAAATTTCCTGATAGTGAATATGCCAAGATCATTAGAAATCCGAACTTCAAGAAAGAAGAAGAATTGGCCAAAAAGAAACATGGTAACGAGTACAACAAAGTATTTGACATGTATTTGGCGGGAGATTACGAGACCACGATAGACAAGTGTAAGGAAGTGGTTAACAGAAGAGAGTCTAACGTTTACGTACCAAAATATTTGTTACTTCAGGCCTTTGCCTTGAGCATGAAAGACTCCAAGAATCTAGATGCCATTCAGAAACCTTTGGAATCTTTGGTAGATAATCACAGTGAAACAGAGGAAGGTGTTCGCGCTAAAAACATTCTTGAAAGATTGAAGAATCAGAACTCTATTAAAGGTGTGAAAGCCGGAAACAGTTCTTTCGTCTACAATTCTGAGATGGAGCATTTCTTTGTACTCATCTTCCCAAATTCAGCAGGAAGTATCAACCAGGTTAAAAAGACTATTTCGAACTTCAATAATTCAAATTACAGTAGTAAAGGTTTGAAAGTAAGAAATTCCTTTATCGATACAGATAATCAAATCATTGTGGTACGCTCTTTCAACGACAAAAAAATCGCTGAACAGTATCTGAAGAGTTTCTCTACCAGCTCTAAGACCAAGGACTTATCAGGGAAATACAAAAACTTCATCATCACGCATAAAAACTATGCATCTCTTTTCATTGAAAAGGATATAGATGGCTATATGGAGTTTTACAAAAAGAATTATTGATCAACTTTCTTTCCCCATTCCAATAATTTCTACATTGTAGCATGATAATCCGGTATCGTTTAAACCTAATCCAGTTATTAAATTCAATTAAGAAGTACTGGCTATTGTTGATGCTTTATACTGCATTGGCTGTTGTCGTCTATGAAATTTTAGAGCTCCATTGGATTGGAATTCCATGGCAAATATTAACCGTCTCTGGTACAGCTGTCTCGTTTTATTTGGGCTTCAAAAACAATTCTTCTTATGAAAGAGCCTGGGAAGCCAGAAAAATATGGGGTGCTATTGTTAACTCGAGCCGTTCATGGGGAAATATGGTTAAGAACTTCATTGGTGAACAACACGCTGAGGGCAAAGACGTATCTGAGGAAGAGATCAAAGCATTAAAAAAAAGACTGGTATTCAGACACATTGCCTGGATTTATCAACTTAGAAGGCAATTATGGGATAGGCGCCCATGGGAATCACCTCAAAAAAGAATAGATAAGGCAAGACAACGTCTACTGAGTAAATTTGCTCCCTTATCTATCAGTGATGAGTTAAAAAAACACATTGATGAATCTGAACTGGAAGAGTATTTGCAAAAAACCAACATAGCAACTCAGCTCATTGCCAAACAATCAGATGAACTCGAAGAAGCGCACAAACTAGGGTATCTAGACAATTTTCGTCACGTAGCCATGCAGGAATTATTAACGGATTTCTACACGCAACAAGGAAAATGTGAGCGAATCAAGAACTTCCCGTTTCCACGTCAGTACAGTTCTTTCTCCTTCTTTTTTGTACTTGCTTTTATTCTTCTACTTCCACTTGGTTTAATTCCGATCTTCAAGGAATTTGGAGAAGGTTATGTATGGTTGAGCATTCCCTTTACTGCTTTAGTTGGTATGATTTTCTGGTTGATGGAGTTGGTTGGTGATTTTGCCGAAAACCCTTTCACGGGAGGGGTTACCGATACACCTATGACTCAGATTTGCCATGGCATTGAAACAGACCTTAAAGAAATGATCAATGAAGCTGATTCCATTGGTCCTAAACCCAAGGATGTGGATGGAGTAATGCTCTAATCAACTCTGTTACTTCTTGTTAAAAAAAGTTAAGTACTCGACTTTAACGAGCCACATCCGTACATTTGAGACAATCATGTTTTCCAAAAGATACCTATATACCATTGTTGTTATACTGTCATTAGCACTAGTAGGCCTCATTGTCATACAAGTCTATTGGATCAAAAACGCCTATAAAACGGAAGAAGAACAATACAAGCAAGATGTAAATCAGGCCCTGGTAAACGTATCTAACAAACTGGATAAAGAACAGTACTCAGACCATCTCATTGCTGAGTTTTCTGAAAACGTCATGGAAGATGTGAATGGAAAAATCTCTTTTTCAACCAATGTGGTTCATAGAGACTTCAGCATTACGGATAGTCTTATTCAAACAGATGAGGATACCACTTTCAAAAGAATCATCAGTGGATCTGCCAAAGATTCCGCCCGGGGAATCACAGCAGAGGCCAGGATTATCAAAGACGATAACTTTAACGATAGTCTTGCTGTATTCAATCTCACAGACAATCAATTAAATCGGCTTGAAGTTTCCCAGACCATCTCATCTGTGTCCCCAAAAGACTTGATGAACAGAATTCACATTGTGTCCGATATTCTCCTGAGAAGTCTGGATCCCAAATCCTACGAACCTGCAGAAAACAGAATTGAATTGGATATACTGGACTCCATGATCAGTACGGAACTCGCAAATTTTGGAATTGATGCGGATTTTGAATTCTCAATTGCCGATGGCTCCGGAAAAATATTTGATTTCAGTGATCAAAAATCTGAACGATACAACACTGAACTCACCTCTTCCGAGTTCTCTCAATATCTATTCCCCGGAGATGTGACACATATTAAATCCGAGAACACCATTCTATTACTCAGTATTGACGGCAAGGCAAAGCACCTTTTCAGTAAAATCTGGTGGATTTTTGTGCTGTCATCCCTGTTCATTCTTATCATTATTTACGCCTTCTATTATACCGTAAGCACCATCAATAAGCAAAAGAAATTGTCTTTAATCAAGAACGACTTCATCAACAATATGACACATGAATTGAAGACGCCGATTTCAACCATCTCTTTGGCTTGTGAAGCTTTATCCGACCCGGATTTTAACAGCGAAGGGAAAATCAACACTACTTATCTCAATATGATTCGTGATGAGAACGTGAGATTAGGAGTTTTGGTAGAACGGGTGCTTCAAAGTGCCGTAATTGAAAAAGGCACACTCAACCTGAAAAGAGAACCGATCGATTTTCATGGTCTCATTTCTGAAGTGAGTAAGAAATTTAATTTTCAGATTGAAAGAAACGGAGGCATCCTCAACTTAAACCTGGCTGCCAAACAATATGACATCACCGGAGACCGTGTTCACCTCACCAACCTGCTCTACAACCTTTTGGACAATGCTTGTAAGTACAGCAAAGAAGCTCCACAAATCAGCATTTCAACCAAATCGGGAAAACAATATTTTGAAGTCAGTGTAGCCGACAAAGGCATAGGAATTTCAAAAGAACATCAGAAAAAAGTATTTGACAAACTCTTCCGGGTGCCAACCGGCAATGTTCATGACGTAAAAGGTTTTGGACTGGGACTGAGTTACGTAAAGGCCATTGTAGACAAGCACAACGGTCATATAGAACTGAACAGTGAACCAAACAATGGGAGTACGTTTACTCTTAAATTTCCTTACAAATATGAAGAAGCTTAACATTTTAGTGGTAGAAGATGATCCTAATCTGGGTACCTTATTATCAGAATATCTGGTAGCAAAAGGCCACAACACAACTCTTAGAATCAACGGTCAGGAAGGACTTGAAGCCTACGCCAAAGGCCAGTTCGACTTCTTAATTCTGGATGTGATGATGCCCATCAAAGACGGTTTTACACTTGCTAAGGAAATTAGAGCCATCGACAAGGAGGTGCCCATCCTTTTCCTCACGGCGAAATCTATGAAAGAGGACACCCTGGAAGGATTCAATGCCGGGGCAGATGACTATATGACCAAGCCTTTTAGCATGGAGGAATTACTCGCCAGAATTAATGCCATTACGCGCAGACTTAAAGGAGAAGAAGGAGAAAGCGACAAAGGCATTTATTCCATCGGAAACGTACAGTTCAATTTCAATAAGCAAATGCTGGAAATGCCAGATGAAAGCTCACAAAAGCTGACCACTAAAGAATCTGAATTGCTCAAACTCCTTTGCACAGCTAACAATGGTATCCTGGAACGTCAACATGCCCTGAATGCTGTTTGGGGAGACGACAACTATTTCAACGGCCGGAGTATGGATGTGTACATCACAAAGCTGAGAAAATACTTTAAAGCCTATCCTGAAATAGAAATTGCCAATGTACACGGAAAAGGATTTAAATTGCTGGTACATTCATAACACAACAGACATGAAAAACCTTTTTTTGCTACTCTCCTTAAGTTTGTTGGTATCCTGTAAACAATCAAACAACAATAAAGAAACCCAACTGGAACATCAACAGGAAATTCTTGAGGCCCCAGAACATGTGGAGGAAATCATCATGATTAACGACACCAGCTACCCATTTCCAGACATCAAGATACCGGAAGGTTTTACTACTGAAACACTATCTGATAGTGACACAAGCAAAAACGTAAATCTGTCTGCAAGATATTTGGCCCCTGAGAATGACAGTCTGTTTGAGGCGGCCATTCTTGAAAAAATCACTTTACTCTTCAATCAGGAGAAAGCCGCAGTGGATTTAAATAATCCGCGCCACGACTTAAGATGCGAACCGATTGATTATTTCATTACAGATTCTATCTCCAGTTTCATTTTTGTGGTTGATACTTATACAGAGGGGGCTGCTCACCACAATTACGATTGGCTCGTAGTGAATTACGACCATAAAAAAGAGCAGTTATTGGCACATAGCCAGGTTTTTGATATCGAATCAGCTCATAACAGGGAGGCATTTTTCGAATTACTGCAAACTCATAATCCAGGTAGCTGTGGCGAATGGCATTCTGATATTGACGAGTTCTTTTTTGCATTTGATGCCGATAGTACATTGTTTATGAGTCATCCTCAATGCAGTGGAGGCATGGATATCACCAGTGTTCCCAATAATGAATTAGTACCTTTTCTACTGTCCTACTAAATTGAGTAATTTCGCATCATGGAAGAATTTGATGCGCACGAACACTGGGAAAATATCTATTCGAAAAAGGCTTTTACGGAAGTAAGTTGGTACCAGGAAAAACCCACGTTTTCTCTGAACTATCTGAGCGAATTAAACATTCCTAAATCAGCAAAAATCATAGATGTTGGTGGCGGAGATAGTTATTTTGTAGACCATCTTTTGGCACTGGGATATACCAATGTCACCGTTCTTGATATTTCTGCAAATGCCATTAAGAGAGCCAAAGAACGTTTGGGTGAAAAAGCAGAATTAGTGACCTGGATTGTATCTGACGCAAGCACTTTCACAACAGAAGAAAAATATGACTTCTGGCATGACAGAGCAGCTTTTCATTTCCTTAAAACTCCTAAGAGCATTGAATCATACAAGCAGAACGTAATGAATTATGTTTCGGAGAATTCACATGTGGTTATAGGCACATTTTCTTTAAACGGACCAACTAAATGTAGTGGAATTGAGATCTCTCAATATTCAGAAGAATCTTTGACGGAGTGTTTTGACTTTCTTACCAAAATTGATTGCAAAATTCATCAACATACCACACCCTTTGATACCGTGCAGGAATTTGTATTCTGCACATTTAGAAAAGTGGCAGGGTAATTTCCATCAAAAAACTGACATCTCTCTAACCCTTGTAAATACTGGTATTTCGAACATAGTCATGTGAAGTCCTGAAGCTGCAAAAATCCAGATTGGCATATTTGTTGCCTTTCATTGGCTGAACACACTTAAACATTTTGACTATGAAGTATCTATTTTTTTTCAGCGGATTGCTTCTCTTAGGAAGCTGTGATTTAACCAACAAAGGTATCTTGATTGGAGGTTCTCCAACGGACATTGTGAAAGTTGTATGTACTGAAGCTGTTGCTCAGGCACAGGTTGATGACATGAAAGCAAGAATTAAAAGTGAATCTTTTAAGGACGACAGATTGGCAAGAGCCCGATTTGTGACTCGAAATGAGTGTTTCACCACAGATCAGGTAATCGATTTAATCAGTGTATTCTCTTTTGACGACAACAGACTTGCAATGGCCAAAGACCTTTATGATCAAACTGTTGATCAGGAGAATTACGATTTGGTTGTAGATAGCTTTGTACACAAAAGCGACAAGGATGAGCTTAGAAATTTCATTCTGAACAATCAGCCAGGACTATTCTAAAGCCTTAATAGGGAAATCCTGCCCAAAACTATAAGACGTTGGATACTGAGCCTTACCATGGTAGGATTCAGACAATTCAGGAACACGCTCCTCAACATAGGTCCTAAGCTCACTAATGGTTAGTTTCTTATCCTGAGAAATGGTTTCAACTTCTCCTTTAAGGGCTTCCAGAATGGCATAGGTGAATAAGCCATGTTTGAGATCCCCGGCCTCATTGGCAAATTGATAATCCTGTGAGGCCGTCAGGTAAAATGTTCCCGTACTTCTGGCCAGTTGTGCCAGAGCCTTTTCCCTACCGGCACCTCTCTGAGCCAATTGTTTTAATGCACCTCCTGAATGGCAGGCGTCCAACACGTATACTTGCTTTTGAGCAGAAATTTTCATGGCCATTTGAGACAATTCACTGGCTGAGATTGCCTTTTCGGCCAGGGCATCATCATTTCCATAAAAGTTGGTGATATCATAAGTCACTATGTAAAAATCTTCCTGAGAATTGAGGACACCATGTCCTGCGTAGTACATAATAAATACATCTTCAGGACCAATTTTTGCCGCAATTTCATCAATCGTAGTATTGATGTTGGCCTTGATGGCCTTGTCGTTTTTAATGGTATAATCGTACACTTTATTGAAAAGCCTGTCTGCATCATTTTTCACCGTTTTGCCAAAAGCACTGGCATCAGAAATCGCATAATTCAATTGATAATTCGGATTCTTGTAATCGTTAATCCCAATGGTTAAAATGAAAAGGTCCGTTTTACCGGCATCTCCATCCATATTAAAATGCACAAATTGAGGTTCCGATTCCAATCCCTTTTCATTTACCACTACAAAAGAAATGTCATTGAGCCCATTGTTCAATTCCAATTCAAAGTCTTTGATAACACCTTCGCCTCCCCTAAATTTCAAGGTTGAACTCATATCATCTTCCGAGATTAACTTGCCATTATTATAGATTCGAACCACATCATTTTCCGCCCCATTCGGAATGGACAATTGCACTTTTACCTTTTCCTCCCTTGCCAATAAAACAGAGTCTAAAGCCACCGCCTGACCTTTAATCAGAAGTTCCGGATTGGGCTTCTCATCTATCATTTTCTCTATATTGTCTCCAGTCATTTTAAAAGACTTTCCCGACATCACTTCCTTTATCAATCCGGGTGTGTAGTACTTTTTGAAGAGAGATCCAACAGAAATGGCTTTTGTTCCGGAAACATAATTAACTGCTTTTAATGCCTTTTCAGATCCATCAAAATGACCAGAAGTATGTCTGGATAACCATTGATTTCTACTAATTTGAATATAAGTATACAGTTCTGTCCTGTTCCTCATATCCCAAACCTTGATTTCATTGTCAATGGTACAGGACACCAGGTAGCGACCATCATTTGAAAACTGAAGTGAACTTACGGAACTGCTGTGTCCATTGAGATTTGCCAAGTGCTTCCCTGTTTTTGTGTACAAGCCAATTGTTCTCTGATCTCCTCCGATTGCAATCATGTCTTCCTGTGGAGCGAAAGCGACGGCATTAAATCCACCCTGCTGAGAGCTTATTTTTGCTTTGAGCATTCCACTGGTAAGGTCCCACAATTTCACTTTTCCGTCCCTGCTGGCGGTGGCAAATGATTGACCATCTGGTGAAAATTCAAGATCTACTATCAGTTTGGTATGGCCAATAATGGGCCTGAAGCTCTCTCCTGCATCAGCTTCATACAAATGCAATTTGCCACTCACATTAGCGCCTGCCAGATATAAATCTCCAGGTGAATAGGCTGCCACATATCCAGACGAAGGGCCAACATCAACTGAAATTAATCGCTTAGCTGTCGCCACATTCCATCTGCTCATTACCCCGTCCCATCCGGTGCTAAGAATCTCTGTATTGTCTGAATTGAAATCAAGGTCAAATACAATACCTGAAGTCGTTTTTATGGTTTTTGTCAAAGACCAATCAGCAGTGTTCCATATAAAGATACGAGAGCCAAAACCAGCCGTAGCCAATCGCTTACCATCAGAACTAAAGATTGCATCCAGTACCAGATTCTTATGTCCGGAAAGGCGCTTAACTGGCTTACCGGTATGCAAATCTCGAATGAGTACGGAAGAATCCGTTTGGGTTATAGCAAGATACTTTCCATCCGGGCTTAGAGTTACTTTGGTTTTTGGACGAATAAAACGCATCACATCCTTCATGATATCGCTCTTTGGAGCTGATTCCGGGATGTTATTAAACCCTTTCAAATGATAGGCTAATTTGGCAGTATTGAGATTTAAAATTGCCAGAGAATTATACTTGTGAGGTACTGCTACAAATGGCCCATTGGATGAAACACCAACATCAAATCTGGTCAGATTTTTGGTGTTCTTTTGAAGTACTTTAGCACCTGATTTTGCATTTAGAACAATAAAACCAGAGGCCGTTTGAATCACTACATATTGATTGTTTGAGCTAAATCCAACCGACTTCACACGATCCTTTGGAATGTCATATAACCAAAGCTTCTTTCCTTTTTTCACATCCCACAATGCGGCCCCACTTTTATGCGCTGCAGACACCAGAAATTTGCCATCCTTACTAAAGCCAATTTTAGTATTGCAACCATCACATACCGCTTCAGAATTGGCTTCAAGGTGATGGAGTTTTTTTCCTGTCTCTGCATCAAATATCCCGGAAAACAATTTACGTGAGCTAAGTGCAATGTAACGGCCATCCGGACTAAACATCATGTTGTGACATTTGTCAAACTCCAATTCAACAATGGTCTTATTCGAGTCCAGGCTTTTTACTTCAATGAGTTTACCACTGCTCGCATTCAATATTCTATCCCCATTTGGCGAAACAATGTACGGACTGATTCTCGCGTCATAGTCCTTTTTTTGCTTTGAAATGATGTCTTCACTTTCCAGGTCAAAAACGAAAACCTGAGACCGTGAATCTGTCACCAGTACGTGCTTTTCATCCGGGCTCAAAAAAGCCTGATTAATCGATTCCTCATTTAGAGTATAGCGATGGACTAATTCCCCGGTTTTAACATTCGTGAGATAAGCCCCTTCAGAAGAGCAACTCAGAATTTTAGAACCATCTTTAGTGAAATTCACAGATCTTACCGGTCCGGTGTGCCATCCAAAAGTTCGAATTTGCTTACGACTTACTGCATCCCAAAGAATTAAGCCATGATCGTACGAACCGGTGACGAGTAGTCTTTTGTCCGGTCCAAAATCAGAACAAGATATCTGTGCAGAATGGCCTTTCTGAAGTACGGTTTCAATCAAATCTTCCTGCAACCGGGCTACGGTTGACCAAAGAAGACAAGCTATGAGCAGCAATAGTTTCGACATACACTTTGGATTAGATCAAAGTTCTAATTTTTATCAAGTTAAGAAACTTTGGAGGATGTTGAGTTGGGTTTCTCTATAAACCAGATTTCTCATAGAGCCAAGACAGCCCTAAAACAAATTCCCCTGAATAATGTCTGGTGAATGGCCAAGATGCAAATACGCTTTTTCTGTAGCTCTACGCCCTTTTTGGGTACGAATTAAGTAACCTTCCTGAATTAAGAATGGTTCATATACATCTTCTATTGTACCAGCTTCTTCACTCACAACAGTGGCAATGGTTTTAAGTCCAACCGGACCACCTTTAAACTTCTCAATAAGTGCACGAAGGATTTTGTTGTCCATTTCATCCAAGCCATGCTTGTCCACATTGAGTGCCTCAAGTGCAACATTGGCTATTTCCACATTGATGGTTCCATCTCCTTTGATCTCCGCAAAATCGCGAACCCTTCTTAAAAGTGCGTTGGCAATTCGTGGCGTTCCACGACTCCGTCCGGCAATTTCAAAAGCCGCATCAGCTTTAATAGGAATCTTCAATATGCCAGCAGACCTCTCAACAATATCGGTCAGCAACTTAGAGTCGTAATACTTCAATCTTGAATTGATCCCAAAACGGGCACGCAAAGGAGCTGTTAGCAAGCCTGAACGTGTGGTAGCACCAATTAAAGTGAAAGGATTCAGTTCAATTTGAACCGTTCTTGCATTTGGACCAGCGTCTATCATGATATCGATATGGTAATCTTCCATAGCTGAATACAAGTACTCTTCCACAACCGGACTTAAACGATGAATTTCGTCAATAAACAAAACATCTCCTTCATCCAGGTTGGTCAACAAGCCAGCCAAATCTCCGGGTTTATCCAAAACCGGTCCGGAAGTCACCTTGAATCCAACACCTAGTTCATTGGCAATGATGTTTGCTAAAGTGGTTTTACCAAGACCGGGAGGTCCATGCAACAAAACATGATCCAATGCTTCTCCTCTCTTTTTCGCAGCAGCCACAAAGATCTCCAGGTTTTCAACGACCTTTTTCTGACCAGTAAAATCATCAAATTCCTTTGGCCTTAAAACCTTCTCAATTTCCCCTTCGCTGGATGAAAAACCTTCTTCTCTTATGTCGAACTCTTCTGACATGTCACGAAATTACGGAAATACTCCACTTGAAAACGATCCCAATTTTTGAGGTTTTCAACAAGCTGGTGACATTATCGATGAAATTCCAGCTATGACTTAAGCCATAGCATCAATTTTTCCTCGATTTCAGGATACTGTGCTACATCCGGAATGTGCCTGGTATTTTTTAACATATGGGATTCTCTGAAATTTGAAAACAGTTGTTCACACTTCTGAATGGCTTTATCTCCGGGAAAGAAAATATCGTCATCGGCTGCCATGCAGTAAACTGGTTTTTTAAATCCTTCAATCTGGCTTTTCTTCAATAAGGGTGGCTTTCGATAGTCGAGTTTCACTCCAAGCAAAATGTTCTTTTGAAACTCAATCCAGTCTGGAGTGATCTTAGTAAAGAATGCATTCATGAAACGCGTCAGGTGCTTTTCCTTTTTCGACATCATGAAACGCATTAATGGGATAGATAATTTGGTAATTGAAGGCCATACTCGTCCGGATACCAAACCAGAGGGCACCACAAATATGGCCTTATCAACTTTTTCCGGATGATGCGAGATCAAATTTTGCAGTAGAAACGCGCCGTAGGAGATACCTATAAACTGAGCTGTTTTTAGTTTCAAAACCGTCATGGTTTCATTGATCCAATTGGCAAAGTCATCATTGTTTAAGTCCATTTTGGTCTCGGCACTCTTAGAGGCTTGCCCAATGGTATCCAGAGCAAAAACGCTAAAATCTTTCTGAAGATTTTCTATGACTTCCAGTGCTACCGGAGCACCTGCATGAACACCATGAAAAATAATCAAAGGTGGTTTTGTCTCGTCTCCTGCCAATAGTACATGTGTTTTCCCAAATGAGGTATCGATGAATTTTGATCGAACAGGGAATCTCAATGCTTTGACTCTTTTGTCATACATCTCCATCAATTTTTCTCTGGTGATGTCATCTTTGTAGATCGTATTTTTCAAACCGTTTGTGTTATTTTTAGACAAAAATACACTTATTTTACAAAAATAGTCCATTTGGCCTAAATGAAAACAAAAGAGAAAATCAAGATACATGCATTAGAGCAATTCAATGAGAATGGCTTTAACCATGTAACCCTGCGTGACATTGCCAAAGAGATGAATAAAAGCTATGGCAATATCACCTATCATTTCTCAAAAAAAATTGTTGTGATTCAAGCCTTATATGAAGATTTGTTACTGGATTTGGAGCAGTTGTTTAGCGAAAATTTTGTTTCGGAAGACTTGAATTTCACAACGCTTCTACAAGTTCCGGAGAGCATGTTTGATCTGTCAAAAAAGTACAGTTTCTTCTACACCGATTTCATTGATTTGCGCCGGGTTTATCCTGATTTCTATGAAAATGTGATGGCTGATAATGAGAAAAGGAAAGCCAGATATCTTGATTTATTGACCTTGTTTCAGAAACAGGGGTTTATCAGATCAGAGCTCAGTCAGCAAGACCTTAATTTCCTTATGGAATTGAGTGGCATGGCTCGTACATTTTTCTTCATGCAGGCCGAGTCTGTAGTGCAGGATGCGCATTCTTATTCTGCTTACGTCAATGCCGTACTTAAGCCATACCTGAGTCAAAAAGGATTGAAGGAATACGACAAGTTTATCAAATCTGAATGACCGCATTTTAGGCACAAAATTTGCTAAATCATATCAAAATTAACTATCATGAACCAACTGCTTTTATTGCTTAGCTCTCTTCTTTTAACCATTACAATGGCTCTGGGGCAAACCAAAATTTACGAAGGAAATTCAACCAGCTATTCTAACTGTAATTATACCTTGGACGACGGTAAAATATACAATGGCAATTCAACAAGCTACTCGAACTGTCTATACACCATTGATGGTGACAAAGTGTATAAGGGTAATTCAACGAGCTACTCGAACTGTGTTTTTACGATTGATGGAGATAAGATCTACAGAGGAAATTCAACCAGTTATTCTAATTGCCTGTATACGATAGATGATGGTAAAATCTATAAAGGCAACTCTACAAGCTACTCCAATTGTCTGCTTACCATAGACGACAACAAGGTTTATCGAGGGAATTCAACCAGTTATTCTAATTGTTTAGCAACAGTTGAGGGCGCAACGAAATATTACATTCTGGCTATTTTAATTGGCCCTTACTAGGATCAGTCTGTTTTCACGAAATCTTTATAAACATCACTGAAGAAAATTTTCAGGCCGACTGTGTACAAGGGGCTTGTAAATTTCTCATCCAGGTGTTTGTTGTTTTTGATCATTAGGCGATAACCTATTCCGCCTCCAATACCGAAATACTTAAGAAATCGATATTGAACACGCATAGACGGCTCGTAAAGTGCAATCCAGTCTTTATCTATTCTATGTTTTTCACCATCTTCATATACAAAGTAAGACAGGCCTGCTCCTAATTGAAAAGGAATGGCCAGTTCCCAGTGCTCGCTTCTGTAGAAAGTATACTCAACACTGGGAGCGATATAAAGCATTCTTAGAGACTTTTCTATAGATTTAAAGGTTCCGTCTCCCAGATCAATTGCATGCGGTTTATCAAATCCCTTAGCCAGCCAATTTCCACTGACTCCCAATCTTAAAATATCGGCATAATTATACGCCACGGTAACCGACCTCATTTTTGCAAACTCATTGGTCACAAATGCATTTCTCGTACCGAACTGAAAGACGGGTTTGGGTTCACTGGAAAGACTCCACTTGATTTCTTCTACCATGGGTTGAGCTGCCATTACAAAAGGAAAACAAAACAGGGCTATGAAGAAACTGATACGCATAAAAAATGTCCGCAACTAAGTTACGGACATTTCTTTTTAATCTTTTAGGATTCTAGTGCTCTTCTTCGCCTTCTTTTAGAGGCACTGTTTGAGGCACAAAATCTTCTTCATAAGCCGGATTACTGTAATCGTATGGCCATCTGTGTACTTCTGGCAATTCACCTGGCCAGTTACCGTGACCCGGATCTACTGGAGTAGTCCACTCAAGTGTATTAGATTTCCATGGATTCTTAACAGACTTCTGACCTTTAAAGATGCTATAGAAGAAGTTAACCAAGAATATCACCTGAGCAATTGCTCCAACAATGGCAAACACAGAAATTAACTCATTCAAATCGATTGTTGCATCCAAATACGGGAATGAAGAATAATCATAGTAACGTCTAGGTGCTCCATTTAATCCTACATAATGCATAGGGAAGAATACACCATAACCGCATATAATGGTGAGCCAGAAATGTGCATAGCCCATCTTGGTATTCATCATCCTACCATACATTTTCGGGAACCAGTGGTATACACCGGCAAACATTCCGAATACAGCAGACAGTCCCATTACAATATGGAAGTGACCAACCACAAAGTATGTATCGTGAACTGCAATATCAAGGGCAGAATCCGCAAGGATAATTCCTGTTACACCACCAGTGATGAATGTTGATACCAATCCAATTGAGAACAACATAGCTGGTGTGTATCTGATATTACCTTTCCAAAGTGTGGTGATATAGTTAAATACTTTTACAGCGGATGGAATCGCAATAAGTAGTGTTGTAAATACGAATACACCTCCAAGGAATGGGTTCATACCTGTTACATACATATGGTGACCCCATACGATGAATGATAAGAAACCAATTGCCAGGATAGATCCAATCATTGCTCGATAACCGAAGATTGATTTTCTGGAATTCGTTGCTACGATTTCTGATGTGATACCAAGGGCAGGCAGAAGTACGATATATACCTCCGGGTGACCAAGGAACCAGAATAAATGCTGGAATAAGATTGGTGATCCACCCACCATATCCAATGTCTCACCTTGTAATGTGATTTCAGATAAGTAGAAGCTCGTACCGAATGTTCTATCCATAATCAACAGAAGTACTGCTGAGAATAAAACCGGGAACGATAATACACCAAGAATTGCAGTCACAAAGAACGCCCAAATAGTCAATGGCATTCTTGTCATCTTCATTCCTTTTGTTCTTAAGTTAAGGATGGTAACGATATAGTTCAAACCACCTAATAAAGAAGAGGCAATGAACAGTGCCATGGATACCAACCAAAGAGTCATACCTAAACCTGAACCAGGTACGGCAGTTTCAAGTGCTGATAAAGGAGGATAGATTGTCCAACCAGCCATTGCAGGTCCATTCTCAACAAACATTGAGATAACCATGATAACACTCGAAATGAAGAAGAACCAGTAAGACAGCATGTTTAGGAAACCTGATGCCATATCTCGTGCTCCAATCTGTAATGGAATTAAAAGGTTAGAGAATGTTCCACTCAAACCACCTGTTAACAGGAAGAATACCATGATGGTACCGTGAATCGTAACCAAACCAAGGTACATGTTTTCATTCAATACGCCTCCCGGAGCCCATTTGCTTCCAAGGAATACTTCAAGAATATCAAAACCTTGTCCTGGCCAACCTAGTTGTAATCTGAAAAATACAGACAACATCATTGCGATGACCCCCATAACGATCGCTGTGATCAAAAATTGCTTGGAGATCATCTTGTGATCCATACTAAAGATGTACTTGGACACAAAACTCTCCTCGTGGTGATGCTCGTCGTGATGATCGTGTGCGTGTGCTCCCATTATCTATCTACTTTTCTTAATTCTAATATTTATTTTATTCAGACTTCTCTGCCTTTTTCTCTCTAACAAGTGGCATTTGATGTCTGGCTCTTAACATGTTCTCAATTTCCAGCTCGCTAACGCCAATAGATGGCCATTGCTCAGCTAGTTCTGTTAATCTGTACTTTGTTCTTGGCAGACCTTTTTCAGCCAACATATTTTGAAGTTTTTCATCTTCAGCAGTGAAACCACCTTCTTCGGCAAAATCATCCACGAAAACCGCTCCATTTACGAATGGTTTTCCTTCAATGAACTGTACAAAATCCATTTCGGTTCCAACAACAATTTTACGTTGCATTCCGTAGTGACCACCACCACAAATCTTGTTACAAACCAATACAAAGTCAAAGTTAGGATCGTTCATTTCCTTTCTCATCTCCTCAGTCGTCAATGTAGGCGTGAAGCTAAAGTAAGTTGTAGCTCCCGGTACCATGTTCATCTGAGCATCAAAGTGAGGGAAGTATGCACTGTGGATTACATCCTTAGATTTAAAGCTAAAGTTGTAGTCTCTTCCTTTGATTAAGAACAATTCTCTTGTATCATCTACGAAATCATTCAAAGCCTGATCTTCAAAACTGGTTGTGTCAGATTTCATCTCTGATCTCAAAGCAACCATACGTCTCATCAATCTATTGTTGCGAATGATTTTGTCTTCAATTTCACTCACTTTCCAATCTGGTAAGTAATCACCTTTGGTTTTTAATTCTACCTCAAGTGCTTTGATCTTTCCATCAAATTTTGCAATTGATCCTTCAATAAATCCGATGGTAACGATACCAACCTGGTTAGGAATATCAAGAGAATCTTCAACTGTAAGGCTTCCGGATTCATCTAAAATATAGTTAGGCAACTTCTGACCACCACCAATCAATTTGTAATCTGATTGTCCAAGTCTGTTATCCAAACCAGCATATCTTGTTGTAAATGCAAACTGCTCTGCAGTTAATTCAACCAAAATAGGTTGCTCTTTAGCCGGTGTGCTATAATCAATACTGTTAGGTTCTGGTCCCATCACGTTAAACCATGTCTTTAAACCAAGGATGATGATCACGGCCAAAACGATAGAAGGAATCACAGTCCAGATTAACTCCAGTTTGTTACTATGAGGGAACCAATGTGCTTTTCTATCTGGTCTGTAGTAATACTTCCAGGCAAAAACGAACAACAATGTGTTACATAATAAGAATACAGCTACAACAATTACCATATTCACGTTCAATAACCATCTTGCATCTTCAGCAACATTTGATGCTGCAGGACCTCTTCCATAACTATTACCAGCGTAGTGGTATGTCAACCAAAAGAAAAATGCATAAAACAACACCATAAATCCTAACATCAGGTTAGCATTTAAGTGGTTATCCTTCTCACTGATATCCTCTTCTCGTTTTCCTTTTATTTCAGAAGCGAGTTCGTATACTCTTAGTAATTGCGCTATTGCGATTACTGACAGAACTACGACAAGAACAATAATAAACCTATCCATTATACCTATTCTTTAAATACTTTATTCTTAAGTCAATTATATTTCGTGATGTAAACTTTCCTCCAAGTATGGGTGATGTTTAGGCATCAGCGGTCTCTTAGTTAGTGCATTGAGTACCCAGAAGATAAAAATCCCCAAGAAACTCATAAACATTCCAATTTCAAATAACCATAATTTACCGTGAGTAAACATAGTTCCTGGTGTGATCAACATGTATACATCCAGCCAGTGGCCGATGAAGATCAACATACCTACAAAGATCAGGAATGGAGCACTTCTTTTTGCATCTCTTGACATCAATAGTACCATTGGGAAGGCAAAATTGATGATGAACATACCAAAGTAAATTACTTTATAGTGACCCAATCTAGGTAAGAAGTAAGTTACCTCTTCCGGAATGTTTGAGTACCAAATCAACATGAACTGAGAGAACCACAGGTAACTCCATAAGAAGCTCAATGCGAAGATCCACTTACCAACATCATGGATGTGGCTTTCATTTACATTCTCCAAGTAACCTTTACTCTTCAACCAAACGGCCAACAAGATCAGGAATACCATTCCGCTCACCCACATTCCGGAGAATACATACCATCCGAAAAGTGTAGAGAACCAGTGTGTATCGATTGACATAATCCAATCCCAAGACATGGTAGAAGAGAAGTATGCAAAGAATACTAAGAACAATGCTGATCTCTTAAAGTTTTTAAAGTGAATTTCAGTTCCACCTACTTCATCTTCCAATAAAGATCTCTTTCTAAATCCTCTCATGAATAATAAGAAAGTAGCGAAATAAACGATGGTTCTTGCCCAGAAAAATCCTTGGTTTAAGTATGGCTCTTTTCCAGCAATCAAAGCATCAAAGTGGTGGCTATTAGGATCCATTACATCACCATCCATCCAGTGATACATGTGGTGTTGGTGTAAAGTTCCTGCTAACAATACGATCGCGATCACGCCTATTCCAAATGGCAGAGCAGACATGATGGCTTCCATTAATCTTTTAAGGACAACCCCCCAACCAGACTCTGTTGCATAGTGCAAAGCCAGATAGAAAAGTGATGCCAATGCTATTGCGAAGAAAAAGAAACCATTGATCAAAAGGTTAGACCATAAACGGGTTCCAAAATGCTCATCACTTGCGCCTCCCATTATCAACTCGATGATGATAAACAGCAAGCCAATCCCCATCAACATAAATGTGAACCTTTTCGCCTTATTTGTAAATACAAAGTTGTTCATTGCTATTCTGTATTAACTCAATTCTTTATTAGTGTACTTCTTCTGGTTCCGGAGTTTCTTCATGAGCCAAAGTATCTGATACTTCTGCATCCATTTCAACATCCATCACTTCTTCTTCCTCTTCAGCTGCATTTGGATAATTACTGTCTCCAAACTTTCTCAACTGATGTACGATATTCCATCTATCTTCTCTTGAGATGATCATCCCATGAGCTCCCATGATACCTTTACCATAAGTCATATAGTAGAATAACTGTCCGTCTGTATCCTGACTAACCGGTGCTGCAGTAAAGTTTGCAACCCCAGAGATTTTCTTATTCTGAACAAGGATTCCGTTTCCATCACCTTTTTCACCGTGGCACTGAGAGCACATTCTAATGTAAAGCTCTTTACCTCTTTTCATTGCTTCCTCTGAATAAGGTACTGGGTTTTTATAAGGCTTGATTACTTCTTCCATTGCCTTATCAAACTCAGCATTGTCAGCATACATTTCCCATCCGTAAAGACCGTGCGTTTCATCTGCCTTTGGTGGCGCCTTGAAAGGTACCGGCATGTTGTTTCTCGCCTCTTCCATATTAGAGTGGAAAGGAATTGTTCCTCCCGGAGGTGTCAATGCTGTCAATTTCTCCTTTAGCTCAGGATGCTCTTCATTTCTGAACTCACCATAGTCAACATAAGCTTCTATGGCAGGAGATCTATACATATCAGGCATATACTCAACACCTGGACTGTCCGGGTCTTTAGTACACGAGCTGGCAATCAAGGCTACCGCTGATACTACTCCGATTTGCTTGAATACTCTTTTCATATTATTTGATCTCCTTTTCACTGATTTCAATAATACCTGTTTCTTTAAGCATGCTCTGCAATTCTTCTGCAGTCCACTTGCTATTCTCAGACAACTTCAACTCCATCACGAATTTATCATCCGTTGTTCTTGGATCTGGGTTGTCTGCAACCATACCAGGTAAAGTTTTATTTCTAAGCATATATGTGATGGCCATACCGTGGGCTGCACATAATACAGTAAACTCGAACGTAATTGGAATGAAAGATGGTAAGTTCTCCATCAAAGAGAAACTTGGTTTACCACCAATATTCATTGGCCAGTCGATGATCATGAAGTACTTCATTCCAAGAAGTGCCAACATAGTTCCTGTGATTCCGTAAAGGAAGGCACAGATTCCTAATCTGGTGTGTTTTACGCCAATTACCGGATCGATTCCGTGAATTGGAAACGGAGAAAACACTTCTGATACTTTAACACCCTTGCCAACAAGCTTTTTTGCTCCATTCAACAAAATGGTGTCGTCATCATACATTGCGTGAATAACCTTGTCTGACATATCTCTATTCGTTACCTGAGTTATCGTTCATTAATTTTTTAGCCTGAGCAGCCCAGTCGTCTCTCTCTGCTCTTCCAGGGAAAGATCCTGTTAAAGAATCCAAAAGATCGTACTCTTCTTTTGTCATCTTGCTTACCTGCTCAAATGTGTAGATTCCAATATCGTTAAGTTTCCCTTCCAATACAGGTCCTACTCCACTGATCTTCTTCAAGTCATCTTTCTGGTTCTCATCAGTTCTTGCACCGATTCTTTCCATCAATTTAGCCTTGAAAGAAGCAATCTCTTCATCTGAAAGTGATTTCTTTTCAGTTTCTTCAGATTCTGCGCTTGCACTCTCAACAGCTTCTTTAGCTGCATCAACAATGCTTACATCCTCTTTCTTTTCTTCTATCACCGGAGGCTCTGCCACCGCTGCATGCGTATCGTGGTGATCGTCATGACCATGGTCATCATGGTGGTGACTGTTCGCTTCCCAGAATCCTGCTCCGTGACCAAAGCTTTCTTTGTAGTTCTGACCAGACGATTTCAAAATTGTTTTCACTTCATTCAGTGCCAGTACAGGGAAGTATCTTGCAAACAACAGGAATAATGTAAAGAAGATTCCTAATGTTCCAAGGAAGATTCCTATATCCACCCAGGTTGGGTAGAACATAGTCCATGTTGCTGGTAAGTGACCTCTGTGTAGTGAAGTTACGATGATCACAAATCTTTCGAACCACATACCAATGTTGATTACAATCGACATGAAGAATGTGAATGACAGACTTGTTCTTAATTTCTTAAACCAGTATAACTGTGGTGAGATTACGTTACATGTCATCATGATCCAGTAAGACCATGATAGATCTCCTGTTGCTCTGTTGATGAATGCATAAGATTCGTACTCAACACCTGAATACCATGAGATGAAAAGCTCAGTGATATACGCCACACCTACAATCGAACCAGTTACAATGATTACAATGTTCATGTATTCAATGTGCTTGGTATGGATATAGTTTTCAAGCTTCAGCGCCTTTCTCATGATAAGAAGAAGCGTTTGTACCATTGCAAACCCGGAGAATACCGCACCAGATACGAAATATGGTGGGAAAATCGTGGTATGCCATCCCGGAATAACGGAGGTGGCGAAATCGAAAGATACAATCGAGTGAACCGAGAATACAAGTGGTGTTGCCAAACCAGCTAATACCAAAGAAACGATTTCAAATCTGTTCCAGTGCTTAGCTCTACCTGACCATCCAAAACTCAAGATGCTGTAGAACTTCTTAGCCATTGGTGCCTTCACTCTATCTCTAATTGTTGCGAAATCCGGAATCAATCCAATGTACCAGAATACTAATGATACAGACAGATATGTAGAGATCGCAAATACATCCCAAAGAAGTGGTGAGTTGAAGTTAACCCATAACGATCCAAATTGGTTAGGCATTGGAAGTACCCAATAAGCTACCCAAATACGTCCCATGTGAATACCAGGGAAGATGGCTGCCATAAATACCGCAAAGATTGTCATGGCCTCTGCAGATCTGTTAATCGCCATTCTCCACTTCTGACGGAAAAGTAATAGTACCGCTGAAATCAATGTTCCGGCATGACCAATACCTACCCACCATACAAAGTTGGTGATATCCCAGGCCCAATCAACGGAGTTGTTCAAACCCCATACACCGATACCGGTACCTAGCAAATAAAGGATACAGCCTATTCCCCAAAGTCCAACAATACCAGCGATGGTAATCATGATGTACCAAGGTTTTGGCGCTTTACTCTCGATAGGGCGACATACGTCCTCGGTAATGTCGTGGTACGACTTGTCACCTAATATCAAGGGTTCTCTAATCTCCGCTTCCTTATGCATTATCTGTTCTTTTTCTAGTTCAGTTAATCAATTCTTAGTGGTGCTCTTCCTCACCTTTATGCTCGTCGTTTGAAGCATGGTAAATCCATTCTCCACTCTCGGCGTTATACATATCCTTATTGTTAGTATAAGGATCGTCTGCATTTCTAACTTTCAATTTGTAGAAGATGTTTGGCTTAGTACCTACTTCCTCAAGCACTTGATAAGATCTGTCAGACCTGGCAGAGTTGTAAACCGCAGATCCTTTCTTATTCACCACCATACCTTCTTTATCAGTATGAGTTGTGTCCTCCTTCATGTCGTTCAAGTCACCAAAGATGATTGCATTTGCAGGACAAGCTCCCTGACATGCTGTTTCAATGTCTCCATCTACTACAGGTCTGTCTTCTTTCTTAGCCTTTAGCTTACCATCTTGAATTTGTTGAACACAAAGAGAACATTTCTCCATAACCCCTCTTGTTCTAACAACAACATCCGGATTCAATACCATTCTTCCTATATCGTCCTGAGCAGGGTTAATTGCTGTAAACTTCTTGTATGAAGGATAGTTGAACCAGTTAAATCTTCTTACTTTATAAGGACAGTTGTTTGCACAATATCTTGTACCAATACATCTGTTATAAGTCATTTGGTTAAGTCCCTCGTTACTGTGTGTCGTTGCAACTACCGGACAAACTGTTTCACATGGTGCGTGATTACAGTGCTGACAAATCATTGGCTGGAAAGTCACCTTAGGATTGTGCTCAGGTTTTTCCATAGCCTTATAAGACCACTCATCTTTTCTTGATCCGATGAAGTCTTCCTGATCAGAAGAATAGTATCTATCCAATCTCATCCAGTGCATGATTCTCACACGTCTTACTTCATCTTTACCAACAACAGGCACGTTGTTTTCTGCCTGACAAGCGATGATACAGCTACCACATCCAAAGCAGGTATTCATATCGATGGTCATACCCCATCTGTGACCTACCAACTCTACAGGGTGTTCGCCCCATAAATCGAAGGCACTTACATGTTCTCTGTCATTGGCACCAGCATGCTTCCCATCAGGAACCGGGTTGCCATCTTCATCGAACATTAGTTTACCATGCTCATCTCTTTTACCTCCCACATCATCATGTGTTACCAGAGTGTGCATTGGGTTAAACCCTTCTCTTGTCTTAGTATACTCGTAATCTGTTTCCTTCCACCCGTTAACGTAGAAGTCTAAAGATGTTTCTTTAACAATAGAGTGACGTCCCATCACAGTGTGGTGAGACTGAGTGACTGCCATGGCATATTCTTCACCTGCATCAGAAACGCTTGAAGCGACATCCATTGACATAACAGAACCAGCCAAAGACATCAATTTGAAAGCATTCGCTCCAATTGGTCTGATTTTGTCATCTACTCTTTCGTAATCTCCATATTCGGTCGTTGCATAAGCAGCTTTACCGATCTTTAATTTAGCGGCATCACTTTCTAAGTATTCACCCCTACCATAACCAACAGCAATACCGATGGTTCCTGGTGCCTGACCTGGTTGAGCCAGTACTGGTAATTTAATAGACTTCTCACCTACTTTCACTTCAACAAGTGTCGCTGGTGATTTTTGACCGATATAAATATTGTATCCGTTTTTCTCCATGTCGGCATGCGACATAGTAGCATAATTGTCCCAAGTTGCCGTAGTGATTGGATCAGGCATTTCTTGCAACCACGGGTTGTTGGCTTGTTGACCAAGACCCATTGAATTTTTCTGGTAGAAAGAGATTTCGTAATCTCCGGTAGTTCCCTGCTTGGTTTTAGCCATTTCTAAACCTTTGGCCAAAGCACCACCTTTCATCGAAGGTGCAGAACCTGTTTCTGCAGGCATTGTTCCACCACCATTGTGAACCATCCAGTTCCAGTAATCTTCTTCACCGTTGAAGTTAGCAGCTGCACCAGGATAACCATACATGATCCATTGATCTTTTATGATATCGTACATGTAGGTACTGTCTTTACCAACATGCTTGGTTGCGCCTGCCCATACAGCAAAAGATTCAGCCCAAGGTCTTGTTTCATACAATGGACGAATCGCTGGTTGAACGATTGCGTAATGGTTTTTCTTTGGATTTAAGCTATCCCATGATTCCATGAAATGAGGTGCCGGACAGATGTACTGGCATCTTGTAGCAGTTTCATCCTCATAGCCAGCGAAAGACACGGTTAACTCAATTTTTTCTAATGCTGCACCAAGCTCTTCTCCTTTAGGGTGGTTGTAAACCGGGTTACAATCCACAAACAACACAGCATCAACACCTCCGGCAATTACGTCAGACACTAATTTGTCCATTGCCTCATCATCTCCAGCAAAACCGGTTACAGGGTTGTTAAGGTTAATTGTAGTTCCGTATGCACCTAACTTTTCATTGATGGCATTCACAATGATCTGAAGTCCCACATCATTTGAACCAGCAACTACTAAAGATTCGCTTCCTGAAGCCTTCAGGGCCTCAACAGCTTTGTCAATATTTTCCTGATAAGCAGAGTAATCTAATCCTCCACCATCTCCACCAAGACCAGCTAAGATCCCGGCTGCAATTGCTCCGTACTCAGATGGTTTAACTGGTGTTCTAAAATCTGCAGAAGATCCTGAAGAAGACATATTGGCTTCAAACTGGAAATGTTGAGACATCCAACCATCTTCAAATTTCACTTTTTCCGGATCTCTTCTTGATCCGTATTGACCTGCATATTCATTAGACATTAACCAGTTAGCTAAGAAATCAGCTCCGATACTAACAATGGTTTTTGCTTTAGAGAAATCGTAATCTGGAATGGCGCCCACTGGCTTTTCCATATTATCGTTTGCTGGCCCGAAACACTCAAGGTTCGCCTTACGAATCGCGCTGTAAGATACTGCATCATACATGACGTGATTGACAGTGGCGTTTCCAACAGATTCAATCGTATTTGCTTCAGGTGCAGCCTCAACAACCGGCTCATCCACAACAGTTGCTGTGGTGTCCGTCATCATAGTATCAATAGCTACAGCAGCCATTGCTACACTATCAGCACCTTCAATATTATTTTCTACCGGCTCTACTGGAGCTGGTTCAGGAGCAGCCATTGTTTGCGCTCCGTATCTTGATTTAAAATCACCAATTGCTTTCCATGCAACTGAAGAAATAGTAGAGTTAGAAACAATTGTAATGTTTCCGCCTTTCTTTGCAATTCCTTCAAGCGCGCTTGTGATGTTACCATCTGCGTCACTCCAAGAAGCTTCTTTTCCTCCAATCATTGCAGACTTAATTCTGGCACTGTCGTATAACGGAAGTACAGAAGCTACAATTCTTGGGTTAACACCACCTTTGGTAATACCATGGTCTCTGTTTCCTTTCACAAAGATCGGTCTACCCTCACGTGTTTTAACAAGAACATTTGCGAACGTATTTCCATCATAGAATGCAGAAGCATACCAATTGGCTACACCTGGCACTACATCTTCCGGCTTGTTAACGTAAGGTACCGATTTGGTAACTGGCGTTTCACATGCGGCAAGAGTAGCAGCAGCTACGCTAAATCCTAAAAACTTCAAGAAATCTCTCCTAGAGTGAGATGTCTTGTCTAACTTAGAATCGCTTAAGAAGTCTTCAACAGGAATTTCTGAAGTAAACTCTTTATCTCTATTCTCAACGAATTCCGGAGTTTCGTGAAGCTCCTCGATTCCTTTCCAATATTTAGTGTTTGAACTCATAGACAAAACTAAATTTGCTTTTTAATAATGACATTTAGAACATTCCCAACCACCTAGTTCACGTACTGTGACTTTTTCATCATCTAAGTACTTCTTATAAATGTCGGATCGTTTTTTCAATCTTCTGTGAATTTCTTCGTAATAAGAAATTTTGCTTGGATCTTGATCCAAATCGGCTCCCACAGTAACCGCAGTATTGTTGTGACACTCGATACACCAACCCATTGTTAAAGTTGGACGAGTTAATTGATTTTCCGGAATATCTCCAACAGGCTTCAACTCGCTAGCTTTAGCGATACGTGCTGTTGTCATTTTCTCGACAGGACCATGACAGTTCTGACACTCTAAACCACCAACATTAACGTGCTGAGAGTGGTTAAAGTAAACATGGTCAGGCAAGACATATACTCTGTTCCAAGCGATAGCCTGAGACTCTCCTGTATAAGCCACACCATCAAACCCAGCCATCTCTCTCAAGTACTCAACACTTTTCTTCCCTTCCTCAGATGCACCTTCAATAGATCTGTGACAGTTCATACAAACATTCATTGTTGGAATACCTGCATGCTTAGAATCTGATGCTGAATTGTGACAGTACTGACAATCAATTCCGTTAATCTCAGCGTGAATATTATGCGAGAATGCAGACACTGGTTGAGAAGGATTGTAATCAGTATAAACACCAATTCCTTTCAACCATCCATAAGACACAACTAACAGAGAGAACAACGCTACCACACCAATTGCAGCAGTCAAGCCCTGATTCTCTTTAGCCCATCCTTTAAGGATGTCTCCGTAAGTTTCTTTCTCACCATCATCTTCTCCGGTTTGAACTTTCTGAACTTGTCTTAGCTGACGACGAACACCAGCAGCAGCAAAAATCACTACCAATAGAACACCACCTAAAACAAACCACCAGTAAGACATACCGCTTTCTTCTTCTCCAGCTTCACCAGAACCAGCAGAATCTCCTCCACCGTCTCCGGTTGGCTCAACATAGTTATCAGCGTAATCAAGGATGGCATCAATATCAGCATCCGTTAAAGACGGGAAAGCCTTCATGTTAGACCCTTCTTTTGCAGCAACAGTAGCTGCATAAGGACTAATCGCAACAGCATCTTCCCAATTTCTGATCCATGTATAAATTAAAGTAGGATCTCCGGCTTCTTCTTCCCACTTAGCTTTAATTCCTCTCAGCTTGGGACCGATGACTTTTTTATCTGGATGGTGACATGACTTACAATTGGTCTCGAACAATTCTTGACCTTGCCCAGCAGCATCAGACATCCCGGAAACAAAGAAAAGTAGCGTTAGCATCATTGTGATCAATACCCTACCTTTTCCAACAAAATGAAGTCTCATATTTCTAATTTTTCTCAAGTCGACTTAGTAAACCTAGTATACAGATTTGGGGCAAAAATAGTAGAATGTCCGAGTATTGATGGGCCGCATGACATAAAAATGACAATTCAATATCTAATTTATAATCATTCTAAATAAGCTGTAAGTGGTTTATCTTATAAATCAAATAATTAGGCTGGGCTTTCAGATAATTGAACACCTATATCAAAGAATAAAGTGTGTTTTTCAGGAGCGCTACGGACACGTATAATTACACAGTGTTTATGGCCGATCATGACCCACTTATACATATGGTCGTTTACTTGGCACAATTTTTAATAGTTTTGAGGTGTGAAAACAAATTTGCTTATCCTATTATTAGTTCTTTGCGGACAGGTTTTGTCGCAAAAAGACAGTACTGACCGTTCCTGGATGTTGTATCCGGGCAATAAGGTATCGGTTGATTCCAATTTTGCCAAGACAGCTAATCCTTCAGAAAACTTTGAAGGCATCAATGACAGTTCCGTGTATTTTGATCCGGCAACCTCACTTGATTTTGACAATCCTAAAAAAGGGCAGGTTACCGTATCAAAGGATAGCAGGATAGATGCACTTGTAGAATTTTTGTCTACGCCAAAAGAAAGCAAGCCTGTGCAGATTGACGGGTTTAGAATTCAGATTTTCTTTGATCAGGACAGGAATAAAGTACTCGGAGAAAAAACGCGTTTCTTAAGCATGACCAAGGAAACCAAAGCTTATATGGAATGGGATGCTCCCAACCATTATGTACGTGTTGGCAATTTCTACACAAGACAACAGGCACTTGCTTACATTGAGAAACTGAAAGGCGCTTTCCCTTCGGCTACCGTTGTTAAAAGCAAAATAGACCTTCCTGAATTCGAATAGGGATCATGACAAGATCAATTTTTCTGGTTTTACTTATTGTGCTAAATGCATGCAGTGACTCAGAAAAAACAGACAAAGAAGTTTCTGAAAATTCCGACAATACAATAGAGAGTACCGGTGATACTTTATCGGACACATCTCCAATAGATACTTCCGTAGTCCCATATAGTTACAGGGCTTATTACGATTTTGACGATTCCCAATTATTGGATTTAAAAACTCGAGATATTGAGTCTCTGGAATCTAAGCTGTCATTAGGTGTGCTCGACGGAGAACTCTATCCCAATCAGGAACCATTCTCAAAGGACATAGACTTATCTGATAAATCCATTATGGTTGGCGTGGATCATTTCGACCCACAAGAAGTTTTGGAACAGCTTTTCCCCGGAGAGGTTATGTATTTATTCTCGGATTTTCATGACATCCCGGAAGATTCGATTAGAGTAATTTTCTGGAATTGTCTGGATTGTGACAAGGTCAAAGTTGAGTATTGCAATAACGATCATTGGGGCACCACTTTTCCCGGAGACAAAAGCAACACAACTTTACTAACCGGTGACTACGAATTTTCCCTCGGACAGAAAGACTACAGATTATTGAGCTTTGCTTCTTATGCTGATCAGTTTGGCATTTCGTTTACCGGGCGCTTCAATGGAAGCGATATGGGAGCAGCCGTCTTTGAAGAACACAATGATCAATACGTACTCATCGATTTTATGCCGGTAATTAACTCGTTTGGTTCGTATAATTCAATTTCAAATCCTGAGATTAGAATAGAAGGCGACCATGCTTTTTTGATCTATGGAACATACAATGGTGGAGCGGGTGGTCCTTACAATAATTCTGATGAGATTCTGATGTTTGATGGCTCCGAGCTGTTGTCTATTGCACAATGGGATTTTCTGTCTCTCGCCAATGTCAACTTTGGGAAATGGCATTACCAATATTCCTTTGAGGCAAATGAAACAGGGGCATGTCCAAATGCAATTGTTGAGATTACCGGATATTATATTGGAAAGACTACTGGTGATGAAGAGCGTTTGTTTGTTTTGGAAGATGCCCCCGAAAGTTTTATTGAAGCATGTAAAGAAGCCGACCTAAATGGAAGTCCGTTTGCCTTCTACCTGGAACGTGTTTATTCTTTTGAAGACGGGCGTTATATTGAAAGCGAAACCAAACTGGAACAGTTTCCTTTGTCTGGTGAATGGAAAAGCAGGGATTAAATTCCGTACATCAGCGTCCCGATCAGGAAGTATATAAATAGGCCAAGTACATCATTAACCGTTGTGATAAAAGGACCGGTAGCGAGTGCAGGATCAATTTTATATTTATCGAGTACTAGTGGAATAAACGTTCCTGCTATGGCTGCAAAGATGATCACACTGAAAAGCGCCAAACTCACTGTCCAGGCTAAATTTTGCTCATTTCCAACAATCAAATTGTAAGCAAAAATCACAGAAGCACAAATAAGCCCGTTGAACAATGCCACCAATGTTTCTTTCCCAATTCGTCCTAAAATCCCCTTAAATACAATGCTGTTGTTGGCCAATCCCTGCACCACAATGGCTGAAGATTGCACCCCTACATTACCTCCCATTGCCGCAACAAGTGGAATAAAATACGCCAATTCAGGTCTCAACTGAATTTGTGATTCGTATTTAGCAATTACTTCTGCCCCAAGCACACCGCCGACCATACCAATAAGTAACCATGGCAATCTGGCTTTAGACATACTCCAAACGGAATCGTGAGATTCTACTTTATCGGAAAGTCCGGAAGCCATTTGGTAATCCTTTTCAGCTTCTTCTTTAATGACATCTACCACGTCATCAATGGTGATTCGACCAATGAGTCTGCCTTTGCTATCTACAACCGGAAGTACTACCAAATCGTACTTCTCCATGATTTTGGCCACTTCTTCATTGCTGGCATCAGCCTCAACTGAAATGGCTCCATCCATATAAATTTCAGAAATTGGAGAACTGGGGCTGGCAAACAGCATGCTCTTTAAAGAAAGTGTTCCGCGCAATACAGAGTCGTCGTCTGTCACATAAATGGAGTATACTTTATCAATGTCTTCTGCCTGTCGGCGCATTTGAATCACACAACGGTTTACCGGCCAGTTAACATTTACTGCAATGAACTCCTTGGCCATCAAACCTCCCGCACTGTCTTCTTCATAAGCCAACAGATCCGAGATATCACTGGAATGTGATTTGTCTTCCAGTTGAGAGATCACCTCCGCTTGCTGTTCGTCTGGCAACTCTCCAATTACATCAGCTGCATCATCCGTTTCAAGGATGTCGATATAATCTGCAATCTGCTCTGCACTCAAGTCGTGAAGAACCCTTTCCAAAACATCTTCATCGAGATGTGTAAGTGTGTCTGCAGCTACTTCTTCTGGTAAATTGTTGTAAACGAATTTGGCTTCTTCTACTCCTAAACGGTCTAAAATTTCGGCAATATCTGCTGGATGTACAGCTTCAGTTAAAAGCTTTACTGACTGGACATCATTGTTCTCAACTGCTTGAGAAAGGTCCTCTAGGTACGATTTGGTTAATTCGAAAGACACTCGGTTCAGGATCCATTTTCAGTGGGGCACCATCAAGGTGCATTTGGTTTAGTTTGCGGCAAAAGTAATGAATTGCACTTGCCTTACAAAAGATTTGATCTGATCTGCGTTAAGCTTTCTTTAAGTTCTTTCAATATTTCGGGAGTAACATCAAAATAGTGAGGTATTTGAAGCATATCCGATTGAACCATTTCTCCGCCTGGTTTGTATTCAATTTTCTCCAGAATGGTTTTAAGCTTATTGAAATCTGCATAAAAGGACAACTCGGCATCTGAGGCATCAATTGCCTGATAAGAAATTAAGGTTTCGAAATACTGTGGTGCCGTTCCCAAAAAGCTATTGAGTTCCTTGTTGGCTTTAGAAGGATAAACATTCACAACCTGATACAGAATTTCCAAAAAGGAGCCGGTTTCCAGCAAAGCCTCATTGCCTAACGCCGTTCGAGACTCGGTATAATTAAAATACATATTGGCCAAAACCTGATCTATACTGTCCTGTTTTCCAGCACCATCGGCCAAACGAATTTGGTAGCTTTTGGTTGAGAAGGAAGCTTCTTTCACCTTATCAAATTCTCTTACCAAACCAATGCGCTTGTCCGAGCCATCATCATCTGCATGCATGGCCAAATTGGAGAGAATCATTCCGCTTACCAAAGCCTCTTTGAAATCAATTCCATCGATTGGTGCACTGAACACTTCAGGATCTATCCGGTCTCTGAATTTATACGTCAGCTGAAACGGTGTTTTCAAAGGCATCACATATGGTTCATCCGATTCTGTGTTACCAGGGTCATCTTTTGGGGAATTTTCTTTTTGAGAGAGCGCCTCAAAAGCGGCATTGACTTCTTCAAAACGTTTTTTAGAGTAATCCAGATCCCAACCCATCTGACGATAATCTGGTTGATAGCGGGCTATTCCCATTGGCTTTTGAAACAAAGCACCATCCAAACCGGGTTGTATTTCTACCATATCCATGTCTACATAAAGCGACAAAGATTTTCCAGAAGGAATCCCTCTTGTATCAATCATTAAGAACTTATTGTAATACCCTTCTTTGGTATACTCCACCTTATAGCGACTGCCATTCTCAAGCTTCACTTTGTACTTACCATTTGAAGCCACAAGAGAATAGCGTTGGTCGTTGTCCATGTTAACCACATTCACCTGAGAAACTTTGAGTTCCTTTTGAGTGGTGTAGTGCAACATTTTCCCAAGCACTTTAACCTGTGCACTTGCAACGGTGCACATTAGAATAACGCTAATGGTAACTAGTATTCTCATTAAGATCGGCTTTAAAGTACGCAAAAAGACTCAAGAGGTTACGACTTATCTGATGAAGGCAAGAATTATGCCTATTAACGTTAGCATTTGCAAAAGAAACGTGCTGTCCAGCAAAGCCAATCCATCCACTCACAAAAAGCGGCTAATATCTCATGGCAATACATCCTAGATTTGAGTACGGATTTCTTGAGCAGAAATAGAAATTTTAAAAACATAAAAAGATGAAAACTAAACTAGCACTCTTATCATGTATCTGCATTCTAACTGTCTTATCATCATGTAAAAAGGACAAAAACGTGTATGCGGAGGATTTTAGCGTAAGTATTGATGAAAACCCTTCCGACAATCAATTGTTAGGAACCATTTCTGCCAGAACGGAGAAAAGCTATCTCTCCTATACATTGATTTCAGAATCTGTAGAAGGCGCACTTAGCCTTGATGAAGCCACCGGAGACTTGCGAGTCAAAGACAAGTCCTTGTTCAACTACGAAATTAACCCTGTGATCACTGCTGAAGTAGAAGCCAGCAATGGGAAAAGAGATGACATTTCAAAAGTAACCATCACCCTTTTGGATGTTTATGAAGCTCCGGCAAACATTGGAGACTATAGAGACGGAGGCGTTGTATTTTGGGTAGATCCGGCTGATAACACTAAAGGAATGGTTTGTGCAATTAACGACCAGGCCTCCAGCTCTGCCGGATGGGGTTGTTATGATGCTGTGAATCCAGTGACCATAAACGGAGCAGATGGCACAGCTATAGGAACCGGTGCACAGAACACAGCAGATATCGTAGCTGGATGTACAAGTTCCGGAATAGCAGCTGATGTTTGCACCAACCTCACACTTAATGGATACTCTGATTGGTTTTTACCAAGCAAGGATGAAATGAATGAAATTTATCAGAACAAAGCTACGGTAAACGCAACGGCCACAGCCAACGGAGGCAGTAACTTGGATGAAAGTGTTCTTTACTGGACAAGTAGTGAGTTTGATGCTCAAAATGCCTACGATTTTTACTTCTTCAATGGCGCCTCTCAGTCGAGTCTTAAGTTAAATGTGTTTTCAGTAAGGGCAGTTCGTGCATTCTAACTGTTTTTAAGAAAAGTGATATTTTGTGGCTGCAATGAGCAAAAATGCCATTGGTGCAATCATGATTCGACAGTATTTAATTATAAGCGTTTTGGCACTGCTCGCCTCCTGCTCTGGTGAGGACAAGCAGCCAGAGTCTAAAGAAGGTAAAGTAGCTGAGACGAATTCTTCTCAAGAGGAGAAATCAGATACGCTTCTCGAAGAAGACAAATGGAATGTTTCTAACCCGGATTCTCTGATAGCTGACTACATTAAATACAGACAGCAGGCTATTCAGGATCCTTCAGTGGAAATATCCGGGAAGGTGTTCTACCAGAAAGATGACTTTTACATCTTAAATTTCACGGAACAATGGGAGCAATATCAATATGATTTCGTTCTGGTTTTAAACGGTGAGGTCACAAGAGCATCTGACGTTCCGGAAAGCTTTAACAATATCCAGGACGAGATTTACTGGTTCCTGATAGATCAGTTTCATCATGATTATACTTTTTACCCGGGAAATTTCGAGGAGGCGCCTCAATATGAAGTGGGGGAAAACACACCCGTTTTACTTGCAGACAGAAGCAATTATCGCACAACTTATTCCGGGTTTGTGAGACTTTGCCTACTCAACGGAAATCAGCTGACAGAAACTCAAATTCATGCTAAAACTGAGGCGGATATTGGCAACTGCGAATACTTAGATGGGATCGCACAAAAGTTTGTAGATGGTCTGGAAAAGGAAGACATAGTTGTAGAAGTCAATCAAAGTCGGAACGCCGAATGTGAGAACGAGTATTTCCTGAAGTATTGGAACGTCTGGCCAAATTACATGCGTTCAAAAGATCGGGATTACTACGAACCGTATGTCAAATTTGATGAGATGAGTGATTCGCTTTACGCCGAGTTAGAGACTTTGAACCTGAGCAGACTGGATATTATTGAAAACGATACTTTACGTGTTCATGAACAAATTTCTTTTGAGGAGGTATACAATGGACATGGGCGTGTAGGTGCCAAATTTCTTTTGCAGGAAATCCACTCCAGGGTTGACTACAAAATCCTATCTATTAAGAAAGAGACGGATGCATATCAACTGTTCTGCCTGACCCAAAACAAAGAACTATACATTTACACCTTATCTAGAGACAAGCATGACAAGCAATTATACCGCTTGAAGCTGGAAGGCTATGATTACGCTCTCTATGTTTCTGAGGATGGGCGTGATCGTTTCGAACTGGAAGTCATTGAAGAAGACGAGTTTTAGAACCAAAGTACTGTCTTAAATCTTGGATGTTTGTTCTTCAAGGTCATCTCCAAAAACAAAAAAGTCGCTCCGAATTAGAGCGACTTTTTTTGATCATATTAAAAAACTTAATTAGTTCTTCTTTCCTCCTTTGAGTTCAAAGGTGTCCATAAACTTAGTTGTGAAGTTTCCGGATCGGAAGTCTTCATTTTCCATTAATTGAATATGGAAAGGAATGGTTGTTTTAACGCCTTCTACAATGTACTCACTCAAAGCTCTTTCCATTTTAGTAATGGCTTCTTCTCTTGTTTGAGCAACCGTGATCAACTTACTGATCATTGAATCGTAGAACGGAGGAATCACATAACCTGCATATACGTGCGTATCGATTCTGATACCGTGTCCACCTGGCTCGTGGTACTCTGTAATTTTACCAGGACTAGGTCTGAAATCTGCATAAGGGTCTTCTGCGTTAATTCTACACTGAATGGCATGCAGTCTTGGGAAATGGTTCTTCCCTGATACTTTTTCACCAGCAGCGATCTTGATCTGTTCTTTCACCAAATCATAGTCTATCACCTCTTCAGTAATGGTGTGTTCAACCTGGATTCTGGTATTCATTTCCATGAAATAGAAATCACGGTTTTTATCTACCAGGAATTCAACTGTACCTACACCTTCATACTTTACGGCTTTAGCAGCTTTAACGGCCGCATCCCCCATTTTCTTACGCAATTCATCTGTCATGAACGGAGATGGCGTTTCCTCAACCAACTTCTGGTGTCTTCTTTGGATAGAGCAATCTCTTTCACTTAAGTGACAGGCATTCCCGTACATATCTCCAGCAATTTGGATTTCAATGTGACGCGGATCCTCAATAAATTTCTCCATGTACATCCCATCGTTTCCAAAAGCGGCTGCGGCTTCCTTTCTGGCAGAATCCCATGCTTCTTCAAGGTCATCTTCACTCCAAAGAATACGCATCCCCTTACCACCACCTCCGGCGGTAGCTTTCATCATTACGGGGTATTTAATTTGTTTAGCTGCTTTTCTGGCAGTTTCCAAATCAGGCATTACACCATCAGAACCTGGTACCACAGGCACCTTGGCTTTCTTCATGGTCATTTTAGCGGTTGCCTTGTCTCCCATATTTTCAATTTGCTCTGGCAAAGCACCAATGAATTTGATGTTATGCTCCTGGCAAATTTTTGAGAACTTGGCATTTTCAGATAAGAATCCGTATCCCGGGTGAATGGCATCTGAATTTGTAATCTCAGCTGCAGCAATGATATTAGGTATTTGCAAATAAGAATCTGCGCTGGACGCTGGTCCGATACATACTGCTTCATCCGCAAATCTAACAGGCAAACTATCTTTATCGGCAGTAGAGTAAACTGCTACCGTTCTGATGCCCATTTCCTTACAAGTTCTGATAACTCGTAGAGCGATTTCGCCTCTATTGGCGATCAAAATTTTCTTAAACATACGACAGTTTTAGTGAAACAGTCAATTATGATGGATCTACCAAAAACAATGGCTGATCGTATTCGATTGGAGTTGAGTCATCAACCAATACTTTAACAACAGTTCCCGAAACTTCAGATTCGATTTCGTTGAAAAGTTTCATGGCCTCAACGATACAAATTGTATCTCCTTCTTTAATCGTGTCACCTACTTCACAGTAGTTAGGTTTATCCGGAGAAGGTCTTCTATAGAAAGTACCAATCATTGGCGACTTCACTGTGATGTATTTAGAATCGTCAGAAGCGGCTTCTGGTGCTGGCGCAGCAGGTGCAGGAGCCGGAGCGGCTGCTACAGGTGCAGCGGCAACAGGCGCTGGTGCAACTGGTGCTGCAGCGATAGGTGCCTGTTGAACAATTACCGTTTGCTCTTCTTTCTTCTTTTCCTTTTCTGATTTGATTGTGATTTTAAAATCTTTTCTCTCAATCTCTACTTCATTCACGCCAGATTTGGCGACAAACTTAATGAGGTCTTGAATTTCCTTTAGTTCCATACTCGTAATTTGCTTGAAAAATCGGGTTAAATATACTCTTTTTAACTATTGTAGGCCCATTTCAAATAAATGGCGCCCCAGGTGAATCCACCACCGAAGGCAGACAACACAATGTTATCTCCTTTTTTAAGTTTTGGTTCCCACTCCCATAAACAAAGGGGAATCGTTCCGGCAGTTGTATTGCCAAATTTTTGGATATTGATCATGACCTTTTCATCAGGCAGACCCATTCTTTTTGCTGTGGCATCAATAATTCTAAGGTTGGCCTGGTGAGGCACCAACCAATCTACATCATCAGAAGACAAACTGTTGCGCTCCATGATCTCAGCAGAGACGTCTGCCATGTTGGAAACGGCATACTTGAATACAGCTTTACCTTCCTGATAAACGTATTGATCGCCATCGTCAATATTCTCTTTTGTCAAAGGATTTAATGAACCGCCAGTCTTTTGTAATAAATACTGTCTACCGGCTCCATCAGATTTCATCACACTGTCCAACACACCCATTCCTTCCGTGTTTGGCTCGAGAAGAACGCCTCCTCCACCATCACCAAAGATGATACATGTAGCTCTGTCTTTATAGTTAATGATAGACGACATATAGTCGAGACCTAAGACAACTACTTTTTTGTACTTACCGGTTTCAATGAATTGGGTACCTACGGTTAATCCATAAATAAATCCTGAACAAGCTGCACTTAAATCGAATCCCCATGCATTTTTTGCACCTACCTTATCGCAGATCACATTAGCAGTTGCCGGAAACTTATAATCTCCGGTAATGGTACCAACAATGATCATATCGATTTCTTCCGGAGAAATGTTGGCTTTTTCACAGATGCCTTTTACTATTTCTGCGCCCATATCAGAAGTTGCCTTACCTTCTTCTTTGAGCATGCGCCTTTCTTTAATTCCTGTTCTGGTGGTAATCCATTCGTCGTTGGTGTCTACCAACTTCTCAAGGTCCTGATTGCTTAAGATTCCGTCCGGAACGTATCCCTGAACGGCTGTTATGGCTGCTTTAATATCATTCATTATTTAAGGCAATTTTAATTTTATCTGTGAGCTTGGCATTGACAACTTCAACTGAGTGTACAATCATATTTTTGATAGCAACGTCATTTGAGATACCATGACCAATAATAACATTTCCGTTTACGCCAAGCACAGCAGTTCCACCGTAATTTTCGTAATTAAATCTTGCAAAGTACTCGTCTACCAAACCTCTTTTATACATCAGTTTAAAAAAGGCTTCTGCTTCCTTCAACACAACGTTTCCGGTAAACCCATCACACACAATCACATCACAGGAATTGTCGAATAAATCTCTCCCCTCAACGTTTCCAACAAAGTTAAAATCTGTTGAGTTCTTCATCAATTCATGAGTCGCCTGAGACAGCAAATTTCCTTTTTCAGGTTCTTCTCCGATATTCAACAAGGCCACTCTTGGGTTTTCGATTCCCATGACGCTTTCTGCATATACAGATCCTAAGATAGCAAATTGATACAGAACATCAGGTTTGCAATCTGCATTGGCTCCAACATCCAGAATCAGGCCGTCTTTACCATCTTCTTTCGGTAAAAAACTTGTGATACATGGCCTGATAATACCAGGAATAGAATTGATAGAATACATGGAACCTACCAGCATGGCACCAGTATTTCCTGCACTACAAAGGGCATCAATGTCTCCCTTCTTGAGTAATCCAAAGCCCACGGCTAAAGAAGAATTCGGTTTTTGCACCAGTACTCTGGCCGGATGATCGTTCATGTCTACCACTTCTGGGCAATGAACGATGGAATAATTTTTTGAAGAGAAATCGCAGGATTCGATTTCTTTAACAATCATTGCCTCATTTCCCAGTAGCACCAATTCAACATTGTCTGGCAACTCTTTGAGTGCGAGAGCCGCACCTTTTGTAGTGGCCATCGGCGCATGATCACCTCCCATCATGTCTATTCCGATTCTCATTGTATGCTAAATTTTGTCGTAAAAGGCATATTCTGATTCAAATACCAATCAATGGCATTCACTAAATTTCAGGAGCGAAAAGTAGTAACAAAAATTCAGATTAAAAAAAGAATGGTCGAACATAGTCGACCATTCAAAATAACTTACTGAAAGACTTTTAATTAAGCCTCAGTCTTTTCCATGATTACTTTTCCTTTATAGTAAAGCTTATCTTCTAACCAATATGCTCTGTGATAAAGGTGAGGCTCGCCAGTTGTTGGGCAAGATGCAATCTGCGCTGGTGTTGCCTTATAATGAGTTCTTCTCTTATCTCTTCTTGTTTTCGAGATCTTTCGTTTAGGATGTGCCATGGTTTCCTAGTATTTATTTCTTATCAATTCTAACTTACTTCTTTAAATCTTCGAGTGCTTTCCATCTTGGATCAATGGGGGTGTCGTCTTCCAAATCATCTTCAGAACCTAATCTGTTGATCATGTCCTGATTACAATCTTCCGGATCATGCGATCTTTTGGACGGCATAGCCAAATGAACAAACTCGTACATGTACTGAGCCAATTCGATTTTATGTTCTGCATGACTGAGGATAATGATTTCTTCAGTTTCCTCATAAGCCTCATCACCAAACTTAACGATGAGCCTATTGTCACCTTCTATATCAATCTTCATTGGGTCGAGACAGATATCGCATTCGCAATTAATCCATCCTGAAAACTCAAAATTTAAGGTCATCATAGACGACATTTTTTCGAGTTCTACCGACATTTGAACAGACGCTTCCTGTATTAATCCATACTCAAAAGCCTCAAAGAACGTTGTTCCTAATTCAAACTGATAGTGGTGCTTTCCTTGCTTTAATCCCGTGTATGAGATTGAATATTCATTACTGGCAAACATACCATCCTTAAATTAGGGTGCGCAAATTTAGTCTATTTTTGGCAATAAACAAACATAGACAACAAACTAATTGTTTTTCTGTGCTGTTTTAAGTGGATTCGCATTCAATTCTTTATGACGTTCGCGATTTAAAAACACGTCTTTCGACAGGTAAATGGCTTGTCTGAACGAGCCCTCATTTGCCAAATTTTTCCCTGCAATTTCGAAGGCGGTTCCATGATCCGGAGACGTTCTTACGATTGGTAAACCAGCTGTGTAATTCACACCCCTATTGAAAGTCAGTGCTTTAAATGGAATCAATCCCTGATCGTGGTACATAGCAAGAATGGCATCAAACTGTTTAAAATTTGACGAGCCAAAGAAGCCATCTGCCGGATACGGTCCGTAAACCATTTGCCCATTGTTTTTTGCATTTTTAATTGCAGGTATGATGATTTTATCTTCCTCATCTCCCATCATACCTTTTTCTCCGGCATGTGGATTTAATCCCAACACTGCAATCTTAGGCTTAGGAATGCCAAAATCCTTTTCGAGAGAGTTGTGCATTTGGGTAATTCGATCACCAATTTTCTCACGACTTAAGTTTGCGGCCACGTCTTTTACCGGAATATGTCCGGTTACCACGCCCACTCTTAAGTCATCACTCACCATGAACATCAAGGCTTCATCTACATTGGCCATTTTTGCCAAATATTCCGTATGGCCCGGGAACTTAAACTCATCACTTTGAATGGCTTTTTTGTCTATTGGGGCAGTCACGAGAACATCAATTTTTCCTGAAGCCAAATCACTTACCGCTGTTTCCAGAGACTTCAACGCGTACTTTCCACCATTGGCTGTACGTTCTCCAATCTCAACTTTTACTTCTTCTTTCCAGCAACTGATGAGGTTGACTTTTTTGGGAATGGACTTTTCAGCTCCCTCTATTCTGTTAAAGTTGAAATCGATATTCAAAATTTTCTTGTGAGCGGATACCACTCTGGAAGATCCATATATAATAGGGGTAATTCCTTCCAGCAAACGGTTATCTGACAATGCCTTAATGATCACTTCCACACCAATTCCATTGATGTCTCCCATGGTGATTCCCACCTTCACGGCTCGTTGTTTAGATGAACTCTTAGACATACTACTTGTTTGCTGTATTTTTAATGAATTGATAAAGTAATCTAACCCCTACTCCGGTACCACCTAGTCCTCTGTAGTTATATCTTGACAACATGAAAGCTGGCCCGGCAATATCTAAATGGATGTATGGATAATCTGTGAATTTCTCCAGAAACTTTCCGGCTGTGATTGCTCCGGCTTCTGGTCCACCAAGATTTTTTTGGTCTGCGATGGTCGATTTCAAATCATCCGCGTACAAATCCCAAAAAGGGAACTCAACGATTGGCTCACCGACAGATTCACCGGCTTCTTTTAGTTCTGACATGGTCTTATGCTCGGCATTTCCCATTCCAACGATGGCATGTTTTCCAATGGCTCTTGCAGCTGCACCGGTTAAAGTTGCTGCATCTACCACCAATTCTGGTTTAAATTTCTTAGCATATGCCAAAGCATCAGCCAAAATCATTCTTCCCTCAGCATCTGTGTTCAGCACCTCAACTGTACTGCCATCGAACATGGTAATCACGTCACCAGGAGCGTAGGCATTTCCACCTGGTCTATTGTCTGTGGATGGAACCAAAGCAATGACATGAACTGGTAATTTGTTTGCGGCAATCGCACACATGGCACCAATAACAGCAGCAGCTCCACCCATGTCGGACTTCATCATATCCATAGAGTGTGCCGTTGGCTTAAGGCTCAAACCTCCAGTATCATACACCACGCCCTTTCCTACTAATATGATTGGCTTTTTATTAACTGCTTTCGCAGGTTTCCATGTGAGTGTAGAAAAACTCGGCTCATCCAAACTTCCTTTATTCACAGCTAAAAGTCCTCCCATTTTCATTGAAGTCACTTTGGTTTTCCCCCAAACTTCTGCTTTGAAACCAAAAGTTTTTGACAGAGATTTAATCTCTTTACCAAGCTGTGGCGCTGTCAGGTAAGACACTGGTTCATTCACCAAATCTCTGGAAGCTTTTACAGCCTCATAGACATGCTTCAATTCCTGAAGTTGACTTTTCAAGCCAGCTCCTCCAACACAAGCAATGCTTTTAATGGAATTTTGTCTTTTCGCTTTATCTGCAAAATATTTTAGAAACTGATAGTTACCCAGGGCCAAACCTTCGGCACACGCCAAAGCATGCGCATCCTTTGATGAACTGATCACAACTGATTTGACTTTCTGCTTATTCAATTCAATTGCCACTTTATCAGCTATAATTCTAATTTTCTCTAGTTGAGTATAGGTATTTCCCTTGCTGGCATTTACAAGACAAATCATACTTCCCATATCGTTGATATAGCTCAGATCACTTTCTTCAAAACGAGATTTTAAGTAGTCGTTTTGAGCTTTTGAAAGACCTGGAATTTTTGTGAATTTTTGGGACTGCACAAAGACGTGAGCCATCTGTTTCCCAAGAGCGGGAAGCGCTTTTTTATACTGAAATGTCATGATCTAATTAATAAGCCTCAAATATAATCGAATTAATTGTCTATTGGTTTGCAACGTTAATTAAGCGCTTTGCGTCTTTATTATTCCATGGCGAGATAATATTTTGCCTATTTTAGTGTTTTAAACGTGTTGGTAAGACTTTCTACATATTCCATTTTGCTGCTATTATTGCTTGGCGGCCTAGAGGCAATGGCTACTCATAACCGTGGTGGCAACATTACCTATGAACATTTAGGAGGTTATACTTACCGTATGACTTTGATGACCTGTACGTATTCGGAATCTGATGCAAACGACAGTAGAGATGAATTGCCGGATTTTATGTGGGGAGATGGCACATTAGACACCCTGAACAGAGATTCTATTGTTTACTATATTGATCCAAACGGGAATACGGATTACAATTCTCAAAAGAACTATTACAGTGCAATTCACACTTACAATGGACCTGGCGTTTACACCATGTGTATTGTTGATCCAAACAGAAATGGTGGTGTGGCCAATATTGCCAATTCCATCAATCAACCATTTGCCATTTCATCTACTTTGATTATTTCTCCTTTTACGGGAGCTTTTAATAACTCCGTTCAATTGGATGAATGTCCTTGCCCGGAGTTGGCATGTGTATTAAAACCTTATTGTTACAATATTGCGGCCTATGATCCTGATGGTGATTCGCTGTCTTATGCATTGGTACTTCCTTTAACTGAAGACCCTAACAATCCGGGTGGTTGCATCCCTTTTGTTGAAAATGTGGAGTACGTTTATCCTGGGTCTGGCGCTTCTGGAGGAAACCTAAATGGCGGTGGTGGTAGCATGTCTATTGATCCAATAACAGGAACTCTTTGCTGGACATCTCCACAAATGCTGGGTGAATTCAACTTTGCCATTGAAGTAACCGAATGGAGAGGCAGTAAAAAAGTTGGATCCGTTATTAGAGATATTCAATTGTTTGTGGTGCAGGGAGACTGTGCATTTAATGATGCTCCGGATGTTGCTGATTTGCCAGATACATGTATTATGGCTGGCGACAACCTGGTAGTTCCAATTCCATTCTCAGATGATCTTGGTGCTAACCTTCAAGGTTACGGTGAGCCTTTCTCAGCTAACCCTCCGGCATTTTTAACAAACCCGTCTCCAAATGGTGCTATTGATACGGCATATTTTGTTTGGAATACAGGATGTTCTAATGTTCAATCCAGTACGTACCCAACATACTTTATTGCTCAGGATGCTGGTAATCCTGTTCAATTGCAAGACATTGAAACCATGTACATAGATGTGAATGGTCCGGCAGTGACAAACTTCACAGTTACACCTCAGGGGAATGGCATGGTGCTCAATTGGGATCCAAATATTTGCACCAACATTTCGGGCTATAAAATTTATCGTAGATCGGGAATCTCCAACTATACGGAAGATTGTTGTTCTCAACAAGCCCCCGATTTAATGGGGTATAGTTTGATAGGACAAACGACCAGTCATGGTGATACCAGCTTTTTCGACAATACGGGTGATTTGGTAATTGGAAATGATTACTGTTACATAGTTGTGGCCTGTTTTGGTCCTACAACCATTAGTTGTGTTTCCGATCAACAATGTGCTCAGTTGATGATGGATGTGCCTGTGATTACGAACGTGTCGGTTGTAACAACAGATGCAGGATCAGGTTTGGATCAGGTTTGCTGGGCTATGCCGAAAGAATTGGACACATTGACTCAATTCAACAATCACCTGTTCTACTATCAGGCCTACAGGTCTCCCGGAAATTCATTTAATGGGGCGTCCAATCTGGTTTATACCAGCAACACGAGTCCTTCATTGGCCTTAACGGATACTTGTTTTGTGGACAATTTCCTAAATACTGTAAACGGTCCTTATACATATCGTGTAGACCTTCATGTAATCGGTGAGTCGGTACCTGGCTCCGGAACGTTTGATGATACTTTATACATTGGAACATCTAATGAAGCATCTTCTGTGTTTTTATCAGCCAATCCGCTAGACAACAGAGTAGAATTGAGCTGGCAGGAAGTTGTGCCATGGAGCAATCATACTTATGAAGTGTACAGAGAAACTTCTCCTGGTTTATACACACTTTTGGCTACCACAACACTACAAACTTATACAGATACGGGATTAGTAAACGGTTCTGAGTATTGCTATAAAATAAGAAGTATTGGTAACTACTCTTCTCCGGGAATCATTGATCCTATTTACAATTGGTCTCAAATTGTATGTGCAAGACCAATTGATTTGGAAGCACCTTGTCCTCCGGTATTGGGTATTGTAGACGACTGTGACAACATTCTGAATAGTCTGACCTGGAATAATCCTAATAATACTTGTGCGGATGACGTGATGTCTTATAACCTGTACTATGCTGAAACAGATACTTCTGAGTTCGTACTAATTCAATCCTTTAACAATAATCAGGATACGACATTCCAGCACAACAATAACAATATCTCTATTGCCGGATGTTACTATGTGACGGCCATTGATTCTGTTCAATATGGCAATGAAAGTGACCCCAGCAACATTGTTTGTATTGACAATTGTCCTTATTACTGGGTTCCAAACATTATCACTCCTAATAACGATGGGGCAAACGATTACTTTGTTCCGTTCCCATACAAGTTTGTGGAGTCTGTTGACGCGAAGGTCTTTAACAGATGGGGATCTTTAATGTTCGAAACGACCGATCCTGATCTTAAGTGGGATGGGACCAATCAGGAAACTGGTGAATTGGTTTCTGACGGTACTTATTATTATGTCATTGTAGTGAATACGATTCGTCTAAGTGGAATTAAACAAGAAGTTCTGAAAGGCCACTTAACCGTGTCGAGTGATAAAAAAGCAAACGGGCAGTAATGTTTACAGGAATTATTGAGTCTCTGGGTACAATCAAACACTTGGAGCAAGATCAAAGCAATCTTCATCTTACCATAGAAAGTTCAGTCTCTAAGGAGTTAAAAATTGACCAAAGTATTGCACACAATGGTGTTTGCTTAACGGTGGTCAAACAAGAAGGCGATACACATGTGGTAACAGCCATTAAAGAAACGCTGGACAAAAGCAACATTGGCAATTTATCTGTTGGAGACGTTGTAAACCTGGAAAGATGCACTAAAGTTGGTGACAGGCTGGATGGCCACATTGTACAGGGGCATGTAGACTGTACAGGGATTTGCACTAAGATTCAGGATGAGAATGGCAGCTATATTTTCACCATCTCATACGATACCGATCATGTGACTGTGGAGAAAGGCTCTGTCTGTGTAAACGGAACCAGCCTAACCGTAGTTAATTCGAAGGATCAGGAATTTTCTCTGGCCATCATTCCTTACACCTATGAAAACACCAGCTTTAAACAACTTAAAGTTGGCGATTCTGTGAATCTGGAATTTGATATTGTCGGAAAGTATATTCAGAAGCTCCAGTTGAAGCAGTTGATTTAACTACTCTATAACAACCGTATTACCGCAGCTATTTGCTCCGGACCCCATTAGTGAATCTTTGGTCCTCTTGCCATCAGAGTTCTCAATTGAATAATAGACCTCATCACTACACTTAAACTCTTTATTTTCCCCACGAGCGAGCCAATAGTGATTACTCGACCCTTTTAATACGTAATATAATCTGTCTCCCGTTTCGTTTTTAATGTAAAAGTGCTCAGGATCTGAAGTCGAATTCGAAGAGTTACTCGTCTCCGTGTCTTCACTCGGTGGCACATAAGTATAATTGCGTTCTTTACCCTCTGGCATAAAAGGAATGGCATCTCTTAAATCAACTTCCATAACAGCTGAATTGGTCATAATAACAATCTTATTGGGGTCTGAAGTTGCAGCAAAATCAATGCAATTATTGGCAGCGTTAAACTCTTCAAAATCTCTCATAAAACCTTCCGGCAATGCATATTTCGTTGAATAGTCCATCTCTTGCAGGTTCTTAAAATAGAACCCGGCTTCTTTCCATCCTTTCAACTTATACCAGGCAAAATTATTAGAACGGAAATACTCCAACTTGCGGTCGTGCAACTCTTCGTCATACTTTGTCTTGAAAACATAAGATCTGACGTAATTCATATTCTTATCAAAATAGTCAAATGAATAGCCAGCTTGAATATGAGATTTTGAAGCACCACCATCTTCAGGACCACCTGCCATGGAATGAACAAGATCCACAAACATATACCCTCCGTTAAAAGGCCTCATGTGTTCAGAATTTTGGAAGGACATACTTCCTCCAAAAACTGCTGCCGGATTAATTGATTTTAATAGCTTAAAGTCGTCCAAAGCAGTTCCGAATTTAATCTGCAGTTCTATATCCGGGCCATCGGTAGAAGTTAACATATGCACTACATAGTTCTTGTCACTCCAGATACTATACAGTTCTCCCAGATTTGGAACTCTTGCTTCAAAATAATCACTTCCTTCAGTTACCCCATCTCCCTGAATTTCGCCCTTTGAGTTCCATAATTCAGAAGCGCTAAATACATTCATAGTGTAATACTTGCTCTCATCTCCATCTATGCTGTATTTATACCATATCATGACATTGTCTTTTGATACCTGAAATAGTTTAGCACTTTTATGATTGATCCGACTTACTTTTTTAGTTAATCTGAATTCCCCTGAGCTCTTCTTACCATTTAGCACATTTACCATTTGCACTCTGCCGGATCCGTCAGAATCAACGGTCAAAATGGCGTATAAATTAGGTTTCCCGGAAATCGGAATGACGTCAGCCACAACTCCTGCATCAGTAAGCCTTGTACTTTCCAACACCTCTTTATGTAGTATTCCGAGCGTTTTATTGTACCAAATTGCAGCCTGAGCTCCAACAAGCAAATAGCCTTCGGGAACTTTTATAAATTTTGAGATACCTGGAAGTCCGGAATTATCATTCAGTGTTGGATAAGTACTATGTATTTTACATATGGTTGATCCCGAAGAGTTGGGCTTTGCAGCCAATTCCTGCCAACTCATCCCCTGTGATTTTCTCGTGATTCTTCTTGTCCCCAGATAGTACTCTCTTGCCTTTCTTCCATTAACAGCTTCTAACTCTTTACCTAGTGATACTCTTGCAACGATATAATCATTCCCATCTTTGATAACACCAAGCATATTCTGGGTTTGACGACTATTGTGTCTCTCCTTGTAATAAATCGTGTCGACCTTGGTAAACTGTGAAATCCCATGATAGCTTCCGGATAACTTAGCAGTGTTTGTCGACTTACCTGAAGATTTTGACGGATTGTTTTTAGCTGCCAAAGCACGGGCACGTTCTTCAGCTGCTTGTTTTTTTGCGTATTCTTTTCGCCTTTTTTCCTCTTCAATCTGACGCTTCTTTTCTGCTTCTCTGGCTGCAATAATAGCCGGATCGGGCACGCAAGTTGTTAGAATTCTTTTCTCGCCTTTGTCATTCTCATCATATCTTGAAATAACACGAATAACTAAATGCTTGTCGTCATACCCTTCGCAATATGGCTTGGCAGTGTAATCATAATAGCTTTTTAACTTCCCATCCTCACGAATAGATTCCTTATCAGCTCCAATCACTTCAACTCTATAATCATTGACGTAAGCTTCACCTCCCAAGCTTTTAGATTTGATGGTATTTCCTTCCTTAGTTTTAACAATGTAACCCACTCTGAACTGAGAACCACAGTCTAGCTTATCTCCATTATCAGAGATGATTTGGATATCTATGCTTTCAACGGTTTGTTGCGCAATGGAATATTTTGCTTTGTGCTCGGCACGTTTCCTTTCAGCTTCTTCTTTATCCGACTTCATTTTGGCTAAACCATAGTCTAAGTATTCCTGGACCCGCTTTTTCACTTTTCCGGGTCCGCCCATGCCCTTTCCAATCACAAACTTTACATCACTCACTTTCTTTGTTGTGTAGTTGAAACTGTATTTAACTATAGAATTTTCAAAAAAGCAGAGATTCTCCACGTGATTAATCGAAAAGCCGCTCGCCCAGTCAGTATCATTGGGATCCCATAGCTTATAGGTGTCTCCTCTAAATTCTACTTTGACTGCCTTACCATTGGAATCCTTAATTATTTTGACTGAATCTTTACTGGAAGGTTTCATTATGCCACTGTCATTTACTCTTACAATATGAGCATCAGCTTCTGGCCATTTTCCCGCAACCACATCCTGACTTTCGAAAATTTTTGCAGTATCAGAGCTACTTTTTCCAGTAACCTTATTCAATTTTTCCTTCCATTTTTGAGCATTCCCGTGAAACGAAGAGAGGATTAATAAAACGGCGAGTGCGATTTGGATCAATTTCATACTAATAGAAGTTATGTACAAGGCACAAACATATTTCCACCACTCAATTTGATCGATATACAATCCATTAACCGCAATTTTTATTCAGGAATAGCGCCAGCATCTATATAAGGTGAAGGCACAAAAAAGTCCTGCCCCAATTAAATCGGAGCAGGACTTCATGCGAAACGTGTTTTTAACCTTTAATAAATCGTTTGGTGACAATCCCTTTTTCAGTAGAGATTTTAATCAAATAAAGCCCATCGTTAAATGATTCAAGATTGATCTTTGAATCATCAGACTGATGCAAAAGTTGACCAGACATACTCAATACCTGAACTGAAGTGACTGGATACTTAGATTGAATATTCAGTATTGTTGAAGCTGGATTTGGGTACAGTTTTACCTGACTCTGGTCCAACTGAACCTCTTCCACACTAAGAACCGGATTTGGCTCATTATATAGTGCCAGTGCTTCAGCAGCAGTTAAACTTCTATTGTAAAGTCTTATGTCATCCACTATACCTTCAAAAGACTCTGTAGTTTGGTTGGCAAAATCCTGACGAGATCCAATGATAATGACATTCATACCAGTACCTAAGGTCATTGTTTTTGTAGCACCTGCCACACCATTGATATAAGTCTGAAGCTCTGTTCCATTGTAAGATAGTACCACGTGAAACCATGATGTGGTATCCATAATTGAAGCCGTTCCCATGTTCACATCAAAGAACGAATTGTGGCCATGAAATATTAAATCCGGAGTAACGTGGTTATCAATGAACACCCCAAAGGCTTCACCGGCAGCATTGTTTCCGCCTGATAAAATCCAGCCTCTATGTAATGAATCTGCTTTAAACCAAAGCGACACACTTTTGGCACTGTCGCCAGTAGGAATGTGTGCATTTGTGGCCATAAAATCGTCGAATCCATCCAGTCTATAGGCCCTGTTGGCGTTTCCAAATCTATCATTAGTCAAATGGGTATCCCCATTCACATTCATGTGGTTACCATATCCTGATTCATCCATGCCGTTTCCACTCATGGGCCAATAACCTTTCAGACTATCGGTGGGAATTTGCGCTTGAGATATAAATGTCAATCCAAGTGCTAAAGTTGATAGTAAAGTTTTTTTCATATTCATGTTTTACAAGTTTATAGCAAACATACCGGAGCCATCTGAACGCAGTAAATACCTTTTAGTAATCGCGTTTTTTATTCAGGAATGGCAACCCCCGCTCTGAATCATCAGGGTGGGAGTTTGCTGAAACTTTACCTTTTATTCCTTAATAAACCGTTTGGTGACCATACCTTTTTGAGTGTATAGTTTAATGAAGTAAACACCACTTTTTAAGTCACTTACATTAATTGGTGTTTGAGTGCCTTCTAAGACTTGTTTACCGGTGACGTCTAAAATCATAAAAGTTGAAACAGCTTCTTCAGATTCAATGAACAAGTTTGATAACGTTGGGTTGGGGTAAAGCTTGACTTGAGCGTGATCGATTTCATTGATTCCAATGCCTGTTCCGCTGCAGTTTTCGCTGAAAGAGCTTTGGGCATCAATAATGGTCCAGTTTTGAGCCGAGTAGGTTGAGTCATCCACTTCAATACATGTCAGATTAGGGTTTAGGCTTGCCTCAAATACTGTGAAACTGGAGTTGTTACCGTTGGCTATATTCAAACTCAGTAAATCGTTGTCCCATATTCGCAAAGCATTCAAAGCAGTATGATTACTGAGGTCCATTTGAGTAAGCTCATTCTGTTGACAATTTAAAGTTGTCAAGTTGATATTAGCACTCACGTCCAGTGCTGTTAGACCAGTTCCCCCACAAGACAGCAAGGTTAAAGCTGTATTTTGAGACACATCTATAGTTCCTAAATTATTATCAAAACAAACCAACAGCTCCAAGGATGAATTCTGACTCACGTTTAATGATGTTAAATCATTGTTTTTACAGTTTAGGACAACCAACGCAGTATTTAATGATACATCCAAATTCGTTAGCTGATTGTCAAAACACATAAGCGATTCAAGTGCAGTATTTTGCGATACATCTAAGCTCGTTAGGTCATTGACATAACACAGAAGTTCCGTTAGTGCTGTATTATTGGATACATCTAAGCTGGTTATATCAGTTGCCTGAACATGTAAGGTGGTTAACGCCAGGTTCAATGAAACATCAATTGATGTAATATCTGTTGTTGAACAACGTAAGTCTGTTAGAGCAGTATTCTGAGACACATCCAAAGCTGTAATAGGGTTATTGATACACCATAGCTCAGTGAGTGCTGTAAATTTCTCAACACCAGTCATATCTGATATTGACAATTGACTACAATCAATCTTTCCAGTAAATGCTTGGGCTTCTGTCTCTTGAATTTCTGTATCTCCGTTGGTGTTGATGGCAGTATTCCCTACCAAATAAGCCTTAAAATTGGCATCTGGAATGTTTACATTTTGTGCGAAAGACGAGAATAATGTCATTCCAAGTATAAAGAGTAAAGTTTTTTTCATATTCCCTGGTTTAGTTTGAAAACGAACATAAACCAGAGGATGTGGATACGAACAATACCCTTCAGGAATGACACAATTATTTCAGGAATGGCTAATTAATCTCCAGAGCTTGCTCAAATTCAACCGTACGGTATCTTGACAATTTGGCTGTGATGTCATTCTCGAGTTGAATTTCCTGATTGGCCTTCGAATAGTTTTTGATGTAGTTGAAATTCACTATCCAGGATTTATGTGAGCGGAAAAAGTCTCCGGAATCTCCCAATAGTTCTTCATAGTACTTGATCTTTTTACTCACCAGATGAGACTCTCCGGTTTTCAAATAAATTTTACAATACGAACCCTGAGCTTCAAAGGCTATGATTTCCGACAAATCCAGAAAAAAGCGATACCCTTGATGGATGACAGGAATTTTGACAATTTTTTGAGACTTAATAGATTCCTGAAGAATATTAAACTGCTCTAAACTCGATTTGTCTTTTGCGCTTTTTTTGATTCTCTCAACTGTCTCTATTAGTCTATCTATATCAATCGGTTTCAGTAAATAATCCAGTGCAGATACTTCAAAAGCTTTCAGAGCGTACTTGTCATAGGCCGTAACAAATACGATATCAAAACTCATTTCATCAAAAAATCGAGCAATCTCAAAACCAGCAAACCTTGGCATTTCTATGTCCAGAAACACAACGTCCGGTTTGTACTCCCTGATAGCTTCTACACTCTTTTCAAGGTTCTCACATTTGGCCATCACACGAACACCATCGCAAAAGTTCAGCAATAGGTTTTCCAGAATGTCCCTGGCGCTTCCCTCATCATCAACAATGACACATTCAATGACTTCCATAACTCAAATTTGGCAATTCTATCTCTTTTTATCAGATGGTTTTCATCTACCGACCATTTATTTCAGGAACAGTTAAAATTTCTTGATCTCCGGCAAACGAAGAATCACCTTTGTCCCGGAAGGTGTTCCATTTCCCATCAAATCTACATAGCTGTACCCAAAATCACCTTTGTATAATTCCGTCAGAAGCTCAAAACGCTTGCTATTGGCTTTTACAGAAAACGATTCATGATCTTCGCCCCTTTGACGGACCTTAATTTCTTCTGCCTTTGCGCGTCCTACACCGTTGTCTATGATTTCACAGATCAATTGTTCTTCCAGCCTAAACCTGATTTTTAATTCTCTTAATCCCTCTTTATGCAATAGGCCATGTACCAATGCATTTTCAATGAAGGGTTGTACAATCATTGGAGGTACCAGAACTTCAGATTCGGGATAGTCCAGTTCATAGCTAAAATTTTCCTTAAACCTCAACTTTTCTATTGTCAGATAGAGCTCTATCAATTTAACTTCCTGGCTTAACTCAATTAGATCTTTATCAGAATAGTTAAGCGTTCTTCTCACCAGACTTGCAAACTTGCTGATGTAGGTGTAAGAATTCTTTTTATCTCCCTTGAGCACCAAATCCTGAATTGAATTGAGGGCATTGAAAATAAAATGTGGATTCATTTGTGACTGAATAGCTGTCAGCTTTGAAGTTGCCAACTCTCCTTTTAGTTGAGCTCTCCTTAATTTCCATCGATGGTAAACCCGATAAATGATATAGAACACGAATACAGAGATGATCAACAGAATCAAATAATACCACCAGCTTGTCCAATAGGGTTTTTTAATTTCAAAACTGTAGGTAATGACCTCTCCGGGCTGACCATTAAAGTATGGTTGAACTTCCAATGTATATTCACCTGGACCTAAAGACTTATATTCAATTGGCGTTGATAGTGATTGGAGTCTGGACCAGGATGTTTCAAGTCCTACCAGTCGATATGAAATGGAAAGTCCATTGAGAAACTGAATGTCCCGGTAATCAATATAAAATTTGAGATGATTTTGATCATGATCAAACGTTTGATCCTCATTTTTTATCCCTCTCCCCATATTATACATGGCTGAAAAGAAGATTTTACCATCAGGTTTCAGCTGAAAAATGGCCGACTTCCTAACAAAGTTTAATTTGTTGTCTGCCAAAAAATACACGCTTGAATCTCCCACCAGAAAGTCCTCTATGATCGGGTATATAATGCCGTCAGCCTCACCCAAATGACGAACCTCCAAATCTGGAAACGATACCAGTTGCAGACCACCGCTTGTCAAAACAAACAAGTCATCTCCGTGTACCTGAATTTTTCTGACAGAATTATCAATTAAGCCATTCTTTTGAGTTAAATGACTTTGCAGTTTCCCGTTTTTGAATAGCATTAGCCCTTCATCAATAGTCCCACAGATTAATACATCTTTATATATGGCCAAATCACTGGGATCGATGGCCCTGTTTTTATATGTAAGTTCAGTCCGACCTCCATCCTGATCCAGCAAAATGACTCTATGATTGGATGCCACCACCAGCTTTTTACTTGCCGGATCATATATCACGTCATTACTTCTGCTATTAAAACCCTTCAACTTTTTCCAGCCGAATTTTCCCCACGGTTCCCAATCGTAGCTGCCCAAACCACTGCCATATTTGAAAACGCCATCTGTTGCAGCCATAATTGTGGTTTGAGAATCCAGTTGATTGACAGCCTTTAAGCCTGTTATCCCCATTGCGGTATCGTTCACCAAAACAAAAGGATGAAGGATGTCATGAACCAGTTTTCTATTACTTTCTCTGGCCATCCTGGGTACATGAAAAATTCGACTGACCTGGGGCAAGCTGTCGATAATAGAAGTATACTGCCCATAGTGAAAGTGGTGTATTTGTCCCGAACGGGTAACTACAAATTGATTCTCATCATTACCCGTGAGGTATATGGGCTTATAGGAACTGATGGTTGTGCTAAGTGACGAGAGTTTTGGAATCACGATTAAGCCACTTCCAAATGTGCCCAACACGATCAGGCCATCTTCCTTCTTGTAAACACAGGAAATAAACTCGGATGGAAATAGCAACTCTGATAAGTAAATACTGTCATTATGAAAACGGACATATTCAGCACCTACTGTTCCACCTCTTAACCAAACCTCATTGTTGTTGACTCTGCTATACTTCCCAGACATTTGAAATGAATAGGATTTCGAAGAATCACTCAGAACAGTGAACTGCCCACTACTTTGCAATAAAAACGGTTTGGAATTCAAATACATAATTGAATTACCTGCGTTTCCGGAGTATTTGTATTCGGCAGAATACGTCAAGGGCTCATACGATAATTGGCCTGAACTTGCTATTACAACAGTATCGAGTCTTCTAGTGGTAATACTAATTCTTCCCGGCCCTTGAGACGCCGACTCCATACATTCAACTTCATCCAAAGGACTACTCGAAATAAAAGGTTCATTTTTACCATCGTACATAATGATGCGCTTGCATCCTATCCAAAGGTTGTTTTGATCATCAAACTCAATCGCTAAATTTCTGTTTAAGTATTCACCTGGAACCACATAGTGCAAACTCAGCGATTCTTGTGCAAGATCAAACTTAAAAACCTGTCCATTGAGGTTGATACAATAGACATCTCCATTTTTATCCGGTGTTAAATCGAATACAGCTTTCCCCACCTGATTACCGGAAGCCTCAATTAATTCAAATTTACCTTTCTTTAATTGGTAAAGCCCCTTATTTGTGGCCACCAGCAAAGGACCTTTTTCAGGCTGAAAGATTGAATATACGTTTACATCTGATAGTTCCTGCTCTCCCAAAAAGTAGTGTGCAGGATGCTGAGCACCAACGTACGTGCTTAACAACAGAAGTAGTGTAAACAGATGTTTCAAGCAATAAAACTACATTGAAAATACTAGCTTTAAAAACTGTAATTCCAGATAGAAAGGATCAAGCTCTAAAAGATAGCTGATGCAATTTTCTTCACTGATTCCGATTTGCCCATGGTATAGAAGTGCAAACTTGGAACTTTGGCCTCAACCAATTCTTTAGCTTGTTTGATGCCCCATTCAATTCCAACTTGCTTAACATCATCATTGGACTTACATTTTTGTAATTCATCTGCTAATTCATCCGGCAAATCAATATGGAAGAACTTAGGCAAAAAGGTGATGTGTCTCAAGGTTGAGATTGGCTTCAAGCCTGGAATAATCGGCACATTGATACCAGCTTCACGACAAGCATCAACAAACTGAAAGTACTTCTGATTGTCGTAGAACATCTGGGTAACAATGTACTCAGCACCCTGGTCAACCTTGGCTTTTAAGTATTTTAAATCCGTCTTTAAATTCATGGATTCGAAATGCTTTTCCGGGTAACCTGCACATCCAACACAAAAATCTGTAGCTCCAGCAGTCATTTCCTCATGTAAGAAACTTCCCGAGTTCATATCCATGATCTGACCAATCAGATCAACTGCATATTCGTGGCCTTCCGGATGTGGTAAAAAGTTGGCTTCCGTTTTAATCGGATCTCCTCTAAGTGCCAATAAATTATCTATTCCTAAAAACTGAAGATCAATCAAAGCATTTTCTGTCTCCTCTTTCGAGAATCCACCACATATGATGTGCGGTACGGCATCCACATCATACTTATTCATAATGGCCGCACAAATCCCTACGGTTCCTGGTCGTTTTCTAATCGACATTTTTTCCAGATAACCTTTTTCTCTTCGCTTATAGACATATTCTTCGCGATGATAGGTTACATTAATAAATGGTGGATTGAACTCCATAAGTGGGTCAATGCCGTCATATATTGACTGGATACTCTTGCCTTTTAGCGGAGGCAAAATTTCAAAAGAGAATAGGGTACTCTTCGAATTGTTGATGTGATCTATAACCTTCATTAAGAAAAAATTGAACGCAAATATACGTGATCGGAAACTATGAGTTACAAAAAAGTCCGGGCAATGCCGGACTTTGTTCTGATTTCTATTTATAAAACGATTTACATCAAAGAAATTATTTCAAGATCCATCAATAACAGCATCAATCCAACGCCGATTCCAATGAATCCAACAGGTGTGGTATACTTCACAATCTTCTCATAAGCTGAATCTCCCAACTTATCGAATTTCTCACCAGCACTTCCCTGTCCTTTTGCCTTATTTAAAACATACTGATCGATTAAGCTATAACCTTGCATGAACCCAAGAACAATAGAGATCAATGGGAATAATAACAATGTAATTTTTGGTAAGAAACTAAATGGCTTAAACAACTTGAACCATTTGAAATACCATGGAAGATCAGACAATCCAAAGAAATAATACAGACCTACAAGAAGAAGAAGGACTCCTACCCATCCATTAATGGGTTTAAGTTTATCCAATTGCTCTTTGGCCTCTGGTTTTTTTGCGATGATAAAGTTGGAAATTGCCGCAATCCCGGCAATAATCAACATCAGTGAGGGTAATAAAATATTCATAATTAAATGTAGTTTTTTGGTTTCATCGAGCAAGGTAATTCCTTAGTGATTTAAATGCCAAATATTTATCTCATACTTATCAACATTGAATAGTAGATGAATTTTTGACATTTCTACAAACAAATTTCAGGTTCCGATTGAATCATTTGCAGGAGCCTCCCGCCAAATTCTGCGTAACATTTTCATTAAAATCGCTTTAGAAGGTATAAACTCCCAATCATTTTGGTCAGATTTAAGCTCTAAAACACTACTTTTGCAAGCCATGCAGAATATTAGAAACTTTTGTATCATCGCGCATATCGACCACGGTAAAAGTACCTTGGCGGATAGATTGTTGCAAACCACCGGAACCATTGCAGATCGAGACATGCAAAATCAGGCGCTCGATGATATGGACCTGGAACGCGAACGTGGTATTACCATTAAGAGTCATGCCATTCAAATGGATTACGAACTTGATGGAACCAAATATGTCCTGAACCTTATTGACACCCCTGGACACGTGGATTTCTCATATGAGGTATCCCGTTCTATTGCAGCTTGTGAAGGCGCTTTGTTAATTGTAGATGCTTCTCAGGGTATTGAAGCACAAACCATTTCCAATCTGTATCTGGCTTTGGAAAATGACCTGGAGATCATTCCCATTTTGAATAAAATGGATTTGCCGGGTGCCATGCCGGAAGAAGTTACCGACCAGATTGTAGACTTGATTGGTTGTGATCCGTCAGAAGTTATTCCTGCAAGTGGAAAAACCGGATTGGGCGTAGAAAATATTCTCAAGGCTATTGTAGAACGTGTACCGGCTCCGGAAGGTGATCCAGACGCGCCATTACAAGCCATGATTTTTGATTCTGTTTTCAATTCTTTCCGTGGAATCATTGCCTATTTCAGAGTTCTAAATGGCTCTATTTCTAAAGGAGATAAGGTAAAATTCGTGAATACCGGAAAGGACTATGATGCTGATGAAATCGGTGTTTTGAAGATGGATTTATCTCCTAAAAAAACGGTTTCTACCGGAGACGTAGGATACATCATTTCCGGTATTAAACAAGCCAAAGAAGTTAAAGTTGGTGACACCATTACTCTTGTAAACAATCCATGTAAAGATGTTGTACAAGGGTTTGAAGATGTGAAGCCAATGGTATTCGCCGGAATCTACCCGGTCGACACAGATGATTATGAAGAATTAAGGGCCTCTATGGAGAAGCTTCAATTGAATGATGCTTCACTGGTTTTTGAACCAGAATCTTCGGCGGCACTTGGTTTCGGATTTAGATGTGGGTTCTTAGGAATGCTGCACATGGAAATTATACAGGAACGTTTAGAGCGCGAGTTTAATATGACCGTGATCACAACTGTTCCAAACGTGTCTTACAACGCCTTTTTGACGAAGGATGAAGACATGATGATTGTTAACAATCCATCTGAATTGCCTCCTCCTTCAAAATTGGACTACGTAGAAGAGCCTTTTATCAAAGCACAGATCATTACAAAATCTGAGTACACAGGATCTATTATGAACTTGTGTATTGAGAAAAGGGGAGAAATGGTGAATCAGGTTTATTTAACCCAGGACAGAGTTGAATTGACCTTTGAAATGCCTTTGGCCGAAATTGTTTTCGATTTTTATGATCGTTTGAAAACAGTTTCCAGAGGTTATGCTTCTTTCGACTACTTCCCTATCGGATACAAGAGATCTGATTTGATTAAACTGGACATTTTATTGAATTCGGAGCAAGTGGACGCTTTGTCAGCTCTGGTTCACAGAAACAACGCCTTTGATTTGGGTAAAAAGATTTGCCTGAAACTGAAAGAGTTGATTCCCAGACAACAGTTCGAAATTCCCATTCAGGCAGCCATTGGTGCCAAGATTATTGCAAGAGAAACCATTAAGGCGTTGAGAAAAGATGTGACCGCCAAATGTTACGGTGGAGATATTACCAGAAAACGTAAGTTACTTGAGAAGCAGAAAGCCGGTAAAAAGCGAATGCGCCAGGTTGGAAAAGTAGAAGTTCCGCAAGAAGCATTTTTAGCTGTACTTAAATTGGACTAATTACTTGTCTGATAGGCAACCTTTTACTACCTTTTCAGTCTTGTTTTTGTAAGCTGTAACTGGTTTGATAAAAAACTGCTATACTCAACTCCTCACTTTACTCACCTTTAGCCTGATAACTTTCAGTGCTGATGCGGCATGCCCTGGAACAGTCTTAGCTAATTTTGGAACCTCACACACGGATATCTGTGGGCCAGGTGCTACCAATATTTCTTTTAACAATCTAAGTACAGGACCTTTTAACGGAACTTCTGACTATGAGTGGTATTTAAATGGAACTTTATTTGACAATACTACAGGTCTGGCAGCCCCTACAGGTCAAACGATTTCTGCAGTTGGCACCTACACCATTATGTTGATAGCCATTGACAATACAATTCCTTGTAGAGATACTGCCATTTCAACCATTACAATTCATCCGCTTCCAAACGCCGGATTCACTTTCAATCCAAATAACGTATGTGGTGGCACGCCTGTCAATTTCAACAATACATCTACAGGCACTAGTGGTAATACAACTTACGCATGGAACTTTGGAGATGGAAACACCTCCACACAAGCCAATCCAACCCACAGCTACGCGACCGGTGGAACTTTTAACGTGACCTTAACCGTGACCAACGGTCCGGGATGTACCTCCACAACAAATGCAACGGTAACTATGCTTGACATACCCAATGTTGCAATCAGTGGAGACGATGGAGATGGAGACCTCAGTTATTGCCTTCTTCCAGGTGATCCAACTACCTCCGAAACTGTGACTTTCTTTAACACAACTACGGGTGCTGTGAGCTACGATTGGGATTTTGGAGATGGTTCACCCATAGTAACGACTGCTTCAAATGCACCCTTACTCCATACTTACACATCTTATGGCACATTTACTGTGACCATGACAGCCACTCACGCCAACGGTTGCACAGCCACGCAGACCTTAACTGTTGTATTCGAGAAGTTTGTTTCTGCCGCACTAACCCTTAATATTACTGAATACAACGGTTGTGCGCCTCATAACCTAAGTACACTTCAGAATTTGTCGGTTAATGCCAATACTTATGTTTGGGACTTTGGGGATGGAACGGTGATCACCACCAATACTTTGGCACCACCAAACTACAGTTATACAACAAACGGCACCTATACAATCACCTTAACTGCATCCAATAGTTGTAATACGGCAACAGCAACCATTTCTCCAATTATCATAATTGATGCACCTCAGGGTGGTTTTGTTCCTTCAGTTACTCAAGGATGTGCTCCACAAAATGTTAGTTTCGTCAACACCTCAAACGGGGCCGTTCCTGCAAATAATTATCAATGGGATATGGGGAATGGTAATACCTACACAAACACTGTCACGCCTCCTAACCAAACTTATCCGACTACCGGGAGCTATACCGTAACCATGATAGCGGGAAATAGTTGTGGAAATGACACCGTCGTTCAAACCATTAACATAGACACCATTCCTACGGTCGATTTGGTGAGCGCACCATTAGATGGATGTACGCCTCTCCTTGTCAATTCCAATGCAACGGCAACCGGTGGCAATCTTGGCTGGACATGGGCAATTGATGGTGTAAACAGTTTTAACACACCCAATACCATTCCGGATCAAACTTTTACGGCACCTCCCGGAAACGCAACTCAAAACCATACTGTTCAGGTAACTGTGTCTAATCAATGTGGTACGGCAACCGACCTGGAAACCATTGTTGTTCACCCGGAAGTAGTGGCAATTTTCACTGCAAACGACACCATCTGTGAAGGACAAAGTATCACGTTCACAGATGCGTCTTTGGGCGACAATCTTAGCTGGAACTGGGATTTTGGAAATGGAAATACTGCCACAACTCAAGGCCCTCATACCATTGCGTACCCAACTCCGGGCAACTATACCGTAACACTGGATGTAAATGGCTATTGCGGAACCGATCAAATGACCATGCAGATTGTGGTACACCCAACACCTGTAGCCGACATTGTTCCCAATCCCGCTGCTGGCTGTGAAAGTGATATTTTCTCCCTCAACAACAACTCCACTGCCGGAGGAACCTATAGCTGGGATTTTGGACCTGAAGCAACACCAGCCACTTCAAACACTTACCTTCCGCCAAACATCACCTTCAATGATTCGGGATTACAAATGATCATATTAGATGTAAATGTGAATGGCTGTTTGAATTCGGATACCACTTTTATTGATGTTCAACCACTACCCAACCCAAATTTCACAGTCACACCAAATGATGGATGTACACCCCTTGACGTTTCTTTCAACAATACAACTATTGGAAATCCGAGTGATGTATATAGTTGGAATTTTGGAAATGGAAACACCTCTAACAATCAAAATCCGGCAAACGAAATATACACTACTGTTGTAAATGACACCATATATGATGTATGGTTGGTAGTCAGTACATCAAATGGATGTATGGACAGCATGATGCAAACAGTGACAGTTCATCCACTGCCTATTGCAGATTTTTCTCTTTTACCTGATACCGCCTGTGCACAGGAAACGGTTGGGTTCTTAAACAACTCCACAGGAGCAAGCGGCTATCAATGGGATTTTGGAGACGGGAATACAAGTACAATTGCCAGCCCTTCACACACATATACTAATGCCGGAACCTATATGGTAGAATTGATAACTTCCACGGCATTTGCCTGTACAGACACTCTTCGTTTGCCAATAGTCATAGACTCCATACCAACCCCACAATTCATTTTTTCTACTGAATGTGTTGGGGATTCAACAGTATTCACCGACCAGTCGTTTGGTGGTGTTGTCAGTTATTTATGGGATTTTGGAGATGGAAACACCTCTACAAATCAAAACCCATCTCATTTGTATGCTGTTGCCGGAACCTACAATGTTAGTCTTACTGTAAACAACCTGGCTGATTGCCCGGTTACCATCTCCCAATTAGTGACAGTGAATACAGTTCCTGTAGCTGACTTCACTAACGGAACTTCTTGTTTAGGACAACAAATGCAGTTTAATGACATCAGTTCGGGTGTTCCTATTGCATGGCAATGGGATTTTGGAGACGGTTCTCCGATTGATAACACTCAAAATCCATCGCATCTGTACAGTGCCGTTGGTGTATACAATGTTCAACTTGTAGTGAGTGGAGGTAGTGGTTGTTCCGACACCATAGATTATAATGTACAGGTAGACTCAATTCCTACTGCCGACTTTAGTTTTATAGAGGACTGTGCAAACGACACAATATTCTTTACCAACTTGTCTACCGGCGGTCCGGATACTTATTCCTGGAACTTTGATGACGGAAGTCCTTTATCATCTGTTGTTGATCCCAATCACGTTTATTCAACAGACGGATCGTACAACGTGATGTTGGTTGCTTCTTATGCTGCCAGCGGATGTTCTGATACATCAACACAAACTGTCACAGTATACCCAAGAACAGTCCCATCGTTCACCAACAATACCCCATGCCTGGGCATAGCTACTAATTTCACTGACAATACGACTGGGACACCCAATAGTTGGGAATGGGATTTTGGGGATGGCTCTCCAATTGATAATAATCAAAACCCAAGTCACACTTACAATCCGGATGGCAGCTATCAGGTTTCACTCATTACACAAAATGCATTTGGATGCTCAGATACACTTGTTCAAACCATAGATGTTTATCCTTTGCCAACGGCCGATTTCATTAATGATACTATTTGTGATGGTGCCATTACCAACTTCACAGATATGTCGGTTGATGCCATATCATGGGAATGGGATTTTGGAGACGGAAGTCCTCTCAACCTAAACCCTTCACCCACACACACATTCCCAGCCAATGGCTCTTATACAGTGCAGTTAGTAGTTGCCAATAACTTTGGTTGTACAGATACCTCTCAAGTCAATGTGGTGGTCAACCCTAACCCAACCGCACTTTTTGTAGTTGATACAGCTTGCTTTTCATATGCCAATGCTTTTACAGATCAGTCTTTAAATGCCGTGAGCTGGAACTGGGACTTTGGAGATGGTTCTCCAATTGACAATAATCAAAACACCTCACATATTTATTCTGCTGATGGCAGCTACGTATCTAAGCTGGTCGTTAGCAATGTTTTCGGATGTCGAGATTCAATAGAATTTGATGCGGTTGTTCTTCCTCAGCCAGAGGCTGGCTTTACGAACGCCACTGTTTGTGCTGGGGACATTGTAATATTTACCGATACTACACTGGGAGCACCTAACTTCTGGGAATGGGATTTTGGGGACGGGTCGCCCATCGACAATAACCAAAACCCGTCTCATACATACACTACAGGAGGTCAGTACACCGTAACTCAGATCTCAGGAAACAGTGCCGGATGCTTTGACACCACGCAAATCGCCGTTGATGTTTTCACCGTACCAATTCCCGAATTTTTAGCGGATACCGTATGCTACCTTAGCATCACCTCTTTTACTGATCAGAGTGCAGATGCTGTTGCTCTTAGCACGTGGGATTGGGATTTTGATGATGGCAACACATCTAATACTCAAAGTCCTACTTACATATTCCAATCACCGGGAACCTACAATGTTTCATTAACAGTAACCAATGTAAATGGGTGCGATTCTTCGATCACACATCCTGTAATTGTGAATAGCATTCCTGTAGCCGATTTCATGTTTGACACAGTTTGCGTGGGATCACCAACATCATTCACAGACGCCTCTACAGGAGCGCCCAATACATGGAGTTGGGATTTTGGTGATGGCAATACAAGTAATGTTGGCCCAAATGTTCAAAACACCTACGCCAATCCAGGCACATATCTGGTTTCACTAATTGTAGGTGGTGGTTCCGCTGCCTGTACAGATCAAGCATTCCACGTAATTACAGTTAGTGATGTGGTGAATGCGGGCATGACATTTAATGACTCCGTTTGCGTTCAAGGCTCCGTTGCTTTTACAGATGCTTCTGTAATTAATCAGGGTGGTATCTCTTCTTACAGTTGGGACTTTGGAGATGGGTCACCTCTTGACAATTCTCAAAACCCCAACCATACCTATTTACTACCGGGAATCTATACCGTCACATTATCGGTTGAATCTACAGGAGGATGTATCAGTACAGTTTCGCAAGATATTTATGTCTTCGAATTGCCTTCTGCAGCATTTGCCGCAAATACACCATGTGTTGGACAAACTACAGATTTTATAGATCAGTCGGTTACCGGGTCTGGAACCATTACCGGGTGGAGCTGGGATTTTGGGGATGGCTCTCCAATTGATAATACTCAAAACCCAAGTCACATATACGCCATGGATGGCAATTACAATGTGAGTTTAACCATCGCGAATGATATTGGCTGTCAAAGCCTCATAACTCAGGTCGTGACAATTTATCCGCAACCTACGGCTCAATTCACAAACGATACAGTATGCGGAGGAACACCAGTTCAGTTTACAGATCAAAGTACCGTTACAAATGATATCCTTGTAGACTGGCAATGGGACTTCAATGATGGTGGGACTTCACCCAACCAAAACCCGTCGCATATATTTGCAACAGATGTCGATTCTTTTGCGGTGACTTTAACGGTGACCTCAAATCTTGGTTGTGTTGATAGCGTTACACAGTTTATCTACACACATCCCGTTGTAGATTTCGATTTTGCCCCGTTAACGACAGCAGGATGTCCGGCATTATCAGTCGATTTTGAGGACCTCTCTACCACTTCCAACGGTGCTACAATCATCAATTGGCTTTGGGATTTTGACGATGGTACATTCTCATTCAACCAAAATCCCACACACGTCTTTACAGATGAAGGTGACTACTATGTTGCTTTAACAGTAACCACTCTGGAAGGATGCGTTTATAGTGACACGCTAACCTATCCAATCACAGTATTTCCAAAGCCTATAGCCAACTTTTCAGCCGACAAATATGAAGTATCCATATTCGAACCGGAAGTTGAATTTACTGACGAATCGATTGGCGCTATTAACTGGGAATGGAACTTTGGGGACAATTCATATAGCAACCTGACAGATCCAATTCATGAATATCAGGACACCGGGCTTTTCACAGTTACGCAGATTGTATACAATGAATTTGGATGTTTAGATTCCATTCAGGGCTTCATACATGTTACCCCGGAATTCGCGTTCTACGTACCCAATGCATTCACGCCAAACAACGATGGTTTGAACGACATCTTCCTGGGCAAAGGTTTTGGCTATATAGAATACCAGTTTTACATTTTTGATAGATGGGGGAATAAAATTCTGGATACTAAAGACGATACCCTTGGGTGGGATGGAACTTTCAATGGCAAAGATGCTCCAATGGACGTGTATGTCTGGCGAGTCATTCTCCTCGACATAAACAGGGAACAACATATCTATACAGGACATGTAACATTGGTAAGATAAGTTCTGGCAATTACACTACCTTTGCGTCCGACATGCAAAATATCCGTCAACTAAATAAATCTGAGCTCACAAATGCCATGCAGGAGTTGGGCGAAAAAGCTTTTAGAGCTAAACAGGTCTACGAATGGCTGTGGAAAAAAAATGCATCCTCATTTGAAGAAATGAGCAACCTAAGCAAATCGCTAAGAGATACTCTAAACCAACATTTTTATATCGACCATGTGGTTCTTGGTGACAAGCAGATCAGTTCAGACAGGACTATTAAATGCGCGTTTCAAACTCAAGACAAGGCCACTATTGAAGGGGTGCTTATTCCAACGAGCAAACGTATGACGGCTTGTATTTCATCTCAAATTGGATGTAGTCTGGCATGTAAATTTTGCGCCACCGGAAAACTTAAACGAGTTAGAAATCTGGAAGCACAGGAGATCTACGATCAGGTATTCATGATCAATCAATTGAGTCAAAAGCATTACGAAATCCCGCTCTCAAACATTGTGTATATGGGAATGGGAGAACCGCTTCTTAACTACAAAAGTGTTCTTGAGTCCATCAAAATGGTGACTTCAGAAGAAGGCATGGGCATGTCACCAAAGAGGATCACAGTTTCTACAGCGGGCATTGCAAAAATGATCATGAAACTGGGAGACGATGAGGTTAAATTCAATCTGGCACTATCTCTTCATGCAGCGAATGATGCAAAAAGAAGTCAGATTATGGAGATTAACGACTCCAATAATTTGGAAGCTCTGGCAGAAGCTCTTATTTACTTCCATGAAAAAACAGGTACCCGTGTCACATATGAGTACATCATTTTCAAGAATTTTAATGACACGATTGAAGATGCAGCCGAACTCGCTAAATTTTGCAAACATGTGCCATGCAAAGTCAATATCATCGAATATAATCCAATTGACGATGGTGAATTTAAGCAAGCTGATACCAACAAGGTAGACGCATTTGCAAAGTACCTTGAAGAAAAAAATATCATTGTCAATATCAGAAGAAGCAGAGGTAAGGACATTGATGCGGCATGTGGTCAATTAGCGAATAAAAACGAATTGGCAAAGCAGTAGAATACCAGAGTATGTTGAAGCCCGGATCAATGTCTGAATACAATGGAAAATCAAGCTGGTTATTTTGTAGAAAGGCGTTCTCTTTCATAATAATGCTTCTCTTCCCCGGTCTACTACTTGCGCAATCACAGGAACAAAAGATAGATTCTCTCAAGCATGTTATTGAAACCACCGAAAATGATTCAGTTAAAATTTTAGCACTCTGGGAATGGGATGATTTAATATTCATGTATGATGCGAAGACCGATCTGTATATTAATGAAACTGTTTATGCGCTTTGTACAGAGAAAATTGAATCTAAAACGACGAAATCTAATTTCTACCATAAATTCAAAATAAATGCCATAATCAATCTTGGGGTCATCAATACAGACAAGGGCAATTTTATTCAATCCATTGCTTATCTCGATGAAGGACGAATCATCGCGAAAAAAACAGGCTTTTTAGCTTCTGAAGCCAGTATCTACAATAACCTGGGCAACATTTATTTAGAATTAAAGAATTACCAAAACGCGAAAGAGAACTATCTCAAATGCAAAAAACTTTCTGAAGAGGCAGGTGTCACCTATGAAAAGACCGCAGCCATTTCGAATTTAGGAATTGTCTATGATCAACTAAAATTAAAGGACTCCAGCAAGTTCTATTTTGAACAGGTGGTGGAAATATGCAATGAGTTTGATGATCAAAACAAAATCAATGAATACAAAATCAACTCATTATCTGCTCTTGGAAATGCAGAATTGAAGAACAATAACATTGAGCTTGCAGAAGACTATTTTGTAAGGTCGTTAAAAGCCGCCAGAGCGTCCGGATTTAACAAAAGTATGGGCTCTTCTCTTGGTCACATGGCAAGATTTAAATTGAAAATCGGCGAACCGGACACAGCAATTTCGTTGGCTACGGAAGGCTTAGAATTAGCAGAGAAAGCCGCCTATAATCCAGCGATAAGCTCTAACCTGGAAACACTATATAAGGCAAACAAAAAACTCAACCGCCACGAGAATGCTCTGCAGTATTACGAACGATATGAGGCCTTGAACGACACCATAAGTAACCTTGAGAATCAAAAGGCAGCCATTCGACAGGAGTACAAATTTGCTTATGATAAAAAAGCTGAACAAGACAGCCTGAAAACCATATATGACAATGAGCTTAAAGATGCCGAAATTGCCAAAAGGGATTTGGAAATAGAAGGTGAACGAAAACAGAAAACGGGTCTTTACATTTTTGGAGTATTGATGCTGGTATTTGTTCTTTTCCTGATTAGAAGCGTTCGAGCCAAGAAGCGAGACAACCTGATTATCAAAGGACAGCAGGAAAAAGTAGAAGAACAGAAAAAGAAAATCGTTGACAGCATTAACTATGCAGAAAACATTCAGCAATCCATTTTGCCGGAAGCACAAGAAATCGTCAAACACATTCCAGGTTTTAATCTATTCTATGAACCCAAAGACATTGTGAGTGGTGACTTTTACTGGTTTCATCAGAGTGGATCCACCAGCTATCTGGCATTATCGGATTGTACCGGGCATGGCGTCCCTGGTGCTTTCATGAGTTTGATAGGCTCAACGCAATTGAAAGATCTCATTGTGGATTCACAAGAATCGGATCTGGCAGCAGTGCTCGAAAAGTTAGATGACAATATCAGATTATTACTAAAACAGTACGATGAAGAGTCATCTGAAGACGGTATGGAACTCGCCATCATTAAGCTTGACAGAGAGAAAAACACACTGGAATTTGCTGCGGCCAATCAAAATTTATTTCTACTCAAAGAAGATATCGAGATTGTTAAAGGAACCCTCAGATCTATTGGTGGTTGGGTGCGTAAAAGATCAAGATTGCCTAAGTTTGAAATGCATACAATACCTTTGGAGGGTGTTCAGACTGTTTACATGACTACCGATGGTTTTGAAGATCAGTTTGGAGGACCCAACAAAGAGAAATTTGGCAGAAAAGAATTGCAAAACATCATGATTCAGCAGGGCAAAAAACCGGACATGGAAGTCTTCAGACAGGCCCTATTGGCATGGAAAGGTGATCATGAACAAATAGATGACATTTCAATCATTGGTATTCAAATAGACAGTTAAACCATGGAAAGATATAGCTTACCCCAATTAGAAAATGACCAGTTATCACTTTGGTATAAAGGCGTTTTTCAGGACAGCATCACAGAAAACCTCATTGACATTGTAGAATCCGATGAAAGCCTTGGGAAGTCAAGAAAAAAAGTATCCTTTCTAATGGCCGAGAGCTTTCAAAACATAGTAAGACACGGCCTCAAAGACGACATCAATGAAATCCCCGGTTTCTTTGGAGTGACAAATAATGAAGAAGTCCTGAGTATTTTCTCTTCTAATAACATTGAGCAACAGTACAGTTCAGTGCTTAAGGGAAAATTCGATCAGGTCAATGAAATGGATCAGGATGAACTGAAGGAATATTATAGAAAAATCTTATCTGAGGGAAGTCTTTCCGAAAAGGGAGGTGCCGGGCTTGGTCTTATTGAGATGGCAAGAAAATCTGGCAACCCTATTCAATTCAATTTTGAAGACAATGGTGGTATTTCCGAGTTTTCAATGCAAATAGATAAAGCCATAGTTAAAGAAGATGTTAGTATCCCTCCAATTTCTAAAGGAGTTGAGCTATACAGACAGTTTAGAAAACAAGGCGTCTTACTCTTCTTCAAAGGTGATTTTGATACCGAGATCGTTAACAATGTCATTCGCATGCTGTCACAGAATGTTGAAGACAATGACCAGACAGGTAAATTGATCTTTCATGCCGGAGTAGAACTTCTGCAAAATATTACCAGACATGGTTTGCTGTCAAACGACAAAAAAGAAGGCGCATTTGTTCTTGCAAAAGAGGGGAACGATATTATACTTACATCTGTTAATTACACCAACGACGAAGGCAAAAATATCCTGAAAACTCATCTGGCCAAACTGGAAAACAAAGGACGAGAAGAAATGTCCAGATTGTACAAAGAAACGCTCAGAGAAAGTGTCAAAAATGACTCAAATAACGCTGGAGTTGGTTTAATCGATATTGCCAGATATGGAGGTCTCATTAATTGTGGATTTGAGGACACCAAACATGGAACACAGGTTCAAATAGAAGTCACTATTAAAAGCATATAAGCATGGAAGATTTAGTATTGGAAGGGAGTGAATTTACACCCAGAGTTAACTTTTCTCTACAAAACAAAAGCCTGACTATTGAAGGGAAATCTCTCCCGGAAGATGCCAGAGAGTTTTACAGACCTCTTATAGAATGGACAAACAGTATTGAAGGACAGCCCGTTGAATCCCTTGAAGTTAAACTGTTTTTGAGTTACTTCAATTCAAGTTCCTCCAAACAACTTCTAAAACTATTTTATGCCCTCGAAGACTTGAATGAATCAGGTATAAAAAGTACCATTCAATGGAGCTACAAAAGCTCAGATTTAATGATGAAAGAAAAGGGCGAGGAATTGAACGAATTGATCGAATTGCCCTTTGAGTTAGTGGCACAATAAAAATGATTGCTCTCAAAAAGTAACTTATTGAGCGTTCAATCGTCCTAATTTAAATTCTAAACAATAATTAAATCTTTTGGCAGTTTATTCAACAGCTGTTGAGATTATTTTACTTAAACCTGTATACATGAAGATTTTACTCCCTGCAATTCTTCTACTACTCTCTATTCCCTCGTTTTCTCAAAAAGAAACTGCCACCATCAGTGGCTACATTCAAGATGCCAGCACTGGTGAAAAACTCATTGGCGCAGGTGTGTATGACGTTAAAAGTGGCCAGGGGGCCAGAACCAACGTCTACGGTTTTTTCAGTTTAACACTTCCAAAAGACAGTGTCCAGCTGAGAATTATGTACGTTGGGTATGAGACCATAGAAATGAGACTTAAGCTGGACGGAGATCAAACCATCAATGCTGAGATCAGAACATCAGAGGAGCTGGAATCTGTTGTTATTAAAGGTAAGGAAAGCATTCAGGATGAAACCCAGATGAGTTCCATGAGCCTGAGTATGGCCAAAGTAAAAGCCCTGCCAGTTTTTATGGGGGAAGTCGATATCATGAAGACCATTCAGCTATTACCGGGGATTCAAAGCGGAAGTGAAGGCGCCAGTGGAATCTACGTGAGAGGTGGTGGCCCGGACCAAAATCTTGTATTGTTAGATGGTGTGCCTGTTTATAATGCCAGTCACCTATTTGGTTTTTTCTCTGTCTTTAACGCAGATGCCATTAACAATGTGCAACTGATCAAAGGTGGGTTTCCTGCCCGATATGGTGGAAGGTTATCCAGTGTGATCGATATTCGAATGAAAGAGGGGAATATGAAAGAGTTCCACGGTGAGGGGTCTATTGGTTTAATCAGTTCCAAACTCACACTCGAAGGACCAATCAAAAAAGACAAAACTTCATTTCTCATCTCTGCGAGAAGAACCTATATTGATCTGCTTGCTCGCCCTATCATTAAAGCAACCGCCGAAGGTAATGTTGGTGGTTATTTTTTCTACGATCTCAATGGTAAAATCAACCATAAATTCAGTGACAAAAGTCGTCTCTACTTTAGTGCCTACAATGGAAAGGACAGAGCGTATATCAAATATGACGAATCAAGGTTGGAGAATGCTGTTAGAACCACACAGTCTTATGACCAATCACTGGAATGGGGGAACTTCATCTCCGCTTTGAGGTGGAATTACATCATCAACCCTAAACTGTTTATGAATGTTACGGGAACCTACAGCCGTTACAAATTCAATGTAGGTTTTGATTTTTCAAGCTCTGAAGTAGGTCCGGGCATCAACAATCAACAAAATTATAAGTTCGATTATATCTCCGGCATTAATGACTGGTCCGGAAAAGTTGATTTTGACTATTCCCCTAACGCCAATCACAGTATAAAATTTGGAACCGGATACATCTATCACACATTCACACCCGGAGTAAATGAGGTATCGTCCTCCGGAGATGGCACACCAACGGATACCACTTTTGGGTCCAGCAAACAGTATGGTAATGAGTTATTCGCCTATATCGAAGATGATTTCAAAATTGGTAAGAGACTTAAAGCCAACCTGGGGGTTCATGCCAGTGGCTTCCTGGTAGGAGACAAAACTTATCACTCAATACAACCAAGGGTGGCATTGAGATACAAATTGAATGAACTGTCATCAATTAAAGCGTCTTATTCACGAATGACACAGTTCCTTCACTTGTTAACCAACCAATCTATTGGTCTGCCAACAGATCTTTGGGTACCGGTTACAGACTCAATTCCTCCACAACAGTCTGATCAATTTGCAATTGGTTATGCACGTACAGTCAAAAAAGACTATGAATTAAGCGTTGAAGCTTACTATAAAACCATGGAAAACGTCATCGAATATAAAGACGGGGCCAGCTTTGTAGGAAATGACAAAGATTGGCAAAAGAAAGTTGAGATCGGCAAAGGCTGGAGTTATGGTGCAGAGATTCTTTTTGAAAAGAAAGTTGGAAAAACTACCGGATGGATTGGCTACACACTTTCGTGGACGGAGAGACAATTCGATGGCTTGAATTTTGGTGAAAAATTCCCGTATAGATACGACAGACGTCACGACATTGGAGTGGCAGTTACACATAAATTTAACGATCGGGTTGATGTTGGTCTGGTATGGGTATACGGTACGGGGAATGCCGTGACACTCGGTCTGGAAAGGTATCTATCCTTCGATAATGTATTTGGTAGTGGAGCTGGTGAAATTGAGCATATAGAAAGTCGAAATAATTACCGAATGCCTGCTTATCACAGACTGGACCTTGGTGTGAACCTGCATAAAAAGAAGAAGTGGGGTGAGCAAACCTGGAGCTTTGGCGTATACAATGCCTACAGCAGACAAAATCCATTCTTCCTTGAGTTTGGATACAACAATAACAACCAAAGAGTATTGAAACAATACAGTCTGTTCCCAATTATTCCTTCATTTAATTACAGTTTTAAATTTTAGATCATGAAAAGATTAGCTTATTTGATCCCTCTACTAGCATTGGTTTCCTGCGAAAAGGAAATCCCGTTGGACGCAGAAGTTAAAGATCCTAAACTTGTGGTGAACTGTGGTTTTGAATCAGGAGAAATCTGGGACGTTCATGTGAGTCAAAGTCTGAGTGTTGTTGACAATGGTTCTCTTACCAATGTTGAAGGAGCCACAGTAAACATTATGGATAATAATGGCGCCATTATTGAAACACTTTCAGATGATGGCAATGGATACTACAGTTCAACTGGCGTAGTGGGTGTTGCAGGAACCAATTATAAAATCAGCGTTTCCAAATCCGGATTTACCAATGTTGAATCAAATGATCAGGTACCAACCGTACCTGTTCTGGCCTATAAGGATACAACAAGTTCCACCTATTTGGGTGAAGATGTTTTTGAAATCACCTTCGACATCAATGATCCGGCAGGTCACGAAAACCATTACCTGATGCAAATGACTGGTTGGAATACTGATGACTTTGGAACAGTGAATGAGTACGAGATCTGGTTTAATGTAAACGCTCCGGAATTTGACAATACATCTCCGGAAGAATACAGGCAAATTGCTTTCCTGAAAGATCCGGCATTTGATGGATCGACCTATGAAGTAACTTTACGCGCAAGTGGTTGGGTTTCTACTGACAACTTTGATTCTCTCGCAGTAAACGTGAGTTCTTGTACTCAAGCAGCTTATAATTACGCATGGAGTTATAGTCAATACCAAATGGCTTCCGGCGATTTCTTCTCTCAACCAGTTCAGGTTTATTCTAACGTAACAAATGGCTTTGGCATCTTTGCAGGTTACTCCACAAGGTCATTTACGGTGAAGTTTTAGAGCTTGTTAAAATAGTCAAAGATCACCTCTTTATAGGTGGCACTAACCGGAATGCTATGTTTTCCAAGCATCAGGGTATTTTTATCCAGTTTATCTACTCTTGACAGGTTCACAATATAAGATCTGTGTACACGCCTAAGTTGAAAGTTATTGACCTGATTTCTAAAATGATTCAGGTTAACTGATAGTGTAAAGTCTCCCTGTTCAGTACACACTTTACAGTAACTTCCATCAGCTTCAATGTACAGAATATCATCAATCATGATTCTTTGATGATAATTCCCTTTTTTAACGAATATGGACTCAGATTTCGGAATTGTGTTCGTCTGAATGATGCGCTCATTGTGTTTTTTCAATGCCAATTCAATGGCGATTACCAAATCCTGATGGTTAAAAGGTTTGGAAATAAAAGCGTAAGGGCTGGTTTGTAAAACTCTGGTCATAAATTGCCGTCCGGTATTCGAGCTGATATAGATAATCGGCAGACCATAACGTGCATTGATTTGTTCGGCCGTTTCTATGCCGTCGACCTCACCTTTGATATTGATGTCCATAAGTACGATATGCGCAGATGTTTTCTCAAGCGAATTGAACGCTTCTTCTCCCGACATGGCTATGTCAGTTACCTCAAAACCATCGTTTTCCAAATCTCCGGAAATATCCTCCGCCACTAAGATTTCATCTTCTACAATCAGTACTTTGATTTTCATTTTCCTATCAATTTATAATCCTTTATCAAAATGTCATAGCTGATGCCGTTTTCTGAAGTCAGGGTTAAGCTTCCATTGAGCTGTTTCACCAATAATCTGACCAATTTTAATCCAAAGGATTTTGACTCTTTTATTTTTTCTAATTCACCTTTACCATTGTCTTTTACACTGAGTTTGAGTCCTTCTGATTCCTGACTCAGTTTAACGGAAATCTTAGGATTATCTGTTGATTCATAAGCATATTTCAGGGCATTAATAACAAGTTCATTGATAATTAATCCGATTGGCACAGCTGAATCTACATCCAGGTTAATCTCGTCGAAACGGGTGTCCAGTTCCAATTCAGAAGATTTAATTCCAAAAGAGGTCATCAAACCATTGATCAAAGTATCGATATAGGCTGTCATTTCAATCCCGGAATAATTGTCGTGCTGATACAACATTTTATGGATAAGTCCCATGGATTTCACCCGTTCTTTCCCTTCCAGAATGGCCATTTTTGCCGTTTCATCCTGGATGTTTTTTTCCTGAAGACTTAAAAGACTTGATATCACCTGAAGGTTGTTTTTGACACGATGGTGTATCTCTCCTAATAACAATTCGTTCTCCGCATTCTTAGCCTTTACTTTTCTTCTACTAATAAAAAGCAGAATCGCCATTATCAGAAAGATGCCTCCGCCAACATAGGCAATCCATAACATGGTTCCTCTCTGTTCATTAATGATGGAAATTTTATCGTTGATGGCTCTTTCACTAGCCAATTCGATATTCTGTAAACGAATAGAGTCCTCTTTTTCCTCAAGTGAATATTGAGAATTAAGTTCTTCCATTGCTGTGAAATTTTTGCTCGCCTGAATGCTGTCTAACAACTTTATCTGCTCGCTGTGATACAAATAGAGCTCCTCCCTCCCTTCATAAAGGGATAAAATTTTGATTTGCCTGTCGTAGCCCTTAATCTGCAGGTCTACATGACCAATTCTAATGGCCACATTGAGCGAACTATCTAAAACTCGCCGGGCTTGTTCCCATTGCTTTAGGTTGACGTAAACACCTGATAAGGTGTAATTGGCTTCTGCAACCAGCCTTGGATCCCCGGTTTGATGAAATATATCCAAGGCCTTTTCCAATTTATCCGCAGCCATCTCATAATTCCCTTCACGTTCATCCAGAATACCCAGGTTTTGATAGGCCGTTCCCATATTTATGAGATTCTGTTCTACCAAAGCCAACTCAAGGCCTTTCTCATAGTAATGATAACTCGAATCCAAGTCATTTTTTTCTTCCCAAACTCCTGCCATATTGAGATACACAGCCGTCAGTAGTTCATTATTCCCCAAACGAATAAAGATTTCTTCTGCAGTCTTATATGAGTCTGCCGATCGTTTTAAATTGCCTTGATCCCGGAACAACACACCAATGTTCAAAATCGTTTGTCCCTGTTCCAGTTCTCTGCCGGCCTCCTCAAAATATTCAGCCGTTTTTTTAAAGTTATATATGGCACTGTCTATCTTTCCCAGATAATAATAGATGCTCCCTCTCCCTCCGAAGGTATATGCCAAATCATTGGCATTCTGCGCGTACAATTCAGCTGTTTCAGAAACGCCTAAGGCCTCATCATATTTGCCTCTTGACATATGAAGATTAACCAGATTAGAAGCACATGTCTGGATGCTTGAACTGTCATTGATTTCAACCGCCAGGTTCATCCCTTTTTCCAGACTGATCTGAGCACTATCCAATACGTTCAACTGAAGGTACATTGCTCCGATACTGCCCAAACTATTAGTTTGGTTCTCTTTGTTATCAAGTTCATATTCTATGTCCAGACTTTTCTGAAAATAGATCAGTGCCTTGCGGTAACGTCCTGTGTGGTTGTAATGATTCCCTGCATTGTACAATTGCCAGGCAAGCCTTTTATCTGAAACCTTGGTTCGTTTGTATTCATATTCAACGGCTTCCAGATAAATCTCCTCCGCTTTTTCCGGCCGACCAAGATATAGATGAAGTCTTCCGAGTAAATGGTATGCTGTTGATGTCCATTTATGATCTTTGGCGTTTCTGGCTAAAGACATTAATTCCGTACCGTATTCAAAAGCCTTTTCCGAATCCTTGCGAAGAAGTGCTTCACCCAATTCAGACAATAGTGGCATTCGAGCACCTTCATCGTGTGTGTTTTTCAAACGAGATTCTAAGCTGTCAACCTTTGCATTTTGCCCAAGACCATAAGCCGAAATAAGAACTAAAAAAACTGTTTTTAAATACCTCATAAAATATCTACCAATAACAAAGCACGCTCTTCACAAAGCTAAGCAATTGAGAATTAGATCAACTAAAACATTGGCAAACAAAAAAGCCACACTCACAAGAATATCCGGCAACTCCACAAAACTACCGATCAAACAGGGCAATGTGGTGTCTTTCTTTGCTCAAAATAAAGCCAAGAAATTCATGAGAAGTTTAAAACTAATTCATCTGTTGGCGTTCATGTGCTGTTCACTTTATGTCACAGGGCAAAACATCAACGTTAGTGGTAATATCAGCGCCAATACCACCTGGAGTAATTCAAGTATCGATACCGTCAAAATCATGGGGAATACAACTGTGGATACGCTTACCGTACTGACCATAGAACCCGGAATCGTAATTGATTTTGTTGGGCATTATTCTTTCAACGTCAAAGGAACTCTGGTAGCTCAGGGGGCGGCAAGTGATTCCATTAAATTCACAACTTCAGATACAACAGGCTACTACAACAATACCCATACCGGTTGGGCCGGAATTAGATTTCATAACAGAATGAGTTCCGGAGATACCAGTCGTCTGGAGTTTTGTGTCATTGAATTTGGAAAAGCTGATGGCACTTCAACATTGCCAAATTCTACTTACGGAGGTGGTTTATACACTTTCAGTAGTTGGAGAATCAAAATTCAACACACGTCTTTCAGAAACAACTGGGCCCTCAATGATGGAGGCGCGTGGTTCGACTACTACTCTTTTGTGTACAATGGCAATGCTCAGAACCTGGTGTCCTGCGATTTTAAACATAACACGGCAAACGGGGCAGCTGGAGGAGGCGCCATCCACACGGCAAGAAGCTATAATCTGAACTTTGAAGATTGTAAATTCTTAAACAATAGTTGTCCAAACGGAAGAGGTGGTGCTATCCGCAATGGACCTCATCTGGGACAATATTCTATCATTGACATTACAGATTCCCGATTCTCTAACAATCAAGCCACAGACGGTGGAGCTATATCATTTGCCGGTGCACAAACGCTGGATATAAAAAGAACCATGTTTAACAACAATTCTGCCTCATCTAACGCAGGTGCACTTCAGGCCTATGGTTCTAATATAAAGGTTCAAAACTCTGTTTTCGTTAACAATGAAGCCGCCGGAAATGGTGGAGCTGTTCATTATTTCAATGTTTTTTCAAATGGAGGAGGAACAAGCGTTTTTGCCAACAATACCATTGCTCACAACAAGGCCTTAAACGCTGGTGGTCTTTATGTTTATGATAGCTATGGAAGTGCCCTTTACGTTAACAAGACCATTTTCTACAATAACGAATCTACCACGCCCGGAGTTAATGAAGATATTGGAATGGGTACATCCATCAATTCTAATAACACACGGTTTTATACCAGCAGCTTTACATATGACCTTACCAATGCCGGTGTTCCGGTTTCTGCTCTGGTCGATCAGTTCAATCTTCACTATACCAACCCGGATTTTATTAGTCCGAGTGCGGGAACAGGTGTTTCATTCGACGGTTATAATGGAACAGACTGGTCGCTAAATTGGTGTACATCTCCGTGTGTGAACCACAGCGGAACTGCACTTTACACGCCAGACACGGTCGATTTCAACAAAAATCCAAGGGAGGTTCAGGATACCATTGATATTGGTGCGTTTGAACATTACGGCCTGCTTACTCATCCACAAGATGTTGAAGTATGTGAGGGGGAGCCAGTTGTATTCACGTCCACGTACTTTTACTCACCGGGTGCTAACAATAGTTACTGGGAATTCTCTCTGGACCACGGTAATTCATGGATCAGTGATATATATGTCAATGATTTCTACTCATTTTCAAGTGCCAATATCAATCACGACAGTTTATTGATAAGGGTATATCATGATTTTGGCTGTCAGACAATCATATCGGATACGGCCATGCTGAGAGTTTACCCTAAAAGTTTGATCCAGAATAGTGTTGCTTTGTGCGATAATGACTCGCTTTTTCTGGAAGGAAGCTGGCAAAATACGGCAGGAACATATTATGATACACTGCAGTCTGTATACGGGTGTGATAGCGTTATTGAAACTAGTATAAGCATCAATCCAACTTATGAATACACCAATACAGCATCCATTTGTCAGGGTGACAGCATCCAGATTTACGGAACGTATCAATCAACTGCTGGTGCCTACTATGATTCTTTACAGACCATTGATGGGTGTGACAGCGTATACACTACAGTGCTTACCGTTAATCCAACGTATTCGATCACGATTACGTCAACTATTTGTAATAATGATAGTATCTACGCTGAGGGCGCCTGGCAAAATACTACAGGAATGTATTATGATACATTGCAATCTGTTTTCGGGTGCGACAGTGTTACGATCATCGACTTAACCGTCAATCAGATCACCACATCTCAGGTGGATACGGGTTTCTGCGCGGGGTCCAGTTTCATCTATAATGGGTTTACGTATTCTTCAGCAGGATCATACACACAAGTTTTGACCAATGCTGTGTTTTGCGACAGTATTCTTACTTTAAACCTGATAGAATATCCGCTTCCAAATGCCAATATTGGTCCCGATAGTTTATGGGTGTGCGACGGAGAAGAACTGTCTTTCGGGATTGATACCACAGGAGTGGCATCCTACTCGATAAGTAACTTTACCACAACTCAAACAAACGATAGTCTGACGTTTATTTACAATGCGACCGCCCCTACTTCATCTGTTATTTCGAATTCAGTTGGAACCAATGGATGTATGAATTCTGATCAGGTTGTATTGGTATGGAATGACATTATAAATATGTCTCAAGTCTTCCCAAGCATGAATGATCCACTGGTTATTTTTGGCATTGCGAATATGCCGTCTAACGTAGATTTCTGGTATTGGAGTTTTGGAGATGGAGATACTTTGTCAGGCGTACAAGCCCCAACACATGTCTATACTTCCAATGGAACTTTTGAAGCTTGCTTAATCGCGATGAATGTATGCGGGATAGATTCTTCCTGTGCTACATTTGACATCACCACGGTTGGATTAGAAGAGGAAAATGCGCCATCACTGGTTGTTTATCCAAATCCGGGTAATGGTGATTTCCATTTCAATACGAGTATTACCGGTCCATTAAATCTGTCTGTTTACTCTCAGGCCGGACAGTTACTTAGATTTATGAGGCTAAGGGAAGGAGAACGCTCTTTTTCTTTGGAAGGATTGAATACCGGATATTACATGATTCGGTTCGATACCAAAAAACATTCTGTATTCAAGGAAGTCGTAATTATTAAATAATATCTGAACTGTTGAGTCCTGCCCCCTCTCAAAAGAGAAGTTTGGGCAGGATCTTGGCAACAGATCATCAATTAACGTGTGCCTTAATTTCAATATCCAATCCGGTTAAAGGCATATATTTCTTCTTTGACATGCCCTTTATCTTGGCGCTTACCGGAATGCCCTTGTCCATCAATCGACAAATAATCCCGGCAGATTTTTTAGAGATCATGCCTATTTTAAACCCTTTAAAAAAGACCTCCACCTGATTGGGTTGGAAAATGTTGGAGAAATCGCGTTCCAACCTTAAGTCGTCGCCAACCGACATATGATGATAGATATAAATCATATCATATTTTGCTATGTCCTCAACACAAGTAAGAATACCTAAATTGTGGTAAAGCGCATGTGATACTAACTCTCCTTTTGGATTGATATTCAATTGTCTCATGATGCTATATTTTAGAATGAATTATGCTCTTAACACGTGGTATTGAGCGCTTGTATTTAGTTTTTTCAGTTGTGCTGGTCTCCCAAGCAATGATTTCAGTGGTAGCTCAGCTATCCAATCCACGGTGTCCACCATATCAGATACCATCTTCTCAAGGCGATTAGCTAAAAAGCTATCCTTTAAATGAGCGAGTAAAAATTCCCACTGGTTGAAGCTGATTTCAAGATTTCTCTGAACCTTTCCTTCTTTTGTGTCTACCGAACATTCTAATAATAAACCATCATCATTTCTTTCATAAACAATGGTGTCTATTTCAATGTTTTTAAATTGCTTTGAAGTTTGCTTGTCGAATAAGTTCTGTGCCGTTTTCATTGTATTATTGATTTGATCACAATACAAATTTCCGATCACACTACGTAAACTAATTACGTTCTGAAATTTTACTTAAAAAATGCTGAATTATTTGAGGAGTGTTACGTGTCCAACCTTCTCATAATGCTCATCATCAACTGAACTTTTCAGTATCAGCTTCCATACATAAACATCTGATTTGGCCAGTACACCAGAGGGATCATTTCCGTTCCAACCAATGTTTTGGCTGTTCGACTCGAATATAATATGTCCCCATCTGTCAAAGATGTACAGTTCATAAGAATCGCTTACAATGCCATTTACCACCGGAAGAAATTCGTCGTTGAAACCATCTCCATTGGGTGTAAATGCATTTGGAACGTAAACACTGAAGACGTCCAAAATTTGAACGCTGTCACATACTATGTCGTTACAACCTTCGTCATTCATAGCTGTTAAGCATACTTCATACATGCCGGGGATTGCCGGGTAGGTATGGCTTGGATCTGTATCCATAGAATTCTCCCCATCACCAAAAGTCCAGGAATAGGTGGTAGCATTGCTGCTATTGTTTGTAAAGTTGAAGATAGGTGCGTTCACATCTACCTGACCCGGGTCAACATCAAATGCTGCTAAGGCATTAGGTGTCACACACACCATGCTGGTTTGTGTCATACTATTCGAACATCCGGCCGCAGTTGTGATGGTTAAAGACACATCATAACATCCGGGATCGGTATAAGTATGAGTTGTTGTACCACAATCAGTAGAGAAGAAGGTGTCCCCAAAATCCCATAAACATGTTGTGCCAGCAGGTACAGAGTTGTCAGTAAAGGTGACAGTAAGTGGCGCACATCCAGTGGCATTGTCTACCACAAAATCTATGGTAGGCAGAGGGTTCACAGTCACAGTTACCTGATCTGTAGCGGCATTAGACCCACATCCATCAGTTACGGTAACAGTATATGTGGTAGTAACAGCAGGTGTAACAGTAATAAACTGTCCAACTCCTGCAGGGTTCCCCTGATCATCCGTCCATGTATAGGTATAGTTGCCATCACCTCCATTTGCAACGGCAGATAAATTGGCATTCTGCCCTTCACAAATATCCATATCAATAAATGCAGTAACACTTAAAGGATCGTTTACAGTGATGGTTGTGGTTTCAGAATTTCCACAAGGCCCTGGAAAAGAGTAAGTTATGACGTGAGTGCCTGCTCCAGCGACAATTGGATCAAATTCTCCCGTAGTCGGATCTATAATTCCAACACCTGAAAATGTTCCTCCGGCATCACCTAATACATTGACAAAGGTGTTTGCATTGCCAATACACATATCAGGCATAGCACCCAGAGCAGCATCAAAACTTTGCATCACATTGATATCGAGTGTCTGTACATCTCCACAAGTACCCGCAATCGTATAAGTAATCGTGTGTAGACCTACCCCTGCAATTTGGGGATTGAATGTTCCGGTTGTTGCATCTACACAAGCACCACACGTAGCAGTAAATGTGCCTCCCGGATCAACCACATTTAAGATAAAAGGTGCATCCGTTTCACAAGGATCAGGAACCGGGGTTATTGTCGCATCTTGTTGATTGGTAACGATGATATCTGTTTGTCCATTTCCGGGACACGCCCCACCTACCGTATAATTAATGCTGTGTACACCTGTCCCCGCAGTGGCCGGATCAAAGGTGCCATTGGTCGTATTCGTAATTCCCGTTCCCGACCATGTTCCTCCTGGTGTAGCTGCAGTGAGGTTAAGAGCCGGATCGGTTGGACAGAATGGTCCTGCCGGAGCAATCGTCGCATCAGGAGGCCCAACAAATGGTCCGCCGGTAACTTGTATCGGACACCCATTTTGATCTACCACATCAAAGCTGTACATGTCTCCATCCTGAAGACCAGTGATGGTGATGGTACCACCATGTGCTGCTGTGGTGTTGGCAAAACTGGCTGTTGCTGGCAATAGGTTAGAAGCTGTAAAATTGGTTCCAAAGATTTCCGGATGACCACCGTTTAGTGTCACCGTTACACTTCCGTTAGGGCAATCTTCTACTATGGCGGACGTGATAGGGGTTAAATAAGTAACGGAGATGGGAGTTCCAACATTCCAACAATTTGTGTTATAGAGCAAATTGGGGAAATTATACATTGTTATTGGGACATAAAACACCTCATTGTTATTGAATGTACCTGCCGGGAAATTGTTAATAATGCCCAGGTCATTAATGTCACTCATATTACCACTGCCATTAGGGGCATTGAAGATTCCCTGGAAACAAGGATCGTTGTTGGGGTCTACTCCTGGTGTTGGCGGGCAGTTATAAATCAACCATGCAATCCCCGGATCGTATGGGAAACCACCCAGTGGGCCATTGTTATCCGGATCAATAAAATCGTTATTGGTAGTAATGTCTACCTGATCGCCATCACACAAAATAAAGTTGGTGTTACCGTTACCCGTCATACTCACATTGTATGTTCCCGCATCAGCCTGGCAACCACAGTTAATGGTGGTGGTTTGAGAACAACCCGGGTAATCAGAGAAGTAGTAACTAATGGTATAAGGGTTGGCTGCCGGATTTAATCCAGATACAGACCAGTTTTGAGGACTGGTGGTTGGCAAGGTAATCATGGTGTCCAGTACATTGGTACCATCATCAATAGATACTACCAAAAATCCAGAACCGTAGGTGTCATCAAAGGTAATGTCTCCAGTAACGATACCAGCACCAATCACACAGTTAGAACTAAAGCCGGTGATGGGTGGTGGAGCCTGATGAGGTCCCACGATGGTACAGGTAGGATCGTCTGTAAACACAGCAGTGAAATCACACTGAGCACCAGTTTGTGGCATGTTGGTCTGTGTAAAGTTGAAGGGTGACACAAATGGTGGATTGAAGGTTTGTGTGGCACCATAACAATCTGTGATCACCAACTGACCTGTGGTTGGTGGGTTGGTGAAGGTGAGCACACCAGCAATGTCGTATTCTAAAAATCCTCCGTTTACATAACAGTTGGTTACGTTGATCGTGAGATCCGTCATGGAGCAATTTGAGCAAGGAACGACTGTTACGACAACATCAGCAGTTGCCTGACATCCAGGAGGACCGACAGTATATGTATAGGTGCCAGCTGCATTGGTTCCCGGAGTAAATGTCCCCTGATCTCCACCAGTCAATGCCGATGGGCCAGTCCAGAAACCTCCTGCATCAGGGGTGCCTCCCAATAAGGTGATTAAATTCGTTGCGGGATCGTTGCTACACAATTGAACATTTCCATTGGTACCTGCAACGGGATTAGAAATAGTAACAGTCACATCAGCACTTTCAGGACACAATACCCCGTCTGTATACGTATAAATTCCAGCAAGATTTGTATTAGGATCGAAGGTTCCCTGAGAGCCATTTATCAAAGCAGAAGGCCCGGTCCAGGTTCCCGTTGCATTTGGAGTACCCCCTAATTCTCCTAACAAGTTGATATTTCCATTTATTGTACAGGCATCCACGGCTGCATTGGTTCCTGGGTCGACATCCTCACAGTTTACCACCACATTGTCTACATTCCAAACTTCAGATCCGGCCCAGCATTGGGTTGTAATTCTAAGCTGAAGGGAATTTCCATTTACTGCAATACAACCAGTTGAATAATTGGTGCTCGTAATGTCATCATCCAAAATGGCCATTCCGGATGGTGGTGCACAACCGCCTCCACATGCATAAGCATTTGCCGGAGATGTCCACGGTCCACCATCCACACTATACTCAAAAGCTACCCAATCGGCCGAAACACATCCGGTGCCGCATGCTTCCATTGTTCCGCTTTCAGACACATCAAATGTCACTATCACATGAGAACAAGCGCTAATATTAATGCCATTGGTAATCCACTCTGCAGGTCCGTTAGAGTCGCCTGTTTCAAGTGTACCATTTTGCACTTCATGATAATCGCCAGCCAAACAGGTTGGACAAGTTGCCGTCCAATTTACACCATTCGCTGCACCAGTGGTAGATCCGGCAGGTTCATCAAAAGTTTCGGAAAAAATTATCTGCGCGTGACCGACTGTGGGTATAAGCAACACCAACAGAGCAATGAGATTATTTACAGATATGCGCACTTCCTTTGAAATTATCATTCGTTAAAAAGATACTTTCCAAAGCGGTTGAGCATAAACTCTAGGATGTTCACCTTGGGCGTGTAAATTTACCTAAGTAAGACGGTGCGTTTACAAAAGGTTGTGTTAAGATAGGGTTAAATTGGGACAAAAAATAAGATCCAGCCGCATAGAGACCGGATCTTAGGAGTTAACTCAACTTAACAAGTTGTTTCAGATTGAGGTAAGAAAGCAACTTGTTTCCTTGGTATTGTGTGCAAATAGCAGTCACCGGCCAGGAAAGTATATAGTTAATCTTCAAAAAAAATGACAGAATAACACTTTGAAATCACCTTTGACGTGCTTCCAAAGTGGTTGAGAAGAATATCTCTAGGGTGTTCACCTTGGTATTATGAAGACGAATATAGTTAAAAAAGGTTGCGTGGGCTGTTAAATTAAACTTAAGGATTGCATCTTTCGCAGTCTTGTTCACCTACCAATTCCCCATTTTCATTTAGAGAATAGTTGCAACAGCTTACAAATTTTGTCTTAAGAATTTCTCGTGCTCTTTGGATTCGGGATTTGGCACCAGACAATGAAATGTTTAGGATTTCGGCCACTTCTTGTTGTTTTTTTCCTTCTAAATCGGCCAGTTTAATTGCCTCTTTATATTTATCCGGAAGTTCTTCTACAAAAGGATGCAAACAACAAAACATCTCTTGCTTACCATAAAAGCCAACTTCTTCATCTTCAAGATCCGGAAGATCTTCTTTTAATCCGGATTTAGAATTGGCTCTAAAAAAGTCGTTCATGGCGTTTCTCGCTACCTGAAAAATCCATGCTTGTAATTTCGATTCATCCTGAATACTCTCTTTCTTAAGATGAATCTTAATGAAAACTTCCTGCAGAATATCCTGGGCATCAGTTTCGTTCTTCACCCTTTTCAATAGAAAATGGTAAACATTGTCGTGAAACTCATCCCAAACTTCTGTGGTTGTTGTCATATCTATTTGAACGTATAAGATCTTTAAAAGTTCCGGAGCAGACAATCCACTCCGGAGCTTTTTAGTATTTATTGGCAACAGCTATCGCTGCAGTTAGAACACTCACATTTCTCACATGAGCAGCTCTCATCACATTTACCATTACACTCACAGTTAGTACACGTACAATTTTCACAAGTACAACCACCGTCTTTTTTTACTTTATCTATAGTTTCCATATCTATTTATTTTAAGTTAACGTAATCTTGTCTGTCTAATAAGTAGACGCCAACTCATCAAAAAAGACGCAAAAAAATCTCATTACTTTCGAAAATACGCATTTTACGTACCTCCTGAAATAAAAAAACCACATCAAAATTGATGTGGTTTTCTAAGATTATGTTTTGTATTACTGTTATTCTTCGAAGAATACTCTTGTGAAATCTCTATATTCCATTCCGTTGATTGGGAAGTTCTTAACCTTCTTGGCCAACAGACGCTCATAGCTATCGTAATAGATAGGCATCACTACAGCATCATCAATTAACAATTGATCTGCCTTAGCAAATAACTCGTTTCTTTTAGTATCGTCAACAGTTTGAACCGCTTCATCATATAAAGCATCAAACTCCGGGTTTACATACTTATACGCGTTGTATAATGATCTTTCGTTAGGATCGTCCGGAATGTGCTTGCTATGGAACAAGTTCAGGAAGTTTTCAGGATCTGGGTAATCTGCTACCCAAGCTGTTCTCCACATAGTAGAATTCCCGGTCTCAAATTTTCTTCTCAATTGAATCAGAGACACCTGATCTGGCTTGATAGTCACACTCAAGTTCTCGAACAATTGGTTTTGAATGGCCTGAGCCAAAATCATGTTTACGTTACCGTCGTTGTTAATGTGCAAAGTCACCTCAGGGAAACCTTGTCCGTTTGGATAACCTGCTTCTGCTAACAATCTCTTAGCTTCTTCCGGGTTGAATTCAAATCCTTTTACATTTTCGTAAGGATAACCAGTAATCGGCGGCACCACACCATGCTCTGCTGGTGTTCCCTCACCGTACAATGCACTTGTCACTAATTTCTCTCTGTCAATAGCCAGGTTAAATGCTCTTCTTACTCTCTTATCCTTAAATACCGGGTGGGTATTCAAAAATGCGTAGTACTGAATAGTGATTCCGTTGGTCGACTGCAATACCTGCTTGGCATTGTCATCAGCATCATTCAAATCGTTCATCACGTTATCAATCTCATCTACCGGGATTCTCCAAACCATATCCAAATCTTCCTTATTGAAGCTCTGGAACTCAGTTTTCTTCTCCTTCATGAAAGTAAACTTCAAACCTTTTAGGTAAGGCAATTTGTTTCCGTGCTCATCAGTATCCCAATACTCTTCATTTCTCTGAAGGAATACGTTTTTGTCAAGATCAATTGTCTTCATCATGAATGGTCCCGTTCCTACAGGGTGAACACTCATTTCTTTTCCGTAAGCTTCAACTGCTTCTTGTGGGAAGATCCAACCAGCAGGTGTAGACATGATTTGGTTAAAAGTCACAAATGGCTCAACCAAAGTAATTTCAATGGTATAATCGTCAATGACTTTCACACCTTCTACACCACCTTCGGCTCCACTACCACCATCAAATGAGTTGTAGTAATCTTTAGCACCTTTAATTTTAGACAGCACCAATCCACTTAATTCGTTTTGAGCAGTTTTTGTGCTTGACTGTGGTGTACAAAGTTGATCCAGGCAGTACTTAACATCTTCTGCTTTTAATTCTCTGTCAGCATCATTCTTGAAACACTTGTCATTATGGAACTTAACACCCTGTCTTAATTTGTAAGTAAAAACAGTACCATTTTCGTTAGAGCTATACTCCTCAGCCAAGCAAGGCTCTAATTGAAGTGTTGCCTGATTCAACTTTACCAAACCTTCGTACATCTGGTTGGCGATATTGTGACCAGTTAATTCCGCTACACCGTGTGGGAACAAGGTTGTAGGCTTACTTACCTGATTCATCTTGAACACACCTCCACGAGTGATGCCCACTTCATTTCCTTTATCGTCGGTAACAGTTCCTTTGGCTTTCTCTACTTTGGCTTCTTTCTTCTTACCTCCACCGCAAGCAGTCGCTAAAACGAGTAGCAATCCCATTGAACATAACACAGCAAACTTCATATCTCCTCTAAGCTTAAAATTTTTACACTTCTAACAAGAGAACAAATATAAAAATATATCCCAGAAATACACTACCAATATGGACTATTGGCATGGTGGAACCTCCGAAAGGTAAATTATCTTGTTTAAACGTTATATTTAATTGATCTAATGGCGCTTTGCATACTTTTGTGTGTATTATTACGTAATAGAGGTTGGCCGGGACGTGAAATTTCAATCGTACATATATCTTGTTGCTTTGCTATGGTGCTTTTTTGGTTTGTCGAATGCAGGATTTGCGCAGCAAAATTTGAGGCATAAAACACTCAAAATAGACAGGGATACTGTACACATAGATTCGCTGGTCATGGTTCCCGGAAGCTTTCAGATTATTGGCCTGGATCAGGACGATTATTTCATTGATCATGCGCAATCGTTATTCATTAGACGCACAGCGGAAACTACCGGCAGTTTTATGGTGACCTACAGAGTTTTTCCAAGCTCTCTCAGTCAGACCTATTTCAACAAGGATACCAGCATTTACTTTAAACCGGGAAATGCTGAAGCTGACCCGTTTAGATATGTTGCTGAACCCGACCTGAGCAACAATATTTTTGGAAATGGCCTGAATAAAACCGGGAGCATCAGCCGTGGAATCAACTTTGGAAATCGGCAAAATTTATCTGTGAATTCGAACCTAAACCTGCAAATGTCCGGTAAAATTGCACCAGACGTGAGTGTTTTGGCTTCTGTAACAGATGACAATATTCCCATTCAACCTCAGGGTAATACTCAACAACTTCAGGATTTTGATCAGGTCTACATCAAAGTATTTAATGAAGATAGCTGGGAATTAACGGCTGGTGACTTTTGGCTCTACAAACCCAATGGCTACTTCATGGATTACAAAAAAAGAGCTCAGGGCGGTTCTTTTACGGGTAAGTTAAATTTGACAGATCAGGACAATGGGCCCTTTCTAAAAACTCAGGCCAGTGGCGCCATTTCAAAAGGAAAATTTGCTAGGAATCAGATTCAGGGAGTTGAGGGTAATCAAGGTCCCTACAGACTAACCGGAATTAATAACGAGCCTTTTATCATTGTTTTATCAGGTACTGAAAGGGTATTTATTGATGGGAGGCTACTGACGCGTGGTCAAGAAAACGACTATGTAATAGACTACAACACCTCAGAAATCACCTTCACACCCAAAAACATGATTACCAAAGATCGAAGGATTATTGTTGAATTCCAGTATTCAGATCAGAATTATGCCCGATCTCTGTTTCAGGTGGCCAATCAATTCGAATCAAAAAAATGGTCGGCCTGGTTGAATGTCTATTCCGAACAAGATGCCAAAAACCAACCTCTTCAAATTCAATTGAACGAAGATCAAAGGCAAATCCTGTCAGATGCAGGAGACAATATTTCTCAGGCGTTTGCAAGCAGTGTGGATACGGCTGAATTTTCGGAGAACAGATTACTGTACGAAATGCGCGATACCATTGCCGGAACTGGCACGTACACCATTCTGGTATTTTCCATCAATGAAGATTCCAGTTTATACAAAGCCAACTTTTCTGACGTAGGAGAAAACAACGGAAACTACGTATTGGATGAAATTACCGCAATAGGCAGAACCTACAGATGGATTGAACCGATTGGAGGAGTGCCTCAGGGTGATCATGAACCTGTGATCCTCTTGCCCGCACCCAACAAAAGGCAAATGGTCACAGCCGGAACAGAATTCAGATATAATGACAAAAGTAAAATCGGTTTCGAAGGTGCCATGAGTAATGACGACCTCAACACTTTTTCCAGTTTAGATGCCGGAGACAATATTGGAACAGCGATGAAAGCTTACTGGGAATCGACCATTGATCTGAGCAAAAAAAGCAGCATTTCCTTTGGGTCTGAAGCAGAGTATCAACAAAGTACATTTAAGTCGATAGAGCGATTTAGAGCTGTTGAATTCTCCAGAAACTGGAACGTACAAAATGTCAATATCAGTTCGGATCAATGGCTGGCAAACGCAAACGTGGGTTTTAACCAATCAGGTCTTGGTTCGGTGCGGTATGGCTTCAATACCTTTTTGGCGGGCTCTGCCTATCAGGGATTTAAAAACGACCTCTTTGTTAATCTGGGGCAACGAGATTGGGGCGTTCGTGCAAATGGGAGTTACCTGATTTCCAACGGAAACGAAAACACAGATTTTATTCGACACAAAGCACTTCTGTTTAAATCATTCAAGTCTATTAAAATCAGCTACCAGGACGAGCACGAATACAACATACGAGAAGTTCTGAGTAGCAAAAGCGGTTATCAATTTTATGATGGGAAATTTGCAATTGGAACTGGTGATTCAACCAAAAACAAGTTTGAAATCTATGCCCGACAGCGACTCGACAAAAAGATAGACTCTACAGGCTCTTTGGCTCGTTCGGCTATTGCGCAGCAATTCGGAGGGTCGGCACATTTTTTAAAGTCAAGAGCGCATCAATTGAAGCTGAATGTGGCTTACCGGGAATTGAGAATCCTGGACACATCATTGATCAATACTCAACCGGAAAACACACTGTTGAGTCGTTTAGAACATAAACTAAAACTATTCAAAGGTGCCATCAGTACATCTACTTTTTACGAAATAGGTTCGGGATTAGAGTTGAAGAGGGAATTCGTGTATGTGGAAGTCCAACCCGGACAAGGAACTCATACCTGGATAGATTATAATGAAGACGGGGTTAAGAACCTCAATGAGTTTGAAATTGCTGCTTTTAACGATCAGGCCAGCTACATCCGAATTTTTTCTCCAACCAATGAATATGTGAAGACATTTTCTAATCAGTTTTCTCAATCAGTTTTCTTAAAACCTAAGCAAATCTGGAGAAAAGAAAAGGGCGTTAAAGGTTTGCTAAGCCGTTTTTCCAATCAATTTGTTTTTAGAACGAATCGCAAAACCAGCTCTTCACTTTTGGAAGATCTTTACAACCCTTTCAAAGATGCGGTTAATGATACTAACCTGATCACAGTCAGTTCGTCTTTGAGAAATACCGTTTACTTCAACAGAACCAATCAAAAATTCGGAATGGATTATGGTTACCAGAAAACGGATGGAAAATCACTTCTCACGAGCGGATTTGACACACGTTCTCAAGCTTACCACCAGATCAGAACCCGCTGGAATCTGACAAGAAAGTACACGTTTCAATCTGACCTGGAATTTGGAAACAAATATAATTTGGCCGACTATGTCTCAGGTAGAAATTACGATATTGACTACCAGTCTTACCTACTTAGATTAGCTTTCCAGCCGAATACTGCATTTAGGATTGCGCTGGAAGGCACTTACGAAAACAAGCTCAATACCTTTGGTTCCGATGGTGAAGAAGCCAAAATTGCAAATGGCGGTATCGATTTTAGGTATAATGTAATTGACAAAGGAAGTATCTCCGGAAAGTTCAATCTCATTTACAACGACTATACAGGAGAAGACAACACAACCATTTCCTACGAAATGCTGGATGGTTTAAAAACCGGGCAAAACATGACCTGGAACGTGCTTTATCAGAGAAGCCTGGGCAAGAACATGCAACTCAACTTAAATTATACGGGCAGAAAATCTCCTGATGCACCAACAGTGCATACCGGAGGCGTTCAGGTAAGAGCCTTGTTTTAATTACCAGACAATGCCTGATGTGTGAAATGAGTTTCTGCGAACGAAATTTCCGGATACTTCTCAGAGATGTGATACAGAGTCAGACTGTGTTTGCTCAAATCCAAAGTTCCCCGAAAGTGTTCTACAAATGGTCGGATACGCCAGGCGCTTGTGACTATCCATGCCGTATTTTTAGGACTTAATGAAACCATTGAATTTTCGTTGTCGACCTGAACAATGATCTTCTCCACGAAGGCACAATCCCGACACCTACAGTCAAGAGTCTTTATAAGAACCTCAACATAGGATTGCGTTCCCGACTCGAAATTATAATTTCCTTCGGACGAATCTTCCACAACTAAACTGACGTTTTCATGGAATCGAATGGTCGTATCCATATCACAGCCAATGGCATGTTCATCAATATAAACGCCATCCAGCACCCCATACTCGCTACTATCTGCCTGCCCTAGAGAGTTAAAATCCCATAAAATAGACAGGACCAAACACACTACAGGAGCCAGGAATCTCATCCTACTTCAGATCAAATGTGGAGTTCCCAATCTTATGACCATCTGCCCAGACTTCCACTTTGTATGTTCCTTTGCTCACATCTTGCCCGAATATGTAGTAAATACAAAGGCTGATATCTGTATTCTGGTAGTCGATATCTCGTTTATCAGAATATTTAACCTCTTCTCTACTGGCAGATTTGAAGCTTCTGCCATCTGACATAACTTTTCCGGATGGATCGAGTACCCTCAAATAAATAGATTTGGTTCCGGCCTTGGCAATCGCATTTTCAACAATCTTAAAGCAGGCCTTGACTCGATCTGCCCGTTTAGCTCTGTCGGTAGGACGTTCGTCTCCATTACTCTTCAATCGGTAACCTTGCGCATTAATTTCTGCCGCTTTAAGCACTTTACCTTTAGAAATGGTTTCTGTCATTTGCTCAGTCTTGACTTCATACTGACCAATGGTTTCAACCGCTTCATTTAACTTAGTTTCTACATTACCTAGTCGCTGACTGAGCGCCTGGTTTTGGGTTGTCAATGAATCAATTCTATGAACGTAAGTTTTCAAAACGCCTCTCAGAACTTCCAGCTCTTTGGTCTTTTTCGTCAACTCATAAGCTGTCCATTTTCCTCGCTTCACCTGATCTTCTAACTCTAAAATTTCTGCACGTTTGGCTTCAAGAGAATCCATCAAATCAGAATTCTCATTTTCCAAATCAGAACTAATAGAAATCATGGTGTCATAGTCCGTCAATAATGTTTGAAGATCACCTAAAAATGCTTCTGGTGAAGTTCCCAGCTCACTAATGGCAAAATCCAGTTCAGATCTATAACGGTTGCTATCTGCGCTAAGTTTCTTATTGTCTTCAGAACATTTTTCCAGTTGCTTTTTATTCTCATTCATCTGATAATAGAGCAGACCCATACCTATTAAAAGCAGGATGATGATCACTACATAAATAGGATCTCTTGGTTTACTCTTCTTTGGAGGAATTGTGGGAGTTACTGGGGGTGTATTTTCTGCCATTATCTTGGGTTTGAATGCTCAAAGTTAAATCAAAAAAATTACCTTAACTTTCGCTAAGGCCTAATGTTTCAACATTAAAAATTGAAATAAATTATGTTCTCAGACTTTTTTGCCCTCTTTTACCCAAACCTGTGTGCGGCTTGTGACAGTACCCTACTCAAGTCTGAGGTTGCTATTTGCATGCAGTGTCGCTACACTTTTCCTTACATAAAGGATATGAGGTTACAGGACAATGAGTTGGCCAAGAAATTTTGGGGCCGTGTTCCTTTGAAACATGCCATATCACTTATTGAGTTTCATAAAGACCAAACAATTCAGAAGGTGCTGCACAGTGTCAAGTATCAATCCAACAAACCTGCCGCTATTGAACTAGGGAAGATGCTGGCTGAGGCCATACAGAAAAACGAGCAAAACTTTGACTCACTCATTCCTGTGCCACTTCACCAAAGACGTTTAAAGGAACGTGGATACAATCAATCCGAATTAATCGCGGAAGGCATGCAGTCTGTTCTGGGAATTCCAATTGAGACCAAGGCACTCAAAAGGAACGTGTATTCGAACTCCCAAACCGGCAAGGGCAGGCTGGAGAGATGGGATAATATGGAAACCATTTTCTCACTTGAGAAACCGGATTTAATCCTGGAGCAGGACGTCCTTTTAGTGGATGATGTCCTGACAACAGGCTCTACTTTAGAGGCATGTGCACATGCCCTGTTAACCGGACCTGTGAAATCGGTGAGTGTAGCAACTGTTTCGGCGGTCGTATAATGAGGTCCTTTATTGTATATTTGTACAGCGCTAATTCTATAGTCATGAAAATACTTTTATTATTCACTCTGTTTTTAGTCACTTTTTGTGGGAGCTCACAGACACCACCACAAGGCATTAATTATCAGGCTGTAGCCCATGATGCCAGTGGTGATCCACTCGCCAATCAAAGCATTGTTGTGAGAATCGGAATCCTTTCAACAAGCTCCACAGGAACTTTGGAATGGGAAGAAACACATAACGTCACGACAAACGATTACGGTCTGTTTGATTTGGTGATAGGCATGGGATCCAATACAGGGTCAGGAGCTCAGGCAACTTTTGCAACTATTTCATGGGGAAGTGCCATTCATTTTCTCAAGGTTGAGATTGATCCCGGAACAGGATATGAAACCATTGGCACCATGCAGTTTATGTCAGTTCCTTACGCCATGCACGCAGCCACTGTAGCGAATGATGCCGTTGATGATGCAGACGCAGATGCAACTAACGAGTTAATCACCGGAGGAACTTTAAACGGAACAGATTTGGAAATTACGGATGCAGGTGGAACAACTACTGTAGATTTATCAAGTATATCAGGATCTGACAACTGGGGAACAGACGTTGTGAATTCTGATGCCACACTATCCGGAGACGGAACAGCAGGAACACCTTTAACCGTAGTTGGAGATTTGACAGATGATCAAAACCTCACCTATGTTTCTGCTTCACAATCGCTTAGTATTGACAATGGTAATACCGTTACTTTAAACGTTGATGATGCGGATGCCAATGCAACTAACGAGTTAATCACCGGTGGAACCTTAAACGGAACAGATTTAGAAATCACGGACGCAGGTGGAACTACCACTGTGGATTTATCGAGCCTTTCAACTGGGGATGACTGGGGAACTGATGTGGTAAACTCTGATGCCACGCTATCCGGAGACGGAACCGCAGGAACGCCCTTAACCGTGGTTGGAGATTTGACAGATGATCAAAACCTCACCTATGTTTCTGCCTCACAATCGCTTAGCATTGACAATGGCAATACCGTTACTTTGAATGTTGATGATGCAGATGCCAATGCAACTAATGAGTTAATTACTGGTGGAACTCTAAACGGAACGGATTTAGAAATCACGGATGCAGGTGGAACAACTACCGTAGATTTATCAAGCTTGGCTTCTGATGCGGATTGGACAACAGCTACCGGAGTCGTTCATAATGCAACGGACGTCATTGGAATAGGAACTACAACTCCAAACTCATTGTATAAGCTGACCATTGATCAAAGTTCCGGAAATGGTATAACCCTTACCAATGGCTCAACTGGGGCGGCAAGTAGATACGGTATAAGAAATCAACTTGCTGGAAACATGACTGGTAATAGGTTTGCAACATATAATCACATTTTTAACGGAACACTTGGTAATTGGTATGGTCAATGGAATGAAATGACTGGATCTGCAGGGTCTGTTAATACCCTTACCGGGTCTTATAATAACATGTCTGGTGGGGATGGTAGAAAAATTGGAGTCTACAACAATATTAATGGCGGTGGGTCCAATTTACTTGAAGGTATTGCCAACTATATTAACAGTACCGGTGGAAATACGGTGGTTGGTGTAACAAATAATGTGTCTGCCAGTGTGGGAGCAGCCGCTACAGTTTACGGAACCAGAACCACAGTTACAGGTGGTACCGGAGCTAAATATGGTCTTTCATCAGCAATTACCTCATCCGGAACCGAATTTACTTATGGCTTATACTCACAGACCAACGGAACCAATCCAAATAATTTTGGTGTCTACGTGGATGGAGAATCCAGAAACTACTTCTCAGCAAATGTTGGTATTGGCACCAACAACCCGTCTAATCTACTTGACGTAGAGGGGACTGCTCAATTTGATGCCGTTGAGGTTGAAGGCGCTTATACACTGCCAACGACTGATGGCTCGAACGGACAAGTACTTACGACAAATGGTACGGGAGCAGTGAGCTGGAGCAATTCCGGTGATGCCGACTGGGATACGGGAACTGGGGTTGTATACAATATGACCGATATGGTTGGAATTGGAATCAGCATTCCAAATGCACTTTTGGATGTGCATGGTTCGGAGAATGTAACCAACATCTTTCCTTTTAATAGTTCACCAAGAACAACCATTGCCGTGCACAATGCCGAACAGACTAATGGCACCTATACCTCTCTCTCTTTCTCTTCTACTGCTTCCAATGGTGGCTTCTACAATTCAGGGAAAATCATTTCTATTAATAACAACCACACCGCTGGTTCGATGGACGCTTCTATGATATTTATGACCCGTGAAGCATCCAATATTACAGAAGCCATGAGAATTACCGGAGATAATCATATTGGAATTGGAACCACTAACCCAACTGCAACTTTAGACCTGGTTGGAACTTTTCAGTATGAAGATGGAACACAAGGGACCGGTAGGGTACTTACCTCTGATGCAAACGGAAACGCCACATGGAAACCAAATCAAGTGGCTTTTCATGTGGGAAGTGGTGAAAATAATAACAACAGTAATCTCCAAAGTCTAAGCCCGAGTGTTGTAGTAACGCTTGACTTTGATGCCTCAGCGGCATTGCCCCACCACTTAAATCCCGGTGGTGTTTACAACACAGCAACAGATCATTTTGTGGCGCCTGTTTCAGGTGTATATTTCTTAAGTACTTCCCTTAGTATAGCTGGAGCTGGCTCTAATTATGTTACTCTTAATATGAGACACAGTGCCGGAACTTCAATAGACAGTCAGGAAGGGTTTATTAATACTATTCATTCCAATCGAATCACAAGAACCCTAACTTCTACTGTTCATTTAAATGCTGGAGATGAAGTTTGGATTGAGTATTATAACACTACGGGAGGAGGCTCTTTCTACAGAGAAAATAGTACTTTCAGTGGTCATCTGGTTTATGCCGATTAATCATGAAGTTGTTCATAGTCATAGCGTCCATGTTGGTGAGCCTAAGTCTTAGGTCTCAAGTCACTGTTTCCAGACAAGTGATTGGTGCTGCCGGTTCGTCAAGCAGTGTGAGCTTTGGCACTTTGAGTCATACAACCGGAGAAGCTGTTGTGAGCAGTGAGTCGAGTTCTTCTTTTACCCTCACTCAAGGTTTTCAGCAACCAGTATACTCTATTGGTGCAAGTCCGATCAATTTTGATATAAACAATGCATTTAGTCCGGATGGTGATGGCATTAATGACATTTGGTTTATACGTGGGATTTCGGCTTTTGGAGAAAATGAAGTAACCATTTATAACCGATGGGGTGATGAGGTGCAAAGCTTTCGGAATTATAATAACGCAGATGTTGCCTGGGATGGAACTTATAAAAATGGTGAGCCCGCTACCAATGGTACTTACTTTTACGTGATTGAATTCCCGGATGAAAATCAGCAAGTCACAGGTTGGTTGCAGATTACTAAATAAAAACACATGGCAGAAGACCTGATCATAGACAAACAGTTGGATAGAGAAAGCGCTTATAAACTTCTGGTTCCCCAAATCAATGCGCTTTTAGAAGGAGAAGAAGATTTGATCGCAAATACTGCCAATGCAGTGGCCGCCATTAAAGAAACCTTTGGCTTCTTTTGGGTAGGCGTTTACTTTAAAAAAGATGATCAACTCGTATTAGGACCGTTTCAGGGACCTATTGCCTGTACCAGAATTAATCTTGGCAAAGGTGTTTGCGGAACCGTTTGGGAGCAAAATAAAACACTTATTGTAGATGATGTGGATCAATTTCCCGGACACATTGCGTGTAGTGCATTGTCGAAATCAGAAATCGTATTGCCCGGCAGATTCCCATCAGGAGAAGTCGCTTTTGTGTTAGATATAGACAGTGATCAATTGGCAGATTTTAATGAGATTGACGAACAATATCTTTCTCAAATCGTCGCTCTATTAGAAAAATCGCTTTGAGCAGATTACTCGGTTCCATATTACTAATTGTGCTGGTGACGGCATGCGCTACCATTCAAAGACCCACCGGAGGGGACAAGGATGTTCACGCACCAAAAGTTGAAGCAATAACGGTTCAAAACGGTACTACCAATTTTTCAGGACAAGAGATGAGCTTCACGTTTAACGAATATATTTCATTAAACAAACCACAGCAAAACATTCTCATTTCACCACCACTTAACAAAACACCGAACTACACAATAAAAGGAAAAACACTTACTGTCAGTTGGGAAGATACCTTGAAGGAAAACACCACTTACAACTTTTATTTTGCCAACGCCATTAAAGACAACAATGAAGGAAATGACACGTCCTTTTCATGGGTTTTGTCAACAGGAAGCTTTATTGACTCTTTATCACTAACTGCCAAAGCTGTGAATGCGCAAACGGGAGAACCAATGAAGGCGATTTGGTTATTGGGTTATTTGGGTGACGAGATTGAAAATGTGTTCAAAAAACAACCCGACTTTATCGCACAAACCAATGAATCGGGAGTTGGTACATTTCGTTTCTTACCAAACAAAAACATCCGCGTATTTGCACTTGAAGACAACAATGGTAATCTAAGATATGATCCGGGAAGTGATCAAATTGGCTTTATAGACGAATCGATTCAAATTGCAGGTGCAGAAGGTTTATCTATGAATGTTTTCAGTGAAGAAGATACACTGTTGCGCATACTTGAAAAAAAATACGTTCATCCCGGTTTGGTGAGGTTTGTATTTAACAGAGATATCGACCTTGGTGAATTCTGGGGCGACAGTTCTTCAACAGGTATTATGAATGATACCGCCGAACTCTATCTTTTAGATGAAAGTGTGGTAAAAGGGAACTACTCCACCAATTATTATGTAGATGGCGAAGAGCAAACCGCCACTTTCTACATTAATGAAAACCTGAAGAAGGATTCATTTAAACCGGAATTGAAATTTGGAAGTACCATGGACAGTGACGGAAGTATTGTGATTAGCTGCCCAAGAAACATCAATAAAGTTGATGACACGACCATTGAACTAATGAAAGACAGTGTCGCAGTGCCTTTTGAAACAAAAATAGATCCTAAGAACAACCAGGAACTAATCATTTCCACACCACTTCAACCCGGCAGCAAGTACTCACTTAAAATTAAGGATAAAGCCATCGCCTGTTTTTTTAAGATGGAATCGGATTCTGCCAATTACATGATACAAACGCGACCAGCAGACTACTACGGTATTTTAAAGATTGAGGGGACTTTCTCAGGACATATCGTTCAATTATTGAAAGACGGTAAAAAGCTAAGGGAAGTATCCGATATAGAGAAGTCATTCCGTTTCGACAAGCTGCCCCCGGGAAAATATCAACTCAGAATGATTGAGGACCTTGATAAGAATGGAAAGTGGTCGTCCGGAAACTTAAAAGAGAAACGTCAACCAGAAAATGTCTATTACTATCCTGAAATCATCGACCTTCGATCAGGATGGGATCAGGAAATTATCTGGAATTTTGAGTAAATCTATTTCAACTCAAAACTATCCGCATCATTGGCTACCGGAAATTTCTCTCTGAACTCTTTCAAATCTGCCATATTTAAAGACACATTCACCACTTCTTCTTTATAATCTGAGCTGGCACCGAGTTGAATTCCCTTCGGATCGAACGCCAGGCTTCTCCCATTATATTGAATGTCGTTGCCATCCTTCCCTACTCTATTTACACCAACCACATAGCACTGGTTCTCAATCGCACGTGCACACAAAAGTGTTTCCCAGGCATTGATTCTTGCTTCCGGCCAGTTGGCTACATATATGTATAGGTCTCTGCTACCATCATTCCTGCTCCAAACCGGAAATCTGAGATCGTAACAAATAAACAAATTGATATTCCAGCCTTTGTAACTCAATTTTCCTGACTTATTGCCATTTGTAAAAGCCACATTTTCGCCAGCCATGCTAAACAAATGACGCTTATCGTAAACATGATAAGTCCCGGTTTCTTCAACAAAATAGGCCCGGTTATAGTAATTACCGTCTTCTTCAATGGTGATACTTCCAATTAAGGCACATTGTTTTTTCTGAGCCATTTCCAACATCCAGTCTAAAGTTGGACTTTGATCCGAAGGCTCTGCAATGCCTTTTGGTTCCATAGAGAACCCTGTCGAGAACATTTCAGGCAAAACAATGATGTCTGCGTCAACATCTTTAATCAGTATCTCCAGTTTTTCACGATTGGCTTCCGGGTTTTCCCACACAATGTCCTGCTGAACCAGGCTAACTTTTAAATCTTGCATAATATCTCTGCTGCTTTTAATAAGGTATCATCATTCTTGGCAAAGCAAAACCGCAGTACTTTGTGGTCGCTGCCATCTTCATAAAAGACCGACACGGGAATTGAAGCCAGTTTATAGGTCTCCGTTAATTCAATCGCGTACTCAGTGTCTTTTTTGTCGGACACCCCTTCATAACTTAATAGCTGAAAATAAGTTCCTGAACAGGCAAGTGGCTTCAATCGACTGTCTGCTATGGCATGTACAAATAAGTCTCGTTTCTTCTCAAAAAACGCGGGCAATTCAGTATAACTCTCCGCTTCAAGATAATCTGCCAATGCCATTTGCGCCGGTGTATTACAAGAGAAAACCAAAAACTGGTGGATCTTTCTAAATTCCCTTGTAAGATTCTCAGGAGCCACACAATAGCCCAGTTTCCAGCCTGTAGCGTGGAAAGTCTTTCCAAAAGAAAAAGTCACAAACGATCTATTAAACAACTCCGGATAAGCTATCACAGATTCGTGCGTGGCACCATCAAAGTAGATATGTTCATATACTTCATCCGAAATCAGGTAACAATCATATTGCATGCAGATCTGTTCCAATGCTTGTAGTTCTTCCCTTTTTATCAAAGCACCTGTGGGGTTGTGTGGCGAATTGATGATAATGAGCCTGGTTCTCTCCGAAACCTTAGCCTTCAGTTCCTCAATTGGCAAAGAAAAATCTGGGAATTTCAAGTTTAAATGAACAGGAATTCCTCCGTTCAATCTTACCGCCGGATCGTAACAATCGTAGGATGGATCGAACATAATTACCTCATCTCCCGGGTTCACTACAGTTGAAATTGCGGTATAAATTGCCTGTGTAGCACCCGCAGTGATGGTAATATTTGTGTCTGGATCGAGTTTTTGGGAAAATTTTTTCTCAATTTTTTTAGCCAGTGCTTTTCTAAGTGCCGGAACCCCAGGCATTGGGGCATACTGATTGAATCCGCTCTTCAGATAATGGGCATACAATTCGAGCAGTTTTGGATCACAGTCAAACTCCGGAAACCCTTGTGACAAGTTGATTGCCTGGTGTTTACGAGCCAATTCCGACATGACTGAAAAAATGGTGGTGCCTACATTGGGCAATTTGCTTCTCATAAATTCAAAATGGTCTTTTCGATGAACTACAATATATGTTATATTAAAGTGAAATTTCGTTCTTCTAAACCATAAATATTAAAAAAAACTTGACACGTATTGAAAAAGAACTTTAATTTGCACGCTGTTTAAAGCAAACAAAAGAAAAACTATTTTAGAAAAACAAAAATTAAGATTATGAAAAAGGTATTATTTTCTGTAGCATTTGTTGCTGCATTCGGTTTAGTTTCTTGTGGTGGTCCATCTATGTGTGACTGTGTTGAAGGAAGAAAAGAAATGATGGAAAAGATCAAAGAAGCTGACGGAGACGAAGACAAAATCAAAGAGATTGAAGCTGAGTACGAAGACATGAAGAAAGATTGTGAAGAAATGGCTAAGGAAAGAGCTGAAGAATTGAAAGATCTTGACGACAAAGAAAAAGAAGAAAAAATGAAAGAGTGGGCTGAAGAAGCTAAAGAGTGCGCTGAGTAATCTCTCTTTCTAATTAATATTGAAATCCCGGTAACCATGTGTTATCGGGATTTTTTTGTGCCTTACTTGAGTCAATAATATTTAATCAACCATAAAATGAAAAAAATAATTCTACTAAGCATTACTATGTCGGTTCTTGGCTTGAGCTCTTGTGACAGTGAAGACTCCAAAAAAGAGAATAAGACAGTCGTAAACAATAGCATCTCTTTGTGTGACTGTATCGAAGGAAGGAACGCGCTGATGAAAAGAATAGAAGAAGCTGACGGAGACGAAGAAAAAATGAAAGAGATTGAAGCCGAATCCGAGGACTTAAAATTGGCATGCGAGAAAATGGGAAAGGAAAAAGCTAAGGAAATAGAGGGCCTTGATGATAAAGAGAGAGAAGAAAAAATGAAAGAATGGTCTGAAGAGGCAGAAGAGTGTGGTCTTTAATTTCCCTTTCTTATTACTTTAGGATGCGTTAATTAAAAGGAGTATCCAACACAAAATTGGGGTATGCGATCCGTCCTTTATTTCGAACCATCTGTATCTTCATTTAAATTTAATAAGGTTTTTCAGCAGAGAACACCTATATTCGCATGACATTTAAACGTTTAAATTAATTAGTGATGAAAAAAGTATTTTTATCTGCTGCTGTATTAGCAGTGTTAGGTTTAAGTTCTTGTGGTGGTATCGATACTGAAGAAGCTGCTAAAGAATTTTGTGCTTGCGCCGAGAAAGAAGGTGACGAAAAAGAAAAGTGCCACGATGAGTGGGTTGAGAAGTATAAAGACGGTAAAGCGTCTGAAGAAGATGCGAAGAAAATGGGCGAAGAAATGGCAAAATGCGATCCAGCAGGAGCTATGTCTGTTTTATCTAAAGCAAAAGCTGCTCAAGAAGAGTAAATCACTTTTACTTTATAGAAAATTAACCCCGGTTCCCTTTGGAGTTGGGGTTTTTTTATGTTTCAATTTTCTATCCATCAAATTCTTAGCATTCATCATATTGAGCCAAACAGGTGATGTCTAAGTTTCGTATCTTTCCCAAAATTTTGCACATGCAGATCAGGCAATTCATTTTTAGCATACTCCTTGTCTTCGCAGTGTCAGCGTGCTCTTCGGAGTCTGCTAAGGACATCAAAACAAAAGACATTAAGAATGTATGCGATTGTGTAGACTCTCTTCAAATGGTGGTAGATGAACTGAGTATTCTCAAAGACTCGGACCCTACTACAGAGAATAAAGCACAAATAAAATTGCTACAAAACAAGCTGAACGATATTCGAAATCATTGCTACAAGCAGTTCAAAATCGAAAAAATGAAGGAGTGTAAAGGATTTAAAGAACTCGAAAAAGACATCAATGACTTACGTTAGACTTATTTTATTGATGGCAATTGCGCTTGGCATTCAGGCTTGTGGTGGCAACGAAATGGAAGACAAAGCCGAAAAGCTGTCTACACAGTTTTGTGATTGCCTTCAGGACGCAGAAATAGACAACCCTTCTGCATACAAAGCTGTTGCAATTGGTAGCAACGAAACCTTAATTACTCAAATGGATTCCTGCTCCAAGATTCTGAAAGCAGATTTACTTGAAGAGATTGAATCTTACAAAGAAGAAGCCGAACAAACCCAATTCCTGAAAGTATTTATAAAGACACTTATCGACTCAGAATGTGGAGTTCAGGCATCTAAAGCCATTCCTTATGACGCACTAAACCTTTTGTATGAAGAGCAAACTAAATAAAATACTCACTTGGTCTGCACTCATCCTTCTACTAACGGGTTTAGGAAGTTGCAGAGATGAAAATTCGCCGGAAGCGATTGCCGATGACATGTGCTCCTGCCTGTTAAATACTGGCTTTGCATCTGTACAGGCTCCCGGAGCAAATAAAGGTGGCATGCCCGAATGTGCCAGAGATTTGGCCGATAGATTAAAGGAAACTCTGGATGAGATGAATGAAGACGAGAAAGCTGAATTCACCAGAGAACTTTTAAAGGCCTTGCTGGACACTAATTGCGTTGATTTCATGATCAAACAAATGGGACACGAGCAAGTGATGAGTTTTGTGTTTAACTTCCTTGGGAAGTAGCTACTTCCAGTGCTCTCTTGGCCTGAACAATGTGTCGGTCGTTATGGTAAATCACAACCCTAAACGTGTCGCCTAATCTCAACTTAATAAACTTAGAAATACTGATGTTGGTCTTGATACGTTTCAAATTCAAGGAACGCACTTCCTCCAGCAAATCAATCAATTGATTTAGCTGATCACCAAACTCGTTCACCGTATCCATGGATAAAGTGCTGTTGTTTGGATTCATATTGGTAAAGGTATTCATGGTGTTCAGCTTTTCTTTTGGCATCACACTTTTCGCAAAATAATTACCCAAAACACCACTCTTAAAACGGCCATTTGTCTTCAGGTTTTTACCTTCTTTCATACGCCGGGTAATTTCCGGCAAGTAATACCTTCCATACCTGTTCAGGTGTTCCAGGCATTCCAACACACTCCATTTTTCATTCGTTTCTTTATGATTAAGGACCTCAACCGGAGTCGCTTTAAATACTTCCAGCTCCTTCAAACCATTTTTACAACGTGCTATCAGGTCGTCTATCAATTCATTCTGATCAAATGTCATATCTCTCAATTTTTAACAAAGATCAGGCATAAAACCCTGGAAAACATTGATTGAAATCAAGATTTCTTCAATCTCGAAAGTGTCTCGGGAGTCATCCTTAGATAAGACGCTATGTGTTTGGATGGGGCTTCCTGAAACAATTGCGGACTCCTTTTCAACACTCGTAAATAACGTTCCTTTGGCGATGAAGTGAGAATGTCTATTTCACGTTCCAGCAAATCGCACACCAACTGCTCCATAAACATCAGCCAAACTCTCATGTTCTTTTCGTCCTTCAGCATATATCCTCTAAAAGTCTCCCGTTTCAGCACCATTACTTTGGTTTTCCTCAGGGCTTGTAAACACAAGTCAGATGGTTTCTCACTAATAAAACTGTCCAGAGCGCCAATAAAATCGTGCTGGTAACCGAACCTAATCACCTGTTCGTCATCACCAGAATAAACAAAGGCACGGAGACAACCTTCTACCACAAAATACACGTTCGTGTCCATTGTTCCGGCACTTTTCAGTATTTCGTTGCGCTTCAAGTCTATTTCACCATCCCATAAGTTGGCTTCAATAAATCGCCGCCTAAAATCCTCCATTTCATCCATTGCACTCAGTAATTGCCCATTAATTTACGCTTCTTTTTTGTTTAATTCACCTCCATTTTGTGCTTATTATCGATATTTTTAAACCTTAAATCTACTTAGTCCGTAATACTCCACATGAAATTCTTTCTGGCCTGTTTTCTTCAATTCGTATTCCTGAGCTCATTCGCTCAGATAAATCAACACTTTATGCCGGAGAGCAGCAGCCTTGGTCAAAAAAGATTGCTCGAAATCAAAGTCAAAAAAACCGGCCCCTACTTTGGCTATGCCAGAGGAAAAGTAGATGCTTTTGAGCTTGGTGTGGAAAGACAGTACAAGAAGATCAAAATCGTAAGACCCATCACACATGGAGTTCATCTTGGGTTCGACTACAACTTTAAAAACCATGTATTGGGCTACCAAATGGGCTATTGGGTGAAGGAGGGCCGACTGGGGTTAACTTTTGGAGGCGATTTGGTATTCAGAACCGACTTTTCAGAGAATAGATTTGGTGGCGGGCCGTGCATTGGTTATCGTTTGCTTGGGTTCCACCTTCAAACTGGTTACCATTTATTGAGCAAAGCAGACAGCTTTACCAATACCAACGACTTCTTCATTCGCCTGCGCTTTACCATTGTAAATGAGCGTGACTGGGATGTGAACAGCGACTTTTCGATCAAAGACATGTTTAAAAGAGACAAGAAAAAGAAGAAGAAAAAATAGTTGAGCGCTACTCCCAGCTCCCTTTAATGACCATTGCTGTGGCATTTAATCACCCAGTGAAAGTAACTATTCACTAAGTTCAACTGTTATCCTCCATATTAAAACGGTATCTTTCTTTTCTATGGCAATTTTTAGAGATATGATCAATCGTTGTGCAGTTCTCGTCATCTGTGCGTTCTCAACTATCAACGTCTTTAGTCAGGTAGAAACTGTTGTGCAATTGCCATCTCCATCAGACACCAATCTGTTTACACTCACAGAATTACCCAGGCCAAATTCGGGCACATATAGTTTTGAGGAGGCAGACAAACACAAAAACGAAATTTATGACATGTCTCTCACCGCAAAGTATACCAACTGGAAAAATCCAACCAGTGGTGGAGCCATTCACATCAACAAAAATGACGAGATAGAAGTTTATCAATTCACATTTGGCATCTGGATTGGTTACGATACTTTATCTACTGGAGAAGTTGCCTCCATGATTAAACCAGCTCCAAAAGATACCACGGCGATTGTCCAGGCCAAAGATCTCAACCAATACGTTGGAGGTGTAGGATTTGGGAATCCGGCCAGCGTGCTCATCACAACAGAATACGATCCAAAAAAATCTCAGGCCCTTCGCGCCATATTAAATGAAGTATACGAACCAGCTACTCAAATCTATTATTTAAAAAATAAGCGTTTATGAAATCAATCCTATCAATTTGTGCCATCCTCTTGTGTACCACTCTTTGGTCGCAAAAAATCACCACCAAACAAATAGATTCCAAAATATCTGAAGTCACAGTTTTCTTAGCTGGAGCAGAAGTTCGTCAGGAGTCTAAAATCAACCTCACAGCAGGTAAAACCAAACTCATTTTCAAAAACCAAACCCCTTTTCTGGATCCAGCCAGTGTTCAGGTTGCTATAGACAAAGACATCAACATTCTTAGCGTTACTTCAGAACTCAACTTTTTGGTACCGGAATCTCTGGAACCAAGAATCAAGGCCATTAAAGACAGCATTGCAGATATGGACGTGAAACTGGCTGAACTTGAAGATTTAATTGACGCCTACACCGTTGAAAAAGGTGTTCTTTTGGAAAACAAAAAAGTAAGCGGTTCACAAAATGGCTTGTCTGTAGACGAACTGGAAAAAGCCGTTAATTTCTTCAGGAAACGTGTATTGGATGTAAATCGCAAGCTAACAGAACTCACCCTTCAACAAAGAAAAGACAGAGAGCTCAGAAGCAAGCTTAACAAGCAGCTATCTACACTTAATTATGAAAACAACCCAAAGCGTTACGACATTCATGTATTGGTAGAGTCTCCAAATGCCACGGCAGTTAATATGGGATTGAGGTATTTAAGCAGTCAGGCCGGCTGGGAACCTATCTACGATATCAAAGCCAAGGACATCAACAGCAAGATCAATATTGTATACAAGGGACGTGTATTCAACAACACTTCTATTCCATGGAAAGACGTGAAAATGTTCTTATCCAGTGCAGATCCTTACCTAAGTGCTGCACAACCAGAATTGTCGCCTTGGTACCTTAACTACAGTTCAAACATTGCTTACAGGAAAAGCGCACCTAAATCTGCCAACTACAACATGAGCGTTCAAAACAGAAGTGCCGATACCTGGGACAACAACCAAATGCAAAAAGTGCATTACAAAGAAGTACTGGTATCAGAAGTAAGTGTGCAGTTTAATATTGACAAACCATACTCTATTCCGGCAGACGCCAAGCCATATATTATTGGCATTTCCGAGTCTGAATTGCCAGCCACCTATTCTCACTTCTGTGTGCCTAAGTTGGAGAAAAAAGCCTTCTTGCTGGCCAATGTGGTTGGTTGGGAATCGCTTAACCTGATTGAAGGTCCTGTAAATATTTACTTTGCCAACAAGTATGTAGGCAAATCGGCTCTTAATCCTTTCGAGTTTAACGATACTTTGGCCATTTCTTTAGGTCGCGACGACAAGGTATTAATAGAACGTGTTGAGAAGCTCGATTTCGCTTCCAAGTCCATCCTGGGTAACCAGCGTAAGGAGACGTACAAGTACAACATAAAGATTAAAAACCAGCACACTAAGCCAATTAAAATCGAAATTCAGGATCAGTATCCAATTTCGAAGAACAGCGAGATCAGTGTGAATGTTGATGAGACATCTGATGCGGAAGAGAACGAAGACACTGGTATCCTCACCTGGGATGTACAGCTGGCACCATCTCAATCGCAGGCATTTGAGTTGAGTTATACCATCAAGTACCCTAAAAACAAGAAGGTTGTGACCAAAACCAAGTACCGAACTTTAAATGCGCCATCTTTCTAGGCGCATACTTGGTAAATTTTATTAAATTCGCTCTCCCTGGGGCATTAGCTCAGCTGGCTAGAGCGCTACACTGGCAGTGTAGAGGTCAGCGGTTCGACTCCGCTATGCTCCACTTCCAAATTTCGCCACCTAAAAAAGGTGGCGAAATTTTATTACCCAGACTAACTTCCGTTTTTCGAAACTAAAACAATAATTACGCACTATTTGATATGAAAATGGAGTTTACTGAAAGTCTTGGAAAGATTGCCACATTTACCATAATCATTCTTTCTGTTTTTCTGTTAACGGTAAAGTCGAAAAACAAACTATCCAATAGATTATTTGGTGCTTGCTTGCTACTCATAGCGTTTGATTTAACAGGCTTCTTTATTTCTATTCCATCAGAGTATTTGGTTTTAAAAAGCCTAAAAATGGCATCCAGCCTGTTACAAATGCCCTTGTTCTACTTTTATGTCTTGTCTGCCTGTTATGCAAACTTCAGCCTCATTAAAAAACACCTGCTTCATGCCTTACTGTTCATCTTGTTTTTTGGTGTTTTAATAGCAAGCAATTTCTCCAGTCGCAGTGTGTTTATCTATGAAATAGTGGTAGAAATCCAGTGGCTTGCATACATCATTGCCATTTTCATCATTCTGGGAAGGTATAAGACCTTATATCTCGAAAACTACTCAGAAGGCAATCATACCACTTACAGTTGGTTGTTTCAAATCACAGTAATCTCTTGTATAGGACACGCCTTTGTCGCTACAAGATGGTTTTTGTCCAATTCAGGCTTTTATGAATTTGTACCAAATATGAATCTGATAATAAGTCTTTCTGTACTATCTATAACCACTTTTTTCGTACTTAAGGCACTTTATCAGCCTTCATTGTTTAAGGGCATTAATATCGATTTAACTCCATCAAAATCTTTACTTGAATCGGCAAACTCTGAAATGAATGAGGCTAAAAATGTAGCTACCGATGAAGATTTAAAAAGAATCATGGAATTTATGGAGCAGGAAAAGCCATATTTAGATGATAAATTAACATTGGAAAAATTGGCCTCTTTAATTGGAATGCCGGAACGAGAATTGTCCATCATCATCAATCAAAATATCGGGAAGCATTTTTTCGATTTTATAAATGAGTATCGCATCAACAATGCCAAGGAAATACTCCGGGATCCGGACAAAAAAGAACTCACCGTTCAGGAAATCTTATATATGGTTGGCTTCAACTCCAAGTCTTCTTTTTATACCGCATTTAAGAAGTTCACCAAACAAACACCCGTTGACTTCAGGAAAAATGAAGTTTGAGTTTTATCTGCAATAAAATCCGTCCGACTTCACGTACTCGGACGTTTAACTCTTGCCTGTTTTAGACCTTTGAGCGAAATTCTAAAACAACCAGAAGATGAAGTTTATTTGCATTTTGGGACTATTGTTATTCACTCAAATATCCATTGGTCAACACAAAAAACTAAAACGCTTAGACAAGAAAATCAATGAACTTATAGACCAGTATGAAGCCATTGGTTTGGCAGTAGCAATTGTTAAGGATGGATCTGTTATTTACTCCAAGGGATTTGGGTACCGCGATTTAGAGGCAAAACTACCTGTAAATGAAAATACCGTTTTTCATATTGCTTCCATGAGTAAATCGTTTACAGGCGCTTTATTAGGTGTCCTGGAATCCAGAGGTCAATTGTCTTTGGACGATAAACCAGCAATGTATGTCCCCAATTTTCGTTTCTACAATGAAAAAATGGATAACCTCATCACCATTGGAGATTTATTGAGCCACAGAAGTGGAATTGGAGATCAAGGTTCTTCTATTGTCATGTTTCCCGAAAGAGATAAACTAAAAACAGTCCAACGTTTAAAATATCTTAAGCCGCAAGGTGAGATCAAAAACAGTTGGATCTACAGCAATATTGGCTATACTTTGGCAGGAACAGTTGCTGAACAAGTGACACAAAAAGAATGGGACGAAAACATTAAGGATGAATTCTTTACCCCACTTGGCATGAACTCATCTTTTACCACAGTGGAGGAAATGGTAAAAGCCAATAATTTTTCAAAGGGCTATGCGCAGTATCAGGGAGAAGTGCTATCCGTTCCATTTGAAGATTACTATTCCTGGGCACCGGCCGGAGCTATAAAAAGTTCGGTAAATGATTTGTCGCGTTGGATGCTCGCCTGGCTCAACAATGGAGTTTATGATGGAAAACAAGTGATCCCTGAGAAATACATAAAAGAAGCTTCAAGACTACAAAACATGAAAATTGATGCTTATGAAAAGGACCACTTTCTTTGGGGCGAAGGATATGGGTGGAGACTTAGAGCATGGTATGGTAAGTACAGACTACGCCATGGTGGTAATACCATTGGATTCTCTACATCCATGGAATTGTTTCCATTTGAAAATATTGGGATTGTGGTGCTAACCAATCAAAAAAACTCTCTGCTCCCCTATGCCGTTTCAGATTATATCTCGAGAAAGCTCATGGATTTACCCGACTTTGATTTCCCCATTCATGTGGGCGACATCTATAAACCCACGATTGGTGATTCATTATTAAATCAAGACAAACCACCTCTCAACTCTATCGAAGAATTTGTTGGCGATTATTATGCAGAAGGGTATGGAAATATCAAAGTTGTGTTGGAAAACGAAAAATTATATGCCATTCTTCCTAAGTATAAATTCCAACTCGCCCATTTAAATTACAACTACTTTTACCTAAAAGGAACCGAAGGATTTTCCGGAGAATTCAACCCGGAATTTAGTGTTGAGTTTATTAATAATTGGGATGGAAGCATCATGCAATTGAAAATGTATTCGCAAAAAACACCCATAGAATTCTTAAAGAAATAGGAAAACAGCTCACGAATCAAACAGATTTGTATTTTTCACATATCAATAACATCAAAACATGACAAGGATACTACTGTTATTTATTTGCATTACTGCCTTAAGTTGTAATAAAACCAGTGAAACAAAGCAAACTGATCCGGCTAAGACGGAACCAACAGACAATACTGATACGGGAAATTTCCAAACCATTCTGGATTCTATTTATCAGTTATACCCTGAATCAATTGGTATCATGGTTCATGTGGAATCTCCGGAAAATGGAATCTCCTGGAGTGGAAGTGTTGGCTATTCTGATAAAGAGAACAAAACCCAACTGCTACCGGATCAACCTGCTTTAATCGCCAGTTCTATCAAAACCTATGTTTCAGCAGCCATTCTAAGACTACAAGAGGAAGGCAAATTGAACATTGAAGATCCAATTGGTAAACACCTCACAGAAAAAACCATCACACTATTCCAGAATGATGGTTATGAATTTGACCAAATTAAAATCAAGCATCTTTTGTCTCATACCAGTGGAATAGCGGATTATGTAGATGACGACTATTTCAAACGGATTGATGATGACCACCAATACAGATGGACCAGAGATGAGCAGTTGAAGCTGGCAACAGAAGTAGGCAATCCACTTGGAGAACCTCAGGAATTGTTCCAATATGCTGATGTCAACTATTTGCTTGCTACCGAAATCATAGAACAGCATACTCAAAAACCCTTTTACGAATCTATGGGAGACCTGCTCAGGTACGAACAATTGGATTTGAAGAATACGTGGTTTCCAACGCTGGAGGACAAGCCAAATGGCACCAAAGAACTCGTTCATCAATATTGGAATGAAAAAGGATGGGGAAACTATAAAATTGACGTTGACTGGGACTCATATGAGCACGACATTTCCTGGGATTTGTATGGAGGCGGAGGCATAGCTACCACCATGAAAGAGTTGGCGCAATTCTCATATCACCTCTTCAATGGACATATTATTGAAGATGAAACCGTTTTAAATTTGATCACCACAGATGTGCCTACAACCGACGGAACCCCTAAAACCTATCGACTCGGTGTTGCTGATGCACGCGTAAAAGGGTTTAGAAGTTTTGGTCACGGTGGATTCTGGGGAACCATGACCTTTTACATTCCAAAATTAGACGCCTCTATTTCCGTGTGTGTATTAGAACGAAATGGAAAGATGAAAGCCATAAGAAGTACCCTGAATGCCTTTACGGATGATTTGTCAAGCCAATTGCACCAGGAAGATGTCATAATAGATAAAGACTACACACTTTACAAAGCAAAAGAATCCAAAGCAACTTTAATCTTATATCCCGGAGGCGGAACAGATGCCAGCTATACCAAACAAGAGTTTGACATTGTTAACCTTGCCAACGCAAATAATGTGTCGGTTTTAATGATGAACTTTAATAGTCACCTGTGGGTTGATGACACGACTACCAGGAATCTATCTGAAAAATTAGAAGAGATTCTGACCAAACATCACATTGAATCGGGCAATACTTTTATTGGCGGAATGTCTCTTGGCGGAAACATGGCGCTGACACTTTCAAATTACCTGTATCAAAATAACAAAGCTATAGCGCCAAAAGGTGTTTTTGTTATTGACTCCCCTATTGATTTGTATGCCCTTTATCAGAGTGCTTTAACGGATGTTTCGAATCCAGACTTTGATGAAGAGCGGCTGGCAGAACCCAAATGGATCATCAATTATTTTGAAGAAGCGTTTACAAAAGATTCTTTACTGGCAAACATTCAGACAGTATCTCCTTTTGTTTACAAAAACGATTACACAAGTGTACCGCATTTAAAAGATTGTCCGCTACGCTTCTACACAGAACCAGATGCTGATTGGTGGAAAGAAAACAGACAAACGGCATTTGAAAACACGAATGCCTATGTCATTCAGGAAGTAGTCAAAGACCTGAAATCAGAAAACTGGCAGAAAATTGAACTGATTCAAACCGAAAACAAAGGTTATCGATCAAATGGTGAGCGACATCCACATAGTTGGTCTATTGCCGATATGCATGAATTGGTCAAATGGATGAAAGCATGTCAATAGAAACAAGCAATCTGAAGCTCATCCCATGCGATCCGGAAATCTTGAAATCCGCCATTGAGGGAAATGAAACTCTGAGTATAAAAATCAATGCCAGAGTTCAGGATGGTTGGACGGAATTTGGTGTAGGTGCATTGCAATATTCTCATGATAAACTTGCCGAAAACGAGGAAGAAGCCGGTTGGTGGACCTACTTTCCAATTCACAAACAAGACAACCAATTAATTGGCAGTGGCGGCTACAAAGGCAAACCATTGGACGGAACAGTTGAATTTGGATACGAAATAGCGCCTGCCTATCGCAATCGTGGGTTGGCCACCGAAATGGCCATGGGACTAATAGAGAATGCTTTCAAAGACGAAAGGGTCAAAACCATCATTGCACATACATTGGGGCAGGAAAACCCTTCAACCAGGGTCTTGCAAAAATGTGGCTTTGAAAAAACAGAAGACCTTCACGATCCGGAAGTGGGCGTGATTTGGAAGTGGGCGTTGGGGAAATTGAAAAAATAGTCTCTGATCCAACCTTTCCCCTATATTTAACCCAATATAGTGGCACCACAAAACAACATCCAGGAAGACTACAAAACCCGAATCAGTCGGGTATTTAGGTTTATAGATAGTAATCTGGAGGCAGATTTGTCTTTAAACCGGGTTGCTGAAGTGGCTTTCTTTTCACCCTTTCATTTTCACAGGATTTTTAAGGCGATGACGGGTGAGACTTTGAATGAGTTTGTGACCAGACGACGAATTGAGAAATCGGCCAGTGAGATTCTGCACAAAACGGTGAGCATCTCCAAAATTTCTCATGCTTACGGTTTCAGCGACAACTCTGCATTTACCAAGGCTTTTAAAAAGTACTATGGCGTGAGTCCTACGGAATTTAAAAAGCAAAACCCGAATAAGTTTACCAAAATCCGGCAGCTGAATAGCAAGAATGGACAAGATTATCCTGATCTGGATAAATACGTTTGCATCATTAACAATCTAAAACAATGGATAAAAATGAATGCAACAATTGAAGTCAAAAACCAGCCTAAACTACACTACGCCTATATTTCATGCCTAGGATCTCAGGAACTGCCAGACGCTTTTCAAAAACTCATGTCATGGGCCATTCCCAAAGGACTAATGGGATCAAATGCCAAATTGATGACCATTTATCATGACAGTTTAAAGGTCACCGCAGAAGAAAAAGCCAGACTGAGTGCTTGCTTTATTCTCAATGAGCCAGGGTCTTCAAATGAAGGCGAAATTGCTTTCTCTGAAATGGCTGCCGGAAAATACATTGTGGGTAGTTTTGAGATTAAACTGGAGGATTTTGATACTTCCTGGACCAGTCTCTATCTCTGGATGAACGAAAACGGTTACGAAAGAGCTGACCGCGATTCGTTTGAGATTTACCACAACAATTTTAATGAGCACCCGGAGAAAAAGGCCATCGTGGATTTTTACATTCCGGTGAAGTAGAAGATCGTTGGAAATAGTAAAGGGCGCTAACGCGCCCTTTGTCAACCAATAAGCAGAAAATATGGCTAACTCAAACTTTGTTCAACCAATCTGCCGTAGTCCGCATCCGCTTTCTTAAACTGCTCGATCATCTTAAGTTGTACGTCTTTTTCCGCATGAGACAGTCCGCCCACAATGTTGGATATCAATTGCGCCTTTTGGTCATCATTCATCAATCGGAATAAGTCTCCGGCCTGAGAATAATTGTCATCGTCTGAAGTATCGTATCTGTTCACAACGGCATCCGACAAATTCAAAGGTGGCTCTTTAACCGACGGATCCGGTTCTGGCGTTCCCGTTTGCTTGTTGGGATAGAAATTAACTTTTTTGTCGGGAGCAGAACTTCCACCATGAAACGGACAACCGCCATTCATTTGTCCGTCTTGCTGGTAATTGTGAACCGGACATTTTGCTGAATTCACAGGAAGCTGATTGTGGTTAGCCCCGACTCTATATCTGTGTGCATCTCCGTAAGCAAATAAGCGTGCCTGCAACATCTTATCCGGAGACGCTCCCGTACCAGGCACCAGATTGGCTGGCGTAAAAGTAACCTGTTCCGTTTCGTTGAAATAATTCTCTACATTTCTGTTCAGTGTTAACTCTCCAATTTCAATAAGAGGATAATCTTCATGAGGCCAAACCTTGGTCAGATCAAAAGGATTAATGCCGTAAGTTTCCGCATCTTTTTCGGGCATGATTTGCAGTTTTACCGACCAACTTGGGAAATCTCCTTTATCAATGGCTTCCACCAAATCCTGCTGCATACCATGAACGGGCAGTTCTTTTGCCTCATCTTCGGTCAGAGTCCTAATGCCCTGATTGGTTTTGAAATGCCATTTCACCCAATAACGCTCTTGTTCACTATTCCAAAGGCTCAGGGTATGCGAACTGTAGCCATTCATGTGCCTTAGTGAAGCCGGAATGCCTCTGTCCGACATAAGAATCGTGATTTGATGCAAAGATTGTGGATTGTTTGCCCAAAATTCGAAATGAGCCGCCGGGTTGGGTAAATTGGTTTGTGGATGCTTCTTCTGAGAGTGCACAAAATCGGGAAATTTCTGAGGATCTCGGAGGAAGAACACGGGTGTGTTATTGCCCACCATATCCCAGTTTCCTTCTTCGGTGTAGAATTTCAATGCAAAACCCCTTACATCACGCACATAATCTCCGGAATCCTGACCACCAGCTACAGTGGAAAAACGTGCAAAGACTTCCGTTTCCTTACCCACTCCCTGAAGGAACTTAGCCACTGTATAGTCAGACAAATCTTTGCTCAACTTAAATATGCCATAGGCGCCATAACCTCTTGCATGTACCACACGCTCTGATATTCGCTCTCTGTTGAAATGGGCCAGCTTTTCCATAAGCTGCCAGTTATCAAATGTCAAAGGTCCATTCTTTCCTGCGGTAACGCTGTTATTATCGTCTCCAATTGGAGCACCGTTTTCAGTAGTTAATCTCGTCTTCATCTTGATTTTGTTTTATCTGTTTATCCCAAAAAAGCACCATACATCCATACCAGTTTCTCCTGTTCTCTGATGTAATCACTCATCAATGCACTGGTTCCTTCGTCTCCGGAATCACCACTCAGTTCCATTACATTTCTTTGCTTCTTCAATAGAATCTCGAAACTGTCGAGCACAGAGTTTACAGTCTCACTGGCACCTGTGTAGTTAATGGCCTCCTTAATCTCTGAAGTCTTCAGGTAATCCGAGTAAGCGTGTACCGGCTGGCCGCCCAAAGTCAGGACGCGCTCAGCCAGTTCATCCACTTTTAACAACAAATCGTTGTACAATTCCTCGAATTTGACATGCAATTCAAAGAATTTATCTCCTTTGATATTCCAGTGAAATCCTCTCACATTCATGTAATAAATCTGGTAGTTAGCCAGTAAGTCGTTTAACTGCTCTACCAATAATTCTGTTTTCTGTTGGTTCAATCCTATTCTGTTCATCTTTTCTGCTTTTAAATCTTTTTGTTGGAACAAAGATGAGGCGCATTCAGCCATAAGTCAAATCAATAATTTCTATACAATTATAAGTTTTACCTATATTTATAGCATGACATTACAGCAGCTCGATTATGTGATTGCTCTGGACAACCACAAGAATTTCGTAAAAGCGTCTCAGCAGTGCTTTGTGACACAACCTACCATCACTCAGCAACTTCAAAAACTGGAGGATGAGATTGGCTTTCAGATTTTCGACAGGAGTCAATCGCCGCTAAAAGCCACAGAAATGGGCGAATTGATTATTGCCAAAGCCAGAAGTATTATGACGGAGGTTGAACAACTCAAGGAAATGGTCAATAATGAACGAGACAGCATTAAGGGCACTTTCAGATTGGGAATCATTCCAACCATAGCGCCTTACATTGTCCCGAAATTCATGGGCAGCTTTGCTCAGAACTATCCGGGTACATTGCTGCACATTGAAACCATGCAGTCAGATGGCATCATTAAAGCCATCCACAAGAACCAGATAGACGTTGGTATTCTGGCCACACCTCTGAAAGAAGATAAGCTGAGGGAAATCCCTATGTACAACGAGCCTTTTGTTTATTACGGCGATCATGAAGACAATCAAAAGACGGTAGCACAGGCTGACGTTGAAAACAAGGAAGGCCTTTGGCTCATGAGTAGCGGCCATTGTTTTGGTAAACAAACCCTGAACATTTGTAATTCAAGCCCCTCAAGAAATCATATGAATTTTAAAAGCGGGTCGATAGAAACCCTTATGAAAATGGTAGACAACTACGGTGGATTTACTTTAATTCCAGAGATGGCCACCGAAAATGCGTCCAAAGATAAAATCATGAAGTTTGAGCATCCGACACCTATTCGTGAAGTCAGTCTTGTAGTCCATAAAGGTTTTGTAAAAGAAGGGCTCATTCAGGCACTGAGAAAAGAAATCCTATCCGTTGTTCCTGAATCATTTGAGAAAAATGAGCGCTTCATCAAGGTAAAATGGCGTTAGGAATTAACTAACTTCATGGCATGACTTCCAAAGAAATTATTCAGGCGCTTTATGATCTTCAGGATCCGGAAAAGGTGAGTTTCAAACAACAGAAGTTTGGAGTAATAGCCAACAATTCACTTGGCATTTACCACAAGGAACTTAAGATAATGGCCAAAGACATTGGTATGAACAGTGATCTGGCCATTGAACTATTTGATAGTGGGATTTATGAAGCCCGTTTACTTTGCAGCAAGCTGTTTAAGCCCAAAGACCTCACAGATGAGCTGATGGAAAAATGGGTCGTGACCTTTGAAAACTGGGAGATTTGCGACAGTTTTTGCATGGGTGTGTTTGCCAAAAGCAAATTTGCGCTTCCCAAAATCCATGAATGGAGTCAGAGAACCGAAGAGTTTGAAAAAAGAGCAGCCTTTGCCATAATGGCGGCCTACTGCATGGCAGATAAGAAAGCTCCAAACGAACAATTTGAAGCTTTCTTTCCCATTATCATAAAGTCATCTACCGATGAAAGATTATACGTTAAAAAGGCCGTGAATTGGGCACTCAGAAACATTGGCAAACGCAACATAGACCTGAATCATCACGCCATTGAAGTGGCCGAAGAAATTCTGACATTCGACAGTAAGGCAGCTCAATGGATTGCCAAAGATGCCATCAAAGAATTACAGAAAGATGGTGTAAGAATCTCAGATTATCCGAGAGACGTTTACCGGCCGGCTAAGAAATCTTAGGCCAGGCTACATCTGAATATGATTGGTATTCTCAAATGGTTCCGGAATGTTCTCAGGGTCCTCATCAATGATCTGCAGAATATCTCTGGTAATTCCTCTTGAAATATTAGAGATTGGCACATCATTAGGTGAGCCTTCGAATGGATTTTCTCCAACCAAACCAATTCTCAACATGGTATTAAACACCCAAATTACAATTACAGTAAACGGAATGTTAAACCACACGAAATAGTCTCTGATAAAGCTTCCAGAGCTACCGATATCTGATCCCATAGATGCAAACGCAGGAATGATAGCCAAGGGTAACAACCACATAAAGATGTGTACAAAATGGTAGCCCATACTTGCATATTGCTTTGGGTAAGGGAAGTTCTTGATTCGTTCCGACTTACCTTGAAGCGCAGTTAGTTCCTGTAAAATCTCTTGTAATCTCAATAAAGAGAAATCCCATAGTTTCTTCTCGTCAGTAAGCTGTCTTAAATGCTTGGACTGAAGGCTGATGATGGCATTAGGTTTGTTGCCTTGCGTCATCACATAGTCATATTCTTCCTGAGACAAGTAAGGTTTCAACTCATCTTCCAAAGGTGTTTCAAATTCCGGAATATGGTACTTGAATTTTTGTACGCCATAATCCTTTTCATAGGATGATTCCCATGGCTTTTTAGTTCTCATAGCATATCTCAAAGCCGTAAGCCAGGCAATGTGTCTGTTTGTAACAGTTCTCAGGGCTTCACTTTCGTCTTTCTTACCCTCGCTTCTGTGCATATAGAAGCTATCTTTAACAGTAATAATTAAAGATCTGGAAGCATTCACAATTCCTCCCCATATCTTTCTGGCTTCCCAGGTTCTGTCGTAAGCAGCATTGTTCTGGAAACCTACTAAAAAGGCTACTGCTGTACCGACCAATCCAATTGGCGTAAAAGGCACCTGAAGCCATTTAAAATCCAATACTTCAAACAGAACAGTTACCAATGTTGCATAACATATGAAAAAAATGCTCTCTCTTTTTGTCCATATCAGGACACCCCTAAAAGGGAACCGTCTTTGCGTATACATGTCTTAGTTGTTAGATTAATGCAGTCTTGGTTGATGTCATTTCTAATCATCAACCAGAACAAAAGTAATTATATTTTCACCATAGCTTAATTAAATTCGTTTTGCAGCTCAAACAAATAAAAACTAAATTGTCTGGTATACAATAGTTAAACATGGATAAGCAACAAAACAACCCTTTCGTCGACTCTGCCTTAACCACAATTCTGGTGGTTTCAGACATGTCAAAATCCAAGGTCTTTTATGAGGACGTATTAGGCGCCAAAATATTTCGAGAATATGGTGGAGATTCTATGGTTTTAGAATTTTTGGGTAGTTGGGTTCTGCTCGTAACGCCTGGTGGACCTACAGACGACAAACCAAACACTCATTTTTTGCCACCGAAAAATCCGGACTCAGTGAGTCATTCTTTTACTATTAGAGTAAAAAATTGTGAGGAATCTTATGCCATTTTGAAAGATCGGGGTGCCGAATTTATTACACCTCCGGTTGTAAATGGATCAGAAACCAGATGTTTTTTCAGAGATCCTGACGGGCACTTATTTGAAATAAGTGAGTACCGAATGTCTTAGTCTACTTGTCAGAAGTAACGCTTGCCTTCAGGAATTCCTGATTCATTCTGGCAATGTTGGTCAGTGAGATGCCTTTTGGACATTCAACCTCACAAGCTCCGGTAACAGTACAGTTTCCGAACCCTTCCTTATCCATTTGATCTACCATGTTAAGTACACGCTCTTTGGCTTCAACTTTACCCTGAGGCAATAGAGCCAACTGAGATACTTTGGCCGATACAAACAACATGGCTGAAGCGTTTTTACAGGTCGCAACACAAGCACCACAACCAATACAAGTTGCTGCATCAAATGCGTCATCTGCATCTGCTTTTGGAATTGGAAGCGCATTGGCATCCTGCGTGTTTCCTGAAGTATTCACAGACACAAATCCACCAGCATTCATAATTCGATCGAAAGCTGTTCTGTCTACCACCAAATCTTTGATAACCGGGAAAGCAGCTGCTCTCCATGGCTCAATATAAATGGTATCACCATCGTTGAACATACGCATGTGCAACTGACAGGTTGTTACACCTCTGTCTGGCCCGTGTGCCTCTCCATTGATATACATAGAGCACATTCCGCAAATACCCTCTCTACAATCGTGGTCGAAAGCAACAGGCTCTTCTCCTTTGCTGACTAATTGCTCGTTAAGCACATCCATCATTTCTAAGAACGACATATGCTCTGAAATATCGGTCACCTTATAGTCCACTATCTTACCCGGAGAGTTTGCGTCTTTCTGTCTCCAGATTTTTAATGTGAGGTTCATTCCTTTACCAGCCATAATATATCAATTGTGAGCGTTTGCTCTATTTATAACTTCTTTGTTTTAACTCAATGTTTTCGAATACCAAATCTTCCTTGTGAAGTACTGCATCACTTGGTTCACCTTTGTGCTCCCAGGCCGCCACATACTTAAAGTTGACATCATCTCTTTTGGCTTCTCCTTTCTGCTCTCCGCTTTCCTCAACTGACTCTTCGCGGTAATGTCCACCACAAGATTCATTTCTGTGTAAAGCATCCTTCGCAAATAGCTCTCCTAATTCAAGGAAATCGGCTACTCTACCAGCTTTTTCAAGTTCCGGATTGAAAGAATCCATGGTACCTGGCACAAAAACATCTTTATAAAATTCTTCTCTAATTTGTTTGATCTCAGCAATGGCCTCAGTTAATCCCTGAGCATTTCTTGCCATTCCAACTTTGTCCCACATAACCTTACCTAAACGTTTGTGGAAGTGATCTACAGACTTGGTTCCTTTATTATTGATAAGGGCACTTAATCTGTCGTTCACTGATTTTTCAGCCTCAATAAATTCCGGAGAATCAGTTGAGATTGGTCCGGTTCTAATATCGTGTGATAAATAGTCACCAATGGTATAAGGCAATACGAAATAACCATCTGCCAATCCTTGCATCAATGCAGAAGCTCCCAGTCTGTTTGCTCCGTGATCTGAGAAGTTCGCTTCACCTGCTGCGTAGCATCCTGGAATGGTTGTCATTAAGTTATAATCAACCCAAAGGCCTCCCATTGTGTAGTGAACCGCCGGATAGATCATCATTGGCGTTTTATAAGGATTGTCGTCTGTAATTTTCTGATACATCTGGAACAGGTTACCATATTTGGCTTCAATCACCTGCTCGCCTAGTTCTCTGACCCTTTGTTCTGAAGCGTTGGCTTCACCAGAGACAATGGCTTTTTCTTTTCCATATCTCATAATGGCTGAACTAAAGTCCAGATAAACAGCCTCACCAGTTGCGTTTACACCAAAACCGGCATCACATCTTTCTTTTGCTGCTCTGGAAGCCACATCTCTTGGAACCAGGTTTCCGAAAGCCGGATAACGTCTCTCCAAATAGTAATCTCTTTCTTCTTCAGACAAGTCAGTTGGTTTCTTCTTACCAGCTCTGATTGCCTCAACGTCTTCCATTTTCTTTGGCACCCAAATACGTCCATCGTTTCTAAGAGACTCTGACATCAATGTCAGTTTAGATTGATAATCTCCAGAACGTGGAATACAGGTTGGGTGAATCTGTGTGTAACATGGGTTTGCGAAGAATGCACCTTTCTTGTGTGCTCTCCAGGCTGCCGTTACGTTAGATCCCATGGCATTGGTTGATAGGAAAAACACGTTTCCATATCCACCTGAACCAAGTACCACAGCATGTGCAGAATGTCTTTCAATTTCACCGGTAATTAAGTTACGGGCTATAATACCTCTTGCTTTTCCGTCTATCAATACCAATTCAAGCATTTCATGACGGTTGTACATTTGGATTTTTCCTTTTCCTATCTGGCGACTCATGGCCGAATAAGCTCCTAATAATAGCTGCTGACCAGTTTGTCCTTTGGCGTAGAATGTTCTGGAAACAAGTACACCTCCGAAAGAACGGTTATCCAACAGACCACCATATTCTCTTGCAAACGGAACACCTTGTGCCACACATTGATCAATGATATTTGCCGACACTTCTGCCAGTCTGTATACATTGGCTTCACGTCCTCTGTAATCTCCTCCTTTTACCGTATCGTAGAACAATCGGTAAGTAGAATCGCCATCATTTTGGTAGTTCTTAGCTGCATTGATTCCCCCCTGCGCAGCAATCGAGTGTGCTCTTCTTGGAGAATCCTGGAAGCAAAAACACTTCACGTTGTAGCCCATTTCGGCCAATGAAGCTGCTGCAGAACCGCCTGCTAAACCAGATCCAACTACAATGATATCGATCAGTCGTTTGTTGGCTGGATTTACTAGGTTAATCTTGTTTTTATGGTTGGTCCACTTGTCTTTAATTGGACCCTCTGGTATTTTGGCATCTAATTGACTCATACTTGTAGAGAATTATTGATTTAGATGGTGAAATAATGCGATAAAAATGAATCCTAATGGAACCACGATGGCAAATATTTTTCCGAATTTCTGAAGACCTGTTCTATACTTGTTATTGGTAACACCAACCGATTGGAAAGCTGCTCCAAAACCGTGCATTAAGTGTAGCGCCAGCAGAACAAAACTCACACAGTAAATGGCTACACGAACCGGATCTTCAAATCTGTGTACCAACTCATGGTAATATCTTGTTGGGCTTCCTTCCAGTCCCTGAACGTATTTAAGGTCGATTTCCGGCACCCAGAAATCATAGAAGTGTAGTCCTAAAAATCCTAAAATAACAGCCCCGGTATAAATCATATTCCTGGACATCCAGGTAGAATTTTCGTTGGGCTTATTCATGGCATACTTAACATTTCTTGCTTTGGAATTCTTCATCTCCAGAGTAAATCCCATCATAAAATGAATGATGACACCTGCTATTAGAATTGGCTGCATGATGAATTGAACCAGAAAATTGGTCCCCATGAAATGTGAAATCTCATTGAAAGTCTGCTCACTGAGAACAGATGTAAAATTGATCACAAAATGCTGAAGCAGAAAGATTACCAAAAACAGACCAGATGCGGCCATAATTAATTTTCTGCCAATAGACGTGCTACTTGAACCTTTGTTAGCCATATTAGTTTTTTTGATTTAGCTACAAGCAAAGTTAAAGGTCAAACCCGTACGTCCTGTTTTTTTGTGTTATTTAGAACCTTTCTAGATAAGACAGTTAAATATCATTGCCAATTACTACGTAATAATTAAAACAGCAAATGCTTACATTTGTTCGGAACACAAGAGATAAAACATGAAGTACGATCCAATAGATAAATCACTTTACATTAATAACCGTGAACGTTTTGTTAAGCAGATGAAAAGCAACTGTCTTGCGGTATTTAATTCTAACGATATATATCCCATTAGTGCGGATAGCACAATGCCTTTTCAACAACACAGAGACATTTTACATTTGTCCGGAATTGATCAGGAGGAGAGTATTTTGGTTGTTTTCCCAGATTGTCACAACGAAAAACACAGAGAAATTCTATTCTTAAGGGAAACCAATGAGCACATTGCCGTTTGGGAAGGACATAAATACACTAAGGAAGAGGCCTTTGAAGCATCAGGCATTCGAACCGTTTATTGGGTTGATCAATTTGAAACCATCTTTAAGACGTTGATGGCTGAAGCGGAAGGTTGCTACCTCAACACAAATGAGCATTTACGTGCTAAAACGGAAGTACAAACACGAGAAGATCGTTTTATCGACTGGTGTCAAAAAACTTATCCGGCCCACGCCTACCACAAAAGCGCACCGATTATGCACCAGGTACGCTCAATCAAACATCCACTCGAAATTGATGTGATGCAAAGAGCTTGTGATATCACTCATGCATCTTTCTTAAGGGTTCTGGATTTTATAGAACCTGATGTTTGGGAATATGAAATTGAAGCTGAAATCATGCACGAGTTCCTGAGAAGTCGTTCAAATGGATTCGCCTATACACCAATTATCGGATCTGGTGCCAATGCCTGCGTTCTTCACTACATTGAAAACAACGCTCAGTGTAAAGCCGGAGATGTGATCTTAATGGATTACGCCGCGGAATATGCCAACTATGCTTCCGACATGACACGTTGTGTGCCTGTCTCAGGGAAGTTTACAGACCGACAAAAAGCTGTTTACAATTCTGTGCTTCATGTAAAAGATGAGGCCACTAAGCTTCTGGTTCCGGGAACACTTCTTGGCGAATACCATAAAGAGGTAGGCAAACTAATGGAAGCCGAATTACTTAAGCTAGGCCTGATTGATTCAACGGATATCAAAAATCAGAATCCGGATTGGCCAGCCTACAAAAAATACTTCATGCACGGCACATCTCACTTTATTGGTTTAGACACTCATGATGTTGGTTTATGGCACACACCAATTGAAGCCGGAATGGCATTTACTGTAGAACCAGGCATTTACATTCCTGAAGAGAACTTGGGAATTCGCCTTGAAGATGATGTGGTTGTACAAGCTTCCGGAGAACCAATGAATTTGATGGGAGACATTCCAATTGAAGCAGAGGAGATTGAAGACATCATGAATGGATAGACCAATCCTCCCGTACTCAGACCACGGCAGTGGTCCGGCTCTTATTTTCGTACATGGCTTCCTGGAAAACAGGTCTATGTGGGATGAACTTGTAGAAGATTTATCCCACAATTATAGATGTGTTTGCATTGATTTACCCGGACATGGAGAGAATTCGGATATCAATCCGAAAGAGTCAATTGAAAGCATGGCTGAAAAGGTCTTTGCCTTGCTCAATTTTCTAAAAATAGACACAGCCACCTTAATTGGACACTCTATGGGTGGTTATGTTTCGTGCGCACTAAGCACACACCATCCATCCAGGGTTTCATCACTTGTCCTGGTCTCGTCTCACGCAGATTCTGACACCGATGAGAAGAAGCAAAATCGCACAAGAGCAGAAGTTGTAATAGAGAACAAATATGATGCTTTCGTTAGAGAAGCCATTCCGGGACTGTTTCATGCCGAAAATCTTCATAAGCACCAAACGACCCTCCAAACGTATATAAAGTCAGCGCTTTCACATGTGCCTTTGTCAATGCGGATTTGCTCTGTAGCCATGAAAAACAGGCCATCTTACATCAACAAATTAAATGCTATAAACGTTCCCGTTTCCTTTATTTGTGGCGATCAGGATCCCATCATTCCGTTAAATAGGCTTGAAGCACAGAAAAATGTAATCAAGAATTCAAGCATTTATCCAATCTCTAATTGTGGACACATGCCACACATAGAACAATTCAAGGTTTTTCGCCACAAAATCAATACTGTATTGAGAATCCAATAGTTGAATTACGTTCGGAAGTTCACTGGTAGCTTTCGGATCAAATTCAATAACCTTTCAACCCTCATCGCGTTTCTAAAACTCCGGATTCGGCACCAAATAAACTGAGCCGTTCAGGACTCGATTAACGATAATAACATAGCATATATGAAGACGCCAATATTAATATCATCTATACTCATCTGCGTAGCTGCCATTTCACAGGAAGCCAGACCAGTTCAACCCCAAATTGAAGAGACCAAACCTACGTATGGTAATCACAAAGTCGAAAAACAGGCTTACATGAAAGAATTTAATGCCTTTGTAATCAAACGCAAAGGAACTACCGACATCCCACATGAGGAAAAACTAAGGTTGAGAAAAGAATTCAACGCTATCCGTAGCAAAAAATAATCACACACCATGAAAAGAGTTACTTCTATTTTAAAAGGAGGCCTGTTTCTTGGGCTCCTTACATGTATAAGTCTTCCGGCCATAAGTGCTAACCGTACCTGGACCGGAGCGGGAGCCGGGGGTGCAGGCACTGACTTCAATTCCCCTTCCAACTGGACTGGTTCTGGTGCTTTGTTGGCGGTAGATAATTTAACCATGCCCGCAACCGCAGCGGCCACAATTACATTGAGTGCCAATGTCACAATTAATGACCTCACGGTTACAATGAACCTGGGTTCAGGAATTTCATACTTCACGATTGATGCCAACGGCTTTACCTTAACGAGCAATGGCACAGCAACATTCACCGGCGTTCAATATATCAATGGTTCAAACTCAGACTTTGTTGAGTTAGATGCCAGCTCTTCGGGAGCCGGATTCGTCTTCAATGGAAATGTTGACTTCAATTCTACAGGAGATGGGGATTTTCATTTTGAAGCTGACATTACAAATCCGGGAACCGTTACCATCAACGCCAATGCTACTTTTGGCAATTGGTGCTATACAACACCTAACGACGAGCCAAATTTTGCCTACGACGGTACAGGCACACAAACCATCACTTGCGACCAACTTACCTCATATACCATGGGAGAATCGGTGACCGTTGGAGTGACCAATTCACCTACCGTAAATATGGTTGGTTCCACTACTCGATTACACGTTTATGAAGACAACCTGACAATAGGCGCAAATTCAACACTTGATTTAGCGGATGGGGGAATGGATAATTTCCTTGGAGGAGGCGTATTGTCACTAGGTGCAGGCGCTGAACTAAGAATAGGTGGTATTGGATTAATGTGTGGAGACAACACATGGAGTGACTTTGGAACTTATACCTTAGATCCAACAAGTACCGTTGATTACTATGGTACCACTCAAACCATTAAAGGCACCAATGTGGCCTACGGGCATTTAGAATTGGCCGGAAGCGGAACAAAGACTTCAGGGAGCAACTTTAGTGTAGCCGGAAACTTCACAAACAACGCCACCAATTTTGCCCATGGAAGCGACACGCATACCTTCAATGGTTCAGGCGCTCAGAACATTTCCGGCACACAGACCCCAACTACCTTTTCCACTTTTGTGGTCAACAAATCAGGCGGAACTCTAACTTCTGCCATTAATCTGGATATAGATGCCGAATTACAAATGGATGCAGGAACTTTCCTGTTGGACGCTGAGACAGTTAACGCAAATAATATCATTGACATTAATGGAGGGGTGCTTCAAGTATCCTCCGGAACACTCAATCAAAATGAAAATAGTGACACCGACTTTGATCAAGATGGTGGAACCATGTTAATAGATGGAGGTGTGGTTAACATTGGAACCATTGCTTCTGATGAACTAACCGATTACAATCTGGATGGTGGTACATTGACTTTAAGTTCCGGAACATTGAACATCAGTGATAAACTGGACATGGATGGTGGAACCCTGAATGTATCAGGAACAGGTGTGATGAACATAGCAGCTTTTACCGGCTCAGGGAGCGGAAGTACAGGCAGCAAATTTGATGTATCAGCAGGCACCTCAAACATTACCGGAGGAACGATTAATGTTCTCGGAGCTTTTGACAATACAAGTGCAAATCCTGCCATCAATTATAACCCAACTTCAAGTACGGTAACAGGAGGAACCATTGTTGCTTCCGAAACCGGTTCAAATGACGAAAGCTTTTTTATTCAGACAAACGGAAATAACCTTTATAATTTTACTGTGAACAAAACAACTTCCGGCACAGCTACAACCACTTTGTACAACGAAGATTTTGAAGATTTATCTCAAGGAACGGAGACAGATGCCGGAGCCACTGCCTGGACTACCAACTGTACTTCTGGGTCTTCATGCGGATTAAACGACGGAAGCTCAAATGATTATTTTCAGGTGAGGAGCAATTCCTCAATGGGTGGCTCTCGTTGTTTTATAGGAAGAGACATGGACAATGAAGCCCGATGGGTTTCTCAAAGCATTACCATTACCGGCTATAGCAATGTTAGTGTAAGTGTAGATTTAAGACAAGCCAATTACGACAATGGTTCAGACTATGTTCATGCTTATTACTCCTTAGATGGCGGCGCAGAAATTGCTTTGACCAACGGGATACAAAGCGGGTTATTCTCCGCAACTACAGCTACCGTTTCAGGTTTGTCGGGAAGTACTATACAAGTGATCGTATACATCTTCAACAATGGTGGAAATGACCAGGGAAGATTTGATAATATCGTGGTAAGCGGTGAGTCTGCGAGCAGCGCTACAAGCGTATCCTTAGCTGATAATCTGGATTTAAATGGTGATCTTAATATTAGTAATGGCGCACTTGATGTGACAAGCAGCAACAGAAGCATCAATCTGTTTGGAAACTGGACCAATGACGATACATTCATTGAACACTCAGGAACCGTGACTTTTGATGGGTCGGGAAATCAACAACTGACTTCCGGAGGAACGGAAGAAGCATTTCATAACGTAGTGATGCAAAATACGAACGCCACAGGCCTAACACTAAACGACAATATGCGCATAGCTAACCTAATGACATTCAACGATGGTGTGGTTAATCCGGCAGCAGCAGAATTGGTGATTTTTAGTTCTGGTGCGGATGCGACAGCTCAATCGGATGCAAGTCATGTAGACGGAGTCGTGAGAAAAGAAGGCGCTCAGGATTTCGAATTCCCTGTTGGAGATCAAGGCGTTTGGGCACCAATTGAAGTCGATAATTTAAGCGGCTCTACAAATTTTGATGCCCAATATTTCTTTACTGCGCATGCCAACTCAAGCGTTAAAGGTGGAGCAGATTTACTACAATATAGAAGTGACATTGAATATTGGGATTTAACACCATCCGGAGCCGTAACGGCAAACGTGACACTTCATTGGAAAGATGCAGCCAGAAGTTTCATCAATACGTTTAACTCTGATTTGGTTGTTGCACATTACGACAATGGAAATTCCTGGTGGGAAGATTACGGACAAGATGCCATTACAGCCGGAGCGGTTGGAAGAATCACTGCAAATGCAATAAGTAATTACAGCCCTTTTACTTTTGGGTCCATTACCGCGGATTTAAACATCAATCCTTTACCTATTGAATTGATTTCTTTTGAAGCTCATAAAAATGACAATACGGTAGATCTAGGATGGACAACCGCTTCAGAAACCAACAATGCTTACTTTGTGATAGAGAAGTCAACTGATGGAAACACCTTCTTCGAAATCCTCAGTCAGCCCGGTGCCGGAAACTCATCATCAACCTTGCACTATGTGGATGTTGACACCGAGCCCGTTAACGGGTGGAACTACTACAAACTGGTACAATACGATTATGATCAGACCTCTTCTGAATCTGATGTGAAATCAGTTTTCTTCCAAAAGGCAGGCAACGAATCAGTTGTAGTGTATCCTAATCCGGCTAAAGATTACATCAAGCTATCTGTTCAAAGTGATTTAGAAAGTGAGGGGCAGGTTGAGATTTATTCAGCGGCTGGTAAGCTGGTGTATAATTCCAGACAATACAGCAATGGTGTTGAACTTATCAATACCTCTCAATGGGCTTCAGGAATCTACTCAATTAGAATATCGATCAACAATACAGTTATCAACGAAAAATTGATCATCAACAAGTAATCATTGAATGAAAAAAGCCCTGACAATTAATTATCGGGGCTTTTTTGTCTAAAGTTTGTTTTCTTTAGCTCGGAACCATCGACGACGAAAATGGTATAAACACCATTCGATAAAGCTTTTGTACAAACAATTGCTTCTCCATTATCTAGCTTCCCAGTAGTAATGACTCTGCCTCCTTCATCACATAAATCATAAAAAACAACAGCAGAATTTGATTTATATTGAATCTTAAGTGAACTAGTGGCAGAGTCGTGAAGTAAGTCTATTTCACACATCTCCTCAAGTATTAATCCAACATATATTGGTATACGAAGGCCAGAAAAACTTGGATCAAAAAAAGGAGATTGATTGATTAAATGACCGTTTTTTGGTTTAAACGGACCGTTTTTCTCCATAAAAAAGGATAAAATGACCTGAAAATTCAACAAAATGACAGAAATCCGACATATTCTGACTTTTCGTTGTCATGGTCTCTCCAGTTTACACTAAATTGGTAACGCACAATTTAGGTTTATGATCAGGATACTACTCATTGCAAGCGGACTGCTGCTGGCTTGCTCCATTCAAACGAATGCACAAAACACTGCTCCAAAATTAACTCTTGGGAGTGGCGATATTCAATTAAAAAACAACCTCCAGAGCTTTGTTAACGGGATTTCCCACGGTTCTTATCAACTCGTTCAATTCTTTGAAACGCCAAGCCAGAAAACCAAAGAATCACTCGAGCGTTTGGGACTCAAGTTCTACGATTATATTCCAAAACATGCCTATTTCGTTAGGTTCCCTTCAAATTTTGACCGCAGACAACTACTAGGAAAAAACATTTTTAGCATCACGCCTATTTTTCACACTTTAAAAGTGAACCCTCAGATCGAAAAAGGCCTTGAATCAGGATATTATAATGGGGACAATGAGTTGCTACTAACTGTCAGATTTTTCGAAGATGTCAGTGAAACGAAAATCAGGCAAATTGCATTGAATCTGGGAGCTGATGTACTGGAATTCAATCGCCATTTAAATCAAATCGTATTTAATTATTCAGAATCTGATATCCCCCAAATTACAAGTATTGAAGAAGTGAAGCTAGTTGATGTTTTACTTCAGGAGTTACGTCCGGAAGACAATTTGGGCAGAGCCCTCCATAGATCAAGCAGCATCAATCACAACGATCCTTTAGGACCTAAATTTGACGGAACAGGTGTAAGTGTGGCAGTGAATGATGATGGTGAAGTTGGTCCGCATATTGACTTTACCGGCCGTACTGATCAAACAGATGTGGCTGGTGACCAAACAGGAGATCATGGAGATATGGTAGCAGGTATTTTAGGTGGCGCCGGAAACCTTAACCCTATTAACGAAGGAATGGCAAAAGGCGCCTTCTTATGGATCAGACAATATTCAGGAAGCTTACCAAATACAGTCACACTTCATCAAAATGATGATGTCATGATTTTTTCTTCTTCATATGGAGACGGGTGTAATGCAGGCTATACTGGTTTAAGCAACCAGGTTGATCAGGAAATTAGACAAAACCCCTCTTTAATTCAGGTTTTTTCTTGTGGAAATAGTGGTGGAAGCAACTGTGGTTATGGTGCCGGATCGGGCTGGGGGAATATTACCGGTGGACATAAGCAAGGTAAAAACGTGATCGCCACTGCAAACATGGAAAGAGACGAAGGCTTGGCAGCCAGCAGCAGCAGAGGTCCGGCAATGGATGGCAGAATTAAACCTGATATTACCGCGCATGGGAATGGACAAATATCTACTGATCCCAACAATCTTTACAGTCCCGGAGGAGGAACGTCTGCAGCGGCACCAGGAATTTCAGGAGTTTTGGCACAACTCTATCAGGCTTACAGATCTTTCAATGGCGGAAACAATCCGGAATCTGCCTTACTAAAATCGAGCTTATTAAATTCTGCGGACGATCTTGGAAATGTTGGCCCTGATTTTGAATTTGGATGGGGGCGTGTTAACGCGAAAAATGCATTGGAAATCATTGAGAACAATCAGTACTTCTCTGACGACATCACCCAATTTGATACAGACAACTATACTTTGAATGTTCCTGCAGGTGTTCAGGAAGTTAAAATTATGCTTTACTGGAGCGACTATGAAGGTAACCCTGTGGCCACAACTGCTCTTGTTAATGATTTGGATCTGGAAGTTGACAATGGAACGGTTCACCTCCCGTGGGTACTTGATCCTACACCAAATGCGGCAAATTTAAGTGCGCCTGCAACAACCGGCGTTGACCACCTCAACAACATGGAACAGGTGAGTATCTTGAATCCAACCGCAGGAAATCTCAACATCTCAGTAAATGGTTTTGATGTGCCTCAGGGACCACAAAGATATTATGTGGTTTACCGTTTTATTTATGACGACATCACAGTTATTTACCCAAATTCGGGAGAAGGTTTCGTGCCCGGAGAAACTGAACGTATATTCTGGGATGCTTATAGTAATACAGGAAATTTTGATTTGGAATATACTGTAGATAATGGCAGCAACTGGACACCCATTGCTTCAGTATCAGGAAACGACAGATCTTACGACTGGACTGTACCATCAACCGTGTCGGGACTATGTAAAGTTCGTGTGAGAAGAGCGGGTAATTCAGACGATTCTGATGCCAACTTCTCTATCATTGAAACACCTCAGAATATTACTGTTTCTCAAGTTTGTCCCGGCTACATTGCCATTACCTGGGATACCGTTCCTGATGCAAGTGCTTATGTTGTTTACCTTCTTGGAAACATGTACATGGATTCCATTGGAACCACAACCTCTAACGTATTTCAGGTGCCAGCAAATATCAACATTGAGCATTGGATTTCGGTATCTGCTATCCCGCAAAATAATCCAAGTACAGAAGGTAGACGTGCCATTGCAATTTACTACGACGGCTCCGGAGCTTTGAACTGTTCATCTCCTGATGATTTGGCCCTTTTCGAACTCCTCTCCCCTGCTGTTACACAGGCCTGCTCTTTCGACAACACACCGGTTGAGATAACCATTGTCAACTACGGACAGACACCACAAAGCAATTTTGACTGTAAGTATGAAATTTCTGGTCAGGGTGTGGTGAGCGAAACCTTTACAGGGACATTAATCCCAGGCCAGGCTGCCAATTTCACCTTCTCAACACCAATTAATCTAACTACTACCGGAACTTATCCCATGAAAATTTGGGTAGATGCCATGGACAGCAACCCCGTAAACGACAGTGTATTTTTAAGTCTGGATTATGGTGGAACTACCGTCAATACTTTCCCTGCGACTGAAGATTTCGAAAGTTTCTCTACCTGCGGAACTGCTTCAGATTGTGAGCTGGAAGTTTGTGCGCTTGGAAATGGCTGGAGAAATGCCAATAATTCAAGTGAAGACGACATTGACTGGCGTGTAGACAATGATGGGACGCCAACTAACAATAGTGGCCCGGATGTAGATCACACCACGGGTAATTCATCTGGTAACTATATATATCTTGAAGCTTCAAATGGATGTAATGGTCAGGAAGCCCAGTTGCTTTCTCCATGTATTGATTTGAGCAATGCTGCTTCAACTCAATTGTCATTTTGGTACCATATGTTCGGAAGCGATATGGGAGATTTGCATTTAGATGTTTTTGATGGAACAACATGGCATTTGGATGTGATGACTCCTCTTTCCGGAGACAAGGGTGATAACTGGTTTCAGGAAATCGTTAATCTGAATGCATACAATGGGCTCACCATTCAACTTAGATTCAGAGGCATCACAGGATCGAGCTGGGAAAGTGATCTGGCTTTGGACGATATCAATATAGACATTGAAGGTTTGGGTATAGATGATGACAAATTGGGCGGCAAGGTCCTAATTTATCCTAACCCTGGAAATGGTGAGGTCACAATAGATTATGACCTGGGCGTTTATCACTGTTCATCTATTGAGATTATGGATGCTACAGGAAAACTCATTCAGAAGACGATGGTCAAAAACTCGAAACAAATACTTAAGTTAGACCTGAATGGGATTGCCAGTGGCTTGTATACTGTTTCCTTAAAGACAAATGCAGGTCAAATAAACAAAAAACTGGTGGTCAGATAATCCACAGAATTGCATAAAGGTTTTATGCCCTTTATTGGGAGATTTTGAATAAATAGGAACATGATTTGAACAAATAGGGAAACTCAAGGTATGAGCTTTTAAGGAATTTTGCCTCTTTAAAATTATACATGAGGACACTATCCTATCCATTCTATTTAAGAGCCTTTGTTTTCATCTTGTCTGTTTGGTTTTCTACAAGCTCAAAAGCTCAATGTCTTGCTACTTTTAACATGAATACGCCCTATAATTCTAACAATGGGCAACGCGGGTGCATGTTTGATGTTACAGCAACAAATGATGTGACAATTACCTGCATAGAATCCAACTTGTACGCTGGTACAACGGCCAACTATGAAATATACTATAAAACAGGGACCCATGTTGGCTCTGAAAACAACGCGGCCGCCTGGACTTTATTGGGGAGTACATCTGGTCTCACTTCAGCGGGAAACAATGTGCCAACATATATCCCAATAACATTTACTGTTCCCATCTTGGCTGGCCAAACCGTTGCTTTCTATGTTACCAATGATTTTGGTGGCGGCACGACATACACAGATGGCACAGCAGTGGGCAACTTCTTAGCGTCTGACGCTAACCTTACAGTATATGAAGGAATTGGAAAGAGCTATCCTTTTGGCCTTACCTTTAACGTAAGAAACTTTAATGGGCATCTATATTACGAAACAGGCATTGTGGTTTTACCAATAGAGTTACTCGATTTTACAGCCGAGCCAATAAACAGATCGGTTAAAACTGAATGGACCACTGCTTCCGAAAAAAACAACAATTACTTTACCGTTGAACGCTCAAAGGATGGAGAGAATTGGGAAGGAGTAGCAGCCATTCCTGGTGCTGGCAACTCTTCTTCATTGAAAAATTATTCAGCAATCGATGAAGACCCATATTCAGGCAGATCTTTTTACCGCCTTAAGCAAACAGATTTTGACGGTCAATGGACATACAGTTCTATTGAAACAGTTTTTATCGAACCCTCTATTAACATGGAAATTTACCCCAACCCAAGTAACGGTATATTAAACTTGTCTCAAATTCCGGAAGAAGGTCCCTATCATATTCAATTATATGACATGGTTGGGCGTGTAGTTTATGAACAACAAACGGAAGAGCCACTGAGCAAAATTTCACTTTCACACCTTCCAGCCGGACAGTACATTTTCAGATTTGCCAATAACAACTTCACACACCAGAGTACAATCATTCTCCAGAAGTAAATCCATACTTAAATACTACATGCGCTGAATAAATAGTGCAAAAATTTGAACAAATACTACTAAACCTGATCCAACAATATAGGGTCTTTTCATAATGGCTTTAAGGATATTTAATTATCCTTGCAGCCATAAAAATGCTCACTAAGTTTAATTTGTTTTCATTGTTGTGCTTACTCTATTCAAGCATAAGTGCACAACACTTGATAGAACCACGACTAACTACAAACGAAGGCCTGTCTCAAGGCTTTGTGGAAGATATCTGTCAGGACGAATTGGGCTTTATGTGGTTCACAACTTCTGACGGCTTAAACAGATATGATGGCCGTTCCATAAAAATACTGCGGCACATTCAAAACGACAGCACTTCTTTCCCAAAAACGGGTGTTAACCAGATAATCCAGAGTCGGCAAGGAAATCTTTGGCTCCGCGTTAAAAAAGGTGGGCTGTGCTATTATCATGCTCGTCAATCTATATTTGAACAGATAAATATCAGTGCCAGTCAGGTTTTTGACATCAAACTTGGATCAAACGATGATGTATTTGCACTTTGCAAAGGACAGTTTATATATCACGTTAAAAGGAACAACGGGAATTTTAAGATAGACTCAATCCCATTACCCCAGACAACTCAATACGTTTATGATTTGAACCTGGAAGCAAGTGGAAAAATGACACTGCTTCTTCATGATCGCTTATACTACGGACACATAAAAAACCTTGGAAAATGGGAACAAGAACCCGCAGTATCTATCGATTTGCTGAAAGACTCTTCACCTAAAAATCACAGTTTCACGAAACTTTACAAGGCCCCAAATGGAGATTACTGGATTGCCGGACATGTTGGAATGCTCATTTTTGATGGCAAACATTCGCGCAAATTAGATTTTCCCATGTGCCCCAATTACGGAGTGGCTCGATATGGATTAAGATCCGTTACCATAGATAAGTTGGGAAATGCCTGGTTGTTATTCAATAGATCTGTGATTAAAATAGAAAGTAGTCATGTTGATCATCCTAAAAGTGAAGACCTGGTATATCAAAAATCACTGGGGTTGATATCAAAGATATATCAAGACAGGTCCGGTCTTTTATGGTTTAGTCTTAACGGACTGGGTATCGCTACAATTAGCCCTTTGCAACAGGCCTTCAATCACTCTCATCATGGACAAGTGTTATACAATCTTCTTAAGGATAAGAATGGAAAAATCTGGACCGGACACGAGCTAAATACAAACTCCAATAATCAAACTTTTGGTATTCGAACTCCCATGGTAGAAGATGACTCTGGACGTATTTGGATTAGAACGGGTGTAAATCCCAATGATGAAAATAACAGATATAATGCCTTCAAGCGAATAGATTCTGTAGGAAACGTGATAGAAGAAGTGAGAACGGAGAGTTCCATTCCAGACCTCTCGAATTACGTGCTATTTAAGTCGCGCGATGGTCTCCTGTGGATGGCAAGTATTTATGAGATTATTAGTATGGATCTCAATGGCCGTGTTTTGAAAACATATCCCTTTGTTAGTCAAAAAAGTAATGACAACGAGCTCCATGTAACCTGCATATTAGAAACCAAACAAGGAAAATTCCTGATCGGAACCGCCTGGGGCATTTTCAAGTTTGACCCTGGTACAGGTGCCTTCGAACAACTAGGCACAGAGTTAAACCGTGTAGGAATTCTATGTATGGAAAGAACATCCGAACCTGAAGAAACAGTTTGGATAGGCACCAAAGGAGCGGGATTGTTTCGATTAGATGTCGCTTCTGGGAAAATATCTCCTTGCATTCAGCATGGCATAGACCAGGCTAGCAATGTAATATATGGTATTTTTGATGACGGTTCCGGACACCTCTGGTTTTCCAGCAATTCAGGAATAACAAGATATCATAAAAAAAGTGGGAAATGCCTAAGATTTGGCAAACAAGATGGTACACAGAGTAGTGAATTCAATACCTTCTCTTACCTTAAGGATGAAACCGGAAAATTTTATTTCGGAGGCATGAACGGACTGAATGCCTTTTACCCTGAAGAAATTAAGTTAAATGACATCCCTCCCAAAATATACTTGTCAAATGTAAAAATCAACGACAGAGCCACCCATGAAGGCATTGATGTATTCCGTTCTAAAGAACTCCATCTAAGCCACAATCAAAATACCCTCTCCTTTGAATACATTGCCTTAGATTTTCACGACCCGAAAGCCAATAAATATCAGATTAAACTAGAAGGCGTCAATAACAGCTGGGTGAATATGGGAAACAATACCTCAGCCACCTATTCTAACCTCTCACCAGGCACCTATATACTGAGGGTAAGAGCCAGCAACAACCATGGAATTTGGTCTGAAGAAGCCCGTTTAAAGATTGTAGTGTCTCCACCCTGGTGGGCTACTTGGTGGGCATACACTCTATACGCCATAATTGCTATTCTGCTTATAGGAAGCTTTTTATTCCTGCGTACACGACGAATTAAGTTAACGGAAAGACTAAGAAGAGAAGAGGAAGAAGCGAAAAAACTAAAGGAACTTGACACGCTAAAAACCAACTTTGTGTCTAACGTTATACATGAATTCAGGACACCATTAACGTTAATGTTTGGGCCAATAGAGAAAGTCATGAAAGAAGTGAGTCCGGAACACAAAGAGGATTTAATGATTGCAGAAAGGAGCGGTAAAAAAATCATGGGACTTGTAAATCAACTTCTTGATTTAGCCAAATTAGAAAGTAGCTCAATGCAAATAGAATTACATAAAGGTGATATTATCAGTTACTGCAAAAAGACAATAGAGACGTTTCATCTTGAATCCAAACGAAAAAAAATAAGCTTGACACACTCTTTTGAGGTAAGCGAATATGAATGTGATTTTGATCCTGATAAGCTCGAAAAAGTACTCCGAAACCTACTATCCAATGCCCTCAAATTTACAGAAGAAAATGGCCATGTTAATATAGAAATTAGGCTTAATTCTAGTGAATTTGTTTTTCAAATTTCCGATACTGGAGTAGGCATTCCATCAACTGCTGCGAATCAAATTTTTGATCGTTTTTATCAGGTTGATGGTTCAAGCACAAGAAGGCAAGAAGGCACAGGGATTGGTTTAGCCTTGTGCAAGGAACTTGTTGAATTGATGGGAGGAAACATATCAGCAACACCCAATAAAAATCAGGGCACCATATTTTCCTTTACACTGCCCTTGATTCAAAATGCAACCACCCCTTTGTATGTTCCTGCTCACAATAATGTGGAGACTGACAACTTGAACACAAACGAGCTACATCTTCCCCAGAAAACAACTTCTCATGGTGATCTTGAAATTTTGGTAATAGAAGACAATGATGATCTGCGGCAATACATGCAACACATGTTGCAATCTACATACAAGGTTTCTGTAGCAACTAATGGAGAAGAAGGCATCAAGCTTGCCATTGAGAACATACCGGATATCGTGATTACAGATGTAATGATGCCCGTAAAAGATGGGTTTGATGTGTGCAAAGAGCTTAAGTCAAACCAAATTACCTGTCACATTCCGGTAATTATGCTTACTGCCAAAACATCCTTACAAAGCAAATTAGAAGGCCTTGAAGTTGGTGCGGATGTATACCTAACAAAACCTTTTAATCAAGATGAGCTTTTCTTGAGAATTGAAAAAATGGTCGAATTACGTCATACTTTGCGCGATTTTTTCCTGAAAGCTCATTCAGAAATACCTGAAAACAACGAAAAGTCTGGTTTATCTCCACTTGATTTAGAATTTATGGCACATCTTAATCAAATTTTAGAGGCCAATTTAAGTGACAACAAGTTAAACTTTGAATTATTGGTAAAAGAGTTAGGCATGAGTAAGAGTCAAATCTACCGCAAACTAAAAGCCCTTACAAACCGCTCCATCAATCATTATATAAGGCACTATAGACTTCATAGAAGCATTGATTTTCTAAAAAGTGAGAGATACTCACTCAAGGAGATTGCCTACATGACTGGTTTTAGCAGCCAATCCTATTTTACTCGTTCTTTTCGAACCGAATTTGGATGTACCCCTAGTGAATATATATCTTGATAGGTCCTCAACAAATTTCTTAAACGAGAATATGAAACTTAAAAAAGGCGAACATGTATGTTCGCCTTTTTTGTACGGTACTGTTCCGAAATTCTCCAGAACGGTATTTGATTCAATTACCCTTTTGTGAACCATGACATTTCCGTCATCATTCATCACTTTTATAAAATAACCCCGCCGGAAGTACGAACACATCCACCATGGCTATTGTTGATTTGGGTTGCTTTACAATGAGAAGTTTACCTAGTTGGTTGTATACTTCCAAAGTAGCGGGGGTTTTATCGAGTTCAACCTCTCATAAAACGGACTAGAAGTTCTCTAAGTCAGGCGGCCTCATGGTCCCGAACCATTTTAAGACACGTTCTCCAATACCCGGCGCATCTACATGAATGATGTAAGCTCCACTCGCTATCGGAATGCCTTTGTTGTTTTTCAGATCCCAGTCTACATGCGTAATCGGAGAGTCCTTCGTCAGAGTTCTTACCAAAGCACCACCAACCGAATAGATTCTGATCGTACATTTATCCGGTAGATTTGTGATCTTGATCCTGTTGTCCAATCTATTGTTCTCATACTGAGAGTATGCATAGTACGGGTTTGGAACAACATTGATAATACTTAAGGCATTTTCTGCAGTTGTATCTATCCCGGTCTGGGTAGCCAAACCATCTAGATTGAAGCCATACATTGGTAAACCATTGTTTTCTCCGGTCACGGTTCTTTCCTTATGACGTTTGGCCAGGTGGATTGAGATTCTCACATCCGTCTCCAAATGTGCATGTCCGTCTGCCAAAATTGGCATACCTACCCACATACAAGACCTCCAGGCCGTAAACGGATCCGTACTCATCATGTTTTCAATGTTATTTCCACCGTCGTATGCGCCCAGGAAAACAGGGTTTTGCGTTTCTCTGTTCTTGAAGACATAAACAAACTGCTTACCACCAAGAACAACTTCTCCAACTCCTCTATATACATTTGGAGATGGGTCCCACATCATCTTCTTCCCACGGTCGAGCCCTAGCCAGGAATCCTCTCCGAAAGCCATGTTTAATCTCTCACCTGTTTCAAGATCGATTGCATATCCCGGGAACCAGCTCATTCCGCTACCTGTGCCATCAGAGTCTCCAAACTTGTCCACGGATGGCTCGTTAACCATTCGCCCTTTAAGCGTTCCTCCTACCAAATTAGGATCTTCGGCCATTTCAATTACCGGACATCTGGTCCATAAATCTCTGTTACTGGTTATAACAATGTCAACACTGTTGTAATCAGTCACATTCATAGTAGCACTTGATCCAGTATATAAATTTCCTGGAGCCGGACTGTTTGTCGTATCCGCAATGGCCTTATATGCCGACCAGGTTCCATCTACAATACTCTCAAAATCGTTGGACAAATTCAATTGAGGGAAATCCTCAAATGGTGGATTTGTCTGCGTACCGATACGAATCCAGTTTTCAAAAGTATTGTTGTCCTGATCTGATACACCTGTTAACCAGGCCTTACTCGGATCGCTAAACTCGATACTGCTGCTTACCAAATCTGTGTACTTATTATTGTCCACATAATCTGGTTCTGAAATCTGAATTGCTATTCCCCATTCAGGTATTAATTGCTCATTATTTGCGGAAATAGACTGATCGGAATTCACCACTTCTCCTGTTGTCAGGTTGGTTAATTCCCATGGAGAATTATTTGATAATTGACCACTTCCATCTTCTAAGAATTTAAGCTGGAAATTTCCTGAAGCTACATTCAATGGATTGATCACATGAATATCAACAGGTCCAAGATTTTTCTGATAGACCGGATGATTCATTGCGTAATTGTTTACGATATAGTCTTCCGATCCTTTTGTAAACCTGGTAACCATTGCCCCATTTCCTTCACCTTCTATTCTGGTAATTTCCGGACGATCACCGAACTCAGAATTTACCAAAGTTCCGTTTAATTCTGGTGCCGGAATGTGCGGAATGGCTTTATGGGCTCTGATTGCACCTCCCAATGCCTTTCTACTCGAAATGAAAGGTTGTTGTTGTCCGTCGAAGAAATTTGGATCAACCGGGCTATATGGTTTGTATTCATTATGTGCATAGGCGATGGCCATATAATGATAGGTTTTATGGTTTACCAATCGTGTATCGCCTTCGGCAAATAAATCTTCTTTAAGACTGAACGCATGCTTAATGCCCTCGTCTTCGCCATTTACTTTTTCAACCGGCACACCAAATCCAACCTGATCATCAAACTCAAAGTTTACCAATTGGGCCACACCATCTTTAATATCACATTGAAAAGCCACTCTGGCCTTGTCGATATCTCCCAACTCATTCACAGATACATTGGCATTTTTCAACTGATAAACAATGTATCCCTGGAATCTGTATACAGGATCTGGCTGGTAAGTATTTCCGGCATTATCGATCAAGGTTTCCGGTAAAAACGGATCAACTTCCGCATAGTCTTCATTCATATTATTTGAACCTGCACGATTGCTTAAAGTCAAAATAAGCTCTCTGTCCATTTCTTCGATGGTAACGTCTGGCGCATGGGGCCCTTCCATAATTTGGAAGCAATTGTCGAATAAAGCCTGTGCTTTGTCATCTGCAATTCTCAATTTTTCCACAGAAGCAAAAGGACTCCCGCCATTGGCTCTCGCGTACACCACACCAACCGTGATGTTGTTTTTAGCTCCAGGCTCCAAAGTAAATGGTCCGGCTGACTGCAAGAAACGTCTGTCACCTTCTGGCGTTGGCGACCCTCCCCCGTTACTGCTTTCCGTCCAGTCGAACAAGTTCGTTGCTCCACCTGTTCCAAATCCCTGAGGATCTGAATCTCCCGGAAAAGCATAATCACAAGGAATGTTACCCAGAGCTCCCGGGTTTCCAACATATCCACCACCTCCATATACGAGAGGACTTCCATCTTGCCACAAGCCCTGTAGGTATCTGTAGTGTTCAACCGGGTTTCCTGCTTCCGGATCTTGTTGAGGAAAACCATATACTGATGGCGTAGAACCACCTGTATAGTACATGAACTTTCTCATTCCGAAACGTTCATTATCTACAATGGTATCTCCATAACCAATTCCCATTCCCTTGTAAGTAATCCCGTCTCCGGCAATGGCATCATTGTATGACACAAAATAGTTGTTGTCTTTAGTTGGACCTGGATTATCAATTCCATCGTCGTCTTTATATGGTCCTTCAAAAAAGTCGACACCAATCGCTGGCGGGTTAGCTCCATATGGCAAAGCCCCATTACAATTCGCATCATCCACGGCGTCTCCGTTATAGCAGTATCCCAGACCTCTTTGAACATCACACCCCACATAATCATCACCTGAACAACCCAAATCCGGATCTATCCATTGAGCGAAATAAGTATCATAAAGTGTCGTTGTACCACGATTAGTTAATTCATAATTATAAAAAGTCATATCGTTTAACTCATCATTTGTGGCAAAAGCAAAAGCCTGAGCTTTAACCTCCATTCCAATTGGAAAACCACCAGACTCTGTATGGACGTTTCCATTGTCATTAAAAATCCACCAGTAAGTTTTGTCACCATATAATGTTCCCGGATCTTCTCGTCTTTTAGGACACGACAGATCGCCATCAATATCGTAATAGGGATAATCACCATTAGAAGGGTCATACACGCCATTCTGATTTACATCTTTATAAGGCGCCATAAAGTAGTTAAATCCTGGCTCCCCATTTCCAGGCCAATCAGTAATTGATTTTGGAACCTGATATCCTGGAAATGCTTCATTTTCATCACATGCGGGATCCGCCTGGCATTCCCACCAAGCTTTAAATTGCTCTACCTCAGCTCTGGAAATGGTGAAGAATTTATCATACTTTTCACAAGTTATAGGGTCTGTTGAAGCCGTTCCATCCGCCAAAGGCCCTGTCCAATAATCATTTCCGTTACCAAAAGTTGCCGCCGCGATCTTAAGCTGCTCATTGGCATCTTCTCCTCCCATCCAAAGCGCACCTGAATATACCGCTGTATTTCCCGATCCAATTGGAATTTCGTAGGAAGCATTACTTGTAGACCTGTCTTGCCACATACGTCCGCCTGTTTCCAGGAGCGCACGTACGTTATTCACCTCAAGTTGTGTTCGCGCAGTCGCAGGCGCACAAGTAGTAGCTCGTTTAGATAAAATCAGTTTTTTCTTCTGTGTAGCCGGTCCTTCTCTTGACCAGGATTTCATCATGATAAGTAGTAGTAGAACGAGTAGACTTGTGAACTTCTTCATAAACATCAATTTTTACTATTGTTTACGTAAATCTAAATTGAAGTTTTAAAATTTTCAGCTCACATAACAACATAATTATACATGTCAAACCAACAATGAAAACAACTAAAATTCTGTTAATCAATTAATAAAATATTGTTTTTAGTGATGAAAACTTAAAAAACACAAAAACAAGCAATATTACCTAGAAAACACAACAAACATAACACTTAATAATTTGTAAATGAGATTATTATGTAATTTAAAATATACATGTCAAAATCATACAATTGTACCTAAACAATGCTGATTTATCGAAAAACCAAAAAACCATGAAAGCATTGATAGCAAAGGGATACAGAAACACACTTTACTCAATAAATATCACCATTCAGTCAATAAATTGGATTCCTAAATAAACCAATAAGATCGTTTATCTTTACATATTGCTATATTGAGAAAGAACATTTAAAAAGTGAGGGATGAAATTAAAATCGTTAATAGTAGATGATGAAGATTTGGCAAGAGAGAATCTCAAAATTTTATTGGAAGATTTCTGTCCGGAAATAGAAGTAATTGGTGATGCAGGAAATATTCGTGAAGCCAAGGAGCTAATTGAAAAACTTAAACCGGAAGTTGTTTTTCTTGACATAAGAATGCCATCCGGAGCTGAAGGCTTTGAGCTACTAGAATCGATAGAGAGAAGAGACTTCATGGTCGTTTTCGTTACCGCATTTAAAGATTATGCCATCAAAGCTTTCAACGCAAATGCTGTTCATTATGTACTAAAGCCGGTCGACATTGACGATCTAAAGACTTCCGTAGGCAAACTAATTGAAGCCAAGAAAAGTCTGGATGAAAACCCAACCACTTTCAATGATTACAATAACATCATTTCTCATTTAGCTGATAGTCTGAAAAACAACAGGCCTTCAAACAGAATCACAATTTCTCATACCAAGGGACTTAAAATTGTAGAGGACAATGAGATTAGGAATCTGGAAGCTTCCGGAAACTGTACCACGCTATACTTCAACGATGGATCAAGATATCTTGACACGAGAACTCTGAAGGTTTATGAAGGCTTGCTTGACACGGGAAAATTCTTCAGAATTCACAAATCTCACATCATCAACATGGATGTTTTGAAGGAATACCTGAGTGAAGATGGCCATTTCGCAGTTCTGAATGACGGCACAAGATTACCAATTGCCCGAAACAGATTAAGCACCTTTTTAACAACTGTAAAATCTCTTTAGACATTATTGAATGAGACTTTTCTCAATTTTCCTACTGCTCTTAATAAGTTCTTACGGACGGTCACAGGAATACAATTTCATCAACTATACGGTTGAAAATGGTCTGGCGCAAAACCAGGTGCTTGCCATGGCACAAGACCCAAATGGTTATTTATGGTTTGGAACAACCGGCGGTCTCAGTAGATTTGACGGGCGGGATTTTAAAAACTTTTCTCAACGAGATGGTCTGTACAGAAACCAGGTCAATGCCTTATTTATTGACAACAAAGGACAACTCTGGATTGCATCTGTAGGAGGCGTGAGTGTGTATAATGGAAATGAATTTATTCAGATTCCTTTTGAAGAAAAATACGCCTCAAGCAAAATCACTTCTATTGAACAATCTGACGACGGAGCTATGTGGTTTGCCACAGACGATTTAGGGATTGTCATAAAAACCGATGACGGTTTTAGTTGCATCAATACTTCAAAAGGCCTTAAAAGCAACAATGTAAGATCCATTTATAAAGAGCCCAATGGTCAAATTTGGATTGGCACCAAAAAAGGACTCAACTTCTATAAAGATCAAGCTATATACGGCTTTTCAAACCCTGCTCTGGACACTTCAATTAGTCACATTTCCAAATCTCATAATGGAAGTTTATGGGTTTCAACCTTCGGAAAAGGGGTATTTAATATCGACAATAACAATGTGGTAAACTACACGGGTGAAAATGACCTTATTTCTGACTGGGTAAGACAGAGCTATACAGATCCAAAAGGCACTACATGGTTCGTCACAAAATACGGTATTCAAGAGTTTCGCTCAGGAAAAATGATCGAAAAATACACCTCTGAAAATGGCCTCTATTTCGATAACATCCGCTGCCTGCTGAAAGACAATGAAGGCAATATGTGGTTTGGTTCTAACGGAAAGGGGGTTCTGAAATTCTCAGGGAAAGCCTTTCTGAATTACACAGACAAAGACGATTTAGAGGACAACATCATCATGTCGGTAGTTGAAGACAAGGACGGGGTACTTTGGCTCGGCACATATGAAAATGGTGTTATTAAATTCAAGAACAAACAACTAGAAGTATTCTCTACCGAACAAGGTCTGAGCAGCAAAAAAGTCTGGAGTGCTTTAATCGACAAAAAAGGGCGAAAGTGGTTTGGAACAGCACACGGATTAAACCTGATGACAGGCGGCAAAATCAAAACATTTCTGTCGACAGACGAAAACGGACTAAGTCACAATAAAATCACCGCTATCCACCAAACCAAAGATGGTAAAATATGGTTCGGCTCCAAAAAAGGGATTTCTTACTACAAAGAAGACAGCACTTTTGTGAACTACGACTCACTAAACGGTTTTTTTGCCAGCAATATCAGGTCCATTGCAGAAGATAAGAACGGGCAACTCTGGTGTGGAGCTGATGAAGGCTTATTTCTCTTTGATCCTAAAACGGAAACTACCAGGAAAATCCCATTAGGCAACTCAGAGACGGAATCTAAAGTACTCAGTGTTGTTATTACACCCGAAGGAGACATTTGGTGCGGAACCGACAATGGATTATTCCTGAAACGTGACAACAAATTCAAATACATTACCATTGCGAATGATGCCCGCGCAAACTTCATCAACTTTTTGCTTTACGACCCTCAAGGGCTTTGGATTGGAACCAATTATGGTATTTTCCTGCTTGAAGACGAGGGCAACGACTTCAAATTTAAATCCTTCACCAATCATGAAGGCATTAAAAACCTTGAGTGTAATCTAAATGCGGCACACCACGACCAAAATGGTTACTATTGGTTTGGAACAGCCGGTGGACTGGTCCGTTTAGACAAGACAGAACTTAAGATCAACAGTGGAATACAGCAAAAAGTATCCATCAGATCTGTGAAACTGTTCAATGAAGAAACAGATTGGAGTACGCTTTCTGAAGTTGACAAAACAACAGGGCTGCCGAAAAACCTGGTCCTAAGTCATAACAAAAACACCCTTCATTTCGATTTCAACCTCTTCAACTTCTCTAATCCGGAGGGGGTGGAATACAAATACATCCTCGAAGGTTATGATGAAACATGGTCGTCGTTAAGCTCTGAAAGGACAGCAATCTACAGAAGATTACCACCGGGCGAATACACATTTAAGGTCAAGGCCAAAAACAGTGCTGGCGAATGGTCGGCCCCAACCATATTTAAATTCACCATAAAGCCTCCTTTCTGGCAGACTATGTGGTTTTTGGCTCTGTGTGTAATCGGATTTGTATGCCTTGTTATCGCCATTGTAATATGGAGAAAAGCGGTAAGCAACAGAAAAAGAGAAACCGAGCAGCTTAAATATCGAAACAAACTGTTGGCGCTTGAGCATCAAAGTTTGAATGCTTCTCTAAATAGACATTTTATATTCAATGCGCTTAACTCAATACAATACTACATCAACCGTCAGGACAGGATTTCGGCCAATAAATACTTATCAAGTTTTGCCAAACTAATTCGTAAAAATCTGGACAGTGCTTCTTCCGGAGGAAATTATGTAACGCTGGCTGAAGAAATAGACCGTATAGAATTGTATTTAAGCCTGGAGCATATGCGCTTTGCCAATAAATTTGAATATTCTATTGACTACAGGCAAAAAATTGATTTAGAATCGATTATGGTGCCTGCCATGATGCTTCAACCTTTTATTGAAAATAGCATCTGGCATGGGATCTTACCACTGGAAAAGCCTGGGAAAATATCCCTGATTTTGGACCGAAATAAAAATGGGGACATTCATTTCGAAATCAGCGACAACGGTATCGGGATAGATAAAAGCCTGGAAAACAAGTTGAAAAATGGAGGCACGCACGATTCGAAGGGGATGAAAATTACCAGTGGCCGAATTCAATTGTTAAAAACGATCACACAGAAAAATATTTCGCTAAAAGGCCCGTTTCAAATAGTAGACGAGCATGGAAATAGTTGCGGAACTAAGGTAGAAATCACGATTCCGATCAACACAATGGAAACTTTTTTCTAAAAATGTTCGTAAAATAACTTGGATTTTGATAAAAAAGTCTTATTTTTGATTACAATACTCAATTTGAAGTGAAGAGTTTAAAGAACATATTGATGATTTTCTCACTACTAGCAAGTGTTTTCTTGGTAGGATGTCAGAAGTTCGAAGAGCTAGAGCGTAAGACGCCACAGAACGTTTTGCGTGACTCTGAAGGGGACGTGACTGACATTGACGAAGATGATGATGATGCTGGCATTACAGATGTAGATGAGGATGAAGATGAAGAAGAGACTGCTTCTAATAAGAGTTCCGATATAGGAGGAAAAGGAAGCGGAAACAGTAGCATTAATGATGAAGATGAAGATCAGGATGAGGCTACCGCTAAGATCGCAGGATAACATTATTTAACATGATATATTAAAACCCGGTTCAGTTGAATCGGGTTTTTTATTTTTATACATGTCAAGCAAGATACTTTTATCGTCAAAAAACACAGTTCTAACTCAATCTTAAACAGAACTTTTAGTATCTTTCTGATAAGAGTCAGCCCTTAAACTACTAACACAAATACATGCGTGTACCCGGGTTGACAACAATACTACTTTGTTTGCTACAACTCTGGACTTAAGAAAACGAATTCATGAAATAAGGCGATAATAACACATGTCTAACAAAGCATCAGACCATTTATTTAAGCTCATAAAGTCACTCAGCAAACCTGAAAAAAGATACTTTAAAGTATTTTCCGGCAGACACACACTGGGAGAAAAGAACAACTACCAGGTTTTATTTGACGCCATCGACAAACAAAAAACCTATGATGAAGCGGCTCTACTCAAGAAATTTAAAAATGAGGCCTTCGTCAGAAAGTTCTCCATCGCCAAAGCACGTTTGTATGAAGCTATTCTAAAAAGTCTGGATGCCTTTCACTCAAACAGTTCAATTGACGCTCAACTAAAGCGTTCGATTCATTGCGCAGAGATTCTTTACAAGAAATCACTCTATAAACAAAGTGCTAAGATCCTCAGAAGTGCTAAAAAACAAGCCTATAAGTACGAAAAGCACACGGCCCTTCTGGATATATTCAAATGGGAAAAACAATTAATCGAAAAAGACAACTACACCAAAACAGCTGAAGCTGAGATCGATCATATCCTTGAAGAAGATCGCCTGATTCAGAGTAAAATCAAGAACCTTTCCGAGTTCTGGAACATTAAATCACGCCTTTTCTACCTGCTCAATAAAAAAGGGAAAGTCAGATCCTTGGAAGAACTCAACAAGTTCAAGGAAATCATTGACAATGTCCTGCTCAAAAGTGAGGATGCCGCTCTTTTTCATGAAACAAAGTACTTATACCATCATATATATAGTGCCTACTACTTTGGAATTGGTGATTACAAAAAGTCATACGAACACCTGCTTAAAAACATTTCACACATAGAAGACAACCTGGAACGCTACTCTGAGGAGCCCAACGTTTATTTCTCAGTACTCACCAATACCATCTATATTGGCTCTCAGCTTAAGCAATACGATGATGTTTTCGAATTCCTAAATAAGCTACATGAGCTACCAGAAACAATGATGCTTAAAAGGAATGAAGATCTTGACATCAAGCTTTTCTCAAGTACTTATAGTATTGAACTGACACTCTATTCACTCACCGGACAATTTGAAAAGGGGCATGAGCTCATCCCAATCATTGAAGAAGGCCTTAAATTATATGGTCCAAAAATCAACAATGTAAGACTGGCCTTTATCTATTTCAACGTGGCCTCTATACTAATTGGAATGGAAGACTACCCCAATGCCTTGAAATGGACAAATCAATTACTCAACGACATTGATATAGACAAAAGTGAGGACCTCTATTGCTTTGGGCATATCCTGAATCTGATCATTCATTTGGAACTGGGCAACCAACGACTTATTCCTTATGCCATGAAATCGACCCAGCGGTACTTGAATACCAGAAACCGGGTTTACCAGTTCGAAGGCATCATGCTAAAATTCATTGCCAAAGCACTTAAAGCGAATAACGACAACGACCTTAAATTGCTTTATCAGCAACTTATTACCGATTTTAAGCCTCTGCTTGAGGATAGTCTCGAGAAAACGGCATTTGAATATTTTGACTTCATGAGTTGGGCAGAACGCAAAGTATCCGGCAGAACTCTAAAGTCTATTGTTCAGGAAAAAGTCAATCTACAGTAAGCAATTATTCTTGTGAATCTTCCTCTTTAAAATGATTCCATCCCTGTGCAGATAATGGATGTACAAGCTCATTTTTAGTAATCAGATTCAAGCCGGAATTCTTATCCGTCATATGACCAATCACTGTGAAGTCAGGCAGATTTTTCAGCTTATCGAAATCGGATTGCTTAACCGTGAAAAGAATCTCATAATCCTCTCCTCCATTGAGCGCGCACATAGTTGGGTCTAATTCAAAATCTCTGGCCGTTTGATAGGTAGTCGGATCAATCGGCAACTTATCTTCATAAATCGCACATCCCAAATCACTATGTGTGCATAAATGAAACAATTCACTAGCCAGGCCATCAGAAATATCAATCATAGAAGTAGGAACAACTCCAAGGTTCTTAAGTTGAATCACTACATCAACTCGCGCCTCCGGTTTTAACTGTCGTTCCAAAATATAATCATTGCCTCCAAGATCAGGCTGAAGATTAGGTGTCTCCTTGAAAATGGCTTTTTCACGTTCTAACAACTGCAGTCCCATATAGGCTCCACCCAAATCACCACTTACCACAATAAGCTCATTCTCCTGAGCCCCTTTTCTCTCCACAATATTCTCGGAAGATTTACCAAACGCTGTCACCGAAATGATCAACCCGTTTGGACTTGAAGTGGTATCTCCACCTACCAAATCCACCTGATAACGTTCGCATGCCAGGTTAATCCCGGCGTACAACTCTTCAACCGCTTCAACAGAGAATCTATTCGACAAACCTAAAGACACCGTGATGTGCGTAGGCATGGTATTCATAGCACAAATGTCGCTTAGATTGGTTACCACAGCCTTATATCCCAAATGCTTCAAAGGCACATACATCAAATCAAAATGCACGCCTTCTATCATCATATCCGTAGAAAGCACCACATCTCCCCCAAGCTCTACCACAGCAGCATCATCTCCAATTCCAATCTTAGTTGATCCGGTATGTAATTTAACCTTATCCTTGAGGTGGTTAATCAACCCAAACTCCCCCAATTGACCTATCTCTGTTCTTTGATCGTTTTGTAACATGCGGCAAAATTACAATTGTTTAATGAATAGATCTACTAAGCACTCAATCAAATACGCTTAATGGCCTAAAGTTAAGCTGATGATTAGCGTACTATTCTATACCTTTACTCTGACATCAGTTCTTTGCCCGTGCACAAGGCAGAATAGGTAACAAGATAAAGCATGACACCAGAAGAAAACCTAAAAAAGCTTGGATATACACTTCCCGGCATTTCAACTCCCGGAGGCAATTATGTCTCCGTCAACATCAGAGAAAATATTGCATACGTAGCCATTCAGTTCCCAATATTAGATGGTGAATTTAAGTTTCAGGGTAGACTGGGAAACGATATTTCGACTGAAGAAGGCTATCACGCCATGGAACTATGCGCATTGAATGTTTTAGCACAGGTGAGTCAGAAAATTGGATTTGAGAAAATTGTTGGTTTAAATCATATTGACGCTTACTTTCAATCCGGCAATGATTGGGATGACTCACCAAAAGTTGTAAATGGAGCATCTGATCTTTTTGTAAATATTCTTGAAGAAAAAGGCAGGCATTCAAGGGCCATTTTTGGTGTAGAAAAACTACCGAGAAATTTCTGTGTTGGATTAACCGCTTCTTTTACAATCAAGAACTAAGCTTTAGTTTGCTTTGCTAATTCATTTCTCAACCAAAGCAAAGGCAAAATATCGCTATGTCTGATTGATTTGTCTTCAATAAAACCCTTAAGCTTACCATGAAGCTTCTCGAGTTGTTTTTGACCTGAATGGCGCAACATGGCATTCATACTTTGCGCACAAAATAAATAACTCTGAAACTGTGATTTCGACTGAATAGACTGAATCAAATTCAGGTTCTCCCGCTCGCAAGAATCCATGTCCGATTTCAGATAATAGTATATCGCCCATACCAGTCTTGCGTATAAATAATCATCGTGCGAACCCTGTTTCAAATCATTGGGTAGCAACTCTTTTGCCTTTTTAAGATCACCCCGGGAAAGACTACTCATTACGTACAATAAAGTAGCTTTAACCTTGGTAAAAGGCGTCTTCTTCATCTTTCTGTAATACAGCTTAAACATGGCGTCAACCACATCATACTTTTCACATTTCACAAGCGCACTCACGTAATTAAAGACTACCAGAACCTCTTTGTTTTTGGGTAAATCGTACTGATCCATCAGGTTTTCATAAAGATGTGCTGCACGTTCGTAATCCCTGTTGAAGAAATACTGCAGACTCAGGTTATTGGTAATGACAACAAATTCATCTCGCTTCAATTCAGGATTCATTTTTGTCACAGTCAGATAATCCAATGCCTTATTGAGGTATTTAATTTTGTCTGCCTCCGAAAGACTTTTTGCCTTATACCAATAATACTTGCTAATGGTAGACTGATCCTCTTCAAAAGGCATTTGCTGAACATCATCTTTCATATCAATCCCCATCCTGGAAAATCCTTCATTGATAAATGCCTGAAAGACCCCTAACCTTCTATTCTGAAGCAGATAATTTTCATTCCCATAAGCATTCCATTGTTGCACGCCGGCATTCAGGCGCAAAAAATCCTCCTTAGACCCACGTAGTTCATTTCTGTAAAAGCTATTGGTCGACAAGCCTTCAAGCTCTTCAAGTAACCCAATTTCGCCATCCTTCTCAAGCGATTTTCTCAGCTTTTTTTCTTCTTTTCGGAACATATGCGTGAGCTGATGCTGACTCAAAAATTTCAGAAAATTAAGTTGATGCTCATGAGGCGTTAGCATTTTGCCCGAAAGAAAACGAACCAGGGCTTGCTTGAGTAGCCTCAACTCATTTCTAAGTAAGTAATCCTTTGACGAATGGTAAACCTCACCATATACCGAACGAAACAGGTGGGCTTTTTCAAGAGAATCGGGATTGTTGTGAATTAGATAGCTCAATAAATTATTCAATTTATGATTTTTATCATTTTTTATCACATTTTGAAGCTCAATAATATCCTTATCACCTATTAATTCTAATATTTTACCAATTTCATTTACCAAAATTCTATCACAAATTTACAAATTTCACCTTTTCTCATCAAAAGCACCTTCATAGTTTTGACAAAAAATTCAAACCACAACAATGAAATTGAGTGCCCTTATTGTATTGTTCACAGCACTGTGTGCCTTTGGACCAGCTAAAAAAAGCAAACCATCTTATTCCTTTAACCAAAGTATGGAGGTTAAAATTGATTCTTATAAGAAGAACGGAAAGCTGGATCATTCCCAAAACATCATCCTATATACTGACACCAGAGTAGACGAAAGTGCTTTTGGAATGGAAGTAGACGCTGACGGCGCAACAGGATTTGTGATCTACGATAACTCCCTTCAAAAAATGATCACTTTAATGGACATGGGAAGTATGAAAACTGCCATGGCCATCAAAATCAAGCCGGAAAAATCTTCCGGAGGAAAAGATGAAGAACAGCTTAAGTTTGAAAAAACGGGAAAAACAAAGGTTGTTAACGGCTTCAATTGCGACGAATACAAGGCAAGTAATGAAGACGGAACTCACTATTATTACTCAACCAGCGAGACAGACAAAGGCCTGTTCAAGTTTTTTCTGAATATGTACGGACAAAAAAACAAACAAAGCTATGCTGCCGCTATGCCTGAGGGAACCGTACTTCAAATCATCAACATTGATGACAAGTCCCGAAAAACAGAAATGACTGTCATGAAGGTGAATGAAAGCATAGATAAGACTGTGAATTTATCAGACTATAAAACCATGGGGATCAACTGATACCAAACTACACTACATGATCACCTGGAGCGGGCGCCATACAAATGACGCCCGTTTTTTTGTTTAATGATTAATCCTTCTTTAATCAATACCACAAAAATGGTATATTTGTGCCCCAAAATGATTCTATTTAGAACAATTCTAAATAGATTTGTGTTGTAAAAAGATAAAAGCATGATTAAAGTAACCGACAGTGCAAAACAAGAAGCTTTGAAGTTGATGGCCAACGACGGTAAGGACGGCCACTTCATCAGAGTTGGCGTGCAGGGAGGCGGATGTTCTGGCTTGATGTATAACCTGGAGTTTGACAATAAACTTGAAGAGGATGACAAATCCTTTGAAGACAATGGCATTCAGGTGGTAGTTGACAAAAAGAGCTTTTTGTATTTGGTTGGTACTGAACTTGATTTTCAAGGTGGGTTGAACGGGAAAGGCTTTGTATTCCATAATCCAAATGCAGGCAGAACCTGTGGATGCGGAGAAAGTTTTTCATTATAAGCTGGCAGAATGGGATATACTGAAGAAGATTTAAAAGAAGACCTGAAGGGAAAAGAGTATGAATTCGGTTTTGTCACTGAAATTGAAAGCGACAAGGCACCCAAAGGTTTAAATGAAGACATCATTCGTTTGATCTCTGAAAAGAAAAACGAACCTGAGTGGCTACTGGAATTCAGACTTGATGCTTTCAGACACTGGCAAACCATGACGGAGCCTGAATGGGCCCATGTTAAATACCCTAAGCCAGACTTTCAGGAACTGCACTACTATGCGGCTCCAAAGCAAAAAAAGCAATTAGAGAGTTTGGATGACCTTGATCCTGAGTTGAGAAAGACCATGGACAAATTGGGAATTTCTATTGAGGAACAAAAAAGATTATCCGGAGTAGCTGTGGATTTTGTAATGGATTCTGTATCTGTTGCCACATCCTTTAAAGATAAGCTGGCTGAATTGGGCATCATTTTCTGCTCGTTTTCTGAGGCAGTTCAGGAACATCCGGAACTCGTGAGAAAACATATGGGAACAGTGGTTCCATCAACAGATAATTTTTATGCGGCTCTTAACTCAGCTGTATTCACAGACGGGTCTTTCTGCTACATTCCAAAAGGCGTTAAATGTCCAATGGAATTATCCACTTATTTCCGAATTAATGAAGCCAACACAGGTCAATTCGAAAGAACACTGGTTGTAGCAGATGAAGGAAGCTATGTAAGCTACCTTGAAGGTTGTACAGCTCCAATGAGAGACGAGAATCAGCTTCACGCTGCGGTAGTTGAGCTCATTGCTCTGGATGATGCAGAAATCAAATACTCTACTGTTCAAAACTGGTATCCCGGAGATGAAAACGGGAAGGGAGGTATCTACAATTTCGTTACCAAACGAGGAATTTGTGAACGCAATGCTAAAATTAGCTGGACACAGGTTGAAACCGGATCTGCAGTTACCTGGAAGTATCCGTCCTGTATTCTTAAAGGCGATAATTCAGTAGGTGAATTCTATTCTGTGGCCGTTACCAACAACTTCCAACAAGCGGATACAGGTACAAAGATGATCCACATTGGTAAAAACACCAATAGCACCATCATCTCAAAAGGAATTTCTGCCGGAAAAAGCCAGAACTCGTACAGAGGTCTTGTAAAGATTAATAAGAATGCCGCCAATGCCAGAAACTTCTCTCAGTGTGATTCACTGTTGATGACCGACACTTCCGGAGCACACACTTTCCCATACATTGAGATAGAGAACAGCTCTGCCAAAGTGGAACATGAGGCCACAACCTCTAAAATTGGAGAAGATCAAATCTTTTATTGTCTGCAAAGAGGTATTGATGAAGAAAAAGCAATTAGCCTGATCGTGAATGGTTATGCTAAAGAAGTATTAAATAAGTTGCCAATGGAATTTGCTGTTGAAGCTCAAAAGTTGTTGGCCATATCACTTGAAGGAAGCGTAGGATAATGAAACATTTAGCATACATATTGGGCCTGGTTACACTTATGAGTGCTTGCTCGGATGACAAAGCCAAGGAGGAGGAGGCGAAACCAGAGGCAAAGACAGAAGAAAAGGAACAACCTGAGGAATCTGGCGGATCATGTGAATATGTTGACATGTCAGGCAAGATTAATACGTTGGAATATTACGAAGAGTCCGGAATCATCAAAGGACGCTTTTCAACTGCCGACCCAGAGCAGTCAAAAGCACTGGAGTCCTCACACACAGAATCAACTGTACTATATTATGCCCAAAAGGGAGATAAAACTCAACCCGGATCAGGCATTAGAGCTACTATGACGGTAATGGTAAGCGGTTCTTGCCAGCCTTACCCCTATCATTTCAAGGCCGGAGACGGATCAATGAGGTTATTGGTAAATACCGACAGTTTAAATAACTCAACCACAGATTTAAAAGACGAATACAAATAAGCTATGATAAGCATCAAAGAATTGAAGGCAGAGATTGATGGAAAAGAGATTCTTAAAGGCATCAATTTAGAAGTCAAAGCAGGAGAAGTACACGCCATAATGGGACCAAACGGTTCAGGGAAAAGTACTTTGGCCTCCGTTTTGGCAGGAAGAGAAGATTATGAAGTCACTGGAGGAAGTGTAGACTTTGATGGTGAAGATCTACTCGATATGGATCCTGAAGAACGTGCAAGAGAAGGTCTATTCCTTGCTTTTCAATATCCGGTAGAAATCCCGGGAGTGAGCAATATGAATTTCCTTAAAGCTGCACTGGAAGAAGTACACGCTCATAAAAATATTGATCCACTTTCTGCTAAAGATTTCCTCGCAAAAGTTAAGGAGAAAAGCGCTTTAGTTGAACTTGATTCCAAATTAAGAAACCGATCGGTAAATGAAGGATTTTCAGGTGGAGAAAAGAAACGTAATGAGATCTTTCAGATGGCCATGCTGGAACCAAAACTGGCCATTCTTGATGAAACGGATAGCGGACTGGATATTGACGCTTTGAGGATTGTGGCAAACGGTGTCAACAAATTGAAATCACCAGACAATGCTACCATAGTTGTAACACACTATCAAAGACTTTTAGATTATATCGTACCAGATTACGTTCATGTTTTATATCAAGGACGCATTGTAAAATCCGGCACCAAAGAATTGGCTCTTGAGCTGGAAGAAAAAGGTTACGACTGGATCAAACAAGAAGTAGAAGCATAATTATGGCAACGATACAAGATTTCATAGCATCATTTGCTTCACAAGACAACCATACAACGGTTCGACAGGAGGCATTGGGTAGGTTATCTGAGATGGCATTTCCCAATCGGAAAACAGAGGCTTGGAAGTACACACGTGTAGCACAATTGACCAAGTCTTCCTTTCAGAATAACTCAGGTCTCACACCATCTGGAAACAACTATGATATTCCTGGTTTAGATTGCCACAAACTGGTTTTTGTCAATGGCAAACTGGAAGCAAACCTCTCAGATTTCAACCAGCCCGAAGAGATAAAAATCGCAAATTTAGGTGGTCAGGAAGTAGAGTTGGAAGGAGCTTTGGACGTTAATAACAACGTTTTCACAACCATAAATCAAGCTTTATTTACAGATGGTTTGTTTCTAACTGTCGGCAAAAATATTGCGTTGGAAAAGCCTATTCACGTAGTGCACCTTTCCCTTGGAGAAAATTCCGGAAACCAGTTAAGACACATTCTGAAACTGGAAGAAGGCGCTTCTGCTGAAGTGATATTTTCGTACCTCAGCGAAGACCAGCACAACCAGTTCAATAACATGGTGCTTGAGGCACATGTGGGTGCCAATGCCGATTTGAAAGTCATCAAACTTCAGAATGAAAATGAAGCCTCATACCATATTGGTAAAGACAACATTCAACAAGATAAGGACAGTCTTTTCAGCATCAACACCCTGTGTTTAGGTGGTAAAATGATTCGAAATGACCTGGAGATTTCAGTTAACGGATCAAATTGTGAGACCGTTTTAAATGGTGCTTATGTTTGTAACGAGAATCAGCATGTCGACAATCATACCGTTGTAGATCATAAGGTGCCGGATTGTTATTCAAATGAACTCTATAAGGGAATTTTGGCTGACAAATCCACTGGTGTTTTCAATGGGAAGGTATTTGTAAGACAAGATGCACAAAGAATCAATGCTTTTCAAAGCAACGGCAATATTCTCCTGAGTGATGATGCCAGTGTTAACACCAAACCAGAGTTGGAAATTTATGCTGATGACGTAAAATGTAGTCATGGCACCACTACTGGTCAGTTAGACAAAGAAGCCGTGTTTTATTTGCGCGCTCGAGGATTGTCAGAACAATCTGCCAAAAAATTATTGGTGAGAGCCTTCGCTGGCGAAACCATTGAGAATATTTCAAATGAAGTTCTCAGAGACTGGGCTTCAAATTTACTGGACAGCAAATTCGAAACACTTTAATGGTGCTCACGCAAGATATTCGCAAACAGTTCCCGATATTAGAAAGGGAGGTCAACGGAAAACGTCTGGTTTATCTCGATAATGGGGCCAGTTCCCAAAAACCTTTGAGTGTTATAAAAACCTTAGACGATTACTACAGGTTTGAGAATGCGAATATCCATCGGGGGGTACATTACCTCAGCCAAATAGCTACTGAAGCTTATGAGGAAGCCAGAAGGAAAGTACAGAACTTCATCAATGCCGAATTTGATCATGAGGTGATTTTCACAAAGGGCACTACCGACAGCATTAACCTGATTGCAGCGACCTTTCCTTTTAAATCCGGAGACGAAATACTGATCAGTGCCATGGAGCACCACAGCAACATTGTTCCATGGCAAATTGCTTGTGAAAAAACCGGAGCCAAACTCAAGGTAATTCCAATCAATGAAAAGGGTGAATTGCGTTTGGATGAAGCGCTTGGCATGATCAATGAACGCACGAAATTACTGGCAATCACTCATGTTTCAAATAGTTTGGGAACCATTAATCCGGTTGACACACTCATTTCCAAAGCCAAGGAATTTGGCTGCAAAACCTTACTTGATGGTGCGCAGGCAGTTCCTCATATGCAGGTAGATGTAAGAGCTCTCGACTGCGATTTTTACGTATTCTCAGCACATAAAATGTTCGGTCCTACGGGAGTTGGAATTCTATACGGGAAAGAAGCCGAACTCAATGCCCTGCCTCCTTATCAGGGTGGTGGTGACATGATTAAGACGGTTACTTTCGAGAAAACAACTTATAATGATCTGCCACATAAACTGGAGGCCGGAACACCTCACATTGCGGGTGGAATTGGTCTTGGTGCAGCTATAGATTTCATGAATGAGCTTGGATTTGATTTCATTACCGAACACGAAGACAGATTACTCAAGTATGCGACGGATAAACTACAGTCTATTGATGGGCTTAGAATTATCGGTACTGCCGAACACAAAGCTTCAGTAATTTCCTTTTTGGTTGATGGCACACACCCCTATGATCTTGGAATGATTCTGGATAAATTGGGAATTGCCATCCGCACAGGTCATCATTGTACACAACCTTTAATGGATTTCTTTAATATTCCCGGAACTTGCAGAGCCAGTTTTGCGCTTTACAATTCCACCGAAGAAGTAGATATGCTGGCTGCCGGCATTGAGAAAGCAGCTACTATGTTGCGTTAAGATTCCTGATCTATTAAATTCTCGTCATCAGCATCTGGTTGTCTTCTTAAAACCTGATAGGCTAAAATGCAGAAAAATGCACCTGCAGCAACACTGTATAGCACACCCTTAATCATGGCATCACTTTCAGACTTCAATTCAATCGTTCCATTCTCAACCAATTCAGGAAGAAGCCAAAAGCCAACTATCAAAACCGGAATGTAGTAACTTGCTGCACCAATAAATCCCCAGAGTCCTTTACTTAAATTCTTCTCCTGAGCCTTCTTGGTAAACATCTTTACCACGGCTATCATTATAATTAATTCAATCATTGTGTTGTTTTAAAGTAAGTTAATATAACACTATAAAATCCCGGAAACAAAAAAGCGGAGATTACAATGTAATCTCCGCCTTCAATATTAATATGACCTGGCTAATTACTTAGCGATGGTCATTTTCTTAGTTAATCTTTCGTTGTTAGAGTTCAATACAACAGTATACATACCGTTAGCTAATTCGCTTGTATTGATGTTAACAGTAGATCTTCCTGAACCAAAACCAGTGTAAGTTTCGTGGCTTACTAACTGACCAAACTGATTGTAGATGCTTACCATCACATCAGCAGAATTGTTCAAGTGGAAAGCAATTGTTGCATTGTCCTGAACAGGGTTAGGATAAATCTTAGCAGTCAATAACTGAGTGTTTTCATTGTCAACTCCATTTACTAAAGAGGCCATTGCAGACTGATATACTTCAGCAGTATTCTCGTCCTGAACCCACACAACTACACCTAAGTCAGTGAACTCCTCAATAGAGTGCTCAATGGCGTGGTTGATAGCATCACCTGCATTGTTTGGCAATCTGTAGTTACCCTGGAAAGTATAAGTTTGAGATGCTGTTTGCTGAACACCAGACTGTAACTGGCTGATTGGGCTACCATCTTCATCCGGTAACATTTTCTTCATTACGTGAGCAAACTCTGTTTCTCCGTTAGATCCTGTGTTGTTAAAAGTTTCGTACTCAATCACTGCCATATGAACTACCAAATCAGTACTTGGCAATGTTTCTACCGGATCGATATCTACATCAACCTGAATAGTTTGGTTAGTAACAGAATAAGTAGCTGTCAAATCTACGAACGAAGGAATTGCATAGAAATCATCAAACAACTGCTGAGTCATGCTGGATGCATTGTTATCCCATCCACCATCAACTTCCAATCTAGGAATAGAGTTAATTCCGTAGTAGTTTCTTCTGTTAGTACTTTCTGTAGTACAGTAAGGATCTCCAGAACCTGGGAAGCTAGACTGGTACTTAACAGATGTATATTTACCAGCGTTACCAGTAGTAGCAAAAATGCCTTCTAAGTTTTGGTTACCGGCAACACAAGGTCCACAAGTAGAACTTGTAAATGTTTCATACAATGGAATTCTTTGTGTGAAGTTGTTAAATACCTGAACAGTTCCACTAGCTATGTCATTAGCTGTATTAGCATCAGCATTACCGTTGATGTTAGATGCCCAAACCTCAACTGTATAACTTCCTGTTGAAGGTGCATTCCAAGGTGTACCATGCGTGAAGCTATATGTATCAAATGTGGCAATGTTTAAACCAGTCACATTCTGAGTAACCGCAGGAGCTCCGTCAACAGAGTAGTTGATATCCATGGATGTAATTGTAGCAGATCCCATGTTCATAAGGTCTCCTTCAATATCAAATGGCGAGTTAGCAATCAAGTTGTACTCGTTAGTGGTCATTTCAATACCAGCTACATCTTCTGCAGGCTGAGTACCATAAATGAAAGTATAGTAGAAGTTATCTACAGCAGTTGGATCAGTATCAGACTGTGTATCCACGTTTGGAGAACCAGCTACAGAGATAGCAGTGGTACCATCGATTTGGATTCCAACAGACTTGCTTACTGAACAGGCATTTCTCATATCTACTACATAGATATTGTCAGATCCTTCTTCAAGAACAATCGCCCAATATGCCCAACAGCTAGTACTTGATGGGTTAGAGATAGAAGTCCAGAAAATCCAGTGTTGCTGGCTTCCTGCAGATCCAAAAGTTTTAGAAAGCACTTCATCGTTGCTACCTGTCATTTGGAAACTTCCCCATGCACAAATAGAGTTATCCGGAATAGACGCATCCGGAAGAGCCGCTGCAGTTACACCGGGAGCAGTACCAGGAGAACCATTAAATGTTACAACACCAGTAGAAGATACTGAGTAAGAAGTAACAGGTGCGCCATTAAAATTAAATGTGAACGGGATTGTTTGAGAGCTTGACCATGTTGGTGAAGCACTTGTTCCCATAATTGACGACCATCCGGCACTTGCACCAGGATACTCATCATCCATGTTTAAACCTCCAGGATTCCCTGGTGTTACGCTAGGTAGGTAATAATATTGGCTAAAGCCCATTAACCCTAAAGACAACCCTATCGCAAGAGTAAAAATTTTCTTCATAATTATTTCTTTATTGTTGAGTTTGTGCTAATCTAGGGTTTTTAGACCTGAAACGAGAATTCTTTTCGGCAAAATATTGGTTTCTTAACACGTGGTGTTAAAATTTAAACCAAAGTAATTCCTCACAGAAAAGAGCAAATCTGTTATTTCTTACTCAGCACCCCACTGTCCACCAAAACCTGAAAGGCATCATACATGGTTTCCTGTAGAGGCCTGTAACTGGCACTTAATGATTTGATGCTTTTGGAATTATCCGCTTTCCATTCGTGACCAACATTGTTACTGATAAACTTTCTGGTCAGTGCTTTATTTACCATAGGGCCCAGCAACCAAATCAACCATTTTGGAGCTGCCTTTTTCGGAATAGGATAGTCCTGTCCAAATTTCTGATGCAAGACCATTCCCATTTCATAGAAGTTGGTATCGTGTGCGCTGGCAATGTGACGTCCTTTTGCCTCTGGTGTAAAACCGGCATTGAAATGAACGTCCGCCAAATCTCTTACATCCACAACACCAATGCCCAGTTTTGGCGCACCTTGTTTGAAGGATCCATCTCCCATTTGTTTTAGGATGTTGAAGCTTTCTGAGGTGGTCGCTGCCGGATTCAAAAATGGCCCCATTACAAAACTTGGATTCACAGTTACTAAATCCCATCGGCTTTGAGCTCCAACAATTTTCCATGCCTCTCTTTCTGCCAGTGTTTTTGAATAAGAATAAGGTTGATAATCCAGAGACGAGCCTGTATTCCAAACGTCTTCTGTCAATTTTCCTCCTGGCAAGTTGGCACAATCTGAAGCATCTGAATAAATGGCTGCACAACTGCTGGTCAGAACTACTCTTTTTACCGTTTCGGTTTTGTTAACCTGCTCCAAAACATTCTTTGTTCCGTTTAAAGCCGGATCAATTAACTGTGTTTGCGGATCTTTTACATCCGAAATAAATGGAGAAGCTGTATGAAACACCAATTCACAACCTTTCATCGCTTCTGCATAAGAACCTTCCTGTAATAAATCTGCCTTGAAGTATTTGATAGTACCTGAAGCACTTTCTGCAATGGCATCTAAATGCTGCGTTTTTTCTTTTTTATCAGGATTTCTCACCGCTGCGTGAACTGTGAATCCCTCTTCCAATAACTTTTTTACTAACCAACCGGCTACATAACCTGTTGCTCCGGTCACCATAACCGGTTTTGATCTATCTATTGTCATTTTATTTGAGTTTATATTGTTCTAGTAATTTTTGTCTAACCTTATCTTTTATATCGTATTGCTCTGTGAGCAAGGCTCTTGTTGCAACTCCATCCAGTAGTATCAGGAGCATTTCTGCTTCCAACTCAGGGTTTTCATATCCCATGTCTTTAAATGCTTTTGCCGATATACTCAACATCTGTTCTGAAATGTGTTCCAGATGTGTTCTCTTTTGCCATTTAAGTGTATAAATCAACCTCCAGAAGCCGTACTCAGACTCGTCAATGTTAAATGGTAATTCTATGATTTGCCTGATGATAAGCTTTGGATCTTGTTCCTGAGCTATGGTCTCGTAAAAAGCCAGAACGCGCTCTCCTCCATATTCCAAAATGGCATTCAAAAGCCCGTCTTTATTACTAAAATGTCTGAAGATAAGTCCTTCGGACACCCCTGCTGTTTTGGCAATTTTGCTGGTTGGTGTGGCATCTACTCCATTTTCTGCAAATAGCTGTAGGGCCGCAAGCATAATTTGAAATTGTTTTTCTGTCATAAAAGTGAGTAATCACTCACAAATGTATATCAAAAAAGTTTACCTGCAAAATAAGAATGCAAGAATAATGAATATAATACCATATGTTTATTAGATAAGAGGCCTGGATTTTGATACTATTGCCCATACCATAACAAGTCCAATGTCTCAGGAAATTCCAACACACAAGCTCACATTTACGGCAGGTTTGCCCTTCTTAACATTGATGTCGTTGGATAAGAAAAATCAGTATGACGATTCAGTACCACACAGGCATGGATACTATGAAATATTTCTATTTACTGAGGGTGAGGGGTCTCATGAAATAGATTTTAAAGCCTATGATATTAAACCAAATGTGGCCCACTTTGTTAACCCGGGTCAGGTGCATCATGTTAAAAGGTCTCCGGACTCCGAAGGCCATTTACTCATGTTCAACAAGGAGTTTTTATTGGGGTCTTCTGTGTTAAAAAATATGCTTCAAAATCAAACATCACTTTCCGGGTTTAATCACTATCCTGTTATCCAATTAAAAGAGAGCACATATAAACTACTGATCGATTTAATCTATCAAATGCATAATGAGATTAAAAACAATGGTCAACATTGTCAGGATGTATTGAGTTCATACTTGCATATTTTCGTATCAAATTGTTTCAGAGAACGTCAGGAGTTTGTCAGAAAAATCAATGAGAATGCCGTAATCAATCAACTTGCCCTTCTGGTGGAAAGCAACATTGTTACTAAAAGAAAAACTTCATTTTACGCTGAATCTCTTGGTGTTTCCGGGAAAACCCTAAACAAACTGGTTAAACAGAACTTTGGAAAAACTGCACAGGAGTTTATTGCCGAAAGAGCTGTTATAGAGATTAAACGACTGCTGACTTACACCGATAACTCAGTAAAAGAAATAGCGTATCTAATGAATTTCACAGATGCAGCCCATTTGAGCAATTTTTTCAAAAAATTTACCAATATATCCCCTAATCAATTTAGAACAAACAGTAGAATAAGAATTCAATAGTGATTTTCAAATTAGCACTGCTATGTGTGATTTTTGCAAGCATTGGTCGGATTTATACAAATACTTTCTACCCTACTCCTAAGATCTTTGTGGCATAAATTATTATGTCTATGAAATCTATATTAACTCTAATCCTCCTACTTTGCATATCCAATTCATTCTCTCAAGTACTGCACCATGTTGAAGTCGGTGGCACGCCCAACTCATCTACACCTGACCCTTATTTTTCACCTCAACACATTACAATAAATGTTGGGGATACCGTTAGATGGACAAATGTCGAAGGTTGGCATAGTATTGATGGCTCTCAGGCTTCTTTTTCTAGTAATCCTGCCTCATTTTCAAGTGGATCCGCCGGCTCGGGATGGGTATATGAATTTGTATTTACCGTACCAGGTGTGTACGACTATAATTGCCCTGTCGGCTCCCATGCCCTCACCCAATTCGGAACTGTAACAGTTAATGGCGCAAACAACATTTTTGATAATTCCAATGAACTGAATGTATCGATTCAACTTTACGGTTCTGACCAGCTTATTCTATTATCAGGCACCAAACATACCGACTCTTATATGATCAGCGACTTATCTGGCAGACTATGTATGTCAGGTGAATGCTCAAATGGAGAGACTCGTGTTAAGTACAATAATATAACGCAAGGAATCTATCTAATATCAGTGACATCAAAGCAAGGTGCCACCAGTAAGAAAATAAGGATTGAGTAAAAATAACATCACATATATTTTTTTAACCAGCCTTTTTATGTGCTGGGCATGTACCAAGGATAAAGCACTCAAGCCTGAAGATGCTGATCCGATAGATTGCAACGATATAAGCTATACTAATGACGTGCTTCCAGTGATACGACAAAATTGTTCCGTTACAGGGTGTCATGATGTTACAACCAGTGCTAACGATATTGTTCTGGAAAGTTACACCGATATTCGAAATGAGTCTGGTGACCCTCGTTTTCTGGAGTCAATTAAGTTTAGTCCTGGGGTTACGGGAATGCCATTTCAATCCAATAGGTTAGATGAAGACGATATTCAACGTATAGAATGTTGGATAGAATCTGGAAGACCACAAAATTAAATGCATATTCCCAAGGCTATATCTCCCAAAGGCGTATCAATGGTGAACTTTGTCTATGCTTCCTCTTTTAAACGTGGTGATATTTTTGGTTCTGGGGTCTGGATCCATTAACCTTGGTTGTAGCCATCTTGGTTCGATTCCGGGAATTCTTTTGAGAGATATTTCCAGATGTCTGGTTTCACCCGAACCGACCTGAACATTATTGAAAACAGCTTCTTTATAACCATCGCAGCTGAGTCTTACGGTATAATTTTCTGCCGGATCGGTTTTGAAAGAGAAGTGGCCATCATCACCAGTGCAGGTTCTGGTATATCCGGAGCTATCGGTGACAAAATGAAGTTGACAGCAAGGAGGTGCCTTTCCAACAAGACTATCTACCAGACTGCCTGTGATTGTTCCATATACCAAAGCTTTTCTTTTTTGGAGAGGCGGTATTTTCTGAGCATAAACTCCTGACCGCAAAAAGCAGAGTAAACCAATAAATATGACGATTCTTGAAATCATCTTTTTGGGTGACGTCTCACTTCTTTCCTTCTGAAAGTAGTTGATCTGTGATCTTCCAGTCGATAGGGTGGTTCAACCACAATACCAACAATTGGGCTGTGTTCCTGAGTGATAGTAAGATCATGGAAAGTAATTTTATCTCGCTCTATTACTATTTCCTTTTTTTCAGGAGTTTTGTAACCCACGTACCTTACCTCTATTTGATAAACACCAGGGCTCGCAACCAGTCTGTATCTGCCATCAAAATCTGATTGAGCACCGGTAACCATCACTCCATTTTGCCATAAAATAACCTGAGCAAAAGGAATTGGTTCCTTGTTTTCCCCATCATCTAATGTTCCCTTAATCTCACCTACCCCTTCATTTGTTGAGTGTGTTTCTTGCTTAAGAGAGTCCTGAACCTGGGCAGTGACATTGGTAAACAATCCGGCACCAAACACGAAGAACAGGATAACCGTGAATCTGGCCAAAAAGGTATGATAACTCATTCCTGTGGAATTATCTACTCCGCAATAAACCGATCTGTTTTGTTTCTTGGCGTATACTTTTTTGAGACAGAGGTCACAAAAGCGACTCTCATTAGAATCGCCTTCAAGATCTTCCCAATTTTTTTCCGGACATGGGTATACAACTTCAGACATAGTAGCTAATTTACAAATTAGATGTCATCAGGTCCAAAATTCCATAAATCTAGTCTCGTCGATAAATCAACTGCTTAATCGCCTGTCCCTTATCTGTATAAATTTTAAGGACATAACTTCCGGTACTTAAATCTCCCAAATCAAGAATTCTCTTATTTAAACGAGAAGACTCAAGTAATCTTCCGGTTTGATCGTATACCTCAACACTGTTCACCACACCATCGTAATTGATGTGAAGCTGACCTGTGTAATTCGGATTCGGGTACATATTTACTAATTTGTTTACCGAAGGCTCTTCGATTCCAATCCCTGTTATAGAATGGCAATCAGAAGTATCCGCGCAAGTACCGTCATCAACAACTACTGCATAATTTCCATTGGCTGTCGCCGTATAACTTTGGTTGGTCGCTCCACTGATTGCTGCATTGCCGTTATCACAATCTATCCATTGGTAATTGGCTCCCGACATATCAGCCGTTAAGGTAAATCCACTTGGCGTCACGTTCGTATCAATAACACTTATTGTCAGATTCAAAGTAATCACACTGTCACATCCTACAGCGTTTATCAAAGTGTCTGTAGCCGTGTTGTTGGAAGTTGTATAGGTATTCCCATCGATCCAAACAAACGGACCACATGCCGTCTGAACATCAGTTCCGGAAGAGGCACCTGCCACATGTACCATCAAAGTATCTGTGATCAGGCATTCCGTATCCCAACCATGGCTGATGCTACGAACAATGGTATAATTCCCCTGAGTGGAATAAATATGACACACACTGTCTCCACTAGATGTACTGCCATCTCCCCAATCGGTTGTAATTGTTGGGTAAGCCAAATCATCATCGTACATTTTATGTACTAAAACAGAATCCGTTGAGTCTAACTGAACACATAAATCTGATCCCACACAAAGCGTGTCTGTTGACAAAGAATTATGGAAAGAACTGTAAGACACAATCGGTTCAATCAAATAATCGTAATTCCAGCCATTGGGTGGACTGCCAGATGTGAATGCAGGATCAGTGGTTTGGTTGTACCATCTCACATAAGCTGCTCCGCTGCCATCGTCAAAATACACAGCACTTAAAGCCTCAAGATTACCGTCTTCGGCACTAAAACTATTTCTTGTAATTCCAACAGGTTCATTAGTTCCTGACCCATCAAAAGCCACATAAAAATCGCTGCTCACAGTTACCGGAGCAGGAAATGTCACACACCTTCTAAAGTCGGTATGGGGAGTCCCCGATCCCAATGGAATCACGTCTCCAACAGTAGCCAATGCTGTTCCTGGTAAGTCTGTTGTGCCATCCACATCATATAAATGTACCTGAACCTGAGCAGGAGCCCCTGCCGATGGAGCGGTATATGCATAATAACATACGCCATGAATATCTATGGTTGTTGGCGCTTCATACCGTTGAGCAACCTGAACATATAAATCCGGAATAGAACAAGACTGTGCTTCAGCAACAGTAGTTTTAGAGGTTGTATACATCAAAGTATCCACACAAATATGCTGAGCACTTGTCTGAAATCCTGCTAGCAATAAAATTAAAGGTAAAAGTTTTCTCATATGTGTTAAGTTAGTTCTGAAGAAGAAGTTAGGTATAATCTCCCATTTAGTAGCCTACTTTAGTTCGAACGCGCTTAATAACTTGTTGAGCGACCTTTCTGGCTTTATCAGCACCTTTTCTCAATTCGTCGTCAAGTAAAGTTTTGTCAGACATGAGTTCGTCATACCGCTCTCTTTGCTTTGAGAATTTTTCAAGAACCAGTTCATACAGTGCTTGTTTGGCATGACCATATCCATAGCCGCCATTTTCATAATTGCTTCTCATTTCAGCTACCTGATCATCGTTGCCCAGTATTTTGTAGAGCGCAAATACATTACATGTATCCGGATTTTTAGGTTCCTCCAGAGGTGTACTATCTGTTTCAATACGCATGATCTGTTTTCTGAGCTTTTTCTCTGGTAAGAAGATATTAATGAAGTTGTCTCGAGACTTACTCATTTTCTCTCCATCTGTTCCGGGAATGAGCATGGTGGCTTCATTATGCTTCACCTCCGGCACCACCAGCACCTCACCCAAATCATTGTTCATTCTTCTGGCAACATCCTGCGTAAACTCCAAGTGCTGCTTTTGATCTTTACCAACGGGCACATAATTGGCATCATACAATAAAATATCGGCTGCCATCAAAACAGGATAGGTAAAAAGTCCAGCATTCACATCTTGTAAGCGATCTGCCTTATCCTTAAAAGAATGAGCCAAACTCAACCTTGAATACGGGAAGTAGCAGCTCAAATACCAGGTCAACTCAGTACATTCCGGCACATCACTTTGTCTGTAAAAAACAGTCCTTTCAGGATCGAGACCAAAAGCCAGCCAGGTAGCAGCCACACTATACGTGCCTTCCCTTAACTCTTCACCATTTTTAATTTGAGTTAGAGAGTGCATGTCTGCAATGAATAAAAAAGAGTCGTTTTCTGAAGACTGAGACATCTCGATTGCCGGAATAATGGCACCTAAAATATTACCCAGATGAGGAGTTCCTGTACTTTGTATACCTGTAAGAATTCTTGCCATGCTTAAAAATTTGCGGTTAAAGTTACAAGATTCTTCGAGTGTTTGGGTGATAAAATTCGGGTGATTTTATATGAATAAGATGTGTAAATTTGGATAAAACTCAAATTATGCAAATCGACAAAAACGTCTTCACCTTTCTTAAGAAAATCAAGAAGAATAACAACCGTGAGTGGTTCACTAAAAACAAGTCGGAATATGAAGCGGCTCATCAAAGTATGATTGCTTTTGCAGATGATTTGTTAATCGAGATGGAAAAGTTTGATGGCATTGAGACTGTATCCGGCAAAAAAAGCCTGATGCGCATTTACAAAGACATTAGATTTTCAAAGGATAAGACACCTTACAAGTCACATTGGGGAGGTGGGTTTAGACGTGCCACGGCAGCCAGAAGAGGCGGGTTTTACTACCACATAGAACCAGGTAATTCTTTTGTTGGAGGCGGGTTTTGGGGACCAAGTAAAGAAGATTTACTTCTGATTAGGCAACAAATTGAGTTAAACTCGGAGCCATTAAGAAAGGTCATTGATTCCAAAGCATTTAAATCGAGTTTTGGAAAAATGGAAGGCGAACAACTGAAAACAGCCCCAAAAGGATTTGACAAGGAACATGCAGATATTGATTTGCTGCGCTATAAGCAATTTTTGGTGAGCACGCCTTTGAATGATGATGATTTGATGAGCAAAAACGGCTCTCAAATTGTGGCCAAACATTTTAAAGCCATGATTCCATTCTTTGATGTGATGTCGGAATACCTGACAACAAATTTAAACGGAGAGTCTACTATCGACTAATCCCAGGTATATCTTATCGAAAAAGCGGCCCCATAGCCAATACCGCTATAGCCGCTAAAAAAGCCCCACATAGGGCGAATATCAAAGCTCATTTGGATAGGTGCGCCCAGTTGATTGAAGTCGTATTCTATCCCAAGTTGACCTCCAACACTTAGAGTAGCACCATCGTTTTCAGAGTTGTATTTATCTGAATACAATCCCAGCTGTCCACCCAAACCGGCATACCAGTTAAAACCATCCTCAATATTCCAAACCCATTGGTAAATCCCTGTAATTCCCAGATGGCTGTATCTGTCGTTATTTCTATTGTATCGTCGCCAACCCAAATCAAGCTCCAAACGGTTTTCACCACCCAAAGCGTGCTGGTAACTCAATTCTCCACCAGATCCATAGTTACCGGCCCCACCTCTGATTCCAAGAGCATGAGAATGGACTTGTGCGTAGCTTCCTGCAAATGACAAACTCAAAATTAAAGCGAATAGATACCTTTTCATCGAATTTTTGATTTGTTGCAAAGATAGCAATCATAGTCCGCACAGGTTCTCCGGATTGCATATATTTGCGGCCTCATGAATCTTTTGTTGGCTCCATTCAGGCTTTTGTACAAGGTGTACTTTGGTATTGTATTTTACCTTACCCTCACCATCATGTACCCGGCTTTTTGGATCACAACTCGCAAAGAAAAATGGTATCCAATCTGCTTTAAACTAAAGCGAATTTGGGGTCAGATTTTACAAATTTCACTGTTCATTTTTATCAAACGAGATTACAAAGCTCAATTGCCCAAGGGACCTTTTATCATAGCTTGTAATCACAGTTCGTATCTGGACATAGTCTTTATGTATCGCGTAATCGACCACCGCTTCATTTTTTTAGGAAAAAAAGAGCTTCTTAAATGGCCTTTGTTTAATGTGTTTTTCAAAACAATGGACATTGCAGTGGATAGAAAGAACCGTGTTAAAGCAGCCAAATCTCTGGTAAAAGCACGAAATTACATTGATGATGGCTATGCCATTTCCATCTTCCCGGAAGGTACCATTCCCAACACAGCTCCGGTTATGAAACGCTTTAAAGATGGCGCATTCAAACTGGCCATTGACAAACAAATTCCAATTGTACCAGTTGCATTTTTGAATAACTGGAAATTATTCTCAGATCCATCACAACCATTTGGGCCAGCATCTCCGGGAATTTCGAGGGTGATTATTCACAAGCCGATAGAGACTACTGGAAAAACAACAGAAGATTTGGTAACTTTGCGCCAGACCTGTTTCGATTCCATACAAGAATCGGTCGCCAATTATAATTCTAAGGAATATGAGCGTAAGTGAAAAAGATGTAGAACGTATTGCCGAGTTGTCTAAGCTTCAGTTTAATGATGAAGCCAAAGTTGCAATTCAGCAAGACCTGAATAAAATCATTGATTTCATTGGCAAGCTGGATGAGTTGGATACAGAGAATGTAGAGCCTCTTTTGTTCATGACCGATGAGGTGAATGTGTTGAGAACAGACGAGTCGCACACAGAGATTACTCAAAAAGAAGCCTTGAAAAACGCCCCTCAAAAAGACTCGGATTATTTCAAGATTCCAAAAGTTCTTGGATAGCACTTATTGACTTATTCCATTCGGATAATAACTCTTACAAACTTCCTGAAAGCCCTTAGCGTATGTTTGACTAAACATTGCTGATGAAAACACTTTTTACACTCCTTCTGCTGGTCCCCATTCTGTCTTTTGGTCAGAAAAGCTTCAAAAAACCAAAGAATATGTCGGATGAAGATTTCATTCGTCAGGTTTTTCCCGAACAGAAAAATTATGATGCTGTAGTTTCCGGGAGTTGGAACGGTTCCAACACAATTCTTATGACCTATCTGCCTGATGAGGAATATGACGATTTTAGAGCAGCTCATCTGCTCACAGAGGTCAAAAAGAACCGCTACCAGATAGTAGAATTTGATGGTGAATTTGGAATTGGTGTTTACCCTAATACCTCATTAATAGACACCCTTATTTGCGCAGATTTTAACGATGATAAGGTGAAGGATATATTGGTAATAGAAAGTGGTGCCTACCGCTGTCATATAGAATTTGAAGAAAAGGACCCGGAAACAGGTGAAATGGAAACTTACTATTCAAGTGCCACTTGTGAATTGTGTGCCTATAGCCTCTATACATTCCAAAACGGGAAAGTTGAGCTCCTGGTCGCAGATGAAGACATTGACTGGGGTTGCGACAGAACTCAGATCATAGCTGCCATGAAAACTGATTTAAAAAACCTGAAGCAATAAAAAAAGCCGTTCTTGTAAGAACGGCTTTTCAATTCAAATTCGTTTCGACCTAGCAGAATTCATCAAAAGCTGCAGTCAAATTCTCAGCGATCATTTCAGCTGGTCTGCCTTCAATATGATGCCTTTCAATGAAGTGAACCAGCTTTCCGTCTTTAAACAAAGCCATAGATGGAGATGAAGGAGGGTAAGGCAACATGTATTTTCTTGCCTGATCAACCGCTTCTTTATCCACCCCAGCAAAAACCGTCAATAAATGATCAGGTACTTTGGCATTATTCAAAGCCATTTTTGCTGCTGGTCGTGCATTTGCTGCCGCACAACCACAAACAGAGTTCAATACAATCAGTGCAGTGCCCTCCTGAGCATTAATTGCCTGATCTACGTCATCAGCCGACAATAGTTCTTTATAGCCTGCAGAAGTTAAATCTTCCTTCATTGGAGCTACTAATTCTGGTGGATACATATCTTAAAGTTTTATTGATTCTTGTTAATACAACAAAGCTACAAACTTAGAGGATACAATTTGTCATTTCAGCGTTTACTCTGAAAAAATGCTTTGACAATGTCTCCGCATTCCTGCGCCATTACGCCTCCCGTAACTTTTGTACTTGGATGTAAAACAGGCTCGCCAAGCCTTGCATAGCCTCTTTTTTCATCTGATGCACCATATACAATTCGACCTATTCTGGTCCAAAAAGCCGCACCGGCACACATCACGCAAGGTTCCAGAGTGACATAAAGTGTGCATTTATCGAGATACTTATTTTGCAAAGCATCAGCTGCCATAGTATATGCCTGCATCTCAGCATGAGCCGTAAAATCTGTTAACTGTTCACTTAGGTTGTGCGATCTTGCAATGACCTTGTCTTTGTAAACTACCACCGCACCAATTGGAACTTCATCTTTCTCTTCTGCCTTTTGAGCTTCCAAAAAAGCCTGGTTCATGTAATGCAAATCCTTTTTATCCTGATCAATCATGTACTTCAATTCTGATAATGAGCAAATTTCTTAATTTTATAGAGTTATGAAACATTTTGCATTCTTATTCTCATTCGCTCTGCTTGCAGGATTTTCTTCTTGCAAAAAAGACAAAGTAGATGAGCCATCTACACCTCCTTCAAGTACACCGCAACTGGTTATTAAATTCAAGTTTGACTCTACTCAAACCAGATTAGACAATTTTGGCAACCCTGCTACGGTTCCGACTGGTAACGCAACTCAATCTCCGATTTTTCACGGAATTAGTGCGCACTATATAGAATTGGCACCTACTCATTTAACGCAATTGGGTGATGGAGAAATCATTTACAAAGGTGCAGAAACGACTGCCGGAGGAAGCGCTGCGGTTGATTTTGATCAGGCAGTTGTTGTAGATGAAGGTGAAACCTTTTTGAGCATTCCCTTGAGCAGCATATCTCCCGGAACTTATGAATGGGTACGCGTTTCACTAACGTATCAGAATTACGACATTAAATATGAAGCTTCTGGCATGAATTTAATGGGGAGATTGGCCTCTTTCGTTGGTTTCAATACCTACATCAGCAACTATACCATAGACCAGCAGAACCTGACCATCAATGCCAATAAACTTCAGGGATACTGGGGATTTGAGACTGTAGGACAAACTTTTGAAGGACAAAGTCCGGGTACAACCGTTCCCAACCCTATTTCCAGCACCTCTCCCATTCCGGCAGGATCCTGTGTGGTGACCGGTGATTTTGCTTCTCCATTCCAGATTACCGGAAACGAAACTGAGAATATTGAAATTACTTTGAGTTTGTCTACAAATAACAGCTTTGAGTGGGAAGATGACGACATGAATGGCATCTATAATGTTCCTCAAGACACCGTTGTGGACATGGGCTTGAGAGGTTTGATTCCTATCATCAACTAAATATGTACAGAAGGTTTTTATTGCTTTCAGGATTCGTTTTCATACTCCAAATCACTTTTGGACAAATTCCATGTGATCCTAAATTCTATATCAAAGGAGGCAATCAAAACCTTGGCCTGATTTCGAAAACAGAACTCGGGAAATCCATGGATATTATGGTAGTTGGTACCGAGCCAGACTCCCTGCTAAACCTCAAGGTAAGCGTTTCAGGCAAAGACGGAGTCATGAAAACAATATCTGACAAATGGGCCAATGGCGCCTCAACACACATAAGAACCTTGCTGATGAATGCACCAATTGGATCTCAAATTTATATTGGTGGAACTTTCATGAAAAACGGAAAATCCCGAATCATTCCTAACTGCATTTATAAAGTTTGTAAAAAGAAAACTTATGAGCTGGAATACACGAAACTGGCGAGAGTTAATAAGGTGATGATTAATAATGGCAACGTGTTTAAAAATCAGTACTACTACAAAACATATGGAGACGCCTTTGTGGAAGAGGCGTGTGATAATGTGAGAACCAACATCAAATTATCGGCATTCACATTCACAGTTTTGAACAAGGAAGGAGCCGTTCAGCTTGAAGAACACTGTGATCAATCAAAATTATCTCAAACCGCACTGGACGTAATAGAACAGAATGTTGGCGGTAAAATTCTGATCAAAAATATCATTTTCAAGACTGAGAAAAAGGCCCTTGTGCCCGGACAGGAACTGAGCTATGACATCATCAACTAAGTCGATTTCCGAAACCCTCGGTTCTCATATTGGAACTGTGGAAGACCTGCATCCTTTGCACGGTGGAGACATCAATCAGGTCTTCTCTTTCAAACATCAAGACAAACAATATTGTGTCAAAGTAAATGATGCGAATCAATTTCCTCAAATGTTCCAAACAGAAGCAAAAGGTCTTGATCAGTTAAGGCAGCATAGCAGGTTTACAGTTCCCGGAGTAATTGATCAGTTTGATAAAAATGGCATGAGTTTCCTTGTATTAGAGTTTATACATGGCGGACAAAAAGACCAAAACTATGCAGAAAGCTTTGCGCAGAAATTGTGCGACCTGCATGATACAGAATCGCCTCAATTTGGATTGGATTACGACAACTACATTGGTAGCCTGGTTCAGTATAACACAACATGTAACTCCTGGTCAGAGTTTTATGGTGAAATGCGACTAAACAAATTGGCCAGAATTTGTTTTGATCAAGGCTTGCTATCTCTACATCACCTGGAGCATTTAAGTAGATTGTGTCGGGAGTTGGACAACATCTTTCCAAAGGAGAAGCCTTCATTACTTCATGGCGATTTGTGGGGCGGCAATGCGATGGCTGCAGTAAATGGACCATGTATTTATGATCCGGCGGTTTATTTCGGTCATCGGGAAATGGATTTGGGTATGATGTGTCTGTTTGGTGGTTTTGAAGCCGATATTTTCAATATCTATCAGGAAATATCTCCTTTGGAATCCGATTGGGAAAAACGTGTGCCTTTGACACAGCTTTATCCGCTATTCGTTCATCTAATTTTACTGGGTAATAGCTACCTAAGACCAATTGATAAAACTCTCAAACAATTTTAAATTATTTGAATGATGTCATCTAATTTTAGTCCAAACTAAAAACGATGAAAAAGACATTTATTTTAACAGTGGCACTGTCTGCCTCCATACTAACATCTTGTATTGGAAATGGTGAAAAAGAGAAAACTGACAAAGAAAAGGCCGGTGAGATAGGTTGTACATGTGCAGAAAAAGCGGTCAACGAATTGGATGATCAGGAAAACCCTTCAATGGATAGTATGGTAGCAGCTCAGGAAGCTTATGCAAGATGCCTGAATGACCATGCGGACGAAATCAAAGAATTAAAAAGAGTGAACGATATGCTTTTCCAGGCTGAAATGAAAAAGAAGTGCGAACACGAATTCAATTTAATGATCAAAATGCAAGAGGCTATGTAAGTTGAAGCAACAACAGAATAAATTGTTAGTTGTACACTGAATCTCGTTCAATGGCTCATATTTTATACCATTTGATAAAACTCTTCGGCACTTTTGGTGTATTCCGTAGAATTAATCTATTTTTAAACCAAACTAAAAAACAATGAAAAAGATATTTATTTTAACATTCGCTCTTTCCGCAATGGCATTGGTTTCTTGCGGAGACGATAAGAAAGAAGACTCTGAGGAATCAAAGGAACAAACTAACGAGCAGAAAGTAGCCAAAATTGCATGTGAGTGTGCTGAGGAAGGACTAAAAGTGATGGGAGATTCTGAAGAAATGGAAGCCATGCAAGCTGGTCAGGAAGCATACATGGAATGTGCCATGAAACATATGGAGGAAATGCAAAAAATGAAGATCGATAACAACAAAATGATGGAAGAAATGGAAAAAGCTTGTCCAGACGCTTCCAAAGCCATGGAAAAAATAAGATCTGCAATGCAGTAGATTAGAGAAAAATGTCCTAAAGATCAATTCTTTTCATAACAGATAATCAAGGACGTCTTTACATTTAATCAAAGCATCATGTTAAGAGGCCACGACTTATTAATTTAGGTCGTGGCTTTTTTATTTATGGGATCGATTATTTTACCAGATCTACAAACTCAATGACTTCCTGAGTGAATTTTTCCCACTCATTGTCCATTGGCGAATGCCCGGATGACTCGAAAATCACCAATTTCTTTTGCTGAGATGACACTTCATTATAGGCGTCTACGCCAAGTTGAGGAGGCACAACAAAATCATACTTCCCCCACAAAAACAAACAAGGGATATTGACTTTATGCAACTCGTGAGTCATTGACAGTTCCTCTACCTCATTCAACATATTTGACGTGGCACTACCAGATATCGCACTGACGAGGGGGTTGGTTGGACCAAAAAACAGGCTATTTGTGATACCTCCGGATGAAGAACCAAGGAAGCCATCGTTTCTCAACAAACCTTCAGCTTCATAACCCTTAGAATTAATTTCTCCGCCCTGGTCAACTGAAATATGATTGGTATCAATGGCACTTGCCCAATCCAAAATAGATTGCCATTGGCTCACAGAATTCCCCAGGTTTATTTGGGTATTTGCTTCCGCTATGAACATTCTAACAGCATCCTTATTGAGCTTTGGAATATCGTGAGCACCATCTGCCTCAATCCAGCCTTTTACATTGTTTTGGAGCCCATCAGTTATCATATACTTAGCCGTAAGCGTACCACCCCATGAATGCCCCAACAAAACGATACTTAAGTCGTCTCCATATTTGGCTTTCATCACCTTCACAACAGCATCTAAATCATCTACCATGCTCTCAATTGTAACGTGGCTTTCCGCATATTGCCCGTGACTCATTCCCTGACCTCTTTGGTCCCAATAGGCCATGGCATACTTTTCTTCAAGTGCTTCCACATATTTACCACTTCTGTACTCCAGGCCATTTCCACCAGGTCCGCCATGAACTACCACAATCATAACTTTAGATGCTATATTTCCCCTGACATACACAGGCATATCTGCACCGTTATTTCGCACAAAAACTGTTTCCTGAATGGCCAGCTCATCTGTCTTTTTTTGACATGATGCCACTGCCAATAAAATCAAAACTATTCCCAAATACTTCATTTTGTTTCCTTTTTAATTTTACTTCTTTTAATTCCCCATTCCGGTGTCCAGATCATACCTAGTTCAAGGCTAAAATCCGGAACTATTGATGCATTGTAACCAAAAACGTAATGCACATTTAATCGGGAATACAATGCCATATTTTTTGCGGCGTCCTTGCCTAAGTACTTACCATACGACAGATAAGTTTGTGGTGAAAAATACCCTCTGGAAGCCAAAGGTGTTTTTTCAACCGAGCCGGACTCATCCACAGTGTATGTTTCTCCAATATTGAACTGTCTTAGATAACCCAAACCTGCTCCAATGCCCCAAAACCTACCTCTGGTTAAATTATTTCGCCTTAGCTCAAAATCCACCGAGCTTAACCACCCTACCTTGGTTTGAGGGTGAGCGTATACCGATATTGAAGGCACTATTAGTCGACTCTTTAATAGTTCTTTGCTTTTCCGCTTCTTCTCCTTTTGTACTGAGATTTGCTTTAGATGATACTCGGTTCCGATTTTAACTCCCGGGTGGGTCGCAAAATTTCCGAAATAGGAAACGGAAACCGGCATATGGGTTTGTTCTTTGTCCTGAGCTGCAATCCCTGAAGCCATTAAGAGACTTAACACAATCAAATATCTTTTCATTTCCCCGCTTTTCTGTTTAATATGATTCCTTAACGAGCATTCTTGTTTTTTATGCAGTGATAGATGCTAAAACCACAAAATGCATACACCAAATAGCCAAAAAAATACACTAAGTTGATTTAGGAGTACTTTGATTTATTCGCTAGTTTTAGGGCAAACAATTTAATTATGGAAATTCGTAAGCCCTTCAACCTTCAAAAATGGATAGATGAAAACCGTGATTTGCTGAAACCACCAGTAAGCAACAAATGTTTATATCCGGAAGGAACCGATTTTATTGTGATGATTGTTGGTGGTCCAAACGCCAGAAAAGACTATCACTATAATGAGTCTGAAGAGTGGTTTTATCAGCTTGAAGGGGACATTGTTGTTACCATTCAGCAAGATGGTAAAGCTGTTAAAGTTCCTATTAAAGAAGGTGAGATGTTCCTGCTTCCAAAGAGTATTCCTCATAATCCGGTACGTCCTGCAAATTCTGTTGGTCTGGTGATAGAGCGTGTGAGAAAAGGAACCGATATGATGGATGGCCTCATGTGGTTCTGTGATAATTGTAATCATAAGCTGAAAGAGTTTAAGTTCCCATTAACCAATATTGAAAGTGATTTCCAGCCAAGGTTTAAAGAGTTCTATGCTTCTGTGGAAGACAGAACCTGTGATAACTGTGGTCATGTAATGGAAATTGACGAGCGCTTTGTAGATTAACTATTTGCGAAATTCCGTTTTCGGACCAGTCTTTGGCAGCATAAGTTTGTACAAAACTAAAACTTATGTACTGGTTCCTATCTTATTGCATGCGGCTTGCCATCCGAATTTATTTCAAGAAAATTGAGGTAAAAGGCTGGGAAAACCTGCCTCAGGACAAACCAATTCTATTGACCCCAAATCATCCAAGTGGGTTCATGGATCCTATATTAATTGGTGCGGTGGTAAAAAGACCTGTTCACTTCATTTCCAGAGGTGAGTCTTTTGTAAAACCTCTTCAACGATGGTTTTTTTCCAAGCTGCACATGTTACCTGTGTACCGACCAGATAAAACCAGACATTTGATTCATAAGAATAAGGGCGTCTTTAAATCATGCTATCAAATTCTCGAACAAAATGGCGCCATCATTATCTTTCCTGAAGGTTTGAGTCACATGGAACCCCGACTTATTAAAACCAAAACCGGTGCATCAAGAATAGCATTGGGCGCAGAAAATCAACATAATTTTGAACTGGACGTTCATATAGTACCCATTGGATTGAACTATAGCAATGCCCATAAATTCAGGTCTTCAGTGTGCGTGAATATTGGCCAAAGTATTCCGGCCAAAAAGTACCAGGAACATTACCAAAAAAAGCCGCAGGAGGCCGCCAGAGCATTAACAGCCGACATCAGACAATCCATTATTGGAAATTCAGTCCATATATACCAGGAAGACCGTTTTGAGACTTATGACATGCTCCTCAAGTCGCACATTCTTCTCCCGGAAGATTATGCCTCAACTCTGCCTATCATCAACGATTTAGACAATATAGAGTTGAACGTCCTTAACAAAGCTTTGTACGAATTACACTACTTAAAAAAGCAACTTAACATTAACGGGAACTACCAACGAATAGTCAGGTGGAAGTGGTCACAAATTCTTCAAATACCAATGGCTGCGTTGGGAATTTTTCTGAACTATATCCCCTACAAACTCACAGGAATTTTCACAGATAACGTGATTAAACGTCCCGATTTCAGAGGTTCTTTTTTGCTGGTAGCCGGGTTCTTTATATTCGCCATCTATTATTTATTGACAGGATTGCTGATCGGGAGTTTCAGTTCATGGTGGTTGAGCTTAATCTACATTGGCACAAGTGTACTGAGTGGATTCTCGTGGCTTAGATTGATACATCATTACAGGGCTTGGAAAAATTACAGAGCCTACCAGAAATCATTGACTCAGCAAACTAAAAGACATGAACAATACTGTCGAATCATTGTTGACGTCCGAAAAATGCTGCGAAAGCAACGAGAAGCAGCTTAATTTATCTAACCAGGGTTACGTGCCCCACTTTCTCCTGGATTACTTCAGGGTGTATGTAATCTGTATATTGAATCTTCCAGACATACACATCCGACGGGGATTGGATGCCGCTGTACGTTCCGTTCCAGCCATAATCTAAGCTAGAAGAACTGAAAATGACTTCTCCCCATCTGTTAAAGACAAGCATTTCAAAGGTTCTGATCTCCTTCCCAAATGCCAGGAAGGTCTCATTGATTCCGTCTCCATTAGGCGTAAATGCGTTTGGCACATAAAGCACAGCATCAATATAAACCGTAACGGTATCAGAGTTTCTACAACCGTTTTCATCCAAACCGTACAAAATGTAGTTAGTCAGTGTTGATGGATTAGAAACTGGGTTCAAACAATTAAAACAATCCAAGCTGTCTGCCGGTGTCCACCAAAACAAATGCGCATTCGTGGATCCGTTCAATTCAACAGATTCTCCGTATTCAATAAATTTATCCGGACCAGCGTGAACCTGTGGTCCCGGGAATAAATCTACAAAGACAGACACCTCTGCAGAGCACCCGTTTACATTGGTAACCTTTGCTGTATAAGTGGTTGGAGTTGCCGGGGTAACCAAAGTTGAATCATTGGTTGGTGTAAACGTTCCAACCAAAGGTGTCCATTCATAAGTACTGCCTCCCCATGCGACCAAAAGTGCTGTGTCATTTGGACAAATGGTTGTGTCATTACTAATACCAGGAATGACCTGATCTACAGAAACCAGTATTGAATCGTAAAGTGTGCCACAAGCATTGGCAAACTCTGCCAGATAGTAGAAGTCGGTTGCAGGCCATATAGTGGCATCCGGTCCTACAGCATCAATATTGTAAGTACTCAGCCACTGAATATTAGCAGCACCTGAAGCGGTTACAGAAATCGAATCTCCCAAACAAATGGTGGTATCATTTGGCAACGTTGGTGTCGGTGGGGTTAAAATAACTTCTACAAAAACTGAATCTTCTATCACACAACCATCTGAGGTGGTTACATCCACGTAATACCAGGTAGATGTTGCCGGGGATGCGTCTGGACTCTGAATTGTCAAACTACTCAAAGTTGGATCAGGGCGCCAGTCGTAGCTTGCGCCTCCATAAGCACTAATTTGTGTCGACTGTCCAATACAAATCACGGTATCCGGAGACGTACTTACAGTATTCTGATAAACCACCACTTCAATCGAAACCGTATCCGTACTACAGCTGTCGTGAATAATGGCATAATAGGTAAATGTAGAATCAGGGAATACAGTTGGGTTGTAGGTATTTCCATTGATGATATTCTGGTTAGGATACCAAGAATATACTGCTCCACCGTAAGCTTCAAGGTCTATACTATCTCCCGGACAAATTGGTGGTATCGTGAGAATCCCTCCATCATTAATGGCATACACATCTACAATCAACTCAGCAGTATCCGGCTCAATACAACCTGATGTGTCTGAAGCTATCAATGTAACCGTATATTGCCCGGTATCCGTATAAGTATGATTTGGCTGGAAATCGGTAGAGGTATTCCCATCTCCAAAATCCCAGAAATACTGATTGGCCCCGGACGTATTGTTATTGAATTGATAAGAGTTCGGGATACACACATAAGGTGCTGGCACACTTACCAGGGTTTGAATGTTGTTGATTCCAAATTTGAAAACTGCCAAATTACAGTTACTGGCATTGTTTGTTTGTGACCACGCGCCTGGCGTACTCGGGAAGTTTGAATTTCCACCGCAGCCTGCGCAAACGGCATGGTATACAATTCCTTTCTTATCAAATCGGCTTGTTCCTCCATCCACATGATCAGGACTTGTTCCACCAAGGAAGGTAGCATACAAGAGAGATTGCGCTTCCTGCGCCAATACCATGAAATAAAAATCACTTCCGCTGGTAGTTAACTGCAAGCCATTAGGCGTGGTTGGCAACCCCGTAGTTGTACTTGAAGGAACAGAAGATGCGTTAACTGAGCCTCCCCAACCAGACCAGTAAATGAGTCCGCAATTATTTACAAGAAATGCCGTGGGCGACACATCTACAGTACCGTTTCCTGTTCCAATAACCGTACTCCAGATATTGGTGGTTAATGCATTGTCCAGCTTTTGAATGAATTGATTGGAATTTGGATTAGTATACAGTCCGGCACTCACCGGGTAAGCGCCTTCCGAGACACCAATTACGTAAACGTCATCATTGCCATCAATCTGGATAAAGAAAGTTAAATCTTTGGATGCAGTTCCCAAATATGTTGAGCCCATCACAGTATTTCCATTAGAACTAAACTTAGTGATGTAGCCATCCACACCTCCCAAATTCGAAGAATTCAGTGCACCCGGAGAGGTATTCAAATCGGTACTTGAAGTTCCACCAGAGATGTAAATATCACCATTTGAGTCTAGTTGAATTCCAAAGCCGGTATCATCACCGGAGCCTCCCCAATAGGTAGACCATGGCATGGCGGTTAGAGAAGCGTTCATTCTGAAGACGACCGCATCAAATGCACCTCCGTTTGTTGGTTGTGGGGCATTTCCCGAGACCGGAAAATCCGTACTTTTTGTACAAGAAGTGATGATAGGATTTCCTCCCGCGTCTACAATGATCTCACCTCTAAAATCATCTCCATAAAAATACTTGATTGCGTTGCCAGAATTAAGGCCATCGTTGTCACTTCCTCCAACAAATGTACTTCCCAACAGAGCAGTTCCATTGGCGTTAAACTTAGTCACAGCGATATCTGAACCGGCGTTATATGCATAGTAATTCGGCGTGAATCCAATTCCTCCTCCAAATACCGTTTGGAAAGCTCCTGCAGTAACCGGGAAATCTGTTGAAGCCGTTGTAGACAGTACAAACAAATTATCAAAATCATCCACCACCAAACTATGCGGGCTTTCTACACCCGTCCCGCCCAGATAAGTCGAATAAACCAGGTTGGTACCATCTGGCAAGAACTTAGAAATTCCTATGTCGCAGGTAGGAGCCAAACCTCCGGCAAAATTCATTTGAAAAGCACCTGTTGTCACCGGATAACCCGCACCAAATACAATTCCTCCGGCATAGGTAAACTCCTGACTATCGTATGTAGCAGTAAAACCCCAGTTATCAGTTGTAGATCCTGTGTAAGTTGAAAAAACCAGAATAGGATCAATCACCAAATCATAGTCCTCATCATAGCCCTTTGGGAATTTAAATTTCACCTGACCATCCTTCAACACGTACTTACATGGCACTTCTACCTGCTCTCCATTTATCGTTTGATAGGCCAATGGTGCCTTTTCCACCATATATCCCAGAGAATTCTCAAGGTACAAACTACCGTTCTTGATGTAGATTTTGTCATAACCTTCGTAAGACAAAGTAATTTCGTCGGGATCTCCTCCTGTGGTCACAATAAAGTCGTACTTGGCATAGTTAGCATACTGGTAGACTTTTAGGTCGATATAATCATACAGGTCGTTGTAGTAAACCTCTTTAAAAGCGCGAACCTCCGTTGCCCATTTACTCGGATCATTTCCGGTAAAGTAATTCTCATACCAGGTGCTTGGCTTTTTCTGATCAATCAGAGGGTTTGGGTTGGCATTTAAAAAACTGGTTCGAATGGCATGTGCTTTAATCTCGTCCGGCATTTCATAATCCTTCTGTACATGCGCCTCTTTCGAAAAAACTGACTTTTCATAAAACAGATAAGTGAAGCCGTTTTTTTCAAGATAGAAGTTACCAAACTCCATCTTCGCGCGGTAAAGCACATTTTGATGCCACTGGCCTTTATTTTGAGTAAACACGAGCTCATCATGCGCGAGGGAATAGTTACCCAGGCACAGCCAAAACAGGGCTATGAGCAAAATTTGTGTTCTCAATCGAACTATTTTATTTCAAATATAACTCCTTAAGAACGTACCAAGGAGCCATTTGTTTCATAATTCACTAATAAACAGACGTGAAAATACCTGAAAGGTTGGTTCATTTTTTAGGATTATGATAAAGCGATCAATTTGTGGTGTAAAGTGATTGAAATATTGATCGTAAAAATTCGCTAATTAAGTTTAAATTTGTGCCTTAGGAAGAACACTATGAGCGACCCGATCAAACACGAGTGCGGTATAGCCGTACTTAGGCTTCTCAAGCCCATTGAGTATTACATTGAGAAATATGGAACGGCATTTTACGGCCTGAATAAAATGTATCTCCTCATGGAGAAACAGCATAACCGAGGACAGGATGGTGCCGGATTGGCCAACATCAAACTCGATATGGAACCAGGTCAGCGTTACATCTCCCGAAAAAGATCGATCAGTAACAAACCAATTCAGGAGATTTTCGATTATGTGAATCAAAAGTTTCGTGACCTTCAGGTTTCAGATCCGGAAAAACTCAAGGATCCTGCTTATTTGAAAGCCAACTATGGATTCACAGGTGAACTGTTTCTTGGGCACCTTAGATATGGAACTTTCGGAAAAAACAGCATTGAAAGCTGCCATCCTTTTCTTAGACAAAATAACTGGATGACCAGAAACCTGGTAGTTGCCGGAAACTTCAATCTTACCAATGTAGATGAGTTGTTTGACATTCTAAAAAACATTGGTCAGCATCCAAAAGAAAAATCCGACACCGTTACGGTTCTTGAGAAAATCGGACACTTCCTTGACGTAGAAAACGAACGTCTGTTTCAAAAATATAAGACCCTTGGGTACAGCAATAAGGAGATTTCTGACTTGATTAGTAAGCATATTGACATCTCTGATATTTTGAGAAATTCTGCAGAAGATTGGGATGGAGGGTATGCGATGGCCGGATTATTTGGTCATGGAGACGCCTTTGTGCTCAGAGATCCTTCAAGCATCAGACCGGCTTATTATTATCATGATGATGAAATTGCCGTTGTGGCTTCAGAAAGACCAGCCATTCAGACTGCTTTCAACCTTCAGGAAGATCAAATTAAAGAACTGGATGGTGGTCATGCCATTGTGATCAAAAAGAGTGGAGAAGTATCCATCAATGAGATCAGAAAACCATTGGAAAGAACAGCTTGTTCATTTGAGCGCATCTACTTTTCCAGAGGAAGTGATATAGAGATTTATTCGGAGAGAAAACAACTTGGTCAAAACGTATTCCCTCAGGTAATGGAAGCGATTGATAACGACATAGAAAATGCCGTTTTCTCTTTCATTCCAAACACTGCCGAAACATCATATTACGGTATGATCAAAGCAGCTGAAGATCACCTAAATGCACAAAAACTGAATCTGATCAAAAACATGACAGATCGCCAGGATGACAATGCTATTTGGGACATTCTGAGCAAGCGGGCACGTGTGGAAAAAGTGGCAATTAAGGATGCTAAACTGAGAACCTTTATTACTCAGGATGATGACAGAGATGATTTAGTAGCTCACGTTTACGACATTACTTATGGCACCGTTACCAGAGGTAAAGACAACCTGGTTGTAATAGATGATTCCATTGTCCGCGGAACCACTTTGCGAAATAGTATTCTGCGCATTTTGGACAGACTTGGGCCAAAAAACATTGTGGTAGTATCATCCGCCCCACAAATCCGCTACCCGGATTGTTATGGAATTGATATGGCCAAATTGGGCGATTTTGTGGCATTCCAGGCCGCCATTGCCCTGCTCAAAGAGCGTGGACAGGAAGGTTTACTTGATGAGGTGTATGAACTTTCCAAAAAAGAGTTGGAGAAACCCAAGAAGGAAATGGTGAACCATGTGAAAAAGATTTATGATCCTTTCACTCCAGATGAAATTTCAGCTAAGATTTCTGAACTGTTAACTCCAAAAAATATTCAGGCTGGCGTAAAAATCATTTATCAGACTATTGAAGGTTTACATGCTGCCTGCCCTAATCATAAAGGAGACTGGTATTTCACCGGAAACTACCCTACACCTGGTGGAAACAAGGTGGTTAACAAGGCATTTGTCAATTTTATGGAAGGCATAAATGCAAGAGCTTATTAGATGAGTTGAAGAATTCATTTAAATCAAATTTTGTAACTTTCAAGTAAGGAATTAGGTATTTGGTGTAAGAAAAATCACCTTTCGTTGTGATTTTCGTCTTTACAGTACCTAATAATTTAATTAAGGCCAACTATGAAAAAATCTTTACTCTCTTTTGTTCTGCTATTCTTTGGATCTCTTGCTTTTTCGCAAGGACCAATTACCGAAATTTGTTTAGTAACCGTTGACACAGGTCATACCCATAATGTGGTTGTTTGGGAAAGAGCCAGTCAGAGCAGTACTGCCGGAATAGACAGTATGAGAATCTACAGACGAACCGTTCTTGGAATGGATTCTTTGATCGGAACTGTAGACTATGATTCTTTAAGTGAGTACCACGACTACGGTGTGAATGTTAACCTAAAAGGGTATATGTACAGAATTGCCGGCGTAGACACCCTGGGTGTGGAAGGTCAAAAATCTGCACCACACAGAACCATTCACTTCTCTGTAATTGATGATGGTTCAGGTAATTTGCATTTGGAATGGTCTAAATACATTGGTCACCCGGTACCATCATATGAGTGCTGGAGAGATTCTGTGGGAGGTTCTTCTGCTTATCAAAGTGTAAATTCGACCGCTACAGGAAACGACACCACGTGGTGGGATAATAACACACCTGTTGCCTGGGCAAACCTTTGGTACAAGGTAGATGTTCCATGGACAATTAGTTGTGAATCCACAAGAGCCAATCATAACACAACAAGATCTAACAAAACTCAACCAATTTCAGGATCACCTGTTGGTATTGACCAGAATTCACTTCTGGAATTGCACGTGTACCCTAATCCAAGTAGTGATCAGTTCTTCTACGAGTTTTCATCTATTTCCTGGGAGCCTATCACCATCAGTGTTATGGACATGTCGGGCAAAACAATTACTGAAACCAAATACTTAAAAGTATCTGGTCAATACAGAAGTCACATTGATTTGAGTGACATGCCAAAAGGAATGTACTTCCTTAGAATCAGCAACTCAACTAAAACATTGAGTAAGAAGTTGATGCTTCACTAATTAAGGAATTTAACTGAAACTACAGTGAAGCAAGTCTTCATTTGTATGTGCTGATTTGTGTCCAAACCAACTAAGCAAAGCTTTACGTGAATTCAGGATCATTTTTGCTTATTTTTGGACCTCTATGACCCTCAGGTCTTTAATCATATCATGCCTTCTTGTGCTGGTGTCTTTTACGGGCACCTCACAAATGCGGAAGTTCTCTGCAAATGGCTACCTCATTTTTAAGAACTATCCGCCTAACGTTATCAAAGGAAATGCACAGGTTTTTTCTGTTAAGCAGGATAACAGAGGGGTTATTTATGTGGCCAACCAGCAAGGTATTTTAGAATATGACGGGACTGAGTGGAACACCATAAAGGCTGACGGTAAAGAAATCAATTGTCTTGAAGTAACTCCTGAAGGCACCGTTTACGTTGGTGGTAATACTGCATTCGGAAAATTGATAACTACCGAAAAGGGGAAAACGGTTTACAAATCTTTACTGCCAAATATTAAAGCAGAAAAAGAACATACACTCTACTCAAGAATTAATATTTCGAAGGAGTTTGTTTACGTGCAGAACGACCACAATATCTACGTTCTGAAAGATGATAGCTTACAGTATACCCTCCATTCTGAAAACGAAATTGGCAGTTTCTTTCTACATCATAACAATCTGTATGCATTCCTTAAGGATAAAGGACTTCATATCCTTAAAGACCGGGAATTTAAACCCTTCCCGAACGGCTATGTTTTCTCAAATAAAGAGGTGGTTCAGATCACTGATTTTGGAGAAAAAACTCTGGTAATAACCAAAGAACATGGCATCTTCGAAATAGATGAGGAGAAAAACGTAATCCCTCTGGGAATTCTCGAGAACTACAACTTCAGGTCTTGCCTTAATATTGAAGACAACCTGCTTTCTATAGGAACCAATTCTCATGGCCTGCTGGTTCTGGACAGAGAGTTTAATATAGTCTATGAGATTGGTAGTGAGAAAGGCCTAATTGATGCTTCAGTAAGGGGACAATTTCTGGATCGTGAGAAGAACCTTTGGCTTGCCACAAACATTGGCTTGTCTAAGCTTGAAATTGTAACACCTTTCATCACCTTCGATAAAAATTCAGGTATTCGTACAACCATTGAAGCCATAGAGAAATTTGACGACAAGATTTATGTGGCCACTCTTGATGGTGTCTACTATTTCGATCAAAGTGGGGAAATTTCCAAAATCGAAGAGATCAATTTTGATTGTTATAACCTGAGAACCTTGGCATTTAATGGCGATACTCTTCTCTTTATTTCAGGGGTGAATGCCATGTACACTTACAATAAAGCTGGTGAGATTAGGGAGATTTCGCTTGGTGGTCCGTATGACGTCAGAGTCAATCCTCTGGACTCAAATGAATTGATCATTTTGCACTACGACGGCTTAACAAATGTGAGAGTTGATGCCAACGGACAATGGGTTTCAGATCATTATTTCAGGGAGTTCTCAAATGATGAAGTTTTCAATTTTATCATTGAAGATGATGGAACCATCTACATTGGAACCAAACCTCAGGATGGGATTTACAAAACACATGTCAATATATTTAAGGACACGACTATTGGCTTTGAACACCTATACAAAAGCAAAGGCTTAAAAGTTGGAGCAACGTATGTGTTCAAACATGAGAATCGTCTGTACGTGGGAGCTGATAGTGGCCTATACGTTAAAAACTCAGACGACTCTTTTGTGGCAACGGATTATTTCGGAATCGACTTTAAAGATACCAGACAAAGTGTGCACCGAATTAATGTTGATGAAGCCGGCAATGTATGGATGATCTTATTTGATCCGGCTAACAACTTTACCTACGGATATGCCACAAAACAAGACGATAAGTACGTTTGGAACAGTAAAATCTTCATGCGTTATGCGCAGTCTATCATTCATGCTGTTTACCATGATGATGATGGTGTGACATGGATGGGAGGACCAAAAGGTTTGATTAAATACGACTCCAAACTCCTGAGAGATGAATTCGTTTCTTACCCCACGGTTATCCGGGAAGTTAAATTTGGAGAGAAGGTACTGTTTTATGGTTCTGAAGTTGACAAATTCAGAATGCCGGAGCTTGAATACTCTTCTACCAAATCAGTTAGTTTCAAGTTTTCAGCACTCAGCTTCTTCGACGAAACAGCTACAGAATACAGCTATAAACTGGAAGGATATGATGATAACTGGTCGCCGTACAGTAACAAAACTTACAAGGAATACAACCTGCAACCAGGTACTTATGTCTTTAAAGTAAAGGCACGAAACATATACGGTCAGGAGTCTGAAGTGGCTTCATTCAAATTTGTCATTCATCCTCCATGGTACAGAACTACCTGGGCATATGTATGCTATTTCCTTGGGTTTATTGCTCTCATATATCTGTCCATTAGGTTTAGTGTGCGACGAGTTAAGAAGCAAAATCAAAGACTGGAAGCTACGGTTAAGGAGCGAACCGCAGAGATCGTTGCCCAAAAGGAAATTGTTGAGAAGCAAAAGGAGTTGGTCGAGGAAAAGAATCAGGATATCATGGATAGTATCCGCTATGCAAAACACATTCAGGATGCCATACTGCCAAGTGATGAATTCCTGAAAGATTGCTTCTCAGATGCCTTTATACTGTTCAAACCTAAGGACATTGTTTCGGGGGACTTTTATTGGGTTAAACGAAAAGGCAATAAGGTTCTTTTTGCTGCTGTGGATTGTACCGGACATGGTGTTCCTGGTGCATTCGTAAGTATTGTAGGAAACAATGGTTTGAACCGGGCCGTTAATGAGTTCAACCTCATCCATCCGGGAGAGATTTTGGACAAACTGACCGTTCTGGTTGAAGAAGCCTTTAAGCAACAAGGCGCTGAGGGCTCTGATGATGTTAAAGACGGTATGGACATAGCTCTTGGTGTATTGGATTTAGACAACAATATTCTTGAATACGCTGGTGCCAACAACCCTTTATATATCCTCAGAGGCACTGAACTGATGGAGACCAAGGCCGACAAACAACCAATTGGTTCTTTTGAAAACAGAAAACCTTTTACAACGCATAGGTTCGAAATGCAGGCAAAGGACAGAATCATCCTGTTCTCAGATGGATATGCTGATCAGTTTGGGGGTCCAAAAGGCAAAAAATTCAAGTACAAGGCATTCAAAAATCTTTTGCTTGATCATAAAGACACGCCTTTCTCAGAATTTAAGAATCTACTCGACAATCGTTTTGAAGAATGGCGCGGAGATCTCGAACAAATCGATGACGTTTGTGTTGTTGGTGTTGAAGTTTAAATTCCTGAAAAACAAACACTTGAACTTCCTGTATACATCATGTTAACATGGTTTTTTGGGCTGTATACATCAGCTTAACACCCTTTTTTTCTTTTCCCTCTTTTCGCATCAGATATTCGCTGAAACAATAACGAACTCTGGTATGAAACGACACAATTGGGACAATCGAGATTTTCTATTAGAAATCATCATCATCGTGCTTTTAGTGATCATGATGGCAATTGCTGCTGCGATCTGATCCATGTCATTACCCGGTTCATCAAAACGAAATCATAAACAAATCAATAACTAACAATTAAAATCTATGAAAACGAAGAAGAGAGTAATGGGATTGTTTGTAGCCTCATTCCTTGTTGGGGGAATTCAGGCACAAACAAAAATGCACGAGACAGTGTATAACACGTCTCCACAGAACATTCACTATGTAACAGATCATTATGGGATTGCCGAAAGCCACAGGGTGATACTTAGCTATTTTCATCAGGACTGGGACGATACGTCAAGCCCTAACCATACCATAGTGACAGAAACCAATGTGGATGGTGTGATTCAAAACGCCAGAGAAATCAAAAACTTTAGAGGAAAAGAAATCATTCAGGGATTGAACCATTTCAATGTCCTGAGTGAAAAAGAATCCAAACTCGTTGGGTTCAACTTCAACGGTTTCAACACCTGGTCTAAGCAATATTATAAGAACGACAATTTAGTAACGTTCACAGCCATGGCTACACTGTCTGGCTATTACAATGGTTCTCAGATTTTAGCTGCAGGGGCGAAAGACAACGAACTGAACGTGGCTGTAATCGACATCATCGACGGAGCAGTTGCTAACGGAAAAAGCCACAAGATTGGAAATACCGGCCGCAAGTATACAGTGCTCTCTGTGTACTGTGGAATCAGTGAAGGGTATATTCTTTCTTTGGTTGATCAGTACAGAAAGACTTATCTGATTAAGCTGGATTACAATCTTGATATTCTTTGGATTAAAAAACTGATGGCCGAAGAACAAAGCCACACCTTTGAAATCCACGAAATGCGTTCGTTGGGCTCTGAGCAAATTGTTTTGGCAGGGACGTCTCTGGACAATTCAAATGGCATACTAAAGCCAACCGTTATGAACTTAAGAGCTGATGGCTCACAAATGAATTACGTTAGAATATATTCTACCAACCCGATTGATCAAATGTGCGAAAGTGCCGAAATGGGTGGAGGAGAAATGCATTTAGCCATTAGAAATGAGGATACGTACTACCAAAATGCACATACCTACGAGTATATCAAAGTGCGAGGGACAGATGGCATTCCATTGGTTGGACATAAGTATTCCGTGAGTGCAGCCAATCAACAACACACGACAAAACCACAGCCAACACATATTGTACTTAACCAGGGCGCTCATATGGTAGGAACAGTCATCAGCAACATTCATGCGGTGCAAACAGGGACTAACGGAGAGGGATGTGATTCGGAAAATCGTTTCGTTTTAAGCATTCCGATTGAAACTTATCTATTGGACATTGAACATGAAGAAGATCCTGGAGAAATCACTGCTTCAAACAGAGAAGTGGAGATAGAGGAAAAAGAGCTGAACACAACTGAAAGATGTTCTCAGGAATTCCGCTCTTCACTTTTTGAAGGGACAGATCCAACTATTGAAGTAGAGTCTCCTACAGCCAATATCTATCCAAACCCTTCTAACGGGAACTTCAACATTCAAATTGAAAACGCATCTCAGGCGCAGATTTCTATTCTTGATATGACCGGAAAGGTGGTTAAAACCGTGAATTATACCGGTGGTGAAATCAGTATAGAAGGTTTGAGTAAAGGCCTGTACAATTTGAGAATTCAAACACCTGAAAAGCAGTTTACAGAAAGGCTGGTGATTCAATAAATTAGGTTTAACTAGTCGGGAAGGGCTTCCAATTTTGGGGCCCTTCTTTATAGTTTCGAAATGTATTCAGACAAATTTTCGTTGGTGCCAATATTCAATTTCTTCCTCAATCTGGATCGGCTCACATCCACACTTCTTGGGGCAATATTCAGGATACTTGCCATTTGTTTGGAAGATAAATTCAGCTTCAACAGAGCGCATAGTCGAATTTCATTTGGAGATAGTTCCGGATAATTCTTGGTAATCCTGTCGATATACCCCTGGTGCACTTCATCAAACAGGACTCGAAACTCGTCCCATTCATTGTCAAATGATCTACTGGATCGGATCAAACTGGTCATATCAGAAGCCGACTCTACCTTGTCTCCGTTCTTGGCAATCCACTCATTTAACTCCTGTAAAATTTCATTCTTCTGAGCCACTAAAATCGAATAAGATGTGAGTGATTGATTTTTAAACCTCAACTCCTCTTTTAATCTTTCGGCCTGTAGATTTTTTTGTTCCAGTTGATTGGCTAAAAGCTCTTTTTTGGCCTTGTCGGCGACACGTTTTTGTCTCAGCCACAACACAATAAAACAGGAAATTACCAATACGGAGATTAAAACTCTAATCAGGATCTTTCTGTCATTTTCAGCTTCTATTCTCTGAGATTTCTCTTTAGACTTGGCCAATTTACTGGCTGCCAGGGCACTTTCCTTTTCTGCTAATTTTCTTTCCTTTTTTGCCGTCTCATACTTCACACGCATGTCTCCCAACTCCTGAGACAACCTTGCCATAAACAATGAATCCTGAGCAGAAAAAGCCTGCTCCGCATAGTTAAGTGCGATTTCATAATCTTCCATCGACTTATAGGACAGTGCCAGCAACAAGTAATACTCGTGTGTTTCTTCAGGTGGAGACAGTTCAAAATAGTTTTTGGCCTTTTCTATATGATATAAAGTAGAGTCTTTTTGGTTCAGATTGCCATAAATGTTGGCTGTAAAGGCATGGGTGATTGACAACATGCTGTAATCCCCTATCTCTTCGGACAAACGAATACTGGAGAGTAAAGCTTTCAAAGATGGCTCATTCTCTTCTTTTTCACTGTACAAAGTGGCCAAATTGTAGTACAGATTGATCAATCCAAAAACTTCTCCTGTTTTCCTGAACGACTGCTCTGATTTATGATAAAAGTAGATCGCTGAATCTATGTCCAGACTTCTGTAAATATTTGCCTTATTGTTATAGGCCCATCCCAATTCATCATCGTCATTTGCTTTCAGACAATACGAAATGGCTTCATTTACATAGCGCAGATTTTCTTCATGATTATCCGGATGCAATAGATCTCCTATATAGCTCATCATGGTGTAGGCTCTACTCAAAGCATAATTGTCCTTCAAAAATTCTGCTATCTCTGCAGACTTAATAAAATGCGACAAAGAATTTTCCAGATCGAAAGACATGTTGTAAGTCAGGCCCAGATTGTAATGTGCTTCATAGGTCCTTATGTTTTTTGCATCTTTTTCAATGTCAAGAAGTCGCTTGCAGTACCTATCCATTGATTCAAAATCCTGAAGACCTACAGACAATCTCGCCAGAGCGTAAACATGTTTGGGATTGGTGAGTGTATCACTCCCAACAACAGATCGGATTTTTTGAGCCAGTTGATCAAATTCCTCAGAGTCCGGAGAAAGTTCTGAAATGGATTGATGGAGTGCATCCAATTCATCTCCTGCCTGGGCCCAAACAGCACAATTGCCGTTGAATAAAGCCAAAAATATAAGCGCAATCCAAAGTCTCACGCATTAAATATACATACTACTTGATTTTAGACAAGCGTGGTGTACCATACACCACACTTGCTCTTATCTTTGGGATTCGGTTTTCCTTTACCGTTCTGTCGTAATACATGGTTCTAACCGACATGACCTTGTGGTATTTCGACTGCATTTCCTTTCGGTTTGATCGCATAAAATCATTGAAGATTGCATCCGCAAGTACATCATAGGTATAATGCTCTACCGGCTCAATTTCAAACGACTCATCATTCACTTCCGAACGTCTGCCATAAACAAGCCCTCCCGCCTCATCATAATAAAAATAGGGCTGATTGCCGGAGTAATCCATAGCAAATCGTTGACTCATAGCTGTCTTAAAAATACCGAACGGCAATTGAATATATCTATGAGCCCGCTTAAGTTCTCGTGCAAAAGTTTGTCGACTTTTTATTGGTTTTGTAAACACAGAATTTGAACCGAAACGGCAATTGTAAAAAGCCATTTTATCTGCAGCAGAATCAAAGGTTAAAACTGACATACGACTCTTCTTACGGTAAGCATTGATCTTATCAAACAACAGTTTATTCAATAAATCAAAATCAATGTCTTCCGGATCTACTTCCATTGATCCACCAAGGCCTTCGGCCATATAATTGGACAAAACGATTTCACTTGAATCTACAATTTGATACAACTTTGGTCGTTGTGTATTTCCAATAGAACAAATACCACAAAACAATATGACAATTAAGTACCTCACTTAGCTCATCATTTTTTTGATCATTTCTTCGGTGGTCATGTCCGTCGTCTTTATGACCTCAACAGGAATTCTGGTAGACGATTTTCTTAGGCTTTTGCAATCCAAAGCATTGGAGCTAACAATGGCCATTCTATCATTTTTCATTACTAAAATGATATTAAAGTTGGTTCCCTTATCCACCTTGAAGGTTTCGCCGCCATCATAGCTGAGAACGCCATTGGCATCAAATTCCAGCACATAAACCTTATCTGCTTTAATCAAGCCTCCCTTACCATTTGTGAACTTTGCATACACCGGCATTGGATTTGCCATTCTTTGAATTCGATCACAATTAAATACGCCAAATCCATACAATTGAAATGTTCTGGAAGCTTCTGTTGGTTTAGCTTTTGTGTCCAAATATTCTGAAGCCAGCATTTTCTTTCCAACCAATTTTTCTCTGGCAGCCTTTACATCAAACACCATGAGAGATTCCAGATTTTCGTCCAAACCATCTCGTCTCATTTCTCTCAGAATCTTTCTGTTTTCGCGTTTGATATTTCGCTTATTCGTCTTTTCAATTCTTTGATCGTTTTTCGCTCTGGATAGGTAGCGATTAAACGTAAGGAAGTTCTTTTTCACCTGCCTTTGAGAAGTATAGTCGTCCATTTCCGGGTAAACGTTTAGTTCCAGGAGCGTGTCTTTATACATAAAGCTCAGTAAAAAAGTATTGCCATCATCAGCTGGCTTCAAACTTACATTCTTAATAAACGAAGGTCCTCTGTATCCATAAATCCCCCTGTTTCTGTATTCAGAATAAATTCTCATAGAGTAAGCATCTATACTATCGAGAAACGCCATCGTTTCCTTTGCATTTTCCCCTTCATAAATCCATTTGCCGCTCAAGGTTCTTAGTCTCTTTGTAGAACTTACCGGATGATTGGATTTTCCCATCAACAGCTTATGTATGTCTATCGTGAAACTGTTCGTCTTTTTATTGTTCTTTACTTTTGCCCGGATCTTCGGATAGCTCAATTTGTTTTGTGAGAAACGAGCCTGATACTTGCTCATTTTATTCAGATAAGCACGCATAGCTTCATCCGGATACACGGTAATCGAGTCACTTACTCGTCGGGCAGTCACCTTAGATTTCGACAGTGTCATACTTTCCGATTCTGTTTGTGCACCACCGGCAAAGTCTGCGGTCACTTCATCTTTTCCCAACAACTCCCAGCTTCCCTTTGTACTGTCATAAGCGTACAGGTTGTAATCCGTATCATTACTCGAACTGGTCATTTCAACAGAAATTGGCTTATCAGGATTGGGAAAAACAGCTTTCCCGTTGCTACTTGCGTTCAATTCGAACATTCCGGCCGAGGAGAAATTGTACCTCACTCCTGCACTGTCATAACTCATAGGTATGCCACTCAACATAATCTGGGCAGGATTCATATACTCTGTATATTCAAGTTTTACGGGTGTTGTGATCACCTTGCCGTCCTTGTCTACAAACGCATTTTCCGGTACAGATAATTTGGCAGTGGTAAACTCAACTTCACTGGCCTGATTCGGCTTCACAGTGTTCTTTTCTACTTTCAATTTTGCAGAAGGAATTGGCTTGGAAATTTTCAGTGGTTTATCGGTTGAAGCCATCTCGAAACGCACCTTACAATTTGGCAATGCTGCCTGAAGATCTTTCAAAGCTTCTTCACTGATCGGGTTGTTATTTAAATTCAATTTCTTGAGGGCAGTCAGTTTCTTAAGAGCAGAAACATCCGAAATATTGTTCCCAGATAAATCCAGATCCGTGATGGTGTTTAAAACCTGAATGTACTTGGGTATTTTTGTCCAATCTTCTGTGATTTTGAGCTTAGACAGATTCAAACACTGGTTCACCTCTTGCAGAATCGCTTTAGGTCTTTTCGATAGTGACTGATTTAAGTAAAGCTCCTGGATTCCTTGGTTCTCAGCCAATTCTCCATCGAATTTTAGTAGCGGACTGTCATGAATTTCAACACGTCTGGAACTCAATTCAGAAAAAGATGAGCCAACTTCCTCAACATCTCCCATTTTTACAAGACGCAACTCATCCAAAATGGTCAAAGCCCGAATAAACTCCTTGTGCCTTAACTTTTGATTTCCTCTCACATCAATTTCTTTGAGATTGTACCATCCATATGGACATTGGTCAAGGTCTTCAATATTGTTGTTTCTCAAGTCTATAGACTCCAACTTGGATAATTGAGACATGTCGTAAGGCAAATAAACCAGGTGGTTGTCTGATAAATCCAGTTGCCTGAGTTTTGAAAACCGCTCCATACCAACCGGAATGATTGGCAGATGACAGGCTTCCAGATTTAAATACTGAAGGGAACTATCCGGCAGATAATCTACCACGTGCTCTATGTTTAGCCTGGGATTATACGACAGATTGAGCTCAACAAGCGATTTGTTAGACATCATCCTAGTGTCAAGTTCACGGATATCGTTTCTCGACACATCAAGTACTCTTAAATCATAGTTTACGAAAATCTCCTGGGGCAAACGATTCAGGTGTTGGTTAGAGAGATTCTTAACCACCGGTCTTTCTGCAGTATTTTTAGGAGAGATCTTATGGTTAAAGGTGAAAATAGAAATTGAAACAACACCCAGCAATAATGTGCTTTTAATTAACATAAGAAAAGTTTTAAGGTTTTGATACTTAATACCTGAAACTAAAAAAGGTAACATATTATTGTATTTTTCAGGCTGATAGCTCGATTGGTCAGGGACTTAAAATCGCTCAACGTCCTATTCGTAATATTTCGTACTTTTATCGCTACTCACAGAAAGGGAGATATGAAGGAAAAAATAGAGGCATTAAGAAGCAAACAAGAAGAAGCCAAACAAGGTGGTGGCGAGAAGAGAATTGAGAGTCAACATGGTAAAGGAAAATTAACCGCCAGAGAGCGTATTTCTTTATTAATTGACGAAGGCACATTTGAGGAAATTGGCATGTTTGTGGAACACAGATCTACCAATTTTGGTCTTGACAAAGTTAAATTCCCAGGAGATGGTGTAGTAACCGGCTACGGAAAAGTAAACGGACGACTGGTTTATGTATATGCACAGGACTTTACTGTAATGGGAGGATCTTTAGCTGAAGCACATGCAGAAAAGATTTGCAAAATCATGGATTTGGCGATGAAGAATGGTGCTCCGGTCATTGGATTGAATGACTCTGGTGGTGCCAGAATTCAAGAGGGAGTTGTTTCTCTTGGTGGCTATGCCGACATTTTCTACAGAAATACCCTGGCTTCAGGAGTGGTGCCACAAATTTCTGCAATCATGGGGCCTTGTGCAGGTGGAGCCGTATACTCTCCGGCTTTAACGGATTTTATTTTCATGGTTGAGAACACTTCATACATGTTCGTTACAGGACCTAACGTAGTTAAGACCGTAACGCATGAAGAAGTAAGCTCTGAAGATTTAGGAGGTGCATCCGCTCACGCATATAAATCGGGAGTAACCCAGTTTGCTTCTCCGAATGAACTGGCATGTATCAACGATATCAAACGTTTGCTGTCCTACATTCCGCAAAACTGTGAGGAAAAACCACCGGTTGTGCAGGTAGATGATTCAAATCACGACAGACCAGCGCTGAACGATATCATTCCTGATAACCCTAACCAACCATACGACATTAAAGATGTGATTGAGCACCTTGTAGATGCCGATTCTTTCATGGAAGTACATAAAAACTATGCAGAAAACATTGTAGTTGGTTTATCCAGAATCAATGGGAAATCTGTTGGAATTGTAGCCAATCAACCAGCCTATTTGGCAGGAGTTTTAGATATTAAAGCCTCTAACAAGGCCGCCAGATTTGTAAGGTTCTGTGATGCCTTCAACATTCCTTTAGTTGTATTGGAAGACGTTCCGGGATTCTTACCAGGAACCGATCAGGAATGGAACGGAATCATTTCTAACGGAGCTAAACTGTTATATGCTTTCTGTGAAGCAACGGTTCCAAGAATCACTGTTATTACCAGAAAGGCTTACGGTGGTGCTTATGATGTTATGAACTCTAAGCACATTGGAGCAGATATGAACTTTGCATGGCCAAGCTCGGAAATTGCAGTAATGGGCGCAAAAGGTGCTGCTGAAATTATCTTTAAACGTGAAATCTCTTCTTCTGATGATCCGGAAGCTACCTGGAAGCAGAAAGAACAGGAGTATGCAGATAAATTTGCCAATCCATACAATGCTGCAAAGAGAGGCTATGTTGATGAAGTGATTGAGCCATCTGAGACCAGAAAGAAACTAATCAGTGCGCTCGATATGTTGAAAAACAAAGTGGACAACCTGCCAAGAAAAAAACACGGCAATATTCCACTATAGGCAGATCGTTAAGGATTAATTTTTGACCGTTTTTAAAGGTCAGATTGAGTAAGTTTTGTACTGTGGGAAAACTAAGAGCTACTTGTTGTCTTATTTTGGCTTTGTGCTTTAATTCACAAGCTCAGGATGCCAGTGAGTTAGCTCAAAAACTACACACCAACTATGATTCGTGCAAGCAAATCATATTAAATCTTAAGGAAGACGAACCCTATAAGTTAGACGATTTGTTTTGGCTTGAGATGAAGTTGATGCAAAACATGCTTCAGCAAGAATCTCTTGATGCCGCCGATCAATATTCAGGGTCTCTTTGCAAAAAGTACCGCGATAAGATTAAGGAGTCTTCTGCTTTTATCAACCGGGGAAATCTATTCTACATCACCGGGCAGCATAAAAAAGCCATTGTGTGTTACGACAGTTCGATTAGCATTGCACAAGTCAACAACAACCTCACTGATTTAGGTAAAGCCAACAATAACAAGGCCGGTTGCCTCACCGAATTGGGCGATTATAAGGGAGCTTTAGAAGCGAATGAAGCATCCAGAAAAAGTTTTGAAACTCTGAAAGACACAGTTAGTGTAGTCAATAGTTACCTGGTTCGTGGAAACATCTTTTTTGCGCAAGACATTCTCGATGAAGCCATTGCCGCTTACGAAATGGGGCTCGAAAAATTAAGTCATCACGACGAAATTCTATTAAAAGGGAACTTGTTAAACAATGTTGGACTGATACTGAACGAGGGAAAACAATGGAGAAAGGCAATTACTTACCTCAAAAAGACCGCAAGCATTTACCAGTCTCTTAACCTTACACCAAAAGATGCTTATACAAATCTGGGGGAAGCCTACCGTCATATTAATCTGGATAGTGCATTGTTCTATTATGAGCTGTCTTTGGAATATGTTCAGGAAAACGGAACCCAAGAGGAACTATATCGTTCACTTACCAATGTTGGCTTGGTCAAACAAGATATGGGAGACAAGGAAGAAGCGCTCAGCTTATATAATGAAGCCCTGAATACCATCGAAGACAATTTTGACTATCCCAAAATAGCGCAACTGCTGATAAACATAGCGAATCTTGAAACCGAAAATAAGAACTATGACAGAGCAAAGAAAATGGCCGACTTAGCTCTGGAAAAATCTCTGGAAAGAAGAGAACTACAGCATATTCAGAATTCCTATGCTGCATTATCTGCCTTGTCCATGGCCCAAAAAGATTATGAACAAGCTCTGATTTATGATAACCTGAGGGATGAGTACAAAGATTCTGTTTTAAATGAATCTACTATAAATGCAATAACGCAGTATGAGGCTAAATACCAAAGCGCCCTGAAAGACCAGAAGATTATAGAAGAGCGAAACCAAAAACTTGAGGCTCTGAACAATCAAAAAAATGCAGAAGCCGAAAGAAAAGAATCTGATTTGGTAGCCGCCAATCGTCAGAAATGGGTCTTTGGACTGGCCGGAGGAATTCTCGCCATCGCATTTCTTGCATTATTCTTCATCCAAAGAAATAAACGTCAGGCACAAGCAGAGAAAGATGCGGCCATTATTTCGGAGAGAGACAGAGGTTTGAATGCTGTTATCCAGGCTCAGGAAGAAGAACGCAAACGCATCTCGAAAGATCTGCATGATGGCATAGGTCAGCAGCTTTCGGGAATTAATTTAGCATGGCAAAACTTAAGCACCAAAATAGGACAAAAGGCGCCAGAAGAGTTTAATCAGCTCATGACCATTAGCTCTGTTCTGGATGATGCCACCGTGGAAGTTAGAAACATGTCGCATCAAATGATGCCAAGAGCTTTACAAGAGTCCGGTTTAGCTCCTGCCATTGAAGACATGCTCAGAAAATCGCTGCAGTTTTCCGAAATAGACTATGAGTTTGACCACTATAACGTTGATACACGTTTTAAAGAAAATGTGGAAGTTAGCTTGTATAGAATTTGCCAGGAACTGATTAATAACGTCATTAAACACAGTGAGGCCAATTCTGTAACGATCCAACTTTTCAAGAATCAGGATAAACTCATCCTCATAGTAGAAGACAACGGAACAGGTATGAAAAATGGGGATCCGAAAGGTCATGGTTTGCTCAACATAAAATCGAGATTGAATACCATTCAGGGAACCGTGAACTTTGAACCCAGCCCTCAAAGTGGTACAATAGCAAGAATAATCATCCCAATAAGCTAACTACTCCTCAATGAAATACGTTCTGTCTATATTGATTTTTATGAGTTCCGTTGGGTTTTCTCAAAATTTGGACAGTTTAAAATCGGCTCTTAAACCATCTAAAGATACAGCTGAAGTAGGGACACTTATTCGCATCTCTGAAGCACTGATTAACTCCAAACTTCAGGAGAGCTATTTGTATGCCAGGCGTGCACTTCAATTGTCTGAGAAAATCGACTTTGAAAAAGGGCAAATCCTTTCATTAAATCTGGTTGGAAACTTCCATCAAAGGCAAGGCAGGTACGATACCGCCATGGTGTATTACGAAAATTCGCTGGAACTCTCTAAACGCCTCAATGATGTCAAAGGACTGGCTGTGATCTATAACAACATTGGAATCGTCTACAACAATCAGGGCGACTATGACAAGGCACTGGAGAACTATTTAATAGCCCTCGATCAGGAAAAAATACTCGATAATCAAAACGGAATTGCTGAGGCTTATAACAACATTGGTGTTGTACATTACTATATGGGCAATGTCGACAAAACCCTGGAATACCTTGAAAAATCCGTCGCCATTCAAAAAAAAGTAGGCAATTTGTCCGTTCTCAAAAAAGGGTACATTAACCTGGGTGCCATTTATGATGCCGTGAAAAAGGATAAGGTAAAAGCTCTGGAATACTACCACAAGGCGTTAGACATTAGTATTGAGCTAAACGACAAAAAAGAAATAGGCATCATCTACCTCAACATTGGAGGTGTATATTTCTCATATAAGGATTATAACAAAGCGCTGGATTATTATAATAAATCGTACGAATTAAGAAAACTCAATGGGGATAAAGAAGGTATGACCTATGTGCTTTTAAGATACTCTGAAGTTTACGAAGAACAGGGAAATCTTGAAAAGGGACTGAGCTATGGAAAACAAGCACTTGATTTTGCCAGTGCGATTAACTCAAAATTACTCAAGCGAGAAGCTTATAAGCGCCTGACCACGATCAGCGAAAAGAAAGGAGACTACAAACGTGCTTTGAAGTACATGGAGCAACTGACCTTCATTAAAGACTCTTTATTAAATGAGGAAAAGGCCAAGACCGTTACAGAGATGCAAACTAAGTACGAAACTGCTGAAAAAGAACGTCAAATTTTGATTGGCCAACGTGTCCAGGATAGTTTAACCATTGCCAACAACGACATTGAAACAAAACGAATTCGGGATAAAGCCAGGGCAGATCACAGGGCAGATCAGGATGCACTCAAATTGTCGAATAGAAACAATTGGATTTTTGGTTTAACGGGTGGTATACTGGCACTGGCTTTTCTGGCTCTGTTCATTATTCAGAAAAATAAAAGACGTGCCCAGGCTGAAAAAGATGCCGCTCTACTGGAAGAAAGAGATAAAGGTCTAAAAGCCGTTATTAATGCCCAGGAAGATGAACGCAAACGCATTTCCAAAGACCTTCATGACGGAATTGGCCAACAACTTTCTGGCTTGAAAATGGCCTGGCAAAATCTCAGTACCGACATAGGAAACAAGGCGCCCGATGAATTTGCCAAACTCATGGATGTGACCAAAATACTGGATGATACGGCCAATGAAGTTAGAAGCATTTCTCATCAAATGATGCCCAGAGCTTTGAGTGAAATGGGCTTGGTACCGGCCATCGAAGACATGCTTGCCAAAGCACTCAATTCTTCCAATATTCAATACGATTTTGAGCACTTTAATGTAGAACAACGCTTCAATGAAAACATTGAAATTGGACTTTACAGAATATCTCAGGAATTGGTCAATAACATCATCAAACATTCCAAGGCCAAATCTGTTTCTGTTCAACTATTCAAAAACAAAAACCATTTGATTCTGATGATTGAAGACGACGGTGTTGGCTTTAAAACAAAGTCGGAATCAGGTCATGGTCTAATGAATATTAAATCCAGACTAAACACCATCAACGGAGAAGTTAATTACGACACCAATCCTGAAAACGGGATTATTGCCACAGTTAAAGTGCCGGTAAATTAATTCAAGCTCTATTCCTCAATCTCCTCAAGGATTGCCTCTCTTGTCTCTTCAACTTTTTGCTGGATCGTTTTATAGTACCCAAGGATAAACAGACGATTGGCATAAATTTTTCCAATATACATGGAGAAGCTTTTTCTATCCCTATCTGATATCTCTAACGGCAGTTGTATGTTATTTATTTGCTTAGTAAGAGAGTCTATTAGAAAATTCGGAGCAAGCATATCATTCAGCTCTTTAAAATAGGTGCTATGGTATTGCATTTCTGCATATTCCTCTTCAAACTTCCTAAGCGTATTATAATCATATTCATAGAGGGATACAATCTGATGCCTCAGCTCATGATTTTCAATTAAATCCAGTCCGCGAGACTTAAGTGTTTCATAACCTCCGGTATTCTGAATCGAAATAAAGTCTCTGGTCAACGCTATGTAATGAATCATAAAAGAATCTTTACTAACTTCTCTATCGGCCAGCAATTTTGCAAAATACTTACAGGCGTCTATGCCATGTTCATGGCCCATTTGATTCATTTCCAGATCCTCAATATCATCCTCAAGTCCTTGCGCTATTTCTCTGAGAATTTCATCTTCAGCGTTTCTTGATTTCCTGTTTTCATTCCAGTTATTCAGTCCAAATGCCGATAATACAGCAATGAAAATGGACAAGAACTCGAATCCAAATTTTCTAAAACTTTTCAAATTCAATCTTTTATTTCATCCAATACGAAGAGCACGCAATTTACATAAAACTCAGTTTTTTTAAGCCTAAAAATCGATTTCAAACCATGGTTGGGATACGTTAAAACACGTAGATTAATTCCACGCTTACCCAATACTTTTATAGAATCCATGTAAGTAGTATATTTACCCTGAGCGATGGAGAAGAAAAAGACCTTACTTGTAGATGACCACCAGTTGGTTTTAGACGGTATCAGCAATCTGTTACTTAATGTTGACAGTGTTGAAGTAGTTGGTGTGGCCAATGATGGGAAACGTGCGCTTGAAATTATAGAAAACATCAAAATTGACCTGGTATTGATGGATATTGACATGCCGGTTATGAATGGTTTGGAAGCGACGGCCCAGATTAAAAAATCCTTTCCGGATGTGAAGGTCATTATCCTGTCTATGCATGATGAGCACGCCGTGATACAAAAAGTGATGACTCTGGGAGCTGACGGTTACTTGTTGAAGAACTCTGATAAAGAGGAGTTTTGTACAGCCATTGAAAAAGTGCTTGAAGGGAATAAGTATTTCTCGGCAGATGTGACCATGGCTCTCCTCAACAAGAAAGAATCGTCTTCAAGTTCTGACAGTGTGACTTTGGCTCAACTTACTGAAAGGGAAATTGAGATTCTTAAGAATATTGCAGAAGGTTTATCTAATAGAGAGATTGGCGAAAAACTATTCATTTCTCACAGAACTGTTGACACTCACAGAACCAACTTAATGCGCAAATTGGAAGCCAAAAACATTGCCGGATTGGTTCGTTTTGCCATTAAAAACGGACTGGTAGATTAACAATCTACGGTTTTATTCGTAGTCATCTCCGTTTTTTTCCTGACCCATAAAAACCTTAGGATAATTGATGTTTACAGCACAATTCGTGCGTATGTCAAATCTCAAAAAAACATCTGAAATTCCGATTCGAAAATTGTCTAAACGAGAAGATGAGATCTTGTTTTTTCTGGCTCACGGTTATTCAAACGATCAAATTGCATTGATCCTGAACATTTCCATAAGGACAGTGAGTACCCACCGGACCAATATCATGAAGAAACTTAAGGTGCATTGTCTGGCCAAGCTTATTAGAGTGGCTTATGATCAAAATTTAATCAGTCTTTGAGGCGTTAGTTTACTTGTCGAAGAATCGAGTTGTATCAAAACCATGTTTTAAAGCCAGATGATAGTAATCCATTTCCGGTTCTTCACCTATCGCCTGAAAAACACGTTTTCTTAAGTCAGCCTGACTAAAACGTTTGTCATATTTTTCTATGTCTGTCTGATACTTTGAAAGTTCAGGCTTACCCTTCAACACAATTGCAGCATCAAACAGGTCTGAAGAGTTTAAAAAGTACCCTGAGTCCAAAGCGTATAATTGATCATCATCCAATTTGCCCGAAATAACCAATTCTCCTCTATAGAAAATGACTTCACCTTCATAATATTCATAATCTTCCTGAAAGTCCACTTCCTTAGGATCAACCTCAATATGTCCAATGATGTTCCATCGATCTTCTTCAAAAGACTCAGGATCAACAGATATTCCCGGAATTAACACAGTTGGATCTATGGGCATCTCCTCATTGTCCTGAATGGCATCAAACACTTCTATCACATAAGAAATTGCTCTTTTTCCAAGCATAGATACCTTTCTATCTACTTTCTTTGATTTTATGCATTGTGTATTAATGTCCAGCAACACACGCCCAAACATATATTGTCCATTTGATAGTTTTGCTGAAAATACGTCTCCTGCCTTCGCCCTTTTCTTCATTTTCTGTGATTTGAATCAACTAAAGTTAGGTTTTCTCTGGAAACTTTAATCAATCTAAAGAACGAGTACCTTTAGTAATCCATTTATAGCGCCTTTTGCTTCCTTTGTATAGAGGATTATAGTAGAAATCGTAGGAGATTAGAATTTCATGAGACCCACTTGTTCCTGGTCGTAATCCAGACAAAACCAGGTCGTAATTGTAGCTTACTTTTAGGTAATCGATGATCTCGAAACCAAGTCCCAGAACCAGATCTTTCGATGATTTAAAGCCTAATTCAAGGTCATAGCGCTCCATATAACTGGTGATGAATCTGGCATCTACGTAAATCGGATATCCAACAATGTAACTGGAATAAACAGCCGGAGTGAACGTGAATTTGTTGTTGCCTTCAATTCTGTAGTAGCCATAAAAATTGAAGTGAGAAATGTCTGATATCGCCAGATTGGTTCCCAAATCTCTTTTGCTGGAAAGCATGTTTTGAGCTGACAAACCAAACATGAAATTAGATTTGCTCAATAGAATACCAAACGACACATCCGGAACGAGCCCTGACCTCATTTGCGAAGAAATAGATGCATCATTAGGATCGTGCAGATTCAACTTTGCCTGATCAAGTCCATAAAACGAAAATCGACCACCCAAGCCAAAACCCAGTTTAACTTCTTCACCTACCTGAAGATGATATGCTGAGCTCAGCAAAAATCCGGAATGTTTGATGGTTCCAAGGTTGTCGTTGAAAAATCCGCCACCCACGCCCAAACTCATCTCATTAATTGAACTGTGCATGGTGAGTTGCTGGTTAAACGGGCTGCCATCAAATCCTGCCCACTGCTTTTTACCGTGCAGAGAGAAATCCATAAACATATCGTAACCGGAAACTGCCGGATTCAATACGTAAGGGTTTTGTGTCCATAAAGAATAAGCCGGCAATTGTTGAGCTCTAAGTCCAAACCCAATCAGCATAAGCGATATGACCAAGGTAACTCTCATTATTTTACTACCGTAATTGTTCCAAACAATGGATCTGCCTGGTTGTTTAAATCCAACTTGTAATAATAGACACCGCCGGGTAACCCGTCTGCATTGAAGTTGTTTTGATAATTGCTTGCTTTAAAAACTGTTTGACCCCTTCGGTTGTAAATCTCCACTGTATTATTCTGGTAGTTATTGATGTTATCAATGATCCAGAAATCGTTGCTGCCATCTCCATTTGGAGTGATTGTGTTTGGTGGTGAGAAACATTGGAACACATCAAAATACGCGGTAATTGAACAACTTCCATTATGGATATTTACAGTGTACAAGCCGCCCTGATTAACCGCAATGGTTTGAGTATTCGCGCCATTGTTCCACAAATAAGTGTTTCCGGGGTTCTCTGCATTCAGCACAACTGAAGCGCCATCACAAATCTCATGTAAGGTCTCCGTTGGATAGTCTGGTTTAGAAAAGTTAGACACCTCAACAGTATCGCACGCCATGCAATACCCATCATCCACTATCACCCAGATTTGTGCTGCTCCAAACACCTCAATGGTTTGTGTACTCTCTCCGGTAGACCATGTATACATGAGACCCGGATTTTGCGCATCCAAAACAACACTGTCCTGATCGCAGGTATTCACGTTTCCTCCCAAATCAACAGAGTGTACCAGGCTACAATATTCAGAACACTTAGTACCTTCAGGAACTTCTCCATTAAATTCTTCAACGCCCGTTCCTCCGGGAGCAGAGTTGATGTTGCCTCCATTACATCCTGCAGTTGAGTTTACCACTATGCCATTACTTCCTCCGGATAAATTGGCGTTTACACCAGCCAATGCCGTTGCGCCTTTGTAGCGAATCGTGCCACCGCCGCCGCCGCCGCCCGGACCAAAACAACGGTTGGTATTTGCCGCAATAGATGCGTCCATACTTCCACCATTGCCACCGTGAAGATCAATATTCAGTGCACCATTTAGATTATCTGCAAGCAAACAAACCGTGCCTCCGGCACCGCCACCTCCAGCACCATCTCCATGTGCTTCAGGGGCATTCGTTCCATATCCAAAGATGGTTTCTCCATTTCCTGTAATGTCATCACTTATAATAATGGCTATACCTCCGCCATTGCCACCATGGGTTACCCACATACTGTTAGAATGACCGGCACCGCCGCCGCCGCCAAGAAACAATCGATACCCATCACTTGCCAAACCTCTCCCCCCTAACCCGGGGTAATATCCTTTACAATTAAATAGACCGGGGTCGTCATTTTCTCCGCCTATGCCTCCAAAGCTCAGGTTTCCACCGCCACCACCTCCGGAATTGTGGTCGTTTCCACCACCTCCGCCATTGGCATACGGGCCTCTGCCTCCACCATCTGGATCATAGTCTGCCACACCTTCTCCCTTTTGAGCCCCATTTCCTCCGGATACCGAATACTCATAGTCGGTAAAATTAGCGGCAAACGAGCACGAATTGGTAGACAAAAAATGTTGTCCGCCTCTAAAACCTTTACTCACCAAATTAATGGGTGCATTAAACGTTAAGGTCCCCTTATTATAAAGAACCAAAACACCTCCTGTTGTGCCGTCCCACGCCTGGCAGGTGAGTGTATCTGTAATAGTGGCGTTAGAATATACATTGAGTGGAATCAACTGAATTTTGCCCGATCCGTAGCTATTCTCGAATTGCTTCTTAAAATGAACGGTATTGCCATTCACAGAACAAACCTCAACCAGTTCCCAAGAACCTACACCATTGTAATTGGTGACGCTTCCGTTTATGGTATCTACCTGGGTTCCGCTAATATCAGCGCCCTGCATCTGAATCAGGATTAAAGAATCATCCACCTGAAGTCCGGGATTCCCCACAAAATCAGCTGAAGATTCATTCATATCAACTGAACTAACTTCAATATAAGTATTGATGGTTCCATTGATGTTTTGAGCATGGATTCCTTTCAACAAGAGCAGTAATATCAGCGTCAGGTAGAAGCGCATATTTTAAATGTAAGACATTCTGAGCGATAAAAACACTGAGATTATTTGAGTGCTCACTAAAATTAGATGAATGACCTTCTTTAAATGACCTATGTTTTTTGATTTTTTAGCAAAAAGGAACTTTCATTGTAACTTTTTTTTCTTTCAGTACACAAACTCCCTAAACCATTTAACGAAAGGATGTCTCACAGGAAACAACAGGAATTTATGCAGGCTTACAAGCCGATCCATGAGCGATTCGAACGCTTTTGCAGAGTTCGTGTGTATGGAGAAATGGAGCATGAAGATCTGCTGAACGAAACTCTATTGGTGGCATTTAAGAAATGGGACACACTCAAAAACAAGACGGCCTTGTTCTCTTTTTTGTGTGGAACAGCCATTAAACTCTTGTCGAATTCCAAACGAAAGAAAAAACCGGAGACGGGAATCGGTGGCCTCAATTCTATTGAATCTGAAGGAGCTCAACCAGATAGTTTAATTGAGGTAAGCATGTTATATGAGGCACTCTCAAAGCTTCCCATAGAACAAAAAGAAAGCCTGATTCTGTTTGAAATTAATGGTTTTGCCATTAAGGAAATTGCCAAGCTCCAGGATGTCAGTGAATCTGCCGTGAAACAAAGGCTGAGAAGGGGCAGGATCCATTTAAAAAAATTGCTCAGCGAGCAAAACATCACTCACTCCATAAATGAAACTGCTTATGAATAGATCGGAACAAGATATCGACCACCTTTTTGGCATGGCCAAACAAGATGCGCCCCACATTTCCTTTGAAGCGGCTCAGGCAGCTTTCTTAAAATCTTCTACGCAAATTCTCAAGGACGAGCATTCGTTTTGGAGACGATTTTTAACCTTTAAAAACATCATGATTATGACACTAAGCGCGATTATTATTAGCACAGTACTATTATTACCGGGCACAGAAACCACTCAAAGTACAGTTGAAAAATCAAGTCCCAAGCACCAATTAATTAACGGAATGCCGGGACATAAACTCAATGAATTGAGGCCCGGAAAGTTTGGAGAACTCCAAGTATGTCATGAACAGACCAATACCTATGAACCAGAACAAGTTGTTATGGGCAAAACGAAAAACGATGAGGACAAATCTGACAATATCATAAAAGAAACCCAACTTGACACAATTGAATTTACTTCACATGAAAAACCGGGGATCCCAAATAAAGTTGAAGCCGGAAAACCTCATGACAAAGCACCCAAGCTCAAGCTGACCAAAAAGAGTTTCGAAATTTCCAGTGAAACAACACGAAAAGAGCTTGAAGCGATTCAAAAAGAAGCAAAAAAGGCCGGAATTAAGTTTGTGTATTCCGGAAAATTCAAGAAAAACGGCATTAAAAGATTATCTATTGCCATGTATATAGAGAAAAATAAGAGCCACAAAATCAGAAGCTTCTTCAGGTTCTGGAGATACAAGAACTCTACATTTAACTATGAGTTAAAATGGCGCGAAGATGCTGATGGAAATGCCTTTGATTTTGATGGCAATGAAGCCAAGCCATGCTCTAACGAAAGAACATCCCAAAATTAAATCCAAGAAAAAGGCGTAGCTAAATTAGCTACGCCTTTTTTAAAATTATAAACTATCGAATTACAGAGTTCCTCTGTTTTCCTGTTCTCTTTCAATCGCTTCAAATAAAGCTTTAAAGTTTCCTTTTCCGAAAGACTGTGCCCCTTTTCTCTGAATGATTTCAAAGAACATGGTTGGTCTGTCTACAACCGGCTTAGTAAACAATTGAAGCAAATAACCTTCATCGTCTCTATCAATCAGGATTCCGTGTTTTTTAAGTATTTCCACGTCCTCATCAATCTCTCCTACTCTTTCTAAAAGGTCATCATAATAATTCTCCGGAACATACAGGAATTCTACTCCACGATCTCTCATAGCAGATACAGTCGACACAATATCGTCAGTTGCCACAGCAATGTGCTGTACACCTGGTCCGTTGTAGAAATCTAGGTACTCTTCTATCTGAGACTTCTTTCTTCCTTCAGCAGGCTCATTAATCGGGAATTTAATCCTTCCGTTACCATTAGACATTACTTTACTCATAAGTGCAGTGTACTCAGTAGAAATGTCTTTATCATCGAACGAGATAATTTGGGCAAAGCCCATCACCTTAGCATAAAATTCACACCAGGTATTCATCTCATCCCAGCCAACATTACCTACCATGTGGTCGATAAACTTTAAACCAACAGGCTCAGGATTGTAGTGAGATTCCCACTTTTTATAACCAGGCAGGAAAATCCCGTTGTATGCTTTTCTCTCCACAAAAATGTGAACAGTTTCACCATAGGTATGAATTCCGGATCTGACTACTTTTCCGTGCTCATCCTCTTCAACCGTTGGTTGCATGAAAGGTTTGGCGCCTCTTTTTGTGGTTTCTTCAAAAGCTTTAGTTGCGTCCTCTACCCAAAGAGCAACTACTTTCACACCATCTCCGTGCTTATTGATATGCTCATTGATGACGCCGCCTTCTTCAAGTGAGGTGGTCAACACCAAACGAATTTTATCTTGTTTCAGCACATAAGATACTTTGTCCTTAACACCCGTTTCCAAACCAGAATAGGCTTCAGACTGAAATCCGAATGCTGTCTTGTAAAAATGCGCTGATTGTTTCGCGTTTCCAACATATAGTTCCACGTAATCTGTTCCTAAAAGTGGTAAGAAATCCTCTGCGTCATCAAACAATTTCTTAAGTGAATACTCTGTATTTTGTAAGTTCTTTAAATCTTTAATTTCTGCTGACATAATTTTATTTTTTTGATTGAGTCATGCTCAAAATATTAATGTTCAAGCCAGGATTTATGATAATCTCCGGCATCTAATTCAAGGGCGGCCTTCGTGACCTTAAGTGGTTTGAAAGTATCCACCATCACAGCCAACTCTGCGGTTTCTTTTTTACCCAAACTTCTTTCCATGGCACCAGGATGTGGTCCGTGTGGAATTCCTGCGGGGTGCAGAGTAATCATTCCCTTTTCAATGTTATTTCTACTCATGAAGTCACCATCCACATAGTACAATACTTCATCCGAATCTATATTACTGTGGTTATAGGGTGCTGGTACTGCCTCAGGGTGATAATCGTATAACCTTGGACAGAAAGAGCATACCACAAAACCTGCAGACTCAAAAGTTTGATGCACGGGTGGCGGTTGATGAACACGACCTGTAATCGGTTCAAAATCGTGAATAGAAAATGCATAAGGGTAATTGTATCCATCCCAGCCAATCACATCAAACGGATGAGAGGCATATACATATTGATGAATCATTCCCTCTTTTTTCACCTTCATCATGAATTCTCCCAGCTCGTCGTGGCTTTCCAAATCTTCCGGACGTCTTAAATCGCGTTCGCAAAACGGAGAGTGCTCCAACAGCTGTCCAAACCAATTTCTATATCGTTTTGGTGTGTACATTGGGCTGGTAGATTCTACTATAAATAAGCGGTTATCTTCCGTATCAAACTCTATTTGATAAATCATTCCTCTTGGAATCATCAGATAGTCGCCATAAGCAAACTTCAAGTTTCCAACGAGTGTTCTAAGCACTCCTGACCCCTGATGGATGAAGATCAACTCATCACAATCCGCATTTTTATAAAAGTAATCCGTCATGGATTTTTTAGGTGCGGCTAGTTGAATTTCACAATCGCTGTTAACCAGTACGGCCACACGCGACTCCAGAAAATCATCTGTAGGTTTTGCCTGAAACCCTCTTAAAGCATAGGATTTCATGTTTTTATTCACGGCAATTTCCGGCTCAACACTATAAGATTCAAGAATATCTTTTACCATGGTTGGTCTGTGGTGGTGGTATAGCAGTGACGACATACCGTCAAAACCAACCGTCCCAAACAATTGCTCATAGTAAAAGCTACCATCCGGCTTCTTGAAAGTTGTGTGTCTTTTATGCGGAATCTTACCCAGTTTATGATAAAACGGCATAATTATTTTCGTTAAAGTAAGTTACTAATTAGATTAATTAAATGAGTTCAGAACAAACATCATTCGGGATCGCGCTTTAACCATTCTTTGCGATCGGTCAAGTAACAATATTGTATCCAATTATACATCTCTTAACAAATATAAATAATCTTAGCTTGTTTTGCCATTTACTTATATTTATCTTTTTTTGAAGTTTTAGTAAGTGAGATGAAGAGAATTCTGGTAATAGGGGCAAGCGGACAAATAGGATCCGAGTTGACCAGTCAATTAAGAGAACGTTTTGGTGACAGTAATGTAATTGCCTCAGATATTAGGCCAATTGAGAATGATGCGAACAGTGAAACTCTGGACGTATTAGATGCGGAAGCAGTGAAAAGTGTGTGTGAAAAGTACGCCATTACTGATGTTTATCTTTTGGCAGCCCTATTGTCTGCAACTGCAGAAAAGAATCCGGAATTCGCATGGAAACTAAACATGGACGGCCTGTTCAATATCCTGAACCTGGCAAAAGACGGCCTTATTAAAAAGGTGTTTTGGCCGAGTTCAATCGCGGTATTTGGTCCAACCACACCAAGAGACAACACGCCTCAGGATACCATTATGGACCCTAACACTGTTTACGGCATTAGCAAACAGGCTGGTGAAAGATGGTGTGAATATTACAATCAGAAATTTGGTGTAGACGTAAGAAGTATTCGTTATCCCGGACTGATCAGTTATTCAACACCTCCGGGCGGTGGTACCACGGATTATGCCATTGAGATTTTTCATGAGGCTAATAAAAATGGGACTTATACCTGTTTTTTAAGTGGAGACACGCGCCTGCCAATGTTATATATGGATGATGCGGTAAGAGCAACGATTGATATCATGGAAGCAGATTCAGAATCAATCAAAGTAAGGTCTTCATATAATTTGGGCGGTTTAGACTTTACGCCTGAAGAATTGAGTGAAGCCATTAAAAAGTATTTACCCGACTTTGAAATCCAATATTCCCCTGATTTCAGGCAGAAAATAGCCGACTCGTGGCCTGCATCCATTGATGATTCCAGAGCACAGGAGGATTGGGGATGGAAACCGGAAGTCTCTCTGGACCAAATGGTTAACATCATGTTAACTAATTGTTGATATTTTGGCACAACCTTTGAAAAGGTATGCACGTATAACAATTAAACAGTTCATTTCGTCTGAAGAAAAGCAAATGTTTGTCTTCGTTTTTTCTTGATTAATCGAAAACTGTTTGGGAAAAACTTATATATTCGTAACTTGTGTGTTGCGTGCTATTTAAAGCTACTTGTGATATGAAAGTATTGAAATTATTGCCTACCCTAGCTCTCGCCTTTATCTGGCAAACCAATTATGCCAATAATGTGAGCATATCTGAGGATGATTCTCAGGATCAGAAAAACCAAACCGACCAGGCAGGTAAAAAGCAGGGTCATTGGGTATACTATGGGAAGGACAAACCGAAAGCAGGATATGCTGCTACGGATAAGATTGAGGAAGGTCCGTACAAAGACAACAGAAAGCACGGTATGTGGAAATTTTACTACCCTGCAAATCGTTTAAAGAGCGAAATTGAATACAAGTACAACAGACCAAACGGCAAATACACAAAATATCACAACACAACATCTGGAGAGCCAAAAGTAGCAGAGTCTGGTACATGGAAAGGCAACAAATACGTTGGGCCTTATATCAAGAAGAACGAGAAGGGCATTGTAACACAAGAGAAAACATTTAACTCGGCTGGAAAAACAGAAGGTAAAGTAATTTACAGATCTGATGACGGGACACCTGAATTAGAATACGAATCTAAAAACGGAGTTGAGTCCGGAAAGCTGGTTCGCTACTATCCAAACGGAGACGTGATGGAAGAGATGGTAATGAACGAAGGTAAAGTAAAGACCGGGACACTGGTTAAAAAGAAAAGAGTTAATCCTCCTAAAACTGCCGTAGCAAGTACTGGTAAGACAACAACTAAGGTTGATCCGGGACAACAAAATCCAGGAGCCAGCAAAGGAAAACTTCACAAGGTATTCACTAAAATCTATAATAAGAATGGTGACCTTGAGCAAGATGGTTACTTTGAAAACGGAAGATTGATGGATGGTAAGTGGTACAAGTACGATAAGAACAACTTACTCTACAAAATTGAAATTTATAAGAAAGGAAAGTACTTTGGAGACGGAGTACTGGAATTCTAAAAACACAATATTTTGTAAAACGCCCTCGTTAAATGAGGGCGTTTTTTTTGCACCAAACAATGCTTAGATATAAACTCATATTACTTCTTGCTTGTTTCTCTCTGCAAACAAACGCACAGGATTTAAGTTATTATTTTGGAGTTAACCTGGAGAATGGCGTCTCCACATTCATTGTCAATGAAGAAAATACTAGCAGCTACCATCCAACTACGTACCAACTAAGTCATAGTTATGGCCTATCCTTTGAGCATGGTATTATTTTTGGAAAAAGGGTTGAGTTATCAACCGGAATAGGATATTCAAAGTATAGAGTTTCTGGTGAGAAAATTTCAATTAGGACAAGCGACTACAGTTACTACTATGCAAAAAACGGCACTTACGACCTTCAATACTGGAGTGTGCCTATTAAAGTGGGAATTCTTTTTGGAAAAGAACATAGCCATAAACTATCTCTTGGTGTTGTTCCCAGTATTATGATAGATGGAAAAGTAAAAGGTAACATTGTTTATTCATATGAAACCAGCCCTATTGGAGAATGGGGCCATAGTCGACTCAATGAAACAGATCGAAAATCAGTCATGAATAATCTATCCTTTTTGGGAACTATGGGATATGCACGTAGTATCCAGCTAAAAGAAAAGCTCAAACTCAACCTTGGTCTGAATGCTTATTACCAGTTAAATTCTTTAAAGAATTTAGAGAGTGAGAATTATCACGACAAACAAGTTCCGGACATTCGCATTATTAACGTTTCATTTAACGCTGGACTGAATTTTTCGATCTGGTAGTTCTTGGCCTCAGTATAAGACTTCCTTTAACCAAAAACACATTTGGTTCCACCAAATAAACCAAGTCCTCAACCATCCAAACATCCGGTCTTTTTTCAAAGAGATTGAAGGCTAGTATTGCCACATAATCAACTAAAAGCAATACAATGTATATGAAAAAAATAGTGTCAACAATGATTCTGATAGGATCAATGCTAACGGCCCAAGCACAGGTAACCGGCTTCAATCTCGAATGGAATTTTTGTGATGCCAATGGTGGAAATCAAGTATTTCATCAACAAGCATGTGAAGGAGACTACCTATATCTGATAAATAAGTCTAGAAAAGGTGTCTTCAGTATAGGCATGAATGGCACTCCGATAGTTAATGGAGATGTGACCTACGGAGAATATCATTTTTGGGTTGGCTCCACTCAAATAAAGGTTATTCCCGCTAATCAATGGCAATATGGTGATACTGTATCAGTTTTAGCCAATTTCCAAGTCTTATCAACGGGGATAAATTGTGAAGTTCGGTATGTCAAACCTAGTTCCAATGGAGGCATACCGGGGGCAGCATATGGAAGTTTTATCGGATGGAACTATGAAGACGGTCGGCTAGACGTGTTCCCAGCCATGAACGTTACTGCTAGTCAGGATGTCATTATTTGTCAGGGAGACCAGGTGACACTCAGTGCTACCGGAGCTAATACATATCAATGGGATAATGGTGCCGGATCAGGAAGCTCTGTGAGCGTGAGTCCTTCACAAACAACTACCTATACCGTAACAGGGTATAATAATATTGGATGCTCAGCAAGTGACCAAGTAACCGTTACTGTCATTCAGCCCCAGATAAATATTCCTGATCAAACTATGTGTAATGGCGTAGGATCACAAATATGCCCAACTGGATTCGGGCCAAGCACGTGGTGGTATAAAGATGAAGGCCTTCAATTAACCTATCTATCAAATGGGCCGTGTTTCACGCCGACCAGTCCCGGAAACTACTATGTGGCTGCATATATACAATCAACAGCAGGCCATTTCTGCTATACTTCAGGTACATTCACAGTAACCGAGTTAGCCGGACATTTAAATGCCGCGTTTGATATTGAGACCATTCACAAGGGCTCTTATTACAGCATTCGTGCTACAGCCCTGCAATCTGCTTTTCCCGCAATCTCTCAAAACCCACACTTTTGGTGGCAAGTTGAGGACTTAACCAATGGATGCGTAGGCCAGAATTATCAAGAATGGTGGGGGTCAACATATGGTAATGCGAACGGATTTTTAAATGATTTTCCAGAGTATGATCCCGTCACCTGTATAAAAAATACTTCATATATACATGGACATTTCCTATACGGACATACTTATAAAATCAGTCGAGCAGTTTGGTCAGATTGTGATGATTGGTGTACAGCAACTGCAACCGTTTCTCTTGATATGAATCCTTATGGATGTGCACCAAGACCAACTACAGAAGGTGTGCTCGATCAGGAGATTTCTGGCTCAAGAGCGGAAGACGCCGAAAGCAGAAGAATAGAACTTCTAGATCAACTATGGGAAAAACATGGAACACCTCCGGGAGAAGAGCCTCAAAAGCGATTGGAAACCGAAAAGCTTCAGGAAGAAGAAAATAAAATGGTCGTATATCCTAATCCAACCACTGGAATTTTCAACATAGATTTCAAAGGAAACAGTGGCACGGAATCTAAGGTGGATGTAATGGATGCCTCAGGACGAATCGTTTGGCAATCAAACTCTGTTAAAAACGCCATGCAGGTTGATCTTACTAAAGAAAGTAGTGGACTATACATGATACGATGGTTCAATGGAGAGTCAACGACTGAAACCAAAGTAATTGTAGAATAACTATAAGGGCACGGAAATCTTAACTAAAATAATTGAGGTAATCAAAGCCGATTGGGACATTCCGATCGGCTTTATTGTTTTCTGTCATCTATTACAAGGAATACTTTGGAATCGATAATTGAGACTTTTTTCCAAAACCATCAACATTCAAGTCCGCCTCCCATTCAAATCCTTATCTTTAAATCAAACTTGAAGAAACATGTCAGATCAACCTAAAAAACTCTTTCTCCTTGATGCATTTGCGCTCATTTACAGAAGTTATTACGCGTTCATCAAGAACCCAAGAATCAACTCTAAAGGGCTCAATACCTCAGCCATTTTTGGCTTCACCAATACCATGATTGATCTGATCAAGAAAGAAAACCCAACACACATTGGGGTGGTTTTTGATCCTCCTGGACCAACAAATCGTGCAGTTGAATATACCCAGTATAAAGCCAATAGAGAAGAGACTCCGGAGGACATTCGCAAGTCTCTGCCATACATCAAACAAATGGTTGAAGCCTTCAACATTCCTCTGCTGGAAGTGAGTGGCTATGAAGCGGATGACGTTGTAGGAACTTTAGCCAAACAAGCAGAGAAACATGGCTTCACAACCTACATGATGACGCCTGATAAGGATTATGCTCAGTTGGTGAGTGAAAACATTTTTATGTACCGTCCCGGAAGAGGCGGCAAAGGGCCAGAGATTTGGGGCATTAAAGAAGTACAGGAGAAGTTTGAAGTTGAACGGCCAGAGCAGGTTATTGACATTTTGGGACTTTGGGGTGATGCCGTAGATAACATTCCCGGAATTCCGGGAATTGGTGAAAAAACATCTAAAAAATTAGTTGGCAAGTACGGCAGTGTAGAAGGTTTGATTGCTCATTCGCACGAACTTAAAGGCAAGCAACAGGAGAACGTAATTACTTACGCAGAACAAGGTTTGTTGTCAAAAATGCTCGCTACCATTATTTTGGATGTGCCAATTGAGTTTGAACCGGACAAACTAATTATAGATCCTCCAAACAAAGAAAAAGTTATGGAACTCTTCTCCGAATTGGAATTTAGAACCCTTGCGAAAAGAGTCTTTGGCGAAGAAATCCAAGTTCAGCAAGCCACAGAAGGACAAATGGATCTGTTTGGTGTAGCGGGAGATCCTCAGCCTGAAGAGAGCAATCTGGTAAGCCTCAAAACAGTTGAAGACATTGATGTCAACTATCAATTGATTGAAACAGATGAGGCCATTAAAGATTTGGCCGACAAGTTAAACTCGCAAAGCAACTTTTGTTTTGACACTGAAACTACAGGATTGGATCCACTCACAGCCGAACTGGTTGGACTGGCTATTTCATGGAAAACCAATGAAGCTTACTACATTCCTTTTTCTGAGGATTTTGAGTCGTGTAAGAACAGAATGAGGCTGTTAAAGTCTGTATTTGAGAATGGGGCCATTGCCAAAACCGGACAAAACCTAAAGTACGACATCAATGTCCTTAAAAAATATGACATTACGGTTGAGGGCTACTTGTTTGACACCATGATTGCACATTATTTGCTGCAACCGGACATGAAACACGGGATGGACTATCTGGCCGAAACCTATCTCAACTATAAGCCAATCTCTATTGAGACTTTGATCGGTAAAAAAGGAAAGAACCAGAAAAGCATGCGTGATCTCGAGCCTTTGGAAATCGTGAACTATGCTTGTGAAGATGCCGACATTACCTGGCAACTTAAAGAACTGTTCGAACCTCAACTGAACAATGATGATTTCAAGAAGCTCTATGAAAGTATGGAGATGCCACTTATTCGGGTGTTGGCAGATATGGAAAATGAGGGCATCAAGCTGAATTCGGATATGCTCAAATCCTACTCTGAAGAAATTGGTGGGCAAATTGATACGCTCAATGCCGATATCCAGTCTATGGCAGAGACAGAATTCAATGTAGATTCTCCAAGACAGTTGGGTGAAGTTCTTTTTGATAAAATGGCACTGGATGCCAAAGCTAAAAAGACCAAAACAGGTCAGTACGCCACCAGTGAAGACATCCTGAGCAAGCTTAAAGACAAACACGACATCATTCCAAAAATTCTGGAATATCGCATGTTACGTAAGCTTAAATCTACTTACGTGGATACACTTCCTGAACTGGTGAATTCAAATACTGGCAGAATCCACACCACCTACTATCAAACAGTAGCGGCAACCGGAAGATTGAGTTCGAACAATCCGAACCTCCAGAATATTCCAATCCGAACGCCTCAGGGACAGTACGTGAGAAAAGCTTTTGTTCCGGCAGACGACCAGCACATGCTTCTTTCTGCAGATTATTCTCAAATTGAATTAAGAATTGTTGCAGCATTAAGTGAAGATCAACACATGATTGAAGCTTTTACAAACGGAGAAGATATTCACGCATCTACGGCTTCACGAGTATTTGGTGTTGGCAAAGATGAGGTAACGCGTGACATGAGAAGTAAGGCCAAAGCAGTCAATTTTGGTATCCTCTACGGTCAGTCGGCATTTGGTTTGTCACAAACCATTGGCATTAAAAGAAGTGAAGCGAAGGAAATTATCGACAGTTATTTCGAACAGTTTTCTGCCATCAAATCCTACATTTCTAACATTCAAAGCTTTGCAAGAGAGAATGGCTATGTTGAAACCATCATGAAGCGAAGGCGATACCTGAAAGACATCAATTCCGCCAATGCCATTGTAAGAGGTCATGCAGAAAGAAATGCCATCAACGCACCTATTCAAGGGTCCGCCGCAGACATTATCAAGCTGGCTATGATCAACATTCACGAAGAAATGACCAAACAAAACCTAAAGAGTAAGATGCTTCTGCAAGTACATGATGAATTGGTATTTGATGCACATGTCTCTGAATTGGATCTCATGAAGGATTTGGTGAAAAATAAAATGGAATCTGCGTTCAAAATGAATGTGCCACTTCTGGTTGAAATGGATGTGGCAAATAATTGGTTGGACGCCCACTAAACCCTATATTTGAAAACACCCTAATTGAAAATGATGAATAAATTAAGTGTTTGCCTAATTGTCTCAGGATTAATGTTTCAGGCATGTGGAGACGAGAAAAAGGAAGAAGGTGCTGATAAAAAGCCCGAGCAGAAAACTGTAGACATAGAAAAGGATACAACTTCTACCGGCCCTAAAGCGGAGAGAGTTGAGTTTGACGTTTTCTTTGCGAATGTACCGTCGCCTTATGTTATGGCCAAGCAAATTAAATCTGTTGGCTTGGAAGCAGATCCGGAAATGTTGCACAATTATGAAGACGCTACCAAGTATGAATCAGAGACAAAAAGAGCTTTGAATCTGGGAATTTATGCCGCTGACTTGACTTATGCGCATGTGATGGAAACGGGATCTGATGAAATTCAGTATATGGCTGCATTCATGTATTTAAGCAATCAATTAGGGCTGGAAAAAGTACTTGATGAGGACATTCAGGCAGAGTTTGAAGCCAACATGGAAGACAGAGATAAATCCATGCAAATCATCAACGATACTTATGCAGAGCTGGAAGGTTTTCTTAGAGAAGAAAGACGTGAAGTTTTAGCTTCATACATGATGTCTGGTGCTATGATTGAACTGCTTTATCTGGCAACACATTTGAGTGATGAAAATGAAGACATGCGTCAGGTAATCGCCGATCAACACATTGGCATTAATGCCTTGAATGATGCCATGAACAATAGCAGCATTGCAGATGAAGCTACCATGAAAGATTTGCAAGCCATCAAAGCCATCTTCGACAAAATGGAAACCAGCGGAGAAGTAGGAGAAACTGTTGAAGCTGAAGGAGAAATGACAATTGGTGCCCAACCAGTGAAGGTGTTGACACCAGAAATGGCACTGGAGTTAAAAGAATTGACTGAAAAAATCAGAGCAGGATATATTGAATAAAGAGATTATGAAAAGTATTGTTAAAATAGCCCTACTTCTGATGCTTTTTGCGCCATTTATTGGCCAAAGTCAGTGTAGAGGATACGCAAAAAGAAAGTGTAGACCACAACTTGGAGATTATACTCATGATGGTAAAATGAACTTTGCACAGCTGTTTCCCGGAGATAAAGCAGAGATCATGTTAACCTTCTTCAAAGGGCAAAAATACCGTCTTTTGGTCTGTGCAGATGAAACCTTCAAAGGCACTGAGTTTAAGATTTACGATTCGTCTAAAAACCTTGTATTCGATAGTCAAAAGTCAGATTCTGATACCTTCGATTTTAAAGTCGCCACCACCCAACAGCTGATCGTGGAAATAAAAATCCCCGCAGAAGGCAATGAGAGTCGAAATGAATTCGAGATAACCGGCTGTGTGGCGGTTATGGTTGGACTGAAGTAAATCAACATATCCCCATATTTTGAGGTTGATCTGCATTACCATTCTATTGGCCTGTTCAAACGTCATTCTGAGTCAGGCTTATGTTGACTCATTAATGGGTGTTTGGGGCGACAATCAATACAAGCCTTCTGAAAGATTACTTGCACTGGATGCTGTGATGAAGCATAAACTTCAGACCCAGGGACAACAATCATTTGAAGAAGTATTGGGTTTGGGGAAACTCCAGTATCATTTTGCACAAGAACATTCCGTTTTTCAAGCTTCTGCCAGTGCCGCAGATCTAATTTCAAAGATATATTCTCACTTTGAGAATATGGATAGCACCATCAAATACAACGTGCTAAGCATTAAAGCCAATGAGCTTGCTGGATATAAGGAAACCGCTTTTGAACAGCGTCTTCAGCTTGCCCAGGTCTATACCAATACCGGAAAATATCGTTCCATTATAGAACTTTTGGAAGAGCCTGTTCGTGAACAGGAAACATCTCTTCCAATAACCTCAATTGCTTTAGGAAACTTCTACCTGGGATCGGCCTATTTGTTCGAAAATGATCACATTGCAGCCATAAAAGCACTTGAACAGTCAAAGAAAGGAATTGACCTAGAAGCTAACCCTTTCGCAGATTTCGCTATAACTGGTTACCAAGCTTATTCAAGTGCAGAGGCTGGGTTATACAAACTATCGGACAGCTTATTCAATAGAGCTTTCGAGCTTATGGTTTTTATAGATGATGTGAACGCAAAATGTGAGATCATTCAATTCAGAGCAAAGGCATACACTCTATTGGGAAAGTACGATGAGGCTATAAATATTTTAAACAAACAACTTAAAATCCCCGAACTAAGCTTAACATCTTTGGCCACTGTTTATCAAGAACTTGGTGTGATAAACTATGATTTGGGCAAATACAAAGAAGCCATCGTACACCATAAAAATGCCTATAGTATTTTTAAGCAAGAGCAGGATCTTATTGGTATTTCTTCTGAACAAAACAACCTGGCCCGATCCTATTCAGCACTTGGACAATTTGGAAAAGCGTTGGAACTATACCAAATGAGTCTTAAAACTGCTCAAATAAACGCCAACACGTCAGAAATAGTGGTTACCTACAACAATTTAGGTACAACATACTGGGAATTGGGCGACAATGAAAAAGCGATTTCCTACTCTAAAAAAGCACTTAAAATATCAAAAGAGATTAATTACGACAGACAAACCACTATGTCTTTATACAATCTTTCGCTCATATATGAAGACATTGACTTAGACAGCGTTATATACTACAAGCTTGAGAGTATGAGAAAGTATGAGGAGATGGGTGATGATGCAGGATTAGCAGATGTGTATAACGACATAGGGAATCTATATCATTTTGATGATGCCAAGGGTATAGAGTTTCATTCTGAAAGCCTAAAGATAAATCGCAGACTAAAAAGACAAGTTTCCATTGCAGGTAACCTGATCAATTTAGGTCACTGCTATTTATCGAGTGATACAAAAAAAGCAATTCAATATTATAATGAAGGATGCCAATTGGCCAAAGAATTGGGTGCTCAGGAGTTTTATAAAAACGGAATCATATCACTTACCTATGTTTATTTCAGGAATAATGAATTAGACTCTTCCCGGTATTATTCAAACATTCTGGTCGATATCATCAATTACGAGTTAGAAATTAATTTTCCTAAGCTAATAGAGTCAGAAAAACTAAATTATTTAAGGACTTTTCAAGAAGAGTTACTTGGACTAAATCATGTGTTTATCAGTGATTATGACAGCTCTATTGAAAATCAAAATCACTTATTTGAATTGGCCATTAAGTACAAAGGCCTTTTGTTGCAGTCAGCGGTCAAGCTTAAACAGAAAATACTCCATTCAAGTGATACTGATAAACAAGCAAGGTATGCTACCTGGTTGAAAGCAAGAGAAAAAGCGAGAGATTATTCTCTCACACAGACAGACAGACAACGCTATCAAGTCACTTCAGACTCCCTTGAAAGAATTCTGGCAAAAGACACAGATCTGAGTTTTTCTTCAAGTATCAACAATCACTTTGAACGAATTCAGAACAAATTAGAGTCAGGAGAGGCTGCGGTTGAATTTATCAGGTATCAGGAAAAACATGATACAAGTAACACAACATATTATGCTGCTATGGTCATTCTTCAAAACAAAAGACGACCTGTTCTTCTCAAAATTTGTAACGAAGAAGACATCAATACACAGTTGAATAACAGCAGCAAGTCCACTCTGGAAACAACTAATGACTTATACAACGGAACCGCCCTTTACGATTTAGCCTGGGCAAAAATTGATTCTCTTTTGAGTTCTCATAAAATAGGTCTTGTATATTACTCACCTGTAGGTGCGTTAAATCGCGTCTCAATTACAGCATTGATTAATCATCATGGAAAAAGGTTGTCTCAGATGTACACAATGATTCAGCTTTCCAGTACAGCAGAGATATTAAATAGAAAAGAAGATCCCGCTTTAACAAATCCCTCTCTATTATTGTATGGTGGTATTCGATACTCAAAAGAGAACTCATCTTGTGATAAAGATTGGGCATACCTCCCCGGAACACTTGAGGAAGTTTCCAACATTTCAAATAATTGGCCGCAAGACCAATACGCAATCAAAACAATGACAAGTCATGAAGCCACAGAGGCCTCCTTTAAAGCACAGGCAAATGAATTCACACTGATTCATGTTGCAAGTCATGGTTTTTTCTTCAAACACCCGGACAATATTTCAGAAAGTCTAAAAAAGTCATCAGAGCAAATTGAAGAACCAATCGAATTTAGGGCCGGAAATATAGGTCAAAGCTTTTTAAGTATAAGCAATGATCCAATGGACCGATCCGGGTTGATTTTTTCTGGTGCCAATGAGCATTGCAAATCTTCAGAATCTCCAAAAGGAGATGGGATCTTAACGGCCAATGAACTGACAAATCTAAATCTTGAAAATGTTCAACTTATAGTCCTTTCGGCATGCGAAACCGGTCTTGGTGACATTGTTGACAACGAGGGGGTATTTGGGCTCCAACGTGCCTGTAAAATTGCAGGAGCAGAAAAAATTATTATGAGCCTTTGGCAAATTCCAGATAAGGCAACCATGGAGTTTATGACCCTATTCTATAATGAATTACTATCAAAAAATAACATTCGTGAAGCATTTAGAACAGCTCAAAACACCATGTCAAAAAAATACGACCCTTATTTTTGGGCCGCATTTACATTAATTGAATAATTAACTTAACTACAATAACATGATCAAATCTTTGATATTTTTATTCGGCTTATTTGGACTTCTATCAAATTTTCAAGCCTATGCCCAAGAAGACGTACAGCATATCAGAGATGTTTATAAGCAAGTAAACAAACGAATCAAAGAGTGCAACGAGCTTGAAGAAGAGTACGACTACTGCGGATTCTATAAAAGTGAAGTCGTCATTAACGCAAATAATCAACCATGGCGAGCAGTTGGAGAATACCAAAAGCGTGAGGCATATTGGCACACAGATGATCCGGGAATGGCCGAATCCATGGAGGTAGATCCTGCTACCATGCTCAGTAAAGTTGTGGCAAAAACAGAGTCAACTTATCAACTCTACGAGGAGTATCTTTTTGAAGAAGGTCAATTGATCTTTTATTACTACAAGTTTGAGTATCCTGATAAACCAGTGGAGGAAATCAGGCTCTACTTTAAAGACAATGAACTGGTTTCTTCTATTATACAAAGTGAAGACCAAGAAGATGACGACTTTCTTGAAAGGTATACCAAAATGGTTCAAAAAAATGCCGGGAAAAAGATCCAGACTTTCATCAATATGTTCTGATAAAGTTTTTTAAACTTTTCGAAAAAATCCAGTATAAATAGAGTATTTAAATTATTTATATCATGGAAAAAATTACAACATTAGAAGACTACATCAGAATCATCAGAGAACGAAAACTCAGCCAACTCTTGGATGGGAAGAAACAAAAAAGGGCCCCGAAATATCGGAGCCCTTTAAAATCTTAATGAGTCGAGATTTATTTAATCACGATTCTTTTGCTCACCTGCTGGTCGCCAATAACGATATTCACATGGTAAACACCTGCACTTAATGCGCTGGTATTCCAGTCAATTCTCTGGTGACCGCTGGTTGTAGTATTCATTACGTTTGCAACCGTACGCCCTAACATATCTTTCAGGCTTACTGCCACGTTTTGGCTGGACGGTACATCAAAACGGATGCTGATATTGTCATCTGCCGGATTTGGGTAAAGTACCAAAGCGATAGACTCATCTGTAATGATTGGTGTTCCTAATGGACCGGACAAGTTGATGTCATCCAGATAGATGTTGTTTCCGCCATCACTTGAAAACTCAAATCTATATCTGAAACTTGGCGTCAGATAAGAGTTTGAGATATTGGTAACATCTGTATGCTCCCATTGAGTTGAGTTAGGAACGAAATTTCCGTTGCTAAAACCAGCTGTAGACAGTGCAGTTCCAGACAGGTTTTTACGAACCGCCCAAGTATTTCCACAGTCGTTAGACACATAGAAACTTAACTTGTCCAGTGTTCCACTGTTTCTTTGAGCAAATGCGTGATCAAAGCTCACTGTAACACCAGACAAACCACTTAAATCAAGCGTATTACTGATTAAGTCGTCCTTGGTTCCTTCCATAGCCAAACTGTTGTTGATATAAGCAGATTTTGACCCTGTATGAGCAGCAGCAGTTGTTACTTCCCATGTATTGTCGTTGTCATTATTCTCAACAAAGAAATCAGAGTTTGGCAATGATGTTACACTTTCAAATCCTTCTGAATGTGGCAACGGCAATGCATCTGTAGGTAACACGTGAATCAAAGCAGTTTTGGTCTCAGTCATTTGAGAAGAACCGTCTCCGGCAGTTAATTCAACCGTATAAGATCCTGCAGTATTATAAACAATCCCTGTTGGATTTTGATCTGTAGAAACGCCTGGTGTTCCTCCTGTGAATGTCCAATCCCAGGAAGAAGCATTGTGGAAAGAAACGTCTGTGAAATCAACCGACTGACCTGCACAAATCACGTAAGTATCCGCTTCAAAGTCTACTTCACACAAGCCCGGGTTAGCATTTAAAACGCCAGTTGCATTCAAATTAGAAGTTTGCCATAAGTTATGACGATCTGCTGGCTGACCAGCCTGTAGAGCTGTATTCATTCTGGCTGCCTGACCAGCAGTGAACATTCTTGAACAGTAAGAATACTCCATAAAATTCTGAACGTTATCTAAAGAACCACATGTCGTTCCGGTTAGATTACAAGTTGTCCAGCCGATGGTATTAGGCGTATCTGTTACACCATCATCATCAGTACAAGATCCTGCCTGACCAGGGTTGTTGTTTGGTCCCCAAGGGTGCGCCAGGTTCAACCAGTGCCCTACTTCATGAGAAAACGCTCTCGCTAAACCATAATTTCCTGTTCCAACACTTCCAAAGTAAGTATGACGAATAAAGATGCCTCCGTACATTCCGGTTACCGGCAACCACCCTGATGGATTCAAGGTATATCCTGCGGCACCATCCGGATCGATACAAACAAATACGTTCATGTATTTATTTTGTGGCCAGTTTCCATGTTCAGCCTCTACTGCATCAACAATTGGGTGACCATTAAAGTCCATTCCCGTATCGTATGTTGTATTAGAATACGTTCTGGTAATTCCTTTGTGACAATTTCCATTATTGTCCTTAGTAGCCAATCTAAACTCCAGATCCGGATTTCCTACAACGCCCTGAAACCCTGATACTACATCTGTAATATCCGTATTAGACATACTAAAGTCTTCGTTCAAAATACGAATGGCATCATACACCTGTGCATCTGAGATGTTCTCCTGACCACCTAAGTGAACAATGTGTACTACTAAAGGAATGATTTTAGATGCACGTTCTCCACCGGAACTCAATCCTCTCATATAGTCCTCATATGTTCTTTGGAATTCCGCCTGATCAACGCTATCCTGAACTCTAAACGTAGGATGCATATCAAACATGCGATCCCTTTGTTTATTGCTTCCGCAATACTCAGGATCCTGAGGCGCGGAATTTTGGGCATATGCGGAGCCAAGCAGTGCTGCACACGCCACCATTAGTGTAAACTTCTTCATTAAATTATAATTAATTTCAACAACCCAAAGTAGTAGAGGAGTTGCAATTTAAGGTTTTTTATGGAAACATGCTAAACCATTCTGTGGCTTAGTCGTGAAGAAGACTTTCGATATGCTATTCGTTGATCTGAATGAAACGCTCAACATCCTTCATCGTTCCAAAAACCACCAGCGTATCTTTTTCGTGGATCACGGTTTCCGAATTGGGAACACCTAAAACGTGCTGCTCAACAATGGTTTCACCCTTTTTCTCAACCTTAAACTCTCGTTTAATGGTAACCAAAGTAAGCTGGTACTTATTACGCAAATCAATGTCCTGAATACTTCTGTTTTCAACTGCACGGGGAGCCATAATCTCCGCAATTTCATAGTTATCAGGAAGCTGAAGAAACGAGATCACACTTGGGTTAATGAGCTGCTCTGTTACGGCATCTGCTACCTCATCTTCCGGACTTAGAATCTCTTCAACGCCCAGTTTTTTAAGAATACTGATCTGCTGCTTGCCGTGTGCTCTGGCTATTACACGCTTAATTCCCATGTCCATTAAATGCACACTGGTAAGCATCACAGCCTCAAAATTTTCTCCAATGGATACTACTGCGGCATCCACGTCTGTCACATTTTGTGTTTGAAGTGCTTTGATGTCGGTTGAGTCCAGAGTCACAGCCATTGCCACCTCATCCTTAATGGCTTCTATTTTACTCTCCTTTAAGTCGAAAGCATAGACTTCAGCGCCCTTTTCGGCCAATTTTCTGGCGATAGAACTTCCGTATCTGCCAACTCCAACTACCAAAAATTTATGCGCTTTCATTTTAACTAAGGGTTTGATTAAGGTCTGCTATTAAATCATCTGCATCTTCCACTCCAACACTCAATCTAATCAGTGAATCTACCACACCGGTTTTTTCTCTTTCTTCTTTTGGAATTGAAGCATGTGTCATTGTCGCCGGATGTCCCGCAAGTGATTCAACACCACCAAGAGATTCAGCCAGGCTAAATACTTTTAAATTCTCAACCACTTTAAGTGCATCAGATAGCTGATTTCCAACCAGGGTAAACGAGATCATTCCACCAAAATCGTCCATTTGTCGCTTAGCAACCTCATGATTAGGGTGTTCGGGGAAACCTGGCCAGTATACTTTATCCACTTTTGGGTGAGTTTTCAGAAATTCGGCAATCTTCTTTCCGTTTTCACAGTGCCTTTGAATTCTTAAATGAAGCGTTTTAATTCCTCTAAGAACTAAGAAGGAATCTTGTGGTCCGCACACAGCTCCACTGCTGTTTTGAATACGGTACATCTCATCTGCAATGTCTTTATCAGCTGTTACTAAAGCTCCCATTACCACGTCTGAGTGACCTCCTAAATATTTGGTAACCGAATGCATAACAATGTCTGCTCCCAGATCCAAAGGACGCTGAAGATATGGGGTAGCAAAAGTATTGTCTACAGCCAGCATGATATCTCTTCCTTTTTTGATAGCTGCAATGGCTTCAATATCGATGATATTCATCATTGGGTTGGTTGGTGTTTCCACCCAAATCAGTTTTGTGTTTTCGTTGATGTAGCTTTCAATGTCGTTGGCATTTTCCATACCAACGAAATGAAACTTGATGCCGTACTTGGCAAAAATTGTGTTAAATATTCGGTAGGTTCCACCGTACAAATCGTTCGTTGAGATCACCTCATCTCCGGGATTCAACATTTTGATCAAACAATCGATTGCTGCCAATCCTGATCCAAAGCAAGCACCGTACTTCCCGTTTTCCAATGCTGCAATGTTATTTTCCAAAGCATTTCTGGTTGGGTTTCCTGTTCTGCTGTACTCATAACCCTTATGATTCCCAACTCCTTCCTGAACATAGGTAGACGTCTGATAAATTGGAGTCATAATTGCGCCAGTCGCCTCATCTGCATGAACGCCAGCGTGGATCGCTTTAGTGGCAAATTTCATTGTTCTCTTCAATTCTATACAAAGCTAATCATTCTCTTTTAAAATCTGGATGAGTTTATTGATGCCAATGCCATTTGGAAGATGGTGAACGTGCACCAATTCATTCTTATTGGGATTAGAATCTTCCATAGCCTCATCACCCAATAAAAGAATGTGTGTGTTGATGCCTCTTTTGTTCAGTTCCGACATCATCTTTTCGCACTTCTTTTGGTCCAGTTGTTTATCACTGAGAACAACAAAATGATTATTGCCGCCTTCAATCTCGAGATCTATGGCCAATTGCGCGCCTGTATTTAGACCGTCATTGAGCTGTGGACTGCCTTTTGGGTGAAGGTTATCGATGGCATGATCAAATTTCTCAAAATCCTTAGACGAAATTTCCTCCAAAAGGATTTTCACTTTACTGCTCATGCCAACCAGAGACACTTTGTCTTCAGGTTTTAGGTGTAATAACAACTCCTGCATACTTTTGATGGCTCCGTCGAGTTTACCGTCTTCGGCCATGGAATTCCCAAGATCCAACAGAAACACATAATTGCTTTCCGGATGGTCCTCAAAACGCGTTTTACTCATGAGACTATCTTCGCTCACAGTCACATTATCCACATAGTAGTAAGCATATGGCAATATCAAATCTTCAGAACGTTCTTTGATATTGAACTGACCGGATTCAAACACATCATATCTTTTTGGGTTTGGTGCGCCATACAGACCAATGGCAAAACACTGTTCTCCTCCCTGTGCATGAACCTTCCCTTCCACTTTTACCCAGCCATCTTTATAAGATATTTCATGATCAAAAGGATAAGGAATGTCGCTGCGTTCATCTATGACATCAAAATCGAGTTTTGAAGGGGCCTCTTTAAAAAACCTGATGCCAATATTCTCTACCGCATATCTTGAGAAATCTGATGATCTCAATCTAAAACTGATATGGTAATCTTTTTCTGCCTCCAAAGGCGTTTTCAAACTTCCCAACAGGTACTCTGAATAGTTCTTTCCCAAATCACCACCACCTTCATGATAGGCTATAAATCCGGCCATATTTTTTCCCGTATAGCTGGCATCTTCTTTGGTTTTTTTACCGGATTGATCACTTTGTTCACAATGCATGAACACATCTGGTGTACCGGTACCTAATGTTCGCCAAAAGGGTGCAATTTCTGTGTTTGGTTCAATAGGCAGGGCCATCAGCGGTTGACGACAATTATTGCTGTATTCAAATCCGCCATTCCAAACCAAATTCCTGAATTCGTTTGCATAAAAAACGGTATTGAGCTCATCTATTTGTTCGGAAAAATCATACTTCTCTATTACAGAAATAAAATCGAAGAAGTAATAGCAGTAGTGGTATTCCCCACCCTTTACTTTTTCAACTTCTTTGGATACGGAGAAATTTCCAATGGTGAGATATTGTTCTCCTCCGGTAGCTGTATAGCTTCCATGATAATCCTGCCATCCGGAAATCAAGGCGCCTTCCACATCATCACTCAACTCAAAAGAAGCATGTGCAAATAAATTGTCATAGCTGTTCTTTAAGATTTTGTCGTGAGTGAATAAAAGACCAATATTATCTGTGGCTGAGGTCGTATTGCTCGCTCTACCGATCAGCATTTCCAGGTCGTAAACATGTCCTGCCTTAAGAGGCGATTTTAATTTAACCTGAATGTATTCGCGGACTTCATCTTCTACCAGTAAACCAATATAGGCCTCTCCTTTTTCAGGGTTCAGGTCACCAATCCAGTTCTTTCCTGTTCTGGATTTATAGCTCTTAGAACAGCTATTGTAGTAATCGGGAGAACCCTTGCTGGGTGTATACCAATGAGGAATGATGAGATCGCCTGCCTGGAGTTTATGAGAAATGTCTTTAGGACAATCAGTGAACTCTTCAAAACTTGGGTTTGGGACCAGGTTTTCCTGCGCACCCAAATTAAAAGAAAGCGCAAGCAGAAGCAGTATTGATGTGTAAGTAAATTGGCGCATCAGGGATAAATCTACAATTTTCGCGCCTAAGCCCATTTAAAATTCGGCGAACGGGTTTAGTTTTTAAGGTTTTGCCTTAGCAAATTGGCCTAAAAGGGTGTACACGAAAAATGTAGATTTAACTTAGACTATATGATGTTCCCATGGCTTCAAACAAAAACAAGCGCCTTTGTTTGACGCTTGTTTCGTTTGTGTATTAAATGTTAATGTTGAATGATCAGACGTTCACCAACATAGGTTTGCCCGTCAATAACAACGGATAATATATAGATCCCGTTGGCTTGATCCGTCATGTCAATAAAAGTAGATTTTCCATTTACTGGTTCGTTGTAAACGACTTGTCCAACAGCATTTGTCAAAGTAATTTGAGACATTTCGTGCTCAGAGCTTATCGAAAACTGACCTTGAGAAGGATTGGGATAAAGATCGATCATTTTTGAAATCGGAAGTTCTTTAACCGAATTACCTCCGGATCCAACATCCACAATTCCGTAGCCCCACTGAACACAGTTTCCACCGGCATCAATTACCTGAACTGCATAAGCTCCAACATCAAGGTTGCTTACGGATGCAGTTGTAGCACCATTGTTCCACAAATAAGTATAAGGTGGTGTTCCGCCCGAAACTGAAGCTTGCGCCGTACCATCATTTGATGTCAAAGTCGTCGCATTGGTAGTTGTCATTGATACAGAAAGTCCGTTGCAGTTACCTGGCAGAACATTGTAATAATTGCTCACCTTCACACAACCATTATTGTCGGTTACTGTGCAATTGTATAGTCCAGGAGGCAAACTTGAAATTGATGGATTTGTGCTTCCTGTATTCCATAAATAGCTGTATGGAGCGGCACCACCTGAAGGCGTTACGGTAGCTGTTCCATCATTAGCAAACAGGCTGGTTTCATCTGTACCAGTAGCAGTTACTGAGAACCCTGCGCAAGAAGGCAGATTAAGGTTAATTGCGTCTACAAAGAATTCACTTCCATGAACCGGCGTTGGAATTCCAGGTACCGGAAGCAAAGAATGCCCAACACTTGAAACAACCGAAATAGAAAGCGTATCAGGAATGTCCGATGAGACATAAGAAACCGGAATATTTACGCTCGTCCAATCAGTTACCTGAACTTGTGAAAGAAACCATCCTTCTCCAATTATGTCTCTTTCCTGGGTTAAATTATTCCATTTAGTTACCTGAATCAATACACCTCCCATATCTCCTGTTTGTGGGTTTGATTTGTACATAAAATCCATGGAAATTGGTTTCTGCGTAAATGGCAGTTCCTGCATTACCAGGCCTGGTAACGGATCTGAAAGAAAAAAAGATCCACAAATTGGGCACGATTGTGTTAAGAGGCGAACCGAAGAACTTCCCTGTCCCGGATCGGTTGTTTCCTGAAAAGTTGTTTGAGGTGCTCCAGGAAAGGAGTTAAATGTAACCCATGAGTTGGGCTCGTTTCCAGACCAGTTTTCAAAATCTAAATTGGTTTGTGCATTGAGACTTGTTCCAATCAAAAATGACAAGCTCAATATGCTTAATGTTTTTTTCATAATTGTGTCTATATATGTTATTGAAACAAAGCACTACAAAAGTCGGGCAGATTCCCATAAATAGACATTGGCAAAACCTTAACAAACACCTTGATGATACCTTGACAAGGTTTTTATTTGCTTGTTTTTCAGATGTTTGAAAAATAGACAGTCAATGGCGTTGTTTTCTCTATTTTGAGTTTTTTGCGCAATTTGGAACGATACGTCTCCACACTTTTCTCCGAGATATTCATGATGACGGCAATTTCTTTTGAACTCAATTGGAGTTTGAGCAGAGCTGCCAGTTTTTGCTCAGAAGGTGTGAGTTTAGCTTGCTTATTAAGTGTCGCAAAAAAGGAACTTGGGATGTCTTTTATGCTGTCCTGAAAATCCTTTCTTTCTTTATCACTTCTGGTGTATTGATCTACCGAACTTAAGATAGAATTGATATGGGGGGCCACCTCATTGGACGGGAGTTGTTTGGCCTGCACCAATTCCTTTTTCAGGGCTTCCAAAAAAGTCGCATTCTTTGATGCCTCCAGTGAGAATTGATTGATTTCCTTCTCCAGATTGCCATACTTTACCTCCAAGGCCTTTTGCTTTCTCTTATTAAAAATCAACCACACAAATAGGACAAGAATTAAGAGTAGAGGTATGCTCAAAGCCCAAAACAAACCTTGTTTATCCGTTTCATTTTGTGTTTGAGGCAGTTCTTCAGTGTTTGGAGAAGCATCTCTATCATTGTTTAAAAGCGTATGGTCTACCAAAGTTTTTTGCTGAGCCAAAGCCTGGGTATTTTCCCAATCTTTCTCGGCAAGTTTAGTATACTGCTCATAAGCCTCAAGTGCAGCCGTAAGGTCTCCGATATACAATTTGTTCAACTCATAAACCAAATAGTATAGATCCTGTTGATTTTCCTCTGTTTTATCGATAAATGAAAGCCCCTTGTGAGCCAAATCCAAACTTTCCTGATATCTTTTATCCGCTCTGGCTAGCTGGGCTTTGCAATAATAGTATTGAGGCGCCAATGGTTTTGAAACATCTTCTTCAACGGTTTTGAGCATATTTCGCGCTGTCTCATAGTGCTCCAAATTAATGTGGAGTTGACAGACATTCAAGATCACTCTTTTTTGAAGGAAATCAAGTCCTAAGTGCTCGAAAATCTCAAGCGCCAAAGCATAGTAATGAAATGCTGAATCCGGAGTATCCTCCCTCAACCTAATGGCCATGTTGTTATAAGCATTTGCAAGAGGTTTTTCATTACCGGTTTTCTTAGCCCAATAAATGCACTCCATCAGTCCGGCTTTTGCTTTTTCATCATCCCCAATTTGACCGTAAGTAATTGACAGACTGTTATATAAACTGGCTACCAGTTCAGGGCGATATTTCTCAGCATCTTCAATGGCATTGTACAGCAATTTAAAAGCCATGTCGTAGCGCCCCAAAGAAGTATACAGTTGACCTTCGCTGTTGGACAACAAAATAATACCGGTAGTATCCTTTTGAAGTTCAAACAAAGTCCTTGCCTGCTTGTTAAACAACAAAGCTTCATTGTGTTTATTTAAGCTTGTAAGCGCATTGGCCGCAATCATATGCAGAGGCGCAATATTTAGTTTCGAATCATGCAGGTATAAAATCCCGCGATTGGCGGTGGAAAAGGCAGAATCATAGTTGCTATGATCGGAATAGACTATGCTGAGCATCTTGGCAGAATTAAAGGCTAGTGTATCCAAACCAAGCTCTGTAGAAATTCCAAAGGACTGTCTTGCGGGATCAGTTATTTGAGATATGGGTTTTTTCAGATAGTAGCTGTACCACGACATATTGTACAGTAGTTTGGCGCGCAGGCTATCAGAAATCCGATCCTCCGTAATTCTTTTATCCAAACTATCTAAGATGGCCTGGTAATCTTGTGCCCTGGCGGACGAAAAGCCCGTTAGGAATAAAATGAGTATCCATGTTCTCATAAAGTGTTGTTCATTTTAACAGCTCGCGAAAATGCAATATTTGGGCCATAGTTATTTTCTAATGTTAGTTAATTTAAGATCAATTGAATAGGATTTTCATCTAATGGCTGGTAAGAAATTCGGTAAATGAGTTTAATTTTGAGTCCTATGAAGACAATTTTTTATTTACCGAGCTGCAGTACTTGTGTTAGAATAATGAATGAACTGGGTGTTGACGATCAGTGGGAGCACAGAGACATTAAGGGGGATCCCATTACGGAAGTAGAATTAACAAAAATGCATGATCTGGCAGGGTCATATGAAGCATTGTTTTCCAGAAGAGCCATGAAATTCAGAGCCTGGGGACTACATGAGAAAGAACTGTCTGAAAAGGACTACAAAGAGTTGATTTTAAAAGAATACACTTTCCTGAAGCGACCAGTTGTGTTTGTAAACGACAAGATTTTCGTTGGCAACAGTAAAAAAGTTGTGGCTTCTATTCTGGAGGAACTTTCTTGAAAAACGCTTTAGTTAAAGCTCATCTGGCCCTGTTGGCTGTTAACATCATCTATGGTGCCAACTATGTGGTGGCCAAAGACGTGATGCCAGCCTACCTCAACCCCATTTCTTTTGTGATGGCTCGGGTGGTTGGTGCACTCATTTTATTCTGGATCTTAAACCGATTTGTTGGTTTGGATAAAGTGAAGTCTAAAGATCTGATTTTACTCATGTTTTGTGGTTTGTTTGGGGTGGCTCTCAATCAATTGTTCTTTTTTGAAGGTTTGAGCATGACATCACCTGTCAATGCTTCCATTATTATGCCTACTACTCCCATCATAGTGGTCATTCTATCCTATTTTATGCTCAAGGAAAAGATCAGTAAAAACCGCCTGATTGGAATTTCTATTGGGTTGATTGGAGCTCTGGGGATCGTTTTGCTGGGGGCTGGTGTCTTTTCCGGCAAGACCAGTGTTAATGCAGACAGTTTGGGAGATCTCTTTATTCTAATTAATGCTACCAGTTATGCCTTATATCTGGTTTTGGTAAAACCTCTGATGCAGAGATATTCTCCACTAACGGTGATATCATACGTCTTCTTATTTGGCAGTGCTTTCGTTGTACCTTATGCTTTTTCAGATTTCACCTCCCAGGATTGGAACATGCCAGGAATCATCTATCTGGAAATTGCTTTTGTGATCATCTGCGTGACATTCTTTGCCTACCTCCTGAACATTTTTGCATTAAAAACAGTAAGTCCGGCGGTCTCCAGCAGTTACATCTACCTACAACCCCTGCTCTCCTTATTTTTCACCTGGATACATGATGAATCTACGGGTGGAAATATGCTGGGAAGCTTAGAGCCTCTGCATGCGGTATTCGCCCTAATGATCGTAGCTGGTGTTTATATCACGAGCAAAGAGGCTAAGAAAGCATGATTCATTACCTTTAGAAAAAATTTGAGCTACTATGATTAAATCGATGACAGGATTTGGCAAGGCAAGTGCCATTGTGGGGAATAAGAAGATAGTTGTGGAGATAAAGTCCGTTAACAGCAAGGGACTCGACATCAATGCCAAGCTCCCTTCTGTTTACAAAGAGAAAGAAATTGACATCAGAAAGCTCATAGGCAACAAGCTTTTGCGCGGCAAAGTGGAGTGTTCTGTTTATTTTGATGTATTAGAGCAAAATGAAGGCGTGAACATTAATAAACCGCTCATTGCAGCCTATTTAAAGGAAATCAAAGAGCTGGAAAAAGAACATGGTGTTTCTTCTGAAGATCATTTGGCAATGGCCATGAAAATGCCGGATGTATTCAAACCGGAACGTGCTGTTTTAAGCGACGAAGAATGGAAGGGTTTAAAAGCTTTGGTTGAAGAAGCAAGAGATAACCTGGACAGCTTCCGCCTTCAGGAAGGGCAGTCGTTAAAAGCCGACTTTGAGCAAAACGTTGCCAAAATTACTTCCTTGCTGGAATCGGTTGCACCTTATGAAGACGCCCGTATAGAGCAAGTTAAAAGCCGGATTCATCAAAACCTGGAAGAGGTTGTTCAAAAATCGGATATCGACCAGAATCGTTTTGAACAGGAATTGATCTACTACATTGAAAAATTCGACATCAACGAGGAAAAAGTACGCTTAAGTAACCATTGTAAGTACTTTATAGAAACTTTGGTTGGACCGGATGGGAATGGTAAAAAACTGGGCTTCATTGCACAGGAAATGGGTCGTGAGATCAATACATTGGGATCTAAAGCGAACCATGCGGAAATTCAGAAGATTGTTGTGCAAATGAAAGACGCGCTGGAAAAGATCAAAGAACAGGTGTTAAACGCCCTTTAATTTTACCGAACTACACTTTAACGGTATTGATCATAGCCTGGAGTAAACGGAGATTCTCACGATAACCAAATTCTGTAGGCACGTTACAAGCTCCAATGACTACCACAATTCTGTTTTTGGCTTCATCGCGAATGGCTCTTCCTGTGAAATAACCTCCAAATGGAACCGGCTTCATATCGGTTTTATAAACCCCAAAGTGACCACTGAAATCAAGTGATTCTTTGTTGTTGTAGGTCGCTTTTTGCGTTTTGATAGGAAAGTCTTTAGGAGGAGAAATCTGCATAAAAGCTGTGTCTCCTTCAATGCCTGTATCATAAGCTACAAAGTCTCTCATGTAACGATTAATGATATAGCTCAAACGGCTCATGTCCATTGACATTTCTGTGTGGTCATCTCCTATGGACAGAACGAACATAAAATTCTGAAGCAACATTTTTCCTTTCATACCAATTTTATGGTCGGTGCCCTTTACGTATGAAAAATCTTTGTTGTTGACCACCATGTGGTTGAACTCTCTGGAAATAACCATGCGAACATCCATGCGTTTCTTGATGTTTTTGGCAATTTCCGGTCTGCGCTTTCTATGAATGTATGTTTTGGTCCGGTCGTCTTCTCTCGCATTCACTCCCTGCTCCACAGTGTTGCCCTTCTCTTCAATAAGTTGCAGAGCATCTTCAAGTGACTTGGCTCTTAAAATGATGTGGTATTGTTCCGGGATTTTCGGGTTTTGCTTTTTAACGAAGAACTCAGTTTTATTGTCTGATTTGATGTCGATTTCAAGAAGATTTCTATCCCTCACATCCTTCATCTTATCCTCTTTCATGAACTTCAGTTTGAGGCTTTTCTCCTCAATCATCAAGCCGGGAACTGACACAAGTAGCTTGTCTTCCAGCTTGTCTTCGATACCCTGATCACGAAATTCTGTTGGAATGAAAATGGTCAATTCGCCATATTCTCCGGTGATATCATACGTTACCTCTTCATCTTCCTCACAAGAGACCAAAAGACAAAGCATGGCTATGAATAAAAAACTTCTCATGAAGCAATTTAACTTTTTACTCCGATTTTAATGCGTTGACCTATCTTCAGGTTGCGTTCATTAAGCCCTCTGTTAAGTTGCTTGATTCTATTAACACTCACGCCCTTCTTGTTGGCAATGTCCCATAGCGTATCGCCCGAACGGATGGTGTAATAAATGTATTTATTGGCAGGCAGGTTACTTTGAGAACCGCCCGAGGAGTTTGAGCTTGTGTTGTTGACTTTTACAGGCTTGGTCTTGTCAACTTGTTTTCTAACTGGTACATGGAGTTTCAATTGCTGACCCGGATGAATGGTTTTATTGGTCATGTTGTTCCAGGTCATCAATTCTCCAATGGTGGTATTGTACTTGTTGGCGATGAGGCCAAGAGATTCACCCGATTTTACCGTATGTGTCTGAACCTTTCCGTAGGCGATAAAGCTTTCCTGATTAGAGCTGTCTCTGTTCCACATGTGTATGGTATCGAGATTGAGCATGAATTCACCAATTTTATCGGTTGGCAAATACAGGAAACCCTTCTTTTCTTTATCGGCTGGCACATAATCCGTTTTATAAATTGGATTGATGTACTTCAGGTATTCATAATCAATTTTAAGTGCTTCCGACACATCATCCATGGATACCGACTTATGAAACTGCACAGTGTCCACTTCATAGATTCTGGCCTGAGGTTTTCTTGGATAAATGTTGTGCTCTGCGGCATATTTCATCATGTAAGTTACCGCGATAAATGTTGGTACATAGCCCTGAGTTTCTCTCGGAAGATATTTTCTGATTTTCCAGTAAGTCATTTCTCCACCAGAACGTCTGATGGCTCTGTTTACGTTACCAGGACCAGCATTATAAGCCGCCAATGCCATGCTCCAGTCTCCATACATTTTGTGCAAAAACTTAAGGTATTGACAGGCCGCTTCTGTTGCTTTATACGGATCGCAACGCTCGTCTGTATAGGACGTAACATGCAGTCCATAAGATTTTCCTGTTCTCAACATAAACTGCCACAAGCCCCTTGCTCCCGCACGAGATTTTGCTGTTGGATCTAAACCAGATTCTATTACGGACAGGTATTTTAACTCCATTGGCATGTCGTACTTATCCAATCTTTCTTCATATAGAGGGAAAAACAATTCGGATCTTCCCAATACGATGGCTGTGAATGTTCTTCTGTGTTTTGCAAACAGATGAAGGTACTTCAGAACGTCTTCGTTAAAGGCGAACTCAAAAGGCGTTTGCGAATCCAGTTTTTTAATTCTGGTTTCAAACAATGAGTCTGAAACTTCAGGGACAAAGCCTTTTTCGTAGTTATATATATTGAGTTTTTCGACATCAGTAGTGAAGTCGTCTGTCTCGCTATAATGATTTCTAAGGGTGTTATCTATTCTGGCCAGAATCGGGTCATCCACAAACAAACCTGTTTCAGGATCCTTTTGTTGCGACATGGCCACTGAAGACAATCCAACAGTGAGGAGTAATATGATGCTCTTTTTCAACACGTTTTCAAAAATAGTTCAAAGATCCCGATCGTCTCAGGGTAGCGAACCTAGTTATTCATTAATTGTTGTGCAAAAGATAGCAGTTCGGATTCTTCAAAGCGTGAGCCCATTAATTGAATCCCGAATGGTAACCCATTTGAGTGTTCTCCCATTGGTAGTGAGATAGCTGGTAGTCCTGCCAAATTAGCCTGAACCGTAAAAATATCCTGAAGGTACATGGTAATTGGGTCGTCTACATTTTCACCAATTTTAAATGATGTGGTTGGTGTTGTAGGTGTTAACATGAAATCGTAATCCTTCAAAATCTCATCAGAACGGTCTCTGATGATGCGTCTTACCTTTTGCGCTTTGGTGAAGTAAGCATCATAATAACCGGCACTTAATACAAAAGTTCCCAGCATAATTCTACGCTTTACTTCTTCTCCAAACCCTTCGGATCTGCTTAGCACATAAGTACTTTCCACATCAACAGCTTCTTTAGATCGGTACCCAAAGTGCACACCGTCATAGCGCGCCAGGTTAGAAGATGCTTCTGCTGTTGTAATCACATAGTAACAAGGCACCATATGATCTAAGTAAGGGAAATCCACCATTTCTACTGTGTGACCCTCATGCTTAAGTGCTTCAATAACGGCATTGGTTCTGGCCTTTACTTCCGGATCAATGCCTTCACTTTCAATACAGTCTCTGATGACACCAATTTTTTTCTTGCCGGAGCCCTGATTAAACACAACCGGAGCAACTTCCTTTTGAGAGGTGGTTCCGTCATATTCGTCAGTCCCTGCCATAATCTCGTAAAGCAAGGCAGTATCTTCTACGGTATGAGTAAACGGACCTATTTGATCGAAAGATGAGGCATAGGCAATGAGTCCATGTCTCGAAATTCTTCCATAAGTCGGCTTAAAACCAACCACACCACAAAAAGATGCTGGCTGACGGATAGATCCTCCTGTATCAGACCCCAAAGTTGCCAAACATAATCCGGCTTTCACGGCAGCGGCAGATCCTCCTGAAGAACCTCCGGGCACGTACTCTCTGTTTACCGGATTCAATACTGGTTCGAAGGCCGAGTTTTCATTGGAAGAACCCATCGCAAATTCATCGCAATTCAGACGGCCAATAATAATGGCGTCCTCATCAATTAAACGTTGAACTGCTGTAGCGGTATATATAGACTCGAATTGGTCTAAAATTTTAGAAGAAGCGGACACCTTGTGATTTCTATAGCACAGGTTGTCCTTAATGCCTATTACCATTCCGGCCAAACGACCAGCGGTTCCGGCATTAATTTTTTCATCAATTCTTTTGGCTTCAGTGCGCGCAGAATCAACAAAAACTTCAAGAAAAGCATTGAGATCAGATGATTCGATTTTACTCAAATAATCTTCAAGTAAAGACACACAGCTCACCTGCTTATTTTGCAGATCGGCTTGAATTTCCGATAGGGCGGTGTAAGTCTTCAATGTCAGGAATTATTCTTCTTCCGACTGTTTAGCCGGCTTGTTTTCATCTCCTTTAGAAGCATCCTTAAATTCTTTAACGCCTCTTCCAAGACCTCTCATTAATTCAGGAATTTTCTTACCTCCAAAAAGAAGCAATACTACAACTACAATCAGAATAATCTGTGGTGGACCTAATACACCTAAAAGTGATATACTCATAATTTCTACTTACTTAAGTGGTGCAAATTTAGGAAAAATTAGTTCACGCTTTGTCATACGGGTGTTTTATTCATCTTTTTGATCACTATTTGGTAGATCAATTGACACCCTATTCTACAATATATCTCTCAAATTGCCTAGCTCGATGATCGTAACCGTTCGCTCAATTGGAAGGTATTCCGCTCAAATTCTTGCTTACTTAGGAGAAAATCAACACAAACTATGAAGCACTTATACATTATTTCTTTCCTACTTTCTTTTCCATTATTACCGGGCTACAGCCAAAATACAGCCGTCACTATTATTGACACCAATCACATTGCTGCTCACATCCTGTCTACGGGACACCTGTTTAATAACGGGAGCAGTTCACATGGCTTTGAAGTGCCAAAAGGATCGGGGAAGCATTGTATATACAGTTCGCATTTATGGGCTGGTGGCACCAATACTTCTTCCGGGCTACTGCACATTGCCGCAGAGCAATATCCTTTAGCGGGAGGGGATGATTTTTGGACCGGACCAGTGGCCAACACCTACTCAACAACTTACGATTCTACCTATGAACGTTTTTGGGTTATTAGTCGGGCCGATATCCAAAACCACCTTAACGGAATTTCCACAAGCAACGACATTCTGACCTGGCCGGCACATGGGGATGTATCAAACGGAGAGGCTGCCAATCTTGCCCCATTTGTGGACATCAACAACAATGGAATTTACGAGCCAACTAGTGGTGAATACCCTATGTTTAAAGGCGACAAGGCCGTCTACTTCATTTATAATGATGATAGAGCAAGCCACACCAATACCTGGGGCAATCCATTGTCTATTGAAGTACATACCATGATTTATCAATACGATCGATCTAATTTTCTGGATAACGTGGTGTTTGTGAGCTACAGTATTTTTAACCGTTCAGGCAACGATTATAATAATTTTTACCTAGGACATTTTGACGATTTCGATATAGGAAATTACAGCAATGATTATGTAGGTTGCTCAATAGCCCACGATACTTATTTTGGATACAACGGTTCTCAGATCGATAACAATGGTGGTGGTGTTTTAGGATATGACACCTTGCCTCCGGCGGTGGGTGTGACCTTCCTCAACAGAAGTTTAAGAACCTTCAAATATTACAGTTCAACTTCTCCTATTTCAGGGGCCACGGACCCTAATATTCATGAAGAGTATTACAATTACTTAAAGGGTATTTGGTTAGATGGCTATGCTATGGTAGTTGGCGGAAGTGGTCACCCTACAGATCCTCTGGCCACCTCTACTCCTTCACTACATATGTTTCCGGGCGATATTATGGACATGAGTCAGTGGAGTGAAGTCTCTGCAGCCAATGCTCCAGGCGACAGACGTGGATTAGGCACAACCAATCAAATGTTGTTTTCCAGCGGTGATAATATTTGCCTTGATTTGGCCTATACTTTTCATCAGTCAAATGCCGGTGCTTACCAAAGTGTGCCCGAAATGTTGGACATTGTTGACAGCGTAAAGACATTTTACAACAATGAAAATTTTCAGTGCCATGAAGCTCCCGTTATTGCTATAGATCCAACCTGGTCCGGGATTACGTCAAATGCACTTAATCATTTCACTTTATATCCTAATCCGGCCCAAAATGAAGTATGGATTGAGGCTCCTTTTAATGTTAGTCGTTTAAGCGTAAATGACATGCTTGGAAGAACGGTACTCCAGCATAATTTATCGGACAGATCTAATACCAAACTTGACGTTAGTCTACTAATTCCAGGCATCTACGTGGTCAATCTATTTGAAAAAGGCGTGTTATTGGGCAGTCAAAAACTGATTATCGAATAAACTTACTTTTCCCGGTCGGATAGCAGGTATAAGATGCTTGTTATCTGGCCAACCAGTATTGGGGATTTTGCTTTTGCATATTCCCACCGTCAATTTTCCAGATTTCAAAGTGTGCTTCTGAAGTGGAACCGCCTTCTTTAGGTAGGAGAACGCCTATTTCTTGTTTGGCGCTTACTTTGTCGCCTTTAGCCACATAAATCTCTTGTAAATTGGCATATACGGTTCTATAATTACCATGAGACACCATAACAACCTTTCCAGCACCAGGAATGATGAGGACACTGGTGACTTTTCCGGCAAAAACAGATCGCATCACAGCTCCTTTAGTAGTGCTGATGTCTACTCCATTGTTTTGAGTATACACACCTGCCAGAACAGGATGTGGCTGTTTTCCGTATTTACCGGTAATCTCTCCCTTTATAACCGGCCATGGCAACCTGCCTTTGTTAGCGGCAAATGACTTCCCGGCCAACTTAGACTCCGGCGTAGAGCCATATTTATTGGTTCCGTTATTCTTCTTGGCCTGAGCTGCAATTTCCTTTTCAATGGCTCTTCGAATGGCCGCCGACAATCTTCTTTTCTTCTCTTCCTGATCATCGAGTTGATCCTTGAGTTTATTCTGTTCTTGTTTCAGACTGGAGAGGATTTCTCTTTGTTTGTCTTTATCGTTCTGAAATTGTTGTTTTTCCTTGTCCTTACTGCTCAGTATCTCCTTTTTCTTGGCAATATCGGCTTGCAGTTTGGTTTCTTTTTTTGCCAATTCTGCCTGCGTTTTTCTAATAAGCTCAACCTGTAGTTTTCGGTATTTGGCGATTTGATTGAGGTATTTCATCCTCAGATAAGTTTTGTTGATGTCTTCACCTGAGAACCACATAAGTGAATTGTCTTTTACCGAATTTCGGTGTTTGTATGCAAAGAAAATCAGCTTGGCGTACTTTTCTTTTAGCACGACTATTTCATCTTCGAGTTGAGCAATTTTTTTGCGGTTAGCATCTATCTGTCTCTCTACTGATTTTAACTGGTTTCCGTACAAAGAGATGAGCTCATTACGGTAGGCGATCTGCTGATTAATGATACCCAGTTCGGTCATGGTAAGACGTTCCTGATTTTTGGTATTCCCAATCAGTTCTTTGGTATAAGTAATTTTCTTTTGAAGCTCACGTTGTTTTGCCCTCAGTTTATCGCTTTCCTTTTGAGAAAACGCATTAAGCGTACACAGAATCAGACAAAAAACACTGAATAATTTCATTCAAATTGATGAGAACCTGTTTGATTATAGGTTTTCAGGATCAATTTTAACGCATTTTGGGTTCACTTTGTAGGTGAACTTTAAGGGTTTATCAATCTTGTATCGTGAATAATTCAATTCCAACCTCACTGTATCCCCCGGTGTATCTCCTATCATAAGCACTTTATTTGGCACAACCCAATCGTCTTCATTTTTGAAACTGAGGTACTGAATGTCGATATTACTTGAATCTTTCAGGTGATTGATCAGGGTTCTGACGTTTTTACAATCTTCTGAGCGCATCCAATATCGTTGAATGTACTGTTTCTCCTCTTTTTTAGGCAATTTCTCGTAGGCTTTATCTATCTGGCGCTGAGAATGTGTGCTCAAAACGTAATTAACCGAGTCTTTGAGTTGCTTATATTTTTCATCAGGGTCGAATCCTACAGGATTACCAAGAAACAAATCCTGTAACATCTCAAAACTAAGATCCGGACCAAATTGACGTCTGATAAAATCAAAATCTTTTTCAAAATAGCGACAGCCTCCAACCTTGATCACACCTTTAACTGAATCTTTGGTAATGATAGATGTGGCTATTACGATTGGCCCCTTGCTTATGTTGGCCCAAATTAAACTGTCTTTCTTAATTCTCAGGCTAATTTTGAAGGAATTTTTCTCTCCCTTGGCTGTTAAGTCAGTGGCAATTTTAGCAGAAAACCATTCTGGTTTGATGATAGACTTGTCAAGACATTCACTTAGGTTTGAAGTGCTCTTTTTTTCGAGTTCAATCCCTTGTTTGGTTTTACATCCCCAAGCCAACAAAGTCACCAATACTATGCCTACCCACTTACTCAATGTACTTCCCTTCTTTGATTTTCTGATCCAGAGTTTCCGATTCTGAATCCAGTTCTTTGGCTTGCTTCCAGTAGTCAATGGCTGCTTCCTTTTTGTCAAGGAAATAGAGTATGTCTCCCATATGTTCTACCAAAACCGGTTTTGTGTTCCCGCCATTCTCAAATGCTTTCTGCATTAGGACATGTGCTTCAGTGTACTCTTTCTTCTTAAACTTGATCCATGCGTAAGTATCGAGATAAGACGCCTGAGACGGGAACAAATCCACAGCGTTTTTTGCCATACCTTCGGCTTTTACCAAATCACCATCATTCAATGCCAGATAATAGGCGTAGTTATTGAGAACAAAAGCGTTTTTTGGTTCTATTTCCAACACACAGTCGTAGGCTTCATAGGCGCCTTCCAAATCTTTTGACTTATACTTTACATCACCAATCGTTTGGCAGAATTCTTTCATCAAAGGTGGATTTTCGATTACCAAAGAACGTCCAGTTTCAAGAATGTCTATAGATTCATTGTGTTTCGACTTTTTGAACAGAGCAAAACCGTTGTAGTAGTAGACTCCAGGTTGATTTGGAAAAATCTCCAAAGCTTCTTCACTATGCTCCAGAAGTGCATCATACTCACCAAGATTCATATCCAAATACATGACCTGATTCCAGATCAAAAAACGATCGCCATCGGCTTTCAGTGCCTGCACAAACATATCTCTGGCAGCAGCTTCTTTCTCATCTCTCAAAAGAAAATCCCCATAAATTGAAAACGCCTTGGCTTCATTTGGATGCATTTCTATCAACTTGTCTAACAAGGAATAAATTTCTGGCAACAATGAGCCATCTTGCTCGGTTTCTTCGTACAGATCCAATAAAATCTTCATTTTATCATCAATCTCCAGTTCTTCTGAATCAAATATTTTGTCCAACGACCGAATGGCATCATCTTTTTGACCAACAAAGTTGTAGTAGCGGTAAAGTGCCATATGAATTCTGGGGTTATTGGGCTCAAGCTCAAGCATCTTTTTATATGTTGCTACCGAACTCTCCAGATCACCTTGCTCTTCATATGCTGCTGCTAACATTCCCTGATAAGCAATGTCATTGGGGTGGTCGTCAGCCGCCTGTTTCATCATATCCAAGGCTTCCTTATCCTTACCAATATGGGTATACAGCTGGTACTTCTGGTTAACGATCTCCGGGTTTGTGCCTACCTTCTTTTCTATTTCCAAAAGCGCGGCAATGGCGTCTTCATTTTTCCCAGCTCTCACCAAAGCATTGACGTAATCCAATAAGTTCTCAGGGCTATCATCAATGTCAACCACTTGTTTGTAGTAGTTCGCAGCCTGTTCGAACTGACTGGCATAGCTATACAAACCGGCGGCTTGTTTCAAGTACCAAATGTTCTTAGGATCTCCTTCTATTGCCTGCTCTGCATGATTCAGGGACTTGCTTAACTCCGACATTTGAGCATATACTTTAGACAGCTCGAAATGCACTGCATGGTTGTCCGAATCCAAACTCAAACATTTCTCATACAACACCAAAGCCTTATCTATATTGCCTTTTGCTTCTTCTGAAGCTGCCTCAATAAAGTAGGCTTTCAACTCTGCATCTTTCTTAGAAACAATGCCATTATCGTCCACAGGTTTATCTCCCGTGAGATCTTCGGATGTTTTACAGGCAACGGTAGATACCAGACAAAATGATATGTATATGAGCCATCTCAACTACAGTTTAGTTTCGCAATAATCACCAACACTTAAATCAAAAGCCTTGCCATTCACCTTGGCATTATTACCTACCATTGAGTTCTCAAGATTAACTCCTGTTACTTCTGAATTGGCCTGAATGATTGAGTTACAAATTCTACTGTCGTTTAATCGGCTGTTACTACCCACTGAAACGTGTGGACCAATCACACAATTATTGAGTTCTACATTGTCTCCAATAAAGCAAGGCTCAATAATTACAGATTGATTAACAACAGCGCTTGACGAAACGAGATTCTGGTCTTTGGTAATTTCCAGAATACGCTGATTGGTGTAAACCGTGGCGTTTTTATTTCCGCAATCCAGCCATTCCTTAACCTCACCTGTTTTGAAGCGAACGCCTTTGTTTTTCATGTTTTCAAGAGCGTTGGTAAGCTGATATTCGCCTTTATCTTTAATGTCGTTATCGATAAGGTACTGCAATTCGTCCTTAAGGTTCTCACCGTCTTTGAAGTAGTAGATACCGATGATGGCCAAATCGGAGACGAAAGTTTGTGGCTTCTCAACAAAATCTGTGATTACCTGATTATCGTCCAGTTTAACCACTCCAAAAGCACTTGGGTCATCAATTTGATTCACCCAGATGATGCCATCAGCATCAGCGTCCAGTTTAAAATCTGCTTTGAACAAAGTATCTGCAAAAGCCACCACAAGGTTGCCGGATAATGACTCTTTCGCGCACAAAATAGCATGTGCGGTTCCAAGAGCTTCATCCTGATGGTAGATAGACCCTTTGGCGCCGAGACTTGCGGCTACTTCTTTGAGTTCGCGTTCTACTTCAGCACCAAAATCACCAATGATGAATGCGATTTCTTCAACTGCTTCATCACAAACTCTGGCAATATCTTCTACCAAACGGTGTACGATGGGCTTTCCTCCAACCGGAACCAAAGGTTTTGGCACTGTTAAAGTATGCGGCCTCAATCTACTGCCTCTTCCGGCCATTGGTACAATAATCTTCATAATCTATTTTTTTCCGGTGCTGCCAAATCCGCCAGCACCCCGATTTGTTTCTGTTAATTCTTCTGTCGTTTCCCACGCAATTTGCTCATGTTTAGCAAACACTAACTGTGCCACACGCTCACCATCATTGATCTCAAAAGGTTCGTTGGACAAGTTGACCAATAATACACCAATTTCCCCACGATAATCTGCATCAATTGTCCCTGGCGAATTAAGAACTGTTAGGCCATGTTTGTACGCCAAACCACTCCTTGGTCTTACCTGAGCTTCAACTCCTGCAGGGAGTTCAATAAACAAGCCTGTCTTAACCAATGTTCGTTCCAAGGTTTTTAAAACCAGCGGCTGTTCCAGATTTGCGCGAACGTCCATACCTGCAGAAAGTTCTGTCTCGTAGGCAGGTAGGGCATGTTTTGATTTATTAATTACTTTAACCTTCATTGTACTGTGAGTGTAAGCGGCTTTAAATTTACTTTTTATCTAGTAAACATGGACGTTTTATGATCATTTAATCTTTACAAAGTTATCTGGCCTCCGATTACAATTCCGTAGCTAAATGCTTTTAAAACACTATGCGTCTCTCCTGGAGGAAAGGGTGCAAAAGGCGTACTACCACTGATCCAGTTTAACGGTACGTATCCGTCTGTTCTGAATAATTCTACAAAGAGCTTAGATGACTTTTGAATTAGACTGGAGAAACCAACTACAGTTTGATTTTGTCTCTCCCAGGGAGAACCTTCCGGTCCTGCTCTAAAGTTTGAAAACTCAGCAGATATGGTATGCGGTGTTTTGCCTTCCGGATTCAGAACGTAACTCGCTCCGTAGTCGAGAGAAGACACTTTAGACGCTTCCCAAACATCCAATGGAGGTGTTGGATTATGTGTTCCTTCCCAAACATTCACTGTTTTTGCGAAACCTCCTTTCAGAACCAATCGATCCTTGATAGTAAGCTTACCGTAGTAAGTGTATGCAGGGTTGGCTTCCTTACAAGGCTCAAAATGTTGTACCGGGAATTCCTGACAATACACACAACCAAGCATATAAGACCCCCCTACTTTAAGTTTGGCCTTCTCTCCAATTTTAAGTGTGTAGTTTAAATCTGCTGTAAAGTTGTTTAATTGAGACGGCACATTGGTTGAGTCGCCAACAGGTGTATTCATGGCTCTGAATTGCGCCCCACCCTGAACGAGCATAGCACTTGCATGAATGTTCCATTTTTTAAATCCGATCTGAGCCCCATATCCTAGTCCACCGAAAGCATGCCACATAGAGGAGTTGGTGAAAGGACTCACACTTCCTGTTTGACCAAATGGTGCATCCATTTTTCCTATTGCTCCATAAACAGGTATTTTATTGAGGTCTCCCAATACGATAAATCCTTTTCTCAGCTGAATTTGATTTCGGCTAAGGTTGGTTATTGTTCCTGTTCCAAAACTTTGCTGTGGATTGTACAATAGTTCTGTATGGAAAGTCAACCAACTATTAACGGCCCCCGTTAGTGACAATTGAAACGAGTGGACAACAGCTTCTGTCACAACCTTACCAATTTGATTGTTGGAAGTTGGGTGACGCATCAGATAGCCAAATTTGGAATCTGTATTGGAACGCTGAAAATCGAAAATGGAGATGAGAGAGCCTCCAATGGTTAAGCTTTGATTCTCAAGAGCACCATTTTTTCTTTCATCAACCAGAATGCTGACTTTACGCAGGTCGTTGACCGGATCGAACATTTTGGCTGTAAATTCTGAATTGATTCCAACGCTAACAGTCTTATTTTTCTGACTTTGAGCTGTACCAATAATCATTAAGGATAGTAGTAAAAGAACTTGTTTCATGGTGTAATAAAGTAGTTATGATTTAAATAGTAGATGGGGGCGTTCAATTCCCCAAATAATGAATACGTAGAAGCCAAAAATGGCCGTTTTAATTAAGTAGTTAACGAATGTAATGTTTGTTTCGATCACGCTATCAAGGAAGAAAAGGGCAATGGCTAATCCAAGATAGACGAATGCTTTCCTGAGGTTGTATTTGATGGGATAATGTTTCTGCCCAAAGTAGTAAGATGCTACCATCATAGCCAGATAGGCGAAGAATGTGGCCCATGCACAAGCCTCATATCCATATTCCGGAATGAAAATAATGTTCACGATTAGTGTAATTGCCGCTCCAATTAGTGCCATGTACAGTCCATAAATGGTTTTGTTGGTGAGTTTGTACCAGATTGACTGATTAAAATAGATTCCAACAAAAATATTCGCGAGCAGCAGAATCGGCACTATTTTGAGTCCCTCCCAGTAACTGCTATGAATAAAATGTTTGATGATATCGAGATACACCATAATGCCCAAAAACAAGGCACCCATAATGGCGATGAAGACATTCATAATTTGACTATAAACCTTTTTCGCATCCGGATTATCTCTGGCCTGATTGAAGAAGAAAGGTTCTGCCGCAAATCTAAAAGCCTGGACAAACAGAGTGATCAATATAGATACTTTGTAAACGGCTCCGTAAACACCATTTTCTGCCTGAGCCATTTCTCTGGCTTGCTTAACCGGAATGCCCTTATCAACAAACTCATCAAATAAGATATCCGGCAACATGATCCTATCCATGGTTTCATTGATGATTCCCGCCAGCCCAAAAAACAGAATGGGCCATGCGTATTTGAACATCTCTTTCCACAAAGACCAATCGAATTCCAATTTGAGTTTGAAGAAATTGGGACTGAGCAAAGCCAGTTTGACGATACTGGCAATCAGATTGGCAATGAAAACGTAACCGATTCCTATTCCGTCGGGGTCGTTTGTATCCAGAAAAAAGAAGATAAAAATCAGGTTCAGGCCTATGTTAATGGCGATATTACTCAAAGACACGATGGCAAATTCTTTGGCCTTGTTCTCCGACCTTAGCTTAGCCAACGGAATGGAGGACACAGCATCAAAGCCAACAATAATGGCGAACCACACTACATATTCGGCATGATCTGGATAGCCCAAAAAATCTGCAATGCTTTGTTTATTGAACAAGCAAAGAAGTATGAAAATAGCAGAAGTACAGACCAATGAAATGAGTGCTGTTCCAAAGACTTTTCCCTTTTTCTCTGGGTACTTTGAAAAGTATCTGAAAAATGCCGTTTCCATCCCATAAGTAAGCAGGACTATTAAAAGCGACACATAAGCGTACATCTCTGAAAGCACACCATACTGAACCTTCGTGAAATAAGTCGTGTGCAATGGAACGAGCAGATAATTCAGGAAGCGACCAAGTATATGGCTGAGGCCATAAATCATGGTTTGTCCGGCTAGTTTCTTTATTCCGCTCATCGTTAATCTGCCAAATTATCTATTTAAATGGCTACAAATGGATTCTCCCTGTGAAGTTAATAACGTTGGATAGTGGATGGTTGATATTTACGACATTTCTTAGGGGCACGCATGGTATGACGGGTTCATATTGCTCAAGGCACAAATTGAAGCATTCTAGACCTGTAAACAACGTATAGCCTGAACGCATTAGACGCGAAGACCTATCACGCAAACATCATCCAATTGTTCGAAATCTGCGCGCCATTCCTCAAAAACTTTATCTAATAACGAACACTGTTCATCCATATTTTCTTTTTGAATGGAAGTGAGTAATTGCTTGAAGTTGGCACTTTTAAATTTCTTGCCTTTTTCCCCTCCAAACTGATCTATAAAACCGTCTGAAAAATAGCTATTATTTCAAACAATGAAAGATCTGCTTAAAATTGCGGATTACTCTAGTTCTTGGGAATTCGTTTACTTTGTCATGTGCCAATAAAAACACTTCTTATAACGCCTCCTTTTACGCAACTGAATACGCCCTATCCGGCCACGGCATACCTATCTGGTTTTTTAAAAGACAAGGGCTACGAATGTGCACAATGTGATTTGAGCATAGCGCTTTTCAATAAGGTGTTTACCAAAGATGTAATTCGTTCTGTTTTTATGGAGGCGCAGGCTTACAATAGTTTTGAGTTCCAGCAAGTCTGGAAACAACGGGAACGCTACATTGAAAAAGTTGACCAGGTAGGCAATTTTCTACGCGAACAAGATCTTGAAGAAGCACAACGTTTATTGCAGGACAATGCCTTACCTAAAGCACACAGGCAAAACAGGTTATCAGCAACAACAGATATCATAGACCAGGCCAAGCACGTTTGTACTCTATTTGTTGAAGAGCTTGGAGATTTTATTACCGCCAATGTGGATGAATTTTTTGCATTCACGAGATATGCCGAACAAATCTCCAGTTCCGCTAGTAGTTTTGACCTTATAGATGAGTACCTTCAATATGAACCAACGATTATAGAAAATCAACTATTGTTGCTCCTCGCCAACCAAATTGAAGAACATCAACCAGACTTGATTGGATTTACCATCCCGTTTCCGGGAAATCTATTTTCTGCTCTGCGGTGTGGACAATTCATTAAGTCGTATTATCCCCACATTAAAATAAGTTTTGGTGGTGGATACTGTAATACAGAACTCAGAGATTTGAGTGACTCCAGAGTTTTCAATTATCTTGACTTTATCACACTGGACGATGGAGAAGGGCCTTTATTACAACTCATCAAACATCTTTCCGGAGACATTTCGGAGGATATTTTGGAACGCACATTTTTATTAAGGAACGGACAGGTTTATTACCAAAATCATGAACCCAATCTGCATATTCGTCATGCAGACTTGCCCAAGCCTTCTTATCATGGCCTGAATTTTAGTTCGTATTTGTCTTTCTTAGATGTGATAAATCCCATGCACCGTTTATGGACCGATGATCAATGGGTGAAATTGACCGTTTCTCATGGATGTTACTGGAAGCAATGCTCGTTTTGTGATGTTCATCTGGATTATATTGGTAATTACCAGAATACAACAGCCGAAGATTTGGTGAATAAAATTGAAGCCTTGCAACAAGAAACAGGCATCAATGGTTTTCATTTTGTTGATGAAGCTGCTCCTCCAAAAATGTTGCGAGCCATGGCCGAAGAGCTCATTAGACGGGAGCTGAAAATTAGGTGGTGGACAAACATTCGTTTTGAGAAGACATTTTCTTTTGAACTGTGTGAGTTGATGGCAAAATCCGGTTGCATTGCTGTTACCGGAGGTTTAGAGGTAGCTTCAGACAGGCTTTTAGTCAAGATGAAAAAAGGTGTCGACATTGCACAAGTCGCACGAGTAACAAAGGCTTTTTCTCAGAACAACATCATGGTTCATGCTTATTTGATGTATGGATTTCCAACACAAACAGAACAAGAAACCATAGACTCCTTAGAGGTGGTAAGACAACTATTCGAAAATAACTGTATCCAGTCCGCTTTCTGGCATCTGTTCACCGCTACGGTTCATAGCCCAATTGGTAAAAATCCGGATGAATTTGATATTAGAATTACCGGACCAAAATTTGAAGGTTTTGCCAAAAATGATTTGAGTCATGAAGACCCAAAAGGTGCTGAACATTCGAAATACACAAAAGGTCTTAACAAGGCGCTTCATCAATATATGATGGGACAAGAACTTGACAAACCTGTTAATGATTGGTTTGATTTTGATGTGTTACCGATAAGTATAAATCAAAACTCAATTGCCGTTTCACTGGATAAGAATTAGACCCCTGAGTCAGAGGCTAAATCCCTATTTTGAAAATCTTTAGGTCAGATTAGCCTACAATACTTGGTTTTTGAATACGTAAGGTGTTTTTATTTTAGATTGTTCAACAAACCAGATCGTTCGAACTTTAATCCAATGAAGTCAGTCTTAAGTATTTTTTGTTTCATATGGCTTACACAACATACATGTTCTTCACAAGTACATGAGTTTTCCTTCGGGGTGGGTAGTCACAGTTATGATGCAGGTCAAAGCATTGAGGTAGATCAAAATGGGAATATTTATGTTGTAGGACATTTTGTTTCCACAGTAGATTTCGATCCTTCAGGCGCCACAGCTAATGTCACTTCTAATGGAAACACAGATGGTTTTATTGCCAAATATGACCCTTCAGGCAATCATTTATGGTCTCATGGAATTGGTGGAAATGCCTCAGCAGACTACGCGTTTTCCACTGCACTTGATGGTCAAGGTAATATTTATGTATGTGGTACCTTTCAAGGGTTTGCAGATTTTGACCATAGCGCTGGTGTGAGTATGCACAACTCCAATGGAGGCTATGATATTTTTGTTCTGAAATATGATCCAAATGGGAACCTACTTTGGGCCAATTCTATGGGGGGAACAGGTACTGACAGGGGGCATGATATGGCCATTGACAATGCAGGTAACGTCTATGTTATTGGTGATTTTGAAATTCAAGTGGATTTTGACCCCGGACCAAACACGGCATACGGAAACGCTTTGGGTCTTTCTGATGTTTTTGTAGCCAAATACGATTCAAATGGCAATTATATAAGGGCATTTGATATTGGAGGTATTCATGATGAAGGCGGAGCGAGTATCGGTTTGGACGATGAAGCCAACATTTACATTACTGGTTTTTTTGGGGATGCGGCAAATTTTAATCCGGCCGGAGGCCCTCTAGGAGGTGGTCATTTCATTAACACCCTTAACAAAGACATTTATTTGGCAAAATATGACAGCACAGGGGCATTTCAATGGGCACATGGCCTGGGTGGTGGAACAACTCACGGAAGCAATTGTGAAGGTTTTGATCTTGAAGTAAGTGGAAATGGTGATGTCTTTCTTACTGGTCTTTTTTGGGGGACTATAGACCTTGATCCGTCTGCTTCAACTGCTAACTTAACACCTGTTGGAAATGGAGACGCATTTGTTGCCCGCTATAGCAAAGATGGAGATTACGTGTGGGGCAAAAGTATTGGAGGAACTCTTGAAACTTATTCGCGTGGTATAGCCATAGACAATCATGATAACTGCTATATAACAGGGTATTTTAGAACAAATACAGATTTTGACCCCGGTTCCGGAATAGCATCACTAAGTAGTCAGGATGGTCAAGATGCATTTGTTGCTTGTTTGAGTTCCCATGGTAATTATCGGTGGGCATTTAGAATGGGTGGTAATGGCTTGGCAGAAAGTGGATATGGCATTCACGTGCCTAATGATACAAGTTTGTATGTGGTAGGATCTTACGGAGATTCTGCTCTGTTTGATTACCCCAATATTACTGATTCTCTTTTTGGCCATGATCAATTCACCACCGACATTTTTGTTGCTAAATATGCCATAGTGGATACCACTGATTACACTCATATAAGAGAGAATATTTCAGGTTCTAAACTTCTTATATACCCCAATCCCAGTTTGGGAGTCTTCACCGTCTTGAACAAAGAGATTAAGAAACCAATGCCTATACAGCTTTTTGATTCACAAGGAAGGCAAGTATGGAATGGTAAACTTTATCCGAAAACGAATTGCAATATCAATTTACAGCATTCAAAGAAAGGTGGTTACTACCTAAAGGCAGGAGAACAAGTCCACAAAATCATTTTGAACTAGTATCCCAGTAGAATACCAAAGGATAAATTACTCTCCTTTAAACTCTGCTTTTCGTTTCTCCACAAATGCAGTGGTCCCTTCTTTAAAATCTGCAGTTCCGAAACACTTTCCAAATTCTTCCACTTCTGTTTGGTAGCCATTAACTCCATCCACAAAGTTGGCGTTTACAGCTCTGATTGCGGCCGAAATAGCTCTTGGACTGTTTTTAGCGATTTTGGATGCAATGCCTTCACAATGCGCGATCAATTCTTCCTGAGAGACAACGGCATTTACCAAGCCACACTGTAAGGCCTCATCAGCTTTAATCATTCCGGCAGTAAAGATCATTTCAAAGGCTTTTCCTCTTCCCACCAGTTGAGCCAGACGTTGCGTACCTCCATATCCGGGAATCACACCTAAAGAGACTTCTGGCAGTCCCATTCTTGCATTGTCTGAAGCGACTCTGATGTGAGAAGACATGGCCAACTCCAATCCACCACCAAGTGCAAAACCATTGACAGCAGCAATAACCGGAGTTTCTAGTTTTTCGAGAAGATTAAACAAAGTATCATGACCTTTTTGGCTCAATTCCTGTCCCTGATCGACCGAGAACTCTGCAAATTCTTTAATATCTGCACCAGCAACAAAGGCCTTTTCTCCCGATCCGGTTAAAATAATGGCTCTAACCTCATTGTCGCTTTCAAGAGATTGAAGGCAGGCGCTCAACTCTTCAATCGTTTGCTTGTTTAAAGCATTCAATTGGTTTGGGCGGTTAATTGTTACATAAGCAATTGGCGATTTAATCTCGCATAAAATGTTTTCGTATGTCATGATAATAGCTTTGCCGTAAAGTTAACAAAAGCTCTTCTCAAGCATTAATTTTATGGTAAATTAGTGATGAAATTATCTCTTTGGTTACTGCAAAAAGGAATTGGTATGAGCGTTAAACATGAAGACAACCCGAAAAGTATTAAGTATCATGTGAAGCAGTACTTACACGCCAACAGGGACCGATATGAAGGGAAAGATGTAATCGATTTTCCTGCAGGAAATGGGGTAACCTCTCAAATTCTTAAAAATATTGGAGCCAATCCAATTCCGGTTGATTTGTTTCCGGAGTATTTTAGGGTTGAGGAGTTAACTTGTATTCGAGGGAATATTTCTGAAAAACTACCGCTGGAATCGAGCGGAGCAGATGCGTTAATCTGCCAGGAAGGAATTGAACACTTCAGTGACCAATTTCATGCTTTTAAAGAATTCAATCGTTTGTTGAAGGTTGGAGGAACCTTGTTGGTTACTACGCCAAACTATTCTAATATCAGGTCAAGGATAAGTTACTTTCTTGCCGAAACAGAACGATTTAACTCTACTATGCCTCCAAATGAATTGGACTCTATATGGATGTCTGATCAAAATGTAAGTAATGAAATTTATTTTGGGCATATTTTTTTAATCGGCATTCAAAAACTGAGGGTTCTCGCAAGATTAACAGGGTTTAAATTGGTGCTTAGCCACAAAACCAACGTGAAAGCAACTTCTGCCTTACTATTTCCATTGTGCTATCCGCCCATATGGCTCTCAAACTACTATACCTATCGCAAGAACATGAGGAAGAACCGCTCCTTTGGAAATGAAGTTAAAAGAGATGTTTACCGGGAACAATTTAAGTTAAATACAAGTTGGAACACTCTGGTAGGAGCTAATTTAATGGTAGAGTTTGTTAAAGAACGGGAAGCCGATATGGTGAGTGGACAACTAAAAAGTCAACATCAGGATTTTAGGGTAGATACCTGATTTTACCAATTTAAAGGAAACTGTTATTTGAAAAGAGACAACTGCTCCTTATCCGGCAAAGCACCTTCCAACTCAAGCAAGCGTTTTTTAGCAGGCAAACCTCCGGCATAACCGGTCAACGACCCATCACTTCCTATTACACGGTGACAAGGAACAATAATTGAAATGGCGTTTGCTCCATTGGCTGATGCCACAGCACGAATGGCTTTAAGGTCTCCGTATGCTTTTGACAATTCTGTGTAGCTGCTGGTGGAACCGTAAGGAATCTTCAGCAATTCTTCCCAGATTTGCTTTTGAAAATCACTTCCAGCCAGGTAGAGCGGCAAATCAAACTCTGTTAATTCCTGTTTGAAATAGGCATCCAGTTGTTGCTTTACTAACTCAATCAAATCTGTTGTTTTCGAATGGTAATCTGCTTCCAGTTTGGTCTGAATGCGTTTATCAATAGAGTCTCTCATCTTGCGGTACTGCCAATCACAGAGACAAAGTTGTCCTTCAAAATCACCTAGAATTAAATCGCCAACCGGGGATTTATAAGTGCTGATATGAACCTGATTAGTTTTACTCAATTTTTGGAAGTCTTACAAAGAATGTCGTTCCCACATCTTCTTTGGTTTCAAACCACACATCTCCCTTGGCATTTTCTACCATACTTTTTACCATGGATAAGCCCAGACCCATTCCTTTTGATTTCGTTGTAAAGTTTGGAACAAAGATCTTATCCAATTTATCTTTTGGTATACCAGTCCCATTATCAGTTACCTTAACAACGTAATCGGTTGTGGTTTGATCTAAATTAACAATAATCAACCCTTCGCGACTATGTGGTATGGCCTGAAGTGCATTTTTAATCAAATTGTTGAAGATTCTCACCAGATGTTCTCGATCGTAATAGACTTTAGATTCTCCCAAACTGCTTGTAAACACAACCTCAGTAGAATCTGTTTCCTTGAAAAGTTCTACACAATGCGACAGTAGCTTGTTTAGGTCCACTTCTTCCATTTGAGCAACCGGCATCTTTGCAAAGTTTGAGAACTCATCTGCAATGGTCGTTAAGGTTTCAATTTGCTCAATCAAGGTCCCGGCGAAACGTTCTATTCTCTCCTTTGCATTAGGGTCATCCTTGTCAAAGGATCGCTGGAAATGCTGCACAGAAAGTTTCATGGGCGTCAAAGGATTCTTGATCTCGTGTGCCACTTGTTTGGCCATGTCTCTCCAGGCACTTTCTCTTTCTGTTCTGGCCAGTTGGTTTGCGGCATCTTCCAGATCTGCTACCTTCTTATTGTATTCCTGAACCAAATCTCCAATTTCATCCTGACCACTGTATTCAATTTTGGCATTGTCTTTACCCAACTCTATACTGGATACACTGGTCTGCAAAAATTTAAGGGGTTTGGTAACCCAGTTGGAAACGAACAGTGCCGCCACAATTGACAAGGCAAACAGTACCACGAAAATATTGATGATCGCCACCAGAAAGTTTGAAATCTCGTTTTCCAGCGGGTTCTGTTTCGCAAAATACGGCAGATTCAGGTAACCTAAAATCTTACCCTCATCATTCACAAAAGGAACGTATGCAGACAGATAGTACATATCTCCTACCCTTTCTTCCTGTACATACTCACTTCTTCGGTTCTCACTCAATTCTATAAAGGCGTCCGGATGCATTTTCCTACCCAGAAGTCCGGAATTGAACATTTCGTGACGGGAAGTGGCCAACAAACTCCCGTCCGTATCATAGAAGCTAATGTCTGTAAAGAAAACCAGAGAGAACTTATGGAGACGGGTATTCACGTAGCTCAGATCGTCATACAACTCATCGAATTTCCCCAGCTTCTTCTTAACCTCAATGTTTACGGATTTGATCTTTTCGCTGATAAGTTTGTTGTTCTTTTCGTTGTATTGACGGGAGATGAAATACCTTGTTCCCAAACCAAACAGAATCAGTGAGGCGAGAATAAGACCAATCAAAACAAACTGGATTTTATTCTTCAGGCTGAGTCGTCTGATATCCTTAATTCTTTGAATCTCCTTGATTGAAACTGAAAGCAGAACCAATATACTGAACAAGGCAAACAGATAGGAGAACGTGGTAATCTTCTCAAGGAAACTCATGTTGGGTTTGCCCAGTACAATGAAATTATTTTTCCCAGCCTTGTATACCAGATGGTTGTAGCCATTTTCATCATAGAACACATGCGTATCTTCCTCACTTTTCAGCATGGATCTGATCTTATGATCGTATATGCTGTAGTTGTATGGACCTAATTTAAAAACAAGAGAGCTGTCCATATACCTGGCAAAGGAATAACCTGCCAGGGCGTCAATTGCACGGTTCTTTTTGTCGAGTAACAATTCCGGGAAACCAATGTCCTTAGGCAGTTTTTTCGACTTTAACTCTGCAAATAAATGACCTCTTGGTTCAGCATTATCTCCCGGTATGGTGAGGTGAATTAAATAACTCAGCTTATTGTCGTAATTGGGAATATAAAAGATGTTTTTACTGTGAAATGAGGGCATTCCACTCCTTGTTTTTATATCACTGAGTTCTTCATAATCTTTAGGCGTACTGGTATAGAAGCCCAGAGGCAAACTGTCTTTTTGAAACAGGCTGAACGAAATTTCATATTGATCCCAATGGCCCGTGAAAAACTCTGTTTTTAGTCGATGATCAAATTGAGCTTTATCAAACACCTCATTGGTATCAAAAGGCATTTGCAGTACATCAGAATCCAACAGGTTTACTTCTAATTGAGCAAAGCGAATTTCTGTATCCAGATTCTCGTCGTTGGCCAGTTTATGCTCGGCATAGATTAGCCTTGTATTGACCTCTTTTTGTTCGCTGTATTTAATGATGACGTGAGCAGCAAACAAAGAATTGATGATGAGCAAGCCCACTACTGGAGTAAAGGTGTATTTACGGTCCGTTTTAAGCCCCATTAGCCCGGCAATAAACAAAATGAGTGTAGGCCAGGTAACTTCCAATAAATCGAACTCTGCAAAGACCAAAGATTGAACAAAGTGTACAAAGACAGCTATGGTGAAAATGGCGTAATACAAGTTTAGACGGATCTTTGATCTGTTGGCATACAACACCAAAATGTTACACAATAAGAAGTAGGTAAACATGAGAAGTCCTACTACGCCAATTCCAATAAAACTATAGGCATTGAGGTCGAACAGGTTGCTAATTCCAAAGTTGATTTTGGAGTTAATCACAATTCCTTCAAGCAATACGTTTATTCGGAAAGAGATGAAAAACAGCCCCAAAATTCCCAGAACTACGATGAGGTATTTAATGAATACTGGTTTTATGTTCAGGTCTTCTTGTAACTTGAGCGTACGGTAAAAAAAGTAGGCTATCACAAAGATGGTGTAGATGTTGAGCAGGAAGTCTCCAAGAGATGGCAACCACGACGAGTGGGCGTACAATTCGGGACTAAACAATTCCAGATCGTACAGAACTGAAGGAGACAGGTCATAATCGGTCCAGGCCCTGAAGAGAAGTACAGGAATGACGAAAATAACAATGGCCAGAAGGATCTTCTTCTCTCTTAACAACTCCATAGACCAACGGAACAAAAAGAGCGTGATGAACAGCAGTCCGAGCGCGAACAGAATGGCTAGTTTTGGGCTCGTCTGTGGATTTTCCTGAACAGCTTCTTTGTCCACAATGACGGTAAAAAGATACTCCCCGTCGTGGTCGATTAAAATTCCAGAGGCCTCAGAGTCGGTTGTAATGGTTGATTCATACGGAAAGCTAAAATCTTCATGAAATCTACTCTCCAGGTATTTGTTTTCGTAGAGATATTCTGTTTTGATCAGTGACAGGGCGTATAAGTCTATTGAATCTTTTCTTTCCCTGTTTACCAGATACCACCCATTGTCCAGCTTAGCAATCTTTACCTCCGATTGAAGCAAGGTGTCGCTATTCAGTATTGGTACTTTGTTGTCCGACCAATACTTAAGTTCTCCGTTTATAAAGGCTCCAACAAAGACGCCTTCCTGCTCCCAAAGATTCTGATACTTATTATGAATGAATCGGAATTTATCCTGAGTTAGGGAGCCAAAATCGAAGAGTTTTAGAATCTCTTTGGCATTTTCGTTTTTTTCGGAGATAACCTCTTCAATGTTTTCTTTGGCAGAGGCTTGATCTACAGACCGTGCATTTTTATAAAGCAGATAGCTGATTGCCATCAGGAGAAGTCCCAGAAACAGAACACCAAACTTCTTTATAAATGCGGTTTTAGTCACTATAGTTTATGAAAATAAAAAATCCTGACGATACTGATCAATAATCAGCATGTCAGGATTACAAAAATCGTGCAAGAAACTTATGAGTTCAGAGCCTCAGCTCCACCAACGATTTCAAGAATTTCACCAGTAATGGCTGCCTGTCTTGCTTTGTTGTAACTCAACTTAAGTTCTTTCTGTAATTCGTTAGCGTTGTCTGTCGCTTTGTGCATAGCTGTCATACGCGCTCCATGCTCAGAGGCATTAGAATCAAGCAATGCTTTATACAACTGAGTTCTCAATGAATTTGGAATCAGGTTTTCAACGATATCTTCTTTATTTGGTTCGAAGATATAGTCTGCAGAGGCGTTCCCCTCAGATGCAGTCATCTGAATTGGCAGGAATTGCTCCTCTTGTACTTCCTGAACTGCTGCATTTTTGAACTTATTGTAGATCAAAACGATCTTGTCGTAAGTTCCTGCAGTAAATAAATCCATTAATTTCTGGGCCAAATCACCTGCATTTGAAAAATCTAAATTGTTCCAGATCTCTTCTGCGTTTTGTGGCAATTCATCACCAGTATTCTCAATTTCAAGGTTCTTGAAGTAATCATTGGCTTTTTTACCAACACCTAATACTTTAGCAGATTTTCCATTCTTAATGTCCTCTCTGCTCAACCTTAAAGCTGTTTTGTTAACATTGTTGTTAAATCCACCACATAATCCACGGTTAGATGTAACGGCAACATACAACACATTCTTTTCTTCACGAATCTCGCCGAAGGCGTTTTCAGAAACATCCAGACTCTGGCTGAGGTTCCCCAAAATCTCCTGAAGCTTTTCAGCGTAAGGTCTCATTTGAGTAATCTTGTCCTGAGCACGCTTCAACTTGGCAGCAGATACCATCTTCATTGCTGAAGTGATCTGCATGGTTGAGCCTACAGACGTGATTCGGGTTCTTATTTCTTTAAGATTCGCCATGATCTTGTTTAATACTTAGCAGCCAAATCTTTTGCTACTGATTCAATAGTACTTGTAATTTCGTCTGTCAATTTTCCAGCTCTTAATTGATCCAATACTCCTTGGTGAGCATTTCTCATCATACTTAAGAACTCCTCTTCAAACTCTCTTACTTTATTTACAGGTACATCTCCTAATAATCCTTTTGTTCCAACATAAATGATGGCAACCTGCTCTTCAACCGGAAGAGGAGATCCTTCATTTTGCTTAAGGATTTCAACGTTTTTAGATCCTTTATCAAGTACCGCTTTTGTCGCTGCATCCAAATCAGATCCGAACTTAGCAAATGCTTCAAGCTCTCTATATTGTGCCTGATCCAGCTTCAAAGTACCGGATACTTTCTTCATTGATTTAACCTGAGCCGAACTTCCTACACGAGATACAGAGATACCTACGTTAATTGCAGGGCGTACACCAGCGTTAAACAGGTTAGACTCCAGGAAGATCTGACCATCTGTAATCGAAATTACGTTGGTTGGAATATAGGCTGATACATCACCCGCCTGAGTTTCAATAATTGGAAGTGCCGTTAAAGATCCACCACCTTTTACTTTACCTTTCAAAGATTCAGGTAAATCGTTCATTTGTTGAGCGATTTCATCAGAAGCGTTGATTTTCGCAGCTCTTTCAAGAATTCTCGAGTGCAAGTAGAATACATCACCAGGGTAAGCCTCACGTCCCGGAGGTCTTCTCAATAGAAGTGATACCTCACGGTAAGCAACAGCTTGCTTAGACAAGTCATCAAATACAATCAATGCTGGTCTACCAGTATCTCTGAAGTACTCACCTACAGCAGCTCCGGCCATTGGTGCGTAGAACTGCATTGGGGAAGGGTCTGATGCGTTAGCCGCAACAATTACTGTATATGCCATGGCACCAGCTTCTTCTAATTTCTGAACCAATGCAGCAATTGTAGACCCTTTTTGTCCACAAGCAACATAGATACAGAATACAGGCTCGCCTCTGTCGTAAAATTCTTTTTGGTTGATAATGGTATCGATCGCCACAGTAGTTTTACCTGTCTGACGGTCACCAATGATCAACTCTCTTTGTCCTCTTCCAATTGGAATCATAGAATCGATTGACTTGATTCCTGTTTGAAGTGGTTCGTTTACCGGTTGTCTGTAGATTACACCAGGTGCTTTTCTTTCCAAAGGCATTTCGAAAGTTTCTCCCTGAATTGGGCCTTTTCCATCGATTGGGTTACCTAAGGTATCAACAACACGACCAAGCATGCCTTCACCTACTTTAAGAGAGGCAATTCTTCCTGTTCTTTTTACAGTGTCTCCTTCCTTAACATCTGTAGACGCACCCAAAAGTACAGCACCTACATTGTCTTCTTCAAGGTTAAGAACGATGGCGTTCAATCCGTTTTCGAATTGAATTAACTCCCCAGACTGTACATTAGACAATCCATAAATACGGGCAATACCATCTCCTACTTGAAGGACGGTACCTACTTCTTCTAGATCGGCCTCAGACTTAAGTCCGGCTAATTGTTCACGTAAAATCGCAGATACTTCTGCTGGTTTAACTTCTGGCATAACGATTATTTTAATAGTCCGCTACGTACGGGTTTGTACTAAATCTTTGTTTTAAATCACTTATTTTTCTTGAGATACTGGCATCAATTTGCTTGTCACCAACTCTAACAATTAACCCACCAATAATGTCTGGGTTTACTGTTTGTTTCAACTCAATATCTTGTTTTTCACTGTCCTTGATGATCTTCTCAACTTTTGCTAAAACCTCTTTAGACAATGGAACAGCACTGATTACTTCAGCACTTGAAATATTCTTTTCCAACTTGTATTGCGTCAGATACTCCGTTGCAATCATACCGAGGATATCCTCTCTTTTCTTGCTTGTCATGATCTTTAAAAAACCTTCTGACAAGTCGGTTACTTTGCCTGTAAATAATTTATCAAGCACTTGTTGTTTCTGATCACCTTTTACAATCGGGCTTTTTAGCAAAAGATTAAGATCTCTGCTATTTTCGACCGTTTCGGCTACAAATGCCATGTCGTCTCTAACTTTGTCTTCCTTCTTTTGTTCGATGGCTAGACTCAGGAGAGATTTGGCATATCTTATGGCAGCTCTGTTTCCTTTCATAACGTTGATTAGTTAAGGTTCATGTCGTCTACAAGCGTATCAGCCAAAGCCTTTTGCTTATCGTCAGAAGACAATTCTTTCTTAACAATTTTTTCTGCAATTTCGATAGACAATGCCGCTACCTGGTTTTTCAACTCAGCGACTGCCGCATTCTTCTCATTTTTGATGACCTCTCTTGCGTTGGCAACGATTCTGTCAGACTCTTCGTTTGCTTTCACTTTAGCTTCTGCAACGATTTTCTCTTTCATCTCACGCGCTTCCTTCAGGATGGCATCTCTTTCCTCTTTAGCTTGTTTAAGAGCGTCTTCATTGCTAGACTTCAATGTTGCCATTTCAGCTTTTGCTTCTTCGGCAGACTTAAGCGCCTTATCAATAGAATCTTCTCTGTCTTTAACTGCTTTAAGAATCGGTTTCCAGGCATATTTAGCCAAAAGCCAAATCAAAATAAGCAACACCAATGTTTGCCAAATGATCAAACCTAAGTTTGGTGCTAAGAGAACGTTATTTAATTCAATATTCATTTCTGTTACAATTCTGTCGTTTAACTTTTAAATAAACATCTGGAATCACCAACCGTGATTCCAGATATTCAAATAATTAGGCGATCATACCAACTACAACACCGAAAAGTGCAGCACCTTCTACAAGTGCAGCAGCAATTAACATTGAAGTTTGAATTTGACCTTGCATTTCTGGCTGTCTAGCCATTGCTTCCATAGCTCTTCCGCCGATCATACCGATACCGATTCCAGCACCAATTACAGCTAAGCCTGCTCCTATTGCTCCCATGATTTATAATTTAAGGGTTAAACAAAAAACTCTTTAGTGGTGTGCCTCCTCAACTGCTGCACCTATAAACAATGCAGATAACATTGTGAAGATGTATGCTTGAAGAGCCGCTACCAATAATTCTAATACGCTTACAAATAGTGTCAATGGCACAGACAAACCTGCCCAACCAAGACTATCCATTTTAAATATGATTCCGATCAAACTCATGATTACAATGTGACCTGCCGTGATGTTGGCAAACAATCGAATCATCAATGCGAAAGGTTTAGCAATGACACCAATCAATTCAATTGGTGCTAAAAATATTTTCATCGGAACTGGTACACCCGGCATCCAGAAGATGTGGCTCCAGTAGTGAGAGTTTCCATTAATGTTGGTTAGAATAGCAGTGAATACTGCAAAAGTGAATGTCACCATCAGGTTACCAGTCAAGTTGAATCCTAGCGGTAACAATCCAACCAAGTTAGAAATCCAGATAAAGAAGAATACCGTTAATAAGTAAGGCATGAACTTCATGTATTTTTTCTCTCCGATATTTGGCCTGGCAATCTCATCTCTCACGAAAATGATCAACGGCTCTACAAACCCGGCAATTCCTTTTGGCGCTACTTCAGAACCATTTTTTGCATAGAACTTAGCTGCCGATCTAAAGATTAAGAACAATAACAGTCCGGCAATTAACATAGCCAAGACACTTTTAGTAACAGATAAATCAAGTGGCTTTTCGTTAAGTACTACTACATCATACTCTCTGTGTTCACTCTCAGTATAACGATCCAAACCTCCTGCAAGAACTTCATGCAAGGTCATTTCAATTTTTTCTGAGTGTGTCTCTTCTTCCATATAACCACTCAACTCTAACAAAGCAAAAATGTACTCAAACACATTGTCTGGAGCTCCTGAACCAAACATGTCAAGCGCTTTCTTTTGTCCTTCTTTAGACAGAGTTTCTTCAGTCCACGACACTTCAAAAGTCATTTTACCGTGCTCATCCGTCAGGTAAATTTTGTTCTTGTATAATAAGTAGTGGCTATCTCCTTTTTTCACGATGGCATGACCATGTTCAAACTCTGAAGACATGAACATATTGGTTCCTCCGTTTCCGGCAACGATTACAGGAAGTGGAATAGATACCGGCTTATATTTACCACCATCAGCTGGCAAGTCAAACAAATGCCAATCGTGAGAATCTAAAACGTGATCAATCGCATATTCTCCGTTAAACTCGGCCTCCGGAACTGTGTGATCATGCGAGCCATGTTCATGCGACTCATGCTCGTGTGACTCTTCTCCGTGTCCTGCGTCATGACCGTGGTCATGCTCAGTTGCCATCCCATTAAAAACCAGTGCTAAAACCGCTACCAGAACGAGCGGTAAAACAAATTTATTGAACCTTTTGACCTTCGCCATTTGAACTATACTTTCGTAAAATTTTGCGCAAAGGTATAACAATTCCTTAAAGTAAATGCCCTTTTGGCAAAAAGATTAAACCTCTTTTTGAGTCGGTTTAATTTGACGGAGCAACTTCACGACTGTAAGTGCTTCATAGAGCAAAAAAATCATGGCCGGTGCCAATATGTGTGCAGCCAAGGTGAGCTTGTCTGCCTGCGGTACTTTTTTAGCCAAAACGAGCGCTATAATACCAACCGTAATTAGCTTGGCCATGCTCATCATTGAGAAGGTGAGTGCTGTTTTTGTGCTGTCCGATTTATGAACCCGAAAACAAACTGCAATCAGAGCCAGACACAATACAAACAAAACTGGATCTAACCAATAAATTCTCTCGGAGCTATAATCTCCAAGAACATAAGCATTCAAAGCAAAATGAACACCCAATACAACTATGCCGAAAAAGGTAGTTTTTAAAAGCGCTGACTTCATTCCTTGTCTTTACTAATTTTTATAACTGATTTAATAACGTAGTACAAAGAAAGGAATACGCCTAAAAGACTCAATACAATTGTGAAAACTTTTTGTCCGGGACTGCCCCTGCCGTCAAGATAAACACCCAACCATGCAAAGCCACCAATTACGGCTGCCATGGTAAAACCCATTTGAGAAAATACGATGAATTTTGAGCGATTCTTGCGCTTATCCTGTTTAGCCAACGACTTCTGCTTTTTTCTCCTCAAGCTTTGGTTGTGCCTGTGGTTTGCTCTCAATCACTTTGGTGCTACCTCCCATATTACATGAACCGGAGAAGTTCGCACCTGGTTCAATGGCCAGTTTACCAGTTAAAATATCTCCCTTCAATTTAGCGGTAGATTTTAATGCCAAAACCTGATCCACTGTGATTTTCCCTACCAGTGTGCCTTCTATATCGGCGTTCTGACAAATAATTTCGCCTTCTATATGTCCGGTTTTTCCAATTACCACACGACCTCTTGTTGTAATTGTACCAATCAATTTACCATCAATTCTAATATTGCTATCACTCTTGATGTCTCCCTGAATATTCGTTCCTTCAACGATTCTATTCAGTCTGTCTGGTGAATTCACATCCGCAGATCGCGTTGTGCCTCCGTTGTTGTTTCCTTTGAACATATTTTGGCCTTTTTTACAAAGATAGGGCAAAAGAGTCTTCAAAACAAGTCCTGAAACTAAGCTCAATTCTACTTAAATCCATAAATTCGCAGTCGAAATAAAAAACACATGTACAGAACACACACTTGCGGCGAATTAAACGCCAATCATATAGGAGAAACGGTTAGCATTGCCGGATGGGCACAAACCATTAGAGATAAGGGGCCAATTGTTTGGATTGATGTGCGAGATCGTTATGGCTTAACTCAAATTGTTGGGGAAACAGGACGCGTGAGTGATGATGTTCTGAATATATTGAAAGGCATTGGTCGTGAATTTGTCCTTCAAGTGACCGGAGAAGTGGTTGAAAGACATTCGAAAAACCCGGAAATTCCAACCGGAGACATTGAGATTGTTGTGTCAGAAATCAAAGTATTGAATAACGCTAAAACACCACCTTTTACTATTGAAGACGAGACTGATGGTGGAGAAGAGTTGCGCATGCAATACCGCTATTTAGATTTAAGAAGAAATCCTGTTAGGAAAAATCTGGAACTAAGACATAAACTGTCCATTGAAACCAGAAAGTATATGGACAGCATTAACTTTTTGGAAGTTGAAACGCCTTATTTAATTAAGTCCACTCCGGAAGGCGCGAGAGACTTTGTTGTACCAAGCAGAATGAATCCGGGAGAGTTCTATGCTTTGCCTCAGTCGCCTCAAACTTTTAAGCAATTGTTGATGGTAAGTGGTTACGACCGTTACTACCAGATTGTGAAGTGTTTTAGAGATGAGGATTTAAGAGCGGATCGTCAGCCAGAATTTACACAGATAGACTGCGAAATGGCTTTTGTGGAGCAGGAAGATGTTTTAAACACATTTGAAGGTTTAACCAAATCTCTTTTCAAAACAATTTTGAATGTCGAACTGGAAGATTTTCCAAGAATGGATTACGCAGAAGCCATGGAAAAGTACGGTTCTGATAAACCTGATGTTCGTTTTGGAATGGAGTTTAAGAACCTCAACTCTGTAGCCCAAAATAAAGGGTTCAATGTGTTTGATAGCGCAGAGATTGTATTGGGTATTGTAGCCGAACAAGCCGCCACTTACACCAGAAAGCAATTGGATAAGTTGACCGACTTTGTGAAACGTCCTCAAGTTGGCGCAAAAGGCATGGTGTACGTAAAGTGCAATGAAGATGGTACCTTCAAGTCTTCCGTAGACAAATTCTATTCTCAGGAAGATTTAAAAGCGTGGGCCGACTTAGCTGGTGCCAAAGCTGGTGATTTGATTTTAATGTTAAGCGGAGATTTGGATGCTACCAGAAAGCAAATGAACGAATTAAGGCTTCACATGGGTAGTGAGTTGGGCTTGAGAAATCCAGCAGACTACAAACCATTATGGGTAGTTGATTTTCCTTTATTAGAATGGGATGAAGAAAGCGAAAGATACCACGCCATGCACCACCCATTTACATCTCCAAAAGCAGAGGATTTTGATAAACTAGAAAGCGACCCAGGAAACGTGAGAGCCAATGCCTACGATTTGGTGATCAACGGAGTTGAGATTGGTGGTGGATCTATTCGTATTCACGACAAAGCCTTACAAGCTCGTATGTTTGATTTATTGGGCTTCACACCAGAAGAAGCTAAGGCACAATTCGGTTTCTTAATGGATGCCTTTGAATATGGCGCCCCTCCACATGGTGGAATTGCTTTTGGTTTTGACAGACTGTGTGCTACTTTGGCCGGACAAGAATCTATCCGTGATTTCATTGCCTTCCCTAAAAACAACTCAGGTAGAGACGTGATGATTGATGCGCCTGCACCGATTGATAACGAGCAAATGGATGAGTTGTTTTTGAGCTCTACTGCAGAGAAGACAGAGGCATAAGCGGTTAGTTTTTATTTTCTTAGATTTGGGTGCTGTGAGGTATCTGGTATATATATTTCTTTTTCTACCAATTGTTGGCTCATCTCAATTCTCCGAAAATCAACAACAGCAAATAGACAGTCTCAATGGTATCATTAACACACCTACCAGCCACGACACTTCTTTGGCAAGAGCCTATGTGGATTTAAGTGACATTCTCGCAGCAGCAAATCTGGACACCATTATTCCCTTGTGTCAAAAGGCAAAATTTATTGCCGAAAGTGCACTCTCTAACAATACCTCTGACCTGTTCGTTAAACCACTTAAGCTCTCTTTAGCTGACGCCTTAAGCAACATGGGTTATGTTTATAGCAGTCGAGGAGACAACCAAATGGCACTTGAGTATTACGACAAAAGTTTAAAGATTTATGAGGAGATTGGGGACAAAAATAGTATAGCCAATGGCCTAAGCAATATGGGTTATGCTTATTACGGTCTAGGAGATAACCAAATGACACTAGAGTACTGGCATAAAAGCTTGAGGATTAGAGAAGAGATGGAAGACAAGAATGGCATAGCCTTTGGCTTAAACAATATTGGAGCCATTTATAACAGTCAAGGAGACGTCCCCAAGGCACTTGATTACTGGCATAAAAGTTTGAGGATTAGAGAAGAGCTGGAAGACAAAAACGGCACAGCCCTTAGTTTAAGCAACATTGGAGCCATTTATAACAGTCAGGGAGACATCACTAAGGCACTTGAGTACTTCAATAAAAGTTTGAAAATTCAACAAGAGATTGGGGACAAAGAAGGCAGAGCTTATAGTCTAAACAACATGGGGATGATTTATCGCAATCAGGGAGACACCTCAATGGCTTTCGAGCACTTCAATAAAAGTTTAAGGATTTATGAGGAGATTGGAAACAACAAGGGAAAAGCTCTTAGCTTAAATAACATTGGGTTGATTTATTTCAGCCAAGGAGATATCCCCAAGGCACTTGAGTACTTCAATAAAAGCTTGAATATTAAACAACAGCTCGGGGACAAAAATGGTATGGCTGCTAGCCTAAGTAATATTGGGGATTCAGAGATGAGGCAAGGTAAATTGGGATCAGCTCAAAAGCACTTGGAGAAAGCCCTGGCTTTAGCTCAAGAGGTGGGTTCAGTGAAATGGACAAAAAATGCTTCTAAACACTTAAGTTCTTTGTACAAAAAACAAGGTAAATATTCAGATGCCCTTAAGATGTACGAACTCCACATTACTATACGAGACAGTATGGAGAGTATTAAAAACCAAAAAGCAGTCATCCGCCAAGAATACAAATACCAGTATGAGAAGCAAGCCGCAACAGATAGTGTGAAAAATGCAGAAGACCAAAAGGTAAAAGATGCTGAAATTCTGGCTCAAAAGGCCGTGAATGATCGTAACGAAATCAAACTCAAACAGGGGGAGCTTGAGAGGAAACGTCAGAACCAAAGAACCTGGTTTTTGGGCGGCATTTTAGCACTGGCCGTTCTGTTTGCAATCTTCATTTTCAATAGATTCAGAGTCACCAAAAAACAACGAGACATCATAGATGCGCAAAAGTCCGTGGTTGAATCTCAAAAAGCTGTGGTTGAAGAACAAAAAGCCAAAGTAGATGAAGCCTATGAGCAACTCGAAGAGAAAAATACCGAGATTCTCGATTCCATCAACTACGCCAAGCGCATCCAAAGCGCCATTCTACCGCCAGATAAACTGGTGAAGGAATACCTTCAGAGCAGCTTTGTACTCTACAAACCCAAAGATATTGTGGCGGGCGACTTTTACTGGATGGAACCCGTTGGTAATTCTGTTTTATTTGCTGCTGCAGATTGTACCGGTCATGGGGTGCCTGGTGCTATGGTGAGTGTGGTATGTAATAATGGTCTAAATAGGTCCGTAAGAGAATACGGTCTAACTGAACCTGGAGATATCCTTTCTAAAACTCGAGAAATTGTCATTGCAGAATTCGAGAAATCAGAAGAAGATGTAAAAGATGGAATGGATATCGCTTTGTGTTCTTTGGAAAAATCTTCATTGGGAGGTCAAACGCTGAAATACGCTGGTGCCCACAACCCTCTCTGGATCATTAGAAAAGGTGCATCAGAAGTAGAAGAAATCAAAGCACATAAACAACCCATTGGCAAGTACGCTGAACCAAGCCCCTATCCTACACACACCATTGAGCTCAACGAAGGAGACGCATTCTACATTTTCTCAGATGGTTATGCCGATCAGTTTGGAGGCGAAAAAGGAAAGAAGTTCAAAGCTGCCAACTTCAAAAGGCTGTTGTTGTCGATCCAAAACGAGACCATTGAAAAACAACGAGAGTTAATTGATGCGGCCTTTGAAAATTGGAAGGGTCAGTTGGAGCAGTTGGATGACGTGTGTGTGATTGGTCTGCGTGTATAATCTCTGTCAAAACACAACTGATTTACGTATTCAATAAGTTGTATCTTAGCTTACTTGAAGGTTTTCCTGTCAATATGGTTCCTGCTGTCTTTATCTGCCAGCTCTCAGCAAAATCCGGATAGCTTATACATGGCCTGGAAAAATGAGAAGCTTCCGGATAGTTCCAGAATTGAAGCAGGGATGGCCTACGCCACAGGACCACTGCTAAGACATAGTCCTGACAGTTCCCTAAAGATTTTAACCAAAATCTATGTGTCAGCGGAAAGCATAAAAGACTCATCTACCATGGCTCGAACAAGCCACTCCATTGGTGTTGCACATTTCTATTTAAGCGAATATATTGAAGCAATTAACTACATGAGGGAGAGTCTCGCTTTAAGAAAAGAACTAGGTGCTAATGATGCCAGTTTGGGACCAAGTATCAATGTGATTGGAGCCGCATACATTAAGCTGGGAGACTACAGTGCTGCTATTGAGAGTTTCTCGCAAAGTTTAGTGATTTCAGAGTTGAATGAAGATTCATCTCGTGTTGCAAGCGCTCTTAACAACATTGGTCTGGTCTATGGCTATCAAAAGAATTACCAAAAAGCATTAGAATATCATCATAAAAGCAGAGGCATCAAATCTGCACTTAATAACCTTAAAGGTGTTGCGTCAAGTGAAAACAACATAGGTCTCGTTTATGAGAAAATGAAGCAACCCAAAAAAGCTTTGGAACACTACCAAAAGAGCTACGATATTAGAACCGAGATAAATGACTCCCTGGGCATGGGGCTCACACTCAACAATATTGGAATAGTGTTAGTGGAACAAAGAGAGTGGGACAAGGCTCAGGAATACTTTGAAAAAAGCCTTGAAATAAAGAAACGTGTAAAAGATAAAGAAGGCATAGGGAAGTCAATATTCTCCCTGGCCGACTTGGAATATCAGAGAGGAAATGTCTCTTTAGCTATGGAAAAGGGGTTGCATGCGTTAAAAATAGCCCGGGAAATAGAAAACGCTCAAAGCATAAAAGACGCTTCCGGTTTGCTTTACAAGTGTTACAAAAAAATCGGAAAACCTCAGTTGGCACTTGACATGTACGAGTTACATATATCCACCAAAGACACTTTAAGTAGCAGGGATGCAGAAAAAGAGGTCATCAATCAGGAATACAAAAGAAAATATCTAATACAGGCCGCTACAGATAGTATCAGAAATGAAGAAACCAAAAAGCTGAAAGAGGCTGAGCTGCTCGCTGAAAGACAGCAGAGGCTGGCCGAAAAAAAAGAACATGATCTCGAAAGAAAACGTGAGAAACAACAGGCTTACTTTCTCTATGCCATGTTAGGTATGGCTCTGCTTTTTGGTGTGTTTATCTTTCAAAGGTTCAGAGTATCTCAAAAACAAAGAGCGGTCATTGAGAAGCAAAAAGAACAGGTTGATTCTGCATATGACCAATTAGAAGAAAAGAACACTGAGATTCTGGATTCTATTAACTACGCTAAACGCATTCAAACTGCCATTTTACCACCAGATAGGTTGGTGAAACAATATCTGGCTGACAGCTTCATTCTCTACAAACCCAAGGATATTGTGGCAGGAGACTTTTACTGGATGGAACCTCAAAAAGATCGGATTCTGTTTGCCGCCGCCGACTGCACCGGACATGGTGTGCCTGGCGCCATGGTGAGTGTGGTATGTAATAACGGACTTAACAGAGCTACCAGAGAGTTTGGCCTGACAGATCCAGGACAAATATTGGATAAAACACGTGAGCTTGTCATTGCCGAGTTTGAAAAATCTGAAGAGGAAGTTAAAGATGGAATGGACATTGCCTTGTGCTCTCTCGAACAATCTTCACTGGAAGGCAATACACTCAAATACGCCGGAGCCAATAATCCTTTATGGATTATCAGAAAAGGAACATCCGAGATAGAAGAAATCAAAGCCAACAAGCAGCCTATTGGTAAGTATGCAGATCCTAAGCCGTATACAACTCATTCTGTTGAGCTCCAAAAAGGTGATACCGTCTACATTTTCTCAGATGGATACGCTGACCAGTTTGGAGGTGATAAAGGCAAAAAATTCAAAGCTGCCAACTTCAAAAAATTACTGCTTTCTATTCAAAACGAAACCATCGAGCGGCAGAAGGAGTTGATTGATCAGGCATTTGAAGATTGGAAAGATGCGGGTGGTCAGCCAATTGAACAATTGGATGACGTGTGTGTTATTGGTCTGCGCATTTAATTGTCTGCACACATGAATTATGAAAGAGTCTCAAGCTTGCTGTAAGCGTTTAAATCACTAAATTCGGAGAACTTTGAAGTCATATTTATACATATTAATTCTTCTGTGTTTTGGGCAAGTGTCTTTCGCTCAGATAGATTCACTGAAACAAGTGTCTTCAAATTCATCATTGCATGACACCATAAGGTATAAAGCCTACTACGATCTGGCATGGGAATACATGTATTCTAATCCCGACAGTGCACGGTACTTTTCAGAAACACTTATAGAAGACGCCCGAAAAAAAGAAAACGACAGTTGGACTTCAAGTGGACTTAGCGCCCTTGGTGTTTCCTATATTGTTGTTGGCATGTACCATGAAGCCATTCCGGTAATACAGGAAAATCTGGACATCAACATTTCACTTGGAAACAAAAGTCATATTGCCAAGTCTTATGCCAATCTGGGAATTTGTTATAAGCAAATTGGACAATATCCAAAGGCACTTGACCTGTCTCAAAAATCTTTAAGTCTCAAAGAAGAATTACAAGACACACTTGGTGCGGCAAGAACCTATGCAAGCATTGGAACGCTCTACCGGGCAATGGGTGACAATCAAAAAGCATTGGAAATTTTCTTATTGGCGGATTCGTCTTTTGTGCTTTTAAACGATCAAAAATCTCATGGCATTACCTTGCTCAATCTTGGTCTGATATATGACGAACTAAACAATCCGGAGATGGCTATGGCCGCTTATGATGAATGCGAAAGTATTTATGAATCTCTTGAATACACTCAAGGCCTGGCAAATATCTATAGCAACAGAGGAAATCTATTTAGAGATTTAGGTCGCTATCAGGAAGGAATTGAACAAGCCAAAAAGGCCTTAAAAATCAGATTGGATCTAAATGACGGAGGAGGCCAGTTAGCGTCCTACACAAACCTGGGAGTTCTCTACAATTTTGAAAAGAATTACCTTCTGGCAAAGGAGAACTGTGAAAAAGGCTTGAAAATTTCTGAAGAATACGACAACATTGAAGGGATGTTTTCTTGTCATGATTGTTTGTACAAGGCTCACAGAGAACTTGGAAACCCCAAAGAAGCGCTGTATCACTACGAAACATCAAAAGCATGGGAGGACAGCCTGATCAATGAAGATAAACAACGTGAGGTAATCCGTCTGGAAACCCAATATAGTTTCGAAAAACAAGCCATTCTGGACAGTGTTGAGTATGCGAAAGAGTTGGCCATTAAAGATGTGGCTTTTGAAGCCCTTGAAGCAAAAGAACGTGCCAATGAAGCTGAAAAACAGCAATTGGAAGCAGAGTCTCACAGGAACTCAATAATTAAAATTGCATTAGGGTTTGGACTGTTATTGATGCTGGCGTTTGCTGCTTTTGCATACAGACGTTTCCAGATAACAAAAAAGCAAAACACCATCATCGAAAAACAAAAAGAGGAAGTTGAAACCCAAAAAATGGAAGCAATTTTCCAGAAGGAACTTGTGGAAGAAAAGAACAAGGAAATTCTCGACTCCATCAACTACGCAAAACGGATTCAAACAGCCATTTTGCCTCCGGATAAACTGGTGAAACAATATCTGGCTGACAGCTTTATTCTTTACAAACCTAAGGACATTGTAGCTGGAGATTTCTATTGGATGGAACCTCAAAAAGACCGGGTTCTGTTTGCTGCGGCAGATTGTACAGGCCATGGTGTGCCTGGGGCCATGGTGAGCGTGGTGTGCAACAATGGACTCAATAGATCTGTGAGAGAACACGGATTGAAAGATCCCGGGCAAATTCTGGACAAAACACGTGAAATTGTCATTGCAGAGTTCGAGAAATCAGAAGAAGAAGTAAAAGACGGAATGGACATTGCCTTGTGTTCACTCGAGGGAAACACACTTAAATACGCAGGGGCCAATAACCCGCTTTGGATCGTCAGAAAAGGAGCATCCGAGATAGAAGAGATTAAGGCCAACAAACAGCCAATTGGCAAGTATGCCGATCCCCAACCCTATACTACACATACCATTGAGCTTCAAAAAGGTGATACCATCTACATTTTCTCGGATGGTTATGCCGATCAGTTTGGTGGAGAAAGAGGGAAGAAATTCAAAGCGACTAACTTCAAAAAACTGATCCTATCGATTCAAAACCAACCCATCGAACAGCAGAAGAAATCGATTGATGATGCGTTTGAAAACTGGAAAGACTGGGGAGGTCAGCCGATTGAGCAGTTAGATGATGTATGTGTGATTGGCTTAAGGGTTTAGCACACTACCAAAGGCTTAAAAATTTCTTAACTATCTTAGACCAGCAATCTATCTGAACAGGTGTTGTGAAAATTGCCATGTCCATATCGCTTTTGTTGGTTTGTTTTTCTACAAACGCACAACTCTCTCCACCACAGGAAGCGTATATAGATTCTCTGCAAGATGTCATCAAAAGCAGCAGTCATGATAGCTCCAAGGTTAAGAGTTACATGCTCTGGGATAACATCATTTATAGATTTGACGTGGATTTGGACATCAAACTGAATTCAGCCGTTGACTCCATCTGCGAGCTGAATTTGCAGAAAGATCTCAAACAATCTGAAACTCATTTTTTCAGACTATATAAATCCAGAGCACAGAATAATCTGGGAAGTATTTATACACAAAAAGGACTCTTTGAACCAGCTTTGGAATCCTTCAATCAAAGTCTGGCAATACAAAAAGTTCTAAAAGACACCTCAGGAATTTCAAGCGTTTACAAGAACATTGGCGGGATTTACCTTGAAAAAGAAAATTACCCTGAAGCCCTGGATTACATTAACCAGAGTCTCACTATGAGTAAGGCTATAGGAGATTCCTCAGGGATTTCCGGCGCCTATGAAAGCCTTGGAATCATTAATTTGATAAATAAAGACTTTGAAGCAGCACTAGACTATTTTCATAAATCTATAGACTTGAGATCCGCCATTGGGCAACACGACTACCTCCCGACTCTGTACATCAATCTTGGGAGCGTCTATGAAGATTCCGGCAGGCTGGATGATGCCAAAACGAATTACCTAAAAGGTGCTGAATTTGCTGAACAGTATAATGACTCCAGAACGATGGCAGCCGCATTTAAAAACGTGGGGGTTATACTGACCAAACAAGGCGAAACACTGGAAGCCATTAAATACGGAGAACTTGCCCTGGTTCACGCTAAAACCGTTGGCAGTATGGTGCTGAAAAGAGATGTTGCAAAATCTTTGTACACAGCTTACAGTCTGGAAGAAAACCATGAGTCTGCGCTTAAAATGTTTGAGCTGTACACAGCTACCAAAGACAGCATCAACAGTCAGGAGAATCAAAATGCCATTATTCGTCAGGAGTACGAATATGCTTACGAAAAAAAGACGGCAGCAGATAGCATCAAAACCCTTGAAGCCATGCGTGTTCAGGATGCTAAACTGGCCAAAGAAAGGTCTCAAAAAGAACGGGCTGAAGCAGTCAGCAGAAGAAACGAAATCATTATTTATTTCGCCATTGCCATAGTGGCTGTGATCCTCTTTTTCGTTTATATGGTGGTTAAATCCTTGCGTTTGGTAAGAGAACAGAAAGAAAAAGTAGATGAAGCATACGATCAACTGGAAGAAAAGAACAAAGAGATTCTCGACTCCATCAATTATGCAAAACGAATTCAAACAGCCATTTTGCCTCCGGATAAACTGGTAAAACAATATCTGGCTGACAGCTTTATTCTTTACAAACCTAAGGATATTGTAGCTGGAGATTTTTATTGGATGGAACCTCAAAAAGACCGGGTTCTGTTTGCTGCGGCAGATTGTACAGGCCACGGTGTGCCTGGGGCCATGGTGAGCGTGGTGTGCAACAATGGACTCAATAGATCTGTGAGAGAACACGGATTGAAAGATCCCGGGCAAATTCTGGACAAAACACGTGAAATTGTCATTGCAGAATTCGAGAAATCCGAAGAGGAAGTGAAAGACGGAATGGACATAGCCTTGTGTTCTCTGGAACAATCTTCATTGGGAGGCAATACACTCAAATACGCTGGAGCTAATAACCCTTTATGGATTATCAGGAAAGGAACATCCGAGATTGAAGAAATTAAAGCTGACAAGCAGCCCATTGGTAAGTATGCCGATCCTCAACCCTATACTACACATACTATTGAGCTTCAAAAAGGTGATGCTATTTATATTTTCTCCGACGGGTTTGCTGATCAATTCGGAGGAAGAAAAGGCAAAAAGTTTAAAGCTGCCAATTTCAAAAAACTACTCCTGTCTATTCAAAACATGTCTGTTGAACAACAAAAAGAACACATAGATCAGGCTTTTGAAGATTGGAAAGACGCAGGCGGCCAGCCAATAGAACAGTTGGATGATGTCTGCGTGATCGGCATGCGCATTTAATTCTATAGTCTTGTGTTTTTCAAACCATTCTTCTGATGCAGATCTCCGGTATAGATAAGATTTTTCGCTAAGTTTGAAAGGCCTTGAAAATTCTTGTATCCATATTTTTGTCGGCTTGGCTTGCTCACACAGGCTTTGCACAATTGAGTCCTGAGCAGGAACATCAGGTAGATTCTCTCAAAAAAGTGGTTAAAGCAGCCACACACGATTCAACAATTGTAAGGGCATGGATGGCATGGGACAACATTATTTACATGGCCGATCCGGAATTCGACCTCATACTTAATCAAAGAATTGACAGTCTGTGTCAAAGCAATCTTCAAAAAGATTTAAATGCAGAAGAAAGGGCCTTCTTTCGTGAAGCCAAGGCGGACACCTATCACAATCTGGGAATTCTATATTACATCCGCGGAGAAGTGGATAAAGCCGTTGAATTCTATAACAAAAGTTTAAAAGACCGAAAAGAGATTGGTGACAAAAACGGTTTGGCCATGACCTACGTTAATCTGGGAATCATATATAAAAACAAGGGTGATTTCAAAAAAGCCATTGAGCTTTATAATGAAGGTCTGGCCATTCGAAAAGAAATTGGCGACAAAAAAGGCATGGCAAGCGCCTACCATAATATAGGAAGTGTATACTACAATCAGGGAAATATTGAGAAGGCCATCGAGTTCTTCAACAAAAGCCTGAAAACAAGAGGAAAGGACGGCGACAAGAGAGGCATGGCCGACACAAATTACAATCTGGGGATCATTCACTATACTCAGGGAAATGTGAAAAAAGCCATTGAGTTCTATACCACAAGCTTGAAGATTCGTGAGGAAATTGGAGATAAGAGAGGGGTAGCCATGTCTTATGTTAATTTAGGGAGCCTGTACAAGGATCAGGGCAATGTAGAAAAGGCTATTGAGTTCTTCAATAAAAGTTTAGACATGCGTCAGGAAATTGGGGACAAAAGGGGCATGGCAGAATCTTACAATAACCTTGGGATTTTGAATGAGGAATTGGGAAATTTTGAAGAGGCCATTGAATTCCACCAAAAGAGCTTGAAGTTAGTTCAGGAACTGGATGATAAGCTTGGAATTGCAGACTCTTACAATAATCTGGGGAGCGTGTACAAAAGTTGGGGGGATATGGAAAAAGCCATTGAACTGTACGAGAAAAGCCTGAAAATTCGTGAAGAAGTTGGTGAAAAAAGAGGTGTGGCCATGTCGTACAGCAACCTGGGCAGTATTTTTTATGAATTAGGCGATTTTAAAAAAGCTGTTGACTATTCAAGTCGTTCACTTAAACTTTCAAAGGAGCTGGGAATGGTTAAGGATGTCAAAAACTCAGCACTATATCTGTGGAAAAGCTACAAGGCCGCCAATAGATTCAAAGAAAGTCTGGAGACTTATGAACTCTATATTGCCATGCGCGATAGTATTGAAAGTGAAGAAAACCAAAAGGCACTCATCCGCCAGGAATATAAATACCAATACGAAAAACAAGCTGCCGCTGACAGTGTGAAAAATGCGGAAGCTCAAAAAGTAAAAGATGCCGAAATTCTCGCTCAAAAGGCAGTAAACGATCGTAACGAAATCAAACTTAAGCAAGGGGAGCTTGAAAAGAAACGTCAGAATCAAAGGACTTGGTTTTTAGGTGGCATTTTGGCGCTGGCGGTATTGTTCGCAATCTTCATTTTCAACCGGTTTATGATCACCAAAAAGCAGCGGGATATCATTGAAGAACAAAAGTCTATGGTAGAATTTCAAAAAGCTGTGGTTGAAGAGCAGAAAGCCAAAGTAGATGAAGCCTATGAACAATTAGAGGAGAAGAACACAGAAATTCTCGATTCCATCAATTACGCTAAGCGAATTCAAACTGCCATACTTCCACCCAATAAACTGGTGAAGCAATATCTGGCTGACAGTTTCATTCTTTATAAGCCAAAAGACATTGTGGCAGGAGACTTCTATTGGATGGAACCGCAAAAGGACCGAGTTCTGTTTGCTGCTGCCGATTGTACCGGTCATGGTGTGCCAGGCGCCATGGTGAGTGTGGTGTGTAACAACGGGCTTAACAGAGCAACCCGAGAGTTTGGACTCACTGATCCTGGACAGATCCTGGACAAAGCACGTGAGATTGTCATTGCCGAATTTGAAAAATCTGAAGAGGAAGTAAAGGATGGAATGGACATTGCCTTGTGTTCGCTCCAGGGAAATATGCTCCAGTACGCTGGTGCCAATAACCCGCTTTGGATTATCAGAAAGGACTCTTCAGAAGTAGAAGAAATCAAAGCCAACAAGCAGCCTATTGGTAAGTACGCAGACCCAAAACCATACACAACGCATTCTGTTGAACTCCAAAAAGGTGATACCATTTATATTTTCTCAGATGGTTATGCCGATCAGTTTGGAGGCGAAAAAGGAAAGAAGTTCAAAGCTGCCAACTTCAAAAGATTGCTGCTTTCTATTCAAAGCGAAACCATCGAGCGGCAGAAGGAATTGATCGATAAAGCTTTTGAAGACTGGAAAGATGCAGGAGGCCAGCCAATTGAACAACTGGATGATGTTTGTGTGATAGGATTGCGCGTATAAATCACTCAACAACACAGTAATAAGAAGGATTATCTTGCAGGTATTCCAGCATTAATTTATCTTGCGCATACTGCTATGAAACTTAAGGTCATTTTCATTTTGATGCTTCTGACATCTCTGAACTCTCAGGGACAAGATGCAGTTGATAGTCTCAACTCAATTATTAGCGGAAATGCAAAGCTTGAAAACAAACTGGATGCCTATAAGGAGATTTGTAATGTGCTCCCCTCCCCTTCTGATGCCGGAGAAATTGGTAGAGAAGGCATAGAATTGGCCCTGTCAAACAACAAATACATCCACGCCTCCTATATAGCAGAAAATATAGGCTATCGTATGATTTTTGAAGTCAATGCAGACTCTGCCATGTTGTATTTTGTGCTGTCTTGTAAATATGCTCTGAAAGCAGAGGATTACGATCAGGCCATGACCCTTACCAACAACATTGGGTATACGCACAATTATGTTGGCAGACCAGATTCAGCGATCTATTACTACGAAAAAGCGCTTACATATGTAAGTAAGGCAAAAGATCCTGAAGGCGAACAGGCCAATATTTATTCAAATCTGGGTCTCATTTATCTACACAAAGGCGTTCTCAATAAAGCGCTTGACTACAGTATTGACGCCATGAAAATTCGCGAATCAATGGATGATGGTGTTGGTCTGGGAATGTCATATATCAACGTTGGTGGTGTTTATGAGCATATGACGCAGAATGAAGAGGCCTACAGATACTATAAGAAAGGAGCGGAAGCATGTGAGCAGGCAGGAGATCTTAATTGCGAATTATCTGCCAAAAGCAACATGGGAACCATTCTGTTTAATAAAGAGCAATATGAAGACGCATTGAGTTTGTACGAATCAGTGTATGAAAAAGCCAAAGCAGCTAATCTTAAACGGGTTGAGGCAAATTCACTCACCAACATGGGAACCGCACTCTCTTCCATGAAAAATCATGAAAAGGCGTTAGATGCCTACATGAAAGCACTTAAAATAAGACAGGAAATTAACCACAAGATTGGTCTGGCAGAATCAATGAATGCCATCGCCAAAGTCTATCACATTCAGGGCAAGCATGATGAAGCTCTGACGTACTTTAAAAAAGCCAAAGCAGCTGGAGAAGAAGTCAGTAACCTAAGAATTGTCACAAGAGCCGTAAAGGGCATGGTAGAACACTACGCCTTCATCGGCAACTATAAAGAAGCTTACAATCAACATCTCGAGTACGTGACTCTAAAAGACAGTGTTCTGAATAAGGAAAACAAGGAAATCGTTCAAACACTTGAAGCCAAATTCAAATCCGCAGAAAAAGAAAAAGAGCTGGCCTTAAAGGAAGCCGAACTAATCAAAGAACAGCAAGCCAGACAAAAAGAACAAGTCATTGCAGAAAGAAAAGACCGAGATTCCAAAGCACAGGCACGGCAAGACGAATTGCTGCGATACGCTTTTGCAGTTGGTTTTATACTCATGGCCATTATTGCAATAATAGCCTTCAGAAGTTATCGGTCTAAACAAAAGGCCAACCTGTTAATCTCAGAGCAAAGGGATGTTCTCAACGAAAAGAATAAAGAGATTCTCGACTCCATTAACTATGCTAAACGGATTCAAACTGCCATCTTACCTCCCGATAAACTCGTAAAGGAACATTTGCCCAATAGTTTCATCATCTACAAACCAAAAGACATTGTAGCAGGTGATTTTTACTGGCTCAACACCATTAAAGCTCAGTCAGGCAATGATAATTTAGTCCTGTTTGCCGCTGCCGATTGTACCGGGCATGGGGTGCCGGGAGCTATGGTGAGTGTAATTTGTAACAGTGGGCTTAACAGAGCTACCAGAGAATTTGGTTTAAGCAATCCCGGACAAATTTTAGATAAAACACGTGAACTGGTTATTGCCGAGTTCGAAAAATCAGAAGAAGAGGTTCAGGATGGAATGGACATTGCTTTATGTGCGCTTGAAGGAAACACCCTTAAATATGCAGGAGCACATAATCCATTATGGATTATACGAAATGGTGCTAAGGAAGTGGAGGAAATAAAAGCACATAAACAGCCTATTGGTAAATACAGCAACCCTCAGGCTTTCCCTACGCATGAGGTCTCTCTGAATAAAGGGGACTCTTTCTACATTTTCTCAGATGGGTTTATTGATCAGTTTGGAGGAGAAAAAGGCAAGAAGTTCAAGAGTGCGAATTTCAAACAATTGTTGGTTTCCATTCAGCAAGAAGATATGTCAAAACAACAATCACTTCTACATGAAGCTTTTGAAACATGGCGGGCAGATTTTGAACAATTGGATGACGTGTGTGTGATTGGTGTTCGTGTTTAGAAACGATTAAATACCTGCTATAAAACCATACAAATCATCTTCCGGTTTTAAAGCCAGTTTTTTTCTGAGTCTACGTCTGGCCACTTTCACCGCATTTACGGTAATTTGACGACTTGCTGCAATCTCTTTTGAACTTAATTTTAACCTTACCAAACCACAGAGTTCTTTTTCGCTCGGTGTGAGATTTGGGAAACGACTTAGCAGTTCATCATAGAAGGATTCATTCAATTCATCAATTCTCTCAAGAAACAATTCCTGTTTATCATCAATATGAATATTGGGAATAAACTTCCTCAAAGCATCATCAATGTCTTCTTTGTTTTTAACACCATGAAGCTGAACCTGAATTTCCTTAACCCATTCTCGTTTTCGTTTAATTTCAAGTGCCAGATCTGTGGACTCTTTTCTTTGAAGCATTAACTTTTGCTGAAGCTCTGTTTTTTCCAGCGATTCATTCCTTAATTGCAGCTGGGTGAGTCTGTTTTCCGTTTCAAGCGCCTGTGCTTTGTATTTACTATTTCTCATCCGGGAACGAACAGCAATAAAGATGAAAAGTGCCAGCAACAGGAAGCCTATAATTACACCAACGGTTATTACCTTGGCCATTCTGGAACGTTGCCGTTCTTTTTCAAGATGATTTACCGTTCTTTCATGCTCAAGATCAACTATTTGATTTAGTTGCATTCTGGAACGTTCCATTAATCGCTGTATTTGAGATAATAGAATGTCGAGCGAACGTGCGTTAGATGACCTCACACTATCCTGATAAGATAGAAATTCGAACCGGGCATTTTGAATAAATTCTTGACTATGATGTCTTTTTTGGTGAGTAATATATTTGGAGTAAAAAGTCATCCAATAGGTCCTTTCCTGAACTGGATTTACTCTTTCAGCCGTCCGAATATCATTCCTGAAAACAGAAAAATAGTATTCGGAACTATCAATAACGCCCATTCTACTATAAGTGTCAGCTATCTTTATCAGTGTTGGTAAGTATTTATTGCTTCTCTTTGCTGATTTTTGGATTCGCATATTCTTCAAAAAAATGGTAAGTGCATCTCTGTACTGACGTTCCTCAACTGAAATAAGCGCTAAATTGTCCATTATCACTCCGTAGAATATGCTGTCCTGTGGACTATTTTTCTTCTGATTACTCCTGGCCATTTCCAAAAATATCTTGGCTGAATCCAGATCTCCCGATAAATAGTACACATAACCAAGGTTGTTTAATGGGCTGGCCATTCCCTTAGAGTCAGGGGATTTTTGGTCTCTTTTGTAAATTTCCAAAAAAGTACTCTTGGCTTCAGGATAATTCTTCATCCCCAGATGAACCATCCCAAATCCTTGCTTCAATCGACGGAAATACACCGAATTACGTTTAATCAAAGGAAACCTCTCTACATGATTTAAGTTCTGTAAAGCCAATTTTGGTGCGCCCAAATCAAGTAATGCTTTCGAATAGTACAATTCTATTTGAAGCATCTTTTCTGAAAATCGATGATTCCGTCCTTCCACAACAGCATCAATGAGATATGTCAAAGCAAGCGAGTCGTTACCAGCGTCAGCCGCATTTACGCTGGCGTCAAAGAGCTGGACAACTTCTGACATGTCCATCTTTGCCACAAAATGCCTTGGCTTTGGGGGCCTTTTTTGCCCAAGAGAACTCAAAGCAAAAAACAAGCTAAAAAATATGGCTAAACATCTGTACATGTACTAATATCAGTAGAAACAACAAGCTATGAAGTCTATAAATGTATGGAATATATTTTGGGGGTACAAAAGGGGTACACACGTATATATGGCCATGATAATGGTGGAGCTGAACGGATAAATTAACGAGCTTTAATCTAAAATCTAAACAACGCATATGAGAAAAACTCTACTATTTGCCTTGGCAGCGCTTGGAGCTGGCCAGGCTAATTCGCAAGCAATTATTACCTCATGGACAATGAATACGAATGGTCTTGCAACGTACGATCTTGGATCGGGAACTGTGACCATGTCTGACTCTTCGGACGTACTGGAAGTTTGCTACGACAATAATTATGTTTATGTAAGAAGTGAGGGACTTGCAGGATACGAAATGGGTCCTTTTCCAAGTAATCCAAACACTCCCACTGCACAAGATTTTGTTTGGCGTATTACAAGAAATCCAGTTGAGGAAACTGGAACCAAAACAGCTGAGCCTACCGTAGGTGCTCTTGGTGTTGCCGTAAATGGAGTTGCTCTTTATGGTAAAGGTGATGCCAGATCTTACGACCCGATGAGTAACTCGAACTCCGGCATGGGAGCGGGTATCTGGAATGCAGACGCATGGGTTTCTGAAGGCTCTACTATGGATGCCAATGGAAATGGTCATCCACAACAACAAGGACAGTATCACTATCATGCAAATCCAAGTGCATTATATTCTGATCCATCAACCGCACACTCACCAATTATTGGTTGGGCTATGGACGGATTTCCTATCTATGGTCCTTTTGGTTATTCAGACCCAAACGACAATACCAGTCAAATCAAAAGAATGGAATGTGGCTATGAGCAAAGAATGATTTCTACACGAACAACTCTACCAGATGGATCTACCTCAACACCTCCAGGTCCGCCAGTGAGCACTCAATTTCCTATTGGAACTTACTGGGAAGACTATGAGTATGTAGGTAACGCCGATTTGGATGAGTACAACGGCAGACAATGTGTGACTCCAGAATTTCCCGGTGGAACATATGCTTATTTCTTGTCTACTGATTCAAATGGTGACCCTAAATTCCCATACATGATTGGTTTGGAATACTATGGTGTGATTTCTACTATGGACCTTCAGGGAGCAGGGAATTCAAACGTGCCGGGGAGTGCAACTTGTAGCACAAATGGGTTTAACAGCATAGCTCAGTTAAGTCAGGCCAATATGACTATGTATCCTAACCCAACTCAGGGACATATTTATTTTGATCTTGACCTGGAAAATGGTGAGGTTATTGTTTTGAATTCTGCCGGAGCGATTGTAGCCCAAGCTAGTCTTAGCAACACATCTTCTCTTGATATAAGCCATTTAACAAATGGGATTTATATGGTTCAGGTAAAAGATACCAAAGGTAATTTTGTAGCACAAGACAAGTTGATTATTAGCAAATAAGTAGTGGCTAAACTTAGTCTCATATTTATCTTGACATACTTAAGTCAGGTCTGCTTTTCTCAGATGAGCGGACTTGACTTAGACATGTCTTTTGGCATAAACGGCTCTACGCTTGTTGACGTTAAAGACTACGATTATACCAACCTCCACTTGTGCGATGAACAAGGCAACGTTTTTGTTCTGGGCGCCAGTGGTAGTTACAGTTCAGGTGTATATGACTTTGATGCCACAGTAATCAAATTAAACGCACAGGGAAATCTGGACACTTCATTTGCCAACAATGGTATTTTGACATTTGATTTTCCGGGGAAAGGCTCTGCCAACATCTCGCATGGCCTGGTACACGATAACAACATTTATCTGATCGGTGCGGGATACGACTATGGTGTGGCAGATTCTCAAACTGTATTTATTGCTAAACTTGATTCTATAGGGAATGTTGATCCAAGTTTTGGCCAATCAGGTTTTCTGGACTATTCCATTTTCGGAAATTACAATATCCCCGGACAAATTGCGCTTGATAAGAGCGACAGACTCATTTACAGTTTTACCGCTTTAGACACCAACTATGCCCATATGGAGATTCCAGTGATGGGGCGACTGTATTTAGATGGTTCTGTTGACAGTACTTTTGCACAAGATGGTCAGATTCATTGGCATCCCCTAAGTGGTTTGTCGGCTCTTGGACCAGGTGCCGTCAGACATCAGGATGGAGCGTATCTGGACAAAATCCTTACACTCGATTCAGCCTATCTTTTTTGCGGATACATTTATGTTGGTGAAGCTTATGCCGCCTTCGCCCTGATGGTAGATGATACAGGAGCCGCAGTGAACACTTTTGGACAAAGCGGACAATGGTCGGTCAACTTTAATCTGGGCATGAACAATCGGATTCATAAAGCCATTGAAGTAGATGGGAATATTTGGATGTTGGCAGACATTAACAGGCATGATGGCAATAAGAATCTGGACCTTAGAATTGTGAATATGAATGGGGTCATTCAGACACAATTATCGACTGATTTTCTCGGCAACATTGATGAAGTGAGAGATTTAATGGTGGACGATGACGGCAATTTCATTGCCCTAAGCACCAGCACACAGATGACCAATAACAACCCTGGTTATCGAGGAGATTTTGGGCTCGTTCACAGCTGGCTGCCAACTTTTCAGGACAATACTGGTTTTGCTGCACAGGGAACCGGCACTTTCAATCCTGACACAAGTACACAGTTCGACCCTCAATCAATTTCGGGTCACCTGATCGATGACGAATACATCATTGCAAGCGACAGGGTTTATGGCCAGACCAATTATTCAGATTTTCAAGTGCTTAAGCTACTTAACGGGACTTTCAACGCATCCAACATTAACGAAAAAGTGTCTTTTAAGCTGTATCCAAACCCAAGCAAGGGCATCATCCATATCGAAGGTGCTGAGGTCACGAGTATTGCCATCAAAACAATAAGCGGTCAAACAATCAAAAACTTAAACAATCCTTCAAATTCAATTTCTCTGGAAGAATTTGGCGCTGGAACCTACCTCATTGAGTTAAAGTCTGAAGACGGCAATACCATCCACAAAAAGGTAGTGGTTCACTAATTACAAGCTGCCCAATACCTCATTCATCAACTTATTGCTGTACGAATTCAATTTTTGATGACCCGGCATCCACCCTTGCAGGAAACGGGTAAAATCCGTCCAGGCCACTGCGTACATTTCTCGCCATTCCTGTTCCAGAGAACTAAAATCCCCCTTGAAATCTGATGCCTCAAGAGCCATCTGTAATTCATTAAAATAATGATCCAGCAAGACCTTGTCGTAGCGTTCACATTCATTGCTACCCAGACAGCTTCCTAACAAGTAAGACACATCCTTCATGCCACAACCACCGCCAACATATTGAAAGTCCACAGCAGCAACCTGAGTATAATCAGCGTTGAAGCAGAAATTTGCCACCTTGGCATCTCCATGTATGATTGTTTTGTACTTACACTCATCCAAAATGCGATCTATTTCACGTGCATTGTGCTTTAATTTTCCTTCGGACATAGCGTCCCATTCATCCGGACGTGTATCCAGATGCCAGTAGCTCCCCTTTTTCCATAGGTCCGGAAAAGATTGGTTCATAAACCGAGCATGAAAATTGGCCAACCAGCTCAAGCAAACTTTTGTCTCAGGAATGGTTAAAGTTGATTTACGATGGGCATAACCACTGTCATCAAGATCTTCCAGCACAATCAAATGCTCATCTCCATCCGACAAACTCAGGTAAGAATCAGGTACTCTGCACAAAGGCCCGCATTTATCTGCATGGTGTCTATACCAGGCCATTTCTACCAAATAAGATTTCAGTTTGCGCTGATGTGACAGGTTTGTATTCCAGCCTCTGGGGTGTGATCCTTTTGCTGGCGGACAAATATGCTTCACCACAACTTTTTGTGAGTAATCGCCCGTTATTTTCGCTTTGGAAATCGTTCCATACCCACTCCACAAAGACTGAATCACCTCAGTTTGCTGAATGTCCTTTACATTCAAAGAACGCATCATTGCCTTTTGGAGTTTCTTGTTCATTCTACCGCCTCTTTTTTGAACCCTTAATAGCTTCCACTTCCCATGGATTCTCAGGCCAGAAATGCTTTTTATAACGCATCCTCAAGTCCTTCCTTACATCATGGTAACCCACATCCCAAAAACTCTTTAAATCACCAGTGATTTGCACTATTTTGAAACCTGGTGATAAGAGATGCATCAATACAGGGGTTTTGCCGTTATTCACTCGTGGTGTCTCCGTTAATCCAAAACATTCCTGAAGTCGAACTGCCAAAACCGGTTCCGAGCCATTGCTTTGGTACTCCAGTTTAATATTTGAGCCGCTTGGAACCTTCATTCTCACTGGTGCCAGGCGTTCAAGTTTTTCTTGTAGGTCTGGCGCAATGCAATAGGTCAGAATTTGAAGAAGGTCTATTTTCTTGAGGTCTTCGGGTTTCTTAACGCCACTTAAATAAGGAGACAACCACTCGAAATTAGCAGATAGAAGGGTCTCCGTGCTCACATCAGGCCAGTTTTCTTCCGGATTCCATTTTCTCAACGACAATATTCTGTTTTGCCATTGCTCAACTGATGAATCCCAATTTAAAAGGGGTTTTCCTTCCTTAGCAATTGCTTCACAAATCGCCTCAATCAGGTTACTTTCATCAGGATCAGGTAATGGCGTGCTTTGCAAAACTATGTTCCCAATTCTTAAATCTTTACTGGCAATGAGCCCTCCTCTTTTTGTGTTCCAGGTGATGATTTCCCTTGTTTTAACCATGGGCATCAGGTCTTTAGGATTAAGAGGTGAAGCCATGAAAATCTTTCCTCCGCCTTCACGATCATTCACCTGAGCAATGGCCAACCACGACTCATGAGCCAAATCATCTCTATGTCCTGCTGCGGCCAACTTACCATTGGCCATTTGAAATTGAGCATTGTTGCCGGGTCTGGCACATGCGATTCTCTCAGGATAGGCATTGGCCAGCAAGATCCCTGTGTCAAAATCGTCGAACAGACCATCATTCTTCTCAATCTTAAAAAGTCTGCGATATTGTGCCGCAATTTTTTCAATTCTGTTCAGGCTTTTCGGACCAACACCTTCTCTACGAAAACGTCTTAAAGCTTCTATCCTTAAGTTGATGTCTATTCCTGATTCTTTGGGAAGTGGATCTCTTTCCTCCAATAAAGGCGCTATATCGGTAGCCAAAGTGATCTGATCCATTTCTTTAGCTGCCATCAACATATGGGCAATTCTGGGGTGCGTAGGTAAGTTCTGCAAAGCTCTGCCATGATCCGTAATCTTGTTGTTTTCCAAAGCTTCTAATTCATGTAGAAGTTTAGACGCTTTTCTGACATTTCCTTTTGGTGGAGCCGTTACCCATACTAACTGCTCAGGATTGGAAATGCCCCATTGAGCCAAATCAAGCACTAAAGAACTTAAATCCGCCTGCTCAATTTCGGGCTTACCGTGTTCATCCATTTTGGCATGCGTGCCCAGAGTCCACATCCTGTAACAAACACCCGGTCCTAAGCGGCCAGCCCTACCAGCTCTCTGAGCTGCTGAGTCTTTAGAAATTCTTACTGTCTCTAATCTGGACAAGCCAGAATTAGGATTGAATTTGGCTTTCCGCTCAAAACCAGAATCCACCACAATACTAACTCCTTCAATGGTTAAACTTGTCTCTGCAATATTTGTTGCCAAAACCACTTTTCGTTTGCCTTCTTTATTAGGCATAATGGCTGCTAGTTGCTGTCTGTGGGGCAATTGTCCGTAGAGTGGATGAACCACAATACCACTCAAAGAAGATCTCAAAAGCGCCTCACATTTTTTTATCTCTCCCTGACCGGGTAAAAAGACCAAGACATCTCCTTCCTTATGATTTTGTAGGGCTTTTTTGACAATCCCGGCAGTCAGTTCCGGCAAAAGTCTTTCATCAGAATCTCCAGCATAGTTTACCTCAACGGGGTGCTGACGTCCAAGGCTTTCAATCACATTTGCTTTCAGAGCAGATGAAAGTTCCGGCATATCCAGCGTGGCAGACATCACTAAAATCCTTAAATCTGGCCTCAATACTTGCTGACATTCCCGACTAAGTGCCATGGCAATATCGGCATGAATACTCCTTTCATGAAATTCATCAAAAATCACCAGACCAGCCTCTTCAAGGCCATTGTCTTCCTGCAACATCCTGGTTAAAATGCCTTCCGTAAGTACTTCTATTTTGGTTTCCGGACCAACTTTACTTTCAAATCGGATTCTATATCCCACAGATTCTCCAACATTCTCACCTAACAAATCTGCCATACGATTGGCTATTGTTTTAGCTGCCAATCTTCTGGGCTCTAACATCATGATTTTTTTGCCCTTCAACCATGGCTCATTCATTATGGCCAACGGCAGTAATGTACTTTTTCCGGCACCTGGAGGCGCCTTTACAATCAAAGTTGATTGACTGGCCAATTCCTCCCGAATTCGAGGGATGACCTCTCTTACTGGTAAATCGATAGATGTGTAGTCAAATTTCAAACTAATATCTGCTTATAAACGTCTGTTTCGAACGCGTAAGGTGGTTGAATTATCATTTTCCTGATCAGGCAAACTTAGCTAAGTTTATATTAAACCTAAAACTGAAACTACATGGAATACGTCAACTGCTTTGAATGGAACGAATTACTCATAGTAGAGGCGGAATTAAAATGCCACATTGCATTAATGTAGTGGGGCTTTTTTTTGGAAGTAGATTTCATTAAATTGCACAGTGATTCAACTTAGACAAGCCCTTATATTCTCGTGCTTATTATTATGCGGCTTTGTAGTGTCTGGTCAGAACACAACCAGCCTCACCACTCCAAAAATTGTCAACTACACCATAAAAGACTATGGTTCTGAGGCTCAAAACTTCTCAATTGTTCAGAATTCCCGTGGCATTATCTACGTTGCTAACGTAGGTGGTTTACTCGAGTATGACGGGAATGAATGGCGAAAAATTAGCCCGAATAACCACCAGGTGGTTATGTCTCTCGCAATTAACGACAAAGATGAGGTGTTTGTAGGGGGTATGGGAGAGTTTGGAAGGCTTGTTGGCAAAAATAACGCCCTGGATTATGAATCACTGTCTGAGCATCTCTCGGATTCCGTTCAGGATTTTAGTCTCATCAGACAAACCATAGAACTGAACTCCAAAGTTTATTTCAACGCCAGAAAGTATATTTTCGTTTGGGATGGCGCGGAAGTTTCCATCATTCATAGCCCGTACGACGACATTAACTTGTTTAAAATAAAGTCTGAGATTTGGGTAAGCAGTGCTCAGGGAGGCCTATTCAAACTCAAAGGAAATCAACTCGTTGACCTTCCTCATTCAAATCAGTTTATCAATCGAAACATTGTCGGGATTCAACCTTTCATGAAAAACAAATGGCTCATTGCAAGCCGGGAAGGGGACATTCTAATTTATGATACCAATGACGACCATATGGTTGTTCCTTTTGCCGAGACCTACCGGTCTATTCTTGGAGAAGGGCAGGCTTTTGGTTTAAACCTGTTAAATAATGGCCAGTATGTAATAAACACCCTGCAAAACGGTTTATTCATTTTCGATAAAGATCAGCAGTTTATTCGTCACATTTCGAGAAGTCAGGGTCTCCAAAATGCTTCTGTGATTGGGGTGTTTGAGGATCAGAACGATCAGGTTTGGTGTGCCCTGGACAATGGAATTTCCATCATCAAATTATCTTCAAAATTTGGATACAGTTATGAAGGTGAGCAGTTTTTTGGAGCGGTAGAAGATCTCGAAATTCAGGAAAACTACTTCTACATGTCGACCAGACAAGGCCTTTTCAAAGCCAACCTTCTCGATTCTGTTCCACAGTTCTCAGCCTATTCAAAAATTGCCAGAACCTGTTTGGATATTCAGGCCTACGACTCTTCGTTGTTGGTGTGTTCCGACAATTTATATCAGATTCGTGATGAGCAAATGCTTGTTGTTGACTCCTCAAGAAACAGAACAGTAAAACCCATAACTGGTGTAAAAAACTACATCATAGCTGGCGGAATTGGCGGTTTGCATGTTCTGAGAAAGGAAGAAGATAGATGGGTAAAACTTTATGAAAACACACAATTCCCGGATGAGATTTATGAAATCAACCAAATTGATAGTGGTTCCGAATTTTGGGTAAACACACTTTCACAAGGCGTTTTCAAAGTTAAATTCACAGATGATTTCACAGAAGCCTTTGTCGAAAAAATCAAAGATGATAAGCTGGCCGATGACGCTCGAATTTCTCTGATTTCTTATGACGGGAAAACACTTTTCAGTCAGAAAAGCAAGCTACTGGAATATGATGCCGGCACAGATACTTTTCGTGAAACGGAATTACTGAAAGGCCTACAGGGCAAATTCATTTTCAAATTCTCACACACTGATGAGGACGTTTGGGCATCAAGCGGCAGACGGTTTTTTCATTTAAAAAATGAGTTCATAGACTCGAGTGCTTTTTCAGAATTGAAAATTGGAGGATTCACCGCCATCCTTCCTATGCCAGATGGCAGCTGTTACATTGGAGGAGATGAGGCCTTAATCTATTATGACCAAAATAAGCAGGCTTCTTCAGATCCTTTTTACTGCAACATCAGAAAGATTCTTAACCGGGACTCCGTCATTTTTAGCGGTGTGTTTTCTAGTGAAGACGGGTTTTCTAACGAACAAAATGATGTCCCTGTCTTTGAGTACAACCGGAATGCCATTACATTCTATTTTTCTGCTTCATGGTATGGTTCAGATGACGTAAGCTATAGTTACCAACTGCTTTCTTATGATGATGAATTTTCCAGCTGGACTTCTGAAACAAAAAAGGAATACACCAACCTGCCTCCCGGAGATTACACTTTCAAAGTAAAGGCACGCAATAGCAGAGGAGAAGAGAGTCTGGTTGCAGAATATAAATTTACCATAAAAGCACCCTGGTACATGACCTGGTGGGCTTACACTTTGTTTATAGCTGGTGGTGTCATCTTAATCGGTTTGATCTTGTATTTGTACTCTCGTAAATTGAGAAACGACAAAAAGCATCTGGAGCGAATTGTTCAGGAAAGAACGCTTGAGCTTGATGAGCAAAACCAAATGCTCGAAGACAGAAATAAAGACATCACAGACAGTATTCGCTATGCGGAAAAAATTCAATCTGCCATCCTTACTTCTGAAGAATACCTCTCGACTCACTTTCAGGATTTCCATGTTATTTACAAACCCAAAGACATCCTTAGCGGCGATTTTTATTGGGCCTTCAATGTGAAATCTGAATCTGTGGACAAGCTTATTTGGATGACAGCAGACTGTACCGGGCATGGTGTGCCTGGCTCGTTGATGAGCATGCTGGGAAATAGTTTCATGAACGAAATTGTCATTGAAAACGGCATTACTCAACCAGATATTATCCTGAATATGATGCGCGACCATGTGATAAATGCCCTAAACAAAGGCAACATGATTACGCGCGACGGAATGGATGTGGCCCTGTGTTGCTATGACAACCTTACTGGTGTTTTACAATACAGTGGCGCTAAAAACCCGCTTTGGATTGTAAGGTCTGAAGGAGATTTGCCGGAGGAATTTGACAAGAAACTCATTGGCAATAGTGCCGTGATGTACGAATGGCGGGCAGACAACATGCCCATTGGCTTCTCCGAACAAACTGGCATGTTTACTCTTAGGACCATTAAGCTAGAAAAGAATGACTTGTTAGTGACGTTTAGTGATGGCTTTGCAGATCAGTTTGGTGGACCTAAGAACCGCAAAATCCAACAAAAAACGTTTAAGTCTCTGGTACTAGAACATTCTGAACTACCGGCCAAGCAAATAGGCATTAAGCTGGAAGATTACTTTAACCAATGGAAAGGTGATCAGGATCAAATTGATGATGTGTGCGTATTTGTTGTTAAACATGTTTAATTATTATTGAGTATCTAGCAACTATGTCGTCTCTTCCTTTTCAATATTGATCTTAGGAATTCATTGAGAATTCCAAGGCCTTGGCTTCAGGCGCCTATGAAATAAACAATAAAGGGCACTTCATAGCGTGCCCTTTATCAATTATATTATTTGAAATCTAGTTCAACACAAACCTAAAAGTTTTCTGAGTGGTTTGAGTTTTAATGGTGATCATATAAATCCCTCTCTCCAAATCAGATACATCAATGTTGTTTGTACTGTTGATGACTTGTTGAGTATGTACTAACCGACCTGTTAAGGTATGTATAATCATAGTCGCCTGATGAGTTTGATTAAGTTCAAGGTTCAATATAAACTCACCCTGGTTTGGGTTAGGATAAATGCTGAAAGACAGGTTGTTTATGTCGTTAACTGATACCTGCGTTCCCACATCCAAAGTCAAAGTATCAGAACAACCATTGTCATCATAAACGATTACAGTGTAGTTACCAGCTGTTAAACCAGATAAATCCTCTGTATCATCGTTATCTCCAGTACCATCATTGTCCCAATCAAATATATAGTTTGGAGTACCTCCTGAGACTGTTAAGTTGATTGTTCCATCTGAACCTAACAACTCATCTGTTGATGTACCTGATAAACTCAAAGGAGCAGGTTCAGCAATGTTGAAAGTCTGAGAAATCACACAACCATTACCACTCATTACCTGAAGCACATAAGTTCCAGAATCTAATCCTGCCAAGTTTTGTGGATCATTGAAGTCTCCAGTACCATCAACACTCCAGTCATATGAAAGACCTGAACCGCCAACTGTGACACTGATACTACCATCTCCAGCTCCAGAACAAGTAATATCTGTTATAGTAGATGCCGTGATGGCTTGGATGGCAAACACCTCTACATCATCACTTCCAAAGCCAGTACAACCAGTACCATCTGTGTAAGTATAGGTGATCGTGTGCACACCCGCACCTGCTGCTGCTGGATTAAAATCATAAGTCATTCCATCTCCATTGTCTGTAACACCTGTTCCTGAATAAACACCCCCTGTTGGTGTAGCTCCGCCCATTACCGTCTGCACTACTTCATTCTCACAAAGATCTGTCAGGGCTGTAAAAGTAATCATTGGAGCAGCCGGATCACTGATAGAGACTGAGGCAATTCCAGGACATCCATTCATATCTCTTACCATTAAGTTGTATGTACCTGCCATCAACCCTGAAAGGTCTTCTAAATCGTCATTGTCACCAGTTCCATCATTGTCCCAGTCGAAGGTGTAAGTACCAGCTCCTCCGGTTACTGTTACATCAATACCACCATCAGTGGCTCCACATGCACTTGGATTGTTGGCATTGTCTATTGTGATAGCTACCGGAGTTGGTTCTGACACCGTTGACGAACTTGTAGCAGAACAACCATTGGCGTCTATCACTGTTAGGCTATAAGTACCATCAGCTAACCCTGAAAGGTCTTCTGTATCATCATTATCACCAGTGCCATCATTATCCCAATCAAATGTCAGTGCTCCGTTACCAGAGCTTGTTACATCAATGGCACCGTCTAAAGAATCAGCACATAAAGCATCTGTAACAAGGTCAACTGTAATTGAAGGAAGAGAGAGGACCTCCACATCATCATTAGTACTCCCAGCACAACCACTTGCCGAATAGGTATAAGTGATTGTATGAACACCTGTACCTGCCGTGACTGGATCGAATGAATAAGACATTCCATTACCATCATCTGTAATGCCTGTTCCTGAATAAATACCGCCTGTTGGCGTTCCTCCACCTAAACCAGACTGAACACCTGCGTCTAAACATAGATCTGCGAGAGCAGTGAAAGTCATCGTTGGCAGTGCAAATACCTCTACATCATCATTAGCACTATTTGTACAACCATTAACATTGGTAAATGTATAAGTGACGGTGTGGGTTCCAACCCCGGCTACCGTCGGATCGAATGAATAGGTGGTTCCATTACCATCATCCGTTACACCAGTTCCTGAGTAAGTGCCGCCTGTTGGAGAACCAACACCTAGACCGGTTTGAACACTAGCATCAATACATAGATCCGCAAGTGCAGTAAAGGTCACTGTTGGTAAGTCGAATACTTCAACCGCGTCACTGAAACTACCAGTACAACCGTTAGCAGTGCTGAATGTGTAAGTAATGGTATGCATACCAACACCAGCTGCCACTGGATCGAATGAGTACGTTGTCCCATTGCCATTGTCTGTTACCCCTGGACCAGAGTAAACTCCTCCAGTGGCAGTTCCACCGCCAAGACCTGTTTGAACGCCAGCATCAACACATAGATCCGCTGGGGCTGTGAAGAGCACTGTTGGTAAAGCAAATACTTCCACGTCATCATTAGCACTGCCACTACAACCGCTCACGCCCACCGTATAAGTAATGGTGTGAGTACCAACACCTGCCACGGCTGGGTCGAATGAGTATGATGTTCCATTACCGTCATCTGTAATGCCTGTTCCTGAATAAACTCCTCCCGTTGGCATTCCTCCTCCTAAACCAGATTGAACACCTGCGTCTAAACATAAATCTGAGATGGCTGTGAAGGACACTGTCGGCAAGGCATTTATGGCCACCGACACATTAGAGCTATTCGGACATATCCCAACTGTGGTATAAGTTACAGTGTAAGTGCCCGGCGTAGATGCACTCACATCAATGGCTCCAGTTGCAGGGCTGATCGACAATCCAGCCGGTGCACTTGTGAATCCACCTCCACCAAGGCCGGTAATGGTTGGTGTTGGATCTGAAGCATTTACACAATAAGAAGCAGCACTATAACTAAATGAAGGGTCATCTAATCCATTGATGGTAACCGCTACATTAGAACTATTTGGACATGGTCCAGACGTGGTATAGGTCACTGTATATGTTCCTGGTGTGGATATACTCAAGTCTATGGCGCCCGTACCACCATTAATTGACAGGCCCGCTGTGGATGAAAAGCTTCCGCCTCCTAGACCTGTAAGAGTCGGGGTTGGATCGGAATCGTTCACACAATAGGCAGCTGCTGAATATGTAAATGAGGCATCATCTAATGAGTTAACGGTTACTGTTTCCATGGCACTGCAGCTGCCTGGAGTTACGCACCCACCTTCTCCGCGAACAAAGTAATTAGTTGTTGAACCTGGGCTCACTACCATGGTGGTGCCAGTTGTTGTGCCTACCAATGTGCCTCCACAAAATCCAGAGTATACATGCCATGCAGTGGCATCATTTAAGTTGGCGCCTGCCCAGCTTAATGTACTTGAACCACTTGGGCAGATACTGCCAGGAGATGCACTTACTACAGGGATATCTGGATCGGTGCAAGAAAATGCCGTACCATAAATTTCTATTTGATCAAATACACATTCTTCAGAACCAGTATTGGTATGGGCTCTGACCCTAACAGACATATTACTCGCAGTGGCTGGCACATTATATGTGAAAGTATATTGTGTCAATGTCTCATTCAATTCAGCGCCTGTAGGATCGCCAAAGCCATCCAAATCTGCATCCTGATGTAGTTCTCCGGATGTCGTACTAGGCGCCTCAATAATTCCGAAAAATGCGCCAACGTTAGAATAATTCCCTGTGTTCACAGCAGTTGACGTTGGTAGTCCTCCCACAGAATTCGCCCCTGTCGCTATATCTGCGTCAAAAGCGGATTGTACTGCCACAAAATCATCGGTTTCATAACGAAAGCCTTGCTGACTTCCTGCAAGCCAAATTCTGACCTCCATAGTTCCTCCAGCGTATGAAGACACATCAAGGGTCTGGATTACAAAATAACCATCCTCCGTGGCTCCAAGTGGGTTATCAATTCCACCACCATCGGTGTCCTCCCCACACCATGAAAAATTTCCGATGAATCCGGCATATGGCGCATATAAGTTATTATTAGGCCCTTGAGTATTCGAACTAGATTGCCACCTTGTCCATAAGTCATTGGCTCCGTCGTTAAATACATTTGAAGCGTATCGAGTACCTTCGCCATCTGTTTCTAAATCTTCAGTATAAATCAACACTTGGGATGTTGAGTAGTTTGAAAAGAATAAAATAAGTGTAATTAACTTGATATGGTTTTTCATGAGACTTTTTTTAAGAAAAAAATTCAGGTCAGTAAAGTAAAGCACATACCATGAGTTGATACTTGGCCAAAGAGGGGACATATTAGGGTACAATGTGCGTTTTTTGGTAAAAAAAACAGAAAACAACAGGGGACATTGAGGGGGGGACACCTACCTTAACAGCCTCAAAAACTCTTCTTCTAATGCGTAAATTATTACTCTTTATTTTAGCTTTCCTCATTAAGCAAGATCTATCTGCTCAGAATCTCAAAGTCATAGATAGTCTATCTGATAGACTTCATACAACTACCGGAAGACAAAAGGTTGAATGTTTTTATAATCTGGCATGGGAGTATAAATATTCAGACTTTGGGAAAGCTGAAGACTATGTGTTGGAAGCCATAGAACTAGCAAAGGAAGTTGACGATCAACAAGGGCTTGGACAAAGTTTTTATCACTATGGGGCTATTTTGTCAATCAATCAAAATATCGAGGATGGCCTAAAGTACTTGCATAAATCGCAGGAAGTATTTTCTAACATTAAAGACCTGACTGGACAAGGTAAGGCCTTATCCGGGCTTGCGTTAACCTATGATAACAAGGGTGATCTCTTAAAGTCGGAGGAGTATTACCACCAGGCCATTAACATTTTCGTCAAATTAAAAGACTCTGTTGCCCTATCGACGGTATATGATAATCTGAGTGGCTTGCTGACTAACATGAGTCGCTACGATGAGGGGTTAGAACATGCCTTAAAAGGATTGGAGATTAGAAAAGCGCTTAACTCTTCATTATTGCCCTCAAGCTATTTAAATGTAGGGTTACTTCTTTACAAATTGGGAGATTATGAAAGTGCCGTTGAGAAATATTTTATTGGCATTGAAATAGCCGACCGACAAGGTAGTGCGAGAGATGTTTCACTTATCCACAGCAATCTGGCCAACCTTTACAAAAGGCTAAAACGGTATAAAGAAGCCCAAAAAAGTTTTGATATTTCCTTAGACTATCAGCTTAGCCATGAACAATGGCTAAACGCCTCACGCACCTACAATAATATTGGTGCCTTATTGGGCACTCAAAATCTCTATGATGAGGCGCTTATTTACTACTTGAAGTCCTTGGAACTCAAAGAGAAAATTGGTAGCACCAACCAGTTGTGGGTTGTATTAGGAAATATTGGAGACGCCTATTCAAGAAAGCATCAATTTGACAAGTCAAATACCTACCTCAAAAGAGCATTACAAAGTGCACAGAACAATCAGAGTGAAGAAGGAATAGGCACTGCATTGCTAAAAATGGCAATTGCTAAATCCAGACAAGAGCAATGGGATAGCGCAAGATATTACGCAGATAAAGCCTGGGTTCATAAGATGAATGCGAGAAATTTAACTGACCTCAAGAACTCTGCGCTTACAATCTCTGACATATGCGAAGGCCAAAAAGACATTATGGCGGCACTCCAATGGCATAGGACTTACGTGAAGTACAGCGATAGTATAATTCATGAACACACCATTAATAAATTCACCGAAATCATAGGTGGTTATGAGATTAATAAAGCGGAAAGGGAGCTTAGGTTAAAAGATCAGGAAATTGAAATCCTCAACCAGAATAAGAAATTGGCACTTGTTAATTCAGACTTGCAGAAGAAGCGCCAATCAGAGCTTATATTAACCCTGCTGCTCACCATTGTTGGAGCCATAGCAATTTTCACTGTACAACGCGCGTGGAGTCTAAGAAGGCAGAAGGCATTAGCGCTAGAAAGAGAAGAAGCAAAACATAAGCTGTCGATCGAAAAATTAGAAAAAACCGCACTGAATCGAGAGGTGCAGCAGTTTGCACGACAATTGGCCTCCAAGAACGTTTTGCTGGAAGACTTAAAAAAAGAAATTGAAAGAATAGAGCAGGACGAAAAAGACCTTGATTTTCTGCATATCTTTAAGTTGGTTGAGCTAAACATTGGTTCAGATGAGGATTGGGAAGCCTTCAAATCTCATTTTAATAAGGTTCACGCATCCTTTCTTAAGAACCTTAGGAGCCGTTTTCCAAACCTTAGCACTTATGAAATTCGCTTAGCAGCTCTACTCAAACTAAAAATGACCAATAAGGAAATTGCAGGAATTCTAGGTATTGCAAATGACAGCGTTAAAAAAGCCAAACAGCGCCTCAGAAAAAAGCTTTCCCTTCAAGCTGACCAACTTTTAAGGGACTTCCTTGAAGGAATATAGACGTCTAACCCCCCTTTGATAAGACTAATAAAGAAATCCCTCTCGATTGAATTTCAAAACTTGCTAGCTTTGCACCGATGAAAGTTTCGGGTTTCACATTTATTAAAAACGCCATTATCTACGACTATCCGGTTGTAGAAGCCATTCAATCCATCCTGCCCATTTGTGATGAGGTGGTAGTTGCTGTTGGCAAATCAGACGATGAAACCCGCGAATTAATTGCCAACATTCATCCCACAAAAATTAAGATTGTAGACACCGTTTGGGATGAGAGTTTGCGTGAGGGTGGCAGAGTTTTGGCAGTAGAAACCGATAAAGCACTTGCGGCCATAAGTCCGGATTCTGATTGGGCATTTTACATTCAGGGAGATGAGGTCATTCACGAACAGTACCTTCCTGCCGTGAAGGCTGCTATGGAAACCTACAAAGACGACGACAGGGTTGATGGTTTGCTTTTTAACTACCTCCATTTTTACGGATCGTACGATTATGTTGGAGCCTCTCCTAACTGGTACAGTCATGAAATTAGAGTGGTTAAAACCAAACGAGACGTTTTCTCATTCAGAGACGCTCAGGGTTTCAGAAAAAAACCCGATTCAAAACTGTCCGTAATTCCGGTTGATGCTTACATGTATCATTATGGGTGGGTAAAAGCCCCTGAAGCCATGCAGAAAAAGCAGGAAAACTTCAATAAGTACTGGCATGACGATAACTGGGTTGAGCAAAATGTAGAGAAGGTAGATGCGTTTGATTATGCCAAGCATGTTAGAGAGCTTAAACGATTTGATGGCAGTCATCCGGAAGTGATAAAAAAGCGAATAGCAGCCCAGAACTGGGAATTTGAACACGATATTAGCATTAATAACCTGAGCTTTAAAGACAAGCTTAAAGCCTTTTTGAAACGGCGGTTTGGTCTGGATTTCGGCTACAAGAACTACGTTAAATTAAAGCCTTAATACGCCTGGCCGACATTTCCGCTTTGTCAGTAAATGGCGATTTCATAACTTTATAAAAAAAGAAAATCATGTTGAAAACAATCTTATCCACTGCACTTATTGCCGGACTTACCATGTCTATGACAATGGTTGATCACGACAAGGAGAAAACCAGTACAAGTTTAGAAATTGGTGAAAAAGCACCGAAACAAACCTATAAAATGGCCGCCACCTCTGGTAAAGACCTGAGTTTACAGGATCTTAAAGGAGAAAAGGGACTTCTGGTTGTGTTTTCGTGCAATACCTGCCCATTTGTAGTTGGCGGAAAAGGATTTGGATCTGGTTGGGAAAGCAGATACAATGAACTACAGGCTTACTGCACCGACCATAACATTGGAATGGTGTTGGTAAACTCCAATGAAGCCAAAAGAGGTGATGACGACTCTATGAAAGCAATGAAAGCTCACGCTAAGAAAATGGGATATACCTCAACCTACGTTGTGGACAAGGACTCTGAGTTAGCCAATGCCTTTGGCGCCAAAACCACACCACATGTATATTTATTTGATAAAGGCATGAGCCTGGTATACAAAGGAGCCATTGATGATGACAACTCCGGAGAAGAAGTGGAAGAAAAGTATTTAATGAACGCTTTGACCAACTTGTCTGCCGGGAAAAAAATTGATCCTAATACCACAAGAAACAAAGGATGTAGTATTAAACGTGTGAAGTAGAAAAACTTGACACCAAGCTAATTGAAGCGGACTTGTTTAAGTCCGCTTTTTTTTGTTGAAAACAATATTTTACGACACGTTCGCTTATGCGTTATTTTGTGTCAAATTTCGAAGATTATGAATGTATTGGTTTTAGGATCCGGAGGTAGAGAGCATGCAATTAGTTGGAAACTGTCTCAAAGTTCTCAGCTCGACAAACTTTTTATTGCACCCGGAAATGCCGGAACATCAGGTTTAGGGACGAATGTGGACATTGATGTGATGGATTTTGAAGCGGTTGGCAAGTTTTGTTTGGAAAACGATATCAACGTAGCAGTGGTTGGTCCTGAAGCGCCTTTGGTTGAAGGAATTCATGATTATTTTGATGAAACACCTGAATTATCGGGCGTGACCATTATTGGTCCTAAAAAAGCTGGAGCACAGTTGGAAGGCAGCAAGGAGTTTTCGAAGGATTTTATGGCTCGCCACAACATTCCTACCGCCAAGTATCTGGGCGTTGAAAAAAAGAACTTGGCCGAAGGCAAGGCGTTTCTTGAAAAAATGAAAGCCCCTTATGTATTGAAAGCTGATGGTTTGGCTGCCGGAAAAGGAGTTTTGATTATTGATGATTTAAAGGAAGCTCAAAAAGCCCTTGAAACCATGTTGAATGGTCAGTTTGGTGATGCCAGCAAGAAAGTGGTGATTGAGCAGTATTTAGACGGAATTGAAGTGTCTTGCTTTGCAATTACCGATGGCCGATCTTATAAGATTTTACCTTCTGCCAAGGATTATAAGCGTATTGGTGAAGGAGATACAGGACTGAATACAGGTGGAATGGGAGCCATTTCTCCGGTGCCATTTGCCAATAGAGAATTTATAGACAAGGTAGACAACCAGGTGATTATTCCGACCATTAAAGGTTTGATTGCTGATGGTATTGACTACAGTGGCTTCTTGTTTTTTGGATTGATGTGCGTTAAAGGAGATCCGTATGTGATTGAGTATAACTGCCGAATGGGTGATCCTGAAACGGAAGTGGTGATGCCAAGGCTAAAATCTGACCTGCTGGAATTGTTTGAAGGCATTGCAACCGGAACTTTGTCGGAAAGAGATGTGGAAATTGATCCAAGAACTGCCGTGACTGTGATGATGGTATCTGGTGGTTACCCTGAAGCTTATGAAAAAGGCAAAACAATTAGCGGGCTGAGCAATGTGAGCGAAAGCACAGTTTTTCATGCGGGCACTAAGGAACAAGGTGGCATGCCTGTGAGTAATGGTGGCCGTGTATTGGCTGTAACATCATACGGTAAGAACATTGATGATGCTTTACAGAAGTCTTACAAAACGTTAGACAACATTAGTTTTGAAGGCGCTTACTACCGTAAGGACATTGGTTTTGATTTGGAAAGCACGGAGAAGAAGTAATTCCAAACTATTTTTCTGAAAACGACTTTGTGGCCCATTGAAGGTGGAAAACCCGCAATGAGGAATTTGACTGTTTTGTTGCCACAGAAAAGCGACAACAGAAGCTCTTTTTGTGGCTTACAAAACACAAATTACCATGAGGATTTGGAGATAAAAATGGTTTAGCCACCCCAAAAAGAGAGCACAAAAAAAGCCATCCCAACCTTGTTGGAACAGCTCTATATCTTGAAAATTAGTAAAGTCTTACTTTAACTGGTCTGGGTTGTTAGCCGCTTCTTTGTTATACTTAGCCTGCATTTTTAACCAAAGTGCAATGCCTGCAATTCCAACAGCTGCTGCTCCAACTTCCCATCCTCTGCGACCAACTCCCTCTCCAATAGGAACAAGCAAGTTGTCAAATGTCCAAACGATAAGGTCTCCTAACGGTAATACAAAGTCTTGAAGATTCATAAAAACATATTTTCTTGGTACAAAGAAAGTAAATAATCGCTTACAAAGAAAATATACCGCTATATTCGTTTAATGCTGCTGTCGATTTTCAGACTTAATTACGCATTTATTAACCTGCTTTTTGGGCTTTTACTGGCAGGACTCTGGAGTATTCCCTTTTTTAGAAAATTTGACCCAAAATTTTCGAGTCAGAGTGTTTTAGGCATTGGCTTTGAGCAAATTGACTACAACATTTCTGTGGGTCTGGGCTTTCTTGCCACACTAAGTATTGCTGCTTTGGCCAACGCCTTATTTAACAAATCGAACTTGAGTACTAAATCTACTTCTCTGCCAGGTTTGTTGTGTGCCGTTTTTTTGCTGTACGACCCTCAACATTTCTTCTTTTGTGGAGAACATGTTTTCTATATCTGTTTGTTGGCAGGTCTTATTTTTATGAGCAACATTAACCGGAATTACCCGTCTATGGAAACCACATTTTTGTTTGGGATTTTGGTTGGAATTGGGAGCTTGTTTTTAAATGCCGGTGCTTTTGCACTGCTTATTCCCTGGATCTTTTTAACCATACTGAGACCATTTGTTTGGCGGGAATATATAGCGGCATTTTTGGGCTTTGTTTTGGTGGCTTGTATTGTTGCATCTATTCAGTTGTTCAAGCATACCGGTGGTCTGAACATATTTCCAGACAGTTCTCCCAGCCACTTAATGCCTTACCAAAGCGAACATGTTGAAATTACTTTTGTAATTGCGTTTTTCTTTGGAGTGATGTTGTTAAACGGACTCAGGGCCTACTTAAAGAAAATGAGTACTTCCGTTTTGAGATGGAAAAAAATGTCGAGAATTCTATTGAGCAGTTTTTTGGTTTTGGTGGCCAGTTGTGTGGTAAACGACCTTCAGTTATACGGCAATGATATTTACTTCCCAATAGCCATTATTTGCGCATTTATTGGAACTTTTTACCTTCAGGAATCCAAGAGAGAATGGCTGCAGGTATTGCTCTTTCATGGCTATTTGGCTCTGGTAATTGTTAACCTCTTTTTATAGAGGGTACTTTAACAAGTTTTAAGGTCATTTGAGGTCTTGTAGTACAGCTTCTGTCTATGGTAAAATCTTTAACCTGCCAGATCATTTTTTTGTGAAAGTATCTGTTTACCATCACTATGAACAAGTCGTTTTCTCGTTGTTTTAGCTTGAATTTATAATGGTTGGAATTGCTAATGTATTCGCGGGCAACATCATTAATCCCACTTTTTATATGGTCTACTAGGCTGACCGTTTTTTGTTCAAAACGGACTTGAATATAACCAGCATAGGTAAGCTGTTTGTTGAGCTGAATACACTCTCTGTTCATTTGTAAAACAAGGGTGTCGTTTTGGGTATAATCTGTTTGGTTGGTTAGGTGAAACCAGTAATGACCAGGCAAATGATGGGCAAGACTGTCTTTATGCACAGAAACATCCTGCGAAATTGCATTAAACAATACAATAAACAGACACACGGATAAACTACAGATTCTTAATAACATTACCAGTACGATGGGCTTTTGTTGTGAATTCCATAAATCCTCATTATTTCGTTGATAAATTGATGCGATATTTTAATGTTTCCCCGCTCAAAACCTTAATTTTGCAGATAAATTAGAAAACTCATTTGATATGAAATTTGGTGTAATCACCTTTCCAGGATCCAATTGTGATGACGATATGCGCTATGTGTTGAGAGACATTTTAGGGCAGGATGTAACAACATTATGGCACAAAGACACAGACTTACAAGGTGTGGATTGTGTGGTATTACCCGGAGGGTTTTCCTACGGAGATTACCTGAGATCGGGAGCTATTGCAAGATTTAGCCCAATTATGTCTGAAGTAGTTAAGCACTGCTCTAATGGTGGCTATGCATTTGGTGTTTGTAACGGTTTTCAAATTTTATGTGAGGCAGGATTGTTGCCTGGAGCTCTTTTGCACAACAACAATCAGCGTTTTATCTGTAAAAACGTTTTGCTAAAGCCTGTTTCTAATTCGGCTCCTATTACCCAACACTTAGATAAAAACAAGGCCTACTCTATTCCAATTGCGCATGGAGAAGGTCGTTTTCATGCAGATGCTGCAGATATTGAGAAAATTGAAGGCAACGATCAGGTTTTGTTTAGATACTGTGACAGCGACTTGCTAACAAATGAAGACAGCAATCCTAATGGATCTATTAACAATATTGCCGGTGTGTGTAGCGAAAACAAACGTGTAATGGGAATGATGCCTCACCCGGAAAGAGCTGCTGACAGTGTTCTTGGAAATGAAGATGGAAAGGCACTCTTTGAAAGTTTTTTAAACCTAGTAAATCATTAATTAGTATCTCAATCTTATGAAAAGAATAGTACTTGCTTTATTGGTTGGTTCTGCATTGATAACTAGCTGTGGATCTAACAAAAGCTTCAATAAAAAACGTCACTCGCACAGAAATTGGGTGAAAGTTGGCGAACACACGGATTCTGAATTTGCACAAGCTGAAACAGTTAAAACGGAAAAAGAAGTTGCCCAAACAACTGCGAATGTTGTTGAGAAAACGCAAGTTGAAGAAAACAATGTAGCTGTTATTGAGACGACTGATGCTGCTGAAGTAAAAGTTGAAACAAAAGCCGCTGTTGAGGACAAAGTTGAAACTCCTGAAAAAGCCATGGTTATTGAAACGACCAATGATGTTCAGGAACTGTCTGCTCCTACTGAAGCAAAAGAAAGCAAAGCTCCTGTAGTTAAGAAAAAGAGAAAAAAGCGTGGTGGTATCATGGGTATGCTTGAAGTCAGTACACTCATATTGATAATCATTGCCATTTTTATTCCTCCACTAGCTGTGTTTTTGTATGAAGGTGTCACAAATAGATTTTGGCTTAACTTAATACTTTGGCTTGTTGCAATTGGTGTGGGATTTGCTTTGTTCGGAGCTGGGCTTGCATTTTTAGCAGGACTTATAGCTTTTGTTCATGCTGTACTGATCATAACTGGTAACATCTAATTTGAGTTTGTTAAAACATCCAATTTTAATCATATTAGGAAGCCTCCTCTTGTCTTGCAGTCAGGAAGAGGCTTCTTCTTCTAAAGAAGGTTCGTCTGGCAGCATGAACCCTGAAGTAATGGCTGATGAGGCCGCCAACACACATCTGACTGCCATTAATTCCCTAAAAGAGCTTTTAGAATCGCCCAAAGGAGATCTTGTAGAAGAGGTGGACGACCTATATGAAAGCTATAAATCTCAGCTGATGGCATTTAGTAAGAAAGCCATGAGTTTAAACCAAAGAGATTTTGAATTGTACTCTGTTTCTTACCAGGACAAGGCGTTTATCAAAACAGATTCTGCCATGTTTTTTATTGCGAAATATAAAGACAGCTTGATCTCTCATGATCCGGGAAATGTTTTAAGCATGGAACTACAATCTTATTTGTCGATTGGCATTTATGCAAGTCCTGAAATGATGAAACGTGTGGTGCCGTCTGAATACGAAAAAACTTACGGTTCTAAATAGCGATAGAAAGTCCCCATCTTAATCCGGGAATGTACTTCTGTCCGTTGTTATATACATTCAATTCGTTGATGTAGTTGTGAATAGGTTTGGTAGCCACAACTCCACCCGACACACTCACCTTTTCTGTTACTTTATAACGTAAGCCTACATTGGCTCTGGCGCTTAATATGGAGCTAGGCGTCAATCTTACCTGAGAAACCGTAGCTTCAAGGCTGTTGTGATTTAATTGAATGATCTCTGTACGTGCATTGGTAGCATGAGCAGCCCAGGCCTCTACGCCCACGTAAGCACTAATTTTATTGGTTCTAAGCACTTCAGCATTCACACCAACTGCCAGGCCAAACTGATCTAACCTGCCCTTTTTAATTGCCGTTCTGTTATTCACCCGATAAGGCGCTCCAGCCACAGCTCTCATCATTTGATAATCGACATTAAAATGTGTACTGAATCTTTTGCCTAACCTTCTTTCTACCCCAGCACTTAAAACAACCGGTAACTGGTGTGTGTATGGTGTAAACGACCAGGATTGCAAAGGCTTTCCATTTCCGCCACTATTTATAAAAGCTGCTTCCCTTCTTGGTGCAAGAGCCTGTCTTGTAATGTCTTGTCCGCCAGAAACGTTTATACGCCATCTCTGTGATAGTTTTGTGCGCTTCTTAGTCTCGGTTAAATGCTCAGGAGTTAATACAATGTCTTCCGTTGGTACCTCACCGTATGGCGCTCCATCTATTTTAGACAAGGCAAACTGACTATTTATGTTCTTTAAATTAGAATTTAAGTCCTGAGGATGATTGGCTTCTCCCTGATTGATGGTATAAGTAGAGGCTCCATTTGATGTAACATTGCCGTTTGTTACTGATGAAGCCAGCATATTTGTTTGGTTGCCCGAATTGACTGTGGTTTTCAGCTTCCAGTCATCCTGTTCAGTCTGAAAATTAAGATCTCCGGCTTGTGATTGCCTTAGTTGATAGCTATTCGTTTGATCGAAAGTTAAGCTACTTACCATGAATAGCACCAAACCTATAGAAGCTACTGCCATGAAGTAGACAGCTCGTTTGCGTCTACGCTTCCTGCTAATACCAGCGTTGATCGCAGCGAGTTCAGCCTCAAGATTTCTCCACGACTTAAGTGAAGGGACTTCTTCAAGACCTTCAAACTTCTCTTTGAGAGAACCTGGTTTTGTATTAAACAGCTTTTTCACCGTAATTCAATTCGCTTTCAATCATTTTACGAATTGCGGCTCTTGCTCTACTGTATTGAGACTTAGATGTACTTTCGGAAATATCGAGTTTCTCAGCAATTTCTTTATGTGAGAATCCTTCAATTGCATATAGGTTAAACACCATTCTATATCCGGATGGCAAATCTTGAATTCTGGTGATGAGTGCTTCTGCCTCCAAGTTCTCAATGATGTAATCATTGGTTTGAATGCTGTACAGATGATCCGAAATACCAACATTTCCATTGTTTTTCTTCTCCTTTCTGTAAATCTCGGCAGCTGTGTTCACCACCACTCTTCGAATCCAGGCGCCCAAAGGTCCGTCCTGTTTGAAAGTATTAATCTTGCTGAAAACACGAATAAATGCTTCCTGGAGCATATCTTCTGCTTCTTCCTGTCTGGCCGCATATCGCGAGCAAATAGCCATCATTTTAGGAGCATATTGAACATACAACATCTTTTGACATTGTATGTCGCCTTTAATACATCCCCGAAGAAGCTGTTTTTCAGTCATCTTAACGCAAGTTACCACAATTTTATAACTTCAACTTTCTATATGATGAACTTTATGTTAAGAAGGTTGCAGTATGCGTGCCGGATGACTAAACGTTTTACTTATAGAAGTTCATCTCTGTAAGGTACTGATGCACCGGCTCTGTGAGCATGTAACGCACATCTTTTCCGTTGGCGACAGCTTTTCTTATAAAACTTGAAGACAGCTTCATGCTTGGTGCGTCTTCCATAATGTGCACGTTTCTGTGCTTAGCCAAATCGTTTTCCGTCTCTCCCAATTTTGCCTGCTTGTCGAGCTCCAATTCGGTCAAAGGTCTTGGGTACACATAAATTTGATGGTTTTCAATGATGTGCTCAAAGTTCATCCATTTATGGAAACTCCTCAGGTTATCACCTCCCATAATCAAGGCAAACTCATGATCAGGATATTTTTCCTGAATGTATGTGAGTGTATGACTGGTGTATGATGGTTTGGGAAGGTTGAACTCTATGTCGGACGCTTTTAGTTTCGGATTGTCTTCAATGGCTCGTCTCACCATGGCCATTCGATGGTAATCTTCAAGTAAAGATTTCTTTTGCTTATGTGGGTTTTGGGGCGTTACCACCATCCAAACCTGATCTAAATCTGAGTAGTCGGCCAGATAATTGGCAATGAGGAGATGTCCTACATGCACAGGATTAAACGTTCCAAAATACAAGCCGACTTTCATCTTAATTGTTTAAAAATTGAGTCACTTTCTCCTCCGCAATCTTCAACGCCCTGTCTAATTGATCGTTGAGGATAATGGTGTCAAACTTATTGGCAAAATCCAGCTCTGTTTTGGCCTTACTCATTCTGGTCTGGATTTTCTCTTCGGTTTCTGTGTCTCTGTATCTCAGGCGACTTTCGAGTGCTTCAACTGATGGTGGCATGACAAAAATGGCCAGGGCTTTATCACCAAAATATTGCTTCAGATTCAGGCCTCCTACAACATCCACATCAAAAATTACATGTTTCCCCTGTGACCAAATTCTGTCTATTTCCGATTTCAAAGTGCCGTAGTAGTTGTCTTTGTATACTTCTTCCCACTCAACAAAATCCTCATCTCTGATCTTTTGTTTGAAAGCTTCTGCACTCAGGAAATAGTAATCTTTGCCATCTACTTCATTGCTTCTTCTTTCCCTGCTGCAGGCAGAAATTGAAAACTCCAAACCAAAATCCTGGCTAAGCAAGTGTCTCACAATGGTTGTTTTCCCGGCCCCGCTTGGTGCAGAAAATATGATGCATTTTCCAGTTGGATTACGTTCACTCATGATGCGTTTGGCGTTTTTAAAGTGTCTGAGAAAAAGACTTCCCCGGTTTGTTCCTGATTCTGCAAAGTCGAAATAAGTCTCTCCTGATCTTCTGATCCGAGATAGACCAAAGGTATTTTCAGGTTGTGATCGTTTCTGTATACAAAGAAGAACTCATTAAAGTCCTTTTCAACCGTTTTTAGATTGTTAAACGGAATGGTAATCATTTGTCTGCTAAGCAGCACAATTCCCGCTTCTGTGACAGCCACACCAAATTTAGATCTGTTGATAATAAGAAACAAGGCCTGCTCAACAACCATGATGATACAGAGGATGCCCATGATCTCAGAATCGTCTGTAAGGAATAAAAAGGCTGCCCCAAATAAGGCGTAGATAACCATTTCGATCAAACTGTACATCAGAATTCTGGTAAAGCCTGTTTTGGGAACCTGAGTCTTCAATACAAACTGATAGTTCTTGCTACTAAAAATGTTCAGCGCAGACCATCTGTTCAGAGATTTAAGCACAAAAGGAACAGCCGTTATCACAGCAAGTATGTAGAATATATCCAGAAACGAGATTCCGGCATGCTTATTCATCAGGTACTCCAGATCATCAATGGTTTTGTTTCCCCAGGACACCTCAAAACCTATGGATGCGCACAAAATGAAAGCAAGCATCAACAAGGCAAAAATGGCGATATTTCTTCTAACCGTCATGCCTTGCAAAGTTAGGCGCTAGAACGAGCTTATCAACAAAAAAACATCAATTGTGAAAAAAATAATGTAACCAAAGCATTCATCATTCGTTAACTTGTGTTGTTAAATCTTATTAAAAATGGGAGCAGATAAATTACAATCATTTCTTAACCAACACTGTAGATTCATTCTACGGTCTGGCAAAGAGGTGTTTGGTGTTATCTGGAAAGTACAGGCTCAGGAGACTGAAGATGTCTATTACTTTTCTTCTGTCTCTGACCACCAGCGTTACCTCAAAATCCAGGATCATGAGGGTATCGACAATAAGATGACTCTGAATCTGGATGATGTGATTCTTGCCGAAAGACTGGTAGGATAGATTTATTCTGCATCCTCATACCCCGACATTCTCCCTTTTTCCGTTGCTGGAAGACCGTCTTTTAGCCAAACCGGTGCTGGTTCGCCTTTTAAGAAATGATCGAAGAACTGTCTCATTCGGATACTCAAATCCACACGATTAGGTCGCTTCATTAAATTGTGCTTATCTCCATTGTAATTCAACAACCATGATGGCTTGTTCAATCTTCTTAGGGCCGTTGCGTATTCAATTCCCTGGTACCATGGCACAGCGCCATCATCATCATTGTGCATCATTAGAAGAGGCGTGTTCACTTTATCAGCGAAGAAGATTGGTGAATTCTCGATATACAAATCAAGATCACTCCAAATAGTGGCACCTATTCTGCTCTGCGTGTGTTCGTACTGGAACATTCTATTAAGGCCACTGCCCCATCTAATACCACCATAAGCACTGGTCATATTACTCACCGGAGCACCTGCCATAGCCGCTGCATACTTATCTGTTTGTGTTACCAAATAAGCCGTTTGATAACCTCCCCAGCTTTGTCCCTGCAAGCCCATTTTTGTGGTGTCAATCCAGGAATATTTTTCGGTAAGGTAATCTGTACCGCTTAAGATGCAATCGTAGGCGCTTTTGCCAGGATGGCCAATGGTGTATTCAATATTTGGGATAAATATGATGTAATCATTGCTCACATATTCAGTTGGGAACACAATAGATGCCGTGGGTTTTGGTACATAGTGCGCATGCAGCATGTTGTCATATTTCTCATAGAAGTAAACAATCATTGGATACTTTTTTGAAGAATCCATGTCTTCCGGAGTATACAACAGGCCTTCCAACTCCAAACCTTCGTATGAGGTCCAGTTAATCAACTGAACTTCTCCCCATTTATAATCCTTTTGTTGAGGGTTTGTTTCAGAAATCTTCTTGGGATTTTCATACGCCTCATTTGTCAAATACAGATCCGGATAATCCTTAAAGGTCATTTGTCTGAAAATAATCTCGCCACTGTTTTTAGCCTTTTGAAGCGGATAGGTTCTGGCTGTTGGCGAGTATATTGTTTGCAAACCTTTTCCATCGTACATCATTCTGGCCATGCCAGAGGCTTTTGTCCTCTCGTTGTAAATGGAAAAGTGATTCTCTTCTTTGACCGATATGTGATCTATGTCGTAATCCCAATGAATGTAACGGTACACGTTGTCCGCATCTCCATCACAGGTTAAACATTGAGCAGGGTCCTGATTACTGGGGTTGTATGCCCAAACATGGTGCTTGGAGTTGAACCAAAAGGCGATATCATTCTCTATCCAGCCAGCCTCACCAAAGCTACCAGCATCATAAGGCGAGCCATTGTTATCAAAGGCCAAAGGATCGTCAACGCCTTCACTGGCATTGAATTTAGTATTGTCAGACAAGCGGATGACATACCAGGTGCTGTCTTTATGGTCAAAATAGTTCGCGTATTTGCCATTTGGCGATATTGAGAGGCCATAGCCCACGCTGTCCTGAAGCTCATTCATCTCACCCGTATTTTCATCAATCAGGTAGTAGGTACTTAGCCAGGGCATGCTCCAATCGTAAGCTCTTTCGTATTTCGTTGTCGAATTTGCCAGAACCTTTCCATGTGATTTCTTGTAATCGATAGACAGCCATTCTAAAGACAGGTCTCCTAATTCCACATAGCGTTTCTCTGATAAGTGATACACACATGTCACCGTTTTCTTTTCGTCTTTGGACTTGTCCAGCAATTGCCTTGGTTGAAGTTTTTTGTCTTGCCAGTGCCAGATATCTACTTTATATTTTTCATTGTCCAGTAAAGTGTCTTTTGGTTCGTTATACGGATTTGGAGAAATTCCAAAGTACATTCTATTTCCGTCTTCGGAATAACGAATGGTTTTGTGGATGCTGGGCGACCAATTTTCATGTCCCGCCAAGTCACTGCCTTTTATAATTCTGGTGCTCAACTTAGGTCCGTTGGTAACCATGTGCAACTCATATATTTTGTTCTTTGAAGTGTCGCTGGAACAAAAGAAGCCAAGAGTTTGTCCGTGATCAGACAGCTGAAGTCCGCTAACGCTGGTCGTTGAATCTCCACTTTCGTAAATCAACTTCTCTTCATCTGTTTGCAGGTTTACAAAGTAGATTTTGTAGTAATTGATGGTGTCTTTTTTCAATTGAGTTACGTAAGCCAGCCACTGACCATTTTTTGAAAGGTCGTAATTTGTTACGTTCATAATGGTTCTGCTTGTGAGATCTTTAGTGTTGACGATGGTTAAATCTTTTCCTCTGGAGCTTTCTTTAGATTTTGTCTTTTTCTTAAAGATACATTTGCGTTTCCTGGGAGCCTCCCAGCTTGATTTATCTTGTTTATATACCAGGAAGTGGCCACTATCCGGTACGGAATAGCTGCTGTACTTTGGTATTTTCACCACACTGTCTTGCTTTAGATACCAAATGAAAATACTGTCTTTGGGTTGTTTAGAACTTTTGACTTTTGCCAATTTAAGGGTTCTGATTGTATCGTAACCTGGATCTATTCTACCAATGAGGTAGTTGCTCTCTGGTCCAAATTCAAATTTATCTCCTCTTGGGATAGATTTACTTGATTCATCATTGTTGTTTCTTAGAAACAAGGTTCCGTCTCCAAGCTGAGGCTCTATGATATAACCAAGCCATTTTCCATCATTGCTCAGCCTGCTTGACTTGAGCTCCTTCCACCCATCATAAACTGTATGATCAATGACTTTCTTTTGGGCCCACAGCCCATGGTTGAGACCTAAGCCAATCAAAATCAGTAAAAAGTAATTTCGTAGCATGTGAACAATGTACTAAAAACTATACAAAAGAGAATACTTCTCTTAAAACATCTAAGGACTTAGGGTCCTTAAATCCACCAACATGGATCTTATAATAAAACAACATATTGTCGAGCTGCTTTCGAATGGGCAATTCAGATTTCTTCTGATTCATGGCGCATACAAAGGCTTTCGTTTCCACTTCATTCAAGTACAACTCATGAAGCGGAAGGTGATCTCGTCCCTTTCCTTCCTGAAGATCCAAATACGTTTCTTTTGTAATGTTTGGGCGAATTCCCAGGTGACTCATAAGTCCAGCCATGAAGCGGACATGAAAGTCGTTAAAATCGTTCGTACTATCCAAACTTAGAAGCTCTGATTTCACGTAATCATAACACGCAAGATCTGCACTTTCCTGTTTGATGCATTGATCCAGCACTTCCGAAATAAACAGTGCAACGGTGCGCTTTATCGGGCTCAAAGCAAGTCCGGTATACGGCAGATGAAGCTTGATTTGACTTGGACTTGCCACACTATCTGAAAGTGGTTTGGCAAAGCTTAATTCTAAAATTGATAATTGTTCTTTGAAAGCTGATCGTTTGTTTTTGCCCGACGACCTCAACATAAAATTAATGATGCCATGTTCTTTTGAGAAGGCCTTTACAACAAAGCTGTTAGATGTATAGCGGGTTGCTCTAATTACTATGGCCTCTGTACTAAACACCAGCCTAATTTATGAATAGAATCTTAGCCACTTTGCCGTATTCACCCTGATCGTCTGTAGCAAACACAAGGTATACACCGGTTTTGGCTCTCTGGCCTTCGAAATTATTGCCGTCCCAGGTAGCCTGCCCACCAACTGATTTTGTATAATAAACCACTCTACCTGCAATGTCCGTGATCTTCACATCTGTATTGATGGCTAATCCTTTGATGGCAATTGGCCCAAAGTAAGTTTCTCTAACCGGATTGGGATACACCAATACGTTGGTGAAAAGCGGATCCCCTTCCGTTGCCTCTCCCCGATAAGAAATCAAGCCCTGCTCGGTACCGAAAAAGACTTCTCCGGTCTCGTGGTTGACCTCAATGCTCAAAATCTCATTAGACAAGAGTGGACTGTTCTCCGCAGTAAAATGCAAAATCTCTTTGGTGCCGTCTTCAGACATTAAAAACACGCCACTACTGGATGTTCCGAGCCACTTTCTGTTACCGCCGTCTATCGCAATGGCGGTTATATTCTCCGTTTCAAGTAGAATCTGAAGGTTTCCGTCCTGCTCAATGAGGATTTGTTGTGCATTGATGCTATTTCCGTTTACCGCATCATCAGGTGAGTAAAAAACCGCTGGTCCGGCATCCGTTCCAACCCATACTTCTCCATCCAGATCCACTGCAATACTAGACACATTGTTACTAGGCAGGTTTCCGTTACTTGCTGTTGTGGTCAATAACCTTGATATGTCGTCTGTGTCATCCGAAATGGTTTCATTATGGCTGTAAACCACTACGCCTGTTCCGGGAGCAAGAATCCACTTGTTGTCAGAATTGTCTACAACAATCCTTGTGGTAAGAGCCGACTGACTGATATTCAAATCAAATGAGCGCCACGAACCGGCTTCCGACCTAACAGAGAGCTGATCGTCCACAAACATGTTCACTACCCACAGATTAGATTCGTCATCGAAAGCCAAACCAGGAATTCCCAGAGTCGTGTTCAAAGACGGTTCCGGTCTGGTTTGCAAACTACTGTTGTCCTGATCATATGATTCAATATAAGCGCCATTTCTAAACTCCAGAAGTCCCGTTTGCGAATGAGAGCCGGCGAATACATGTGTAGGATCTTTTGGATCTGCCGCAATCGAAATAATGTCAAATAAAGTATCGTCCGAAAACCCGGGAACCGTTGAATAACCATACGGTGTCCATTCATTTTCAATGTAGGACGACACGCCCGGCTGGGTAAAACTTCTGTTCCAGGCGGTACCTGTGATATTTCCCGCAGCTACCCAAATATGCCCGTCTTCATAAGCCATGTCGAAGGCATTGGCATTTTCCGGTCCGGATGGAAATACACTGTTCCAGTTGGTTGGTCCGGTATGCCAAACTAAACCTCTGTTGTGGCTGGCTGAAAATACAAGTCCGTTTCTCACCAGGCAACTTTGTGGCTCAAAGTCGAAAGGTTCTCTGAAAAATCCGGTTGCATTATAACTGCCATCATACACCTCAATAGAATCTTTATGACAAACGTAAAGTTGGTTGTTGTCTACAAAAACACCATTAATCTCCTTACCTGCAGTACCAGAAACTGCCTGCCATCCACTGGCTTCTTTAGAGTAAAGTGTTGATCCGTTGACATCCTGATGTTTGACGTGTAATTTGCCATTAAACTCAAACACCAGTGATAAAGTATCGTTTACAATGCCTCCGGGCAAGTTGGCCTGATGGTACCAGTTGTTAAAATTCAAAAGAAACGGTTCATCGGCATAGGCCTTATACAAGCCGTCTCCCGTAGCTGCAAAAATGGTATCGTTGGCTTCAATTGTACTCAGTACAGACAATGCTGTATTGTTGTTTCCGATAACGTAAGTCTCCTTAATCTCTTCACGATCAATATCAACCACCACAATTCCGAAACCGCAAGACAGGTAAGCCAGGTTATTTTTGAAACGAATGCTGTTGATCTGCTTTTCTCCTAACAAAGTATTGTTTAGCTTGATAAAAGGCAGGTTAATTGTCACATCTCCTTTGAGTAGGTCTACATTTCCATTATCGTAGCCAACGATTAAAGATTGATTATTTGGATCATAATTCATGGCCGAAATACCCACATCTGACAGACGATTGGTCTTAGACAGTCTGGACAATTCCTGAGACTGCATATCGTAAGTAAATACAGCAAACTTGGTTGCACAGTAAATAAGATCGCCATCTGCCGCAATAAAATTGGCATCTTTATAAGGGAAATGATCCAGCCATTGGCCAATTGGCGTTAGTTGTGAAAAGGCCTTATTCCCACTAAGGCACAAGGTGAAAATTATCAATAAATACTTCATTCCGTCAACAAGCAGTGAGTCTATGAAACGCAAAAATGCAAAGATTCTTGTGTTCAACAAGTAAATAATTGCCTTACTAATCCCTTTTATCCTGATGAATCAAAAGGTCGGATACCATTTCCAATCTATAGACGGTTTTAATTTCCTCACAGGAAGCCCGCATGGTTTGTCGATGAGAATCGGCTTCTTCAGGCATGAGACCGTTACTGTCTTTTTCCCAGAAATCTCGCGAAGGCCATTGTGCGTAGGCGATATAAATGTTGTCTTCATCCGACTTGTGAATTCTGGAACCCCAGGCGCCTAAATGATCTCTGATGAGGATGGTAAGTGCTTCCCAGGATTCGAGGAAAGGTTTTTCTGCACTGGGCTTTACGTGAAAAGAATAGATGGCTACAAACATGTTTTTGATTAAAGGTAAGTGATTATTTCTCCTCTTTTAACATCTGTTTTACATTAATAAAGGGGAAGATGCTTCAATTATGTTTTATTTTTGGCGCAACATTTGTAAAAAATCCAAAAACTTAAATAATGCGTCTACTTTTTACACTTTCCTTAATGTGTTTGATGGCCTTTCAAGGCCTACATGCCGAAACAGTTAAACTAAAAATAACCTATAAAGGGTCCGGTATTTCAGATCATAAAGTTTCTGTGATGATCGGGGGAGCAGTTTTAGGCTCAGGAACCACAAATTCTAATGGAGAAGTGGATATTTCTGTGTCTTCATTGCCAAGCAAACACATAGATCTTAAAGGAGAAAAAACGTGTAACAACGGAAGAAAAAGTTGGGAAGTCAAAGGCTATGTGACTTTGGATGGCAGCAATTATGCCCATCTGAAAATGGAAGATCCAATCTCGGAAATGGTAGAAGCTTCCGGAGGTTTTATGAGTGAAGGAACGCTTGCCGCTTCATACGGACTGGTTTGTGCCGGAGGCGGAAGTTCAAGCAACAGTTCCGGAGGCAGTTCTGACAGTTCATCAGATGATGGAGGGAGCTCTTCGAGCAGTGAGGAATTAACACTTATGACGAAAGAGGAACGTTTAGAAAATCAAAAAATGATCTTAGAAAACAAGATCAGTAATCTGGACAGAAAGATTGCCAAGAACAAGCGTAAAATTGCCAAAGAAGACACACCTCAAAGCAAGAAAAATGAAGCTGAGCTGGACAACAATGTTTATGAAGTTGAGAAGAAATTAGCGGAACACAAATTGCTTAAAGTGAACAAAACCATTGACAATGGTGGTTTAAGTAAAAGCGAGAAAAAAGCTCATAAAGCCAAAGAAGAAGACATTAAAACTGAGTTAGATGCTGCCAAATCTGCCAGAAAAAAGGGCAAAGTCTCCAATAAAGAAACTGCCGCTAAAGAGGAATCGGACAGCTACGTTTATACAGAGGCCGACATGACTTCTTTGAGCACAATTAAACTTAAGCAGGCCAAGGTGAGGTTAAAAAGTGCTTTGAGCAAAAAGAAATTGAGCTTGAAAACCAAGCGTAAAATGATGAGTCCTGATAAGGTTAAAAAACTTGAAGGAGATGTGTCCACAATTGAAGCTTCTTTAGAGGTTATCAATACAGAAATCAACTCGAGAAAAAATAGCGGAGGGGAAGCGGCTGAAGAAAGCGAAGAAGAATAAACTTAGGCACTGTTTAATTCAATCTTATATTTTTGCAAGCAAATGGCCCAGTAGTTCAACTGGATAGAATATCAGATTTCGGCTCTGAGGGTTGAGGGTTCGAATCCTTCCTGGGTCACAAAACACAAATTAAACCCTTGATTCATAGCGAATTGAGGGTTTTTTGGTTTCAAATCATTTCTTTCTGAAAGCCACCTCAATTGTAGTTTGAACTGTTGTGTCACGATTGTTTCGATTTGTGCCTTATCGTAAGGGGCAGTTGGTGTCATTTTTCTTATGGAGAAAGATCCGTTTATTTTCTTCATAGTTTTCTGAATTTCTCACTGGTATTTTTCGTGCCATTTTGACCGGGAAAAGCATTCATTTTTTTGTTAATGATGACAATTGTCTCCCAATTGTCTCCTTTGGTTTCCCTTGATAATTAGGCTAAGCGTCTAGTTTTGTCAAATACAACATTCAATAACTAACATGAAACAAATACTTACCTCACGTACTCAACTATCAATAGATGATATCAGGCTATTTACCCAAACAGCCATAACATTTTATGACTCAAAAAAACGATCTATAAAACCCTCTATTGTATTGCTAACATTTATGGTTTTAACCCAAGTGTCACAAGCTCAGACAAACACACCTTTGGAGCAAGCCCATTCTTTTGTAGAACAACACAAAACTTCATTTGAAGAAAACAAAGGTCAGGTATGGAATCATTCCGGAACACCTGCAGAAGATGTAAAGTACCATCTTAAAGATAGTGGGGTGGATATTTTTATGCTGCCCAACGGCTTGGTTTATCAGTTCAATCATTTACATTTTCCTCAAGGATATTTAGAAACTTTAAAGCAAGGTCGGGTAGATAATTCTGCCAAAGATTCTCCAGGCAAACTAATGAAACGTGAGACCTTCAGGATGGATTTAGAATTGGTGGGAGCCAACCCAAATCCTGTTATCAAAGCCAGGGGGAAGAGTAAAGACTATGTTCAGTACTATAACAGAAATGCTTTGGATGTTCATAGTTTTCGGAAGCTAACTTATGAATCGGTTTACCCAGGCATTGATTGGGTAATCTATACTACGGATGAAGGTTTGAAGTACGATTTTGTGGTTCATCCGGGAGCTGATCCTACTCAGATCAAACTACAGTTTCATCATCATGAAGCCATTAAAATCAATGCTGATGGTAGTTTCACACTATCTTGTAAGATGGGAAGCATAACTGAACAAGCCCCCGTATCTTTTCAGGGAACCAAAGAGATTGCCACCACATTTGCCTTGAACGATGACATCATTTCATTCCGATTAAATGATTACGATAAGAACTCTACGCTTGTAATAGATCCTAGTTTAATTTGGGCCACTTACTATGGAGGAGATCAACTGGAATATGGATTTGATTGTACAACAGACGCCAACGGTAATGTATTTGTGGTTGGCGAAACCCATTCAACAACGAATATAGCCTCTGGGGGGCACCAGAATACTAAAGATAGCGGAGGAGACGCCTTCATAGTTAAATTCAGCAGCAGCGGTGTTCGCCAATGGGCTACATATTACGGGGGGAATGATCATGATCGCGGAACCAAATGTTCATCAGATGCAAATGGGAATATTTTTTTATCTGGTGAAACAGACTCAAATACCGGAATCGCAACAGGAGGGCATCAAAATACTCATGGAGGAGGAAGTGGTGATACCTTTTTAGTTAAGTTCAATAGTAATGGAGTTCGTCAATGGGCGACCTATTATGGCGGAACAGGATATGAAACGAGCTACGGTTCAGCCACAGATAACAGTGGGAATATATATCTGTCAGGATGTACCACATCATCAAGCGGCATTGCTTCAGGCGGTCATCAAAATACCCATGCAGGGAGCTGTGATGCTTTTTTGGTGAAGTTTAATAGCAACGGTGTTCGTCAATGGGCAACCTACTATGGTGGTTATCTGTATGAAGAAGGACGTTCGATAGCGATTGATAATAATGACAACGTATGTTTAGTAGGAAGAACAGAAACGATAGTTAATATAGCCTCAGGGGGGCATCAAAATACCTATGGGGGAGGTAATTCTGATGCATTTCTTGTAAAGTTCAATAGTAGCGGAACACGTTTATGGGGGACCTATTATGGTGGCACTGGGACCGATTATGGCTATGGCTGTGCAATTGACCAAAGTGGCAATGTTTTCTTGTCTGGAGAAACAGATTCCAACACAGGCATTGCTATTGGAGGATATCAAAATACTTTTGGAGGAACTGGACAGGGAATAGGTCAGGAAGATGCTTTTTTAGTGAAGTTCAATAGTAGCGGAGTTCGCCAATGGGGCACCTATTATGGAGGGACTGGCAACGAGAGCGGAGTTGATTGTGCCGTGGATGCTTCAGGAGCAGTTTTTATGGCAGGAAAAACCGGAGGCTCAACAGGTTTGGCTACTCCAAATGGACATGTTAATACCTTGCCTGGAGGAGGAGGGTATGACGCCTTTCTTGCAAAGTTTATGGGGAATGGACAAAGGGAATGGGCGACCTATTATGGAGCCTATTCTGGCGTCTCTGGAACCGGAGGAGGAGATTGGGGAACAGGATGTGCCATAGCGCCTAATGGTGATGCATATTTGACAGGTTATACTTACGCCGACAACAATATCGCTTTTAACGGACATCAAAATAACATCACGGGTTTCTTTGGAGTCTATGACGCATTTCTAGCCAAATTCGAAGGTTTCGCTTGTACCACTATCACCAACAGTATTCAGCAATCAGCTTGCGATAGTTATGTATATGATAACACAACCTATACTGCATCTGGAACCTATACCCACACTTTTGTAGCTAACAACGGTTGCGATAGCGTTGTGACTTTGAATCTGACTGTCAACCAACCAAGTACTGGGACAGATGTTCAAATGGCTTGTGGAAGCTATACTTGGATAGATGGAAACACTTACAACTCCAACAACAATACGGCCACTCATACCTTAACAAATGTAGCTGGTTGTGATAGTGTGGTGACTTTGAATCTGACCATCACCAATACTGTTACTCCAAACATATCTATTTCAGCAATTCCAGGAGAAACAGTGTGCCAGGGAGATCAGGTCACTTTTTCAGCCACAATTACTCATGGTGGTTCAGCACCAGTCTATCAATGGAAGCAAAATGGAAGTAATGTAGGCACAGGATTGGCTACTTATTCACCCCTTACAGTTGCGAATGGAGACGTCATTACTTGCGAATTAACCAGTAGCGAAACCTGTGTTACGACCTCAACAGCAACAAGCAACATCATAAATATGGTAGTTCATCCATTACCCGCAGTAAACATTGTTGTTAACTCAGGAGCTTTACAGGCAACTTCTGGTTATGTTTCTTACCAATGGAGTTTAGGAGGCGTTCCAATAGGCGGAGCAACGAGCGATACTTATACTCCCAGCTCCAATGGTCTTTATACCGTTGATGTAGTGGACATCAATGGTTGTGAGAATTCAGCTACTTATGACTACACCAACATAGGAATTGAGGACCACGATATGTCCTCTAACATCCTGCTTTACCCTAATCCTGTTGCGGGGGATCAAGTGTTTATAGAAGGAGAAGTAGAGAATGCCAGTATACAGATTTATGATGTTGGAGGTAAGAAAGTAATTGCAAAAATCGATTCATATTCTAAAGGAAAAACACTGAATGTCAGCAACCTCTTAGAAGGGTTTTATCTAATTAAAATCACTTTGAATGATTGGGTAGTTGTTAAGGAAATGATTGTCCATAGATAGTATTCAAACCAAATAACAGGTACGTTGTTTAAGAGGGTAGTTTAATAAACTGCTCTCTTAAGTTTTTTATTATCACACAATAAAAAAAGTTAGTGATTCTTCTTCAAGATTAGATGACATGAAAAGAATAAAAAACTCAAGGAAATCATTAAAAATTTGGTTAAAATTGCCCAAATTATAATCGCATTGTATTCATGAGTTTTCCGCTAAAGCAATTAATGCTACTCGCTCTTTTATTGTTTTTTGGAAACTCCGTTTTTGCTCAGAGTCAAGAGGCTAAGCTTCAGAAAGAGTTAAGGAATGCGGATGACAAAACACGTGGTTCCTTGCACCTTAAATTAGGAGAGCATTACACTCAAACAGGTGAATTAGAACTTGCGGAAAGCCATATTGATTCATCGATCGCTGTATTTAAAGAGCTGAGTATAAATAAGCTCCTAGCCAAAAGTTATTTAAAAAAGGGGGTTATTAAGGTCAGCCTGAATCAGATTGATAGTGCCATTTCTTACTTGGTTTCGTCCGCGGATTTTGCTAAAAAAGCCAATGATTCTAGTTTAATTTACTCCACTTATTCTTATTGTTCAGGTTTGCACAGTGGTCTTTTAAAAGATTATTCCACAGCATTGATGTATCAGGATAGTGCAGATTTGTTTTTACCTGCCAACAGTCCGAAAGAGAAAATATATGGCCATGTCATTAAGAGTTCTATATACAATAGCATTCAAGAGTACCGATATGCATTAATAGAAGCTAACAAGGGAATTGATTTGTCTAAACAGAATGACAATTTGTACATCACGCATTTGTTTTCAAATAAAGGAATAGCGCTGGAGTTTTCTAAGGACTATGATGCTGCTATGCGTCTCTACGAAGAGTCGTTGAGCTACAATGACGGAGACAATTATAAAGCCAATGTGTACGCCAATATGGCGGGTATGATGGCAAAAAAAGAGCTGTTAGATTCGGCTTTGTATTTCAACAAAAGAGCCTATTCAATTTTCAAAAAAAACAATAAAAAATTTGAATTAAATCAGGTCTTGATTGGTCTAACAGAGCTTTTTATTCGGTTAAATGAAAGAGACAGTGCTAAACACTATTGGAGTGAGATAGACACCACAATAGAGGATCAGTTTAGTAGAATACAGTTTAACGCCTTGGATTTTATGTTTGACAAATCACAAAGCAAAAGTCTGGTTCTGGAAAAAAACGTTGAAGAAGCGATTGCATCAGGCCATTTAGAGTTGGCAAAAACATTGAGTGAGCGCCTGTATAATTTCAATAAAGAGGCTGGCTTTCCCACAAAAGCACTTCACTTTTTAGAACTCAACCAAGTAATCCGGGATTCTATTTTATCCGAACAAGAAATCATTCGGATTCAGAAAGAAAAAGTAAGAAGCATTTTGGAGCACAAAAGCCAGCAAATACAGCAAAAAGAAAGAAAAAACATTGAGTTGAAATACACCATTAGACAGCAAAAAAATCTGGTATATCTGTTTCTGTCAGGAGTAGTTGTTTTGGTGCTTTTAGCCATCTTATTGATTGTATACATAAGAGCTCAAAAACAAAATCTAAAACTTAAAGAGATTGAGATAGAGAATCAGAAAATGAAAAACGCCATTGTGGAGAAAGATTTGCTCAACGCTAAAAAGCTGATCCTGCACAAGAATAAGCTTTTACAAGGGTTCGAGGAAGTACAAAAAAATTTGGGAGATGATTATAAAGAAGTTTCTGAAAAGCTCATCTCAAAAATCAATTCTAATCAAGAGTGGTCTGGATTTATGTTTGAGTTTGAAACTTTTTATCCTCAATTCATTAAAAGCCTTAAAGAGCAGGCTAACTCTAAACTAACCCAGTATGATTTAAGATTAGCTTCTTTACTTAAGCTTAATCTGTCTAATCAAGAAATTGCGGAAACTCTGTTTATTGCCCCAGACAGTGCTAAAAAAGCGAAGATAAGGCTGTCTAAAAAACTGAGGATGCCTGAGGGTATGACAGTTACGGAGTTTATTATGACCTTGTAGGGCCACACGGAAGATTGATGAACAACTACCTAATCACAAATTTGCTAACCACAGACTGAGTGTCTCCTTTAACTCTGATAAAATACAATCCTGAATTCAGGTTTTTGTCGATATGATGTTTCGAATGACTTCCGTCTTTGACAATAAGCAGTGGTGCTTCATAGATTTTTTTACCACCTACGTCAAGAATTTCAATTCTTAAATTTGCTTCTGAAAACCCTCCCACTTCAATGAAAAAATCTTCATTTTGATTGATGGGATTCGGATAAACCATCACAACTTCTTTATTCATTGTGTTTCGTATCAACCTAATATCTGATAAGGTACTTGTTCCGTCAAAATCAACTTGCTTCAACCTATAATATGATACGTCAGACAAGGGCGATGGATCTACATCCATGTAATTTAATGTGTTTGTACTATTCCCAGCACCATTGACATAGCTTAGTTCCTCCCAATTAATTGCATCAGCACTCCTTTCAACTATAAAATAGTCGTTGTTCACTTCACTTGCTGTGATCCATCTTAGGTTCACCTGACCATCTACCAGTTCAGCCTCAAAATTGATTAACTCAACAGGCAAGGCACTTCCTCCAACAATTCCAATGATAAACTCTGTGCTATTCGCTGTGGCGGTTAAAGTATTTGCCGTTGTGTTAATTGCCGCACCAGAGTTTGTCCAGGGGGTTGCTGCATTATCACTACGCGTATATAGTCTCAGATTGTTTTCATCTATGGTTGGCCAGGAATTCTGAAAGGCGTCATTTTCTGTATAGTTGTACGTAGCAGTGTAGGTTGTCGCGAGTTCTTCGCCTGATTTAAACACACCATAATAGTGATCGTTATCACCTAAGCCTGCTATACCGGTAATGTCATTTGGAACAGCTTCAACATGGTATATGTGAACACCTTTTGTGAAGCCCGAAAAGTTGCTTATAGTGAGATTATCTAGCTCAGGAGAGCTGTGTGATAATGGGCTACCCACACAGTTTCCTGCCCCGCTGGAAACCCAATCACTGGCCGGAGCCATGTTCGTTAAGGTCCCATTAAATGTTCCTGTTCCATCTGCTGCTGTGGTTCCTGCCCCATCATTAAAATTGTAATACCTCACTAAACCTGTTTCGGTGCCTGTAAGCTCAGTACAAATACTATTGGCAATTTGAGCAGGAGTTCTGGAATGATTCCAAATTCTGACATCATCAATTTGCCCTTGATAAAACCCGTATATGATCCCGCCGATATGACATCCGGGAAATACATTGACCCTGCCACTTGTCAGCCCCGTTCGAACAAGAACCCCATTTAAATAAATTGTTGGCTGTTTGGCGGTATATACTACGGCTATGTGATTCCATCCAGAGATAGTTCCACTATAACTTGCCATTGCCGGCATATAACCACCTGCGTGCTCATACACTTGAATTCCATTTGTGCCAACAGATATTCCTGCACCGGCTACACCTGGAGAAGCACCTCCGTGTTGAGGATAAATGGCGTATCTCTGATTTGGCGCTCCCGTTCCGGAAATACACCCTGCACAGTTTTGCTCCGGATGAATGGTGATGGTTCCCGTAGGGTTCACCCACATTTCCATTGTGAAATTATCTGTAATTGCAGTCAGATCACCTGCAAAGCCATTCACATAATCGTTGGAGCCGTCAAAATCCAGTGCGTTACCTCCCCAATTGGCAGGATAGGAATGCACGCTGGTATTTCCAATTGCAGCTCCTGACAAGACCCAATCACTGGCCGGAGCCATATTTGACATGGTCGCATTTTGGTTTCCGGTGACATCAGTTACTGTTGTTCCTGCAGCGTCATCGATCCTATAATACCTCACCAGACCAGCTTCTGCACCTGTCAACTTCCGGCACATATTATCTCGAATTTCAGTTTGTGTTCTTGATGTGCTCCAAACCCGGAACTCATCAATATCTCCCTGATGATAACCATAGGGATGCCCCCCTAAGCGTGCGCTGGGAAAACAAACCGTTCTTGCACTGGTAACTCCGGTGCGCACAAGAATACCATTGATGTATAAGCTTGGCTGTTTCGCTGTATAAACAACCGCAATGTGATTCCAACCGTTCAGAGTTTGGTTGTGCACTAAAAGCGACGGCATATACCCTGAGCCATGCTCATAAACGCTCACTCCATTTGTTCCTATAGAAACACCCACTCCGGCATTACTTGCCCCTCCATGTGAAGGAAATACAGCATACTTTTGGCCATTTCCACCTGTCCCGGAAATACCGGCATTGGTTTCTGCCTGAGCGGTTCTGGTTGTCGTTGATTGCGCCCAGAATTCTATGGTGAAATTGTCTGTATGGGCCTGTAGATCCACGCCATTTCCATTGGCAAAATCATTGACTCCATCAAAGTTTAAAGCATATCCCGATCCAGGTTGCTGGGCGATTAGAGCGGCTGGCATGAGAGTACACCAGGCAATAAGTGTTTTGGTCAATAGTTTCATGGTTAGAAGATATTCTAACGCAATTTACTGAAAATAAGACTTCTACACAAACGGAGAGGTTTCAAGGGCCTATTAACTGTGGTGTTTTCAACCCAACAACCTACTCCACCACATCCCCCATCTCGGACATTGGCATGTAAATGGCCATCATGATGACGCCCACGGCTCCGGCTATGAGAACGATTAAAACAGGCTCTACCACATTAGAAATGATCTTTGTACGGTGCTCAATATTGGCGGCATATTGCTTGCCCAGCTCAGAAAACAATTTCCCCATCTGATTGCTATGCTCACCAAATTTAACGAGGGCTGGTAGTCGATTCCCGAAAATCTTGTGTTTGGCAATGGCTGCATGAAGGGTGTCTCCGGCAATGACATCTTTTTTGATCTGCTCAATTTTAGATTGAATTGGGTAAAATTCTACTGTATTGGAGACCAGTTCAAGCGATTCTATGACATTTACTTTAGACTCTGTTAAGAAGCCCATGGATTGACAAAACCGGGACAGATGAATTTCTTTGATCAGCTTGCCCACAAAAGGAATTGAAAGCACTATTTGGCTTGTGGTTCGCCTATAAGCCGTGACGTTCTTTAACATTTGGTGAAGTCCAACAGCTCCTACAATGACAATGAGTATGATGAGCAAGTAGGTATCTATGTTGTTAGAAATGGAAATGACTTTTTGAGTGAAGCCGGGCAGTTCCTTGTTATGCTGAGCGAAAAAATCTGAGAAAATTGGAATGACCACCTGCAACATGAAATAGAAAATTGCCATGGCCATGAACAGAACAATGGCCGGATACGACAGTGCACGAATCACCATTCTTTTTAAACGGACACGCTCCTCATAGAAGTCGGACAGCTCTTTTAAAACCACATCTAAACGACCAGTCTGCTCCCCGATCTTAATGGTGTGGTATTCATATTTGGAAAACAGACCGCTCAACTCCATAGATTCCGACAGAGATTTACCCTTTTTGATCTGCTCGTCGATAGCGGTAAATGCTTTAATTTCTGCTTTAGATTCGGACTCTTCCTTAAGCAGACTAACCACAGAATTCAGGTCGATTCCCGAAGAAATTAAGATGTGTAAATCCGAAAACAGCTTCAATTTCTTCTGGTCGTTGAGCTTGGCTCCCAGGATTTCAATGTCTCCAAAACCACCGCTGCTCACCTTGGATTTTCCCAAAGATGTCTTTTTCTTAGACTGCTTATTGTATTTACTGATATCTATCGACAAGCTTCTGGGTTTGCTGGTTTACATTGTCTTTAACCGATTTTGAGTTAAAGTAGCTATTTGAATACGCTTCTCCAAACAAGGTATATGAAATATCCAATTTCCCTTCTTCGTAATCGAAGAATTCGGTTTTCCGCAAAAAAGTATCCAATACCGTCTGCTGTTGTCTGATGAAGTGTTCATCTGAAACGGTGTAAGAAATCTCGTTGGTGTCCACATAAATCATGAAGCCTTCAGGGTTAGTCCGAATGCTGTCGGCCCGCCATAAATCCTGGTTAAGCGTACTATGAAGCCTCATCTCTCTGGACACTTTTTGTTTCGTTTTATTCAGGGAGAAGGTGTTTTTCAAGATCAGGGAATAGGCCGTCATGGACAATGCTACCACTACTCCAATGAACATCATTCCAAACAGAACGTCTACCAATGTATAGCCTTTTACCTTACTCATAAACAGACAGTTTTTTTAAATGTTTAGATTCTAAAAAAACCTTGTCGTCCTCATCGACTGCGGTTAGCGTAATCAACACTAAATTATCGTTGCCTTTATAAGCACTTACAGACTTTATGACCTGGAATCCTTCATAGGAAAAGGCCTCTTCTTTCAGGTTGGGAGAATCGATGACATCATCAAAAGCCATTTTAGCTTTGAGTTTAATGGCCGTTTTATCCGACCTCAACAAACTGGACGTATGCGCAAAGGAAATTGCCAGACAAATCGCAATAATCGTCATGGCAATAGCCGCCTCCAGAAGCATGGAGCCTTTGGATTTATGTCCTAGTTTAAGTCGCATATGCTCATTTTATTTGACGAACTGTGCCAGATGCCTCCCAAAAAGGATTCGTCTATTAGTGTCTGATCTATTTGCGCATTTACAAAGGTGTTTTCGTAGATTCCCGACTGACCATGATAAATGCTTTTGAGTGCCGAAACACTGCCTGCCACCAAACTGTTTTTAAGTTCTATGTAGCCATTGCAATATATCGTCCCCTGAAAAACCGACTCCTCTCCAAAAGCGATCAAAGGCCAGTTATCTCGTTTCAATTGTTTTTCATAAGCAATGATTTCACCCGAAACAGAACAACGTTCCCCGACCTGCACAAATGCGGATTTGTCCTCCCCTAACTGTTTGGCGTAGATGGCGCTGGGGTATGTTAAGTGAACATCATCTTCAATGAAAACGGAATCGCGGGCAAAGACCTGGATGCTGCCTTCAAAACCTTCTTCTATGAATAATTTGTCGCAGTAGATGATGACATTGTCGAGCTTAGAATCACCGCCAATACTCAAATCACCATTACATAGAATTTTGACATTGCCATTTAATGTGCTCTCATAAATTGTCATGTTGTAAGAAGATTCTACGACCACAGTAGGCTCAAAAAAGGACCTGTCAATCGTCTCCGAAATCATATTATCGTAATACACGAGCGAATCTTCATCCGATTCAGAGATGAAAAAGAATTCCTCGAATCGCCTCAGATCCATTTTTGGCAAAGAACGGTCGCTTTCTCTTCTGGTTCCGTACAACAAATTTGACCCGACATATGGTTGGTTTTCGATATTCCCTCGTTTGAGGCCTTTTTTTGGAATGTAACAGATGCCCGAAAGTTTTGTGTTCCCTCCAAGCGACAAGGCCTGATTCATCTCTGCCAGATACAGTGAATAATCTACCTGTTTCTCGCCACCTATGAGTATCGATTTTTGTGCCTTTTTGTTTCTGTACCATGATTTGCACAAGCCAACTTCATAAACGCCCCATGGAATAATTTTTAACTCAACACTGTCCCTTTCATCCTCAAACAAATCAAGAATGGTCCATTCGGGATAATCTTCTAAATCAGAACTTAAGAGCAAGTTTAAACCTGAGTCTACATTCCTTCTCACCCGGTCCTGAAAATCAATGGATTTTTCCTGTTTTTTTTCGAATCCGTAGAGCAAAGTCAGACCCGTTCCAATAATAACACTGATAAATAATATGAATACAGCGTAGATGAGTGCTGCGCCTTTCGATTTATGGGAAAACCATTTCATCAGCTTTTTTTCTCTTCAGAAGAAGCTTCTTTGTTTTTGGTTTTCTTGTCGGTGCCCTTGTCTTTCTTCGGGCGTACTTTCTTCTCCTTTTTAGGCTTTGGCTCCTTTGTCTTTTTTATTTTTTCCGGTTTTTCAGCTGCCTGATCCTCTTCAACTCCTTTCTTATAAGTCTTCTTGCTGGAAATCTTTCCCTCCTCGTAAATCAGGTACTCTCCATGGCGCTTTCCTTTCTTGTATTTCCCACTCAGAAGCAAACGTCCTTCCGGATCATATTTAAGTGCTTTTCCGTTGAGCTTTCCTGAACGATAAGTCAGCACTTCCTTCAACTCTCCATTGGTATACCACTGTTTCCAGACACCATGCTTCAGTCCGTTTCTGTACTGCCCCTGCTCCTTTATCTGACCATCTGAATAGCTGCTTTTAAACTGGCCATGCAACAACAAACCAGAATAACCACCAACAGATGAGTGAATGGTTTTGGATTTTACCCAATAGTAGGTGAGCTCATTATCCACTTTTATGTTAACCTCAGATTGATACGCTTCAACAGTGGCAGAATAGCCATCTCCGGAAATGGGAATGACATAAGTTTCCGGTTTACCCGCGAAACTATTCATTGTCATCAAAACGAGAATATACAGAAGCGCTCTCATACCATCAAATTTACAACAAATCGACAAAATGTTGACTTATATATCGAAACACCTTATTTTTGACTCTATGAGACTAAAAAAGTGGATACAAGCATTTGGCAAGCATAAAGTTGCGGGATTTACGCTAACTGAAATGCTCACCGTGATGTTGTTGATCGGTATCCTCTTGTCCATGGCCATTCCCAGCAAACAAAAAGTGGTTACCAAAGCCAAAAGTATGGAGGCCAAGCTTGCCCTGAGATCACTGAACATCAGTCAGAAAACATATTTCTATGAGTTCTCGAAATACACTTCCAATATAGCAGAACTTGATTTTACTCCGGAAAAAACCATCAATGAAGGTGGTGGAGCTGTTTACCGTGTAGAAATCGTAAGCGCTTCCGGAAATACGTATACAGCAAGGGCAACTGCTCTGCAGGATTTTGATGGTGATGGTGTACATGATGTGTGGGAGATCAATCAGGATGGGAAGCTAACCAATGTGACTCCGGACTAGTGCTCATTACGCTTAAAATTCTTATTGCGCTTTGCTTCATTTTTCTGGCTTATCAGGACTTTAAAGACAAGTTATTTTACACTTTTTTGCCTTTTGCCATTTTGTTGTTTGGAACCTGGGCCTTGTTTTTAGAGCACGAATCTGACTACGCCTTTTTTGCCTTGAAATACAACTTCATTTTTCTCGCATTGCTGCTGTTAATTGGTTATCTCTTTGCAGCCATTAAGTATGGCGATTTTTCCACTGTTTCTCAGAGTGTTGGTATGGGTGATATTTTGATCTTATTTGCCCTGATTCCATTGTTCTCTCCAATTCTTTTCAGAATCGTGTTTATTGCCTCTGCCGTAAGTGGCATTCTGCTGGGCGTTTTGTACGCCAAAGTAAAAAAACAGGATGATCTTAAAATTCCTTTTGCGGGATTGTTATCTCTGATCTGTGCACTATTGATTATTACGGAATTTTGGACTAAATTGTCACTGCATGAACCGAGTGTTGAATTATGAGTGATTTTATTGAAATAGAGGAAGGAAAGGTTAACAGCATTAGTCCTAAGCAAGCCTGGAGATACCGCATTTTACCAAAAGACAATCAGGGAAATTCAGTTACTTTTTACACAGACCAATTTAATGATGCTGCCTTAAAAAATGAATTGAGCATTCTGTTTGGAAAGGACATTCTGTTTGAAGAGATAGACACCAACATCCTCAATAAAACACTGGGGAAGTATTACCGTCAAACCAACTCTGATGTTGAATCTTTGGCGTCTGTTTCCGGTGGTACAGACAACATCATTTTAAAAGTCATCTCGGAAGCAAAAGCACTTGGAAGCAGCGACATTCACATAGAGTATTACCAAAGCAAGGCGCGTGTTCGCTACAGAATCGATGGGAAACTGATTCACCGTTTTACTATTGACCAGGGATCTTATAAAAACATCACCAACCAAATTAAACTGAAAGCTGGTGCCAACCTTGCGGAGATCAGAAGGCCCCAGGACGGCCGTCTAGACCTGAGAGAGTTTGGATTAGACATAGACATTCGTGCATCCATTCTTCCTGTGCATGGCAAGCATGAAAAAGTGGTGATGAGGATACTGGAAAGTGAAGCCGCCAATGTTGAACTAAGTGAACTGGGGTTCAGACCAGAGCAACTCAAGACTTACGAGCAAGGTGTTTCCAAGTCAAATGGCATTGTGCTCATTTCCGGTCCAACAGGTTCAGGAAAAACGACCACGCTGTACACCACATTAAAGAAACTGAATACCGACAACGTCAATATCATGACGGTGGAGAACCCAATTGAATACGTTCTGGACGGCATCAATCAGGTTCAGGTAAATGAAGACATAGACTTTGGGTTTGCAGAGGCCTTAAAAACCTTTTTGAGACAAGATCCGGACATCATCATGGTAGGAGAGATCAGAGATAGGCAAACCGCCGAAATGGCAATCCGGGCTTCTCTAACCGGACATTTGGTGTTTTCCACCATCCACACCAATTCAGCCTGGGGTACCATTTCAAGATTGTCCGACATGGGAATTCCCGACTATTTGATTGCAGATACCTTAAATACTTCCATCGCTCAAAGACTGGTAAGACTGCTTTGCGACAACTGCAAAACACCAAGCACAATTGAAGATCACAAACTGGCAGAGTTTGGCATTGATCCGAAAAAAATCGGGCAAACTTATGCTGCTAACGGGTGCGAAAATTGCCATTACACGGGCTACAAAGGACGAAAAGCTGTTTATGAGGTAATTGGCCTTAATGAAGCACTAAAAGAATCAATTAAAAGTCGTAGTTTTAACCCACGTGTTAAGTTGAAGGAAAAGGGCATTAGTTCATTGATGGACAACGCTGTTGAACTGCTCAAAGAAGGTAGGACTTCTTACGAAGAGATATATCCCCTGCTCCTCACATTTTAAATTTTATATGAAAAAACTGGTCTTAAGTTTATGCTTATGCGCTATAAGCGTATTGTCCCTATCGCAGGATAGATTTCAAACCATTCGGAATGAGCTAACTGCTATGTCTGTGGAGTACCCCGGTCTAGATGAGCCGGTTAACCTTCGGGTAAGCGGTACAAGTCTAAAGTCGTTTATTACAGCCATTGCCAATACACATGGACTTAATGTGAGTGTGGCCAATAACATTGAAGGCTCCATCGTGAACAATTTTACCAATGCCACGGTGTCTGATGTGTTCATGTTTTTGTGCCAGGAGTATTCTCTGGACATGGTAAAGGTTGGAGAAAGCATTCTCTCATTCAGAAAATTTATACCGATTATCGAGACCGAAGAATACGTGTCTAAAGATCTTAAGATTGACTATGCAGACTCAACAAACTTCCTTACTCTGGATTTGAAGGAAGATTCTTTGGACCTGGTGGTGAGAGAAATCACAAGAAAAACTTTTGCCAACATCATTTTAGATCCGGCTGTAAAGGGCCAGACGGTAAGCGTTTACATTCAAAACAGACCATTGGAAAACTCTCTGGAAATGCTGGCTTTTGCCAACGGCATGAAGGTGAGAAAGGACAACAACTTCTATGTTCTGGAAAAAAGTGTGGTAGCTCCCAATCCTAAAAACAACAAGAACAAAGGAAGAAACAATACGAACTACACCTCTGCAAATGGCAGTAAAAGCAGTGACTTATCCGTTTCCAGAACCAATGACCGAATCTCGGTAAGTGCCAAAAACGTGCCTTTGATCGACATTATTTCTGAAGTTGCGAAGGAGCTGAACAAGAATTATTTTGTGGCCAGCGACATTAAGGGGAGCCCGCAGGTGTTTATTGAAAATGCAACTTTCGAAGAGGTGATGGAGTACCTGTTTACAGGAACGCCTTATGGGTTTAAAAACTACGATGGGGTTTACCTTTTTGGTGAGAGTTCTTTCGAAGGCATGAAGGCCAACAAAGTGATTCCAATTAAAAACCGTGTGGTTGAAAAAATTTCCGAGCTACTCCCCGCCTACATGAAAGAGGGCGTTGAAGTGATGGAGTATGTAGGAACCAATTCGCTCATTGTTAGCGGACCGGCCATGAAGGTACACGCCATTGAGGAATTGGTAGAAGAATTAGATCAGGTGGTTCCAAATGTTCTGATCAGTGTGATGATACTGGATGTTCAAAAATCCAACTCTTTCGCAACAGGTGTGCAAGCCGGTATTGGGACAGACCCTAACCCGGTAACCTCTACCAACGGAACCATCATCAACGATCAGTCGGGCATTAGCCTTGACCTGTCAACTCAAACCATTAATAACCTGATCAATGGATTAAATGGTTTGGGCATCATCAACATTGGGGCTGTTTCTCCAAACATCTATATGAGCATCAGTGCCATGGAAAGAAACGGAACTCTGAAAGTTAAGAGCACGCCTTCAATTTCTGCCCTAAACGGTGTTGAAGCTTCACTGAGCATTGGCGAAACGGACTATTACTTTGAGGCAAACAACTCTCTTGTACCAATTAACAACGGTGGGAATGGCCAAACGGCTTTTACAAATTCCGGAACCTATAAGCCGCTTAACGCAAACCTTACGGTAAGCATTCGTCCTATTGTTACCAGCGATGAGTATGTGACTTTGAAGATCACCGTAGATCAAAAAGATTTTACAGAGCGTGTGGGAGATACCGGTCCAATTGGTACAGTTAACAGAACTTTTACCAGTGAGATTAGAGTTAAGAATGGCGAAATGTTGCTGCTTGGTGGTCTCGACAGAAAAAGTATGTCGGACAGTGGCAGTGGCGTACCTGGTTTGACTAAAATTCCGCTCTTGAAGCGAATTTTTGGAAAGCGTACGAAGGACACAGCCAAATCGAAACTGACACTACTCATCAAACCTACAGTGAGCTACTAGATGAGTAAAGGACTGAGCATATCGGTCAAAAATGTGTACGCCCTGGAGGTTAATTTCACTTCAGCGGAGGAGGCCTCCTATCATCTTGAAATTGTCAGTAAAAAGGGCAACAAGATCACATCCAGTCCCGTTCATTCGGGTCCGCTAGACAAGCCTTTAAAGAAACTCATCAAAAGAGATTATCCAGTGGTTTTAATCCTAAGAGGCTCTCAAATTGTCACGCGTAAACTGGACAACATCATTGACCCGACCCCAAAATTGGCGCTCAATGCACTTTTGTCTAACAGCGACCTGGAAGTGTTCGATATTCAATACGTAAAGCTGGGGCAGGGTTTGTTGGCCAGTGCGATTAGAAAAGACCGACTCAATGAGGTTTTGAATACGATTCCACGCAAAAACATTGTGGTAGACACCTACATTGGCGATGGCGTTTTGGGCTCTCTGGCATTACTAAAGGAAGAAGACAATGTGCACGTTCACAACTACGTTTTCTCCAAGAAAAACGACCAGATAGATGATTTTCTGATAGAAGAGTCCAGTCAGGACTTGAAATTGGGAGATGACCAGATTTCACCAGAAAGCATCCCTTGCTACAGTGCCGCACTCAACTACTTCACCGGCATTCTCGATCAGCAAAGTTCTTTGGACGAACAGATTGAGATCAACAATGGTGAACAAAAAGACAAACAGTTGTTCATCACCCTTAAAATTGCCGGTTTACTCATCATTTTGGTGGCCATTTTAGGGAACATGTATGTTGTTGACGAACTGAATCAGGATATTCAAGCTGCTCAATTGGCTCAAAACGACAAAATTGACAAGATCGAACACAACAAGAGTCTGGCCAGCCAGATAGCCGTGAAGCAGCAGTTTTTAAACCTAAGCGGAATGCATCTTCAGGGCAGCTTTGCTTACTATGCAGACGTGATTGCGGCTTCAACTCCCACAGAAATTCTTTTAACAAACCTCAATTTCGATGGGCTTTCGGGCAATTTTAAATCCAAAAAGCAGCTCAAGTTCTCCAGAAACAAAATAGAGATCTCCGGGCGGTGCCATGAGGCTCAAATCGTGAACAACTGGTTAGACACCATCAAAACTTATGCTTGGGTTGAAGAAGCTGTCATTTCGAATTATGAGGAAGACAGGCGCTCAAATTATTCTGAATTTACAATAGAACTTAAGGTTAATGGCATTTTGGAATAATCTGACATATCGCATCAAAACCTTCATTTTGATTGGAGGCTTGCTCATCATTGGTTTCATGGTGTATCAGGTAAAAATTAAACCGACCGTTGCTCAGTACCAACATCTTCAATCGCTCAAATCTTTAGACAGTGATGAAGACGTGCAGCAGAAAATGACCATGTTGGAATCGGAACTTCTGTATTTAGACCGAATTTTAGGTAAAGACCGAAAAGACCTTCAGCTCATCAACAAAGAATTGATTGCCTACTTTAGTGAGCATGAGGATAGTACTTCCTGCGAACTCATCAGCATGCCCAAGGCGCATCATATAGACGAGCAGGGATATCGAATTTACACACACAAGGCTGTTTTCAGAGGCCCTTTTCAGGAATTATTGAGCTTGAGTTATTTCCTTGAGACCAACACTTCAGGTATGAAGTTGGCATCATCGAGATATTTCTCAGTTAAAAACCCCAGAACCAAAAAGAACGAATTGTTCTCAGAACTATATATCCAGAGTTATGAAAAAATTAATTAGCATATCGTGTTTGATAGGTCTTGTTGTGACCTTGTCTTCTTGCCGGGATGACGTTTTTGAACGCGACCTTTCAAAAGAGACGGTGAATGTGATCATTCCACAAGCCAACTACCAGTCTACCATTCAGCAGGTGCACTTCAAGTGGGAAGCTGTGGAAGGCGCAAGCCAGTACAGAATTCAGTTGGTCTCTCCCGATTTCAACAACATTCAGGCATTTATTCTTGACTCCGTGGTACAGGGTACAGAGTTTTTCTACAACCTTGAGCCGGGTACATACGCCTGGAAAATGCGTGCAGAAAATAACTCTTCGGAGACGCCATACATTACCGACAGGATCATTCAAATAGATTCTACCAATGATGTGAGTGGCCAAACGGTTGACTTGATTTTGCCACTTAATGCGAGTTACACCAACCAAACCTATCCAGGTTTTTCATGGTTGTCGTTAAGCTCTGCTGATGGCTATGATGTTGTTGTGAAAACAGGATCCGATTTCCTAACCGGAACCACCGTGGAATCCTCATCAATATCAGGAACCAGCTATACGCTGGCCAATGCATTAAGCGAAGGTGATTATATCTGGGGAGTTCGTGCAACAAACTCCAGCACATCTTCAAGTACATCCTATTCTACCAGAACATTTAGAGTAGACTTAACTGTTCCGGATCCACCAACTTTAATCACTCCGGATGGAGACATTTTTAGTCCGAACCAAAGCTTTACTTATACCTGGACACAGCAAATTGAAAATGGGGCGTATCCTTCACCTTTGGCAGACAGTGTTTACATTTACACCGATCCGTCTTTAACAACGCTTTACAAACGATTTACAACCTCCTCAAGCAGTTCTTATCTGGATTCCATTCCAACAATTGGCACCTACTACTGGCGTGCCAAGACTTTTGATGAGGCGGGCAACATTGGAAGTTTCTCAAGCTATAATAGCTTTACCATTCAGTAATGCAAAAAAAGTGGAGTCCTAAAAATATCGTTTTGCTGGTGCTGGTCTTGTCCGTATGGACATACATGGGCATGCGCGCATTCGATTATTTTGGGGATGAAGAGCAGGTAGAAGACTCGTCCTCTACCCAGGAAATTTTGAGCTCCGATCAAAATGCGCCACGCAAGAAAGCTTATGTGCTTATGGAAGAAGCTTACCGCGATCCATTTTTAGGCAGAGTATCCAAAACAAAACAACGCAAATACACCAGTCATGCCGTGACTCACAATACTAAAAACGACCAGGCGAATCGGAAGCATACAAACGGAAACACTAAAAAAGATCAAACAGAGCCCCAGGAGATTCCATGGCCTCAGCTGGTATTTAAAGGCACTATAGAAAACGCCAAAAACAAACAGGCTGTGGCGGTACTGGTCATAAACGGCATTGAAGATTTCTATTCTGCCGGACAAAGTTCACAAGGTGTTAAGGTCCTGAGTTTCTCCGAAACGGCCATTACGGTGGTATTTAATGGAGAGGAAAAGGTACTTGGGAAGTAGGGGGTTACTTTTGGAAATGCCTGTTGTTTCTGAAAACTAAAAGATAAAGACAATAGGAACTTAGACCAGATATTTATACTTTCGAAAAGACTTGTCACTAAAAATCAGATGAACAGCGTGTTTAAAGTTAATCTCATAAAATTTGTCCTTGGTAGTTTTGTCATTCTGGCTATCACAAACGGATGTAAAAAAGAAGAAGAGGAAGTGGTCGAGTCTGGTGTCGATGATTCCATAGTGACTATGAACTATTATTGGGACACGGTGAGGGTTTTTCGTCGCTTAGTACATGATTTTGAAAATCATCAAAGTGAATTATGGGTTGGAGGAGAGTTTTTCACCCCCAATCTTGGAAGCAAACATGGCTTTGCTGCCCAAATAGGGCCTGACAATTCATTCGATCTGAGCTATTACATGACTTTTAACACACCTATAATTTACCCTAATTCAACTCCCTATGGCATCACTAAGTTGATTAGTTTAGGTGATACAACCATTGTTGCAGGAGGTGTTAACCTTGGATCGGGCACATATGAGGGGATTTTCAGTAAAGGCTCTTCAGGTGGTTGGTTCTCTCAGTTTAATGCTAGTTTACCTGGGGATTTTCAGGCATTTTGCCAGATGCCTCATACTGATACACTGTTTGCCAGTATGGCTTTGAGCAATTATGATGGTGTTATTCGGTTCGTCCCACGTTCAGACATTTTTGAACCAATTCCTGCCTACTCTCTTGTTGGTCCCGGTTTTGATGGTAAAGTACGTGACTTGATTATGTACAATGGGGAATTATATGCATGTGGTGATTTCATTTATTCCGGAGGTGTTGCATTGAATTTTATCGCAAGATATGCCAATGGAGCCTGGCATAGTCTGGGGTCTGGGTTGTTTGGCCCCGCAAGAAAAATGCTCGTTATCGATAACGAGTTATATGTTGTCGGAACTTTTTCAGCAGCAAGCGGAGTCGCAGGAACAGGAGGAATAGCTAAATGGAACGGTGTTAACTGGAAATCGGTTTCCGGAGGTCTGGGAGGACAGGGAATTATTGAGGACCTTGTGGTTACAGAGAACGAGCAGCTTATTGTGGTTGGAGGGGATTTCAATCATAACGGTATGCAAAATGTGGCTTACCATACTGAAAATGGCTGGAAGCCGTTTTCCAGCTCGGTAACGGGTCAAATAAAGGCCATTGAAATATACAATGACCATATTTATATTGGCATGAGGCATAACATGAATGCCGATTCTTCTTCAATTTTGGTATGGGACCTGTAGCCCCTCTATATGCATAAAACCACCGCTAAACTTAAATTTCCGAGGACAATAAATAACGACATTAGTTATCCTAAAGTAGTTTCAAAAGAGTTGCTTTTATGGTCTCAATGTCATAGCATTTCTCTCAAGAGCTCAAACAGGCCGTTCTATCCCTAGCAGAGCTTTCGTTTTCAATCAATACTTTTGAGACACTACCATCTATTCTAGAGGTGCAGAAACCTCTATTCGCTTTTTAGAACTAAAACTAATAAAGCAATAGCAGTCACCACTAAAGTATTCATCCCTATAGAATTGTAATTTTTCTTTGTAGAAAAGGAGTTCAAAGCTGAAATCATTTATTCTATACTTAAAAACCATATATAACTGATCATATAAAGGATGGTTTTTTTGTAAAATTTTACCATGAATGCCTTTTTCTGAAGTCCACCCATAGGGCTTCCCTTTTATCATTCCTCTATATAAAATCTCATTAGGTTCACCTAAATGTTTTTGAAATAGACTATAATGTTTTTGATAAAAATTCACCTCACCAAATAACTTTTCATCGATAATCAATGATTGGTCATTAAGATTAGAAGTGTTTTTCATTTCGTTATTCAATGAACCAAGTGTTTTTTTATGCGCACCACACGATACACAAAAGATCATTAAGCTCAATAGAAATAGTGATTTCATGCCTATTTAATTTTGTTGTCACTTGAAGGGTCCATCGGGGGACCATATTGATCATAGTCTTTCCTTCTAGGAGCGTGGTTTTGAGGCACGCTCCTACCTACTAATCCCAATATAAGTAATCATCAAAAATCTCATGATTTTCAATTCTTACATAAATATGATATGCACCATAAAAGGATGGAGCCTTGTCTCCCAAAGTCAGTCTAAGCATAACATTATAAAAAGGCTTTTCAATCTCACCTTGTTTATAAAGAACTTTGGAAATCTTGTTTCTGTAGGTAATAAGATCTGTGAGTTCTAGTCCTGAGGGAAGTTCTGATTCTTCTCCATCTTCACAATTCTTAATACACTCATGATATGAGCTCTCTGCCAATTCAAACAATTCCTTAATATCTTCTGGTTTCACCTGTAACGAATTAGTGATCTTTTACTGATGATGGTTGATTAAGTGATCCTTTGAGACACTACCACTTTTGTGACACTACCTAGATTCCTGTTTTTCAATCAATAAGTCAATCTGTTTTTTTAATTTGTCCAGATCATAACATTGTTTGGGGCACGCTTCTTGAAGGCGAATGATGATTTTCATCCAATTCATTTTCCTTTTTCCCTTCCCTTCATAACTATTGATAATATCCTTCGCTTCCTCACAGTCCGCAAAATTCTTTAAGAGAAGTGTTTTCACTTTTTCAGGACTGATAAGCCCTCCATAATAAACAATCCCTTTGTCTTTTTTCCCTTTTAGAACTTTTGTAAGGTCTACAATATGTGAAGTCTGGAACTGACTTGTGGCAGAGGAAAAGCTAGCTTCTCCAGATAGGGCAGGACTTATTATGAGAGAATCAGTATATATATATGCATGTACTAGTGTTGATCTTGTACCATAATATAGTTCTCCTTTTTTACGGTAGAACTTCAAATGTAATACTTTTACTCCTGAGGAGTTTGAGCGTGATTCATAGAAAAGAACCTCTTCGCTCTTATGTTTCTCATGGCTTTTGTCAAGATTCTTCCCATGAATAGAATTTATTCCACCGTATACTTTGTTATATGACTTAATTGTTCCATCTCTAAGATAGATTTTTAGACTGTCTTGAGAAAAAGAGTTAAACAGAGGTGTTAGCATTAAAAAGCTTAAAATTGTCTTTAGTATCATATACTATTTAAACGAATTGTTGTGATTGTCTTTTGCAAAGACAAAAATACTATAATCTCCTTGATATTGAGTTGTTAGATCACTTAATTATTAGTTCTAATCTCATCTTTATTAGTTCGAATAGTTATTGTTAATAAACCTAATTTGATCTGGCGATTTTAGCGCATACTTTATAATAATTGTGACCAATCTCTATCTTTTCCCCTGTTGGGATAGAAAGGCTCAAATCCTCTTCATAATTCGTTTTGTCCACCTTGTATCTTACAGTCACATATATGCGTCTGGCTATTGTCTTTTTCTTAACCACTACGGCTTGAACTTGTTTAGTTTCTTCAAAAAGCTGTTCCTCTTTTATGTGATATATCGACAGAAGCGTAAAAATAGCTAACCAAAAAATAATCCATCTATTTCTTTTGATAAAATCCATATTGGGGTCTAGGCTTCTTTTAGGGAGTTATTAATGGTTTTGAGACACGACCATTCAAGTGCTTTTCAAAAAAAGAATTTGAGCAAAGAAAACTGTCAATCCAATTAATCCCAAAAACGAAATTAATAGAATTCTCCAGTTTAATTTATGTTTAGTGTTACTCCAATCCGTCAGTTCTATTAAACTAACATAGTACTGGTTATTTCTAAAGTATAGATGATTTAAAAGAATTGCGACTAAGAAAAGGGGAATACCAACAGCGCTTATTGATAAGTTCATAGGAAAGCCTTCAAATACATATATAGAAAGGAACATAAGAGCCGAAAGAGTAAAAATTGTTACTAAAAATGAGATAGCTACAATACACCATGAATAAAGATATGACTCATCTGTTTTTTCTTCATAATATTGATATAATAGAGTGTAAATGTAGTTGTATAGATGCTTTATCCCTCTCTTGTTATTTTTCATTCTACGGGCGATCCTAAAGATATTTTTCAGTTATGTTTAAATATAATTAAATTATCGCTCAAGCCCAGAAATAGATCTTTAAAATAGCAGTTAAAACAAGTACGCTCTTTGAATAAGCAATTGTTCGTCTATTCAATCGTTTAATATGTGTTCTTATTGTTAGGTTTTTTCGTTCTATATGATTGATGCCTCTTTGTTTTACTTTGTGGAGCTCTTTTGGAATAAGGCCTAAATATAAACTCAGTTTATCTGTTCTTATCTCCTTAGCATTTGACAACAATAGAGTATTCACTACCTTTCCTAATATCGTTTTATTTCTTCTGCCAACATTAAAATCAACTACTTCTTTTGTTACTGAATCTATAGCATAAGCCACGCATATTCTTCTTGCCTTTTGATGGACATAGGTAATGAGTTCATCCATTTGGTAGGTTCTCCCTTTTGATATTGACGGTCTTACTATTCTTGATCCAATCTCAAGTATCCGTTTAGTAACTGTTTGAGGTGAGATATTCAATAGCCTAGAAATACTTCTGGTTCCACAGCCTTCTTTTAGAAGCTCTGTCAAACGCTGATTAAGATTTGCCTGATAAGCGTTTCTTTCATATGCCTTGAGTTGATACTTTTTACAGGATTTACAGTAGTACTTCTGATTTCCATTTCTCTGGAATCCACGTCTAATTAACTGTTTCGACTTACAATATTGACATATTGTGTCTGTGTGATTTTCAAGTGATCTTTTGAGACACATAGAACCTATTTATTCATTTTTAGAAGATTTAAGGCATTAAAAAAGGGTGATATGTAATCACCCTTCGCTTGCAAAGTATAGATTGCTAGTTTCTTCCTTCTGTTAATCAGGTTTTTATATCGTTAATTTTTGATTAAGTGATCCTTTGAGACACTACCCACAAGACGAATCCGGTGTGCATTTCGGACGATTGGAGCAAGGAAAGAGAGACCCTTCTTATACTACTTTACTTAGAGTTGCTGAGTATCTAGAAGTGGAGGTTAAAGAGTTGGTTTAGTGTTCGCTGTGAAAACGCTTGTAATCTCCTTGATATTGAGTTACTAGATCATTTAATTATTAGTTCTAATGGTTACTATTCTTTTACTGATGATGGTTGATTAGGTTTTTATATCGTTAATTTTTGATTAAGTGATCCTTTGAGACACTACCACGTTTTCTATAGGTAACCTTTTTTTCCAATACTCCTGAGACAGCATGAACATCACAAAATTTTGAGTTTAGTTTGAAAGATTCTAGATCAAATTTCCAAGCGGTATTTTCAAACTTATTTGGAACACCGGTTAATAAATCTTTACCTCTAATAGTATCATTCCCATTATAGCAGATTAAACTATCAAAAAAATGTCTTTTTTCTTCTGGGATATCTACATAAAGGCTGTCATTACTAACGAAAAAATTATTTACTAAAAGAGGCAATGCTTCTTTAATGTTAAAATACCCAGCATCCATAATCCCAAAATCTATCGCTGAATCAGGAAAACAATGTCCTAATAGGGGATCAATATTGTGTTTAGAAATGACTCTACTACGCATGCAGTTATTGTATCCCAAAAGATAACTTACATTATTATTAGAATATGTCATCTCTGAACTACATTTGTTTTTTAGGAACCATCTGTAACAATCGTCATTAGATTCTTCTCTATAAAAGACATATATTTTTAATGTGTCATCAGAAGCAGCATCTTTGCTTCCTTGATTATAATCTCTTTGGGAAAACCAATCAAACTTGTCAAGGTCACAACTACTTTGTCCAAATAGCTGACATGTAATAGCTGTAATAATTATGATTAATATGCTTTTCATTTTGTTTTATTTTCATCACACCAAAAATCGAACCACTTTTCTACGTCTGATCTTCTGGAATACTCTCTATTATACTTCCGTTTCTATGATCCCAATTATCGGAGGAGCTATTATCATTAATTAGTCTTTCTAAGAGTTCTGGTTTTCCACCCTTTATTTCTCCTGAATAAGAGCTCGGACTCCCATCTAACTTAGTTTTATCCTTAAAAAGATCCCTAAACGCAACTTTCCATATTTCCCAGCCGGAGCTCCTCTCTCCAATAAAATCTCTCATTTCCGTAGATTCAATATCCAAACCTTTTTCATAAGATAAATGGAATGAAAAGCTGGTACCCAATTTACGGTCAAACTCCCCTGTGTGTCCATCATAATAACCTGAAGGCAGTATGTCTTCTTTTCTTACTTGTCTCAGTACCATCCAATCAAAAAGTTTTGCTTCAGCTTCAATAAATGGAACGTTGTGCTTAGTATCATCGATATAATTATCTGCATTCTCAATCAGCTGAAGCATGTCATATTCCAAAAGTTGAAATATGTGAAAAAACTCTTCAGCTATAGTACCTGTAATGGGGTCTTCAACAAAGTCTATATGCAGTATTTTATCATAGTTCACTCTACCTGCATATTCCCTATAATTTCCTTCTTTGGTTATTTCTGGGGTACCTGATGTTACAAATATTTTTTGATCTAAACTCTCAAGATACCTAATTACCTGGTCAAACTCCGGAGATAGTAACCTCATTTTTGTCACATTCTCATAGACCTTAAGATTTGCAATTCTTTGTTCTTTGCTTAATGTAACATGCTTCTCATCTCCTTCATGGAAGCCCCATACAATCTCTCGGCCATCAGGATCCACAAAGATTATAGGCTTATTAGCTACAAATACATAAGGAGAACACCAAGGATATTTAGCTTCTAATGGATCTCTACTTCTCCACCTTCCTATTCTACCATCATAGAACCTTGCTCCAAAGTCATAAGAACTTCCTTCACTGTCACTCCACTCAGCATCCTGCTCCATACCATTAAATCCATATCTGTATCTATCACTGCTCACAGTCTTCCTGCCCGGCATCTCCATACCAAACGGATAATAATCTATCTCCTGCATCACCTCCGGCTCAAAGTAATCAATAGTACCATTGCTGCCTACATCTACTGCAAGTTTTCTATCGGTGGCGACTAGAAGCACGTTCCCAAGGTGGTTGGCATATTCATACATCTTGTTACCCAAGGTCCTGCCTGTTTCATCAGCTATAACAGCCTCTAATGTGTTGCTGGAACTGCCATGATCATAAGTCGCTATGAGTTCATTGTTTTGGTATTGACCCACTCTACTGGCACCATACAGGGGCACCTCTATCTGAGTAAATTCTTCAAGGTCCGTATCACTAATGTCTCGTTTGGAACTGTAAATCGCCATCACATTCCCTTGCGCATCTCGCATATAGTAAGTATAGGTCCATTTGTCGGCCGATTGTACAACGCCTGATACCAATGGTTTTACTAGCTTCAGTACCCGGTTGCCCATGGCATCATACTCGAACTCTATCTGTTCTTTACCTGAAGATCCTGTTCGGGTCAGTTTCTTTACCTTCTTGTCTACACGCCATTCGATATCACTGATCTCATCATGAGCATCACTCTTTAATTCACCTATTTCAGTATAGGTGTAGTTACCACTTGACTGGTTGGCCAAATCGGCTCCTAGACTCGCCCCAACTGCATCCGCAACATAGTCCAGTCTATTGGTTCCTGTGGTGTAGTTGTAGGTAAAGTTGTCCATCAAGGCTCCTGTGGCATTGCGTCTGGTGAGGGTCGTTAAGTTCCCATTAGGATCATAAGCGTAAGTGGTGTTGTAGTCTGTGGTGGCACTTCCGGTTACTGCCCAGGTGTTATTAGCCACATCCAAGCCTTCATACACATCCATGGATTTGAGCCTGTTAAGCTGGTCGTAACTGTAAGCCGTTCCAAGGATGTCTAAGCTCCCTATGGCACTCACCATGTGTCTGATATTGCCATTGTATAGGTTGCTTGAGGCGTTCCCAAAGACATTGCCACTGTAAGCTGCCTCAAAATTATTGGCTGCAAGTGGTTGTGAGATGGCACTGTAATCACCATCGTAATAACCAAGGGTGAAGCCCAGTTTGTCTACCCCAACATGACCGTGAAGGCTGCCAAAAGTTGAGCTATAGCCCGTGCCACCATCTTTACCCATGTCTCTGCTCTTGTCCAGAGTGTTGGAGTTCATGCCTTTTAACCAGCCATTGATCGTGTAAGCATAGTCGCTGCCCTGTACCTTATGGTCACCAGTTTCTACCCTGGCTAGTGGCCCATGTTGGTAGTAGAAGTACTCTGCATCCATGTCGTAAGTACAATCATCTTCACTGGTGTTTACTCGTTTGATGCGGTTGTCGGCATCATACTCGTACTTGTGGTAGTAAGCGTCTTTTTCTCCGGCCTGGTATTTGACCTTGTTCACATTACCTGAGATCAACTCAAATTCATATTCGGTGCGCTTGATGTCCTGCTCAAGGTCTTCCAATCTTGGGTAGTCCTGGATGCTTTCCTCTACATTCCCATGAGGATCGTAAGAGTAATGAGTGGCATGCTGGTAGGACAAATCACTGCCCGTGTAAGCATCATAATAAGCCACCGTGGCTATGCGCAGTCTCAGGTAGTTTTGTCCATTGTTAAACTGAGAGGCTATGCTCGCATCTAAGGTCTTGTCGTAATAAGTTCTGGTTACCTCTCGTCTTTGGGTGCCGCTGGTGATAAATGTCTCTAATTGTGCAGGATCTTTTACCACGGCTTCTGTGATCGCACTTAAGGCATTCAACTGACCCACTTCTATCACTCGGCCATAGGCGTCATATCTGGTATAAGAATAGTAGTTGCCCACATAAGTTGCCTGCTTGGCGTTTTGGGACAAGGCCAGTCTGCCCGCATAATCGTACCAGAAATTGCTCTTACCGCCATCAGGGGTCTCCTGTTCGATGACCTGGTTAAAGCTGTTGTAACGATATTGAGTACTCAATGTATGAGATGGCGTGTTCACCGTTGGTGTTGGACGATCTGCATCCACGTTGGTGGACACAAAGCTGCCATCTAAACCATTCGGGGGTACGGTTTGTACAAGGTTCCCGGCCTGATCGTAGTAATAAAGGGTGGCATGGTACTCATAGGTATAGTATTGCATGTCCATGCTCTCGCTGGTGGTGGCGGCATCTAAACAATGGGCCACATAGTCTTGTTTAAAGTCTTCTTTCACCTGGGCCAGGTAAGCATCATAAGCCGTCTGGGCATTGTACTCTGCCAAAGCTATCAACTCGGAGATGCAGGTAGAGGTATCTGATGCCCCCGAGAAGGTTGGTACATTACAAATCTGGGCTGAGCCGTTAATTGCACATGAATCTATGAAGTCCTGGTAATGATCGTAGCTCAAGTCAAAGTTCAGTTTCTCATTCAGGTAGTTGGTAAACATGTTGGTATACCTATCTGTGGTGTCTGCATCAGGGTAAGCCAGGTTAAATGCTGAGACATGGCTGTTCACCTGATCACAGTAAACACATCTTGGGCAGGCTATGCTCGATGGGACATCTATGGCAGTTGATGTGGTATCCAAAAAGTTATCGGCTGCTGTTCCCCAGGCCAAAGTCTCGTTGTAGGCTGTTGAGCCATGGGTCTGAGTCCAGGCGCTCTGGCATACACAAGCCAGTTCGTTTAAGTGGCCACCTGCCGGAAAGCCATACAGGTAGGTAAACATCTCATCGTTGCTGGTCACATGTGATGGCACCAATGAGGAATCCTGATAAACTGTGTAGGCATACATGATCTTGTCACAGGCACAGGTGTCCATGTCTGTAAAACTGTTGTAAACACTCGTTGAATCATTATAGATCCCAGGGGAGTTCAATAAGTATACGTTGCACAGTTCGTCTTCATAGCTTGAGCCGTAGTAATCTTCAAGCAGGTCGTCAAAAGAACTTACTGTGGTGCTTTTTCTACTGGTCATCGTTGTGCCCGATGGCAAAGTGATCGCGCCAAGTGGGTGGTTTTCGTTGCATCCAAGGACACACAAATCGATTAAGTCGTTTCTGAAGTCTGTGGAGTCTGATGTGCTTAAGCTTGGCGAACAGGCATATAAGGCATCTATCCATTCATCGGCCTGGTTTTCACAGTTCTTCTGACAAACCGTGTCCATTTGGGAGGCCACTGCGGTGTCTAACTGTGATAAGGTTGCCGACAGGGACAGACCATAGTAGTCATGTTGTTTAATGTCATAGAAAATTGGGGTCTTATCTGCATAGTCTCCTGCGTTGTCACAAGGGGCATCTGTGCCATTGTATGGGTTTGGATCGTTGGCCGAATTATAGGAGGCCACTCCAAAACAACCATTGTAGCAACCATTTGTAATGGCATGGTCTATCTGATCTTCGTTGTATAAGAAGGATTTGGCCGACAGGTAAAGGCTTCTAAAGTTTTGCCATAACAGGTCTTTGGTACAAGAATCTTTTCCATAGTCCATCCCTGCCAAACAAGCACTGATGGCAGCATCTGTGGTATCATCTCCACAGTAAGTGATGAACCAAGCCATGTCCCACATGTCCAATGTGGTGTTGTCTAGTTTGTAAAAGGTGCGTATCGTATCACGCATCTCTGTGATCGTCCCATCTCCGCTCACAAAGTAATCGTCCTGGTTGGAGGTGTTCGCTCCAATCCCTGTTGGGGTGCCCGAGCTGTTTACCGGATTCAAATATCCTGAATCCAAGGCCTCCTGGTAAGTGTTGGTTTGAAGCATGTAGCTGTCGTACTGGTGAGAGGCCTCATTGTCATAACAGAACTCTAAGTAGCAGTATTCCGGATGGGATTGTAATAAACTTTTGGCCCACGAGGGCTGCCAGTTTTCCATAAAGTCTGTTAAGGTGATGGACACATCTGTTGGAGCCACCATGTTGCCCGAAGAGTTCTCTATCAGGGAAGCCGTCCCATCTGAATTCTCATAGGGAAAGTAGGGATCTTTCCAGTCTCTGCCAGATTCTAAATCGTTGCTCGTGTTCAGGATCGATAAATCATAAGCACTTGCGGTATAAACTCCTGTGCTGTCGTTGTAATCGTATAAAGCATACTGACCCCCAGGACTTAAGTCGAATAACATGCTGGCTTCATAGCCCAAACATGGTTTATAGATTGTGCAAGCATTTAAGCAGGCGTCCCAGGCCAAATTGTATTCTCCTTCGCTACCCCCATTGTTGATGTATTGCTGCATGGTCCCAAGGCTATCTAAGCAAAAAAGCTCGCAAGGCGTTAAACCACAACCACTAAAGTCGGTGCTGTCTATGTAAGCATCATAGAAATCATCATAGCTCAATAAGCAATCATTGTTTCTAATGTACATATCTGTGTAGGTATCTACTGCATCCATGTTTACAGTTAAAGTCTTTTTTACCTGGTACTCACCTATGCCAAGGGTCGCCTCTAAATCAACATAGTCGTAGTTAAATGATGAACTGCCGTTGCACAAACTATCAAAGGTTAAGGACCCGATTGTTGAGCTTTCATCCAGTACAACATTACCACAGTTGATGTCTACAACCTGAATGTGTACATCATACACGCAGTCAAAACATACATTGTTGGTCAAACAGGTATCATCCAGCTGGCCAGGCTCTAAATAGTATTGAAAGCTATAAACCCCTGCATGTTCTGAGGTAAATGTCTTGGTGAATTCTAACTGCCCAAAGGTGCTATTATCCTGAAGCGTGGTGCTGTTGATTAATTCTCCTGTTACCTGAGTAGCGCCTGTATTAGAACTTAAGGCGGACAGGGTAGCAGGGTCTGTTGGTTGTGTTGGAGCCGCTCCGGCCATCGTGCTCGCGATAACTCTCCCGCTCATATCTACATAAGAGATGTATAACTGTCCATTGGCGTCTCTGACTACGTTGCGTTGGTATTTATCTGCATGGCCAACATCTGTCCCAAAGTAGTCGTTGATTTTGTTTTGCATGGGACTCCCATAGAAAAAGTGGGTCTCATGGTCGCTATCCAGCTGGTAGTCATCACCTGCTGCGCCCTGACGACGAATCCTCCCGGTATTATCAGGGGTGTATTCCGTTCTCACAAATGGATACTCATTAGCTTCCGGAACATAAGCCTGGTACTCATCTTTGTCTGTATTATTGGGAGAATAGTACTTGCTTGTACCATAGTCATCATCCATCGGATCTGTGTCTACCAAACAGGCATCAGAACCATTGTCTATATCAAAATCCGCTCGGCTGTAAGTGGCCCCTAAACTGTTTTTATTAAACCCTTCTCTAAAGTCCATATCGGTTTCTGCAACCGGCGTAGGTAAGGTCGCTAAAGCAGGACGGCCCTGGTGATCATAATAGGTCTCCTGGATGATCGCCTGGTTCTCACTGTAGTTCTTACCTACATTCTGACGGTTGAACATCAAGCCATCCATGTAACTCACCGCCTCAAATTGTTTGCCGCCTTCTGTGTAAGCTGCACTGTAGCTCCAGTTCATCCCATCACTCTGGTGAGGACTGGTTACATAAAATTTATGAGCACTGTTTAGCAATGTCAAGGCGCCTGCCTGAGTCGTGGTCCAGGCACCCTCTGAGTCCTGCTCAAAGTTTGCCCCCTTTTTACCAACACCTCTCACACGGTAAGCAATCACTCCATGCTCAAAGATCGGGGCCATGCGGTAGTAATGATCACTCAATCTAATACGTGTGCTGTTTCGCCTAAAATCATAGTTTAAGTCTGCATCTGTTAAATATCCTCCCGACCCATCATAGTCATTCACAAATACCCACTCTAAATCGTAGTACTCTGCATCCGCCAATGGCGTCCAACGAATTTCTATGTTGTTATCTGTGCTGACATTCTGTACACTGCTCAAACCTGTTATCACCTGACTCTCATCAAATATGTAGTAACGCTCCACTGAGATCTCACTACTCAAAATCAAATCATCTACTGAGCCCGTCACACTTAAAATGCTCACTTTTACTCGGTGGCCACCCTCAAAGGTGAACGCGTCCAGTTCCTGACTCGTGGCACCTACCAAATCGCCACTCACCGTTAAACTTACGGTTTCCGTATGGACGCTAAAATCTTCTTTCTCATACTCGATCAAAAGACTCACCGTCGTTGTAAAAGTCTGGTTGTAAACATCCAAATGGTTACGGTTCCATTGTAAACTTACCGTGTTCTTTACCGAGTGGTTCTTAAAGTCTAAGGACCAACCAGAAGGATCGCTTTGCATCAATGGCAAGTGACTATCCTGGTGGTGGATCTGGTTGCTCGTGGAAATATTGGTACCCAATAAAACTCCCTGGAAGGTCTGGGTGCCTCCGTAAACATGACACATGCTCAGGAGTGCGAAAATTAAAATAGCTATTCGTGTATTCATGATAGTCAGTCCTTTATTTGGTTAAACCTGAGCGGCTTTCACTAATTGTTTTAATTCCTTTGAAGGTTTCTTGCTTCACCCTTACCAACAAACCTTGTTCATTGTACTCGTAAATGGTTCCAAAATTGTAGTCATTCAGATCGGCCCATTTCCTCAGTGATTGTGGGTCGTATGTATGGCTTACCATCGTTGAGTTAAACGGATGTATTCGGAAATCATCGTAATAAATGAGGTGGTTTGAGCTATTGTTTTGAAGGCTCACCTCAATACAGCCAGGGAATCCAGACAAGCTTACAACGCCTTCCAGTTTGCGCCAGCCTTCAATAACTTCATCACCTATACTTGTAATGGCTACGGTTGTTGGACTTCCAACGGATGGTGTAGATGTGATCTCAATTTTTGGAACTACTTTGTTGGTATTTGGTGTAATAGCTACCTCTTTCACCCAAACCGAAACAAGGTAGTCTCCCGTCTGTGGATAAAATCTATCTAAGAGCTGATCACATTGAAGCTCATAACCAGAACTTGTGTAAGGAGATGTTGTGCCACACAAAGACTTAGATCTTGAAACAGAAGCCTCATCACCTGGCTCAAGCTTAAGAGAGTGTTTACCAGTATGGAATTCCTCATCAGCTATTGTAACTGTTCCGCCAATGGCATCTGTGAAATCCAGATGTCCTGCTGCTCTGCAAGTGGCCCCGTTGATATTGTGGTCAAAGTAAGCATAGTCTTCAAAGCCATCAAAAGCCAAATCACTGGCCTCTGCATTGTCTGCCACCCCAACCGGCACAGTTCTGCTATTGTTATGATAGCCATACAACACAGCAGAGTGTCTATTAATCACATCTGTGGCCTCTATTGCTGAACCATTGTCATCATAATTCTCAACGGTATTGACCAATAGCCAATTTTCAAAATCCGTTGCGCTATGACTTGGGTGATCAGCACTGTTAACGGCATACCAGTCGGAATTACTACTGTTATATTCATAGAATGAAACAAAGTCGTCGTAGGTTCCTCCTGTTCTAATATCAACTGCAGACGCTGTGGAGTTTTCAGTTCTGTCTATTTGATACACAAAACTCTTTTTCATTCGCCAGTTCCCAAGCACTCCTTTGGTGTATGGGTTTATAATATCACCATCTTCAGGCAGACAAGTTGACGGTGTGTTACCACAAGCATTTTCCACTGCCCCCAGAATGCTCCAGTTCTCGGAAAAAGTCACTGCACTGGCATTTAAAACGTCATCAGGAATGGCAAGGTTAGCAGATGCTGTAGGATCATCCAGAGAAGCAAACGAAGACATTGGAATCATCTGTTGGTTTCTGTGACCAGATCTCGTAACTCTAAGATCCTTGATGCCACTAACCGGATAGTTCAATGGTGTTCCATCTTCGTCAATCAAAACCATTGTATTTCCGGTTTCATCTATGGACAACACCCAAGCCTTAAAACAGTTTGTCTGGTCTTCAGCATCAGCAGTTAAAACTTCATCTCCCGGGAAAAATAAATCTTCAACCTGATAGCCTGTACCCGTCAGATCTACTTCACCACTTGTAGCGGTAAATATACCCTCCAAGTGATTGTTATAGGTCAAACACGCATTAGACATCCCGTCATAATACCAGTGAGAAGGGAAAGCTGTGCTATAAACTTCCTTATTGTATTCATTCGTGGAAGAGCTTACCAAAACATTCCCGGTAATCTCATCATACGCCAGGTTTCTTTGAGTCACTTCTGAGCCCAAATGACGTGTTACTACTTTGTCCAGCACAGCGTAATTATGGATCACCTTGGTGATACCGTGAAGGACGTAGCCTTCTTTGACCTTAGATAAGTTAACTCCGGCTCCAATTGCAGGAAGTCCGCCACCACTATACCTTGCAAAAACACTAAATGCTTCCGTCTGAGAAACGGTGGTAGTTTGCTGCGCATCAACCACAATGTCTATGTCCTTACCGATTACCTTATCAGAGATGCCCCCATCTCTATCGATGGTTTTTACTTCATCATTAACATCCTTATATTCATATAACACAGAAGACGTTTCATGCCCTGCCTCATTATAAGAACTGACTTGCTTCATCTTACCATGCATGTCGTTTTTCGAAATAGAAAAACCCTGGCTGGCGCCCATGATGTCGACTTCTTCTCCTCCTGTTAAGGCTTGTATAACATTCGGCTCGACCTCTAATCTTTCCATTTCAAGACCTGTTCTGCCAACAATCGTGGGAAAGTCTTTACTAGTATAATACTCATGCGTTGTATAGCCTGT